>NZ_CP195117.1:0-2785000 GCF_057365075.1 Sphingopyxis sp. 10G20-10
GAACCCCATCATGACCGACGCTTATATCATCGACGCCGTCCGCACGCCGCGCGGGATTGGCAAGCCCGGCAAGGGCGCGCTGTCGCACCTTCATCCGCAGCATCTGGCCTCGACGGTGCTGAAGGCACTGAAGGACCGTAACAATCTGAACACGTCCGAAGTCGACGACATCATCTGGTCGACGTCAACGCAAGAAGGCAAGCAAGGCGGCGACCTCAGCCGCATGGCCGCGCTTGCGGCGGGCTATGACACCAAGGCGTCGGGAACGACGCTCGACCGCTTTTGTGGCGGCGGGATCAGCTCGGTCAACTTTGCCGCTGCGACGGTGATGAGCGGCATGGAAGATTGCGTCATCGCCGGCGGCACCGAAATGATGAGCTATACCTCTCAGCTAGCCGCCGAGCGCGCCAATGCGGGGCAGCCGCCGCGCATGATGGGGTCGGGCAATGCCGCGCTCGACGCAATCCATCCGCAATCGCATCAGGGCGTCTGCGGTGACGCCATTGCTGCAAGGGAAGGCATTGACCGCGAGGCGGTCGACGCCCTCGCCCTCGTCAGCCAGCAGCGCGCCGCCGTCGCCATCAAGGAAGGCCGCTTCGATAAATCCGTGGTGCCGGTCTATAATGAAGACGGCAGCATCGCGCTCGACCATGAAGAATTCCCGCGCCCGCAAACCACAGCCGAAGGACTGGCAGGCCTCAAAGCCAGCTTTGGCGCGATGAAGGATTTTGACCTTGGCGGCGGCGTCACCTTTGGCAAGCAGATCCAGCGCGCCTACCCCGGCCTTGAGTGGGAAGGCGTCCATCATGCAGGCAACAGCTCGGGCGTCGTCGATGGGGCCGCGGCGCTGCTCATCACGTCCAAGGAGTATGCCGACAAGGCGGGTCTCAAACCCCGCGCGCGGATTGTCGCCTATGCCAATGTCGGCGATTGCCCGACGCTAATGCTCAACGCGCCGGTCCCCGCTGCCAAGAAAGTGCTTGAGAAGGCGGGTCTGACCAAGGACGACATTGATCTGTGGGAAATCAATGAAGCCTTTGCCGTGGTCGCCGAGAAATTCATCCGCGACCTCGACCTGCCCCGCGACAAGGTCAACGTCAACGGCGGCGCGATGGCGCTCGGTCATCCGATCGGCGCCACCGGGTCGATTCTGATCGGGACCATACTCGACGAGCTCGAACGCACCAAGGGTCGCTATGGCCTTGTCACCATGTGCGCGGCCGGAGGTATGGCACCGGCCATCATCATCGAGCGGCTCGATAGCTAGAATCGCGACGCGGGGATAAGGGCGCAGTGCCAAAAGCTCACGCTGCGCCCTTGCCCTGACGCGCCAGAGCGCCTTACATCTCGCTATGCCTGATACCTCTCCCACCTATCGCCCGCGCAGATCCTGCCTTTATATGCCCGGTTCCAACAGCCGCGCACTGGAAAAGGCGCGCTCCCTTGCTGCCGATGTGCTCATTCTTGATCTGGAGGATGCGGTGCCACCCGACAGCAAGGCCATGGCACGCGACCAAGTGGCCGCTGCGGTTGCCGCCGACGGCTTTGGCGGACGTGAAGTGGTGGTGCGGATCAACGGACTCGATACGCCTTGGGGCAAGAATGACCTGACCGCCGCCGTCGCCGCATCACCCGACGCGATACTGGTGCCAAAGGTGATGACCGCCGCCGATATTTACGCCATCGATGCCGCCCTTGATGCCGCCGGCGCTTCGCGCGATTGCGCGCTGTGGGTGATGATCGAAATGCCGCTCGCGATCCTGAACATCGGGGCCATTGCGGCAAGTGCTGCCGACACCAGACTGGCCGCCTTTGTTATGGGCACCAACGATCTGGCCAAGGAAATGCGCGCCGAAACCACCCCTGACCGCGCGGCCTTTACGACCGCCCTCGCGCTCACACTGACCGCCGCCCGCGCGCACGGGCTAACCGCGCTCGACGGGGTCTATAATGACATTGGCGATGCCGACGGCCTTGCGGCCGAATGTCGGCAAGGGCGGATGATGGGGTTTGATGGCAAGACCCTGATCCACCCATCGCAACTGGAGACCTGCAACCGCACCTTCTCGCCTTCGGCCGAAGCCGTGACACAGGCGCAAGCGGTTATCGCCGCCTTCGCCGATCCTGCCAATGCCGGGGTCGGGGTGCTAAAGGTCAATGGCAAGATGACCGAGCTTCTCCACCTCGACGAAGCGCGCCGCCTCGTCGCAATTGCAGAGGCGATAGGGCAGGCTTGACATTCGGCCAATGTTCCCCTAATGTTCTTCTTGTGCACAGCAAACCTGTTCCCCCGTTGCAGCTGCCTATGGCGGCGGACGGGGGAAAAAGGCTTTAGCCGGTCAACGCGCCCATAGAACGCGCACCAATCCCCTTCAAATTCGGAAAACATCTTCACACCTGGCTGGGGCGGCAGGATTCGAACCTGCGCATGGCGGCATCAAAAGCCGCTGCCTTACCGCTTGGCTACGCCCCATCGGGCCGGTGCGAGCGCGCTCTATAACCTCTGCGCCATGATTGGCAAGGCAAGCGGAGCGGCTTTTGTGTCGCGGACGCAATCCTATAGGCGCGTTACCCAGCCGTAACGGTCATCGACGCGGCCACGCTGGATATCGACCAGCTGTTTCTTGAGCCTCTCTGTCACCTGTCCCGGCCCACCGGCACCGATGGTAAAGCTGGTGTCGCCGCGCGTCACCTTGCCCACCGAAGTCACTACTGCTGCCGTTCCGCACGCAAAACTTTCGGTCAGCTTGCCGCTGGTCGCATCGGCCTGCCACTGGTCGATGGCATAGCGCTCCTCGCGCACCGTCAATCCGGCGTCGCGGGCCAGCGTCATAATTGTGTCGCGGGTAATGCCCGGTAGAATCGTGCCGCCAAGCGGCGGCGTTACCAGACTGCCGTCGTCGAACACAAAGAACATGTTCATGCCCCCCAGTTCCTCGATCCAGCGATGTTCGACCGCATCGAGGAACACCACCTGATCATGCCCCATGGCAATGGCTTCGCGCTGGGCGATCAGGCTGGAGGCATAGTTGCCGCCGCATTTGGCCGCCCCCGTCCCGCCTGCGGCGGCGCGGGTATAATCTTCGGACACCCAAAGCGAGATCGCCGGGGCGCCTGATTTGAAATAATTTCCGACCGGAGAGGCGATGACGAGGAATTGATATTCGGCGGCCGGTTTAACGCCCAGAAACACTTCGCTGGCGAACATGAAGGGCCGCAGATAAAGCGCCCCGCCCTCTACCGGCGGAAACCATTTGGCATCGACGCGCACCATTTCGCGCACCGCGTCGATGAACATATCCTGCGGCAGTTCGGCCATCGCCATGCGCTGCGCGCTCTCCTGAAAGCGCGCGGCGTTGGCCTCAACACGGAACAGCGCCATCGACCCGTCATCGAGTCGATACGCCTTCAACCCCTCGAATATCTCTTGCGCATAGTGGAGCACGGCGGTCGCCGGATCGAGCGACAGCGGCCCACGCGGCATCACCTTGGCATCGTGCCAGCCCTTGCCCTCGACATAGCGGATGCTGACCATATGGTCAGTGAAGACGCGTCCAAAGACGGGGTCGGCGATCAGCGCGGCGCGATCAGCGTCGGACTGGGGAGCCGGATGCGGTTCATGGGCAAAGTTGGTTTCGGGCATGAAAGGGCCTTGGGACAATGAAAAGCGGTGTGAAGTTTGGGCCTCTTGCCAAAGCATGACCGTCAGCGCAACGTAGCTGGCCATGGCCGACGATAATTTTCCCTCACAAGTCTCCGCTGCCTCTGCGCTTTTCTTGCGTGCTGACGAAGTGCGGCGCGGCATCGAATATCTGTTCTTTTCCCATGCGGCCTTGTGGCGCAGTATCGATGCGCAATTGGCGGAACAGGACATTGGCCGCGCACATTACCGCGCGCTTTATTTCATCGCGCGTCAGCCGGGGATCACCATATCGGACATGCTGGCGCTTCTGGGCATCACCAAGCAATCGCTGGGCCGCGTGATCAAGGAATTGGAGGCGCGCGACATGATCGCCACCCGCCCCGGAAACCGCGACCGCCGCCAAAAGGAATTGCGCCTGACCGAGGCGGGGCGTGCACTCGAATCGTCGATCTTTACGCTGCTTCGTGATGCGATGAGCCAAGCCTATTCGCAGGCCGGACAACAGGCGGTGACAGGATTCTGGCAGGTCAGCGATGCGCTGATCCCGCCGCGTGAACGCAGCCGGGTCGCACGATTGGGTCAGCAGCCCGACTAATTGGGCGCGGGACCTGTCAGCCCTCGCCGTCGCTCCGCGCAATATCGGAAAGTTCCCGCCCGCGATCACGCGCAGCGCGCAGGACATTGGTCATCAGTGCGACCAGTTCGCCCGCGCTGTCGAGAACATCCAGTCCCGCCTGTGTCGTGCCGCCCTTGCTCGCAACCTGCGCCGCCAGCGCCGCTGGTGTCTGCCCACTATCAGCAAGCAGAGCCGTTGCGCCGCCAAAGGTGGCATTGGCAAATTTCAAAGCATCATCAGCAGACAGGCCCAGCCGCTCACCGGCGGCCGCATAGGATTCGATCAATCGGAATACAAAGGCGGGGCCGCTGCCGGTAAAGGCCGTGACCAGATCCATATTGCTGTCATCGGGGAGCCGGATCATCACACCCAGCGCACCCATCATGGCGTCGACGGTTTGATCATCCGCGCTGTCGCTGCCGAGCGATGCAACGGCGGTCACGCCCTGACCAATGCTCGCGGGCATGTTGGGGATGATGCGAACCTGCGACTTCGCGGTAGGGAAACGGGCCGCCAGATCGGCAAGCGATACGCCGGCCAGAATCGACAACAGGCGCGTTTCGCCGTTCAACACGGGGGCCAGCGTCTTGGCCACGCTGCCCAATTGCTGCGGCTTCATTCCCACCATGATCCAGTCGGCGGTGCCATTTGCGGCCTGCCATTCGTCAAGACTGGCATGTTGGGTGATGCCGTCGCGCGGCTTTGCAATGGGATCGACAATCGTAACCTGCGCCGGTTTAAGTCCGGCCGCCAGCCATTGCGTCAGCATGGCACCCGCCATGTTGCCACAACCAACCAGCAAAAGCTGGCCAGGAAAATCCCGTAATATAGTCGCCATTGTTCCTGATTCCGTTTTTGTGTTGCCCCTATCGGCAACTGCTCGCTGCTCCCGAGAGCAGGTCGAGGCAATGGCCATCGATATGGCTCGCGTCAACCGGCAAGCCGATCAAACCGGCCAGAGTGGGCAGAATATCGACTGTCATCACCGGATTCGGCTGTTCAAAACCCGTCATTCCCTTGCGCCAGAACAGGATCGGGACGCGGCGGTCATAGTCCCATACCGACCCGTGGGTGGCGACATAGCCCCGGCTGGTATCGGGAATCGGCGTCACGCGCGGTTTGAGGACGACGAGCAAGTCCCCCGACCGTTTGGCATTATAGGATGCACGCACGCGGTCTTCGATGCTCCATTGTTCGGGGGAGAGGGTCGAAAGGGGGTGCGCCGCCAGTTCCTCAGCCGTGAACACCGCCTCGACTTGCGGCTTTGCGCGTATCTCTGCCAGCAATTCGGTCATTGCGGCCTTACGCTGCACCGGCGTCAGCGTCTTGGATAAATAGACGTCACCAAAGCTGCCGCCATAAAGCAAGGGTTGCGGCAGCCCGAGTTTTTCGGCCACGGCCTTGCCGATCACATCGGGCGACAGCGACGGATCAACCCGCTGGGCGTCGGCAATCGCATTTTGCCGGTTACGCTCGGGCAGATCATGGCCGCCATGGTCGGCGGTCAGCATCACCGCATAATCGATGCCGGTCGCGTCGAGCCGGGCGAAGAAATCGCCGAGTTCCTGGTCGAGCGACATAAGTTGCAGGCACATTTCGCTGCCTTCGGTCCCATAAGTATGACCGACATAATCGGTTGCCGAAAGCCCGAGGATGAGCAGATCGGTGGTGTCACCCTCGCCCATCTTGCGCGCCTGACGCAGCGCCGCGCCCGCAGCCAGCACCGCCCCGTCAGCTTCTGGTGATGCCATGAAGCCGCGAAAATTACCGCCCTCGCGCGCCAACCGGCCGGTGCCGACGGTGGCGCCATTATCAATCGGAATCGCAATATCATGCGACTTGCAGTCGGCGGGCAGTTCCATCGCCGGACGTCCCGCCGCAATCGCGGCGGCAATCGCACCGCCCGCTTGCGCTGCGGTGGGCGACAAGGTCGTGCCGCGATAGCTGGTGAGTCCCGCTGGCACGAGCCAGACCAGTTCATCGGCATGATGACCACCCATCATAATCGCGGCGCGGTCCTTGCCTGCAACAGACACAACCTGCGTCGCCGGATTGCGCGCTTTCATCAAATCGCCGAGCGTCGGGACGAGCAAATGCTTGGCCGATGCGGCATATTTGCCGCTGCTGGACGATGTGCCGGGGACGGTTTCATCTTCGGCGCAATAGACGCGCTTGTCCTCGCGGCTGATGCCAAGGTCATAATAGTCATTGGCGACAATGCCGGTGTGCGCCGGATGGTTTCCGGTCAGGATCGTCGAATGGCCGGGGCAGGTTTCGGTCGCGCCATGCGATTGATACCCCGACGGGAACACAACGCCAGAGGCCAGCCGCGCCAGTCCACCGGTGAAATGGCTGCGATATTCGGCGAACAGATCGGCCGAAAATTGATCGACCGAAATCGCGATAATCAGCTTGGGCGGGGGTGTCTGGGCTGTCACATTTCGGGCTTCGGAGCTCGAATCCTGAGCAGACACCGCACCCGCAGCCGTCAGGCAAAGGGCACCAACAAGCGCCGTCGAAAGATGTTTCAGTGACAAAGCTGACCTCCATGAAAGGAATAGACTATGGGCTGTCCTGTCGGCGAAAGCCGCCTATATGGCAAGCGCAGAGCGACAATGGACAAGGGAATAGGCGTGGCATTGTTACCGTTTCATGGCTGGCTGAAACGCATGGCGCTCATGCTGGCCTTGATCGCCGCCTGTGCGTCTGCCCTGCCCGCGGCGGCGCAACAGCCCACCCATGTCCGTGCTCAATTGCTGGCCGAAAGCAGCGCGCCCGCACCCGGCGGGTCGACCAGCCTCGCGCTGTCGATGATGCCCGACAAGGGCTGGCATGGCTATTGGATCAATGGCGGCGATGCCGGATTCGGGCTGACCGTCGAGTGGAACCTGCCCGACGGCGTGACGCTGTCGCCCTTTCGCTATCCTGTGCCGCAGACGCTGGTGATTTCGGGGCTGATGAACCATGTCTATGAGCATCCCTATGCGCTGCTCGCCGACCTGCATGTCGATAAGTCCGTCACGCCCGGCACCGACCTGACGCTGTCCGGCGTCGCCAATTGGTTGGCCTGCACCGACGAAGTCTGCGTCCCCGAACAAGCGGTGATTGCGGTCAAGTTGAAAGCCGGCGACGGGAAAATTTCGGAGCCGTCGCGCGCGCAATTCGACGGCTGGCGCGCGCATCTGCCGCAGCCGCTTGACCGCGCGGGACATTGGGAGCGGCAGGGCGACCGGCTACGCTTCGCCATCCCCCTGCCCGCCAGCACCACACTCAACGCGCCGCACCTGTTCCTGAAAACGCAAAATGTCATCGCCTATGCCGCCGCGCAAAGCTTCAGCCGTCGGGGCGATAGGATCATCATCGAAAGCCGGAGCGATGGGGATGCGGCAGGCCCGATTGACGGACTGCTCAAACTCGACGACGGGCGCGGACTGGAAGTCCGGTTTGAACCCGGAACGGTCCCGCAAGCCGGCAAACCGATCGCCGCCGCGCCCGCGGCGTCCATCGACGCCAGCCTGTTCTGGACCGCGCTGGCGGGTGCCATATTGGGCGGCCTCATCCTCAACCTGATGCCCTGCGTCTTTCCGATATTAAGCCTGAAAGCGCTCAGCCTTGCGCGAGCGGGCGGACAGCCCCGCGAAGCCAAAGTCGAGGCCGTTGCCTATATGGCAGGTGCCGTGCTGGTCGCGCTCGCGCTGGGTGGTGTGCTGCTGGCTTTGCGCGCGGCAGGCGAACAGATTGGCTGGGCCTTCCAGTTGCAGCATCCGGTGAGCGTTTTCATCCTGCTCGCGCTCGCCATTGCGATCACGCTCAACCTGCTCGGTGTTTATGAGCTGCGCGGCTTTGGTGGCGGACAGGCGCTGGCGGGCAAAGGCGGAGCGGCAGGCGGATTCTGGACCGGCGCGCTCGCCGCTTTTGTCGCGACACCATGCAGCGGACCGCTACTTGGCGCGGCGCTGGGCGCAACGCTGGCGCTGCCAGCCTGGGCAGCCTTACCGATATTCGGCGGGCTGGGACTAGGCCTCGCCCTCCCCTTCCTCGCCATTGGATTCATCCCCGCGCTGCGCAACCGGATGCCCAAGCCGGGACCATGGATGACGCGCTTTCGCAGATGGATGGCGGTGCCGATGGGGCTGACCGCGCTAGCCTTGGTCTGGCTGTTGTGGCGGCAAGCGGGCGGACAGGGATTTGCCAGCGGCCTATTGGCGCTCCTGAGCCTGTCGGTGATCGGCTGGTCAGCCGGGAGACCACAACGGCGGTCGCGGTCCGCCCTTCCGCTCCTGCCAATCGTGGTGGCTGTTTGCGCCGCGCTGGCGATTCCGCTCGCCAACATAAAGCCGCCCGCCGTCGGAGCAGAGTCGGCGGGCCAAACCTATTCAACCGCGTCACTGACTGCGGCCCGCGCCACCGGCAAGCCCGTCTTCGTCTATTTCACCGCCGACTGGTGCCTGTCATGCAAGGCCAATGAAGCCGGGGCCATCGAACGCGCGGCCACGCAAAAGGCCTTTGACGCGGCGGGCGTGACGACTTTGGTCGGCGACTGGACCAACGGCGATCCCGCCATCACCCGCACACTTGCCGAGCATGGCCGCAACAGCGTGCCGCTATATCTTTGGTATGCACCGGGCGCTGTCGAGCCTGAGATTTTGCCGCAGATCCTGACGCCCAGCCTGCTCGCCGCCAAGGCGGCGGGGCGCTAATGGCCAAACAACGCGCAGACCAGTTGCTCGTCGATCGCGGGTTGGTTGAAAGCCGGACACGCGCGCAGGCGCTGATCCTCGCGGGGCTGGCTTTTATTGGCGACCGCAAGATCGACAAGGCGGGACAACAACTGCCCGACGACGCCGAAATCAGCCTGAAGGGCCGTGACCATCCGTGGGTGTCGCGCGGCGGGGTCAAACTCGACCATGCGCTGGCGCATCTGGGCTGGGACGCGGACGGGGCGGTCGCCATTGATGTGGGGTCGTCAACGGGAGGCTTCACCGACGTCCTGCTCCATCGCGGCGCGGTGCGCGTTTATGCTGTTGATTCGGGGACCAACCAACTGGCGTGGAAATTGCGGCAGGATGACCGCGTCATCGTCCATGAACAAACCAGCGCGCGCATTTTGACGCCGACGCATATTCCCGAACCCGTCGACCTGATCGTCTGTGACGCCAGTTTTATCGGGTTGGCGAAAGTGTTGCCGGTGCCGATGGGTTTTGCCCGCGCCGGTGCGCGGCTGGTCGCGCTGATCAAGCCGCAATTCGAGGCGGAGCGCCACGAAGTCGGCAAAAAGGGCGTCGTCCGCGATGCGGCGGTCCATGATCGGGTGTGCGGTGAGGTTCGCGATTGGCTGGAGGATAGCGGCTGGGACGTCATCGATCTGGTCCAAAGCCCGATTACGGGACCAGAGGGTAATGTCGAATTTTTGATTGCCGCAGAACGCCGCGCGACTTGACGCCTTGCCCGCCAGCCGCAACACCCGTCGCCAGAAGATTCGACCAGCGGGGACATTAGACGCATGACCGAGATTGCTACAGCAGGCCAGCTACGCATGTCCTATATGCGCTGGGCGATGCTGACCGTACCGGCCATCGTGCTGATCGGCAGCCTGTCGGGCCTGATGTCGAACAGCGGCTATAATAATCGCTGGTTTGCCGCCCTTGACCTGCCCGCCATCACGCCGCCCGGTTGGGTCTTTGCAGTCGTCTGGACGCTGCTTTATGTCGGCCTTGGCGTTGCCTTGGCGATGGTGCTCAATGCGCGCGGGGCCAAGGGGCGCGGAACAGCTCTGACACTGTTCCTGACCCAGATGATCGCCAACTTCGTCTGGTCGCCGCTATTTTTCGGCCAGCATCAGGTGACGACGGCGCTCTATTTGATCATTTTCATCTTGCTGATGACCATTGCCACGGCCTTTGCCTTTGCCCCGATCCGCAAGGCCGCAGCGTGGTTGCTCGTCCCCTATATGGTCTGGCTGAGCTTTGCGGCGATACTGAATTTTCAGATTGATGCGCGCAATCCCGATGCCGAAACCCTTGTCCCGGTCGCCGCCAGCACCCAAATATAGGTCAGGCAAGGGGACCCGATCCCGAAAAGGAATGAGTGATGCAGAGCGAAAACCGCTTTTTTGATGATCTGGCCAAGATGGTGAACGGTATAGCCGGCACCGTCGCTGGTGCCGAGCGCGAGGCCAAGGCGGCCATGCGAGAGCGCGCCAAGGAATTTGTCGGTCGCATGGATTTTGTCAGCCGCGAAGAATTTGACGCGGTGAAGCAAATGGCCGCCAAGGCGCGCGCCGAAGCCGATGCCTTAAAGGTGCGGCTCGACAAGCTGGAAGGCGTGACCAAGCCCGCTGCCAAGGCGGCGGCGAAACCGGCGGCCAAACCCACAGCACGCAAGCCAGCAGCGCGCAAAGCTCCAGTCCGCAAACCCAAGGCCAGTTAGGCTCCAACCTGTCCAGTTCGGCTATGTTGGCCATTCGGTGCCTATGCGCGCCTTGACGCTGTCGGGCGCAAATGACACGCTTTGCGCCCCCCACAACCGGACAGGACAAACCCATGACCATCAAAGCGCTGCGCACACCCGATGATCGCTTTGCCGCGATCCCCGACTTTGATTATCCGGTGCATTATGCCGAGGATTTTCCGGGCTATGACGGGTTGCGGTTGGCGTGGGTCGATGCGGGGCCAAAGGATGCGCCGCACACCTTTCTATGCCTCCACGGCGAACCGAGCTGGTCCTTTCTCTATCGCCGGATGATCCCGCCCTTCCTCGCCAGCGGCGCGCGCGTGATTGCACCCGACCTTTACGGTTTTGGCCGCAGCGACAAGCCCGCTGAGCAGAGCGATTACAGCTTTACCTTTCACCGCAACGCCCTGCTGGCGCTCGTCGAGCGGCTGGATCTTCGCAACATCACGCTGGTTGTGCAGGATTGGGGTGGGCTGCTGGGCCTGACCCTGCCGGTCGATGCCGGTTTCAAACCACGGCTCGAACGACTGATTGTGATGAACACGGGGCTGGGTGTGGGGACGCCCCCCGGTGATGGCTTCATCGCATGGAAAAATTACGCCATGTCGACCCCCGACCTTCCCATCGGGTCGCTGATTGCGCGCGGCACCCCACATCTGACCGACGCCGAAATCGCCGCCTATGACGCGCCCTTTCCGTCACCGGACTATAAAGCGGGCGCGCAAATCTTTCCCGCGCTCGTTCCCGTCTCGCCCGATATGGACGGCGTAACCGAAAGCCGTGCCGCCGCCCAATTCTGGTCAACCGAGTGGAAGGGCAAAAGCTTTATGGCGGTCGGCGCCGCCGATCCGGTGCTTGGCCCCGCTGTGATGGACAAATTGCGCGGCGTCATTCGCGGCTGTCCCGAACCGCTGATCATCCCCGACGGTGGCCATTTCGTTCAGGAATGGGGCGAAGAGATTGCCAAGGCCGCGCTGGCGCATTTCGACGGCGGCTGACCACCGCATCCGAATCTCCTTGACTGCCGACCGATTTGATATAAATATGATATCATAATTATATCGGAGAGCATTATGAGTGATTCGTCTATCAACCCCAATTTGAACCCGACGCGCGAAGTCCGCGCAGCGACCGCCAGCGGTTATGCGATGCTGCTCGTCTGGCTGATCCTGCTGGCCGTCAGCATCCTGTGCGGCGTCGCGCTTGCCAATGATGCGGGCGGGCCAATGATATTGGCGCTGCTGATTCTGTGTGCGGTTCTCGGCACGCTTGTCCTAGGCGGCTTTTACCTCATCAACCCCAATGAAGCGGCGGCCATTCAACTCTTCGGCAGCTATAAAGGCACCGACCGCAACGCCGGGCTGCGCTGGGTTCTGCCTTGGCTGACCCGCAAGAAAATCGCTGTGCGGTCCAACAATGTCATTTCGGACAAGATCAAGGTCAATGATCTGCGCGGCAACCCCATCGAGATGGCGGCGCAGGTGGTGTGGCGCGTCACCGACACCGCGCAGGCCCTGTTCGATGTCGATGATTATAAAGAGTTCGTCATGGCGCAGATCGAAGCCGCCGTGCGCTCGATCGGCTCGCGCTATCCCTATGACGACATTGAGCATCAGGAAATCACGCTACGCGGCAACCATGACGAGGTCGGGGTGGAACTTCGCGCCGCGCTGATCGAACGGTTGAAAGTCGCCGGGATTACGGTCGACGAATGCGGGCTGACCCACCTCGCCTATGCACAGGAAATCGCGCAGGCCATGCTGCGCCGCCAACAGGCCGAAGCGGTCATCGCCGCGCGACGCAAACTGGTCGAAGGCGCGGTCGGCATGGTCGAACTGGCGCTGGAGCAGTTGAGCGCCAAGGGCGTCGTCCATCTGGATGATGAACGCCGCGCCGCGATGGTATCGAACCTGATGGTCGTGCTGTGCAGCGAACATGACACCCAACCGGTGGTCAACGCCGGGTCGCTTTATTGACCTGTGCCACGGCCAGAAACCATGTCGCCTCCTGTCAAAAAAGCCTTTGCCCTCCGTGTCGATCCGGCCCTTTATGCCGCGATCGAACGGGCGGCAGCGGCTGACCTACGCAGCGCCAATGCCCAGATCGAGGTGTTGCTGCGCGAGGCGCTGGCGCGGCGCGGGATCAGTGTCAAACCGCCCGCTGCTGCTGCCAAACGCGGTCGGCCACCGAAGCAGGATAGCTAGGGTCAGAACCCAATCACCAGTTTATTTGTGCAAACCACCCCTAGCCCTCTCTCTATCGCTTGCCCCACAAGGGGTTGATGGTTAATGGCAAAGGGCATGACCGCCGTCACTCCATCGTCACAATCCGCCCCTGTTCGCATCGCACCGTCGATTCTGAGCGCCGATTTCGCACGATTGGGCGAAGAAGTACGCGCCATTGAATCAGCGGGCGCCGATTGGGTGCATATTGACGTGATGGACGGCCATTTCGTCCCCAATCTGACCATCGGCCCCGGCGTGGTCAAAGCCCTGCGCCCGCACAGCAAATTGCCCTTTGATGTCCATTTGATGATTTCACCCGTCGACGGGTTTCTGGATGCCTTTGCCGAAGCCGGTGCCGACATCATCACCGTTCACCCCGAAGCGGGGCCGCACACGCACCGCAGTATCCAGCACATCAAATCACTGGGCAAGCAAGCCGGCGTGTCGCTCAACCCCGCGACGCCGGCCAAGATGCTCGACTATCTGATCGACGATATTGATCTGGTGTTGGTGATGAGCGTCAATCCCGGGTTCGGCGGTCAAAGCTTTATCACCAGCCAGCTTCGCAAGATCGAGGCGGTGCGCAAGATGATCGACAAATCGGGCCGCGATATCAGGCTGGAAGTTGACGGCGGCGTCGACGCCGTCACAGCCCCGCAAGCCATTGCCGCGGGGGCCGATGTGCTGGTCGCCGGAACCGCAACCTTCAAGGGCGGACCCGATGCCTATGCCAATAATATCCGACGGTTACGCGGGGCCTGAGCGTGGACATGGGACCGGCCGCCTCGTCTTCTGCCGAACCGCCGCTGGATCTTGCGGAACCCGTCGATGACAGCATCGAGCCCGGCAAGCGCCTGATCCGCCTGCCCACCGACAAGGGGCTGTCGCTGGGCGACCGGATTGCCAATCATTTCACGCGGCTGACCTGGCGTACACCCCTCCACAGCTTTCGCCTGAAGGGTCGTTTCCCGCTCAAGCTGCTCGGCGTTCCCGAAGACCCCGTGCCCGGCGATTTGCGCGCTGGAATCGCGATCCGCGCCGGTCATTTCCTCCATCGCGGTCTGAAACTGCCGCTCGCCGACCTCGACTTTGCCGCGCTCTCGGTGCCGCCACCCTTTACCGATTATTTGCACAGCTTTGCCTGGCTGCGTGATTTATCGACCACGGGCACACGCGCCGATGGGGCGCCGATCGCCGAAATGGTGGTGCGCAAATGGATGGCCGCGCATGGCGAGACGGTCAGCGAACCGGCTTGGCGTGCCGATAACACCGCCTGGCGAATCCTGTTCTGGGCCGCCCACGCCCCCCTCATCCTGTCGTCGAGTGATCTTGTTTATCGCTCCGCCGTCCTCAACCATGTCGCCCGTGCCGCGCGCCATCTTGATCGTGTGGCCGACAAGACCCGCCCCGGCATCGGGCAACTGGTCGCCTGGGTCGGCATTGTCGCGGCGTCGCTGTTGATGCCCGGCGGCGAACCGCGACAGATTTTTGGTGAAGCTGGCCTACGCAAAGTGCTGGAGACCAGCTTTTATGCCGATGGCGGCAATATCTCGCGCTCGCCGCAGGCGCAGCTCGACGCGATCATGGCGCTCTCCATGCTCGTTCGTGTCTTTGACATGCGCAAGATGGAGGTGCCGCCCTATCTGAAAGAAGTGCTCGCCCGCGCCGTCCCCGCGCTGCTGGGCCTGACCCATAGCGATGGCGGCATGGCGAGCTGGCAGGGCAGCGGAGCGACCAGCGCGGCACAGGTGCAAGCCATTGTTGCGGCCAGCGCGGTGCGCACCCGCCCGCTCAAACAGGCGCGCGACTGGGGCTATCAGCGGCTTGTCGCAAACAAGGTCGTGTTACTGGCCGACGGCGCGCCACCGCCAATCGCCCGCGTCACCGAGGCGGGTTGCGCTTCGACGCTGGCGATCGAGCTGTCTGACGGCGACAATCGCATTATCGTCAATTGCGGCGGCGCGGCGCTGACCGGAGCGACCATCCCCGCCGAACTGGCGCGCGGCCTGCGGACCACCGCCGCCCATTCAACGCTGGTGCTGGGCGATACCAATTCGACAGCCATCCTGCCCAATGGGTCGCTGGGCAAGGGCGTCACCGAGGTCGAACTCGACCGCCACGAAACGCCGCAAGGCAGCCGGTTGGAGATGAGCCACGACGGCTATGCCCGCCGCCATGGGTTAATCCACCGCCGCCTTGTCATTCTGTCGCCCAATGGCCGCGAGTTGCGGGGGGAGGATTTACTGCTCCCCGCTCCGCGCAGCCGCCGCAAGGGCGAGACCAAATTTACGCTGCGCTTTCATCTGGGACGCGCGATTTCGGCGAGCCTGACCGCCGACAAGCTTGGCGCGCTGCTCCGTATCGACGGCGGACCATTGTGGCAGTTTCGCACTTCGGAGGGTAATCTGGAGATTGAGGAGAGCCTGTGGGTCGATGGCGATGGTCGTCCCCACCCGACCGAACAACTCGTCGTGAGCGGCGCCTCCCCGGCGGGCGGCGCAAGCATCGGCTGGATTTTCAAACATATCGGATGACTGGCACCATCGCCGCCACCAAATTCCCCACCCCACTTGCCCTTGGCACGCCCTGCCCCTAGGGGAAGCCGACCTTTCCATTGCATCCACAGGTTTCCCCAATGACCGACCTCGTTCCCGTCCGCCGCGCGCTTTTGTCTGTCAGTGACAAGGCGGGTCTTGCCGAACTCGCCGCCGCGTTGACGCGCCATGGCATCGAACTGGTTTCGACCGGCGGCACCGCCAAGGCCTTGCGCGAGGCCGGACATGAGGTCCGCGACGTCGCCGATTTGACCGGCTTTCCCGAAATGATGGATGGCCGGGTCAAGACGCTGCACCCCACCGTTCATGGCGGTATATTGGCGGTGCGCGATGACGCGGCTCATGTTGCGGCAATGGATGAACATGACATGGGCGGCATCGACCTTGTCGTCGTCAATCTTTACCCCTTTTTACAGACGGTGACGAGCGGCGCCGACCGCGACACCATCATCGAAAATATCGACATTGGCGGTCCCGCCATGGTGCGGTCGGCGGCGAAAAATCATGGCTTTGTCGGCATCATTACCGAACCCGAAGATTATACGGCGGTGATTGCGGAACTCGACGCCCATGACGGCGCAACCACATTGGCGTTACGCAAGCGGCTGGCCGCCACCGCCTTTGCCCACACCGCAACCTATGACGGCATGATCGCGCAATGGTTTGCCTTTGCCGACCAGGGCAAGATGTTCCCCGACACGCTGCCGATCACCACCAAGCTGGCGAACGAGCTGCGCTATGGTGAAAATCCGCATCAAAAGGCCGCGCTTTATTTGCCCGTCGGCCCGACGGTGCGCGGGATCGCGCAGGCGCAGCAGGTGCAGGGCAAGGAACTCAGCTATAACAATATCAACGACGCCGATGCCGCATTGGAACTGGTCGCCGAATTCCGCGAAGCTGGCCCGACCTGCGTCATCGTCAAGCACGCCAACCCGTGCGGCGTGGCCAGCGGTGCGACGATTGCCGACGCTTATGACGCGGCGTTGAAATGCGACGATGTGTCGGCCTTTGGCGGCATCATCGCGGTCAACCGCGCGCTCGACGGCGCGACAGCCGAAGCGATCAGCGGTATTTTCACCGAGGTTGTGGTCGCCCCCGACGCAGATGCCGACGCCCGCGCTGTGTTTTCCAAGAAGAAGAATCTCCGCCTGCTGTTGACCGGGGAGCTGCCCGATCCGACGCGCGGCGGGCTGGCGATGAAAAGCATCGCCGGTGGTTGGCTGGCGCAAGCCCGCGACAATGGCCGGATCACGCGCGGCGACCTGAAAATCGTCACCGCCCGCGCGCCCACCGAGGAGGAACTGACCGACGCCCTGTTCGCCTGGACCATCGCCAAACATGTAAAATCCAACGCCATCGTCTATGCCAAGGGTGGGTCAACCGCCGGTATTGGCGCAGGCCAGATGAACCGCCGCGACAGCGCGCGCATCGCCGCGGTCAAGGCGCGCGAGGCGGCGGAAAGTCACGGCTGGTCCGAACCGCGCACCGTCGGCAGTGCGGTCGCCAGCGATGCCTTTTTCCCCTTCGCCGATGGCCTGCTCGCCGCCGTAGAGGCAGGCGCAACCTGCGTGATCCAGCCCGGCGGATCGATCCGCGATGACGAAGTGATTGCCGCCGCCGATGAGGCCGGGCTCGCGATGCTGTTCACCGGTATGCGTCATTTCCGGCACTGATTGCGATGAGCGTCATCATTCCCGGCAAGAAGCCCTCGATGCTCCACCGTCTGTACGAATGGATGATGGCCAAGTCGCAGCACGCGCACGCCGAATATTGGCTCGCGGCCTTTGCCTTTATGGAGGCCAGCTTCTTCCCGGTTCCGCCGCATCCTTTTCTGGGCGTAATGTGCCTCGCCAATCCGAAAAAGGCCGTGCGCTATGCCATTATCTGTACCATCGCATCGGTGCTCGGCGGGCTGCTCGGCTATGCCATCGGCTATTATCTGTATGAAAGCCTTGGCACGTCCATTTTGTCGGCGCTGGGGCTGACCGACAGCTTTCCCAAAGCCGCCTGTTATCTGCGCGATTTTGGCGCCGAGATCATCCTGGTGAAGGGCGCGACGCCCATCCCGTTCAAACTGATCACCATCACCGCAGGCTTCATTCAGATGAACCTGTTCACCTTTATCTGGGCGAGCATCGCCAGCCGCGGCTTTTCATTCCTTGTGGTGGGGATTTTGTTCCGCCTGTTCGGCGCGCCGATCAAGGCGTTCATCGACAAATATCTGCCGTGGGTCGCGGGCGGTTTTATCGTGCTGGTGGTTGGCGGATTTATCATCGCCAGCGCGCTGTCGGGTGGCGGCGATAGCAAAACGGACAAATGCGCAACCGCGACGATGGAAACGATGGTTTAGAGCAGATGCGCTCGTCATTGCGAGCGTAGCGAAGCAATCCAGAGCGGTTTACGCACGCGCTGGATTGCCGCGTCGCCTTCGGCTCCTCGCAATGACGATTCAAAATATCCGCATCATCCGTTACAGTGCGTTTTCGAGCCAGCCCTTGAGAGCGCTCTTGGGGGCGGCGCCGACCTTGGTGTCGGCGATTTCGCCATTTTTGAACAGGATCATCGTTGGAATACCGCGCACACCATATTTGGCGGGAGCATCGGGATGGTCGTCGATGTTGAGCTTGGCAATCACGACCTTTTCACCCAGTTCGTCGGAAATTTCCTCGAGCGAGGGGCCGATCATCTTGCACGGCCCGCACCATTCGGCCCAAAAGTCGACAAGCACAGGGGTGTCGCTGTCGATCACATCGGCTTGGAAGCTGGCGTCGGTAATGGCCTTGGTACCCATATTCGGTCTCCTGAAAATCACTTAATATCAAGCTAGGGAGTTGCAGGCTCCGGCTCAAGGGGCTGCGGACAAATTCGCCTTGGTCGCATCCAAGCCGGGCTTGTGCGGTTCCAGATCGGCGGCGCTGAGCGCAATCAAGCGCGGCGCGGCGGTATAGAGCAGGGCCGCATGGACTTTGCGCCCCGGCAAAATCACCATGAGCGCGGCGCGATAGGCCGCCATTTGGCGCAAATAGGCGGGTGCCACCTCTGCTGCGCTGGCGGGGATATGGCGGCCGGTTTTATAATCAATCACCGTCACTTCATCCTCTGTGACCAGCAAGCGGTCGACGATTCCGGCGACCACCACACCATCGACCACTGCCGACAGGGGAACTTCGGCGCGACTGTCGGGGCCGAAAAGCGCGGCATGGGCCGGGTCTTCGATCACCGTCAGCACTTCGCCAACCATCGCGGCGCGGGTTGCGGCGTCGAGGTCGGGCGCCTGCGCCTCGATCCAGCGTTCTGCCGCCGCTCGTCGCCGCTCGGGTGCGACAGGGGGCAGACGTTCGAACAGCGCATGGAGCAACAAACCGCGCGCCACCGCTGCCCCGCGATTGCCGCCCTGCGGCGGCGTGGCGACATCATCCTCGCCGAGCGACGAGGGAGCCAGCGGGCGCGGCGGGCGCGCCTCTTCGGGGGCGGGTTGCGATGCCCAAGCGGGAATCGCGACCGGCCGCACCGCCGCCTTCGCATTTTTATCCGTGGGGCGCGTCCATTTTTTTCCGTTGGTCGCATGAATGCGCTTTTGTCCCCAGCGCGGCCCTGCATCCTGCCAGTCGCAGCCCATACCCGTCATCACCGTGTCGATGGCGCTGTGCCAGCAATTTTCGGGCAAAGTGAGATCTGTGGTCTTGGTGATGCCGGTGACGACCAGCAACTCCTCGGCGCGGGTCATCGCGACATAGAGCAGCCGCCAATGTTCCTGCAGGTCCGCCTCTGCCTTGTCGTCATGCGCCTTGGCGATCCGGCCTTGTCGTTCGTCTTTGCCCAGCGGGAATATGGGCAAACTGTCCCAGCCCTCCAGCGGCAGGTCAAAGCTCATCCGGCTCTGGCCCGGATCGTCGGTCGCGTCGGCGAGGATGACGATGGGGGCCTGCAGCCCCTTGGACCCATGCACCGTCATCACCCGCACCACGTCGCTGCGCGCGTCATTCTGACGCTTGATGTCGGCGGTGCTCGCCGTGATGTATGACAGAAAGCCCAGCAATGAGGGCACTTCTTGGCGCTCGAATGCCAGCGCCTGGCTCAGCAATTCATCAATCGGGTCGCGCGTCTCTGTGCCCAGCCGTTGATACAGTTTCCGCCGCCCGTCCATCGGGCCCGACAATATGGTTTCGATAAAGCGATAGGGAGTGGTGAAATCGGCCATGCCGAGCAGGCTGCGCAGCGCCGCCATGCCCTCCCGCGGCACCTCTTCTTCGCGCGCCCTCAGCCGTTCCCACAAGGCACTGCGGCCGCGCCCATGCGCAAAGCGGAACAAATCATCCTGCGACCAGCCGATGAGCGGCGACACCAGCAAGGCCGCAAGGTTGAGATCGTCGAGCGGCTGGACCGCAAAGCGCATCGCGGACAGCAGATCCTGCACCGCAAGCGGCTGGGTCAGCGCAAAGCGGTCAACCCCGGCGACCGGAACTTGCAGCGATTGCAACCGCGCCACAATCCGCGCCGCCAAGTCGCGGCGGCGGCGGACGAGGATCAAGATATCGCCGGGCGCGACGCTGCGCCCGTCCATACCGTTGGCGATCCAATGCTGAACCTCGTCGGCAATCGCGCGCGACAGCCGCAGACTTGCGGGGTCATTCGCGGCGGCGAGGGTGTCGTTGCCGCCCGCACCAAACCCCTCTTCGCCCTCTTCCTCGGCCTCCTCATCCGCAGCGGCATCAAGCGCCCTGCCGACGGGCAGCGGCTGCCACAGCTCAACGCGGCCCGGATGGTCATATTTATGCGAGATATGCGGCGGCTCGTCGCCGATCAGCCCCATGATCTTGTCGCCGCCCGCCTCTATCCACGCATCGACCACATCGAGCACGGCAGGGCTGGACCGGTAATTGGTGACAAGGTCGACGGCCTCGAAGGGCTTTTCCCCTGCCTCGGCCTTTTCACCAAAACGGATGCGCGCGGCCTCGAACGCGGCGGGTTCGGTTCCCTGAAAGCCGAAAATCGCCTGTTTGCGATCACCGACGGTGAACATCGTCCGGCTGCGGTCTTCCTTGGCACCCAGGCCGCTGAAAAATTCCTCGGCGAGCGCCGCGACGATGGCCCATTGGCGGGTGTTGGTATCCTGCGCCTCGTCGACCAAAATATGGTCGGTGCGCTGGTCAAGTTTGAAGCGCACCCAGTCGCCAAAGTCGCTGATCCGCAACAGATTTCCGGCGATGCTGATCATGTCGTCAAAATCGGCGAGGCCGCGTTCGCGCTTGGCGATGGCATAGCGTTCGGCAAAGCGGCTGCCCAAATCCCACGCCATCGCCAGATCATCGGCGACCTGCATTGCTGTGGCGGTGGCCATCAGTTGATCCATCGTTGCGACAAGCCGCTCCACAGCCGGAAGGCAATCGTGCATCTTGGCGGTTTCTTTGGCGATATCGGCGCGAATATTGCCGTCGCCCGTGACCATGCATGACCGCAGACCAGCCAGCATCTGGCCGCGCAAATCAGCGTCAGCCTCTAACCACGCCGTCATCGTCTCGGCGCGTGCGTTCCCGGTTTTGGTGCCCCAATTCTGACCACTCGTCCGCACCATCAATATATCGGCGTCGGCCAAAACCCCGCGCGCCAGTTCCCCCGCCAGCCAGGGCGCGGGATCACCATCGGGCAGGTCGAGCGCGGCGCGCAGATCATGCGGACGCGGCGGCACCAATCGTTGCAACAGCGCAGCAAAGGCGCTGGCGCAGCGCGACAGGAAGGTCTGCGCGCCGTCCTGCCCCAGCCGCAACGAAAGCATCGCCGCTGCGGCGCGCATCGCATCACCCTCTGCCCCGCCCTCGGCCAGCAGCGCGCCAAGGGTTTCACGCTGCAACAATCCCGCCTCGCTATCGTCAAGCGCGCGGAAGCCGGGGAGAATTTTCGCCTCGAGCGGGAAGCTGGCGAGCAGGGTCTGGCAAAAGCTGTGAATCGTCTGGACCCGCACCGCGCCACCCGAGCTATCGATGACGGTGGCGAACAAGGATCGCGCGCGGTCGAGAATCGCGGGCTGTCCGACGTCAGCGCCCAGCGCATTGAGATCGGCGCGCAAGTCAAAGTCATCGGCGCGCACCCACAGCGCCAGCCGTTCATGGATGCGGTGCGCCATTTCGGCGGCTCCCGCCTTGGTAAAGGTGATGCACAAAATCGCCTCTGGCGACACACCGTCGAGCATCAGCCGCAGCACGCGCGCCGACAATACCTGCGTCTTGCCTGTCCCCGCCGAGGCGTTGAGCCAGACATGGTCGGCGGGCTGCGCCGCCGCGCATTGTCCTTCGTCGAGTGGTTTGAGCAGCAGAGCGGGGTCGATCATGCCGTCCCCCCATCGCTGTCATCGCGGCCGCGCCCGAACCATTCGTCGCGGCGCATCAGCTGGTCATAATCGGTATAGCGTTTCCCCATATCGCCGGGGGCAAAGGCTTCGTCACCGAGCAGAAAGCGGACGGTCAATTCGGCCAGCGCCTCGCGGGCACGCGCCACCGCCTGTTCCGCCGTTTTCAAGTTGCGCCTGCTGCTATGCGTCGGCGTAATATTTCCCTGCGTGGCTTTGCGCCGGTCGGATTTGAGGCTCCAATATTCAAGCGTTGTCACCTGCGCCTTGTCCAGCCCCTCCAGCGCGCCCGCCTCTGCCATCAGGCCCAGCAAACCAAGCTGATTGTCCAGCCCGTCGGCGGCAGCCTTTCCCGATGGAGCCGCCCCGCTTTTATAATCGACGATCGCAAGCGATCCATCGGCAAGCTGATCCACGCGGTCGGCCTTGCCGTGTAATTTGATACCATCAACGAGCATCTCGCCGCGCACCTCTTGCGCCACCGGCCAGCGTTCTTCGCGCGCCTGCCACACCTGCTCGGCGGCCCAACGCAGCGACGGTTCGATGCGCGGCAACCAGAACGCCCGCGCCAGCGAATCGAGCGCCGGATCATCGCGTAGCGCCGCCAGTTGCTTTTCCAACCCGTCCTCGGTCAGACCGTCGCATTGCCAGTCCTCCAGCAATTTGTGGATACGGGTCCCGAACCATTTGGCGTCGGGGCCACTGCTCAACGGGTCGAGCTCGCTCAGCCGCAGGATTTTGGACGCGAAGAAAGCGTAAGGATCCTTGGCGAGCTGATCGACGCCGGTCACGCTGATCCGGTCAGGCCGCGCCTCGGCGTGGGGAGAGGGAGCGGGCTTGCCAGCGGGCCTGATCTCCCCTTCGGGCGCGTCCAGATTCGCCGCCAACGCCGTTACCGGCTGACCATCAAGCATCGCCACCGGCAGGTCGCCCGCGAGCGCGGTCAGGCGCAGCCAGAATCGCGATGCCACCGCCGGATCGCCGCCGCTGCGGTTGGCGCGGGTGACGATGATATCGCGTCCGGCCAGTGCGCTGGCAAAATCATGCGCCGCCATTCCCTGTTGCCGTTCGGGCGCGGCGAGACCCAGGAGGCGGCGGATACCGGGAGCGAGCCAAGGATCGGGGCTTTGGTCCTGCGGCCAGCGTCCTTCGTTGAGCCCGCCGAGGATCATCAGGTCGGCGCGTTGCAACCGCGCCTCGAGCAGACCCCAGATGAACAGGCGCGGATGCCCGCCATAGGGCGGCCGCACGCTTTCGCCCGACAAGAGATCGGCCAGCATCGCGGGAAATTCATCGGGGGCGACCAGCGCCGGACCCGCATCATGCGCGAGCGCCCAGCGGTCGAACAGGTCAGCCAGTGCGCGACCTGCCGCTCCCGCCCATGCAGCCTCTCCCGTCAGCCAGCCGAGTGCCGCCTGAAGCGCCGAAAGCAGGGTAGCAGGCGGCACAGGCGCGCCAGCGGTGAAGGGCGCAAGCAACGTGCCCAATTGCTGCGCGACCCCCGCCCACCAATCGGCGATCTGCACCGCTTCGCCATGCCGGTGCGCCTTTGGGTCCCCGGCGCGCGCGGCAATTCGGCCCGTGATACCATCCCAGCCCGGAGTCAGCCCGGGACCACGCAGAACCAGATCGAGCCGCCGCACCTGATCGACCCAGATGCGCCGATCCTCCCCCTTGCGCACCAACGGGTGGCTGAGCAGGGCGATGAGGCGCACCGGATCAAATTTGGCGGCCAGTTCCGCAAGCGCCAGAAGCAGCGCACCGGGCGGCATCTGGCCCAAGGGCTGACCGGCGCTGTCGTCGACGCCAATGTCCCATCGCGCCAGCGCCGCCGCGACCCGCGCCGCGAGTGCGCGGTCGGGGGTGACCAGCGCCGCCGTCCGTCCCGGCTGTTCCAATGCGGCGCGCATCATCAGCGCAATCCCTTGCGCCTCTTGCCCGTCATCGGCGAAAGACGCTGCGCTAATCCCGCCAACTCCCGTTGCAACATCGCCTTCCTGTTGCCAACGTGCGGTAAATTTGGCGGGGGCAAAGAGCAGCGAGAGAAAGGCGTCGCGCGGCGCGGGGCCGTCAAAGGGCGAAGCGCCGTCCCAGTCCTGCACTTCCCCGCGCGCGACGCCGATGCGGTCGAGCAGGAGTTTCAGATGATATTGCGGGTGGGTTTCGAGTGGGCGGACCTGCGGCAGGTCGGGATCGGGGCGCGTCGGCCCCAGCGCCTCCCATTCTTCATCCGCCATGCCGAGATCAAGCCCGGGCAGCACGACCATGCCGCGCGGGGCATCGGCGACAGTGCGGAGCAGGCGCGCAATCGCGGGCGCCGCGGTCGTGATGCCCGCGGCAACCAGAAAATGGTCGGGCGGTGCAGCACGCCATCCCGACGCCACTCGGTCGAGCAGGCGATTGCGCCGGTCGGACAGGTCGATACGCCCCGCCTCGACAAGCAGGGCGGGCCAATGGTCGACGAGCAAGCGCAGCCGCTGGAGCGAGGCCTGCCAATGGATCGCATATGGGCCAAGGTCGAGGTCGATCAGCGCATCGGGTGGGACATCTTCATAATGGAGTTGATCGATGACGCGGCCCAACCCCTCGGCGAGCTGAAACGCCGCAGCGCCGGTGATCGGCGGTTCGTCAGCGGGGGGATAACGCTCGATCAACTCCGCAAGCATCAGCCGCCGCCGCAAAGGATCAATCGCGGGCGGGATGGGGGTTGCATCGTCGATCGGATCGAGCGCCAGCGCAACGCTTTCATCCAGATCGGCATCGCCAATGACCGCGAGGCGCGGCATCAACAGGCCATCGCCCCCGGCGCGGACAAAAGCAGCCTGCACCGCGCTGCGCGCGCGATTGCTGGGGAGCAGGATGACGCCATCGGCCAACCCCAATGCTCCGTCGTGAAAACGCGCGATCAGGCCAGCGACGAGCGCATCGGCAAAGGCCCGGTGAACCGGGATCGAATAGAGCGTCGGTCTGCCCTCAGTCGACATTCAAAGCCGCTTCGGTCGGCGCGATGCTCGCCGGCGTACCGACATCGAACCACTGCCCCTGATGCGCCAGACCATAAAGCCGCCCCGCCGCAATCGCCCGATCCCACAATATGTTGGTCGAAAAAGCGCCCTCGGGAGCGCCGTCGAGTAAGCGCGGCGAGATGAGTTGAACCCCCGTGAACACAAAAGGCGCCACCCGACCGGGTTTACGGCGGGACAACAAGCCATTTGAATCCATATGGAAGTCACCGCGCCCGCGATGCCCCTTGGCGCTCGCCTGACGGATGACCAGCAACAAGGCGTCCATCCTGTCACCGTCCCAGTGGCGCGCCAGTTGATGGATGCTGTTTTGCGGTCCGTCGGTCCAGATATTGTCGCTGTTGACGATCAGGATCGGGTCGCCGCGCAACTGCGCCATCGCCTTGACCATCCCGCCACCGGTTTCGAGCAATTGCGCGCGCTCGTCCGAAATCGCGATGCTGAACGGCCGGTTTTGTGCAGCGAGGTGCGCCTCCAGCGCGTCGGCGAGGTAATGGACGTTGACGACGACATGGCCGATGCCAGCGGCGGCAAGGCGGTCGAGGCTATGGTCGATCAGCGGTTTGCCCGCGACGCGAACCAAGGGCTTGGGGCGCGATGCGGTCAGCGGTCGCATACGCTTGCCAAGGCCAGCCGCCATGACCATCGCGCTTTCGATGCGGGCCGGTTCCTTACCCGCACTCATGCCCATGCTGCCGCGCGATTCGCTGTGGGGATATTGGCATCGAACCACGCCGCGAGCGGGGCAAGCGCCGGATGCACAAGGTCGCGTTCGAGCAGCCCCCACATGCGCGGCTGAAACTGGCGATACCCCGGTTTGCCGTCGCGCTTCCACAGCCGGACGAACACGCCCAAAATGCGGGTGTTACGCTGCGCCGCGAGCGCCCAATAGGCCGTTTCAAAAGCCGGGGAAGCATCGGTGGCCGCGACATAGCGCGCTAGCATCGCGGCCTCGACCGCCGGACTGACGTCGCGCCGCGCATCTTCGAGCACCGAGGCCAAATCATAGGCTGGGTGGCCAATCAGCGCGTCCTGAAAATCGAGCAGCCCATAATGGGCGAGCCCCGCTTTGCCGGGAACCAGCATGATATTCTCGGCGTGAAAATCGCGCAGTACCGTAACGCGTGGCAGGCCGTCGGCCTCGACCGGCGCCAACACCTGTTGCCATGCGTCGCGAAACGCATCGCTGTCGATCTCGACGCCGAGCGCAGGACAATACCAGTCAGCGAACAGCATCACCTCGTCCAGCCATTGGTCGAGGCCGTGGGTCGGCAGTCCCGCCATGGAGGGCTGGCCGTGAAGATGGACGAGCAGGTCTGTTACGCCCGCATAATAATCAGCCTCTGCCTTGGGATTGGCGTCGAGCGTTTCGCGTAGTCGCGTATCGCCAAAATCCTCGATCAACAGCATCCCCTGCTCCAGATCTCGGGCCAGAATGGCGGGGGCGGTGAGGCCGCGACCGCACAGCCATTCGGCAATCGCCACGAACGGGCGCGGATCTTCGTGTGGGGGCGGCGCGTCCATCAACACCGCGCGCCGATCCCCGGCGATGACGCGGAAGTAACGGCGAAAAGAGGCATCGCCCGCCAGCGGCAGAATCTGTGCATCGCCCCAGCCATGGGCGGCGAGAAAAGCCGGAGCATGGGCGGGCGGAATCATCAAAGCGGCCATCGCCCTTCCCAAGCGTGCGGCACACGGGCTGTCAAGACGCGCCCGTCGCCTTCGCCCATAATGTTGAGCGCCAGTGCGTCGGCCCAGCCCTGATCACCCAGCCTTTCGGGCCATTCGATCAGCAACGCGCCATCATATATATAATCGTCGAGGCCGAGTTCGGTGAGCTCTGACACATGCTCGATCCGATAAAGGTCGACATGAGCGATCGGCAGATCAACCTCTGGCGGTGCATAGGGTTGGACGATCGCAAAGGTCGGGCTGGGCGCCTCGCCCGCCAGACCCCGCGCCTTGAGCATCGCGCGCGCCAGCGTCGTTTTGCCCGCGCCCAGATCCCCCGCCAGCGTCACAACATCGCCGGGTTTCAGCGCCGCGCCTATCGCGCCGCCAATCCGCGCGACCGCCGCGAGGTCATAAGACATGGGTTCGACGATCATTCGCCGCGCGGCAGGCTGACGCGAACCAGCGTGCCCTGACCCTTTTCGCTAATCACTTCCATCGCGCCGCCATGCGCGGCCACAAGCTGGGTCGCGAGCGCAAGGCCGATGCCGCCACTCGACGTGCCCGCCTGATGCCCCTTGGTGATCGCGGCAATGGCGTCGGGCATACCCGGCCCATTGTCCGATACGATGATATCCACGCCTTTTTCGTCACTGTTGGCGTGCAGGAGCACACGGCCGCCGGTGCGGCGACTGGGGGCGGTGTAACGGATGGCATTGTCGAGCAACTGCGCGACCAGACGCGACAGGCGTACAGCGTCACCACCAATCGTCCCCAATGTATCCGGCAGCTCGCCGACCAGATCGATGTTTTCGGTGCTGGCATGGGTTTGCATTTCGGCCAGTGCGTCGATGAGCAGCGTGCGGACGTCGACGGTCTGGCGCTCGATCACCAAAGTCCCCGCCTCGCCCTGTGCGAGGTCGAGGACATTATCGATCTGACGCCCCAGCACCGCCACCGAATCCATGATCGCATCGACATAGGTCTGCGCCTTGTCGCCCAGCTTTCCGGCATAGCCCGCCTGCAACATTTCCCCAAAGCCGCCGATGGAGGTGAGCGGCGTGCGCAATTCATAGCTCATCCGCGACAGGAAAGCGGTCTTGACCTTGTCCGCCGCCTCCAGCGCCTCGTTGCGTTCGCGCAGCGCCGATTCCATCCGCCGGCTGTCGGTGACGTCGAGCATGATCAGCAACGCATTGCCGTCGGGCAAGGGAATCGCCGCAAAGTCGAAATTGCGATCATCCTTGAACAATATTTGTCCGCTGCGTTGCTGGCGTTCGAGCGTCGCAGAGCGGATGACCTCTTGGACAATGCTCACCGAATTGGGCTTGGCCAGCCGGTCGGCAAGCCCGCCCATCAGTTCATCAACGCGCGGGTGGGCCGCTAAAATATGTTCAGCGACCACCCACAGGCGGCGGAAGCGCTGGTTCCACAGG
Source organism: Sphingopyxis sp. 10G20-10 (assembly GCF_057365075.1). Lineage (NCBI taxonomy): Bacteria > Pseudomonadati > Pseudomonadota > Alphaproteobacteria > Sphingomonadales > Sphingopyxidaceae > Sphingopyxis > Sphingopyxis sp. 10G20-10. The sequence goes on from NZ_CP195117.1 coordinate 27,969, forward strand.
TGCAGGCGGCCATCGGGCGCAAACACCGCCACCGCCTCAAACAAATTATCAAAGGTTGCGGTGCGGACGCGCAGCAAGGTGTCACGCGTCGAGGCCAGTTGCACTTGCTCGGTGCGATCCTCGACGATCAACAGCAAGCCGCCATCGGGCGTCGGCTGGGCAACAAGGCGCAAATGGGTGCCGTCGCGCAACAGCCAATCCTCTTCGCTTGCCTCTGGCCGCGCAAACCAGTTGATATGGGCTTTGCGCCATTCGGGGAAATCGCGCACCTCTGGCGTGCGCTCGGCGGTGCGCCATGAATCGAGCATATGCGCGAAAGCGGGCGCTTCGGCGACATCAGACGGTTCCAGCGCAAACAGGCGGCGGAATGGCTGGTTGGCAAAGGCCAAAGTCTGGTCGGGACCGAATTGGGCGACGGCCGCCGACATACGGTCGAGCAGTTCGCGCTGTGTCTCGGCAAAGCGGCGGTGGGCACCGCGCTCCGTTTCAAGTTCCTGAACGTCGATGGCATAGCCAGCGATACCGATTGCAAAGCTACCCTCTTGTTTGAGCGGGACATCGACGACGCGCATCATCTGTCGTTCCCCCGCCACCGTTACAGGAACGACACGCGCCTGCGCCGACCCGGCCTCAAGCGCCCGATGTGCCGCATCAACAACTGTAATTCCCGCGACCGTTTCCAGCAATTCAATGCCCTGTTCGATGACTTGATCGGCGCTGTCCGCTTCCACCGCCTTGACATAAGCCTGATTAACCAGCGCCAGACGCATTTCGGCATCGCGAAACCACATCGGGAAGGGCGCAGCCTCGACCAGACCTGACAAAGCCTCGAACGCCGCCACTGCCTCGTCTCGGTCACGGCGCATGGACATCAATAGTTTCTGGCTGTCGGTAGCGTCGCTAAGCCACAGCAACACCGTGCCCGACCCGCCGACACCTGGCGGGGCAGGAGCGCCATAGACAATCAATTGGCGCGCTCCGCCCTGAGGACGAAGCGTAAGAGTGAACGGTTTGGCCCCGCGCTGGGCGCCCAAAATTGCCTGTCGCAGTTGGTCGTGCTGAGCGGCATCAAGCCCGGTGGCCACGCCCCGCCATTCATCAAAACTGCCTGGGGTTGTCTCGAGCCCCAACCAGCTGCCGAGCCGCGCGCCCGCCTCTACGCGCCAATCGCCGCGAATGACCACCGGCAAATGCGGCGACGCCTCTATCAGGCCGGTCAGACGATCGGTTTGTCCGGCGACAAAGGCCGCCCGACGCTGCATCGCGACCCCGCGCGCCAGCGCCCAAATCGCCAGCAACAGCCACAAAGCCGCAAAGCCGCCGAGGCCAAACAGCATCAAGGGGGAAAGCGCCGTGCTCATCCCTGGAATTTCACTTGATTATGAGGCGTCAGCGCATGTGCCATGACCGTCTGCCCTATAGGCGAAGCGGTCATGTTTCAATCGCATGTCCACACAACCGCCGCGTGCGCCCTTCCGGTGGGCGCAGCGGCGGCAGGGATTTCACTTGGGTCATAGCGAAGACGAGCTTCGCCAAGCCACCGATCAATAGCGATAATGATCGGGCTTGAACGGGCCTTCGACCGGCACGCCGATATAATCGGCCTGCTTTTTGGTCAGCTTCGACAGTTTCACACCCAGCTTGTCGAGGTGAAGCGCGGCGACCTTTTCATCGAGATGCTTGGGCAGGACATAGACTTCATTCTTATAGTCATCGCCCTTGGTCCACAATTCGATCTGCGCCAGCACTTGATTGGTGAAGCTGGAGGACATCACGAACGACGGGTGGCCGGTGGCGCAGCCGAGGTTCACGAGACGACCCTTGGCGAGCACAAGTATCTGTTTGCCATCGGGGAATTCGACCAGATCGGTGCCGGGCTTGACCTCGGTCCATTTATAATTGGCGAGGCCAGCAATCTGGATCTCGCTGTCAAAGTGGCCGATGTTACAGACGATCGCCATATTCTTCATCGCCGCCATATGTTCGGCGGTGATGACGTCGGCATTGCCCGTTGCGGTGCAGAAAATATCGGCGCGGGTGACGGCTTCGTCCATCGTGACGACTTCAAAGCCCTCCATCGCGGCCTGCAGCGCGCAGATCGGGTCAACTTCGGTCACCATCACGCGGGCGCCGCCGTTGCGAAGGCTCTGCGCCGATCCCTTGCCGACATCGCCAAAGCCGGCGACACAGGCGACCTTGCCCGCAAGCATCACGTCGGTGGCGCGGCGGATCGCGTCAACGAGGCTTTCCTTACAGCCATAAAGATTGTCGAATTTCGACTTGGTGACGCTGTCGTTGACGTTGATGGCGGGGAAGGGCAGCTCGCCCTTCTTAGCAATTTCGTATAGGCGGTGAACGCCGGTCGTGGTTTCTTCGGACACACCCTTCAGCGCCTTGACCGTTTTGGTCAGATAGCCGGGGTTGGCGGCGACAAAGGCTTTGAGTGCGCGCTGGAATTCGACTTCTTCTTCATTCTCGGGCGGCGAAAATTCCTGGCCAGCCTCAAGCTTTGCGCCCCACAGCGCGAACATGGTGGCGTCTCCGCCATCGTCGAGAATGATGTTCGAGGTGGTGTCACCCCAGTTAAAGATGCGCCCGACATAGTCCCAATAATCGGCGAGGCTTTCGCCCTTCACGGCGAACACCGGAATGTCCTGCGCGGCGATCGCTGCGGCGGCATGATCCTGGGTCGAGAAGATGTTGCAGGTTGCCCAACGCACTTCGGCACCGAGCGCGACCAGCGTTTCGATGAGCACGGCGGTCTGAATCGTCATGTGCAGCGACCCGACGATGCGAGCGCCCTTCAGCGGCTTCGATGCGCCAAATTCCTCACGCAGCGCCATCAGGCCCGGCATTTCGATTTCGGCGATGTTGATTTCTTTGCGTCCGAAATCGGCCAGCCCAATATCAGCAATCACATAGTCACGGGTGTCGGCGGCGAGTGTGGCCACAATATTTCTCCTGTCAGGCGGCGTGCAGCAGAAAGCCGGCCGCGTAATTATGTTGCGCCGCCTAGCCTAAGTTGCCGACTCAATCAAATATAAACTTTTCTTTATATCACGCCATAAGGGCGGCCTGCCGCGTTTGATATCTGCAAAGGTCAGACGCAAGCTAGCGTTTGCCGAAGCTTAGGCTGCACCACCGGTGGCGGTGAGGAGGCGGGCGTCGATACCCGCTTCGGCATAGGCGGCTTCCCACCGTTCCTCCGCCGGTTTCTCGAACAAAAGCGTATCGCTGCCCGGGGTGACGTGCCAGCCATGGCGGACCATTTCATCTTCCAACTGCCCCGACTCCCACCCGGCATAGCCGAGCGCGACCAGCCATTGTGCTGGCCCCTCACCCTGCCCGATGGCGCGCAGCACATCGTGCGAACTCGACAGCATCCAACGCTCAGAAATCTGCGCCGCCGCCTCGCCATCCCAATCATGGCTGTGGATCACAAAGCCGCGGCTCGGCTCGACCGGCCCGCCAAGATAGACGGGGTCGTCAAGCGGATCGTCATGCGCAATGTCAAGCTGGTCGAGCACCGCGCCGACTGTCATGCCGACGATCGGATCGGCGATGGCAATGCCCATCGCGCCCTCTTCATCATGGCTCATCATCGCGATCACCGCATGTTCAAAACGCGAATCGCCGATGCCGGGCAGCGCCAGCAACAATTGGCCCGTGAACCAGGAGGGATCGGTTTCCATAGTCACATCATGCCGCACACTGCCCCTCCGGTCTAGGGTCAGGCTCTAGTTTTTCCGCCGTTGGGCGCTTGACAGAAGCCAGCTTCGTCCCAATCTCAATCCCATCCCCATTCCCTCAACAAAGGACGATGCCATGACCATCAAAACCGGAGACAAGCTGCCTGAAACTACACTGGTAAAAGCGACCGACAAAGGACCGGAACAGGTTGGCACCGCCGATTTTTTCAAAGGTCGTAAGGTTGCGCTTTTTTCAGTGCCCGGTGCTTTTACACCGACTTGCTCGGCCAAACATCTGCCGGGCTTCGTCGATAAGGCCGGAGACTTGAAAGCCAAAGGCATCGACGAGATTGCCTGCACCGCCGTCAACGACGCCTTTGTCATGGGCGCCTGGGGCAAGAACGCCAACGCGGGCGAAACCGTTACCATGCTCGCCGATGGCAATGGCGACTTTGCAGAGGCGGTTGGCCTGACGATGGACGGCAAGGCATTCGGCATGGGCACGCGCGGCCAGCGTTATTCGATGATCGTCAATGACGGCGTCGTCGAACAGCTGAACATCGAAGCCCCGGGCGAATTCCGCGTTTCGAGCGCCGACCATATGCTCGAGCAGCTCTAAACCATTCCATATGGGCGGCGTCGGCCACACCCCGCGCCGCCCGTAACTTTCAGTGTGCCCTAACCTTGTTGCAAGGTTTATAGTTTATAGCACGGCCAACAGGTAAGACGCGCGGGCACCCGCCCGCCGATTACGGAGGCCGCAACATGAATCAGGTCCAATCAGCAGCTTTGATGCTGCTCGGAGCCACAGTCGCATTGGCGCTGCTCGGCTGGTTCGTCTGGCAGCGGCGGCGACAGCCCGCTCAGGCTTCGGCACCCAAAATGGCGGTCGAAAGCAGGCTCCCGCGATTTTCAAGAAAAAGTCGCGAAGTCGAACCCGAAATCGAGATGACGCCCGAGCGACTGGCGCGGATCAGCGGCAAACGCCCAATCGACACGTGCGTCGATGACGAAGCGGAAGCGGACAAAGAGATCGCAGCAGAAGCTTCTGAGCTGCCAGAGCCTTCAGAACTGGACGCCAGGCTGGAAACGGCAGCGACCAAGATCGTGGGGCAAGTCGACGCGATAGAGGCCGACAGTGCGACAGAAGAGCTTTCGTCAGTGACCGCAGTCGCAGCAACCTTCACCCTGTGCCTGACTCCGCAAATCCCGATCAGCGATGGCGAAACCGCGAGCAGCTGGCTGGGCGGACGTCCACGGCTTTCAGAGGGGGCAGCTTGGCCGCAGATCGGGGACGAAGCGGGCGATTTTCTGGCCCAGATATCCTGCGCCGACCTGCCCGACGATCTGTGGGCGGATGTGAGTCCCGACACGGGCTGGCTGGCCCTTTTTGTCCATCCGCACCGCGATGATGTGCAAGTCCTGCATGTCCCGACACGCGGCGCCCCGATGGAACCACCGCGTGCGATTGATGCGGATGGCGGTCGGTTGGCCCCGCATGGCATAGCCTTTGACAGCGACCTGATGCGCTTTGCCCGCCCGGCCTTTCCCGAATGGCCTGTCGATCTGGTCCCCATCACTGGCGACAATATCGATATCGATCCGCAAGCTGAAACACTTGGCTCGGCAGCGCAGGATTTATTCGAGAGCGGCTATGACATTGCCAACCCCGCCTTCCATCCTTTTGACTGGGGCAGCATGTTGGCGATGGTTGCCATCTTGGAACAGCGCCTTGCCGTCATTACGCTGCAAGATAATGAATCAACATTCGCCGACACGAACGAAAGCCTCGCCGCCGCCATCACAATGAACCGTGAGGCCCGCGCGCGCGCCGAAGAGATTATCGCCATTGTCCGTGAGACCGCCGAGACCGAGGATTTCTCGCCCACGGATGCGGCCGCTGTGATGGACGCGTTACAGGCTATTCGCTGGACCAAGCTTGGTTTTGACGCGACGGACAGCAAAGTCCTGCCGCTCACCGAGCATCATCGCGATGCCGACCTGTGGGTCCATGATTATCAGCAGATCCATTTTGACCATGCCAAACATGCCTATTGCGCCGGAGCGCCGGTACTATCGGCAGCAGCGCGCGCGCATTACGAGCCGCTGTGGCAGGAGCTGGCCGCGCACGAGAGGGCGAGCATCGGCACCGCCATACTGGCCACCGGTGACGGATCTGACACCGTGCGTATCGAATTTCCAACGAGCGGGCTGATGAGCTGGCGCTTTGGCGACGAAGCAAAGCTGGTGCTGACGCTGCACAAGAACGCGCTGGCAGCGCGCGATTTTGACAGCGTGCAGGCGCAGGTCTGCGACTGACCACGCCGGTCTGAATAGCAACGCAATTGACGTGCCGGTCAACTTGCGATGCGTCCGCCATCTGCCTAAGCCATTCCCAATGAATGATTTGGGAGAGTCGAACTTATGGCACGCATTGCAATTGTCACCGGCGGCAGCCGCGGTATCGGCGAGGCGATCAGCCTCAAGCTGAAAGAAGCTGGCGTCACCGTCGTCGCCAACTATGCGGGGAATGACGAACGGGCAAAGGCCTTCACCGACCGCACCGGCATCGCCGCCTATAAATGGGACGTCGGCGACCATCAGGCCTGCATCGACGGATGCGCGCAGGTTTCCGCCGACGTCGGCCCGGTCGATATTGTCGTCAACAATGCGGGCATCACCCGCGACGGCACATTGTCGCGGATGAGCTATGACGACTGGCACGATGTGATGCGCGTCAATCTGGGCGGTTGTTTCAACATGGCCAAGGCTTGCTTTCCCGGCATGGTCGAACGCAAATGGGGGCGCATCGTCAATATCGGATCAATCAACGGGCAGGCTGGCCAATATGGTCAGGTCAATTATGCCGCTGCCAAATCGGGCATCCACGGCTTTACCAAGGCGCTGGCACAGGAAGGCGCGAAAAAGGGTGTGACGGTGAACGCCATCGCACCGGGCTATATCGACACCGACATGGTCGCCGCTGTGCCCGAAGCAGTGTTGGAAAAGATTGTCGCCAAAATTCCCGTCGGGCGTCTGGGTCAAGCCGATGAAATTGCCCGCGGCGTCGCATTTCTGTGCAGCGAAGATGCGGGGTTCGTGACCGGATCGACCATGAGCATCAACGGTGGTCAGCATATGTATTGAGTTTGGCTGCGCCCCGTCCGTTCGCAGAGAGCGGCGGCGGGATGCCACCACCTTTATGCAAGCCGTCAATCAGCCTCGACTCCATCCGGATTGACCGGCAAAAGGGCGTCGATGGCTAACCCTTCCCTTCCCTTTCTGCCGCCGATCAAACGGTCGGTGACGATTGCCGGACATGCAACGTCAATCAGCCTTGAACCGATGTTCTGGGACGCGCTCGAAGTCGCGGCAGCACGGCAGAACTTGCCGGTTAATGCACTGGTCGCCCGGATCGACGTTGCACGGATGGAGACGGACGACCCGCCGAACCTGACGTCGGCAATCCGTCAATGGCTGTGGCAAAACCGCGTCGCGGATTAACGGTCCGCAACCTCTTCGTCGGTCACCGCCGCCAACACCGCGCGCGCAAAGGCTTCACCGCTATCGGGCGCGAAGTTGAGGAAGAGCGAGGGTTCGATGAGTTCCAGCTCCATGATGTGGAGCCGGTCGCGATCATTGCTCACCATATCGACGCGCGCATAGACGGGCGGCGCAGGGCAGGCCGCGAGTGCGGCATTCGCCAGTTTAAGGGCTGCCGGGGTCGGCTCCCACCGGCCCTCGCGCCCGCCAAATTGATATTGCACCCGAAAATCACCCGCCGCCGGACGCTTGACGATGGCATGGCTGAACTGGCCGTCGAAAAAGAACAGCGAATATTCGCCGTCACTCTGTATCCCCGCCATCATCGGCTGGACCAGCATCCGTTGACCGGTCGCCGCGTCAGGCAGCGGGTCGCCACGCGACAACAAGATGGTGCCGTCTGCGCCGCCAGACACCGGCGGTTTGACCACCAGCCGGTCGCTGTCAAAAAAGATATGCGCCGCCGCAAGGTCGCTTGTCGCCAGCGCCTCGACATCCAGCGTCGGGACCACATCGACGCCCTTGGCCTGCAACTTCGCGAGATAGGATTTATCGCTGTTCCAGCGCAGAACCGGTACCGGATTGATGACCGGCAGGGCGGCCTTTTCCAGCCGGTCGAGCAGCGCATACCAATCGGCCACCTGCCGCTGATAGCCCCAAGCGAACAGGGGTAAAATCAGAGCGAAAGGGGCCAGATCACCGGGGTCTGTCCAAAGCCGTTGTTCCACCGAAAGCCCGACCGCCTCCAGCGCCCGCGCTTTCCGCGCAAAGGCCGGTTGCCAATCCTCTTCATAATCAGGCGTCGGTACCAAAATCGCAATCAAAGCCATTATAATCAGCGCGCGAGCAGCCCCCGCACTTGCCCGGCGAGGTGCGACAGCATCGCACCATTGGGGTTGGGTATCGTGCGCGCACGATCAACAACCGCGCGGAATTGCGCGACGCGCGGGGCGTTCTCGTCAAGCCATGCACTGACCGCCGCGTCGAGATCGTCGCCCGGCAGTTTGCCAAGGAAGACGAGCCGCATCTGTTGGAAATCGCGTGCCAGACTGTTGACGAGCAGCCGCTCCCACGGGTCCGCCGGGCTCATATGCGCGGCGAGTGTTTGTGCCCAGTCGAGTCCCAGCGCCTCGCCCAAATGGGTGAAGGCGCGCGTCACGGCAATTTCATCATCGCCGCGTCGTGCCGCCAGATCGACAAGACCAATCGCCCCGTCGAGCTTGAACAGGCGAACCACACCATGGGCCAATTCCTCTGGCGCACCCGCGTCGAGCAACTCTTGCGACAGCGCATCCCAGCGCAGGCGCACCGACTCGCTGAGCAGCGCGTCGACACCTGCGGTGAGCCGGTCCACACCCGGATCGAGCCTTGCGATAACCGGACCCGGCAACGTCCGTGTCGAGGTGATACGCAGGAAATCCGCCATTTGCGACGTCATTGCCGCGGCGGCTTGCGACAGCAGCGACAGGCGCGTTGCTTCGCCCATCTTGGCGGTGTCGAGCGCGTGCCACAATGTCGGCATATCCATCAACCGTTCGACCGCGACAAAAGCAGTGGCAATATCGCCGACCGCGCAGCCCTCTTCCTCGACCAGTTCAAACGGGTGGACAACGCCCAGCCGGTTGACGATGCGATTGGAGAGTTTGGTCGCAATAATCTCTCGCCGCAGTTGGTGGTCGGCAATGGCGACGCCAAAATCGCGCTGCATCTCGGTCGGGAATGCGGAGGCCAGATCGCTGGCCAGTGCAGGATCATCAGGCAGATTGCTCGCCTCGATCGCATCCTGTAACGCCAACTTGGCCGTCGACAACAGCACCGCCAGTTCGGGACGGGTCAGACCACGCCCTTCCTGCGACCGCCGCATCAACTCGTCATTCTCGGCCAGCCCTTCGACCTTGCGGTCAAGCCGTCGCGCCGATTCAAAGGTTTCCATCAGGCGAACCAGGGAAGGCACCGCCTCTGAACCACCCTTTTCTGCGATCGACAGTGCCAGCGCCTGCAGCCGGTTATCCTCGAGAACCAGCGCTGCAACATCGTCGGTCATGCGGACGAGCAAGGCATCGCGGTCCGCCTGAGACAATCGCCCCTCAGCCATTTCGCGATTGAGCGCGATCTTGATATTAACCTCATTATCCGAACAATCGACGCCCGCGCTATTGTCGATAAAGTCGGTGTTGATCCGCCCACCGCGCGCCGCAAAGGCAATGCGGCCGGCTTGAGTGACGCCCAGATTGGCGCCTTCGCCAATAGCGCGGACGCGCATCTCCTCGGCATCGACGCGGATCGCATCATTGGCGGGATCGCCGACTTCGGCATTATTCTGGCTCGCCGCCTTCATATATGTGCCGATGCCGCCGAACCACAGCAGGTCAAGCTGGGCGCGCAATATCGCCGACATCAGAGCGCCGGGTTCGATCTCATCAACGCTGAGGCCCAGCATCGCCTGCACTTGCGGGCTCAACGGAATGGTCTTTTGGGTTCGCGGGAATATCCCGCCGCCCTTGGAAATCAGTTTGGCGTCATAGTCGACCCAGCTTGAGCGCGGCAGGTTGAACAGGCGTTGCCGTTCCTTCCAGCTTTTCGCCGGATCGGGGTCGGGGTCGAGGAAGATGTGGCGATGATCAAAGGCGGCGACAAGCTGGATCGCCTTGCTGAGCAACATGCCGTTGCCGAACACATCGCCCGACATGTCGCCGCAACCGGCGACGCGGATCGTGTCGGTCTGCACATCGATGCCCAGTTCGGCAAAATGCCGCTGAACAGAGACCCACGCCCCTTTGGCGGTTATCCCCATCGCCTTATGGTCATAACCCTGCGACCCGCCGCTGGCGAACGCATCGCCAAGCCAGAAATCACGCTCCATCGCCAGCCCGTTGGCGACGTCGGAGAAGGTCGCGGTACCTTTGTCGGCGGCGACCACGAAATAGGGGTCTTCGCCGTCATGGATGACGACGTCGGACGGATGCACCACCGCGCCCGCGACCAGATTGTCGGTAATCGACAGCAAGGAGCGGATGAAAATACGATAACATTCGGTGCCTTCGGCGAACCAGGCATCGCGGTCATCGGCGGCATTGGGGAGCATTTTGGGATAGAAGCCGCCCTTTGCCCCGGTTGGAACGATCACGGCGTTCTTGACCCGCTGCGCCTTCATCAGCCCCAAAATTTCGGTGCGGAAATCATCGCGGCGGTCGGACCAGCGCAGCCCGCCACGCGCCACCGGTCCGGCGCGCAAATGGATGCCTTCGACCCGCGGGCTGTACACAAAGACTTCGCGCCACGGCAGCGGCTTGGGCAATCCCGGCACCTTGCTGCTATCCAGCTTGAACGCCAGCGCCTCCGCCGCCGCCGGAGCAAAGGCGTTGGTGCGAAGCGTCGCGCCGATTACGGCATGGAACAGCCGCAAAATCCGGTCGTCATCGATCGATTGAATCGCGGCGAAACCGGCCGAAATCTCCGAATCAAGATAGGCCGCGCGATCGGCGTCCTGCGTCGCCGGATCGTGCAGCGCGGCAAAACGTTCGACCATCGCAGCGGTCAGGTCTGGCGCGTTGCGCAATGCCGAAACGACCGTATCCATGCCATAGCTGGCACCACCCTGACGCAAATAGCGGAACCAGGCGCGCAGCCACACAATCGCGGTCGGATCGGTCTGCGATACCAATACCAGCTGGTTGAAGGCGTCATTCTCCGCACGTCCGTCCAGCACTGCGGCAATCGCTTCTTCGATCACCGGTCCATGTGCGAACAGCGCGGCCTCATCGACCGAGCCGGGAAGTTGCAGCGTGAAATCATGAATATAGGTCGGAGGAGTGTCGCCCTTGCGCGGCGCTTGTCCAGAATCAAGCGCGGTCGGAATCTCCTCCAGCACCTGAAACCCGAAATGTTCGAGCGCGGGGACAATGCCCGACAAGGCCATCGGGCCAACCGCGCTATAAACTTTCAGACGCAAATGGCCGTCTGGATCGTCGCTCTTGCGCGCCAGACGCACGCCGCGCGGATGGTCGGCATCCAGATCGCGCAGCCGCATGATGTCGCGCGCCGCCTCTTCCGGACCATATTGATTGCGATAATTGGGCGGGAAAAGCGGCGCAAAGCGCGCGGCCAGTGCCGGGCCCCTACTCTCTTCGCCGCGTGCGATCAGGGCGGCCTCAACCTCGGGCAGCCAGCCGCGCACCATATGTTCCAACTGGACATTCAGCGCCGCCGCATCGGGCAGCACCCCGCCGCTGCGCAAATCCAGCGTATAGCGAAGCAGCGCCGCGCCGCCATCTTCCAATACAATGGTCCAGCCAATGACACCGGCCCGCGCCTCGCGCGCCAACATGCGCTCGATCGCCAGCCGCCGTCCGGTCGAGACCTCGTCGCGTGGCAACCAGACAAAGACGAACAAGTGACGCCCAAGCGCGCCTTCGACCGTGACCAGCATCGGCCGCGGACGATCGGTAATCGACATCGACGTCAGCGCCAGCCGCTCAAGCGCCGCCGGATCGAAGGCCGCCAACAGATCGTGCGGCAATGCGGTCAGCGCGTGTGACAAGGCCTTGCCCGCATGGCCGCCGGGATCAAAACCGAATTTGTCCATCAGCGAGGCGAGTTGGGCGCGCAGCATCGGCACCGAATTCGGTCGCGCCGACAGCGCGGCGCTGGTCCACAAACCAGTATGGATCGACAGCCGCTCAATTGTTTTGCCTTTGTATATCGGCAAAATCACCAGATCGAGCAGGACGCGGCGGTGGACCGCCGACAACCGGTTTGATTTGATAAGCAACGGCGCTTTGCCGCCGTTCTCGAACCAGCGAAACGCCGCATCAAGCGCCGTCGCGGACAAAAGCGGCGACGCGCTCGATGCGCAAATCCCCAGTGCCTGATGGCTCGCGCCGTCGCTGCTGCGATGTTCATGCCCCAACTGGGTCAGCGCCCCTTCGATGAACCAGTTCAACAGGTCAGCGCCTTCGCCCTCGGCCCGCTCTTTGGCATCGGCGCGCATCGCATCCTGCATGGCAGGCCAGTCCGTCACTGCCGCCCGCACATCGGCCAGCGCCGCCTCTACACCGTCAATCAGCCGCCGACGCGCGCGCGCATCGCCGCGCTCAAGCTCCATATAAATAACCGATTCGCGCCCATCGCCTTTGGCTGGCCGCGCCGACGCCGACTGCAACGCTCCGCCCGAATCGCGCTTCGCCGCAACCACAGGGTGAAGAATGCGCTCGATGACCAATCCCTGCGCGACGACCGCCTGCGATGTCGAATCGACCAGAAAGGGCATATCGTCATTGATAACCGCCAGCCGCATCCGCCGCGTCGCACCGTCACTCGCCATCGCCTCGAGTAGCAAGGACGGCGTCCCCGGCTTACGCATCAAAGAGGCGCGCGCGGCAAATTCACCCGCACTTTTCAGCGCTTCGCTATCAAGTCCATCCTCTTCGCCGGGCAATGCGCTGCCGTGCAGCGCCTCGGCATAGGCGGCCTGAAGCTCCGCCGGGACAACCGGACGAGCTGTATCAGTCAATTTGGATTGACGTTTTGCTTTTGAATTTTGGGGCATAAATGGCGGCATCCCGAGGCAAATCGGCAGGCCGTCCATGCTGCTATTCAGCCAGCCCGCTCGCTATGGCCCTCTATGCGCCCACGACGACGGCGGCTCAAGAGGCTGCAGCCCTGCTGTGTAAAATAATTTCAATTTTGGGTTTGAGTGTTACGTCGTTGCGACAGGTCGATCAAACCAGTCGGTGTGCGAACGCATCACATCAGAATGGGTTGGCCTTGTGCACGACCTTGCCAAGCAACGCAGCATCAACCTCGGCATGGGCCACGACCCCGATATGACCGTCCATCATCCGCCGTGCGAGCAACACGACAAATTCGGCATCGCCCGCATCATACTCCATGATGACAGCCGGCTGTGCATCGCGCAGCGCGGTCAGCTTGGCCTCAAGCTTTTCGTCGGCTTTTGCTGCCTCACCCGCGGGTTTGCGACGCGCGCGTTCGGCCCGCACCAGGGCTTTGAGGCCGCCCGGATAGCTTTCAAGATAGGCGCCCAACGCACCGCGCGACAGTCCGGCCTCGCGGGCATGGCCCAGCACACAGGCATATTCTGCCAGCCGCGTTTTGTCATATTTGGCACCAAAGACCAACTTGACCACCGGGGTCATCGGCGCGCGATCCTGTGCCTTCAGCCCCGCATCGTCGAGCAGTTCGGCAAAAGCATCGGGTTGGTCCTCGGCGGCAAGGGCAAAATCCCACGCCTTGCCAACCGCCTGATATAGCGCGTTGCGGCTGCGGCTGTCGGCGGCTTGGGCGCGTTCGGCGGTTTCACGCGCCAGCGCCAGCCAGTCGGCCAACTCGGCGCTGTCGTCGAGTGGTGCTTCGGGCTCGAATGAGGCCTCGGGCTCAACAACTGCTGCTGGCCCGGCACTTTTGAACCCCGAAGCCACGATGGCGTCAAGGGCCGACGACAGGTGATTCTCGTCCGGCGCATCGCCGTCATCTAGGGCAGCAAAGCCCGGACCCGCTTCTACATCAAGATGTTCCGAATCGGGGCCATCGGCCCAAACCGGGGCCGGTGCCGAAAGCGGCGGAGCGCTACGCAGCGCCTGTTCGACCGACAATTGCAGTTCCTCCGCCTGCGCGGTGGATGCGGCCTCTTTCCAATTGATCACGCCAAGAATGAAATCAATCGTGTCGTCGTCCGACGAAAAGGGCAATAAGATGCCGCGATACATGATCGTGACGCCGTTATCGTTGACGAATTCGGCTTCAAAACCGATCGGCGCGCGGTTGGCGATAATCTGAAGATAATGGTCGGTCAGCCGCGACAGCAGCGAACGCCCGGGGATCTGGTTGATGTAATGAACTTCGTCGTCGATGCCGGATTCGGCGCGGAGCCGTTCGCCCAGAAAGGCGATACCCGGATTTTCAATACCGGCCGTAAAATCAAGCAAAACAGCGTTGGTACCGAAATCATCGAGCTGATCGAGGTCAAGGTCTTCGACCGACGGATAGGCCCGATCTTCCAACAAGGCGGCCCAGAAATTGTATGCGCGCACCTGCATACGGCGTTCGTCGATGCCGACAGTCGGCGGCGCTTCAATAGCGCCGTCATCCTGGTCGTGGCCGCCGGAGAGCAGTCCGCGCATGCTGTCCATCAAATATCCCCAATCGCCATAATCAACGCTCTCAATACGCCCGCAATGGTAAAGGCCACGTAAATGATGGACAGGCGGGCGGAGCGCGGGACACGGGACACGGGACACGGGATAGGACAGCCCCAAACACGCACAGTCACCCCCCCGTGCAGCAATGCCGCTTGCCCAAAGCCCCTCACCTTGCTAACGGCCCCGCCGGAACGCCGCTTTAGCTCAGATGGTAGAGCACATCATTCGTAATGATGGGGCCAGAGGTTCGAGTCCTCTAAGCGGCACCAGTACTTCTTCCAAAAATGTCTCAGATCGTTGATATTCTACCGGTTTCCGGCCATAATGGCCGAAGCCGATGTCTCGCTTTGTTCCAAGAAATGCCCCCAGATTTCACAACTTTTGGGGCAGCGTTTCGGGGGCACGGCGACCAGAAAGAAGGCGATGCCCCAATGACCCTCAAAGTCGCTCAGATATCTGCGTTGACGCCCTCCGACCGTCCCTATCGCAAATTTGATGGCAGAGGCCTTTACATCGAGGTTCGCCCTAGCGGGTCAAAACTTTGGTATTTCAAGTACCGATTCCTCACTTCGGAGAAGCGTCTGGCTCTTGGCGCATTTCCTCAGGTGCGGCTCGCGGAGGCACGGGAAAAGTGTGAAGAGGCCCGCCGTCTAATAAGGGCAGGGGAAGATCCTTCACACAAACGCAAGATGAAGAAGATCAAGGCTCGGTTATCTGCCGACAACAGCTTTAATTCCGTAGCCGAGGACTTCATTGCTGTCAGGTTTGTGGCCAGCGGGAAGGCCGAAGCTACGATCGATAAGGCGCGTTGGTTCCTGTCCCATCTGACACCAAGCATCGGTGGTCGGCCTATCGATTCCATCGAACCCGCCGAAGTTCTTGTCGCTTTGAAGAAAGTCGAACGCGCCGGGAAACATGAGACGGCCGTTCGCACTCGCGCATTCGCAAGCCGCGTGTTCCGCCATGGCGTAGCGATGGCGCTATGTAAGCATGACCCCGCGGCGTTACTCGGGGACGCGTTGGCCACGCCGAAGGTTACGCATCATGCCGCGGCGCTCGAACCGCATAAGCTCGGGGAAGTGCTGCGGACGATCGACGGATATGGAGGAGGGGCGATCGTGAAAATTGCCGTGCAACTGCTGCCCCACGTATTCCTTCGCCCCGGCGAACTTCGCTTTGGACGATGGGCCGAGGTCGATTGGGAAGATGCCGTCTGGCGGATACCGGCGGAGCGGACCAAGCTACGACGACTCCACAGTGTGCCGCTGTAGCGGCAGTCCTTGGCTCTCCTGGAGAAGCTGCGCAAGCATTCGGGCTGGGACGACTTCATGTGCCCGAGTGAGCGCTCGCATCTCAAACCCATAGCTGCCTAGGCTCAGACTATACTGCTCCCGGATATGAGCCAGCGTCCGTGCGGGAACGCTGGCTGATCGGCCGCATGCGCCAGGAACGATAGCCACAGGGGCTGATCTGCATCACCCGGCAGTTCGTCTCCACCGGCCATATATGGCGCCAGCTCTCCACGAACGCGAGCCTCACGGCCGCTGGCTCGCGAAGAACTGCGTGGCCTTTTTTAGGATATCCCTCTCCTCCTTGAGGATCCGGTTCTCCAGGCGAGGCCGTTCATTCTCGCGGGCCAAATCTGCTTGGCTAGCGCGGCCACCAAATCAGCTGGCCGATACTGCGACACCCACTTGCCCAACGTCGACAGGCCGACACCCAAATCCGGTGCCACACGCCGCCGCGACAATCCACTGGTCAGCGCAATCCGCACAGCCTCGCGTTTGTACTCTTCTGTATGCTTCTTCATCTCGTCGGTCTCCTTGATCGAGTGTTAAACTCTCAAGTGACCGGCGCAAATCCGGTACAAGTCCAAATGAAGCCGTATGATATGAATAGAGATCGGGAAACGAACCATTACCTAAAAATTATTTAGTACCAGTGGTTGTGCCATGTTTGTAAATCAAATTTCCCTTTGAAAATAAATACAAATTGTTATCAATTATTATTGAGTCCTCTTCTGACACAAACTCTCTATTAGCTGCGCAGACCGTCCTATTTCGAGGCCTATTTAGTCCGCGATTTTTAGCAACGTTTGATTGAACGGAAGCTAGGCACAACCCGCTCACAGCAGGCGAAACAGCTTGTCCAATATCTCACGCGTGTTGACACACTGAGTGGGAAAATAGCGTAGTCAAAGAGAAGTCATTGTAACTTTTCACACCGATTTGCCGCGAAATGCAGAGGATGGCGGCAGCGAACCTGAGCGTCAGGATG
Source organism: Sphingopyxis sp. 10G20-10 (assembly GCF_057365075.1). NCBI lineage: Bacteria > Pseudomonadati > Pseudomonadota > Alphaproteobacteria > Sphingomonadales > Sphingopyxidaceae > Sphingopyxis > Sphingopyxis sp. 10G20-10. Next base: position 44,635 of record NZ_CP195117.1, read on the forward strand.
GGAGTTCGAACAACCCCGCTGCCCCCATGCCCCCGGCGGTGCACATTGATGCAACGACCCAGCGAGCTCCCCGACGACGGCCTTCCAGCAGTGCATGGCCGACCTGTCGGCTGCCGGTCATGCCGAAAGGATGCCCCAGCGCAATCGCACCGCCGTTCACGTTAAGTAATTCCGGGTCGATCCCAAGCGTATCGCGGCAATACAGGCACTGGCTCGCAAAAGCCTCGTTGATCTCCCATAGATCGATATCGCCGACCTCCAGCCCCGCGCGCTTGAGCAGCTTGGGGATAGCGAGAACCGGGCCAATTCCCATCTCATCCGGCGCGCATCCGACGGCTTGGAAGCCGCGATAGATACCAAGGATATCGCGACCCTCGGCCTGTGCAGTCGCGCGGTCCATCAGTACCTGGGCTGAGGCACCGTCAGACAACTGGCTCGCATTGCCTGCCGTGACATGTTGCCCCTGAGTGATCTGTTCACCGTCGCGGAAAACGGGCTTGAGCTGACTGAGCCGGTCCACGCTCGTATCGGCGCGCACGCCTTCGTCGCGGGTGACCGTAACCATTTCTTCCCCAATGACCTTCCCTGCCTTGTCGCGCACTTCGCGAGTGACTGTGATCGGCACAATCTCTTCCGCGAAAGCACCGCTCTTCACCGCTCGCGCCGCGCGTCGGTGGCTATCTGCTGCGAACTCGTCCTGCGCCTCGCGAGAAACGCCGTAGCGTTCGGCCACAACCTCTGCAGTTTCGATCATCGCCATGTAGGCATGCGGCTGCTGGGTGATCACCGATTCATTGCGCACAGGCAGCGGGGCTTGCGGAATCGCCAGGCTGATGCTTTCCATACCGCCCGCAAGGCATACGTCACAATCGCCCGCCATGATCGAGCGTGCGGCAATCGCCACTGCCGACAGGCCTGATCCGCATTTTCGGTCCATCGTAATGGCCGGAATCGCGATAGGAAGTCCGGAGGCGAATATGCTCATCCGCCCTAGGTTCGATCCTTGCGATCCGTGTTGCAACGCGGTGCCGAAATAGAGGTCGTCGATCCGTTCGGGATCTATCCCTGCGCGTTCGACAGCGGCGCGCAGCACATGGCCGCCCAGAACTGGCGCCTCAGTCGCGTTAAACGAGCCCTTCGTTGAACGGCCAATAGCCGTACGGGCAGTGGCGACTATGGCCGCTTCGCGCATCTAACGTCTCCTTAATAACCGGCTTCGGCCCAGCCGCGACCCGTCGCAGCGAGATCTTTCAAAAGAGCGGAAGGCTGCCAGCGCGGGCCAAGGTCGGCGCCGAGCCGCTCAGCCATGGCCACCACGCGACCCATCCCTACTTGTTCGGCCCAATGCATCGGGCCGCCGCGAAAGGCGGGGAAGCCGTAGCCGTTAATCCAGGCCACATCGATGTCGCCCGCTCGCAGGGCGATGCCTTCCTCGAGCTCGCGCGCGCCTTCGTTGACGATAGGCAGGAACAGCCGTTCGCGAATTTCAACATCGTCGAAACGGCGCTGTTGGACACCGAGTTCGCGCGCCGTATCGTTGATGATGGCGATTGCCTGAGGGTCGGGCACCCGTTTGCGATTCTCGTAGCGATAGAAGCCCGCACCGCTCTTCTGGCCGAGCCGTCCAGCCTGGACCATCCTTTCAATTAGGGGAGAGAGGCGTTCTTCCGGCGGCAAGCTCTTGGCACGCACTTCGCGCACCAGCGCCGCGACATCAAGGCCTGCCATGTCGCGCATCGCGACCGGACCCATCGGCATGCCGAATTCCTCGGCCACGCGGTCGATCTGTTCTGGTCGGGCGCCCTGTTCCATCAGGAACTCAGCCTGACCGGTGTAGAATTGCAGCGAGCGGTTGGCGACAAATCCGTCGCAATTGCCCGCCACCACGCCGACTTTGCCGATACGGCGGACCAGCGCCATGCCGCTCGCCACCGCATCGGCCGTGCTGGCTTTACCCCGAACGACCTCGACCAGCTTCATAATGTGCGCGGGCGAGAAGAAATGCAGTCCGATTACCGAACCCGGGCGCGCCGTAGCCGCTGCCATGCGGTCAATGTCGAGTGAGCTCGTATTGCTGGCGAGGATCGCATGCGGGGGCAGAACTTCGTCGAGCTGCGCGAAAACCGCTTCCTTCAGCTCCATCTTTTCGGGCACGGCTTCGATTGCGAGATCGCACTTCGCGAACCGGCCGTAATCGGTGGCGCTTGTGATCCGGGTCTGCGCCGCGCGGCATTCCTCGGTGCTCATGATGCCGCGCTTGCGCGTGCCTTCGTAAATCGCGGCGATGCGCCCGCGGGCTTTTTCGATCGAGCCTGCATCGCGATCGACTAGTTCGACAGAGATGCCCTTGTCGGCGAGTGCGATCGCAATACCACTGCCCATCAGGCCCGCGCCGACTATTCCGACCCGATTAATGTCTTGCGCCTCGCCATCCGGTAGCTTGGCGGCGGCCCGCTCGGCGAAGAAGGCGTGGGACAGCGCGTTGTTCTCCGGGCCGCCTTTCAGTTCATCGAATTTTGCTCGTTCGAAGGCGAGACCTTCCTCACCCTCCAACCGACAGGCCGCTTCGATACATTCGATGATCCGCTGGGGAGCCTTCGCACCGCGCTTGGCGGCCTTGGCTCGCACGGCCTCGAAGTTCGCTGGGTCGACCTCTTTTATCACGTCCGTCCTTTCGAGGATCGGTTGCGGAATTTCGTCCGCGTCCTGCCGTGCCCGCAAGAACTCGACCGTCGCATCCTGCGTATCCTCGACCAGCGCATCGAACACGCCGATCGACAGAGCCTCTTGCGCGGAAACCTTGCGGCCCGAGACGATGATGTCGAGCGCAGTGGCGGGGCCGCACAGCCGGGTAATCCTCTGCGTTCCGCCAGCGCCGGGCAGCAGGCCTAACTTGACTTCGGGCAAGCCCGCCTCCGCATCTGGCAGCGCAACGCGGAAGGTACAGGCGAGCGCCAGCTCCAACCCACCGCCCAGCGCCGCGCCTTGGATTGCCGCAAGGCTCGGCTTGCCTGCCTGCAACGCGTCTTGAATCTCGCGCACGGTGGGGCGTTCAAGATGGCGCCCCTGCTGCATTTCCTTAATGTCGGCGCCTGCGACGAAGGTGTTTCCTGCTGCGCGTAGGATGATGCCATCCACATCAGGATTGGCATTAGCCTTGGCGATGGCATCTTGAAGCCCCTTGCGTACCACTACGCTCAGCGCGTTGACCGGAGGGTGGTCTACGGTGATGAGGGCTATCCCGTGTAGCACGCGGGAGGTTATGGGGTTCATGCGGGTGTCCTCACTTGATCAGGAAGCCAGCGTCCACGGGTAGCGCGACGCCGGTAATGAAACGGGCCTCTTGGGAGCAGAGCCAAAGGATCGCGTTGGCGACATCCTCCGCCTCGACCCACGAGATCGGCAGCAGGTTGAGCTTTGATGCAGCCTTTTCGATATCGGCGGCAGTGGGATGTTCGAGATCTGGCCGGAACAGGCGGAAGTGTTCTTCGTGTTCGATCAGCGGCGTGCGCACGGTGGTGGAACACACCGCGTTGACGCGAATCCACTTCGGCCCGAGTTCGTTGGCCAGTGATTGCATCAGGCCGATGACGCCGTGCTTGGCCGCCGAATAGTGCGAGACCCAAGGCATGCCTTTGAGGCCTGCAGCCGATGCGGTGAAAATGATGGACCCGTTTTCGGTCTCGCGCAGATACGGGATCGCGGCGCGGCAGGTGCGCCACGCGCCGGACAGGTTGACCGCGATCATCCTGTCCCACTGCTCTTCGGTCAGCTTGTCCGACGGGCCCATGCCCGCGATTCCTGCATTGGCGACTACGAAATCGAGCCGCCCGAACTGCTCGACGCCATCGGCCAGTACTTTTTCGATTGCAGCCAGATCGCGCACATCGGCATTGTGCGCGACGATCCGTCGACCGGCGCCCTCTACAGCGGCGACCGTTTCCTCGAAATCCGCGGGAACGCTGGCGGGAGAATCTGGCGCTACCTTTCCGCACACGTCCAGGGCGATGATGTCCGCGCCGTCCCGTGCGAACGCGATTGCGGCGGCGCGGCCCTGTCCCCGTGCGGCGCCAGTGACGAAGGCGACCTTACCGACGAAGCGCCTGTTCATAATGGTCCGCGCTCCGGTTCCCAGGCGTGGATCCCGGGGCCGATATGCGCGCCGCCATCGATCTGGAGCAACTGGCCGGAGATCAGCCTGCCGCCGTCACTGGCGAGGAAGCCGACCAGTTCGGCGATCTCAGCAGTCTCGGTGGCTCGGCCGAGCGGCACGGCGTCCATGCGTGCCAGAATGCGCTCCCGCGCGTCTGGATCGAGGTTCTCGGTCAGCACGATACCGGGGCCGATGCAGTTGAGGCGGATGCCGTCGCCCGCCCATTCAAGCGCGAGCGTGCGGGTAAGACCGAGGACGCCCGCGCGTGCGGCAACGCCGTGCGATGCGCCCATGATGCCCCGGTCGGTTCCGGTGAGCGAGATGCTGACAACCGCTCCGCGCCGCTTCGCCAAATGGGGGCGCGCGGCCAAGGTAATCGAAAATACTGCCGAAAGGTTGAGGTCGATTACCGAATCCCAGCCACGCCGCGAAATCTTGATTGCGGGCGCGTAAAACTGCCCCCCTGCATTATTCACCAGCAGGTCGAGTCCATGATCGCCTGCTGCTGTTTCGACCAGCTTGCCGACCGCATCGACATCGCGCACATCGCATACCACGGGCTCGTAGGAGCCCGGCAGTTTTTTTGCCTGATCTCCAGTCTCCTGAAGCGTTTCGATCGTCCGGCCTGCGCTGGTGACATGCGCACCGAGCCCGATCAGGCGCAGCGCAATCGCACGACCAATCCCGCTGCCTGCGCCGGTGACGAGGCAGCGCGCACCTTCCAGCAATCCGGGGCGCAGCGTATCAAGCGATCCTGCGGTCATGCCCACTCCAGTAATTTTCGCGCAGCACGCGCTTCAGGATCTTTCCCGAGGCGTTGCGTGGCATTTCTTCGATAAAATCGACGGATTTCGGGCACTTGTACCCGGCGATGTGGTCGCGCACCCACGCGATCAGCTCTTCGGCGGAGGGGCGCTCGCCCCTAGTTGTGACAACAGCCTTGATAGCTTCACCCCACCTCTCGTCGGGCACGCCGATCACCGCCACTGCATCGACTGCCGGATGGGCGGCGAGCGTGTTTTCGACCTCGATCGGATAGACGTTCTCGCCCCCCGTCACGATCATGTCCTTGATCCGGTCGGTGAGGAACAGGTAGCCGTCTTCGTCAATGTACCCGGCATCGCCGGTGCGCAGCCATCCGTCCTCGGTAACAGTCTCTGCGGTTTCTTCGGGTTTGCGCCAGTACCCTTCCATCATCCCCGGGCTCTTTCCCCATACCTCGCCGACCTCGCCCCGGAGACGTTCGGCACCGGTCTCGGGATCGACGACCCGCACTTCCCCCCATGGCACGGGGGTTCCGGCAGAGCGCAGGCGGTCGCGGCGGGGGCCATCGAGGACGTGGTCTTCGGAGCGCAGGATAGTGAGTGTTCCGTTGACTTCGGTCAGGCCGTAGCCCTGCACCAGGCCGCAATCTAGCGCTTCGAGCGCTCGCGCGAGGACCGGTTCGGTAATCGGGGCCGCGCCATACAAAACTGTGCGCAAGGCTGAGAGATCGCGTGAAGGGCCGGCTTCGAGCGCGACAATCACCTGCTCAAGCATGATCGGCGCGAGCATCGCATTCGTAACCTTGTGCGAAGCCATCAGGTCCGCGACCTCGGCAGGATCGAAATCCCCCACCAACACATCGTGCCCGCCCTGCGACATGGCGAGCAGGCCCCACAGGGCGCCGGCCGTGTGGAAGGTGGGCATGCACACCAAGCTTACGCTGTCGGGGCTGAAGTTCCATGCTTCGGCTGCACCAGGAAAAATCGCACCGAGGCTGCCATGGGTGAAGGCGACGCCTTTGGCACTGCCCGTCGTGCCCGAGGTGTAGCAGATCATGCATATGTCTTCGGAACGCGAAACCATCGGCAAATCGCCATCCGCCTGTACCGCGAGGCGGACGGCGTATCCGGCGGGGGTCGTATCGTTCAGATCTATCGCAAGCGGCGCGTCCGGCAGCCCATCCAATGCCTCAGTCAGCAACGCCATTTCCGCGTCCGATCCCAGCGCCACCCGGGGGGAGCAGTCTTTCAGCTGCGCAGCGAGCTCGCCCGCACTCAGCCGCCAGTTCATCCCGACGGAGATTGCCCCCAACTTCGCGACCGCGAAGATAATTTCGAAATGCTCCGTCCGGTTGCGGCCAAGAAACGCTACTCGGTCTCCCTTAGTGACGCCCTCGGCGGCCAGCGCGCGGGCGAGCCGATTGCTATTACGGTCTAAATCCCGGTAGGTGGATGTCTTGCCATCGAAAGTGAGGGCAGGTCGGTCGGAGGCGTTTGCCCCGAAATGGCGGAGAATTGTATCAATTGTGTCCATGCCGCGGTCCTAGCTCCAGAATTGCCCGGCCCGGACTGCCTGGCTATCGGCATCGAGCGAAGGCGAAGGGGCGAGACGACCTACGCCCGGCAGCGGAGGACGGATCCACCCGTCGTCATGTTTTAGCGAGCGCTCGGCCACCCATGAACTTGCGAAAGCCTCTGCCGGAGTCGCGACCGGATCGGCCGGGACGCCCGCCTGCTCCAGCAGCGCGATCCAGGCGTCCATGGAGCGCGTAGCGAAAGCTCGGGACAGGGCATTCGCTAATTGCGTACCATTGTCGCGCCTCTGCCGCCAATCCCAGTCGGGCGCGCCCTCGGGCAACTCGTGCCCGTCGATTGTCAGAGCATCCGTTAATGCCCGCCACAGGCGCGGCTCGATCGCACCGATTGCGATTCGGCGCCGATCCTTGGTCGGGTAAATGTCGTTCGCGGGCTCAAGGAAGCGAGTCCACGCCTGATCGTCGTCCCTGTCCTCGGCTGCCACACGCCATGCCATCCAGTGCAGCATGACTTCCTGCATCGCGATTTCCAGGTGCCTCCCTTGCCCGGTTCGCGATCGCTGGAAGAGCGCAGCGAGAATTCCCTGTACCGCCATGGCTGCGCCGCCGAAATCGGCCACCGGCATGGCGGGCCGCGTCGATGCCATTCCCTGACCCGACCATGTAGTTGCCGCTCCCAAAGCACCTGAACCAGCGAGGAAATTCAGATCATGCGCCGGAGAAGCCTCACGCGATCCACGACCGAAGCCCGTGATCGAGCAGTAAATCAGCGCGGGGTTGATCGCCAGTACCCTGGCCGGCTCTATACCGAGCCGGTCTGCTACTCCGGGGCGAAAGTTCTCGATCAGGACGTCGGCCCTCCCTGCGAGTCCGAGTAACGCATTGCGTCCATCGTCCGTCTTCAAATCGAAAACGACCGAGCGCTTGCCACGATTATAACTGTCGAAGAATGCCCCGTCATAGAGGTGGCGGCCTGGGTCTCCGGCCGGGGGCTCGACCTTTACGACGTCTGCGCCAAGCCACGCCAGATGCAGGGCACAAACCGGCCCGGGAAGCAACATTCCAAGGTCTAAGACCCGAACGCCCTTCAAAGGCGCGTCTATATTTTCGGAGGATCTTTCGTTCATATCCTACTGGGTAGTATGTTGCTGCATGTGCCGTCAAGCCTCTTGACCAGTCGTGATAACTGAGACATACTACTCAGTAGGTTAATCGTTGTGGGTATCGATCATGACGCCGAAACCGATTTGGGAGAGCAAGAAAATGCGTACACGTAACATACCGTCACTGCTGGCAATGGCTGCCGTGCTTGTACCAGCATCGGCCATCGCACAGGACGATGCCGCCGCCGAAGGCGAGCAGCCTTCAGCCGAACCCCGCCAGGTTGAACAGCTCGATACGATTATCGTTACTGCGCAGCGCCGCGAGGTCGGTCTCCAGCGGGCGCCAGTCGCAGTCAGCGCCCTTTCGGGCGAAACCCTGGCAGAAGATCGTATCCTCAGTTTCGAGGATGTGGCAAAGCGTACCACCTCGCTTTCGTTCACCGCCATTTCCGGACTCGATCAGGAATTCAATATCCGGGGTATCACCAATACCCGGCTGGATTCGCCCTCCGCCGACCAGTCGATCGGCATCTTCACCGATGATGTCTACGTCGGCCGTCCGGGCCTCTTTAATTTCGACCTCTACGATATCGAACGGGTCGAGGTTGTGCGCGGTCCGCAGGGTGTGCTGCTTGGCCGCAACGTGGCCGGCGGAGCGATCAACATCATCACCGCGAGCCCCAAGTTCACCAACGGCGGATCGCTCAGCGCGTCTTACGGCAACTACGACGATGTGCTGCTGCGCGGTCACGTGACCGGTCCGATAAGCGACAATGTCGCAGCGCGTCTTTCATTCCAGACGCACAACAATAGCGGCTACTCGCGCGACATCCTGAACAACCGCGACCTCGACGACATCCAGAGCATCCAGGCGCGTGGCCAACTGCTGTTCCAGCCGGCCGAATCGGATTTCGAAGCGCGCCTGATCGTCGATTACGTGCACGACGAATCGAACGGCATCGCACAGATCGCCATCGACGGCCCCGACGCAGGGAACGGCCCGTGGAGCGCGGCGCGCAAGGAGATCGGCCAGATTCGCGGCAAGCCGCTGACCATTCGCGAAGCTTTGCCGCAGCATCCCATCTTCAAGGGCGATGTCTCGCCCACGCCGCAGGGCCTCACCCGCGATGCGGTGAGTGTCATCGGGCAGGTGAGCAAGGGCCTCGGCGATGTCGCCGATCTGCAGGTCGTGATCGGCTATCGCGACGGCAAGGCGGACAGCCAGTACGACCAGACCGGCGTCGGCCCCGACAACGGCTACGGCGTCATTTCGCCCACCTTGTTCACCACCCCGGTCGGCGAGTCGGAAGACGCGACGCAGTTCAGCCAGGAAATCCGCCTCGTCTCGCAGCCCAGCGACAGCGGGTTCGAATGGATCGTGGGTGGCTATCACCAGCGCGACGATGTGACCAAGATCGACCATTTCTGGGGTGAGGTGCCGCTCGCCGCGCTCGACCTCATCTCGGGCGAGTCGCTCTGGAACAATGATGCGACCTCCGAATCCTGGGCGGTCTTCGGCCAGGTCGGTTACCAGTTCAACCCACTGTTCAAGGCGGTTGCGGGGCTGCGTTACTCGCACGACAAGAAATCCGGCATCGTCACCGGCACTGCCGTGGAGACCGGGGACCGGTTCAACCCCGGCGGCACCGTGCCGCTTACCCCGCTGGGCGCAGGCCTCGCGGAAGGCGAGTCCTTCACCGCCAGCTACTCGGACAGCTGGGGCAAGCTGACGCCGCAATTCACGCTGGAATTCACCCCTAGCGAGCAGGTGATGTTCTACGCGAGCTACGCCACCGGCTATAAGGGCGGCGGGTTCGAGGACACGCCCGCCAATGCCGTCGCCGCCGCGATCAGCTACGATCCGGAAACGGTCAACAACTACGAACTTGGCGCGAAGCTGGAGTTCATGAACCGGCGCGCGCGCCTCAACCTCGCCGTGTTCCAGATGGACTACAACGATCTGCAGGTCACCCAGACCGACAGCAACTGCCTGTGCAGCGTGACCGACAATGCGGCGGACGCCCGCATTCGCGGGGTTGAGCTTGAAGGGCAGGTGATCCCGTTCAACGGCCTCGAGCTGTTCGGCAGCCTGACACTGCTCAACACCAAGTACCTGGAGTTCACCGACTCGCTGGGGAACGACAATACGGGCAAGTTCCTGCAACGCACGCCCAAGTACCAGTTCAACGTCGGCTTCCAGTACACGGTGCCGGTAGGCGACAACGACGAGCTGAAGTTCCGCACCAACTACACGGGCAAGGGGAAGACCTACTGGTTCCCGACCAATGCGCAGTTCGAAGATCCCTACGGCCTGCTCGATGCGCGGCTTTCCTACACCTTCGACAACCGGTGGACCGCGGCCCTCTGGGCACGAAACCTGACCGACGCGGAGTATCGCGTGAACGTGAACTACGCGCTCAAAGACGAGGTCTCCCGCTTCGGCGCACCGCGCACCTACGGGGCAGAAATCGCCTTCAAGTTCTGATCCTGCGATACGGGCCGACGTCCTCCCATCGGGTGGATGTCGGCTCACCGACCTTTAGTCTGCTGGAAACGGGCGTTAAGAGGGTGTCAGGGGAAGCGATCAGAATGGGATGTATATGTCAGGGCCGGTAAAAAAGGACCGTGCGACGCGGGCAAGGCCTAATCGCAACGAGGAAGGCCGGCTGGAAATCCTTGCCGCGGCGACCGACGCGTTCATGCGCCTTGGCTATGCCCGCGCTTCGATAGATGAGATAGCCGACCAAATGGGGGCGACCAAGGGCCGGATTTATCACTACTATCGTAGTAAGGCGGATATCCTCATGGATATTCACCGTCAGGTGCTGGACATGATGTTTGCGCAGGTTTCGGCGGAGCGCCAAGCTGCGAGCGACCCTATCGACGCGCTGCGCAGGATGGCGCGTCGTCACGCCTTGATCGTGATGGAAAATCTGGCATTCACACGTGTCACGCTGCTTTCCACGACAGACCTGTTCGTAAACGAGAAGCAGCAGGATTTTATGGTCGAGATTTCGAAGGTCCGTCGCAGTTACGAAACTCTCTTCGTCGATGCGCTGCGTCAGGGAATGGATGAGGGGACCATTCGCCAGAACGACCCCAAACTTCTCGCCAAGCCGCTGCTTGGGTCGCTCAACTGGACGACCATGTGGTATGTCGACCGGCCCGAGACGACTGATGAGGATCGATCCGCCATTGCGGATACGATTGTCAATTACGTAGTTGGCGGTGTACTGGCCAAATAGGACCCTGCCATCTCGCGCAGTACATCCTTACGCACTTTCGTTGCATTCGCACTGACCGTGACCGGGATATCCGCGTCGAGCACAACCCGTTCGGGCACTTTGTAACTCGCCAGCCTGCTCCGCACGAAGCTGCGCAGGTCGTCCTCCGACATGGCGCTTCCGGCTTCCGTCCTGACGAAGGCGACGGCAACGTCGCCGCGTTCGAGGTCTTGCGCGCCTACGACATGCGCCTCTGCCACAGCAGGGTGATCGCACAGCGATGCCTCGATCTCAGCGGGGTCGACCAGAGTGCCGCGCAGTCTCAGCGCATCGCCCATACGGGCGATGAATCGAAAGCCCTCCTCGGTCCGCTCACCAAGGTCGCCCGTCCTTAGCCAGCCATCCTCGGTGCGTAACTGCGCGCTCGCCAGGTCATCGCCAAAAAAGCCTGCCGTCACCGTGGACCCGCGCAGCTGGATCTCGCCTCGCTCGCCCGGCGCCGCGATCGCGCCCGATTGCGGATCGATCAGCCGTGCCTGCGTCGCCTCGTCGAGTAGCGGGCCGCCGGCATTTCGCCGGTCTTCGAGCGGCGCATCGGGCCCGCAGCCTGCGACGAAGGCCAGCCCTTCGGACGAGCCATAGGCCTGCGCCGCTCGCAAGCCCGATCCGCCGCACGGCTCGACTGCGGCTATGACATCAGTGGGATCGCGGCCTGTAAATGCGCCGAAATAGCAGGTCGTCCAGTTCGGGAGTACGCCTCTGGCGAGCTTCTCCGACTGAACGATCGCCAGCACCAGATTGTCGCCGCCGTGGACGTGAGCGACCTTCAGCCGATCGAGCGAAGTCGCGGCCTCGTCTGCATCGAACACCGGCATCAGGACCGCCGTGCCACCAGTCATAAGCGTCGCCAGCGTGATTCCGAGGCCCCATATGCCGCACATTGGCAGCGCGCACAGCACCGGGTCACCCGCGGAGATGGCAAAGCGTTCGGCGGCGGCGGTAAAGCGGATTACGAGTCCCGACTGGGTGTGGCTCGCGAATTTCGGCTCCCCGGTCGAACCGCTGGTTGCAAGCAGGTTGAGCAAGCGGTCGCCGAGATCGTCAGCTACGTGTGCGGTCTCCCCGGCGGGAGGATCGATGGCCGTGGAATTGAGTGCCAATGTTTCTGTCGGCATTGATCCTTCGGACATCTCGGCCAGAATCCCGCCAAAGTCGATGTCCTGGAACTCGCTTGGATGGATCACTAGCGAAGGTTCGGTCCGCTTGAGCAGATGGGTGATCTCGGTTGCGCGCCAGCGCGTGTTGACTGGCGCTACGATCAGCCCGCAGCGCGCAGCGGCAAGCTCAAGGATCGGCCACGCGGCGACATTGGGCAGCCAGACCCCGATCCGCGCTCCCGGTTTTAGCCCCTTGCCGGCGAGCCAACCTGCCCAGCGCTCCACCGCATCCAGCAGGCGGCCATAGGATACGTATTGGTCACCCTGCGGATGCGTCACGATCAGAGCGGCGCGCTCGGGATCGTGACGCGCGATTCTCTCGATTAGCGTGCCTGTCATCGTTTAACCTTAGTAGGAACGTGGCAATCCGACGACTTGCTGCGCGATATAATTTAACGCCATTTCCTGACTGATGGGGGCAATGCGCATCAGACGTGCTTCCCTGAAATAGCGTTCGACGTCATATTCGCTCGCGTAGCCCAGCCCGCCGAGGGTCTGGACGGCCCGGTCCGCGGCGAAAAACGCCGCGTCGGCGCACAGCAGCTTCGCCATGTTCGCCTCCGCACCGCACGGATCACCGCGATCATAAAGCCATGCGGCCTTGCGCGCCAGCAGCTCAGCGGCCTGGAGGTTGGCATAGGCCTGCGCCAGCGGATGCTGGATGGCCTGGTTTGCGCCGATGGGGCGTTCGAAAACAACGCGTTCGTTTGCGTACTGAACCGCGCGGCGTAGAGCGGCATAGCCGATGCCGAGCGACTCATGTGCCAACAGGATACGCTCGGGATTGAGCCCGTCGAGCAGGTAGCGGAAGCCTTTACCCTCATCCCCGATGCGGGCGGATTCGGGCACTTCAAGATCGTCGATAAACACTTCGGTCGAGGCGACCGCGTTGCGGCCCATCTTGTCGATCGGGCGGATCGCCATCTTCTTTCGGTCGATATCGATCAGGAAAAGAGTGATCCCGTCGGTGGGCTTGGTGCATTCCTCGCGCGGGGACGTGCGCGTGACGAGGATCATCTTCTCGGAATCAAGCGCCTTGGTGATCCAAATCTTGCGCCCGTTGATAACGTAGCCATTTTCTGTCCGCTTAGCGAAAGTGCGGATTCGGGTCGTGTCGGTCCCGGCATCGGCCTCAGTCACCGCGAAGCAGACGTGGCAATCGCCGCTGGCGACGCGGGGAAGGAGCGACTGACGCAGTTCTTCCGAACCATGCTTGGCCACCACGTTCACACCGAAGATGCTGAGGTGCATCGGGCTGCACCCGTTCATGGCCGCACCCGAAGCAGCGACTTCCTGCAACAGCAGCGATGCCTCGGTAATTCCGAGCCCGCTGCCGCCATATTCCTCCGGAATAGCGATGCCAAGCCAGCCGTTCTCGGCAAAGGCATTGTAGAATTCCCACGGGAATTCGTGCTTGCTGTCACGCTCGCGCCAGTATGCATCGTCGAAAGTATTGGCGAGGTTGCGAACCGCCTGCTGTACTTCTTGCTGGGTTTCATTGAGCTCGAAATTCATGCGTTTCCATCCATGTTCGTAGCCGGAAGCTACCCGGCAGTTTGTACTAGATCGCGCGTCAGCCGTGCCGCCGCCATTCGGTGCTCAGTCGCTGAACATGGCGTTGAGCGTGTCCGGGTCGAGCGGCGTGCCCGGTTCAATGGTGCTGCCATCAAGGACCGCATTCCAGTAGTCGTCGAGCTGTTCGCACGGCTTCAGGTGTACACCCGGCGCGATGGCAATATGCGCGCTGGTGAACCAGCCTCCGCCCGCCACCAGGATCGCGCCCGTCACGTCTAGATCGTCCGACGCCAGCTTGACGATGGCGGGCGTGACAAGGTCGGGCGACAGTTTCTCGCCGAGGCCGGGGGGCAGGGTGTGCGCCGACATCGGCGTGGTCGCGATTGGGGCGAGGCTGTTCACGAGGATGCCGTAACGTTTGCCCTCGATCGCCAGTACATTAGCCAGCCCGATGATGCCCATCTTGGCCGCCGCGTAGGATGCTTGCGAGAAATTGCCCCACAGACCGGACGGCGAGGTGACGAGGACTACGCGCCCGTGGCCGCGTTCCTTCATATGCGGCCATGCCGCATGGCAAAGGTTATGCGTACCGTTTAGATGCACATCGATCACCGGGTCCCAGTGACTCTCGTCCGACTTTGCATAGGACTTGTTCCGCTCGATTCCGGCGTTGGAAATCAGGATGTCGACTGACCCGAAGTGGTCGATCGCTGTCTGGACGATTGACTGTCCGCCTTGCGCAGTTGCCACGCTGTCGATGTTGGCGACGGCATCGCCGCCAGATTCGAGTATTTCCTCGACAACGGATTCAGCCGTCCATTTGCCTGTTTGATCTCTGCCGATGTCGTTGACGATAATCTTGGCCCCCTGTGCGGCGAGGCCAAGCGCGTAGCTGCGGCCCAGGCCTTGTCCCGCACCGGTGACGATCGCGACGCGTCCTTTGAGCTTGCCCGTCATTCGCCAGGGCCTTTGATGCCAGTGTCTTCGATAATGGCACGCAGCGCGCCGAGGTAGCGGGCTGCCGCAAGCCCATCGACGACGCGATGGTCGCAGGCGAGCGTCAGATACATCGTGGGCCGCGCGACCACTTCGCCGTCGATCACCACCGGGCGGTCCGCCAGCGAACCGATGAACAGCAGTGCACTCTGCCCCCGGTTTATGGTCGGGAAGCCGGTGTCGACGCCAAAAGCGCCGAGGTTGGAAATGGTCATCACCGCGCCTTCGAAGGCCTCGGAGCCGAGACGACGCCTGTCGGCAGCCTTTCGCAGTGCGACGATGGAAGAGGAGATGTCTTTCAGCGAGAGTGATCCGGCGTCACGCAGCACCGGCGTCATCAACCCGTGTTCGGTCGCAATTGCAACGGATACCGAAATGTCAGCGGGCCGCTCGATCTTGCCATCGATGAATACGCCGTTGAGCGCAGGCTCCTTGCCCAACGCTTCGACCGCAGCATGGACCACCAGGTCATTGATCGAGATGCGGGGGGCATTCTCATCAACAGCTGCCGCTTTACGTTCGGTCCGCAAGCGTTCCTTCAGCGCAGTGGCGTCTACCTGCACAATCTCGGCGAAATGCGGGATCTCGCTCCAGCTCGCGGCCATGGCATTGGCCATCGCCTTGTGAACGCCCGTCAGGGTTTCGGCATTTGGACTCATGCAGGTTCGTCCGCCGTGGCGATGACCGTGCCCACATCGACAGTTTCGCCTTCTTGGACCACGATCTCGCGCAGGGTCCCGGCCCGGGTGGCTTCCACCTCGTTCACGGCCTTCTCGGTCTCACATTCATATAGAATATCGCCCTGTTCGAAGGTTTCTCCAACCTTTTTCATCCAAGCCGTGATGATGCCTTCTTCCATCGTCTGGCCAAGTTTGGTGAGCTTGATCTCGAACATCATAAATCCTTCGTAGGGGACGCGGCCATGACCGCTTCGACGGCTTTTACTACTGCGTTGGCATCAGGCGTCAGCAGGCCTTCAAGGTCGAGGTTCTGCGGAACGTATGAGTCTTTGCCCGCGACACGCATGGGAGCGGCTTGCAGTGAGGCAAAGGCGCGCTCAACAACCTGCGTGATCAATTCGCCCGCAAGGCCGCCAGTCACGGGGCCTTCGTGAACGACGACCAGCCGCCCGGTCTTTTCGACCGAGCGGAGCACCGTAGCGAGATCGAACGGGCGGATGCCGCGTGGGTCGATTACCTCGCAGTTAATACCTTTTTCAGCGAGCTCGTCCGCTGCCTTCATCGCGATCGTTGTCATCCGCGACCATGCGACCAGCGTTACCGCATCGCCGTCGCGCAGTTGTGCGGCGACGCCCAACGGGACGAGATACTCGCCCTCTGGTACCGGGCCGCGCCGGTTGTAGAGCGACTTGTTCTCGAGGAAAAGGACAGGATCTTCGTCCCGGATAGCGGACTTCAGCATCCCCTTCGCATCTGCCGGGGTGGCGGGCATGGCGACCTTGAGGCCGAAGCTGTGCCAGAAATACTGTGCGAGCGACTGGGAATGTTCGGGCCCGAGCCCACCGACGACGCCTTCCGGCGCACGGATCACTAGCGGCACGGACTGCCCGCCGCCGTGCATGTAGCGCCACTTGGCCGCCTTGTTGACGATCTCGTCCATCGAGATCAGCGCGAAGTCGGCATATTGCAGTTCGACTACCGGCCGCGCTCCCGCCAGCGCGGCGCCCACGCCACCGCCGACGATGAAGGCTTCGGAGATCGGGGTGTCGAACACGCGATCCTCACCGAACATTTCGGTCAGCCCCTTTGAGACGCCGAATACGCCGCCGAAGCGACCGGCATCCTGGCCCATCATGAAGACACGCTCGTCACGCTCCATCTCTTCGATCAGGGCTTCGCGAAGCGCCGCGCGATAGCTGAGCGTGCGCGTGGTATCGGTTTTCGGTTCGCTCATGCCGCACCTCCTTCAGCAAGCAGGCCTTCGTAGATACGCTCGGGGCCGGGCTTGGCTGATGTCAGCGCCTGCTCCACCGCGCTTTCCAGATTATGAGATTCTTCGTCACGGATTGCAGCGAGAGCGTCTTCATCAACGCCCATAGTCGTCAGTTTTTCGGCGACGATCTTCTGGGGGTCACGCTCCCGCATCGAGTCGAGATAGTTTTTGTCGCGATAGGTCTGCGGGTCGCCCTCGAAATGGCCGCGGAAGCGGAGCGTTTTCGCCTCGATCAGCGTCGGCCCTTCCCCCGCGCGGGCACGTTCCACCGCTTCTGCCATCGCATTATGCACCGCCTCGACATCTTGCCCGTCGACGATCCGGCTGGGCATGCCGTAGGCCTTCGCACGGTCGGCCACATCTTCCACTGAGGTCGCCTCGCGATGCGCGACGGAGACCGAATAGCCATTGTTCTCGCACAGCCAGACCATCGGAAGCTTCCAAAGCGCGGCAGCATTGGCGGCCTCGTGGAAGGTGCCGCGATTGGCCGAGCCTTCGCCGAAGATGTGTACCGAGACGCGATCGTCTTTGAGTTTGCGTGCACCAAGGGCGGCGCCTGCCGAGAGTACGAAACCTCCGCCAAGCGTGCCACTTGATCCCATGATGCCGAGCGACTGGTCGACCGCATGGACAATGCCTGCGCCGAGCCCCTTGGTCGCTCCATCCGTGCGACCAAGGAAATCGCCGAGCAAGGGAGCGACCGGCATTCCCTTGGCGAGGATCTGCGTCACGCCACGATGGCTGTAGAACAACATGTCGTCGTCGCGCAGGGCGGCGCAGGCCCCGGTGCCGATCGCTTCCTGTCCACGCCCGGAATGTAGCAGGATGCGCGCCGTGCCGTCCTCGATCAGGCGCAGCACGACCTGCTCCAACAGGATCGATCGTTGCATGATCCGGTAAGCGTGAAGCAGTTGATTTTTAGACATTCCAGCCATGCGTGCGTTCATCCTCGTCTTGCCTGCCGTCTTATAACCTTCCCGCGAAGGTGGCGCATCCACGGACTGACAATTTCATTGACCTACCGAGTAGTATGTGTAGGTAGTCGTTGTCAAGCAAGGGGCTGCACTCGGCCCTTCCTGGACGAAATTCGAGGGGAAGATGATGAATTCTAAATCGGCAATTGCGAGTACCGACCTGACGGACGACAGTGCGCTCAGGGCACGTGTCGACGCGCTTTGTACGGAGACCCTGCTGCCGATCGTGCATGCATGGCCAGAGCATGATCGCACCTGTCGTGCGCTGATCGAAGCGCTTGCACAGGAAAATCTGTTCGGCCTTGCCCTGCCTGAAGCGTATGGTGGGGCGGGGCAGCTCGACCGGTATTCGCACCTGTTGTGCCTGCTGCGCGAGCGGTTCGGATATCACGACCCGCTGATCGACACGCATTTCGCGGTCCAGGGCCTCGGCACCAGCGCGATCCTGCGGATGGGCACTGATGATCAGCATAGCCGCTACTTACCGGGGTTGACCTCGGGCAAGACGCTCTTCTCCTTTGCGCTCACCGAACCGCACAGCGGATCCGACGTGCTGGGCATGAAGACCCGCGCGCGTCGCGATGGTGACGAGTGGGTAGTCAACGGGTCCAAGATGTTCATCTCAGGCGCGCCCGACGCGGATGTCTATATCACCTTCGCGAAGACCGGTGAGGAAGGAAACAATCGCGCGATCACCGCATTCCTCGTCGAGGCCGGAACCACGGGTTTCACCGCGCGCGGCGGGATCGACCTTCAGGCCCCTCACGCGATCGGCTACCTTGATTTCGACAATTGCCGGATTTCCGACAAGCAGCGGCTTGGCGAGCCGGGCGAGGGACTCCGTGCTTCGCTGGGGACGTTGGAGATATTCCGCCCGTCTGTTGGTTCGGCCACGGTCGGGATGGCGCGACGCGCGATCGACCTCGCGCTAAACGTCACGCGTGAGCGCCACGCATTCGGCAATCCGCTCTCCGCGCTTCCCGGCATCCGCCTCAAACTGGGGCGGATGGCGGCAATCACCGCAGGCGGCGCAGCGCTGGTCGAGCGTGCGGCGACGATGTGCGATAATGGCGATCGCATCATGCTCGAAGGCGCGGCGGCCAAGGCCTATGCGACCGAAGCGGCGCTGGAGGTGATCCACGACTCGCAGCAGATCCATGGTGGGCGCGGCGTGATCGTGGGCTACGAGATCGAGGCGCTGGGCAGAGCGGCTCGCCCTACGACCATCTACGAGGGCGCTTCGGAGGTGCAGCGGACCATTATCGGTCGCGCCGAAGCAAAGCGCGCACGTGCGGGGAATCCGCGCGGGCCAAACAACCTCTCCGACACGCCCATCGGCAACCTGTTGCGCGAAACGCGTGCCACCTATGAGGCCTGGTTAAGCGAAGCGATCAAGGGGCCGGCCGACGAACCCGCCTTCCAGATGCGCCTCGCGGAAAGCGTCATGGCGCTGGAAGCGGCCGAGACCGTGGCTGATGGCGACAAGCGCGACTTGCTGGCGCTGGCTGCGGCGCGGACCCTGCTGGGCGACATCCAGCGGACGGGCCTTGCGGTTCGAACAGATGCGCTCAATGAAGCTGTCGCTGCCTGCCCGATGGCGGAAGATCAGCTCGCCCTGCGCATCGCGGAGGACATGGTATGAGCGGGCTGTGGTTCGAGGAATTCGAGGTCGGTCAACAGTTCGACCATGAGTGGCGGCGAACCGTGACCGAATATGACAACATGCTGTTTTCGAACCTGACGATGAACGTACAACCGCTGCATATCGATTTCGAGTTCGCCAAAAGCACCGAATTCGGCAAGCCACTGGTCAACTCGCTGTTCACGCTGGGCCTAATGATTGGGATGACGGTCAACGACACGACACTGGGTACCACAGTGGCCAACCTGGGCATGTCGGACGTTCGTTTTCCCAAGCCGGCCTTCCACGGCGACACGATCCGTGTGGTGACCACCGTGAAGGATAAGCGCGACAGCTCCTCTCGCCCGAAACAAGGCATCATCACTTTCCTGCACGAGGCCTACAACCAGAATGATGACTGCGTTGCGGCTTGCGAACGTGCCGCACTGATGCATCGGAAGCCTACAGAATGAGCGATGCCCCCGTCCGGTCGTTGATGTTCGCACCAGCTAACCGAGTCGAGTTTCTGGCCAAGTTCGGGGAAATACCAGCCGATGCCTTTGCAGTGGATCTAGAGGATGGCCTGCCACCGGCGGAACGGCCAGCAGTGCGCGAAAGGCTGGGCGACATCCTCGACTTGGCGCGGCGCCAGGCGCCCGTCGAGGCGCGGCTTTTTCTGCGGATCAATGCATCGGACACGGCGGACTACGCTGACGACTGCCGCGCCGTCGCCGCTTCGGCATGGGACGGCATATTGCTACCCAAAGCGGAAAGCCGGCGCGCGGTGGAAATGACCGCAGATCGCTGCAGTCTGCCGGTCATGGCCGGAATCGAATCTATCGAAGGTCTCTATGCCATCGATCCGATCTGCGCAGCGGCCAGCGCGGGGGTATTCTTCGGCGCAGAGGATTTCATCGCCGAGCTCGGTGGCGTTCGCACCCTGTCGAGCGCTGAAATCGCCTATCCCCGCGCCGCCGTAGCCATTGCCGGCCGCCGCGCCGGAGTTGAGGCGCTGGATTTTGTGACCGTAGATGTGCGCGATGATGATCGCTGCGCCGCCGACACGATCGAGGGGAAGGCGCAGGGCTATAGCGGGAAGATGTGCATTCACCCCCGACAGGTCTCGCTGGTCAATGCTGTATTCCGCCCGGACGAGGAAGCGATAGAATCCGCCCGCCGGATCATCGAAGGTCACAAGCGTGCCATGACTGAAGGCTGGGCCACCTGTGTAGTCGACGGTCGCATGATCGACGAACCACTAGTACGGCAGGCGCGTACGATCCTTGCGGCAGCCGCAGCATGAGTCGCATGGTGTCGCTCGAGCAGCTCGATTGGTCGACGCTGGTCAAGCCGGGCGAGACCGTGCTTTTCGCAGAGTGCGGCGCGGAACCGCTTTCGCTGGCCGAAAGCTTTGTCGCCCAGCGCCATTCTCTCAATGCCATTTCCGTGTTTCTCGGCATGGGGTTCGCAAGCAGCTTCACGCCAGAGCATTCCGATACGCTTCGCTTTCGAAGTTATGGTGCACTGGGGACCACCCGCAAACTAGCTGCGGCCGATAAGCTGGAGATTCTGCCGGTCAGCATGGGCAGTATCCCAGGGCTCCTGCGCGCAGGGGCGCTCCGCTTCGACGTAGTGACGATAGCGCTGCCGCCTGCGGACCGCGACGGACGTCATTCGCTCGGCCTGACCGCGCTCTATCTTCAGTCAGCCATCCGTCACGCGCGACTGGTAATTGCGGAAATTTGCGAGGATATCCCTTCGCTGCCCGGTATCTCAATCGGTTCCGAAGAGATTGACCTTGAGGTGCGAACCGATCGCGCACCTCCAGAACTTCCGTCGATAAAGGCGGATGGGGTGGCGAACGCCATCGCCAAAAATGCTGCGCCCTTCATTAGCGACGGCGCGGTGTTGCAGATTGGTGTGGGCGGCGCGCCCGAGGCCATTGCGCCCTTGCTTGCCGACCGGAAGGACATAGGCATCCATAGTGGCTTGCTGAGCCCAGGGCTCGCCAGTCTGATCGACCAGGGCATAGCAACCGGCGCGCGTAAGAACAGCAAGCGCGGCATTGCTACGATCGGATCGGTGATGGGTGACGCCACGCTGTACCGCTGGGCAAAGAACAATCGCCGCCTCGAATTGGCGGGGGTGGCGGAAACCCACCTGGGTGCAGCGCATATCGATAACTTCGTCGCAGTGAACGGCGCGCTTTCCGTGGACCTGCTGGGGCAGGTAAACGGCGAATATGCGGGCGGGCGGCGGTTGGGAGCCATCGGCGGCCAGCCCGACTTTGCCCGCGCCGCGCATCATTCGCCCGGCGGATGCAGCATCATCCTGCTCAACGCCAGTCCCGGCGATGGCAGCACGAGTGCGCTCACTGCGCGCACGCTCCCCTGCGTTACCACACCTCGAACCGATGTGGACGTTGTCGCCACGCAATTCGGCGCAGCGCACCTGACCGGGCGGACCGAGAAAGAGCGGCGCAAACTGCTGATTTCGATCGCCGATCCCCGGCACCGCGAGGCGCTTGAGAGAGGCCTGATATGACGCAAACACTGACTGATCCGCTGGCCGCAGTCGAGCCCAACGCAAAAGCTTATCCTTCCCCCGTCATTGCATGGTGGACGGTGGCTGTGCTTTTTATCGCCTATCTCGTTTCTTTCGTGGATCGCGTGCTGATCGGTTTGCTCGTCGAGCCCATCCAAGCCGACCTGAACCTGACCGACACCCAGTTCTCACTGCTGCAAGGGGCGGCCTTTGCTGTGCTATATACCGTCCTTGGCATTCCATTCGGCTGGCTGGCAGACCGCGTCTCCCGCAAATGGCTGGTCGCGACGGGTAGCGCGGTCTGGTGCACCGCCACGGTCTTCTGCGGTCTTTCCCAAACGTTTTTGCAGTTACTGGTTGCGCGGCTTGGCGTTGGGGCGGGGGAGGCAGCTCTGCCTCCATCGGCCGTCTCGCTGATCTCCGATTCCTTTACCCCCCGCCAGCGACCGCTCGCGATGAGTGTCTATACCGCGGCATCAAGCATTGGTGCCGGAGCCTCGCTGGTGCTTGGCGGTGTGGTCGTCGCGCTGGTCGCCTCTAGCTCGACTTACGATATGCCCCTCGTTGGCGAGATATCCTCGTGGAAGGCGGTTTTCATCTATTTCGGGATGGCGGGCTTCATCGTGACAATTGCCGCGATGACAATGACCGAACCTAAGCGGGAGAAACGCAAGGCTGCAGAAGCGGACGCCGATTGTTCGCTCCGAACACATATGTGGACCTATCGCTCGACCTTTCTACCTCTGCTGACCGCGATGACACTGTACGGCGTCATTGCTTACGGACTGCTGGGGTGGATCCCGGCATTCTTCATCCGAACCTACGGCATGGAAGCAAGCGCGGTTGGCGTTCAATATGGTATTGTCCTGCTGGTGTTCGGCGGGGCGGGCGGCCTCGTGGGTGCATGGGTCGCGGGGCGCATCCCCTCGCGCTGGGGCATGCCCTCGCTCGTCGTGTGTGCGGGGGCCGCCGCTCTGGTCGCCCCACTGATGTCGGTCGGGTTCGCGAGCGGCACTGCCTTCGCCGCGCTCGCATGGCTGGCGGCCGGTCTGCTTGCCTATACTGTACCTTCGGGACTGGGTATCGCAGCGTTCCAGTCCGCCATTCCGGCCAAGCACCGGGGCATGGCCGCCGCAATCTATTATCTATTGATTGGAATGGTTGGGATGACCCTCGGTCCGCTGAGCGTCGCACTGCTCTCGGACTACGTCTTCGGAGGGGATCAGCTGCGCTGGTCTCTGGTGGTGCTCGTTGCCATCTGCGCGCCCAGCGCTGCGTTACTTTTCTTCATCGCGGCGCGATCAATCGGCAAGACACCTGAACAGGCCTGACAAGCTTCCCATAGAGGTGCGCAAGTTGGCCTATCATACATCCTCAGGCCAGGAGTTTTGCAAAGTTCCCATACCCGCGGATTTTCGATCGACCGAGCATGATACTTGTGGCTTCAATCACGAATGGGTGGGCTTCATGCGGGCGCAAAGTCAGATTTATCTGAAGCATGCCGAGCTCATGACGGTAGGTGGGCTGGGTGCTGGACAGTGGCAATGTTGGCCCAACAAAAAGTTCGACGACTAAGTCGAACGTAGCCTGCAAACACCGATGCGGGGCTCAAAGCTCTCGGTTACGCAATTTCGAGATAGCTAACAGCTTAGGGTGCTGCCTTTGTAGTAACCTACCCCATTCGTTTCCCAGACTGGACCTATTATCTGGCCCATTCGGTCAACGATCGGCCGCATCGTATGATTGAGCGCAGGCTATGCGCAATAGCGATCCGGCACGTTTGCGAGCTCAAGCGCGCGGATTGTATTTCCGTCCTTCTGTGCGAGCATTTAATTCCTCAAAATTCACTCACGGCAAACGGCTATAATGCCAAAACGTCCTAAAAATGGGACTCAAACACTCTTGAAATCAGAGTCTTACAACTATTTTGGGGGCAAATCTGGAGGCAACGCTAACGGTGAATCATAAATCCAGAAGTATATCAGAAATTTAGACCGTGTGTTCTATGCCTCTAAGCGGCACCACCAGCCTGCTCGCGAAAGCGGGTCAAGGTTCGCACCACCCCCCGAAAACCTAACAAATATAGCAATGCCTTAGCTGTTCCTGCTCGCCTTCTCTCGTCTGCATTCAGGCTATTTGGCGGGACGGCTCAAAGGTCATGATGACCCGTGTAGCGGCGCAATGATTTTGCGGCCCGTGAAACCCAATTGCCCGCCACAGGCTCTAAGTCTTGCATCCAATGTGTAACCTGCTGCGTTTGAATCCCGTATCATTTGCAGCGTCTAGACCATATTCCAGTTTCAAGGGGCAGACTAAGATTGAGCGTAGAGATTTTAACAGGGGCTATCTTGCTGGCGAGTGCGCCGGTGCCCATGGAATCGCCTCCGACTGTGTCGGTGGCGCCAGAGGTGAGCGTCATTGCGCTCCACCAAATGCCGCTCCCAATCGACGGAACGGCCTTGCTATCGATCGACGAAGCCCTTGCCGCCGATCCACTTGACTCGGCAGCATCGCCCACAGCCGACGCTGCGGCTTCGTCACCCGTGGCCGCGCCGTCGCCCGATGACAGCAGCGAGACCGAAGCCGGCCCCGAAGACATGTCGGACATTATCATCGTCACGGCCAGACCCGACACGCCGGGCGACCCCATGCAGGATCTTAACGCCCAGACCTTTAAAATTGCCCAGTCGATCGACACGGCTTTGGTAGGGCCGATATCGGTCGCCTATAAGGATGCGGTGCCTCGGCCCATCCGCAAGGGATTGCATAATTTCCTCTATAATCTGGGCGAGCCGGTCGTGTTCGTCAATTTTCTGCTGCAGCTTAAAATTGGCAAAGCAGCGGAAACACTGGGACGGTTCGCGATCAATTCGACCATTGGTGTGGCCGGTATTTTTGACGTTGCAAAAGATCCGCCGATCAATCTGCCGCATCGACCGAACGGCTTTGCCTATACGATGGGTTATTATGGCATCGACACCGGCCCCTATCTATATCTGCCGCTGATCGGGCCGACGACGGTGCGCGATTTGACGGGCCGGGTGATGGACCTGATGTTTCTGCCTCTGGCAGTCGGCAAGCCTTTTAATGATATACGCTATACCCTGCCCGCCGGATCGCTGAACGCGCTCGACGACCGTATCGAGTTTGACGACAAGCTGGAGGAAATTCGCGACGCGGACGATCCCTATGCGGCGATGCGCGAATATTATCTGGAGCAACGTCAGTCCGAGATCAACGAACTGCGCGGTATCAGCCCGCATGTAATACCGCCAATGCCCAATCTGGAAAGCTCCGCTGTCGCTCCGGTGGCCCCCGTTGCCGATCCGGTCGCGGCACCCGGCGCGGACGGCACTGCGCCTGTGACCGTTGAACCTTCTGACACAGTTCAGGCCGAGACCGACCAGTCCTCAGAAACCATCAATCCTAAGGCAGCGAAGAGCGCAACAACAAAAGAAACAGGTTCGATGTCGTCCGGTCGGTGACGCCCCAGTCCTGTCCGCCGCGCAATGGTGGAGACCGGATCGTAAAGACGCGACCGATCGCGCACATTGGTCAAGCTGTCATGGCGCCGCGGATCGGCGACACGGCGGCGTTGGAGTCGTAGGCGAGAAGTTCCGCCGCAGATGCGCCGCCGCGCAACCGGGCGAGCCAATCGTCAGGATCATATTCTACACCCACCGGATTCTCGCCTATTTCTGGTCCGCTAAAATAGGCATAGGCTTCTGCCTTGGTGGGAAAGCAGTCGACGGACAATTCCAACTGATTGCCATCGGGGTCGGCGTAATAAAGCGAGGCGCTCATCCCGTGGTTGACGCACCAATAAGGTGTAATTCCAACCTCCTTTAATTCGGCATAATTTTCCAGCAGATCGGCCAGCGTGCCATATTCCCAAGCGACATGGTCGACCCCGATCATCCCGCGATCATCCTTGTCATTTTCGTCCGGCCGGATCACGCCCAGATCGGCAAAGGCAAAACGATGGTGTTCGTCATCGAATGTCAGAAAGGCGAGTGCCGGATTTTGATATTGGATGTGAGCACCAAACACCTTTTTATACCAATCCAGCATCTCCTGAAATCGCCGGGTTCGATACACGACATGCGCAAGATTAATGGGCGCCTTTGGCATTGTATTTCCTTCTCAGTGAGGAGCGAATTTATAAGCTTTTACCTGTGAACCGAAGGGGAGCGAGGTGCCGCAGTTGGTCGGACGGCCCGCAGAGCCGCAGGAGGTTTTGACCCCATTGCGACGATTGCATAGCCTGCTCGTCATGTCAGCAAACCCCCTCGCACCCGCAAACTTTGTAACAAAAATGCCAAGGCTGGCAAACCGTGGAATGTTGCATGCTCAAGCGGAGCGATTTGCACAGCAGCCGACCAAAGCCTATGGGTTGCATTATCTGCAATCCCGCTAACGGTGGTTGACATTGCGCCGCCACACAAGCGCAGGCAAAGGGGCGGAGAGCGACCATGTTTCAGCGTTTCGGGGTACCGCAATGATCGAACAGGATTGGGCCGTATTGCTCGCGCGGGCACAATTTGCCTTCACGATCAGTTTCCATTTTCTCTTTCCCGCTTTCACTATCGGACTGGCCAGCTTCCTTGCCGTTCTGGAAGGGCTGTGGCTTAAAACAGGGCGCGGCGTTTACGCCAATCTCTATCGCTATTGGGTCAAGATTTTCGCGGTCGTGTTTGCGATGGGCGTCGTGTCGGGCATCGTCATGTCGTATCAGATCGGCACCAACTGGTCGGTCTTTTCGGACAAGGCGGGGCCAATCATCGGACCGTTGATGGCGTATGAAGTGCTCACCGCTTTCTTTCTGGAAGCGGGCTTTCTGGGAGTCATGCTGTTCGGCATCAACAAGGTCGGGCGGCGACTGCATTTCGCCGCGACATGCGCCGTCGCCGTCGGCACGCTGCTGTCCGCCTTCTGGATCCTTTCGGCCAATAGCTGGATGCATACCCCGACGGGCTATGAAATCGCTGCCAACGGCCAATTTGTCCCCGGCCCAAGCTGGGCCGCGATCATCTTTAACCCCAGCTTTCCCTATCGCCTTGTCCACACCGTGCTTGCTGCTTTTTTGACCACCGCCTTTGCCGTGGGCGGGGTCGGCGCGTGGCATCTGCTGAAAGATCGCGCCAATCCCGGCGCGCGCAAAATGTTCTCTATGGCGATGTGGATGGCGGCGCTGGTCGCACCCGTTCAGATTTTCGCCGGCGACGAGCACGGACTCAACACACTGGAGCATCAACCGGTCAAGGTGATGGCGATGGAAGGCCATTATCAAAGCCATCCGCACGGCGCGCCGCTGATCCTGTTCGGCATCCCCAACAGCAAGGAAAAACGCGTCGATTATGCCATTGAGATCCCCAAGGCGTCGTCGCTGATCCTCAAACATGACCTGAACGCACCACTAGCCGGACTCGATACCGTGCCCGAACGCGACCAGCCGCCTGTCGGTGTCGTATTCTGGGCCTTTCGTGTCATGGTCGGGATCGGCTTTGCGATGATGGGGCTGGGCATGTGGAGCCTGATCGCGCGCTGGCGCAAGCGACTGTACGACTGGCGCTGGATGCACCGCGCCGCGCTGGTGATGGGGCCGTCCGGCTTTGTCGCCGTGCTGGCAGGCTGGGCCGTGACCGAGGTCGGGCGTCAGCCTTTCACCGTCTATGGTCTGTTACGCACAGCACAAAGCCATTCGCCGCTCGACGCCCCAGCGGTCGCCATTTCGCTGGCGGCCTTTGTCATCGTTTATTTCAGCGTCTTTGGCATGGGCATCTGGTATTTGCTTCACCTGATGAAAAAACCTCCCGAGGCGCATGAATCGATGCTCGACGGCAGCCCGATCCGATCGGCCGGGCTGACTCCCGCTCAGGCAATACGCACAGGAGACGGGGCATGATCGATCTCACCGTCATCTGGGCTGGCATCATCGGTTTCGCCATTGTCGCCTATGTCATCATGGACGGCTTTGACCTTGGCATCGGCCTATTGTTCCCGCTGTTCAAAGTGGGCAAAGAACGCAACACAGCGATGAACAGCATCGCGCCGGTATGGGACGGCAATGAAACCTGGCTGGTGCTCGGCGGCGGCGGCCTACTCGCGGCCTTTCCACTCGCTTATTCGATCATCCTGCCCGCGCTCTATGCGCCGCTGATTGCGATGCTGCTGGGGCTGGTGCTGCGCGGCGTCGCCTTTGAATTTCGCTGGCGCGACCCCGAACATCGCAGCTTGTGGGACTTTGCCTTCACGCTGGGCTCGGCGACCGCAACCTTTGCCCAAGGCGTGACGCTCGGTGCGTTGCTTCAGGGGATTACGATCGAAGACCGCGCCTATGCGGGCGGCTGGTGGGAATGGTTGTCGCCCTTTTCGCTGTTGACCGGCGTCGGGCTGATGGTCGGCTATGCCTTGCTGGGGGCCTGCTGGCTCAACTGGAAAACCGAGGGCGCGTTACAAAGTCAGGTGGCGGGCTATGCGGGCAAGCTGGGGGCGGCGCTGCTGCTGGTTATCGGCGTGGTCAGCCTGATGACGCTGACGCTCGAGCCCAGCTATTATAGCCGCTGGCTCGCCTATCCGGGTGTGTTGGCGACTGCACAAATCCCGTTAGCGACGCTGATCGTCACCGCCCTTTTCTATCGCAGCCTGAAGAAAAAACGAGAGGCGCAGCCCTTTTTCTGGGCGCTGGCGCTGTTCGGCCTCTGCCTCGTCGGTCTGGGTATTTCGATCTGGCCCGATGTCATCCCGGCGCGGGTTTCAATCTGGGAAGCAGCCGCCCCCTATCGCAGCCAATTGTTCATGCTGTACGGCGCGGTTCTGCTCGTCCCGATCATATTGGCCTATACCGTCTGGTCCTATTGGGTGTTTCGCGGCAAGGTCGGCCACGACGGTTATCATTGATGCCAAAAACGCTCAAACAGATCGGCTGGTTCGTCACCATTTGGGCGATGAGCGTCGCGGCGCTGGGCCTTGTCGGTTTTGTCATCCGGTCAGTGATCAAACCCTGATCTGAGCAAAACGGCGGCCACGTTTCTAGCTCTTGCCGAGAACGACCGTCGCCTGACTGGACAAGGTGCCGCCATTGCCATGCGCCAGCGCATGTTGAGCGCCTGCAATCGGCGAGGCCGCATCGCCGCGCAATTGGCGCACAGCCTCGACTATCGCCAGCAGCCCGTACATTCCCGGATGGGCATAGGACAGGCCGCCGCCATTGGTGTTCACCGGCAATGCGCCGCCGGGCGCGATATTTCCATCCGCAACGAAGCGACCACCCTCGCCTTTGGGACAAAAACCAAGATCTTCGAGGAACAAGATCGTGTTGATGGTGAAGGCGTCATAAAGCTGCACCACGTCAATGTCGGACGGCGTAATCCCGGCCATCGCAAGCGCGCGCGCACCCGATTCACGCGCCGCCGTCACGGTGAGGTCGGGGGCGGAGGAAATCTGGCTGTGCCATGTCGCCGCCGCTGCGCCGAGCACGCTTACCGCCGGTTGCTGGAGATCGCGCGCGCGGTCGGCGCGTGTCATGATAATTGCCGCCGCTCCGTCGGTCACCAGACAGCAATCGCGGAGGCTGAGCGGGTCGGAAATCATGCGCCCTTTCAGACAATTCTCAATTGTGAGTGGCCCTTTCGCAAAGGCTTCCGGATTGCGGTTCGCCCACTGTCGCGCCGCCACCGCAACCGCCGCCAGATGTTCGCGCGTGGTGCCATATTCGTGCATGTGCCGCGACGCGGCGAGCGCATAGCTGCTGATCGGAAACAGCGGGCGATAGGGCGCCTCCCATTCCGAACTTCGCGCCGCCGAGACAAGCTTGCCCCCCGCGCCGGTACGCTGGTTCGATCCATGGGCAATCAGCACGGTATCGCAATAGCCCGCTTCCAAAGCCAGCGCGGCAACCGTGACATGGCTCATAAAGGCGGAACCGCCGGTGCGATTATTGTCGGTAAAACGCGGGCGAATCCCCAACGCTTCGGCAAAGCTGAGACCGGAGAGAAAATCATCGGGCGTACAGATGAACAGGCCATCAACATCTGACATGGCGATGCCCGCGTCGGCAGCGGCGAGATGCGCGGCCTTGGCGGCAAGCTCCATCGAGCTCCAACCTGGTGCCTCCCCGATCCCGAAGGTCGCCGCGCCAGCGATAGCCGCTTTGCCGGTGGGAAATTCATCTGCCATCACATTTTGTCCTTTTACCTGTTGCCGTGCTCTAGCCTGCCGATTACCCGATACCGAGATTGGAGACCGTGAAGATGGGCGACATCGTCAACCCGATGAATATGGCAGGCCGAACGGTGATCGTCACCGGCGCAGCGCAAGGAATCGGTCGCGCCATTGCCGACAAGATACGCGAGCTTGGCGGCCGGGTTGTGGCGATAGACCGCACGGTTGAGATGATCGAGGCGGCGGACGATCAGTTGGCGATTGCGTGCGACGTTTCCGATGCGGCGGCGGTCGAGGATGCCGTTGGGCGCGCCATCGACTGGTCGTCTGGAGCGGTCGACGGACTGGTCAACAATGCCGGCATATCGCGGCCCTCCATGACGGCGAAGATGGAGCTGGAGGTCTGGCAATCGGTGATCGACGTCAATCTGACCGGTAGTTTTTTGATGCTGCAGGCGGTCGGGCGCCATATGCTGGAATGCGCCAAGGCGGGCCAGCCGGGCGAACGGGCGATCGTCAATGTCGCCTCTGACGCCGGACGCCGGGGAACCATCGGCCAGATCAATTACGGAAGCGCCAAGGCGGGCGTTATCGGTATGACGATGAGCGCGGCGCGCGAATGGGCGCGGCATGGCATTCGCGTCAATGCGGTCAGTTTCGGCGTCGTCGAGACCCCGATGACCGAGGCAATTCGGGAAGACAAGTTCCGCGACACCTATCTCGCGCAAATCCCGCTCGGCCGCTTTGCGCCAGCCGAGGAAGTTGCCATGCCGGCGCTGTTCCTGCTGTCGGCGGCGGCGTCCTACGTCACCGGTCAAACCTTGTCGGTCAACGGCGGATTCCACATCAGTGCTTAGCACATTGACCGCCGCCTGTGTCCTCAATAGGCTTATGGCATGACCAAAACAGATACCGGACCCGTCCAACAATGGCACGACGCGCTGGCGCAAGGCCATTTCATGATTCAGCGCAGCAAAAGCGATGGTGCGCATGTCTTTCCACCGCGGGTGTCGAATCCCGACGGGCACCCGGACGATCTTGATTGGGTCGAAGCGAGCGGCTTTGGCACTGTCTATGCCGTCACCGTCATCCGGCCCAAGCCGCCGACCGAACCCTATAATGTCGTTCTCGTCGACCTTGACGAAGGACCGCGGATGATGAGCCGGGTAGAAGGCCTTTCCGCCGACCATGTCAGCATCGGCCAAAGGGTGCAGGCGCGAATCGACGACAGCGGCGATCAGCCGGCCGTGCTGTTCCACCCGGTGCAGCAAAGCTGACGGACGCGAGCGCGGGGCGCAAACCTGCCGCTGTATGCAGGTAACAACATTATTCATCATCGCTGCTATCCGCGCTTTGCGAGTCGAAATCTTGGGCGGTGTTTAAGCAATCGCGCGCGGCTTGTGCCGCCTCGGTCACGCGCTGCGCCGCCGACATACCAGCGAGCATCGCCGTCCGACGCGGCACTTCGATATCGATCACAATATTGTCCGGCAGCGCCGACAAAAGGGCTGACAGCGGGAACGCGCCTGCGCCCGGCAACTGACGTTCCGACAAGGCTTCGCGCCACGCGCCTTGCTCTGGCACATCGCGCGGCCCGTCGCAGATTTGCGCGCAGCTGATCATAGGCGAGATCGAGGCCAGGGCTTCGGGGCCTGCGCCAGAGCGCATCGTATGCAGAAAATCGGCAATGATGCCAAGATTGTCACGACCGCACGCCTGCACCAGCGATGCGGCCTCCGCCGGAGCTTTGATAGCAGAGAATGGATTATACTCGACACCGATATGGACATGATGGCGGGCCGCAATGTCGCACAAATGCTGCAGCATTTGGCACGCCGTGCCGCGATCCTGTTCATGGATATGCGCCGTCGCGTGGCGCGCACCAAGCCGCGCGCCCAGTGCCAACCCCGCTTCCATCGCCGAAAAATCCGTATCGGGCGAAATTGGGAAAACTTCGATATTATGGAGCGAGACTCCAGTGTCGGTCATGGCCTTGGTCAAACCGCCGACATCGCCTGCCTGAACCAGCGGATAATTCTTGGCAACATCACCGGGGAGATAGGTAAAAAGGCACACATGTTCGCAATTGGTGGCCGCCGCCAGACGCACGAGATCGGTGGCCGAGACATCCATTATCGTCAAATGGTGCAGCGACAGGCGCCAGTTCTTTGCAACAGCGCGCGTCATTCGCACGCCTGACCTAATTGCCCAAATCTTTGATATAATGGGGTACCATCCCCGGATGCTCCACGAAATGCCCATCGGCGTTTCCGCACTTGCGGCCAAGCGCCCTCGCACCCGCCGCCGAGCGGGAGGCGCGCGCATCCCTTTGCCGCGCGTTCACCGCAATTCTTATGTCGAGAGCATAAAAAAGACATTCGTGATTGTTTTATATCTCGATGCTGATAATGTCCAATCAGTTATTCAATAGGACGCATGGCAATGGATGCAGCCACGGCAACAGATCTGAAGGCCCGTATGGCCTATGAAACCGAGCGCAAGGCTCCACCTGACGGGTTTCCGCCTTTTCCGGAAATCCCGGCGGGACGCTATGTCGACTCCGAATTTCTGACGCTGGAACAGAATCGGATGTGGAAACGCGCCTGGCTTTACTCCGGTCATGCGGATCAGATTCCCGATCCCGGCAGCTGGATGCTCAACCGCGATACCGGCGCGCCGATCATCATTCTGCGCGATCTAAAAGGCGAATTTCGCGCCTTTTACAACACGTGCCAACATCGCGGCGCACCGCTGGTCAAGGAAGCGAGCGGGCAGTCGAGAGGTTTTGTCTGTGGCTATCACGGGTGGAGCTACACGCTCGAAGGCAAATTGACTGCAGTGCGCGACAAGCGCGATTTCGTCGATCTGGACTTTTCATGCCACGGCATGAAGTCGGTGCGGTGCGAAACGCTGGGCAAGCTGATCTTTATCAATGAAGATCCCGAAGCCGAACCGCTACGCGCCCATCTGGGACCGATGGCGGACGAGCTTGACCAATATCAGCTTGATCGGCTCAATTTTGTCGAGACCCGATCCTATGAAGTTGGCAGCAATGTAAAGGTGCTGCTCGATGCCTTTCTAGAGGTTTATCACCTCAAATCGATCCACCAGAAAACCGTCGATCGCTTCCTTGATCATCGCGGCATGACAATCAGCCTGTGGAGCAACGGTCATTCGCGCATGATCACACCCAATCGCCGACCAGACTGGAAAGATCCGGGAACTGTCGGAATGCCCAAGATCGATAGCGTCAGCGAAGTGCCGCGCGACAATAATGTCAGCTATCTAATCTACCCCAATTTCGTCATGCCGCCGTCTGACTCGGGCATCCCCTTGCTGCAATTCTGGCCGACGTCGGACACGACATGCCGGGTCGTATCGACGTGGATCGCGCCAGACTATGACGCAGCGAATCCGCATCCCCTATGGGAGGCGCGAACCAACAATTGGGAGCGTATCCTTTATGAAGATCTGCAATTTGCGCCGCAGATTCAGGAATCGTTGGAATCGCCCGGATTTCAGGGTATCCCGTTGAATTATCAGGAACGCCGCCTCTATCATTGGCACGAGGAACTGGACCGGCGGATCGGTCTCAATCAGGTGCCACCCGAACTCGCGGTCGAGCCGGTTCTAGCCTCTTGGATCGAAACTTGAGCGGCGCCGCCAAGCCGGGCGCGGCTGGAGATGCGCGCCCCAAATTCGGCTACTCCGACGAAGAGTTGGCGGTCCTGCCGACCGTCTATCGCGACGACCTGCTCAAGGATCAGGTCATACTCGTCACCGGCGGGGGTAGCGGCATCGGCAAGGGCATTGCTTTTCTGGCGGCGCGCCTGAAGGCCAAGGTCGTAATTTGTGGTCGACGCCGCGAAAAACTGAACACCGCTGCGGACGCAATGGAACGGCTGACCGGAAACCGGCCGATGACACTGCCGATGACGATCCGTGATCCGGATGCCGTCGATGCAACGCTCGACCGGATTTTCGACGAATATGGCCGACTCGATCATCTTGTGAACAATGCCGGGGGACAATTCCCGCAGGATGCGATGGATTTCAGCCGCAAGGGTTGGCAATCGGTCATCGACCTTAATTTAAACGGCACATGGTGGATGATGCAGGCCGCGGCGCAACGCTGGCGCGCGCGCGTTGAATCGGGAAACATCATCAGCATTGTCGCCAATGTCGAACGCGGAATGCCGCAAGCCGCCCATACCTGCGCCGCGCGCGCTGGAGTAATCTACCTCAGCAAAACGGTCGCCACCGAATGGGCTCCTCTCAACATTCGCGTCAACTGCATCGCGCCCGGCGTGGTCGAAAGCGAAGGCTTCCATGTCTATCCCGAAGAGGCGCTGAAGCGATTTCACGACGCCAATCCAATGAAGCGTCGCGGCGACGTCTGGGATGTTGCCGAAGCCGCGGTTTATCTTGCTGCGCCGTCGGGCAAGTTCATCACCGGCGAATTGCTGGTCGTCGATGGCGGGCAAGCGCAGAACGGCACGGTCTGGCCCGCAGGAAGGCCTGATTATTTCGGCGGGGTCGCACCGAACCGAGTCTAGCAAATCCAACCGCCAAAGGAGCGCAAACATGGGTGTCATCAAGGGCGAGATTTTTCAGCTGGCCTATGTCGTCCCAGATCTTGAGGCGGCGGTCGATCATTGGACACGAACGCTTGGCGTTGGCCCCTTTTTCAACTTTCCGCTCCCACTCACGCTCGACTGGCTTGAACTCGACGGGCAGCGCGTTGACGATCATGATATTTTGAGCGGCGCAGCCCTCGCCCAAAATGGCCCCGTGCAAATCGAAATTCTGGTGCCGGGAAGCGCCGCATCGCCCTATCGTGACTTCCTCGATAGCGGGCGTCAGGGGCTTCAGCATGTCGGCATGTATGCGACCGACTATGACCGGCAAATGGATGAGGCCCGCAAAGCCGGAATCGACGTGGCAATGGAAGGAATTCTTCCGCTTTCGCGCTTCGCCTATTTGCGCACCGACACTGATTATGCGGGCACCATGGTCGAACTGATCGAACCGCAACCGGCGATGATTGAACTGTTCGATCAGATCGCGCAGGCCTCTGTCGGTTGGGATGGCAGCGACCCCTTGCGCGAATTTTAGCGTTCGACGATTTCCTGAGCCGCGGCCTTCACCGACGCCACAATTTCCGCATTGCGCGGGTTGCGGCGCAGCGTCAGCCCGCCGTTCACCTGAAATGTCTGGCCGGTCATAAAGCATTCGTCCGAGGCGACCCATACCGCAGCATTCGCGATATCCTCCTTGGTGTTGACCCGTCCAAGAGGATATTCTTTTTCGAACGCCCCGACCACGGCGGGATTGGCGGCGGCGCGCGCGGTCATCGGCGTTTCTGTGAACCCCGGCGCAATGCTGTTGGCCCGTATACCGCGCGACCCGAATTCATTGGCGATGCAGCGGATGACATGATCCGCGCCCGCCTTGGTTCCCATATAGGCGGCGTGATCCTCCAGCATGATCGTTGCGGTTGCCGAGCTGATCTGAAGGATCGATCCCCCATCGCGCATCACCCGCAGCGCCGCCTGATAAAAGAGAAAGCTGCCAGTAAACTGCAGCTCGACGATCCGGTCGAGTTCCTCGCGCGTGGTGTCCAGAAACGGCTTGAGCAGGCCCCAGCCGGTGGCGTTGACAGCAATGTCTATTCCACCATGTACCGTGGCAATATGGTCCATCATCGCGGCCAGATCGCCTTCTCTGGTCAGATCGCACAGCGCGAAGCCGGCGCCGGTTTCGTAGGAAAAACGCTGCAACTCCTCCTCATGACGCCCTCCCACGACGACAGAGGCACCCTCGTCCATGAAGCGGCGGGCGATGGTCTGCGCCATATTATCGCGACCGGCCGCTCCCATCACGACGGCAACTTTGCCGGTTAGTTTCCCCATAGGATGTCCTTTCAGGTGCCTGACAGGCCCAGTTCCTCGATCAATTGCGTGCGCAGTTTGAATTTCTGGATCTTGGAGGTCGACATCGGCCATTCGCTGACAAAGCGGACGTGACGCGGCTGTTTGAACTTGGCGATCTTGCCCGCACAATGCGCCTTCAGATCATCCTCACAAGCCGTCGTATTGGCGGCCAATTCGATGAAAGCAGCAGGAATCTCGACATAGCGCTCATCGGGGATGCCGACGACTTGCGCCAGCTTTACAGCAGGGTGTGATTGCAGCAGCGCTTCTATCTCTGCCGCCGCAACATTTTCTCCGCCCACTTTCAGCATGT
Source organism: Sphingopyxis sp. 10G20-10 (assembly GCF_057365075.1). Classification (NCBI taxonomy): domain Bacteria; kingdom Pseudomonadati; phylum Pseudomonadota; class Alphaproteobacteria; order Sphingomonadales; family Sphingopyxidaceae; genus Sphingopyxis; species Sphingopyxis sp. 10G20-10. The sequence continues at coordinate 80,643 of NZ_CP195117.1, forward strand.
CCTTGGTCCGGCCATGGAACATGATGTGCCCGCTATCGTCGATCGAGCCGATGTCGCCGGTGTGCAACCAGCCGTCGCGAAGCGATTCGGCGGTTTTGTCGGGCGCGTTGTAATAGCCTTTCAGCATATTCGGGCTGCGCGCACAGATTTCGCCATGCTCGCCAGACGCGCATTCTTCGCCCGTTTCGGGATCGACGATCCGTACCTCCCACTCGTCGAGCGGCACACCCAGACGGCCCGTCCGCAAATCGAAACTATCCTCTATCCGGCTGGTGCAGACAGTGCCTGCCGCCTCTGTCAGCCCATAGGTGCCGACATGGATGATCTTGGGCATGGCCTTCACCATCGCGTCCTTGATCCACGCTGGCTGGACCGCAAAATTGCTGTTCATCAACCGCATCGAACTGAGGTCGGTATCCTGGAAGGTCGGATGACTGATTAAATCCTGCATGATCGTCACGAAGCTGGGATAGGCGACGGTCGCCTTTTCATCCTGCAGCATCTTGAGCGCCACGCCGGGGTCAAAATGCGGGACCGTCAGATAGGCACCGCCAACATCGACGATCATCGTCATCGGCAAAATGCCGGCGATGTGGAAAATCGGCAGCGGCGACCAGACGCGATCTTCCACGCTCACCTGATAGCGTTTGCCCAGATTGCGGCTGTTCCCGACCATGCCGCGATGACTAATCATACAGCCCTTCGGATTGGCGGTCGTTCCCGACGTATAGAGGATCAGACAGGTCTGTTGCGGATCGACATGATCGATGCGGCGATCAATCTCCGACTCCCCGACGTCGTCGCCGCGCTCCAGCGCCGATGGTGCGTCAATCAGATGGGCGGCGCGCGGTGCATCAAGGCAGATAATTTGCCGCAGCTTGGGCGCTTCGGGAAGTACCAATTTCCGGCGGTTTTCAATGTGTTCCAGACTGGGCAAGGCCGCACGCACCCGTTCCCCGAAATCGAGCGAGTCCGCCACGCGGCCCGTCGTAATCAACACGACCAGATCGGCGTCCTTCACCAGATAGGCGAGTTCATTCGATTGGTAGCGGGCATTAATAGGCACAGCAACCGCGCCCGCCATCATCGCGCCGAACATGATCTCGACAAAATCCGGGCAGGTCGACAGAAAAATTCCGACATTGTCGCCCGGCTGCACACCCATGGCGACCAGCGCCTTGGCCCAGCGCCGCGCCGCTGCGTTCAACCCGTCGTGCGTCAGGCGTGTTTCGGGAAAGACCAGCGCATCCGCATCACCGTGGCGGGCCGCACTCTCGCGGAGCATGGCGCCCATGGTGTAGATTGCCTGCGTCATCCGGCTGTCCTTTCGATTGTCACTGCGAGCGCCCTAGGCACCCGTCTTCGCGAGCGGGGTTCGCTTCAGAAAATAATCGCCAATAAAAAGCAGGCATGATTGTTTTTTGCAAGTGCCTTTTGACTCTCACAATTCGCGCAGCAAGGTTGCGTCGTCGCCATCCCATGTTTCAGCGGCGCGCACGATGGCCGCGAAAAACCCGCGAATGGCCCGCTTGTCTTCCAATATCTCGACCATATGGCCGATCATTTTCGACGTATCGACATAGCAAAAACGCACATCGCCAAAGCGACCGTCGCTGGCGATTGCAAACCCGCGATCGGTGTAATGCCGCACGGCGCTGTTGTAATCGCCAGCAATCAACGCGACATGATGCATCGCCTCTGCCCCTGCGGCAACGGTATCGCGATAGCAAGACGGCGTGTCGTCATGCTGTTCGACCAGCTCAATCTGCACGGATCCGGCTTGGGCGATGGCGGTTGAAAAGTCGGTCGTGACCGGCTGGCCGCGATATCGCGCACCCGAGATGGCGAGATGGCGGCTGACGATGAACGGGCCAATGCCCATAGTTCGGTGCCAGCGACGCGCCGCCTCTTCCAGGTCGCGCACGACCCACGAGAATTGCATGATGCTATGGTCTTCGGGAATCATGTTTCGACGCCCTTTGCCTGTCGATGGATTAGCGACCCTTGCCGGGTCTCCTTCACCAGTTTTCGTGCGGTTTCACTCATCATAGACCCGATCCCGATTTAGTAAACATACAGTGGTGATTGTTTTTTGGTTTGAAAGTTCAGCCACTTCCGGCCTATTGCGATGCTGAGGAGACCAAGTGATGCGCCCCCTACGCAAATTCGAAGATCTGAAGGTCGAGGAATGCCGGATATCCTCTGCAAAGACCGTCAGTGCCGCCGACATTGTTGACTTCGCGCGGCAATATGACCCGCAATGGTTTCATACCGACCCCGACGCGGCGCGGGGATCGCACTTTGGCGAAGTGGTCGCGAGCGGTATCCATATCCTCGCGATCTGGCGGCAGCTGGATCATCAGATCAATCATGACATTGATTTCGTCTGCGGCGTCGGGTGGGACGAGGTACGGATGAAACAGGCAGTGCGTGCAGGCGATATATTGCGCGCCACATCCCGGATCGTGGAATTAAAGCCCTCGCAAAGCGGCAAGGCACGCGGAACAGCGATCACCGACTGCGCGGTTCTGAACCAGCGCGATGAGGAGGTAATTTCGTTCCGCAGCATCAATCTGGTTTACACCCGCGCCGCATCGGACGCCTGATCCAGCGCGAGACGGGCGGCATCGCGCCGTCCTTTGTCCATTGCCGCCTCTACCGTTTCGGCGGAGCCATAGGTCGGCGCCACGCGCAGAGTCGCAATGGCGTCAAGCCCAATGAAACGCAGCCAGGTCACAAGATAGTCGAGCTGAAAGTCAAAGGCGGCCAACGGACCATCGGGTCGAATATCCATCGCGCTCGCCGCAATGATCGTTGCGCGCTTGCCCGCGCCATGGCCGATGACATGGCCTTCGGCATCGTTGGTAAAGACCATGCCCGGTTGGGTCACCACATCGACAAAATGTTTGAGCCGATAGGGGATGCCGAAATTCCACATCGGCGTCGAAATCAGATAGCTATCGAAATTCAGGAAATGCGCCGCATGTTGCCCGACCACGTCCCACGCGTCCGCAATGTCCGGCGCGACCTCATCGCCCATGATGAGCGCATAGCGCCCCTCGATCATACCATCACCCAAATCGGGAAGATCGGTCGCCCACAAATCGAGCTGCTCAACCTCTATGCCGGGCCGGGCCGTCGTCAATATCTCCAGATAATGGGCCGCGATGTCGCGCGACCGCGACCGCTCACCACGCGGGCTGGCATCGATATGGAGCAGCCGTTCAGGCACCGGCGTCTTTGCGCCGCGTAAAATCCACCATCACCATTTCCGCATCGACCTCTGCGTGCCACGCCTTGACCGATTTGTCAGTGAGCTTCCCCGACGGACAACCGTCGCGCACATCGATGCGAAGCCCATGCAGCGGACAAAAGAGATGCACCCCGCGCAACCGCCCTTCATCAAGCCGCGAATAGGCGTGGCTGCACATATTCTCGATCGCGAACACGCCCGCAACAGTGCGGACCAGCAACAGGTCATGCCCTTCGACCGCGAGTGCGAGGACCCCGTTTTCGGGCACATCGTCCAGCTTTGCGACCGCAATCAACGTCATATCAGCGCCGTTGGTCAAAGCGGCGACCGACCATCGCGCTGGCAATATTGGTTTTTTGAATGTCAATCGCGCCGCCCGCTATTCCCCAGCCCCATGTATCGCGCAGGCGCCGCTCCATCGGGAACTCGCGGCTATAGCCATAAGCACCCATGAGTTGCACCGCGTCGCCGGTCACTTCGCGCGCGATGGTGTTGGCAAAGCATTTGGCGACCGAACTTTCGAGCACTGACGGCATCCCGTCCTCGGCATTCGCCGCTGCGCGCCAGATCAGCAGCCGCGCCGCTTCAACCTTCATCTGCATATCGGCGAGTTTGAGTTGCACTGCCTGGAAGTCGACGATCGCCTTGCCGAACTGCTCGCGCTCCTGGACATAGCCGATCACGTCCCGAAGCGCTCCCGACGCCTGCGCCATCGACATGGTCGCATTGCCGCACCGCTCCAGATCAAAGGCTTCCATCAGCTTGCGAAAGCCCCCTGCGGGCACGACGACATTGTCGAGCGGCACGTCGCAATCGTCAAAATTCAGATCCGACGACGGGATGCCGCGAAAGCCCATCAGATGTTCATTCGGACCAAAGCTGAGCCCCGGTGCATCGCCCTCAACATAGACGGCTCCAATACCCTTCGCGCCGGGGTCGTCGGACAAGCGGCAATAGACCAGATAGCCATCGGCATGGCCACCGCCCGAGCACCAGCGCTTTGTGCCGTTCAGGACAATGCGATCTCCGCGCACCGTCGCGCGCGTTTTCAGGTCGGTGAGCGCTGATCCTGCGTCAGGCTCTGACATAGAAACCGCAACCACAATGTCGCCGCTGCACACAGCCGGAACGATGCGTTGTTTCAGCGTCTCCGACCCAAAGCGCTCGATCGCCCGCACCGGACCGACACAGGATTCAAAGATCGGGAAAGCCACGGCGGAAGAGATCATCGCGAACTCTTCTAACACGATGAGCGCTTCCAAATTGCCGAGGCCCAGCCCGCCAAGCGATTCAGGGACATTGACGCCCAGAAAGCCAAGCTCTGCAAAGCGTTTGATCAGCGCACGGTCGGGGGGAACATTCTCGATTTCAAGCCGTGTCGCGATGGCGGGCAATTCAGCCGTCGCGAAATCCCGCGCCGCTTCCTGAAGCTGACGCTGGTCGTCACTCAGAGTAAATTTCATGTCCGTTCCTTATCGGCTCTTCTCGAACACAAGCAGAAGATTGCCGGGCATGTGATAGTAAAGGCCGTAGCCGCTGTTGATCACGACATAGCCGTTATAAACCGCCGGTCCCGACCCGCTCATCGCGCCGCCGGTTGCCATCACGCCAGAGATTGTTTTCACCGGCTTGGTCGTATCGAACGACCAGAGCAGCTTGCCATCCTTTTGGGCATAGGCGCGGAAGCGACCGTCGAGATGGCCGGCCAGCACCGCGCCCGGGATCGCCGTGGATGCCGCCGAAACGCCCGGATCGCAATATTGGCGCGTGCCGCAAACATTATCCGCCTTGTGTCGCCACAATATCTTGCCCGTCGCCGCGTCAATCGCATGGATACCCGCGCCGTTGAGTTGTGTGTCATAGGTGCGGCCGTCATGGGTGTCGGCCAGATCGGCAATCGGGACATAGACCGTCGTCCCTTGCGCCGACATGCCGAAATGGACCCCGCCCTGCGTTCCGCCGTGGCCGAGACGCTGCTCCCAGACGAGCTTGCCGTTATCGGGGTCGACACCATAGGTCTTGCCCGATTTCTGCCCCAGAACCAGCATGTCCTTTCCGTTCCCGATGGACACCAGAAGCGGCGAGGCCGCCAGGTCGAGGTCGGGGCCGCGCTCCTTGGGGCAATTGTCGTTGCCGACCATACAACCGACATTCCACGCGTCGCCCTTGGTCAACTGACGCTGCCAAATCATTTTGCCTGTCCGCGCATCCACCGCAAATATGGCGTCGCTGTTGCCGTCGGCGGGCGACGAGTAATTTTCGCCCGTCCCGAAATAGACACGGTTCCGCGCGGCATCATAAGTCGGGCTGCCCCAGACCGGCGCACCCGAAGGGCCGAGGATATCGGTTCCGTCCGGCGTCTTCGCATGTTTTTTCGGGGCATCCGGGATGACATAAGTCTTCCATTTAATCTTGCCCGTCGCCGGATTGAGTGCCGCGACCGAGCCGCGAAACGTACAACAGGCATATTTGGGATCGGCAGCCGATGTGACTTCGAGCGACGAGACAGGGACGAACAGGCTGTCGCCGCCAAGACTGGGCGATCCGGTGATCGTCGCGTTGGGGTGAGAGTCGATCTTTACGCGCCAGATCTGCTTTCCGGTTATCGCATCAATGGCATAGACGCGGCCCAATATGTCTCCGAAATAGAGCCGCTTGCTCGCGACATCGGCGACAATGGCGGTCCGCACTTCGGCGCTGGCCCGGTAAGTCCATTTGGCGCAGCCGGTGGCGAGGTCAAATGCGTAAACGGTGCCGTTCTGGCTGCCGACAAAGACGCTATTCCAGCCAATCGCCGGCTGCGACCGCGCCCGAACAGCAGCTGGATAGGCAAAGGCCCACTTCAGCTTGAGCCCCGCAACATCGCCTGCCGTAACTCCGCCGACCGAAGCCGGAACGAAACGGCGATTGTCATGGCCCCAGCCAATATTCGCGGGCGGATCACCAGCGAATTTCAGGGCAGCGCCCACACATTGCTTGGGCGGCGCGGGCGGCTTGTAGTCGGCGAGTCGGATGCGGGTCAGATATTCCGCGACTTCGACTTGCTGCTTTTTGGTAAGGTGCGACGCTTCGCGCGACATGACGCCGCCTTGCATCGCACCCAAAATGGCGTCGGGCGCCATCATCTCTAGCCAGACGACCGCCGGAGCCTTTGGCACGCCACCTTCGTGACAACCGGCACAATTTTCCGCGAAAAGAGCTTTGCCGGGATGATTGTCGGGATCAATCGCGTCGCCTGACCGGCTGACCAGTTCATCGGTGGATTTCATGCGGGCGGGGGCTGCATCATTCGCCGCCTGGTCGCCCCCCTTCGAACAGGCGGCCATTGCCAGCAGGATGACTCCAGAAACGAAACGCAGCCCCGCACCCTTTCCCATTACCGAGTCTGACCCAGCTTCACGCCCAGTTCCACGCCATAGAAACGAGGCGGCCCGAACTGGCTGTTTGCCCACAAACCGCCGACGACCTGTGATGCCGTGCGGTAGCGCTTGTTGGTCAGGTTCCGACCGATTGCGCGGATGTAATAGCGGTCGTCGGCATCGGCCAAGGTGATCGACGCATTCACCAAAGTCCGCGCGTTGAGAAATGTATTCTCGGCCGGGCTGCTAATCGATTGGGTAAACAAGTTGCGGCTGGTGTGGCTGACGTCGCCATTGAACGTCAGCTTATAATCCCCAACCGGAACTTCATAGGTGGCATTGGCCGACCATTGCCATTTGGGCAGTCGATCAAGCGGTGAGGTCGACAGATCATAACCCGCCGGAATTGGCGTGACATATTGGTTATATTTGCCGTCCTGATAACCCAGCACACCGCGCAACGTAAAACCATCGACCGGCACCAATGTCGCTTCGGCCTCAATCCCCTTCACAGTAGCCGAGGCAGCGTTGAAAAAGCGCGTTACCTGAAACTGCTGTCCGCCGACGACCAGCGGCACAACAATCTGCTTTTGCAGATCGCTATAGTCCACATAAAAACCGGTCAGATTGAACCGAAGCCGATTGTCCCATGCTTGGGTCTTTATGCCGACTTCATAGCTGTCGGCTTTTTCGGGATTAGTCGCCGATGCAGCTTGGGCAAAGGCCGCCTGATTGTCGCTGCCATCCGCGTTGACGAACGGATGAAAACTGCCGATCTGATCATTGAAACCACCGCTCTTAAATCCGCGCGAATAGGTTCCATAGAGATAGACTTCCGGCGCAGCCTGCCAACTGAGGCTGGCTCGCCATGTCGGTTCATTGGCTTTAGATTGCACGCTGATAACACCGGCAGGATAGTCAAAAACATTGGCGTCGATCGCATCGCTGATGCTGATCGTGGGATCAAAGCCGCCATTAAGCTGCTGCGTGAACACCTGTTGACGACCAAACCAGGTTTTGCGTTCCCATGTGTAACGAGCCCCAGCTGTAAAAGTCACGGTCGGCGTGATCTTGAATGTTCCCTCCGCAAACACGGCTGTCGACCGGGCTTTTTGCGCGTTGCAAAGCAGATATGGATTGTCGTTCCACGGGCCAAATGGCAGTGGCCCGCCTGTCAGGTCCAAAAACCCCAAGGCTTGCGCGACGCAAAAACTGGTGCGGTCGTTTTGATAAAAGGCGCCCGCGACAAAGTCGAAGGGGCCGCCCAGATCAGAGGCGAAGCGCAATTCTTGCTGCCATGTCCGGCGATCATCTGAACGGTTGGCGTCGAACAATGACAAAACGTCACCATCCGCTGCAACAGGGGCCTGACCGGTATAGGTGTTGGGCAGGCGCGAATCCTGCCAGCGAATACCGCTCACCGACGTAATCGTGCCGATGCTCGTCGAAATATCGACGTTCATATAAAGCCCGTCGACGTTAATCCGTTGCCCAAGTGGCATCTTGATCAATGCACCCTGCCGATTGGATATGCCGGCATTGTCGAGCGGATCGCTTGATGCCGGATTGGAGGCACCCACTCCCAATGTATCAAACACAAAGGCCGGGCTATTCGGTGTTTCGCTCACCGTCGGGATGCTGTCCGAACGATCGCGCAAGATTTCATATTGGAGCAAGGCGCTGACCGAGTCAGAGGGTTCCCACAACAGTTTGACACGGCCGTTCCACACGTCCACTCCGCCGACGTTGGCGCCGTCACCACAGCCCTGTGCGCCGGCAAATTTGGACGCCGCAAAGGGAGTGACCGGGCCATAACAGGCCCCATTTTTGTAATAGCCGTGCGAATTTGAGTGGCCGATTACGGTCCTCAGAGCCAAAGTATCCGAGATGGGAATATTGGCCGCCCCTTTTAGGTTGAGCGTCCCAAAACTGCCGACCAGAAGTTGCCCGTCGAGGCCAATGCGATTGAGCTCGGGACGCTTGGTCCGCACCGTGACAGCCCCGCCCGTCGTATTCTTGCCGAACAAAGTGCCTTGCGGCCCGCGCAACACTTCAACCTGGGCAATGTCGAACGTATCGAGCAATTGCGTTTGAACGCTGGGCACCACAAAGTCATCGACCAGAACCGAAACCGGCGGTTCGAAATAAACGATGATGCTGTTCTGGCCGACGCCGCGAATCGAGAAGGACGCTGCGTTGAAACCGGTAATGGTGGCCGCAGAGAAGTTGGGAACGAAGGTGGCGAGATCACCCAGATCGCGCGGACTTGCCTGTTGGATCAGTGATTGGTCGATGGCCGAGACGGCAACCGGCGTGGTCTGCAAATTGGAGTCGCGCCGGGTTGCCGTCACGATGATATCGCTGACGCCGGTAACTTGTGCGTTACCAGTCTGACCGTCCTGCGCGGCTTCTGGCTGTGCACCACTATTGTCTTGCGCCAAAGCTGGCGTCGAAAGGCAGACCGCTGCCGCAAGCGCGGACGTCGTACCAAGAAGCATTCTCATTGCCGTTCACTCCCCTCAAAAAACGTTCGGCGCTGCCGGCCGATACGCAACTCTTCAACTCGTCGGGGACATGCTGCCACAGCATCGCTCAACAATCAATCATGTTTGTTTTTTTTGAGAGCGTGCTATTGTCCCGTGCAAGTTGGACAGGAGTCGTGGCAAAGGCCGGGAGAAAATAATGAACTTTGATTTCAGGAATTGGGCGATTCACGTAGGGTCACCTCACCCCTTCAACGCCGAAGTGCCGCGCCCCGACAATGGCACAGCACGGCCAACGCCCGAGCGATATTTTGATCCGGCGTGGCTGAACCGCGAATGGGACAAGGTGTTTACGCGTACCTGGCTATTGGCCGGTGTGGTGAGCGACATTCCCGAAGCTGGCGATTTTCTCCGATTCGATATCGGGACCGAATCCTTCATCATCGTGCGCGACAAAGAAAATGAAATCAGGGCGCACTATAATGTCTGCCCGCATCGCGGCAGCCAGATCGCGCTCGATGCCTTTGGCTCGGTCGACCAGTTCACCTGCCCCTTCCACAGCTGGCGCTTCAACCTAGACGGCAGCAACGCGAAAATTACAGACAAAGAAACTTTCAACCCCGACGTGCTGTGCCACGACACCAACATGACATCGGTGCGTTGCGAGCAAGTCGCGGGGCTTATCTTCATTTCCATGAATCCCGATGTGCCGACATTGCGCGAATATCTGGGCACCCTCGCCGACCATCTGGAGCTTTATGACATTGATCAGATGCATGTCATCCAGCACAAGCAATCCGACTGGGCGGCAAATTGGAAAGGCGGCGTTGACGCCTTTTATGAAATTTATCACCTCCACAGTGTCCATCCCCAGACCCAAGGCGTCATGGATGATCGCACGCAAATCGATCTCTATCCCAATGGCATGAGCCGCCAGTTCGTTCCGTTCGCACAGCCATCGCCGCGCTTCCCCGACCAGATTTCTGTCAATGAAGGCATCAAGATGATGCTGGCTGATGCAGGAATTGACCCGGATAAATATACCGGTACGGCGCAGGAAAGCCGTGCCGCCATCCAACAAGCAAAGCGCGCACGATCGGACAAATATAATCTGGGTTATGAAAAATTCAGCGACACCCAATTGTCCGATTCGACCATTTATGGCGTTTTCCCCAATGTACAGATCGGCTGTCATCCCGAAGCGGTTTTCCTCCATCGCTTCTTACCCCACCCGCAGGATCCGGGTCAGTTCACTTATGATACGATAATCTTGTTCAAGCATGAGGATATCCCTGGCTATGGAGCGCCCGCATGGATGGGATTGGAAGATGGCACGGACACGAGCGGACTGGTGCGGCCAGATATCGTCCATATTCCGCTAGGCGAGCCGCCACATCTGGGTGAAGTGCTCGATCAGGACAGCGAATTGCTGCCGATCGTGCAAAAGGGCGCACGGTCACGTGGTTTTCGCGGGCCATTATGGAGCGAACAGGAAGCACGTCTGCGCCATTTCCATGTCGAGCTCGATCGCTATCTTTCCGACGACACCAAGCTGGAGAAAAATTAATGCCCTGCACCTTCCTCGCGCGCTTCAAGATCAAGTCCGAAAAGGAAGCGGACTTTCTGGCTCTTATCCCGAAGATCGAGGCGATCAGCATCAAAGAACCCTATACATTGCTCTATCGCTTCTATCGCCTCGACGAACCGCAGATGTTTGCCGTGATCGAGAGCTTTACCGACGAAAGCGGCGACAAGAAACATCAGGAAAATCCAGAGAATGTCGCGCTGATTGACGACATTCTGGCCTGCATGGATGGCACCTATACGCGCGAATATCTGCACGATATCGCCTGACACTAGCGCCGTTTCCAGCGGTCAAAATCACATATAATTAAAACTGTGGAGAGCAATTCATGACGGCACCGGCGAAATCCTTTATCGCGACGCTGCGCGTAAAGTCCGAAAAGCGCGACGACTTCATCGCCCTGCAGACCGAACTAAAATCGCTAGTCAAAGCGCAAGAGCCGGATGTTTGGGTCTATGAGCTGCTGCAATCGGACGAGGACGCCGACCTTTTTTATTGCGTGGCGACATTTCGCGATGAAACGGCTTTTGATCATCACATGGGCATCGACTTTCACGACCGGCTGGTTCCGCCCATCATCGACTGTCTAGCCGAGGACATGCAGCTGGCCTTCTTCAAGTCGCATCAGTGACCGACGACAGCCTCGACGCACGATTGCGGCGGGTCGAAGACCGGATAGCGATCGCCGAGCTTCAGGCGCGCTACACAATTTATATCGACAATCATGACCTCGATATCGTCGGCCCATTATTTGCGCGCAACGGGCGGTTCCGGTCGGCCGATGGCGTGATGGATGCGGTTGGCCGCGAGGCGATTTGCGCCCAATATCGTGATCGGTTCGCGGCGCTCAAATTCGGATTTCATGTCACCCACGACCATCTCATCACCCTGTCCGAGGACGACCCAGATCACGCCACAGGCATTGTTTCCTCGCACGCCGAAGTTGTTCGCAACGGCGAGCCAATGGTGACTGCTATGCGCTATCACGATGTTTATGTGCGCGAAGACGGCTCCTGGCGGTTCGCCGACCGGTTGTTGCATTTCTTTTATTATCTGCCGGTCAAAGACTATTGCGCCGCCTTGCCGACGCGCGAGCGGATGCGGGCCTATGGCGATGCACGATCCGCTGACCTGCCCGAAGGCATCTCAACATTTGGAACGGGATAGGCTCGCAGCAGCAACCGACCCTAAAGCTGTTCGGGCGCCTCGACCAAAGCTGCCAGCGCCTCCAGAAAAGCCCCACCATCGGCGCCGTCAATCGCGCGATGGTCGCAGCTCAACGAGAAGTGAAGCACCGGAACGATCCGGATCGCGCCATTATCGTCGACCGGCTCCGACCGCGCCTTGCCCACGGCAAGGATTGCCCCCTGCGGCGGATTGATGATGGCATCAAATTGCTCGACCCCGAACATACCAAGATTAGAGACCGAAAAACTACCGCCTTGAAACTCCTCTGGCCGCAGCTTTCCAGCCCGAGCGCGTTGGGCGAGATCGGCAGTGCGCCCCGCAATCTCTTCTACCGACAACAGATCGGCGGAGGTTAAAATGGGCGTGATAAGCCCGCGCGACGTCGCCACCGCAATGGCGATATCGGCGTGCGTAAAGCGGTGGATGTCATTACCATGCACCTGAATATTGACCGCCGGAACTTCGCGCAGCGCCAGCGCAACCGCACGGACCAGATAGTCGTTGATGCTGGCCTTTTTACCCAAGCCTTCGCGCAACGCGATCAGCCGGTCCGCGCGCACACGGCGGCGCAGATAGAAATGCGGGATCGTGGTTTTGGCCTCGGTCAAACGGGCCGCAATGGTGCGGCGCATCGATGACATGGAAAGAATCTCGACATCGCCATCCGCCGCCGCGACCACCGTCTTGGTAGGCGGCGTGCTCGTCTGGATCAGCGCCAGCACATCGGCCTTGCAGATGCGGCCGCGCGGTCCGGTCCCCTTTACTTTGGCAAGGTCGATGCGGTTTTGCACCGCCAGTCGCCGCGCGAGGGGCGAAGCGAAAACCTCTTCTTGCCCTTCCACTTTGATCGGCCCTTTAAGTCCGGCTGACCGTTTGCCGAGAATGGCCTTGTCGACATCTTGCAACGTGATGCGGCCCTCGCGTCCCGTCGCGACGATTGAATCAACCGCAAGTCCAGCTGATTCCGCCTTGATCCGGGCGGCAGGACTGATCGCCACATCCTTCGCAATGGTGATTTTTTGCGGCGCAGGGTCGGACTTTGGCGCTGTTTTACTCTCGGCGGGTTCGCTTGGCTTCGCCGCGGGCGCCTCGTCACCACCCGGCATACTCGCGTCGATGGGTTTGAATCCGGCCACAAAGGCATCGATATCCCCAGCCGACGCATCGGGCGGACCCAACACGCCAAGCAGAGCGCCGACCGGCAAGGTTTCGCCCGCCGACGCCACCAGCCGGACGAAGCAGCCATCGGCCTCAGCCTCAACCTCGTTGGTGATCTTGTCGGTTTCGATGAGCGCGAGAAGCTCTCCCTTGGCATAGGGTTTACCCTCGGTGACCAACCATTCGGCCACGGTCCCCTCCGACATTTCGATGCCCCATTTGGGCATGGTGAAGGCCTTAAGGCTCGCCATCGTTCAGCCCCAACCCAGCACGTCATCGACCGCCGTGACGATCTGACCGGGCGAAGGGAGCCAGGCCCGTTCCAGCTCGCGCGCAAACGGAATCGGGGTATGCGGCGCGGTGACCATGCGCGGCGGTGCTTTCAGGCTGGTGAAGGCCTTTTCGGCAACCAGCGCAGCAATATCGGTCGCCATCGAACAGCGCGGCGGGCTTTCGTCAACCACGACCAAACGCCCGGTCTGTTCGACGCTGTCGAGGATCGCCTCTTCGTCGAGCGGACTGGTCGTGCGCGGATCGATGATGTCGCAGCCGATGCCCTTTTCGGCGAGCGCGTCCGCTGCTTTCTCTGCAAAGCTGACCATCCTGCCAAAAGCAACAATCGTCACGTCGCCGCCTTCGCGCACCATGCGGGCATGGCCGAACGGGACCAGATGCTCGCCTTCGGGGACTTCGCCCTTTTTTCCGAACAGCGACTTATGCTCAAAGAACATGACGGGATCGTCGCCGCGCAGCGCCTGCGACAGCAAGCCTTTGGCGTCGGCTGGCGTCGTCGGCAACGCCACCTTCAATCCGGGCACGGCGGTGAGGAAATTATAAAATGCCTGACTGTGCTGAGCCGCCGCGTTCATGCCTGCGCCATAGATGAGCCGAACCACGACGGGGCATTTGGTGTTGCCGCCGAACATATAGCGGAACTTGGCAATCTGATTGATCAGCTGATCGGCGCACACGCCAATGAAGTCGGCAAACATCAATTCCGCGACGGGCCGCTTACCCGCGAGCGCCGCTCCAGCGGCGGCACCGATGATGGCGCTTTCGGAGATCGGGGTATCGATCACGCGGTCCGCACCGAATTTACCGATCAGCCCGCCGGTTGTGCCCCAGATCCCGCCGATGGCTTCCTGCCCGCCCGCCGTGCCCGCACCGCCGGCGATATCCTCACCCATGATGATGATATTGGGGTCGCGCTCCATTTCGTCGTGCAACGTCTGGTTGATCGCGTCTCTGATTGTCATGATCGCCATGTCGGTATTCCTCAATATTCCGCGTAGACGTCTTCGAGGACGTCTTCTGGTTGCGACACGGGCGCTTCGCGCGACGCCGTCACTGCGTCGCCAATCAGCTGGGCAACCTCGACATCGATCGCGTCGAGATCAGCCGCTGTAAGCAGCGCGGCGTCGATGGTGGAAGCCCGGAAAGCCTTGAGGCAGTCGCGTTCGTCACGGATGCGTTCAAGCTCACCCTTGGCCCGATAGCGCTGCGGATCGCCTTCAAAATGGCCATAGAAACGCTCGGTATCTAGCTCGATAGCCGCTGGACCACCGCCGCCGCGGACATAATCCAGCAACTCGCCCATCGCTTCATAGGTTTTGAAGAAGTCCGATCCGTTGGCGCGCCAGACTTTCATCCCGAACGCTTCGGCGCGGCCGGCGATGTCGGTTGATGTGCCGACCGCATATTCATAACCGGTATGTTCGGAATAGTGATTATTCTCGAACACAAAGATCGCCGGAACTTTTAGCACCGCGGCCATGTTCATCGCTTCAAAGGTCGTGCCCTGATTGCAGGCACCGTCGCCCGAAAAAGCAATGGCGACCTTGCCCTTGCCGTCGAGTTTGGCCGCGATGGCCGCACCCACGGCCTGCGGCGCGCCCGCCCCGACGATACCGTTTGCGCCCAACATACCAATCGACGTGTCGGCAATGTGCATCGATCCGCCACGCCCTTTACAAAGCCCGTCGCGCTTGCCGTAAATCTCTTTCATCATACCCGTCACATCGCACCCTTTGGCGATGCAATGGCCGTGACCGCGATGGGTTGAGACGATCATATCTTCGTAGTCGAGATGCGAGCATACACCGACAGCCGCCGCCTCTTGCCCACAATAAAGATGCGTGAAGCCCGGAATTTCGCCCGACTTGATTTCTTCGTGCAGCCGTTCCTCGAACTGCCGGATCGTTGCCATACGGCGATAGGCGCCGAGCAGATCTTCGCGCGACAATTGCATCAAATGTCTCCCTCTCCGGGGCCATTGTGGCCATAGATATATTGGCTGATGACATCGTGAAAATGCCGGATTCGCAGTTCCTGTTCGCCGATCCACAATCCGGGAAACGCGCTGGAGTGCATGCCTTTTTGCACGGTTGGCAGGTTGAACGCATCCTGATCGAGAACTTGTCCAATCGATCTGTCACCATGTTTGAAATGCTGGTGTCGCGGACGATCCGGCCACTCCTCACCCTCTGGAACCAGTTCGAATATCCAGATGTCATAGAACATCTTGTCCGGATCGGTTGGATGCGGTCTTTGCCGGAACATCATCACGTCGTCGGCATGAACGTTCAGCGAGACGTTGGGGAAAATCATATAATGATAGTCGTCGGTCAGCTGATCGTCGTTGAGATCCGAATAGTCCTTGCCCTGCGCCTTGCCATGTTTGCGTTTGTGCAGCTGGACGGCGCGCCGGACATCGCCAACACGCCCTTCATAATCGGCCGGGTCCATCTCTGCCGCGCGAAGGATTCCCGCAATGGCAGGCGGCACCTGGCTCGGCATCGAAACGCGCGGGCTGATCGTGGCAAACGGGATCAGATAGCGGTTGTGTCGATCATAACAATCGATCTGGATGTTGACATCATCGAGATACCATTGAAGCTGCGGGTGGATCCCCTGCACATGATAACTTTCGTTGAACGCATCGACGCTCGCCTTCCAGTTGCAGTCCCATTCGACCGTGACGTCGCGGGTCCATGCCATGCGGTCGAAGTGATACGGGTCAAGATGCTGCGGAATCGGGTCCAGAAACTCTTCGAGCGGTTCGGGGTCGGGATTGAGCGTGAACCAGACAAAGCTGCCCCACTCGCCGCACTTGACCTCCGGAATTGCCCCGCACGGTGGCCCGCCTTGCGGAAAAGTGTCGAGGTCGGGGATGCGGACAATCTTGCCTGTCCAGTCATAGGTCCAGTGGTGGTACTTGCACTGGAACATCTCTTCCGCCGCGCCCAAACCTTCGGGCCGCAGCTTGTTACCGCGATGCAGGCAAACATTGTAAAAGCCACGAACCGAACCGTCCGACTGCCGCACCAGAATGACCGATTCCTTGCCGATATCGGTGCAGATATAATCGCCCGGCTCTGCCATGTCGTCAGAGCGCCCCGCCAATAGCCAGACTTTGGTCCAGATGCGGTCCCATTCTTTGCCCATGAAGTCTTTGGACGTGTAGCGCTCTGCCGGAATCATCGCGTCGCCCAGACCGGGCGCGGGCGCTTTTGCCGCAGGTGTTCCGTTCGGCCAGGCTTCGGGATCGACCCGCAACACATCCACTTTGCGCTTCACGTCCATCGCGAGGGGGCTCCTAGAACTGAGTCCGGTTGGTGAAACCGCCGTCGACGACCAGATGCGATCCGTTGCACCAACTCGCGGCCGGGCTGGCCAGAAACGCAACGGCGCGGGCGATCTCTTCGGGCTTTCCGAACCGCCCCAGCGGTTGCTGGCGCAATTGCGATTTATAGAATTTCTCCATCGTTCCCTTGATCATTTCCCAGTTTCCGCCTTCGAATTCGATCGGCCCGGGGGAGATGATGTTCACGCGGATACCCTTGTCACCATAGGCGAGGCCCAGTTGCTTGCCCCAGGTGATGAGCGATGCCTTCATGGCATTATAGGCCTGCGGGCCGCCCATCGCCTCGCTGGCTGATGTCGTCGCCAACAGGATGATCGAACCGGTTTCGCGTTCGATCATGTCGGGCAAGACTGCCTCAACCGCGCGAACCGGACCCATGACGTCGATATCGAACGCGCGCGTCCAATATTTCTCGCTGCCCATGCCGCCGCCTGCCGAGCTGATCGGGATGAGGATATCGACACCCTCCATGGCCTCGACCGTCTCTTCGAGCCATTTCTTATAGGGGTCAGCCTTTTGCACATCGACCGCCGAGCCAATGACCTTGGTGCCATATTTGCGCAGATTGGCGATTGCTTCTTTCACCGCATCTTCGGAACGGGCGGTGATGGCAATGTCGCAGCCTTCGCGCGCCAGCACCTCGGCGATGGCAAAGCCAATTCCGCGTGCCCCGCCGACGATGATCGCCTTCTTTCCCGACAGTCCTAAATCCATGGCATCCTCCTGGCATTTCCAATTTCGTTCAAGCGCGGCACAGGTCTGCGCAGCGCGACAACGGACAGCTACATAGTCTTTCCTGTTGCGGCGCAATCGGCGCTGGATAGCGTGATCGCTTCCGCAACATGTGTAGCCTCGCGCATAGCCGCATCATTAACCCATGCGGGTCGAGACTCAAGATAAAAAAGTCATGTCTGACTTTTTTGTGCAGTGCGGTCGGAGCCTCAAGGGCGAATGGTCATGCCATTGTCTACGATATATTCACCGCCGGTCAGGAAGCGCGCTTCGTCGCTGACGAGGAACAGGATCAGGTTGGCGACATCCTCTGGCGCGCCCGTCGCACCCGCTGGCAACACCCCGTCCGACACCGGCTGCTCCTGCCCAGCACGTCCTTCGGCATTTTGCACCATCGGGGTTTCGATAGAGGAAGGGTGCAGGGTGTTGACCCGAATCGGATAGCCCTTGTCCTGACAATGAACTGCAATCGACTTGCTCATCGAGCGTACCGCTCCTTTTGCCGCAGAATAGGCAAAGAAAGGCGGATAACCAATGTGGCTAGCGATCGACGACATGTTGATGATCGAGGCCGAGCGCGACTTGGCGAGCAAGGGAAGGCCAAGTTTGCAGCCCAGAAACACACTGGTCGCCATCACCCGCATCACACGCTCATATTGGTCGAGTGTCGTTTCTTCGGGATCGGCAACGACCACGATCCCGGCGTTATTCACAAGGATGTCGAGCCGCCCATAGCGCGCATCAATGTCGGCATAAACGCGTTTCCAGTCGGCTTCGGAGCCGACGTCTTGCGTGACCGCAATGGCGTTCGCGCCCAGCGACGCGGCCAATTCCTGTGCCGCCTCTGCATTGATATCCGAAACGAACACGATTGCGCCCTCGGCGATGAAGCGGGTGCAATCGGCCTTGCCGAGTCCCGATGCACCACCGGTTACCAATGCGACTTTTCCCTCAAGACGTGCCATGCTATCTCCCTTGCCATCAATCCGGCCAAGAGTTTCAGCTTGTGCTTGATTTGTCAAAGGCAAACAATCATGATTGTTTTAAATAGACCGGGGGCAACAATCTGATGGCGCGTGCAACGAGTCGTTCAACTGCATCACTTTCGCCATCGGGGAAAAAGGATGAACCATCGCATCAAGCCCTGAAAAGCGCACAAACCAAGGCTCGTCTGGTCGAAGCGACCATTCGCTGCCTAGTCAAATATGGCTATTCACGCACCACCACGCCCAAGGTTGCGGACGAAGCCGGCTTGTCACGCGGCGCCATGCTCCATCATTTCGAAGGTGGCCGACAGCTGATGCAAGCCACCATCGTCGAATTGCACCACAAGCAGTTGCGCGCCTTTCGCCGCGCTGCAGAAACCAAGGACCATAATGTCCACACGCTGGTCCGCGCTTATTGGGGTCAGTTGCTTCGACCCAATTTCATCGCGTTTCAGGAGCTGGCGATCGCCGCGCGCACCGACAAGGAGTTGCTCGCGATTCTCGAACCGGTGCGCATCGAATTTCGCGAACGCTGGTACGAACTTGCCATCCAGCTGTTCCCCGAATGGCAGCGCGATCTGGAAAAATTCAATCTGGCGTTGGCGCTGTGCCAGAATCTGCTCGAGGGGCTGGCGATCAACCGCATGACGCATGGCGTCGATGAAGCGATGATCGACGCGGTTCTCACCAATTTGGAAAAGGATATTCTGACGCTCCGCCCGTCCGACTGACCCCTCTTATGCCGCAGTGATTCCCCATCGGATGCTGCGGCGCAGGAGTTCGTAATAGACCGGATAGTTCCAGGCGCAGCGATCGGGATGCGGGTAAAAGGGCCGGATCGGCGCCAGATCATAATGTCCGCGACAATGGCCGAGCGTGAGATAGAGAATCGCGCCCTTGCCGACTTGCCGCTCGTACAACACCGGAACCTCGCTTTCGTCCCAGACCCGGTCGCCATAATCGGCGCAGCCACCCGCAAATTCGGTGTGCATCAGCACGTCAATCTCGCCCCTACGCTGGCTGAGATACAGTTCGTCATGAACGTTGAAGTCGCGCAGCCCCTGAGTCACCGGGTGATCGGCGTTGCTGATCCGCACCTTGAACGGACCGACGGGCGGATGGCCTTCGAACTGCGAGCCCAGCAAATCCATGAATTCGGGGGCCTCGTCGGGCGTTTCAACGGTGCCGTCATCGGCAAAGCGAAGCAGCGAGTTGGTGCCGTGCAGCGCCAGCCAACGGCCGCCCGCTTCCAGAAATTCGCGCAACGCGGCGACCTGTTCAGGCGGCGGCACAACGTCGCAGGTATAGGTTATCAGCAAGCGGCTGTCCCGAATCAGCGCCGCATCGCTGTAATCGGTCGCGACCGTGGTCCGTATTTCGGGCTGTTCGGCGAGCAGCTTCAACAGCTCGAGCCGGGCAAAATCAATATCATGAAACTTTCCCGCAGCAATCAGGTGCGCACGCGTCATTCAGGGTCCCTTTCCGTCGTCATCGTCCAATAGGCTATTGCATTTCCCGTCCATGACAAGCAAAAACAATCAGAGTTGTTTGTAATTTTATATGGGAAAATATGATGGCAGGACGGGGAATTGGCCCACTCAAAGGCGTCAAGGTGGTCGACCTCACCAGTGTTCTCATGGGTCCCTATGCCACGCAAATCTTTGCCGATTTGGGGGCCGACGTGATCAAGGTGGAAAGCCCCGACGGCGACACCACCCGCCATATT
Organism: Sphingopyxis sp. 10G20-10; assembly: GCF_057365075.1. Taxonomy (NCBI): domain Bacteria; kingdom Pseudomonadati; phylum Pseudomonadota; class Alphaproteobacteria; order Sphingomonadales; family Sphingopyxidaceae; genus Sphingopyxis; species Sphingopyxis sp. 10G20-10. The sequence goes on from NZ_CP195117.1 coordinate 100,756, forward strand.
CCCCCGGGCAAGAAGACCGATCGCGGGGCCATGTTTATGAACGTGAACCGCGGCAAGCGCAGCATTGCGCTCGATCTCAAAACCCCCGCCGGACGCGCCGCGCTGCTCAAAATCTGTGAACGGGCCGACGTGTTTATTCATTCGATGCGCGCGCAGGCAATTCTGCGCCTCGACCTTGCCTATGAAGCGGTGAAAAAAGTGAACCCGCGCATCATTTACGCCAATCTTTATGGCTTCGGTCGCAAAGGCCCCTATGCCGATTACCCCGCCTATGACGACATCGTGCAGGCCGCATCGGGGATTGTATCACTGCAGGCGTCCTTGTCAGACGGCGTCCCGACTTATCTTGCGACCGTAGTCGCCGACAAGGTCGCCGGCCTCAGTGCCACCTACGCCGTCATCGCGGCGCTTTATGCGCGAGAGAAAAGCGGGCGGGGGCAGGAAATCGAAGTACCGATGTTCGAAACGCTCGTTTCATTTTCGATGATCGAACATCTGTGCGGTTCGCTGTACGATCCGCCCATTGGCAAGCCCGAATATCCGCGTGTCACATCGCCGAACCGCCGCCCCTATCGGACAAGTGACGGCTATATTGCCGTGATGATCTATAATGATCGCCACTGGAAAAATTTCTTCGACGCTATCGGCAATCCGGGCTGGTCCAAACAGCCGATGTTTGCCTCTCTGCGCAACCGCACAGAGAATATCAGCACTGTTTTGGACCATGTTTCCAAGGTGCTGGCCGAGCGCACGACCGATGAATGGATGACGCTTTTCAAGCAAGCGCAATGCCCGGCCATGCCGATCGCCAGCTTGGAAGACCTGTTGTCCGATCCGCATTTGCAAGCGACCGAATTTTGGCATCAGCGCGAAACGCCCGAAGGCACAATTCGTATGCCGGGCATCCCGGTCGATTTTTCGGACACCCCCGGAGCCATCGGCGATCCCGGACCCGACCTTGGCGCCGATAGCGCCGACATTTTGCGCGACGCAGGCATGAGCGATGACGAAATTCAGGCGCTGATCGCAGCGAACATCCTCACCATCAGCGACACCGAATGAGCCTGCTCGGGCACTGATCAAAAGCACCGACCACTGATTGACTTGCATTATATAAACAATCATGCTTGTTTCTTAATGCTCTGAAAGCCGCCCTGAAGGAGAGCGTTTGTGCCACGCGTCCATGTTCCCGATTCACACGCAGACGACCCTTCGGCTTTTGTATGGTCGCACTATGCCCCCGAAATAGCCGCCGCAGCCGGAAGCTATTCGCGCGCCGTCTATGAAAGTTCGACGATGACGCTGCGCGAGATGGAAGCCGCGCGGATGCGCACCGCGCAAATCAACGGGTGCAAACTTTGCATCGGGATGCGCGCGGCGCGCGACCTTGAAGGACATCTCGAACGATCGGGCGGCCACCCCGAGCGCGCGGTCTCTGCCCGTGGGAACCCGGCGCCCGGCGAGGAATTTTACGCCGCCGTCGAGCGATGGCGCGATGCGGACTGCTTTTCGCCTCGTGAGCGGATTATCATCGAATATGCCGAGCGCATGGGCGACGCCCCCCAGTCGATGGAAGAGGATGAGGATTTCTGGGCCAGAATGCACGCTCATTTCAGCGATGCCGAAATCGTTGATATGACTTTTTCAATTGGATCGTGGATCGCCTTGGGCCGACTTACCCATGTGCTCGAACTTGATGGCGTTTGTATGCCGACAGCGCTTGCCGCGTCCTGACGGGTATAACATGCACCCAGGAGGCGCCCACCGCGAGATGGAACTCGATCTGCGCCACGCCATCCGCAACGGCGAGTTCAAACTATATTTTCAGCCGATCTATAGCATCCACAAAGAACGACTGAAGACGTTCGAGGCGCTCATCCGGTGGCAGCACCCCGCCAATCTCATGATCTGCCCCGCCGATTTTATTCCGCTGGCTGAGGAGTGCGGCCTGATCACCCCGATTGGCGAATGGGTGATCCGCGAAGCCTGTCGCCAAGCTGTGTCCTGGCCAAGAGACATCTCGGTCGCAGTGAACATTTCTCCCAAACAGCTAGTAAGCCCCAATCTGGCGAACATTATATTGTCGGCACTGGCATCATCGGGCCTGTCTGCAAACCGGCTCGAACTCGAGATTACCGAGAGCATCCTGATCGCCAATGTCGAAGAAACGTTACACGCCCTGCATGGCTTGCGAACGCTGGGCGTCCGTATCGCGCTCGACGATTTTGGTACGGGATATTCCTCTTTCAGCTATTTACGATGCTTTCCGTTCGACACGCTGAAGATCGACCAAAGTTTTGTCCGCGACCTCGCCGATGGCGGCAATTCTGGCGCTGTGATCCGCACCATCACGACCTTGGCCGATGCGCTGGGCATGGAAACAGTCGCCGAAGGCGTAGAGGACAAGGCGCAAGCCGAAATCCTGCGCCGCGAAGGCTGTCGACAGATCCAGGGCTATTTGCTCAGCAGGCCAATAGAGGCTCATGCGGTGCACAATTTTATCATGGATATGGCGTCAGCATCCGATGCTTTGCGGCAAACCGCATAGAACATCGAGCACGCAGGATTGTGCCGATTGTCGAAGCGGTCGGTTTTCGCAGATTGTCTGGCGTGGCTTTCCTATACCGCCTCCGCCCGGCGCGGCAATTTCCATTCGGGACGGATGAAATGGCAGGTGTATCCGTGCGGAATGCGCTCCAGATAATCCTGATGCTCTGGCTCCGCCTCCCAGAAATCACCTGCCGGCGTTAGTTCGGTCACGACCTTGCCTGGCCAAAGATTGGAAGCATTGACATCGGCGATGGTATCCTCGGCAATAAGTTTCTGCTCGTCCGAGGTATAGAATATGGCCGACCGATAGCTGGCCCCGCGATCGCCGCCCTGGCGGTTTGGCGTTGAAGGATCATGAATCTGGAAAAAAAATTCCAACAAGTCTCGAAAGCTGATCGCCGACGGATCATAGATGATTTCTATCGCTTCGGCATGGGTGCCATGATTGCGATAGGTCGCGTTGGGAACGTCACCGCCTGTGTATCCAACGCGCGTTGCAATGACCCCATCATATTTGCGGATCAAATCCTGCATTCCCCAGAAACAGCCACCGGCCAAGACGGCCCGTTCGTGCGTGTTCGTGTCAAAGATCATGCAACATCCTCCACCTGATCAACAAAATCTCCATATCCCTCAGCCTCCATATCATCGCGATGGATGAAACGAAGCGAGGCCGAATTGATGCAATAGCGCAAGCCACCACGATCTTGCGGACCATCCGGAAAAACATGGCCGAGATGACTGTCGCCATGCGTCGATCGAATTTCCGTTCTCACCATGCCATGCGTCGCATCGCGCAGCTCATTGATGTGGGCGGGCGTAATCGGCTTGGTGAAACTGGGCCATCCGCAGCCTGATTCAAATTTGTCGGACGAGGCAAAAAGTGGCTCACCGGAAACGATATCGACGTAAATTCCGGGCTCCTTGTTATCCAGATACTCGCCTGTACCAGGCCGCTCCGTGCCATTTTCCTGGGTAACATGGTGCTGCTCCGGCGAGAGCTGGGCAACGGCCTCGTCGGTTTTACGATAATTTGCCATTATCATTCTCCGTTGATCTTGTGATGTCGACAAGATGGGTGGGCGAGCGGCGTTTTTAAAGAGGGAGTTTGTTCCCTGTCGGCACTTATGCCAGCTACATCTATGCCGCGCGGCCAATGCCTAAACCTTCGACGGAGCCAAATGGCGAGGACGTCAGTCCATTTCCTTGGAGCGCATAATCCGCTAGCAAACCTTCATGGATTTGGACGACCTGTTGCAGCGCTATTTTGGCACCTCAGATATTATGGAGGCGTCGCCTGCGGTCCAAGCTGCTGGCCTAGATCGACTGCGTGTCGACTTCGGTCTCGAGCAAGATCGGGCGCGACGCTTCGCCTTGTGGTCTCTCCTTTACATGCTCGGCGCTGCGCCGGATCTCGACGTCGCCTTCAAAGAAGAGGCCGATCGCGAAGCGGCACGGGATATGATGGACCTGCTCGCAGCCTCTGACGAGGATTAAGCACCTATTCGACCGGCCGCGGGAGGCGCTTGCCCTTTGTGCGGCTCGTGAGGTGAAACAAGCGGCAGCGATCGCAGCGGTATGTCCGAAGCAGCATCCCGGAGCGCTGAACGACAACAAGCGCCTCCTCCTCCGACCGATACGAAAGCTTCTTTGCGCAAATGCTAAGTCTGGTGCGCACCTTATCTCTCGGTCAAAAAATTCTAGGGTGACGGCTTATCGCACAAAAGTGCCTGAAATGAAGCAAAGTCGATACGCAAGCGATTCCTCACAGCCTAAGCCATTGCAGCGTTTCACCATGACAAATGTCTATCTGGAGATTGAGTAAGCTCGGTGGAGGCCCGAGCCGGAATCGAACCGGCGTGCGAGGATTTGCAGTCCTCTACGTAACCACTCCGCCATCGGGCCTCATGCCGATTGCCGATTTGCCGCAGCGGCGAACCGGGGTTTGGTCGGCAGCGCTAGTGATGGGATTTGCCGCTCATGTCAAGGATTCGGCGCAGTGAGTGTCCTTTCAAAAGCCATCAAGGGTTGGCGGCGACAATGCGGGCGGCTATGCGCGGCAACGGGCAAGCCGCTATGCTGTATTATCATTGCAATACAGCATAGCATCGGTTACTACAGGCCCGATCTGGATAGTCATAACAACGACGGATGAATGGGATGGCCACGAAATTGAGCGACATCAGCACTGCCGACATGCGCGCCACGATGATCGATACCCAGTTGCGAACCAACGACGTCATCGACCCGGCGGTTGTCGGCGCGATGGGCGCGATACCGCGCGAACAATTTGTTCCCGCCGCTTTGGCGAGCATAGCCTATATCGACCGCCCGGTGACGCTGGGCCACGGACGCGCGCTTAATGCGCCGCTCGTCACCGGCCGCCTGTTGGTCGCCGCAGCGATTCGTCCCGGCCAGCGCGTTTTGCTGATCGGCGGCGCAACGGGATATTGCGCGGCGCTGCTGGCGAAATTGGGTGCCAAGGTTCATGCCGTGGAAGAGCAAGCCGACCTGATGGCCACCGCTCGCGCATTGACCGCCAACTCTGACGTCGAGTGGGTCGACGGGCCGCTCAACGCCGGTGCGCCCGACCAAGCTCCCTTTGACTGCATCCTGATCGACGGCGCGATTGAAACGCTGCCATCAGCATTGGTCGAACAGCTTGGCGAAGGCGGCCGACTGGTCGCGGCCAAGCGCGAAGGCGCGGTCACGCGACTGGTTCAGGGCATCAAGGCCGGTGGGTCGATTGCACTGCGTTCCTTTGCAGACATGGATGCGGTTGCGCTGCCCGGATTTGACCGCGCGGCCGGATTCCAATTCTGACGCTTCTCTCTCCCTCCCCTTTCAGGCTGAAAATAATGGTCGAAGCACGAATTTCCCCTTCCTTACGCCACCGGAGCCGATGGCTCGCCGGGTTGGCGACTGGCGTCTTGCTATTGTCGACCTCTGCGGGAGCAGAAACGCTGCAAGGTGCGCTCGCCAAGGCCTATGTGAACAACCCGACGCTGACCGCGACGCGCGCCGGACAGCGCGCCAATGACGAGAATGTTCCGATTCAAAAAGCGTCGGGCCTCCCCGATGCGGGTGTTTCCGGCGGGTATCAGGAAAACCTGATCATACCCGGCAACAGCTTTTCCTCGCCGGTGCGGATTGCCAACGGCAGTGCGCAACTGTCAGTCCCCATTTATCAGGGCGGGGCTGTACGTAACGCCGTGCGCGCCGCCAAAATTCGCGTCGAATCGGGTCAGGCCGATTTGCGCGCGACCGAAGCAAGCATTTTCGCCCAGGTTGTCGGTGCCTATATGGACGTCATCCGTGACAGCGCGATCGTCAGCCTCAACAACAATAATGTCGCAGTGCTGCGAACCAATCTGGAAGCGACGAAGGACCGTTTCGAGATTGGCGACCTGACACGCACTGACGTGGCCCAATCGGACGCACGACTGGCGCTGGCCGAAGGGCAGTTGCGCACCGCCGAATCCAATCTGATCGGCAGCCGCGAAGCCTATATCCGTCTGGTTGGTGAAGCCCCCGTGGATTTACAGGCTCCGCCGACGCTGCCCAACATGCCGAACAGCGCTGACGACGCCGTCGCGGTCGCCCTGGACAATAACCCCGACATCAAATCGGCGAATCTGGCCATCGATGCCTCGCGCGCGGATATCGGCGCGGCGCGGGCATCGCGCCTGCCCAAATTGTCGGCCACCGTCGGCGGAAGCTATAATAATTTTCTCGGCTCGCTCGGCGGCAATGTCCCGGGGGTCAGCTTTTCGCAATCGACGACCAGCGCACAGGCGGGCCTGTCGCTCACGGTCCCCATATTCCAGGGCGGTCGTCCGTCGGCCCGTGTCCGTCAGGCTCAGTCGCGCAGCAGCCAGGCGATCGAGACCTATATCGCGACCGAACGTAGCGTGATTGCCCAGACGCGCGGTGCCTATGCTGCGTGGCAGGCCAATGAGCGGATTATCGAAGCGACGCAGCAGGCGACCAACGCCAATGCCTTGTCGCTGGAGGGTGTACGCGCCGAAAACAGCGTCGGAACCCGCTCGATCCTCGACATTTTGAATGCTGAGCAAGAATATCTGAACACGCAGGTCCAATATGTTTCGGCCAAGCGCAACAGCTATGTCGCCGCCTTTTCGCTGCTCGCCGCCATGGGCAAGGCCGAAGCGCGCGATCTGGGGATCGAGGGCGGTGCGCTGTACGATCCCGACGTCCATTATAACAAGGTGAAGGGCCAGATTTTTGACTGGGCCGATGGTCCAAAGCCAAAGCAAGAGGCGACCGATACACGCAATATCCCCGCCGCCGATGCCTCGGTTGATCCGGGCGCGAATCCCATTCCGGGACAATAAGGCTTGGCAACCCCCATCCTCGACCGGTAAGAAGCGGCAAGGGTCCGGAACGCGGGCCAGCCAAAAGGGGGCCTGTATGGGCGATTTGTCGCGAGAACCATCGATGGAAGATATTTTGTCATCGATCCGTCGCGTCATCGCGCGCGACGAAAGTCCTCAGTCAATCCGTGAATCCAAGGCTGGCGCATCGCATGATGTGCTGGAGTTACAGGAAGAAGATGGCGATGCGCCCGAAGCTGCAGCGACAGGCGATGTCGCGGAATCGGCGGAGGAGCTTGTTTCCAACGCTAGTGCGGATGCAGCGCGTCAATCACTCGAAGCGTTGAACGCCGTCATCACGCCCGACCCCGCTCCTGTTGCCACGCCCTCGACGCCGTCCGGCGGGCGCTCGATGGAAGATGTGGTGATCGAGGCGATGCGCCCGATGCTCAAACAATGGCTCGACGCCAATCTGCCCGAAATGGTCGAAGCGATGGTAGCGAAAGAGATCAGCCGGATTACCGGGCGCCGATTCTAAACGCTGATTCGTTTCGGCACGAAATCGAAGCTAACGCTCCACCCAATCTTCCAGCAGATAGCGCGCAATGGCGAGCGGCGGCGGCCCCATGAACGGGGCGCCCATATCACCCGAAAGTGCGGCGCGAACATCGTCGCGGTCGACCCACATCGCCGCTTCCAGTTCATTGGTATCGAGCGTAATCTGGTCATCTTCGGCGGTCGCGAAACAGCCGATCATCAATGATGAGGGGAAGGGCCAGGGCTGGCTGGCCAAATAGGTTACATTCGACACGCGGATACCCGATTCCTCGAACAATTCGCGCGCCACCGCTTCTTCGAGCGATTCGCCCGGTTCGACAAATCCGGCCAGCGCAGAGAAAAAGCCCGGCGGAAAGCCTGGCTGACGCGCAACAAGCACGCGGCCATCATGTTCGGCGAGCATGATCACAACCGGGTCGACGCGCGGAAAATGTTCGGCCTTGCACTGAGAGCAATTGCGCCCCCATCCGGCGCGATGCACTTTGGTCGGGGTCCCGCACACCGCGCAGAAACGGTGGCGCGCATGCCAGTCGACCAAACTGCGCGCGCCACCATAAAGCGCCGCTTCCTCACGCGATAATAGGGGCAAAAGCCGCATCAGGGTGCGTGATCGCGCATCGACGCGCGCGTCGACAGGCGCTTCGCGCACAAAATGCGGGATACCAGCACCGTCAAGACCGACGAGCAATAATTCGCGCGGATCTGCCGGATCAATCGCTTCCCAGCTCAGCCCCCCGCCGTCACCGGGAACCGGATCAATCCCGTCCAGCACCAGACAACGGGCGCGCGGATCTGCCTTGGCCGCGGCGAAACCTTCGCTATCGCTCCGCAGCGGGTCCGCCCGGTCAAGCGTCGCGCCAGTAAAACCGAGTGGTGACCGCATCAGCGCAGGACATCCTTGTAAAAGGCTTCGCCGAACTTGCTTTGAAATGGCAGCGCGTCGGAGGGCATATATTGTGTATAGCCGCCAACGCGATAACCGCGTTTGCGATCAACAAAGCCGATCGTGCCGGCGGCACCGCCCCAGCCATAAACGCCTTCGCCTGTCACCGAATCGGCAAGCGATACGCGCCCACCCGCGCCAAATCCCTGCCCGTCGATCATACTACCTTTGCGCGCGACTTTATCCTCCAGCAGGTTCGACATGCCCAGCCTAGCAGTCTCGGCCTTCATAATCCGAACCCCGTCCAATTCGCCTTCGCCGAGCAGCATGGCAAGGAAACGGTCATAATCGCGCGCGCTGCTGACCAGTCCGGCACCGCCCATCGGGAACGGCGGTTCATCCAGATAGATCGAGCTTTTCGCCGGATCGATCGGAAGCAACGCACCGCTAAATGGTGCATAGTTGGTGGACAACCGCCCGACCTCGCTTGCGGGAACGCGGAACCATGTGCTGCTCATGTCCAGCGGGTCAAATATCTTGTCCTGCAAAAAGGCGTCGAACGGCTGACCCGAAACGACTTCGATCACCCGCCCCATCAGGTCGAGCGCCACCGAATAGCTCCATTGCGTCCCCGGTTCATAGACAAGCGGCAGCTTGGCCAGATTGTCGGCAAACTCTGCCAGGCTGTGCAGCTTCTTGCCAATAGGGACCCCCGGAATCGGCAAACGGCTAACTTGTCCTGGTAGAATCCCCGCCTCGACATAGGCGTCTTTGATCGGGCCTTTTTGAATGATGTTATAGCCAAGCCCCGCCGAGTGGGTAAGCAAGCGGCGAATCGTAATCGGCGATGTGGCGGGTTTCAGATCGGTAATCGATCCATCGGGGGTGACCTGCACCTGCATATTGGCAAAGGCAGGCAATATATCCGCCAGCGGTTGATCAAGGCTCATCTTGCCGGCTTCGATCAACATCATCGCCGCCATGCCGGTCACCGGCTTGGTCTGCGAATAAAGCCGCCACAACGTATTGGCATCGACCGGTTTGTCCGAATCCATCGCCTGGGTGCCTGTGCCAAAGGTCAGGAGTGCGCCCTGTCCCTTGCCGATGGCGGCCAGCGTACCAGCCAGTTCGCGCCGGTCGACAAAGCCTTTGATGAAATCATGCGTCGCGGGATAAAGATTGGCCTCTTCGGCAAAAGCAAATGCCGCGTGCGGTGCCATCAGCGCGGCGCTGCCCCCAAGGGCGAGCCCGCCGAGCAACGCCCGTCGCGAAACCATCATATTCATGCGATTTTCTCCAGCATTTTTTCCACCAGTTTGCGATAGAGCGTCGGCAACCCCGCCGCGTCAAGGGCGGAAACCGGCCACCACTCGCCTTCCGCTGCGGAATCGGGGCTTGCGCGGCGCAGGAGCGACAGATTCAAATCGAAATGGGTGAAACTATGCTCCACCATCACCAGCCCCGACTCTTCGAAAGGCGCATCTTGCCATTCCCCACCGGGCAGTGCACGCATCCCGCCCAACATGCCTTTATCGGGGCGACGGACCAGCCAGACGTCCCCATCCCGCTCTATCCAATACGCAATGCCGTGACGCCGGGGCTTAACCTTCTTCGCCGGTTTGACAGGCAGACGCTCAAGATCGGCTCGCCCGCGTCCGGCACAATCCGAACGCACCGGACATAAGTCGCAGGTGGGGCTGCGCGACGTGCAGATGGTCGCACCCAAATCCATCATCGCTTGAGCAAAGTCACCCGCACGGGCGGTTGGGACGAGCGGCGCCAGTGCTTGGCGGATCGGTTTCTTTGCGGCTGGCAAGGCGGTGGTGATGTGGCGATGACGCGCCATCACGCGTTCGACATTGGTGTCGATCACCACCGCCGGACGGCCAAAGGCAATCGCGGCGACCGCCGCCGCCGTATAGTCCCCAATCCCGGGCAGCACGCGCAGCGCCGCCACTTCATGGGGAAAGCACCCGCCATGGTCACACACCACGGCGCGCGCGCAGGCGATCAGATTACGGGCGCGGGCATAATAACCAAGGCCTGCCCATGCCGCCATGACATCGGCATCATTGGCCGCCGCTAGCGTCTCCACCGTCGGCCAACGCCTTGTGAACTCATGGAAATATTCGGAAACTGCCGCCACTGTTGTTTGCTGAAGCATGACCTCTGCCAGCCAGACACGATAGGGATCGGGCGGCGTCCGGTCCCCCGGCGCGGTCCGCCACGGCAGCACACGCGCCGACCGATCATACCATGCGAGCAGCCGCGCCGCGAAATCGCCGGGGGCTTGCAAAGTATCGGGGGCCGTCGCGGCACGATGGGAAGTCTGGACGCTCACCCCCTGCCTATGCCATGACACCGGGCATGACGAAAGCAGGCAGCAAGGATGGCGGCGACAAGCCCCCCAAGGCCAAGGCGGGTGCCAAGAATAAGGCCGCCGCCAAAGCCCCCGTGCGCGCCTATGAACGCCCGCGCGGCGGCGAAGCGCGCGCGATTTCAGACCTTGTCCCCAGCATCGGGCGCGCCGCCTTTCGCAAATTCGGCTTTATCCAATCGTCGGTGGTCAGCCGCTGGCGCGAAATTGTCGGCGACCGGCTGGCCGATGTGACCCAGCCCGCGATGATTCGCTTTCCTGTCGGGGCAAAGGCGGGCGGGACGCTGCACCTGACGATCAGCGGCGCCCATGCCCCGATGTTGCAGCATGTCACGCCCGACATCATCACATCGGTCAATCGCTTCTTTGGCTATGCCGCCATCGCGCAAGTGCGGATGACGCATGGGCAGATAACCCCCGCCAAGCCCGTTCAGCCACCGGCAATGCTGAAACCGGTACCGGCAGAATTGGGGGATAGTCTGCGGGACATCGGCGATCCGGAATTGCGTACCGTGCTGGAACGCATGGCATCCGGTTTGGCGGCTCCCCCGAAATTGCCCCGCATCCGTTAAGATAAAGAGACGCCTTGCCCATGACCAAGACCCTTTCCCGTCCCATGTCCCGTCGTCTGGCCTCGGTCGGCCTTGCGCTGGCGTCGCTGACATTGCTGGTCGGCGCAGCCCCCGCCAAACCGGTCGCAAAAGCCTGGTCGACCCATGTCACGACCAGCGCCATCGGCGCCCATGTCATCGGCAACCCAGCCGCAAAGGTGCGGTTGGTCGAATATTACAGCTACACCTGCCCCCATTGCGCCCATTTCGCGAGCGAGTCTGCGACGGCGCTCAAGACTCAATATGTCGATAAAGGGCTGGTTGTCGTTGAATATCGCAACATGGTGCGCGATCCCGTCGACATGACGGCGGCACTGTTGGCCCATTGCGGCGATGCCAAGACTTTCGCTGGCAATCATCAGGCCATATTTGCCACACAGTCGGTCTGGCTGGGCAAATTGATGAAGCTGACCCCCGAACATCAAAAGACTTGGTATGTCGGCGATCTGGGGCAGCGCGCGGCGCGGATTGCCGCTGACGCGGGACTCGATAATTTTATGAAGTCGCGCGGCTATACCGCTAACCAGATCACCGCCTGCCTGAACGATGGTGTGGCGCTAAGCGAATTGACGGCGATGACCAATATCGGGACCAATGCCGATCATATCACCGCCACCCCCAGTTTCATGATCAACGGCAAGCTGCTCGACGAAGTCCATGCTTGGCCCGCGCTGAAAACGCGGCTCGACGCCGCGATAAAGCCATCCTAAAACCCCTCTTCCTTATTCCAAGACACTGAAATGAGATTTGATATGACCACGCCCCGTTTGCCCCTGATTTTGTTGAGTTCGCTCGGTGCCTTGGCTTTGGCCGGTTGCGGAGGGAATGAAGCCGCCGCGGATGGCAGCAAGGAGCAAGCCGTCGTAGCCAAGGTTGCGGCACCCGCCGGAACGAGCTGGTCCGACACGGTCAGCAAAACAGCCGACGGCGGCTATGTGATGGGCAATCCCGATGCGCCGATTAAGGTGGTCGAATTTGGATCACTGACCTGTTCGCACTGCGCCGCATTCTCGAATGAAAGCCATGAAGAGCTGCAGCGCGATTATATCGACACAGGTCGGGTCAGCCTGGAATTGCGCAACTTCATCCGCGATCCGCTCGACGCGACGGCGGCGGCGGTTCTTCATTGCGCACCCACCGACCGCTTTTTCCCGCTCGCTCAGAATGTCTTTGCCTCGCAGGAGGAACTTTTCTCGGGCGCGCAAGCCAATCCCAAGGGCGGCGAAGCGGCCATGGCGCTGGCCCCGGCCGCCCGTTTCCCTGCTCTGGCCAAGGCATGGAAACTGGACACTTTTTTCCAGGAACGCGGTGTGACAACGCAACAGCTTAACGCCTGCCTGTCCGATATTGGTAATATCGAACAGCTGGAAAAGACCACCAATGACGCGATCAAGAAATATCAAGTGCAAGGCACCCCGACATTCTTGATAAACGGTGCCGTCGTCGAAGGCGTCGCCAGTTGGGGGCCACTGCGTGACAGGCTTCGCACGATGGGCGTTCGCTAAGCGCGTCCAGCCTGTCCAAGAGGCTGTGCTACCCCCTTGCGACTCCCCTCTTGGCACGGCATGACAGGGGCCAAGGGGGACATGTGACACCAAGGTTGCGATCATCGGGATCCAGCATTTTGCACGGGGAGGCTCCGTGCAGATAAAAAGGCTGCGCCTCACCGGTTTCAAATCCTTTGTCGAACCCACCGAGCTGCGGATTGAGCCGGGGCTGACCGGGGTCGTTGGCCCCAATGGCTGCGGCAAATCCAATTTGCTGGAGGCCATTCGTTGGGTGATGGGCGAATCCTCCCCCAAATCGCTGCGCGGTGGCGGGATGGAAGATGTCATCTTCGCGGGCACATCGTCGCGCCCGGCGCGCGATTTTGCCGAAGTGGCGATCCATTGCGATAGCGAGGGCGCGACAGTCGCCGGGCTTTCCGACGCCAGCGACGGCCACGAGCTAGAGGTTATCCGCCGCATCGAACGCGGCACTGGATCGGCTTATCGCGCCAATGGCCGCGACGTCAGGGCCAAGGATGTCGCGCTGATCTTTGCCGATGCCGCCACTGGCGCGCACAGCCCGGCACTGGTCAGTCAGGGCAAGATCGCCAATGTCATCGCCGCAAAACCGACCGACCGCCGCGCGATGCTGGAGGAAGCCGCCGGAATCGCCGGTTTGCATGTTCGTCGCAAAGATGCCGAACAGAAACTGCGCGCCACCGAAACCAATCTCACCCGCCTGTCCGAAATCACCGCCGATATGGAAAGCCGCGCCAATGCGCTGCGGCGGCAGGCGCGCGCGGCGGAGAAATACAAGCGTCTAACCGACGAGATTAAACTGGCCGAAGCGCGAATGATCTATGCGCGCTGGCGCGATGCCGCCGCTGCCGCCGACCAGGCACGGCGCGATTCCGATTCAGCCGAAGCCGCCGTCAAGCAGGCGCAGGCCGAACTCGACACCATCGCCAAGGCGCAAACCGAGGTGGCGACACGCGTGGCCACCGCCCGCAGCACCGCCCAATCGCAACGCGATCAGTTGGGCCACGCGACCGCAACGCAGGTCCGCCTCGCCAGTGAAGAACGGGCCGCGCAGCAACGGCTCGACGATCTGGCGGCTCAACAAGTGCGGCTAGCCGACGATCGCGCGCGCGAAGGTGAATTTGCGCGTGAAGCGCATGGCGCGCTGACCGGGCTGGACACCGAGGCCAAAAGACTGTCGCAAGAGCTGGCGCAGCATGGCGCGGGCAAAGCCGCTCTGGTCGAGGCCCATCAAACTGCCCAATCCTTGCTGCGCGACGCCGAAGTCTTTCTGGCCCAAGCGCGCGCACAGGCGGCAAGCGAAGCGGCGGACCGACGGATCGCGGTGTCAGCGCGCGATGCAGCCGAAGCAGCGGTACAACGGCTCAAGGATGAGCAGCAGCGTATAGACGCCGAAATTGCGGCGCTGGGTGACAGCGCGGGGCTTGCCGCGCAACTGGACGAAAGCAGGAAGTCGGCAGCACAAGCCGAGGCGGCAATTGGTGATGGCGAACGCGCGTTGGCCAATGCCGAATCGGAGCGCGAGGTCGCCGCCGCAAAAATTGCCGATATCGACACCGGACTGGCCGAAGCCCGCGCCGCCTTTGCCGCGCTGGAAGGGGAGGCTACGACACTGACCCGCGCGCTCGCCGCCGCCAAATCCGACGCTCATCCGGTACTGGAAGCGGTGCGGGTGACGCCCGGTTATGAATCAGCACTGGCCGCGGCACTGGGCGATGATTTGGACGCAGGGGTCGACGCCGGGGCCGACCGCAGCTGGCAGGGGGCCAAGAGTCAGGATTCGGATCCACCGCTGCCAAAAGACTGCCCGTCGCTGGGTGATTTCGTCAAAGGCCCGGACGCACTTACGCGGCGCCTGACGCAAGTTACCGTGGTGGAAAAGGATGCAGGCCAGAGGCTCGCCGTCGGTCAGCGGCTGGTCACCAAAGAAGGCGTGATGCGGCGCTGGGACGGATTTATTGCGCGTGGCGATGGCGCCACCGCGACCGAACGGCTGGTCCGGCAGAACCGCCTCGATGCGATTTCGGCGCAACGGCCACGGGTTGAATTGGGGGTGATGCAGCTCAGCGACAAGCGCGATGCAGCAGCCAACCAATTGGCGGTGCTGACCGATTCAGTCGCCGAAGCCCGAAAACAGCTTTCCATCGCCGACGAAACCCGCAGAACAGCCCTACGCGCCGTTGACCAAGCCCAAAGCGCCTGCGACCGGCATCGCGAAGCATCGGGCTTGTTCGACCGGCGCAAAGGTGAAATTGCCGCCGCCTCAGCCGAGGCCGGAGACCAATTGGCCGCGCAAGTGGCGGCGCTGGCGGTGCTGCCCGACGACAGCCTCGCGCGCACAGCGCTGGATACACAGGAGCAGACGGCCGAACGCGCGCGCGCCGATGCCGCAACCGCACGCGACGCGTTGACAGAACATGACCGTTTGCTGGCCTCGCTCAGCGAACGTCAGGCGGTGGTCGGTTCGGAGATCAAAAGCTGGAAGGCCCGCGCAGGAGAAGCGGCGCGCCGCGTGACCGATATGGACAAGCGCGCCGATGCGCTCAGCGCCGAAAGCACCAAGCTCGCCGATCTGCCTGCCCGACTTGCCAAGGAGGTCGCTGCGGCGGAAGCACAACAAGCTGCGCTGCGCGACAGCGTCGCCTTGGCCGAGGCGCAAGAGCGCGAAGCCGAAGCCGCCCTGCGCGAAACCGACGCCAAGCTGGCGACCATCCGTGAGAGCCTGGCCACAGCCCGCGAGGCGCGCGCCGGAGCGACGGCGCGGTCGGAAAATGCTGAACTGCGGCGCATCGAAATGGGGCGACTGTCGGGCGAACGCTTTGAATGTCCGCCGCCCTTGCTGCCCAAAACGGCAGGATTTGAAGGCGATTCTGTCGGTGAAGCCGGGCAGGAATCGACGCAGCATGACCGGCTTATCAGTGACCGCGACCGACTGGGTCCGGTCAATCTGGTCGCCGCCGACGAACTCGCCGAACTGGACGAAGCGCGCGAGAAAAGCGCCGCCGAGATTGAGGAATTGACCCAAGCTGTCCATCGCCTGCGGGGATCGATCGGCAATCTCAACCGCGAAGGGCGGGTGCGCCTGCTCGCCGCGTTCGAAACGGTGAACGAACATTTCCAGCGATTGTTCAGCACCTTGTTCAATGGTGGTCAGGCGCATCTGGAGCTGGTCGATTCGGATGACCCGCTCGAGGCGGGGCTGGAGATTATGGCGCAGCCGCCGGGCAAGCGGCTCGGCACGCTGACTCTGTTGTCAGGGGGCGAACAGGCGCTGACCGCCATCGCGCTAATCTTTGGCCTGTTCCTGACCAATCCCGCCCCGATTTGTGTCCTCGACGAAGTCGATGCCCCGCTTGACGATGCGAATATCGAGCGGTTTTGCGATTTGCTCGACCGCATGACCCGCGAAACCAACACCCGCTATCTGATCGTCACCCATAACGCCGTCACCATGGCGCGAATGCACCGGTTGTTCGGTGTGACAATGATCGAAAAGGGCGTGTCACGGCTGGTATCGGTCGACCTTGGCGGGGCAGAAGAATTGCTCGCCGCCGAATAGTAGGGTCAGGGCGCGCTGCCCACCACCAGCATCGCCGCAAACACCAGCAGACCGGCAAAACGGTTGCTGCGAAATTTGGTGAGCGCGTCGCGCCCGTCATGGCGATCAAGCGTCACCAACTGTCCCGTCAAATGGAGCGCCGCCGGAAGCAGCGCGACGAACACCAGTGGATCGGGACGCACCTGCCACAAGGCACCAGCCCAAAAGGCAAGCGCGGTCATATAGCAAAGCGCCACGCCGACGCGCACGCGCGACCCCATCGCCCGCGCACTGGATTTGACCCCGATCAGCGCATCATCCTCGATATCTTGCAGGGCATAGATGGTGTCATATCCCACCACCCACGCGATTGACCCGATATAGAGCAATATCATCGCATGGTTGCCTGTCCCGTCGACGGAAATCCAGCCGACAAGCGCGCCCCAGCTGAACACCAGACCCAGCCAGACCTGCGGCCACCATGTAATGCGCTTCATAAACGGATAGGCGGCCACCAGAGCCAGGCTGAACAAGGCCACAATTTGCGCCTCGCGGCGGAGCTGAAACAGCACCGCCAGCCCAATGAGCGACAGCAGCGCAGCCCACAGCGCCGCCGCCCGCACCGATACCGCGCCGCTGGCCACCGGGCGCACCGCAGTTCGGGCGACCTTTGCATCAAGGTCGCGATCGACAATATCATTATAGACGCAGCCGGCGCCACGCATCGCCACTGCACCGAGCAGCAGCCATAGGAACAGGGGCCAGAACTGCCGCGCGCCCCCCGCCAGCGCCAATCCCCAGGCGCACGGCCAATAGAGCAGCCACCAGCCAATCGGCCGGTCCAGACGTGCAAGCAGAATATAGGGGCGAAGACGCGCGGGCAGCCATGCGGCAAGCCCGCTCAATTGGGTGTCGGGGGGAAGCGTGGTCGTCATGGACCACCCCTGTTCCCCCTAACAGCCGAATTGCAAGTCTATTTTCTGGCGATAACGGACGCGACCCAGTATTAAACGTCGCTTAGCTACAGTTCGAAGCTGTCGCCGTCGGGGCCGGATTAAAGACCTGCGACAAGTCGCGAGATTCGCGAATATTGAACGCCGCAGAGGTGCGGATCGTTTTGGGACCAAGCCATTTGCCATAGAGCAACGGCTGATATTGATAATAAACTTCGACAAACATGACGGCGGTTCCGGCCGCTGCCGTCACTTCCTTGCCCGTCGGCCCCATACCCGGAAAACCTGTTCCGCTGGACCCAGCACCCGCCACACCATAGCTGGAAGCCGCCGTCAGATCGCCAAAACAGCGCTGCCAATGGATCCATTGGCCGCCGTCGCTATTGCGCTCAAGGCTCGACAGGATGATCCGGCCATGGCTTTTGAAATCCAGATCGCCGGCCTGTTCATTCACGCCCGTAAACACCTCATTGATGTCGAGTTCGCGAATGCGGGGCTGGGACAGATTGCTACCAAAGGCGATACGCGAGGCATTGTCTGCCGCACTAAGCGCAATGTTGCTGACCCGAGTAGTCGTGAGCGTAAGACTGGCGATTTCCATCCCGGCAAAGCCGATGAGAATCATGAATGGAATCGTGAAGGCCATTTCGATCATCACCACAGCCCGGCTGTCGCGAACAAGGCGCAACCAACGACCCGCGCGCAGGCGGCGGTGCAAGATAGAGATTAAGTGCATATGACCGTACTCGTGGTTGTGCTGGTGTTATAGGGCTGGTTGCGCAAGATGGTTTTAGCGCTAATCGATTTGGTCTGCGGCTGGCCCAGCATCTTCCAGACCGGAAGAATACGGGTGATCGTCATCGTTGCGGTGTAGAGCACCACATCATCCGCGCCGCCATTGCCGGCGGCACCGCGGTCGGCGTCCCAGCTGCCATTGCCGTTGACGTCCTCAAAACATTCACCGCTGTCATATTGGCCATTGCCATTATCATCGGTGTAGCTTTCCGGATTCCCGATATCGTCATAGCTGTCGTATGATACGCGCGAAAAGGTGACATTGGCATCCTTGAACACTCTCTGCACCTGCGCGCTAACCTGTGCGTCGAGCGCGGCTTGGCTGTTCGCAACACCCTCCATCGTCGAGGCGCGCCCGACTTTGGCGACGGCGCCCGACAGGACTTCCTTGGCATAAAGCTGCCAAGAGAAATCAAAGATTCCCATCAGGACGAGCAGGAACAGCGGTGCCGTGAGGGCAAATTCGGTGATCGCATTGCCGCGATTGTCCCGCGCCAGCCGGTGAAAGAAGCGACGACCCATCATTGCGACAGCCTCAGTTTCGAAATCTGCCGGGCAATCGCCTGGAAATTATCGTTGAGCTGTGACGCATTGGCGGCCTGATAGGCCTTGTTCGCGCTGGCACAGGACGTCAACGAACTGTTGAGCGCCGTGCCAAAGCCGATAACCCAGACCGTGATATTCTTGGCCTTGGCGGCCGAACAAAGCTGTTGAAAGCGGTTGTTATGCCGATTCGTCAAGTCAGTGTTGCTGGTGCCGCCCACCCGGTGCATCAAATGCTCATACCCCTGAAACGTCAGGTTGCCCATGTTGGGGGCCATGTCGCCGTCGGTCATGAAAACGATGTGGCGGCTGATCGGGCGATTGTTCGGCGCAACCGCATTTTCATCGGCGAACATTCCGTCCGGCGACAGCAGGCGTACACCCCACACCATACCCGAGTCATGATAGGTACCACCCAGCGGTTGGAGCGAGTTGATATAGGTCTGAAAGCTGGACCGGTCGCTGGCGGTTTGTGTCGTCAGCTTCATCGCGGCCGCCGGGCATACGCCCCAGCCATTGGCCCAATATTTTGAGTAATTCTGCCAGCTGCCGTTCGAACTGCTGTTGCTGGTTACACTGTTCTTATTGACCGTAATCGCGCCTTGGCTGGACGGCGTATTCGACGGATAGCTGGCACGCGGAAAGGCGATCTGGGGGATCAGGACTTTCCATTTGCTGTCATCATCGCTGGTCGGTGCTGTATCGACATCCATATCCTCGGCATCCGACGGTGCCGTCTGGTTCGAAGCAAAAGGCGACGTGGCGCGTTCGATGATGCAGCCACCCCAAGTGTTGGTGTCATTGGCACCATTATCGCCGGTATCGGTCACAATCGCCGATCCTGCCTTGGCCTGGCTGACATCGAACACGCGATCCTCATAGGTGTATTTATCATCGAACACCTGCGTCGGCGTTTCGGTGGTCGTGGAGGTGGTCGTGCGCGTGTAAGTCACCGTCCGCCGCTGGAGTCTGCACTTGTTTCTGGTCCAGTTGTATCGGTAATTATAATAAGCATAGGTCTGATTATTATCGCGCGTGGTGACGCGATCACCATCACTGTTGACATATTGACCGGTCTGATTGGATTGCGGCTGTCCGCTCGGTGACGGTGACGAATCCGAAGGCGGGGTCAGATTGGAGCAGCTACTGCTGTTCTGACCATTGACCTTGCCCTTGTTGGACCAGCCCGAATATTCGGTGTTGCCGTCCACCGGATCCGAATAGGTCGTCGTACCTGAACTATATTCGACCCGGTAAACCGGTGAGCGCGACGGCAGCAATACGCTGTCCGACAACCATGACGGGTTCTTGGCATAGAGAATCGAGCCGACATTGACCGATGAGCTGTAAGGCACAACGCCAAAGCGCAAGCGGCCATCGCCAACATCGGCGGTGGTCAAAGTGTCAAAGAAATCCATCGTCGCATTTTTGAGCGCGGTGATGCGGTTGACCGAATCCCCGCTATTGGTTGTGTCCATCGATCCGGTGACGTCGAGCACCAGCATCACGTCGGCATTCGAGATTTCCAGTTTTGCCGTGCAGCTCACCGAAAGATTGAACTGGTTATAGTTGAAAATCTTCATGATCGCGGTGGGCAGAGTCGCGGTGGCGGTGCCGACCACATCCGATGTCCCCTGCGCCACAGAAGAGAAATTTATGCTCTGGCTGCCATAGGTGTCAGTCGGATAGTTATAGTTGAACATTTTGTCAGCTTCAGCTTTAGCACTGGCATTATAAGTGCTGCTCGCCATAGCGCGCCGACCGGCCAGAACGCCGGCGTCGCACGCCTGTTGCAAGCGCTGTCCGGCCATATAGGCGCGGCCTATATCAACCCCTGAACCGACAAGCCCCATGAGCGGAATCGTTGCTGCAGCAACCAGGAATAGCGAGTTGCCGCGCTGGTCGCGCAGCAGTGCTTTGGCGCCTTGTAAAGACCGTCTGAATATCGTCCGATCCATCCCCACGTACCTCCCTTGTCCGCTGCAGTCTGTTCAAAATGGACGCATGGAATGTTGCACCTAAGTCGAGATTGCTTACCAAATTGCTAATGTCCGGCTGTGGCAGGGCGCGGAATTGCGGCGATTCTGACCCGTATTGAGACAACTCGGTTCCACGCATTTCGGGGGTGCGCCGATAAAATGCGGTCTGCTATAGGCCTTGGTCATGGCTGCCACCCCCGCCTGGCCCCCCGCCAGCACCCCTCGCTTGTTCGTCGATTCTGAGATCGGCCCGTCCTGCACGACAGAAATATCGGGGCCATCGGCTCATTATCTGTTGCATGTGATGCGAATGAAGGTCGGCGATCCGCTTTTGCTATTCGACAATCGCAGCGGCGAATGGCTTGCCCAAGTGGAAACGACAGCCAAGCGATCATTGCGCGTTGCAGTAGAGCGGCAGACTCGCGGTATTGAATCTGCCCCCGATCTGTGGCTGTGCTTTGCTCCGGTGAAAAAGGCGCGGCTGGACTGGATCGTCGAAAAGGCCACCGAACTCGGCGTCGCGAGGCTGCAACCCGTCATCACCGAACGCACGATCGTCGACCGGGTCAAAAGTGATCGGCTGCGCGCCCAGATGATCGAGGCGTGCGAGCAATGCGGGCGAACCAGCATCCCGTCGCTTGCCGAACCGGTCAAGCTGACGTCCTTATTGGACAACTGGCCCGCCGAACGCGCGCTGCTGTTCGCAGACGAAGCGGGTGGCACCGCCATGTCGCGGATCAATGCATCGCCACCCGCCGCCATCTTAATCGGACCCGAAGGCGGTTTTACCGATCGCGAGCGCGCCCTGCTACTCGCCTGCCCCGCGACGCTTCACCTGGGGCTTGGGCCACGTATTTTGCGCGCCGAAACGGCGGTCGTTGCGGCGATCAGCCTGTGGATGGAAGCGCATGGCGACTGGCAGGGGACACCAAGCCCCGTGCCATGATGAAACATGTTTTGACGCCGACCGGGCCGATATTAACCGGCTATTAGCTATGATTGGGCAATGACGGGCTGATATGGTGTCTGCATTTCGTCCTATTGCCAGCCTAGCTGCGCGCCTAACATCGCTGCTGAGACTGTTCAGTCTGATTGCCGCGGCGTTAGCTATGCTGTGGTCGAGCGCTGCGGCTGCTCAGACGAGCAGCAGCTATTCCAACACCACGCAGGCTTCGGTCAATGAGAATGTGACCCCTTGCAACAATCCGCTGGTGCGGAACTTTACGGTCACGTCCAATCTTATAACGACCGACGTCAACATCGGCGTGGTCATCGCCCACACCTATCGCGGCGATCTGATCATGACGCTGCAGTCGCCTTCGGGCACACGCGTGGTCATCAATTCCGGCGTCGGCAATGGCGCGAACAACTTCAATGTCCTGTTGGATGACAGCGCCGGGTCGACACTGTCGACGCACACATCAAATGATACGGCAAACAGCGCCGCGAGCGCACCGCCCTATCAACGCAATTTTCGTCCGTCGAACGCCCTGTCAGCCTTCGACGGCGAAGCCATGATCGGGACGTGGCGACTTGAAATCTGTGACCAATATAATCAGGATTCGGGCACCTACTATCGCTCCGACCTCTATTTGACCGGCATTTCCGGCAATTACGCCGACCTGTCACTGACCAAGACCGTCAGCAATGCATCACCCGCCAACGGCACCGCCATCAGCTATACGTTGAACGTCACCAATTCGAGCGTGTCGCCGCAAACCGCCAACGGCGTCACCGTCACGGACAATCTGCCCGCCGGTTTCACCTTTGTCAGCGCGTCAGGTTTTGGCAGCTATAATAGCGGCACCGGTGTTTGGAGTGTGGGCTCTGTTCCTCCTGGCGTAACGCGCAGCCTGACCATCAACGGCACGGTCAATGCCACCGCAGGGGCAACCGTCACCAACAGCGCCGAGGTGACGGCATCGTCAATCATCGATGTCGATTCCACACCCAACAACGGGGCCACAAACGAAGATGATTATGCCAGCCGCAGCTTTACGGTGGCGGGCACCCGAGTGGCGGGAACGCCTCCCGTGCTGACTTGTCCCGCTGGCACATCGCTGTTCGACTGGAACACTATCAGTTGGGCCGCAGGCAGCACCAACAATAATTATACGCAGGCGAATATCGGGACGATCAACTTTGCAATCAGCAATCCCGCAACCTTCGTCAACGACGCCAGCTTCGGAGGACTTAGCCCGACCAATGCCAGCCGCGCCGTCAACAGCAGCGCCAATGACGGCGGCTTTGCATCGACCGAAAGCGCCCTGCATCTTTACATCGACTTCGCCACTCCGTCGCAGGTGGCGACCACCACCATCACTTTGCCGACCGCCGTTCCGGGAGCACAATTCCGCATTTTCGACATCGATTATGCGAACAACGACTTTGCCGACAAGATTATCGTCACCGGCTATTTCGGCGCGACTCCCGTCTATCCCACGCTAACCAATGGCGTCGCCAACTATGTGACCGGCAATGTCGCCATCGGCGATGTCGGGGCGGGCAACACCTCCGCCGACGGCAATGTCGTTATCACCTTCTCCAGCCCGATCGACCGGATTGTCATCGGCTATGGCAATCATACCACCGCGCCGTCCAATCCAGACGGGCAAGCGATGGCCATCCACGACATCACATTTTGTCGGCCCACGACCAATTTGACGATCAGCAAGACCAGCAGCGTCATCAGCGACCTGACCAATGGCACAACCGATCCCAAAGCCATTCCGGGCGCGACCATGCGCTATTGCATCTTGGTGTCGAACGCCGGCAGCGGCACCGCCACCATCATAAACGTCAACGACAATCTGCCAGCCCTCACCAGCTATGTCGCAGGCTCGATAAAAAGCGGGACCAGCTGTGCCGGTGCGACGACAGCAGAGGATGACAACGCCAGCGGAGCCGACGAAAGCGACCCCTTTGGCGCGGCGATCAGTGGGGCCGCGCTCAGTGCGACCGCGCCGTCGCTTGCCCCCGGCGCCGCCTTTGCCATTGTCTTTGACGCCACCGTCAACTGACACTTCGCTGGGGCTGGTCAGACGTCACTGCGCCGCTTAAAGACCTCAAATGAGTACGCGCACCGCTTCCGACCCCAACGATCCCGTCATCACCCATCGGGATCAACTGGCTGCCCCCATGATCAAGGGCGAAAAGCCCAAAGATCAGTGGCGTATCGGCACCGAGCATGAAAAATTCGTCTATCGCACCAGCGACTATTCGGCCCCTTCCTATGACGAAAAGGGGGGCATCCGCGACCTGTTGATGGCGCTGACGCAATATGGATGGGAACCGGTGATCGAGGGCGGCCAAGTGATTGCCCTCTCTGGCAGCGACGGAGCGGTCAGCCTCGAACCCGCAGGCCAACTGGAATTATCCGGCGCGCCGCTGGAAAATCTACATCAGACCTGCGCCGAAACCGGCCGCCATCTGAAACAGGTCAAAGAGGTTGGTGCCGAACTGGGGCTCGGTTTTCTGGGGGCCGGCATGTGGCCCGACAAGACCCGCGCCGAGCTACCGATCATGCCCAAGGGCCGCTATAAAATCATGCTCGACCATATGCCCCGCGTTGGCACGATGGGGCTCGACATGATGCTGCGCACTTGCACCATCCAGACCAATCTCGACTATGAATCAGAAGCTGACATGGTGCAGAAATTCCGCGTGTCACTGGCGCTTCAGCCGCTCGCGACAGCGCTCTTTGCCAACTCGCCCTTCACAGAGGGTAAGCCCAACGGCATGTTGTCCTATCGCAGCCATATCTGGACCGACACCGACCCCGCGCGCACGGGCATGTTGCCCTTCGTGTTCGAGGATGGGTTCGGCTATGACCGTTATGTCGACTATATGCTCGACGTCCCGATGTATTTCGTGTTTCGCGATGGCCGTTATATCGACGCCGCGGGCCAGAGTTTCCGCGACTTTATGAAGGGTGAGCTGCCCGCCTTGCCGGGCGAATTGCCGAGCCTGTCCGATTGGACCGATCATCTGTCGACCGCTTTTCCCGAAGTTCGGCTGAAAAGCTTTCTGGAAATGCGCGGAGCCGACGGCGGCCCATGGAACCGCATTTGTGCGCTGCCCGCGCTGTGGGTCGGGCTGCTCTATGATCAAGGCGCGCTCGATGCGGCCTGGGATGTGGTCAAGGACTGGAGCATCGAAGAACAGCAAGCGCTGCGCGATGCGGTGCCGCGCGAAGGGCTATGTGCCATCGCGCCGGGCGGCGGAACCGTCCGCGACCTCACGACACGTATCCTCGACATTGCTGCAGCCGGCCTTGCGGCACGCGGCGAGGTGAATTCGATGGGCGACAATGAAGTGGGCTTTCTGGAACCGCTGCGCCGTATCGCCGCGAGCGGCATATCCCCGGCCCATGACCTGCTCGATCGGTTCAACGGCCCATGGGCAGGCGATCTATCGCACCTCTATAATGAATTGAGCTTTTAGGTTTTTCCACAGAAGCCTTGAAACAGAGAAACCCTATGCCACCGGGCCGACGCGCGGGTCGGGCTCCAGCCGGATCAACGGGCGGGTGCGACCGGTGAGGCGCGCGAACAGGCGCGGTATAACCGCCTTTTCCTGCGCCCAGTTCCAATAGGCCTGATACGCCGGATCGGCGAGCAGATGCTTTTCTTCGGTCTTGGCGCGCCAATAATAGACGCTGCTGACCAGCCCCAATATGACGACATTGCGCGCGCCCTCTGTCCAGCCGCCAGCGGTGACAAGGAACGGCAAGGACCCAATCCACCAGGTTATGTTTTTCGCAAGATAGGCCGGGTGGCGCGTAAAACTGTAAGGGCCGTGGGTGATGACACCGCGATGGGTCAGGTTGGAAAAGCGGATACCGAACGCCATCGTCGCCCAGCTGTAAACCGCGGTCAGGCTGACGAGCACAATGCCCCAGATAATCATCAGATTGTCATGCCCGGCCAACCAATAGCCCCAGTCCGAACCGCCCACCTGATAATCGAGCGGACCCCCGCTCATCAGGATGAAGGGCGGATAGCAGATCAGCGCCGCGACCCACGCCATGCCATAAGGATTTGCAGTGCGAATATGCGAATCGAGCGGCTTGAGTGTCATAATATAGCCAACGGTCGCGATATGGACGTCGATCAAATAGCAAAAACTAATCGCCCACCACCCCGTCATATAGGGATTGGCGAGGACTTCGCTCATCGGCACGGTGACGAGCGAGCCGAAATTTCCCGGCACGATCGACAGCATGAACGCGGTGTAGAATCCCTTCACCGCCCAGGCGCGCATATGATGGGCAATGGCGCGCTTGTCGGCCTGATCGCGCGGCCCGATCAGCCAGCTGCCAAAGGCGTGACAGCCGTCGCGCGGGTTCACCATCCGGCGGTCAACCCACAGCATATAGGGCACCGACACCAACAACAGCCACGGCACCACCCGTTCAAGCAGCGTCATCGAAAAGGCGTAATTGCCCGTCCAATAATAGCGCATAATCGCATAGGTCAGCGCGATCAGGCCCCAAGTTGTCCACAAACCAGTGAGCTTAACAAGGCTGATGTCGATGGTTTCGCGCCAAGACCGCCGCAGCGACCAGTCAATTCCGGTCGACGGATTGCGATGCACCTTGTCGACAAATACCGACCACAACACCATCGGCACGCCGCAGGCCAGCACGCTGGCGATGGCCGAATTGGGTCCGTTCATTGGACCACGATTGCCCCAGTCAATGCCCAGAAAAGAAGCAATTTCAGGTACATAACGGGCTATCAGCAAATAGCTGACCAGGCCCAATAGTCCGACGATACCAACGCCGGCACTGACCGCCGAGCGGGGTCGCGCGCCGAATTGACTATCGGTTGGCAGAGCGAGATTGGCCGTCGGTGACAGCGCAAGTTTGGGCACATGGTTCACGCCCTGTCGCTAGCAAGAAATGGTAAGCAAGCCGTCAACGATAAACAGTGATTCGCGCGCAAATAAGGCCCATTTTGGTGAGGTTCCACGTTTCACCGCATCCTGCCTTCGATTCACCCCGACTCGCGGCGCAAAGATTCGCCGCCTGACAAAAGCCCTGATACATGGCGTTCATCCGGGGCGGAGAGGCTCCAGCAAAAAAACATATGGGGTCGTAAATTGCCATCCGAATCGACTGGCCTGAGCCAGTGGCGCGATCGTATTGGCGCCCTGTTTCAGGATCATGAAATCTTTGTTCGCACGCACGGACAGGTCCGTTTCCTGCACGTTAGCGCTGTGTGGCAAAAGCGCGTTGCGATGATCGTCGGCGCGGTTGTGCTGGCGTGGGCCGCCGTAACAGCTGCGATGCTGGTCAATCAGGCGCTGACCGCTGGCGAACGTATCGAACTCACCCGCCAACAGGCCGCCGTCGCCAAATCCGAAGCCAATGTCGCCAAATATCGCGGTCGCATCGCAGAAACCGCCGCTGACCTCGCCGCGCGGCAAGCGCAGCTGGAGGAAATGGTCGGCGAACATCTGGTCCCGGTTAATGCTGTCGTGGCTGACCCGGCAAAAAAAACAACCGCCGCCGACAGATCCACCTCGGAAAAGGTCGTCAGCGACGCCAGCACAACCTCTGGGCTGCCAGTCGAAGCCCGTAAATTGGCGCAACTGGAAGTGCAGCAGGAAAGCTTTGCCCGCCGCCTACTCGTCGCCGTCAATGCCCGTGCGAGCAAGGCCGAACAGGCGGTCGCCAAGCTGGGGTTCGATCCGGGCAAAATCGTTGCCAATGCCGCGAGCGGTCGAGGTGGCCCCTTCATCCCTTATCGCGGTCGCCGCGATGCCAGCACGGTGATGCCTCCGACCTTCAGTGCGCTTGAAAAGGCGCTATTCCGTATGGAAGCGCTCGAACGCACATTGGTCGCCATTCCGTCAGGCAACCCCGCCAATGTGCTGATGAAGACATCGAACTTTGGTTTTCGCCGCGACCCGTTTAACGGACGCCTCGCGATGCATGCGGGAATCGATTTTCGCGGCCCCATCGGCACCCCCATCCTTGCGGCGGCGCCCGGCAAAGTCGTCTTTGTCGGCCAGCGTTCGGGCTATGGCAATGTTGTCGAGGTTGATCATGGGCAGGGCATATTGACCCGCTATGCTCACTTGTCCGGCTTCACGACAAAGGTCGGCAGCAAGGTTGCTGCGGGTGAACAGATCGCCAAAATGGGGTCGACGGGTCGCTCGACTGGCAGTCACCTGCATTTTGAAGTTCGTTTGAACGGCGTACCGGTAAACCCGCGCCGCTTTTTGGAGGCTAAAGCTGATGTTCTCAAAGTCAAAGCCGTCGCCCGCCAACGAGTCGGCGCCCTCGCCCTCGCAGCCGCCCGCTAAAATGGCTACGGGCGCCCGCCATACCACTTTTTCGATCCTCGGATCGGACGTTGTCGTCACCGGCAACATCGTCGCCACCGTCGATCTGCACGTCGATGGCAAGATCGAAGGCGACCTGAAATGCGCCAATCTGGTGCAGGGTGAAGCCAGCGAGATCAAGGGTGCCGTCGTCGCCGAAAGCGCCAAGATGGCGGGCCTCGTCGACGGATCCATCGACGCCAAAACGCTGATCATCCACACCAGCGCGCGGATCACCGGCGATGTCGCCTATGAAAATATCACCATCGAAAATGGTGCCAAGGTCGAAGGCAAACTCACCCACCGTCGCCACGGCGCTGGCGGCCCCAAACTGGTCGCGCAGACGGGCGGCCCCGAACCGGTAGCAGTCAAAACGACGTCGCTGGGGGTCTGACCGCTACCCTGCCTCGATAACTAATGTGTCGATGGTGAAAGAACCGTCCGCCTCAATTGCGAAATGCTGCGCCACTTCTGATTGAGCCATGGTCTGCAACGACCGGATGGCCACCCTATGCTCTGCGGGTGTCCGCATCCGCGCCGTCCAGATGGCAAAATCCATGCGCAGTCTTGCCCGCGTAACGCCCTGAACGGCAAAGCCGGACCGCTCTAGCATCGCCATCCATTCCTGCGGCGTATAGTCGCGGACATGCGAAGGATCGCGCAGCAATTCCACCGTTTGCAGATGTGTATCAGCGGCTGCGTCATGTGGAGCGACAACATCAACAAAAATTGCTGGTGAACCGGCGCGCAACACTCGCCGCGCCTCGCGCAGCCCCGATTCCACATCGCGCCAGTGGTGCGCGGAAAAACGGCAGGCCAGAAAATCGAAGCTGTCGGCGTCGAACGGCAGCGCTTCAGCCGCTCCAGCGCAGGTCGCTATATTGGGAATGCCGCGCTGTTCGGCTTCGCCCGCAATCGCCGTCAGCATGTCGGGCGACAGGTCACAAGCGGTTACGTGTTGAGCGAAGGGTGCGATTGCATAGCTGACATGACCGCCTCCCGCGCCCAGATCCAGCGCATGAGCAGGCTGGGCAGATTTTGCGAGGACCGCAATCTGGTCCAAATCCGCACCCGCAGCATGAACGGCGCTGGTGACATAATCGGCGGCGGTGGCACCGAACTGGCGTTGCACCAACTGGTCGTGATTGTTGGTCATGGCAATCTCCTTACCCGCAATCTTTGCCATTATTTACCCTATTACAATGGATAAACTTATCCTGTTATAAGCTTGCCTATGCAGGATGACGAACAACGTAATATGCTGGGTGCATTTGTGCGGGCGCGCCGTGAGAGCATCACGCCCGATACGCCGGGTCGCCGCCGTCGCACCCCAGGCTTGCGGCGCGAAGAACTCGCATCCCGCGCTGGTATCGGTACGACGTGGGTGGCGTGGATCGAACAGGGGCGCGAGGTCCACCCGTCAGCTGAAACCTTGGCTCGTCTCGCCAACGGCCTGTGCCTCACGCGGGCCGAACGCGTCTATTTGTTCCGGCTCGCTGGACGTCATGATCCGGCTGATCCGTTCGCATCAGCCACACACCACGCCCCCGATGCAATCGCTGCGATTGTCGATGCCTTGCCTTGGCCCGCATATGGGCTTGATCCGGCGTGGACAATATGTTGCGCCAACAAGGCGGCGCGCCATTTATTTGCCGGTCTGTTCGATGGGGAAACGGGCGATGATACCACTCCCAATCTTCTGGTTTACACCTTCACCCACCCCTCAGCTCAGACACTTTTGCCGGACTGGGAAACCCGTGCCTTGCGCCTGCTTGCCGAATTTCGCCGCGATTATAGCCGCGCATTGGCCGACCCGCGGGTAAAAGCCGGTGTCGAGTGGTTGCGCGAACATAGTGTGCTGTTCCGTACTGGCTGGGAGCGCCAGTCGGTGGTCGCCCCAGAGGGAGGCGTGCGGAGATTCAACCATCCCGATGACGGCCAACTAACCTTCACCCAGCACAGCCTTGCCGAAGTAGAGCGTGATGATTTCAGACTAATATTCCTCAAGCCGAACTAGACGCATAATCGGCCATAGCAGCAGCCTGTCACCCATATTTTTATGGCGTCAATTCCGCGGCGCTTGCCTCCGATAGCTAAGTGCTTCCGCCAAGTGGATGCGGGTGATGGCGTCTGCACCTGCGAGGTCAGCAATCGTCCGCGCCACCCGCAATATCCGCGTGTAGCCGCGCGCCGATAGCCTCATCGCTTCGGCGGCCTGCGTGAGCAATTTACGCCCTGCCTCATCGGGTGTGGCGACTGCCTCTAACAGTTCGCCATCGATCTCGGCATTGGTCCGGGCCTTGTGGTCAGCGTATCGCGCGGTCTGACGGTCGCGTGCTGCCGCCACGCGCGCGGCAACCTCGGCGCTGCCCTCGGCGGGGGGCGGGAGAATGAGGTCGGCGGCGCTCACCGCCTCGACTTCGACATGAAGGTCGATACGGTCGAGCAGCGGGCCCGAAACCTTGGCCTGATAATCGGCGGCACAGCGCGGGGCGCGGCTGCACGCCAGCGCGGGATCGCCCAGATGGCCGCATCGGCACGGATTCATCGCCGCGATCATCTGGACCCGCGCGGGGAAAGTGACATGCGCGTTGGCGCGCGCGACACTGACCTCTCCGGTCTCCAGCGGCTGGCGCAGGCTGTCGAGCACGGTGCGTTGAAATTCGGGGAGTTCGTCGAGAAACAATACACCGAGATGGGCAAGGCTGACTTCGCCCGGCCGCACCCGCAGACCGCCGCCGACGAGCGCGGGCATCGACGCCGAATGGTGGGGTGAACGGAACGGTCGGGCGCGGACCAGCCGTCCGCCCTCCAACTGTCCCGCCACCGAAGCGATCATCGACACCTCCAGCGCCTCGCCCGGATTCAAATCGGGGAGTATGCCCGGAAGGCACGCGGCCATCAGCGACTTGCCCGCGCCCGGTGGCCCGACCATCAACAGATTATGTCCGCCGGCCGCCGCAATCTCCAGCGCGCGCTTGGCGACCTCCTGCCCTTTCACCTGCGACAGATCGGCCATGCGGCGCGATTCTTCGACCTCGCCGGGTTTGGGCGGTGCCAACAGCGCCGTCCCCTTGAAATGATTGAGCAACGACAAAAGGTCGGGCGCAGCGAGCACTTCGACATTGCCCGCCCACGCCGCCTCTGGCCCCTGCGCGACCGGACAGACGAGTCCGCAATCCTGACTACCGGCATGGAGCGCGGCGAGCAGCACGCCGGGTGAAGGCGCGACGCGGCCATCGAGGCCCAGTTCGCCCACCACGACATAGCTCGCCAGCGTTTCGGCATCGACCACCCCCATCGCACCGAGCAGCGCGAGCGCGATGGGAAGGTCATAATGCGAGCCTTCCTTGGGCAAGTCGGCGGGCGACAGGTTGACGGTGATGCGTTTGGGCGGCAGCGACAAGCCAATCGCCGCCAGCGCTGCGCGCACCCGCTCGCGACTTTCGCCGACCGCCTTGTCGGGCAGGCCG
Organism: Sphingopyxis sp. 10G20-10; assembly: GCF_057365075.1. Lineage (NCBI taxonomy): Bacteria > Pseudomonadati > Pseudomonadota > Alphaproteobacteria > Sphingomonadales > Sphingopyxidaceae > Sphingopyxis > Sphingopyxis sp. 10G20-10. The sequence goes on from NZ_CP195117.1 coordinate 132,205, forward strand.
ACGACGGTGAAGTGCGGCATACCGGGCGCAATCTGGCATTGCACCTCGATCCCGCGCGCTTCGAGCCCGAGATAAGCGACACTGGAAACGATCGCGACCATGAATGCCCCCACATGCTTTCGCAGGCTTTGCAGCTTGTGCCTGCTTTGTTCCACTTCCCTTTAGCCACCAAGTGCGTGAAAGGTCGAGTCTTTTTCCGGACGCGTTCGTCAGCGGCCCGCACCAATGCTAAAGGCCTTACTTGCCAACATACCAACTAGTCGGTATGTTGGCTCTCATGATCCCGAATCGCCCCTTTCGCCCAACTCCGGTCACGGCTCGCGACAAATTGCTCGAAGCCGCCGTAAAGCTGGTCCGCGCGCAGGGTTTTGCTGGCACCTCGGTCGACGCATTGTGCGCCGAAGCGGGTGTGACCAAGGGCGCCTTCTTTCATCATTTCGCTAGCAAAGAGGCGCTCGGCGTTGCCGCCGCCGATTATTGGACAAGCTGCACCGGCAGCTTTTTCGACGATGCCCCCTATCGCCAGCTTCCCACAGCGCGCGAGCGCGTGCTCGGCTATATTGACCTGCGCCACGCTCTCCTTGCCGGCGAGCCACAGCAATTCAGCTGTGTCGCGGGCACGATGGTCCAAGAGGCGTTTCAGACCAGCGAAGCCATCCGCGCCGCCTGCGAAGCGAGCATCAGCGGTAACGCGTCCAAACTCACCGCCGACATAGCCGAAGCACTCGCCGAAGCCGGGCGCGACGACATCGACCCTGCCGGTCTGTCGCTGCACATCCAGGCGGTGCTGCAGGGCAGCTTCATCCTCGCCAAAATGGGCGGGGGGGCGGCGGCTGCCAAGACCAGCGTCGCGCATCTGAAACGTTACTTCACCCTTTTATTCAACGCGCAAGCACAGGAGCCCGCGCCATGTCCCGTATGATTTTTGTCAACCTGCCCGTCACCGACCTGCCGCGCGCCATGGCTTTTTACAGCGCCCTCGGCTTCACCAATGAACCGCGCTTCACCGATGATACCGCCGCCTGCATGATACTCACCGATTCGATCTTCGTCATGCTGCTGACTCACGACAAATGGGCAAGTTTCACCCAGCGCCCCATCCCCGATACGGGATCAAGTGAGGTTATGTTGGCGGTGACATGCGACAACCGCGACGCGGTCGACACAATGACAGACATTGCGGGCGCGAACGGTGGCACCGCTGACATTAATCCGGCTCAGGATCATGGCTTTATGATGAGCCGCAGCTTTGCCGATCCCGACGGCCATGTCTGGGAATCATTCTGGATGGACCCCGCCGTTGCGAACGGCGACACTGAAGCGCCCGAGATCGCGGCATGAGCTTTCAGGCCTATCTCGACAACATAGAAACCAAGACGGGAAAATCGCCTGCCGATTTCAAAGTGATGGCTGAAACAAAGGGCCTGACAGACCCATCGGGGCTCGCGCCGGGCGTCAAGGCCGGACAGGTCATCGACTGGCTCAAGTCCGATTTCGACCTCGGTCATGGTCACGCCATGGCCATTGTCGCCATGCTCAAAGGGAAAAAGGAGTAACGCCCATGCCTGTTGATCCCGCCGCCACCATCGAAGTCACCGGTTTCAAATGGGTGCCCGACTTTGCGAAAGGACAGGTCCGCGACCTGCGCCCGCGCTGGGCGCTCGAAGAGCTGGGCCTGCCCTATCGCGAGCGATTATTCAGCGCGCTCGATCCGCGTCCCGACACCTATTATCGCGAACAGCCCTGGGGCCAGGTGCCGGTTATGACCGATGGCGACCTGCATATCTTTGAAAGCGGCGCGATCCTGCTGCACCTTGGAGGCAAGGATGCGAGGCTGCTTCCGACCGACGAACAGGCGCGGCTGCGCGTTACCAGTTGGCTGCTCGGCGCGTTCAACAGCATTGAACCCATGATGATGCAATTCGCGACCATCGACATCTTCGCGAAGGATGAAGAATGGGCCAAGCTGCGCCGCGCCAGCTTGCTGGAATTTGCCGGACAAAGGCTCGACCGCTTGGTCAATGCGCTGGGTGACCGCGACTATCTGGTCGATGATTTCAGCATCGCCGACATCGCCATGGCGACAATCCTGCGAATCCCCCGTTCCACCGATTTAATCCCCAGTCGTCCGGCACTCGCCGCCTATGTCGCGCGTTGTGAAGAGCGACCGGCGTTCCAGCGCGCATTGGCCACGCAAATGGCGACCTATGCCGAAAACGAGCCGAAAACGGCCTGACCATCAAAAGGAGAGAGACGATGAGCTATATTGACGGATTCGTCATCGCGGTGCCCACCGCGAACAAACAGAAATTCATCGACCATGCCAATGCCAGCGATGGCATGTTTATCGACTATGGCGCGACGCGTGTGCTGGAATGCTGGGCCGATGATGTCCCCGATGGCAACGTCACAGATTTCCGAAAGGCAGTCGCAGCCAAGGATGATGAAACCGTCGTATTCAGCTGGATCGAATGGCCCGACAAGGCGACACGTGATGCTGGAATGGCCAAAATGATGGACCCCGAAAACCCCGATCCGCGCATGGACCCGGCCAAAAACCCGATGCCGTTCGATGGCAAGCGGATGATTTACGGCGGCTTTGCCCCGGTCGTCGAATTGAAAGGATAAGGCAATGGCCAACCCCCATGGAAGTTTCATCTGGTACGAATTGCTGACCAGCGACGCCGATGCCGCGCAGGCATTTTATGGTAAGGTCGTCGGCTGGTCCTTTAGCGACAGCGGCCAGCCGGGCATGGATTACCGCATCATCAATGCCGACAGCGAGGGCGTGGGCGGGATGATGCCGATTAGCGCCGACATGGCGACTGCCGGCGCGCGGCCAATCTGGCTCGGCTATATCGGTGTCGATGATGTCGACGAAAGCGTTGCGGCCATCGTCAAAGCAGGCGGCGCCGAACAGATGCCCGCAAGTGACATCCCAGGCGTGGGGCGGATCGCGATGGTCACCGACGCCCAAGGTGCGCCCTTTTATGTGATGCGCGGCGCGTCCGACCAAGACAGCACAGCCTTTGCCGCCACCGAGCCCAAGGACGGGCATTGGGCGTGGAATGAGCTGGCAACGTCAGACCCAGACTCTGCTATCGCCTTTTACACCGGCCTGTTCGGATGGAGGCAGGAAGGCGACATGGACATGGGTCCGATAGGCAAATATCGCTTTTTCCATCATGGTCCGGGCATGATTGGCGCGGTCATGCCCAAACCGCCCGAAATTCCGGTATCCTTATGGTCCTACTACGCCCGGGTCCCCGACATCGACGTCGCCATCGCAACGGTCAAGGCCGAAGGCGGACAGGTCTTGCGCGGTCCCGACGAGATCCCCGGCGGCGAGTTTTCGGTCAATGCGATGGACCCGCAAGGCGCCGCCTTCGCGCTCGTCGGCCCGCGCAAATAGCAAGCCGAAAAGGAGAAGGCTGATGACCGCCGCGACGCTTTGCCTTTGGTATGACGGCACCGCCGAGGAGGCCGCGACCTTCTATGCCGCCACCTTCCCCGACAGCGCGGTCGGCACGGTCCAGCGCGCACCAGGCGATTTCCCTTCGGGCAAAAAGGGTGATGTGCTGACCGTGGAATTCACCGTGCTAGGCCATGCCTGCCTCGGCCTCAACGGTGGGCCAGCCTTTCCGCATAGCGAGGCCTTTTCCTTTCAGGTCCACACCGACACCCAAGAGGAAACAGATCGCTACTGGGACGCCATAGTCGGCCATGGCGGCGAAGAAAGCGCGTGCGGTTGGTGCAAGGATAAATGGGGTCTGTCGTGGCAGATCACACCGCGCGCACTCACCGAAGCGATGGCCGATCCCGATCCGGCCGTCCGTAAACGCGCCTTTGATGCCATGATGACCATGCGCAAAATCGACATCGCCGCCATCGAAGCGGCACGGCGGGGGGACATATGATGTTGCTCTATGGCCACCCCTTTTCCTCCTACACGTGGAAGGCAAAGATCGCGTTCTATGAAAAACGGCTCGCTTTCGAAGACCGCATTCTTGATCCCGACCATCCCGACAATGGCGAGCAGCTGCATGCTCATTGGCCCATCGGCAAATTTCCACTGCTGATCGATGGCGAAAAGGCCGTGTTCGAATCAACGAGCATTATCGAATATTTGAATCTGCACTATCCGCAAGAGCCGCGCCTGATTTCGGCGGATCCAGATGCGGCGCTGGCGGTGCGCCACTGGGACCGGATATTCGACAATCATGTTATGACGCCAGTGCAGGCTGTGGTGGTCGACGCAATTCGGGGTCCCGACGGCCATGTCGCAGCCATTGTCGAGCAAGCCAAAGCCGCACTTGAGACCATCTATGGCTGGCTCAATACGGAATTGGAAGGACGCGAGTGGGCCGCACCGACGGGTTTCTCGCTAGCCGATTGCGCCGCCGCTCCGTCGCTTTTCTATGCCGACTGGGTGCACCGCATAGCGCCAGACCATGCCACTCTGCGCGCCTATCGCGCTCGATTATTGGCACGGCCATCGGTTGCCCGCTGCATCGAAGAAGCCCGCCCCTATCGCGCCCTGTTCCCGCTGGGCGCACCCGACCGCGATTGAATAGCATCAATAGGAAAAAAGCTATGACGACCCCCTCCCCAGACCCTCGCGAGTTGAAGGTCAGTATCCACATCGCTGCACCGCCCGCCAAAGTGTGGGAGGTGATGACGACACGGATCACCGAATGGTGGTGTCCCAAACCATGGACGACCGAAATTGTCGCTCAGGATTGGCGTACCGGCGGGCGCTGCGCGATGACGATGCACGGCCCCGACGGCGAATCGCATCCCAGCGATGGTATTTTCCTGGAGGTCACGCCCGGCGTTCGCTTTGTCTCGACCGATGCAGTGATGCGCGGCGGTGATGGTTCGCTCCTACCCAGCACAGCGTTCATGATCGGCGGCTGGGAGATTGCGGCCGAGGATGATGGCACCCGCTACACTGGCTGGGCGCGCCACTGGACGGACGAAGCCCGCGAACAGCATGAGCAAATGGGCTTTAATGACGGTTGGGCGGCAGTTGCCGAGCAACTGAAAGCCTTGTGCGAAAGCTGACCGCCTTGCGATGTCCCATATTGCGGTTAACGCCGCGCTGACGCTGCCTCTTTGCGATTTGAAAGGCGCGCGCGCGTCAGGGCGGGGGCATGGTGCAGCCTTTTGCTCTCCTCCGCTCGCTATGTGTCGCGTTGATCGCGGCAACGCTGGCGTTCGCGCCCGCGCGCGCCGAGCAGCCTGTCGTCACCAGCATCACCGTCACGACGACGGTCAGCTGGGTCGAGGATGACGGCGGTGACGTTACCGATTTCGATAATGAGGCCTTGCTCGACGACGCAACATTGGCAGAAGAGGACACGGACCTCGCGGCAACTCGCCGCTATGCGCCGAGTGCGTCGCTGGCGACGCTGGGCAGGGCCAAGGCGCGATTCGGGCCTTTTGCGGTGATCGATGACCAGACGGTTCGAATGGCGGGCGATGTCGACGGGTCAACCCCGCGCGCCTTTGCCGCGATGCTTGCCGCCTATCCGCATCTTCACCGGATCGAGATGGTCGATTGCCCCGGCAGCCTCGACGAAGAGGCGAATCTGATTCTTGCGCGCGCGATTCGCCGTGCGGGCATGGAAACCGTGGTGCCGCAGGGCGGATCGGTCCGCTCGGGTGCGGTCGAGCTGTTCCTCGCTGGGGTCAAACGCAGCGCCGCCTCCGACGCCGAATTCGGGGTCCACAGCTGGCAGGATGAAAATGGCTATGAAGCCAATGATTATCCCGCAAACGACCCCGTCCATACCGAATATCTGAGCTATTATCAGGAGATGGGCCTCGACCCCGCAAAGGCGCAGGCCTTTTACGCGCTGACCAACAGCACCCCCTTTGATGATGTTCGCTATCTCAGCCGCGATGATATGGCGCGATTCGTGACACTCAACTAATCGCTTTCATCGGCGCGCGACCGCAAAGTTTGACCCATCAAGCTGCCTTATGCTTGCGACACGCCTCATCTGTCCCCACATGAGGGGCTATGGCAAAACCCGGCCTATACCAACGCCTTCGTCAATCCGCACATATGCGGACGGCGCTGTTTGCGCTGGGGGTGCTTCTGATGATTCTCGCGCCGATTGTCGGACCCTTGCCTGGCCCCGGTTTTATCATTCTTTTCCCCGCAGGAATGGCGCTTTGCCTACAGAACAGCAAATGGGCCAAACGCCGCTATGCGCGGCTCAAGCGTCGTTACCCGCGCTATGCCGACTGGACCGATCGAATTATGCGGCGCAACAGTGCGGCGCGGCGGCGCGAGCGCGAGGCGCTGGCGTCCACGACCAACAATCCCACGGGCAAAAATCCGGCGGATCGGAGCCCCGATGATGATTGACTTTGGCCCGCGCCTCGCTTATTCGCGCCCCAATTGGTGGTCGCCGACGATTGGCGGCCCTTTTTCGTTGTCACGATTAAAGAGAATTTGGGGATACCGCGATGAAGCGTACCTTTCAACCGAGCCGCCTGGTGCGCAAGCGTCGTCACGGCTTCCGCGCCCGCAAGGCAACCGTTGGCGGCCGCAAGGTTCTGGCCAACCGCCGTGCGCGTGGCCGCCAGAAGCTGTCAGCCTGACGCCCCTGCGCGTGCCGGTGCCAGCAATGGCCCAGCCGCCGCGCATTTTGACGAAAAGAAGCGACTTTCTGGCTGCGAATCGCGGCCTGCGTTTTCCCATGCCCGGCTTTGTCCTGCTCGTCCGCCCGCGTGGTGATGACGATGACATGCTGCGAATCGGCTATACGGTCAGCAAGAAGGTCGGCAACGCCGTCGCCCGCAACCGCATGAAACGACGCCTGCGCGCCCTGGTCCGCGCCGCGCTGCCCGATTCGGGAATCGCCGGCGCCGACCATGTCCTCATCGGGCGCGTGGGCGGCAATGACATTGTCTTTGCCGACCTGGCCCAACAGCTGGATACAGCGCTGGCAAAGGCGCAGCGCAAGGTCGCCCAAAAGGCTGCGGCAACGCCATGATAGCGAAACTGATGATATGGGTCGCGCGCGCTTGGCAATGGGGTCCATCGCGCATCCTGCCCCCCAGCTGCCGCTATTCACCCTCGTGCAGTGCTTATGCGATTACAGCGGTCCAGCGATATGGCGCGATCAAGGGTGGCTGGATGGCGACAAAGCGGCTATTGCGCTGCCACCCATGGGGTGGGCATGGCCATGATCCGGTGCCTTAGCCACGATATATCCCCAAAATTTGACGTGAAGAGAGACATAATAGCGTGGACGACAAGCGTAACCTGATCGCCGCAATTTTGCTGTCGGTGGCCATATTGCTCAGCTGGAATTTCCTGTCGGAGCGATATTTTCCTACACCTGATAAGCCCGACGTGACGAAGAGTGTTGCCGGGGCGAGCGACTCCGCGACCAATGCTCCGGCACCCAACGCGACCGGCGATACCAGCCTGCCGCCGCCCACTGCTGCCAGCAATGACGCTGCGCCTGCCGTGCCCGCCATCAAAGCACAGTCGACCCAAAGCGTCGCCGCCGTGCTGGCCGAGGGCAACCGGGTCACGATCGACACGCCCAAAGTCGAAGGGTCGATCAACCTGATCGGCGCGCGAATCGACGATATCACGCTGACCCAATATCGCCAGACCATCGCCAAGGATTCGCCGCCCGTGCGCCTGTTCGCGCCCGGCGGCACCAAGTCGGCCTATTTCGCCGCTGTTGGCTGGACCGGCCGCGACATTGCGGTTCCCGACACCAAAACACTCTGGACCGCCAGTGGCCCGGCCCTGACCCCAAAAACGCCGGTCGCGCTGACCTGGACCAACCCGACCGGCCAGACCTTTCGCATCGATTACAGCATCGACGAACATTATATGATCACCGCCAAGCAATCGGTGAGCAATGGCGGCGAGGCGCCGGTCCAGATTGGCACCTATGCCTATATCAACCGCCTCGGCGCGCCGACCGACCCGCATGAAAAGAGCAGTTGGACCAACCATAATGGCCCGATGGGCGTGTTCGACGGCAAAGCCAATTATGACTGGGACTATGACGATGTCGCCAAGGCGCCCGGTCAGTTGGTGAAACTCGCCAATGCGCGCTGGCTCGGCTTTACCGACAAATATTGGCTCGCCGCGATCATTCCCGAAGGCAAGGCCAAGGCCAGTGCCGAAATCAAGCATGGTGACGGCGACCTATACCAGACCAATTTCACCCGCGACGCGACGATTGTCGCAGCGGGCGGAACCGCCACCGAAGTCAGCCAGATTTTTGCCGGTGCAAAAGAAACCAATTTGCTCGCCGAATATCAGGACAAGTTCCAGATTACCCATTTCAGCAAGGCGATTGATTGGGGCTGGTTTGAATTTTTCGAAAAGCCGATATTCCGCCTGCTCGACTGGCTGTTCCGGCAGATCGGCAACTTCGGCCTCGCGATCATGGTGCTAACACTCATCATTCGCGGTGCGATGTTCCCGATTGCGCAAAAACAGTTTCACTCGATGGCGCAAATGCGCGTGATGCAGCCCAAAATGAAGGCGCTGCAGGAAAAGCATAAGGACGACAAACCACGACAGCAGCAGGAATTGATGAAGCTCTATAAGGATGAGAAGATCAATCCGCTGATGGGCTGCCTGCCTATGGTGCTGCAGATCCCCATCTTTTACGCGCTCTACAAGGTGCTGATGCTGACCATCGAAATGCGGCATCAGCCGTTTGTGCTGTGGATCAAGGATTTGTCCGCGCCCGATCCTTTGCATGTGCTCAACCTGTTTGGCCTGCTCGATTTCACTCCGCCCGCATTTCTGGGCATCGGGGTGCTGGCGATGCTGTTGGGTGTCACCATGTTCCTGCAATTCCGGCTGAACCCCGCGCCGACCGATCCGGTACAGAAACAGGTGTTCTCGATCATGCCGTGGATGATGATGTTCATCATGGCGCCGTTCGCCGCCGGTCTGCTTGTTTACTGGATTACCAGCAACATCCTGACCATTGCCCAGCAGCGGTGGCTGTACAGCAAATATCCGGCGCTGAAGAACGCGACGGCGAAGTGACGGACGACAGCGCAGATACTGAGCGTGCAAAGCGCGCCCGCAAACTGTTCTCCGGGCCGATTTCTTTCCTGAAGTCGGCCCCGGCACTCGAACATCTGCCGGTGCCGACGGTGCCCGAAATCGCTTTTGCGGGGCGCTCGAACGTCGGCAAATCCTCGCTGCTCAACGCGCTGACCAACCGGAATGGGTTAGCGCGAACCTCGGTGACGCCGGGGCGAACGCAGGAGCTCAACTATTTTGAGGTTGGCGAGCCGCTGCTGTTCCGGCTGGTCGACATGCCCGGCTACGGCTTTGCCAAAGCGCCCAAGGATGTGGTCAAAAAATGGCGCTTTCTGATCAATGACTATCTGCGCGGACGGCAGGTTCTGAAACGCACATTGGTGCTGATCGACAGCCGCCACGGCATCAAAGACGTCGACCGCGATGTGCTGGCCATGCTCGATACCGCTGCGGTGAGCTATCACATGGTGTTGACCAAGGGCGACAAGATCAAGGCCAGCGCGCTGGAGGCTGTCCATGCCGAAACCATCGCCGAAGCCCGCAAACATCCCGCCGCCCATCCCGAGGTGATCGTAACATCGTCCGAAAAGGGAATGGGGATTGCCGAATTGCGGACGGCCGTGCTGGAAGCCGTTGAGATTTGACCATGGCGCTCCCCTCCCGCAAGCGGGAGGGGCAATGAGACTTGCGAACTATGTTCGCTAGTCGCAGTGGGGTGGGCTATTCTGCGTCAGACGCTCGCTCCGCTTGCGCCCACCCCTAACCCCTCCCGCAAGCGGGAGGGGAACAGAAGGACCGACCATGAAACTCTTCATCGGCAACAAGGCCTACTCAAGCTGGAGCCTGCGCGGCTGGCTCGCCGCCAAGCATAGCGGACTGCCATTCGAAGAGATCACTGTTCCTCTGTATGACGAAGCCTGGACGCAGCGGCGCGAAGGGGACGAATTTGCGCCGTCGGGCGGCAAGGTGCCGATCCTGTGGGACGGCGACGATATTGTTGTGTGGGACAGCCTTGCGATCATCGACTATCTCGACGAGAAAACAGGCGGCGAGCGTGCCTATTGGCCCGACAACCTGCCCGCGCGCGCCATGGCGCGGTCAATGGCCGCCGAAATGCACTCCAGCTATGCCGCTCTGCGTCGTGGACACAGCATGAACATCCGCCGCATCTTCCCCGCTGCCGACCTCGCGCCCGAGGTGCAGGCCGATGTCACGCGCATCGTCCAGCTGTGGGCCGAAGCCCGCGCGCGCTTTGGCGGCGAAGGTGACTTTTTGTTCGGCAATTGGTCCGCCGTCGACATGATGTTCGCGCCGGTGGTCACCCGCTTCATCACTTACTCCATCCCGCTCCCGCGCTTTGCCCTGCCCTATTGTCAGGCGGTGATCAGCCACCCCTGTATGCAGGAATGGATCGGCGGCGCGCAGGCCGAGGATTGGGTGATCGAGAAATTCGAGAGCGCGGTGCAACAATAAAATTATGGCCACATAATGTGACGGGCAAAGACGGTCGCGGTCGTTTAAAGGCCGCGATTGCAGTTCAGCCATTCTGCACCATTCCACCGAGCAGACCGGCCACCGATAGACGCACAGCTATATTCATTATCGTCGGTCTGCACCAAACCGATTAGAATTTTGCCAAATAGCAGTTGATCTCTTGCCGCCGACTCGATGATGTCGAGAAGGGCATGTGCATATTCAGCGCCTTGCATGGTAAGAATATGGAATCCCTCAAAAGCCAGAGCAATGCGCCCGTTTTGCCCGAGCGGAAATTTCCGAAAGCCGTCGACAAGGGCGCTTAAATCACCATTCCACGGCTCATATCCGAATTGGTCTTGCCAACGCAGGGTGTCGGAGACTTGCTCATGAAAACTAGCCAAGCCGTTTCGGCAATTGATTCTAGCAACTTCATATCCAATTTTCTCGAGCGACTCACACGCCTCTGCAAATATAGCCAGACGCCAAAACAGGGTCACAGCACCATCTCGGACAAGCGTCCAATCGGCGCGCGCAAAGTCGGCATCAGTTTGAAACATTGCACCCGTCTCCCGTTTGAAAGTCTGCTCTAATAAACGGTATCGGTCGCCTAGGGAATCCGCGTCGCCGGATAGGGTGTGCCGTCCTTGTGCGTATAGCCGTCAGGCGTGAACAGCATGTCGATGTCCGAATAGCCGCCGCCGGTGTCATATTTCTTGCCGCCGCCCAGCGCCACGAACACGCAATCGCTGTTGCTTTCGTTGATCAGATGGTGGCCGTTGGTGTTGCCCTTGGGCCAAACGGCCATGTCGCCCGCGCGCATGATCGTGCGGCCATCATCATCCTCAACCAGCACCGCTTCGCCCGCTATCATCACCAGCATTTCATCCTCGCCATCATGCCAGTGTCGCTGTGACGACCAGGCACCGGGTTTAAGCGTCACATGGCTTGCCGCAAAATCGCTGATTCCGGTGGGCGGAGCAAGACGGCGGTACCAGCGCCCCTGGACCGGTTGATTGAACGGCGGAGGATAGCCGGTGGTATTGACCTGTGGAATGGCGTCCAGATCGACTTTGGGCATGGCAATTTCCCTTGTTGGCAAAATGACACCGCGCTTCTACGCCAGCGACATGACCACGACAATTGATCCCGTCGCGCTGACACAATCGCTCATCGCCGCGCCTAGCATTACCCCCGCAACCGGCGCAGTGTTCGATGTGCTGGAGGCGGCGCTGGTGCCGCTGGGTTTCCGCGTCGAGCGCTTTATCGACGGGGTCGAACCCGACGGGCCAGTCGAAAATCTGCTCGCCGTGCGCGAGGGAACCGGACCACGCCACTTTGGCTTTGCCGGTCATCTGGACGTTGTTCCGGCAGGCGTCGGCTGGGCCAGCGATGCCTTTGATCCGCAGATTCGCGGCGACCTCCTCTATGGGCGCGGCGCGGTCGACATGAAGGGGGCGATTGCCGCCTTTGTCGCGGCGGTCGCCGAAACGCCCGTAGATGCCGGAACAATCAGTCTGATCATCACCGGCGACGAAGAAGGCCCCGCCATTTTCGGGACCCGCGCCCTGATGGGACATATGGAAGGACGCGGCCTTGCGCCCGACATGATCCTCGTCGGCGAACCAACCTCGGTCAACGCGCTCGGTGATATGGTCAAGATTGGGCGGCGCGGGTCGGTCAATATCTGGATCGACGTGCCGGGAACGCAGGGCCATGTCGCCTATCCGCAACTCGCCGACAATCCGATCCCCAAGCTGGTGCGGATTTTGGCGGCGATCGAAGCAGTGACGCTTGATGAGGGGACCGACTGGTTCCAGCCGTCGAATATGGAATTCACCGACATAGAAGTTGGCAATGGCGCCACCAATGTCATCCCCGCCTCGGCGCGTGCGCGCATGTCGATCCGTTTCAATGATCAGCATCGCGGGGCTGATCTGATCGCGATGATCGAACGGATTGCGCATGAGGTCGAACCCGAGGCCAAGGTGTTGGGTAAAATATCGGGCGAGGCCTTCCTCACCCCACCGGGAGAATTGTCGACACTTGTCGCCGATGCGATTCGCGCCGAAACGGGGATCGAGGCCGCCATGTCGACGACTGGCGGCACGTCTGATGCCCGCTTCCTTCATTTGCTGTGCCCTGTGGTCGAATTCGGCCTGACCAATGCGACGATGCACAAGCTGGACGAAGCGGTGGCGGTAGCCGACTTGCACCGGCTGAGTGCGATTTACCGCCGGATTCTGACGGCAGCCTTTGCCTAATCCTCGCGCGATCGCCGCAAAATGACATAGACCGCGCCCGCGCCGCCGTGGCTGACATGCGCGGGACGCAGAGCGACGATCTGATCGGAATAGGGCGAGGCAACGAGCCAGTCGGGAAGCGAGGCGCGGATGGCGCCGCGTGGACGCGGCAAGCCCTGCATTTGCGGCAGACGGTCGGCACCGGGGCGCAAGCGCCCGGCCACCACCAGCAACACCCGCGCCCCGCGCATCAGCGCCCGACCAATCGCCTCGTCCAGCAAAGCCTCGGCAGACGCGAGGCTGTGCCCATGTAGATCGATGCTGAGATCGGGGCGCACCAATCCCTTGCGCAACCGCCGGTCCCAATGTCCGTCGAGGGTAGCAGCCTGATGAAAGGTGCGGCGCGGCTTTGGCGGCGAAGCGGGTGTGCCGCGTTTGATCGGATGCTGCGCTGTCGCGGTAGGGAGCGGTAGCGCTTTGGGCCGCTTCACCGTCGGCGGGGCCTTCGGCTCCAACGGCGGCACCGGCGCGGGGAGCGGTCGCACGCTCGCCGCCACTTTATTCCAGAGCGCCTGTTCCTTGGGATCGAGCCGTCGCCCCGCCATCACCGCCTCAGCGCGGCGGAATGAGCCGCGCGATACTGGTGCGCGGAAGCAGGATGAGCGCGGACCCTTTCGCCGCCATACCGCCGGCAATCGCGCGCGCGCTCTCGCCCGCGCCCCAGAAGCTGTCAAAACGGTTGGCACCCTTGATCGCGCCGCCAGTATCCTGCGCGATCCACAGTCCATTGGGTTCGGCGCGGTCGAGCGACAGGAAAACGGGCGCACCGAGGGGAACAAATTTGGGGTCGGCGGCAACGCTGGCACGTTCGGTCACCGGAACGCCCAGCGCGCCGAGCGGACCGGGGCCGGTAATTTCGCGGAAAAAGACCCAGCTGGGATTCTCATTCATTACCGCCGCGCCGCGCACCGGATCAGCGTGCAAATAGGCGAGGATACCCTGCATAGAGGCCTGCCCGGGGGCGAGGTCTCCGCGGTCGAGCAACAGCTTGCCTATGCCGACATAATCGCGGCCATTCTGGCTGTCATATCCGATCCGCATCACCCCACCGTCGGGCAGGCGGAGGCGTCCAGAGCCCTGAATTTGCAGAAAGAAAAACTCGGCAGCATCGGCAGCCCAGGCAATCTCCAACCCGCGTCCGGCCAGCGCTCCGCGCTCTATGGTCGCGCGGTCATAATAGGGGACAAAGGCTTTGCCATCGACCCGCCCGCGAATCTTCTTGCCCTTCATATCATCCGAAAACAGGCCGAGATCGACATCGACAAGGTCGGCGGGGCGGCGATAGATGGGGATGTCATAGCCCGGCCGCTTCTCGCGCGAACCGGCGATTTCGGGTTCATAATAGCCCGTGACAAAAGCACTGCCCGCACCGATCTGGACCGTCCCGAAATAGCGGGCAAAGAAAGCCGGAGCATCGCTGGACGACCAGCTGGCAGCGGCGCGGCAGGGTTCGGCCCAATCGCTATTTTGCGTCAGCCCGCTGCTGTCGGCGCGGCGCTGCACCGAGGGGCAGCTGAGACGAAAAGCGGATAGCGCGGTCGCCGCCTTGCTGGCGGACAGGCCCAAGCTAGACACCTCCGGTCCGGCAACAACCCCGCTTTGCGCTGCTGTCGTCGCATTGGCGTCGGCGGGCGCGGCGGCCAGCGATGGATTGGGAACCGCCGGTATCGGCTGAGCGGCCGCCGCATTGGGGCGGCTTACCGGGCGTGAGGCTGTGGGACGCGTGCTGCTGGTGGCAGGAGGCGGCGGGGCGCTGCTGACTGGTCCACCGGCATCCGGAATGATCGAGGAACAGGCCGACAAAGCGGGAAGTAACGCCATCATCGCCAGCGCGGCAAGACCCGGCGCTGGACGGCGTAAAATGCGGGCCATGGCGATCAGTTCGCTTCGGTTTCGTCGAGCAGCCAATTGGGATCATTGCTGCCGATGGTGCGGCTGAACGTCCACAGATCATTGATTTCCGACGCATCGCTCAGTGAGCCAGCGATCATCTTATCCTCGGCATCGCGTGTGATCGCCACAATGTCGGCGCGATAACGCACCGTCACACGGGCCAGATTTCCCGACAGTTCTGCGCGCGCGATTCGTGACGATTCGATGCGCACGAGACGATTTTCCAACTTCTCTCCGCGTTCTTCGCGCGCCTTGATGGCGGCGTCAAAGGCTTGATAGCTGTCGTCATCACTCAAATCGCGCAGCGCGTCGCGGTCGCCGACCCAGAACGCCTCCAATATCATGCGATAAGCGGCTTCTGCGCCCTCCATGAAGCGACCGGCGTCAAAGCTGCGGTCGGCGGAAAGCAGCTCGCGGACGCCCGCTTCGGCTTCGGGTTCATAGACCAGGCCAGTGACCGGAAGCACGCCATCGCGCGGGGCGGCCATGCCGTTGGCGTCGTCCGTGCGTGTAGGCAACGCAGTCGGACGGTCGTCGGCGCGCGGCAGCACCGGTTCCTGTTCGTGGCCGGTACGCTTTCCGAGCACAGAATAGAGGCGCAGGCCCAGAAAGGCTGCGATCATTGCAAGCAGGACGATGGAAAGGGCAGTCACAAGGGCATTCCAATGCAAAGCGGGAGAGGAGGTGTTACACCACACATAGGCTATCAGTGGACATGTTTCAAATGCCAACCCATCCATACCGCTCGCGATGTAAAGACCAGTGTCGGAACCAGAGCTGGCCCATTGTGCTGGCGCACCGCCACTGCTAAGCGCCCCCGCGAACCTTTGTTCGCCCGCCTGGACCATCCGACGGTCGGCCAAATTTCAATCTCGATAAACCCATGATGAAAGCTTGATCCCATGGCTGATGACACCAGCGCCGATTTCAACCCCGCCCCACAGCCCAATGGCGAAGACACGAGCCCGGCGATCGGCCTGATCTCGCAATATGTGAAAGATCTGTCGTTCGAGAATCCGAACGCTCCGGCGGTCTATCAATGGCAGTCGGCCCCGCAGGTCGATGTCCAGTTCAACATTGGCGCGCAGTCGGTCGGCGATGATCTGCACGAAGTCGTGCTGAAAATCGATGTCAAATCCTCTTCCACAGAGGGCGCAGGCTTTATCGTGGACCTCAGCTATGCGGGTCTGTTCGGCGTCCGCAATGTCCCCGAAGACCAGCTTCAGCCCTTCTTTTTGGCTGAAGCGCCGCGCATTCTGTTCCCCTTTGCCCGCCGCGTCATCGCCGATGCCGTGCGCGACGGCGGTTTTCAGCCGCTGCTTTTGGAACCCATCGATTTCCACGGCCTGTTCCTGCAACAGCAGCAACAGGCGCAGGGCGAAGGCGGCGAGCTTCCGGGTGAAGCAGCGCCGGTCGGCGAAGCCTAACCGCGACGTCGGGCTAGCCCTAGATGAGCAGCCTGATCAAAAATGTCAGCACGATCGGTGGCCTGACCATGGTCAGCCGCGTGTTCGGCTTTGTCCGCGACATGCTGCTCGCTCGCGTTTTGGGCGCGGGAATGGCGGCCGATGCGTTTCAGCTCGCCTTCATCCTGCCCAACACTTTTCGCCGCCTGTTCGCTGAGGGCGCGTTTTCGGTGGCCTTTGTCCCGATGTATACGCGCGCGCTGCACGGCGAGAGCGGAGAGGAAGCGGCAGCGAAATTCGCCGACGATGTCTTGTCGGTGTTTCTGTGGGTGCTGCTCGCCTTTTCGGCGCTGGCGATGATCGCTATGCCGGGCATCGTCTGGCTGCTCGCGCGCGATTATCAGGATGTCCCCGGCAAGTTCGAGCTTGCGGTCTTTCTAAGCCGCGTCACCTTCCCCTATCTGGCGCTGATCAGCCTCGTCGCGATGCTGTCGGGGCTGCTCAATGCGCGATCACGCTTTGCGCCGGGGGCCTTTGCCCCGGTGTTGCTGAACATCACACTGATCAGCGGCATTCTCATCGGCTGGTGGTTGCGTGGCACCGGTGATGACGACCGTATCGTCGCAGAGATTCTGGCGGTTTCAGTCAGTCTCGCGGGCGCGGCACAGCTATTCTATCTATGGTGGGCGGTGCGGCGTGAAGGGCTGCGACTCGCCATCCGCTTCCCCAAAATAACACCCCAAGTGAAACGTCTGGGCCTGTTGATCCTGCCCGCCACCTTTGGCGCGGGTATTTATCAAGTCAGCCAGTTCGTCGACACATTCTTCGCCACCTCGCTCCCGCAAGGGTCGCTGACCCTGCTCAAACTGGGCGACCGGCTCAACCAGATGCCACTCGGCATTGTTGGCATTGCGCTGGGCACCGCCATATTGCCGATGCTGGCGCGCCATATTCAAACCGGTGACGCGAGCGAGGCCCAGCGCCTGCAAAGCAATGCGTTTGAAATGGCCACCTTGCTCACGCTGCCCGCCGCCGCCGCATTGGCGATTTGTGCTCCGGCCTTTGTCACCGCTTTCTTCGTTGGCGGGAAGTTCACTGATGCCGATGGCGCGATCATGGCACATATTGTCATGGCGCTGGTCGCGGGGCTTCCCGCCTATGTCATCATCAAAATATTGAACCCCGGCTTTTTCGCCCGCGAAGATATGAAGACCCCGGTCTGGACAGCACTGGCCGCGCTGATCGTCAATATCGCGATCAATCTCTATGTCGTTTCGCGCTATGGCATCGTCGGCCTTGCCGCCGCCACAGCGGTATCAGCGAGCTTCAATTGCCTCCTGCTCTATTATTTTTTGCATCGGCGCCGCTGGTTCCGATTCACGGCTCAGCTTGCGGGACGTATCGTTCGGCAATTGATCGCCGTGGCAGCGATGGGCGCGCTATTGTGGTGGCTGACACCGCTGTGGAGCGCGCATTATGCCGGATCGGTGTTCGAGCGTATCTGGTCGCTCACGGCACTCGTCCTGATCGGTGCCACAACTTTTTTTGCCACGGCAGCGCTGGTCGGGGCGCTTGACAAAGATCTGATTGCCATGCTGACGCGGCGGCGCGCCAAACCGGCGCCATCCGAGGAGTAAAACATGCGTGTCGTATCGGGCATCCAGCCCACCGGAAATTTGCATTTGGGCAATTATCTGGGCGCGATTCGCAACTGGGTGCGGATGCAGGACGATATGCCCGGCGATAAGCTGTATTTCCTCGCCGATCTGCACGCGATCACCATCCACAAACCGGCCACCGAGCAAACCGCCAACACGCGCGAAATGGCGGCGGCACTGATGGCAAGCGGGATCAATCCCGCCAAATCTATCCTCTTCAATCAGGCTCGCGTCCCAGCCCATGCAGAGCTGGCGTGGTTATTGTTTTGCACCGCGCGTATCGGCTGGTTGAACCGGATGACCCAGTTCAAGGAAAAGTCGGGCAAAAACCGCGAAGGCGCGAGCGTCGGCCTGTTCGCCTATCCGGTGCTTCAAGCCGCCGATGTGCTGCTCTATCAGGCGACGCACGTCCCCGTCGGTGATGACCAGAAACAGCATCTGGAGCTGGCCCGCGATGTCGCGGCCAAGTTCAACCTCGACACGGGAACCGAAACCTTCACCTCACCCGACCCGATCATCCCGCCGGCTGCGGCCCGAATCATGAGCCTGCGCGATGGCAGCGCCAAAATGTCCAAATCGGACCCCAGCGATGCAAGCCGCATCAATCTGGTCGATGATGCCGACACGATCATGCAAAAAATCCGCAAAGCCAAAACCGACGCCGAACCTTTGCCATCCGAAGCCGCCGGACTGACCGAGCGGCCCGAGGCGCGCAATCTGGTCGGTATCTATGCCGCCCTCGCCGACGAAAGCGTCGATAGCGTGCTGGCGCGCCATGCCGGACAGGGCTTTGGCGCCTTCAAACCGGCGCTGGGAGAGTTGCTGGTCGAAACGCTGCAACCCATTGCGACCCGCCTCGCCGATCTGAAGCAGGACCATGCAGCGATCGACAAGGCGCTCGACGACGGGGCCGCGCGGGCAACCGCCATTGCCCGGCCGACGCTTGACGCGGCCTATGCCGCGCTCGGCCTATGCCGCTAGCTGCGACAAAGCGGGTTCAACGCAGGTTAAGCGGAAAAAAGCTATCTATGCTATAATGCTGCCTTTCAGGGCGGCGAACGAATCATGGAGAATCGTGATGACGAAAACTTTCTTTAGGAATATGGGCCTCGCCGCCATGGCAGGCGCTGCGTTAGCCTTGTCCGGCTGTGCCACGCCATTCCGCGCCGATGTCGCGCGTTTCCAAACTCAATTGCCGGTACCGCAAGGCCAGAGTTTCCGCATAGAGGCCGACAATCCGGCGCTCGCTGGTGGCATCGAATTTGGCCAATATGCCAGCCTCGTTGCGGGCGAACTGACCCGTTATGGCTATCGCCCCGCCGCGCCCGGCGAACAGGCGGATCTGGTCGTCGGCATGTCCTATGACATCGACAAGGGCAAAGAGCGGATCCGGTCGAGCCCCGGATTTGCTGACCCTTGGTACGGCAGCTATTATGGCCGCGGCTTTTATCGCCCGGTGATCGTATCGGGACGCCATGGCCGCCGCTATCTTTACGGCTGGAGCGACCCGTTCCTGTGGGGCGGATATGGTGGGGGCTTTGGTGGCTATAATGATGTCGAAAGCTACACCGTCTACACCAGCGGTCTCGACCTCAAGATCGACCGCGCCGCCGACGGCACCCGCCTGTTCGAAGGCCATGCCGCTGCGCGATCACGCGACAATGACCTGCAAGCGATCGTCCCCAATCTGGTCGAAGCGATGTTCACCGGCTTCCCCGGAAATTCGGGCGAACGGGTGCGGATTACCGTGGCTCCGCCCAGCAAATAACAACCGCCAGAACCGACAAAAAAACGGGCTGCTCACAAATTTGTGGGCGGCCCGTTTTTGATTGTCGGATCAGGAATGTCGCGGCAGCAGCCGCCAGCCCTTTTACAACAATGACTCTGGGCTAATTGTTGAGGTTGCGGCGGATCGCGGCGATTTCGGCGTCGAGTTCGCTGTCGTTGATCCGCAATGCCTCGACCGTCCGCACCGCGTGGATGACCGTCGAATGGTCGCGTCCGCCAAATCGACGCCCGATCTCGGGGTAAGAGCGCGGGGTCAGCTCTTTGGCCAGATACATCGCAACCTGCCGCGGACGAGCGATGGCGCGAACCCGGCGCTTTGACGCCATCTCTGACTTATCGAGCCGATAATGCGAGCAAACCGCGCGCTGGATCTCGTCGATGGTGATGCGCGGACGCGCGCTGCGAACATTTTCCGCCAGCCGGTCTTCGGCGAGCGCAAGATCGATCTGGACGCCGGTGAGGGCGGCATAAGCGAGCAATTTGTTGAGTGCGCCCTCCAGCTCGCGAATATTGCGGGTGAAATGCTTGACCAGATAGGCGACGACCGTGTCGGGTACCTCGACCATCGGCATCGCGGCCAGCCGTTGGCGGATGATGCGTTCGCGCAGATCATCCTCGGGCGCTTCGATATCGGCGACCAGCCCGCCGGAAAGCCGCGACAAAAGTCGTGCCTCGACCCTGTCGAGCATGGCTGGCGGCCGGTCGGCGGTGAACACCAGCCGCTTGCCCGCGCACATCAGGTCATCGACCGTGTGCAGCAATTCTTCCTGCGTCGAATTTTTGCCGATCACGAACTGCAGATCGTCGAGCAGCAACAGGTCGGCGGCGCGCAGCCGCGCCTTGAACGCCATCATGTCGCCGCCGCGCATCGCCCCGACAAATTCCAGCATGAATTTTTCAGCCGACATCAGGATGATCGAAGCGTCAGGCCTTATCTCGGCATAGGCTTGGCCGATGGCGTGCAACAGATGCGTTTTACCCTGTCCGGTTCCCGAACACAGATAGAGTGGATTAAATTGCGGTACCTCGTCCATCGCCATCCGCCGCGCCGCATTGGCCGCCAATATATTGCTGCGCGCGATAACGAAGCGATCAAAGTTGAGTTTGGGGTCAAAGGATGGGTGCGCGGCATTTTTTGTCGGTACCGGCGGGTCAAAGCTCTGAAGCGGCGGCGTCGAGAGAATCGCCTTGCTGTCGGTCGCGGCGGCCCCGCCGCGCACGACAACCGAGCGCACCGCAGGTAGGTGCTGGCGCCAGGCCAGTTCAAGCCGGTCCCCGAAACGCTCGTTGATCCAGTTCGCCGAAAAGCGACTGGCGGTTTCGAGCGTGACGACACCCGACATGGCGCAATAATCAACAAAGCCCACGGGCTTGAGCCAGTGGTCAAAGGTGCGCGCGCCCAGATCGCGGCGCAGCCCTTCGGCGACACAGGACCACAATGACGCAGCGTCGCTGATCACATGACTCCCCTTGTCGCTTTGGTCATGCCGCTTCCCGCTCGATTCCACGCCGATTGCCCCTTTAACCCCCAACCACAGACGAGTGGCTTCGCTTTCCAAAGCCGCCCGGGCCAATCCCCCAAAACCGCCAGCGCCGACCCTCCTGCCAATTCTTCACCTGCGTCAGGACGCAAGTCCCCTTTTCCAGACGAAGGGTCCGAAAGCGGAGCGAATCATGTCAATGTGGCGGCCACTGGCGAAGGCCTGTGACACCCCTGTCTAGTCAGGTCAGCGAGTGTCTATCAAGGGTTGGGGTCGTAAATAATCTGAAATAAAATTCTTGACTCACCCTAGCCCTCGGGATTCCGAGGATGCTAGTTTTTATAGTTATATTTCAAATGCTTATGGTGTTTCCGGGCATATCTTCTGAACGAATCGCGGAAATATAATCACTTACCGCGCTGCAACAAAACTGTCTCCGACATGCAACAAAAAGGCCCGCCGGTCACAACCGGCAGGCCTTGATTGATAGGTCCGTATCGGACCCGTTTAGGCGATGGAGTTGACGCTCTTGGTCAGACGCGAATATTTGCGGGCAACTGTGTTTTTGTGGAGCACGCCCTTGGCAACGCCGCGTGCCATTTCAGGCTGAGCAGCCTTCAATGCTGCCGACGCACCGTCTTTGTCACCGGCGGCAACCGCCAGTTCAACACGCTTTACCAGCGTGCGAATCCGCGAAACGCGATTCTTGTTCACAATCGTGCGTGCCTGGTTGCGGCGGATGCGCTTTTTTGCCTGCGGCGTATTGGCCATAAATTCCTCGGTTTTCCAAATGCTCAAATCAATTGCGAGCGCAGCAGCACCGGAGCAGCCGAATCGCGCGAAATGGCGAATCAATGTCCGGGTGAGGCTGGGCCGGACACGCCGGACCCTGCTCGAAGGGTGCGCGCATAGCCAGAGTGTCACCCAAGGTCAATGGTTTTTGCCAGTTTAGCGCTGGCAGCGCGGGCACAAAAAAGTTGATCGACCGCTCTGGACGATCCGCGCGATGGTGCCGCCGCACGGGCAGGCTTCGCCCTCGCGACCATAGACGCGCCAATCCTTGGCGAAATAGCCGAGCTCGCCGTCGGGCTGTTTATAATCGCGCAGTGTCGATCCGCCGACCCGTATCGCCGCTTCCAGCACTTGCTTGATCGCGGGCACCAGCGCCGCCAGCTTGGCGCGTGACACATCGGCTGCGCTGCGCGTCGGGGCGATGCGCGCCATATTGAGCGCCTCGCACACATAGATGTTACCCAGCCCCGCCACGACGCTCTGATCGAGCAGCATCGCCTTGATCGGCGCGCGGCGGGCCTTGAGCGCTGCCGCCAGATAGGCCGCGTCAAAGGCATCTGACAAAGGTTCGGGACCCAGTGCCACAAAGGGAGCGAACGCCGTCAACGGATCGCCCGCAACCAGATCGACCGAGCCAAAGCGGCGCGGATCGTGAAGGAACAAGCGCTGACCCGCGGCGGTATCGATCAACAAATGGTCATGCTTGCCGGGCTCGCCGTCCGCAATCCGCCAGCTTCCCGACATACCAAGGTGAAAGATCATCGCATCACCGCGATCCGTGGCGATAATGCCATATTTGGCGCGCCGCGACAGCGCGGTGACGGTCGCGCCGGTCAACCGCTGCGCCAGGTCCACCGGGAACGGGCGGCGCAGATCGGGGCGCATCGTCGTGACGCGGACAAGCTGCTGTCCGGTCAGATGCGGGGCCAACCCGCGCACGGTGGTTTCGACTTCGGGAAGCTCTGGCATAGTGGCTGTGGTGCTACGCGCCATTTGCGCCTGCAACAAGCCTTGGCTAAAGGCCGTGGCATATCCTCGCATCCCCCGCAAAGGCGCATTGTCCATGACCCCGACCGAAACCGCCAGCTTTGGCTATGAACAAGTGCCCGCAGCCGAGAAGACGGCCAAGGTCGGCGAAGTGTTCAGCCGCGTCGCGCGCAAATATGACGTGATGAACGATGCCATGTCGGCGGGCCTGCACCGCTGCTGGAAAGACCGGTTTGTGCGCCGCGTGAAACCGCGCGACGGCGAAGCGATCCTCGATATGGCGGGCGGCACCGGCGACATCGCCTTTCGCATGGAGCCGTCGGGGGCCAGCATCACCGTTGCCGACATCAACCCCGACATGCTGGGCGTCGGCATGGAGCGCGCCGCAGAGCGCGGCGTCGATTCGCTGGTATGGAGCGAACAAAATGCCGAAAAACTGAACTTTCCGGATCATTTCTTCGATGCCTACACTATCGCGTTCGGCATCCGCAACGTCACCCATATCGATCAGGCGCTCGCCGAGGCGCATCGGGTATTGCGTTATGGTGGACGCTTTTTCTGTCTGGAGTTTTCGACCAATGAATGGCCGGGATTCGCGCAGGCTTATGACGCCTATTCGCATCATCTGGTCCCCAAATTGGGCAAGCTGATTGCGCAGGATGAAGACAGCTATCGCTACCTCATCGAATCGATCCGCCGCTTTCCGCCGATGCCCGAATTTGCCGCGATGATTCGCGCCGCCGGTTTCGCCTCGGTCAAGGTCGAACCGATCATGGGCGGACTGGTCGCGATTCACAGCGGGTGGAAGGCGTGAGGATGCACGCTTCAATCAAGCCCCTCTCCTTCAGGGGAGGGCCGCGAGACTTGCCAGCTTGCTGGCTAGTCGCAGCGGGTTGGGGGCATCGGCCTTGCGCAAGATCGGCACCCCCCACCCCAACCCCTCCCCTGAAGGGGAGGGGCATAAATTGACCCGTCCCGCCACCCATATTTTCCGCCTGCTACGCTGGGGCCGCATCCTCGCGCGCCATGGAGCGCTGCGCGGGATAGAGGCAGCGCGCGAAACGCCGCCGGGGGTCAAGCGCCTGTGCCGGATCGCACGGCTGGGGACTATTCAACCGCGTAGTCCCGACTATGCAGCGGCGTTTCAGGCGATTGGTCCGGCCGCGGTCAAGCTGGGCCAAACGCTGGCCACCCGTCCCGATTTGGTCGGCGGAGAGGCTGCGCATAACCTGCTGACCCTGCAGGACGCGCTGCCCCCCGTCGGCGTTGACGCGATTCGTCAGGTTATCGAGCACGCCTTTGAAGCCCCGCTCGAAACCATATTTTCCGAATTTGACCCCGAACCTGTCGGCTCGGCCTCCATCGCACAGGTTCACCACGCCCGCACCACCGAGGGGCGCGAGGTCGCGGTCAAGGTTCGCCGCCCCGGCATCGACAAGCAATTTGCCCGCGACATCGAAACCTATGAATGGGCCGCCGCGCATCTGGAGGCGCTGGGCGGCGAAGCCAGCCGGCTGCGCCCGCGCGAGGTGATCGCCAACTTCAAACGCTGGACGCTGCGCGAACTCGACCTACGCCGCGAAGCCGCCTCGGCGTCCGAGCTTGCCGATGCGATGACCGGCGTGCCGACGTTTCAGGTGCCCGCGATCGACTGGGACCGCACCACCAGCCGCGTGATGACGCTCGACTGGATCGACGGCATCAAAATCTCGCACCGCGACCAGCTGATCGCTGCCGGCCACGACATGGAGGCGCTGGCCAATAATCTGGTTCTGGCGTTTCTGCGCCAGGCGATTGCCGAGGGTTTCTTCCACGCCGACATGCATCAGGGCAATTTGTTCGTGAAGGCCGACGGGACCATCGCAGCGGTGGACTTCGGCATCATGGGACGGATCAACCGCAAGGCGCGATTCTGGCTCGCCGAAATCCTGTACGGCCTCACCACCGGCAATTATCGCCGCGTCGCCGAGATTCATTTCGAGGCGCAATATGTCCCCGATTATCACAGCATGGAGGAATTCGCGACGGCGCTGCGCGCGGTCGGCGAACCGATGCGCGGCAAGCCGGTGGCCGAACTCAGCGTCGGGCAGATGCTCGACGGATTGTTCGCCATCACCCGCGATTTCGACATGCAAACCCAGCCGCACCTGTTGCTGCTGCAAAAGACCATGGTGATGGTCGAGGGTGTGGCGACCATGCTGAATCCCAAGATCAATATGTGGGACGTGTCGGGACCGTTTGTGAAGGAATGGATTCGCGACGAGCTTGGCCCCGAAGCCGCGCTGGCCGATGGTTTGCGCGAACAAGGCAAAACGCTGGCGCTGATTCCCAACATCATCCGCCGCCTTGACGAACAACTCCCGCGCAAGGGAGCCGCGCCGCCTGCCCCACCACTGACCGACGTGCCGATCATGTGGGAAAGCGGCAAAAGCTCGCACTGGTGGCGTTATGCGCTGGTCGCGCTTATAGGGGCGGCCGCGGGCGGCGCGGCCATGTTCTGGCTTCCTCTCGCACATCCCTAGGCGTCGCACCTACGCGATACGAAACACCATGCGTCGCTTGACCGGCTTTATCGGGTCAAGCGCCAACAGAGATTGATCCCGATATGGCCCTGCATAATGATTTTCGCCGCGACTGGCTGGCGAACCCGCGTACCGAATTTCTGTCGGGGTTGGTCGTCGCGCTGGCGCTGATTCCAGAGGCCATCGGCTTTTCAATCATCGCCGGGGTCGATCCGCGCGTCGGGCTTTACGCCAGCTTTTCGATTGCTGTGATCATTTCGATGGTCGGTGGACGACCGGGGATGATCAGCGCCGCGACCGCCGCGATTGCTGTGCTGGTGGTGCCGCTGGTGCGCGATCATGGCGTTGAATATCTGTTCGCGGCGACGATCCTTATGGGAATATTCCAAGCCATCGCCGCGCTGCTGCGGCTCGACCTCCTCATGCGCTTTGTCTCGCGCTCGGTGATTACCGGCTTCGTCAACGCGCTCGCGATCCTGATCTTCATGGCGCAATTGCCGCAACTAACCGGCGAGGCGATGACACTGGCGACTTATGCGATGGTCGCCGCTGGCCTCGCGATCATTTACGGCCTACCGCGCCTGACCACCGCCGTTCCGGCACCGCTGGTCGCCATCACCCTGATCGCAGCCGTCTCCATATATTTCCGCATCGACGTGTTCACTGTCGGTGATATGGGGAAATTACCCGACAGCCTGCCGTGGCTGCACATCCCGCAAATCCCGATCACGTGGGAAACGCTGCGTATCATCGCGCCCTTCTCGCTCGCCATGGCGGCGGTCGGCCTGCTCGAAAGCCTGCTGACCGCGTCGATCGTCGATGACATGACCGAAACGCGCAGCGACAAGAAGCGCGAAACCTATGGTCAGGGCATCGCCAATTTCGTCACCGGCTTTATCGGCGGCATGGGCGGCTGCGCAATGATCGGCCAGTCGGTTATAAACATCAAATCGGGCGGACGGCGACGTTTATCGACCTTTGTCGCGGGTGTGTCGCTGTTGATCCTGATTGTCGCGCTGGGCAAATGGGTCGCGCAAATCCCGATGCCGGCACTGGTCGCGGTGATGATCTTTGTTTCGATCAGCACCTTCCGCTGGAAAAGCTTTGTTGAAACGCTGCATCATCCCTGGCCGTCGAACGTGGTGATGATCGCCACCGTGGCGATGGTCGTCGCGACGCATGATCTGTCGATTGGCGTGCTAACCGGCGTGCTGCTGTCGGGCATTTTCTTCGCCTGGAAGGTGCGCCAATTGGTCGCCCTCAGCGATCGGGTCGAGGGCACGACGCATCATTATGTCTTTGCCGGACAGATATTCTTTGGTTCGGTCGACATGCTTTATGAGGCGATGGAGTTTAACGAAGCCGGTATCGATTCTGTCATTATCGACGTCCATGATGCCCATTTCTGGGATATTTCGGCGACCGGGATGCTCGACAAGATCGTGCTGCGGCTGCGCGCCGAGGGCAAGACGGTCGAAATTATCGGATTGAACGAAGCCAGCTCAACCCTCGTCGACAAATATGGCGAGCATCAAAAGCCGTTCGCAAGTCTGGGCATGGTGGGGCATTGATCGGCGGCGATTGACCGGCACCCTGAATGCGCATAACATATGCGCAAAGGAGAGGGTGGTGAACCGTCCGTCACGAATCGACAGCCCGAAAAAGGCAACCAATGTGTCGCTCAGCGCCAGTCTTGTCGATGAGGCCAAAAGCCTGGGGATCAACGTCAGTGAGGCTTGCCAGTCGGGACTCGCTGTCGAGGTCAAGAAAGCACGTGAAGCGGCATGGAAGGAAGAGAATCGCGCGGCGATCGAAGCCTCGAACGACTATGTCCGCAATAACGGACTGCCGCTTGCCAAATATCGCCAATTTTGATGGCGCAATTTGATGTGTGTCGCACCGCCGATGGCGATCTGGTGATCGATTGCCAATCGGAGCTTCTCGACCATCTCAACACGAGGGTCGTGGTCCCCCTGCTCACATCCGATCAATTCGAGGTCGTCGCGGGGCGCCTCAATCCGCTTTTCATGGTCGATGGCGTTCAACATGTGATGTACACGCAGTTCGCATCGGCGATTCCGGTCAACCAGATTGGCGAGAAGGTCATGACGTTAGAAGACCGCAGTTTTGAGATTATGAACGCGCTCGACGTGTTGCTGACGGGCGTCTGATGATGACCGCACCCCGAATCCTGCTGATCATCGGCGGTGGCATTGCGGCCTATAAGAGCATCGAGCTCATTCGCCTGCTGCGCAAAAGTGGGATGGTGGTGCGATGTGTGCTGACCCAAAGCGGCAGCCAGTTCGTCACCCCGTTGACGCTCGCCGCCTTGTCGGAAAATATCGTCCACACCAACTTGTTCGACCTGAAGGATGAGGTCGAGATGGGGCATATCCAGCTCAGCCGCGAGGCTGATCTTGTCGTTGCCTGTCCCGCGACCGCTAATTTGCTAGCCAAAATGGCGGCAGGAATCGCCGATGATCTGGCGACGACACTGCTGCTCGCCACCGACAAGCCGGTGCTCGCTGTGCCCGCGATGAATGTCCGCATGTGGCTGCACGCCGCGACCCAGCGCAATGTCGCCACGCTACGCGGCGACGGCGTGACGGTGATCAATCCCGACGAGGGCGAGATGGCGTGCGGCGAATATGGGCCGGGGCGCTTGCCCGAACCAACGGCGATCAAAGCGGCGATTGATACGGCGCTTTCTTCTCCCCTCCCGCATGCGGAAAGGGTCGGGGGAGGGCTTGTTAGCTCCAACCTTGGTGACAGCTCCTCCCGCAAGCGGGAGGGGGACTTGAGTGCCCAACCCGCCTTCGCACCGACACACCACCGCCCGCTTTACGGCAAACGCATCCTCATCACCGCCGGTCCAACGCATGAGCCGATTGATCCGGTGCGCTATATCGCCAACCGGTCGAGCGGAAAGCAGGGCTTTGCCATTGCCGCCGCCACCGCCGCCGCAGGTGCAGAGGTGCTGCTGATCGCTGGGCCGGTGGCGCTGCCCACCCCGCCGGGGGTGATCCGCGTCGATGTTGAAACCGCGCGCGAAATGGCCGACGAGGTCCAACAGGGCTTGCCCGTCGACGCCGCGATCATGGTCGCCGCCGTCGCCGACTGGCGCGCCGCCGATACCGCCGACCGCAAGATCAAAAAGGACGGCAAGGGCAAACCCGCGCCGCTGGAGCTCGCCGAAAATCCGGACATATTGGCAGGACTGGCCACCGACCCGCGCCGCCCCGCACTCCTCATCGGCTTTGCTGCCGAAACCAACGATGTCATCGCCCATGCAAAGGCCAAGCTGGCGCGCAAGGCGTGCGACTGGATCGTCGCCAATGACGTCGCGGTCGACAAGATGGGCGGCGACGACAATCGCGTACATATTATTAGCAAAGACGCCGTAGACAGTTGGGAAAGACTGTCGAAAGACGCCGTCGCCCGCAAATTGGTGGAGAAAATCGCGAATGAGCTCGCAACCCGTGACTGATCATCCTTTGGCAGACATCAGCATCGCCATCCAGCGGCTGCCCAATGGCGGTGGCCTGCCTTTGCCCGCTTATGCCAGTAGCGGCGCAGCGGGGATGGACGTGGTCGCGGCCGAAACCATCACGCTGCGCCCTGGCACCCGCCACGCGATTGCCACCGGCTTTGCGATGGCGATTCCACCCGGATATGAGGTGCAGGTTCGCCCTCGTTCGGGCCTCGCGCTCAAACATGGCATCACCTGCCTCAACACCCCCGGCACCATCGACAGCGACTATCGCGGCGAAGTGAAAGTCATCCTCGCCAACCTGTCCGACGAAGCCTTTCCGGTGAATCGTGGCGATCGCATTGCGCAATTGGTGCCCGCCGCTGTCCAACGCGCCAGTTTTGCCGAAGTGGATGCGTTGGACGACACGGCGCGCGGTGCGGGCGGTTTCGGCTCGACCGGTGTCGAGAGCGAAAGCCCCGAAGACATAGCAAGCACTGCAAAGCTTGCCTCTTTGTCTGGCATGAAGATGCGGCGGCCGGGCGAATAATTATGGCCCGCGCATCGCTGTCCGATGCCGAGCTTGATCGCTACGCGCGCCAGATCATCCTGCCGCAATTCGGCGGTGCGGGTCAGGCTAAACTGAAATCCGCGCATATTGCCGTCATCGGGGCTGGCGGGATTGGGTGTCCGGCGCTGACCTATTTGGCCGCCGCTGGCGTGGGCAAGCTGACGATCATCGATGATGATGTTGTCGAGCTGTCGAACCTCCACCGCCAGCCGCTGTTTTCTGATGCCGACGTGGGCGCACCCAAGGCCAAAATCGCAGCGCGAGTCTTGCAACGGATCAATCCGCATGTCGAAAGCTTGGCCAAAGTCGAAAGACTGACCAGCGACAATGCGGCCGTGCTGCTCGATGGAGCCGATCTAATCCTCGACGGCTGCGACAATTTCGCCACCCGCCTTGCCGTCAACACCGCTGCGGTTGCACTGCACATTCCGTTGCTGAGCGCCGCGATTGGCGCGTTTGAAGGACAGGTCGCGCTCTACGAAGGCTGGCGCGCCGACGCCCCCTGCTATGCCTGCCTCGTCGGCAATGACCCCAACCAAGAGGGGATGAACTGTGCCGAAGCTGGCGTGATGGGCGCGCTCGCGGGGATGGTCGGCACCATGGCGGCGCTCGAGGCGGTTCGGGCGCTCACTAGCTGGGGAAATCCGTTGACGGGGCATTTGACGTTGGTCGATATGATGGACCGGCGCTGGCGCGAGGTCAGTGTCGCAAAGGATCCGGGATGCGCGATATGTCGGTTGTGAACATCATCGTTGCGACCGCCGACGGACGGCGCTTCTATGCCGCGCTGGAGGCGGCGATTGCCTGGGCAGCGCTTGGCCGGACGGCGCGCATCTTTCTGCAAGGCGAAGCGGTGGCGCTGCTCCGCGAACCCATCCATTACGCCGGGGATGACGCGCGCAAGGCGGCGGGCCAACCCGATCTGGCGTGGATGATCGAGGAAGCGGGCGCGATGGATGTGACCTTGGCGGCGTGCCAGACCGGCATGGCGATGGTCGGCATGACCGCGAAAGATATTGATGCCCGCGTCAAGACGATAGGCCTCGTCAGCTTTCTGGCGGAGGTTGCGCCGAGCGATGAAGTGATTGTTTTTTAGCCTCTTCGCCTAAGGATTCTTGCATACCGTGATCGCATTGGGTGCGGGGCGTTTGCCCTTGGGCGCAAAGCGCGCAAGATAACCGCCTGCAGTCTCTTCATCGTTAAACGCAACCAGCTTATATCCCACCGCCTCAAATTCACAGACGAGCAAACGAAAGGGGGTGCCGTGCTGGGCAATCGGGCGGTCACCGTCGACAACCACAACCTGACCGTCCGCGCGCAACGCCGGACGCAGCCGCCACAAAAAGGCGTAAGGCTCGCCAATCTCATGATACATATGGACCATGAAAACGCGGTCGAAACTGTCGGCGGGCAGTCTGGGATCATCGACCGCGCCCAGCTTGAGCGAGACATTATCGAGCCGTTCGCGCGACACACGATCAGCCAGCCGCTCGATCACCTGCGGCTGGATATCCTGCGCCAGCACCCGTCCGCGCAATCCCACACGCTGGGCCAGACGGACGGTGTAATAGCCATCACCCGCACCAATATCGGCAACGGTCATGCCCGGCGCCACATCGGCCGTGTCCATCACGCCCTTGGCTTCTTTCAGCCGGTCGCGCGCCTCTTCGGTGGACCATTTGGTCGAAACAGTCGGGGCAACGGGACGGTCGGCAGGCGGAAATTTCCGGGCGGTTTCTATCCGGTCATCATCGGAAGAGAATAATTTATCGCAACCGCCAAGCATCGGCATCAACAAGGCGGTGGCCACCGCCAATGGCACCACCCGCCGCATCAGTCGATATCCTCCACCTCGACCGTCTCGCCGGTCACCTTTTGCGACAAGGCCGCCGCCATAAACGGATCAAGCGCGCCGTCGAGCACATCCTGTGGTGCCGTTGATGTCACGCCGGTCCGCAAATCCTTCACCAACTGATAGGGTTGCAAGACATAAGACCGGATCTGGTGGCCCCACCCGATTTCAGTCTTGGCCTGATATTCGCCGGTCGCTTCGGCCTCGCGTTTTTGCAGCTCGGCCTCGTACAGCCGGGCCTTGAGCATGTTCATCGCCTCGGCCTTATTCTTGTGCTGCGAGCGCTGGTTCTGACAGGCGACGACAATGCCCGAGGGCATGTGAGTGATGCGGACCGCGCTGTCGGTGGTGTTGATGTGCTGGCCGCCAGCGCCAGATGCACGATAGGTATCAATCTTCAGATCGCTGTCATTGACCTCTATCGCGATATTGTCGTCGATGACCGGGAACACCCAGATGCTCGAGAAACTGGTGTGGCGGCGCGCCGAGCTGTCATACGGGCTGATCCGCACCAGCCGGTGGACCCCGCTTTCGGTCTTGGCATAGCCATAGGCATTTTCGCCTTTCAGCATCAGCGTCGCCGATTTGATTCCGGCTTGTTCGCCCGCATGATGATCGACAAGCTCGACCTTCATCCCGCGCCGTTCGGCCCAGCGCTGATACATGCGAAGCAGCATTTCGGCCCAGTCCTGGCTTTCGGTTCCGCCCGCGCCGGCATGGACTTCGACATAGCAATCATTGCCGTCGGCCTCGCCCGCCAGCAGCGCGCGAACCTTGTCTTCCT
This sequence comes from Sphingopyxis sp. 10G20-10, assembly GCF_057365075.1. Lineage (NCBI taxonomy): Bacteria > Pseudomonadati > Pseudomonadota > Alphaproteobacteria > Sphingomonadales > Sphingopyxidaceae > Sphingopyxis > Sphingopyxis sp. 10G20-10. The sequence continues at coordinate 164,227 of NZ_CP195117.1, forward strand.
CGGCCCGCTCGGACAGCTTGGCCAACGATGCAACCGCTTCGTCTACCAAGGCCGTATCTTCTTCCATCTCGGCCAGTTCGATCAGCTCGCTGATGTCACCGCATTCCTGCTCGATGGCCCGCGTCGAGGTGATGGCTTCGTCGAGACGGCGGCGTTCGCGCATCACCTCTTGCGCCGCGCGCGGATCATCCCACAGCGTCGGGTCTTCGACCTTGGCATTCAGCTCGTCGAGCCGCCGCACCGCGCGATCCCAATCGAGAAACCGGCGCAGCAGCGCCAGTGCGGCGCCAATCTTGTCAATGCTTTCCTGCGCTTCGGCGCGCATGTTGGATGCTCCTAAAATTACTTGAGTCCGTCCCTAAAGCCTGACGGCACGAAGGGAAAGCGCTGGGTCGGCAATCAGATGATGCCGCCCCGGTCTTCCAGGAACTCGCTGTCGCTGCGCCGTGCGGGGCCTTTCTTCGCCGGCCCTTCCTCCTTGGCAGGCTTGCGATCCTTGATTTCATCTTCGCGGATCGTGCGGCGCGGTTCGCTTTCGGGCTTGAAAGCTTCCCAGATAATCGCAGCCTTGGGTTCGTCACTCGGCCAGCTGCCATACACGCGGCGGCCCGACTGGCGATCGATGCGGACCATGCGGATACCACGCGGTGCGGTAAAGGGAATCGGCTGACGGTCGGCCAGCGCATCGAGGAAAAATTGCTTGAAAATCGGGGCGGCGAGGCTGCCGCCTTGGGCATAGCCGCCCATATTGCGCGGCGTATCATATCCGACATAGACACCGGCGACGACATCGGGCGTGCCGCCCATGAACCAGACATCCTTTGGCCCAGAGGTCGTGCCGGTCTTGCCGAACAGCGGGACATTCAGGTCACGCAGGCGCTGCGCCGTCCCGCGTTTCACCACGCCTTCGAGCATATGGATGACTTGGTAAGCGGTCATCGGATCCATCAGCTGTTTGCCGCTAGGCGTAAAGCGCGGCATCGGACGACCATCCCAATCTTCGCTGTTGCACCCTTCACAAGGCTTCCAATTGGCTGGCAAAATCACCTTGCCGCGCCGGTCCTGAACATAATCGATAATCCGCGGTTTGAGCTCGCGGCCATGGTTGGCGAGCATCGCATAAGCGTTGACCAGCCGCTCGACTGTCGTCGATCCGGCACCCAACGCGGTCGACAAATAGGGCGGATGCTCGCCGATTCCCATGGTCCGAATCGTGTTGACGATGGGTTCCATGCCGATCTGGCTGGCGGCTTTGACCGTCATCAGGTTGCGCGACTGTTCGAGGCCCCAGCGCATCGTATGTTCACCGGTTCCGCGCGCGCCGCCGAAATTCTTGAAACATTTATTGCCCAAACTTGCGCCCTGATAGACGCAAAAGGGTCCATCGACGATCAACGTCGCGGGGGTCATGCCATTGTCGAGCGCGGTCGCATAAACAAAAGGCTTGATCGTCGATCCCGGCTGGCGCTCTGCCTGCACGGCGCGGTTGAATGATGACAGGCGCACGTCGAATCCGCCCTGCATCGCATAGACGCGGCCCGAATGGGGGCTTTCGACCATCATCCCGCCCGACACTTCGGGAATGTTACGCAGCGCATAAACGCCCTTGCCGATCGCCTTGACCGCAATCAGGTCGCCGGGCTTCATCGCAACAAAGGCGCTGGTGCCGCGCTTGCGATAGCCCATGGTTGCGGCGCTCGCGGGCAGACGACCGATGCTGCCATCGGAAAATCCGATGCGCGCGTCGCTGCCGGTTTTCGACAGAACAGCGGCGATCCGCCAGCCGTCATAATCGACCCCGATATAGCTGGAGGCGAGACGGCTTTGCCATTTGTCATCGGCCTCGATCGTCGCGATCGGTCCAGACCAACCTTTGCCCCGGTCGTAACCGATCAGGCCGCGGCGCAGGGCATTGGCCGCTGCCTTTTGCATCTTGCCATCATAAGGGGTGCGCACCCAAAGCCCGCCGGCATAAACGCTGTGCGGCCCATCGGCGGCGGTTTCGCCAAAGTCGGCGATCAACTGACGCCGCACCGCTTCCATATAATAGCCGCCAACCTGTGCCACTGCGCGATTGCCGCTCTCTGACAGGCCTAGCGGCTGCGCTTGGGCGGCATCGCGCTGTGCCTTCGTAATCCACCCGTTGCGGAACATCTCGTTCAGAACAAAATTGCGCCGTGTCATGGCTTTGGCAGCGTTGCGCGACCGGCCATAGGTTTCGGGCGCCTTGGGCAAAATGGCCAGAAACGCCATTTCGTGCAGCTTCAGCTGATCGACATCCTTGTTGAAATAGGCGCGCGAGGCCGCCTGAACGCCAAAGCTGCGGCGACCAAGAGGAATCTCGTTGAGGTAAAGCTCAAGGATCTGCTCCTTGCTCAACGCCGCCTCGATCCGCTTGGCGAGAATCGCTTCCTTGATCTTGCGGGTATAGCTGACCTCGTTGGTCAGCAGCAGGTTTTTGGCGACTTGCTGGGTGATGGTCGATGCCCCGATCGGGCGGCCATCGTTGCGCAAATTGCTCCAGATCGCGCTGGCAATGCCCGGATAGTCGATCCCGCCATGTTCAAAAAAAGTGCGGTCCTCGGCAGCCAGATAGGCGCGGACAAGCAATTGCGGATATTCGCTATATTCCAGCTGGACGCGACGTTCGCGCGCATAGCTGTGGACAGGTACACCGGTGGCATCGCGCACCATCGTCGGCAGCGGCGGCTCATAGGTGCGCAATTGATCGACCGACGGCAGGTCGCGGGCAAAAATCAGCCACAGAAGGGCCAAACAGAGCAGCCCCGCGAGCGCCAGCCAGACGATCCAGCGGAACCAGCGCTTCGCCCAGCTGTCGGCGAACCAATGGCGCACCGCCGTGCCATCGCGGCGCAGGCGCAATCGAAAATATGTCGGGGTATCGGCGACCATAGTTGCCCGCCTCTAAAGCCTGTCTATGGGAAAGGGAAGCGTCGGATCACAAGCAGTGCGGTGAAGCGCGACAGGTTACCGTCCGGCTATCTGTCTCGCGAAATGAGCTTGCACGGCATCACTGACCCCGCGCGCCACCTTTTTCTGCCCCGCGCGCGATGCCAGAAAGTCGGCGTCGTCGACGTTGGAGATAAAGCCGGTTTCAAACAGGACGGACGGCGTGTCGGGCGATTTGAGAACAACGAAGGACGCAAAACGGTGTCCGTCGGTCCTGAAATGCACCGCCGAACCCGCTTTGCGCTGAAGCAGTCGGGCGAAATCGGATGACACATTCATGGTTTCGCGCTGGGTAAGGTCGAGCAGAATCGATGACACGTCACTGCTGTGCGCGCCCAGATCGACCCCATTGATAATATTCGCCTTATTCTCTCGCGACGCGAGTTTTGCGGCTTCACGGTCAGAGGCAACTTCGGACAAAGTATAAACCGAAGCGCCCCGGGCATCCAGATTCTCGGCGGAATCAGCATGGATCGAAATGAACAGATCCGCCTTTAACCGGCGGGCGATCCCGAATCGTTCCTCGAGCACCAAATAGCGATCATCGGAGCGGGTGAGCGCAACACGCACCCGACCGGAAGCGAGCAAGTCGTCGCGAATCGCGCGCGCAATGGCGAGGGTGATATTCTTTTCCTGCCGGCCGCTTTGCGGCGAGATTGCCCCCGGATCATGCCCGCCATGCCCGGCATCAATGACCACCAGTGGCAAGCGGCTGTTGTCCGGCCCCTGGATCGGCGGCAGTGGTAACGCCGACTTGGGCGCTCCGATCGGGACCGTTACGCTATAATGTTTAGCGGGTGGCTTGGCACGAAACTGCGCCGGAGGCTGCAATTCCAGGCGGGGGGTGCGCGCCGCGCGCTGAAACTCGTCCGCCGACACTTCGCGTAACGACAGCGTCAAACTGCGCCCGTCGGCGGCAAAATGTCCGTCCGAAATAACGGCGGGCCGGTCAAGGTCGAGGACCACGCGCGCGGTATCGTGATCGCGCTGCCCCTGACGAACCGCACGAACAAGTCCGCCAGCGATCGGCGAAGGCCCCTTGCGCGCCCCCGAAATATCAACCGCAACCCGGTTAGGCCCAGCCAGCATGATCGCCGACGCGCCCGCCACAAGATCATCAAAGTGCACAATGACTTTCGAATCGCGCACTTCGATGGCGCCGATGTTGCCGGCAAGCGCAGCCGAAGGTGACAGCAGTGACAACAGCAGGAACAAAAGCCCGGTCATGAGGCCTTTATGCCGAGAAATACAGCGACTGGTCCAGTAAAGATTCGCAAACATGCAGGCTCCAACGCGAAAAAATGCGGTGAACATGCTGTTAGCCATCGGGTATCAAACGCCCGTCAATCGGCGTGGTTAAAGAAAGATTCACCATATTAGACCGGCACCGACTGCCTGTGCATCCATACTGACGGCGTCATGCGGTTGTTTTAGTTGCCGTCTGACCTTGCCGATGCTAGCACCACATCGCTGACGGTGTCGTTTGATGCTGCGCCGGCCTTTTGAGGGGACAGTCGCCAAATCCACGTGGGATATGCGACAGCCTTGGTGCCGGACAGATGGAAATGGCAACCTGCCGCCAGCCCACCCGGATGATCGGGTGCGGCAGAGATTTCCGATTCAGGGGCTCTGTTGCAGTCCGGTCACCCCGTAACAGGTTGATGCCGCATGAGGCTTGCCATGCTCTCTTCATTCCGCGACGCGGGCAGCTTTGCCCACATGGTCGCTGTGACAGAAGACCGTATGCGCGCCCGAGATTCAGACGCATATCAGCGTCGTCGGGGGCAGTCTTTGCGCGGTAATAACGCATTTTTTCGATTCACCACATTTGACCGCAGCCTTCCGTTCGGGACGGCTGCGGCTCGTTTAATTGGCGCGCCAGGGCGCGCTAGGAGTTATCATAATGAGCACGCGCATGTTGATCGATGCGCGGCACCGGGAAGAAACCCGCGTTGCCGTCATCAAAGGAAACCGCATCGAGGAGTTTGATTTCGAGTCCGCTGAGCGAAAGCAGCTCAAGGGCAATATCTATCTGGCCAAAGTCACGCGCGTCGAACCGTCGCTGCAAGCGGCGTTCGTCGAATATGGCGGCAATCGCCACGGATTTCTGGCATTCAGCGAAATTCACCCGGACTATTACCAGATTCCCAAGGAGGATCGCGACGCTTTGCTGCGCGAAGAGGCCGAACATGCGGCCGAAGCCGCGATGCGCGCCGAAGATGACCTCGACGAGCTGGAAGGCGATGTCGAGGATGTGCAAGGCCATGATCATGACGATGACGATCATGGTGACAGCGATGACAATGGCGACGCCGAAACCAATGGCAGCGATGACGGTGACGAAGAATCGTCCGAAGACAGCGCAACAGAAGACAATAAGGGCGAGCGCGGCGGACGCCGTCGCCGTGGCCAGCGCAACGGGCGCAAGGGCGGCCGCGGGCGCGGACGCCGCGACGATGAAAACAGCGACAATCGCATGTCGCTGCGCCGCCGCTACAAGATTCAGGATGTGATCCGCCGCCGTCAGGTGATGCTGGTGCAGGTCGTCAAGGAAGAACGCGGGAACAAGGGCGCGGCGCTGACCACCTATCTGAGCCTCGCCGGACGCTATTGCGTCTTGATGCCCAACACAATGCATGGTGGCGGCATCAGTCGCAAGATTTCCAATGGCGCCGATCGTCGCAAGCTGAAAGCAATGATCGACGAGATGAATCTGCCGCCAACGATGGGCTGTATTGTCCGCACCGCCGGCATGTCGCGCACCAAGACCGAAATCAAACGCGATTTCGACTATCTGGCGCGACTATGGGACGAGATTCGCGATAATACGCTGGGGTCGAGCGCGCCTGCCCTGATCCATACCGATAGCGATCTGGTCAAACGTGCGATCCGCGATATTTACCACCGCGAGATCGAAGAAGTGCTGGTCGAAGGCGAAGATGGCTATCGCGCTGCCAAGCAGTTCATGAAATTGCTGATGCCGAGCCACGCGCGGCGGGTCAAACAATATGCCGATCCGGTGTCACTCTATCAACGCTATGGCGTCGAAGACCAACTGGCCGCGATGCTCAATCCGGTCGTCCAGCTAAAATCGGGCGGCTATCTGGTGATCAACCCGACCGAAGCCTTGGTCTCGATCGACATCAACTCGGGCCGGTCGACGCGCGAACATAATATCGAACAGACCGCGCTCAATACCAATTTGGAAGCCGCGCACGAAATCGCCCGTCAATTACGCCTGCGCGATATGGCCGGACTGGTCGTGATCGATTTCATCGACATGGATCATGGCTCGAACGTCCGCAAAGTCGAACGGGCGATGAAAGACGCGCTGAAAAATGATCGCGCGCGCATCCAGATCGGTCGCATATCTGGCTTTGGTCTGATGGAAATGAGCCGTCAGCGCCTACGCACCGGCGTGCTCGAAGCATCGACCCGGCCCTGCCCGCATTGCGAAGGCACTGGACTTGTCCGCACCGCCTCTTCGGCAGGTCTGTCGGCGCTGCGCCTGATCGAGGAAGAGGCCGCACGCGGCAAGGGCAGCCGCATCACATTGCGCGCCAGCCAGGAAGCGACCTTCTATCTTCTCAATGAAAAGCGCCGCGAATTGCGCGAGATTGAAGATCTTTATGGTGTGATCGTCGAAATCTTGCCCGATGGCGAGATCGAAGGTGCCCGGATGGCTGTCGAAGTGTCGGGTCCCCCACCTGTGGCCGCCCGTAACTTTGCCCCTATCGTTGCCCTAGAAGACGATGATGATGACGATATCGTCGATGATGAGGAAGAAGAAGAGGCGACAGAGCGTTCCGGACGCAAGGACGGCGATGATAGTGACGGTGAAGGCGACGGTCGCAAACGGCGCAAGCGCCGTCGGCGCGGGCGCCGTGGCCGCCGCGATGGCGAAGCAAGCGGCACCGATGAGGCTGGCGAAGATGGCCGGTCCGGGGAACAAGCCGAGGCGCCCGCCAAGTCCGATGGCGTCGACGGCACGACCGACGGCGACGAAGCCGAAGCGCCCGCCAAGCCGCGCCGCCGCCGTGGTGGCCGCGGTCGCAAGCCAAGAGGCGAGAGCATGGCCGCTGCAGAGGGTGAAAGCGAAAACGCACCCGAAGCAAGCGAGCCCGTCACCCCTGCTGACGCTTCAACCGAAGCAACGACAGAGGCCGACGCTCCGGCCGCCGAGGAAAAGCCAAAGCGCCGCCGCGCGCCGCGCAAGGCCAAGGCAAGTACCGAGGATGCCGCCGCCGAAGCGAAGGCCGAAGCCAGTCCTACCGCTGAGGCCGAGGTCCCTGCGGACGATGTGGCTGAAGCGAAGGCTAAACCCGCTCCGCGCAAGCGCGCAAGCCGGAGCCGCAAGGTCGCCGAACCAGAAGCCGAGACCATGGCTAAAGCCGAACCGGCGACCGAAACCGCTCCATCCGCACCAACCAAAGCGAAGGCCGCTCGCGCACCGAAGCGCAAGGCCGAAACCGTAGCCAGCGATGCCAACGGCGACGAAGCCGACAGCGATGGGTCACCCCGACGTGGCTGGTGGCAGCGAACCTTTGGCGATTAAGTGATGCGCGATGCCGTGTGCCTGACCCTGCAAGCTTCATTGCTGCTTCACTTGCGGTTCAGGCGCACGGCACCACATATCAGCCCATGAGATTAACCTCTTCGCATACTGTCGTTCAGACCGGCGGCTGGCGCCTGATGTCGCGCATGATATTGATGGTCCTTGCCGTGTTTGCCTTGGCGGCACGCCCGGTGATGGCGCAATCCATCCTGCGCGATGCAGAGACCGAAGCGCTATTCCAGGACATGATGGACCCGATAACGGTGGCTGCGGGACTGCGTGCCGGACAGGTCCGCGTCCATCTGCTTGCCGACCCCAGTATCAACGCCTTTGTCGCTGGCAGCCAAGATATCTATGTTCACAGCGGTCTGATCGAGGCCGCGGACAGCGCCAATGAAGTGCAAGGCGTTTTGGCGCACGAGCTCGGTCATATCATGGGTGGCCATGCCATTCGTGTGAACGAGGGTGCCAAAAAGGCCACCGGCATATCCCTGCTCAGTTTGCTACTTGGTGCCGCCGCCGCCGCAGCAGGCGCAGGTGAAGCCGGGATGGGCATCATGATGGCGGGGCAACAGGCAGCGATGGGCAAGTTTCTGGCCTTTACACGAGTGCAAGAGGCCACCGCCGACGCCGCCGGGGCACAATATCTTTCCAAAGCTGGAATCAGCGGCAAAGGCAGCCTCGCCTTCTTCAAAAAACTGCAAAATCTGGAATTCCGCTATGCGGTGAAACAGGATGATGACGAGACCTATAGCCGGACTCATCCCCTATCGGGCGACCGCATTCAGGCGCTGCGCGAGGTTTATGTCGTCGATCCGGCATGGGACAAACCAAGTGACCCAGCACTGGAAAAGCGGTTTCAACGTGTCAAAGCCAAGCTGGTCGGCTTTGTTGCAGAGCCCGCCAAGACATTGCGGACCTATCCCGAAAGCGACCAGAGCGTGCCCGCGCATTATGCCCGCGCCTATGCCTGGCACAAAAGCGCGTACCCGCAGAAGGCGCTTGATGAGGTCAATGCGCTGATCGCGATTGACCCCGAAGACCCTTATTTTCTGGAGCTTGACGGTCAGGTCCTGCTCGAATCGGGACGTCCAAAGGACGCCATCGCACCTTTGCGCAAGGCGGTCGCCAATTCGCACTCGCAGCCGCTGATTAGTGCCCTGCTGGGCCATGCGCTGATCGCGACCGAAGACCCCGCCAACTTCGCTGAAGCGGGACGGGTGCTGAAAACCGCCGTCGCGCTCGACAATGAAAATCCCTTTGCCTGGTATCAATTGGGCATCGTCTATGCCCAACAGGGCGATCAACCGCGCGCGGCGCTCGCTTCGGCTGAACGCTACCAACTGGAGGGTGGACAGGCGTCGTTGGCGCTGCGCAATGCAGATATGGCTATGCGCGGCTTACCCGAAGGCTCTCCCGACTGGATCCGTGCACAGGATATTTCCATGGTCGCCCGCACCGAGGTGGAACAGGAACGCAAACGGCGGTAGAGTCGATGCATGTTTCGATCCGCATTGCATTGCGGGCGACGTGCGAGGGCAACAGTGAACGACAAGAGCGACGAATATTACCAGCCATGGTTGCGCGATCCCGACTCCGCATCGCATCCGGTTGCACCCAAAAAAGGGACGGCAAGCGACGCCAAGCCTGGCGAAGGCCTGGCCAAGCCTGATGACCAGCCACCGATCGGCATCGATGTCTCGCGCTATCCCGCCGATGAAGCGACAACCAAGCCGCGCCCGCCTTCGCCAGAGAAGCTGAAATCGGGAGCGAAAAGCCTGTGGCAGAATCTGCGCCAAATCAGCAGTGCTTTTGCCGACTGGACGATCCGCATCGGTGATCGCGCTGATGTGCCCGGCCGTGTGGCCGCGCTGGAAATTCCCCGCCGCACTGGCGTCGTGGCTCAGCGGAGCGCTGCGCTGACCAAAGAAACCGCCGTCACCCTTGGGCGCATGACAGCGCGGGGGGGGCGTAGCATTGGGGCGGCAAGCAGAAGTCTGTGGCAGAAAATGGCGCTGGGCGACAAGGTTGCAAAGGTTGCGGGGGACACAAAACGCGGGCTTGGTCGTGGCATGGGTGCCGTCGCGGACAAGACACGCACCGGGATTGGCACACTCGCCGAGGCAGGCAAGAGTAATTTGGAAGAAGCGGCAAGCAAGTTACGCCCGGCAGAACCGACACCCCCGCAATCGGGACTCGATCAACTTCTGGAACGCGAGCAAGCCTCAGCCACTACCAAACCCGCTGCGCCGGACCTGCCGCTGTTCACGCGTGAGAGTGGCATCCCGTCTACACCGGCGGCAAAATCCACCGCCAAAACGGTTTCGGAACCCGAGACGGTGAAAGCCGCGCCGCCATCTGCGAAACGTGCTGCTGTGGCCAGTCATGCCGCTGCACAGCCCGCCATCACAGGATCTGCGACATTTACAATCCCGCAAATGTCGGCGTTGCGCTGGACCGCCACGATTGTCGGGATGCTGGTTCTGATCGCCGGCTCTTTCTGGCTCGGGGGCCGCTTTGGTGGAGGAATGAACCGCGGCGAGGTCGAGACGATCGTGGCCAGCTATATTCATGATCACCCCGAAATTATTCCGCAGGCGCTTGAGGCACATCAGGCCAATCAAGTAGCCAAGGCAATCGACGCCATTCGTCCAGCGCTCGAAAAGCCCTATGCCGGGGCGTGGGCGGGTAACATCAATGGCGATGTAAATGTCGTCGTGTTTACCGACTATGCCTGCGTATTCTGCCGCGCTAGCGTCCCCGATATCGACCGGCTGCTGCGCGAGGATAAGCGCGTTAAAGTCATCTTCCGCGAACTACCGATCATCGCGCCGCAAAGCCGCGATGCCGCGTTGATGGCGCTGGCGGCAGCACGACAGGGCAAATATGATGCCTTTCACCATGCCATGTTCGCAAGTCCGTCGCTTGATAGCGCCGCGATCAAGGCGGTAGCCGCCAAGGTGGGCGTAGTGACCGACGGCAGCGCCGATGCCACCGGCAATCGAGCGCTGCTGCAACGCGAACTCGACAGCAATATCGCCATCGCCCAGCAGTTGCAGCTCAATGCCACGCCGACCTGGATCATCGGTGATCAACTGATGCAAGGCCAGTTGGGCTATGCCGGATTGCGCGATGCCGTCGCCAAAGCGCGGGCGAAAGGGTGAACGACACGAACGCTGCGAACGCGGGTGTCACACCCGACGCTGCGCTGAGCAATACGCGCCGCTTGTCGGCAGATCAGCCCGCCGCCGCGCTGGCACAAGCGCAAGCGATTATCGAAACGCTCCCGACGCTGGCCGAGGCGCATCGGCTGGCGGCGCACGCGCTACGCAAGCTGGGGCGTGAAAGAGAAGCACAGGCCGCCTCACTGGCCGCTGTCAGCGCCGCCATTTATGATGAAGACATGATCGCTGCCGCACTCGCGCTGGCCGAAAACCGCATCCCAGATGCCGAGGCGGCGCTGCGTGCGCGGCTAAAAAGCGACGCGACCGATGTCGCCGCTATCCGTATGCTCGCCGAAGTCGCGGGGCGCATCGGGCGCTATGGCGACGCCGAAAAGCTGCTCGGTCGCGCGCTGGAACTGGCACCCGGATTCGGTGCCGCACGCGCCAATCTGGCGACGGTATATTATAAGCAAAACCGCCATGCAGAAGCCGTGGAAACGCTGGATCAGGTGCTGGGCGATGATCCCGACAACCCCGCGCACGCCAATCTGAAAGCCGCCGCGCTGGGCCGCATTGGCGGCTATGACGAAGCAATTGCGCTCTATGCCGAACTGACCCAACGCTTCCCCGATCATGCCAAGTTGTGGATGAGTTATGGCCATATGCTCAAAACCGTGGGCCGCCTTGATGACAGCATCGCCGCCTATCGCCACGCGCTAGCAAACGAGCCCGGTCTTGGTGAATTGTGGTGGAGCCTCGCCAATCTGAAGACGATCCGTTTTGACGAGTCTGACCGCGCAGCGATGCTTGAGGCGCTGGACAAGATCGACAGCGATGACAGCGCTCGCGATGAGGATCGGCTGCACCTGCATTTCGCACTCGGCAAGGCGTTCGGCAATGCCGGCGAACATGCCGCGTCTTTCGATCATTATGCCGCAGGCAATGCCATCCGCGCCCGCCAGCTCGACTATCGCGCTGACGACACCAGCGCACAGGTCGATCAGGTCATTGCAACCGCCGACGCCGCCTTTTTTGCAGACCGCGTGAACCAGGGCAATCCGACGCCCGATCCCATCTTCATCCTCGGTATGCCGCGCGCAGGGTCGACGCTGGTCGAGCAAATATTGGCGAGCCATTCGGCGATAGAGGGGACGATGGAGTTGCCCGATATCCCTGCGATTGCGCTGGGGTTGGGCCGCGAAACACAGGGCCATGGACGCAACTGGGTCGCAGCGATTGCCGAAGCTCCCCCCGAAAGGCTCGCAGAAATGGGCGCGGCCTTTCTTCGCCGGACGCAGGTGCAGCGCAAGACAGACAAGCCCTTTTATCTCGATAAACTGCCCAACAACTGGCTCTATGTGCCACTCATCCGGTTAATCCTGCCCAATGCAAAAATCATCGACGCGCGCCGCCATCCCCTCGATTGCTGCTTTTCCAATTTCCGCCAGCATTATGCCAAGGGACAGGCATTCAGTTACCGGCTGGAGGATATGGGGCGCTATTATCGCGACTATGTCCGCCTGATGGCGCATGTCGATGCGGTGCAGCCCGGGCGGATACACCGCGTCATCCACGAAGCGCTGCTCGACGACCCCGAAGCCGAAGTGCGGGCGATGCTGGCCTATCTGGACCAGCCGTTCGAGGAAGCCTGCCTTAGCTTTTACGCCAATGAACGCGCGGTACGCACCGCATCAAGCGAACAGGTGCGCCGCCCGATCAATCGCGATGGCGTCGGCCAGTGGCAGCCCTATGAGGACTGGCTTAGCCCGCTATGCGCCGCGTTGGGGCCGGTACTCAACGCCTATCCGGTCGTTCCGGCAGGTCTTTAAGGATCATATTCTTCGAATTTCGTTGCTTTTTGGCAACAGCGGGCGAAATTTTCGACTAACAGCCTCTCCTATCGGCGAACATAGCTTGTTCTTGTCCGACAGCACGGCAAGATGCTCTTATAAAGATATATAGGAGAGGGGCTCATGCGAAACTTCAGGCACATAGCGGCACGCACCGGTACGATATTGCTGGGAAGCACGATATTGTGCACATCCGGCACGGCGCTGGCACAGTCATCGGCGGCCAAGGATGATCAGGACATCGTCGTCACCGCAAGCAAGCGCGAACAGAATTTGCAGGATGTGCCTTTGGCCATCACCGCCATCGGCAATGAAAAGCTGAGCCAGTTACAAGTCAACGAGTTTTCCGACGTCGTCAAATTCCTGCCGTCGGTGACGATCCAGACAATTTCCCCTGGTTTTTCCCAGATTTATTTCCGCGGCGTTGCATCGGGAGAGAATGCCAACCACTCGGCCTCGCTGCCGACCGTCGGCACCTATCTTGACGAAATGCCGATCACGACGATTCAGGGCGCGCTCGACATTCACACCTATGACATGGCGCGCGTCGAGGCACTCGCCGGACCGCAGGGCACGCTTTATGGCGCCAGTTCGATGGCGGGTACGCTCAAGCTGATCACCAACAAGCCCGATTACAGCAGCACCTATGGCGAGATGGGGCTGGAACTCAACAGCGTCGCCCATGGCGGCATTGGCGGCGTGGCCGAAGGCTTTATCAACGCCCCGCTGGGCGAGCGCGCGGCGCTCCGCTTGGTCGGCTGGTATCGCCATGACGCGGGCTTTATCGACAATGTTGCGGGGTCACGGACCTATCCGACATCGGGCATAACCCAGAATAACGACGCCTTTGTCGAGAAAAATTATAATGAGGTCGACACCTATGGCGCGCGCCTCGCTCTGGGGATCGAGCTTGATGACAATTGGACACTGCGCCCGACCTTGATGGGGCAAATTCAAAAGGCCGATGGCAGTTTCGCTCAGGAACGGTCGAGCGCGGTCAACGGCAAACTGCAGACCGTCCAATATAACCCCGAAACTAGCAAAGATGCCTGGCTACAGGCGGCGCTGACCATCGAGGGCAAGATCGGAAGTTGGGACCTGACCGTCACCGGCGGCCATTTGCGGCGCCATGATGAAACCCAGCTCGATTATTCGGACTATGCCTTTTTCTATGATGCGATCTATGGCTATGGTGCCTATTTTTACGACAATAACGGCACGCTGGTTTCGCCCAACCAATATATTGACGGGCAGGACACCTATCGCCGCAACTTCGCCGAGGCGCGGATTGCATCGCCTTCTGATGCCCGCATTCGTTTCATTGGCGGGCTGTTTTATCAGCGTCAGTCGCACCTAATCGAACAAAATTACATCGTCGACAATATCGCCGACTCGATCACCGTGACCGGAACCGACAGCAATATCTGGCTGACCAAGCAAAAGCGCGTCGACCGCGATTATGCGGCCTTTGGCGAACTCAGCTTTGATATCACCGACCAGCTGACACTGACCGGCGGTGGGCGCTTGTATAAATTCGACAACAGCCTTGTCGGCTTTTTCGGCTATTCGGCTGGCTTCAGCAGCGGGACAGGCGAAGCCGCCTGTTTCGGCCCTGCGCAAGTGGCGGGATCACCCTGCACCAACCTCGACAAGCGGACCAAGGACACCGGCTTCATCCACAAGCTGAACCTGACCTATAAGATCAACGACGACGCGCTGATCTATGCCACCTGGTCGCGCGGATTCCGTCCGGGCGGGATTAACCGGCGCGGATCGCTGCCGCCCTATGGCCCCGACACGCTCGACAATTATGAATTTGGCTGGAAAACCAATTTTGGTCCGGTGCGGTTCAACGGCGCCGTTTATCAGGAGGATTGGAACAATATCCAGCTTTCCTTCCTGGGAGCCAACGGTCTGACCGAAATTCGCAATGCGGGTATCGCCCGCATCCGAGGCATCGAATTCGATGTCGGTTTCCGGCAGGGTGGCTTCTCGCTCAATGTCGGCGGCAGCTATAATGACGCCACGATCCGTCGCGATTTCTGCGCCATTGCCAATCCGCAATTTGATTGCACGATCAACCCGCCGGGGCAGACCAATTCGCTGCTAGCCCCCGCCGGCACGGACCTGCCCGTCACCGCGAAGTTCAAGGGCAATGCGGTCGCGCGCTATGAATTCCCCATCGGCACGATGCAGGGCCATATCCAACTCGCTGGCAATCGTGTCGGCAAGCGGCGGTCGGATTTGCGTATCTTTGAAAATGGCATCGTCGGCAGTTTCGGCGCCTATAATTCGGTCGACCTCAGCATCGGGGTCAAAGGCGAAGGCTGGAAGGGTGAGGTTTTTGCCACCAACCTGTTCGACAGTAATGGGGTGATCAACAGCGCCGTCCAGTGCGGCGAGTCCATCTGTGGCGACCCCGGCAATGTCAGTGGCACCGGCGGCGTCTTTTATGACAATGTCATCCGCCCGCGGCTGATCGGGGTCAAGGTCAGTCGCGAATTCTGATCGACCGACACGACAACATGTAAATGAGGGGCTTGGCGGAAACGTCCGGTCCCTTTTTCATGCGCCTATTGCCATTTGGGGGCAAACCATCGCCGGTCGCGCAGTACAACCTCTGCCGCATTATGCCCCGGCGCGCCGGTCACGCCGCCGCCTGGATGCGTTCCCGCCCCGCACATATACAGACCCTTCACCGGCCCGCGATAACCGCCATGGCCGAGCACGGGCCGCGCCGACCATAGTTGGTCGAGCGTCATATTGCCGTGCATGATGTCGCCGCCAACAAGCCCGAATTTGCGCTCAAGCTCCTTGGGGCTGAGCCGCGTCTGGCCGACGATGCTGGCGCGAAAGCCGGGTGCGTGGCGTTCGACCGTGTCGATGATGCAATCGGCGGCGGCTTCCTCTTCATCGTCCCAGTCGCGACCATCAGGCAGCTTGGGCGCGAATTGCTGGCAAAACAGGCTCGCCACATGCTGACCGGAGGGCGCCAGGCTGTCATCGACGGTCGAGGGGATGAGCATCTCGACAATCGGTGCCTTCGACCAGCCATACTGCTTCGCATCCAGAAACGCGCGGTCCATATAATCAAGCGTCGGGGCGAGGATGATCCCCGATTGATGATGCTCGCCGGGTTCTGGCAAACAGGTAAAGCGCGGCAATTCGGACAGCGCGACATTCATCCGGAACGTGCCGCTGCCCGCCTTGAAGCCCTTGATCCGGCGCTGAAAGTCGGAGGGCAGATCGGTGGCGTCCATCATCCGCTCGTACAACAGTTTGGGCCCGACATTGGCAATGACGCGCGCTGCCGCGATTTCCTCGCCGCTTTCCAGCCTGACCCCAACCGCCTTCCCGCCGTCGACAAGCACCTTGTCGACCGGCGCTTCGAGGCTGATCTCGACGCCCAGATCGCGGCAGACTTTGGCCATGATATCGGTGATTTTACCCATGCCGCCGATGCTATGGCCCCACGCGCCCTTCTTGCCGTTCACTTCGCCAAAGACGTGGTGGAGTAGGACATAAGCGCTGCCCGGCGTGTCAGGGCTGGCATAATTGCCGACAACCGCGTCAAAACCAAAGGCCGCCTTGACCGCTTCGCTTTCAAACCAGCTATCGAGCATGGTGCGCGCCGATTTGGTGAACAGGTCGAGCACATCGCGCTGCTGTTCGACGCTGAGCCCCGCCATCCTCCGCCCCTGCCGCGCCGCATCGACCAGCGTCCGCAGGCCCTCTCCCATATTTGGCGGAACCCGCAACGCCAGATCGCGCAACACTTCGGCAACATTTTCGAGCGCAGCATAATAAGCGGGCAGCACATCGGCATCATGGTCCGAAAATTTGCGGAACTCCGCCTGTGTGCGTTCCAGGCCGCCGCCGAGCTTGAGATAGCCGCCATCTTCTTGCGGCAGGAAATTGCTGATCGGCCGCTCGATTACGCGATAGCCATGATCGGCGAGCCGCATATCGGCGATGACCTTGGGCTGGAGCAGGCTGACCGTATAGCTCGCCACCGAATTTTTGAATCCCGGGGCAAACTCCTCGGTCACCGCGGCTCCGCCGACGACATCACGCCGCTCGACAATGCGGACCTTCAGCCCGGCACGCGCCAGATAAAAGGCGCAGACGAGGCCATTATGCCCCGCCCCGATGATCAGGGCGTCATAGCTTTTGGTCATAAAAATTCCTTGGCAAGCGGAGATTCAACATGCTGTCGGCCAAAGCCGAGACCGATGATGCGGCCCGGGATGCGGCGGAGCAACGGAACGCGGTTGAGCAGGCGGATGGCAAAGGGAACATGGTCGACCTTACCGCGCAGCATCGGTTCGATCACCCGCAGATGTGCCGCACGCTGCAACGCCTGCATCCGCCGTGTCGGTGTCCAGCGCCGCGCCTGCACTTGGGCCAGCAACGGGTCCGGATCAGCGCCAGCGGCAAGTGGCGCAGCTAGAACATTGGCGGCAGCCACCGCGTCCTGCACCGCCAGGTTGATGCCGACACCACCGACAGGCGACATAGCATGGGCTGCATCACCAATGGCAAGCAGTCCCGGCCGGTGCCAGCGCGTCAACCGGTCCAACGCAACGGTCAGCAACTTCACATCGCCAAAGCTGGCGACGGCGTTGATCTGCGCCCGCAGACCTGGCGCAAGCGCGACCACATCGTCGCGAAACGCCGCAATGCCCTTGGCCTCGATGGCCGGAAACGCGCCCTTTTCGATGATCCGCGCGCATTGCCAATATCCGCTGCGCGGGATGGCAACGACCATGCCCTTTTTGTCGATGCTGCCCAGTGGGACATCCATAGTCTCCTCCCCATCGGGCATCGGGATACGGAACCAGAGCACATCCATCGGCGCGCCCAAATCTTCGAGCGGCAATTCGGCGGCATCGCGCAACACAGACCGGCGACCATCGGCGGCGATGACCAGCCGAGCGGGCAGCGTTTCGCCGCTGGCCAGAATCACGCCATTGGCTCGGCCTGCATCATCATAGGATAGTCCTGTCGCCTCGGTCGACATACGCAGCGTGAAGGTTGGGAAACGCTTGGCTTGCGCGGCTATGAAATCGAGCAAATCCCATTGTGGCATCATCGCAATATAGGGAGCGGCGACCGGCAAATGTTTGAGCGTAGCGATGGTGAAGCGCCAACCAAGCAGGTCAAGCGTCGCCGTATCAACGCGCGCGTGCGGAACCTTTAGCAATGCGTCGAGCAATCCAATGTCGTGAAATATCTCCAGCGTCGATGGATGCACCGTGTCGCCGCGAAAATCGCGCAGGAAATCGGCATGTTTTTCCAGCACCGTCACCGCCACTCCGGCGCGCGCAAACAACAAACCGACGACCATTCCGGCGGGGCCGCCGCCAACGATGACCACATCATCCACGTGCCTTGCTCCACCCCATTGGCGGTGCCATCTCCTGTCGCGCTTCTGGGATCAGGTCACGCATCCGCTTGCAGAAATGCTTGAGGCACACTTCCTTGTCGCTGAGCGGCCCCATGGTGAAGCTTTGCGAGGCCATGCCCTGCTGGACGCGGGTGATCAGCATTGTGTCCTCGGCATTGACCTGACGGTTGATGCGCCAGTTGAGATAACGCGCCGCGCGCATTTCGCGGCGGTCATCCGGCAGGACATAGCTGATTTCGCGGATCAGACATTCGGTCGGACTGACCGGCAACCACTGCATGAAGTCGACCTGATCGGGATAGATGTCAAAGGCGACATTGGGCCACAGTTTGAAATAGAGCCAGTGACGCTGGTTCGCCTCGGGCAGGTGCGGGACCGGGGGCAACAGGCGCTGATACATGCGCTCTGACCAGTTGAGCGACGGGCGATCGATCAAATCGCCCCACATGCGGTCGACCCGATCCTCGGCCTCGACGCCATAGCTTTTTCCGAACAAACGGGTCAGCCCGGGATGGGCAACCGGAATGTGGAGACCATCCGAATAATTGTCGCCGACATTTTTCCAGTTCACGTCGCGCGGACGCAGCGTGACGCGGCCCAGCGCGCGAAGCTCCTCGAACCGATAGGGGGCGATCTGGGGTTCATAGGGCGTCATCATATCGGCCACCGACGGACCGCCATCAACGCTCAGCCGCACAAAGATAAAACCGCGCCATAGCTCCAGATCGACCGGCACCAATCCCGATTTTGCGCGGTTCAGTGTCGGATAGCTGGCGCTGTCAGGCACCCCGGTCAGGCGCCCGTCGAGGGCATAGGTCCAGGCATGATAAGGACAGACCAGCTTTTTTGCACAACCACTCGCCCCATCGAGCAAGCGCGACCCACGGTGGCGACAGACATTGGTAAAGGCGCGCAGATGCTCGTCCTCATCGCGCACGACGATGACGCTCTCTCCGCAATAATCAATGCTGTGCCAGTCACCGCGGTTCGGCATGTCGCTGACATGGCAGACGACCTGCCAGCTCGGGCGGAAAATGCGCGCCTGTTCGGCAGTGAAAAAGTCGGGATCGCTATAGGTCCACGCGGGAAGGCTCCAGCCATCCTGCGGGTCGCGGTGCGAATCAGTATCCAGCGCTGTTGCCATATCTGCATCCTTGTTATACATCTGTATAGCAATATGAAAGCCACTCGCCAAGCCTTTACGCGCGAAAGCGCCGATGCCCGCCGCGCCGCCCTGATCGACGCGACAGCTGCCTGCCTCGCCGAACAGGGGCTGGCGGGCACCAATGTTCGGGCCATTTGCCAGCGCGCGGGTGTCTCGCCGGGATTGCTACGGCATTATTTCGCGGGCATCGACGATCTGATCGCCGCCACATATGAAGCGACAAGCGAGCGAATGGACGCGATATTTGCCGCCGCAGTGGCTGGAGCAGCGGTCGATCCGCGCGCGCGCTTGCTCGCTTATCTCACCGCCAGTTTCCGTCCCCCCGTCACTGACCCCCAGCTATTGGGTGCCTGGACAGCCTTTTGGGCGCTGGCGCGCAGCGATGCGCGGATGGCGCAGATTCATACCGAAAGCTACGCAGGCTATCGCGTGCGGCTGGGCGCATTGCTGCTCGCGTGCGGTGCCTCTGCCATCAAAGCGGAACGACTGGCGGTGATGCTGACCGCAATGGTCGACGGTCTGTGGCTCGAACTGTCACTCGACGACGCAAGCTTTGGCGCCGAAGCGGCCATAGCGATGGTTGAGCAGGCCGTAGCAGCGCTCGTCTAAAATTCTATTTGGACAAATCGCGCAGCAAACTGTCCCAATGCGCGAGCGCCGGGGCGATCGCGGAAACGGGGATGCGTTCGTTAAGACCATGGGCAAAGCTGTCGCTCGCTTTGCTGAACAGACCTGCGACACCATAGCTTGGCACCCCAACAGCGCGGAAGTGGACGCTATCCGTCGCACCGGCGCTCATCGAGGGGATAATCGGCAGACCGGGCGCGCGCGCATGAACCGCTTTGCTCACCGCCGCCATGACATCGGCGCGCAGCGGTGAGGCATCACTGGCGGTGGCGTCAGGGTCATCGTTCACCTTGATTGCGGGATCGGCAATGATGCGTTCGAGTTCGGCGCGCACCGCCTCTACGGCGACACCGGGGAAGATGCGGCAATTGATGTTGGCGGTGGCGCGCTGTGGCAGCGCATTTTCGGCGTGTCCACCTGACACCAGCGTCGGGACGCAGGTGGTGCCGATCTGCCCGACATATTCGGGATCGGCCATGATCTGTGCTGCCGCATCCTTGTCGGTGGGATTAGCTGCGAAAGCCTTGAGCGCCGCGCCAATCTCGCCGCCGACCTGATCGGCAACAATCGGTATTCCAACCTTGGTCAGTTCATTTTGCTGTGGCGCGAAATGATAGGCACCGATCTTGGTGAGCGCGGTCGACAGCTGGACAATCGCATTGACCGGCGACGGGCGCGAACTGTGACCGCCGGGATTGGTGACTTCGAGAACGAAGTCGGCATAGGTTTTCTCGCCCGCTTGCAGCCCATAATATTGCGGCTTGCCATCCTCACCGATCAGCCCGCCACCGCCGTCGCCGTTCAGCGCCATTTCGGCGCCCTTATATTTGGCGGCGAGCGCCTGTGTCGTGACCATCGATGTTTCCTCGTCGCCCGAAAGCAGCAGGATGATCGAGCGTTTGGGTTTGAAGCCGTCTTTTTTGAGCCGCGCCAGCGTCGCAACCATCATCGCAACGTCGAACTTGTTATCCTCTGACCCGCGCCCGAAAATATAGCCATCCTCCTCGATCGGAGTGAAGGGATCGCGCGTCCAGTCCTTGGGGTCGGCCTCGACCACATCCATATGGCCGAGCAGCAGGATCGGCTTGACTTTGGTCGTTCCCGCAAGAGTCGCGGCGAAGGTTGCGGTTTCGCCCATCGGCGTGATGACGATGTCGCTGTCGGCATAGCCTGCCGCTTTAAGCACGCCCGCATAATAAGCCGCGAGTTCGGGCACCTTTCCGCGCCCCGCGACAGTCGGGATCGCAACACTATCCTTGAGGATCGTCTTTGCCACGTCGCTGTCGGCGGGCTTGGCGTGGACGGGCGCGACGGCGAACATGGCGGCGGCGAGAGCGAGCGGGGCAGTCGTGAAACGCATGGCAGGACTATGCCGCGTTCGTTTGGCTTCGCAAGACTAAAAGCAAAACGGGATTCGCGCAGGGACGCGGAGGGCGCGGCTTTGGCTAAACCGGTTCCTTCGCCTTGGCTTTTGGCGCCGCCGTCTTGGGCTTGAAGCGACACAGATCAGCCACCGGACAGCGCCAACATTCGGGGGTGCGCGCCTTGCAGATATAGCGGCCGTGCAGGATCAGCCAGTGATGCGCACCGACGCGGAACGGCGTGGGCGTTCCTTTCTCCAGCGCCCTTTCGACCGCGAGCACCGTCTTGCCCGGTGCGAGACCGGTGCGGTTGCCGACGCGAAAGATATGGGTGTCGACCGCGAAGGTTTCGGCGCCAAAGGCGCAGTTCATCACGACATTGGCTGTCTTGCGCCCGACGCCGGGAAGCTCGACGAGTGCGTCACGATCGGCGGGGACTTCGCCGCCGAAATCGCGCACCAATATGTCCGATAGCGCGATGACATTTTTCGCCTTGGCATTGAACAGGCCAATCGTCTTGATATGCTGTTTCAGCCCCTCTTCGCCCAGTTCCACCATCTGCTGCGGCGTTTCCACCTCGGCGAACAGCCGCCGCGTCGCCTTGTTCACCCCGACATCGGTCGCCTGCGCCGACAGGACGACTGCGACAAGCAACTGATAATGATTGCCAAATTGCAGCTCAGTTTCGGGGGCAGGATTGGCCTCGGCCAGCCGACTATAGAATTCAAAAATATCGGCCCGTTTCACGCCAAACTCCTCTGTCGTCAGCCCGATCAGACTTGCCGGACACAGCCCGCCGCGTCCAGCGATGAACCCGCCACTTCAATTGACTCCATGGCGCGAAAAGCCCCGTCCGTCGCGATTATTGATAGCCCTTGTCCTTGCTGGGAGGCCCCGCCGGATGCACGGCCTTCCAATCCATGGCCGCGCGCACGCGCCGCTCGACCGAAGGGTGTGAGTAAAAGATCATCTCTTCGAGTTTGCCGGGTCGCGGATTGCGATATTCGGCGGTCTTGACCAGCGCGGCGGCCATGGCATCGGGCAGGTTCTGGGTCTTCATCGAATAGGCGTCGGCCTGTGCCTCGTCATAGCGGCTAAGGCTGTTGGTAATCGGCTGGGCGAGCAGACCGAACAGCGACAGGAAGAAGATCATCACCGGAAAACCGCGCGGATCGCCAACCGTGGCGTCGCTGCCGAACATCCGGGCGAGCCGAGCGAACAGCCGGTCGGCGAGAAAGAAGAGCAGGATCGCCAGGACGGAGAATAGGAACACGCCAAGCCAGATATGACCCAGCACATAATGGCCGATTTCATGCCCTGTCACCGCCTTCACCTCGTCAAGCGAGGCCTTGTCCATGGCGACGTCCGAAATGGCGATGCGGGCCGATGAACCAATGCCCGACACATTGGCGGTGAAATTATTCGACTGGCGCGACCCGTCATACATGAAAATATGGTCGGTCGGGATATTGGCAGTCTTGGCCATCGCAATCAGTGCGTCATCGACCGGTCCCGCGGGAACCGGCTGATAATCGTTGAACAGCGGCTCGATAAGGATCGGCGAAATCAGTAAAAAGAATGAAATGGCGGCGGCGGCGAGCCCGCCCGACCACAGCCACCAGCGCGTGCCGGCCCGCCGGATCAACGCATAAATGCCAAAGAAGAAAAGCCCGCCAAGCAGCGCGGTTAACACCACATCGAGCGCCGATTGGCCCAGATAGTCACCGAGCGGCTGACTTGTGCGGCCATAAAGCGTCTCGCGCCACCAGCCGGTATAGACATCCCACGGCAGGGTCAGGATCGCCGACAGCAACAGAAACCCCGCGCACAACAGAAACGTCCGCAACGCCCAGCTTCGCTTCGCCAGCCGCGCATCGAGTCGGTCGAGGATTTTCAACCGCACGAAAATGACGGTGACAAGCGCCGCGACGAGCAGCCCCCACAGCTGGAGCCAATGATTGCCTGTTGTATAGGCGGCGGCCTTTTCGAGCGCCACCGGACCCAGACTGTTGATATATGTGGCCGTCGCTTCGGCTGGATTAAACATCAGACCCCCTCTTATGTGTATTGCTTTGGTGATACAGTTTTGCAGTGATGATGCAATATCAGTCTTCGCAATCCTCTTGGGCGGCGCGATGGCGCTTCATCGCATCGCTGAAGGCCGCCGCCATAATGCCGGTCGGCATCGCCACCATCGCCACCCCGGCAATCGCAACAATCCCGCCAAAGACCTTACCCAGCGGCGTGATCGGCGCGACATCGCCATATCCGACCGCGGTCAGCGTGATGATCGCCCACCACAACGCGCGCGGAATGCTGCCGAATTGTTCGGGCTGGATCTCGCCCTCCACCCAATAGAGCGCGGTGGCCCCGAACAGCAGCAATATACCCGCGAGAACGGCGGCAATCAGCAATTCATATTTACGGGTCCCCAGCGCCGACATCAGATGGTGCAATGCAACCGACATGCGGCCCAGCTTGGCCAGCGCCATGATGCGCGCCAAACGGAGCAGGCGAAAAATCACCACATCGCCCCCGAACAGCGTCGACGCCGCCGCCATCAACACCAGAAAATCGACGATGGCCCAAGGCGTCACGACGAAACGCAATCGCTTGGTCGCGGTCGATTCAGGGCCTTCGGCAAAGCCCGCCGCATAGAGCCGTGCGGAATATTCGACGGCAAACACGGCAAACAACAGGTCATCAAAAGCACGGATCGCACCGTGCCAGCGCTGTTCGATCGCGGGTTCGGTCGACAGGATCGAAATGATCGTCCCGACGATGATCAGGATAATGATTGTCCAGTTTATCGGCGACAGGCCGTTTCTGGGCCAATCCAGCGGATCGAGCTGATGATAAAGTCGCTGCCCCCATGTCGCGCGCGTGGCCATATCCATCCCCTTGCGCGACAATGTAATCCGATTGACGCCAAACGCCAAAAGGAACTGGTTAAATCCCCAGCACCGCGTTCATGTCATAGCGCCCCGGCTGTGCCCGCGTCAGCCACAGCGCCGCGCGCACCGCTCCGCGCGCAAAGATCATGCGGTTTTCGGCGCGGTGCGAGAGGGTCAGAATTTCCTCTTCACCCGCGAACAGCACATCATGATCGCCCGCAACGCTGCCGCCGCGCAGCGAGGCAAAGCCGATCACGCCATGTTTGCGCGGGCCGGTGGTGCCGTCGCGCGCCCTTTCGCTGCACATATCAAGGTCAATGCCGCGCCCCTCGGCAGCGGCTTGGCCCAACAGCAGCGCCGTGCCGCTGGGGGCATCGACCTTGTGCCGGTGGTGCATCTCGACGATTTCAATGTCCCAGTCGCTGCCCAAGCGCGAGGCCGCATCCTGAACCAGATGGGCGAGCATGGTGATGCCGAGAGAGGTATTGCCCGTTTGCAGCACCGCAATATCCTGCGCGGCATTGTCGATCAGATAATGATGCCGTTCCTCCAGCCCCGTCGTGCCGATCACAATCGGCGTCTTTGCCGCGATACAGGCATCGAGTGTCGCCTCCAGCGCGGCAGGGGCGGAAAAATCGACCAGCACATCGCTCGTCGCGGCCAGCGGCGCCACATCGCCATCCTTGTCGACGCCGCCGGCATTGACCTGCCCCGCGTCCGATATGGCGAGGACGAGCGCATTGCCCATACGCCCCTTGCTGCCGATAATGCCGATCCTGGTCATGACTTGCCAATTACCCCGTTCGCCCAGAGCGTGTCGATGGACTGCCCTTGTGTCCCAGCCACCAATAGGAGCAATGACGGTCCTTCGACAAGCATGGGGCGAACGGAAATCCGGAATTGGCTCCCATCCACACCATCATTTCCTGACCCGCGCGGGAAGGAGCGTCGATAGGCACCGGCATGTTTCGCGATGCTCTGATCATGTCCCCGAAATTTCGTCGAAAGGTCACAAAGGTCACACTAGGTCCCCCCTTGTTTCGCCTCTTCGCACGGGCAAAGCGCAGCGGCGCAGCGGGCAGCGGATTGGACAAAAGGGGTAGCCGGGTTTCATCGGACAGGATGAAGCATAACGCGATAATGTAGGACAGGCTTTTCGCGCGAAGGCACAAAGAAAATCGACCTTCGACAAAGCTCAGGACTGGCTTGGCTCGATGCAGGCGGATAAAAGAGCGCATGTCCCCACTCCACAACATCGTCATCCTGACCGGCGCGGGGATCAGCGCCGAGAGCGGGATCGGCACCTTTCGCGATGCCGGCGGATTGTGGGAACAGCACAAGGTCGAGGATGTCGCGACGCCAGAGGCCTTTGCCCGCGACCCCGATCTGGTGCTGCGATTTTATGACATGCGGCGCGAATCGATCCAGAAGGCGCAGCCCAATGCGGCCCATGCCGCGCTGGCGCGGCTCGATGCCGAATGGCCGGGCGACTTGTTAATCGTCACCCAGAATGTCGATGATCTGCACGAACGCGCCGGAGCGACGCGCTTGCTCCATATGCACGGCGAACATCTGAAAGCGTGGTGCACCGCCTGCGATGGCCGCAACATGTGGAACGGCCCGTTGATCGACCGCCCCGACTGCCCCGCATGTGGCGCGACCGGACAGATGCGCCCCGATGTCGTCTGGTTCGGCGAAATGCCCTATGGCATGGACAAGATATACGCCGCGCTCAACCGCGCCGACCTGTTCGTCAGCATCGGCACATCGGGCGCGGTCTATCCGGCGGCGGGGCTGGTCCGCGAAGCGCGCGAACAGGGCATAGCAACGCTGGAGCTGAACATGGAGCCGAGTCAGGGGTCACACTGGTTCGACGCGACACGGCATGGCCCCGCGACCGAGGTCGTTCCCGCATGGGTGGAGGAAATTTTGCACCTATAAAAAGCCGCGCCCCTGCGAAGGCAGGGCCTATCACCTGCCGTCACATTTTCAGACAGGGTGATGTCAGGCCGATAGTTTCGATGATGGACCCGCTGCCTTCGCAGGGGGCACGGGCTAACGCCGCGCCGCGAAAAACGCCTTGAGCATCCCGGCTGCCTCGCCCGCACCCATGCCTTCGTAAATTTCCGGCCGGTGGTGGCAGGTCTCTTGCGCAAAAAAGCGGGGGCCATGAACGACGCCGCCGCCCTTGGCATCATCGGCACCATAATAGAGGCGGGCGATGCGGGCATGGGCGATTGCGCCCGCGCACATCGCGCAAGGCTCCAGCGTCACATAAAGATCGCACCCCTCCAGCCGGTCGCTGCCCAACGCGCGCGCCGCATTGCGAATCGCCACCACCTCGGCATGTGCGGTCGGGTCGTTTGTGGTGCGCGGCTGGTTATGCCCTTCGCCGATAATGACGCCATCCTTGACGACGACCGCGCCAACGGGCACTTCGCCCGCCAAAGCGGCGGTTTTGGCCAGATCCAGCGCGCGGCGCATGGGGGCGGGAAGTGGAAATTGTGAGGGCATATTTGTTTCCGATCGGCGGAAACGTGCGGCACCAGCCCGCTCCCCCACCCGGCCTCCCAGACGATAATAGCCTTAGGGAGGCCGGGTGGGGGAGCGGGCTGGTGCCGTTCCACGTCAGTGGAAAACAGCTCTAGTCCCTTGACGAATCCGCGGCAAGCCGATAAGCGCGCGCCTTTCCCGGCCCATCCGGACCTGCCTTGCCCGTTTTACGGGGAGAGCCCGGACGCCGACCTGTTATTTTAATACGAGGACGAACATCATGTCGCGCATTTGCGAGCTGACCGGCAAGGGTCGCATGGTTGGCAACAACGTCAGCCACGCCAACAACAAGACCAAGCGCACTTTCCTGCCCAATCTGCAGAATGTGACCTTGTTGTCGGATGCGCTCGGCAAGGGCGTAAAGCTGCGCGTTTCGACGCACGGGCTGCGCTCGGTCGAGCATAATGGCGGTCTCGACAATTGGTTGATGAAGGCTGGCGACGACCAGCTGTCGGCCAACGCCCGCAAATTGAAAAAAGAAGTGGCGAAGAAGCTGGCGACACCCGCCGCCGCTTAATCGCGTCGCGTCTTTCGAATCGCTTAGGGGCGGCCCGGTAACGGCGCCGCCTTTTTGCTGTCCGTCCTTTTTCGCGGCGGCAGGCCGACGAGTTCATATTGCAGCAACAGGCTGCGCTGCCAGACATTGAAATTATTGTCCGAGACCAGCCAAAGATAGGTCCGGCCACCTTTGGCCGCGACTGCCGCCCCTTCAAAATTGTCGGCCAGCGCCAACGGCACGCGTCCGATAGGGCGTGAACGCAGAACGCCGTCAGATTGAATTTCGGCAGGGTCGGCAATAGCAATGATCGTCGTGAAAAAGGGATTGAGTCCCAGGCGGCGGTGAACAATCAAAATGCGGCCATCGGGCAACGGGGCGGCATCGCTGACCAGCCCCTTCCCCTGTGCATCATAGAAAAAGCGCAGAGGCGTTTCGCCGGGAACCGCCGGATCGCTGTGATAAAGCAGCGCCTCGGTTCCGCGCGGATCGGCGTCGGCCTTTTCCGAAAAGATGATGGTGCGCCCATCGGCAAGCCGCGCCATCGCCTCTGGCCCGCTGTTCGATGGCCAGCGCGCCATGGGTTTCGGGCGCGACCGCGATTCGACACGCGTCATGTTAGCGTTCAACCGCCAGATCTGGTTGATGCCTTCCAGCCCGATCCAGCTCTTGCCGCCTTTGGGGTCAAAAATCAGCGATTCGGAATCGCGATAAAATTTTCCCGTCGGATAATGGAAGGGCCGCGGTAAGGGATGGATGGCAAGCTGGCTGATCGCGCCGTCATCGGCCAGTGTCATGCGCGTCCAGACCCCATTGTCGCCGACCAGTTGAAACCGCCCCGGCGCGATTCGGGCCAGCGCCGAAAAGCCGCCAAAGCGGGTGTTGGGGCTGACCAGATGCCATCCGCGCACGAATCGCATCGCGCCCGCTTGCCCTCCGTAAAAATGAACCGGAATGGCGCGCGCCACCTGATCGTCGCGCTCGACGGCATAACGCACCGCACGACCGGGCAGTGGGCCAAGCGTCACAAAGAGCAGAAAGGCAAGGGAAAGGCGGCGCATTGCCACTGCGTTAGGCAGCAAGACGCCCACAGTGCAAGCACCAACGCCACCGCAATTCTGAACCGCAGCCAACAAGCCCATTCAGGCTTGGCTCAATCGAACGGGTCCAAAAGAGGCAAACCGACCCACCGCCCCAGCAAGGGCCTGACACGGACATGGAGAAAGACAATGAACAAGACTATCACCCTTTCCCTCGCCGCCCTGATGTCGACTGCGACGCTGGGCATCGCCACTCCCGCCGCTGCTCAACACGGCTATTACGACCGCGACGGCTATAGCAGCCACTATAGCGGCTATGACCGTAACGACCGTCGTTACGAGCGTCGTTACGAGCGTCGTTACGAGCGTCGCCATAACCGCGACTATCGCAACCGCAACTATCGCGATCAGCGTGATTATCGCGGCCAGCGCAACTATCGCGGACGCCAGTGCGACAATGGCACCGGCGGCACCATTATCGGCGCGATTGCCGGCGGCCTTGCCGGCCATGAAATCGCCGGTCGCGGTGACCGCACCGTCGGCACCATCCTAGGCGGTGCCGTAGGCGCCATCGCCGGCCGCGCCATCGACAAGGGAAATGACGGCTGCCGTCGCTAGACAGCCGCTCCCAACCCCCGTCGCTCTTGAACCCCGCCTGGTCGATGACCGGGCGGGGATTTTTACGCTTTGCATCGCACAAAGGGCGAAGGCAGCGGCATAGGCCGCTTCACCCGCATAACTTGCCAATCCCGCGCGACCCGCCTAATCTGGCACCAAGTGCAGGTCGCCCTTTTGCGGTCCTGTGAACAAAGACGGGTAAGTAATAGCCATGCGACAAATGGCAGCGCCATCAGGGCGACCGGTGCGGCGCCATGCGCCAGCGGTCGAACGCGGAAAAGCGGGAACCGCTTCCCGTTCCAGCTATGCGCCGCGCCCGCGTAATTTTGCCGCAATCGACCTTGGAACCAATAATTGCCGCTTGCTGATCGCGCGTCCGCAGGACGGCGAACTTGTCGTTATCGACGCCTTTTCGCGCATTGTGCGACTGGGCGAAGGACTGCATAGCAGCGGAAAAATCAGCGATGAGGCCATGGATCGCGCCGTGGCCGCGCTGTCAATCTGCGCCGACAAATTGCGTCGCCGTCATGTCAGCCTGTCGCGTGCCGTCGCGACAGAGGCCTGTCGCCGCGCCACCAATGGCGCGGTGCTGACCGAACGGGTGCGTCTGGAAACGGGTATCGTACTTGACGTCATTTCATCCGAGGAAGAGGCCCGACTCGCTGTGCTCGGATGCCATAATTTGCTCGAACCCGGCGATGGTCCGGCGCTGATTTTCGATATTGGCGGCGGATCGACCGAATTGATGCATATCGATCTGTCGGACGACGATGTCCGGATTCACGATTGGATCAGCGTGCCATGGGGCGTCGTATCGCTGACCGAACATGTGCCAGTCGACGCCGATACATTGAGCGCGCGTCAGACCAGCTATGCCCAAATGCGTAGCGTCACTGCCGAGGCTTTTGCCGCCTTTGCAGCGCGCGCGCAGGCGATGGCGGGTCAACCGCTGCGCCTGCTCGGGACCAGTGGAACAGTGACCACACTCGCCAGCGTGTTTCTTGACCTGCCGCGCTATGACCGGCGGGCGGTCGATGGCCTGATCGTCCCCAGCGACGCGATGCGCGACATCAGCCAGCGGCTGGCTGATGCCAGCATCGACGAGCGGTCGACCATCGCCTGTATCGGGCGCGAACGGGCCGATCTGGTGGTCGCGGGTTGTGCGATTTTGGAGAGTATTTTCGACCTGTGGCCCGCCGAACGCGTCGGGGTCGCCGACCGTGGTATCCGCGAAGGCATTTTGCGCACGCTGGCGGCGCAGGGCGGCAATATTCCCGTCACCCGCCCGGGGCCGCGCCAATGAGCGCCGGCGGAGGGAGCGGCAAAGCCCGCGGAGCACTTCATCAGCGCGTCAAAACGGCGAAGCGGCGGTCGGCATCCTCGACCCGATGGTTGGAACGGCAACTGAACGACCCCTATGTTCATCGCGCGCAGGCCGAGGGCTATCGATCCCGTGCCGCCTATAAATTGATCGAGCTCGACGAGAAATTTTCCTTCCTCAAAAAAGCGCGCGCCGTTGTCGATCTTGGCATCACACCGGGCGGCTGGTCGCAGGTTACGCGCAAGGTCAACCCACGGGCGCGGGTGGTGGGAATCGACTTGCTGGCTTGCGAACCCATTGAAGGCGTCGAGATCCTTGAGATGGATTTTATGGACGATGCCGCGCCCGATGCCCTGCTGAAGGCGCTGGACAGCGCGCCCGATCTTGTCATGTCCGACATGGCCGCCAACACCGTCGGGCATCAGCAAACCGACCATCTGCGTACCATGGGTCTTGCCGAAACGGCCCTCGATTTTGCCATCCGCACTTTAACGCCCGGCGGCACATTTGTGACCAAAGTTTTCGCCGGCGGTGCCGATCATGCGCTGCTGATGCTGCTCAAAAAGAATTTCACCACGGTCAAGCACGCCAAACCCCCCGCCAGCCGCAAAGGATCGCCCGAGCTTTATGTTGTGGCGCAGGGATTCAAGGGACGCAGCGATGCAGATTAGCCGCGCGTGCGGCCTGATCATTGCAACCGCCGCGCTGGGATTGATGATGGGCAGTATGGCGCAGGCGCAATCGGCACCACAGCCTCCCCCGCCCATGCCGCCCCCTCCGCCGCCCATTCCCCAACCGCCGCCACACAAAGCGCAAAAGGCGGAAAAGCAGGGCAGAGCCAAAGACTGGCGCGATTCGCTGGCGGACTGGATGATCTGGGAGGGCGATGCCGACTGGACCGTCGGCCATGTCGTCAAAGATCCCTTGACGACCGGCTTTGGCAATCCCGACTATCTGGAACCGTCCGACCGCATATCGTCTGACAAATCGAGCAGTCGGACCGCGAGCATCGGCAAACCGCAATAACCGAACCACTTTCATCGCCCAGACAGCATGGCTATGATAGCCCCGACATGACCGACATGCCCTCGTGTCAGTCAGCTTGGTATCGGGGGGGAATTCGATGCGCCGCACTCTTCGCAAATCTGTCGCTTGTGTCACGCTGTCCGCCTTTGCGCTTGCAAGTTGCGGCGGCGGGGGCAACGGCGGGGGCGCAGCGCCTCCCGTAGCGGTTACCCCGACACCTTCGCCGACGCCATCGTCTGCCAACTGTGCGCTGTCGGCGCGCCAAAGCTTTGTCAAATCGGTGATCGACGAATGGTATTTGTTCCCGAATGATGTCGCGACAAACGTCAATCCGGCGAACTATTCGACGGTGCAATCCTATATCGACGCGCTGGTCGCGCCAGCCCGCGCCAAAGGCAAGGACAGGTTTTTCACCTATCTGACCTCAATCGCTGCCGAGGATGCTTTTTTCACCAGCGGGTCGAGCGCCGGTTTCGGGGTGCGTCTGGCCTATGACGCCGCATCCGGGCGCATCCTGATTGCCGAAGCCTATGAAGGCGCGCCAGCCCTTGCCGCCGGGATAGATCGCGGAACCGAAATCATCGCCATTGGCACCAGTGCCAGCAATTTGCGTACCGTCAGCAGCATTATCGCCAGCGAGGGCACTGCAGGCGTCACCAACGCTCTTGGCCCCAACGACGCGGGCATCCAGCGGGTGCTGCGGATCACCGACGCCAGCGGCACGCGCAATGTGACGGTGACCAAGGCAGCCTATGATCTGGACCCGGTATCGGACCGTTATGGCGCCACGACGATCAGCGATGGCGGCAAAACCTATGGCTATATCAACCTGCGCACCTTCATATCGTCGGCTGACCCGCAATTGCGCACCGCGATGCTGGGTTTTCGCAATCAGGGTATCACCGACATCATCATCGACCTGCGCTATAATGGCGGCGGGCTGGTTTCGACGGCGGAATTGTTCGGCGATTTGCTCGGCCGCAACCGCTCGGCAAGCGATCTTTTTTCGCAGACCAACTTTCGTGCGGAAAAATCAGTGAATAATGATCGGCATTTCTTTCAGACCCAACCCGAATCAATCGCGCCGACGCACATCGCCTTTATCGGCACCGGCGCGACGGCATCGGCCAGCGAGCTGGTGATCAACGGGATGCTGCCTTATCTTGGCACCAATATGACGCTGGTTGGCGGCAATACATTCGGCAAACCGGTGGGCCAGATCGCGCTCGACAAGGCCGAATGTGACGACCGTATGCGCATCATTGCCTTTTCCACCGGCAATGCATTGACCGCTGGCGATTATTTTGACGGACTGGCCCCCAAGATCAGCAACAGCTGCGCCGCAGACGATGATCTGGCTTTTCCTCTCGGCGACGCGCGCGAGACGTCGATCAAGGCAGCGATCGACTTTCTGGCCGGTCGCGCCTGCGCCACATCGCGGATTGCCAGCGCCGAAGTGGGCGCAAGTTCGGCACAGGCCACCCCGGTGCGCAAAATCCCCGAAATACAGATGCTGGAACCCGCCGACCCCACGGCCGCCCAACGTCAGATGCCCGGTCTGTTCTGACAGTCCGGGCCGGTCAAACCGGTGATATATTGGAAAAACTGGAGCGGGCGAAGGGATTCGAACCCTCGACCCCAACCTTGGCAAGGTTGTGCTCTACCCCTGAGCTACGCCCGCTCTGGCGCCTTGGTCCGGGTAATTCCGGACGGGTGAGGCGGGCGCTTAGCATCGGCTTTCTTGCTCGGCAAGCCCTGAACGACAAAGCTTGCGCCAATTCGTCACGGGGGTTGGCTTTGCGGCAAGAGATGCCACATAAGCGGTGAACCAATTCAACAAGGAGCAGCATAGCCGTGGCCACATTGGGCATGAACCCCGCCGACAAGGACGCCGTCGAGGCTTTTCGCCGCGATGTCGTCGAACCTTCGATGTCCAAGCTGGTTATCCTGGATTTCTGGGCCGAATGGTGCGGTCCCTGCAAACAGCTCGGTCCGATCCTTGAAAAGGTTGCCGCCGATTATGCCGACAAGGGCGTCCTGCTCATCAAAATCGACGTCGATGCGAATCGTTTTATCGCCGGCCAGTTTCAGGTTCAGTCGATCCCGACCGTCTATGCCATTTTTCAGGGTCAGCCGGTCGCCAATCTGACCAATGCGCGGACCGAAAGCCAGCTTAAGACGATGCTCGACCAACTGCTCAAGCAATTGCCGATCCAGAGCGAAGCGGGCGACCGCGAGGTCGAGATCGCGCCGCTGATCGAAATGGGCGAAACCGTGCTTGCCGAAGGAGACGCCGAGCGGGCGTTGGGAATCTTCACACAGATTGTCGAAATGGCGCCCGACAATGGCGCAGCGCATGGCGGATTGATCCGCGCGCTGGTGCAAATAGGCGAGTTGGACGCGGCGCAGGCGGCGCTGGATGCGGTGCCCGCCGAGCTGGCCGAAGATGGCGCCATAGCCCAGGCGCGTAGCGCGCTGGCGCTGGTCAAAGATGCGCCCGACGCCAGCGAGACCATAGCGTTGGAAGCGGCGGTTGCGGCGAGTCCCGACGATCATCAAGCCCGGTTCGATCTGGCAACGGCGCAAATTGGTGGCGGACAGCGCGATGCAGCCGCCGATAATTTGCTCCACATCATCGCCGCCGACACCGAATGGCAGGAGGGCGCGGCCCGCACCAAGCTGCTGTCGCTGTTCGAAGCCGTGGGTTTGGAAGATCCGTGGGTCGCCGCGCAACGCCGCCGTCTGTCATTGATCCTGTTCGGCTGATGACCGAAGCTGCGCCCTTGACCATTCAGCGGATTGCCATCTTTCCGCTTCCCGGTGCGGTGCTGTTCCCCGGATTGCACCTGCCGCTGCACATCTTTGAACCGCGTTATTCAGCGATGGTGCAAGAGGTGCTGGCGCGCGACCGGCAGATCGGGATGATCCAGCCGCGCCAGTTTGCCGGCGAAGAAGATCGCGAACCGCCCGCGCTTTATGATGTCGGATGCGTCGGGCGGATTATCGATGTCGAAGCACTGGACGAAGGGCGCTTTAATCTGGTGCTGGAAGGTGTCGCACGCTTTCATATGCGCCGCGAGCTCGACGTCACCACACCATTCCGGCAGGTCGAGGCCGAGATTGAGGCCGAGGCCGGAGAGATGGCGGCGCTGTCGAGTATCGAACGCGCAGGGCTGGAACGCGAAGCCAAACGCTATGCCGAGGCGCAGGGCTATGTCGTCGATTGGGACGCGGTCGGGCAGCTGGACGATACAACTTTGGTCAATGGCATCGCGCAGGTCGCGCCCTTTGATGCCGCAGCCAAACAGGCGCTGCTGGAAACCATAGCGCTCGACGAACGCGCCGAATTGGTGATCCAGCTGATGCAATTTTTTGGCCGGTTCGATGGCGACGACGGGCGCGTTACGTTGCAATAACCCCGTTCACCCCAGCAGCCGGACGCCCCTAAACCTCTGTGCCAGCCAGTAATTTCGGCAGATCGCCCGCTTCGCCGCGCGCTTCGTCCATGAAAAAGCGTTTGAGCATCGGCAGGCGCTGCACGGCGCTGAGGCCCGCGCGGCGTACCGCCGATGCGGTGCGACCCGGGATCCCGAACAGGCGGGTCAGTCCATCGGTCGCGAGGCTGACCATCAGATTGTCGAGCCCGCGCCAGCGCTGATACCGCGCGAGCAGCGCCGCATCACCAAGATCCAGACCGAGCCGCGACCCCTCGACCAAAACTTCGGTCAGCGCCGCGACATCGCGCAGGCCAAGGTTGAGCCCCTGTCCCGCGATGGGGTGAATCCCATGCGCCGCATCACCGACAAGCACGAGCCGATCAGCGACAATCTGCGCGCTGTGGTGAAACCCGAGCGGATAGGTCATGCGCGGCGCGACCAGCTCCATCTCGCCAAGAAGCCCGCCCGCGCGCTTGGCCAGTTCGGCAACGAAACCGCGCTCCCCCAGCTTGGCGAGCGCCGGACCATCTTTTTCCGCCACCGTCCAGACAAAGGCCGAACGGTGCCGTCCCTGCTCATCATCGACCAGTGGCAACAGGGCGAAAGGCCCGGAGGGAAAGAAAATCTCGTGCGCGACGCGATCATGCGGCTTGCTGTGCGCGACCGCGCCGATCAGCGCATGATGATGATAGGACCAATTGGCAATCACCAGCCCCGCCGCATCGCGGGTCGGTGAGCGCCGCCCCTCGGCCACGATCAGCAACGGCGCCTGTAATTGGGTGCCATCGGCCAAGGTCAGCGCAACGCCATGCGGGCCGATATCCCGGTCGGTCACTTGCGCGGGCATTGATCGCTGAATCAGCGGCTGGTCCAGCACGGCGGCGGCAAGCGCGATTCGAAGCTGGCGATTTTCGACCATCGTGCCGAGCGGTGCATCGGCGTCGCCGGTGACAAAATCAAGCTCGCCCTGTTGCCCGCCGTCGCTGACCTTGATCGCGCGGATCGGGCAACCATGACCCGCGAGGCGCTGGGCCAGCCCGATGACTTCGAACATCTGCCAGGTAGCGCTGGCAATCGCCGAGGCGCGGCCATCAAAGCCCGGCGCGATGGCCGTCAGCGGATCGGCGGGGTCGACAATATGGCTGGAAAGACCATGGTGCGCGAGCGCGAGCGCCAACGCCTGTCCGACGAGCCCGCCGCCCGAAATCAGGACATCGCTGTGCTGAACATTGCTCATCCAACTGGCCGTAGCGGCTCACGCATCGGATGAAAAGCAGCCAGCAGCCGATGACCGCGAAATGCGGGATAATTGCCGCGCCGCCGCCGGGCCACGCTTGACGGCGACTCGCCCGCATGTGCATATCGGGAGGAGACATTTTGTGGGGGACAGGAAGAGCATGGCAAGCCGCAAGGCCGCGACAAAGAAAGCCGATTGGCGCACCGTTTTCCGGCAAAGCATCGCACGGTCGCTGGTGATTGCGGCGGCGGCGGTGCTGGGTGCCTTTACGCTGTTCCTGACGCTCGCGCTTTTGACCCACAACAGCAACGACTCGTCGATCAACACCGCAGCAGGAGGCGACGCCGCCAACTGGATGGGGCACGCCGGGGCGTGGGTTGCCGATATGGGTCTGTTCATAGGCGGAGCGCCGATTGCCCTGCTGTTGCCGTTGCTCGGCCTGCTCGCGTGGCGGATGTGGACCGGAACGCCGCAACCTTATTGGAAACGCCAACTGGCCTTTGCCTTTGTCGCCATCCTGTTAACCGGGCTGGCGGCGCAGCTGTGGGCGTCCGACAGCAACGCCCCGTTGCCGGCCGGATGGGGGGGAATCATTGCGTTGATAGTTGGCTCTTCGGTGGCACCGCTATTTGCTCAGGCAGGCGATCCGGCTGCGGCGCTGATCCGTTTCGCGACGATCTTGGTTCTGGCCATTTCCGGCCTGTGGCTGGGCTGGCGCGCCTTGCGGTTGGAAAAGGACTGGTGGTCGCGCTTTCATTTGCCCGCGGCCGAAGGGTCGACAGTGGCCGAACCGGAAGGCGTTGCGCTCGAATCGGAAAAAGCGCCCAATCTGGTGTCGCGCGTCATTCGCCCGCGCGCGCGGGCCGAACCCAGCGACCGTGCCCCGCCAGAGATTACCGATCCCGCCGCGCGCAGCACGCCTTCGAAGCCCAAGGCCAAACCGCAGAGCGAGCTGTTCACAAACTATCAGTTGCCATCGATCGACCTGCTGGCACCGCCGCCACCGAGCCCGCCCGGACAGATCGACAAGGCGGGGCTGGAGCGCAACGCACGGCTGCTCGAATCGGTGCTGGAGGATTTTCAGGTCAAAGGAGAGATCACCGCCGTGCGCCCCGGACCGGTGGTCACCATGTACGAACTGGAACCGGCCCCGGGCACCAAGGCGAGCCGCGTATCGAACCTCGCCGACGATATTGCACGCAACATGTCGGCGTTGTCGGCGCGTATCGCCCCCATACCGGGGCGCACTGTCATCGGCATCGAACTGCCCAATGCCAAACGCGACGCGGTCGTGCTGCACGAAATGATCGGCAGTGCGCTGTTTCAGGAACAGACCGGCGCGCTCCCCATCATCCTCGGCAAGAATATCAGCGGTGATGCAGTCATCGCCGACCTGGCACCCATGCCGCACCTGTTGATCGCGGGCACCACGGGGTCGGGCAAGTCGGTCGGGCTGAACGCGATGATCCTGTCGCTTCTCTATCGAATGGGTCCCGACCAGTGCCGATTGATCCTGATCGATCCCAAGATGCTGGAGCTCAGCGTCTATGACGGCATTCCGCACCTGTTGTCACCGGTGGTCACCGAACCCAAAAAGGCGATTCGGGCGCTCAAATGGGCGGTCGAACAGATGGAGGACCGCTATCGGATGATGTCGTCGCTGTCGGTTCGCAACCTTGCGAGTTACAATGACAAGGTCCGCGCCGCACTGGCCAAGGGCAAGTCGCTCGGTCGGCGGGTCCAGACCGGCTATGACCCCGAAACCGGCCAGCCGGTCTATGAAGAAGAAACGCTGGATTATGCGCCGCTGCCCCAGATTGTGGTGGTGGTCGACGAGCTGGCCGACCTGATGATGACGGCGGGCAAAGAGGTCGAATTCCTGATCCAGCGGCTGGCCCAAAAGGCGCGCGCCGCGGGCATCCACCTGATATTGGCGACCCAGCGCCCCTCGGTCGATGTCATCACCGGCGTCATCAAAGCCAATTTGCCGACGCGAATCAGCTTTCACGTCACCAGCAAGATCGACAGCCGCACCATTTTGGGCGAAGCGGGGGCCGAGCAATTGCTGGGCAAGGGCGACATGCTGTATGTCCCCGGCGGCAAACAGATCACCCGCATCCACGGCCCCTTTGTCTCGGACGACGAAGTCCGCGCGGTCGCCGACCATTGGCGCACGCAGGGCCAACCCGACTATATTGAAAGCGTCACCGAAGACCCCGAGGACGGCGGCTTTGCGATGGAAGGTGCGCCGGTTGGCGGCGACAGCGCCGAGGATCGCATGTATGCCAAGGCGTGCCAGATCGTCGTCGAAAGCCAGAAAGCCTCGACGAGCTGGCTGCAACGGCAATTGCGTATCGGGTATAATAGCGCGGCGCGGCTGATCGAGCGTATGGAGGAGGAAGGGCTGGTCAGCCCGCCCAACCATGTCGGTCGCCGCGACGTGATGTCCGACCAATATGGCCAGCCGCGTTGAAGCGCGGGCGGGAACCAAAGACGCTGCGGGGACTTGAATGAGGTCTAACGGACGGGTTCAGCGCGGGTTCAATGCCGAGCCGCCATATCGGACCGTATCGATTTTCAAAAAATGAGATCATTATGACGTTGAAG
Organism: Sphingopyxis sp. 10G20-10; assembly: GCF_057365075.1. Classification (NCBI taxonomy): domain Bacteria; kingdom Pseudomonadati; phylum Pseudomonadota; class Alphaproteobacteria; order Sphingomonadales; family Sphingopyxidaceae; genus Sphingopyxis; species Sphingopyxis sp. 10G20-10. The sequence continues at coordinate 202,555 of NZ_CP195117.1, forward strand.
CTCCCCCCTCTGTCTTTTGGCCGCCGCCTTTCGCTTGGCCGCGCCGCCGCTTTGGCGCTTGCTCCCATCGCGGGTGCTGTTGTCATGATGAGCGCTCCGGCCACCGCCCAGTCCGCATCGAGCACCTTGGCGTCGGTGCAGGCACATTTGCGCGCCACCAGTTCGATGGTTGCCGATTTCACCCAGACCGACCGCAACGGCCAACGCGTGACCGGAAAGCTGACCCTCAAGCGCCCGGGCAAGATCCGTTTTCAATATCAAAAGGGCGTGCCGTTGCTGATCGTCGGCGATGGCAAGTCGCTGACCATGATCGATTATGAGGTCAAACAGGTGCAACGCTGGCCGGTGAAAAATTCGCCGCTCGGTGCGCTGCTCGACCCCGAACGCGACCTCACCCGCTATGCCAAGGTTGTGCCGACCGGCAGCGACAATGTGCTGAGCGTCGAGGTCAAAGATAGCAAGCGCCCCGAATATGGGACGATCACGATGGTGTTCACCCGCGATGCCAGCGCGCCAGCAGGACTGCGCCTGCGCGGATGGGTCGCGCTGGATGCGCAGAACAACCGCACGCGGATCGACCTGGAGAATCAGAAGTTCAACGTGCCGGTCGCCGATTCGGCCTTTCGCTGGACCGACCCACGACCGCGACGCAATAAGCGGTAGGGACAAAATATCGGTTCGCCGACGAAAAACCACTTCCCCTCTCACCCCCGCCCATTTCGTTCAGCTTGGCGACAGGGAAGGGACATTATTTCGGTCCTTGAAGACGCCATTTGACTTCCGGTATTTGGGTTTCCCCCTGTTGCCCCTTCCGGATTGTCCGGTGTCTTCTTTCAAGAGCGTGACGAACGCTGACCTTGAGCCCCCGTTCCACCGCCCCTGGAGCGGGGGTTTATGATTCGCAGGCTTCGCTTTTTTCTGCGGCTACGCGGCTGGTGCCGCAACATGATTGCGAAGCGCGCGCTGCGTCGATAGAGCCGCAGCCATGACAAATATCAGCATCGCCTCTTGGAACATCAACAGCGTGCGTGCGCGCATCGGCATCGTTGAGAAATTCCTGCGTGAGGAAGCACCCGACATTTTGTGCCTGCAAGAGACCAAGGTCGAATGCCACATTTTCCCCAAAGCGATGTTCGAGGATCTGGGGTATCGCCACATCGTCACCAACGGGCAAAAGATGCACCATGGCGTGGCGATCGTCAGCCGCGTGCCGCTGGACGATGTGCGCAAATATGACTGGCAGGCGAATGGCGAAGCCCGCCATGTCGGTGTCACGCTGCCGTCAGGGGCGCGGCTCGATAATGTCTACATCCCCGCCGGCGGCGATGTGGCCGACCGTGCGGTCAATCCGAAATTCGGACAGAAACTCGACTTTCTGGGCCGGATGATCGACTGGTCGGGGGCGTTGGACGTGCCGACCATATTGACCGGTGATTTCAACATTGCACCGCTGGAAAGCGATGTGTGGAACCATAAGGCGCTGCTGGATGTGGTCAGCCATACGCCGATCGAGGTCGAAACTTTGGCGCGGTTGCAGGCGGCATCGAACTGGACCGATCTGGGCCGCCAATTCATCGCCGCACCCGAACCCTTGTTCACCTGGTGGAGTTATCGCGCCAAGGACTGGCTGGCGTCGAACCGCGGCCGCCGCCTCGACCATATGTGGGTCACGCCCGATCTGGTCGATACAGCAAAGACCCACCGCGTGGTCCAGCCGGCGCGCAGTTGGGAAAAGCCCTCGGATCATATCCCGCTGGTCACGGACTTTGCCTTTTGAGCGATATCGGCGCCCGCCGCGCGGCGCGCGCCATTGACGCGCTGCGGCGCGGCTGGCCCGTATGCGTGAGCGGGACTGACGGGGCAATCGACCTGTTGGCTGTCGAAAGCGCCAGCGATGCAGAACTAACCGATTTTGCTGCAGACGAACCCGCCGATCTCTTGATTTCAGGCGAGCGGGCGGTGACGTTGAAGCTCACCAACCAGCGTCCCGCCGCGACACCGGGGCCAGTGCGGCTGCGCGGTGCGGCGAATAAGGTTTCGGCGGCGCTGGCCATCGCAGACCCCGCGCTTGACCTTGCCAACCCGTTGAAAGGTCCGTTTCAAAGCATCGCAACCGGCGGTGATCGCGCTGCCGAAGCCGCGATGACAATGGCGCGCCATGCCGGGCTGCTGCCCGCCTTTTTCGTGCGCGCCGCCAGCGTCGAAGCCGAGACAATGTGCGAGGCCGAGGATGTGGCGATGCTGCTCGATCCGCGACGGTTGATCATTGCGGCGCGCGCGCGCCTGCCCGTCGCGGCGAGCGAGAGTGCCGAGATCATCGCTTTTCGGTCTCCCGAAGAAGCATCGGACCATATTGCGCTGGTCGTCGGCCAGCGCGACGCGACGCCGCCGGTGGTCCGTCTGCACAGCGAATGCCTGACCGGCGATGTGCTGGGCAGCCTGAAATGCGATTGCGGGCCACAGCTTCACGCCGCGCTCGACGCCATGGCCGGGGCGTCGTGGGGGGTCTTGCTCTATCTGAGGCAGGAAGGGCGGGGCATCGGGTTGGTCAACAAGCTACGCGCCTATGCCCTTCAAGATCAGGGATTTGACACGGTCGACGCCAATTTGCGCCTCGGCTTTCCGGTCGAAGCGCGCGATTTTGCGATTGCCGCGCATATGCTGGCGCAGCTCCATATCCCGCGTATCCGGTTGATGACCAACAACCCGGAAAAGGTCGCGCGGCTGGAAAGCGAAGGCGTCGAAGTGGTCGAACGGCTTCCGCTGACGCTGCCGAAAAATCCGCACAACGAACAATATCTGGCGACCAAGCGCGACCGAACCGGGCATCAGCTTTAGCGGCTCGTCATTGCGAGGAGCGAAGCGACGCGGCAATCTAGGGCAGGTTATGCAGCTCTAGATTGCTTCGCTACGTTCGCAATGGCGGAGTGTTGGCGGGGCCGGTTGGCGCGCCTCAGTGCACGAACCGCGCGACGACGTCGCGATAGCTGCGGCTGACCTTGACCTGCGTTCCCGACCCGAGGACAAGGAAACATTCGCCATTGGTGTGCGGCTTGACCTGTTTGACCTGGCTGAGGTTGACGATGGTCGAACGATGGACGCGCTGGAAGTTTCTGGGGTCGAGGCGCTTTTCCAGATCCTTCATCGTTTCGCGCAGGATCAGGCTGTTGTCGGCGGTATAGATGCACATATAATCGCCCGCCGCGTCGATGCGTTCGATGGTATCGACATCGACGCGAAAAATCTGGCCACGATCCTTGATATTGATCATCTTTTCATAGCGGTCGGCGGCGTGGGTTTCGCCCTGCGCTTCGCTGTCATAATTACCGGCCGCATCGGGGGCGACTTCGGCCAGCACGCCCTTCAAGCGCTCGACCTCTGCAACGCCGCGCTTTTCGGTGAGCCGCTGGCGCACCCGTTCGAGCGCATCGGCCAGCCGCTCAGGCTCCACAGGTTTGACCAGATAGTCGATCGCCTGTGCCTCGAACGCGCGAATGGCATGGTCCGAATAGGCGGTCACAAAGACGACCAGCGGCGGTTCGATCTCCATCAACCCCTGAATGACCGAAAAGCCGTCAAAGCCCGGCATCTGGATGTCCAGAAACACCAGATCAGGTTTGTGCGTCTTGATTTTGCGTATCGCTTCGCGGCCATTTTGCGCCGTATCGACAATTTCTACATCGCCGTGCGGTTCCAGCCGCAGTTGCAGCCCCTGAATCGCCAGTTTCTCATCGTCCACCAATATGGCTCTGATCGTCATGCGGCCTGGGTTCCAATCATTGTATCTGTGTCCTGAACGAACGGAAATTCGATCGTTACGGTAAATCCGCCCTCATCACTTTGTCGCGCCTCAAGGCGATGCTGGTCGCCAAAGGCTTGCGCAAGGCGATCCCTTATATTGGCTAAACCCACGCCGGTCGATTCCGTTGCACGCGCCAAGGTGGACGCGCCTTGGTCGGCTGACAATCCCGCACCGGTATCGGATACGGTAATCCGAACATTTTGACCGGCCAGTTGCGCCGACAGCGTGATATCAGCACCATCTTCTTGCGGCGTAACCGCATATTTTATGGCATTTTCGATGAGCGGCTGTAGCAAAAGCGAGGGCAAACGCACGCGCGACACTGCGGGGTCGATGGCAAAATGGGGGCGCAACCGCTCTTCGAAGCGCATTTTTTCGATCTCGAGATAAAGCTTCAACGTCTCAATCTCTTGCGCCAAAGTCACCTGCGCCGTTGGTTCATTGGCCAGCGTATAGCGCAAAAAGGCCGATAGCCGCGACAGCATGGCGTTCGCCGGTTCGGTCTGTTTCAACAGCACCAGGGTCGAAATGCTGTTGAGCGTATTGAACAGGAAATGCGGATTAAGCTGATAGCGCAACATCGCAAGCTGAGCCGAGGCGGCCTGCGCCTCCAGCCGGATCATGCGGTCATTCTGTTCCTCCAGCTTCAGGAAATAGTTGATCGCATAATAGAGCGCCGACCAAGCACCGAGCGACGTTGCTGCGATGTAAATGGAGCCAAGGAGCAGCCCCGTGAACCCCGTCTCGCTGTTCGGATTCTGAATCTGCAACACCCAGGCATCGATGAAGGCCCAGAGCGCGACCGCAATGATGGTGAGGCCAAAACTGACCCCCCACATGACGACCGGGCGGCTGTTGATCAAACGGCGGTAACAGACCGACAGGATCAGCGAGAGCGAAAAGCCGGTAATCGCCGACAGGGTCTGTGGTATCAGGAAGGCGAGCGACTGGCCAAAGGCGAGACCCGAAGCCCCGCGCAGGCCAAGCCACCCGAGCCAGCCCAAAAGCTGAAGATTCCAAAAGGCCCGCACCTTGTTGTCGAAAAATGGGCCGGGGGATGACAGTCCGAACAGGGGCATGGGGCGATCGATCTTGGGGGTCAGGGCCAAAGCACGAACCGGCCGGAGCGCATGATCATTCAGCCGCGACGGGGGCGAGGGATTCGGCGGTCCGCGCGCGCGGCTGACCCATGGGCTGCAGCTCTGCCCGGTGTTTCCACACCAATTGTTTATAGCCGATCGGGCGCCCGTCATGCGCGGTGATCGTCACCGGACCAATGGGTTGCTCATCGCGAATATCGACCAGAACCGGCGTCGAGGGCACCCCGGCGCCCCATTTTTCGCCCCATTGCCGGAGCGCAATCATCGCCGGGAGCAATTCCAACCCTTTTTCGGTCAGTTGATAGCGCACCTTGCGTCGATCCTCGGCCATCACTTCGCGTTCCATGATGCCATGGTCGACGAGCCGGGACAGCCGGTTGGACAAGATGTTGCGGGCAATCCCCAGCGCTTGCTGGAAATCCTCGAAATGATGGACGCCGTTAAAGGCCGCGCGCAGGATCATGAACGACCAGCGTTCACCCATCGCTTCCAACGCGATCGGGAGCGCACAATTGCCGCCCTCCAGATCATTTAATGCTTCGCGTAATTCTCCCATATGCTCAACCTAACGCAAAAATTGGCCCTGTGCCAAAAAAATATGGGGCGCCACGTTGCATTTTGCAACTTACTGATTAGATTTCTGTTTGCAACTTACTTTGTTGTGTAAAAACAGGAGCTCATCATGCCCGATCTCAAACTTTCTCCCCTCACCCATCTTGCCTCGATGACCTTTGCCGTGCTGATCGGCGTCCTTACCTTTTGGGCGACCACCGCGACCGCCGCCACCGGAGGTATTTATTACCGCGCCGATCTTGCCAATCCCCCTGCGCAGACCCGATTTGTAGCGCGCGACATCGTGTGGAAATGCACCGATTCCACCTGTGTCGCTGGCAAAGGCACAAGCCGGCCGGTCATCATCTGTGCGGCGATTGTCCGCAAACTTGGTCCGGTGACGAATTTTGTCGCCGGCGACAAGGCACTCGACGCCGCTGACCTCGCGACCTGCAACGGCAAGGCATAAACAAAGGCGGACGGCATCCTCCCCTCTCTAGGCCGTCCGCCCAGGTCCGCACAGGGCCGCATCCGCCGCGCCGCCCCTCGACGGGACGGCGCGGCCATTTGTTCAGGCGGGTCATGCGTCGCCGCTTTCGCAAGATTCGCATTGCATTTACGCGACTTTGCACGACATTGAGGGCGATGCTGCGCCAATATGAACTTTTGGAACGGGTCCGCGCCTATGACCCCGACGCCGACGAGGCGATGATCAACCGCGCCTATGTCTTTTCGGTCCAGAAACATGGCAGCCAGAAACGCGCGTCGGGCGACCCTTATTTCAGCCATCCGGTCGAGGTTGCCGGCATATTGACCGAATTGCATCTCGACACCGAAACCATCGTCACTGCACTGCTCCACGATACGCTGGAGGACACGCTGACCACCGCCGAGGAGATTGAGCGCCTGTTTGGTGCCGATGTCGGTCGGCTCGTCGACGGCGTCACCAAATTGTCCAAGATCGAAGCCCAGACCGAAAATGAGCGGGCCGCAGAGAATTTGCGCAAATTTCTGCTCGCCATGTCGGATGATATTCGGGTGCTGCTGGTCAAACTGGCCGACCGGTTGCACAATATGCGCACGCTGCACTTCATCAAGAATGAGGACAAAAGGCGGCGTATCGCCAAGGAAACCATGGATATTTATGCCCCGCTGGCCGAGCGGATTGGCATGTATGAATATATGCGCGAGATGCAGTTGCTCGCCTTTCGCGAGTTGGAGCCGGAGGCCTATGCGACGATCACCGGTCGGCTGGAAAAGCTGGCGGCGGGCGGCAAGGACAAGGTATCGACCATCACCCGCGAGTTTAAGGACTTGCTGGCCAGCGCGGGCATAGAGGCCGATATTTCGGGGCGCGAAAAGCATCCCTATTCGATCTGGCGCAAGATGCAGGAGCGGCATGTCAGTTTCGAACAAGTCACCGACATCATCGCGTTTCGCATCATTACGCCGACCGATGCCGATTGCTATGCCGCACTGGGGCTGATCCATCGCAAGTGGAAAATGGTTCCGGGCCGGTTCAAGGATTATGTCTCGACGCCCAAACGCAACGGCTATCGCTCGCTCCATACCACCATCATGCACCAACAAAATATGCGGATTGAAATCCAGATCCGGAGTCTGGGAATGCATCAGCAATCCGAATTCGGCTATGCCGCGCACTGGGCGTATAAGCAAAAGGGCGAGGGGCCGGACGGGCAGGCCGGATGGATTCGCGACCTCATCGAAATCCTCGAACAGACACATGATCCCGACGAGTTGTTGGAAAACACCCGGATCGCGATGTATCAGGACCGGATTTTCGCTTTCTCGCCCAAGGGCGCTCTCTATCAGCTGCCCAAAGGCGCAACGCCGGTCGATTTTGCCTATGCCGTCCACACCGGACTGGGCGACCGGACGGTCGGGGCAAAGGTCAACGGGCGGCTGGTGCCGCTGCGCACCCAGCTCGTTAACGGCGACACGGTCGAAATATTGGTGTCGGACAAACAGGTCCCGCAACCCGCTTGGTTGGGCTTTGCCGTTACCGGCAAGGCGCGGTCAGCGATCCGGCGCCATGTGCGGTCCAAGGAAAAGGTCGATATCGCCGCACTGGGCGTTAAAATTTACGACGAGATTATCGCGCGCTTGCCCGGCACGATTGGCGACAAGGCGCGCAAGGCGGCGATCAAGCGGCTGAAACTGGAGGATGACAGCGCACTTTATGTCGCCATCGGCAAGCGCCAGCTTTCGGACGATGCGGTGCTCGAAGCGCTGGTCCCCGGCATCTCCGCCGAAATGAAATCAAAGCCCGGAAAGCTTAATCAGGGCAGCGCCGTGTCGATCGAAGGGCTGACCCCCGGCGTCGCCTTTCAACTTGCCGATTGCTGTCATCCGGTCCCCGGCGACCGTATCGTCGGGCTGGCGCGAGAGGGACAGGGGATCGTGGTCCATGTCATCGATTGTCCCGCGCTGGCCGACGGGGTTGACGCTGACTGGATCGACCTGCGTTGGCAAGAAGATAGCGAGGGCGGCAATGCGCGCCTGTGCGTTGTCCTGGTCAATGAAGCGGGAACGCTCGCCGAAATGTCCGGCATCCTTGCCGCCAATTCGGCGAATATCACCAATTTGCGCCTGACCAATCGCGAAGGCGGATTCCACACCTATAATATTGTCGTCGAAGTCCGCGACGTCCACCATGTCATGCGGCTGTTATCGGCGCTGCGCGCGTCCGACCAGGTGGTGCAGGCCGAGCGGCTTTAGGCCAGCCTTCCTAAAACCCGTTCTCATCGAGCGTAGTCGAGATGCCCCTCGGCATGGCGCAGCTGTGATGGGTGTCTCGACTGCGCTCGACACGACCGGAAAACGGGCTAGTTGTCCCGCTTGAGCGGCGGACGCCATGCCGATTCATCAACCTCGTCGCTGACCTTGAACACGGCGCCCTTGCTGGTAAGGAACAGCTTCTCCATCTCTGGCCGGGTAAAGGGACGCGAGCCGAGGCGGCCGAAGACCGCAATCTGGCCGCCCGTCTCATCAACCGCCCGATCACGGTCCAGCCCCTTGGACAACGAAAGCGCGGGCGATGGCGTCTTGGCCCAGGCGATCAGTTCGGGCGTCGGTTTGGGTGAGAATCCGTACAAACCGGCATTTTTCGGGCTGGTCAATTGCAGCACTTTGATGCCTTGGCGACCGTCGGCAACATAGGCGAACAAGGAGGCATTGGTCGACGCGACGATGACATCCTCTGCATCGGTCAATTTGCCATCAAAGGTCATGCCCGGCCATGCGATAGGCGCCCGTGGTTTGGTCACATCGACAATGACCAGCCCGTCATTTTTGGCCGCAACATACATGTAGGTGCGCGCGACATAGAGTTTGCGGGCGTTCGCCAGATGCACTGTTCCCGATGGCACCGGAACCGGCTGCGCCATATGGGTGACGTCGAACAATTTGACCCCGTCTGCATCGGTCACCCACAAGTAACGGAATTGCAGCGCACTGGCGCGCGCATCGGTAAGCGGCAGCTGCGCCGTGACCTTGGGCTGGAGCGGCACCGTCAGGTCGACGACGACAAGCCCCGCATCGGTGGTGATATAGGCATAATTGCCCGCCAGCGTGATGTGGCGCGCACCGGCAAGGACATTGTCCGGGTTCCAAGTCAGCGCACGGCTCAGCTTGTTATTGCGGAACTCGCCATCGGCCATCGTGTCGATATCGACCAAAATCAGCCCTTCGACGCTGTCGGTGATCACCGCATAGCGGTAGATGGGGTGCAGTTCCTGTTCCAGATTTTCGGGGAAGTTGGCGCGGATATCTTCGTTGCGTTTCATGCTGATCGGCTGATCGGTGCCAATCGCCATACAGGTCGCATTGGTGGTTTTGACATGCGTGTCATGGCCGAGCGGAGAGAAGGGCGCGCGGGTGATGCGTTCGGAAAAGCCCTTGTTGCCGATCGACGACACATCATAGACGCGGAAACCGCCCTTGCCCTCGGCAACGAACATATATTCGCCGCGCTGTTGCAGGCAATTGACCTGGCCGCTGGTGTCCTGAACAATGTTGGCGAATTCTTCGAGCGCGTGGGTTTCACCCGATCCCTTTTTGTCGAACGTCTTGCCGCGCACCCAATTTTTAAGCTCGCGGCCATTTTGTTCGACGTGCAGGCGATAATAGTCGGGATAGGCATATTTTTGCAGATAGCTGCCGATCACCGCCTGCGGCTCGTCCCATTCGGTGACACGAGTGGCCTGAAAGCCTTCGTCCATCCCTGACCAGACATTCAGCCCGACGAAATTGACGAAATTGGTACCGAGCAACATCAGTTGCGACATGATGGCATTATTGTCGTCGGCGTCAGAGATATGACAATCACTGCATTGCTTGGTTTCCTGCTTTCGCACTGTGTGCGGGAAATGCGGAGCAAAGGCCTGACTGGAAAAGCCCGCCGCCGAAATCGGTGGCTGCTGAATATAGATGCGTTCGCGGTTGATATTGGTCGATGACAGGACCAGCGCCGAGGTTGATCGGACCGGCGTGATAATCCCGCGCGGGTTGCCCTCCGCATCGGGCTCACCCGGCTTGGTCAGCATATGACGGCCCAACTGGAACATCTCGTCGCGCGCCACTTGTGGATTATAGGTCGCAAAGTTGCGCGATTCCTCGCCTTCGAAATGGTGCGAGTTGGTTTTCCAGTTTGCCTCGATCGGCAAATGACAGCCGCCGCAACTTGTCGTCCATGACAAATGGCAGGTGAAGCAGGTCATTGTGTTTTCGCCGTGGGCGCGATCTTTCTTGGCTATGCCCGGACCCCAGGCATAGCTGCCATCCTCTGCCCCCGACCGGGACATCAGCTTGGCGCGCGCGGCGCGGGCGTTGAAATGCGGGCCTTTGGTGACGCTCTGTTTGACGAGGCTGACCTGCCACTGCAATTTGGGATCGACAATCGAACGCTGGATAAGTCCCGTCACCTTGCCGTCATCATCATATTGAAATTCGAACCGGCGTTTGCCGTCGGGATTGCGCAGCAGCGCCAAATTGGTGCCCTGCGGCCGCGCCGCGACATTAGAGGTCAGCAGATTGGGCAGCGCGTCGGCGGTGCCATGACAATCCTTGCACCCGATCTCGACCGCATTGGCGACTTCGCCCTGAATATAGCCGTTGCCGTGGCTGTCCTGGGCAAAGTGACAGTCGGCGCATTGCATCCCCTTTTCGGCATGGATGTCCATCATATGCACCGATTTGCCCGGGTTGAGTCCGGCGGGCACAAATTTGCCCTCGCGGCCATCGGGGGTCGCGGTGGTCAGGCATAATTCGCGCTGTTTGGCATCTTTATAGCTTGAACAGCTTTTGCGCCATTTGTCGGGGTCCTTGGGATCGACGATATGCGCCTTGTCGGTGCCATAGGTCGACATATTGCCATCGGCATCGAGCAAATTGCCGTCACGGTCGCGCTTGAAAACGCCGCGGAAGTTCCAGCCATGGCCGTGATAATCGGCGAACTGGGTGTCCTTGTTGCTTTCGTTGACGTCATAAACATCGCGCAAAAATTCGACGTCGGACCATAGCCCCTTGGGCGCCGCGCCTTCGGGATTACGCTCAAGTGTCTCGTGCACCTCTTTGGCGGTCGGATAATGCTGTTGCTTATAGGTTTTTTGATACTCCGCGTCGCTCATCCCCGGCGGTTTGGGGCGCGTGTTCTCCGGCCCCGGCCACATTTGCGGCGCATCCGATTCATAGTCCCACATGGTGTAGCCAAGGAAGCTGTTCAGGAAGATATTGGGCTGGTGCATGTGGCAGTTCATGCACTGGGCGGTCGGGATGGCGCGGGTGAAGCTGTGGCTGATCGGGTGACCCGATTCCTTGCGGATATTTTTGTCGGTCGCCGCGCCATGATCGTCAGCGGCATGGGCATCGTCGGCGTGCGCCGGATCAATCAACCCGCCATGACCCCCACCATGTTCGCCACCGACAGCTTCCATCTTTTCGGCAATCGTCGGGTCGACGGTCGCCGTCTGTCCGTCGCGGCCATATTTCGCATAGGTCAGGCTGTGGCGCGGTTCGCGGTCATTGGCATAGATGACATGGCAGCCCGCACAGCCCGACTGGCGATAATCGCCCGGCTGGTCGTTGGTGCCCATGAACCACATATAGGGATCGTTGAGGCGCGTTTTGTGCAGGTTGAGCACCGCGATGGCGATGCGCAGACCGGTGCCCGGGCCACGGTTTGACTGTTTGAGGTCGGGGCGCCCCGGTTCTTCGAGCCGCTGAATGCTGCCGGTCGGGTTGGGCAGGCCGATTTCGGAAAATTGCGTGTTGATGGTGCGCCCGCCGCGTTCAAAGACGCGGAAAACATCAGTCGGCGGCATGACGTTCCAGGCCGGTAGCGGATAGAGTTTGGACAGCGCGCCGCGCTTTTTCTCTTTATCCGACAAAATCTTGTCGAAACCGAATTTGGGGTCGCACGCCTTCTTATATTCCTCGGCGGACAGCGTCGTCGTCGGCGACAAGATGCACGCCGGATCGCCGGCACGCGTATAGGCCTCTCCCATGATGTAATTTTTATAGGGAAGGATGCCGTTGTTATAGGCGCCCCCGCCCCAGAACATCGCGGCGGTGGACATCAGCGACCGTTCCGCCGCCTCGATCACTTCGAGGTGACAAGAGCCGCACGCTTCGCGCGCGACGCGATAGTCGCTGGGATTGACGAAGCGGATATATTCGGGCGCCTCGCGGTTGAGCAAGGTATAGCTGCGTTTGGGGTTTGCCGAGCTGTCATGCCATTCGCCGGGCAGCGTCGGTTGCGGATGCGCGCGCGCCATCGCGGCGCGGTTGGCGGGGTCCTGATAGCCGAGCTTGGCATCGCCCATGACCGTCGCATCGCCGCCGTGACAATCGGTGCAGCCCAGCCGCACCGCCGGGCTTTTGTGCATCGACGGTTCGTCGGTACGCGTGTGGCAGCTGTAACAGCCATCCGATTTCGCCGCGACATCGGCCACGCTTTGCTCACGCGGCGCGGGCGGGGTGAAACGATAATCGACCTTGACCGGCTTTTCCCCCTCGCTCGCATGGCCGACGACGCCGCCAAAACTGGCGCACATCAAAAGGAAAGCGAAGAAGGCGAAGAACCTGCGTATCATCATCAATAACTCAAAATCACATTGGCCAGAATCGAATAATAGGCGTTTTGCCGGGTCTTATTCTCGAACAAATCCTTGAAGCCGCTCCCCGGCAGGAAAGCCGCTCCGCTGAGGCGAACGACGATATTCTGTGTTGCCTTGGGCCGCCAGATGCCCGCAACCGACAGGTCCCAGCCCAGATCCTTGGGGATAGAGCCTTCGCTGCGCAGCACTTGCAGCCCCGACGTGTCGGCAAACCACAGATGGTTGAAATTGGTGCTGACGCGCGTTTCGGGAGACAGGTCGAAATCGCCGCCCAGTCCAATGAATACCGTCCCCGGATTGTTGAAGTTCGACTGGCCTTCCTCTTTCGACGAGCGCAGCGAATTCAATATGCCGTTACGTCCGTTAATCGCAATCGCCCGCCCGCCGCCGGCAAAGGGGATGGTCTGGCGAATCCAGTAACTGGTGTCGGCCCCGCCAAAGATCGGATTTTCGAACACCGCGTCAAAGCCGCCTTCGGTGTTGTTATAGGGATCACCGTCACCGGTGGCATAAAGACCCGACAGGCGAAAGCGCATCCAGTCCTGATCATAGCTGAGTTCGGCAGCGGCAAAGCCCGCGCGAATCTTCGCCGGTTTGCTGGTGAAAATGCTGTTCCGGTCTTCGCCAATTGCCGCATAAAGGCTGGCGGTCAGGTTGAGCCGACCGATGCGGCCATCGGCATTATAGCCCAGATAAACGACATCATAAGCGCGCCCGCGCAAATCGCCGAGCAGCGCCGGACGCACCGGAAAGCCGTTATGGTCGATCTGAATATCATCGCGCTCGCGGTTCATATTATAGGCGACGGTAATCTGGCTGGTCAGCCCGACAACGGGCAGATCCTGACGATAGAGATTGGCAACAAATAACCAGTCGCTGCGCGGCGTCTGGGTGATGTCGTTCAGCCCCGAATTGGTGTCCTTTTCCAGCCGCCAAAAGGCCGCGAGATTATATTGGAAGCGGTTGTTGTCGCGGTTGCCGAAATAACGGATGCCGAGCTGGCTGTCGTTGAACAGAAAACCACGGAAGTCCGACTGAAACGGCTGGATACCGATACGGATCGAGTGGAAATCATAGCGGTCGCTGTCGTTGCCCAGATGCTTGTCGACGAACAATTCCTGCACGCCGACAAAATGGTCAAAGCGGTGGCTCGCCTTGGACGGGCGCACGTCGAGGACGCGCCGTTCGGGCACGTCGACATAGTTGAGATTATAGGCGAGCGTGACGCGATATTCGACGTCGGGCGGCTTGAACGCCGTCGATCCCTTGATCAGCGCCACGCCGCCGATAAAGGTTTGCGAGAGCACCAAACTTCGGTTCTTGCCAAACACATCAAGGCTGCCCGGGCGTTCGGTCGTCTGCACCCCCACCGGAATCGGAAAGGTGCGCGGTTCGATCACCGTGTCGGACACCGCATTGGCGACAAAAAACCAGTCATCGCCCTTGATCGGCAACCAAGGCACTTTGGCGCGGTCGATCGGGCGATCACCCTTTAATGTATTCTGGTGATAGGGATCGAACCAGCGTTCCTTGACCACCCCCAGGCTTTCGACCAGCCGCCAGCGGTCAGGGATCGGCAATTGGTCCTGCATCCCCGGAAACGCTTCGGGCGGCGGCGGACGCAGCGCGCCTTCATTATCCTGTGTCAGCTGGTCGGGCAGGTCGGGGCGATAGCCCGGTCGGCGGCGGCCCTCGATAATCTGGGTGACCAGATCATCCTTGAGCATATCTTGCCAGTCGACCGGCGGTGGTGGCGGGACAAGCGTGTCGAGCGCTGGATCAGTGGCGGGTTTGGTTTCTGCCGTCGGCTGGGCGTCGGGGGCCACTTGCGGTTCGGGGGCTATGGTCGCATCGGCGTCTGGCGCGGCAGCATCGGGCGCGCCCTGCGCGGCGAGGCTGGCGATAATCGGCCAAAGACTGGTCCCCAGCGCGCTCACTACAGCCCGTCGCAGACATTTTGCATATTCGTGTCGAGGAAAGGCGCAAAGGGACAGCTGATATAACGCAGCCGCACCTTTGTATTATCCGCAAGGGTCACGACGATGCGGTCGGCCCGAATGGCGGGCGGAGCATTGCCGATGGTGCCGACCCGTGCGCCGCCATTATGCGCGCCGAGGAAGCTGATCATATCATCCTGATCGATGCCGTCGCCCGATACGCCGATGCCGCCCACCAATTGATTGCCGCGATAAAGCGGAACCGAGCCGGGGAAAATCTGGATGCCGTTTTGCAACCGGTTCTGCCCCGCCGCGACATCAGGAAGCGTGGTGCAACGCTGCGGCGTGTCGGTCGCCGATGCCCCCGACACAAAGGCGAGATGCTGGCCCAGATTGCTGATAATCAGCGCCGATTGCAGTCCGGTGGAAAAGGGGTTGAACTGAGCGATGGGGCGCGACAGCGGACCGTTCGGGCGTCCGACTTCGCCGTCGGGAAAATAAGGGCGCGACAAATTGCCGCCCGACCGGTCGGCAAAGGCAAAGGTGCCGGTGAGCGCGGTCGGATCATTCAGGAAGGTGCGGACCTTGGGCACAAAGGCGCGAATATCGGCGCTGCTGTTCGCGCTCAATTGCGCGCCCGCCTGCGCGCCCGAGAAGAAGGTCGCGGTGCGTGCCTTTTGCAAGCTGACATCGGTGCCGAAAATCGGGGCGTCGGGCGCGCGGATGATGCCGAGGATCGCGCCATTGGTGTCGACGACGCTGATCGACACTTCGGCGCGGCTGTCGAGCGGGCGGCGAATCTGGCCGCGCGCGCGGCTGACCACGGTAAAGGCCTCTTCCATCACCGCGCGCACTTCGGCCTGAGTCAAAGGCGCGCTGTTGGTCGCAGCGTCGGTTCCACCGCGCACCGGAAAGCGATTGGTTCCGCTGCCATCGGTGAGGACATAGGCATCGGGATTGGAAAATTCGACAGGGGTCGAAGGCCGCATCCCCGAAGCTTCGGTGCCATAGATGGTGCCTGCGATGATCGCGGCATTGGCATAGCCGATAACCGCAACCAGATTGCCCGCGCTGCCGTTAAAGCTGGCAAAACTCGCTCCCGCTGCCGACTTCAATCCGCCATAGGTGGCGTCCGAAAAGCGCAACGTCGTGCCGTCGATGGCAATCTTGTCGGCGGTAATCGCGCTCGGTGCCTCGAAACCGCGCGTGCCAGCCAGCGCGATATTCTCCTCGGCATCATTGTCGGTGTCGAGGATGTTGGGGTCGCTGCCATAGACACCATCGCCCATCACCCCGATGCCGCCGACGAGCGTGCCGTTTTTATAGAGCGGGATGCCGCCGGGATCCGCCGACAATCCCAATGGTGAGCGTTTGGGGCCGATCAGCGCCGCGCCGCCCGGTGCGCCGAATTGTGCGCTCATGTCCGAACAGGGAAGCTGGCTGAACTGCACCCCGAACAAGGGGCCGCTTTCAAGGCCGGAGGTGGTCGGAGAGGGCGGGAAATGTTCCTGCACAATCTGGCTGGCAGTGCGGGTGGTAAAGGCGTTGCCCGCGCTCGACAGATAAGCGCCGGTAATAGCCTTGGCGATCGCGCCGCCTTCCGCAGGAAATGTCACATTTTGCGCGTCGATATTCATGCCATTGGGCGCAGCCGCCGTGGTCGCGGTCGCGCGCGCGCCGTTCATGCGGAACACACCCAGCACATTGCCCGACCGGTCGGTCACCGCAATCACCGACGGCAGCCCCTGAGCCTGCGCCTCGGCAATCGCTTGCGCCATCACCTTTTGCACATCGGCGATACTCAGCGATTCATTGCCCGGTGTAACAAAGGCGCTGCCCGCCGGTGTCGGCGTCGGAACGGGAGCCGGAGAGGGCGCCGGGGCATTGCCGCCGCCTCCGCCGCTACCGCCGCCGCCGCAGGACGCCAGAACAAGCGCGCCGATGGCTGACAGCGCCGCAGAACGAAACAAGGCGGACCGGCTACGCATCCTTAACGCAGCGCCCGGATGGAGCGCACGGCGCTACCCAACGAGGCCTGAAAATCGCCGGGACGATAGGCGTTGGGGTCTTTGACTGCTGCATAAGCCCGATCAATGTCGCCGCGGATACCCGCCGCCGCGCCGACCGTGATACGGCCCGACGACACCATCGCATTCAACATCGTATCAACCCCCATCACCGCCTGTTGCGATCCCGAATAATCGGTCAGGCGGTCGCTGATCGCTTTTGCGGAAATCGCATCGACCAGCGCAAAGCCGTCGGTGCTGGCAAAGTGGCGCGAGGCAAAGGCGTTTTTGAGCGCGGCGACCGTCTGTCCCAACTGCGCCGCCGCCGCGACCGCGTTGCTGCGGTCGATGGTGATGGCGCGATGGAAAGCCGCCGTGCGCGCCGAAAGCTGGTCGGCGAGCCCCGGCGCGGCGATGCGCGCGGCGGCGGCCAGCATGATCAGATTTTCGTCATTATAGGGCGGCATCCCTTCGGGCAGCGCGGCGCGGCCCGGATTGTCCATGCTGGTCTTCACCGGCTTGGCCTGATCATAAATGCGGCGGTGGCAGCTGTGGCAGTCGAGGAAATAAAATTCGGGGAACATGCCCTCTGTCCCGCGCTTGGTCTGGAACAGCGACAGGCTGCGTTCGAGTGCGGTCGCCTGTCCCACCGCCCACATCTGAATATGGTCGGTGCGCGCCGTTGGAGCGCCGAATTTGCGCCAGCCATAATCCTCATCTTCGTGATGATGCGCCTGCAGCGACGAAAAGAGATCCAGCTCAAAGCTGATACGCGGATGCCCCGCCGCCATGATCTTGTGGGTCACGAACTGGCCTTCGCCCGCCGAGCCAAAGTGGCAATCGACGCAGACCCCGGCGCGAACCACCGGATCCTCCAGCTTCCGCAGCCCGTCGTTGAGGTTCGATTGATGCTTGGCGCGCATTTCGGCACCGGGATTGGCGTTGGTGCCGATCCCGGCATAATGGCTGGCGATCCAGCCGCCCGCCGGGCCATGACACGCCTCGCAGCTGACCCCATCGTCGAGCGGCGCGGTGCCGCGGCTGGCGACCGTGCTGCTGTGGCAGCCAAGGCACATAGTCGCCTTTGCCGGATCACCAATCCCCAGATTGCGGGCGATAAACTGGCTGCGGCTGTTGCCGAGCACCGCCCAAGCGCGGCTGTGGGCACCGCCGGGGGTCGACGGCTCCTGCCATTTCATCAGTTCGTCCTGACGCACGATGGTGCCATCGCCCTCCATCCGGCCATGACAGGTCGAACCGGCACAAGAGGCAACGCCCAAAAAGCGTCCACCCTCTTTGTCCTGTGAGCGAGCGGGCGGCGCGATGACGAGCACAGCGGCGAGGAGCATCGCCAGCATCAACGCCAGCGCTCCTGCCGCTGTCCACGATCGATCGCCGCGCTCATCCCCAGCGTGCGTCGTCATCCCTGTACCCCTTCATGCCCGGCCTATCGTTACGGGTCGCAAGCCAAGCCTTTTAGACCACTCCGAACGCCAGCATCGCATCGGCCACTTTCTTGAAGCCCGCGATGTTCGCGCCTTTCACATAGTCGATATGACCGCCGCCCTGATCACCATAAGTCAGGCAACTGGCGTGGATGCCATCCATGATGTCCTTCAACATTTGTTGCAGCTCGCCTTCTTTCCAGCTGCGCCGTTCGCTGTTCTGGCTCATTTCGAGACCCGACACGGCAACGCCGCCGGCGTTGGCCGCCTTGCCCGGCGCGAACATGATTTTCGCGGCCCGGAACGCGTGGGCGCCTTCCAGATCGGTTGGCATATTGGCGCCTTCGCTAACCGCAATGCAGCCGTTTTTGATCAGCGTCCGCGCATCTTCGCCCAGCAGCTCATTCTGGGTCGCGCATGGCAAGGCCACGTCACATTCGACACCCCACGGCGTTTTGCCAGCGACGAATTTCGCGCCCTTAAACTCGTTGACATAATCCTCGATCCGGCCGCGCCGATGGGTTTTATGCGCTTTGACCCAATCGATTTTCTCCTGATTAATGCCGTCGGGGTCATGGATAAACCCGCCCGAATCGGACAGGGTCAGCACCTTACCGCCAAGCTGGGTGATCTTTTCCGCCGCATGGGTCGCGACATTGCCAGAGCCAGAGATGACGGCGGTCTTGCCAACGAGATCCTGATCCTTGGCAGCCAGCATATTGGCGAGGAAATAAACCGCGCCATAGCCCGTCGCCTCGGTGCGGATCAGCGACCCGCCCCATTCAAGACCTTTGCCGGTCAACACGCCGGTAAATTCATTGGTAATCCGCTTATACTGGCCGAACATGAACCCGATTTCGCGTCCGCCAACCCCGATATCACCCGCCGGCACATCGACGTTCGCGCCAATGTGACGATAAAGTTCGGTCATGAAGCTTTGGCAAAAGCGCATGATCTCGCGCACGCTCTTGCCCTTGGGGTTGAAGTTCGAGCCGCCCTTGCCGCCGCCCATCGGCAGGCCGGTGAGGGCATTTTTGAACGTCTGTTCAAAGGCGAGGAATTTGAGCACACTCTCGGTTACCGAGGGGTGAAAGCGGATGCCACCCTTATAGGGGCCAATGGCATTATTGTTCTGGACCCGCCAGCCGCGCTGAACGCGGACATTGCCATTGTCATCTTCCCAGCAAACGCGGAAAGACACCACCCGATCGGGTTCGGCGATGCGGCGCAAAATCTGTTGCGAATGATATTCTTCTTTGTCGGCGATGAAGTCGAAAATATCTTCCGACACCTCCTGAACCGCCTGGACAAACTCTGTTTGCCCCGGATTGCGCTTTTGAACGCCTTCCATGAACGTCGCGAAATCGACGTGATCTGATACTGCCATGCACCCCTCCCCTGGTTTTTATGGGAAAGCCGGTGCGACCCTATTTGTAATTAATCGTTGACCGACCTTGCCCCTTAAAGGCTACACCATCGACGAACAAAGGCAAGCGGGCAGTGCCCGACACCGGGATTTTTTCTATCCCGACCCGAAAGGACAAAAATGAGCGACGCCAATAGCATGACGCGGACCAACAGCACTATTTTAATCGCGGCCCTGATCCTGTTGATCGGTGCGATAGGCTATGCGGTCTGGCGCGATTCCGCTGAATCACCGGCTCCGGTCATCGCCGAAACGCCGCCCAGCCCCTCGGGCCAGCTTGCCACATTAGAGGCGCGCACCCGCGCTGAACCCGACAGCGCCGCCGCGTGGCAGGCGCTGGGCGCGGCGCGGTTTGACATGAGCGATTATGCCGGTGCCGTCACCGCCTATGAAAAGGCAACAAGCCTAGCCCCAAAGTCGGCGGGGCTGTGGTCGGCGCTGGGCGAAGCGCGCGTGATGGACAGCAAACGCGACCCGATGCCGCCCGCAGCGCTCGCCGATTTCAACAAGGCCAAGGGTCTGAATGCCAAGGATCCGCGTGCACGTTACTTCCTTGCGGTCAAAAAAGATGTCGACGGCGATCATCAGGGCGCGATCAACGACTGGCTGGCGCTGCTGGCCGATACGCCGCAAGGCGCGCCGTGGGAACCGGACCTGCGCCGCACCATCGAACAGGTCGGACAGATCCACAAGATCGAGGTCGCAAACAAGCTGGCGGGAACGAAGCAACGCGCCTTGAAACCCGAGGAATTGCCCGTCGCCGCGCGCGCCATCCCCGGCCCCTCGCGCAGTGACATGGAGGCCGCATCGCAGCTTCCCAAAGGTCAGCAGGACGCGATGATCGCGGGCATGGTCGACGGTCTGGAAACCAAGCTGAAGGCCGACCCCGCCAATGTCGACCGCTGGATCATGCTGATGCGCAGCCGCATGACGCTGGGCGAATCGGGCAAGGCGGCGAAGGCGCTGAAAGATGCGGTTGCCGCGAATCCTGAGGCGTCAGCGCGATTGCAGGCGCAGGCGAAAATGCTGGGCGTGCCGGGGGCCTAACCCGCCATCAACGCCGCATTGCCGCCCGCCGCCGTAATATCGGTCGAGATCGTCTTTTCGTCGGCGAAGCGGTACAGATAATGCGGACCGCCCGCTTTTGGCCCCGTGCCCGAAAGGCCGCGCCCGCCAAAGGGTTGCGAACCGACGATGGCGCCGATCTGGTTGCGGTTGACATAGACGTTGCCGACATCGGCGCGCGCCGCAATATGCGCGGCGATGCTGTCGATGCGGGTGTGGACGCCCAGCGTCAGGCCAAAGCCCGACGTGTTGATCGCATCGATCAGGTCGTCAAGCTCGCCGGCCTTCCATGTCGCAATATGCAGAACCGGGCCGAAAATTTCGCGGCGCATATCGGTAACGGCCTCCAACCGGATCACCGCCGGCGGGATGAAGCGCCCACCGCCCGGCAGCTCGCAGCGTTCGGCCTCGACCATCAGGCGGCCTGTTGCCCGTGCGATATCCACATAGGCCGCAATAGTCGCCTGCGCCTCGCCGTCGATGATCGGTCCGACATCGGTCGACAATTTGGACGGATCGCCGACGTTCAATTCGGCCATCGCGCCCGCAACCATCTCTATCATCGCGTCGGCGACGTCTTCCTGTACGCACAGCAAGCGTAGCGCCGAACAGCGCTGGCCTGCCGACTGGAACGCCCCGGCCACCGCATCGCGCGCCACCTGTTCGGGCAGCGCGGTTGAATCGACGATCATCACATTGGCGCCGCCGGTTTCGGCGATCAGCGTGCCAATCGGCCCTTCGCGCATCGCGATGCCGCGATTGATCGCCTTGGCGACATCGGTGGAGCCGGTGAAAGCAATGCCGATGACATCGACCTGGCTGGTCAAGGCCACACCCACAGTCTCACCGCGTCCCGGCAGGAAGTGCAGCACGTCGCCGGGCACGCCCGCTTCGTGGAGCAATTGCGTCGCGGCGTGGGCGATCAACGGGGTCTGTTCGGCGGGCTTGGCGAGAACGCTGTTACCCGCCGCCAGTGCTGCGGCAACCTGACCGATGAAAATGGCGAGCGGGAAGTTCCAAGGGCTGATGCAGGTGAACACGCCCTTGCCTTCTAAAATCAGCTCGTTGCGTTCGCCCGTCGGACCCGGAAGCAGGACCGGATGGGTGAAATCGGCGCGCGCCTGTGCGGCATAATAGCGCAGAAAATCGACCGCTTCGCGCACTTCGGCGACCGCATCGGCCAGCGTCTTGCCCGCCTCGTCAATCGCAAGGCCAAGGAACAATGTGTCGCGTTCCTCTAGCAGGTCGGCGGCGCGTTCCAGCCGCTCGGCGCGAAAGGCTCCGCCGGCAAGGCTCCAATCAGGTTGTGCCGCACGCGCAGCGGCGACCGCTGTATCGATCGCCTCCATGTCGCTTTCTTCAAAAGCACCGACCAGCGCGCCGGTCGCGGGGTTGAGCACAGGTTCA
Source organism: Sphingopyxis sp. 10G20-10 (assembly GCF_057365075.1). Classification (NCBI taxonomy): domain Bacteria; kingdom Pseudomonadati; phylum Pseudomonadota; class Alphaproteobacteria; order Sphingomonadales; family Sphingopyxidaceae; genus Sphingopyxis; species Sphingopyxis sp. 10G20-10. Next base: position 224,431 of record NZ_CP195117.1, read on the forward strand.
ACAATGCCCGGCCACGCCCGCCCCGACACAATCGGGGTCGCAACGCGCGTGGTGTCGCGTGCGGCAGCGATGGTGGCCATCAACGCTTCGGCAATGCCCGGTTCGCCCAAATCATAGCCGCGAGAATTGCGCCGATGGGGATTGAACAGCTCCGCTCCGGTCGCGATCACCGGCTTGGCAGGACTTGCAACATTGCGCGGATCGATCGCCAGTTCCTCGGCGGTCACATCGGGGTCGGAAAATTGATGCACGAAGCTGCTGTTCGCGCCATTTTCGAGCAGACGACGGACGAGATAGGCGAGCAGGTCGCGATGGGTTCCAACGGGCGCATAGGCGCGAACCGGACGCGGCGGCGGCGACAAAGCGACAAAGGCGTCATGCGCGCCCTCGCCCATGCCGTGCAGCCGTTGCAGTTCATAATCGGCACCGGCAAACAGCTCGGCCACGAATGCCAACGTCATCGCGTTATGGCTGGCAAAGGCGGGGAAGATAGAATCCTGCGCATCGCGGAGCAGCGCGGCGCAGGCGAGATAATTGAGGTCGGTGTGCGTCTTGGCGGTGAACACCGGGAAATCATCGAGCCCCAGCACTTGCGCGCGCTTGATTTCAGTGTCCCAATAGGCCCCTTTGACGAGCCGCAGTGCAACCTTAACCTTGCGGCGGCGCGCGTGCGCGATCACCCATTCGACCACGGCGGGGGCGCGTTTCTGATAGGCCTGGACGACGATGCCCAGCCCATCCCAACCATCGGCAATCCCGGCGTCGATCAACGCGGCAAACACATCCATATGCGGTTCCAGCCGGTCGCTTTCCTCGGCATCGATCATCATCGGGATGTTCGCGGCGCGCGCGGCGCGCGCCAGTGTCAGCACGCTCGGCACCAGTTCGCTCATGATCCGGGCCGACTGAAGATATTCATAGCGCGGATGAAGCGCCGACAGCTTGATCGAAATGCCGTGATTCACTTGCGGGTCACCGCGCTTGGCATCGCGCCCGATGCGCGCGATGGCGGCGGTATAGGCGGCATGATAGCGCGCCGCATCGGCCGAGGTCCGCGCCGCCTCTCCCAACATATCAAAGCTGGCGAGTTCCTGTTTGTTCTTTTCGGCGCGCTTGACCGCGGCCTCGATCGTTTCGCCCATCACAAATTGCTGACCCAAAAGCCGCATCGCGGCGAGCGCCGCCTGACGGATTACCGGCTCGCCCGAGCGGCGGACCATCGCTTTCAGCAGCGTCAGCGGCTTGGCCTTGCTGCCGATCGCATCGAGCATCAGCGTCGCCGATCCCAGCGACAGCCCGCGCGACGACAGGGACACGATCAGCGGGCTTTCGGCGCCATCCTCTTCGGCCCAATCCCGCCCCGCAATTTTGTCACGGATCAGCGCGTTGGCGGTGGCATTGTCTGGAACCCGCAACAGCGCCTCTGCGAGGCACATCAGCACCACGCCCTCTTCGGTCGACAGCCGATAGCGATTCATCAGAGAGGCGACGAGCGTCTCGCGCTCACCATCAGCCTTGGCATGGCGGATCAACGCCAGCCCGCGCCGCGTCACCGCATCAACCGATGCCGGAACGCGCGTTAATGTGGCGCGCAGATCGGCAACAATCACCTCCTCGCTGCGACGGGCAAGGGCGCGGATAGCCGCACGATCAGTGGCGAAATCGGACATAGCGCAAGCTTTCGAAGAGGGAGGGCCATAAAGGCTCCTTTCCATAGCAACTGCAGCAGAGCCCGGCTAGCGGATTCGGGTAACAATATTGCTTGGTCAGGACATTGTGTTCGTCAGACCGTGCTTTGGTAATTGACCCCCCGCAACCCCTATGCCATGCGCCCTTCCCGCGCGGGTGTAGCTCAATGGCAGAGCAGAAGCTTCCCAAGCTTCTGTAATTGGCTGGTTTTCAACGTTTTCTCAGCAAAACTGATACTGAAACTTCCAAATTGTTTCAATGGGTTGTGTATTTAGGGCAAAACTTATTGGAACTGGAGGCAAGACATGACCATGTTCGATGCGCTTGTCCAAAATTCGCAGGATATATGTCGATCAGAGCGTTTTGTGAGCTTCGCTCGCAAAACGGATGTCAGAAAATTAAGATCGGCAAACTGGGTCCGGACTCTTTAAATCGGCAACACATCTATAATTGCTTCACGCCTCATGTCGGTCATTCGCGCTTGGACGGCTTGTCGCGAGTGTATCGAATAGTTCGAACGCGATGACAGCAATTGGGTCGTTTGCTGAATGGCCGGAATAACTGTGCCGGATCCGCATACCGGACAGTTTCCTCCTGGCCCAAGAGGCGGTATAGACATCTCAAGCTGATCGCTGCTCTAAACTCGCCGCCACGCCTCGCTGGTGCGTTCGACGGCCAATCTATCGGCGGGATATTGAGTGACGAGCGCCATCGCCTCATCAGCGGACGCATTGAGCCATATATCGTGATCGTCGGTGTGCAAAATGACCGGCATTCGGTCGTGAATATCCCATAGCTCTTTGGTCGCATCGACCATGACGCCGGTATAGCAATCGCCCCACACGTCGGTCGGTCGCCAAAGTCCGGCCCAAGCTACTATTTCCTGATCAACAACGCTGATCCACGTGCGCGTCATCTTGCCCTTTGGGCCTTCGGCTTCGGCAAAAGCGGAAAAGGGGATGAGGCAACGCTGGGCCGGTGTCTCGAACCAATGCCGCCACATCCCGCTTCGCAGCTTGTCATCGCGGGCATTGTTGACCGGCTTCGGCTTGCTGTCCGGCTTCATCGATTTGAGGCGCAATGGGAAACCCCAGGTCATTTGCTGCAAGATGCGTTTTCCGTCTGCTTCGCGCACGACCAAGCCGGGATATTGGGGGTAGGTTTCGCCGGGGGCGTTGATGCCGGTCGGCACGCTTGCCCGAAAATGATCGGCGATTTCCTGCGCGCTATTCTTGTTGGCGTAAAGATTGCACATGCAGCGATGATGACGCGCTTGGCTCGTCTGTCAACGCACCTGCCGCCATTCGCTTGTCGCATGACGCTTGACCAATGTTCCTCTTATGTTCCACTTAGAGGCTCCCTTTGCGAATCGAGCCATGCGACAGCCAGCCACCATTGAGCACCTCTATTTGGACTTTGACGGTTTCTTTGCGTCGGTCGAGCAGTTGCGCGACCCGTCATTGCGCGGGCGGCCTGTTGGCGTCGTGCCCTATGTCGGCGGGCGAAGCTGTATCATCGCCTGTTCGCGCGAGGCCAAAGCGCGCGGCGTGAAGAATATTATGATGGTCGATGAAGCGCAGCGGATATGCCGCGACATCGTGCTGGTTCCGCAAAAGCCCGACCTATACCGGCGCGCCCACAATGCGCTGGTGTCGGAAATCAACGCCGTTGTTCCGGTCGATCAGGTGAAGTCGATTGATGAACTGTCTTGCCGACTGGATGAGGATCAGCGCGCCGACCCTGCGGCGATAGGAGCGGCGATCAAGCGCGCGATCCGCTATAATATCGGCGCTGCCGTGACCTGTTCTATTGGCTTTGCCGCAAACCGCCACCTCGCCAAGATAGCGGGCGGCACGCAAAAGCCCGACGGCCTCACGATCTGGCGACCGGGCGATATGCCGGGGCCGCTGCTGCGCGTTCCGCTGGAGGATATACCGGGCATTGGTCGCAGGATGGAAAAGCGGCTGATACGTGCGGGGATAACCGACACGGCGGCGTTTCTGGCCATGCAGCCCAAACATGCCCGCGCGCTTTGGCGCAATGTGACCGGCGAGCGGCTTTGGTATGCGCTGCATGGCTATGACATAGAGGCCCCACCAACCGAGCGCGGCATGTTTGGTCATGCCCGCGTGTTGCCGCCCGATGCCCGGACGCTAAGCGATGCCCGCACCATATCGCGGCTGTTGCTGGTCAAGGCGGCAAGGCGGGTGCGTCGTGCGGGCTATTATTGCGCCTCGCTGTCACTCTGGCTGCAAGGATTCGATCGCAGCTGGTTCGAGATTATTACCTTGCCGCAGGTGAACGACGATCAGGCGGTGCTGCGTGCGTTGATGACGCTGTGGGACCGTGTGATGGCGAAAACCAGCGGCAAGACCAAGGTCATGAGGGTAGGCGTCACGCTAGGTGATCTGACCCCCGCCAATGCACGCCAGCTAGATTTTCTATTGGATGACGACAGCGAACGGCAACGATGGGAGCGGCTGGGGATGGCGCTCGACCGGCTGAATATAAAATATGGCAAGACCGTCGCCAGCGTCGGCTTCTGGCAACCGCCGCCGGGAGGCAATGTCGGCGGCAAAATCAGCTTCACCCGTATTCCGAGCGGGGAGGACTTCTGGTGAACTGGCGGACCAATATCCAGATACTCGACCTTGAACCGGGTGAGCGCATCGAACTGACCTGTCGGAAATGCGGCCATCTGCGTTGGCTGACCGGAGAGGAACTTCTGGCACGCAAACGGTCGCTGCGGCTCACGCTCGGCGATGTCGAACGGCGCGCACGCTGCCGTCAGCGCGGGTGCAATGGCACCATGCGCATGGCCATGCCGGCCGATCATGACACGGCAGGCTTCGTTGGCGGCATTGCCTGAGGGGGCTAATCGATTGGTCACGATTGACTCTCTTGGGTGAGCGCGCATCATTGCTTGATGTGCAATCTCTATCTGGCCGACCGCAGCGCCGCAGAAGTGGCGAAGACATTCCGCGCCAAGGTCGCGTCTGGCATAAACGCGCCTGCTGAGGTCTATCCCCAATACCCCGGCTTGGTGGTCAGGGAGCAAGACGGCGAGCGCATCGTGCAACAAATGACCTGGGGATTTCCGCTGGTTCTGGCAGAGGCGCGTATACGCGCCGAGGCGAAGGGGAAGGTTGCCAAGCCGCGACCCGTCAACAACGCCCGCGATGACAAGTTGCGCACCGGCATGTGGAAACATTGGTTTGAGACGCCTGCGCAGCGTTGCCTCATCCCTTTTACCGCTTTTGCCGAGGCCGAAGGGGAGAAGGGCCGGATGACCCGCACATGGATCAGCGTGGCCGATCAGGAGCTACCTGCATGGGCGGGGTTATGGCGTCCATCAGATGAATGGGGCGATTGCTTCACCGGCGTCATGGTCGATGCGACCAAGGAGCTTAGGGACATGCATGACCGTATGCCGGTTATACTTCATGCTGCTGATCAGGACGCATGGCTGCATGCGCCTGCCGACGACGCCATGGCCTTGGTTCGACAATATCCGGCTACGCAACTGGAGGTTGATCGCACAACTGCTCTTTGGAGGTGAAGCCAAAGATTCTCGGGTTCAGGTTCGCCCGTAACATGCTGAGATAGCTAAAATCCCGATAGCCCCTAACATGCCCGTAGAGACCCCTCGTAACGCAAAATGAGGCTTTAGGCAGAGTTGCACAGTGCTCTATGAACGAACTCATAGAGAGGCAATTTTATCAGTAGTAATCCACTGGTAATTCAAAAATGTGACTACTTCCCATCACCACCTTCAGAACTGGATGCCTGCACTGGATAAGACACTGCCACATCTTCGGCATTCGAAACTTTCCCTGACCCTGTTTCAGGAAAGAGTTTGCGGTTTTGCTTTATGTTTGGTGAGTATGGACCAAAAGGAATGCCTTGCTCAGCAGGAAATAGAGCTAAAGAATTTGCCTGAATAGCTACAGGAGTATAATCAGACCGCCCATTGTTCACCATAGAAGTGATGGCGTTTGCGATCAGATTGGCAAGTATATTTCCAGATTTTGCGGATGCATCGTAAATATATTCTTGTTCATCTTGCCATAACAATGCTCCGGTGTGACCTTCCTTTAATGTATAAAGGAATTTTACTTTTGTTGATGAAGATATTACTTTATAGTCCGCTTCCCAATTAAGAATTTCTACATAGAGAACGCTGTCGGCTCCGAACAAGGACGCCATGGCTGGCGTCGGGGCAGCATGCACTAATCCCGGATCCGCCAAGCCCTCCCCCTCAATCAACTGTTTCGACATATTGGTCGGAAAGACGTAATATCCCCTTTCAGCCAAGGGAGCTGCCAAGGTTGTTAAAAAAAGATCAGCAGCTTGCGTCTCATTGGAGTGATTGATTACCGGGACAATCAAAATTGAACGTGGGGCCGCTGCTTCAAACGCTGTGTAATCTTTCGGAGGAACGTGAATGGTGGCGCATGCCGACATTAGAATGACTAGAGGGGCCAACAAAATGCACTTTTTCATTTCCCATCCCCTGAGGTTTCTGCGGATATCGCTGTATCGGTGATAGTTTCCGCCGGTGGCTGATTGCTAATACGATGGATCAGTTTCTCCATCAGGAAGCGTGACTCGGGCCAAGCATCATGCTCCTTCTGGAAATAAACCAATGCCTCCTCTGGCTTTTGGAGATCGTAGAGTGTGTATCCATATTCCGCGTAGAGACCAGGTGGAACCTTTTTATCTTTTTCGGCTTTATCGATGTCAGCTTTTAACTTCTGAGAGAATTGCAGCTCCTGAGCAGGGGTTTTGTAATAGCTGAGCAAGGAATGAGTATAGTCTCCCCATTCATACATTGTATGATTGGTCGCACAGCCAGATAATGTCACCGTAGCTAGACATAGTAGTATAGAAAATTTCATAATGCCCCCATTTACGGCGTTGTATCGTCTAGATTGATGATTTTTTTGGTCCCGTCTTGAACGAAGACTTTCTGATGATAAATCGACTGCGTCCCCACCGTCACCATCACGTCGTGAACTCCATCTGTCACTATGAGTGATGAGTTCTGTTCTGAAAGGAAGATTGGATCACGTCCATCTATAACAACAGCGGCGCCAGACGGCACATCCGAGAATGACAGCGATGATGGCGCATCTGCTCTAACGACAGAATGATGCGGCATCGCGCCACAACCCATCAATACAATCATCGCAGACGCCACAATCGGCACACGTATGAATTTTAACATTATCGCCCCCGTAAATTTTTTATTCGGCTACAACCAGCAGATTCTTAGGATCAATGTCTGCGATCGATCCGCTTACGACTCTCGTGACTGCTCCCTCATTGGTTTCTGAATTACCGAACAGGGAAGTCACTACGAGCTCTCCAACCGTAGTGGATGGCAGTTGTATGTCGAAGCCGGTCTGACTACTCCTCACAGTCTTGCCAGGAGACACAATCTTCAACCGATCGCCTACGGACAATCCTTGATGTAACCCACCGGCAATGAATACTTGGCCATCTTGCACTGATAAGATGTCTGTCTTCCATTCACGAGCTGAAAGTTGATTTACCAGCTCTTCTAACATGTCCTCAACAGCAGCGGAGAGGGCCTTATCAGTTAAGGTTCCATCATATTTGGATGTGCTGCCGAGGCCGAGAGTAGTCTTACTCTCAGTATCCGCTTCACCTGATCCAGTGGCAGAAAAATAGGCAAGCCCGGTTCGAACATCGACCAATCGAATGGCGACCTTCGCTCGGGCACGTTGAACACGCTTTTTATTAAATAACCCACGTTGGCCATCTTCGGTTCTGCCAAACTCTACAATAGAACCAACAATCAACGTGTCCGCTGCGACGGTGTCTGCGTCCCCAACACGCTGTTGTTCACGCTCAATTTTCGACAGGTCTGGGCGCTCAAATACTAGGAACTTCCCAGTTTTTATAAGATATGCCGTCAAAATGTCAGATGCTTGCTTCCCAAGCGGGTCAAGGTCGGAATCCCTAAGTAGCGTTTGGCCATAACGGGTCTCGTTAGAGAAGCGGCCGACCGCTATTTTAGTCTTCAGTGCCTTGGCGTGCCCCTGTTCCAAAGCTGGATTGACTGCAACTTCGACTGGAGCCACCGAGGTTTGCGCATCAGCCGTTGGGATAGGCCCAACAAGAGAAGCCATCGGCAAAAGATATGCTGCCAAACGAGCCAAGTATTTCATATTACCCCCAAGTTGTTTCTATCCCAGTATCGAGACAATCTAAACATCGCAAGTCATTTAGAGTCCACCGTCAAAAATTTTATTACACGTGATGCCTTGAAACAGACGGGGCTATGGAGTTCTCATTTTGTTGATTTGGCGCGGCGGACATACGGTGACGCAAACGCCCATGCTTGAAGGTTTTATGTTGGATAAGTTCGCGCTGTTCGATTTTGATTTCGGCCATAGCAAAATTGGGATTGAGGGAACTGAAGTAGACGAAGTGCTCGTGTTATCGAAAGTGATTTTAGCTGAGCGTAAACGATCCGTTGAGGGTGACCGCTCACGACGTTCGAGCGAAGGTCGACACCAGCAGCTTCTACGAGTGAGTCTTTCTGAAGCAGTTCACTGTCCGGGTCCTTGAGACAACACGCATCAGAGCCTTGTTCGCGGCAAGAACGCTCACGCGCGATTTTTTGATTAAAATTCGATTTGTTTTGTAAGAATCACGAAATTTTTCATGGAAGAAGCCGGCAACTGTTATCCATCATCTCCAACCAGAATGTCTTTAAAGGGTCGTACCCTTCTCAATGCAGTTAAAACAGCCTCTGAGCCGACTTTTTTCAGTGATCCAAAGTCTGCAAAATGACTCAGGCTGATGCGGTGGCTGATCGATGCATTCGTCGCTAGACAACTCGGAGCACTGATAATGGAGAACGGGCACACGAGCCCTAGGTGAGATAATTCAGCTTCATAAAATTCAATAATCCGCCAAATTATAAAGATTTTTTGCGAATTGTTTTCATAATAATCCTTATTAGATCGATAGGATGAGGATTTTCAGTCAAACATTCCGTGGGTCGCCACCCTAATCGATCTTACTACGTCCTTAACTCGTTCCACTCAGTCAGCGAGACCTGCCTAGAACCGTCAATCCGCAACCGATCGTCAAGGTAGAGAAGGCAGCGAAGCGCCCTTTCCGGCACTGGCTTAGGAGAAAGGTTGACAACTTCCTGAAATCCAAGGGGTTCGGCTCGATCCCTCAGTGCCTGAACTACGGTTTCATGAAATTCTGTCTGTTCGGTGCGCTTTAGATCTATGTCCCTGTTATTAAGCCCCCAAGTTTGAGCATCAAGCTTGATTAGTGGATCAACCACACTGAATTGCATTCCCTCATTAATGCCACGAACCGCGATCAGCCGTTGGCGTAATTCCGATGTCGTAATCGGCGCGCCTGCATCCTTCACGATGGCCACTACCGCTTGCCTGATATCAACCCGGCCACTCGATCCCTCGCCGTCGCGGTGTGTCCATACCATCCGACCCAACGACTGGAGATCACCAGTCTGCTTTAGCGCAATATCGAGTTGGTACTTGTCAAAACGGGCGGGCATGTGGATTTCCCGATCAGCTAACGCCTGCAACATCTCCGAAGTATGGACCTGTGGCGCAGTCTTTGCGTGGAAGATACCTACTAACACACATCGATTTTCGACCCGCGGCATTGCAAACGACCTACGGTCGATATCTGTCCCCGGATCGACCAATCGCGCCGTACTCCAAACATTGCAGAAAAGTGTGGGAGGAGTGAAGTACAGTATAACAATGTTTAACTACCAATGTGATGTGGATATTACATGCGTAAATAGTAAATGGACATCCTCTGTAAACACTATGAGGATATAGAAGTTGAATACCAATAACCTAGACAACAAACGATTTACCGAACTGCACTCTAACGGCCTACGTGTCTTTCCTGTAAAATCTCGCGACAAGACTCCTGCGGTAAAATCTTGGACAGCATATTGCGAACGCAAACCCACGGCTGACGAGTTAGCAGCATGGGATGCGAGCGATTTTAATATCGGCGTCGCCTGTGGCGAACCGAGCGGTGTTGTAGTCCTGGATGTAGACAGCCTTGAGGCTCAGGAATTTGTCGATACTCTAGACTTGCCTCCCACACCTTGCGTCCGAACTCACCGCGGGCGCCACTACTACTTCCAGCGACCTGCATTTGGTCTTCGCAACGCCGTGAAAGTTGGAGGCAAAAAATTGGATGTCCGTGGCGACCGAGGATATGTCGTCGGAGCTGGATCTATCCACCCGGGCGGCACGACTTATGAATGGATCGTGTCCCCGGTCGAGACGCCATTCGCACCGATGCCAGAAGTGCTCCGTAAACTACTTACGAGCGAAAAGCCCCGCCACATACGGGACACGGGAGTCCGTTCGAAGTCCGGTTTCGTGACGAACTCCCGCTTTGGGCGTTGGATAAAAACACATTTAGAATCCGCAAAAGCCGACCTAGGATCCGCAGTGGAGGGTGAGCGAAATGACAGCCTCTTCAAAGTCGCCGCATGCCTGGCCTGCGACGTCTCCGCAGCCAATGAGGATTGGGCTCCATATGCTCAAGAGCTCACCACCGTAGCTATTGCGATTGGCTTGAATGACGGAGAAATCGCAGCGACACTTGAGAGTGCTTGGCACAGCGGGAAAGAGACGCCCACACTATGGATTAAACTAGCGCAGGACTGGATTTACGTTTCGGGGGCTGATCAGTTTCTTCACCTCGAAAGCGGCGTGTGGCTGAGCCAGCAAGCTTTTCGTACAGAGTTTAACCATCTGCTGCCACTCAAGAAGGGGAATATCACCCGATTCCTCACTGATTTTAACTATATCGATAAAATCCAGAACGTTGGTTTCGATCCACTTCAACCGCCAGGGATTTTCACTGCTGATGGTCGCAGCTGGTTAAACACTTATCACCCCTCAGATGTTGTTGCCGAAGAGGGCGACGCGACGCCTTTTAAGGAATTCGTCGAATATCTTGTGCCCCATGTCGATGAGCGGCGTCATCTTCTCAAAATGATGACTCACCTCGTTCGCAAGCCTGGTGTGAAGCTGAATCACGCCCTTCTTTTCGGGAGCGAGGCTCATGGGATCGGAAAGTCTACTTTGCTGGAAATCCTGTTCCATCTCATCGGACCCAGCAATTGTCGTAAAGCAACGACGCAGGAGATTGAGGGCCCTTACCAATCCTATATTGAAGGCAAGCTGCTTGTTTTGGTGGAAGAAATTAACTTCGGTGTAGGCCGCAAGGCATATAATTCTATGAAGGATATGATCACATCCCCTGTCACACCCGTCCGGCGTTTGTATCAAGATGTTCGCGAAGTCCCTAACATGGCAACCTTCGTGTTCCTTACTAACTTAGATGTCCCGCTGCTCATCGATAATGAAGACCGCCGCTTCTTCGTTATTAACAGCAACGCTGTACCCCGTGACGCCTCCTACTACTGCGAGTTTAGCGAATGGTGGCGCGCAAATCTCGGTGTTATCCGGTCATATCTGGACACGGTTGATCTGGATGGTTTCCACGCGTCCGCGCGCCCACCAATGACCGGCGCAAAGGCGGCACTCATAGCAAGCAGCCGTACGCCAGTTGTTCAGGAGCTGTTGGCCATGATTGATGAGCGCGTGGCCCCGTTCACAGTGGATTTGGTGTCACTCGCGCAAGTAATTGATGCGGTAAATAGCCGCCTACCGAAAACGAACCGCAATGCTGTCCAGAGTGCTTTGCGCAAAATTGGGGCTGTTGATCTTGGTCAACACCGCATCAGGCAAGGATTGACTGGACATTTTCGATTTGTTGGAACTAGCGAACGTCCAAGCTTGTGGGCTATTCGCCACGTTGAATTTTGGCAAGCGGTATCCCCACATAAGCGTGTTGAGGAATATCTGGCGGAGAAGAGCTGGCTCGCGGATTTGCCTCTATTGCCAACAACCATAGGGGTTTCGCCTATGAGAATTTCAACACATAACTAATGTATAATTATACTATATGAAAAGGTGATTAAATATCATTAACTGGCATGACTTATGAACTAAGATAATATGATTTCAGCACGAATGAATAAAAATGTCTGACTGTCTAGATAGTCTATTATAAAACTCACCAAGATGGTCCATTAAGATGGAGCGTCTTGGTTTTCTATCTGCATTTTTATATATATTTTCCAATCAATAGTTAGTAGATAGACAATTAGATCAAAATGCGATGGTGCACTGAAATTCTGCCGTATTAGCGGCCTTTTATGCAGCATAACAATGTTACCAAGCCGCTTTTAAGATGCGCGGACTTGATTCAAGATTCCTCGCCAACTAACTAAGTAACGGACCCGAATGCAGCGCCAACTGCACTCGAGCCCTAACACACCAACTGATCATAGGAGGATCGAGTCGATGGCTACCAAGCCCCTTAGCGCCCGTGCCCGTGCATGGGAATTTGCTTTCAACACATATTGTAATTTGAACCTGAAACTGGCCCAAGCGCCGACCAGTGAAGTCGATGCAATCCGTCACGAGATTGCCGATCAACAGGACCTACTGCTGGAGCTTGAGGCTCCGACAATCGCAGCCGTGATCCAGAAGCTCGAGATTATGTTCGAGGCTGATCTTGAAAAGCCTGATCGCGATGGATCAGAAAAACGACAGCTGATCGACGACTTGCGCGTCCTAAACCTCACGTTGGAATATTTACCCGAGGTCGCCGACCAAGTCACACTCAGCGCACGCTGATCTCACCCACATTTGTCGCAATGAAGCCCGTCTATCTGTGGCGGCTTCTCAGCGCACGCGTAAAGGAACACCCATGCTTCCAGATTACATAATAAATGAACTCGTCCGTCGACTGCCACTCGATAATGCCGAAGAACTAGCGCGAGCATTCGGCCTCGAGCCTACCGATCCTTTGCCGCCTTTACCTCGCGAGTTGCACAGCCGGCTTACTTACAGCGGAGAGATCGACTTCAACCTGACCGTTGGAGCATTCGGCCATTGCCACAGCAGCCCCTGTCGATTGACGTGGACCGCGAACCTGATTGACAACCCCGATGACCACTCTGGCGCTAACCCACGCATTGCAGGTCATGTGCAATCAATGTTGCATACTTTGATCTGGACCAAGGACGAGCAGCCTTTTGAGTGGACCATCCTGGATCATCGGATCTTACCGCCTGAGGCTATTTCCGTACTAGATGCGGAAATCGAAAAGCGCGCCTGCATGCAGGAACTTCAGAGAAATCCGCAGCCGTAACATTGTTACTCGTTCCAAACGCTGTCGACGCTGCACCCCATAGTTGCGATTAAATTTCTCTATGAAACACCGACAATATGCAACCAAAGCAAAAATCGAGCAGACGGTAAACGCTGCACGGAAATGCGGCCTCGACATTTGTGGCATAGAAGTATCTCCGGAAGGAAATATCCGTGTTTGGGAAGCCCGAGAGCCTGCCCAGATCGCGAACGATTTTGATCGTTGGGAAGAACGGCTCTGATGGCTGCTCAATTCATAAAGCGAGCAAGACACGGAAAGCCGATCAGTTGGTATGTCTATGCCTACAAGGGCGGCCCCTGCATCATGAAACACATTGGGCCTAGAAAACCATCTCTGGACGCCATGGCTTCTAAAAAACTCGCTGAGGCGCTGGCAGCGCGAGAAAATCCACCCGCTACTGGCAAGTTTTTGTCAGTCATCCGTAGCTGGCAAGCCAGCCCAGAATGGAGTCAACTCGCAGCATCGACTAAAAAGCTCTGGCGCTCTCACCTCGACCTCATCGAAGCCAAATGGGGGAATGCCCCGATTGCCGTCTGGAATGACCCGCGCATGAAGGCAAAGATCGTCAAGTGGCGAAACAGCCGCAAAGATACTCCACGTGCTGCCGACATTGGCATCACAGTGCTTTCTTCGCTTCTGAAATGGGCTATTCTCAACGGCCAGGACATATCGATCAACGTAGCATCAGGCATCCCACATCTTTACCGGGGCGGAAACAGACAGGAGATCATCTGGCTGCCCGAGGACATGAATGGATTTCTTGAAGTCGCCACGTCAGATGGGAAGCCTTGGATAGCAGATGGCCTCCGTTTGGCTGCGCTTACAGGCTTCAGGCTGGCAGATCTTGTTACACTGACCTTTGATCACATCGACGAATGCGCAATAAACAAGACTGCGCTGAAGAAAAGTCGGGGCAGACGTCGGCGAGCAATAATTCCTATCACAGCAGCTTTGTCTGAATTGTTGGAAGAGCTTCGCGGACGTTATCGCTGTGAAGATGTGAATAATGTGCTTGTAAATAGCTACGGTCGGCCATGGAGCGAAAGTGGTTTCGGTGGTTCATTTAATCGCATCCGAAATTTGGCTAATATCGTCCATGTCGATGAAGATGGTCTGGTCCGATCAAAACATCTGCACGATGTCCGTGGCACTTTTTGCACTATGCTGCTCACAGAATGTGCGCTCACCGATGAGGAGGCAGCCGAAATAATGGCATGGTCCAAAGAGCGCGTCAGCGGAATCCGCAAGGTCTATGTTGACGAGTCTCGGTCACGCATGGCATTGGCCCAACGCATCGCGGCAAAACAAAAAGCAAAACAAATCGCATGATAATGGCTAAGCCATTGAAATGCGGGTGTAGCTCAATGGCAGAGCAGAAGCTTCCCAAGCTTACGACGAGGGTTCGATTCCCTTCACCCGCTCCATTTCCCCGTTCGTTGACTTTCGCGTGATGTGACATTGTTTTGGTGGCCACAGTGGAGGACATATCAAGCGGGAATGGCATAACTCTTGGTGTTGGCTGATATTGCGATTCGGGATGCGAAGCCCAAGACGGAACCATATTAATTGGCCGATGTCCCTAGCCTGTTCCTGTTGGTCCAGCCTTCCGGCGGGAAATTATGGCGGCCAAAATATCGCATCGAGTGTCGCGAGAAAAAGCTGGGCTTTGGCACCTATCCCGATGTCAGCTTGAGCGAGGTGCGTAGGCGGCGCGACGAAGCGCGCGAATTGCTTGCAGCTGGTAAAGACCCCTCGCGCGCGAAACGGTAAAGACCCCTCGCGCGCGAAACAGCGTGACAAGGTGCGCGTCCGAATCGATACCGGAAATAGCTTCACCGCCATTGCCGCTGAATATTGCGCCCAACGGAGGCGCGACGGACAAAAAGCATGGCACCGGCAACCCCAAGCCGCAGCGAGTATCTTTTGTCGCTGTTGAACGGGTCTATCGGACAGCTTGCAATCAATGAGAGAACCGACCGACGTGCTGGCTGCGGTCCGTAAAATTGAAGGCAAGGGAAGTCAGTCGCTGACGATGCCTTATACCAAGTCCCATTGATGTTGACTCGCTGAGGGGATTCCTATTTTGCTGATTTTCTGATTCAGTGTCGCAAGCTGTCGGCCAGGCCACGCCATCAGGGGCAGCGCCCTGAGGATATTGCCGCTTTTAAAAAGACTTTCCCACCCGTTTGGCACAAATCCGCAAAAGCCTCCCCCCAGGGACACCGATAGAGTTGTGGTGGCAGGATGAGGCGCGGATCGGTCAGCAGACCAAGCTCACCCGCCGTTGGGCCAAGCGCAAAACTCGGCCCTCAGCGCCCAAAGATCAACGCAGAGCTTCGGCCTGGATCTTCGGTGCGATCTGCCCCGCCGAGGGCAAGGGGGCTGGCATCGTCTTGCCCCGCTGCAACAGTGAGGCGATGAGCCTGCATATCGAGGAGATCGCCTTCCACGTCGCGCCGGGTGCGCATGCTGTTTTGATACTCGATCAGGCAGGGTGGCATGGCTCGGCCGAACTGGTCGTCCCCGCCAACATCACCCTCATGCCGCTGCCGCCCAGATGCCCCGAGTTGAACCCGGTCGAGAATGTCTGGCAGTTCATGCGCGACAACTGGCTCTCCAACCGCATCTTCAAATCCTACGACGATATCGTCGATCACTGCTGCTTCGCCTGGAACAAACTCGTCGATCAACCCTGGAAAATCATGTCCATCGGTCTCCGTCCATGGACACATGAGTTCTGATCAATGGGACTTGGTATAACATCCTCAACCATGACGGGGACGAATTCCAGCTCGCAATCAAGGCATTGGTGAACCTCGATGCTTGGGCGTATTGCCTTTACCTCACAGTTAAAGCGATGACAGGCTGGGCACACAACGGTTTTGTTTGAAGTCTCAATTTGATTTTCCTTATTGCCCGTCACGTAAAATTGAGTGGTCCCAGACCGTCTTCAATTTTGTCGAACTACGATTCTTCGGGTCATGTGCTGAAAAAGAGAGACCCCATCCCAAGTCGGCTCAAACTGCAACGCTTGGCCAATCGGAACAATACGATATCCGCCTCTGCCAGCGATAGCGCAGGTTAGCCGGTCTAAATCATCGCCATCCAAGCCGAAATGGGTAATTGTCTGCACATTACGGGTCACTACCGGCGAAATTTCTTCAATACCACTAATGACCCAGTCACTAAGAAAGCCCCCACCTTGCGATTGTTGCAAAGCACGGTCCGGTTCTATCGCGCGATTGACGATGAATTCATTGCTATACACCGACTGCTTCTGCGACACGCCCTCGGCCAGCATGTCATTACCCAACGCCAGTTTGGCGATCGCCACTCCCGGATCCACGGTCATATTCTTCTTCACAATCACCTTGCCGAGGCGATCGTAGAAATCATCGGAAACACCATCGTTCTTACCCAGCCAGATCAGGAGCCGCGGCGATCCGCAGCCCATTTGGTCGAACCAGAATATGTCGTTAAAAAACCGCAACGCCAATTCGTCTCGTACCGCGACACTTGCCATTTTATAGGCTTCAGTTGAAACCATCGCGAGGGATTTGCGATCGGGAAATCCGATGCTCAAACCATCAGGGCGGATCGGCGTGCGCGAAACAATGCCGACCTTTTTATCACCGCCCCAGATCATGCGCAGATCGCAATGGGCCGACAGCTGTTGTTCTGTTTCGTTTCCATAGGGGTAAGAGCAGAAAATCTGTCTGTCGGCATCGCCATGTTCCAGCACCGTTTGCGCTATCACAGTCACTAGGCATTGCGCGTCCTGGGACAGCGTTTCGGTAAGACGCGTAATATTGCAATTTCCGGCCAGCACGGACAGCGCCCAGCTATAGACAAAGATCGTGTCGACATTAGTAGGAGGCAAGTGCAATGCGACTCCGCGCGCCACTTGCCGCCCCTCGCCGATTCCATCACTGGCAAAAGTTTCGCGAAGCTTTTGGAGCGAAGCGGTGCGGAGCCAATAGGCCAACGCCACATATTGAGGAGCACGGCGAAACGCCGGGTCTTTGAGGATTTTCCTTGAAATATCGCCCAGCAAGGCAAGCGCCGTATCGCAGAACGGCTCACGGGATCGATAGGTCATGGCCGCCGCGCGCGCGACTATCGCATCGGGTTCACACAACACCCAATGTGGTTGCCAGATCCCCGCCACTATGCGGCCGTTGCAATCACGTCGCTGCACCCCCGCAACTCGGACTTTGCAACACGTCCGTCGATGCGAAGCCCCTTGCCCATCCAGCCGTCCGTGCCGGGATCAATCATTTCAATCGAGCCGATGTCTTCGGTAAGCAGGCTGTGCCCCGGGTAACTGCTGGGCAGCAACGATAGCGTTTGAATAACGCCTGTTCCGCCGACCTCCATGGGCTTCCATGTCACCGGATCACGTATGATAACGTCTGCAAAATTCGGCGGATAGAGCAACCCACCCGGCCCCTCCAGAAAAATGGAACCTATCTGCTCTACCATGCCATAGAAATTATGGACTCGCTCAAGACCGAAGGCCTGTTTCAAGGCGGCACGAAATGTAGCGTTGTCCACCGACCGCTCGACCATTTTTTTCCATCCGCCGGAATGAATCAAAACAGCGTTCGATAAATCCAGACCGGCATTCTTGAATTGTTCGTAAAAATTAATCCAGACCATGAATGTAAAACCGAAAATGAAAAATGGCTGGCCTGCATATTTGGTCAGAAACTGCTCGACTGCATAAAAATCAGGCGCAAGTTCGTTGTCCAAAGCAAAGCAATGTTCGCGGCCATAGCGCATTATTCCTAAGACCCCTGCCCCTCGCGCACTCATCATTTTCGGATCTTTGAACACCGCATCGGTATCTATCACCAGCATGGGCAGGCGCTTTTTTCCGAGTACGTGCATCAACGAATTGGCCAAGGCGCGCTGTTGATTTGCAGATGCGTCCCGGTCGAGGAAAATCCGGCTAACCGCCTGCCCCGTGGTGCCGCTGGAGGTAAGCGTTACTCGCACGTCTGCGTCCGCAACGGAAAGTAGTTTTTGTGTCTTAAAAAGCGAAACCGGCAGATAGGGCACGTCGGCAAGACTGTCTGACCTTGTTCTGCCATCCCATGCTCCGTCAATGATACGGCGATAGGCATCGCAATGTTCATAGTGATGGGCAGTTAGTCCGTTGAGACCGCGCAGGAGCAGATCCTCCCTTTCGGTCACACTCACAGAATAGGGTACGGCAGAAATGGCCTGAGTTAGATCACTATTCATAGCGTCTTAGATAGTGCGGTGTAATCAATTTTACCACGCTCCGTTCTAGGGATAGCAGGCAAGGAAACCATTTTATAACAACTAGCTGGAAGAGTGTAGCGCTCTTTTAAAGCTGCCAGCAAATTATACCGTGTTTGCTCATCGGCCTGCGCGTTCGATGTCTGTTCTGTGTGAATGAGAAGATTGTCGCCCTCTTGAGTGACGGCCGCATTACAAAACTGATTGGCAAAAGTCTCGATTTCGTCGTGATTGACACGAAAGCCGTATATCTTGCTGAACCGTTTTGATCGGCCAACCAAGGTCAGAATTTTGTTGTGGTCAAGTGACCCGACATCACCGGTTACCAACCGACCTTTCAAGTCATCGCCAAGAGCAAGGTCAGCGCGACTTTCGGCGTATCCCATCATGACATTCGGTCCGCTGAATTCAACTTCTCCACGGCCCTGATCATCAGGGTCAACAATAGATATTTCGCAGCCCGGCAGCGCAGTGCCTACAGATCTAGGCGCAAACGGAAAATCTTCATGCGCTAAAGTCGTCATGCGCGGTGATGCTTCTGTTTGACCATACATTACATAAAAGCGACCACCGACAGATTCCATAAAATCATAAGCCTGCTGACGAGCATCAACATCCAGAAAACCGCCCGCCTGAGTCAAGCACTTCAGCGAGGGGATATTCAATCGTCGATAGTTTAGCTTTTGCAACATCTGGAAATGAAACGGGACGCCCGGCAAATGCGAAATGCCTGCCATACGCATTGCAGGCCAGAAGGCCCGGTCCGTAAATCCCATCTCTGTCAATCGAATAGCGGCACCGCGCAGCAAATGACTGGTCAACACGGACAGTCCGAAAGAGTAATGCAATGGCAGGTGCCCGCAGGCGACATCATCAGCGCCGATTCTCAATACATCGCCGATCGCACGCGCATTGCATTGAACAGCATCCAGTGTCAGCCGGACGAGTTTCGGGCTCCCTGTCGATCCCGATGTCGAGAGCAGTACCGAAAGATTCTTGTCGATACTCTCTGATTTATTGACGCACGATTGAGCGGCAGGCTCAGCCGCTGTGTCGATGATCCATTGCGGGCGATAGACATCTGCCAACCCTTTGCGCATGTCATCGGACAGCGCCGGATCGAACAATGCAACGGCGTGATTGCCAGCAAGCGCGCCAAAAAAACTTGCCACGGTTTCTACGTCGTTGCGTGCAAATAAAAAGACTAGCCCCCGCTCTCCAGCCAATCGGTCGGCCCACTCCTCCGCTCTCTCCTTCAGTGCGCCATAGTTAATCCAACTAGCGCCGGCATCGTCCTGCAATGCAAGCCGATCATTGTCTATTCCATACAGAAAAGGGACATTTTCACGCGGGCCTGCCATTGGTCAGATAACCATACCGCCATCAACGCCAATCACCTGCCCTGTCACATAACGGGAAAGATCTGATGCAAGAAAAAGCGCGGTATGTGCAATATCTTCCGGCATTCCGATGCGCCCCATTCCAATCGACTGCATCCGCTCTTCGAACATGGCAGGTGGAATTTGCTGCACCATAGCGGTATCAATAAAGCCTGGCGCGATTGCATTGACGCGGACATTTTTTGGCGCCAGTTCCTTGGCTGCGGAAAGTGTTGCGCCAATGACACCCGCTTTGGAAGCGCCATAGGCAAGCTGACCGCGATTACCGAAACGGCCAATAATCGAAGTCATGTTTATGATCGAACCACCGCCGCCACGCTCCATCAGCCGAGCCGACGCCTGAATGCCATGCAGCACACCCGAAAGATTGATACCGATCGTAGTATTGATATCGGCAGGCGAAACCATACCAATAAGACCATCGCGCAAAATACCAGCATTATTCACGAAAATATCAAGCCGTTTATGAGTAGAAAATGCCAGCTTTACCAGCGCTGCAGACGTTAGAGGATCGGCAATATCACCGGTTAATGATTGCACCCTCACCCCATGCATATCTGCAAGCTTTTGCGCGACATCCGCCAGTTCATCAGCGGCTTTGTGGGCGCCCAAAACAAGATCGGCACCATGCGCAGCCAATGTTTCGGCAACGCTGTAACCGATCCCACGCGACGCTCCGGTGACAACCGCAACACGACCGCTAAGATCGAGATAATCAAGCATATTTTGTCATGATTTCGATAGCTTTGTCGTATGAACTCATATCCAGAATATCATCCATGTCGAGCATGCAATCAAACGCATCCTCCAACCCAGCGACCAAGGCCATATGCGCCACAGAATCCCAACCTGGAATCTCGTTGTATATCAACTTGTCTTTGTTCGACGACGGATCAAGGCCGATAACGGCCAAAAACACCTGATCGACTTTTTCTTCTACGCTCATTTATTTACCTAAACTGCTTTCAGTGGAGTTATCGATTTTGAACATCTGGCGGCCTTTTGCCGGATTGCCATGCATAAGGAAGCCATCGCCGGTCAATGCATTTAAGACGGAACCTGCCGAAATTTTGCTCATTGCACCCAACACCGCTCCTGGGTGTAAAATAGCGCCAGATGCCAAAAAGGCGGCCTCACCCACTTTCGCCCGACCATTTACTTTCGCACCGGGCGACAACACGGCGGAAACTCCTATGACTGCATCGTGCCCGACTATGGCGCCTACATTAATTGCGCTGTTTTCACCAACTGAAGCGAACGGACCCACAAATGCTAGCGGACATATTATGCTGCCCGCTCCAATTACCGCCGTGTTCGCGACAACGGCAGTGGGATGAACTAAAGTGCCAAAGCGAACGCCTTTGTCTCTCAGGTCGTTAAAAATTTTGTGCCTAAGCACAGCGTCACCAACACAAACCAGAAATATCTTCTTATCTATATCCTCGATAGTATCTATAGAAGAGTGTATTTTCGGCAAATGAGATAATATTTTTACAAAATCTTCCTCTCGTGGAATACTGGTCGACAATATGTCACTAACGCGCGGTTTAGAAACCCCATCATCATGAATGGCGAGTCGGTTCCAACAATCAATTTCTGTTAGATAAGTTGCAACCTCTACTGCAAAGTCCCCTCCACCACAAAGAACATAATTTACCGTCATAGATAAATACATCTTTCCTAACTAAATTTATAAATTCCAATTTTCTTATTGTAATAAAATTATTGAATTAAAGAGAAGTTATATGCCTGTTCATTCTGCATAGTGACTGGCCGTATTGTCGAAATTTCATCCTTTGTTTCATAAAATGTCCGCAAATTTAACGCAAGCGAGGCGCCTGCAAACCGTCTCCCACTAAAGGGACTGTCCACCCCACCGAGTGATCCGCATTGATTGTTAATGCATTCGCACGTCCATCGATAGTGCTGACCGTATGTGGAGCGAAGCAGAACCGGAGGGCGGCACTGGCGATGGAGCATCTTCTGATACCGGTAGCTGGAACCCAGTGAGCTGGGCGACCGGACGATGTTGTAATGCCGCCGCCAAGCTTCGATAGGATCTGAGTCTCGGAAAGCGAGAAGAATATCTCGCTGTTGAGCATTGCATCACGCAGTGCTCGATTGAAGCTTGCGCAGTAACCATTCTCCCATGGTCATCGCAGCGTAAAGTAGAGCGTCTTCACGCCGACTCTCGCCAGCCATTCCTGCACTGCGGCCGCGATAGAATCTGGGCCATTATTGTCGGACCGGATATATGCCAGTGGTCCGCGCCTGACTTACAGTTCAGCTAACGCCGCAAGCTCGTCATCGCACTTGAGCTTGCAGACCACCGGCAGCGCAACACTTTCCCGGCTCGCCTCGTCCATGATCGATAGGATCCGATACTTGCGCCCATCATGTGTCCGGGATACTCCGGTCGAAGCCGGATGCACGATCCGTCGTTCAGCCAGAGCCTGCCGTGCTTCAACTTCGCCACCTGCGCCTCTCCGCGAAGCGGTTCGTGCACCGGCCCAGTTTCGGTAAGGCAGCGAAGTCGATGTCGCAGTATGAAAAACTTACGGGCGCTCTACTGACTGCAAATGGTGTAGTTTGGGCGTGCTTCGACTTTGCCTCACTTTCTGTCTTCGTATCACGCTTTGGGGGCCGCATTGGGGCCATATCGATCATTGATGTTATTTGTCCCAGCAAAATCATAAATTGATTAGTATTTTTGGTTCCCTCCAGCTGCCGGAACACCTGTGACCCCTTCGCGCACCATCCCCTTTATCGTTGTCACCATCTTTATCGACGCGGTCGGTTTCGGGATCATCATGCCCGTGTTGCCGCAACTGGTAATGGAGGTCGGCGCGCTTGATTTGCCGGGGGCGATTACGGTGGGGGCGTGGATTGGCTTTGTCATGGCGGTTGCGACCTTTTTTGCCTCGCCTGTTCTGGGGAATTTATCCGACCGTTTCGGGCGGCGGCGGGTGTTGCTGTTGTCGCTGGGCGGGCTGACGATCGACTATGCGCTGCTGACCGTGGTAGGCACATTGCCATGGCTGTTTATTGCCCGCGCCTTGTCGGGCGTTTTCGGTGGCAGCTATGCCGCCGCTCAAGCCGCCATCGCCGACATCACCCTGCCGGCAGAACGCGCGCGCAGTTTCGGATTTGTCGGTGCGGCCTTTGGCGTCGGCTTTATAGCTGGTCCGGCCATTGGTGGCTTTCTGGGCGAGGTTGGTCCACGCGCGCCCTTTGTTGCGGCGGCGCTTCTCGCGGCCGCCAACCTGCTTTATGGCCTGATGATCTTTCCCGAAACGCTGCCATTGGAGCGGCGGCGCACCTTTGACTGGCGCCGCGCCAATCCGCTCGGCGCGTGGCGCACAATGCGCGGCCTGCCGGGGATGGGTGGCATCGCTACGGTGTTGCTGCTGTGGCAGATGGCCAGCCTGGTTTATCCGCTGACATGGAGTTTTTACTGTATCGCACAGCTGGGGTGGACGCCCGGGATGATCGGCGCCAGCCTGGCCGCTGTCGGAATAATGATGGTCGTGGGGCAGATGTTTGTTGTCGGGCCGATGGTGGCGCATTTTGGCGAGCGCGACACAGCGACCATTGGTATCATTATCGCAGTCGCAACCTATCTTGGTTTTGCATTTGTCACCACAACCTGGGGTGCATTTTTGCTGCTATTGCCCTTCGTCGTGCAATCGGCGATCCAGCCTTCGATCATGGCGCTGATGTCACGGCGCGCGCAGGCCGAGACGCAAGGCGAGGTGCAAGGCATATCGGCGATGGCGATGGGGCTGGGCTCGCTTGTCGCGCCGCTGCTTTTGACGGGCACGATGGCGTGGTTCACCGGCGACGGAGCACCGGTGCAATTCCCCGGCGCGGCCTTTATTGTTTCAGCATTGTTCGGCCTGTTGGCCATCATGATGCTACGCCGCTTGCCGCGCATCACGCGCAGCGCCGACGACCCCGGTCAGATGCCGCCTGCGGTCACCTGAATCCCCGCCAGCGCCAATCCGGCGCTAATCGCTTCGGCGCAGGTTTCGGCGGCGGCCAGATTGGTTGAGCGGACGACGAAATTTGCACCCACCCGGCCTTCGCGGAAAAAAGGATAGCTACCGATCGAGCAGCCGTCGTGCGCGCGTTCGATCTCGCCAAGCAGTGTCGCGACTTCGCTTTCGGCGACCCATCCGCCGAGGGTCACCGAATGGAGCGGCAGTCCGCCCTCCAGCTTGCCGGTCAGCGAATCGAGCATCCCCGCGGTGATATGCGGCACCCCCGCCATGACAAAAATCTTGCCGATCTGAATCCCCGGTGCGCCCGACATGCGGTTGGGAATGAGGTCGGCGCCCTCTGGGACGCGCGCCATGCGAAGCCGCGCCTCGGTCGCGCCGCCGCGCGTGGCATAATAGCGTTCGAGCATCGCGACCGCATCGGGGTGATGCACCACACCCACACCCAGCGCCGCCGCAATGGCATCGACGGTGATATCGTCATGCGTCGGGCCGATGCCGCCGGTGGTGAACAGATAGTCGTTGCGCGCGCGCAGAGCGTTCACCGCCTCGACAATCGTGCTTTCGATATCGGGAACGATGCGGACTTCGGCAAGGCGGATGCCCTGCACATTGAGCCAGCTGGCAATTTGAGCGACATTTTTGTCTTGCGTGCGGCCCGAGAGAATCTCGTCGCCGATCACCACCAGAGCGGCGGTCCAGATGCGGTCCTGTGTCATGCCCCTGCCTTAGCCCGCCGCGATAACAAAACAAGTATCGTGGCTGGCTCCCATAATAATGTTCATGCTATGTTCGATCCGACTCGTGACCAAGGAGACGTCATCATGCCAAGCAACCTGATTTTCTATACCAACCCCATGTCGCGCGGCCAGATTGTCCGCTGGATGCTCGAAGAGGTCGGCGAGCCTTATGAGCAGCATCTGCTCGATTATGACACGACGATGAAGGACGCCGCTTATCTGGCGGTCAATCCGATGGGCAAGGTGCCCGCGATTGCCCATGACGGGCGCGTGGTCACCGAATGTGCGGCGATCTGTGCTTATCTGGCCGATGCCTTCCCCGCCGCCGGTCTGGCCCCTGACCCCGCCAATCGCGCCGATTATTATCGCTGGCTGTTTTTTACAGCGGGGCCGGTCGAGCAAGCGGTCACGTCGAAACATTTCGGACTGGAACCCAAGGGCGAGCAACAGCGGATGGCAGGCTTTGGCACGCTCGAGGCCGCGCTTGATGCGCTGGCGGGCGCGGTGGACGGCAAAGCCTTTGTCGCGGGCGACCGCTTTAGCGCCGCCGATGTCTATATCGGCAGCCAGATCGATTGGGGCCTGCAATTTGGCACCATGCCCAGCCGCCCCGAATTTGAAGCCTATGTCGCGCCGTTGCGCGAGCGCGCGGCGTATAAGCGCGCCAAGGAGATCGACAATGGCCTGATCGCGGCAATGGAAGCAGCAGCACCAGCTTAAGCGAGCGGGTCTGCCCCTCCCCAAATGAAAAGACCCGGTGGATCGCTCCGCCGGGCCTTTCCAATGTGATTATCGCGGGTGCGATCAGTTGCGGCTGCCGAACAGGCGCAACAGGAACATGAACATGTTGATGAAGTCGAGGTAGAGGTTGAGCGCCCCCATCACCACCGACTTGCCGACAAAATCGGTGCCGCGAACATGGAAATACATGCTTTTGATCTTTTGCGTGTCATAGGCGGTCAGACCCGCAAAAATCAGCACGCCCAATATGCTGATGCCCAGCGACAGAGCGCTCGACTGCACGAAAATGTTGATGACCATCGCAACCAAAATGCCGACAACGCCCATGATCAGGAAGGTGCCGAAACCCGACAAATCCTTTTTGGTCGTATAGCCATAGAGGCTAAGCCCCGCGAAGGCTGCGGCGGTCGCAAAGAAGGTCTGCGCGATCGAGGTGCTGGTATAGACGATGAAGATCGTCGACATCGACAGGCCCATCACCACAGCAAAGCCCCAGAAAATCGCCTGAGCGGCCGGGGTCGACAGTTTGTTGATGCCAAAGCTGAGCACCATGACAAAGGCCAGCGGCGCCAACGCCACGACCCACATCAGCGGGCTGCCGATCAGCGAGGTGGCAAAGCCGGACCGGAATGCCAGCAAGGCCACGACGCCAGTGAGCAGCACGCCCGACGCCATATAGTTGTAAACCGACAGCATGTACGACCGCAGGCCGGCATCAACGGCTGCGTCCATCGCTCCTGCGTTGGTCGGAAAACCGGATGCCGCATTGCGCGGATCGTTCCAATTAGCCATGTTAAGTCTCCAAAAGGGGTCGGCCCATACCGACCATAGGGTCAATATCGGCATTTTCATCGCGTCTTTCAAGCGAAACCGGACAAATTCGATTCTCCCCGTCCCGCGACGGCACATGACCATGACATCTGACGTGGCACCCATTATGCTGCCGCTGTCATGTCGACCCACCGCCTATTCGTCGCCCTGCGCCCGCCGCGCGCGATTCGACAACTGCTTTTGGACGCGATGCACGGCCTTGCCGGCGGACGCTGGCAGAATGACGATCAATTGCACCTGACCCTGCGATTCATTGGCGAGGTTGACCATCATCAGGCCGAGGATATTGCCGCCGCGCTCGGCGCGCTCCACTCGACTGCTATCACGGCGCAGATCGCCGGGGTCGATATGTTCGAGCGACGCGGGCGTCCGCATATGGTGTGGGCGAAAGTCGAGCCTTTTGCGCCGCTGACCGCGCTCCACCGCAAGGTTGACCAGATATTGAGGCGGGTCGGTGTGGCTCCCGATGCCCGTGCCTTCCTGCCGCATATCACGCTGGCGCGGCTCAATCGCGGATCGGGGCCGGTCGCACCGTTCATTGCGCTTCACAACGACCTGACGAGCCCAAGCTTCGCCTTTTCCCATGTGACGCTGTATGAAAGCGAGCTCGCGCATGGCGGGTCGCGCTATCATCCGGTCGCGCGCTATCCGCTCGATCCCGAGGGTGAAGCGCCTGCTTGCTCGTCTTTGACCAGCGCCGCCGCGACTGAGGAAACATCGGCCCAGGTCGCGGCAAATCCATCAGCAGCGCCAAAATAAGGATCGGCGAGCGGCTCTCCTTCGCGGCCCGGCACCACATCAAGCATCAGCATCAGTTTTGCCGGGGCCTTGGCGGGGCGTAGCGCGCGCAAATCGTCCAGATTTTCATGATCGGCGGCCAAAATGAGGTCAAAGTGATGAAAATCATCAGGATCAACCTGCCGCCCGCGCAAAGCGGAGATGTCGACGCCATGCCGCCGCGCTTCGGCCTGCGCCCGCTCGTCCGGGGGATCGCCGATGTGCCAGTCTCCCGTTCCGGCGCTATCAAGTCGCGCCTTCAAACCGGCAGCGGCAAAGACCGCGCGCGCCGCGCCTTCGGCCATCGGCGAGCGACAGATATTGCCAAGGCAGACGAATAAAATGGCCGGTGCGGGCATCAAGGCTTCCTTTCATGCACTGCTCTGCTAGCAAGGTCAGGCAGAAAGCGACAGCCCGCCCGGGCCAGTTGCCCGCACAGGGAGAAGTTTGCCGATGGCCAGTCAACCGACAGAAATTCTGCCTTCCGAATCCATAGAAAAGGCGTCGCCTTATGCGTGGTATGTGCTGTCGGTTTTGGTTCTCATCTATGTGCTCAATTTCGTTGACCGCAACATATTGTCGATCCTTGCCGAGGATATAAAGGCTGATCTGGGCCTTGATGATAGCCAGCTTGGCTTTCTCTATGGCACGGCCTTCGGGGTCTTTTACGCACTGTTCGGCATCCCGCTCGGCAAGCTCGCCGATAGTTGGCATCGCGTGCGGTTGATGACGTTGGGCCTGTCGATCTGGTCGGCGATGACCGCCTTGTCGGGCTTTGCGCGCAGTTTCGGGACCATGTCGGTGGCGCGGATCGGCGTCGGCATCGGCGAGGCGACCGCCAGCCCTGCCGCTTATTCATTGATTTCGGACTGGTTTCCCAAGCGTATGCGCGCCACCGCGCTCGCCATTTACTCGTCGGGGCTTTATCTGGGTGGCGGTATTTCGCTCGCGATTGGCGGGCTGATCGTCAAAAACTGGAACAGCCATTTCCCCGATGGAGGGCCATTAGGCCTCGTCGGCTGGCAAGCGGCATTTATGGCGGTCGGCCTGCCCGGACTGCTGTTGGCGGTGCTGGTTTTCACCTTACGCGAACCCATCCGCGGCCAGTCGGAAGGGCTGATTACACCGCCCTCACCTGACCCGTTCCGCGGTTTCGCGCAGGAATTATTCGCGATCATTCCGCCCTTTACCTTCGTCGGCGCGGCCCGGCGTGGCTTTGGCGCACTGCTGGTCAATATCGGCGGGGCGGCCATCATAACAGCTCTGGCCTGGCTGCTGTACCGCGTGACCGGAAACGGCCAGCAATGGGCGGCCATCGGGATTGGCTATTATGCCATTTTCAGCTGGGCCACCGGCCTGCGCCATCGCGACCCCCCCGCCTTCGCCCTGATTTGGGGCAGCCCTGCCTTTCTGACCACTATCCTTGGCTATGGCATGGTCGCCTTTCTTTCCTATTCGGTCGCTTTCTGGGCACCGCCCTATGCCATTCGCGTGCTGGGACAGGATCCCGCGCTGGTAGGCTTTGTTCTGGGCGGACCGGGCGCGCTGGCCGGGTTCCTGGGCGTCATCATGGGCGGCGCGCTGGCCGACAGGCTGCGCAAACGTAACGAGGCGGGGCGCTTGCTGGTGGTGATGTTCGGGCTGCTTGCGCCGGTCATCCCGCTGGTCATCGCCTTTACGACCAGCAATGTGCTGCTCTTTTACATTCTCAATTTCTTCATATCGCTATTCGCCAGCTCGGCGCTGGGGGCGGCGGCGGCGACGAGTCAGGATCTGGTGCTGCCGCGTATGCGCGGGATCGCGACCGCCACCTTCTTTCTCGCGACAACCCTCATCGGGCTGGCGCTTGGCCCCTATCTGGCGGGACAGGTTTCCGCCGCCACCGGCAGCCTGTCGACCGGCGTCTTGTCGATATTGATCGCAGCCCCCATCGGGACAGTCTTGTTGATGGCCGCCTATCGCTTGGTCCCCAAAGCCGCATCAAGCGTTGTCGAACGCGCCCGCGCCGCGGGTGAGCAGATTTAGGGTTTCTGCGCGGAGCGCCTGCGTTAGGGTCTCTAACCGTCTACCGGCGGCAAAGTGATCACGCCGCACGCCACCCGCGCGCCGCTGTTGCCGCTGGGGTCGGTCTTCATGTCATCGGGACCGGCGTGGATGACGATGGCGGCACCGTCGGCATCTAATAGTCCTTCGGGACCAGAAAGCGGCGTGCCGACCAGCCTGAATGATGCACGGCCGATGGTGTTGGAAGCGATCTCCAGATTGGGGAGGTCGCCATGATGGGCGCCAAGCGGGTTGTCGCGACCATGCTGCGCACCGGTCGGGTTCCAATGCCCACCTGCGCTGGAGAAAGTCGGGCCGACGCATTGGCCGGTGGTGTGAATGTGCATACCATAACTGCCCGCAGCAAAGCCGCGCGCGACGACTTCGACCCGCAGGCCGCTGTTGTCCTTGAAGATGTCCACATGACCGCGATCCGCGCCGCGTGCATCAACAAGCTGAGCAACGGCATCAGGGACCGGCAGTTTCGTTTTGGGTCCGCCGCCAAAGCCCGCACAGCCGGACAGCGCGAGCGCTGCGGCCACGCCGATCCCGCCCAAAGTCAGGCGGTTCGAAAGATGATGAAAACTGGTCATGCGGCTCCCCTTTTATAACGGCGTGCGAATCGCGATGGCGTCGCCCTACGCGATGATATTGCAGGGAGAAGAATGCGCCTAATCGGCGGCGGTTCCAATAGCGATATGTTTGAAACCATGACGAATGACTTCGTCATGTGGATAAATATTGCGCAGGTCGACGAGCACGCGATCGGCCATGCTGTCGCCAATCCGTTCCAGATCAAGCGCGCGAAAAGCATCCCATTCGGTGACGATGGCGACCGCGTCGGCCCCCTCTGCCGCATCATAAGCGCTGTCTTTCATCACCACCTGCGGCATCATCGGCGCAGCGGTCTCCATGCCTTCGGGGTCATAAGCGGTCACAGTCGCCCCTGCGTCGAGTAGCGTCTGTACAATCGCCAGGCTGGGCGAATCGCGCATGTCATCGGTGTTGGGTTTGAAGGTCAGACCGAGCAGCGCGACGCTTTTACCCCGTGCGTTTCCGCCTAGTGCCTGAACTATTTTTCGCCCCATCGCGCGTTTACGCAGGTCATTGGCGAGAACGGTTGCCTCGACCAGACGCAGCGGCACATCATTGTCCTGCGCGGTTTTGAGCAAGGCCAATGTATCTTTGGGGAAACAGCTTCCGCCATAGCCTGGTCCAGCGTGGAGGAATTTGCCGCCGATGCGGTTATCAAGCCCGATACCGCGCGCCACATCCTGCACCTCTGCACCAACGGCTTCGCACAGATCGGCGATTTCATTGATGAAGGTGATTTTGGTCGCAAGGAACGCATTGGCGGCATATTTGATCATTTCGGCCGTGCGGCGGCGCGTCACGACAATCGGCGCTTCGTTAAGGAAAAGCGGACGGTACACCTCACGGAGCACCGCTTCTGCCCGCTCATCCTCTGCACCAAGCACGATGCGGTCGGGGCGTTTGAAGTCACCAATTGCCGCCCCTTCGCGCAGAAATTCGGGATTGGAGGCAACCCGGTGTGAGCGGTCAGGCGCGCCTTCGCGCAAAATGCGCTCAACCTCGTCGCCGGTACCGACGGGGACCGTCGATTTTGTGACGATGACACAATCATGGTCCAGTGTTTCAGCGAGTTCCTGGGCCGCGCCAAACACATAGGTCAGGTCGGCATGGCCATCGCCGCGCCGCGACGGCGTTCCGACCGCGATGAACACGGCATCGGCATCGGCGACTGCCGGCGCCAGTTCGGTGGTGAAAGACAGGCGGCCAGCGGCGACATTGGCAGCGACCAACGCATCGAGACCTGGTTCAAAAATCGGCATTTGACCGGCGTGCAGCGCCGCGATCTTTGAGGCATCCTTGTCGACGCAGACGACGTCGTGGCCAAAATCGGAAAAGCAGGCCCCGGAAACCAAGCCGACATAGCCTGTTCCGATCATGGCGATTTTCATCTGTGCAGACCTTTTCTTGCAGGGGGAGGAGTGGACGCTCGCATGGGCGGGTCCAACGATTCTGTCAAACGGGCCGGGGATTTAGAGCGAAATAGCCCAAAGGGAAAGGGCCGCGAATCACTCGCGGCCCTTCCTCTATTCACGCAATCGCCAATCAAAGATCAGAAGGCGCGGGCATATTGTTCGTTACCAACAAAGCCCAACTTGCCCACTCCGCTCCGCTTGATCGTTGCCATCACGCGGTCAACGATGAAATAGCGCGCATAGGGCGTCGGTTGAACCTGCAGTTCCGGTTCGACCGGCAAAGCCTTTGTAGCCTCAAGATTAGAGGCCAGCTGGGCATAATCCACCGGCGTGCCGTTCCAGGTGATGACGCCATTGTCGTCGATCATCACCTTATTCTTCTCTGGATCGACATCGTTCGGATTGTCGGTCGGGATAGGCAGATCAATCTTCACCGCGTGCGTCTGCACCGGCAAGGTGATGATGAACATGATCAACAGCACCAGCATCACGTCGATGAGCGGCGTTGTGTTCATTTCCATCATCGGCTGGTCAGGATCAGTTGTGCCTACAGCCATGGACATGAGTATATTCCTTCATTTCAATCGGGCAGCGCCCTTAGATGCGGCCCAGCGTTGCCGAACCCGGTGCCGGTTCGGAAATAAAGCCGATCTTTTGGAAACCCGCAAATTGCATGGTATAAATCACCCCGCCGATGCACTGATACGGCGTGTAAATATCGCCGCGAATATGCACTTCAGGGAAATTATCCTCGGTCAGATTCTCGGCCCCGCCAACATCTTTGACCAGCTGTTCCAGCTTGGCCGTGCCACGGCTGAGCAGCTGTTTGGAATCGACACGCGTGTCGCCCCAATAGACTTCGCACGCCGTGCTCTCTGGATTGGGCTGGCCATCGCCATCGGTATCGGCCGACCGCACGGACAACAGCACATTCTCTGGCTTTGTCGTTGTCGGTTCGAACTGCACATCGGGCAGCTTCAATGGCACCGTCTTCAACACCACGGGGACCGTGATGAGAAAGATGATCAACAGCACCAACATAATATCCACGAGCGGGGTCGTGTTGATGTCGGACATCGGGGCATCTTCGCCCTTATCGCCTACACTCATCGCCATCGGATCAGCATCCTGTCACATAAAATTGCATCATTTCACCTGCGCTTCCCGGCAAAGAATTTGTTCCTTTGTCCGGTCTGACCAGGCAGGAGTCCGGCATGTCACCGCCGTCAAGGGCGATGCCGTGCCAGACCCCGCGCCTGTCATCAGGCCTTTTTCGGAGCCGCAGCAGGCGCCTTGGCAGGCGCAGCCGTGGTCACAGGCTTGACCTGACCGTTCGACATGATCGAACCGAGCACATCGTTCGAGAAGGTCGAAAGGTTACGGGCAATCGCCTTGTTGCGGCCTTGCAGCCAGTTAAAGGCAAGCACAGCGGGAACCGCCACGATCAGACCAATAGCGGTCATGATCAGCGCCTCACCAACCGGACCAGCAACGGTATCGATCGAAGCCTGACCCGACGCACCAATTTTCACAAGGGCGCGCAGAATACCGATAACCGTACCGAACAGACCAACGAACGGAGCCGTTGAACCCACGGTTGCCAAGAAGGCCAGTCCGCCATTGAGTTTCGAATTGATGTGGTTCTGTGACCGTTCGAGCGTGCCGTGCATCCAGTCATGCGCTTCGACCGGGTTGGTCAGCTTGTCATGTTCCGTATTTGCACGCAGGCCGTCTTCGACAACCTGACGATAGGCGCTGTTCTTTTCGAGTTTGGCCATGCCGTCGGCGAGCGTCGGGGCGCGCCAGAAATTGGCATCCACGGCCTTGCCCTGGCTCATCACCTTATTCTGTTCGAACAATTTGGTGAACAGGATGTAGAGCGTGCCAACAAACATGATCAGAAGGACCAAGAAGGTCACCTGCGACACGATCCCGCCCTGACAAAGCGCAGGAACCAGACCATAGGGGCTATCCCCTTCCTTCACGACACACATCGCTGACGGAATAAGGCTGAGGCCGCCCGATTCGCCACCGTGAGCAGCGGCTGCGGTTGCGATCAAATTCATCATTGTAGCTATTCCCTCTCAAAAATTCTGAATACAAAAATTCAATAAAATTCCAAAAACCGCCTGATTACCGTGGAATTTGCCAACGAATCCGGTTGCTGTACGTGCCACCAGTTTCATTGCCATTGCGATCCTTGCCCGGGTTGAAGCGGGCGCGGCGTGTAATCAGTTTGCATGTGGTTTCATCAAGGTCGGAATGGCCGCTCGATGAGGTCACAGTACAAGAGGTCACACGACCATCCGTATTATAGGTCACCCTGAATCCCGTGGTGCCTTCGCGCTCTTCGCGCTGAGCCCGGGCGGGATAATCGTCATTGGTCGCCCAGCGGCCCGGGTTGCCCCTGGGGGTACCCGACTGACTCAGATCGGGAGCCGGCGGCGCAGGCGGAGCCGGCGGCACAAAAACCGGCGGATTGCGTGGCGGCGTCGGAATCGACTGAATAGCTGGCGCACTAACCGGCGGCGTGAACTTGGGCGGCGGCGTCACCACGGGTGGTGGCGGCGGCAGCTTGTTCTCCGGCGGCGGCGGCGGCGGCGGCTCTTCGGGTGGAGGTGGTTCTTCCACATCCACCACAGCTAATTTTTCGGCAATTTTCTTGACGATGCTGATGTTCAGGCCGTTCACCAGGCCATAGCCCAATGTTGCCGTGAACAAGCCAACCAAGACAATGGCCACTACCCTGTTTTTAGGGTCTGTCGTATCACCATAAGCCATTCAGGGACGACGCTCCTTGCTAGATCATCCTGTCACCAATCCGAACCGACGGGAAAGGTTGCCCAGCAGGCTCGGATAATTTCCGATGCTCTGTGCAGACCCGGCGGCTTGCGGTCGACTTGATTATATTCTGATCGACCACTTAACGCCGTCCTATCGCGGTGGAGGCGAGTTCGCAAACCCTTTATCATTGGTTAATGTAGGTTATCCCATGATAGCATGTCTGTGAGCCGATATCGGCCGCCCCATAAGGAAAGTATGTATTTGATGCGACGGCTCCCCTCTGTAGTTCTGGCTTGCTCACTTGGGTTAGGCGTTTGTTTTTCAACGCCTTCTTTTGCGCAAACCGCCCCCAGCTTTGCGACCGAAACAGCCAGCCCCTATAGTTATGCCGACATCGCCGACCTGGCGACTGCAGCCCCGATGACCATTCACGCGCGCATCCGCAAGGCGGTGGCGTTGAAGCCTGAAAGAACGCCTGGCCTCTCTCCAGCGCTCGCAAGGCTCTATATTGAGGCCGATGTCATCAGCCTGATTCGTGGACGCGGTCCGCTGGCCGCCTCGATTGCCTATCTGGTGGACCTGCCACGCCTTCCGAACGGAAAGCCCCCGAAGCTGAAGAAAAAGCAGCCCGTATTGCTGTTTGCCCGGCCTGCCCCCGCCAGCGGCCCCGGATCGGCCGCAACCGGGGCGGTGCGGCTGATTTCGCCTGACGCCCAGTTGATCTGGGACCCGGCGACCGAAGCGCGACTACGCGCTATATTGGCCGAGTTGGTCAAGCCGGGCGCGCCGCCAGCAATCACAGGAATCGCCAACGGTTTTCATGTCGCTGGCACCTTGCCCGGCGAGGGTGAGACGCAATTATTCTTCAACACGGCGACCAACGAACCCATGTCGCTGTCCATTTTGACTGCGGCGAACGGCTCGCGGCACTGGACCGCTGCCTTTGGCGAGATTGTCGACGAATCGGCCGCAGCACCAGCACGCAATACGCTTGCCTGGTATCGACTCGCCTGCGGTTTGCCGCGCAAGCTGCCCTTATCCAAACTGGGGGGAACGGCGGCGCCCGACCGGGCCAAGGCCGCCGATGACTATAGCTATGTCCTCGCCGCGCTGGGCGACTGTCCACGCACCCGCACCCCGCCACCCGCCCAATAGCGGGTGTGCGCCATCACGATTCGGCGCATTGCGGGCTTGTTTCAGTGCCAAAAGCCGATAGGGGCGCGGAGGAGCGCGGGCCGTCGCCTGCGAAATTGACCATCGGAGCGCCCACATGTCCCCCCAATCGCCCTCGTCCCCTGCCCGCCCGCCGCTTCGCGTAGCTCTGGCCGGTGTTGGCGTTGTCGGCGGCGGAGTCGTCCGTCTGCTCGAGGCGAATCGCGCCTTGATTACCCGGCGGGCCGGGCGGCCTATCGAAATTGTCGCACTGGCTGCGCGCGACCGACACAAGGATCGCGGCATCGATCTGTCCGCCTATCGCTGGGAAGATGATATGGCGGCGCTGGTCGCCGCCGATGACGTCGATGTTGTGGTCGAGATGATGGGCGGAGCCGATGGCGCAGCGCTCGATCTGGCGCGACAGACATTAAGCGCGGGCAAGGCGCTGGTCACGGCCAACAAGGCGATGATCGCCCATCACGGGCTCGATCTCGCGCGAATCGCCGAACAGGCCGACACGCCCCTGAAATATGAAGCCGCTGTCGCGGGCGGAATTCCGGTCATCAAAGCGATTCGCGAAGGCGCCTCGGCCAATCAGATCGCGCGCGTTTATGGCATTTTGAATGGCACCTGTAATTATGTCCTGACCCTGATGGAGCGCGAGGGGGCGAGTTTCGACGACGCGCTGGCCGCCGCACAGGCCGAAGGCTTTGCCGAAGCCGACCCGAGTTTCGACATTGGCGGCATCGATGCCGCGCACAAATTGTCGATTCTGGCCGCGCTCTGTTTTGGCACCAGCCTCGATTTTCATGCGGTGACGACAACGGGAATCGAAGCAGTGATTGCCGCCGATATTCGTGAAGCCGAGGCGCTGGGCCATCGCGTTCGCCTGATCGGCATGGCCGAACGCATGGGCGACGCGCTCTATCAGCATGTTCAGCCCTGCCTCGTCCCCGCCGATCATCCGCTGGCCTATGTTCCCGGATCGCTCAACGCCGTGGTGGCAGAGGGCAATTTCGTCGGTCGCCTGTTCTTTGAGGGCGCAGGTGCAGGCGCGGGGCCGACGGCATCAGCCATCGTTGCCGACATCATCGACATTGCGCGCGACGAATATGGTCCCGCCTTTGCCATGCCCGTCGATTCGCTCGATCAGGCCCCCGCCGCCGACGGCGGAGCGCGGGTCGGCAAACATTATGTCCGCCTGATTGTCGAAGATCGCATCGGGGTGCTCGCCGAAATCGCCGCCGCCATGCGCGACGCCAATGTGTCGATCGAAAGCTTTATCCAGCGGGGCAATGGCGACGATGACCGCGTTGCCATCGTCCTCGTTACCCACGAAGGCCCGGCACGCGCGGTTCAGGCGGCGCTGGACGCCCTCGCGGCATCAGACCATGTCATCGGCGCGCCGATGCAGATGCCGATATTGGCCCTCTAAACCTTATCGTTCATCGGGCTCCGTCGTCCCATCACGGTCGGGATCGGTCATTTTTTTCGACAGTTCGAAAAGCGGATTAAATTCGGGCGGAGAGCCATAGTGGCCACCCATCGAGTGCCAGTTAAACGGTAATTTACTAAGTGTGGCCGCGTTAGCAGGCGGGGCTGGCGGGATGCTGTCCTTGGTCGATTGCCCAATACCGGCAATCGCACGCAGTTCGGACGACAGCCGATTTTCATCTGTATCGTTCCCGCACACCACAATGGCCCCGTCGCTGGAGGGCTGACATCGGCGGACGGGATCGGTCAGTTGATGGCTTCGTGCAATCGCCGTTTCGGCATCCCGTGCAGGAGGCGAAACGGTCTGGGCAACAACAGCTGACGCCGGTGTCGTCAGCATGACGCAGGCTGCGAGCTTTGCACCAAATGGCATCAAGCTCGCTCGACAAGTGACGCGCACAACCATATGGCGCGCATCATGCCCAGCGGGCGCAGTAAGTAAAGACGGAGAGCAAATATGGCGAAGACCGATAGCAACCTTGATCGGGTGCTCGTGCTGGAAATGGTACGCGTAACCGAAGCGGCAGCGATTGCCGCAGCCAAGCTGATCGGTCGCGGCGATGAAAAAGCCGCCGATGCCGCCGCCGTCGAAGCGATGCGCGCTGCCTTTAACAACCTGTATATGGACGGCACCGTCGTCATCGGTGAGGGCGAACGCGACGAAGCTCCGATGCTGTATATTGGCGAGAAAGTCGGCAACGCGCCCGGCAAAGGTCCCAAGATTGATATCGCGCTCGACCCGCTGGAAGGCACGACGATCACCGCCAAATCCGGCCCCAATGCGCTCGCCGTACTAGCGATTGCCGAAGAGGGATGCCTGCTCAACGCCCCCGACGTCTATATGGACAAGCTGGCGGTCGGGCCGGGCTATTCGCCCGACATCGTCAATTTTGGCAACAGCATCCGCGAGAATGTCGAGGCCGTCGCCAAGGAACGCGGCTGCTCGCCCGCCGACATCATGGTGTGCGTCCTCGACCGGCCGCGCCACGAGGCGATGATTGCCGAGCTGCGCGCCATCGGCTGCGGCGTTGCGCTAATCCCTGATGGCGACGTCGCAGGCGTGATCGCGACGACCAACCCCGACACCAATATCGACATTTACATGGGCAGCGGCGGCGCGCCAGAAGGCGTGCTGGCGGCGGCGGCTTTGCGCTGTGTCGGCGGACAATTCAAGGGCCGGTTGATCTTTCGCAACGACGACGAACGCCGCCGCGCCGCCAAATGGGGGGTCGAAGACCTCAACCGCGTTTACGACCTGCACGATCTGGCCAAGGGCGATGTCATTTTCGCCGCGACGGGCGTCACCGACGGCAGCCTGCTCGACGGCGTCAAAATCCGCCGCGACGGCATGATGACCACCGAAAGCGTCGTCATGCGCGCCTCGTCCGGCACCGTGCGCTGGGTCAAAGGCGAACACCGGTTAGGATGAGGCGGAGGCTGCGTGCAGCGCGCGAGCGACGTGATCGCCGACGATCCAGTTGCTGGCATCGGCAATGAAGAGATAAGTGGATTCATGGCTGACGATTGTTGCGCCAGTAAAGGCAGGGAACTCGAACGACTTGTCAGGCAAGCCGATCAGCGGCGCATTCTTTTGATTGTGCTCGCGATTAATGCCGTCATGTTCGTGGCAGAATTTTCCGCCGGTATCATCGCCGGATCGACGGCGCTGATTGCCGACAGCGTCGATATGCTGGGTGACGCCCTTGTCTATGGCCTAAGCATTTTTGCCATTTCTCGCAGTGATCGGTGGAAAGGTGGGGCGGCCCTCGCCAAGGGTGTTTTCATTCTGGCGTTCGGGGTCGGCATCCTTGTTGATATCGCCATCAAGATGAAGACAGGCGTGCCCCCCTCTTCGTCGCTCATGATGATATTCGGCGGAATTGCCTTGATCGCCAATTTGACCTGCCTTCGCTTGTTGTGGCGTTTCCGGGCGCAGGATGTGAACATGTCCAGCACATTTGAATGTTCGCGAAACGACGTGATTTCCAATGTCGGCGTGCTCATGGCGGCGGGTGCGGTTGCAGCGACAGCATCGCCATGGCCTGACATCATCGTTGGCGGCATCATCGCTGCTCTGTTCCTCAGATCAGCCGTGCGCGTCATTCGCCAGTCGCTGCCCAGCTTCGGCTTGGCATAACTGCAGCGCGCTCAGCCCTTCGCGCGCGAGCGCTTGCTCTCAGAATATCCCCGCCTTAATCCCTTCGGCCAGCGCTGCACCCATGTCACGCGCCTCGGCCAGCCGGTCCTTCGCAATCACCTTGTCTGCCAATATCGCTTCGGGCGTTTGCGCGTCGGTGTTGACGATGATTGGATCAGCGACGCGCTTGAGTCGCCAGCCGGTTGCGATGCGGTCGAGTTGGCGTTGGGCATTTTCGCCGTCGGAGCCTGCACAGATAATCGTGGCATAGGCGCGTCCCTCGATCTGGCCGAGGCAGGGGTAATAGCAGCGGTCGAACATCTCTTTCATCGCGCCCGACAGCGCGGCGAGGTTTTCGGGGCCGACGAACAGATAGGCGGCGGCAGCGATCAGATGATCGGGGGTGACATCCTGTGCCGCGACCTGTTGCACCTCAACATCGCTGGTGTCGTTGGCTCCCTTGGTCGCCGCATCAGCCAGCGCGCGGCTGCCGCCTGTGCGGCTGTGCCAGATGATCAGCAGAACGGGGGGCGCATTACTCATGCCGACACAACAGCACGCCCGCCGCGCGCTGTCGAGCCGCTTGCCAAACATCAGGTCACGGCGCAGACTTGGCCGAAATAACTGGGGAGATTATCATGTATCGCACCTTGGCCCTGCTGCCAGCCCTGCTGCTTTCGACAACGGCACTGGCCCAAGACGTCGCCAGCGACGCCACAAAGGCTTCGCAAGCCGCCGTCGCGGCGCGACTGGCGCTCGACGATCCGCAAGATTTTGCCAACGCATCGCGTGGCAAGCTGGCCGAGATCCCCGATGGCCTGATCACCGGCAAGGACGGCGCGATTGTGTGGGACTCACGGCCCTATGCGTTCCTGCAATCCGAGAAGGCGCCTGCGACGGTCAATCCCTCGCTCTGGCGACAGGCGCGGCTCAACGCCATCCACGGCCTGTTCGAAGTGGTGCCCGACAAGGTGTGGGAATTGCGCGGCTATGACCTGTCGGTAATGACGGTGATTCGCGGCAAGACCGGCTGGATCATTGTCGATCCCTTGCTGAGCGAGGAAACGGCAGCGGCAAGCTGGGCGCTATTCGAGCGCACCATCGAACCCACAGGCCCCAAGCGGCCGATCCGCGCCATCATCTTTTCGCACAGCCACAGCGATCATTTCGGCGGCGTCGGCGGCATCGTGACGCCCGAGCAAGTGGCGAAAGAGCATATCCGCATCATCGCCCCGCACGGATTTTCCGAAGAAGCGATCGCCGAAAATGTCCTCGCCGGCAATGCGATGAGCCGCCGCGCGCTCTATATGTTCGGTTCGATCATCCCCCCGGGACCAACCGGACAGGTCGACACCGGATTGGGGCCGCGCCTGTCCGCCGGAACCATCGGTTATATGGAGCCGACCGAGACTGTTCCTGCAACCGGCGGCAATCTCACTATCGACGGGCTGGAGTTTCAGGTCATGGATGCGGGCGGGACCGAAGCCCCCGCCGAAATGGTGTTTTATATTCCCGCCTATAAGACGCTGCACACGACCGAGGTTGTCACCCATAATCTGCACAATATCCTGACCATGCGCGGCGCGCAGGTCCGCGATGCGCTGCGTTGGTCCAAAGTCATTGATGCCATTTTGCTGCGCTGGGGCGATAAGGCCGAGGTGGCGCTGGGGTCACATCATTGGCCGACCTGGGGACAGGCGGCGGTCAAAAAATTGCTCACCGACCAACGCGATGTCTATCGCTATGTTCACGACCGGACCCTGTTCGCGGCAAATCGCGGGGCCACCCTGCACGAACTGGCCGACCAGACCCCCGAAGCCCCGGTGCAGGGCCATGATTTTTCAACGCGCGGCTATTATGGCACGCTCAACCACGACATGAAGGCGACCTATCAGCGTTATTTCGGCTGGTGGGACGGCAATCCCGCCACCTTCAACCCGCTGCCCCCCGAGCAAAGCGCAGTCAAATATGTCGCACTCGCAGGCGGTGCCGACAAATTGCTGGCCGCCGGACGGGCCGCCAATGCCAGCGGGGATTATCGGTGGGGCGCTGAATTATTGAACAAGCTGGTCTTTGCCCAGCCCGACAACAGCGCAGCAAGGGAGGCGCTGGCATCGGCCTATGACCAGTTGGGCTATCAGGCGGAATCGGGATCGTGGCGCAACTATTATCTCGCCGCCGCCGCCACGCTGCGCGGCACCGAGACGCAGAATATTTCGCGCAACGGGCAAAGCCGCAGCTTTATCAGTGCCATTCCGACCCCGTCCTTCTTCGATGCGCTTGCCATGCGCTTTGACGCGGCGAAGGGCAAGGAGCTTGCGGGCACCTTCCAGTTCCTGCTGCCCGACAGCAAGGAGCAGGTCGCGGTGGTGGTCGAGGGCGGGGTCGAATTCCCCCGCTATGGCCAGCGCGACCCCGCACCGACCGCCGTCATCACCGTCAACCGCGCGACGCTTGACGATGTTATGCTGGGCGCGGCGAGTTTTCCGGCACTGTTGCAATCGGGCGCCATCAAGGTCGAGGGCGACAAGGCCGCTTTCCTGTCATGGTTTGCACTACACCCGCCAGTTGACCCGCGGTTTAACGTGGTTGTTCCCTAATCCGGTTGTTCCCAAGGCCGGTTCGGCATAACAGATAGGCATGACAGACAGCGCACCGGCTTTCCCCGACCCCCATGATCTTTCGGACTTTTTGCCGTCCGAAGGGCTGGAGCCTATCGATCCGGCCTTTGCCCATGTGCTGCGCATCCATATCGCGCTCAACGCGATCCCGCTGGCCATTGGGGCGACCGTGCTCGACAATATGGTAATTGAACGGATAGGCGGCCCCTTTGGCCTGCTGAGCGTGCTGGGCTGGCTGTTGGCGATTATCGCCATTGTGACCATCCCCTCGCGCCGGGCGCAGCGTTGGGGCTTTCACATGTCCTCCGACCAGATTCGCGTTGCGCGCGGCTGGTTGGTACGCACCGACACCATCGTCCCCTTTGTCCGCGTTCAGCATATCGATGTCGGCCAGGGTCCGGTCGAGCGCCTGTTTGGCCTGTCGCATCTTGTCGTCCACACATCGGGCACGCACAATAGCACCGTCACCCTGCCTGGGCTGCACGGCGATTTGGCGGCGGCGATGCGCGAGACGATCCGCCACCATATCCAGACCGATTTTGCATGACCGACACCATCGCCGGCGACCCAAAATGGCAGCGACTTCACCCGCTCTCGCTGGCGCTGGCGATCGTCCGGTTGGGGCCGCAATCGCTCAACATGATTCCGGCGCTGGCGGCGATCGGCATTGCGGGTAAATGGATTTACGTCGTT
Source organism: Sphingopyxis sp. 10G20-10 (assembly GCF_057365075.1). Classification (NCBI taxonomy): domain Bacteria; kingdom Pseudomonadati; phylum Pseudomonadota; class Alphaproteobacteria; order Sphingomonadales; family Sphingopyxidaceae; genus Sphingopyxis; species Sphingopyxis sp. 10G20-10. The sequence continues at coordinate 266,094 of NZ_CP195117.1, forward strand.
CCGGCGCTGCTGTTTTTCCTGCTCGCGTCGCTCGTCACTGCCTGGCTGCGCTGGGTGCGGTTTCGCTATTATATCGGCGCGGACGAGATGGCGATCGAAAGCGGAATTTTTGCGCGTCAGCATCGGACCATCCCCTTTGACCGCATTCAGGATGTCAGCATCGAACAAGGGCTTGTCGCGCGCGCACTGGGCATTGCAAAGGTGGGGTTCGAAACGGGGGCCAGCAGCAAGGGCAAGGGCGATGATGCCAATCTCAACGCCATCGGGCTGACCGAGGCGCAGCAATTGCGCGCAGTCATCCGCGCCCACCGCACCGATTTGGCCGCAACCCCGGCAACCGACGGGCAAGGCACGACCGCAACGCCCGCCATGGAAGAGCGGTTGCTGTTTGCGATGGGGCCGCGCCAGTTGCTGCGCGCCGGACTCTTCAACTTCTCGCTCGCCGCGCTTGCCGTCGTCGCCGCTGGCGCGCAGTTTTTCGACAATTGGCTGCCGTTTAATTTCTTCAATCCTTATGATTGGATCAATATCGCGGCGGAATATGGTTTCGGGAATTGGGTGATCGCGCATCAGTGGATCGCCGCGCTGGGGGCGCTGATTTCGTTACTGCTGATCGGATTTGGTACCGGCATCGCGACGACATTTCTGACCAATTGGGATTTTCGCCTGACCCGCGAGCCACGCGCGCTGCGCCGGACGCGGGGGCTGACCACCCGCACCGATGTCGCCATCCCGCTGCGCCGTGTTCAGGCCGCGATCATGGTCACCGGCTGGCTGCGCAAGCGTTTTGGTTGGCACGAACTGCGGCTGCAAAGTCTGGCGAGCGACAGTGCCAAGGAAAAGGATCATCAGGTCGTCCCCTTTGGCCAGCTTGCCGATATGGATGCGGTGCTGGCCGAGATTGGAATCGCGCGGCCACAGGCGGACGCAACATGGTTCCACAGCCATCCGATCATCGCACTGGGCGGCATCATCGGCGCCATTATGACGGCCATGGGCGGGCTGATTGCCCTATGGCTCGGCACCGGTTTCGGCTGGATCGCTCTGTTTGCCGCGCCGCTGGTTTTGGGATTCGCGCTGTTCGAGATACGGCATCACCGCTGGGCGGAGCTAGCCGACAAGCTGGTCATCGGACGCGGTTTCTGGACGCCCAAACTGACCCTGTTGCCGCACGCATCGGTGCAAAGCATCGACCTCAAAAGCAATTTCATCCTGCGCCCGTTCGGCCTTGCAACTTTGGTGTTCGGGGTTCCCGGCGGCAGCGGCCTTGGCGCGCATAGGGTCGAGGCCATGCCATATGCCCAAGCCGTCGCGCTGCGCGATCAGATGCTAAGCGCACGAACGGAGACACACAAATGAGCGACACCGCGCTGGGCATTGACCGGTCGATCAGCGGCCAGCCCTGGCATTGGCGTCGGGCCAGCGCCGACATGGCGCAGGAAAATCTGGCGCCCGACGATCTGGTCACCCAATTATTGCTCGCGCGCGGGGTCACGCGCGATGATCTGGAGCGACAGCGTAACCCGACGCTGCGCGGCTTCATGCCCGATCCGGCGCTGTTTCAGGATATGGACGCCGCCGCCGCGCGGCTCGCCGATGCCGTTGTGGCGGGTGAAGCGGTGACGATTTTCGGCGATTATGACGTCGACGGCGCGACCTCTGCCGCGCTGCTCGTCCGCCTGCTCCGCGATCTGGGTCTGCCCGTCGGCGCCTATATCCCCGACCGGTTGATGGAAGGCTATGGCCCGTCGGGCGCGGCGCTGGTCAAGATTGGCGAAGCGGGGTCGCGGCTGGTCGTCACCGTCGATTGCGGCGCGCAGGCGTTCGACGCGATTGCAGAGGCCAAGGCGGCGGGGGTCGAGGTGATCATCGTCGACCATCACCAATGCGCGACGACACTTCCCGACGCCTTTGCAGTGGTCAATCCGAACCGGCTCGACGAAGTTCCCGAGGCCGCCGCGCATGGCAATTTGGCCGCCGTCGGCGTCGCCTTTCTGCTCGGCGCGGCGCTGCTCCGCACCTTGCGCGCACGCGGCTTTTTCAGGGATCGCAAAGAACCCGCGCTCATTGACCTGCTCGACCTTGTGGCGCTCGGCACCGTCGCCGACGTGGCGCGGCTCACCGGCTTCAATCGCGCGCTGGTCACCCAAGGCCTTAAAATCATGGCGCGGCGCGGCAATGTCGGCCTCTCCGCCCTGATGGATGCGGCGCGGCTGACCCGCCCACCGGGGGCCAGCGACATGGGTTTTGCGCTCGGACCGCGCATCAACGCGGGAGGGCGCGTCGGCAAATCGGATCTGGGCGTCCGCCTGCTCACCACGTCCGACCCGCAGGAAGCCGCCGACATTTCGCAGGAACTCAACCGCCTGAACGAGGAACGCCGGGCCATCGAAGCCGCCGTGCTCGAACAGGCAATGGAAGCGAGCGGCGGCACCGCCAATGCGCCGGTCGCGATTGTCGCGGGCGCGGGTTGGCACCCCGGTGTCATCGGCATCGTCGCCGGACGACTCAAAGAGAAACTGCACCGCCCCGCCATCGTCATCGCGCTTGATGAAGACGGCACCGGCAAGGGGTCGGGTCGCTCGATCAGCGGCGTCGATCTGGGCGCGGCGATTCTTGCCGCCAAGGAAAGCGGCCTGCTGATCGCGGGCGGCGGCCATGCCATGGCGGCGGGGCTGACCGTCGCGGGCGACAAAATCGACGCGCTCGGCGCTTTTCTCAACGACCGCCTCGCCGCCGATGTCGAGCGGGCGAGCGGCGAAAAATCCTTGCTGATCGACGCCGTGCTCGCGCCGCGCGGGATCAGCCCGCTATGGTGCGAAGCGATTGAGTCGGCAGGCCCCTATGGTTCGGGCTGGCCCGCACCGCGCGTTGCGACGGGTCCAGTCCGTATCATCGAATCGGGAATCGTCGGCACCGACCATGTCCGCCTGATCGTTGCGGGCGATGATGGCGGGCGGTTCAAGGCCATCGCCTTTCGCAACGCGACGAGCGAATTGGGGCAAACCCTGCTCAACGCACGCGGCGGACGCAAATTATGGCTCGCCGGACGTGCCAAGCGCGACGATTGGGGCAGCCGCCCCGCCGCCGAACTGCATCTGGAGGATGCGGCCTGGGCAGAATAGCCATGGTCAGGCCAGCTTTTCTGCGGTCGATAGATGCGAAGGCTTGACCCCTAGGGCATCCCCGTCTAATGCGCCGCTTCACCGATCGACGGCCCCTTCGTCTAGCGGTTAGGACGCGGCCCTTTCACGGCTGAAACACGGGTTCGATTCCCGTAGGGGTCACCAAAATTCTCTCGCAGAGGGTTTCAAACAGTCTCATAAACGGCTGTTTTCGGTGGCTTTTTCTGGTATAGCATTCTCAGACAGAGCGGCGACATGCCACTGCATACCAACAATCCGATGGTATATCTGCTGGTATAAAGTCGTTCCCGATTCGGGAGATACCATCATGGCCTTAACCGCCGTTGCAATTAAATCCGCCAAGGGTCGGGACAAGCCCTACAAACTTGCCGACACTGACGGGCTTTACCTGAGCGTGATGCCGAACGGTTCACGTTATTGGCGCATGAACTACCGCTATCTCGGCAAGCAAAAGACACTATCCTTCGGGGTCTGGCCGGACATTGGTCTGGCTGATGCACGAGAGCAGAGAGACGCTGCCCGCAAACTTCTCGCGCGAGGTGGTGACCCAAGCGAGCAGCTGAAACTTGATCGGATCGCGGCCTCCGTGGCAGCGGCAAATAGCTTCACGGCCGTCTGTGACGAATGGTTGGCGAAGATGGAGCGCGAAGGCCGTTCTCCTGTCACGATGAAGAAGCTCCGGTGGCTAACCGATTTCATCAAGGCAGCAATCGGGACAAGACCTATTGCGTCTATCACCGCACAGGAACTTCTCGTGATGCTGCGCAAGATGGAGAGCAGGGGACGCTATGAAACCGCCAAGCGGCTTCGCAGCACCTGCTCCCAGATATTTCGCTATGCCATTGCCACGGCGCGCGCTGATCGCGATGTCGCGGCAGACTTGCGCGGCGCGCTCATTGCGCCGCAACCCGTCCATCGCCCTGCAATTACCGATGCCAGCGCCGTAGGGGGACTGCTCCGCGCTATAGAAGCTTTTGACGGTCTGCCGAGCACATGTGTGGCCCTTCGACTACTTCCGCACGTCTTTGTGCGCCCTAGCGAGCTTCGACACGCCGAATGGGCGGACATCAATCTCGATAGAGCGCTGTGGACCATTCCTCGCCACAAAACCAAGATGCGACGGCCGCATGTCATTCCTCTATCGCGCCAGGCACTCGCCATCCTTGAAACGATTGAGCATGATGCTGATTATAGCAGCTATTTGTTCCCTTCGCTGCGATCGGTCGATCGACCCATGTCAGAGAATACGATCAATGCCGCACTTCGCCGCATGGGCTATGCTCAGAATGAGATGACAGGTCATGGATTCAGGGCGACGGCTGCTACACTGCTTAACGAGATGGGTCTTTGGCATCCCGATGCGATTGAGCGTCAACTTGCCCATTGCGACAACAACGCAGTACGACGCGCCTATGCGCGAGGGGAATATTGGGACGAACGCGTCCGCATGATGCAGCACTGGTCCGACTATCTTGATTTTCTTCGTGATGGCGCGAAAGTGATGCACGGCAACTTTAGAAGAACGTTTTAACCGGTTAGCGCTACACCGATAAGCGCCAGCAACGTTCCGACTAAAAATCCGCCGGTGGCCGCCCACGTCACCCACCAGTCCTGCTCATCGTTCGACCGGCGCTGCTTGATCATGCCTTCGACGCGGCCGAGTAACCTTGCCAGCGCCTCCCGGGCCTCGCCGACGGATTTGCGATCCTCAGCGCCGTAGGATGTCGATGCTTCGTGACTTTCGGCTGCAAGGGTCAACGGCGTGAGCCGCATCGCGGGCTTGTCGTGGATACTTTCGATTTCCTGATCGATGTGATCGAGACGAGTGAGTATTTCACGGAGCGTGGGCGCGTAGTCGGGTATCTTTTCTTTGGCCGAGGTCAACCCCTCGACAGCCATGCGCGTCAGCGATGATTCCCGTCGCAGCTCCTCAAAAGCTTCGGCAGCATCATGGGACGGTCGGGCGGAGCGCGTTGGTCCTAGTGTCATGCCTGCCCGGCTACATCGATATCCCTATCCCGCGCGAGCGGCCGAGCCATTGCTGGAGGTCGTAAGACAGCGATCCTGTCGCAGAAGGTTTCAGGCCCAGCTCGGCACGCCGGTTGCGGAGCAGCGACTCGAGCTGCGGATCGCGGTGAAGGCTCTTCGCCATGCTCGTGAGGTTGGCGCGCGCCTCGTCGCGAACTGCATAGGTCGGCGCCTCGCGAACCCGCGTGTTTTCGGCCTTCCACGTCGCGACGAACAGGTCGGCGCGCTTCCCGGTCTCGGCGGCGAGCCTCTTCGTTTCGGCGGTGAGGTGCACGCGCTCGCGCGCCGCACGTTCGGCCGCCACCCGCTCGGCGGTCCGCGCCGCGTCCTGCCGTTCCATCGCCGCGATCGCCCCCGCCGTCCGTCCCTGGGATGCCTCACTGGCAAGCTTGTAGCTCTTCCCGAACGCCTCGCGCAGATCGCTCCCACCACCGGGGCGCAGGGCATCCAGGTCCTGACGGGCCTTGCGGTAGCTATCGAGCTCGTGCGGCAGTTCCTTTCCGCCAGCGCGGCGCACATCGACAATCTCTTTCGTCACGCGCGCAAAGCGCTCGACCGCCTTGTCGAGCGGCGAACGCGCAGACGTGGGATCAAGCGAACGGGCGCTGACGCGGACCTCAGCAAGTTTGACCGGGAGCTGTCTCACATGTGCATTCTCCCCGAGCACCTTGTTGCGTGAAACGCTGAGCTTCAGCCCGTCGAACATACCGCGTTTTGGCTGGGCCGGCTCCGCCAGTTGCTGAACCCGATAATCGCTGGCCATATCCTTGCCGCGCTCGCGCGAAGCGGCGCGCACGAGTTTGCTCTGATTGGCAAAGTCATCGCGCCCATAATATAGGCCGACATGCTCGCGATGCCTGGACAGGGCGACATATGTCGAATGACTGTCTACCCCCGGTGTCGCGAGCATCTTCACCTGATCGACCGTCATGCCCTGCGCCTTGTGGATCGTCGCCGCATAGCCATGATCGATATGGGCATAGTTCTTCAAATCAAAGGCGACGCTGCGCCCGTCGTCGAGCTTGACCGCCATGCGCTGCGGGTTGGCATTCTGAACCGTCCCAAGCGACCCATTCTTCACCCCCATGCCGCGTTCATTCTTGAGGAACATGATTCGGTCTCCGTCGGCGAACATCCGCTCGCCGCGCTCGGCGGTGATCGCGACATCCCCGCCAAGCGCACCGCTGGCGCGCATGCGGCTGCGCACATCGGTATTGAGCTGCCGCACCTCATCATTGGTGTGGGTCAGGATGATCCGGCTGGCATTCGGTAGCGCCTGCCGATCACGATCCCACGCATCAACCAGCTCCGCGCGCGCTGCCTCGCGGGTATCGGCAGCGTGAACATGGCCCGCCTCGGCGTAACGCCCGATCGCCGCACCAGTGCGTCCGGTGGCAAGCTCGCGCGTTGCATCGCGCTGCCAGCTTTCATGCTGACGCCGGATTTCGGTGATCTCAACGGCACCGTGGCGCTCGGCGGCGGCACGGAAAGCGGCACCCGCCTCGATCGCCTGGAGCTGCTCGGGGTCGCCGACCAGCACGACCTTGGCGCCCTGCTTCTCCGCTTCGGTCACGACGCGTTCCAGCTGGCGCGTCCCGATCATCCCGGCCTCGTCGATGACGAGGATATGTTTGCTGGTCACGCGCTCTCGGTCATTCGCCCACTGATGCTCGAGGCTGGCAATCGTCCGCGATCCGATACCCGAGCCATATTCGAGGCCTTCCGCCGCGATGCCCGACAATGCCGCGCCCTGCACCTGGTAGCCGGCAGATTCCCAAGCCTCGCGCGCGACACCGAGCATCGCGCTCTTCCCCGTCCCGGCATAGCCGATGACATTGCTGATGCCGCGCGCGCTCGTCACATGCTCGAACGCGCCGCGCTGCTCGGGCGACAGATCGAGCCCGCGACTGCTGGCGCGCTCCAAGGCAAGCTCGCGGTGTCGATCGGCAACACCGTGATTGCGGCGGGCGTCGAGCGTCGCGGTCGCACGCTCGAGCCGCTGCTCGGTGTCGATCATCGCGCGCGATGTGAACCGATCGTGACCGCGCCCGTCCTTGCCGAGCGCGATCAGTTCGGGCGATGCTTTCACCGCAGACATCACTTCGGTATATTGATCGGTACCGGCACTGTGGCGGTGAACGAACATCGCGAGGTCGCGCTCGGTAAATGTGGCCTGATGGTGCGTGATCGCCTCGAACGCGATCGCGGGATTGGCAATCAGCTTCTCGCCGTTCGCCCGCGCAATCTCCAGATGCTCTTCGGCACGATCGACCTCGAACCCCTGCTCGGCCATGCGCGAGGCCGCAGGCCCGATCTTGTGCTGGGGTTCAAGCTCGATCCCCTGCGCCTCTAGCGTGCGGTGATCGACGCGGGCGTCGATATCGAGCGCGGCCAGCCGGGTGTTGACATGATCGGCCCAGGCCTCGCGCCAGTGGGTGAGCAGCTCAGTGCGGTTCCACTCGCGGACCTTGGCGCCGAACCCGGCTTCGCCATCATCACCGATCGCCACTTCGCGCATCGTCAACATGACGTGCGCGTGCGGTCGCGCAAGACCGTCGGCGCCGATATCCCAATGGACATTGAGATCGGCGACCATCCCGCGGTCGACAAACTCGCGAACCACAAAATCCCGCGCGAGCTCGACGCCCTGTTGCTGGGTCATCTCGCGCGGGATCGCAAACTCGATCTCGCGGGCGAGCTGCGCATCCTTGCGGATCTCGGCGGCCTCGACGGTATTCCACAGCTTTTCGCGGTCGCTCCATTCCTCGGGCGCATTCTCGGGCAGCAACACTTCGCTGTGAACAACGCCCGCCTTGTTCGAAAAGTCGTGGCTGCGCCCGAGCCGCTCGTCGTGCAGGCACGATGCCGAGCGATAGGCCGCCGCCGCAAGAGCGGACGAGCCTACGGCTCGCGAGATGACTTTTGCCGAGAAGTGGTAGATTGCCATGACGGCATACCATCTACAGCAAAAAGCATACGTCGGCACGACGTATAAGCGCGCCCTCCCACGATTTCATCGCGATCGGGATCACAAAGTCGCAAGAGATTTCAAGCGCTTGAACGGGAATGAGACTCGCGATACCTGAGCTGTCCAGTCCACGCAAACGGGAAGGACATACCATGCGCAAACCCCGCGATTATGACGCCGAACTCCAGGCCCTCACCGACAAAGCAAAGGCACTCAAGGTGCGAAAGCAGAGCCAGCTCGGTGAGCTCGTTCTTGCTACCGGTGCCGATACCTTGTCGATCGAACAACTTGCCGGTGCTCTGCTTGATGCCGTTGGCGCGGACGCTGGACGAAAGGAGGCGTGGCGCAAAAGCGGCGCGGCCTTCTTTCGCGGCAGCAGCGCCCGCGCTCGCAAAGGCACTGGCCGCGACTCGGGCGGCGCTGCGGCGGACGGTGCAAGCGCGCAATCGCCTTCAGGCGAAGCGGGCGCGGCATGACACGAAGGACTGGCAAGTGAAGCGGCGCGAACGCACGCGCCATCTGATTGAGCTCGGCGGTCTCGTTGTGAAAGCAGGTCTTGTCGATCTGACCGACGACGACCGTGCCATGCTTTATGGCGCGTTCCTATGGATGGCCAACAAGCTGCGTGCCGACGATGGCGCTCATGCCTCCGCGCTCTGGCGCAGGCGGGGGGCACGCGCCTTCAAGATGGACGTGGCAGCGCGCCCTCGCGATGTGTCGCACTGCTAGTCCAAGTCTTTGAGCGCGCAGCGCAAGGCACGAAGCGTGGCCGCGATATGCGCCTCGACGTCCTTGACCCCCATATCGAGCCGCTGCGCGATGCGGTCGTAGCTTAGGTCGTCGACGCGATGCAGGAAAAACACCGCGCGGGTGCGTTCAGGAAGCCGCGCGATAGCTTCCTCGGCGCGCGCGATGCGCGCATCGTCGGGTGCCGCCGAACAAGCGCAACTGCGCCGCCGGTCGCCTCGCGGCCCAATGCGCCACCGCATCATCCTTGCGCGGCTATCGCTGCGCGGCACAACGTCAGTGCGCGCATCATATGATATTCGACGGTCTGGATGCAGATGCCAAGTTCGGCGGCGATTTCCTTGTAGGTCAGATGCTGTATCCGATGCATCACGAACACGCGCCGGGTCTTGGGCGGCATCGCATGAACGGTGTGCCGATAGAGGCGCTGTAAATCCATCGCCTCGATCCGCCATGCCTGCTCCGGCGGTGTCGGTGCGTTGCGTTCTTCGTCGAGTGGAAAGACGATTGGTTGGCCCCGCTGTTTGCGGCGCACGCGATCAATCAACAGATTGCGGGTAATCCGCGACAAATAGGCTTGGGGATTTTCGATGCGGTCCAATGCCCCACTGCTGAGCAGGCGGGCGAACACCTCCTGCGCAAGGTCTGGCGCCTCATCTGCGCCGACCCTTCTTCTGAGCTTGTGCAGCAGGCGCTTATGCTCGGCTCGATAGACCTCCTCGAACGCCGCGAACGGTGACGGCGCGCTCATGACCGTGCGCCCTTGCGTTCGCACGGGGACAAAGGGGCATCGCGCGAAGCGCGATAGAGGGTGATGCCTGCCTCCATCCGGTCGAGGATGAAGGTGTCGCGCCCGGCTTTAGCGATGCGGATGTCGGACTTGGCATAGACTTCGAGATCGACCGCGCAGCGGTCGCCGAGCTCGCGTCCGATGACATCGCGGGCGCGACTCCAGCAGCGCTCGTCGGTGAACAGCGTATGGTTGACGACGACCCAGAACTCGTAATCGGAAAAGCCGATCGTCCGCTTGTCTTCATACCAACTTCGCCGCGCATAGGGGCCGATCAGGATGATGAGCTTGATACGCCCCGGCTTCGGGGCTTGCACTTGTTCTGGGTCGAAGCAGGCACGCAGGATCCGCGTGATGCGTTCGATCTCGCGCTGTTTGCGGCGGATAAGATGGCCGACGCGCGCCATCACGACCTCGCGCGCGTAAACGTCGTACATTGGGGTAGTCATGGGAAGCTCGCACACCAGCGGTCCGCGCATAAATGCGCGGATGTGCAAGCGGTGTCCGCTGGGGCGCCGTTACGGCGTTCAGCAACTGCCCGGCCTCTTTGGTCGGACCTACATGATGCCTGGCAGGATAATCCTCGGGATGGCCGCCAGTCGCTCCATCCCGTGAGCGGGGTTATGCCAGAGTCGGGGTATCACGACAAGCTCTGCAGATTGACGGGACTTCACCCGAAAGTTGCTCGTTCGAAATCGATCAATTGCAGAAATGAGGACGTGACCTAACTCGATCAATCCCAACATGATCGATGCGATACCGAGGACGGTCAGAAAAAGTCCGAGCCACCTAATTTTGCATCAAACGATGGCGGCGAATATGCGAATGCCCGTCATCAACCCATCAGCAAGCTATTGTCCGTATCATTGTTGAAACGACAGGCAAGGAGCATAGAGTCGATGTGGGGCAAGAAAGAGGCTGCGCAGACAGAGCCAATGGTTCATTCGTGGAAGCAGCGAGATTTTGATGTAATGTTGCAGTCCATTACGGGAGAATATCCACGCCTCAGTTTCTTGATAACGGGGGTTAATCAGGCGGTGCAAGTTAATGGCGATGCGTTTGAACCGACGCCTGAGCAAGAGTCATATCTTGTCCGTAAGGAATTCATTGATAGCAGCGCGCATATACATGGCATGGTCTATGTTCCGAGGATTCGCGCTGAAGGCGTAATCGAGACTGGCAAAACATCAGAGATTGACACGGGTTTCGTCGGGTATGTGAACGTAGAGTGTAGGCAGCACCCATTCGTAGATTTCGCAGTTTACGTGCGCTACGAACATGAGGTCTTTAAGCTGACAAGTGCCATCCAAACTGGCCTGTTGGCAAAAAAGCCAGTTGAATTGTCGTTACACCTTGCGCCAATCGACGATGAAAAGGAGTGGGCGCGACATTTCGCAGAAAAGCGATATGCGCCCCGGCTACACGTGACGCGGGTCAGCATTTCAACACGAGTTGGCCAAGATCACCCTGACGCGATGCCAATATTTTAAACGTCTGACGCCGCTCTGAAATTCGAGGGGAATAGAATGACTCACCGCACAGAAACGCTGCTGCTTTGCGTCAGTGGACATACAAGCATGTTGCGCACTGCGGAGAATGATGCGCCCTTTTCGACCGAATGGTTCCAGCGCACCGTTACAGGCTTCATCGACCACGACAAAGGCTTCAACACGAATGACCTCGAATGTCCCGAATGCGGAAAGCGCGGAAAAGTGAACCGCAATAGCGACGCATGGGGATACCCCTGTCCCGCTCGAACGCCTATACGTGCGTCGTATCTCCAAGCTCGGCGATTTTATCGGTGCAGACCTGATGTACGACGCGACCCAATTCCTCAACGCGCGCGCCGAGCCACGCCAGTTCTTCCTCGCTGATATTATAATGTTTTGAATATCTGGCCTTGGTGTAGGCCTCTTTCAATTTCTGGAACATCGCGCGTTCACTGCGATTGGCCTCGGGCCACACGCCATGAAGGCGACGGTCGAGCCCTTCGGCGAGCGAGCGTAAGAAGGCGATATTATGGTTGTAAGGTACGTAATAGGTCAGAGTGAGCAGGAGACAGGCATACAGCCGCTCGGTTGCCTGATGCAGATTGAACGCCGCGTCGCGATATTCACCCTGAGAACGACAAAAGAGGAATATCTTCTGCGAGCTTGTCGCTAGCGGCATCCACTCTTCGAAGTATTCCTTCGCCGCCTCCAGTGCCTGCTGCGGCGTTTTCGGTTTGGGCTTGGCCAGTTCGCGATCGTCCGCTTCGTAAAGTGCGATCCCATCCTTCGCGACCTCCATGAAGAAGACGCGTCCGTGCGCCAGCCCGTCGTTCACCTCGTGCAGCGAATGAACGATAAAGTTGACCGGGGTGCGGAGCGTCTTCTCGATCGTATAAGCGCGGATCAGCCGTTCCTCGCACCTGCCCCAATAGGCGGCGCGGTCGGTCAGTTCCTTCTGGCTGACGATGACAAGGATATCATAATCGGATTTATACTGGTTCGCCGACAGCGGTGCATCGACCCAATCGCCGCGCGCATGACTGCCGAACAATATGATTTTCAGGATGCGGGCACCCTTACGGCGCCCGGTCGCATTTTCGGTCGCTTGGCCGAACTCGTCGAACAATATTTCGACGACGCGCTCAAGCTCGCGCTGCTTCGCGGCAGGTAAAGGATCGAGATCGGTGCGCATGTGTCGGAGAATCTTCGGGTAGTTCGCTCGCTTTGGCAAGAACAGATTGGTCGGCGTTTTGCATCGGGTAAAATATTGGGGGAGCGAGTGAAGCCGCTCCTCCAATGATGATCGCGCCGCCCGCGTGCAGAAATCTGGGCGCGACGGTCGCAGACGGTCTCATCTTCGCGCGATTGAGACAAAAACGCACGCGCGAGAAAAATAATATTGCCTACGCTTCGGCGCGCCAAAATGCGCCACACCGCGCCACACCGCGCCACACCGCGAGGCTCCGCAAAAGCCCCAATTCTCAAGGGATTGACGGCAGCGATAGGCTTCCCATTCTCTTATTCACTGCGGCGACAATCCACGTCAGCAAATGGAGAATATCACCATGGCATCCCAAGCACCCGATCGCTTCCTCAGGCTCAACACCGTGCTCGACCGCACAGGGCTCAGCCGCGCGACACTCTACCGGAAGATTCAGGCCGGAACCTTCCCGGCGCAAGTTAAGCTCGCCGAGCGCTGCTGCGGCTGGCGCGAGTCCGAAGTCAAGGTGTGGCTCCACAATCCGATCAGCTTCACCCTCGCCGATCTTCCGCGCGAAACGGCCTGACCGAAAGCTCGATCACTAAAAGCCCCGCGCCGCCGAAGTGGCGCGGGGTCGCCGCCTCAGTCGGCGGGGTTCCAGATCAGCGCATAGCCGTCCTCGCCGTCGTGCCCGGCAGCGCGGCCCAAATTGGCATAAAGCCGACGCGGCCCGAACTCGGGAGCGGCGAGGCTCAGCGACACATAGTCTTTGCCCGAAGCTTCTCCGGTGCGGATCCATCCGGCGCCGATCTCGACGCCTTCGGAAGTGACGCGGTAATCAGGCTGGACATCGCCCGTCTTGCTGCGGTTCGGACGGATCTCGATGCTTGCGCGGATCGAAAGCGTCTTCAACTGGCCCACAAATCCTTCTTCGATGGTGCCGTTCACTAAACCGATAGCTGCCATTGTTCGTCTCCTTGAAGTTTGCCCGCGAGACCATTCCCGCGGCATGGGCGGACCAAGGGCCGGTGCTTGAGGCGATCCCCGCGAACCCGACAGGGCCGCAGCGCAAGCGGAGGACTTGAGGGGCTGCTATTATGTGAAGCGCAGCGGTCCGCGAGGAGCCTGCAATGCAGGCGGGGACATAATCGCAGCCCCGATGGTTTAGCGGGGCGCGGCACCGGTCCAGGTCAACTCGCCCGTCGCCGGGGATGGTCATCGGTTGCTGGGATGGAGACGTTGCGCAGCGCCTTGGTCGAAGGCAGCATCGCGGGATAATATGGATCAGGCAGGAGGCCCATTAGCTAGCAGCGAGGCTGAGGCACTGCCAGACCAGATCAGCCCTGCCCCTACCCTGTCATAATATGGTGGCCTTCCGGAGTCGAACGCCCGGCACCTCTCGAAAATACGATGAATTGCAGAGCCTTGCTCCTGTTTTGTCGGGTTTGTACAATTTTGCCAGACTGGCGAGCGGCATAGCAAGCACAACATAATCTTCTGCCGAACGGGTGTTGATTGCGACCCGGCATGACCGTTTGGCAGAAGGGGGGCGATGTTTTGCGATACATTCGTCGTTGAAGGGCGGCGCGAAGGACACTTCGCGCCGCCCTTCTTCTTTCGGCCTTCCATATCGCCACAGGTCAGACAGCGACGCGCGCAAACAAACAACACCGCCCCTGCCCGCAGGGACGGCGCGTCAATATAGGGGGGGGGGACCGGTCCCCGGATTATTCACCATATGGGCATGGCGACTATATGCCACTTGCGGTTGTTCTGCCGTCCGTATGACCCAGCACCGAGACCGCCTGAGTTCAGGCCAATAGCCTTAGAGCCTGATCCGAAATTAAGTTGAGTGGTGTCAGCGGGTTATCTTTGACGGACGCCCAAGTCGTTGATTCTGCGGTTTTGCAACAGACCGAAGGAGATCAGCGATGTGGACCGACGCCACTCGGGCGCAATATGCCCGTTACGAACTGACTTTGCCAAGTGATTTGACAGATACTGAATGGGCGGTGCTGGAACCCTTCTTTCCCCCGCCTTCGTTCGTGGGTCGACCACGCAAATGGCCGCTGCGGCGGATCATTGAGGCGATCCTGTATTTGCTGCGCGGCGGGTTGCCATGACGGATGTTGCCACCGTGCTTTCCGTCAGTCTCAACGGTGCAGCGCTGGTTCTACTTGTGGCGCGACAACGGCCTGTGGCTCTCGGTCAATCATGCCTTGTTGCTGATCGGACGCGAGGCTGTGGGCCGCGAAGCATCGCCCAGTGCTGGCGTGATCGACAGTCAGAGCGTGAAAATCACCGAAAGTGGCGGGTCTCGCGGCTATGACGCGGGCAAGAAGATCAAGGGACGCAAGCGCCACATCCTCACCGACACCGATGGCAACCTCGTTCATGCCGTGATCCACACCGCCGATATCCAGGATCGCGACGGCGCGCCACTGGTGCTGGCCGAAATCATTCGCCGCTTCCCGTGGCTGCGCCATGTCTTCGCCGATGGCGGCTATGCCGGGGAGAAGCTCCGGCAGGCGCTACGCCGGATCGACAAATGGACCATCGAAATCATCAAGCGCTCCGACACCGCCAAGGGCTTCGAGATACTGCCCCTACGATGGGTCGTCGAACGCACCTTCGCATGGCTGGGTCGAAACCGCCGCCTCGCCAAGGACTGGGAACAAACCATCGCATCGGCAACCGCATGGCTCTTCATCGCCTCGATCCAGCTCTTCACTCGACGCATCGCAAGATTATGAAAGGGCAGCAGTTAATTTTGAATCTGACTCTCAAGGTTTAAACCGCCATACGCTTCCTCTATGATGGCGACGAGCAGGTGGCGGAATATAGCAGCACCGGCACCAGGCTGCGCCGCTATGTCCATGGCGCGAGCGTCGATGACCCGCTGGTCTGGTATGAAGGCAGCGGCATCGCGACAAGCGCGCTACGCCGTCTGCGCGCCAACTGGCAGGGCAGCATCGTCGCGGTGGCCGACAATGCGGGCAATCTGATCAACGCCAACAGTTATGACGAATGGGGCATCCCGGCGGCGACCAACCTGGGCCGGTTCCAGTACACCGGGCAGGCCTGGATCCCCGAGCTCGGCATGTACTACTACAAAGCGCGCATCTACTCGCCGACGCTCGGGCGCTTTTTGCAAACCGATCCGATCGGGTATAAGGATCAGGTCAATCTCTATGCCTATGTCGCAAACGATCCGATCAACGGGGTCGATCCGACGGGATTGAGTTGTGAAGGCAATTCAGACGGGAAAG
Organism: Sphingopyxis sp. 10G20-10; assembly: GCF_057365075.1. Lineage (NCBI taxonomy): Bacteria > Pseudomonadati > Pseudomonadota > Alphaproteobacteria > Sphingomonadales > Sphingopyxidaceae > Sphingopyxis > Sphingopyxis sp. 10G20-10. The sequence goes on from NZ_CP195117.1 coordinate 281,733, forward strand.
GCTACACTTGCAAAGTCGATAACCCAGGCGAACTCAAGGGAAAGGATTTAGATCGAGCTAATCAGGTATATACCCGCGCGGTCAATCGCCTAATGGTCGATCCATCACGAGAGGTGGAGCTTCAGGCTACCGACGGCGATGGCAATACGATTACCCAGACAACGACGGCAGGTGAGATCGCCGATGGCCTCATAAATGCGGATGTTACCTACCAACAAAGCGATGGGGGCAATGGTTGGAATGCCGCGACTTCGCGCGATGGCGGTAGCATCACATTGTATGGGAACGGAGTTGCGCAAAATGACACTGGGCTAGCTCGCACGATCATCCACGAAGGTGCTCATACCACCGATGCTAATCGCGAGCTGCGCAGTGCTTACGAGGACAGAGGGGGAATGTTCGGACGAATAGGCAGAGCTGTTGGCCTATCGGACGATCGTGAATTTAATCCGGCGCACCAGCGAAGTTTCAAGAACGCTGCTAAAATTCTTTTTGGTATCAAGGTGCCTAAGCGATGAAAGAGCTATCGACGTTATTCGCGCTCAATTTCTTCGTCACTGCTGTGGCTTGCGTCCCTGGAAATACCGATGTGGCACCTGGGTGTGATTCCTCGCTTCTGCCCTATCAATACGAGGTTCGCAGCGGCGAGGACCGGTACTTCGCAACTCTAATCCCACTTGAATCGAAGGATGACGAGCAAACGTTCTTCTTGTCGGAAACGTCACGTCCATTGAAGGACCGAGGGACGATCGCTGGCGGCGATCCAACAGGTAGAATTGTACGATTTGAAAATGCCGATGGCGGAGTGAAAACAACTCAACTCGACCTTTCGTTGCCTTCCCGTAAATCCGCGAACCGGGCTACGGCAACTGAGCAATCAGACGAGGTCACGCACTTTGAAGTTGGCGGCGCGGAGTATTCCCTGTCTTCATGCGATGGCATCTTTTCCAAGAAATTTAAATCCGACTTTCCTCATTTGTTTGATTAGGTCGCAAGGCTTGTTATCTGATCGCAAGTCGGGGACCTACTTCTGGCTATCGGCGAGAGGTCTGCGTTGAACGACCCGGCCCAGTGACCGGATCGGCCCTCGCAATGTGGGAAGCTAGGGCGCGCACCGTACGCAGCTTGGCTGCAGAAAGTAATTATTAACCAGTAGTTTGCGCGATTTTGTTGCTCGGAAACGAGGAGCAAATCGATGGATACGAATGGCCATGTGCTGCCAGAAAAATCAAGCCCGAATCAATCAGTCACTGCAGTTTCGAGTACGCGCGAGAGAAGGGGTGGACGGACCGACAGGCACGTAAAACTGAACGGCAATATCGCTCGCCGCGCACCCGGCAAGCAGATGATCGAGTATTGGGATAACGAGCTGCCCGGCTTCGGGTTGCGGGTGCATCCTTCGGGCAGGCGGACATGGTTCGTAATGTTCCGCCAGCGTGGCAAGCAGCGGCGAACCTCACTCGGCACAGCGAAGCAGATCACGGCATTCGAGGCGCGGCGACTGGCGCGACAGAAACTGGCCGAGGTTGCGTTGGACGGCCTGCCGACGCGCAAGAGTGGTGGTAAGTCCAAGGCAAAGCAATCGCCATTGATGCGCGACTATGCCGAGCGCTTCTGGACCGACTATACGCGCCACTGGAAGCCGAGCACGCAGGTTCGCAATCGGTGTGGCATTGACCGCCACATCCTCCCCGCGTTCGGGGATCGCCATGTTGACGAGCTGGTCAAGGCGGACATTCTGTTCTGGCGCGATGGCTTTGCCGAGCGCAGCGGGGTGTTCAACCGGATACTGCCGATACTGTCGGTAATGATGGGCTATGCAGAGCAGCTGGGCTTGCGTCCGCGCGGATCGAACCCTTGCCGAGGAATGCCGCGCTACAAACGCAAAGCGATGGAGCGCTTCCTGACTCCGCGCGAGTATGCGCGGCTTGCAACTGCGCTCGAAGACTTTGAAGGCGACTGTCCGCTCGCAGTTAGCGCGATCCGGTTGCTCGTCTACACGGGCGCGCGGCGAGGGGAGATCGAGAACCTCCGTTGGGATTGGGTCCAGCCCCCGCGCCTGATGCTGCCAGACAGCAAAACCGGGGCGAAGATCATCTATTTGAACCGGCAGGCAGTCGAAATCGTCGAAGGCTTGCCGCAGAGGCCGCGTAGAGGGCTGGTGTTTCCGTCTCGCTACGACCCCTGCCAGGCCGCTCAATCTCGACACCCTCTGGCTCAAGCTGCGCAATCATGCAGCCTTGCCGAATGTTCGCCTTCACGATCTTCGGCATAGTTTCGCCTCGACCGCAATCCGCGACAATATCTCGCTGATGGTGATCGGTAAGCTTCTCGGCCATGCGTTGGCCGAGACGACTTCGCGCTACGCGCATTTGTCCGACGAGGTCATCGCCGACGCCGCCGAGCGGGTGTCGGGATCGATTGCCCGTCTGGTGGGAGTGGGTCAATGAACGCGCTCACTCTCCAGACCATCGTCTCCGAAGAACTCGGCTCTCTGCGCATTGGCGTGACCGGAAAGACCAGCGACCGGAGCCTATTGCGGCAGACGATCTGGTCCCCCAAATTGCCGGGGTTCGGAACACGGCACTACGCCAGCGGACGCAAGATCTACATCGTGCAGGCAGCGATGCAGGGGCGGACGCGCACAGTCACGATCGGCAACGCCAAGGTTCTGAGCAAGGCGCAGGCGATGGATGTGGCGCGGCGCGTATTGCTGCGCGCACAGGTAGGGCAGAACCCCGCCGAGAAGCGCAAGCGGCGGCGCAAGGTGCCGCTCTACGCCGACTTCCTCGAAACGTACTGGCGCAAGGTCTCGCCCAGCTGGAAGCCGTCTACGCAGGAGACCCAAGGTCTTTATCGCCAGAACTACCTTCAATACGCCTTTGCAGGAATGTTCTTGGACGAGATCGAGCACAGCCATGTGCAGGAATGGTTCAACCGCGCGAGCGAGACCGGCGGTCCCGGAGCGGCCAACCGTTCCTGCGAAATCCTGCGCGCCATGATGAACAAGGCCGAGGAATGGGGGATCATGCCCGAAGGCTCGAACCCCTGCGCCATGATCCGCATGAACCGGCGCAGGAAGTGCGAGCGGTTCCTGTCCGATCAGGAGTTCGAGCGGTTGGGCGAAGCCATCGACCGGCACCGCGATACCCGCCCGCAGCATTGCGCGGCGCTGTACCTGTTGATTCTGACCGGTTGCCGCAAATCGGAGATCACCGGCCTGACCTGGAGCGAGGTGAAGAGCCGCCGCTTGTTGCTGACCGACAGCAAGACCGGGCCGCGCACCGTATGGCTGGGCGATGCCGCTTGGACCATCCTGCAATGCCTCCCGCGCCGCAGGGACCGAGCGGACCTATTCTGGAACCCGGCTACCCACCGTCAGATCGATGTCGATTGCCTTTGGAGGGACGTTCGGCGGGAAGCAGGATTGCACGGTGTGCGCCTGCACGACCTGCGCCATAGCTTTGCCAGCCATGCGGCGGCGCGGTCGGAAACTCTCCCCATGATCGGCAAGCTCTTGGGTCACAGGCACGTCACCACGACTGCGCGCTACGCTCATCTCGATGATGGCCCCGTTATCGAGGCGGGGCAGCGGATCGGGGACATGATCGAGCAGATGATGGACGGAAGTCGATAACGAAAAGAACGGGATAGTATTTGCAAGTCAGCCTGATATTCTGCCTTGGAAAAATGGAGGCGAGGGCATGCGTGAGTCGAAGGTTTCGAAGGGCACTATCGTGGCCGTTTTGTTTGGTCTCACCGCCACCCCCGCAGATGCTAGGTATCTACAAACAGACCCGGTGGGATATGAGGACGACATCAACCTTTATGCTTACGTGGCAAATGACCCCATCAACAATTTCGATCCTACAGGCTTGAGGAACTGCGCGGCAGACGACCCTAACTGTATCGAAACCCCTGAATCTGAGGAAGATCCCTCAGACCCCGCTCCGGTATCAGAGGCAGAGCAGGAAATGGGCGAAATCGTTGTGACGGCTGAGCGAGAGGACGCTGCTGATTTCCGAGGCGAGAACGAGGACTTTTTCATTGTTGTTAACGGGACAATGACGGAGCGGGAGATGGAACGCTTTCGTATCCGTTGTCCGGGCGGAGGCGTGGTCCGGGGAGGACGGCTGGCAGGACTAGGCGCAGGCCAAATGGCTGCGCACAGCCATGGGAATGGCCTTGAACAGCATCCGGGTCCTGCCGATCACAGTGCCGCTCGAGGGTCTGATCAAAGGGTCGCGGGGCAATTCACCCAAACTCGTAGTTTCACGATTAGAGCATTTCCCAACAACACTTACCGTACCCGTCAGACTTCCGGCCCTGCGCTCTCGTCTAGTGAACGCTCCGCGTTGGTGTCGAACATGCAGAACTGGGAACGCGTAGGGAGCGGACGCGGCATGACCACTCAACAAATGGTTTGCCGATGAAGAGCACAATACTTCTAGTTTGCGCCCCGTTCCTAGCATCCGGCTGTGTGAGCACACAGCCATCAATTAAGCCTATGTCATACGAGGAATGTGCTTCCGCCAAAACCTGCCACGTCAGAGGGTTAGTCACAGCTCGAGCGGCCGAACACGCGTGGATGGGGCAACTAGCGCTACCAGAAGGAAAGTGCATCAGCGTTTCGCTACCCCCTCAAGAACTAGCTGATCTGAGATCAGGAGGCCCCCGCGAGATGTCAATACTTGGGAAGGTTTACGGTGACCCATCGGGAAGTGCCGAAATAGCCACACTTGAAGTTGATGGACGTAAGATCGGCCTCGGTCTTTGCGGTGATTTCTTTGTATTTGTGCCTGACCGCACGAAGTAAAAGACTGTGATTCGCACTCTTGTCCGATTAACTTGGTTTATGACATTCGTGTGCGCGAGTGCGAGTTACGGCACCGAACTCGATCCCTCTGAGACGGTCCGGCTTGTTCTTTCGACTCCTCAATCGAGTCAGAGTTTTGAGCAAGCCAAACTGGCCTTCGACCGCATCATGGCGCCGGAAATGGACGGCGGTTCAGTGACGGCCAAAATCGACCAGCTTGCTGCCGCTGCGACGCGCATCGCGGCCGGCGGCAATGACATCGACACGCTCAAGGCGATCCGTCAGGTGATCTACGACGAGGGGACATGGAACGGGAATAGACCGTTCACCTACGACCACGCCGACCCGTACGGAATGGACCTCTACAACAAGCTGCTTTCCACTTACCTAGATACGCGCAAGGGCAACTGCGTGTCGATGCCGATCCTGCATCTCATCGTTGCGGAACGGCTCGGATTGAACGTCTCGCTATCGACCGCCCCGCTCCATGTTTTCGTGCGCTACACGAACCCGACTAATGGCCGCAGCCTTGCCATCGAAGCGACCAGCGGGGGCAATCCCACCCGCGAAGTCTGGTATCATCAGCGCATGGGCGTGACCGATCAGCAGGTCGAGAACGGTATCTATCTCGGCGTGCTGACGAAGCGCGAAACCATCGCTGTCATGGCCAGCACAGTGACCGAATGGTTGATGAGCCAGGGACGCTATGAGGAGGCCATCGAGGTCGCGGACGTGCTCCTCGAATACTACCCCAAAGACATCCACGCAGTGCTCTCTCGCGGCTCGGCATATGGTGAATTGATGCGCACCGAGTTCGTCGAACGCTTTCCCACACCGGCAGCGATTCCTCCCTCCCTGCGTCCCCGCTACCAGATGCTGGCCAAGCAGAATGCGGCCGCCTTCCAGCAGGCGGAAGCGTGGGGCTGGACGCCCGCTCCCCCTGACCAAATTGGCCCGCAAGTCGGACAAGGTTCGGGCGGATAGGATCACCGATCCGACACCGGCAGTTTGCCTTATTGAAATGGCTATTTGTTACCAAACGGCGCTTTGGTGAGAACAAAATCGCGTTCTCGCCTCTTCCCCTCAAGCCCGATTTGGGCTAGGAAATCCGCCTGAAACCAGTGCTTTTGCCGTGATTGATCGGACGAGGTAATGGTGGATCAGACCATGCACATATGGGAAACAACTTCGCGCACACCGTACGCAGCGCCCGCTGCATAAATTCCGGGGACACAATACTAATGATCTCCCAATAGCCTAACCGTTTTCGGCTTCGGCCCTAAATGCCGGGGCGCAATAGTAATTAGGCTTCCTTTTCCAAATATGTCATATTCGCATCATGCTGCCCTCTCTGCGAGCTCAGGATTGTGTTATGAGGCTCAACGCGCTGTCGCACAATATTGCAGGTACGGCGCAGGATGTCGCGTTCAGCTTTGGCTACACACCAGCATCGCAGCTGGCGCAGCAGACACGGAGCAATGACAGCTATGCCTGGACGGGGTCGGTCGATGTGGCCCGCAATTACACATCGAACTGGCTCAACCAGTATATGGTCGCTGGTTCGGCGAGCTTCACCCATGATGCCAACGGCAATCTGACCTCTGACGGGTCGACGACCTATGTTTACGATGTCGAGAACCGGCTGGTGAGCGCGAGCGGGGCGACGAGCGCGGCGCTACGTTATGATCCGCTGGGCCGATTGTATGAGACGGTCGGGGGCGGGAACACAACGCGTTTGCTGTATGATGGCGACGAGTTGGTCGCCGAGTATGGCAGCGCCGGCACGATGCTGCGCCGATATGTTCATGGCAGCAGCGTCGACGACCCGGTGGTCTGGTACGAAGGCAGCGGGGCGACAACCCCGCGCTGGCTGCATAGCGATCGTCAGGGCAGTGTCATTGCGGTGACTGATAGCACGGGCGCCGCGATTACCATCAACAGCTATGATGAATGGGGCATTCCGGCGGCGACCAACGCGGGGCGGTTCCAGTACACGGGCCAGGCCTGGATCCCCGAGCTCGGCATGTACTACTACAAAGCGCGCATCTACTCGCCGACGCTCGGGCGCTTTTTGCAAACCGATCCGATCGGGTATGAGGACCAGGTCAACCTCTACGCCTATGTCGCAAACGATCCGGTCAATAAGGTTGACTTCGACGGGAAAGAATCCGGGAGCATCTCATATCATTCGTCTCTCTCGCTAGCGGAAGCAGCCGAGGATTTAAGAAGGCCGAATGAGCAGCCTTTGGTGCGGCAGGTGGTCGGGGCTGTCCGAGATTTCGTCAAAAATTATAAACATATGCGGCAGGAAAATCGGATCGGGAACGACAAGGAGCATCACTGTCGAGCTAATTGTGAAGCAAGCACACGTGGACGAGCCGGTGAAGACACAGCTCGCAGAATGTCTACTGCGCGTAGATTCCGATGATGCAAGAAAAGGCCCCAATCCCGCCGATCGAAAAGCGGATGAAGCAGCGAACCAGCAGGGGCGAGATGCAGGACGTGAAGCGCGGGAGTCTCGAACCACGCCCATCCAACCGCGCGAGGCCGAGAAAATTTGCAGAGCATCATGTGACTCTCTTTCGCCCAAGCGCAGGGACGAACGCTGACAGAGGAAGTTTATGAAAAAGTGGCTTTGGATTGTCGCCCTCGTCGCCGTTTTTCTGATCGGCTTAGTGAGCGGTTGGCTTCTGCAAAAAGAGAATCTCGTCGACGCCTGTCTCGACGCTGGCGGACGTTGGGTTAATGCCGGGTCCTTTTGTGAGGGTACTTAGGCTCAGGATGCATTAAATTGCTTGCATAGCGTGCTGGTGGCTGATTCAATGGCTTTTCGTTTGAGGAGCTGTTGATGAGTGATTTGCCGATGTTGTGCGCGGCGCAGATGCGCTGGATAGAGCCATATTTCCCGTTATCGCATGGAGTGCCCAGGGTCGATGACTGCCGTGTCTTGAGCGGTATCATCTATGTCATCAAGAACGGTCTTCGTTGGTGCGATGCGCCTGCAGGCTATGGGCCACACAAGACCCTCTACAGCCGCTTTGTCCGATGGAGTAGGCTGGGCGTCTTCAGCCGGATATTTGCGGCGCTGGTCAAGCAGGCGGGCGAGCCCGATATGCTGATGATCGACGCAACGCACCTCAAGGCGCACAGGACCGCTTCCAGCCTGTTCAAAAAGGGGCTCTACCCAGATGTATTGGGCGCACCAAAGGGGGCCTGAACTCCAAACTGCACGCAGTCTGCGATGGTAAGGGCAGGCCTGTCGCGCTGTGTCTGACCGAAGGCCAGATGAGCGATCACAAGGGGGCAAAGCTGCTCTATCCCGCGTTGCCTGAACGCGGCTGTGTGATGATCGGCGATAAAGGCTATGACAGCGATGAATATCGCGCCGCTCTCAAAGCCAAAGGCATAACGCCATGCATACCACCGCGAAAAGGGCGCAACTTGCCTGCCCCTTTCGACAAACGGCTCTACCGCCAGCGACACAAGATCGAAAACCTCTTCGCCCGGCTCAAAGACTGGAGGCGTATCCACACTCGCTATGATCGAAGGGCAGATACCTTCATGGCTGCCATCACCATTGCTGCAATCTGCGCCTTCTGGATCAATTAATGAATCCTGATGGGGTGGACGCCCCCCGGCGGCCTTGATGTGCCAAAGTGAAGGTGTTGAACACCATTTGAAGGAGGCGTCCATGGAAGAAGTTACCACGATCGGTCTGGATTTGGCAAAGCAGGTTTTTCAGGCTCACGGTGCAAATAGGGCTGGTGCCGTGATGTTCCGCAAGACGTTGCGGCGGCACAAGGTGCTGGCATTCTTCGCTGCGCGGCCACCCTGTCTTGTGGCGATGGAGGCGTGCGGAGGGGCGCATTACTGGGCGCGCGAGATCGGCAAGCTCGGTCATGAGGTACGGCTGATTGCGCCCGCGTTTGTGAAGCCGTTTGTGAAACGGCAAAAGAATGATGCAGCCGATGCCGAAGCGATTTGCGAAGCAGCCCAGCGACCGACGATGCGGTTCGTCGCGGTCAAGAGCGAAGCGTCTCAAGCGAGTACCACGATTTTCCGTACGCGGGATTTGCTGGTGCGGCAGCTGACCCAAAACATCAATGCGCTGCGGGGCCATCTGGCAGAATATGGGCTGATTGCTGGGCAAGGCGTTGGTCAGGTCTCCAAGCTGATCGACATGATCGAAAGCCCGGCATGCGAACTGCCTGAGGCGGCCCGATCAATGCTCAAAGTCTTGTCGGGCATGATCGTAGTGCTGGATGAGCAAGTGAAGCTGCTCGATCAGGAAATCGCCAGACGCGCCAGAACTGACGATGTCCCATGCCGCTTGATGACCATTCCCGGTATTGGTCCGATCACGGCAACTGCGCTCGCCGCTCTCGCGCCGCCGCCAGAGGTGTTCCGCAATGGCCGGGACTTCGCGGCGTGGCTAGGGCTGACACCGCTCCAAAAATCAACCGGTGGCAAGCAGAAACTGGGGGCCACCTCGAAGATGGGGGAGCGAACCTTGCGACGGCTCCTGATCATCGGGGCCAGCGCGGTTGTGTGTCAGGCGACAAGGCGCGGTGCACCGGCAGGCTCATGGCTGGCACGAATGCTGGCGCGCAAGCCAAGGATGCTGGTAATCACTGCACTTGCCAACAAGATGGCGCGAACGGTGTGGGCACTGATGGCGAAGAACGAAATTTATAGAGCTCCGGTCGTGGCAGCGTAACTCGTCACGAACGCGAGGGTGCCGGCAGATGTAGGAAGGTCAGATGGAAAGCATGGCGTAACGGTCGACGAGACGGGATAGGCAAAACCAGATAGGCTCAAGGTGCCAACCAAGCACGCAGTCCTGATATGGAGCCAATCCGCGAACTCCCATACGGGCCAGCGGCATCAATAAAGCCGCATTAAAGGCCGGACAGATGTCAGCACCCGACTACACGCCAAGCCGACCAAAAATCTCCTTGCATCCTAAGGGGCGTCCACAGATGTCAGAACATGGGGTGGCAGATTCGCGCCGGTTGCCTGCTGCGAGGCGCGAGATCGTCCATAGCCTATGGATATTAACGGGGTTTGCGCATCGAGGAACTGCTGCTGCAAAGCGATATTAGCACGCCGTATTGCAAGCACTTTCAGAAACCCCGACTCGCTCACCCTGTTCAACGTGAGATTGAGGTGGCAATGTGACTAGAAAGGTAATAGTGGTTGATGGTACATATGATGGTATAATATAACTACATTCAGTTTTTATTAATTAAAATCAAAATGTTAGAGCAAATTCACGACTCCCGTAGGGGTCACCATCGGTAGCGCCGGACCCGGTCGGTCCCACACCCACAAACCCGACCCTTCGGCCCCTTCGTCTAGCGGTCAGGACGTCGCCCTCTCACGGCGAAAACACGAGTTCGATTCTCGTAGGGGTCACCATCCGGGTCGCCGATGGGCACCGTCTTGCTTCCTATTGAAATGCAGGCGCGAATTTGGTGTATGGTCCCTGCAATTCTGTGCGGGCGAGCTTAATTAGTATGGTGTCCCCGGAATTTCTCGGACGATATCATTTCAACCGTCTCACAAGACTAAATAAAATTCTGAAATAAGAGATGCTGAGGACACAATAGTAATTAGCCCCGCCCACCTCGACACGACCCGTCCGCGCGCGGAATAAAAATCCTGTCCTACATTATCGCGCCATGCTTCACCCTGTCCGGTGAAAACTCGCTTCTCCTTTGCCATTTGTCCGCCGGTGCCGCTTCGCCGCGTGCCCCCGCTTGCGCCTTCGCGAAAGGGCGGAACAGAGGGGGGACGTAGTGTGACCTTTGTGACCTTCCAACCCTTTTTACCCCTGCGCCCGCCCCCCGTCCTGCTGCGGGATTCCGGGGGCACAACAGGCATGACTCGCAAACAGGACGACGCCGGCCTGATCGCCGAATACCGCCAACAACCCGGTGCAGCACAGCTCTGTCCCCGATCCCGCCATTATGGCGCCAGAACGAAGCAGCCTGTGCTGGCCCTTTTTCCTGCATCCCGCCATCATTTGCGGGTGAAAAATATCGGGGGCCATATCACGTTAATCCTGCCCGACCCGCACCAGCGGGCGGCGAGTTTCCACGCGCTGGCCGCCGATGGTGGCCGCGTCATCCGCAGCTTTGCGCAGGCCGAGGATTATCTGGAGGCGGCGGGCGATGTTTCGGGCGGCGTCGTGGTCCTGCATTGGACCCAGCCGGGTGCGATGGGCGGTCGGGCGCTGCTCGACGCCATTGCCGCGCGCGGCGACCTGGAGGCGCTGGTCGTTGCCGATCAGTTGAGCCTCGCCGAATCGCGCGCCATTTTGCACACCGGTGCCCGCGACCTTCTTCCCGCACCGATCGAGGCCGAGGCGCTGCAAGAGATTGTCGGTCGTGCGCTTGACGCCTGGTCTGATGCCGAAATTTATCACCGGTCCCGCCGCGACGCGCGGGTGCGGCTCGACCGGCTCACCCCGCGTGAACGCGACATATTGGCGGCCATGGCCGAGGGGCTGGCAAGCAAAGAAATCGCGCGGCGGTTTGACCTGAGCCCGCGCACTGTCGAGGTTCACCGCGCCAACATCATGCGGCGGTCCGAATCGCAAAGTTTTGCCGAGCTGATGCGGCTCAAATTTCTGACCGAGATCAACCATCCGGTGCGCTCGGCAAATCACACAAGGCGCAATTACAACCATTTTGGATACGATAGCGGTCGGATCGCTCACACTGCTGCTATACTCCCTTAAGAACGGTCTGCCGACTGTCTTGGTAGCGTTCGACTGCATCGTTCCGGTTCGCAGCCCTCCCCAATTGGCCGCAACCGTCTAGGGGTCGGCGAGAGACAGACTTCACGCCTCTGCCGACCCTATCTTTTTCAACGATCAGTTTGCGGTGACAAGGTCGCGTTGGTCTTCGCGTCCCATCGACAGCAGGATCGGGTCAGACGCCTGACGTACCGCAAACTCGGCCTTGCTCGTCAAACCCTGCCATTGAATTCCGATCAGCGCCTGCGCAATGGCACCGCCCAGCGTGCCGCCGGGACCGGGCAGAATGATGCGGTCGGGGGCAAATTCCTTGACCGCGACCTGCACCGACAAGGCGAAGTCATAGGGTGCAAGAATCTGGTGGCCGAAGGTATAATCCCACACAGCGGCGGGATTGCTGGCGAAACGACGCCACAGCGCGCCGCGCCCGTCGACCATTGCCATATCCGGCGGGCCGAACAGCGCGGGCGACAGCTCCGCCTTTGCGCGCTTTGAACTTTCGTGCATCAGCGACGTGTGAAAGGGGCCGTGCCCCGCGAGCCGCACAGGGTCGCGCCCCGGCGTCGGCGGTGCTTCAGCGGTGAGCGCAGCCAGCCCCGCCTCGTCGCCTGCGAACACGATCATGCCGCCCAGATCGATCGACAGTGCCAGCGCATGGTCGGCGCGCGCATCAATATCGGCGACGAGCGCGCGTAGAGTGTCGCGCAACCCCGGAACCGGCCGCCAGTCGTCGTCGACCACCGACAGCAATATCTGTCCGCCTGGGCCGTGTGCCTGACTGTTGAAGCCCATGGCGTTGGCGATGGCAAAACCATCCTCGACCGACACCACACCGGCGCAGGCGAGGGCGGTGTACCAACCCATCGAATTGCCCGCAACGGCGACAAGATCATAGCGGTCGCGGTCAATCGCCAGATAGTCGAGAATCGATGCGGCATAGATGAGCGGCGCGGCCACGTCGCCGCGCATATGGGTTGCCATGCTGAAGCGTTCGGCACCGTCGAGCTCGCTGATCGTTGGCTGGTCCTTGGCACGGCGCTGGGCATCAAAGGCAGCGATCAGGTCACTGCGGTCGCTGTGCAGGCGCGCGATGCTGCCTAGTTCGGCTTTGCCATAGGTGCCGCGTCCGGGGGCGATGACAAGGGCGGTTTGTTTGGTTGCGGTCATCTTTGCCCCCTCATCCCAATACACGCCCCGTGCCCCTGCGAAGGCGGGGACCTATCTCCTGCGCCTTCCTGTCCAGCCACCACTTGCTCGATACCGCAAAGCTGGGTGATGGCCCCCTGCCTTCGCAGGGGCACGGTTACAGATAGGGGGTAAATGAAGGATGGGCTCATGCTCATGCCAGCAATTCCCGCGCTGCGGCGACGATACTGTCGCGGCTTGGCATCGTGACGGTCGCTGCCCTCCCGAGCGGGATGAAGCTGTCGTCTGCGGCGATGCGCGCGAGGTTTTTATCAGGCGCACGTTCGGTAAACAGCGCCATCAGCGCCTCGCTTTGCGATCCGGTGATGCGGCATTCGTCGACGATCAGCACGCGCTTTGCATCGCCGACGGCGGCGATCAACGCATCGGCGTCGAGCGGCCCGAGCCAGCGCAGATCGATGACGCGTGCCTTGACGCCGCCCTTGGCCAAAATTGCTTCGGCCTGCCGCGACAGGAAATAGCCGTTGCCATAGCTGACAATAGCTAGGTCGCTGCCATCACCGTGTACGCCCGGTTCGCCGAGGCGAATGGGTTTGGCGGCGCCGGGCGCTTCGTAAAGGCTGGTCCACAACCCGTCGCCTTCGGCGTGAAGGTCGCGGGTCATATAGAGCGCGATGGGTTCGACAAAAACCACCACCCGCTGTTCCTCGCGCGCCAGCCGCACGCATTCGCGCAGCATCGCCACCGCATCGCGCCCGTTCGACGGTACTGCGAGGATGACGCCGGGAATATCGCGGAAAATGGCGAGGCTGTTGTCGTTGTGGAAATGCCCGCCAAAACCCTTTTGATAGCCTAGTCCGGCGATGCGGATGACCATGGGGTTGCTATATTGGCCGTTCGAGAAGAAGCTGAGCGTTGCTGCTTCGCCGCGGATCTGGTCCTCGGCATTATGGACATAGGCGAGGAACTGGATTTCGGGCATCGGCAGCAAGTCATTATGCGCCATGCCTATCGCGAGCCCGAGGATCGCCTGTTCGTCGAGCAGCGTGTTGACGACGCGCGACGACCCGAACCGCTGATGCAATTTGGCGGTGACATTATAGACCCCGCCCTTTGGCCCGACATCTTCGCCCGCAACGACGATTTCCTTATGTGCGAGCATCAGGTCGGCGAGCGCCCAGCTCAACAAGCGTGCCATATGTTGCGGCTTGTCCATCTGCCCCTTGTCGCTGCCGAACATGGCGGCGCGATCTTCGTCGGCGGGGGTGTTGGCGGGTGGAAGTATACGCTTGGGCGGGATCACGGATTCCATCACCGCCGCCGATGTTGTCAGCTTGGGACGCAGGATCGCCGCTTCGGCCTGTCGGGCCAGCGTTGCGCCAATCTCTTCATACGCCTCGGCAATTTCCTTTACCGTCATCAGCCCTTGCTCGACCATCAAAGTCGCACCGCGCAGCAAGGGATCGCGATCCTCGTCGGCTTCGATCAGCGATTTGGGCAGATAGGTCGCCTGCACATCGGATCCTGCGTGGCCATAGAGCCGCACCGTGTCCATGTGGAGGAACACCGGTTTGCGGTGCCGCCGCGCATATTGGGCCGCCTCGCGCGCGCCGCGATAGGAGTCGACCAGATCAAGGCCGTTACAGCGGATATAATGCAGACCCGCGCGATGGCGAAACTGGGTTTCAATCCATCCCGTCGGGGTGCGCGTCGAAATGCCGATGCCATTATCCTCGCACAGAAAGATCAGCGGCATCGGGCTGCCCTGATAGGCCGACCAGCCCGCGGTGTTGAACGCGCCCTGCGCGGTCGAATGATTGGCCGACGCATCGCCAAAGCTGGCGAGGACAACGGCGTCGTGGGGCAAAGGCTGGTCGGTGAGGCCGAGGCGTTTTGAAATGCCGATGGAGAAGGCTGCGCCCACGGCCTTGGGCAAATGCGAGGCGATCGTGCTGGTTTGTGGCGGGATGTTGAGCGGTTTTGACCCGATCACCTTGTGCCGTCCGCCCGAAATCGGATCTTCTGCCGACGCCGCAAAGCTGAGCAGCATGTCCCATGTCGGCGTCTGGCCGGGAACGGCACGCGCACGGTGCAGCTGGAAAGCGTTAGAACGATAGTGAAGAAACGCCATATCGGTGACGCGCAGCGCGGCGGCGACCGCGGCATTTCCCTCATGCCCCGACGATCCGATGGTGTAAAACCCCTCGCCGCGCGCCTGCAAATGGCGCGAAAGCCGGTCCATCTGGCGGCTGGTTAGTTGGCTGAGAAAAATATCGGCGCAGTCGGACGGCGTCAGATCGACCGCCGCCGGGTCGGGCGCATCCGCGCGGTCGGGCAGGGCGCCGCGCGCCAAGGCGGCGAGAAATTTTTCATGCACGGCCTGCGCTGCGTCCATGGGGGCACTCTCCCTTGTTTCGGTCACAAATGGCAAAAATGGTTGCGCTCGCAACTATATGCCTCTGTCTGGCGCGCTAGAACGGGGCAGGGACCGGCGCAAGCTTCTCTTGCCATGGCGCGGCGGCTCGCGCTACCAGCTTTGGTGATGAGCAAGCGGGCAGGGGCCATATTCTCGACATGATGACGCTATGGCTTGCCCAAAGCGCGGCAGTCGCCGACGCGCCGCCCGGCGGATGGCTCATCGACCCCGAACTGGTTGGCAAAGCCTATGGCCAGACCATGGCTGGCGGCACGATCCAGACCATGTTTCCCCCGCCCGAGCCTCAACCGCAAACCCCCGAATGGCTGGCGGCGATTTTCCGAGCGATTGCCAATTTCATCCAATGGGCGTCGCCGGCCTTTACCCCGTTGGCGTGGATTGTGGCGGGCCTGTTCGTCCTGTTTCTCCTTTATCATTTCGTCCCCGCATTTGCCGAATGGGTCGACAATTTACCCTTGTTCCGCAGACAGGCCGAAGAGGAATTGGACGATGTGGTCGGGCAAGCCGAGGCGGGCGCAGCGCGGGTTCTGCTGGCCGAAGCCGATGCGTTGGCGCGCGAAGGCCGCTTTGCCGAAGCGGTGCATTTGTTGCTCTATCGCAGCGTTGACGACATCAGTGTCCAGCGTCCCGGACTGGTTCAGCCCGCGATGACGTCGCGCGAACTGGCGGCGGCTGGCGACCTGCCCACCGTTGCCCGTACCGCCTTTTCCCACATCGCCCGCGCCGTCGAAGTCAGCCTGTTCGGTGGCCGTGCGATTGACTCGGGCGCGTGGGAGCAGTGCCGCGCCGCCTATGCCGAATTGACCGTTGCGCGCAATTGGGCGCGGGCATGAGCAGCGTCGGGCTTGGCCGTTTGGGCAAAGGCGGCGCAGCCTTCAGCCCGCGCCTGATCGTCGGTGTGGTCGCGATCGGCGTGGTCGCCTTTATCGCGCTGATGGCGCTGACGGCGCTGGGTCCGCAACTATCGCAAGGCAATGACGGCGGCGGCCATGCGCTGTCAAAGGCGGCGCCGGGCTATGCCGGCATCGTCGATCTTGCCGAACGATCAGGCGCCAATGTCGTTTTGCGGCGGCGGGTTGAGCCGCCACGTTATGATGACTGGACCGAGCTGGCGATCCTGACCCCAACCCACCGAACCCGACCCGAAGAAATGTCGGAGCTGTTGAAAGCGCAGGGCAAGGCGTCAGTGCTCGTCGTGCTGCCCAAATGGCAGGCCGCTCGTTTGCCGGGGTCATCCGTCAAGCCCGGGTGGGTCAGCGCAGGATTTGCCACACCTGCTCCCGACCGCTTGTTACCGCCCGACCGTTTCAGCGCGGTCAAAATCAGTCTTGGCAAGAATAGGCAGCAACCTGTCAAAACCGATTTGGGTAGCGGTGCTTTTACCCTGTCCCTCCCCGCCATGGCCCAGACCATATCGGGAGACGATCTCGACGTGTTGATCGCTGGCCCCGATGGCGGCGCGATTTTGGCACGGCACCATGGCTCGTCAATCTATGTCCTTGCCGAGCCTGACCTGATCAACAATCTGGCCTTTGCCACCGGCGACAAGGCGCGCGCGGCGATGATGCTGGTCGATGCGATTGCCGAGGATGGAAATAGCGACGGGCTGGCCTTTGACCTGACGCTCAACGGCTTTGGGTCGCAGCGGTCGCTGCTCCGCTTTGCCTTTGTCCCGCCGTTTATCGGAATCACCCTGTGCCTGATCGCCGCTGGCCTGCTGGCGCTGTGGCAGGCGTGGGCCCGATTTGGACCGGCGCTGACCCCGCAGCGCGCTATTCCGATTTCGCGCGCCGCACTGATCGACAACAGCGCCGACTTGATCAAGCAGGCAGATCGTGAGCTTGATGGCGCCGCCGCCTATGTCAAAAGCCTGCGCGCCGCGATTGCCAAGCGGCGCCACGCCCCAGCAGGGCTCGACGATGCCGCCACCGACGCCTGGATCGACCGGCTGATTGCTCCGGGGCATGACTTGTTTTCTGCCCTCGCCTGGCGATTGCCGCTGGCCCGAAACACCCATGAATTGCTGGCAGACGCGCAAGCGCTGCACCAGATCAGAAAGGATTTATTGCGTGACAGCTAATCCCATCGAAAGCGTCAAGGCGCTGGGCCAAGCCATAGAAGCCGAAGTGGCCAAGGCCGTCGTCGGCCAAACAGCGCTGACTCAAATGGTCAGCATCGCGCTGTTGGCGGGCGGGCATGTCTTGCTCGAAGGGCCACCGGGGACCGCCAAAACGCTGCTGGCCCAAGCCTTTGCCCGTGCCGTCGGGCTGGATTTCGGGCGCATTCAATTCACCCCCGATCTGATGCCCGGCGATATTTTGGGGTCGAACCTGTTCAATTTCCAGACGTCGAGTTTCACCCTGACCAAAGGGCCGATTTTCACCGAATTGCTGCTCGCCGACGAGATTAACCGCACCCCGCCCAAGACGCAGGCCGCCTTGCTGGAGGCGATGCAGGAGCGCCGCGTGACGATCAACGGCGAGCCGCACGATATGAGCCCGCGCTTCACTGTGCTGGCGACGCAAAATCCGATCGAACAGCAGGGCGTCTATCCGTTGCCCGAGGCGCAGCTCGACCGGTTCCTGTTCAAACTGGTGGTTGGTTATCCCGATGCCGAAGACGAACGACGGATCGTTGCCGATCATGGCGGGCGTTTCAAAAGCCCTGCGGTCGCGGATTTTGGCGTCGCCCAAATTGCCGATGCGGCGGGAATTGCCGCCGCCATCGACACCATCGCCACCGTCCGGCTGGCCGACGAGATTGTCGACTATATCGTCCGGCTGGTGCGCGCGACGCGCGAAAGCTCCGATCTGGATTTCGGCGCCAGCCCGCGCGCGGCAACGCTGTTGGCCCGCGCCGCCTGCGCCGCCGCCGCGCTTGATGGGCGCGACTATGCCATCCCCGACGATGTTCAGCGCCTATCCGCAAGCGTGCTGCGGCACCGCGTCATCCTATCGCCAGCCGCAGAAATTGAAGGGCGCAACGTCGACGAGGTCGTTGCGGCGCTGCTCGAAACGGTCGAGGTGCCGCGTTGATCTACCCGACCCGCCGCGCGGTGCTATTTCTGCTGGCGGGGGCGCCGGTGGCGTTGCTTTTGGGGCTGGTGCGGCCCGAATATTGGCTCGTGGCGCCGGGCTGGATCGCGGTCATATTGCTTTGCCTGTTGCTCGATACCGTGGCGGGCGCGAGCCTCAAGGGTCTCGCCGTCAACGCCCAACTTCCCTATCAGGTCGGGATTGGTGAAGAGTTCGACGTGGCGCTGACCGCCAGCGGACACCATGGAGTTCCGGCACATGCCGAGCTGGCCGTCGCGGTCGATGAACGGCTGGCGCAGGGCGGGCGTGTGGCCGACAATATGACGGCCGTTGGCGACAGCACCCTCGTCAAAACATTGCGCCTGACCGCCGCACGCCGGGGGCAGGCGCTGATCGAAACGCTGTGGATTCGCTGGGCCGGTCCGCTGGGGCTGGTGTGGAAACAGCGGCGCTTTGCGATCAACGGCCAGATTGGCATCGTCCCCAGCGTGCGTGCGGTAACCGAACAAGGGTCACGCCTGTTCCAGCGCGATAGCTGGTTCGGGCTGCGTCAACAAAGACAGGGCGGCGAGGGGAGCGAATTTGAATCGCTGACCGAATATCAGCCGGGGATGGACCGCCGCGCCATCGACTGGAACCAGTCGGCCCGCCACAACCGGTTGCTGGCCAAGGAATATCGCATCGAACGCGACAATCGGGTCATATTGGCGATTGATGGCGGGCGGACGATGGCCGAGCCGGTGGACGGCATACCGCGCGTCGACCGTGCCGTGTCGGCGGCGCTGTTGCTGGCCTATGTCGGGTTAAAACTCAACGACCGGATCAGCCTGTTCTCCTTTGCCGCAAAGCCGCAGACGCTAACCCCCGCCTATATGCACACCCGCGATTTTCCGGCAATTCAGCGCGCCGCGAGTGCGATTGATTATGCGCATGAGGAAAGCAATTTCACCCTCGCGCTGACGACCCTGAGCGCGCGGCTCAACCGCCGGTCGCTGATCATATTGTTCACCGAATTCACCGACGCAACCAGCGCCGATTTGATGATCCGCGCGGCAGGCCGGCTGGTCAAAAAGCATCGCTTGTTGTTCGTGGTGTTAAAGGATGTCGAGCTGGAGAGTGAGGAGCGGCGTCGACCCGAAAGCGCGTCGGACATCACCCGATCCAATGTCGCCGCCGCGATGCTGCGCGACCGTGATTTGGTCATCGCGCGGCTGATTCGTCTGGGAGTCGAGGTGATCGAGGTTCCGCCCGACGCCATCGGCACCCGTGTTGTCGATGCCTATTTGGGCATGAAGCGAAAGGGTAGCCTGTGACCGCCCCTATGACCTCCGACGCGCTTCCAATCTTTTCAACGAGCCGCTCTCGTGCCGAACGTGAAAGCGACTGGGTCGCCTTTGACGCGCTGCTGGGCAAGCTGGAACGGCGCGGGGCCAAGGCGCTGACGAGTGACGAGTTGTTGCAGTTACCGGTCCTCTATCGCGCCACCCTGTCGTCGCTGTCGATTGCACGCGCGACCAGCCTCGACAAGGCGCTGCTCGATCACCTCGAGGCTCTGTCGATCCGGGGCTATTTTCTGATCTATGGCGTGCGCGAGAGGCGGTGGGACCGCGTGAAGCGTTTCTTTGCTTATGATTGGCCTGCGGCGGTGCGGGCGGTGTGGAAAGAAACCATCATCATCGCGCTGCTCATCCTGCTCGGAGCGCTGACCAGTTGGTGGTTGGTGACAACGCAGCCCGAATGGTTTTTCAACTTCATGCCCGAGGAATTGTCGGGCGGGCGCGACCCGCGCGCGACGGTGGAGTTTCTGCAAAGCACCATCGGACATGGCAAGGCCGCGACCGATGCCAACGGCGGGCTTCATCTGTTTGCGACCTATTTGTTCACCCACAACAGCCAGGTATCGATCCTGTCCTTTGCACTGGGCTTTGCCTTTGGCGTGCCGACGATGATGCTGGAATTTTACCAAGGCATCAATATGGGTGCGATGCTGGCGGTGTTCACGAGCAAGGGTCTGGGCATCGAATTTGGCGGCTGGCTGGCCATCCATGGCACCACCGAGCTGTTTGCCGCCGCCTTGTCGGGGGCGGCGGGATTGCGAATTGGCACCGCGGTCGTCTTTCCCGGCGCGCGCGACCGGCTGCGCGCGGCATCCGAAGCCGGACGAACCGCGGGCAAGGTGATGGTCGGCGTCATCATCATGCTGTTGGTGGCCGGCGCGCTGGAAGGATTTGGCCGTCAGCTGATTACCAGCACCAGCCTGCGTTATGCGATTGGCACGATCATGCTGTTGTTCTGGCTTTCCTATTATTATCTGCCGCGACGGAAGCAGCCCGCATGAACGGCACCGTCATCGCCAAACGCCGCACCCGCGCCGCCAGCAAGGTCCGCCAGTTCATCACCCCCGAAGGGGTCGATCTGGAACTCAAGATCGCCAGCGCCGGTTTGCGGTTGGGGGCATTGATCCTTGATATTGTGATCATGGTCGCGGTGCTGTTTGCGTTCAGCCTTGTCATGGCGTGGATTATGGCGGGATCGCGTTCCACCGTCAGCATCTCGATCTGGATGCTCGGGGCCTTTTTGCTCCGCACCTTTTGGTTCATCGGTTTTGAACTGGGCCAGCGCGCCGCGACGCCCGGCAAGCGCATGATGGGCATAAGAGTTGTCGCGCGCAACGGCGGGCGGCTGACCGCCGATGCGGTTGTCGCACGCAACCTGATCCGCGAGTGCGAACTGTTCTTGCCACTGATGTTTCTGGGATATTCCGCATCGCAGGATATGGTTGCATGGTGGACGATGCTGGCCGGGATGCTGTGGGCGCTGACGCTCAGCCTGTTCCTGTTGTTCAACCGCGACCGGATGCGGATGGGCGACCTGATCGCCGGGACATGGGTGGTGATGGCCGAACGCGCCAAGCTGACCAGCGATATGGCGGCGGAAACGCGCGACGATGCCAGCACGCCACGGTTCAGCGAGACCGAACTTGGCGTCTATGGCATCTTCGAATTGCAAGAGCTGGAGAAGGTGCTACGCCTTCGTGACGACCGCGCGATGCGCGAGGTTGCCGACACAATCCGCGCGAAAATCGGGCGGCCCGTCGCCGAAGAGGATGACGTCTTCCTTCTCGCTTATTATCGCCAGTTAAAGGCGCGGCTCGAACGCAAATTGCTGTTCGGCAAGCGCCGGGAGGACAAATATGCCAGCGAATGACGGCTCTGCCGCCAATGTCACCGCCGCGCTGCACCAGCGCCGGTCGGTACGCGCCTTTACCGATCGTCCGGTCGATCCCAAGCTGCTCGAACAGATATTGCAAACCGCCCAGCGCGCGCCGTCAGGCGGCAATATCCAGCCGTGGCAGGCGGTGGTGCTGACCGGTGCCCCGTGGCAGGCGGTGCAGGACGCCGTCGCAAAGCGGATTGCCATGGGCGCAGAGGGACGCGAGCCCGAATATGATATTTACCCGCCGGGGCTGATCGACCCGTGGGAGGGACGCCGCCGCGAAGTGGGCGAAGGCCTTTACGCCGCGTTGGAGATTCCCCGCGAAGACAAACCGCGACGGATAGCGCAGTTTTTGAACAATTATCGCGGCTTTGGCGCGCCGGTGATGCTGTTCCTCCATTGCTCGCGGATCATGGGACCACCGCAATGGTCCGACATGGGGATGTGGCTGCAATCGGTGATGTTGTTGCTGGTCGAGGCGGGATTGGCGAGCTGTCCGCAGGAATGTTGGGCGATGTATGGCGCGACGGTGCGAAAGACGCTGAAACTTGGCGATGACCAGATATTGTTCAGCGGGCTCGCGATCGGCTATGCTGACGAAACGAAACCGGTCAATCGCTGGCCGGTCCCCCGCGCCCATTTGGACGAGGTGATTAGTTGGCAAGGATTCGCCGCATGAGTTGGCGCCAAGCCTTTTTCCGCTATGGCACGGCGGTGCCGTTGATGCTGGCGGTCGCCAGCTGCGCCGTTGTTCCCGCGCCGGAACCGCCGCCACCCCCCGCGCCGGTCGCCGCACCGCCACCTCCGCCGCCGCAAGCCGCCCCGCCGTCCAAGCCGTGGGAAGACCGCGATCTGGAGGCGGGCGACTGGCGCTATGATGATGCGACACGAAGCGCGCGTTTCGTCCAGACGGGCAATGCCGCCCCGCTGTTGACGATGCAGTGCGCCAGGTCAGGCCGCGCCATGATAATCAGCGCCGGACTGGGCGGAGGAACCGGAACGTTGCAGGTTCAACTGCGCACAACAACAGGCGTCGACCAACTGATTTTCACCGGCGGGCAGGTGCGGCTTGATGCGCAGGATCAACGGCTCGACCGTATCGCGTTCAGTCGCGGCCGGTTCGCGCTCGAGGCCGCCAATGGCAGCCATCTGACCCTACCCGTCTATGCCGAGATCGGTCGCGTGATCGAGGAATGTCGCGGATAGCGAAAGAACGTCAGGCCCCCAAGCGCACCGTTCCGCCCTTGATCCAGCCCCAGCGGCATGGACCCTGATATTCGCGCACGCTGGCCACGGCCTTGTTGACGCGGCACCTGTCCATATCGAGCCCCGGTGCGGGAAACACCACGCCGAACCAGGCATCGTCGTCAGTTGATTCGCACAAGGACACGCGCGCGCCGCCCGCCAGCTTGGCCTTGATCGCGCGGGTTTCGCCGGGCGCCCAATAGACATCGGTGCCGCCATCCTTGACCCGCGACACGCTGGGACAGGCTTCGAGCGTGATCCCTTCGCTGCCGATCCGCACCGGCTGGCTCGCCAATGGCGTGAGGTCGGTGGCCGCCAGCGCGGCATTGTCAGGCGGTGGGGCTGGCTGGCTACACGCGGCCAGCGACACCATGGAAAGGAGCATAATCAGGAGCAGGGAGAGATGATGTTTCATGCCCCAAAACTAGCGGCGCGACGCGGGCAGTGCAACGTCCTTTGCAATCAAGCGGCGCGGCGCATTTTCGCTTGGGTTTTGGGCGTACAAACCCTATATAATCGACATGACGGACAGTGTTGAAAATCCGGCGCCCGGCGCGCCCTCCAAACTCCCCAATGCCAATGCCTATGGCGCCGAATTTATCAAGGTCCTGAAAGGGCTTGATGCGGTGCGCAAACGGCCGGGCATGTATATCGGCGATACCGACGACGGGTCGGGGCTGCACCATATGGTGTTCGAGGTTAGCGATAATGCGATCGATGAGGCGCTGGCGGGTCATTGTGATCTCGTCCTGATCACGCTGAACAGCGATGGTTCGGTCAGCGTCGAGGATAATGGCCGCGGAATCCCGACTGGCATCCATGCCGAAGAAGGCGTGTCGGCGGCCGAGGTCATCATGACCCAGCTCCACGCCGGCGGGAAATTTGAAAACACCAGCGACGACAATGCCTATAAGGTGTCGGGCGGTTTGCACGGCGTCGGGGTCAGCGTCGTCAACGCTTTGTCGGAATGGCTCGAACTCACGATCTGGCGCAACGGCGAAGAACATTGGATGCGCTTTGAGCATGGTGATGCAGTTGGCCCGCTGAAAGTCACCGGCCCCGCGCCCGACGGGAAAAAGGGCACGCGCGTTACCTTTCAGGCCTCGACCGACACTTTCAAGAATGTTTTGGAGTTTGATTTCGAGAAACTGGAGCATCGCTATCGCGAGCTGGCATTCCTCAATTCGGGTGTCCACATCAAGCTGGTCGATGCGCGCCATGCCGAAGAACAGTCGCATGACCTTTATTATGAGGGCGGGATTGGCGCTTTCGTCAAATATCTCGATCGCAACAAGACCGCGATGTTACCCGATCCCATTGCGATTAGCAGCGAACGCGACGGCATCGGCATCGAAGTCGCGCTGGAATGGAACGACAGCTATTATGAAAATGTGCTGTGTTTCACCAACAACATCCCGCAGCGCGACGGCGGCACCCACCTTGCCGCCTTCCGCGCCGCGCTGACCCGCACGCTCAATGGCTATGGCGACAAATCGGGCCTGCTCAAAAAAGAAAAGGTCAGCTTGACCGGCGAAGATATGCGCGAAGGTCTGACCGCGATTGTGTCGGTCAAACTGCCCGATCCCAAATTTTCGTCACAGACCAAGGACAAGCTGGTTTCCTCCGAAGTCCGCCAGCCGCTCGAAAGCCTGATGGCTGACCGGATGACCGAATGGCTGGAAGAAAACCCCGCCCATGCCAAAGCGGTGATCCAGAAGGTCGTCGATGCCGCCGCCGCACGCGAAGCCGCTAAAAAGGCGCGCGAACTCACCCGCCGCAAGGGCGCGATGGACATTGCCAGCCTGCCCGGAAAACTTGCCGACTGTCAGGAACGCGACCCGGCCAAATGCGAACTGTTTCTGGTCGAAGGCGACAGCGCCGGCGGTTCTGCCAAACAGGGGCGCGACCGCAAGGTTCAGGCGATTTTGCCCTTGAAAGGCAAGATTTTGAACGTCGAGCGCGCGCGGTTCGACCGCATCATCTCGTCGAAGGAAGTCGGCACCCTGATTCAGGCGCTGGGGACCGGAATCCGCGACGAATTCTCTATCGAGAAGCTGCGCTATCACAAAATTGTGATTATGACCGACGCCGATGTCGATGGCGCGCATATCCGCACGCTGTTGCTGACCTTCTTCTATCGCCAGATGCCAGAAATCATTGAAAACGGTCATCTTTATATCGCGCAGCCGCCGCTGTACAAAGTCGCCAAGGGGCGCAGCGAAGTCTATTTGAAGGATGATGCGGCGCTCGAAAATTATCTGGTCGATGGCGGTATCGACGCCCTGATGCTCGAAACCACCGGCGGGGCGCGGTCGGGGGCCGATCTGCGCGACCTGATCGAACATGGCCGCCGCTTGCGCGCCCTGATGCGCTATGTTCCGCGCGGCCATAATTATGGACTGATCGAAGCGCTGGCACTGACCGGTGCGCTTGATCCCGATCTCGACAGCGCCGGACGTACCGCAGCCGCAGCAAAGGCAGCCGACTGGCTCAATGCCGCCGAACGCGCACTGACCGGCGGCGGCGAAGCGAAGTGGACGCTATCCTATACCGACGGCGGCTATATCCTTGAAAAGCGGTGGCGCGGGGTTAGCGATCATCATATCCTCGACGCGGCCTTCCTCGCCAGCCAAGAGGCGCGCCGTCTCCACACGCTCGCTGGCACCCACGCCGAGGCCTACGCCAATCCGGGTCGGTTGGTGAAAGGCAGCGCCGCCGTTGCTGCGATTGCAGAAGAGACCGAGTCGGATGATGACGGGGAGACGCTAGACGGCGACCTGCCAGCCGCAACAAGTGGTAAAGTCACACCGATCACGCGACCGTCCGAATTGCTGGAAGCCATTTTCGCGCACACCCGCAAAGGGCTGGCGATCAGCCGCTACAAAGGGTTAGGCGAGATGAATGCCGAGCAATTGTGGGAAACCACGCTCGATCCGTCGAACCGCTCGCTGCTCCGCGTCGAGGCCGAACAGGCCGATATTGCGCATGAGATTTTTGAGCGATTGATGGGCGACGAGGTCGAACCGCGCCGCGAGTTTATCCAGACCAACGCGCTGAGCGTCGCCAACCTCGACGTTTAGCCGCAAATTCCACCCAGTGCGGCGCGGCCAGACTTGCCCCGCCGCGCTGGTGCTGCTCCACTTTGCCCAGATTGAGGGGGCAAAGCCATGCGCGCGATACTCACCATGATATTACCGCTGATGCTTGCGGTGCCAGCTATGGCCGAAGACGACGCAACAGGGCTTGATCTGGGAATCGGCCCCGCTAGCTATTTCAGCGATGAAATTGCGGGCAATCGTACCGCCAGCGGCGAAATTTGCGACCCTGACACGCTGACCGCCGCGCATCGCACGCTGGCTTTTGGAAGCCTGGTTCGCGTCACCAATCTAGCCACTGATCAAAGCGTTGTTGTCCGTATCAATGATCGCGGGCCTTATCATGGTGGTCGCATCATCGATGTATCGGATGCGGCGGCGCGCGAAATCGGCATGATACGCAGCGGCACAGCCGAGGTTAGCCTGACACTGCTCAATGATTCATATGATGAACCGGACCGCCAGACGGACTATGATCCCGGAACCTAGCATCAGCGCTTAATCGAAGACCGACCAGCCCGCCGCATAGGCAAAATGTTCGAGCGCCGCCGCGCCGACCAGCGATGTCCCCGCCGCGTTGAGTCCGGGCGACCAGACCGCAATCGCGCCACGCCCCGGCGCAATGGCGAGGATGCCGCCGCCGACGCCGCTTTTGCCCGGCAGGCCGACGCGAAAGGCGAACTCGCCCGAATTGTCATAATGGCCGCATCCCATCATGATCGCATTGATGCGGCGACAGCGGTGCGGCTTTATCAGCTGCTCGCCGCTATCGGGATCGCGGCCATTCATCGCTAGAAACAAGCCCGCACGCGCCAGTTGCCGGCACGACATGGCGAGCGCGCATTGGCGAAAATATACGCTGAGGCTGGTTTCGACCGGATGGCGCATATTGTTGAACGCCGCCATGAAATAGCCAAGGCTGCGGTTGCGCGCGCCGGTATCAGATTCGGATTGTGCAACCCGCTCGTCGATAAAAACCGTCGGGTCCGCCGCCCGTTCGCGCAAAAATTCCAATATTTCAGCCACGACATCGTCAACCGGGCGCCCGTCGATCAGCCGGTCGGTGGTCGCAATCGCGCCCGCATTGATCAACGGATTACGCGGGATGCCCTGTTCGGTTTCGAGCTGGACAATCGAGTTGAACGCCGAACCCGACGGTTCGCGCCCGACGCTTTCCCACAAGGAACCGCCCAAACGTTTGAGCGCCAGCGCCAGCGTGAACACCTTTGACACCGACTGGATCGACAAGGGTTCTGCGGCGTCGCCAACAGCATGGACTTCGCCATTGGGCAACGCGACGGCCATTCCGAACTTGTTCGGATCGACCTCTGCCAGTGCGGGAATATAATTGGCGACCCGACCCTTGCCGCAATGGACGCGCGCCACGTCATAGGCCTCTTGGACATAGTGCTGAATTTCGTCGGTCATGGACCCTCGCCTAGCACAAAATTGCGCCAAGTCGCGCTGTGCATTGCTTGCATCGCAGCCAGCAGTCGGCGCATGATAAAATGGATGGACGTACCGGTCGCCCCCACACTCCCCGCCCCCTTCGCCGACTGGTTCGCAAGCCGAGGATGGCGGCTACGGCGGCATCAGGCCGACATGCTGGCGGCAGCGCGGCGCGGCGAACATGGGTTGCTGGTGGCGGCGACGGGTGCAGGCAAGACGTTGGCGGGGTTTTTGCCTACGCTGGTTGCGCTGGCCGAACAACCGCGCGACCGGCTGCACACGCTGTATATCTCGCCGCTAAAGGCGCTCGCCGCCGATGTTGAACGCAATTTGCTGGGGCCGATTGCCGACATGGGGCTCGGTATCAGTGTCGAAAGCCGCAGCGGCGATACGTCATCGGACAAGAAATTGCGGCAACGCAGTCGCCCGCCCAATATCTTGCTGACGACACCCGAATCGCTGTCGCTTCTGCTGAGCTACCCCGACAGTTTCGCCATGTTCGCCGATCTGGAAACAGTGGTGATCGACGAGATTCATGCTTTTGCGGCCGGCAAGCGCGGCGACCTGCTTTCGCTGTCACTGGCGCGGTTGCAGACAATGGCACCCGATTTGCGCCGCGTCGGCCTGTCGGCGACGATTGCCGATTCGCTGGTCTATCGCCGCTGGCTGGCCCCCGCTGGACGTGCCGACGATGTGACATTGGTCGAGGGCGAAGCGGGAGCCGATCCCGATATCCATATCCTGCTGCCCGAAGGCGCGGTCCCCTGGTCGGGCCATTCGGGACGCTATGCCGTGCATCAGGTGATGGCAGAGGTCGCGCGCAACAGGACGACGATCATATTCTGCAACACGCGCGGTCTGGCCGAGCTGATTTTCCAGGAGCTGTGGAAGGTCAACGACCAAAGCCTACCGATTGGTATCCATCACGGCAGCCTTGACCGCGAGGCGCGGCAGCGCGCCGAAGCCGCCATGTCCGAAGGGCGTCTGCGCGCGCTGGTCGCCACCTCCAGTCTCGACTTGGGGCTCGACTGGGGCGATGTCGATTGCGTCATCCAGATGGGGGCGCCCAAGGGCAGTTCACGCTTGCTCCAGCGGATTGGTCGCGCCAATCATCGGCTCGATGAACCCAGCCGCGCGCTAATCGTGCCAGGAAATCGCTTTGAATATCTGGAGGCGCAGGCGGCGCTCGACGCGATTCATGCGGGCGAACGCGACGCCGACCGCTTCCGTCCCGGCGCGCTCGATGTGCTGGCGCAGCATGTCATGGGGCTGGCCTGTGCCGCCGCCTTTACCGAGGCGGACATATTGGCCGAAGTGCAGAGTGCCAGTCCTTATGCTGATTTGGACGCGGCCACCTTTTCGCGCCTGCTCGGCTTTGTCCGCGACGGCGGCTATGCGCTCAAAAGCTATGACCGTTTCCGCCGCATCGCTCCCGATGGGCATGGAGGCTGGCGTATTGCGCACCCCAAACTTGCCGCCCAGCATCGCTTTAACGCGGGGATCATCGTCGACACGCCGACGCTGAACGTGCGCTTCAAAAACGGGCGGCGGCTGGGAAAGGTCGAGGAATATTTCGCCAGCACGTTGAGCATCGGCGACACATTCGCCTTTGCCGGCCTCAGCCTCGAGGTGGAATCGATGCGCGACAGCGATCTGATCGTGCGCGCGACAGCAAAGCCAGCGCGGATCCCCAGCTATGTCGGCACGCGCATGGCGCTGTCCACGCGCCTTGCCGAGCGCGTCCGCATATTCCTCTCCGACCCGCAAAGCTGGTATCGCTTTCCCGATGATGTGCGCGTGTGGCTGGAGGCGCAGCGTCAACATTCGGTCCTGCCGCGCCCCGGCGAACTTCTGGTCGAAACCTGCCCTCACGAAGACGCGCATTACATGCTCGTCTATCCTTTCGAAGGTTGGAACGCGCACCAGTCGCTGGGGATGCTGGTGACCAAAAGGATGGAGCGCGCGGGATTGCAACCGCTCGGCTTTGTTGCCTCCGACTATGCGCTCGCCATCTGGTCACTGCGTCCGGTAACCGATCCTGCCGCGCTGTTCGATGCCGCCATCTTGACCGATGAATTTGTCGAGTGGGTCGAAGGGTCGCATTTGCTGAAGCGCGCCTTTCGCGAGGTTGCGGTGATCGGCGGACTGGTCGAGCGCCAGCATCCCGGCAAGCGCAAGACGGGCAAGCAGGTGACCTTTTCCACCGACCTTATTTTCGATGTTTTGCGGAAATATGAGCCCGACCATTTGCTCCTCGAAGCGGCCTGGGCCGATGCGCGCCAACGGTTGACCGATGTGGCGCGGCTGGGCGACCTGCTTGATCGTGCCGAAGGCACGATGGTGCATCGCGCGCTGCCGCGGATCAGCCCGCTCGCCATACCGGTTCTGATCCTGATCGGGCGTGAGAGCGTCGCGGGGGCAGATATTGACGATATCCTGCTGGGCGAGCTTGCCGACCGGCTCGCCGACACCGCGATGCGCGCTGATTAAGCCTTGCTTGCCGAACAGCAGGCGGAGGCGTAGACTGGTCGCTACGGAGGAACTCCCCCGATGACATATGCAAAGCCGAACCGGATGCCGCATTGGGCGCTGATCATAGTCGCGCCGCTGGTCATGGGGGTCACATTGTCCCCCCGCCCCAACGCTGATCCCGCAACTGCGCCAACATCACCAGCCCTACCGAATGACATCACCGTCGATGACGAAGCGCCCGTCACCGAAACCACACCGGTCATCCAGCCCTTTGACCTTGATGCAACGCGGCGCATGTCAGTGCCGGTAACCGTGCGCGGACAGGGACCCTTTTCCTTTCTGGTCGACACTGGTGCCGAGCGGACGGTCATAGCCCGCGAACTCGCCGCTCGATTGGGTCTGGCGGATGGTTCAAAGCTGCGGCTGGCCACCATTGGTAGCGCGCTGACCGTTCCGTCTTTTCAAGTCGCAACGCTGGAAATGACCAATTTGCGTATGAGCCCGTTCGAGGCCCCCGCCTTTGCCGGACGGCATATCGGTGCCGCCGGGCTGATCGGGGTTGATATGCTCGAAAATCGGCGCGTCCTGATCGATTTTCGCAAAGAGACAATGACCATATCCGATTCAAAGCGGCGCGCCCGACCGTTAATCCGTGCCCACGATGCCATTGTCGTCACTGCGCGCAATATCGCCGGGCGACTGATTTTGTCCGACGCACGGATTGATGGAGCGCGCGTCGACATCATCGTCGATACCGGCGCCCAAACCAGCGTTGGCAATCTGGCACTGCAGCGCATGGTCATGCGGCGTCGCCAGAATTCGTACCCGCTTTTACCATCCGAGTTGACAGCGGTCACCGGTGAGCAGGTTCCTGCCGTTCGCACGGCCATTAGCAAAATCTCCATTGGCGGGGTCACGATGACCGACCTGCCCGTCTCCTTTGCCGATTCTCAGGCTTTTCGGGCCTTGGATTTAGAGAAGCGACCGGCGCTGCTTTTGGGTATGGACAGTCTGCGCCTGTTCGATCGGGTCGAGATTGATTTTCCTAACCGGCGCGTCGTATTCGACATGCCCAGCGGGGCCGCGCGCGAAACGCGAAATCGCTTGGCAGAGGCCGCTATCCGCTATCCCGGCTGACACCCCTCACCCGCCCCTTGCTCCGATAGCGGGGGATTGTCATAGCGGCAGAATGACACCCTATCCTGTCCTTGATTTTGCAGGTCACAACTTTTGGGCTTTACCAGAACCCGCGCTGTATTGGCCGCAGGAAAAGGCGCTGATTGTTGCCGACCTGCACCTTGAAAAGGCCAGTTGGTATGCGACGCATGGCCAGCCGTTGCCGCCTTATGACAGTCAGGACAACCTCGACCGGCTGACAAAGATCGCGTCGGCGACCGGAGCACGCGCCATCTGGTGCCTTGGTGACAGTTTCCATGATCGCGATGCCCAACGCCGCATCACACCGGCCATAGAGGCGCAGTTGCGTGCTCTGGCGGCGGCCTATGATATTGTGTGGGTCGCGGGCAATCATGACGGGCTGATCGATGAAAATTGGAGCGGAACCGTCGTCGAGGACCTGCATGTTGATGGGCTGATGCTGCGCCATCAAAGCGTGGCTGCGGAGACCCGTCCCGAAATATCCGGACATTTCCACCCCAAGCTGCGCGTGCAGGCACGCGGGCGAACGATTTCGCGCCCCTGCTTTGCCTGCGACGAACAGCGGCTAATCCTGCCAGCTTTTGGCAGCCTGACCGGCGGGCTAGACGTCCAATCGCCGATTATCGCCGTGAATTTTTCAGGGAACTATGACGCGCTGACCGTTTCGGAGCGGCGCTTGCTCCGCTTTCGCATCGCCAGACACGGACCGGATGCCGCTACGTCAACCGAGGTAGAAGCCTCTTCCTGATCATTTTTCCTGCTTTTCGGCGCGAAAACGACCTGTGGCAAAAATGTTGCACTCCGCATCAACAATCACCCGAAATCGCTGCAGACGCTAGAATCGCGGTTCCGTTTCGCTACACTCGCGCAATAAACAATAATCGAGAGGAAGCTACCATGAAATTATCTCCCACATTTTCGCACCACCTATTGCGCACAAGCGCGCTAACCGCGTCACTTTCTGTCGCCATGCTGGCCACGCCAGCACTGGCGCAGGATGACGGTAGCGCAGACGACAGCGGTGCCGACAGCGTAATCGTCGTGACCGCACAGGGCCGCTCGCAGCGCCTGTCCGACGTTCCTGTCGCCATTTCGGCGGTGAATGCCGAAACGCTGCAGAACAGCGGTGCCAACGACATCCGTCAACTCAACCAGGTGGCACCTTCGCTGCTGGTGTCGTCAACGGGTTCGGAAGCCAATGGTTCGGCGCGTATTCGCGGTATCGGCACCGTAGGCGACAATCCGGGCCTTGAAAGCTCGGTTCCCGTCTTCATCGATGGCGTTTATCGTTCGCGTTCGGGCATCGGCCTTAATGAATTGGGCGAGATTGACCGCGTCGAAGTGCAGCGCGGACCGCAGGGCACGTTGGGCGGCCGCAACTCTTCGGCGGGCCTGATCAGCATCTATTCGAAAAAGCCCGATTTCCAGTTCGGCGCATCGGGTGAAGTCACCTATGGCAATTATGATTATTGGCGTGTGGGCGGCAGCATCACCGGCCCGATCACCGACAATATTGCCGCGCGCCTCGACGGCATTTGGGTCAAGCGCGATGGTTTCTATCGCGACACGACGAACAATGTGGACGTCAACAATCGCGACCGTTACTTCCTGCGCGGGCAATTATTGTTCGAACCCACCGACGCGCTGTCGGTGCGCCTGATCGCCGATTATACCTATCGCGACGAAAAATGCTGTGCGGCGACCTATGTCGACAATAGCGTCAACCCGTTCATCGGCAATCTGAACAATGTCGCAAACCCGCTGAGCGTTGGAGGACTGCCGCCTGCTGACGGTAATAATATTATCAACGTACTCCGCGATCTGGGCCAACCGCTCGCGGCCTTCAATCAGGGCTATGGCCGCAATATTTCGGTCAGCCCCGGTCGCAGCTTTGCCGGCGAAACCAAGGATTACGGCTTTTCCGGCCAGATTGATTATGATTTTGGCGGCGCAACGCTGACCTCGATCACCGGTTATCGCCAATATCGTTCGGGGCAGGCGTCGGACACCGACTATGGTTCAGTTGATATTCTCTATCGCGCGCCGAGCGACGATGCCTATCGCCAGTTCCACACCT
The DNA here is from genome assembly GCF_057365075.1 of Sphingopyxis sp. 10G20-10. Classification (NCBI taxonomy): domain Bacteria; kingdom Pseudomonadati; phylum Pseudomonadota; class Alphaproteobacteria; order Sphingomonadales; family Sphingopyxidaceae; genus Sphingopyxis; species Sphingopyxis sp. 10G20-10. The sequence continues at coordinate 314,639 of NZ_CP195117.1, forward strand.
TTACCCAGGAATTGCGCCTGCAGGGCGAAGCGTTTGACGGCAAGCTCGATTGGTTGATCGGCGGCTTTTACGCCAATGAGAAGCTGACCGTTCGCGACAATTTGCGTTTCGGCACCCAATATGGCCGCTTTGCCAACTGCCGGATCGTATCGGGTGGCGGTCTGGCGGGCCTTTATTCCCCCACCTCTCCCGGCTGTCTCGCGGCGCGTCCGGCGATATTTGGCGCTGCTTCGCCGGCAATCTATGCGGCGTTTGACGCGCTGGACAGCATCAGTGATCGGGGCACCACCAACGATCGTTATTTCCAGGAAGGCAATAACTGGGCGGTGTTCACGCACAACATCGTTCATATTACCGATCGCTTGGATCTGACTTTGGGTCTGCGGTACACCAACGACAAGAAGAAGTTCAACGCAACCTTTGGCAATGACAATACGGCTTGCGTAACGGTCCAGAACCTTGTTGGCGGCTTCCTTGGAGTCCCCGCACTCGCTGCGGTATCGGGCGGCCTGATCGGGCTGAGCTGTCAGGGCAATTCGACCTCCGAACTCAATGGTGTGTCGATCAACGACAAGCGCAGCGAAGACGAATGGACCGGCACCGCAATCCTGTCGTACAAGCCTGTTGATGACCTGCTGGTTTATGGCAGCTTCTCGCGCGGCTATAAGGCAGGCGGGTTCAACCTCGACCGTTCGGCGCTCAAATCATCGGTCCCGAGCTTTGCGTCGGTTGGCGGGGCACAAAGTCTGGTTGGCAATCTGCAGTTCGACCCCGAATTGGTCGACAGCTATGAAATCGGCGCCAAATATGCGACCGGCCCGTTCAGCCTTAGCCTTTCGGCCTTCCGTTCGGATTTCAGCAATTTTCAGCTGAACACCTTTAACGGTTCGGTCTTCCTGGTCGCAACGATCAACGGTTGTTCGTCATCCCTGAACGGGGCCGACCGCGACCTTAGCTCTGCCACCGGTGCGTGCCCCGGCAGCGATGTCAGCTATGGCGTCCGCACACAGGGTTTCGAGCTGGAGGCCGCGCTGGTTCCGGTTCGTGATTTCCGCGTTGCCGCCGGCCTGACCTATGCCAGCACAAAATATCGCAGCAATTTGGTTGGCAATAATTCGGGGGCTCCGCTTGACGCGGCATTGCGCAAGCTGCCCGGTGACAATCTGTCGAACGCGCCCGAACTGGTCGCGACGGGCAGCATCACCTGGACCCCCGAACTGGGCAGCGGCGGCATGACCGGGCTGGTTTATATCGATGGCCGCATGACCAGCGATTATAACACCGGGTCGGATCTGTTCCCGCAAAAGGAACAAAATGGTTACGCGCTGTTCAACGCGCGCGTTGGCGTGCGCGGCCCCGATGAGAAATGGGGTCTGGAATTCTGGGCACAGAATATCTTCAACAAAAATTATGCCCAGGTCGCGTTCAACTCGCCGTTCCAGGCGGGCACGACGTCGGCACCCTTTACCGATCCGCAATATCCGGGCGGGCGTCAGATCTTCTCGCAGTTCTTGGCCGAACCGCGGACTTATGGCGTAACATTGCGCGGCAAGTTCTGATCGCCGCAAAACACTGAAAACATATGGGGCCGTCCGCTTGTCATCCGGCAAGCAGGCGACCCCTTTTTTGTAGCCGCTAGGTCCATCCGCAGCCTAAGGTTGGCCGATGTTCGTGCTTGATTCGCTCCTCGTCAAAATTGCCCTGATCGGTGTCATCGGTATCGGGGCGCAGTGGGTGGCGTGGCGCACCGGACGCCCCGCGATTGCGCTGATGCTTGTCGCCGGTATCCTCGCCGGCCCCGTCCTGGGTCTGCTCGACCCCGAGCGTGATTTTGGCGCGCTGCGCGAACCCATTATCAAACTCGCCGTCGCGGTTATCCTGTTCGAGGGCGGGTTGAGCCTCAAGTTCCGCGAATTGCGGCAAGCGGGTTTTGCGGTCGCCCTGCTCGTGTTCATCGGGGTTCCTGTCGGCTGGGGGCTGGCCACTGCCGCCGCTTATTATGGCGCGGGTTTGTCGCTCGAGCTGTCGGCGCTGTTCGGCGGGATCATGGTCGTGACCGGACCGACCGTCATCGGCCCGCTGCTCCGTTCCCTGAACATCACCCCGCGCGTCAAAAATATGCTGAAATGGGAAGGCATAGTGAACGACCCGATTGGCGCACTGCTCGCGGTGGGCATTTACAGCTATATCACCCACGGCGGCGCCGACACCAACAATGTCGGCCTCGTCATCGACGTGGTCGCCGCCAGCCTGCTTGCCGTATTGATTGGCGGCGGTGCGGGCTTTGCACTGACCTGGGCCTTCCCGCGCGGTTGGGTCCCCGAATTTTTAAAGGCGCCGGTGCTGCTGACCACCGTCATCGCGGCCTTTGTGCTGTCCGATGTCGTCATGCACGAAACCGGGCTGATTACGGTCACCGTGATGGGCGTGGTGATGGCCAATCGCGAAACCTATTCCAGCCATATGCTGCGCCGGTTCAAGGAGGATCTGACCGTTCTGCTCGTCTCGGGCGTGTTCGTCATATTAGCGGCGACCCTTGATTGGGAGGTCGTGCAGAATTTCCAGCTGCGCTTTGTCGTCTTCCTGCTGTTGTTGCTGTTCGTCGTCCGGCCGCTGACGATCATGACCGCGCTGTTGTTCACGCGCCTGCCGTTCAAAGAGCGTGTTTTCATCGCCTGGATCGCCCCGCGCGGTATTGTCGCGGTGGCGGTGACCGGCCTGTTTGCGCTGCGACTCTCTGATTATGGCGTTCCCGATGCCGAGGCGCTGGTGCCCTTGTCCTTCGCTGTCGTCATCATCACCATTTTTGCCCATGGCTTCACCGCCGCGCCCTTTGCCCGCTGGCTGGGGCTTGATCGCGGTCAGGGCGAAGGGGTGCTGCTGGTCGGTGCGAACAGCTGGACCATCGCCTTTGCCGAGTTCCTGAAAAAACAGGACCGCAAAGTATTGATCGCCGACCAGAGCAAGCTGGCGCTGCGCCGCGCGCGCCGCGCCGACATCGCCATCTATCATGGCGATATTTTGGAAGAGGCGCATGATGACATCATCGACATGGGGCAATTCCAGCAACTGATCGCGGCGACCGACAATGATGCCTATAATGCGCTGGTGTGCAGCGAGCTTGCGCCCGAAATCGGCCATGATCGCGTCAGTCGGCTGATCGGTGAAACGCGTGCCGGCAGCCACCGTCGCGGTCGCGTCCTGACAATTGCTGGCACACCGATTGAGGAATTGCTAGACCGGCTTCAGGCTGGCTGGACCTTTGGCCGCACCCGCATCACCGACAAATTTACCTATGCCGACTTTGTCGCGCGGATGAAAGCGTCCGATGGCGACAGTCTGGCGGTGGTACGCGCATCGGGTGAGCTGGCGATTTTTGCTAAGCACAACCGCCCGACCGTCGACAGCGGCGACACTATCTGGACCTTTGTGCCGCCCGACGATCCCAAGTCACGTAAATCAGCAAGCGAAACCCCCGCACCCGCCATATTCTAGCGTCACCGCGCGCGGGCGGCCTGATAGGTAATGTCGGTCATCAGCTTGCGGAACAGCACAGCGCCAACGGTTCCCGATGATTTGAGCGCGCGTTCGCATTCGAGCAAGCGGCTCATCAAACGGGCGATGCGTACCGAATCCCAAAGGTGAAGCTGCGCCGTCACCGCATCGCGTTCTTTCCAGAACACGCCGCTCGACCGAGCGCCGACTACCGTGCGCGGATGGGCTCCGCCATCAACCTCTGCGCGCAAACGGGCCAAGTCCATCGTCCGCATCGACAGCGCACGGATGACACGGATTTCGGCGACCCCGACCCCTGTCGCCTTGGCCAGCATCGCGGGCAGATCCTTGGTCTTGCCGCCCAACGCAACATTGATGCATTCGCTGACATCTTCCTCATGGCTCGCCGCGCCGAGCGCGAGGATATCGTCGGCACTCACCTGACGCTGGCGGTCGGACGCGGCGTCCAGATAGAGGGCAATCTTCTCAATCTCTCGCCGCATCAACGCCTGATCACCCGATACCAGATCGATCAGCATATGCGCCTCACTGTTGCCTAGGCGCAGCCCCGCTTGTTCCGCCGCATCCATGGCAATAGCGGCCAGCGCACGCCTGTCGGGCTGATAACAGATCGCCGCCAGCCCATGATCCGACCCTTCGACGAGCCGTGTCAGCTTTGATTTTGCGGTTATTGAGGCTCCGGTCGCGATGACCGGATTGACGACTTGGTCGGCCTCCAGCAGCGCGGTGACAGAGGCCAAACAGTCATCACCATTGCCGCTGATGTCCAGCCGGATGACCCGCGCCCCGGCAAAGAGCGACAGCGACGCCGCCTCGGCAGCCAGCAGCGACGGGTCGTCGGCCATCTTGGGCGAGGTTAAATCCACACGCTCGGCTTCGCTGCCTGCCCAGCCGGTCAGTGTCGCGGCGAGCGCGTTCATCGTTGCGTCGTCAGGTCCGGTGAGCAGATAGAATCGAACCGCAGGGTTCAGGCGGGACTGGCGCTCCAGATCGGCGGGTTTAACCGATTTCATGGGCGGCTCGGCACGCGGTCAGGGCGCGGCGGGTGCGGGAGCGCCGCCTCCACGGTCCGCAAAAATGGCCAGTCGCGCAACAATCTGATCCGCGATCCCCGATGCGAGCCGCTCCAGCGCGCTCGATTCCGCAGCGATGGTCGCATATTCCGACCCCACCACATCGATCCCCGCATCGGCGGCGGCAACGGCGTCGAGCAGCACTTCGCCATTCGACGCATCGACAAGCTGATAGCGGGCGCGCAGCGTGCGCCGTTCGCGGGTCACCGCATCATCGGTACGGACGCCAAAGCCGGTAATCGAATCCTCCAGCTTCACGTCCAGCCGGAACCGGTCGCCCGGTGCGCGGCCACCGCGAGTCGCGACAAAGCGATCGCGCAGCGCATTGCGGACGAGCCAGCCGGCATGTCCCTCAATCGGCGCAACCTTTACATCGGCCAATGTGGTCGCCACCGCGCCGCGACTTCCGTTGGCGTAAACCGGTCGCAGCCCGCAACCGCTGAGAATCAGCGAGGCAGCAAGAAGGAAAGAGGCAGCAAGGGCGCGCATCAGGGAACGATATTGACCAAGCGGTCGGGAACAACAATCACCTTTTTCGGAATCGCCCCCGATAATTGCTCGGCAATCTTTGGCTGGGCGAGCGCCGCCGCCTCGACCGCCGCGCGATCCAGCCCCTTGGCCATCGTCATCGTCGCGCGCAATTTTCCGCCGATCTGAATCGCGATGGTCACTTCATCATCGACCAGCAAAGCGGGGTCGGCGACCGGCCAGGCCGCCTTTGCCACCATATCGGCGGTGCGTTGATGCGCGGGCAGCGTGGCCCAGGCTTCCTCGGCCAAATGCGGCATCATCGGCGCGACGAGCAGGATCAGCGCGCGGCAGGCCTCGGCGCGGGTGGCCGACGGCGACGCCTTTTCCATGTCATTGGCCAGCGCATGAACCTTGGCCACCGCCTTATTAAAGCCCAGCGCCTCGACATCATGGGCAATGCCGGCAATCGCCTGATGCAGCTTGCGCCCCAGTGCCTTGTCTTCGCCGCCATCGCCGCTCTTTTCGGTTTCGCCGAACAGCCGCCACAGCCGCTGAACAAAGCGCCACGCGCCTTCGATACCGGCCTCGCTCCACGGCAGATCACGCTCGGGCGGGCTGTCAGACAGCATGAACCAGCGCGCCGCGTCGGCACCATATTGGTCAAGAATGGCATCGGGATCGACGACATTCTTTTTCGACTTCGACATTTTGATGACGCGACCGACCGCGACGGGCGCGCCATCGGCGGTCAGCGTCGCACCATCTGCGCTGCGTTCGATCTCGTCGGGCGTGTAATAGAGCGGCGGCAGCCCCTCACCCTGATCGCGGCTATAAGTTTCATGCGTCACCATCCCCTGCGTGAACAGGCTGGCAAAGGGTTCGCTTATGTCGAGCATCCCGATATGCTGGAGCGCACGGGTCCAGAAGCGGGCGTAGAGCAGGTGCAAAATCGCATGTTCGATGCCGCCGATATATTGATCGACAGGCAGCCAGCGGCGGATGACGTCGGCGTCGAAAGGTTTGTCGGTGGGCGCGCTGGCAAAGCGCAGGAAATACCAGCTCGAATCGACGAAGGTATCGAGCGTATCGGTTTCACGCACCGCTTCGCCGCCGCACGCGGGGCAGGCAACATGCTTCCATGTCGGATGGCGGTCGAGCGGATTACCCGGAACCGAAAAATCGACATCGTCGGGCAGGATCACCGGCAATTGGTCCTTGGGCACCGGCACAATGCCGCAACCTGCACAATGGACAAAGGGGATCGGCGTCCCCCAATAGCGCTGGCGTGACACGCCCCAGTCGCGCAGCCGCCAGACGGTCGTGCCCTTGCCCCAACCGTCATGCTGCGCCCGCGCAATCACCGCCGCCTTCGCGTCGTCGATGGTCATATCGTTGAGAAAGTGGCTGTTCACCAAGCGACCCGGCCCGACATAGGCCTCGTCACCTTCGAAATGTTGCTCGTCATCATCGCCATCGGCGATGACGCGATAGACCGGCAGTTCATATTTGCGCGCGAAATCCAGGTCGCGCTGGTCATGCGCCGGACAGCCGAAAATCGCGCCGGTGCCATAATCCATCAGCACATAGTTGACGACCCATACCGGCAGATGAAAATGCGGATCGAGCGGATGTTCGACGCTGAGGCCAGTATCAAAGCCCAGCTTTTCCGCCGTATCCATCTCCGCCGCCGACGTGCCCTGACGCCGACATTCGGCGATAAAGTCGGCCAGACGCGGCGCGCTTTTCGCCAGCCGCTCGGCGAGCGGATGGTCGGGCGAGATGGCAGCGAAACTGGCCCCGAACAAGGTGTCGGGGCGGGTCGTGAAAACATCAAAACCGTCGGCGCCGCCCACGAGCTTGAAACTGAATTCCAGACCCTGCGACTTGCCGATCCAGTTTTCCTGCATCAGCCGCACCTTATCGGGCCATTGGTCAAGCTTGCCCAGTCCGGCGAGTAAATCTTCGGCAAAGTCGGTGATTTTCAGAAACCATTGTGACAGTTTCTTTTTTTCCACCAACGCGCCCGACCGCCACCCGCGACCATCGATCACCTGTTCATTGGCGAGCACGGTCATGTCGACCGGATCCCAATTGACGAAGCTTTCCTTGCGCGTCACCAACCCTGCGGCATGGAGGTCGAGGAACAGAGCCTGTTCCTGCCCATAATAATCGGGATCGCAGGTCGCGAGTTCGCGGGTCCAGTCGATGGCGAGACCCAGCCGTTTGAGCTGACCGCGCATCGCGTCGATATTGGCGTGGGTCCAGCCGCCGGGGTGGACGCCCTTTTCCATCGCCGCATTTTCAGCCGGCATACCAAAAGCGTCCCAGCCCATCGGGTGGAGCACATCATGGCCGGTCATCGCCTTAAAGCGCGCCAGCACATCGCCCATCGTATAATTGCGGACATGCCCCATATGGATGCGCCCCGAAGGATAGGGGAACATTTCCAAAATATAGGCTTTGGGATGCCCTTCGCGTTCGGTCGTGGCAAAGGCCTGTGTCTTGTCCCATGCCGCTTGCCAGCGGGCGTCGGCGGCCATGGCGCCAAAGCGCGTTTCGCGGGTCATTGATTCATTCCCGTTCTTGTTTGGCCCGTATTTATGTGGCCTTTTCTTGCCTAACCCGATTGACGACGGTCATCCCAATATAGGCGGTGCGATTCAACCCCCGATGGCGTTGCGGCGCAAATCGCGGGCGCGGGTGAGGATGATCTCTTCCAGCTTTTGAACCGTTGCCGCCTGCACCGGCGCATCGACCCATGTCCCGTTCTGTGCAACTTGGCGCGAAGCGGCGACGCGCAACGCATCGGCGCGCAGGTCCTGATCCAGAATCGAAACCGTCACCTTCATCCGTTCGGTGTCATTGCCGGGGTTGGCGTACCAATCGGTGATAATCACGCCGCCCGACGAATCGGCCTGAAGCAAAGGCATGAACGACAAGGCGTCGAGCGATGCCCGCCACAAATAGCTGTTCACGCCAATCGTCGTCACTTGCGATGCGGCAAGGTCTGCGCGCGGGCGATCTTTGCCGCCACAAGCCGACAGACCGGCAGCCGCCGTCACGAGCAGCGCCAAAGTGGCAGAACGGCGACCGAAAGACGCAAGGGCGGAAAGTTGGATCATGCCAGTTAACCTTCATAAATGCGCAGCGACCAGGCCCAGCCACTGCGCGTAAGGGAGATATGCGGCGGTCTCTATCGCCGTTGCCGCCGTCCGGCAAGCGCGGCAATTGCAGCACCTTCACAGTTCAGACTGTGGTCATAGGGCAACATTGACGTTCAAAATCAATATGACGCGATGAAAGAGTCCGGAATCACTGGCAAAATGTTGTCAAGCGTCCTATCTATGACAGGCAGAACTATTGGAGTCGCAGGAAAATGGCACAGGTGCCAAAGCAGTATTGGAGAGGGGGCGTGGCCGTTTTGGCTGCGTTGACGCTCGCCTTGCCGCCAGCCCTTGCCGCCATGAGTCGCGCTGAGCGAATCCGTGATACCAATTTTTCAGAGGCTTTGCTGGGTCAATTTACCCCCGCCTCGGGCGATCCGCGTCTCATTGCCCGTTATGCCAAAGTGTCTGAAAATTCACGCCGTAATTTCAGCTTCACCCCTGCACTGACCGACGAGAGCCGCAAGACTCGCGCGATCACCGTCGTCGTCCGCGCCCGCGATGAAAGCAGCGCCGCCCGCACCGCCGCTCTGGCGGCAGGCCGCACCAAGGCGCCAGCCGCCTTTACTCCCGTCGCCTATGATCTGGGCGAATCGCTTGGCTTTGAGAAATTTGCGACGCCCAAACTGACCCCGGGAATCGATATCCGCAACTTGCCGGTTGCCCGTGCCCCCGATCAGCCCGAATCGAAATCGCGTTTCGCAACGCGCATGATCAACGGAACGCGTGATCCGGCCAAGGCCAGTGTGCCGACGTCGGGACAGGCTGTCGATGTGGTCGGCAGCTATCGCGTGACCCGCAATCTCGATGTCACCGCCGGTGTACGGTACAAGAGCGACGACCGGCTTGAGCCGCTCGCCGATAGCCGTCGCGACAGTCAAGCCGTTTATGTCGGAACTCAGTTCCGCTTCTAACGCGGTCGGCGTTTACGCGCCGCCTTTTCCCAATAATCAATCGCAGCCCATCCGGGGGCAAAGCCGCTTTGCGTACTGGTGAGTCGCAGCGCCCGCCCGCGTGCGTTGGTCATCCCGCCAAGCGCCGCCACTTGCGTCCCGCTCAAGCGCGCCAAACGCGCGAATCGCCGACGACCGAGTCCGTCCGCCTCTTTATGTGAGTGGGTCGGGTAGAGCGGCGATACAAAGACAAGATCGGCACCCGCGCGCCGCGCGGCGCGAGCCTCGCGTTCATTATGCACGGGCATGGTCAGGCACAGGCCGAGTCGCTGTGCCCGCTTCGCCTCGCCCTTGTTCCGTTGGCGCAGATGGACACCGTCAGCGCCCCAACGCACCGCTTGTGCGGGCGATCCGGCGAGCAATATCGTCAAGTGCCGCGCCTTGGCGATCCGTATCAACCGTCGCAAAAGCCGCCAGCGCGCACCGGGCCGCAAATGGTCGTGACGGACCACAATCCCGCTGCCGGGTGGGAGTTGTGCGGCGATAGCAACCAAGTGACCGTCCAGCCGTTCATCGGTGAACAGCCAGTGTGTCGGCAAGACAGGGGGGTGGCGTCGCGGCATGGCCCTTTCTATAGGCCCGTCGCGAACAGGCGCAACGCGAGGGAATGCAATGGAAACGGCAGCAGACAGGCTGGCTCAGGTCAACACGGCCATCGCGGCGGCGGCGAAGCGCGCGCGGCGCAAGGACAGCGATATTCAGCTGATTGCGGTTTCGAAAACCCATGATGCCGACGCGATTCAGCCCCTGATTGCCGCAGGGCAGCGCCATTTCGGTGAAAATCGCGTGGCCGAGGCCGCCGCGAAATGGCCTGTGCTGCGCGCCGGACATTCCGATATCATCCTCCACCTGATCGGTCAGTTGCAGTCGAACAAGGCCGACGATGCGGTGGCGTTGTTCGATGCGATCCATTCCATCGACCGGTCATCGCTGGTCACGGCTTTGGCCCGCGCCATCGACAAGCAGGGCCGCCAACCGCAATTGTTCATCCAGGTCAATATCGGCGATGAACCGCAAAAGGGCGGCTGCGCCGTCGCCAGTCTGCCCGCGCTGCTCGACGAGGCTAAAGACGCCGGACTTACGATCAGCGGCCTGATGGCGATTCCGCCCGCCGCCATAGAAGCGAGTCCCTTTTTTGCCCTGCTCGACGAATTGGCCGAGAGGCATGACTTGCCGTTGCGATCGATGGGGATGAGCGCCGATTATGAAAAGGCCGTCACGCTGGGCGCGACGCATGTCCGCGTCGGAAGCGCACTGTTCGGCGAGCGCACACCGGTTTAGCGCGCGCAGCGTTCCTTATTGATATTCTACGGTTACCGGAATGCGGCCGCGATAATTGCCGTCATCGGCCGCATCGAGTTGCAACCGGCCGCCAAAGTGGAACTTCAACCGGCCATCGGCGCCAAGCCTCGGCGCGGCTGACAGGTCGGTTTTAAGGCCGGTGACGCGCGCGCTTTGCCCGTTTTCGCTTTCCAGATCGACCGACGCGGGCAGGAAAACCCGTAATTCTGCACCGGGCGTGCCGCGCACAGTGACGACACCGGTCACGGCAAAACCGCCCAGATTGACCACATCACCGCGCAGCTGGCGCGTTCCTGTCACCGGATCAACATCGACCTCGCCGCCCATCGCTCCAACCGCGACGCGGCTGAAATCAAGCTGGGTTTCGACATCGACATGAAGCGGTGCCGCGTCCTCCGACGACCGGATGACGGTGCCTTCCTTGACCTTTGCACATAGCAAACACTGCGCCGCCGCAGGCACAGGGGCCGCCAGAGGCAGCAGTAAAATCAAGAAAAATCGCAGTCCCACGCATCCAAAATAGCCCGAACATGGTTAAACAGCCGTAAAGGTCCGTGCGCGCTTCTCCGCTGGCACCGCACCTTGTTTTGCGCCAAAGGAGTAACATGACCGACCCTTCGCCACCCGCGTGGCTCAACGCGCTCGCCACGGCGGCCCCCGATCATGATATTCACCAGGCCTTTATCGACTGGGCGACGCCGCGCCTTGCCGACGACCGCGTGCGCGCAATCTTCTCTCGCATGGCGAACCGGTCGGGAATCGATCATCGCTGGTCTGTGCTGCCGCCGACCGCCGCTGGCGGATCGCCCGTCGCTGAGGGTGGATTTTACGATACCCCCGGCCTGCCGCCAACATCGGCACGTATGAAGCTTTATGCCGAACATGCACCCCGACTGGCCCTTACCGCTATTCGTGCGCTGGGCGATGCCTTTGATCCCGCTGCCATCACCCATATCGTCGTCGCCAGCTGCACCGGCTTTGTCGCCCCCGGAATCGACCAGATCATCGCGCGCGAACTGGGGCTGTCAGCGACAGTCGAACGCGTGCTGATCGGCTTCATGGGCTGCTATGCCGGTGTGACCGCGCTGCGCACCGCACGTCATATTGTGCGCTCGGAACCCGATGCGGTGGTGTTGATGGTTAGTGTCGAGCTGTCGACCCTGCACTTGCAACTCGAAAAGGAACCCGAACCGTTACTCGCGATGCTCCAGTTCAGCGACGGCGCAGCCGCCGGAATTGTGAGCGCGGCACCCGGTGGGCTTGCGCTGGCCGAAGGACGCAGTCTGGCACTGGAGGATAGCGCCGACCTGATCCGCTGGGATATTGGCGAGACCGGCTTTGCCATGCAATTATCGGGCGAGGTTCCGGGTCGGCTAAAACAGGCTTTGGCCGCGCCGGGGGTGCGCGACCAACTGTTCGGCACCGGCAAAGCATTGCCGCCCTTGCTCGCGGTCCATGCTGGCGGGCGCTCGGTGCTCGATGCCGTCGAATCAGCGCTCGACGCCGATCCCGATTCGCTGGGTGACAGCCGCGCGGTGCTGGCGTGTTTTGGCAATATGTCATCGGCGACGATATTGTTCGTCCTCGCGCGCATGATGGCGCGCGGCGCAAAGGGCGACGGGCTGGCCATCGCCTTTGGTCCCGGACTAGCCGCCGAAGCCATCCGCTTTCACGCGCCATGAATCCCTTCGCCAGCCTGCGCGCGCCCATCACCACCGATGAGGAGATGGACGCCGTCGAGCTGGCCCCCCACCGCTATGCCAAGGTGCTGGCCGACTTAGCGCGGATCAATGTCCTGACGTTAGCGGCGCGACCGACCATCGGCTTTCTGGAACGCGTGCGCGACCGCGGGCTGGCAACGCAACGTCCGTGGCGCATCTTGGATGTCGGGTTTGGCGGCGGCGATATGTTGGCGCATATTGCGCGCTGGGGCGAACGGCGCGGAGTGGCGCTTGAGTTGACCGGCGTCGACCTTAACCCCAAGAGCGAGGCCGCTGCGCGTGACCGGCTGGACTCAAAGGTCAGACTGGTAACCAGCGATTATCGCGATCTGGCCGACGAGCCGTGGGACATCATCCTGTCGAGCCTCGTCACCCACCATATGAGCCCAGAGCAGCGCGCCGATTTCTTACGTTTCATGGACAAGCACGCCGCACTGGGCTGGCTGATCAATGACCTCCACCGCCAGCGCCTGCCCTTCATGGGCTATCCGCTGCTCGCGACGCTGGCATGGGTTGACCCAATCGTTCGCCGCGACGGGCAATTGTCAGTCGGGCGCAGCTTTCGTCCAGACGAATGGCAGGCGATGCTGGCCGATGCGCTGCCCCAAACATCGCACGACGCCCGCATATATCGCAGCTTTCCCTATCGGCTGTGTGTCGAGCGGGTTCGGTGACAACGCCCGAGGCTCTGGTCATCGGGGCGGGACCGGCGGGTGCGGCGACGGCGATCGGGCTAGCGCGCGGCGGCACCCGTACCATGCTGCTCGAACGAACACGCGAGACGGGCGATACGCTGTGCGGCGGGTTTCTTAGCTGGCAATCGCTGGACAGGCTGACGGCGCTTGGCGTCGAACCAACCACGCTCAAAGGTCAGACGGTCAATCGGGTGCGACTATTTGCCGGCAAGCAGCACAGCGAAACCGCTCTGCCCCGCCCCGCCATGGGCGTGTCACGCCATCGCCTCGACAGCGCGCTGCAGGCAGAGGCGGTGCGCGCCGGAGTCGCACTTGAACGCGGCGTCCATGCCACTGCCCTGTCGCCGCAACAGGTGAGCACCCGCGACGGAGCGTTATTGTCAGCCGAATTGCTGTTTCTTGCGGCTGGAAAGCATGGATTTCGGGGAGAGCCCCGCGACCCTGCGGCTTGGCAAAAGGCCGATCCGGTAATGGGGCTACGCCTGCGCCTGCCCACAAGCGCCGCGATAGAGCGGCTGGTCGGCGATGCTGTCGAACTGCATCTGTTTGATCGCGGCTATGCCGGACTGGTGCGCCAAGAGGATGGCAGCGCCAACCTATGCCTTGCGGTTCACAAGTCGCGGCTTGACGGCGAGGACGGCCAGCCAGCCGCCTTGCTGCGCGCGCTTGGTGATGAACTGCCTCAGTTGGGTGAGCGTCTGGCCCATGCCGACTGGTCGCGCGCTATCGATGCGATTGGCCATGTTCCCTATGGCTGGCGCACCGCCAAAACCGAAAATGGACTGTTCCGGCTGGGCGATCAGGCAGGCGTTATCCCGTCGCTGGCTGGCGAGGGAATGGGGGTTGCGCTGGTCAGCGCGGCGCTGGCGGTGACGGCAGCGCAACGCGGAGGAGCGTTGGCCGCCCCGCCATTCCAGCGTCAACTGGCGCATAAAATGGTACGGCCCTTTGCGCTCGCGGGACTGATATGGCGCGCGGGAGAGTCCGTGTCGACCGCCGGCCCTATGGTCCGCATAGCCCGGCATTTTCCCGCCATCGTCCAGTTCATGTTGCGCGCCACACGAATGGGACCATAGGGACAGAATGAAGTCCGTTCATGGCACTTGCAGCATTAGTGTGGCATTCCGATATAACGCCTCTGATATTTCCGCAGGAGATCGACACCATGGCCGACCCCACTGACCGCCCGGTCAATCCGTCGGCGGGACATATTTTTGGCGATGGGCTGGTGTCGTCGGGTTTGGGTTCGTGCATCAACGGCACGGCGCTTGACTTCGCTGGCCGCGCGCCGGATGATTCGAACGCCGACGCTGATTGAGCCGTTGTAGAGCGAGTGCTGATGCCGCGTGCAGCTCAGCGAGGGAAGGGACGAGGCGTTGGGCCGCGACAAGAAACAAAATGGTTCGGGCCGAAAAGGGTCACGCTCATCCAAAGGCCGCTCGTCGCGGCTGCGGCTTTGGTTTCGGCGGCTGATCAAATGGGGGTTTGGCCTCGCCTTTGTCGGTGTCGTTGCGATGGCGGTAGCTGTGGCCATCGCGGCGCAGCGCATCCCCAGCTTTGAAGAGCTGAGAAAATCACCGGCAGGACAAACAGTGCGCGTCCATGCGGCTGACGGCACAATATTCTTCTCCCTCGGTCCCAATTATGGCCGCTGGCTGCCGCTGAGCGAAACCCCGCAAGTGATGCAGGATGCCATGGTAGCGGTCGAGGATCGTCGCTTTCGCTATCATCCGGGGGTCGATCCCGTTGGTTTGGCGCGCGCCGCCGTCACGGCCGTTGAAAATTATGGCAAGGGTCGCCGGATGCAGGGCGCATCGACGATCACCCAGCAACTGGCGCGCAATGTCTTTCTGTCGAACAGCTATACTTTCTCCCGTAAAATACGCGAGGCAGTGCTGGCGATGGCGCTGGAATGGAAATTTTCCAAGGACCAGATACTCGAGCTTTATTTGAACAAGGTGTATTTTGGCGGCGGCAGCTATGGCATCGACGCCGCATCACGCCGTTTCTTTGGCCATAGCGCGACGCAAATGTCGCTGTCCGAGGCGGCGATTGTTGCCGGTCTGGTCAAGGCACCTTCGCGCTATTCGCCGACCGCCGATGCCAAGGCTGCGCTGGGGCGCGCCGGAGTCGTCCTGAAAGTCATGGTTGATGCCGATGTCATCAGCCCGGCACAGGCCGCAAACGCCAAGCCCGCCAATGTAGAACTGGCAAGCGAAACCGGACAAAATAGCGCGCGCTATTTCACCGACTGGGCGCTGCCCCAGCTCGATATGCTGATCGATGAAGGCAATGAACCGATCGACGTTTATACGACCATCGACCTTGGTATGCAGCGCGCCGCCACCGCAGCAATTCAGGCCAATGCCCCGGCCGGGGTGCAGGGCGCGCTTGTATCGCTAGACCGTGATGGCGCGGTGCGCGCGATGGTTGGCGGCACCGACTATGTCACCTCCAACTATAACCGTGCCACCCAAGCGGTGCGTCAGCCGGGTTCGGCGTGGAAAGTCTTTGTCTATATGGCCGCGCTGGAGGCCGGTTATCATGTCGATGACGAGGTGATTGACGAACCGGTGACAATCAACGGCTGGTCGCCGCGCAATTCATCGGGCCGCTTTGCCGGTGCCATGTCGGTGCGCACGGCCTTTGCCTATTCGGTCAACACCATCGCGGCCAAATTGGGCGATGCGGTCGGATTTTCTTCGGTCGCCAATATGGCGCGGCGATTTGGCATTTCGACGCCCATCAACACCCATCCCTCTATGGTATTGGGCAGCGCCGAAGTCCGTGTCATTGACATGACCACCGCCTTTGCCGCCATCGCGCGGCGCGGCGTATCGGTGCAGCCCTATGCCATTACCAAAGTGACGACCGCCGAAGGCAAACTCCTTTATCAGCGCGAACCAGAAAGGCCCCAAAAACTGGTCGATGACTGGGTCGCCGCCGGGATTACCGACCTGATGCAAACGGCGGTAAACACCGGAACCGGACGCGCTGCCCAGATCGGACGCCCTGTCGCGGGCAAGACCGGCACCACATCAAGCAACAAAGACGGCTGGTTCCTCGGCTTTTCGAGTGGGCTGACAACCGGTGTGTGGATGGGCCGCGACGACGCCAAGCCGGTCGGCGGCCTCTATGGCGGACGAGCTCCGGCGAAGGCCTTTGCCGATTATATGCGAATCGCAGTCTCCAATCGGCCCGTCGAAGCCTTTGATACCGTCGTCAAACTGCCCGAATGGCAGATGGAAGGCGATGATGACGCCTATTTCGGCGCGCCCGAAGATGGCGGCTATGTTGATGAAAATGGGATGCCGATCGAATTGCCGACGGCAGGGGATCTCCCACCGCCTCAGGTCGGTGGCCCCGAAGGACCGGTCCTGAACCAGCAATGGATCGAAGAGCAGACCGGGCGCCGTCCGCCGCAAGGGAGTCCGCCGGAGGGGGCCGCTCCGCCTGCAGCAAAGTCGGGTCAGCCCAAGATGGTCCAGCCGCCGCCCGCAAAAACGCTTCCCCCGCCGAAAGCCTCGCCACCCCAGCGGCCCCCGGCACGAGAATCAGGCGCCGACCTGCAATAGAAGGGTGCGCCGCAGCTTATGTCAGCTGGAAAAACGATAGCAATGTAGCCCGCGCCCTTCGCGGCGTAGCCAGCCGCGCGCCGCATCGACATCATCGTCGTGCAGCTCTGCAACCAGCGCGTGAAAGGCCGGTCCATGGTCCATATGACGCAGGTGCGCGACCTCGTGCGCGACTGTCGCGCGGCGGACATGATCGGGGGCCATGATGAGCCGCCAACTGTAGCGCAGATCACCAGCCGCCGAGCAACTGCCCCAGCGGCTGCGCGGATCGCCGACACCGACGCGCCCTACGGGCAAGCCTGCTTGCGCTGCCAAAGCCTGACTTTCCGTCGTAAGCAGGTCGAGCGCCGCAGCCTTTAACCAGCGCTCTATACGCCGACCAACCTGTTCGACCGGACCACCGAGCAACAGCGCTGCGCCGTCATCCTTTATACGGCGGGGCAAGGCGGCGTCCCACTGGACCTGACGCATTCCCCCGCGGTAGGGCAGGCTAACCCCCGGTCCCACCACGACAGGCACACGCGCCTGATCAAATTGCTGTTCGAGCCATGCCTGCTGCTCGCTGGCCCAACGCAGGGCAACCTTGATGCTCGCACGGCTCGGCAGGGTGAGGCGCAATTCACTGCGTGCCGCATCGACAATCAGGCGATACCGCTTGGCTCGCGCGTGGCGGACCAGTCTGACAGGCCAGACAGTCTCGCCGACCCGGATCTCCGCCCGGTCAGACGGGGCGGGTGACAAGATGATTTTCCAACGGCCCTGCGAGCGTTTCGCTGACCGTCCAGCCGACAATTGATTCGCCCGCGCGATGCACCGCATCACGGTCCCCCGACACCAGATAATGCCAGTCGGGCAGCGGTTCACCGGCAGCGCGTAACCGATAGGCGCAGCTTTGCGGCAGCCATTCGATATCAGCGACCTTACCCTTGGTCAGCGTCAGGCAATCGGGGACATGGCTTCGGCGATGCTTATAATCGCCGCACCGTGCGGTGCGAAGGTCGAGCAAGCGGCAGGCGACATTGGTGGGATAAATGCGCCCCGTGTCTTCATCCTCGACCTTGTGCAAACAGCATTTACCGCAGCCGTCGCACAGTGCCTCCCACTGCCCGGCGTCAAGACTGGCGAGCGGGGCGTCCCAAAAGGGGCGTTCTGCGGTCAATGCACCCAGCGGGCCAGGTCGGCAGCAACCTTGTCGGGTGCGCCTTCATCGGTGTCGGGCGTCGACGGATCATCGAGCGGCAACAGCGCCAGCGGCTCGCCCTTTGGCCCCATCAGAAAGGCCATCTGGCTGTGCGCCATCAAATAGCGGTCGGGCGCCGACCCTTCGATTTTTTGGTAGCTGACGGCATAGGCCTTGGCCACGGCGGCGATTTGTTCGGGCGTTCCGGTCAGCCCCAGCAGACGTGGGTGATAGCGGGCGACGAAGGACGCGAGCTCGGCGGGCGTGTCGCGTTCGGGGTCGATGGTGATAAACATGGGTACGATTTTCTTACCGCGTTCGGGGTCCTGCTTTTCAAATTTGGCGAGGCCGCGCATGAGCTTTTGCAGATCGATGGGACATACATCAGGGCAAAAACTATAGCCGAAATAGACGATGCGATATTGCCCCGCAAAGTCTGTGTCACGGCGAGTCTTGCCCGTTTGATCGACGAGCGTGAACGGTCCACCCAGGCTTGCGCCCGCCAGCGGTGGCTCGGCCGGTGGTTGTTCGGCTGGGCCATTGCATCCGGCGAGGGACAGGCCCGCAACAAGCAGAAGACTTGCGCGTCGGAGCGATTGCAGGATAGTTGGCTTGTTCATCATGCGGCCAGCCATGGTCGGCTAATGTGTAAAAATCAACCGCGTGTTGCGCGTGAAGCGCCGCTTTTTGGGGGTATTATGTCCGTTCGTTCCTTGGTCCTGCGCTTGTCCTTGCTCGCGCTTCCGCTCGGCGGGGCGACGCTGTTGCTAAGCAGTGCTCCCGCGATGGCCCAATTTTCCGATAGCTATAATTTCCTCAAAGCCGTTCGCGACCGCGACGGAAACAAAGCCACCGATCTGCTCAATGATGAAACAACGCGTGTAGTCAACACACGCGACAACAGTACCGGTGAGACCGCGCTGTCGATCGTCATCCAGCGTCGCGACGAAACCTGGACACGTTTTCTACTCAGCAAGGGCGGCGACCCGTCAATTGCCGATAAAAATGGCATGACACCATTGATGCACGCCACCTTGCTGGGATTTACCGAGGGGGCCGAATCTCTGATCGAAGGCGGCGCGGCGGTCGATCAATCGAACCGGCGCGGCGAAACGGCACTGATTCTGGCGGTGCAGACGAAAAGTGCCAACATGGTCCGTTTGCTTGTGAAGCATGGCGCCAACCCAGACACGACCGATCATGTCGCAGGGCTGTCGGCGCGCGATTATGCCCGCCGCGATGATCGCAGTGGGGAAATGCTCAAGCTGCTCGACGCAAAACCGGATGAGCTGCGCGTCCCAACAGGACCTGTTTTCGGGCCCACCTGACATTTGAAATGTGATTTGCTGGTTGACGATCACATTATAATGTGAGAAAGCGTGGACATGTCTACGCAACTCATTGATCGAATCCGCACCGTTGTCGACCAAGGCACCGTGTCGCGTTCCGGCCTTGCGAAAGCCGCCGGTCTTCATGCCAACAGCCTGCGCGATCTGGAATCGCCCGACTGGAACCCGACTGCCGAAACGCTGCGCAAGCTGGAAAACTGGCTCACCTTTGACAGCGACGAATCGCCGATGGCGACGCCCGAAGAAATCATCGCAGAGGCGCGTAATGGCCGTATGTTCATATTGGTCGACGACGAGGATCGCGAAAATGAGGGTGATCTGGTCATACCGGCGCAGATGGCGACGCCCGATGCGATCAATTTCATGGCAACACATGGTCGCGGACTTATTTGCCTCAGCCTGACGAAGGGCCGCTGCGAACAATTGGGCCTCGAACTGATGAGTCGCAAGAATGGTACGCGGCATGAAACCGCCTTCACCGTGTCCATCGAAGCCCGCGAAGGCGTCACAACCGGCATTTCAGCCGGAGACCGGGCGCGAACGGTATCGGTGGCGATTGATTCGGGCCAGGGTCAGGAAGAGATCGTGACACCCGGCCATGTTTTCCCGTTGATTGCACGCGAAGGTGGTGTGCTGGTGCGCGCCGGTCATACCGAGGCCGCGGTGGACATCAGCCGCCTTGCCGGCCTGAACCCGTCGGGCGTGATCTGTGAGATCATGAAGGATGACGGGACGATGGCGCGGATGGATGACCTGATCCCTTTCGCGCGGCGCCACGGCATGAAAATCGGCACAATCGCCGACCTGATCGCGTACCGCCACCGCCACGACCGGCTGGTCGAATGTGTCTCCGACGCCCCCTTCGCCTCTGACTATGGTGGCGACTGGCGTATCAAGGCCTATCGCAATAGCGTCGATGGCAGCACCAATTTGGTCTTGCAAAAGGGTAATATCGAATCCGGCAAGCCAACATTGGTGCGGATGCACGGCTTGTCGGTGGCCTTTGACGTTCTGGGATCGCCCGGGCCGCGCAAACGGATTTTGCAGCGGTCGATGGAGGCGATTGGCGAGCGCGGATCCGGCCTGATCGTCCTGCTGGTCCCGCCATCATCCGACGTTCTGGTAGCCTCGCTGGCCGCCACGAAAGAGCAAAAGGAGCCATCCGCCAGCGATGACGTGTCGGCAGACTTTCGATCCTATGGCATCGGCGCACAAATTCTCGCCGACCTGGGCGTCCAAGATATGGAATTGCTGACCCCCACCCACCGCAATCTGGTCGGACTAGAAGGCTATGGCCTGCGTGTCGTTGCCGAACTCGCCATCAACTGAACGGTTCGGGCATGATCCGAAATATCAAGGCGCAACGCTCGCCGCCCATGACAAGCCAAAGGAAGAATAATGGCCCATATCCTGATCGTCGAAGCGCGATTCTATACGCATATCAATGACCTGATGCTCGACGGGGTTCGCAGCGCCATCGACGCAGCGGGCTATAGCCATGAG
The DNA here is from genome assembly GCF_057365075.1 of Sphingopyxis sp. 10G20-10. Lineage (NCBI taxonomy): Bacteria > Pseudomonadati > Pseudomonadota > Alphaproteobacteria > Sphingomonadales > Sphingopyxidaceae > Sphingopyxis > Sphingopyxis sp. 10G20-10. Next base: position 335,141 of record NZ_CP195117.1, read on the forward strand.
ACGGTCACGGTCCCCGGCGCGCTGGAAATTCCGGCCGCGATTGCGATGGCGGCGGAGAGCGGACGGTATGACGCCTATGTCGCTGTCGGGGTCGTGCTGCGCGGCGAAACTTATCATTTCGAGGTCGTTTCCAACGAAAGTGCGCGCGGCATTATGGCGCTGACGCTCGACGGAATGGCGATTGGAAACGGCATATTAACCGTAGAGAACGAAGATCAAGCGCTTGCACGCGCCGACAAGACGCGCAAGGATAAGGGCGGCGAGGCTGCGAAGGCCGCGCTCGCCATGTTGGCGCTGAAGGACAAATTTGGTTTTGGTTGATAGCGCACCCCCTAATCGCTTTGCCGTCATCGAGCGCGGTGGTCGGCTGGTCGTCATTGATAATGAGACCGGCGACACCCCGCCAACTGCCGCCGAGCGTATGGAAGAACATGATCGCGCGCGCGGCATCGAACCCATCCGCCCTCCACAATTAAGCCAAGCCCCCGATATTTCCGCCAAGGCCCGCGCCGCATCGGGGCTGACTGCCCGACCGGCCCCACTCGTCCAGACGGCCCCATCGCGGCGGCCAGCCAAGACCAAAACAATAGCCATGGATCCTGTCCGGGCCAAAATCGCGACGACCATTGCCGAAAAAAGCCGACGGGCCTGGGCGGATGAGCAAGAGGACCGGCCGCGACCGGCGGCCCATGCAGGGAAAGCACGGATCGCCAGCCGTCAGGATTGGGCCGACGACCAAGAGGATCGACCTCGACCCACCTCCGCACAAACCGCCCCGGCGCGGATCGCCAGCCGCCCTGCACCGCAAGCCGGGGGCAATCGTCAGACCATCGTCACCGGCAAATGGTGGGACGCCAAGGGACCGCGCACCATCACGCTGGGGCCAAAAGGTCAGGCCCAGATACGCAACGGATTTATCACGCCGTTTTTGGTGTTGGTGACGGCCGCGCTCGTCATATTATTTGTCCAGCCGTTGCTGTTGCTGTTCGGCGCGTTCGTGCTGCTTCGCTTTGGCAACAAGATATTGGCCCCGATGGGGGCGTCGATCATCGACAAGGCGGTGGCCGAGCGGGAGTGACCCGCCCGACCTACGCCGCTCAAGCGTCTACGAGCGCGGGATAGTCGATATAGCCTTCGGGACCAGGCGAATACCACGTCTTCATATCATCCGCCGCCAAATCGGCACCCGTGCGGATCCGTTCGACCAGATCGGGATTGGCGATAAACGGTCGGCCAAAGCTGATCGCGTCGGCAACGCCGCTATCGAGTGCGGCTTGCGCCGATTCAGCTGTGAAGTCCGAATTGAGGACGAGCGGGTTTGAAAAAACCTTGCGAATGGCGGGTGACTGTTTGGGCACATCGCTATTGCCAAAAGTACCACCGGGACCAGGCTCGCGCAATTCGAGGAACGCGATGCCGAGCGCGTCGAGCGTGGCTGCCGCAGCAGGAAACAAGATTTCCGGATGGCTGTCGTCGGTGCCCTGTGTTTCGCCATTGGGAGACAGGCGCACAGAAACGCGATCTGCACCCCAGACGCCAATCAATGCCGCAGTCACTTCGCGCAAAAGCCGGATGCGATTGTCCACCGACCCGCCATAACCATCGTCGCGCAGGTTGGTGCTGTCGCGCAGGAACTGGTCAATCAAATAGCCGTTCGCGCCGTGCAACTGAACGCCGTCAAATCCGGCTTTTTTGGCATTTTCGGCGGCATGGACATAATCGGCAATCACGCGGGGAATTTCGTCGAGGCGAAGCGGACGCGCTTCTTCAAGGTCCATGCGGCCCATCGGCGTGTGCGCGCGTCCCGGACCGGTGGTTGCCGATGCCGAAACCGGCTGCTTGCCGTCGTTGAACACCGAATGGACGAGCCGGCCCATATGCCACAGCTGGGCAATGATGCGTCCGCCCGCTTTATGAACAGCCTCGGTCACGGGCTTCCAGCCTTCCACCTGCTCGTCGGTCCACAGTCCCGGCGCGGACGGCCAGCCGAGTCCTTCCTGCGAAATGCCGGTCGCTTCGGAAATAATCAGCCCCGCCGACGCGCGCTGGCGATAATATTCGCGCGCCAGTTCGTTGGGCACAAAGCCATGACCGGCGCGACCGCGGGTGAGCGGTGCCATCAAGATACGGTTTGGAGCGGTTACGGAGCCAAGTGAAATTGGATCGAACAACGTGGGTGCGGACATAAGTGTCTCCTGCTTGTCATTTTGCCCGCGACGGACCGATGGGTCGCCGCTATGTCGATACCAGCTATGCACGGCCCGCGCCCAGGGCAAGTGTCAGTAGCAAAAGAAAATCTAAGTGCAGGACAAGCCGTGGACGACACAGTCGCACGATCAGCCTCTGGCCGATGGGCCTTTGCCGCGCTGCTTGCGGGCAATCTTGCGCTGTCTTTGGGGGCGATGCTGGTGCGGCTGTCCGACACCGGCCCTGTTGCATCAGCCTTTTGGCGGCTGACGCTAGCGCTGCCTTTACTCATCCTGTTCGCATGGCGCGAGGGCGGTGGGCGGCCATCGCGCTCTGCCATTGGCATTGCCGCCGCCGCCGGAATCTTTTTCGCCTTTGATCTCGCCAGTTGGCATGTTGGAATTTTGCAAACCAAGATCGCCAACGCCACCTTGTTTGGCAATTGCGCCAGTCTGTTGCTCGTCCTGTGGGGGATTTTTCTGGCCCGCGCCCTGCCGCGCGGGTGGCAGGCGCTGGCGGTCATTCTGGCCTTTCTGGGTGCCGCCCTGCTGATGGGACAAAGTTATGAGCTGAGCCCTGACTATTTGGTCGGCGATCTTTTGAGCCTGCTCGCGGGCGCGCTCTACACCGTCTATGTTATTTTGATGCTGCGCGTGCGCAGCGGGTTGGGCGCATGGTCGGCGCTGGCAATCGCATCCGCCGCCGCCGCTCCCATCTTGCTGATGACATCCTTTGCGTTCGGCGAAACAATGGTTCCGCACAATTGGACGCCACTCCTTATGCTCGCCCTCACCAGTCAGATTGTCGGTCAGGGTCTCATCATCTGGTCGCTGCCGCGCTTTTCGCCACTTGTGCTGGGATTGACGCTGCTTGTGCAACCGGCGGTGGCGGCGCTTGCGGGCTGGATCATGTTTGGCGAGACGCTCGGCCTGATCGATGTTCTGGGCGGGATGCTGGTCGCGGCGGCGCTGGTACTGATAAGGTTGCCCAGCCGCGCCGCCCGGCCTATCTGAAGCCTATGGCCTCAATCCTCTCTGCCGACCCCACGCTTGACGAGATTCGCGTCGCGCTCGCCCCGTTGATTGCAACATCGGCGGCGTTCGACGGGTTCAGCGCCCCTGCGTTGGACGATGCGGCTCATCGTGCAGGTGTCGACCCCGACATTTCCGCCCTCGCCTTTCCCGGCGGCGGGCGCGATATGATCGACGCCTGGTTCGCCTGGATCGATGCGGAAATGGCGGCACGCTGGCCGGCCGAGAAACTGGCGACAATGAAGATCCGCGCGCGCATCATCACATTGGTCGAGGCGCGGCTGGACCTGATCGCCGATACACGCGAATCGCTACGCCGCGCGCTGGCACTGCTCGCGCTACCAACAAACTTGCCCTTTGCCGCCAAGCTCGGCTGGCGCGCTGCCGATACGATGTGGCGGCTCGCTGGTGATACGGCCACCGACTATAATCATTACAGCAAACGCGCAATTTTGGGCAGCGTCTATGGCGCGACCATGGCGGTGTTCCTGAATGACGAGAGCGATGGCCATGCCGACACCCGCGCTTTTCTGGCCCGCCGCATCGATGCCGTCATGCGGTTCGAGGGATGGAAACATCGCCGCGCCGCGCAAAAAATGGAACGCCCCAGCCTCGCCCGCTTTGTCGGTCGGCTGCGTTATCCCGGACGGTAACCCGAATTATTTGATGGCGCTCGCTTGCTGTTATTGATAATCGCTAGCAAATGACTGGCCGTCTCGACTCCTCCCCGCTCGGACTTCGCGTGCGTATTGCCCATATCGACTGGCAGAATATGTCAGACGACGAAGGCCGCCGTCTGCGCGAGTTCGGAATGATGGAAGGCGTCGAGATTACACCGCTTCATCGCGGCAGCCTGTTCTCGCGCGACCCGCTGTCGATCAGCATCGGGCGGATGCAGGTGGTGATTCGGGCGGCACAGGCGCTCGCCATTCAGGTTGAGCCGACCGCGGCATGACCAACGCCGTTCCTTCCATCGCACTGGTCGGCAATCCCAACGCCGGCAAATCGAGCCTGTTCAACGCGATGACCGGCGCGCGCCAAAAGATCGCCAATTATCCAGGCGTTACGGTCGAGCGCAAGGCGGGCCACGCCAGCCTGTCCGACGGGCGCCCCCTGTCGCTACTCGACCTACCCGGCAGTTATAGCCTGACACCGGCAAGTCCTGACGAAGCCGTGACCCGCGACGTGATTTTGGGGCGGCAGGATGGCGAACGCCAGCCCGATGCGCTGATCATCGTCGTCGACGCCGCCAACCTCGACAATCACCTGTGCTTTGCACTCGAACTGATTGCTCTTGGTCTGCCAACCGTGGTCGCGCTCAACATGTTCGATCTGGCCGAACGCGACGGGCTAACGCTCGATCCGACGCGGTTGGCCGAGGAATTGGGCGTGCCCGTCGTTCCCACCGTCGCGGTGCGCAAGCGCGGGTTGACCGAATTGCTAGCCGCGCTCGACGAAGCCATAATTTCGTACCAGTTGAATAAAGGCTCGGCGCCCATATCTCCCCCCGGCGACACGGCCTTGCATAGCCGCGCGCAGGCGATTTCGCGCCGCGTGACCCTCGCCGAAACGCCGACGCGGCGCTGGACGCAGCGCATCGACCGGCTGACACTTCACCCCGTCGGTGGATTCATCCTGTTGCTCGCAGTGATGTTCCTGATGTTTCAGGCGGTTTATGCTTGGTCAGAGGCACCGATCGGCTGGCTCGAAACCGGCATTGCAGCCATTCAGGGCTTCGTCACGAGCAGCCTGCCCGATGGATTTTTGCGCGGCTTGATCGTCGAGGGGATTTTGGGCGGGGTTGGCGCGGTCATCGTGTTCCTGCCGCAAATCCTGATCCTGTTTGTCTTCATCCTGCTGCTCGAAGCATCTGGTTATATGACGCGCGCGGCGTTCCTGATGGATGGCATCATGGCCAAGGTCGGCCTGTCCGGACGCGGCTTTATCCCTTTGCTATCCAGCTTTGCCTGCGCGGTTCCGGGGATCATGGCAACACGCTCGATCCCCGACGCCAAGGACCGGCTGACCACCATCCTGATTGCACCGTTGATGACCTGTTCAGCGCGCCTGCCCGTTTACACGCTGATCATCGGCGCCTTCATTCCCGACCAAAAAGTCGGTGGCAGTCCCGTCGGGTTGCAGGGATTGGTGCTGTTTTCCCTGTACATTTCGGGCATTTTCGGTGCGCTGATCGTCGCGCTGGTGCTGCGGCGGAGTGTGACGCGCGGGACGACCGCGGGCTTTATGATGGAAATGCCGCGGTACCAATGGCCGCGACTGGGCGACATTGCGATCAGTCTGTGGCAGCGGGCATGGATATTCCTGCGCCGCGCGGGCACGATCATCGCCTATACGACCATCATATTGTGGCTGCTGCTTTCCTATCCCAAAGTGCCCATCGACAGCCCGATAAGCCAGGTCGATTATAGCGTCGCCGGGCGAATCGCCAACGGGTTGGAAGTCGTCGTCAAGCCCATCGGGTTCAACCATGACATCGCACTGGCGCTAATCCCCGCGATGGCGGCGCGCGAGGTTGCTGTCGCCGCGCTGGCCACCGCCAATGCTATCGACGCGGGCGACGACGAGAACGCGGTGTCGCAGTCGTTGAGCGAACGGCTGCAAGGGCGGTGGAGCATCGCGACCGCGCTCGCCTTCCTCGCCTGGTTCGTCTTTGCCCCGCAGTGCATTTCGACCATCGCGATCACGCGCCGCGAAACAAATGGGTGGAAATGGCCATTGTTCATGGTTGGCTATTTATTCGCACTCGCCTATGCCGCAGCAGGTATTACATATTGGACGGCGGTCAGCTTCGGGCTTGGCTGATCGTTCTTCAACTCATGGAGCGGAGCGGCAATGGCTGGCAGCGTAAACAAGGTAATTTTGATCGGCAATCTGGGCGCCGATCCCGAAATCAAATCCTTTCAGAACGGCGGAAAAATCGCCAACCTGCGCCTCGCGACCTCCGAAAACTGGAAAGACCGGATGACCGGCGAGCGCAAAGAGCGCACCGAGTGGCACCAGATCACGATCAATGGCGAGGGGCTGGTCGGGGTCGTCGAACGCTATCTAAAAAAAGGCAGCAAGATTTATATCGAAGGCAGCCTGCGCACCCGCAAATGGCAGGATCGCGACGGCAATGATCGCTACACCACCGAAGTCGTAGTCGCGGGCATGGGCGGCACGATGACGATGCTCGACGGCGCGCCCGGTGGTGGTGGCGGTGGCGGATCACGCGGCGGCGATAGCTGGAGCGGCGGAAGCAGCGGCGGCAATGGCGGCGGCGGCAATGGCGGCGGCGGCAACGGTGGCTGGAACCAAGGCGGCGGCAGCTCGGGCGGCGCATCCGGTGGCTCGGGAAGCGGCAGCAAGCCCCCCTTCGACGATGATCTGGACGACGACGTTCCGTTCTGAGGACTGATTGAATATGCTGGAAAACGCTCTCACCGCCGCTGACGTCGCGCGCGGCGTGGGTCGGTTGTTTGTCCGGCAAGGACTGGTCGCGATTCCCGAAGTGCCGCTACCCAACGGGCGCCGCACCGATCTGACCGCGATTGACGCCAAGGGCCACATCACCATCGTCGAGATCAAGGTCAGCAAGGCCGATCTACACGGCGATGGCAAGTGGCCGGACTATTGCGACTGGTGCGACCATTTTTACTGGGCGCTGACGGCGGGGCTGGACCCTACGATCCTTGAGCTCCCCGACTATCGTCCCGAGACATCGGGGCTGATCATCGCCGACCGCTATGACGCCGTGGTGGTACGCGAAGCAGCGTCCGTGCCCCTCGCTGCGACGCGACGCAAAGCCGAAACGCTGCGGCTCGCACGCCTCGCGATGCGCCGAATGATGGCGGTCAGCGATCCCGAACTGGGGGTGGGTTAGTCCTGAAAATCCGTCATCGTCAGAACGGAGCGGCTCAACCGCGCGCCTGCATCCTTGCGAGATAGCGCGCGAGAATATCGATCTCCAGATTGACCTGTCGCCCCGCCGTCGCCTCACCCAGCGTCGTCACCGCCAATGTGTGCGGGATGATGTTGAGGCTGAAATGGGTGCTGCCGTCGGCCTGATCGTCGACACCATTGACGGTCAGCGAGACGCCATCGACCGTGATCGATCCTTTGGCGGCGATGCTGGCGGCTAGGTCTGCGGGGGCCGAAATGACGAGCGCGTGGCTATCTCCAACTTCGGTCATGGAGACAATGGTGCCGACGCGATCGACATGACCGGTCACGATATGGCCGCCCAATTCGTCGCCGACCTTGAGCGCGCGTTCCAAGTTGAGACGGCGGCCTACATCCCACATGCCCGGAGCGGTGCAGGCGATGGTTTCGGCGCTGGCGTCGATCGCAAACCAGTTGCCCTCCCCGTCCTGCCCCTTGTCGACGACGGTCAGGCACGCTCCCGAACAGGCTATCGATGCCCCGGTTGCAATTCCCGCAACATCATAGTCGGTCGCGATGACCAGCCGCACATCGCCGCGATCCTCGCGTGACCGGATGGTGCCAATGTCAGACGTGATGCCGGTGAACATAGTTGGTCAGTCCTCTCGCACGCGGTCGTAGACGTCCAGCCGGTCGCTGCCAAGCATCCGGCTGTCGCTCAGTTGCCAGCGACCATGTGCGTCGTCGAGCTTTGCCAATCCGATGTCGCCGAGCGCGGCGCGACCGGCGCCGATCAGAATCGGGGCGCGATAGAGCAGCAGTCGGTCGATGCGATCGACAGCAAGGAAAGCGGCGGCAGCCCCTGCGCCGCCCTCGACAAGGATCGAGTCAATATCGGGCAGCGTGTCGCTGTGCAATGGATCGGCAACTACGGTCCAGCCGTCGGGTGCCGCGCCATGGGTGAGCAAAAGCCGTTTCGGGCTGCGGTCCTCAAGTCCCAAATTGCGGACGTCGAGCCGTGGCAAATCACTCTCTAACGTCCCGCGCCCGACCAGAATCGCCTGATGTCGCGCGCGTTCCAGATGACCGTGGGCGCGGGCACGCGTCCCGGTGATCCAGCGGCTCGATCCGTCACCCAATGCGATCAGCCCATCGAGCGAGACCGCCAGTTTGAGCGATATAAGGGGTCGGTTGCGTGTCGCGCGCGACCACCATGGCGCGAGCGACGCCCTTGCCCTGTCTGGCGCGATATCGCGGGTCACGGCGACACCGGCTTCGCGCAGCCGGTCAAAGCCCTTGCCCGCCGTGCGGCTGTCCGGATCCTCTATCGCGGCGACAACGCGTGCCACCCCCGCCGTGATCAGCAGGTCCGAACAGGCAGGGCCGCGGTCACTGGCGTGCGCGCAAGGTTCAAGCGTGACATATGCGATCGCCCCTTTGGCCGCTGCGCCCGCTTCGGCGAGCGCCATGGCCTCGGCGTGTGGACGACCGCCCGCCTGCGTCCAGCCGCGCCCGACGACGCGGCCCTTGGCGACCAACAGGCAGGCGACATTGGGATTGGGCGCAGCCAAAACGCGCGATCGTTCGGCCAGCGCAGCGGCGGCGGCCATATAGGCCACATCCATCGAGTGGCTCTTCACGGCCAACGCTCAGCGACCGCCCTTGGCTTTGCCCTGCGGCCCACGTGCGGCGCGTTCGGCAATGTTGGAGCGTTGCGGCGGCGGTGCCTTTTCCTTGAGGTGCTCGGCTTCGGGACCCAATGTTTCGCGCGTGATGCGGTCGGCCTCTGACGAATCATAGGACACACCCATCATGTCGGCGAGCCGCTGATATTCAGCGCGAAGCTTAGCATTTTCGCGCGTCGTCTCTTTCGCGCGCGCGACCCAATCGGAACGAATCTGGGCTTCGCTGCGATCCTTGGTCCAGTTTTCGAAATAGATGATCTGCGGTTTCGGCTTTTGATAAGGGAACAAATTCTCGGAAAAACCATAGAAAATGATGGCGGGCAGGACGAGCGCGAGACCCCAACTCGCCCAACGATGGGGCTTCGGTTCGCGGACATAGGTCCAGAAGTCGGACAGACCGCCACTGACGTCCCAATTGTTCATCATCGCCATGAGGGCATTTTAGGCGATGTCACGCGGTTTGGCGAGAAAAACACGTCCAGACAGCACCAAAACATCAGCCGATAGCCGATTGCGAAAAATGCAATCACAGATGCTCATTTCGCAGTTGCACAATCATTTGTGCGCTGCAATATGCGCATGCCTTTTAGGCATCCTCTCCCAAACTTTTATGGGCCGTCCTTCGGGGCGGCCCTTTTTTTGCCTACCCTAAGCCGCCGGGATTCATCTACTGCGGCACGCCAAGTCATCAGGCCTGCACGGGCTTCAACTTTTCAAATTTCCGCACTTCGGCGATGAAGCTGCCCGGCATGGGCGTCGCACGCCCGCTGTCTAGATCGACATGGGCATAGCTCATTTCGATATCGGTCAGCCGCGTTTCGCCGCGGAATATGGCGCAATGGAGGGTGAAACTGGTTCGCCCGAACCGGCTGATGCGCGCCGCAATGGTGATCAGTTCGTCGAGCTTGGCCGAGGCGTGATAGTCAATCTCGCTGTGCACGACCATGATGTCGGTGCCATATTGCAGGAAATAGGGGCCGGGTTGCCCCTCGCCCAAGGCGCGAAAATATTCGGTCACGCCGATGTCGGCGTAAACCAGATAATTGCCGTTGAAGACGATATTCTGTCCGTCAATCTCGTTAAAACGAACGCGCACAACCTCGTGAACGCGGAAATAATCGAGCGGCACATCCCACTGGCTGCGATCCATCGTCCGTCCTCAGGCCGCAAGCGCGGTTGGCGCGCGGTCGATTGGGGCGCAGGCGGCGGAAAGCCATTCGCGGCCCTCCTCGTCCAGACCGGGGCTGAGCTTTGCCAACACCTGTGCGTGATAATCATCGAGCCAGTCGGCCTCGACTGGGCTTAGTAGCGCCGATTCGACCAAGTTGCGCGCGATGGGGGCAAAGGTGATGGTTTCAAAACCCAGCATATCTTGTTCCGCCCCGTCGATATTGAGCGGCACGACAATCACCAGATTTTCGATGCGGATCCCGAACGCGCCGGCCTTGTAATAGCCGGGTTCATTGGAGAGGATCATACCGGCGTGAATAGATTCCTCGATTCCCGTCTGCCCGCCCGTAGGCTTGGCAATGCGCTGTGGCCCTTCGTGAACCGCAAGGTAACTGCCGACGCCATGGCCGGTGCCATGGGCATAATCAACGCCATCGGCCCATAGATATTGGCGCGCCAATATGTCGAGCTGACTGCCGCGCGTGCCGGTCGGGAAGCGCGCCATGGCCAGCGCGATATGGCCCTTGAGGACTTGGGTGAAACGGCGGCGCATTTCAGCACTGGGTTCACCGATCGCAATGGTGCGGGTGATATCGGTTGTGCCGTCAGCATATTGCCCACCCGAATCGACAAGAAACAGCGTTCCTGTCTCGATCTTGCGATTGGTTGTTTCATCGACCTTGTAATGCGGCAGCGCGCCATTGGGGCCGGACGCCGATATGGTGTCGAATGACAGGTCCATCAGCGCGTCGCTGGCTTCGCGAAAACCTTTGAGTTTGGCGGCGGCGGCCAGTTCGTCGAGCCCGCCTTTGGGCGCTTCCGACTCCATCCAACGCAAAAAAGAAGAGACGGCTACCCCGTCGCGGACATGCGCGGCGCGGGTGCCATTCAATTCGACGTCATTCTTGATCGCCTTTGGCAGCACCGCCGGATCGCGGTGCCGTTCGATAATCGCGTCCGCCGCCTTCAGCGCGTCAAAGATAGCGGCGACAGCACTGTTGGGATCAACCGCAACCTTCTTGCCCGACAATTCGGCCAGCGCCGATTCAAAGGCGGCGCGATCATGAATGCGGACGCTGTTGCCCAAATGTGCGCGCACGCTTTCGGTCACTTTCTCTGGCGCGATGAACAGGTCGGCGGTCGCGTCTGCACGCAGGATGGCATAGGATAGGCCGACCGGCGTGTGGGTGACATCGGCCCCGCGGATATTGAAGGTCCAGGCAATCGAATCGAGCGCGGTCATCACCGAGGCATCAAGCCCTTTGTCGGTCAACCATTCAGCAATAATTGCGCGCTTGTCCGCCGCCGATTGTCCCGCGAGCGCGGTGTCATGCACCGCGATGGGGGCGGGGCTGGGGGCGGGGCGATCAGCCCAAATCGCATCAACAGGATTGGTGTCGACTGCTACCAATTCGGCGCCCTTGGCCGCGACCGCCTTGGCCGTCGCCTCCACCCAGTCTGCGCCGTGGAGCCAAGCGTCATAGCCGATGCGGTCGCCTGCCTGTGCGTTCGCTGCCAGCCATTCGGCGATGCTCGACGCCGGAACGCCGACATAGTCGAACAGGTCGCCGTCAACCTGATCACGCACCTGCACCGTATAGCGCCCGTCGATAAACACTGCCGCGCGGTTTGATAGCACCGCCGCCGAGCCCGCCGAGCCGCCAAAGCCGGTGAGCCACGCCATGCGCTGCGCATAGTCGCCAACATATTCGCTCATATGTTCATCGCTGATCGGGATAACAAAGCCGGCAAGGTCGCGTGCAGCAAGCTCGGCGCGGAGCGCGGCAAGGCGTTCAGCGTGGACGCTGTTGGTTTCGGGGCTGGACATGACTTGCTCCTTGTTCCTACATCCACGCCTGACCCATCGCGAACGGGGCGGCGTGGTGGGAGAATTTCTGATGCGCGCTATTTGGCTGTTTCTGACGGCAATTGCCACCCCGCTTGTCACCCCGACGCCCCTGTTGGCGCAAATCCCCAAGAGAAAGACATAGAATTGACCGTAAAAGCCCCGCACCTGTCCGACGCGCCGATCGCCGAGCAACGCCCGCACCAACTGACCCTGCACGGCAAAACCCTGTCGGACCCGTGGCACTGGCTGCGCGACGAAAGCTATCCGATCATCGATGACGCCGATGTGCTCGCTTATGTAAATGCCGAAAATGCCTATTTCGATGCGGCGATGGCCCCCCATGCCGATCTGGTCGAGACGCTGTTTCAGGAGATGAAGGGCCGGATCAAGGAAGAGGACTCTAGCGTCCCGCAAAAGGATGGCGACTGGCTGTACTGGGTCGAATATGAAACCGGCGCCGAATATAAGAAATGGTATCGCAAACCCGCATCAGGGGGTGGCGAGACGCAACTGATCCTGAATGAGGTCGCGCTGGCCAAGGACAAGGATTATTTCCGTCTGTCCGAACTGTCGGTCAGCCCCAATGGCAAACTGATGGCCTTTGCCGTCGATGACACCGGCGCCGAACGGTTTGAAGTGCGGTTTCAGGACCTCGGCAGTGGCAAGATGCTGCCCGATGTCATTCCCGGCACGCTGTCATCGCTGATCTGGACCAGCGGCAATGATGCCCTGCTCTATGGCCTTGCGAATGAGCATTGGCGCACCGACAATGTGCGGCTGCACAAGCTTGGCACGCCGGTCAGCGACGACAAATTGCTCTATCAGGAGCCCGACATCGGATTTGGCGTCGGCATCGGAAAAACCGCCGCCGACAATTATATCGTCATCGCGACCGGCGACAATGAAACCAGCGAAGTATATCTGCTTCCCGCCGATCAGCCCGAAGCCGAACCCATGCTGGTATCATCACGGCAAAAAGGTCGTGAATATGCAGTCGATGAGCGCGACGGCACACTGTATATTCACAGCAATGACACCCACCCCAATTTCCGCGTCGCTACCGCCAGCCTGGCCAAGCCTGACGACTGGACGACATTGATCCCCGGGTCGGACGCGACCTACATCACCGGCCTTGCTGTCTTTCGCGATTATTTCGTCCTCGAAACGCGCGAAGACGGGCTCGATCAAGTCGATGTGCGCAGCTATGACGCAGCGCTGACGTCCGGACGCATTGCCTTTCCCGAGGCGACTTATGTGGCTGGGCTGGGTGACAATCCCGAATATCATCAGGACAAGTTGCGGATCGACTATGAATCGATGGTCACCCCCGACACTGTCTTTGACTATGACATCGCGACCGGAAAGCTTGAAACGCTGAAGGTGCAAGAGATTCCATCTGGTTATGATGCAAGCCAATATGTAACCGAACGGGTTAATTTACCCGGACGCGACGGGGCGATGGTTCCGGCGTCGCTGGTTTACAAGAAAGGTACGCCGATCGACGGCAGCGCGCCACTGCATCTTTATGCCTATGGCAGCTATGGCTATCGCGTCCCGCCCGGATTTTCGACGATTCGCCTCAGTCTGGTTGATCGCGGGATGATCTATGCGATTGCCCATGTCCGCGGCGGCGACGATCTGGGACGCGACTGGTATCTGGCGGGCAAAGCCGACCGGCGGAAAAACACGTTCCATGACTTCATCGACATCGCGCGCGGCCTGATCGCCAAAAATTATACACGCGCAGGCAAGATTTCGGTCGAAGGCCGCTCGGCGGGCGGTCAGGTGATGGGGGTGATCACTAATGATGCGCCTGAATTATGGGGCGTGGTGCTGGCGGGGGTTCCCTTTGTCGATGTGATCAACACGATGACCGACGAAACACTGCCGCTAACCCCCGGTGAATGGCCCGAATGGGGCAACCCAATCACCGACAAGGCCGCGTTTGATTATATGCTGTCGTACAGCCCCTATGACAATGTCAGCGCGCAAGCCTATCCGCCGATGCTGGTATCAGCAGGGCTCAACGATCCGCGCGTCACCTATTGGGAACCCGCCAAATGGGTCGCGAAGCTGCGCGTCACCCGCACCAATGATAGCCAGCTACTCCTGCGCACCAACATGGACGCGGGCCATGCGGGCAAATCGGGCCGTTGGAGCGCGCTGCGCGAAGACGCCGAGGAATATGCGTTCGTGCTGACCCAGTTGGGCGTGGAGAAATAAGCCCCACATCATAGGAAGCCGCGCGTCGCTAATTCGCGCTTCAGCGTCTGCGCATCGCGAAACTGATGTGCCGCTATTCCCGCTGCTTCGGACGCGGCGACATTGGCGGCATTGTCGTCGATGAACAGCGCGCCCGCAGGGTCGATGCCAAATCGATCGACCGCCAGCGCGTAGATAGCGGGGTCGGGCTTCATCAATTTCTCCGTCCCCGAAACGATGATGCCTTGAAAGCGGTCGAAGATCGGCTGGGAAGCGCGAAATTGCCCCCAGAAGTCATGTCCGAAATTGGTGATCGCGAACAAGGGCACGCCCGCCGCGTCGAGCCGCTCGACCAGATCGGGCATCCCAGCCACCGGCCTAGGGATCGTTTCGCAAAAACGTGTGGCATAGGCGTCGATCAGCGTGGCGTGAGCGGGGAATTCGGCTTTGCGTTCGGCGACCATCGCCGCCAGATCGCGCCCCTGATCGGCCTGAAAATGCCATTCGGGTGTAATGATGTTGGTCACGAACCATTCGAGCTCTGCCGGATCAGCAATCAGCTTGGCGAACAGGTGACGCAGATCCCAATCGAACATGACCCGGCCGACGTCAAAAATCACACAGCGCGCGATCATATGCGCGCCGTACACGCGAAAGCGCCGCCGGAAGTTTCCGACGGCGTTACGCTGATCAACAATGGCGGACGGGGCGATACCGCCCCGGCCAAGGGCATTAGCCCTGGCGCGCCTTGAAGCGGCGGTTGGTCTTGTTGATCACATAGGTGCGGCCACGACGACGAATCACGCGGTTGTCACGATGGCGGCCCTTCAGCGACTTCAGGCTGTTGCGAATCTTCATTACACTGTTCCGATAATATGGCGTTGTACGCGAAGGCGCGCAATTATGGGGATGCGGGCAAAATGTCAACTGCCGATCAGGCCGCGAGGCGTCGTCCGGCGAGTTCGCGTTCCCACGCCAGCGCATGGCCGACAATGGTATCGAGGTCGGCATAACGCGGTTCCCAGCCGAGCGCCGCGCGAATCGCATGATTGTCGGCAATCAACGCATCGGGATCGCCCGCGCGCCGTCCGGCAAGACGCCGCTCGATGCGCTGGTTGGTGGCGCGATCGACCGCGTTCAGCACCTCAAGCACTGAAAAACCACGCCCATAGCCGCAGTTGAGCCGATGACTCGCGCCGGGGTCAGCGACCAGCGCGTCGAGCGCCAGCAAATGAGCCGCCGCCAAATCACTGACATGGATATAATCGCGGACGCCGGTACCGTCGGGCGTATCAAAATCGGTGCCGAACACATCGATATGGCTGCGGCGGCCTAGCGCGGCCTCCACTGCAACCTTAATCAAATGGGTCGCACCGGCGGTCGACTGGCCGCTGCGTGCCGCCGGATCCGCGCCTGCGACGTTGAAATAGCGCAACGCGCAATAGTTGAAGTCATGCGCGGCGGCGACATCGGCGAGCATCGCTTCTGTCATCAGTTTCGACATGCCATAGGGGTTGATCGGAAACTGCGGCGCGTCCTCGGTCACGGGAACGACTTCGGGGATGCCATAGGTTGCGGCGGTCGAGGAAAAAATCATGTGGCGGACACCCGCCGACACAGCGCTGTCGATCAGGCTGCGGCTGTTGGCGGTGTTGTTGCGATAATATTTGAGCGGATTTTCGACCGATTCGGGCACCACAACCGAGCCCGCAAAATGCATGATCGCGCCGACATCCTGTTCAGCAATAATATGCGCGACAAGCACAGGGTCGGCGACATCGCCTTCATAAAAGGTCGCCCCGCCCGGCACCGCCCAGCGAAAGCCGGTCACCAAATTGTCGAGGACCGTGACGCGCCAGCCGGCATCAAGCAGGGCCAGCACGGCATGGCTCCCGATATAGCCGGCACCACCGGTCACCAGGACAGTGAAGGGACGGTCGGGACGGGTCGTGCGGGGTTGAGACACAGGTTTCGGCTCCTTTGGCCGGAAACCTATAGGAACAGTGGTTAGCAAAGGGTTAGCGCTGGAGCGAAAGGCCTAGCCCGCCAGCGCCTTATGCCGCCGCCGTTGGACCGATGACCCGATCCCCATCGATTCGCGATATTTGACCACGGTGCGCCGTGCGATGTCATGCCCCTCTGCCGACAATTGCTTGGCGATGCTTTCATCGGACAGGATCGCCTTGCCATCCTCGGCATCGATCAACGCCTTGATGCGGCTCTTGATCGCCTCTGCCGATACTGCGCCATCGCCCTCGGTCGCCGAAATTCCGCTCGAAAAGAAATATTTAAGTTCGAACAACCCGCGCGAACAGGCGAGATATTTGTTGCTAGTGACACGGCTGACGGTCAATTCGTGCATCTCGATCGCCTCGGCCACCTGTCGCAGCGTCAAGGGGCGCATATGCGCTACGCCGTGGAGGAAGAAACCTTCCTGCTGCTTCACAATCGCGCTCGCCACTTTGACGATGGTGCGCTGACGCTGGTCGAGAGCGCGCACCAGCCAGTTTGCACTCGCAAGCTGTTCGGACAGCCACGCCCGATTCTTGGAGCCCGCAGCCTTGGTCAGTTCATTATAATAACGCCGATTAACGAGCAGGCGCGGCAAGGTGCTGCTGTTGATCTCGACAGTCCAGCCCTCTTTAATCTGACGCACATAGAGGTCCGGGACGACCGCTTGCGTCGCGCTGCCGCCAAAGCGCAGGCCCGGCTTGGGGTCATAGCCGCGCAGTTCGCGGATCATGTCGGCCAGATCTTCGTCATCGACCCCGCAAATGCGTTTAAGCTGCGGAAAAGCGCCGCGCGCCACCAGATCAAGGTGCGCGATCATACATTGCATCGGCGGGTCATAACGATCGGCATCGCGCGCCTGAAGCGCGATACATTCGGCAAGGTCGCGCGCGCCCACACCGGCGGGATCAAATTCGTGGATGACCGCCAGCACTTCTTCCACATTATCGAGCGGGAGCCCCAGCCGGTCCGCCAAATTACCAAGGTCGCCGCGTAAATATCCGGTCTCGTCGATCAGGCCGATCAGCTGTTCGGCGATAATCGCGGCGACACCGCTCAGCCGCTGACCTGCCTGCGCAAGCAGATGATCGTGCAGAGTCTCCGCCTCGTCGGCGAAACTGTCGAAATCAATGGCTTCGCCGCTGCCCGACAGTCCGACATTGTCACTCACGCTGTCGTGATGAAAGCTTTCGGCGGCATATTCGGCATCGAGCTGGTCGGCGGCACCGCCATCAGCGCCGAGCGCGCTGTCGGTCGCTTCGGCCGGAGCGTCGCCATTGGCCAGTGTGGCCTCACCGTCGGCGCTTGCTCCATCGCCCCCGCCCTCCCCATCGTCCGCCCCCGTCGCTTCGAGCAGCGGATTGCTTTCCAGCGCCTCAGACAGATAAGCGTCGAGTTCGAGGTTTGAAAGCGCAAGCAGCTTGATCGCCTGCTGCAATTGCGGCGTCATCACCAGCGATTGTGACTGGCGGATATCGAGGCGGGGACCGAGCGCCATTGTGGGCTAAGCGATCATAAACGCGCGCGGGCGTGCCCTTCGCAGGCCAACACCCCCATCACAGCGAGAACCCCTCGCCCAGATAGAGTCGCCGCACTTCGGGGTCAGCGACCAGTTCGGCGGGCGATCCGGCGAGCAAGACCTTGCCGTCATAAATGATGCAGGCGCGATCAACGAGGTCGAGCGTTTCGCGGACATTATGGTCGGTAATCAGCACCCCGATGCCGCGCGTCTTTAGGTCGGCAACAAGGTCGCGGATGTCCGAAATCGACAACGGGTCGATCCCCGCAAAGGGTTCGTCGAGAAGCATGATCGAGGGGTTTGCGGCCAGCGCGCGGGCGATTTCGGCGCGACGCCGTTCGCCGCCCGACAGCGCCATCGCCGCGGCGCTGCGCAATCGGGTAAGGCCAAATTCTTCGAGCAATTCCTCGAGCCGCGCCTCGCGCGCGATCTTATCGGGTTCGCAAAGTTCGAGCACGGCTGCGATATTTTGTTCGACCGTCATGCCGCGAAAGATTGAAGTTTCCTGCGGCAAATAGCCCAGACCCAAAATCGCGCGCCGGTACATGGGCAGCGCGGTAATATCTGACCCATCGAGCATGATGCGTCCAGCGTCGGGTTTCACCAAACCCATGATCGAATAAAAACAGGTCGTCTTGCCCGCGCCGTTGGGACCGAGCAGGCCGACAACTTCACCCTTACCGACCGACAGCGACACATCGGACAGCACGACGCGTTTGTCATAGCTTTTGGCGATTGAAATAATTGCCAGCCCATTGCCGGCAGCGGCGTCCTCCTGAACGTGCGCCGTATGCTCGGCAACGCCATGATCGCCGACGGGCGTGGGAACTGCCAAGGTGGATTCATCGGTCATATATTTATCGCTGCCAGCAAGGGGTCGGGGTCGGGACGGAATGCAGCGATACCCCAGCGGCGACGGCAAGGTCAATCTGGCAAGATAATTGCAAGGACAAGAATTTCAGCCGGATGATCATCGTTGCATGGGGTTGTCAAAGCCTTAATGCCCCGCCTGCGCGCCACGCGTCACACCCGACAGCGCCAGCTGCTCGTCAATCGCCGCCATCAACCGGTCGAGCGCCGCTTCATCTTTTGCTTCGGCGCGCGCCACCAGTACATCCTGTGTGTTCGAGGCGCGTAGCAGCCACCAGCCATCTTCGGTGAGCACCCGCGCGCCATCGGTGCGGTTCACCTTTGCTCCCGAAGCCGAAAGCCGGTCGAGAACTTCATCCACAATGGCGAATTTGCGGACCTCGTCGACCTGAAAGCGCAGCTCGGGCGTGTTGACCATCGGCGCCATTGCGCCGCGCAGCTCGGTAACGCCTTGTCCCAGCTTGGTTGCTGCCTCAATCAGGCGAACCGCCGCATAGGGCGCGTCATCATAACCATAATAGCGGTCGGCGAAAAAAATATGCCCGCTCATTTCACCCGCCAACGGGCTGCCGACTTCCTTCATTTTGGCCTTGATCAGGCTGTGTCCGGTTTTCCACATCAAGGGCCGGCCGCCCATTTCGGAGATCCGGTCGAACAACGCCTGGCTGGCCTTTACATCGGCAATGACCGTCGCGCCGGGCTGTTCGACGAGCAGCGCCGCGGCATAGATTTGCAACAATTGGTCACCCCAGATGACCCGGCCCATGCTGTCGATCGCACCGATCCGGTCGCCGTCGCCATCAAAAGCCACTCCAAAATCGAGCGACTTGTCCGCGACGAGCGCTTTCAAGTCGGAAAGGTTCGCTTCGTCCGTGGGATCAGGGTGGTGATTGGGAAAATGGCCGTCAATATCGGTAAACAACAGATGATGCTCACCGGGCAGACGCGCGGTGAGTTTCTCGATCACCGTGCCCGCCGCACCATTGCCCGCATCCCAACCGATGCGAAACGCCCCGCCACCGAATCCAGTGACCAGCCGGTCGACATAGGCATCGAGGATATCGATGCTTTGATGGCGTCCCTCGCCGCTTTCCCAATCACCGGCCGCAGCCATTTTGCCGATCCCGACAATGTCAGCCCCGTAAAAGGGGCGCCCCTTCATCACCATCTTGAAACCATTATAGTCGGGGGGGTTGTGGCTGCCGGTTATCTGTATTCCGCCATCCACTTCCTGCGTTGACGCGGCATAATAGAGCATCGGCGTCGGCCCCAGCCCGATCCGCACGGCATCGACGCCCGCCGCATTAATCCCCTCCACCAACGCTTCCTCGAGCATCGGCGAAGAGAGACGTCCGTCATAGCCAACCGCGATGGCGCTGCCCCCGGAGCGGCGCACCAATGTTGCAAAACTGCGCCCGATCGCGCGCGCGTCATCGGCCGACAATGTGTCGCCGACGACACCGCGAATATCATATTCGCGCAGCATTGTCGGGTGAAAGATATGGGTCATGGGCACAGGTCTCGCTGGCTGGAAAAGCGGATCAAGCGGCGGCGAACAAATCGCCATCGGGGTGGAGGCGGGTGCGGGCTGGCAGGTTAAGTCCGGCCATCGCTTCGCGCAATTCTTGCCGCGCGATAACATGACCGATCCCCATGCCGCCGAGATGCGCCTTGTCGAGCAGGGTGAGGCCGGCGGGGAAGAGCTCACGATAAATCACACGCTCGCCCAATCCGGGAATGACGCGAAAGCCGACGCGGCGCGACAATTGGTTGAGCGCTTCACCGACGCGGCGCATATTATGCGCATCGACATGCTGAAGCCGGTTCCGCAAAACTATCCAGTCGATTGTCCGCCCGTCACTTTTGGCGCGCGCCTTGCGCGTGTCCCAGATCAGTTCGGAATAAAAACTGGGGCGCAGCACCTGAAAGGTTTCGGGGTCGACCTGACCGATCAGGTCGAAATCGATAAAGCTATCGTTGATCGGGGTGATCAGCGTGTCGGCCTCGACCGCAATATGGCGGGCAAAGACATCATCGCGACCAGGGGTGTCAGCCACCAGATAATCGCAGTCGGCGGATAGTTGCGCCATTTGTTCGTCCAGTTCCTCGACCGTCGTCCCGGTGAACACCTCAAAGACCGGCGTCGGGAGTGTGATGTCGCGCCGTTTGGCCGTTTGCACCCGATTTTCCATATAGCGGTCAAAGGTGCGCTGGCGCGGATCGAGGTCGATACAGGCGACGCGCCACCCCTGACTGGCCAGCGCCACCGCAAAATGAACCGCGCAGGTCGATTTGCCCGTGCCGCCCTTTTCATTGGCAAAGATAATTTTGTGCGGCGCGGGGCTGGTCATGAGCGTTGCGAATTTCCTGTTGGCGCGGCAAGAGGAGCGCGCGCGATGATCCTATCGCGTCGCCAATATCGGAGGCAGGGCAAGGGTGCAAATCATCCGTGACATCGAGGCGCTGCGGCAGGCCATGGCCGCGCTGCAACGCGGAGGCAAGAGCGTCGCTCTGGTCCCCACCATGGGCGCGCTGCACGAGGGGCACTTGTCGCTGGTTCGCACGGGTCGACGCATTGCCGATCATGTGGTCGTGTCGATCTTTGTCAATCCGACCCAATTCGGTCCGGGTGAAGATCTCGACGCCTATCCGCGCGACGAAGCAGGCGATGCGGCGCTACTCGCCGAAGAAGGCGTCGCAATGATCTGGGCGCCTTCGGTTTCAACCGTCTATCCGCCCGGCCACAGCACCCATATTGAGGTTGCCGAATTGGGCAGCGAATATTGCGGTGCCGCGCGGCCTGGCCATTTTGACGGCGTCGCCACCGTTGTCGCCAAATTGTTCAACCAGCTGCACCCCGATATCGCGATTTTTGGAGAGAAAGACTGGCAACAGTTGGCGATTATCCGCCGCATGACACGTGATCTGGATTTTGCGGTCGACATTCTAGGCGCGCCGATTGCGCGGGCCGGGGACGGACTCGCGCTGTCATCGCGCAACGCTTATCTGACGGGCGAGCAACGCGCGGCGGCGGCTGGGTTTCCGGCGGCGCTGCGCGCGGCGGCTGGCCGGATTGCGGAAGGTGACGAAGTTGCCGCGGCGCTGAACGAGGCCGAAGCAGCCATATTGGCCAGCGGCTTTGATAGTGTGGATTATGTGGCGCTGGCCGATGCCGATACTTTGGTCCGGTTGGACGAATTTCGACATCCGGCGCGGCTTTTGGCGGCGGCGCGGATCGGAAAATCCCGACTCATCGACAATATGGCGGTGGGTTGAACCACACCAAAAGCCGCGCAAAACAGACATTCATTGCCAGAGACCATGAGAAAACAACAGTACAGTTAACCATTTGTTGACCATGAAGCGCAACATTGGGTCCCAACGCTTGCGATGAGCGAGTGAAACAGGGGGCCAAAAACATGGCAAACAGTTTGAAGAGTGCGCAATATCTGATCGAAAGCCGGTTGCTCGATGCCGCACGCGGCGACGCCGGGGCCTATTTTGACCTTGGCCTAGCCTTTTCGACCGGCACTGGCGGGGTCGATGTTGACCTGATCCAGGCGCATAAATGGTTCAACCTTGCGGCGCTTGGCGGTAATAAAGAAGGCCAGCAATGCCGCGCCGATGTCTCTGACGAGATGAGCCGCGATGAAATCGCCGAAGCTCAGCGTCAGGCCCGCGCCTGGCTCGACGAAACCGCCCGCCGCCCCGCTGCCCGCAGGTTCGCTGCCTAAATCTTACTCTTTCCGCCGAAAAGGCATATGGCCTTCGAGCCAGTCCATTTCGGCCTCTTCGGCGTGTCTTTCCTGATTTAGGAAATCGGCGACCGCGCGCCGGAACCCCGGATCGGCGATAAAATGCGCCGACCATGTCGCCACCGGCGCATAACCGCGCGCCATTTTGTGGCTGCCCTGCGCACCCGCTTCCACCCGGCGCAGTCCTTTTGCTATCGCGATGTCTATGGCGCGATAATAGCAAAGCTCAAAATGCAGATAGGGGATGTCGGCAAGACAGCCCCAATATCGGCCATAAAGCGTATCGGCGCCGACAAAATGCAGCGCCCCCGCCACCGCCCGCTCTTCGGAGTAGGCAATAATCAGGATGATGCGGTCGGCCATCATCGTTCCCAACAAGTCAAAGGCGCTGCGCGTCAGATAGGGCTGCCCCCATTTGCGCGCGCCCGTGTCCTGATAAAATTGCCACATCGCCTCCCAATGGTCGGGACGGATGGCATCACCTGTCAGTTCTTCGATTCGCAGCCCCGAAACGGCGCGTGCGCGTTCCTTGCGCAACTGCTTGCGCCGCGCCGAGGTCAGCGTCGCCAGAAAATCGTCGAAGCTGTTGTAACCGGCATTGGCAAAGTGAAACTGGATATCGCGCCGCACCAGCCAGCCCGCATCCTCGAACAAAGCCATTTGTTCGGGTGCGACAAAGGTCGCATGTGCCGATGACAGACCATTCTGGCGCACCACAGCCTCGGCGCCGCGAATCAGTAAATTCGCCGCGTCGGCATCACGCGCCAACAGGCGCGGGCCAGGAACCGGAGTGAAGGGCACGGCGATTTGCAGCTTGGGATAATAATCACCGCCAGCGCGTGCCCAGGCCTCTGCCCAGCCCTGATCGAACACATATTCGCCCTGGCTATGTCCTTTAAGATATGCAGGCGCCGCTGCGACAAGTGCGCCCGTTTCATCCTCAACCAATATCGGGGCGGCTTGCCAACCGGTGCCTGCGCCAACGCTGGCCGATGTTTCCAGCAAAGCCAGAAAATCATGACTGACAAAGGGGTTTGCGTCGTCGTGAAGCGAATCCCAAGCCGAACGGTCAATCGCCGCTACTCCATCACCGAGGCGGATCGTCCGCATAGGCGGGTCGGCTTCGGCCATCGTCGCGCTACGCCGGACGCACCGCGATGATGGCGTCCACTTCGACCGCAGCGCCAAGCGGCAGCGCCGCAACGCCAACCGCACTGCGCGCATGACGGCCGGCCTCACCGAATACCGATTGCATCAGTTCCGAAGCGCCATTGGCGACTTTGGGTTGAGCGGTGAAGTCAGGAGCCGAATTGACGTAAACCCCCAGTTTGACGATGCGATCAAAACGCGACCAGTCAGCGCCCAAGGCTTGGCCAATCTGCGCGATCAACATCACACCGCAGCGTTGCGCCGCGTCATAACCGCTCGCTTCGTCCATATCGGCACCAAGTCGTCCGGTGACGACGTCGCCGTCACGAAACGGAAGCTGACCGCTGATATGTACATGCCCGCCACTTTCAACGGCGGGAACATAGGCGGCAACAGGCGCGGCAGGCCGGGGTAAGATAAGCCCCAGTTCGGCGAGCCTAGCATCAATATCAAACGAAACAGACGTCATGACAATTTCCTTTTCCAATTCGCGCCGGTCCGATCCAAAATCTAAACGATTGCGATCGCCGGAGCCGGTATGTTTTCATCGAGACGCGCCACGATCCAGTCGTACGCCGTCGTCCAGTCGTCGATTCGGGCATGGGCATGTTCGGATGCAACAATCTTGTGCGAAATACTCGCTTCACCGACCAGATGCAGTCGCCACACATCCGGCGCTTCCTTTGATACCGAGTGATGATGCCCCGCCAGATCGTCGATAAAAATGGCGACCGACGGCTGACGTTCGGCGATCAACCGGCGCACCGGTTCGCCTTTGCCCCCGCGGCTACCGATGACCGGGACATGAAAACCATGGTCTGCGAGCTGGTCGGTCCGCGCCTGCTGATGGTCGGGACCGACATTGGTCAAGACGACGATATCGGCGTGCTGGCGCAGATGCGCCATCGCTTCCAAGGCTCCGGGAATTGGCGTTTGCCGCCCCATCTGTTCCCGAAAAAAACTGTCGAGCAGTGGCCAGACCTCGGCGGCCTCCAGCGGCGTTCCGCATTCCTTGCGCTTGAGAGCCCCGGCAAAGCTCGCATCCTCGATCTGGAAAAGCACGCCATGCTCCTCGTCCACCCAACGCGCAAAGGGGACAACCATGTGCATCAGCACTTCGTCGCAATCGGTGATAATCAGGGGGCGAGTCATTGTTCGTCCCCATGCCCGCCATCGAGCCGCGCGGCAACCGCAGCGAGCAAGATGGGCGACTGGTTCAAGGAATCGGCGCAGGCGACCAAATCGGCCTCATGCGCGACCAGAAACCCCATCACCGCCGCCAGCGTGGTACGATTTCCCAGCGAAGACCGCAGCGCATCGGGGGTCAATCCGGTAAGCGCAAGCAGGCGATCAGCGCGTTGCTCGTTGACGACAATCCAACTGAGCGCGGCCAGCGCCAACGCTTCATCCTGTTCCTCATTCGCTTCGTGGCTCAATGGGGTTCGCCTCGGTGCTAGTGTTTGTGTCATCCCGCCGATTCGCCTAAACCGAGAAGCAACGCAAGACTGGAAAGCAGCAAATTATGGGTAAGACCATCATGGTCGTCGAAGATAATGAGCTGAACCTGCGCTTGTTTTGCGATTTACTCAACGCCCATGGCTATAGCGCCCATCCGGTTCGCGACGGGCGCGAATGTCTGGCACAGGCGCGCGCGCTAGAGCCTGACCTGATCATCATGGACATCCAGATGCCGCATGTCAGCGGAATGGACTTGATCGTCCAGCTAAAGGCCGATGCGGCGTTAAAGCATGTCCCGATCATGGCGGTCACCGCCTATGCCGGCAAAGGCGACGAAGACCGCATCCGCGCTGCTGGCGCCGAAGCCTATGTATCCAAGCCGATTTCGGTGATCAAATTCATCGAAAGCGTGGGGGCGTTTGCCTGAGATAATCAGGGCCTACCTTGCGTGTGAGCTGCGATGAGCTGAGTCATTTTCCACTCAACCCTATCCGACCTGCGATTTGCGATTGGGCACCGCACAGTGTAGCCTTCCTTCGTTCTCTGCCGCCACCAGTCTCGTGGGTCGCAAATTTGTGACGTCACCGAACAATTATGGCCGAGCGCCCGTATTTTTGCGGTCGCAGGCCCTTGTGAACAGGAGAATAAAATGAATCATTTTCTCAAATTACCGGCCTTGTCCGGCTTGGCAGTTGTTGCTTTGATTGCAACGCCGGTCATGGCTGCAGATAATCCCAAAGTGGCGGCCGCAGTCATGGCTTTGGCCCGCGCGCAATGGGATGCGGAAATTGCCGGAAAGCCGGTTGCCGAACAAATCGCTTCCGTTGCCGATGATTATACCGAATTTAATCCCGGAGCGCCGATCCGTATCGATGGCAAGGCGATGAACGCCCGCTTTTACAATGCGGTGTCCATGGATGGTTCCAAACCACTTGCCTCTGACATGGTCAATCCGAAGGTTCAGGTTTATGGCGACACGGCCATATTGACCTATAATTTCGTCGGAATGCTTCAATCAAAAGACGGAAAAATCGAGCCCAATAACGCCGTTTCGACGCGCGTCTATTCGCTCATCAATGGAAAGTGGATGCTGGTCCACGGTCATTTCTCGGCTGTGAAATGAGCATAAACGCAAAAGGGCGGCGCAACGGGCCGCCCCATACCCCAGCTTGCGCTGGGATGACGCATCGTCAGGCCGCTCAGCGTTGCTGAACGGGTCGATGCATCACTTGATTTTAGCTTCCTTGAACTCGACGTGCTTGCGCGCAACGGGATCATATTTGCGCTGCACCATCTTTTCGGTGAGCGTGCGCGGATTCTTTTTCGTGACGTAAAAGAAACCCGTATCGGCGGTGCTCACCAGCTTGATCTTGACGGTGGTCGGCTTGGCCATGGCCCTAATCCTCAATTAAACAGCGTCTGGGCCGCCAGCGACCCCGATGCGGCGGGGCAGCGGCCCCGACTTGGTGGTTTGAAAAGCGGGGCACAGCACGCAAGCGTCGCCGACCCTGAATATGGAGCGCGCCTCTGACGGGATTCGGCGCTTGTGTCAAGTGTTAGCGTTGGCAATGGGCAGCCACAGGGAGAGTAGGGGACGTGAAAGCCGCCCTTTACCGAGCCCTAGCCGTTGCGGATTTGAAAACGCACCGTCATCACCTGCCAGCTTTCCTGTGCCACCCCGTCAAGGGTCGCAGGTTTAAAGCGCCATTTGGATAGCGCGCGACGGCGGGTTTCCTCAAAAAATCCGGGGCTGGTCGCGCTGACCTCTTCGACCGCCTTGACCCGCCCGTCGGTGCCGATGAGGACGCGCACCTTTGCCACACCCTCGACCCCGCTACGCTGTTCACGCGCCGGATAGTCCGGTTGGAAAAGCACTCTGTAACGCGGGTCGATTCGCGCCTCGACCAGTTTCGGTAGCGCCGGTGGCGGCGGGTCGACGATGACCACGGGGCCGCCGAGCGGCGGCAGGTCAATGATTGTCGGTAACAAGGGCGTTTTGATCGGCGTTATCTTGATCGGTTCAAAACGAGGATGCGGCGCGGTCAGGCGCGTTGGGGGCTGCGGCACCGGCATTTCGTCGGGCTTTAGCGGCGTCGGTTTGGGCAAAGTGATGAGCGTGCCTTCCAATGGGACCTTTTGCGGTGCCAGATCGACCACCATAGGGGACAGCACAACCGCGACCAGCAAGGCTGCGGGCAGTCCAACCGCCAATGCGACCGCGACGGGGCGATGCCGCGAACCGGGATTGTAACTGCCGCGCGCCAATAGGGGTTCGGCAGTGGCGGCGGATTGCCGCTGCGGCGACAACAGAGTCGCGGACAATAATGGTATCAAGGTCATGGCACTCTCCTTGCCTGGTACTGACCCGGTCCCGTCGCGCGTTGATCGTCACTGACCGACCGCATCACAGTGATGTGATAGTATAACATACCGCAATTTGTCAAGCGCGCAGCAATTGCCAAAGCGCCTCCGGGCGCGCTAACGCGACTGACAGACGGCGGGGTTGCAGCAGGGGACAGGCGACCATGATGGAACATGTGGATTTCCAGACCTTGGGACTATTGCTGTTCGTCGCCTCGCTGGTTGCGATGGTGTGCCGCAGGTTAGGCGTCCCCTATTCGGTCGGGCTAGTGAGCGCGGGCATCGCGCTGGCGCTCTTGCCCTTTGGCCTCGAACTACCGCTAACCCCGACTCTGATTTTTGAGGTTTTTCTGCCGCCACTGGTTTTTGAAGCAGCGATTCAGATCAACTGGCGGCCCTTTCGCCGCGAACTCCCCCTGTTGTTAGCGCTGGTCACGCTGGGCGTCCTGCTCGCCGCAACGGTGGTCGCGGTGGGGATGCATTATTGGGTCGGGTGGAGCTGGCTGGGGGCCGCCTTCTTTGGCATCATGGTCGCCGCGACCGACCCGGTATCGGTGATTGCGATGTTCAAGACGGTCAAGGTGCCCGACCGGCTCCACTTACTCGTCGAATCGGAAAGCTTGCTCAACGACGGGGTCGCTGCGGTGGGCTTTGCCGTACTGGTGGCGATCGCGGCGGGCGGCGATGTCGGCACCGCGGCCATTTCGACAAAGCTGGTAACAACAGTTTTCGGCGGCATCGCGACGGGGGTCGTCGTAGCGGTTCCACTGATTTTCATCGCCGGCCGGACGACCGACCGGCTGGTCGAAATCACGCTGACCACGCTCATCGCCTATGGCAGCTTTTTACTCGCCGAGCATTTCCACCTGTCGGGCGTGCTCGCAACGCTGACTGCCGGGCTGATCGTCGGCAATTATGGTTTCATGGGATCGATCTCGGACGAGGGGCATCCGGCGGTGGTCAATTTCTGGGAATATGCGGCGTTTCTGGTCAACAGCCTTATCTTTTTGCTCATTGGCGGACGCGAGGCTCAGCAGGCCTTTTTGCCTGTCGTTGGCGCGGCCGCAGTAGCGACCTTGCTGTCGATTATCGGGCGCGGAGCGGCTATTTACCCCGTCGCGGCGCTGTTCTCACGCGGCAAACTCGCGCTGCCTGGAAAATATCAGCATGTACTGGTGTGGGGCGGGCTAAAGGGCGCGCTGGTGCTTGCGCTCGCCCTCGCGCTGCCTGCCAGCCTTGCGGAGCGCGATGCCATCATCACCATCGCCTTTGCCGTCGTCGCCTTCAGCATCTTCATTCAGGGACTCACCATGCCGCCACTGATGCAGCGTCTGGGTTTGGTCGAAACAGAGGGAAGCCCGGACAAAACGATACATTGACGGTGTATCTTCAACAGCGATAACAAGAATAAACTAGGGGAGACATAAGCATCATGCGGAAAATTTCATTGAGCCTTGCATCGACAGCCTTGCTGGCTGCGGCCACGCTGGCCGCGGCGCCCGCCGCCGCCCAAGAGAGTGCAAGCCAGACTATCGTCATTCACGCGGGTTCACTGCTGCGCGATGCCGACAGCATGGCCAGCGGCCCGGTGACGGTCACCGTCAGCGACGGCAAAATCCTGTCAATCGCGGAGGGCACCCAACCCGCCCCCGCCGGAGCGAAGCTGATTGAGCTGCCCAATCGCACCATCATGCCCGGCCTCATCGATCTGCACGTCCATTTGACCATCAACGCTGATGAACTAGGCGAATGGCGACGCGCGGCGACCGATACGGATGAGTGGGCCACCGCTTCGGCGATCAAAAATGCCCACCGCGATGTACGCGTCGGGTTCACCACGATACGCGATGTCGGCGGACCAATGGCTGCCCTACTTGCCGCGCGCACTGCTATCGACAAAGGCTGGTTTCCCGGTCCACGCATGGTGATAGCGGGTCAACCGCTGTCGGTCATCGGTGGCCATGCCGACATCCACGGCTTTCGGCCCGAAGTGATGAAAGCGCTCGACGCGGGCAATATTTGCACAGGCGCCGAGGAATGCGCCGCGCTGGTCCGGAAAACAGTGCGTGACGGTGCGGATCTTATCAAGATTATGGCCACCGGCGGCGTGCTAAGTCAGGGCGACAAGAGCTTGGGTCAGGCATTTACCGATGCCGAGATGGTGAGCATCGCCGACACCGCTCATTCGCTGGGCGTCAAAGTCGCCGCACATGCGCATGGCGACGAAGGCATCCTTGCCGCGACGCGCGCCGGGATCGATACGATCGAACATGGCACCTTCACCTCGCCCGCAACGGCGAGGGTGATGAAGACCGACGGCACGGTTTTGGTACCGACGCTGGTGGCGTTCAAGGGCGTGGTAGAGAAACTTGGCAAGGGATTTTACTCACCCGCCGTCGAACTCAAAATCCGGGAGGTTCAACCCCATGTCGGCAAAGGATGTCGCAATGCCCGCGCTGCCGGGGTGACCATCGCCTTTGGCACCGACACTGGCGTTACCCAGCATGGCCGTAATGCCGAGGAATTTGGCCTGTTGCAGGATCAGTGCGGGATGTCGCCGCGCGATGCCATCCGGTCGGCAACGCTGACCGCCGCGAAGGTGCTCGACCTCGACACCCAGATCGGACGTATCACACCGGGCTATTCCGCCGATATCATCGCGGTTCCCGCCAATCCGCTCGACGATGCGCGCGTGTTGGAAAAGGTCGACTGGGTCATGGTGCGCGGTGCGGTGGTCGACTGAGGCTTAGGGCGGAGCGGCGTCGCCCCCTGCGCCAATCCTAGCTAGCCGCCGCCAACCGCTTCACCGCTTCGTCCTTGTTGATGAGCGGCAGCAGTTCGGCCATGTCAGGGCCGTGGTCTCGCGCCGTCAACGCTCGGCGCAGTGGGAGGAAGAGGGCACGACCCTTCGCACCCGTTTCGGCCTTCACGGCGCCAGTCAACGCGTGCCAAGGATCGTTGGTCCAGTCGACATCGGGTGCCGCCGCCGCTGCCGTCGCTAGAACCGCCCGATCCTCATCCGCCACAGCAGGCGCATCAAACGGGCCGTCAAACACCGCCACCCAATCGGCCGCCTCAGCCAATATCTCGATATTAGGGCGGATAGCGTGCCAGCGGGCCGCACCGATGGCCGGAGGCAGGCGGTCGGCGACACGGTCATAATCAAACTGGTGCAGGATTTTCTGATTGAGCAGCGCCAGATCCGCCTCGTCAAAGCGCGCCGGAGCGCGACCGAAATGAGCGAAATCGATACCGGAAATCAGTGGCGCGGAATCGGTGACCGGCTCGACCGGCTCGCTCGTCCCCAGTCGCGCGAGAAGCGCCAGCAGAGCGATGGGTTCAATTCCCTGATCGCGCAACGCCGCCATGCCGAGCGAGCCGAGCCGCTTCGACAGCTTGCCTTCGGTGCCGACGAGCAGCGCCTCATGCGCGAAGGTCGGCGGCGTTGCGCCGAGTGCGGCAAACATCTGCGTTTGTGTTGCGGTGTTCGACACATGATCTTCGCCGCGCACCACATGGGTGATATCCATGGCAATATCGTCGATCACCGACGGCAGTAGATAGAGCCAGCTACCATCGGCACGGCGGACCACTGGATCGGACAATATCTTTGGTTCAAAATGTGCATCGCCACGAACCATATCGGTCCATTCGATCGGCGCATCATGGTCGAGCCGGAAGCGCCAGTGCGGCGCGGCCCCTTCTGGCACCGGCGCATCGACAGGCTTGCGTTCATATACAGGGGGAAGCCCGCGCGACAGCAGCACCTTGCGCCGGATGTCGAGCTCTTCGGGGGTTTCATAACAAGCATAGACGCGTCCCGCCGTCTTCAGCTTGGCAAATTCCGCCTCATACAGATCAAAGCGCGCCGACTGCCGTTCCTCGCCATCCCAATCGAGCCCCAACCAGTTGAGGTCGGCCTTGATGCCGTCGACATATTCCTCTTTCGACCGTTCGCCGTCGGTATCGTCAATCCGCAGCAGAAAGCGCCCGCCATGTTTTCGCGCCCACAGCCAATTGTGAAGCGCGGTGCGGACATTGCCGACGTGCAGATTGCCGGTGGGCGAGGGGGCGAAGCGGGTGGTGATGGTCATGCGGTACGAAATCCATGGGTGATCGGGTAGCGCCGGTCGCGACCGAAATTGCGCGTCGACAATTTGACCCCCGGCGGGGCCTGGCGGCGTTTATACTCGGCGAGTGACAATAGTCGTTCGATGCGCACCACTATATCATGGTCAAAGCCAAAGCGCGCCACGACATCATCGACGCTTTGGTCTTCCTCGATCAACGCATGGAGCATGAGGTCGAGGTCGGCATAGGGTGGCAGACTGTCCTCATCCTTTTGGTCGGGACGCAGCTCGGCACTCGGCGGTTTGGTGATGATGCTATCGGGCATCACCGGCGTTACCGGATTGCGTGACAGGCGCGGGACCGTTTCGTTGCGCCATTTGGAAATCGCAAAGACAGTCATCTTGTACGCGTCTTTCAGCGGGTTATAGCCGCCCGCCATGTCGCCATAAATGGTCGCATAGCCAACGCTCATCTCGCTTTTATTCCCGGTTGTCAGCAGCATCGGACCGAATTTGTTGCTGAGCGCCATCAGCGTCACACCGCGGATGCGCGACTGGACATTCTCCTCGGTCGTGTCGACGTTCGCATCGGCAAAGCTGTCGCTGAGCATCGTGTCGAACGCTTCGACAGCGGGGGCAATCGGGATGGTGTCGAGACGGCAGCCGATCATCTTTGCACAGCCCGCGGCATCGTCGAGGCTCGACTGGCTGGTAAAACGGCTCGGCATCATCACGCACCAGACCTTGTCCGCACCCAGCGCATCAGCGGCAATCGCCGCGCAGATCGCCGAATCAATCCCGCCCGACAGGCCGAGCACGACGCCCGGAAACCCATTGCCTTCGACATAGTCGCGAAGCGCGACCACCATCGCGTGATAGATATCGCCGGGATGATCGCCCCAATGCGCCACCGCGCCGGACGCGCAGGACCAGCGACCATCCGCGCCTTTGCTCCATCGGGTGACGCGTTCTTCGGCTTCCCAATCGATGAGCCGGTGCGCGGTGGTGCCATCGCCGTTGAGGACGAAAGAGCAACCGTCGAACACCAGTTCATCCTGCCCGCCAATGCGGTTCAGAAAAGCGAGCGGCAGGCCGGTGTCGGCGACGCGCGCGGCGAAAATCTGGCTGAGCCTCCGATCGTCCTTGTCGATTTCATAAGGGCTGCCGTTGACCGAGATGAGGATGTCAGCGCCTTGCCGCGCAAGATGCTGACACACGACTGGCAACCAGCCATCTTCGCAGATTGGCAGGCCGAGCTTGACCCCGCGCCACGCGACAACATCGGGTAACGGCCCGGGTACAAACACGCGCTTTTCATCGAAGGTGCCATAGTTGGGCAGCTCATGCTTGCGCCGCGTCGCCACCACCTGCCCGCTGTCGAGCAGTGTGACGATATTATAAAGGCCGTCGGCGTCGCGCTCCACAGATCCGACGAGCATCGCAGGGCCGCCATCGGCAGTATCGGCGGCCAGTTCGACCAGCATTGCCGCCGCGCGTTCAGCGAGCGCGGGTTTGAGCACCAGATCTTCGGGCGGATAGCCGATCAATTGCAGCTCGGGATACAGAATGAGGTCGGCATCGGCGTGCCGCGCCCGCACATCACGCATCGCCGCCATATTGGCGGCAAGGTCACCCACTTTTTGGGACATTTGCGCCATGACGATAGTCAGGCGGTCGGCGTTCTCGCTGGCGGTCATGCCCTGCCCTTTATGACGCCCGCTGCCCTTGGGCAATGGCTGCTTCCACCTCTGCGATGAACCCGCTAGGGAATAATCCTATGCCCATAATGCCCAGCATCACGCCGACGAGCTCCGCATTCGTGATTGCTGGCGCTTTCATCCTCTTAGCGCTGCTCGAAATCATGGCCCCCGACCGCCCAGCACAGCGGCGGCGCTGGCTGATCAATCTGGGGCTGGGGCTGGTCAACACATTGCTCGTCCGTGTGCTGGCGCTGGCGGCACCGATCGCGGCGGCGCTTTGGGTGGCAGAAATCGGATGGGGTCTGTTCAACTGGGTCGGGCTGACCGGCTGGCTTGCAATAGTTCTTGGCGTCATCCTGCTCGATCTATCGCTCTATTGGCAGCATCGGGCGTTTCATTATTTCCGATGGGGCTGGGTGATACACAGGCTGCACCACGCCGACGAAGCCATGGATATTTCGACCGGAGTTCGCTTTAATCCCGCCGAAGCGATCGTGTCGATGCTGTATAAAACTGCCGTGACAATTCTGCTCGGTCTCCCCGTGATAGCGGTTCTGGCGTTTCAGGTCTGGATTACGCTGGGCAGCCTTTTTGAACATGCCAACATCCATCTGCCCGCGCGCGCCGACCGTATCGTCCGCAAAATCTGGGTCACGCCCGCCATGCATCTGGTCCATCATAGCGCACATGGCGACGACCATAATCATAATTATGGATTCGCCATTGCGGTGTGGGACTATTGGTTCGGCAGCTATCGCGCGAAGGCCACGGGGCCAAAGATTGGCCTTCCCCTTGGCGCGCGGGCTTTGTAAGGGACGCCCACCGATCCCAGCGCGAAAGGCCGAAGCCGCCCATGAAGATAATTTCTGGCAACAGCAATCTGCCCCTGGCGCGCGATATCGCCGACTATCTTGATCTGCCGCTGACCGACGCCAGCGTCCGCCGCTTTGCCGATGAAGAGGTGTTCGTCGAAATTCACGAAAATGTTCGCGGACAAGATGTTTTCATCCTCCAGCCGACCAATTTCCCAGCGAACGACAATCTGATGGAGTTGCTGATCATCACCGATGCGCTGCGCCGCGCCTCGGCCAAGCGGATTACCGCCGTCGTTCCCTATTTCGGCTACGCCCGCCAAGACCGCAAACCAGGGCCTCGCACGCCAATTTCGGCCAAGCTGGTCGCCAATCTGGTCACCACATCGGGCGCCGACCGGGTGCTGGCGATCGACTTGCACGCGGGGCAGATTCAGGGCTTTTTTGATATCCCGACCGACAATCTGTACGCCGCGCCGGTGATGAGCGCCGATATTCAGGCACGTTTTTCGCGCAAGAATTTGATGGTCGTATCGCCCGACGTCGGCGGCGTGGTTCGCGCCCGCGCGCTGGCCAAGCGACTCGACAATGCACCGCTGGCCATCGTCGACAAACGCCGCGAACGCGCCGGCGAATCGGAAGTGATGAACATCATCGGCGATGTGTCGGGGCGCTTTTGCATCCTGATCGATGACATTGTCGATTCGGCAGGCACGTTGTGCAATGCCGCCGCCGCACTTAAGGCACAGGGTGCCGAAGATGTGGTTGCCTATTGCACCCATGGCGTGTTGTCGGGCGGCGCTGTCGCGCGCGTCGATGCCAGCGAGCTTTCCGAACTGGTCATCACCGATTCGATCCAGCCGACCGACGCCGTCAATGACAGCAAAAAGGTCCGCGCCCTGACCATCGCGCCGCTGCTCGGCGAAGCGATCAAGCGCATTGCCGATGAAAGCAGCGTGTCGAGCCTGTTCGACTAGAGGAATTTTCCATGACCAATCCGAATATTTTCACCCAACCGCTGCACCTCGGTCTGGGCGCGAAGGCGCTTGCCCAACCGCCCTTTACCGGAATGGAGTGGTATGCCGATTACAGCGAGCGCGTCGCCAGCGATGGCGTCGAAGGGCGGCTGGTCAGCGCGTATCGCTTCACCGAAGATTGGGACATGTGGGAAATGCACCCGCACGGCGATGAGGTCGTGCTGTGCCTCACTGGCTCGATGACCCTGCATCAAGAAATGGCCGACGGCACGACGGCAACCGTGACGCTGAACGCCGGAGAATATGCAGTCAATCCGCCGGGATGCTGGCACACGGCCAACATCAAGGACGAAGCAAGCGCGTTTTTCATCACGGCGGGGCTGGGCACCGAACATCGTGCGCGCTGAGGATATTGCTCTCGCCAATCGGCTCGCAGACGCGGCGGGCGGGGCGATTCGCCCTCTCTTTCGCGCTAATTTTGCGCATGAAGCCAAATCCGATGCCTCGCCGGTGACAGAGGCCGACCGCGCCGCCGAAACCGCCATGCGCCGCATCCTTGATGCAGAGGCCCCACGCGACGGAATCATCGGCGAAGAATTTGGCAGCGAACGCCCCGAAGCCGCACGTCAATGGGTGCTCGACCCGATCGACGGAACGGTCAGCTTTATGGCGGGGCGGCCTATTTTCGGCACGCTCATCGCGTTACTTCAGGACGGTTGGCCTGTGCTGGGGATCATTGATCAGCCGATCTGCGGCGAACGCTGGGTCGGGGCCACCGGAAAGCCGACATTGTTTCAGGGCAAGCCCGCGACCACCCGCGCCTGTCGCGGCCTTTCCGATGCGGTGCTGGCGACCAGCGGCCCACAATATTTCAGCGACCATGATGGCGAGCATTTTATGGGCCTTGCCGAAAAGACCGCGCACAAGCGCATGATTTTTGGCGGTGATTGCTATAATTACGGACTGCTGAGCAGCGGCCATATCGATGTCGTGGTCGAGGCGGGGCTAAAGCTACACGATTATGCCGCGCTCGTCCCCATCGTCGAAGGCGCGGGCGGGACGATGTGCGATTGGGCAGGCGATCCGCTCAACGCCGACAGCGCCGAAGCCGGGGGCCATGTCATTGCTCTGGGCGAACCGGCGCGGCTGGAAGATGTGGTCGAGGCGCTGTCCTGTCACCATTAGCGCCGGACGGCTCGAATTTCGCCGAATCGCTTGCATTTCTTGCGCCCGCCAGTTAAGCGCGCCGCTTCCGATGGTAACGACTGGCTGAAAGGGCTGCCATGTCGCTACGTAAACGGACTTCCAAAGGAGACCAAAATGCCCAAACTGAAGACCAAAAGCGGTGTGAAGAAGCGCTTCAAATTCACCGCGTCAGGCAAAGTGAAGCACGGCGTAGCCGGCAAGCGTCACCGCCTGATGAGCCACAACGCAAAATATATTCGCACCAATCGCGGCACCAGCGTGCTCAGCGAAGCGGATGTGCCGCATATTCGCCTCTGGGCGCCATACGGCCTGAAATAAGGAGCACGGGAAATGTCACGCATCAAACGCGGCGTTACCACGCGCGCCAAGCACAAACGCACATTGGACCAAGCGAAGGGCTATTATGGCCGTCGCAAGAACACCATTCGTATCGCCAAGCAGGCGGTCGAAAAGGCGGGTCAATATGCCTATCGCGACCGTAAGGTCAAAAAGCGGTCGTTCCGCGCCTTGTGGATCCAGCGCATCAATGCCGCTGTCCGCGCCGAAGGCCTGACCTATTCGCAGTTCATGCACGGCGTGAAGCTGGCGGGCATCGAAATCGACCGCAAGATCATGGCCGACCTGGCGATGAATGAAGGCGGCGCTTTCGCCACCATCATCGCACAGGCGAAAAAGGCTTTGCCCAAGGCGGCCTGATTTGCGCTTTTGCGAGCATGTTACAAAAAGGGCGGCCCGGTCATCGGGTCGCCCTTTTTCGTTCGGGTTGTCGGCCTTGCGCCCCACAGCCATCGCCATGAAAAAGGGGCGACGCGAAGCCTCAACTTCGCACCGCCCCGACAATGGCTGCTTTCGCAGTCCATTGCCCCTCTCCCGTCCGAATAGCCGTGGGTCGCAGAAAGCCGACGGACAGGAGAAGATCGCTGTTGCCGCGTCGCGGCTAGTTCATATCCTCCACCGACACCCAGCCTTTGGTGCCAAAGCTGTCGGCGACTTCGACGAACAGGCCGTCGCGCGCGCCAGTGGGCGTTAAAGTCGTACCGGCGCGCAGGGCGCGCGACACCGCCGCATCCTTGGCAGGCAGCGCGTACATGTTGCTGTCTACTGCCATCGTTGCCATCGGTGTTGCCGTTGCCGTTGCCACCGCTGCGGGAGCGGCGACGCTGGCCAATGTGCCCCCTTGGGCGACCACGGCATTGAAGGCCTTGATAAAGGCTTCGGTCAGCATCTTGCCTTTGCCATTGCTGGTATAGCCCGCCGCCGCCGCGCCGCCGACCCAGCCGCCGCTGCCATTGGCAAAGCTGATCGTCGATTTCTTTACGACGCCCGACCCCGACGCAATGGTCATCCCGTTGGCCGGACTGATAACGCGAATGCCCGCCGCGACGGTCTTCTTTTTGCCGCCAAGGCCGCCGAACATGCCCATCAAAGCGCCGCCAACCGGCACCTTGCTGAGCACCTGTCCGGCGGCGCCGGAGCGCACCAGTCCCTCAACTGCTGCCCCCTTGGCGATCTCCATCCCCTGATCGACCTCTTCCTGATCGCCAGCGATGACATTGAAGAGAAATTTGGCCGGAACCGCGCCGCTGGCATTGTGCAGGTCGAAACAGCCCAATTCGCTGGCCAGCGCCGCGATCAATTCGCGCGGGCTGCCCAAGCCATATTCCGACCAGCCCTGTGTGTCGCCCTCGACCACGGCAATGCTGCCCAGACTGGCGTCGCATTTGCTCAGCTCAACCGGTGGCCCGCTTGCTGCCTGCGCCGCAAAGGGCATCATTCCCAGCGACGTTGCCAGTACCATAACCGCCATCTTGCGCTTCATTTCACATCCCCCCGTTTGTGCTGCTCGACCTTTGCCTGCAAAAAACAGGTGGGAATTGTAAAAACCCGACAGTCCGTAACGGTAAGACTGTTGTTTTCTTGCTTTTTTGCCAGCAAGGTAGTCATCGCATGTCCGACGGAAACCACCCCTTGCCGCCTGGCCCCGACATTCGCGTCACCACGCGTTTCTTTGCGCTTTCACCGCAGCTCCGTCCGTACCTCAGCACCATCTATGTGACCGACGTCGATGCCCCGCCGGGCGCGCGGGTTGCCGACTATCTTCATCCCGAATGGGCCAATATCCGATTCATTAAGGGCGAGGTGCCGTTGGCCGCCATCGGTCCGACGGACCCGCAGGTGGCGCCAGATTTCATCGCCACCGGGCCGACCAGCCAGGCCTGTTATTTTGCGGCGGGGCCGATGCAGGCATGGGGCCTTGGCCTGTTACCGCTCGGTTGGGCAAAACTGGTCGATCTGCCCGCCATCGGATTTGCCGACACTTTTTGCGCGGTAGATGAAAATCCTGCCTTCGCGTCCTTTCACCCGCTGCGGTCGCTGCTGTCACAGACCGACAACCGAGCGACCGATGAGACAGCAGCAGCCATCGATGCATTTCTGGTCACGTTACTAGAAGCCGCACCCGCCGATGATCCGACCATATTGGCCGCGCACCGCGCGCTGGTCGACGAGACATTCAACAGCGTCGGTGAACTGGCCGCGACACTGGGCCTCTCCGAACGGTCGGTCGAGCGGCTGAGCCAGCGCGCCTTTGGCTTTTCGCCCAAATTGCTGATCCGGCGGCAACGGTTTTTGCGGTCACTCGCGCGCTTCATGCTCGACCCGTCGATGAGCTGGATCAATACGCTCGATTTTCACTATCATGACCAGGCGCAGTTCACGCGCGAGTTCCGGCGCTTTATGGGAATGGGTCCGCGCGATTATGCCGCGCTGCCAAAGCCGATCATGGCCGCCGCCGCCATCGCGCGCGCCGCCGCCGCCGGTGCCGCCGTTCAGGCGCTGCACCCGCCGGGGGGATAGCGTCGGGTGGCTGGGCGTGGGGGTGTGCGGGGTTGATTGCGCCCGCATTCCAGTGCAAGCGGCCACGGGGCAAAGGACGGAGGAACCCACCTCCGACCGCCTTGCAACTTGGATGAAATCAGGACGTGCCAAAGGGGCCATCCCCCTTGCTGCCTGCAGGAAATGACGATGACCGACTATCTGACCATGCAAAATACTCTGTGCGACCAGATAGGGGCTGCCGTTGACCTCGACGCATTGGAATCAATCCGCATCGCAGCCTTGGGCAAAAGTGGCAGCGTGACGGGCTTGCTGAAATCGCTGGGCGGCATGACCCCCGACGAACGGCAGGAAAAAGGCCCGCAAATTCAGGCGCTGCGCGAGGGCGTGACCTCGGCCATAACGGACCGCAAAGCCACCCTCGAAGCCGCCGCACTCGAAGCGCGGCTCGCCACCGAACGGCTCGATATGTCGCTGCCCGCCGACCAGACTGCGCGCGGCACCGTGCATCCGGTGAGTCAGGTGATGGACGAGCTGGCCGAGATTTTCGCCGACATGGGCTTTGCCGTCGCCACGGGTCCGGAGATTGAGGACGACTGGCATAATTTCACCGCGCTCAACATTCCCGAAACCCATCCGGCGCGCGCGATGCACGACACTTTCTATTTCCCCGACAAGGACAGCGAAGGCCGCGACATGGTGCTGCGCACCCACACATCGCCGGTGCAAATCCGCACCATGATGAGCGAAGAACCGCCGATCCGCATCATCGCACCGGGGCGCGTGTATCGCAGCGACAGCGACGCAACCCACACACCGATGTTCCACCAGATCGAGGGGCTGGTGATTGATCGCGGCATCCATATGGGGCATTTGAAATGGACGCTCGAAACCTTCCTGAAAGCCTATTTTGAGCGCGACGACATCGTTCTGCGCCTGCGCCCCAGCTATTTCCCCTTCACCGAACCATCGGCAGAGGTCGACGTCGGCTATGCCCAGGAAAAGGGTCGCCGGATCGTCGGCGGATCGGGCGATGACGGCGGTCATGCGTGGATGGAATTGCTGGGCAGCGGGATGGTGCATCCGAAAGTCATCGCCAATTGCGGACTCGATCCCAACGAGTGGCAGGGCTTTGCCTTTGGCGTCGGGGTCGACCGGCTGGCGATGCTGAAATATGGCATGGATGATCTGCGCGCTTTCTTTGACGGCGATCTGCGCTGGCTGGCCCATTACGGGTTCAGCGCGCTCAATGTCCCCACTTTGAGCGGGGGGATTTCGGCATGAAGATCACCCTCGACTGGCTGAAGGCGCATCTGGAAACCGACGCGGGGGTCGACGATGTCGTCGCCACGCTCAACCGCATCGGCCATGAGGTCGAAGGCGTCGAGAATCCCGCCGAACGGCTGGCCGGTTTTCGCGTTGCCCGCGTCCTGACCGCCGGACCGCATCCGCAGGCCGACAAGCTGCAGGTGCTGAGTGTTGATGCCGGTGACGGCCCGATGCAGGTGGTGTGCGGCGCACCCAATGCGCGCGCCGGTCTGGTCGGTGTGTTCGGCGCGCCCGGCGCGGTGGTGCCCTCCAACGGCATGGAACTGAAAGTCGCGGCAATCCGCGGCGTCGAATCGAACGGCATGATGTGCTCGGTGCGGGAGCTGGAGCTGGGCGACGAACATGACGGCATCATCGAACTGGCGTTCGACGATTCTGGCGACGCCCCCATCGGCATGCCCTTCGCCGACTATGCCGGTGCGAATGATCCGGTCATCGACATTTCGATCACCCCCAACCGGCAGGATTGCATGGGCGTGCGCGGAATTGCGCGCGACCTGGCCGCCGCTGGACTCGGCACGCTGAAGCCTCTCGACGTTCCCGTCATCGAAGGCAAAGGGCCGAGCGCGACCGAAATCCGTACCGACGACCCCGAGGGCTGCCCCGCCTTTTATGGCCGCACGATCAGCGGCGTCACCAATGGCAGCGCGCCCGATTGGATGCGGCGGCGGCTGGAAGCAGTGGGTCAGCGGTCCATCTCTGCCCTTGTCGATATCACCAACTATGTGATGATCGATCTGGGCCGACCCAGCCATGTTTATGACCGTGCGCAACTAACCGGCGCGCTGGTCGCCCGCCGCGCCAAGGATGGCGAGACGGTCACGGCTCTCAACGGCAAGGATTACTCCCTGTCGACCAGCATGACGGTGATTGCCGACGATAATGGCGTCCACGACATCGCGGGCATCATGGGCGGCGAGCATAGCGGGTGCAGCGACACCACGACCGACCTGTTGCTGGAGGTCGCTTATTTCACCCCCGAACATATCGCGCTAACCGGACAGGCACTCGGCCTGACGAGCGATGCGCGCACCCGTTTTGAACGCGGCGTCGATCCGGCGTTCCTTGACGATGCGACGGCAATCATCACCGGCCACATTCTTGATATTTGCGGCGGCAGCGCGTCGACAGCTACGCGCGCCGGAGCCACGCCCGCCGCCGAACACACGATCACATATGACCCGGCATTGGTCGAGGGATTGGGCGGAGTCGCCATCGCCGCAGACCGTCAGCAAGCGATCCTGCGCGACCTCGGCTTTGAAGTGGAGAGCGGCGCGGCGTGGCAGATCAGCGTTCCGAGCTGGCGACGCGACATGGACGGTCCTGCCGATGTCGTCGAGGAAGTCACGCGCATCAATGGCTTTGATGCCATCGCCTCGACCCCCCTGCCCCGTCCCGATGGCGTAGCGCGCCCGACCGCGACCCCCGACCAGTTGCTCGAACGGCGCGTCCGCCGCGCCGCCGCCGCGCTGGGGTTTCACGAGGCGGTCACCTGGTCGTTCATCAGCGAGAGTGAAGCCGCGCCCTTTGGCGGCGGCGCGTGGACGCTCGCCAATCCGATCAGCGAAGAGATGAAGGTGATGCGCCCGTCGCTGCTCCCCGGCCTGATCGCCGCCACGCAGCGCAACCAGCATCGCGGCGCAACCAACGTCCAGCTGTTTGAAGTAGGACGCCGCTATCTGACCGACGCCGAACATCCGACGCTGGCCGTCGTCATGGCGGGCGGCAAAAGCCCGCGCAGTTGGCAGGCGGGCAAAGCCGCGCCCTTCACCGCCTTTGACGCCAAGGCCGCCGCCATCGCGCTGCTCGAAGCCGCTGGCGCGCCTAGCGACCGGTTGCAAGTGATGGAGCCGGTAACCGAAGGTCAGATATGGCATCCCGGCCAGTCGGCAACCTTGCGCTTGGGGCCAAAGATGGTGCTCGCCGAATTTGGCGCGCTGCACCCTGCGCTGACGCGGCATTTCGATGTCGATGGTCCGGTGATGGCGCTGCAAATCTTTCTCGATGCGCTGCCCGCCAAGCGCGCGAGCGGACCGGCACGCGCCGCCTTCACCCCGCCCGCGCTGCAATCGCTGACCCGCGACTTTGCCTTTCTGGCTCCCGAAGCGCTAAGCGCCGCCGATCTGGTCCGCGCGGTGCGCGGCGCCGACAAGGCCAGCATCGTTGATGCGCGGCTGTTCGACCGCTTCGCCGGTCAGGGCGTGCCCGAAGGTCAGGTGAGTCTGGCGGTCGAGGTCAGGCTGCAACCCGGCGACAAAAGCTTTACCGACGCCGAGCTGAAAGCGATTTCAGACAAGGTGGTTGGGGCAGCAAGCAAGGTGGGTGCGGTGTTGCGGGGCTAAGGACTTGGCGCTTGAAAGCGACGGTCTCCACTCAGGTGCCGGTGATTGACGACCGCGCACGAAAGTTACAAACCAGTGCCGTCAACGGAAAGAGGAGACAGGGGTCTGATGCGTAAACTGGCGATATTTGGGGCGAGCCTTCTGGCGCTTTATCCGCAGCTGAGCATTGGGCAAGAGGCATCCCCAGCCCCCGAACCAAGCACCGAAACGACCGCAGCAGCGCCCGCTCCTGCGCCGATGTCTGTCGCCGCTGTTGGCAGCGCGCAGCTTGGCCCCGAGCGCCGTTTCACCGGTGCCGACCTGTTCAACCTCGCCATCGCCGCCGATCCGCAGATCAGCCCCGATGGCCGTCACATTGCCTATGTCCGCCGGTCGAACGATATCATGTCGGACAAGGCGGTGAGCACGATCTGGATGATCGACACGCAAAGCGGCGAGGATGTACCGGTGGCGGGGCAGCATAGTGCGGCCTTTTCCCCGCGATGGTCGCCCGACGGCAAGCGGCTGGCCTATGCGTCGGTCGATGGTGGCAGCCCGCAGCTTTGGGTGCGCTGGGTCGAGAGTGGAGCAGCGGTGCGACTGACTGGCCTGCCAACGAGTCCGTCGAGCATCGCCTGGTCCCCCGACGGGCGGTCGATTGCCTATACGATGCTGGTCAAGGACGAAGGACCAAAGCTGGGCAAGCCACCGGCCGAAAAACCCGAGGGCGCGAAATGGGCCAAGCCGCTCGAAATTCATGAATTGCTGACCTATCGCGCCGATGGCGAGGGCTATATCACACCGGGTTTCGAGAAAATCTTTGTCGTGCCAGCCACCGGCGGTGCGCCACGCCAGTTGAGTTTTGGTCCCTATCATGACGGTGGTCCGCTCAGCTGGTCGCGCGACGAACGCACAATTTATTTTGGCGCGAACCGCCAACCCAACTGGGAGAATGACCCCGTAGAGAGCGAGATTTTCGCACTCGATGTGGCGAGCGGTGCGATTCAGCAGCTGACCGACCGCAACGGCCCCGATCGCAATCCGGTCGTATCGCCCGATGGGCAAAAAATCGCCTATCTGGGCTTTGACGATGCCATGCGCGCCTATGAGAATAATGACCTTTACGTGATGAACCGCGACGGGTCGGGGCGGCGCAGCCTGACCGACAATTGGGATTTCAGCCCCGACAATATTCAGTGGGACGCCGACGGCGGCGGCATTTATACGCAATATGACGACCATGGCGAAACCAAAGTCGCGCGCATCGCGCTCGACGGTTCGGTGCGCACCGTCGCGAGCGGGTTGTCGGGCGGTGGGCTCGACCGCCCCTATACCGGCGGCAGTTTTACCGTGTCGGCGAATGACAGCATCGCCTTTACCGGCGGGACAGCGACCCGCCCCGCCGAGGTGCAGCTGGCACGCGGCGGCAAGGCGACCATGCTGACCGACCTCAACCGGTCGCTCCGCGAGGTGAAGGCTCTGGGCGAGGTTCGCAAGATCAACGCGGCGTCGAGCTATGATGGCAAAGCCATCGACGGTTGGCTGACCTTGCCGCCCGGATATGTCGAGGGCCAACGCGTACCGTTGATCCTTGAAATCCATGGCGGGCCTTTCGCTGCCTATGGTCCGCATTTTTCGACCGACGATCAGCTCTATGCCGCCGCTGGCTATGCCGTGCTGTCCGCCAATCCGCGCGGATCGACAAGCTATGGCGAAGCCTTCGCCAATGAGGTCGACAAGGCCTATCCCGGCAATGATTTTTTCGACCTGATGAGCATCGTCGACCGTGCCATTGCGCTGGGCATCGCCGATCCCGACGCCTTGTTTGTCACCGGCGGGTCGGGCGGCGGGGTGCTCACAAGCTGGATTGTCGGCAAGACGAACCGGTTTAAGGCGGCGGCGGCGCAAAAGCCCGTGATCAACTGGACGACGCAGGCGCTGACCGCCGACGGGCCTGCTTATTTCGGGCGCTACTGGATAGGTTCGCAGCCATGGGAAAACCCAGAAGCCTTTTGGAAATTGTCGCCGCTATCGCTGGTCGGTAATGTCGAAACACCAACCCTCGTCGTCGTCGGTAGCGAGGATTATCGCACCCCGGTCAGCGAATCAGAGCAATATTATACTGCACTTCGCCTGCGCGGCATTCCGACGGCGCTGGTCAAGGTGCCGGGGGCCAGCCACGGCGGCATCGCCGCGCGCCCGTCGCAATCGGCCGAAAAAGCCTCCGCGATCCTCGCCTGGTTTGAAAAATACCGCAAAGGCTGGTCACCACCGGCATCGACCGCTCCGCCTGCCGATTGATGGCGCGGTGCGCCCTCTGTGGTTCGCACGCAATCAGGCGGTTTCGGTCCCTTCGTCGCTTAGATCGGTCGCCTTCAAAAGCCGTTTTTCCAGCGTCTTGACGCGCGCGCCACTGTCGAGTTTGCCGCCGAGCAGGTCGGTCACATAGAAGGTGTCCACCGCGCGTTCACCATAGGTGGCGACATGGGCGCTGTGCACCGTCACCTTGGACTGGAACAGCGCATAGGCGAGCTGATAGAGGAGCGCGGGGCGGTCCTGTGCATTGACTTCGATCACCGTGAAACGATTTGACGCCTTGTTGTCGACATAGAC
Organism: Sphingopyxis sp. 10G20-10; assembly: GCF_057365075.1. Classification (NCBI taxonomy): domain Bacteria; kingdom Pseudomonadati; phylum Pseudomonadota; class Alphaproteobacteria; order Sphingomonadales; family Sphingopyxidaceae; genus Sphingopyxis; species Sphingopyxis sp. 10G20-10. The sequence goes on from NZ_CP195117.1 coordinate 380,132, forward strand.
GTCGGGCGCGATGCTAAAGGCTTCGGCGCGAACCAGTGGCAGCGCGCGCGCTTCTAGTTTCGGTAGCAATTTCTGACGGTTGGCTAAGGCATCCTCAATCGCATGGTTCAGCCGCACGATCTGTTCATCTTCGGCGAAGGGGCGCCCAACCGGGTCTTGTACGAGGAAATTATCGAGCGCGAGCCCGTCGCGCGTGGTGTGGATACGCGCGTCGATGATGTTGCCGCCCGCAAGGTGGATGCCGCCCGCAATACGATAAAACAGGCCCGGATGGTCAGCGGCCAGCACCATGACCAGCGTCGCACCACGGTCTTCGTCGGGAACGGCGGCGATATGAAGCGGCTCGCTTCCCGCGCTGTGGATGTGGATCATGTTGGCGGCGATCACCTCGACCGGCTCGGCAATCCAATAGCTTTCGGGCATCCGCTTGGCGAGCTTGGCAAAGACCGCCGGGCTGAAGTGCAACAGCGCGGCGGCATCTTCTTTCTTGGCCGCAATCCGCTGGTCGCGGCCACGTTGTTTATGGCCGAGGCGCAGCACTTCCTCGGCCGAATCATAAAGTTCGGTGAGTAGCTGACGCTTCCAGCTGTTCCACACGCCCGGACCGACCGCGCGAATGTCGACGACGGTGAGCACGAGCAACAGGCGCAGACGCTCGGCGCTTTGCACGACGCCGGTGAAATCCATGATCGTCTTGAAATCGGCAAGGTCGCGTTTGAAGGCGGTGGCCGACATCAGCAAATGGTGGCGCACCAACCACGACACGGTCGCCGACTCGGCCTTGGTCAAGCCCAGCCGCGGACAGACGCGCAGCGCCAGTTCGGCACCGAGCACGCTATGATCGCCGCCGCGCCCCTTGGCGATATCGTGGAGCAACACGGCGCAGTAAATGACCCGCCGCGAATGAATCTGGCCCATGATCCCGGACGAAAGCGGATGATCCTTTTCCAGCCGTCCCTGCTCGATATCGGACAGCAGGCCAATGGCGCGGATCGTGTGCTCATCGACGGTATAATGATGATACATATCGAACTGCATCTGCGCGACAACGCGCCCAAAGTCGGGAACGAAGCGCCCGAAAATTCCCGCCTCGTTCATCCAGCGCAGCACGGTTTCGGGATCGCGCGGGCTGGTCAGCACATCGAGGAATAGCGCATTGGCCCGATCTATCCGCCTCACCTTTCCGTCGATCAGCTTGGCATCATGGCGCGCCTGCCGCATCGCCTGCGGGTGAATCTCAAGACCATATTTGTCGGCGAGCGCAAAGATTTCGACGAGCCGCACCGGATCATCCTGGAAAAAGCCATCATCGGGCAGCGCGAGCCGCCCGCGGTCGAGGACGAAGCCGTTGAGCTTTCCCGGACGCCGCCGGATCGTCGGCAAAAAGCGGCGGCCACGCGCCGCCATCTGGTCATCCAGATGGGCGAGAAAGGTTCCGGTAAGGTCGCCAACGCTTTTGGCGTGGAGGAAATAGAGCTGCATGAAACGCTCGACCGCGCTTTTGCCCGGGCGCTCGGCAAACTGCATCCGTGCGGCGATCTCGCGCTGAAAGTCAAAGGTCAGCCGGTCCTCTGCACGTCCCGACAGAATATGAAGGTGGCAGCGCACCGCGAGCAGGAAATTTTCGGCGCGGGCAAATTGGCGCAGCTCGCGCACGCTGAGCAAACCGGCGTCGACCAGTTCAGGGACGGTGCGGACACGGTGGATGAATTTTCCGATCCAGAACAGGGTGTGGAGATCGCGGAGCCCGCCCTTGCCCTCTTTGACATTGGGTTCAACGACATAACGCGAATCGCCCATTTTCTTGTGTCGCTCGTCGCGTTCGGCCAGTTTTTCCGCGACAAAGGTGCGAGCGTTACCCGCAACCACTTCGGCATCAAAACGCGCGCCCGCCTCTTCATACAGATCGCGGTCGCCCCAAATGAAGCGGGCTTCGAGCAGCGCGGTGCGGATGGTGAGATCATCCTTGGCCGCGCGGATCATTTCGTCGAGCGAGCGGGTGCTGTGCCCGACCTTCAACCCCAGATCCCAAAGCGTATAAAGTTGCGCCTCGATGACCTGTTCGGTCCAGCTCGTCTGTTTGAACGGGGTCAGAAAGCCGATGTCGATATCGCTGTGCGGCGCCATTTCGGCGCGGCCATAACCGCCCACCGCGATCAGCGTCAGCCGCTCCCCCGCTGACCGGTTTGCCGACGGATAGAGGTGGTCGACGGTGAAATCATGACTGAGCCGGACGATCTGATCGATCAGAAAAGCGGTCGCGCTCGCCGCAAGTCGTCCCGCCGAGGAATGTTCGAGCAACCGCCGGTCAATTTCCTCGCGCCCCGCCTCTAGCGCGGCCTTAAGCAAATCGACGAGGCCACGGCGGCGCTTGGCGCTGTCCTGACTGTCGGCGACTATCGCATCAAATTGTTCCGCGAGCGCACGCCTGTCGATGATCGCGCGGCGCCGTTCGAGGGAATCAAACCGCCCGCTCATGACGAGTCCTCCCCTAGCGCCTTGAGCCGATAAAGCGCCTCCAGCGCCTCTCGCGGGGCGAGATCATCGGGGTTGAGCGCGGCCAGCGCCTCGCGCAGCACATCTTTTGCCGCCTCGGGTGCTTCTGCCAGCGTCGCGGCAAAGAGCGGCAGATCGTCGAGGCCAGCGGCAAGCCCGCCCGTCGCTGCTCGCCCCGCCTCCAGCTTAGCGAGCACCGCCTCGGCGCGCTTGACGACACCGGCGGGGACACCCGCCAGCCGCGCGACGGCGAGGCCATAGCTGCGATCTGCAGGGCCGTCGGCAAGCTCGTGGAGGAGCACCAGATCGCCCTTCCATTCGCGCGCACGGACATGGTGAAGCGACAGCGCATCGAGGCTTTCGGCGAGCCGCGTCAGTTCATGATAATGGGTGGCGAACAGGCAACGGCAGCGGTTGACCTCATGCACCGCCTCAACCACCGACCAGGCGAGCGCGAGCCCGTCATAGGTGGAAGTGCCGCGCCCGACTTCATCAAGGATCACGAATGAGCGCGGCGTCGCCTGCGCCAAAATTGCCGCCGTTTCGACCATTTCGACCATGAAGGTCGACCGACCGCGCGCCAGATTGTCCGATGCGCCGACCCGGCTGAACAGGCGGTCAACCAGCCCGAGCCGTACAGAGACCGCAGGCACAAAGCCGCCTGCCTGTGCGAGCACGACGATCAAAGCATTCTGACGCAAAAAGGTCGATTTGCCGCCCATATTGGGACCTGTCACCAGCCACAGCCGGTCGCGTTCAGACAGGCCGACATCATTGGGGACAAAGCGTTCGCCACTTTTGGCCAGCGCTGCTTCGACCACCGGATGCCGACCGCCGACAACATCGAGACAGGGGTCGTCGGCCAGATCGGGGCGGCACCAACCATGGCTCATCGCATGGTCGGCGAGCGCGGCGGCAACGTCGATGCGCGCCAGCACGTCGCAGCTTGCCGCAATCGCCTCGCGCCGCGCCACGGCGAGGCTGGTCAATTCCTCCAGATGCGCCGCCTCTGCCGCCAGCGCGTGACCGCCCGCCTGCATCACCCGCGCCGCCGCCTCATGCAACGCGGGCGCGTTGAAGCGCACCACCCCGGCGAGCGTCTGGCGATGGGTAAAGCCCGAATCGGGTGCCATCAGCGTGTCGGCATGTTTGGCGCCAACCTCTACATGATAGCCGAGCACGCCATTGTGGCGGATTTTGAGCGTCGCGATTCCGGTCTTGTCGCGATAATCGGCCTCGAGCGCCGCAATCGCCTTGCGCCCACCCGCCGCCGTATCGCGCAGCGCATCGAGCGCGGCATCATAGCCTTCGGCGATATAGCCGCCCTGTGCCGCATCGACCGGCGGCGTGGCAATCAGTGCGCGGGTGAGTTCGTCGACGAGCGCGCCATGGCCATCGAGCAGCGGGAGTAATCGCGCCAAGAGCGGCGGGATGGCATCGCGCCGCGCCAGCCTTTCGCGCAAATGGCGGGCGCCGTCGAGCGCATCGCGTAACTGCGCCAAATCGCGCGGACCGCCGCGACCGGCGACAAGGCGTCCCAGTGCCCGCCCCGCATCGGGGAGCGCCTGCAACGACGCGCGCAGATCTTCACGCCACAATGCCTCACGCGCCAGCGCATCGACAAGGTCAAGCCGGTCGATAATCGCCACCTTGTCCGTAAGCGGGCTGGCCAGGTCATCGGCAAGCAGCCGCGCACCCGCCGCCGTCACGGTGCGGTCGATGGTCGCCAGCAAGCTGCCATCGCGGGCACCCGACTGGGTGCGGACAAGCTCCAGGCTTTCGCGCGTCGCAGCGTCAATCGCCATACGATCGCCATGCTGATGGCGAACCGGGGGTTGCAGGAAAATCGGCTGGCCGGTGCCGACATGGTCGAGATAGGCGGCGAGCGCGCCCATGGCCGCACATTCGCTGCGCGAGAATTGCCCGTAACCATCGAGCGTCTGGACGCCGAACAGCGATTCGAGGCGCTTTTGCCCCGCCGCGCTGGCAAATTCGCTGTGCGGGCGCGGGGTAATCTGTTGCGCGCTCCATTGCTCGCCGCCCTCGGCCTGATCGCTGACCAGCAATTCCGATGGGGCAAGGCGAGCGAGTTCGGCGTCGACCGACGCGCGCGGCACCGCCGACACTTCAAAGCGTCCGGTCGAAATATCGGCAGCGGCAATCGCCACCTCGTCGGCGCCGCCAACCTCTGCCAGCGCCGCCAGCCGATTGGAACTGCGCCCTTCGAGCAGCGCGTCCTCGGTCAGCGTCCCGGCGGTGACGAAGCGGACAATGTCGCGCGCCACCAGCGTCTTTGATCCACCGCGTGCCTTTGCCTCGGCGGGGCTTTCCACCTGCTCGGCAATCGCCACCCGGTGTCCGGCCCGTATCAAGCGCGCCAGATAGGCCTCCGCGGCATGGACGGGCACCCCGCACATCGGCACGGGCGCGCCGTCATGTTCGCCGCGTGTGGTGAGCGCGATGTCGAGCGTAGCCGCCGCAGCCTTTGCGTCATCAAAGAAGAGTTCGAAAAAATCGCCCATGCGATAGAAGAGCAGGCAATCATCCGCCTTTTCCTTGAGCGTCCAATATTGGACCATCATCGGCGTGGCCGACGACGTTTTTTTCTTGGTGGCGGAGGCGGCTGCGGGCATGGATCCTGCTTAGAGATTGGTGACCGCATGGCAAGTCGCGCGCCGGAAACATTCGCGGTACCAATTGGAAACCGCAGGCGCTAAACCTGACCATATGACGCGCCATAGTGGGTCGACATAAGGGGAGTAGATAATGGACGGTAGCAGCAAGGTGCATTTTTCGGACCGCGAAGCATTGCTTTACCATGCCCATGGCCGACCCGGAAAAATCGAAATTGTTGCGTCCAAGCCCATGGCGACCCAGCGCGACCTCAGCCTGGCCTATTCCCCCGGCGTCGCCGTCCCGGTTCGCGCCATCGCCGAAGACCCCGCCACAGCCTATGATTATACGATCAAGGGCAATCTGGTCGCCGTCATTTCAAACGGCACCGCCATTCTGGGCCTCGGCAATCTGGGCGCGCTGGCGTCAAAGCCGGTTATGGAAGGCAAGGCGGTGTTGTTCAAACGCTTTGCCGACGTCGATTCGATCGATCTGGAAGTCGACACCGAAGACCCGCAGGCTTTTATCGATGCAGTCGGTCTGCTCGAACCGAGTTTCGGCGGCATCAACCTCGAAGATATTGCGGCGCCCAACTGTTTCATCATCGAACAGGCGCTGAAAGAGAAAATGAACATTCCGGTGTTCCATGACGATCAGCATGGCACCGCCATCATCACCGCCGCCGGATTGATCAACGCCTGCCACCTGACCGGACGCGATCTGGCGACGGTCAAGGTGGTCGTCAATGGCGCAGGCGCGGCGGCCATCGCGTGCACCGCGCTGATGAAAGCGATGGGCGTTGCCCACGAAAATGTCACCATGTGCGACCGCAAGGGCGTCATCTATCAGGGCCGTACCGAGGGCATGGACCAGTGGAAATCGGCCCATGCGATCCCGACCAAGGCGCGGACTCTGGAAGAAGCGTTGAACGGGGCCGATGTATTTCTGGGACTGTCGGCGGCAGGCGCGCTCAAGCCCGAAATGGTCAAGGACATGGCCAAGGCACCAATCATCTTTGCGATGGCGAACCCAGATCCCGAAATTTCTCCCCCGGATGCGCGCGCGGCTCGCCCCGATGCCATCATCGCCACCGGCCGGTCGGATTACCCCAACCAGGTCAATAATGTGCTGTGCTTCCCCTTCATTTTTCGCGGCGCGCTCGATGTCCGGGCCACGCAAATCAACGAAGAAATGAAAATTGCCGCAGCTCAGGCCATCGCCGAACTGGCGCGGCAACAGGTACCCGAAGAGGTGGCCGCGGCCTATGGCGGGGCTGCCGCCAGCTTTGGCTCGGAATATATCATTCCCTCTCCCTTTGACCCCCGGTTGATGGAAATCGTGCCCGCCGCGGTGGCACAGGCGGCGATGGATTCGGGCGTCGCCCAGCACATGATTGACGATATGGACGCTTATCGCACCAGCCTGCGCGCGCGACTTAACCCGACGACATCGGTGCTGACGCTCGCCTATGAAGCGGCCCGCGCCAATCCACGCCGCGTGGTGTTCGCCGAGGGTGAGGAAGAGGTGGTGATGCGCGCCGCCATCCAGTTCCTCGATGGCGGCTATGGCATTCCGGTGCTCGTCGGGCGCGAATCGACGCACGACAAACTGCGCGCGATGGGGGTCAGCGATCCCGAATCCTATGAGGTCCACAACAGCGCCAACAGCGAGCATGTGCCGCAGATGGTCGACATGTTGTACGAACGCCTGCAACGGCGCGGCTATCTGCGCCGCGATGTCGAACGGATGGTTAATCGCGACCGCAACCTCTTCGCGGCGCTTTTGCTGAAACTGGGGCTGGCCGATGCGATGATCACCGGCGTCACGCGCACCTATGCCCAGACGATGCGCGAAGTCCGCCGGGTGATCGACCCGGTCGAAGGCAAGGTTGCGTTCGGCATCCATGTTCTGGTCGGCCAGCATCACACCATTTTCATGGCCGATACCACGGTCAATGAACGTCCGACCGCGCAGCAGCTCGCCCATATTGCCGAACGCACGGCCCTGGTCGCACGCCAGATGGGGCATGAACCGCGCGTGGCCTTTCTATCCTATTCGACCTTTGGCAATCCGGCAGGCAACTGGCTGGAAAATATCCGCGATGCGGTGGCCATCCTCGACGAGCAAGGGGCCGAATTTGAATATGAAGGTGAAATGGCACCCGATGTCGCGCTGAACCCGTCGGTGATGGCCAAATATCCTTTCTGCCGCTTGTCCGGCCCCGCCAATGTGTTGGTGATGCCGGGTCTGCAATCGGGCAATTTGTCGGCCAAACTGCTCCGCGAACTCGGCGGCGGCGCGGTGCTTGGCCCGATGCTGGTTAATATGGAGCATAGCGTGCAGATCGCCACCATGGCTTCGCCCGCATCCGAGCTGGTGACTCTGGCGGTTCTGGCCGCGGGCGGAATCGCACGCTGACAAAAGGACAGGGCCGGTGACAGCACCGGCCCCGTTTACAATCAAGCTTTGTAGCTTTTTACGGACTATATCAGGGTTGCCCGCCGCCACCGCCGCCGCCAGCAGCACCCGGCGCACCGACGGTACCGATGTTACCAAAAATATCTTCAAAGAAGCTGCGGTGGCGGCCCAGCGTTTCCGTTTTGTCACCTTCGGGATGAATTTTGCTGACATTTTCCAGCCCGGTGCGGTCCACTGCGACGACATTACCCGCTGGATCAAAGCGGATGCGTAGCACTTCCTGTGCCGTCGGACGCGGATTGGCAAAAGCAAGCTGACGCGTTTCACGCGAAAAATAATACCATTCATTGTCGCTGAACTGGCCGACAAAGGTCGGGCGACCGAGCGTCTTTTCAACCGATTCGCGATTGTCGACACCGGGCGCAATCGCATTGGTCAGCACCGTATCAACAATATAGCCCTGACGCCCCTTGAGCTGTGCGCAGCCGCTGACAGTGGCCGCGAGCAAGACGCCAGCGAATATCAGGCGCAGGCGGGGGGCGGTAAAAACAGACTGGGGCATCGCCATATTCATTCTCCGTATCGCGGCGCGATTTCGTCCGGTCTGGACGCCCGCCCCGGCGGTCCTGACGGACCGCGCCGCTTGTGCCTGCCTCTTAACCGCAAGCGGGCTACGCATACAAGCCGGATGTGCAGTCTGGCGCTGGTGCGACAGACCATCCGCCCCCTTTTCCAGCCGGCCTTTTGCGCCTAAGCGGTCGCCATGCTTTCATTCCGCAACCTCTTTCGCTCTGCCCCCGATCCCCGCGAAGCCCGCCGCCCCCTGTGGCAGGCCGTGGTGGCGACGGCGCGCGCACCGCACTGGTATCAGCAAGGACAGGTCCCCGATACGCTCGACGGGCGGTTCGACATGGTGAGCCTGGTGCTCGCGCTGGTGCTGCACCGCATCGATGAAGACCCCTCCTATGCCCGCGCCGGGGTCGAGCTGACCGAATTGTTCGTTACCGATATGGACGGACAAATGCGCCAGATCGGCTTTGGTGACATGGTGGTCGGAAAACAGATCGGGCGGATGGTCGGCGCATTAGGCGGACGGCTTGGCGTCTATAGCGCCGCCAATGGGTCCAAAGAGTTGCGTGAGGCGCTGATTCGCAATCTGTGGCGGGGCCATGCACCCGGTGATGATGCGGTCGACTATGTCATGGCACGGGTCGCGGCGCTGCGTGACGCGCTTGGCACTGTTGCGGTGGCGGATCTGATCGTCGCCAGCGCGCTCCCCGACATTGCGCCATGAGCGACGCAGAGTTTAGCCATCGTTTGACGCTGAGTGATGTTGCGCACGGCAAAAGCGTAACACTGTCCGCCGATGACGACGCACGCGCAGCAATTGCACTGAGACTCGGCCTGATCGCACTGGACCAGTTCATCGTGGAAGCAGATGTTCGCGCGATTGCAAGCGGTGCCGCTGCCAAAGGGCATATAGAGGCCAAGATCGTGCAACCCTGCGCCGCAACGGGATTGCCCGTCCCCGCGACCATCAAAGAAAGCTTTGACTTACGCTATTTGCGCGACGTGCTGCCCGGCGAGCCTGTCGAAGAGGAAGAAATCGAAATCACCACCGAGGAATGCGACATTTTGCCGCTCGACGGTGAAGCCTTCGACCTTGGCGAAGCGGCCGTGCAGACTTTGTCACTGGCACTCGCCCCCTTCCCGCGCCATCCCGACGCGGACCGCATTCTCGCCGAAAAGGGCGTGCTCAACGAAGATCAAGCGGGACCGTTTGCCGCGCTGGCGGCGTTACGGGACAAAAAGACGCAATAGGCGGCCTTAATCGGGCTGGGCGGCGTCGGGTTCTTCTGCGCTTTCCGCTTTGGGTGCAGTCTCGACCAGGTCGGAAATGGCATCGCCCAGATCATTGACCGACGTGGCGGGCTCGGTGTCTTCGGGGGCCGCCTCGCTATCCCCGTCTCCCGCGGCAGCCGCCGCCTCTTTCTCTTCGCGCGACGGTGGCAGGGCACCGCCCAACGCTTTGGCCAGCCCGGCCAGCTGCGCCCCGATGACATGATCGACGGCGGGTGCGATTTCATCAACCTTGAGCCGCATATAGCCGCCAACGACATAGTCGAAACGAAGCGCGCTGCCGGTCGGGGTTTTCTTGAGCAATATGGTCAGCGTGCCGGTCACCGCCTCGCCCTGCAGCGGTCCCAACGCGCCCGATAAGCGCAGCATATGCCCCGGATTGGCAAAGATGATCCGAGCATGTTGAACGCTGCCAAAGCTGCCATCAGGATGCGGAATCTTTTCGCAGAAACAGCCGCCGGCCTGCGAATCGAGCCAGAAATTTTCGGCATCGCCCGACCAGCTATGGTCTTTCGACCACCATTTCTGCGGCATACGGAGCATATTCCAGACATCGTCGGGACTCGCGGCAACCTGTGCCGTATGTGCCACCGAAAATCCGATGTCGCTTTGGTCGATGACCTTCGCCTGCACCGGCGACGCAAGTGTCGCCACGCCAAGCAGTGCGGCCGCAGCAAATAATCTGGCTGAAAGCATGATCCCGTCCCCCTTTGCGCCTGCATAACCGGCGGCGTCAGTGAAGGCTAGGCCGTGTTGGTCTGTCTTGCCGGGGTTTCGCTCAGCGCGCGAGCACGGCCTCTATCGCGTCGTTGACCTTGTCGATCGGTGCCATCCCGTCAACGCGCGCCACAATGCCGCGTTCGTTATAGATGGGCAGGATCGGTGCGGTCTTGGCCCGATATTCCACCATGCGCGTGCGCACGGTTTCTTCATTGTCATCGGGACGGCGTTTGAAGTCATGCCCTCCGCACTGGTCGCACGTGCCCTCGACCTTGGGCAGCTTGTAACGGTCATGATAGCCTGCGCCGCAATTGGCGCAGGTAAAGCGACCGGTAATCCGGTCGACCAGCGCATCCTCTTCGACCTGCAATTCAATGACATGATCGAGCTTGCGTCCGCGCGCCGCCAGAATCTCGTCGAGCGACGCCGCTTGCGCTGCCGTGCGCGGATAACCGTCGAAAATAACCGACGTATCGGGGCCGAGTTCGTCGAGCCGTTCACCGATCAGGCCCGAGACGATGTCGTCGGATACCAGCTCGCCCGCGTCCATCACCGCTTTCGCGGCCAGTCCGGTCGGCGTTCCGGCCTTGACCGCCGCGCGCAGCATGTCGCCGGTCGAGAGCTGGATCATGCCATGCTCGTTTTCCAGACGCGAAGCCTGCGTTCCTTTACCCGCGCCTGGCGGACCCAATAAAATGATATTCAGCGTCATTGCAGCCCCTGTTTCTGCCCTGCCGGTCGGTAAAGGGTCGTCAGCGTCGGGCGACGCCACCCTTCAACTTCGCCTTTTTGATCAGATCACCATATTGATGCGCGAGCATATGGCTTTGGATCTGGGTGATCGTGTCGATGGTCACATTGACGATGATGAGCAGGCTGGTGCCGCCGAGACGGAAAGGCAGGCCAGACTGCGCGATGAAATATTCGGGAACCAGACAGATCAGCGCCAGATAGATCGCGCCGATCACGGTGATGCGTGTGAGCACATGGTCAAGATAGGTGGCGGTATTTTTGCCCGGACGGATGCCCGGAATAAAGCCGTTCTGGCGCTTAAGATTGTCGGCCGTTTCCTCGGGGTTGAACACAACTGCGACATAGAAAAAGCAGAAGAAGATGATGCCCGCGCCATAGAGCGCCATATAGAGCGGCTGGCCATGCGCGAGATATTGGTTGAGTGAGATCAGGAAATCGCCCCACGCCGATTCACCCGACACGCGATTGCCCAGCATCTGGGTCACGGTCAGCGGCATCAACAGCAGCGACGAGGCAAAGATCGGCGGAATCACGCCTGCAGTATTGACCTTGAGCGGCAGATGGCTGCGGTCGGCCTGCATCCCGCCGCGCTGGGTCGCGCGCTTGGGATATTGCACCAGCACGCGGCGCTGGGCGCGCTCCATAAAGCTGATGAAAGCAATGATCGCAATCGCACCGGCAAAGACCGCGACAACCACACCGCCGCCCATTGATCCTTCGCGAACCTGGGTGAACATCTGGGCAAAGCTGCGCGGCAATTGCGCGAGAATGCCCGCCATGATGATCAGCGATACGCCGTTGCCGATGCCGCGGCTGGTGACCTGTTCGCCAAGCCACATCAGGAACAGCGTGCCGCCAACGATGCTGATAACCGCCGCGATACGGAACATCATGCCGGGGTCAACCACAGCGCCAATACCCTGGCTCTGCCCCAATGTTTCAAGACCGACGGCGATGAAATAGCCCTGGATGGCGGTCAGGAAAACCGTGCCATAGCGCGTATATTGGTTGAGTTTCTTGCGCCCGCTTTCGCCCTCTTTCTTGAGAGCGGCGAGGCTGGGGGACAGGGCCGAAGCGAGCTGAACGACGATCGACGCGGTAATATAGGGCATGACGCCCAGCGCGATGATGCTCATCCGTTCAAGGCTGCCGCCCGAAAATGTGTTGAAAATGTCGAGGATGCCGCCCGAAGCGGTCTGGCTGTAAAGTCGTGCCAAAGCCACTGGATCGACACCCGGCAACGGCACAAACGATAGAAAGCGGAAAACGATTAGCGCGCCAATGGTAAACCAGATGCGGCGCTTCAGCTCGGTCGCTTTACCGAACTTCGAAAAATTGAGACTCGATGCAAGCTGATCGGCGCGTGAGGCCATGATGATCTTTCCTCGGTGGCGGCCGCGCCCCCGGCGACCCGGCGTCTATGTGCGTTCGCGCAGGCCCAAGTGCAAGGGGAAAGGCCTAAATATGCCAGAAATCCGACGCGCGGCGGGCCGGCACAACACCGACACGCCGCCGCACCGATTATTTCTTGGCGGCTGCTTCTGCCTTACGCTTGGCTTTTTTGCCCTCGACCACGGCTTTGGGTTCGGGCAGTTCGACCTTACCACCAGCCTTTTCGACCGCCGTAATCGCGCCCTTGGACGCGCCAGCCACAGCAAAGCTGGCCTTGGCGGTCAATTCACCCTTGGCGAGGAGGCGAACGCCGTCCTTGCCGCCACGGGCCAGACCAACGGCCTTAAGCGCCGCATGATCGATGACCTTTTTGGCATCAAGTTTTTTGGCATCGATCAGTTTCTGGATCATGCCCAAGTTGACGATGGCAAAATCCTTGCCGAAAATATTGTTAAAGCCGCGCTTTGGAATACGCATGTGAAGCGGCATCTGGCCGCCTTCGAAGCCGTTGATAGCCACACCGCCGCGCGATTTCTGACCCTTTTGGCCACGACCGGCGGTTTTGCCTTTGCCCGAACCGATGCCGCGTCCGACGCGCATCCGGCCCTTGCGGGCGCCATCATTGTCACGAATTTCGTTCAGTTTAATCGTCATTGCACTCGCTTTCGCTTTGTTCGCGCTAGTAAAATATGGGAGTTGATCGGCGCCTTTAGCTGTCGATCACTTCCACCATGTGCGGAAGTTTACGGATCATGCCGCGCACTTCCGGTGTGTCGACCAGTTCGACCTCACGATGCATCTTGCCGAGGCCAAGCCCGGTCAGAATGGCACGCTGGCTCTTGGGACGACGGATCGGCGAACCGATCTGGCGAATCTTGATTTTCTTGTCAGCCATTTGCTTACTCCGTCACCGCAGCCGCTTCGGCCTCGGCAGCGCGGTCGGATGCACCGCCACGCTTGATCAGGTCCGAAACCTTTTTGCCGCGACGCTGTGCCACCGACTTGGGGCTGGTCTGTTCGCCCAGCGCCTCAAAGGTCGCGCGGATCATGTTATAGGGGTTCGACGTGCCGTTCGATTTGGTCACCACATCGGCAACACCCAGGCTTTCGAACACGGCGCGCATCGGGCCACCAGCGATGATGCCGGTACCGGCGGGAGCCGAACGCAGCGTCACCTTGCCAGCACCGAATTCGCCGAGACCGTCATGGTGCAGGGTGCGACCATCGCGCAGCGGAACGCGAATCATCGCCTTCTTTGCTGCTGCGGTTGCCTTCTGGATGGCTTCGGGCACTTCGCGTGCCTTGCCGTGGCCGAAACCGGCGCGGCCCTTGCCGTCACCGACAACAACCAGCGCGGCAAAGCCAAAGCGCTTACCACCCTTGACCGTTTTCGAGACGCGGTTGATGTGGACGAGCTTTTCAATCAGCTCTTCGCCGCCATCATCATCACGCTGGCGATTGTCACGGCGGCCACGGCCACCATCACGTCCGCCACGACCGCCATCGCGGCCGCCACGACCGCGACGCGGCGGAGCCGTGTTCTCGGTTGCTGCAGGGGCTGCAGGAGTTGCGGGGGCTGCCTCGGGGGCGCCTTCGGCGGGTTTCTGAACTTCGTCTGCCATCATCAAAACTCCAATCCGCCTTCGCGTGCGGCTTCGGCCAGCGCTTTGATGCGCCCGTGGAACAGGAAGCCGCCACGGTCGAACACGACCTGCGTCACGCCCGCCTTTTTGGCGGCAGCGGCGAGGCGCTTGCCAACGTCAGCCGCAGCAGCGGCCGTCGCGCCAGCCTTGCCGCGCACATCCTTGTCCAGCGTCGAAGCGGCGGCGAGCGTTTGCCCGGCGGCGTCATCAATAAGCTGGGCATAAATATGCCGACCAGAACGGTGCACCGAAAGCCGCGGACGGCCTGCAGCGCGTTGCCGCAAAGCGGTACGAACCCGCTGACGACGTTTTTGAAAGGTGGTAAGATGTGCCATGGCTTACTTCTTCTTGCCTTCTTTGCGGAAGATGTACTCGCCGCGATATTTGATGCCCTTGCCCTTATAGGGTTCAGGCTTGCGCCAGCGACGGATTTCCGCCGCGACCTGGCCGACTTGCTGCTTGTTGATGCCGCTGATCTCGATCGTCGTATTGTCCGGCGTCTTGATATCGATGCCATCGGGAATGGGGAAATCAACATCATGGCTAAAGCCAAGCTGAAGCTTCAGCATCTTGCCCTGCGAATTGGCACGATAGCCAACGCCGTTGATTTCCAGCACCTTGGTAAAGCCTTCGGTCACGCCCGTGATCAAATTCTGTACCAACGTCCGCTGCATACCCCAAAAGGCGCGGGCGGCTTTGCTGTCATTCGCGGGCTGGACCGAAATCTCGCCTTCCTTGACTTCATAGGCGATATCCTCGGCAAGCTGGAGAGCCAGCGTGCCTTTGGGACCCTTGACCGACAGCTCACCGCTTTCGATCGCGGCGGTAACGCCGCTGGGGATCGCCACTACTTTCTTGCCAATACGTGACATGATCAGAATACCTCCGCCAGCACTTCGCCGCCGACATTATTCTCGCGGGCCTCGGCGTCCGACAGGACGCCGCGCGGGGTCGACACAATCGTGATGCCCAGGCCGTTGCGCACGATCGGCAATTCTTTCGAAGCCGAATAGATGCGGCGGCCAGGTTTCGAGACGCGGGCCACATGCTGAATGGCCGGCTGGCCTTCGAAATATTTCAGCTCGATGCGGATGCCCTTGTGCTGACCGCGATTGCCCAGCGCTTCTTCGCTGTAACCACGGATATAGCCTTCGCGCTGAAGCACATCGAGCACGCGGACACGCAGGGTCGAGGCCGGCGTCAAAACGCTGTCCTTCTTGGCCTGCTGGCCGTTACGGATGCGGGTGAGCATATCACCCAGAGGATCGGTCATTGCCATCTTGCGTATTCCTTACCAGCTCGACTTCACAACGCCGGGGATCAGGCCTTTGTTGGCCAGATCGCGCAGCTGAATGCGGCACAGCCGGAATTTGCGATAATATGCGCGCGGACGTCCGGTCATCTCGCAACGATTGCGGATGCGGGTCGGGTTTCCGTTGCGCGGGATTTCCGCCATCTTGAGGCGCGCGATCAGACGCTCGCCCTCGTCGAGCGACTTGTCGTTCGCCAGTTGCTTCAACTTCGCATAACGGCCGGCATATTTCTTCACCAGCTTCTTGCGACGTTCATTTTTGTTCACTGAACTCAGTTTCGCCATGACTTAAGTTCTCTTTCCTCTGGTTTGCACGGCCTGGTCCCTTTGCGGGGGAGTCAGGCGGCTGCCTTTTCTTCGACTTCGATCGGGAAGGGGAAGCCGAACAGCCGGAGCAGTTCAAGGGCTTCGTCATCCGTGCGAGCCGTGGTGGTCACGATTACATCCATGCCGCGCACCTGATCGATGCGGTCATAGTTGATTTCGGGGAAGATGATCTGTTCCTTCAGGCCCATGGCATAGTTGCCACGACCGTCGAAACTCGTCGCCGAAACCCCGCGAAAGTCGCGAATACGCGGCATCGCGATGGTGATCAGCCGATCAAGAAATTCATACATGCGTTCGCGGCGCAGGGTCACCTTGCAACCGATCGGCATACCTTCGCGCAGCTTGAAGCCGGCAATGGATTTCTTCGCCTTGGTAATCACCGGCTTTTGGCCCGCGATCAGCTCCATTTCGGAAGCAGCGACATCGACTTTCTTCTTGTCCTGCACCGCATCGCCAACGCCCATGTTCAGGACGATTTTTTCGATACGAGGCACTTCCATCGCATTTTTGTAGCCGAACTTCTCGGTCATCGCTTTCACGATCACCTCGTCATAGCGGCTCCGCATACGGGGGGTGTATTTATCAGCCATTGAGCGTCTCCCCGGACTTAACTGCCACACGGACTTTCTTGCCGTCCTTGCCGGTTTCAAAGCGCACGCGCGTCGCTTTACCCGATTTGGGATCAGCGATGGCGACCTTGCTGACATACAGCGGCGCTTCGGACCGTTCGAGGCCACCTTGCGGATTGGCCTGAGTCGGTTTTTTGTGGCGGGTGATGATATTGACACCAGCGACCACAACCTTGCCGTCTTTCGGCAGGCTCTGCGTCACTTCGCCCGTCTTGCCCTTGTCCTTGCCGGACAGGATGACGACGGTGTCGCCTTTTTTGATTTTTGCCATACCCATGATTACAGCACCTCCGGTGCCAGGCTGATAATCTTCATGAAACCGCGACCGCGCAGTTCGCGCACGACCGGGCCAAAGATGCGCGTGCCAATTGGCTCTTCGCTCTTGTTGACGAGAACAGCGGCATTGGTGTCAAAGCGGATGACCGAACCATCGGCGCGGCGCACATCCTTACGGGTGCGAACGATGACGGCGCGATGCACGTCACCCTTTTTGACCTTGCCGCGCGGTTGCGCTTCCTTGATCGACACGACGATGACATCGCCGACGCCAGCAACACGGCGCTTCGACCCGCCCAGCACCTTGATGCACTGGACGCGCTTGGCACCGCTGTTGTCAGCGACTTCCAATTGTGACTGCATCTGGATCATCGATGCACTTCCTTCTTCTTTGGCCTATCGGGCAACCCCGACGGTTCCGTGAAACTTGTGTCAGGCCTCGGCGGCGGCAGGAGCCGCTGCTGGGGCTGCGGTAGCTGGCTTGCTGTGGGTGTCGACCTTGTCGAGCACTTTCCAGGTTTTCAGCTTGGAGATCGGTTTCGTTTCTTCGATGCGAACCGTTTCCCCTGCCTTGAACGAATTATCTTCGTCATGGGCATGATATTTCTTCGAGCGACGGATGATCTTGCCATAGAGCGGGTGCTTAACCTTCCGCTCGACCTTCACCACGACAGTCTTGTCGCCCTTGTCGGACACCACCGTGCCAGTCAGAATGCGCTTTGGCATGACAGCCTCCTTATTTCGCGGCCGAGCGCACGCGCTCGGTCTGCTGCGTCTTGATGCGGGCGATCGAACGCCGCACTTCTTTGACGCGTGATGCTTTTTCCATCTGGCCGGTCGCCGCCTGGAAACGCAGGTTGAATGCTTCGCGCTTCAATTCGCCAAGCTGTTCGGCGAGCTGGTCGTCGGTCTTGGTTTTGAAATCTTCGGTCTTGGACATGACCTCAACCCTCCAGATGCGAGGTGTCGCCGAGACGGGCAACAACCTTGGTCTTGATCGGCAGCTTCATCGCAGCGCGTTCGAACGCCAGCGCGGCCACGGGGCCGGGAACGCCGTCGAGTTCAAACAAAATGCGACCCGGTTTGACCCGCGCGGCCCAGAATTCCGGCGCGCCCTTGCCTTTACCCATGCGGACTTCGGCAGGTTTCGACGACACGGGAACGTCGGGGAAGATACGGATCCACAAACGGCCCTGACGCTTGATGGCGCGGCTGATCGCGCGGCGGGCCGCTTCGATCTGACGAGCGGTAATCCGCTCGGGTTCCATCGCCTTCAGCCCATAAGAGCCAAAGTTCAGGTCGGTTCCGCCCTTGGCGAGCCCATGGATGCGGCCTTTGAAAGCCTTGCGGAACTTGGTTTTTTTCGGTTGCAACATGTCAGCAGTCCTTAGCGGCGGTCATCGCGCGCCGGGCGCACGCCCGACGTTTGCGCGTCCAGCATCAAACGATCGGTTGCCATCGGGTCATGACCCAGAATCTCGCCCTTGAAGATCCACACCTTGATTCCGCAAACACCATAAGCGGTGTGGGCAGTGCCTTCGGCATAGTCGACATTGGCGCGCAGCGTGTGCAGCGGAACCCGGCCTTCGCGATACCATTCGGTGCGCGCGATTTCGGCACCGCCAAGGCGGCCCGCACAGTTGATCCGGATGCCCTCGGCGCCCAGACGCATCGCCGATTGTACGGCGCGCTTCATGGCGCGGCGGAAAGCAACGCGGCGTTCGAGCTGATCAGCAATGCCTTGCGCGACGAGCTTGGCGTCGACTTCGGGCTTGCGGATTTCGACGATGTTCAGCGACACGTCGCTGTCCGTCATCGCACCCAGTTGCTTGCGAAGCTTTTCAATGTCCGCACCCTTTTTGCCGATGATGACACCGGGGCGTGCAGCATAAACCGAAACGCGGCACAATTTGGCCGGACGCTCGATAACGACCTTGGAGATCGCTGCCTGCGGAAGCTGTTTGAAGATGAAGTTGCGGATCTTCAGATCCTCGACCAGCATACGGCCATAGTCCTGCCCTTCGGCGAACCAGCGGCTGTCCCAGGTGCGGTTGACCTGCAGACGCAGACCGATCGGATTGCTCTTCTGACCCATCTTACGCCTCTTCTTCTTGTTCTTGCACGACGATGCGGATGCGGCTGAACGGCTTGACGATCCGGGTCGACTTGCCGCGACCACGGGCGTGCCAGCGCTTCATCGAAAGCGACTTGCCGACGCTCGCTTCCTTGATGACCAGCGCATCAACGTCGAGGTTATGGTTGTTTTCCGCATTGGCGATCGCGCTTGCGAGCACCTTGCGGACGTCAACGGCCATCGCCTTCGTCGAGAAAGAGAGGACGTTCATCGCGTCTTCGACCTTGCGGCCGCGGATCAGCGCGGCAACGAGGCCCAGCTTTTGAGCCGAACCGCGAATCTGCGTGCCGACCGACAGCGCCTCATTATCTGCAACGCGACGGGGGGATTTTGCCTTGCCCATTACCGTTTGCCCTTCTTGTCAGACGCATGGCCGGGGAAGAAGCGCGTCGGCGCAAATTCGCCGAGCTTCATGCCGACCATATCTTCGTTCACCGACACCGGCACAAATTTGCGGCCGTTATAGACGTTGAAGGTCAGCCCCACGAACTGAGGCAAAATGGTGGAGCGACGCGACCAGGTTTTGATCGGTGTGTTCTTGGCACCGTCCTGCGCCGTTTCTGCTTTCTTGAGCAGATGCAGGTCCACGAAAGGACCTTTCCAGATCGAGCGAGCCATGGCTTACCTCTTCTTCTTGGCGTGACGCGACCGGATGATCATCTTGTCGGTCGATTTGTTCGAGCGGGTACGAGCACCCTTGGTCGGCTTGCCCCATGGCGTCACCGGATGGCGACCGCCCGAGGTCCGGCCTTCACCACCGCCGTGCGGGTGATCGACCGGGTTCTTTGCAACACCACGCGTCAGCGGGCGTTTGCCCGCCCAGCGGTTGCGACCGGCTTTCGCCAGATTCTGGTTGCCATTGTCGGGGTTCGACACAGCGCCCACCGTGCCCATGCAATCGCCGCGGATGTAGCGTTGCTCACCCGAGTTCAAGCGGACGATGACAAGACCACGGTCACGGCCAACAACCTGTGCATAGGTGCCGGCGGCGCGAGCGATCTGACCACCCTTGCCGGGCTTCATCTCGATGTTGTGAACGATCGTACCCACCGGCATCTGCGACAGTTCCATCGCATTGCCCGGCTTTACGTCGGTCTTTTTGGCGGCCAGCACCGTGTCGCCAACCGCAAGGCGCTGCGGTGCGAGGATATAGGTGCGGGTGCCGTCTTCATAAGCCAGAAGCGCAATGAAGGCGGTGCGGTTGGGGTCATATTCCAAACGCTCGACCGTGGCGGGCATATCCCATTTACGACGTTTGAAGTCGATCATGCGATAGCTTTGCTTGTGACCACCACCGATACCGCGCGACGTCACATGACCCTTGTGGTTACGGCCACCGGTCTTGTTCTTGCCTTCGGTCAGACCCTTGACGGGCTTGCCCTTCCACAGGCTGGACCGATCAACAAGGATCAGGCCGCGTTGTGCGGGGCTGGTCGGATTATAGGATTTGAGTGCCATTTTTTTCTGCCTTCCCTGACCGTCAGACGCCTGAGGTCACGTCTATCGACTGGCCTTCGGCCAGACGGACGATCGCCTTTTTGACATCGCTACGGGTGTAGGGCTTGCCCTTCCAACGCTTGGTCTTGCCCTTGGTGTTCAGCGTGTTGACGCTCACCACCTTGACATTGAACAGCGCCTCGACGGCGGCCTTGATGGCGGGCTTGGTTGCGTCGTTCGCAACCCGAAACACCACCGCGTTATTTTCGCTGAGCAGGGTCGATTTTTCAGTGATCACTGGTGCCAGGACCACGTCATAATGCCGTGCATCTACGGTTGTTGCCTTAGCCATTGAAGCGTGCCTCCAGCTTTTCGACCGCTGCGCGGGTCAGGACCAGCGTGTCGGCGCGCAAAATGTCATAGACGTTGGCGCCCATCGCCGGCATCGCGTTGATACCGATGAGGTTGGCCGACGCCATCGCGAAGCTTTCGTGCACCGCATCGCCGTCGATAAACAGCGCGCGACTACCAAGCTCCAGCTTGTCGAGCTTGCCGGCCAGTGCCTTGGTTTTGGCATCCTTGAGTTCGAACGAGTCGAGAACAACAATCTTGCCGCCCTTGGCTTTGTCCGACAGAGCCATTTTCAGGCCCAGCGTGCGGATCTTTTTGTTCAGCGAGTGGCCGAAGACACGAGCCCGCGGGCCATGTGCCTTACCGCCGCCGATAAAGATCGGGGCTGCACGATCACCGTGACGGGCCGTACCGCCACCTTTTTGATTACCGAACTTCTTGCCGGTGCGGGCAACATCGCTGCGCTCGCGTGCGGCGCGAGCCGGAGCGCGACGCTTTTCAAGCTGCCAGCTGACAACACGGTGCAGAATGTCGGCGCGCGGGTCGACACCGAAAACATCATCGCTGAGCGTGATGTCTGCGCCGGCCTTGCCGTCGATGGATTGAACCTTGACCTTCATGATCAGGACTCCTGTGCGCCGTCGGTGGTGGCTGCATCGACCACGGTTTCTTCAACCGGGGTATCCGCAGGCGCATCCGCCGGGGCTTCTTGATTGGCGTTGGCCGCGCTCTTGACGCTGCCCGGATAGGGAGCCTCCGGATGACGCGGCAGCTTGACTGCATCGCGAACCATCAGCCAGCCACCCTTCGACCCGGGAACCGATCCCTTGACGAAGATAAGGCCGCGCTCGACGTCGGTGCGGACGATTTCCAGATTTTGCTGGGTGCGATTGCGTGCGCCCATATGGCCGGCCATCTTCTTGTTCTTGAAGACGCGACCCGGATCCTGACGGTTACCGGTCGAACCATGGGCACGGTGACTGATCGAAACGCCGTGGGTTGCGCGCATACCGCCGAAACCCCAACGCTTCATCGCGCCGGCAAAGCCCTTGCCCTGCGTCACGCCCTGGATATCGACGATCTGGCCGGCGACGAAATGGTCAGCCGAAAGCTCTGCGCCGACGTCCAGCGTGGCGTCATCGGACACGCGGAATTCAACCAGCTTGGCTTTGAGCTCAACTTCGGCCTTGCCAAAAACGCCGCGCTGCGGCTTGGCGACATTCTTCGCCTTCGCAGTGCCAGCACCCAATTGGACGGCCACATAGCCATCACGTTCTTTGTCGCGCACGGAAACGACCTGACAGCCTTCGAGGCTCAGCACGGTGACCGGCACATGCCGTCCATCGTCCTGAAACAGGCGGGTCATCCCCATTTTTTTCGCGATCACGCCAGTCCGCATGATCAAACTCCTCACAGAGGCCGGGCGGACCATTCCGCGCGGCGTGCCAGCCCAAATTGTGATGCATCGCCCCGTCCGGGCTGAGGTGCCACCATCCCGAAGGAGCAGTGGCGAGACGGGGGACGCAGCCCGGTCGTACATGCCTCCCGAAGGAAGCAACCGGCGGTATCGCCCTCTTGTTCGTCATTCCGGGTCTAACCGGAATTGGTCGGCACCGAAGCACCTTGACGACAGAGGCCCCCGCCTGCGCGGGGGCTGCGCTCTCCTAATCTGACGATTAGGCGAGCTTGATTTCTACGTTCACGCCCGCGGCAAGATCGAGCTTCATCAGCGCGTCAACCGTCTGCGGGGTGGGCTGCACGATATCGAGCAACCGCTTGTGGGTGCGAACTTCAAACTGCTCGCGCGACTTTTTGTCGATGTGCGGGCCGCGGTTCACGGTGAATTTTTCAATGCGCGTCGGCAGCGGGATTGGGCCGCGGATCAAAGCACCCGTGCGACGCGCCGTATCGGCGATGTCGGTGGTGGCCTGATCGAGCACACGATGGTCGAAGGCCTTAAGGCGAATGCGGATGTTCTGCGTTTCCATGACTATTCCAGTCGAATCCCGTCTGACAATGCGAAAGAGCCGAAATGGACCGACCCGGATTTCCTGATGGAAGCCGGAACGACCATTAAAACTTCAAAAAACTGCGAGCCGCGCGAATCAGTCTGACCCGTGCGGCTCGCGGCCTATATTACTTTGTGATCGAAGCCACAACCCCTGCGCCGACCGTGCGGCCACCTTCGCGAATTGCGAAGCGCAGACCCTGGTCCATGGCGATCGGAGCGATGAGTTTGACCGACAGCTGAACGTTGTCGCCCGGCATAACCATTTCCGTGCCCTCGGGCAGGATAACTTCGCCGGTGACGTCCGTCGTGCGGAAGTAGAATTGCGGACGATAGTTCGCAAAGAACGGCGTATGACGGCCGCCCTCGTCCTTCGACAGGACATAAACTTCCGAGGTGAACTCGGTGTGCGGGGTGATCGAACCCGGCTTGGCCAGAACCTGGCCACGCTCGACTTCTTCACGACCAACACCGCGGATCAGCGCGCCGATGTTGTCGCCAGCTTCGCCCTGATCGAGCAGCTTGCGGAACATTTCAACGCCGGTCACGACGGTCTTCTTGGTGTCCTTGATGCCGACGATTTCGACTTCTTCACCGACCTTGACTACACCGGTTTCAACGCGACCGGTCACAACCGTACCACGACCCGAGATCGAGAAAACGTCTTCGATCGGCATCAGGAAGGGCTTGTCGAGCGGACGCTCCGGCTGCGGGATCCAGCTGTCGACAGCTTCCATCAGCTTCAGAATGGCTTCCGAACCGATTTCAGGGGTCTTGCCTTCGAGGGCAGCGAGAGCCGAACCGGCGATGATGGGGATGTTATCGCCATCATAATCACGCTTCGAAAGTTCTTCACGGATTTCCAGCTCAACCAGTTCGAGCAGTTCGGGATCGTCCAGCTGGTCAACCTTGTTCAGAAATACGACCATGTTCGGAACGCCGACCTGCTTGGCGAGCAGGATGTGCTCTTTGGTCTGCGGCATCGGGCCGTCAGCAGCCGACACCACGAGGATCGCGCCGTCCATCTGCGCCGCGCCGGTGATCATGTTCTTCACATAGTCGGCGTGTCCCGGGCAATCGACGTGCGCATAGTGGCGTGCAGCGGTTTCATATTCGACGTGCGCCGTCGAAATGGTGATGCCGCGCTCGCGCTCTTCGGGAGCCTTGTCGATGTTTGCGAAATCAACAGCGGTACCGCCCGACGTTTCGGCGAGCACCTTGGTGATCGCTGCGGTCAGCGAGGTCTTGCCATGGTCGACGTGACCGATGGTTCCGATGTTGCAGTGCGGCTTGTTCCGCTCAAATTTTGCCTTGGCCATGATATTAACCCTTGTCCTTCGTCTGGCGTGTTCAATTGCTCAGATATTACTCAGTCGGTACGACCGCCTGCTGAAACAGGCGCCGCCCTTAATCGGCTTTGATGAAGAGGGCAAGCCCCACAGGGCGAAACTCTGTTCCGACGACGCCGAAACTTGTCTCGCTCGGTATGACTCTTATGCCATCTTCGCTTTCACTTCTTCGGCGACGCTCGTCGGCACTTCTTCATAATGCGAGAATTGCATCGAATAATTGGCGCGCCCCTGGCTGAAGCTGCGCAGCTGATTCACATAACCGAACATGTTGGCCAGCGGCACAATTGCTTCGACGATCTGGGCATTGCCCCGACTGTCCGTGCCCTGAATCTGGCCGCGACGGCTGTTCAGATCGCCGATAACGTCACCCATGAAATCCTCGGGCGTCGTCACTTCGACCTTCATCACCGGCTCAAGCAGCTTGATGCCGGCCTTGGCCGCCACTTCGCGCATCGCTGCACGACCCGCGATTTCGAACGCCAGTGCCGACGAATCGACGTCATGATAAGCGCCGTCCGTCAGCTTGATCTCGAAATCGATGATCGGGAAGCCGATCATATGACCATTGTCAGCCGAGTCGCGCATACCCTTTTCAACCGACGGGATATATTCGCGCGGAATATTACCGCCCTTGATCTCGTCGCTGAAAACAATGCCCGAACCCCGTTCGCCGGGCACAACCGTCACCTTGACGCGACCGAACTGGCCCGAGCCACCCGACTGCTTCTTGTGGGTGTAATCAACGTCAACGGCCTTGGCGAGCGATTCGCGATACGCCACCTGCGGCGCACCGACATTGGCCTCGACCTTGAATTCGCGTTTCATGCGATCGACGAGAATGTCGAGGTGAAGCTCGCCCATGCCCTTGATGATCGTCTGACCCGATTCATGATCAGTCGACACGCGGAAGCTGGGATCTTCGGCGGCCAGACGGTTGAGCGCAATGCCCATCCGTTCCTGGTCGGCCTTGGTCTTGGGCTCAACGCTCAACTCGATCACCGGATCAGGGAAGACCATGCGTTCAAGGATGATCGGCGCGCTCGACGCGCACAGCGTGTCACCCGTCGTCGTTTCCTTAAGACCCGCCAGCGCCACGATGTCGCCCGCAAAGGCTTCATCAATGTCTTCGCGGCTGTTGGCATGCATCAACAACATGCGGCCAATCTTTTCCTTCTTGTCCTTGACCGAGTTCAAATAGGTGCCCTTGGTCAGGGTGCCCGAATAGATGCGGGCAAAGGTCAAGCTGCCGACGAACGGATCATTCATGATCTTGAAAGCCAGAAGCGAAAGCGGAGCATCGTCCTTGGGCGGACGCGAATCCTTGGTTTCGCCGTCAAGCTTCAGGCCTTCGACGTCAGGAATGTCGAGCGGCGACGGCATATAGTCGACCACCGCGTCGAGCAGCGGCTGAACGCCCTTGTTCTTGAACGCCGAGCCACAGCAGACGGGGACGAACGCATGGTTCAGCGTGCCCTTGCGGATCAAACGCTTCAACGTCGCCACATCAGGCTCTTCACCGCCCAGATAGGCTTCCATCACATCATCGTCTTGCTCGACAGCCATTTCGATGAGGTTGGTGCGATATTCAGCGGCTTTGTCGACGAGGTCGGCCGGAATATCTTCGTAAAAGAATTCGGCGCCCAGCGCTTCATTCTTCCAGATGATGGCGCGGTTGTTCACCAGATCGACGAGACCCAGCAGGTCTGCCTCGATCCCGATCGGGATATAGAGCACGGCCGGGCGCGCACCCAGACGATCGATGATCGACTGAACGCAATATTCGAAATTCGCACCGGTGCGGTCGAGCTTGTTGATGAAGCACATCCGCGGCACGCCATAACGGTCGGCCTGCCGCCACACGGTTTCGGACTGCGGCTCAACGCCGGCAACGCCATCAAAACAGGCGACCGCGCCATCGAGCACGCGCAACGAACGTTCGACTTCGATAGTGAAGTCAACGTGCCCGGGGGTGTCGATGATGTTGATCCGGTGATCGTCCCAGAAGCAAGTCGTCGCAGCCGACGTGATCGTGATGCCGCGCTCTTGCTCTTGCTCCATCCAGTCCATCGTCGCGGCGCCGTCATGGACTTCGCCGATCTTGTAGGACTTGCCGGTGTAATAAAGAATGCGCTCGGTGGTCGTGGTCTTACCGGCGTCGATGTGCGCCATAATCCCAATGTTGCGATATTTGTCGAGCGGATGGCTGCGTGCCATGTCAGATTCCTTAGTGCTGGAGGGAGGCCGGCTGGGCCTCCCTCGATATCGGAAGAAAAGTTACCAGCGATAATGCGAGAAGGCGCGGTTGGCTTCGGCCATCCGGTGCGTATCTTCACGCTTCTTCACTGCATTGCCGCGATTGTTCGACGCATCGAGCAACTCACCCGACAGGCGCGCGGCCATCGTCGTTTCGCTGCGGTTGCGCGCAGCGGTGATCAGCCAGCGAATGGCGAGGGCCTGCGCACGATCGGGGCGAACCTCGACCGGCACCTGATAGGTCGCACCACCGACGCGGCGGCTGCGCACTTCGATGTTCGGGCGGATATTCGCAAGCGCTTCATGAAAGACCGATACCGGTTCTTTCTTGGCGCGGGCTTCAACCGATTCCAAAGCACCATAAACGATGCCTTCGGCGGTCGATTTCTTTCCGTCCAGCATGACGCTGTTCATGAATTTTGACAGCACGATATCACCGAAACGGGGATCCGGCAGGATTTCGCGACGTTCAGGACGACGACGACGAGCCATAGATAATTCCTCTTACAACAGCATCCCGGCGCATGAGCGACCTGGGATGATCAATTTCACCAGAAAAAGCGGCGGCCTTACTTCGGACGCTTGGCGCCGTACTTCGAACGGCTCTGCTTGCGGTCCTTCACACCCTGTGTATCGAGCACGCCGCGCAGGACGTGATAGCGCACACCGGGAAGATCGCGGACACGACCGCCACGGATCAGCACGACGCTATGTTCCTGGAGGTTGTGGCCTTCGCCGGGGATGTAGGAAATGACTTCGCGCGCGTTGGTCAGGCGGACCTTGGCCACTTTGCGCAATGCCGAGTTCGGCTTTTTCGGGGTCGTCGTATAGACACGGGTGCAAACGCCACGCTTTTGCGGGTTTGCCTCCATCGCCGGAACCTTGGACTTCGCCTTTTGCGGAGTCCGGCCCTTGCGGACCAGCTGGTTGATCGTGGGCATGAATGCTTCACCTTAAAATGTTCGCCCATCAAAGCGAACGGTTACTCTACCGCGGTGGATGCAGCACCGCCCATTCCTTGCGAAAAACCGCAGAAAAGGGCGACCTTGTAACAGCAAAAGACCCCGGTTGATCCCATTCGACCCCCGGAGGCTCCATCCGCGCCAGCAATGTTCAAGCGCTGTTGTAACCAAAAGCGGCGGCAAAGCCCCGTTTCCGGTCGAGCGGGCCACTACGCGTGATTCCCGTCCCGGTCAAGGGCCGGGTAATTTTCTAACAAAAGAATCTTGGCGACTAAAACCCGAGGGTAAAGCGCACTGCACCGCCAATATCGGCAGGCAGGGCAGCGATATGACCCGGATCGCGTCGCCACCAGCTGTTCGCGGTCAGATCGCCGCCGAAAAGCGGGACAAGATAGCTCGCCTCGAGCGCCAGTTCGCGCCCGGTGGGTGACAGATTATACGTGCGCGTGCCAAATTCGGCGGTGCCGCTGGCCGCATCATAGGCAATCGGCAAAGAGAGGCCGAGGCCGCCGGAGCTGACCCGCAATGGCTGTGACAAACGCAGCACGGCGCGATCATCGGCACGCAAGACACCCCATTTACTCGCATCAATCGAAAAGGCGTTCGAGGTGAGTTGCCCGCCAGCGACCAGTCCGGCGCGGTCGGGGCGCGTCCACATCTGGCGCCATGCTGCCGCCAATCGCCAGCCATGCGGCAGGTCGGTACGGATGCTGGCGTCGGCCACTAAGCTTGTTGCCCCGCCAGCACCAAACAACGCGCCGAGCCGCGCGCCGAGCAAGCTGTCCGATTCGCGAAGCCATGCCGCGCCGGCGGCCAGATGCGCGGGACCAACCGCGCCGTCCCAGCCCGCGCCGATCATTTGATAGCGGCTGTCGCGGCGATATTGCAGCCGTTGCACCGGATCTTCCTGCCACGCCGATCCGCCGACCCAGCCGCCCTCGGCGGTCAGGGTAATCGCCTGCCCCTTACCCAGATTATGGCGCAGCAGCGTGCCGAAACGCGGACTGGCGGCAATGCTTATGCCCTCGCCCGCCGAATCGCTGACCAACATGGCGGCCCCACGCTCACCGCGTTCGCCCGCGACCATGCCGCTGACACTACGGCCAGCGGCCAAACCGACGCGGGTATGCGCGTCGAGGCGGGTGATGACCGATGCGGCCAGCGTGCGGGCGCGGTCGGCATCGCGCGTTGTCAGGGCAGCAAGCGAGTCCGGAACCAGACTGGTCCGGCCGGGCGTCGATGTCAGCGATAGCGAAAGATCGCCGGTCGCAACCTGTTGCTGGCGGATGGTGCCGCTGAGCGCCGCGAACAATCGACGTTGCGGTCGCCGCTGGACCAGCGCGCGCGAGAAATCGACCGCAAAGGCGCGTCCAAATCCGTCGGTCACCAATCCAACGGTGCCGTCCGAAGACTGCGATCCAGCATCTCCCATCGGTCCGCCAAGGATGCCCAAGGGTTGATCAAGGCGCAGCGCCGTGCTTGTTCCGGCCAGCGACGTAGAGCCGACCGGCTGAAACGCGGCGGCAATATCCAATATGCCTTGGCCAAACACGGCATCGCTGCCCGTCGCACCGGCATCGCGGGCAGATTGATAGAGCAAGCTGACAATCTGCTGGCTCGACAAGGAGGGGAAAGCCTGCGCGAGCAAGGCCACTGCACCGGCAATCTGCGGCGCGGAAAAGCTTGTTCCGTTGAGCAGAAAGACAAAGGTGCCATCAGGGCGGGTTTCGGTTTTCAGCACGCCATTTTCATAGGCACAGCACACGCCTTCGCCGAGCGCGGACAGGAAGTTGGCGGAAAAGTTCCCTGCACGGTTGCTGAAGTCGGAGAATGTGCCGCTGTCATCGACCGAACCGGCAAGGATGACCAGATCACCACCGGCCTCTAACAGCCCTTGGCCAAAGGGTTCCGGGTTGGTCGGGTCATTTCCATTGGCGGTCGTGTCGCCTTCATTGCCTGCAGAAGCGACGATGATGACCCCCGCCGCAGTAGCGCGAGCAATCGCGGCGCGCAGCTGTGACCCCGGCGGATCCCCGCCGCCAAGCGAGAGATTAATCACCCGCACACCGGCAGCGACGGCGCGGTCAACGCCAGTGGCAATGGCATCCTCTGGAAAGCGACAACCGCTTTCATCATCATCGGGATCTTCGGTGGCGCAACTTCCCGGGCGGTCAGCGCGCAACACCAGAAAATCCGCCTCAAAGGCTATGCCAAATGTGCCTTTGTCGTCTTTTCCGCCGAGCAATATTTGCGCGACATTGGTGCCATGATCATCCTCTGCGTCGATGCCGCGAGCCCCTGCGACATCGGCTGATTGCGATGAAATGCGTCCGGCAAATTCCGGGCTATCGACATCGATTCCGCTGTCGATGACCGCCGCAAGAATGCCTTTGCCCGTCGCTCCAGCCTGATAAGCGGTGATCGCGCCATGATAATTGACCCCGTCCGAACGCCCCGTTTCGGCGGTCGTAAAGTCAAAACCTGTAGGCGGGGGCGGTGTCGGAGTTGGCGTTGGAGTCGGCGCTGGAGTTGGTGCTGGAGTTGGTGCTGGCGTGGGCGCGGGAGCGGGGGGCGGCGCAGCGATCGGGTTCGGCCTCGCCCCACCTCCGCCGCCGCAACCGGCGAGCGAGAGCACCGCAAGGCTCGCGCAACCGACCAGCCAAAGCCGTGATGATGCTCCACGCTTATCGTTGCCAAACTGATGCATGACCGCCCTCCCTTGTCCGCCATTACGCACGGGAGTTTCCCTGGCGCGCTTTAACGAAAGCATAGCGCGCAGCCTAAACGGAAACGCCTTGCCAAGCCGTGAATCAGTGCTGACGCCTTGTTCGTCGCCGGTCAAGCGGATAGGTCGCGGCTATGCCCCATCCCGAACTTGACCATATCGACTGTTGGATTTTTGATCTCGACAACACGCTTTATCCGCCAACAGCCGATCTGTTCGCGCTGATTGATGCGCGCATGGGAGCCTATATCATGCGCTTGCTGGGATGCGATGCCGTAGAGGCGCGGCGGGTCCAGAAGTGCTATTTTCACGACCATGGTACGACCATGGCGGGGTTGATGGCGCATCATGGCGTCGAGCCGGAAGATTTTCTGGTCGATGTTCATTCCATCAGCCTCGACCGGTTGCAGCCTTGCGCGCGGTTGCGCGAAGGGCTTGAACAGCTGCCGGGTCGGCGGCTGATCTTTACCAACGCCGATGCCGATTATGCCCAACGGGTGCTGGATGCCCGCGGGATCGGTGATTTGTTCGAGGGTATCTGCGACATTCGCGCCACCGGCTATACGCCCAAGCCTGACGCAGCGGCCTATGACAGGATGATCGCGCGCCATGACGTCGACCCGACCCGCAGCCTGTTTGTCGAGGATATGGCGCGCAACCTGACCCCTGCCAAAGCGCTGGGGATGACGACTCTGTGGCTGGACAACGGGTCCGAAAGTGGCCATCGCGACCACCAACCCGACAGGGTTGATTTTCGCGCGACCGACCTGACCGACTGGCTTGAAACATTAGCATTACCGATGAGGACCCTATGACCGCCGACTTGCAAGCCACCATTGATGCCGCATGGGATGCGCGTAACAGTTTGACGATCAACAGCAAGGGCGCCGAACGCGATGCCGTCGAGGCCGCGCTTGCCGGTCTGGATGATGGCAGCCTTCGCGTCGCAAGCCGCCAGCCCGACGGCTTGTGGCAGGTCAATCAATGGCTGAAAAAAGCGGTGCTCCTGTCCTTTCGCCTCAACGATATGACGCTGATCGAGGGTGGACCTGACGGCGCGCGCTGGTGGGACAAGGTCCCGTCCAAATTTACCAATTGGGGCGAGAATCGATTCCGCGAGGCCGGCTTTCGGGCCGTTCCCGGCGCGGTCGTCCGACAGGGCGCGCATATCGGCAAAGGCGCGGTGCTGATGCCCAGCTTTATCAACATCGGCGCGCGCGTCGGCGAAGGCACGATGGTCGATACCTGGGCCACCGTCGGCAGCTGCGCGCAGATTGGCGCCAATGTCCATCTGTCGGGCGGCGCTGGGATCGGCGGGGTGCTTGAACCCTTGCAAGCGGGTCCGGTGGTGATCGAAGACGGCGCTTTCATCGGCGCGCGGGCAGAGGTTGCCGAAGGCGTGATCGTGCGCGAGGGCGCGGTGCTGTCGATGGGCGTCTATCTGGGGTCCTCGACCAAGATCGTCGACCGTGCGACCGGCGAAATCTTCATGGGCGAAGTCCCGCCCTTTGCTGTGGTCGTTCCGGGTGCCATGCCCGGCAAGCCGCTGCCCGACGGCAGCCCCGGCCCGTCGCTTTATTGCGCGGTCATCGTCAAGCGCGTCGATGCACGAACGCGTGCCAAGACAGGAATCAACGAGTTGCTCCGCGACTGATTGGCACTTAGCCCCCTCTCTCTGACGCCCCCACCCTCTAGCAGCCCCGCGCGTTAATCTGTGCGAAGTTTCCGACGATGAGATCCTGACCATCGCCGCACCCGATTGACGTTACTGCTATACTGTAACATAGCAGTAACACACAAAGGGGTTTACATGAAGGATGTTACTATCGGGTCGTCGTTGGCCCTGGCCTTAATGCTGGCTATGCCAACAGCAACATGGGCGCAGGACGATGCCGGTGATGCGGCGTCCGCCACTGTGGCTTCGGACCAAATTGCGCAACGCTATACCCCCGCCGACTTCGCACAATTCTCTCCGCGCACCGCGCTCGACATGATAAAAAAAATCCCCGGATTCCAGATCGTTACCGACACCAATGGCGGTAATCGCGGCCTCGGTCAGGCCACACAAAATATACTGATCAATGGCGAACGCATCGCCAGTAAATCCACGAGTGCTAGCACCGCCTTGTCACGGGTCACGGCGGATCAGGTCGCCTATATCGACATTGTTGACGGAGCGAGCCTGAACGTCCCCGGGCTGACGGGGCAAGTCGCAAATGTCATTATGGTTGCCGGTGGCCACAGCGGTAAGTTCAAGACTACGATCCTGTGGAATCCGGATTTTCGGCCGCGGCTACCCGACAATTGGTTGAACGGAGAGATTTCCACGACGGGTAACCTGGGCGGCACCGATGTGACGATCAGCCTTCACACTGGCACGAACCGCAATGGCCATTGGGGGCCAGAGAAGGTGTTTGACGGCAATGGAGTCCTGCAATTCACCCGCGACGAATTTGCGCATTATTTTGGCGATCGGCCCCGAGTATCGACGGCGCTTTCGCGGACCACCGCCAATGGCAATAAATGGAATCTGAATCTCGGCGGCCAGCTGGTCCGTATTGATCAGGCAACCAGCGGATTGTCGGAACAACCCGGCGCTGGCACGGTACGCGAACGCTATGATTATAATGAGCATGAGTGGAATTATGACATTGGCGGCGATTATGAGCTGGGGCTGGGCAGCGGACGGTTGAAACTGATTGGCCTCCATGAGTTCGACGAACATAGCCCGACGGTCAGCCGCTTCGTCATTGATAGCGAAATCGGCGAACGCAGCGGGAACCGTTTCACCCGTGGCTCACGCGAAGCCGAATCGATCCTACGTGGAGAATATGGCTGGCGCACCAGCGGCGGCACCGACTGGCAAGTCGCGCTGGAAGGCGTCTATAACAGCCTCGACGTCGAGGCCGAACTCGCCGAATTACAGCCCGACGGCAGCTTCCTGCCCATCCTGTTCGGCGGGGAGCTAACCAAAGTGGAAGAAAAGCGAAGCGAGCTATCGCTGACCTGGGGCAGATCGCTTGCCAGCAATCTTTCGGCGCAGGTCAATTTGGGGGCCGAATATAGCGAGCTCAGTTCATCAGGGCCAAATGGACTCACGCGCCAATTTATCCGCCCCAAGGGCAAGGTCGCGCTCGCGTGGAAAGTCACGCCCAAAACGACGATCAATTTTTTTATCCAACGTCGCGTCGACCAGCTCGATTTTCTCGATTTTGCAAGCTCGGTCGATGTCGCAAACAATCAGGGCAATGGTGGCAATGCCAGACTGGTCCCGCCGATCGTCAACCGCACCGAACTGGAAGTCGTGCAAGATCTGGGCCGCTGGGGCCATGCGTCGATTGCCGTCGCCTATGCCTATGCGCAGGATCTGGTCGACCAGATTCCCCTGTCACCGACCACCGAAGGGCGCGGCAATTTGCCCGGCGCCAACCAGTATCGGCTGAGTTCAAAAGCGACCTTGCTGCTTGATCCGGCAGGGTGGAAGGGCGCGCGCATCGATAGCGACATCACTTTG
The DNA here is from genome assembly GCF_057365075.1 of Sphingopyxis sp. 10G20-10. NCBI lineage: Bacteria > Pseudomonadati > Pseudomonadota > Alphaproteobacteria > Sphingomonadales > Sphingopyxidaceae > Sphingopyxis > Sphingopyxis sp. 10G20-10. Next base: position 413,307 of record NZ_CP195117.1, read on the forward strand.
CGCCGCAATCGCGTCCGCGACCCATTGACCGGACTATGGCGCAACCAAAGCTATGGGCAAAAATATCAAGTTGACCTCACTCTGCGAGACGACATTCCCGGCAGCCAGATCGCATGGGGAGTCAAATATTATGCCGAACAGTACAGCCCCGGAATACGCCTTGATTCCATCAATCATGAATTTTCTGTTGGCCCGTTCGTCACCCTGTTTATCGAACATAAAAATGTCGCCGGCTTCACGGTCAAGGCATCGTTTCAAAATCTCGCCGGGTCGAAAGATGCGCTGGACCGCACCGTCTTTGTCAATCGTCGTCTCGGCCCCGTGGCTTTCTCGGAAAGCCGACGGCGCAAATATGGTCAGTTGTTTGAACTGACGGTCAGCGGAACGCTTTAACCCGCTCGCCTGATTACCGGTCCTTCAAATAATAACGCTCACGCGCCGTCAGGTCGTCGGAAAGGTCATAGATGATCGGCTGTCCGGTCGGAATTTCCAGCCCGGTGATGTCGGCATCGCTGATCCCCGACAGATGCTTGACCAGCGCCCGCAGGCTGTTGCCATGCGCCGAGATCAGGATGGTTTTTCCGGCGCGCAATTCGGGCGCGATAGTCGCCTCATAATAGGGAAGGACACGCGCAATCGTGTCTTTCAGGCTTTCGGTGTTCGGAATCGCAATCCCGGCATAGCGCGGATCTTTTGACAGATTATAGGGCGAATCGGCGGCGAGCGGCGGCGGCGGCGTGTCAAAGCTGCGGCGCCAGATTTTGACCTGTTCGTCACCATGCTTGGCCGCCGTTTCGGCCTTGTCGAGTCCGGTCAGCCCGCCATAATGCCGCTCGTTCAAGCGCCAGTCCTTGGTCACCGGCAACCACAACCGCCCCATTTCCTCGAGCGCCAGATTGAGCGTCTTGATCGCGCGCGTCTGCACCGAAGTGAAGCAGGTATCAGGCGCCAAACCCTTGTCGCGCATCAACACACCGGCGGCGCGCGCCTCTTCGACACCCTTGGCGGTGACGTCGACATCCCACCATCCGGTGAAGCGGTTTTCGAGATTCCATTGCGACTGGCCGTGACGAAGAAGGATGAGCGTGGGCATGGTGGTCCTGTTGACTGGAGCGATAATGTTCGCCGTCCATAGCCTGATCCCGCCGCAGGGGCGAGAGGGCAGAGTCAGGAATACGATCGCTCTTGAATTCTGCCGGATACTCTCCAGATTTATACCATCCGGTCGCCAATTTCGGGACTGGATGGATGCGGCCCAACCGGGCGCATTCTGACGATAATTCGCTTCAATGGAAGGAATGACCCATGCGTAATAATTTTGACTGGACCCCCTATCGCCGCAGCACTGTCGGCTTTGACCGCCTGTTCGATTTTCTGGAGAACAGCGGCTCAGGGGCAGAAAACTACCCTCCTTTTGACATCGAGAAAATCGCCGACGAGCATTTCCGTATCACCCTTGCGGTGGCCGGATTCAAATCGGACGAAATCGACATCGTCGCGCAACAGAATATGCTGACCGTTTCCGGTCGCAAAGCGGAAACCGCCGACGGGGAAAGGCGGCAATTGCTGCATAGCGGCATTGCTACACGCGCCTTTGAACGCCGTTTTCAACTCGCCGACTTTGTCCGCGTTGCCGAGGCGGACCTCGCCGACGGCCTGTTGACCATCGATCTGGTGCGCGAAGTACCCGAAGCAATGAAGCCGCAGAAGATCGCGATTGGCGGCAAACAGCCGGTGATCGAAAGCAAGAAAAAGGCCGCCTGAACGGGCGCATGATGACGAGAGGAGGCGAGTCCCTTCGCCTCCTCTTCGGATCAGATCGGGCGCGTCATAAAGCGGCTGAAGACATCTTCACGATAATCACCGAACGGACCACAATCGACAAAGCCAAAGCGACGATACAGGCTGATCGCCGCCGCGAAAGTTTCTCCGGACCCGGTTTCAAGGCTGAGCCGCTCATATCCGCGTGCCCGTGCTACCCCAAAAATATGGTCGAGCATATGCGCCGCCACGCCGCGCCGTTGGAACGCATCGGCGGTTCGCATCGATTTGATTTCACCATGGCTTTGATCGAGCTGGTGCAGCGCCCCGCACCCTGCCAAATGACCGCTCTCTCGTATCGACCAAAAGCTTACGTCCGCGCCTTTGAGCCCGTCAAAATCCAGAAAATGGCAGCTTCCCGGCGGCGAGCTCGCCAGCATGGCATCGAAATGCTGTTGGAGCAGCCCGCGAATGTCGGCAGTCGACAGATCGTCAGCCGCAATCTGCCAACCGTCCGTCACAGAAATTCGTTGAGTATTTCGATGCAGGCGTGTGCGAGCAATTTGCTGCGTTCGGGGGACCAGCCCTGCACCGGATCGGGCAGTTCGCGATTGTCCTTGAACGGCATTTCCAGCGTCATCGACACGGCGCCAAATCGCTCGGCAAGCTGGGTTGTCGACATCGACAAATTCGCTTTGCCCAACGGCGTTTCTCCATAGCCGAGTTCGGTCTGAAAATCGGGAGTGCGCTCGGCCAACCGATCACGATAGGAAATAAAAGCTTTCAACTGGTCGGGCTTGACCGACGGGATTCCTTCGAATCCGGCCAGAAAGACGGCGGGAATGGCTTCGTCGCCATGGATATCCATCGCCCAATCAACGCCACTGTCGTCCATCGCATTACGCACGCACAGCACTTCGGGGCTACGCTCGGCGCTGGGATTGTCCCATTCGCGGTTGAGATTCACTCCGGCAAAATTGGTCCGCAAATGGCCGCGACACGACCCATCGGGATTCATATTGGGGACGATGTGAATGCGGCATTTTTGACGCAGCGCCCGCGCATGCGGATCGGCCGGGTCGGTCAGCTTTTCCAGTGCGCCTTCCATCCACCATTCGGCCATGCTCTCGCCCGGATGCTGGCGCGCATAAAGCCAAAGCTGGGTGTCGCCTTCGCCCATTTCGAGACAGTCGATCGGCTGCCCCTCCAGGCTATGCCCCAAACAGCGATAGGTCACGCCTTCGCATTCGGTGACCGAGGATACGAGGTCGTGATGCCGTTCCATTGAATAGGGAGCGAAGTATGCGAGCCACAAAATGGGCGATTCGGCGGTGTGGCGGATGGTCAGCGCGCCGCCATCCTGTTCCGGGTCATAGCTGGTATCGAGGCGGAACCAATGTTCGCGGTCGGTGCTGGCGCACACGGCATAGTCGGGCCAGCCGCCTGCAAAAGCCGAATCGGTCAGATCGGCGATGGTCAGCTCTAATCTGTCCCCGACCTCACAGCTTACGCGGAAGTGGAACCACTGATAGAAATCGGATTCCCGGTCTTTGCGGATCGACAGGCGGGCCTGTGTGCCCTTGATCCAGTCGACGACGATATTGCCGCTGTCAAAAGCGGCGTTGATGGTGATGCTCATGGGACGCTGATAGTGCGTCCCGATTCTCCAGGGAAGTCCTTGAATAAGGCTTCGGCCAATTTTGCTGCGGCGAGCGCTGGTTGTGCGGCAGGCGCCTTGTTCGGAACCGCGGTTTCGGCGCGGCCTTCCCACAAAGCCTGCCCGCTAGCGGCGTCATCGATTCGCACCATCAGCTTGATGTCGGTCATTTCGCGCGCGCCGCCACCCAAATTAATGCCGATGCCAAGACCGACACCCGACCGATAGCCGCCAGTGGAGCCGCCCACGCCCACAGAAACCGGCGAACGACCCCCGCCACGCACGCGCTCCACACGATGAAGGCCGATTCGAACACGCAGCGGCGCCGTCGCCGCACCACTATCGCTCGCTGCGACAAGCCCCTGCAATTGCAACTGACGTTCGATCGCGACCCGATAGCTGTCCCATTCCAGCTCGGAAGGAATAGCCTCGGTGCTGCTAGTCGTGTCGGCCAGCGGCGCAGCATCGACAACATAGGCCTTGCCAGCCGACCAGCCGTTTACGGCGTCGCTATGAAAACGGGTGACCGAGACCGGCGGAACCTGGGTCGCGCAGCCACCCAGTGCCAGAAATCCGACCGCGAGCGGTGCCACAAAGGCAGAAAAAATACGTGTCATTCGCGCATCATGCGGCAGAATTTCAGGCTTGGCAATGAAAGGGGGCGGCCATGCTGTCGCGCGGCCGCCCCTTATATTCCAGCGATCAAATTGGATCAGCGATAGAAGATATGATTGTCGATCTGTGCGACGCGCGTCTTGCGCCAGCGCGGCGAAACGCGGCGAGCATGGAAATAGAGCGCACCGGGCGCCTTATTCTGCCAACTGTTGGCGCGGGCGATCTGGGCAATCGCCAGAGCCTTGGCCCAGGGGCGACCCGATTCGCGCAGTTTCGGCATTTTGCCGCCACGTACAAAGCTGAACTGGCTGCGTTGGGTGACAACGCCGCAATAGCTGTTGGGATAGCGGCGCGATTCGGTGCGGTTGATAATCACACGCGCCACGGCCAGCTGACCGGCCAGCGATTCGCCGCGCGATTCAAAATAAACCGCACCGGCAAGGCAGCGCAGTTCAGAATCAATCATGTCTGGCTGTGGCGTTGCAGCAACCAGTTCGGCCAATGTGCTGGCTGTGATCGGAGCCTCTTCGGGCTCGACAATCACGTCCGGCGTTTCCGTCGCGTCCGACGATAGGTCGGATTCCAGGTCGCCGGGATTTACAATATCCGTCGATTCTTGATTCGACTTATCCGCCGAATCGTCGGCGAGGGAGGGAAGCAAAGTTGGGACATTGGCGTCGATGCTGATGTCCGATGCGAAACCGGGTTCCGCGAGAACCAACATGGATGCAGCAGTCATTGCCACCGCCGCCACACTGGCAACGTTCAAAATACGACTCATGATGTCTGTCAAAAATGCGGCCGATGAACCATTTTCCTGTCAGGCGGGGAGAGATTCATAGGAACCGCCTGTGGTCATCATCCGTCTGCGTGTCCGAACTCTAAACCAGGCTCTGGAAAAATTTTTCCTGAGGAACCCGCAGAACGACCTACGCGTTAATGATGTGTGCCATTTATTGTGCGCTGCAGCAAAGTCAAGTCAATTGCGCCCATTCGGCGACCAGCCGTGGCGCATCTGCGACATCCAGTTCAATAATCCAAAGATCGGGATCCGATTTTCGGCGCCGATTATAGTAAACGGCTGATTCGACTCCGTCTTTTGTGGCCGACGGCCCAATATCTTCCCATATATAGCGGCCATCGGCGCTGAAGCGGCGCTCGAGCAGGGGGCCAAGCCCGTCGCGATCACGGCATTGGATCAACATTGTGCCCGATTGGTCATCGCCTGAGGCCAAAACAGTGGCAAAGCCGCCCGCAGACTGGGTGTTGCGGATCAGCAAATCGACGAGGAAACGGCTGGTCAGGCGCGCCATGGCCGCGCCCCGATTAATCGCGCGTCAGGCCGCGTCACGCGCTTCGGTGTCGGCTAGCAAGGCATAAAGCGCTTCGTCATTATTGGCGCCGCGCAGGCGATCGGCCACCATCTCGTTGCGGAGCATCCGCGATACGCCTGCCAGCGCTTTCAGATGATCGGCACCCGCATCGACGGGCGACAACAGAATGAACAACAGATCGACCGGCAGACCATCAACCGCCTGAAAATCGATCGGGCGCTGCAGTTGCAAAAACAGGCCGCGCACGCCCGACAGGTCGGCCAATTTGGCGTGAGGCAACGCAATACCGCGACCAAATCCGGTAGAGCCCAGTCGCTCGCGCTCGAGCAAGGCTTCGCTCACCTCACCCGAATCAAGCCCGAGCGAACGACTCGCCAAATCACCCAGCAGCGGAAAAAGCGCTTTCTTGGAATCGATCGCCACATGGGCGCGCACCGTGGCCGGATAAAGGAGCTGAGAAAGGTTCATGGTTTTCGGTCAAATCAGTTTTACACCGGGGCTTCAATGCCGCGGTTGGCCAGCTGGCACAGAATATGGATCAATCATGACGGCCCGAAGCATCACGCTCGGACATGTTGGGCGCGGCCAATAGGGCGGATGAGAGACAAAATCCAGCCCCTATTGCGGTTCGACCCAGCCAATCGTCCCGTCACGCCGACGATAGACCATATTATGGGCACCCGTCTTGCTGTTCACGAACAACAAAGCGCCTGTATCGCGTAAATCCAGCATCATCACTGCGTCAGAAACGCTTGCTGAAGGAATATCGACCCGCGTTTCGGCAATAATTGCTGGTGCGTCGCCCGGATCATCCTCACCGCCACCGTCAAAAACGGTATAGCTTGCATTCTCCTGAATCTCCTCGGCCAATGGCGACATTTGATTGGGCGCATGATGATCTTTCAACCGGCGCATATAGCGACGAAGTTGCTTATCAATCCTCTCAGCCGCTGTTTCAAATGCCACATGCGCATCCTGCGCCTGTCCATGGCCCTTCAGCACAAGCCCCTGCATCACATGCGCTACAATGTCGCATTGAAAGCTGTCGTGCGGTCCTTTGCCAAAGGTGGCATGAGCGCCAATCGCCCGGGCAAAATATTTGTCGGATATCGCGTTCATTCGGTCCGATACATGCTCTTGCAGCGCTTCGCCGGTTTCGATCTGGTGACCAGAGACACGGATTTCCATTTATATTCTCCTACAAGGGCCAATCGATGACGCGGGAGTCATCATCACACGGTATCGAGCCACAGAGGCTGGTTCAGCCCTGCGACAAATTCACTATGACGCGCGAGTTCACCTGCCGAGGCCGCGTGCGGGCGCGGTTCACGAAAGGCGCGCTCGGGTTTGGCGGCTGCGGCTGGCGCTAAGTCGGCGACCGACGGATCACCATCGCCCGACGCGAGGCCAAGACCAATCTGCCGCCCGCCCGTCATTTCAATATAAAGATGCGCCAGCAGTTCGGCGTCGAGCAACGCACCATGCTTAACTCTATGGCTGCGGTCGATGCCGTAACGCACGCACAGAGCGTCCAGATTATGCTTGGCCCCCGGATGCAGCTTGCGTGCCATTTGTACCGTGCAGCACATACGCGACGGATCGAGCGCCGGACGGCCGATCCGCGCCAGTTCGGCATTGACGAAACCAAAGTCAAAGGGCGCATTATGCGCGACCAGCGGGGCATCGCCCAAAAATTCGAGCAATTCCTCTGCGCGCTCATGAAACAAGGGTTTGTCCGACAGAAATCCGATCGACAAACCATGCACCGCTTCGGCCTCGGCCGGCATGTCGCGTTCGGGACAGAAATAGGCGTGAAAATTTTGTCCGGTTTCGCGGCGGTCCACCAGCTCGATGCAGCCGATTTCAACAAGCCGATGCCCGCTTTTTGGATCGAGCCCGGTCGTTTCTGTGTCGAAAATAATTTCTCTCATCGAGATATCAATATTGACCCTATCGGCGCCGGAAACAAGAGGCGATCACATGAATTTGACGACGCGTGACGCTTTTCGGACGGCCCGTATCAATGACGAAATCGGCGCGTGCGCGCTTGATCCGGTCGGGCACCTGCAAACGAAGGATCGCCTTGAATTTGGCCGGTGTCATTCCCGGCCGCGCCAACACCCGACGCCGCTGCACCCAAAGCGGGGCCGAAACGACGGCAATCGCGCCAACTTTGCGCGCTCCACCCTTTTCAAACAACAAGGGAATGTCGAGAACGACCACCCGTCTGGTGCGATGTTGCTTTATAAATTGCCGCTGCGCCTGCCTAACCGCAGGATGGACCAGCGCTTCGAGCGCCGCCAGCTCTTGCGGGTTGCCCAGAACACAGCGTCCGAGGGCGGCGCGGTCGACGCCGCCAGAACCGGTGGTGCCGGGAAAGCGCGACTCAATGGCCGTAACCAACCCGCCGCCCGGTCCTTGCAAGCGATGCACCTCGGCATCGGCGTCAAATACCGGCACGCCTTCATCAATGAACATTTTGGCGACGGTCGACTTGCCCATCCCGATTGATCCTGTCAGCCCGATGACAAAGGGCCTCCGCAGCCGCCACAAGGGACGCCGGATATGCCTCATCGGCTGAGCAGCGCGCGCAATTCGTCTTCGCTATCCTCTGGCGGCGCGGCGCCAAAGAAAAGTTCGAACGCCAGCGCGGCCTGTCCGATCAGCATGTCGAGTCCGTCTATGGTCGCCAGCCCGCGCGCATCTGCCGCCTGCAGCAAGGCGGTTTCGCGCGGCACATAGACCAGATCATAAACAATAGCATCGTCGGGCAGCGTCCCAAGATCGATATCGAGCGCGGGCTGGCCCGTCATGCCCAGACTGCTGGCATTGATCAGCAACGCCGCTGGCGGCAACCGGCCATCGAGCGGCAAGGCACTGCCTTTCAGCCCGAAGCGCGCGAGCAAGGCACTGGCCTTGAGCACATTGCGATTGAGGACGGTCACAGGGCCGCACTCCATCCGCGCCAGAGCGAAAAGGACTGCGCGCGCGGCCCCGCCCGCACCAATCACGGCAATTTCGCGGCCCGCAAAATCCTGCCCGGCGAGCGGTCCGAAAAAGCCGCCCGCGTCGGTATTGGTGCCGCTGAGGCTGCCGTCGGGCGCGCGCAGAACCGTATTCATCGCTCCGATGCTATCGCGCACTTCTCCCGGATCGGCGACCAGGTCGGCCACCGCCTGTTTGTGCGGCAGCGTGACGTTGCAACCCCGCCACGCCGGATCCTCTTTGCGCTCGGTCAGATAGGCAGCAAGGTCGGCAGCAACGACATGATGCGCACGATAATCGCCATCAATGCCTAGCGCGTCGAGCCAGAAACGGTGAATGAGCGGTGATTTGCTATGGCTGATCGGGTCGCCGATCACCTCGGCATAGGGGGCTGCGGTGCTCATCCTTCCACCTGTCCGCTACTTCGCAACCAGCTGAGCAACGGCAGCATGGGCAGGCCGATAATCGTCCACGGATCGCCCACCACCTTATCGAATAATTTCACGCCAGCTCCCTCGATCGCATAGCATCCGACGGTCCAGCGGATGACGTCCCATTCGCTGTCCACATAAGCGTCGATAAAGGCTGCTGACAAGGGCCGGACCCACAGTTCGGCCTGCCCAACCGCGCGCCAGATAGGCTGGCCATCGCGCGCCGCCACCGCCGCGCTATACAGCCGGTGGCGCTGACCCGAAAGTTGCGCCAGTTGCGCACGGGCCATCGCCGGATCGGCCGGTTTTGATAACATCGTTCCATCGTCCAGTGCGAGCGTCTGGTCGGCCCCGATGACCGTCGCTCCGGCTATGCGCCGCGATATTTTGACCGCTTTGGCCTCGGCCAGCGCATCGGCGATGTTACGCGCGCTATGGCCCGCATCCTGCAGCGCCGCCGTCAGCCCATCTTCATCAACTTGGGCGCTGATCGTGTCAAAAGTCAGCTCGGCATCGCGTAGCATCGCGGCACGCCCGCTGCTTTGCGAAGCGAGGACAAGCGATGATGCCGTCATGCCGCCGCTGTCCCGCGATCTTCGACCAGCTTGATCACCGCTGCGGCGGTTTCTTCGATCGAACGGCGCGTGACGTCGATCACCGGCCAGCCATTGTCGGCAAACATCCGCCGCGCATAGGCAAGTTCGGCCTTGACCTGTGCATCGTCGACATAGGCCGTCTCGGGGGCCTGATTGAGCGACAACAGCCGGTTGCGGCGCACCTGCACAAGCCGGTCTAGCCCGGTGGTGAGCCCGACAACCATCGGGCGCTTGAGCGTAAACAGCGCCTGCGGCGGAGGCGATTCGGGAACGATGGGGATATTGGCGGTTTTGAAGCCGCGATTGGCCAGATAGATACTCGTTGGAGTTTTCGACGTGCGCGACACCCCAGCGAGCACGATGTCGGCCTGTTCCCAATTGTCCCAGCCAATGCCATCGTCATGCGCAACGGTGAACTGGATCGCCTCGACCCGCGCAAAATAGGCGGCATCGAGCACATGCTGACGTCCGGGCCGCGCCTTAGCCTCTTGCCCCAGCATCTGCGACAATGCGTCGGTCACCGCATCAAGCGCGGGGACAAGCGGCAGGTCGAGCGCCTTGGCCCGACGTTCCAGACTCAGCCGCAAATCGCCGTTGACCAAGGTGAACAGGATCATTCCGGGGCTGGCCTGCACTTCGGCAATGATGCGGTCGAGATGCGATTCCGATCGCACCATCGGCCAGAAATGACGCACCACTTCGACATCATCAAACTGTGCAATCGCCGCCTTGGCGATATTTTCCAGCGTTTCGCCGGTGGAATCGGATATGAGGTGAAGGTGAAGACGGCTCATCGGAACCATTATTCCGCTCCATGCCAACAAAAGGCAAGCAGCGATCCACTAAGGCATGCTGTGGATAAGCTTGTGGAAAATGCCTGTGTGTTTCGGTCAGGGACAAAGCATCACCCACCGTGCCGATTCTAACCGGCGACTTGTCCACAGCTTGCGCAATTCATCCCCACCCTGTGCATAAGGCGGATAAGTTTATGCGACTCCGTGGCTGTGATACGGCTGCAGCGAGTCAAGCTGTTGGCAAAGCCGACGCTGCCGCCTAAAGCCGCCTTTTCCGCACCCCCAACAAACCACCACAATATTTTATAAATAGATATGGATAAAGAAAGAGCGGCCCCGATGGCGTCTCCCAAAAAGCTGATGGCGACCCTCTACGGAGTGAAGCAGGAGCGGCCAGCGCTGTGGCTTATGCGGCAAGCCGGGCGCTATTTGCCCGAGTATCGCGCGCTTCGGGAGACCAAAGGCGGATTCCTCGAGCTTTGTTATGACAGCGAGTCAGCAGCCGAGGTGACGTTGCAGCCCATTCGCCGTTTCGGTTTTGACGGGGCGATCCTGTTTTCCGACATATTGGTCATTCCCCATGCACTGGGCCAGAAACTATGGTTCGAGACCGGCGAAGGCCCGCGGCTGGCTCCACCACTCGTCGATCATGCACTGGCGGCGCTGGAAGCAGCCCCACAGCGGCTCGAGCCTATCTATGCGACCGTGGAGCGCGTCGCGGCCTCTTTGCCCGCTGAGACCAGCTTCCTCGGCTTTGCCGGCAGTCCCTGGACCGTCGCCACTTATATGGTTGCCGGACAAGGTTCTAAGGATCAGTCCTCGGCAAGACGTATGGCGCAGGCCGACCCTAGGGCTTTTCAGTCGATCATTGATGCGATCACCGATCTGACGGTCGAATATCTGGCGGGGCAGATCGAAAATGGTGTCGAGGCGGTACAATTGTTCGACAGCTGGGCCGGTAGCCTCAGCCCGGCGCAATTCGAACAATGGGTTATCGCTCCCAATGCCAATATTGTTGCGCGGTTAAAGGCACTTCACCCCGATACGCCGATTATCGGTTTCCCCAAAGGGGCTGGCGGAAAACTGGCGGCTTATGCCCGCGAGACCGGGGTCGATGCAATCGGACTCGATGAAACGGTCGATCCGGTTTGGGCCGATGCGGAACTGCCGGAAAGTTTGCCGGTGCAAGGCAATCTCGATCCGCTGGCTCTCGTCGCTGGCGGCGCGGCGCTCGATGCTGCGATTGATCGCATCCTTGTCGCGTTCCCGACACGCCCCCATATCTTCAACCTTGGCCATGGGATCGTCCCCGACACCCCCATCGCCCATGTCGAACATCTGGTCGGGCGCGTGCGGAACGGGTGAGCGATATCATGGATTGGACTGGTTTTCTGGGGGTAACGATGCTGTGGATCAAAGCGGCGCATGTCATTTTCGTCATTTTCCTGATGGCGGGTTTCTTCATGATGCCGCGCTTCTTTGTCTATCACCAAGCGTGCGAGGTGGGTTCCGCTGAAGATAAATTGTGGATCGACCGCGAAGACCGGCTGCGGCGTATCATTCTCAATCCGTCGCTGATTATCGTCTGGATTCTCGGCCTGATGCTGGCGTTCAACGGGCATTATTGGGGCGAGCCCTGGTTCATCGCCAAATTTCTGTTGGTGATTGGCCTGTCAGGCTATCATGGCTGGATGATCGGCTATGCGAAGAAGCTCGCCAAAGGATTGCGACCGATGAGCGAAAAGAGCCTTCGACTGCTCAACGAAGTACCTGGAGTTGTTGCTGCTATCATCGTTATTCTGGTGATCGTCCGCCCCTGAAAGCCGTAAATCGTCGCACCTTGATTGACTTGGCCGCGCGGCAGGGATAGGGGCGCAATCAACCCGCTGGCCGGGTGTCGCGCCTTGGCGTCGATAGATCAAAACGGTCGTCCCCCGACCGGATCAGTGCCAGCCCTATTAATTTAGACTTTTTCTCGTTTCTTCCCCCCTAATATTATCCCGGAATCCACCCATGCATTTAAAAGACCTCAAAACCAAATCGCCCGCCCAGCTTGTTGAAATGGCGGAAGAATTGGGCGTTGAAGGCGCCTCGACCCTGCGTAAGCAGGATCTGATGTTCTCGATCCTCAAAGAACTCGCCGAAGAAGGCGAAGAGATTATCGGGGCAGGCACGATCGAAGTTTTACCCGACAGTTTCGGTTTTCTGCGCTCGTCAGAGGCCAATTACCTCGCCGGTCCCGACGATATTTATGTCTCGCCGAACCAGGTGCGTAAATTTGGCCTCAGAACCGGCGACACCGTCGAAGGTGAAATTCGTGCGCCGCGTGACGGCGAGCGTTATTTCGCGCTGACCAAGCTGATCAGCGTCAATTTCGACGACCCCGATGTCGTCCGCCATCGCGTCAATTTCGACAATCTGACGCCGCTGTATCCTGACAGCAAATTGTCGCTCGATACACTCGACCCGACAGTCAAGGACAAGTCGGCGCGCGTCATCGATCTCGTCAGCCCGCAGGGCAAGGGCCAGCGCGCCCTGATCGTCGCGCCGCCGCGCACGGGTAAAACGGTGCTGCTGCAAAATATCGCCAAGGCGATCACCGACAATCATCCCGAGGTTTACCTCATCGTGCTGCTGGTTGACGAACGTCCCGAAGAAGTCACCGATATGCAGCGTAGCGTCGTCGGCGAAGTGGTTTCGTCAACCTTTGACGAACCCGCAACGCGCCACGTTCAAGTTGCTGAAATGGTTATAGAAAAAGCCAAGCGTTTGGTCGAGCATAAAAAGGATGTTGTCATCCTGCTCGATTCGATCACCCGTCTGGGCCGCGCCTATAACACCGTCGTCCCAAGCTCGGGCAAGGTGCTGACGGGCGGCGTCGATGCCAACGCGCTGCAACGTCCCAAGCGCTTCTTTGGTGCGGCGCGTAACATCGAGGAAGGCGGATCGCTGTCGATCATCGCTACCGCGCTCATCGATACCGGCAGCCGTATGGACGAAGTGATTTTCGAAGAGTTCAAGGGCACCGGCAACAGCGAAATCGTCCTCGACCGCAAAGTTGCCGACAAGCGCATCTTCCCCAGCCTCGACGTCGGCAAGTCGGGCACCCGCAAGGAAGAATTGCTGGTTGAAAAGGACAAGCTGTCGAAAATGTGGGTGCTGCGCCGCATTCTCATGCAGATGGGAACGATCGACGCGATGGAATTCCTGCTCGACAAGATCAAGGATTCGAAGACCAACGAAGATTTCTTTGACAGCATGAACCAGTAACGCCGCGTCGGTGCGAAGCGGGCGCGGATGGCCGCATATTTCATCATCGTGATGGAATTTGTCGCGCGCCTTGCTATCAATGACAGGATGCCGACGGCGGCGCCCGCTATGATCGCATATCAGGCGTCCGCTAAATTGGAGATATGGTGTGATTTTTGACGTGCTAGCCCAAGTCACAACGGCCGCGGCCGGCTTTGGCGGCCCCGCCGAAATTTGGGGTCATATCGTCAATGATTTTTCGAACATTACCGAACCGGCAGCTTTTGCAACCTTTTTGCAAGTGTTGATGATCGATCTGGTGCTGGCGGGTGACAATGCGATCGTCGTCGGCGCGCTGGCCGCCGGATTGCCCGCTGAACAGCGCAAAAAAGTGATCCTGATCGGTGTCCTGGCGGCGCTGGTGCTGCGGGTTATTTTTGCGTTGGTCGTGACCCAGTTGATGCAGATTGTCGGCCTGATTTTCGTCGGCGGATTACTCCTGATCTGGGTCGCATGGAAAATGTGGCGCGAGCTTCGCCATGACGGGGAATCGACCGGATCGCCCGAGGTTGATGGCGATCATCATTCGGGTGTTCGCTCGGCGAAAAGCTTTGCCGGAGCCGCTTGGGCCGTCGCCGTCGCCGATGTTTCGATGAGCCTCGACAATGTTCTCGGCGTCGCGGGCGCGGCGCGCGACCATCCTGGAATCCTGATCGTCGGGTTGATTTTTGCGGTCGCCCTGATGGGCCTCGCCGCCAATGTCATCGCCAAATATATCGAGCGATATCGTTGGATCGCCTATATCGGGCTGGTCGTCATCCTGTACGTCGCGGTCAAGATGATCGTCGATGGCTGGGTCGATCCGCACGTCGGTTTGGGCACGTTGCTGGGCTGAGGATAACTTGCATCGCTGCCGCTTTTGCATAAGCTGGTGTCTGGCGGGGGCCGGAGAAAGGCGAGGCGGAAATGAAACACCGTATTTTGACCGCGCTATTCATAGCGGCGATGGCGTCTAGTGCGGCATGTGCTGAGGAATCGACATCTCCGCCGACAGTGCAAGCAGCCGCCAAGGTTCAGGTTTTCGATCTCGCCAAAGGGGCGCGTCCGCACGATGCGGCGCCAGCGCCCGACGGCAAGATCTGGTACACAGCGCAGCGTCAGGGCGCGCTTGGCATCCTCGACCCGGTGACCGGCGAGATCGAACAGGTGCCTCTCGGCCCCGATTCGGCGCCCCATGGAGTCATTCAAGGTCCGGACGGGATGGCGTGGATCACCGACGGCGGACAGAATGCGATCGTTCGCTTTAACCCGGAAACCCGTAAGATCGACGTGTGGAAACTTCCGGAAGACACCGGCTATACCAATCTCAACACCGGCGCCTTTGATGGCAACGGTACCCACTGGTTCACCGGCCAGAATGGAATTTACGGTCGTGTGGATACAGCCAGCGGTAAGGTTGATGTGTGGAAAGATCCTAAGGGGCGGGGTCCCTATGGTATCGCGACTGCGCCCGACGGGACGGTCTGGTATGTCTCGCTTGCCGGCAGTCACCTCGCGCGGATCGACAGCGCGTCGGGTTCCATCGACGTGATCGAGCCGCCGACGCCCGGTGCCGGATTGCGCCGGGTATGGGCCGACAGCAAGGGCGATTTGTGGGTAACGGGATGGAATAGCGGCGAACTTTATCGTTATCGTCCGGCGGACAAGAGTTGGAAGATATGGCCGCTTCCGGGGGAGGCCCCCAAGGCCTATGCCGTTTATGTTGATGAGCGTGATCATATCTGGGTCAGCGATTTCGCCGCCAATGCAACGCTCGATTTTGATCCCGTCGCCGAAAGCTGGACGGCCTATCCGGGGAGCGCGCCCGACGCCCAAGTGCGCCAGATATTGGGCCGCCCTGGCAAAGTCTATCTGCCTGAATCGGGGACTGACCGGTTGATGGTGGTCACAACGACCGAATGACGCGTGCAGCCTTGATCATGGCGGTGCTGGCGGCGGGTACGGCGATGCTCGCGGCACCTGTTGCTCCGGGCAAGGCCCCATCCGCGGGGGAGCGTGCTTTTCAACGGTGCTACAGCTGCCATAGCTTGAACAAGGACGAACGTGGGCTGACCGGTCCGAACCTCGACCGCATCGTTGGTCGACGCATCGCCTCTGACCCGGATTTCACCTATTCGCCTGCGTTTCGCCGCTTCGCGGCGCGCGAAAAGGTCTGGACGCGCGCCTTGCTTGACTGCTTCATCGCCAATCCGGAGGCTGTGGTTCCGGACAATGAAATGCAATATTTCGGTCTGCACCGTGATGAGGAACGTGCGGCGCTCGTCGCCTATCTCGCCCGCGATCGCTAGCCTTGTCTACTTGAACAGGCCCGGGTTCGGCCCATCTTCTATGTCTATGCCCCCACTTCATCTCACCAAGGTCGCCGTCGGGTGCGCGCATGTCGAAACCTTTGCACGGCGGGTGGACAAGCGGGTGCACGATGGCGTGCTGCGGGTGCCGACGCGGATGCGGCCCAAACGTATGGATGAGCTGGTTGGCGGCTCGATCCACTGGATCATCAAACATCGCATTGTCGCACGGCAACAGATTTTGCGTTTTGAAGACCGCAAAGACGGACGGATCGATATCGTCTGCGCCGCCGAGGTGGAGATATTGCCGCCGACTCCCAAGCGGGCGCATCAGGGATGGCGATATCTGTCGGATGCCGATGCACCGGGCGGAGTCGAGAACGAGAGCGGGCAGGGCGACCTGCCGCCGCATCTTTATCGCGAGCTGGCTGAACTTAAATTGATCTAAGCCTGACGCTATCTGTCGTTTCAATAGGCCGCCCGAAAACTGTCGGCGCGGGCCATCGCCCAATGACGCCCGGCGCTTGTCGATTCCGGATCGTCGATTAAGATATTGCGATCATAGAATTTATAGATGCGGTCGATTGAGTCCGACCGCGTTGCATTTATCCGTTCGGACAGATGGTGCGGTTTGATGTCCCACGGCGTCTTCAGGCCCATCGCGCAAGTGATGTCCCATAGCGCGGAGACGGTGGCCGCCTGAAAATTCTCGACGCGGGCGGCCTTATCCTCGACCACCAGCCCACGCTGGCGGTTTGCGTTCTGGGTCGCAACGCCGGTCGGGCATTTGTCGGTATGGCATTGCAGCGACTGGACGCAGCCCAGCGAGAACATGAAGGCGCGTGCCGCATTCGACCAATCGGCACCAAGCGCAGCGTTGTTCGCGAGGCCGGCGCCCGAATGGACCTTGCCTGAAGCGGCGAGCTTGATTTCGTCCTTCAGCCCGCATCCGACTAGAGCGTTGCGCACCAATATCAGCCCTTCGCGCAGCGGCATACCGATGCGGTTTGAAAATTCGACCGGTGCCGCACCCGTGCCGCCTTCGCCCCCGTCGACAACAATATAATCGAGCCGAATGCCGCTTTCGAGCATCGCCTTCATCACCGCATAAACCTCGTGCGGCTGGCCGACGCAGAATTTGATTCCGACCGGCTTACCCCCTGATAAATCACGTAATTTCGCGGCCCAATCAAGCAGTTCGAGTGGGGTAGAAAAGGCCGTATGCACCGCAGGGGATACGCAATCCTGTCCTTCGGGCACATGGCGCGCCGCCGCAATTTCTTTGGTGACCTTGCTGCCCGGCAATACCCCGCCATGGCCCGGTTTGGCGCCCTGACTCAATTTGATCTCGATCATTCGCACCTGATCGCTTTGCGCAGTATCGCGGAAATGTTCGGGGTCGAAACGGCCCTGACTGTCGCGACATCCGAAATATCCGCTGCCCAATTCCCACACCAGATCGCCCCCGTGAGACCGATGATATCGGCTGAGGCCACCTTCGCCGGTGTCGTGATAAAAGCCGCCCTTTGCGGCGCCGAGGTTGAGCGCCTCGATCGCCTTGGCCCCTAGCGCGCCAAAGCTCATCGACGAAATGTTGAGCAAAGCGGCATCATAGGGGGTTTTGCACTGGCTGCTGCCGACATGGACGCGCTGGGTGCGGTCGGGTTTTACCGAGGGGGCCATGCTGTGGCCCATCCATTCATATTCTTCGGAATAGACATCGAGTTCGGTACCAAAAGGATGGACGTCGAGGTTGCGCTTGGCGCGGGCATAGATCAGGCTGCGCTCGTTGCGGTCATAGGGTCGGCCATCGAGCGGGCTTTCGACGATATAGCTGTGCAGAAAGGGTCGCAACGCTTCGAACATCCAGCGGATCCGCGCGATAAGCGGATAGTTGCGGCGGAGCGAATGGTGCGTCTGGACTAGGTCATATAGCGCGATGAGGAGCAGCGGAACGCTGATGATTAGGGTCCAGCGGGCGGGCCACCAGAGCGCGCCGCCGAGCACAGCCAGCAGCAACAATATCGGGGCCAGAAACCGTGTCATAGCCAAATCCTTGTTGTTATTGAGCCTGCGCTTTCAGCATCGCCGCCATCTGTTCCCAAAGCTTGTTGATCGCTTTGAGCGGACGAACCATCACTTTGAAATCGCTGATTAATCCGTCGTCATTCCAGCGGATGATATCGACGCCATTGATGTGAATATCATCGACGGTGCAGGTGAACTCCAGCATTGCTTCGGATTCGTCGACAATCTCACGAACATAGGCAAAACTATCCCCGCCGAGCACATGGCTCGCCGCGTGGAGATAGGCGAACACCTTGTCGCGGCCGACTTGCGGTGTGTGGACGACGGGCGAGTGAAAGACAGCATCTTCGGCGAGCATCGCCCGCAGCGTCTGCGGATCGCCGCCCTTCGCCATATAGTCGTGCCAGACGGCAATGCCTTTCGCGGCGGTCATGCCAAATGCTCGGCAAAAAAAGCCTCGGTGCGCGCGTCGGCTAGGCTTGCCCCGGCCTCATCGCGGCGGTCGCCACTGGCCGCTGCAAAACCATGATCGAGCCCGGCATAATCGTGGAGCGTGACTTTGGGATGGGGGTCGAGTCCCTCGTGCATCTTGGTCTGCGCCTCGGGGCCGACAAAATGATCCGCCGTGGGGATATGAAGCATCAACGGGTGCGCGATGGCATGGCTTTCGCCCAGCATCTGATCAATCATCACGCCATAATAGCCGACCGATGCGTGAATATCGGTTCGCGCCGCCGCCATATAGGCGAGCCGTCCTCCCAAGCAGAATCCGACGCACCCAACCTTGGCTGCGCCCCCATGGTGGAGCCAGCGGATCGCGGCTTCGATATCCTTGACGCCCTTGTCGGCGTCATATTGCTGAAAATAACCAAAGGCTTCGTTGAGTTCGGCCTCGACATCGGGGTTGAGTTCGACCCCGGGGGCGAAGCGCCAGAAAATATCGGGGGCCATCGCCAGATAGCCCTTGGCCGCCCAATCGTCGCATTTGGCGCGAATCCCTGCGTTGACGCCAAAGATTTCGGGAATGACGATAATCGCTTTTGTCGCCGGGCCATCGGGTCGCGCGACATAGGCGGGGATCTGGCCCTCGTCGGCAAGCGCGGAAATGGTTGTGTTGGTCGCGGAGGTTGCGGACATGGGAGGGCTCCTGAAGCTTGCCAAAGGGGATGGAAAGCGCGAAGCTAGCAGCAGCAAGGGGTTATGCTCAAGCAGCAAGCGACGGGAGAAGCATTGTGAAATTCAATATAGAGGTCGATTGCACACCAGAGGAGGCGCGGCGATTGTTCGGGTTGCCCGATCTGGAGCCGCTGCATGACATTTATCTGTCGCGGGTCAAAGAGTTGATGGCAAAGGGCATCACCCCGGATCTGGTCGAGGGCATGGTCAAAAGCTGGGCTCCGATGGGCGAGGCGGGGATGGGTTTGATCCAGTCCTTGCTCGGTCAATTTGGCGGCGGGATGATGGGCAACGCGCGCAAGCCCAGTGAGAGCAGCGACGATAAACCCACGCGAGGACGCAAAAGCTGAGCCCCGACAGCGCAAATGATACTATTTTTGCGCTGTCGAGCGGGATGCCGCCGGCGGCGATTGCCGTCGTGCGGATCAGCGGCTCTGA
The DNA here is from genome assembly GCF_057365075.1 of Sphingopyxis sp. 10G20-10. Lineage (NCBI taxonomy): Bacteria > Pseudomonadati > Pseudomonadota > Alphaproteobacteria > Sphingomonadales > Sphingopyxidaceae > Sphingopyxis > Sphingopyxis sp. 10G20-10. The sequence goes on from NZ_CP195117.1 coordinate 432,719, forward strand.
CGCTTGCAATGCTATAGAGGCGCTTTGCGATAAAGTTCCGCAGCCGCGCCGCGCCACATTGGCAACACTGACCCGACCCGCCGATGGGGCACCTCTCGACCGCGCACTGATCTTATGGTTTCCCGGTCCGGCGACGGCGACCGGCGAAGACCTGGCCGAGCTGCATTTGCATGGCGGCCGCGCCGTGGTGGCGGTGGTCGACGCGGTGCTGGCGGCAATGCCGGGATTGCGCCGCGCCGAGGCAGGGGAGTTTACCCGCCGAGCCTTTGCCAATGGCCGCATCGACCTCGCCGAAGCCGAGGGATTGGCCGACTTGCTTGCCGCCGAGACCGAGAGCCAGCGGGTGCAGGCACTCGGGATGGCGAGTGGGCATGTATCGCGCGCGGTGGACCGTTGGCAGGCAGAGATTTTGGCGCTGTCGGCGGGGGCCGAGGCCGAGCTGAACTTTGCCGACGAGGATGATGTCGAAGTTGGAGACGCGGTCGCGCAGCGAATGGTTGCAGGGATGGCCATTTTGGCGCGCGACCTTGATGGCTGGCTGGCGAGGCCGGCAGCGGAGGCGATCAGCGAGGGGCTTTCGGTGGTTATCGCAGGGCCACCAAACGCCGGAAAATCAACATTAATCAATGCTTTGGCGCAACGCGAACTGGCGATTGTGTCGCCGATTGCAGGAACGACACGCGATGTCATTGAAACCCCGTTGGCGCTCGACGGGATAGCGATGCGCTTTTCGGATACCGCCGGATTGCGCGCCGAAGGTGCCGATGCGATCGAGGCGATTGGTATAGACCGCGCGCAGGAGGCCGTTTCCCGCGCGGATATTTTGCTGTGGCTGGGCGCGCCCGATACCGCTCCCGATCATCCGCATTGCCTGCGCATCGCGGCGCAGGTTGACCGATGGCGCGGCGATGCCGAAGCCGAAGCGCAGGCGGCACAGTGTGACTTGATAGTGTCGGCGGCGACGGGCGAGGGGATGGACCGGCTGCACACGGCAATCGTTGCGCAGGCGCGCGCGCTGTTGCCGCGCGAAGGCGAAGCGGCGCTGCGCCAGCGCCAACGCGCCGCTTTGTCCGAGGCGATGGCCTGGCTGGTGGTCGACCCCGCATCGCGTGAGGCCGACGATCTGATCCTGCTCGCCGAGCGTCTGCGGCTCGCGACTGTCGCGCTTGACCGCATTACCGGGCGTGCGGGGGTTGAGGACATGCTCGACACTTTGTTCGGGCGGTTCTGCATCGGGAAGTGATGTTCCACGTGAAACAGCGACAGGCTTTGACGCCTTTGTGCCAATCCCCTAAAGGCCGCTCTTATCATGGACAGCAGCGCAACTTTTGATGTCATCGTCGTCGGCGGTGGGCATGCCGGGACCGAGGCCGCCGCCGCTGCGGCACGGCTGGGCGCGCGGGTGGCGCTGGTCAGTTTCGAGCCCGATAAGATTGGCGTCATGTCGTGCAACCCCGCGATTGGCGGGCTGGGCAAGGGCCATTTGATGCGCGAGGTCGATGCTCTCGATGGCTGGATGGCGCGCGCCGCTGACCGCGCGGCCATCCATTATCGGATGCTCAACAGCAGCAAGGGCGCGGCGGTGCAGGGACCGCGCATCCAGGCCGACCGCGCGCTGTATCGCCAAGCCGTTCAGGACTTTCTTGCGGACGAATCGGGCATTGTCACCATCGCGGGGGAAGCGGCGGCGCTAAGGCTTTCGGATGACGGATTGCGTGTTACCGGGCTGGAACTTGGCGATGGACGCCGCCTTGCGGCAGACGCGGTGGTGCTCGCGACGGGTACGTTCCTCGGCGGACGCCTGTTTCGCGGCGAGGAGCGCTTTGAGGGCGGGCGTATTGGCGAAGCTGGCGCGAGTCGGCTTGCGGCGCAACTTCGCGCGGCGGACTTGCCGATGGCGCGGCTTAAGACGGGAACGCCGCCGCGGCTCGATGGACGGACGATTGATTGGGCGCGGCTGGAGGAGCAGCCTTCGGACGGCGGAAGCTGGACCTGTTCGCTATGGAATCAAGCGCGCACCGTGCCGCAGATTTTTTGCGCGATCACCCGCACCAACGCCGCATCGCATCAGATCATTGCCGATAACCTCCACCGCTCGCCGCTGTTTACCGGCGCGATTGGAGCGGCAGGCCCGCGCTATTGCCCGTCCATAGAAGATAAGATCCACCGCTTTGCCGACCGTGACGGGCATCAAGTGTTTCTGGAGCCCGAGGGGCTCGATACGCATCTCGTCTATCCCAACGGGATATCGACCTCGCTCCCCGCCGACGTCCAGCTCGCCATGTTGCGAACGATGGAGGGGCTGGAAACGGTCGAAATGGTCGTGCCGGGTTATGCGGTCGAATATGACCATATCGACCCGCGTGCGCTCGACAGGACGTTGCAATTGCGCGCGATTTCCGGGCTTTGGTGCGCGGGGCAAATCAATGGCACGACGGGATATGAAGAGGCGGCGGCGCAAGGGTTGGTCGCGGGTGCCAATGCGGCACTGGCGGTACAGAATAAGGCATCGCTGATCCTCGATCGCGCGCAAAGCTATATTGGAGTCATGGTCGATGACCTGGTACTGCAGGGGGTGAGCGAGCCTTATCGTATGCTCACCGCGCGCGCCGAATACCGCCTGCGTCTGCGCGCCGACAATGCTGCGACGCGGCTGACGCCGCTGGGGATCGATCTGGGACTGGTGACGGCAGCGACGGCGCAACTTTTTGCTGAACGGCAAAGCGCGCGCGGGAAAGCCGAGGCCAGCTTGGCGGCTTCTGTCACCACCGCCGATTATGTGCGGCTGGACGTGGCACTCCCGGGCGATGGTGTGGCGCGGACGCGGATTGATTTGCTGCGGCTACCCGGCGTAGCGCTGTCACATCTGACAATATTGGCGCCCGAGCTTGCCGATGTGGCCCCGACCATTTTGAACGAAATTGTCGAGGATGCCCATTATGCGCCCTATGTCGCGCGGCAAGAGGCAGAGTTGCGCGCTTTGGCGGCCAATGAGGCGATTGCGCTCGATCCGGCGTTGGATTTTGCTGCAATTGGCGGGTTGTCGCGCGAAATGGTCGAGCGACTGACCAAAGCACGGCCTGAAACATTGGGGCAGGCGGCGCGGATCGACGGGGTTACCCCTGCCGCGCTAACCGCAATCCTTGTCCATAGCCGCCGTCGCGCCGCATGAGCGATGATATCCTGCCAAAGCTGGACGGAGAAGCGGAGGCGCGCGACTGGTTGGCCACGCAATTCGACCCAACGGCAGAAATGTGGGCGCGACTCGAGCTGTTTGCAGCCTCGTTGGTGGCCGAGAATAGCCAACAAAATCTGATCTCTGCCTCGACCGTTCCGCATTTCTGGGTTCGTCATATTGTCGACAGCGCGCAACTGCTAAGCATTGACAAGCGCGATGGGGAGGGTCTCTGGCTCGACCTCGGTAGCGGTCCGGGGCTTCCGGGGCTGGTCGTTGCGATCTTGTCGGAGCGGCCCATCTGGTTGGTGGAATCGCGCAAGCGGCGTTGTGGCTTTTTGAATGAGGTGGTCGCGGCGTTGGCGCTGGGGTCGCGCGTGCGTGTGGTGGAATCGCGACTGGAAGCGCTGCCAACCCATCCGATGGCGACGATCAGCGCGCGCGCTTTTGCACCTCTCGACAAGCTGATCAGCCTCTCGGCGCGCTTTTCCACCAAATCAACGCGCTGGTTGCTGCCAAAAGGACAAAATGCGGTTAAGGAACTGGCGTTGCTGCCGGCTTCGTGGCAGACATTGTTTCACGTGGAACAGAGCGTCACTGACCCCGATAGCGCGATTTTGGTCGGTCAGGGTGTGGTTCCGGGGCAGAAACGAGGGAAAAAATGATCCGCATAGCCGTGGCGAACCAAAAAGGCGGGGTCGGAAAAACCACAACTGCGATTAATTTGGCGACGGCTTTGGCCGCGACGGGCTGGCGGACGTTGATCATCGACCTTGATCCGCAAGGCAATGCTTCGACCGGGCTGGGGATTGGCCATGCAGTGCGGACGCTCTCCAGTTACGAGCTGCTGCGCGGGGATGCCACACTGGCCGAATGTGCGATACCGACCGCGATTCCGCGCCTCGACATTGTTCCGGCGACAGTGGACCTGTCGGGAGCCGAGATTGAATTGGTCGAATTTTCTGATCGTCTGCATCGGCTGCAAAATGCGTTGGGAACGGCCGAAGCGGGACAGTGGGATATTTGCCTGATCGATTGCCCTCCGTCGCTGGGGATGTTGACGCTCAATGCCTTGATTGCGGCCGAATCTTTGGTGGTGCCGTTGCAATGCGAGTTTTTTGCGCTCGAGGGGTTGAGCCAGCTGCTCACCACGGTCGAACGGGTACGCGGGAAGTTTAATCCGCAGCTGTCGATTCTGGGGGTGGCGCTGACCATGTTCGATCGCCGCAACCGACTGACCGACCAAGTGTCCGATGATGTGCGCGAATGTCTGGGGCCGGTAGTTTTTTCGACCGTCATTCCGCGCAATGTGCGCCTGTCGGAAGCGCCGAGCCATGGCTTGCCGGCGCTGATTTATGACCATCGCTGCCCCGGGTCTCTGGCCTATATCGCGCTGGCGCGCGAGATGATCGACCGCCTGCCGGGCATTCGGAAAGCGGCCTAAATGACGGAAAAAAAAGATATAATTGACAGTAGCCATGCAACGCCAGAGGCGCAGGCACCGGCGCGCAAGCGACCATCGGGACTAGGGCGCGGACTCAATGCCTTATTTGGTGACGCGGCAGTCGAAGCGCCGGTTGCGGGGCAGGGCGGCGGTGCGACGACGACGGGTGACCATATCCAGCATGTCGACATCGGTTCCATCCATCCCTTACCGGGTCAGCCGCGGCGTCATTTTGACGAGGCGACGATTACCGAGCTGGCGACCTCGATTGGCACACGCGGTGTGTTGCAACCGATTATTGTCCGGCGCGCGCCCGATGGTCAGGGATTTCAACTGGTTGCGGGCGAACGCCGTTGGCGTGCGGCGCAGCGGGCAGGGCTGCATCAGATTCCGGCGCTGCTGCGCGATCTGGACGATGCTGCGACTTATGAAATTGCGCTGGTCGAGAATATTCAGCGGCAGGACCTGAATGCGATTGAAGAAGCGGGCGCCTATCGGCGGCTGATCGACGACTATGGACACAGCCAGGACGCGATGGCGAAGCTGGTCGGCAAGTCGCGCAGCCATATCGCCAATTTGCTGCGGCTGCTCGACCTGCCCGATGGCGTACAGGCGATGGTTGTCGATGGCAGGCTGTCGATGGGCCATGCGCGCGCGTTGATTGGTGCCGATGATGTCGAGGCGCTGGCGCAGCGGGTCGTTAGGGACGGGCTTTCTGTGCGCGCGGTCGAAGCGCTGGTGCGAGCGGACAAGCGGCCCGAGCGGGCGGAGCATCGCGCATCGGCCGGAGTATCGCGCGATCCTGACATAGTAGCCGTGGAACGGCATTTGTCCGAGCTGTTGGGGATTGGCGTTGCCATCACCTATGCCGGGGGCGGGCGCGGGGCGCTGGCGTTGAAATTTGCGTCGCTCGACCAGCTTGATATGATTTGTCAGCGATTGAGCGGCGAAGCGATCTGAAAACCGTGCTTAACGACTGATTGATTCGGGTCGGGTCGGTGGTTAAATTTGTGTCATTGTGGGTCGCGGGCGTTAAGTTGGGCGCGGATTTTCTTATCTCAATAGCAGGGTAAGTTATTGAAAATAAAAGCATATATTGTCTGTTGAAGAGTTAAGTCCTAACCCGCTGTTAACTATGGTTGCACGCAAAAGCTGAACCACTGGTCCCTTAAAAGCGATGGCGAATGGGGTGGGATTTCCATTCGCTTAATGTTTTTTGAGGGACCAATAATATGCGCAAATTTGGAATGAAGGGCGCCTTGGTTGGCGCCGTTGTCGCCGCTCTGGCGATTGCTCCGGCGGCACAGGCTGCTTCGGCGACGGGTACGGCCAAGGCGAAGATCCTTCGCCAGATCACGCTGACCAATACCAGTGACCTGCAGTTCGCAACGATCATCAGCGGCACCACCGCGTCGACGGTTGTCGTATCGAACGCTGGCGCGGCCACGTGCGGTTCGGGTCTGACCTGCACCGGAACGACCACTGCTGCCAATTTCGACATCCAGGGCACCAATAATGCCGTGGTTCTGGTTGGCGGCGCCAGCAGCGTCACGCTTAATGGACCAGCGAGCAGCACGATGAGTGCGGCGCTGAGCTATTCGGCTTCGTCGGTGACGTTGACCAATGGCCCGGGCACTGTCGGCGGTAGCTTTCAGGTTGGTGGCACGCTGAGCGTGGGCGCGAACCAGGAAGCTGGCGATTATTCGGGCACGTTTAACGTGACTGCCAACTACCAATAAGCCCTGTCAGGGGTCGGCAGGCTGCGACCTGCCTGCCGGATGAAAGGGGTCGCCGGAGCTTTGGCTTTGGCGACCCTTTTTTCGTGCGCGTCCAAAAAGCGTGGCGAAAAGGTTAAGATCGCGAACATGGTTAGCAGATTATCAACCATATAAGCGCAACAGGGATGCGACCAATGGGGCGGCGTCCGTCGCCCTGCACCAACGATTGTGGGGATCGTATCCATGTACCGACTTTTCAAAGCCTTACCGCTATTCCTGTGCGCTGCGCTGGCCACTGCTAATGCTCCGGCGCACGCGGCTGGCGATCTGCTCGTCGCGCCGACGCGGGTCGTACTCGACGGATCGCGCGGCACCGAAGTGGTGCTCAACAATATCGGGTCTGAGCCCGCGACCTATCGCATCTCGCTCGAAATCAAACGCATGACCGCCGCTGGCGGGCTTGATGACGTGGCCGAAGAGGCCGCAAATCCGGAAGAAAAGGCGGCGCTCGACATGATCCGCTTTAGCCCGCGCCGCGTCGTCCTGCCGCCCAATCAGCCGCAGGTCATCCGCATCGGGGTGCGCGTGCCCGATGGCACTGCGCCGGGCGAATATCGCGCCCATATGCTGTTCCGCGCCGTACCTGATGCCGTTCCGGCTACCGCCCGCGCCGCCGGACAGACGAGCGGTGTCGCGATCTCGCTGACGCCAATCTATGGCATCACGATTCCGGTGATTATCCGCGTTGGCGATCTGGGGGCCGAGGCGCATATCGGCAAAGCCTGGGTGAGTGATGAGAAAGGCGAGCCCGCCTTTAACTTTGACCTGACGCGTACCGGCACCCGGTCGGTCTATGGCGATATCGAAGTGACGCGGCCGGGCGTAGCCGAGCCGCTGTTGCTGGCGCGTGGGATCGCGGTTTATCCTGAAGTTACAGACCGTAAGGTATCTTTGCGGGTGCCGCCAGAGCTGGCGGCGACGCTCAAAGGGCCGGTCCATATCCGCTATACCGAGGACCGCGAATTTGGCGGAGGCACGATTGATGCCGCTGATCGGGTGGTGAACTGACGCGCGGGCGGGGCGACAAAAGAGGCCGCCGCGATGCGCGCGTCCCTCTGTCGATGGCGGCTGGCCCTGTTGGCCGGTCTGGCGCTGGTCGGGTCCGCCCCGGCTGGCGCTGAAAGCGTTTCCGCGCCGACTGCCCCGGCCCCGATGGCGACCGTGGCAAAAGCCGGTTGGAAGGCCAATGTCGACGATAGCTGGCTGTTCGACCTGCGATCGGGGCAATATCGGCTCGGCGACGGGGTGCGCGGGTATCAGACACCGCAGGGTGTGTGCGTGGACCTCGGCGATGTCGTGCTCGCGCTCGATCTGGCGGTGCGCGTCGACAAAAAGTTGCGCCGCGCAACGGGCTGGGTGTTCGATGAGCGTCGCAGCGTCCTGATTGACCGCGATAAAGGCGAAGCGCGCATCGGCAGCCGCAGTTTCGCCATCGCGCCCACCACCATCCGCGATACGCCCGAAGGCTGGTGCGTGCAGGTTGCCACATTGTCCGAATGGCTGACCCTGCCCATCGTTCCCGACCTGTCCAACGCGGTTTTGCGAATTGAATCAAAGGAAAAGCTGCCGTTTCAGCTCGCCGCCGAACGCCGCGCGCGCGCCGCGGGCCTGCGCCCGAAGGTTCAGTTCGACCTCGCCAGCCTGCCGCAGGCGACGCGGCCCTATCAGACATGGCAGACGCCGTCGGTGGACGTCGTTGCTTCGACCGCTGCCGTCTCCGACAAGCGCGGCGGGGCCAATTTTCAGGCGCGATATGAGATATTTGCCGCTGGCGAGCTGTTCAACCACAGTTTCGATGCCCGACTGTCATCCGACGACAAGGGGGTACCCGACAGCCTGCGGATCCGCGCCTATCGCACCGATCCCGGCGGCAATTTGCTCGGCCCCCTGCATGCCACCCATTATGCGCTGGGCGATGTCAGCCTGCTATCGACGGGGCTGGTCTCGCAGTCCGCCCCCGGACGCGGCGCCGTCCTGACCAACCGACCCGTTGAACGCCCGGATAGTTTCGACAAGACAGACTTTCGCGGCGACCTTCCGGCAGGCTGGGATGCCGAACTCTATCGCAACGGGCAGTTGCTGGCCTTTACCAGCCCCGATGCCGCCGGACGCTATGAATTTCTGGATATTCCGCTGCAATATGGCTCGAACCGGTTCGAGATCGTGCTCTATGGCCCGCAAGGCCAGATCAGACGTGAAATCAAACAGATGCAGGTCGGGATGGACTCGATCCCACCGCAGCAGACCTGGTATTGGGCCGGTGTTGCACAGGAAAATGCCGATCTTCTCAACCTCAGTGGCGGGCGGGCTGCGTATCGGCGGGGCTGGCGCGGGAGCGCGGGGATCGAGCGCGGACTCGATACGCGCACATCAGTCGCCGTCTATGCGCATAGTCTGGTGATCGAGAATATCCGGCGCACTTATGGCGAAGCCGCGCTACGCCGTTCGATCGGCCCCACATTGCTTGAGGTTGCGGGCGCCTATGCCAGCGACGGTGGCATGGCCGTGCGTGCCAACTGGCTCGCCGCCTTTGGCGAAACCTATATCCGCGCCGATGCGATGCGCGGCTGGAACGGTTTTGTGTCGGATAGATTTGTCAATAATGTGAACGGCCTATATTCAATTTCGCTCGATCAGTCGGTCAAATTGGGCCGCACCGTGCTGCCGCTTCATTTTGATGTGCGGCAGATCGACCGCCAGTCGGGCATTTCCAGTTTGGAAGCGTCGGCGCGTGCGTCGGCGAGTTTTCGCGCCATGACTTTTACCGGTCAGCTCGACTGGACGCGTACCAAAACACCCTTTGGCCCCGATCCGCCCGCCAATCTCACCGCATCGCTGCTTGCCAACGCCCGCATTGGACGCGTTCGCCTGCGCGGCGAGGCGCGCTTTTCGCTGTCGGGACAAAATGCCGACACGCGGATGACAGTGATCGGCGAATGGGCCGGCAAGGGCGACAGCGAATGGCGTTCCGAGCTGGGTTATGACCGCGGACTCGACCGTTTTCGCGTCGGGCTGGGGCATAGCAAGCGATTCAAACGATTCCAGCTTAGCGCCTATGGCGAAGTGGCCAGCGACGGGTCGGTCGCGGGCTCGCTTTCGCTTGCGTTCAGCCTTGGCCCCAAACCGGCTGGCGGTTGGCGCGTGTCGAGCGAGAAGCTTGCCAGTCGCGGCCAGGTGACCGTCGAGGTGTGGATGGACGACAATGGCGACGGGATTCGTCAGCCGAACGAAGAAGCGATGCCCGATGTGCCGTTGACCGCCGGAAATGCCTTTGTCGAGGCGGCCACTGACGCACAGGGGCAGGCGATGGTTGACGGGCTGGAGCCGTTCCGTCCGGTGATGATCGGAATCGACGCGGGCAGCCTGCCCGACCCTTATGTTCAGCCCGCTTTGCCCGGTGTTGTTGTCACGCCGCGTCCCGGTGTGGCGATCCATGTCGCGTTGCCGATGGTGGCGGCGGGCGAAATTGACGGGGTGATGATCCGCGATGGTGGCAATCCGATCGAAGGATTGACGCTGGAACTGGTCGATGCCGAAGGCCGCGTCCGCGCCACCACATTGACCGAGTTTGACGGATATTTCCTATTCGAAAGCGTGGCTTATGGCCGATACACGGTGCGTATCGGCAAAGATTCGGCGGCGATATTACGCCTCGACCCCGGCTTTACGACGGTGGCGCAGCCGGGCAAGGCAAAGGCGCGGGTCAAGCTGGGAACACTGGCGCTCAAACCCATCGCGCGCGGATTGGCAAGCACAGCTGCGGTCCCCGAAGACGGCGTCAGCGCGCGCGGCCCGCCGGACGACGCGATGGCGAGCGGTCTGCCATAGCTATTTGGGTGTTGCGGTGTCTGGGATCGGGTTTGAAGTCGCCGCCATCCCCGCCCTCTCGTCATGCTGAACTTGTTTCAGCATCCATGGCCTGACGCCGCACCCCTAGGCCATGGACCCCGCATCAAGTCCGGGGTGACGGTTGATAAAGGCGGATGGCGCTGACGGAAAATGCCCGACGATAGCCCGTTTTAACCAGCCTTTAACCATGATGTCCGAAAGCGGAGGAGAAGCCGTGACAGGTGCGGCCAAGAGGGACATATTTTATGGCGAAATCAGCAACCAGTGCCGATGTGGCCATCGTTGGAGCCGGCCCCGCCGGCCTGACCGCCGCCTATCTTTTGACCAAAGAGGGCTATTCGGTGACGGTGATCGAGAAGGATCCGACCTATGTTGGCGGGATAAGCCGTACGGTCGAACATGAGGGCTTTCGCTTTGACATTGGCGGCCATCGCTTTTTTTCGAAAAGCGAAGAGGTCGTCGCCCTGTGGAACGAAATTTTGCCCGATGACTTCATCCAGCGCCCACGGATGAGCCGCATCTATTATGAGGGCAAATTTTACAGCTATCCGCTGCGTGCCTTTGAAGCCCTGTGGAACCTCGGCATATTTCGTTCGACGCTGTGCATGATCAGCTATGCCAAGTCGAAAATGCTGCCCAACCGCAATGTTCGTAGTTTTGAAGACTGGACGATCAATCAGTTCGGACGGAAACTTTATTCCATATTTTTCAAGACCTACACCGAAAAAGTGTGGGGGATGCCGTGCGATGAAATGTCGGCCGACTGGGCGGCACAGCGCATCAAGGGTTTGAGTCTGGGCGCCGCCGTGATCGACGGGCTGAAGCGCAGCCTGGGGCTGAACAAGCGCCCCAATGATGGCATGGAGAACAAAACCCTACTCGAAACCTTTCGTTACCCGCGGCTGGGGCCGGGGATGATGTGGGATGCGGCGCGCGACAAGGTCGTCGCTGGCGGCAACCATGTTGTGATGGGCCATGCGCTCAAGCAATTGACGCAGGACCAAAAAACCGGACGCTGGCGGGTTACGGCGACCGATGCCGACGGCAAAGCCATGGTCATCGATGCGGAGCATGTCATCAGTTCGGCGCCGATGCGCGAGCTGGCGGCACGTGTCCATCCGCTGCCCGACTGTGCGTTGCATGCGGCCCCGCAATTGAAATATCGCGACTTTCTGACCGTCGCGCTCAAAATCCGGTCGGAGGATCTGTTCCCCGATAATTGGATTTATATCCATGATGACAAGGTGCAGGTCGGGCGCGTGCAGAATTTCCGCAGCTGGTCGCCCGAAATGGTGCCGGATCCGGCGATCGCCTGTGTCGGCCTTGAATATTTCTGTTTTGAAGGCGACGGGCTTTGGTCGTCAAGCGATGACGATCTGATCGCGCTGGCGACCAAGGAAATGGCGATTTTGGGGCTGTGTAGCCCTGACGATGTCGTCGGCGGCGCGGTGGTGCGGCAGGAAAAGGCCTATCCGGTCTATGACGATGACTATGCCCTGCATGTCGAAACCATGCGCGCTGAGCTGGAGGCCAGGCATCCGACGCTGCACATGGTCGGGCGCAACGGGATGCACCGCTATAATAATCAGGATCATGCGATGATGACCGCGATGCTGACCGTGCGCAATATTGTCGCCGGGACGCGGGTTTACAACATATGGGGCGTCAACGAGGACGCCGAATATCATGAAAGCGGCACCGAGGGTGAGCAAGCGGCGCTGGCATCGGTGCGTGACGTACCGAGCCGTGTTGGCAAAGCCGCCTGAGATGACGGGGGGCACGCTTTGGCGGCGTGGTGTCGCGCGGCTGCACCAGATCGTCTATTTGCGCTATGTCGGTGCAAGTGGTGCGGCGCTGGCCGCCGATATGGGGCTTTTCCTCGCGCTGCTCTCCACCGGATGGGGCGCGGCACTGGCATCGGCGATCAGCTATTCGGCCGGAATCGCTGTTCACTGGCTGATTTCCACGCGTCTCGTCTTTGTCGATGCGGCAAAAACTGCCGGGTCTGACCGGACCCGCCAAAAGGCGCTGTTTCTGGGATCGGCGCTCGCCGGATTGGGGCTGACAGTCGCAATTGTGGCGATTGGCGATGCCTGGGGCTTTGACGCCCGTATCGCCAAGCTTGTGGCGATTATCCTAAGCTTTCAAACGACTTATGTGCTGCGCAAAACCATTGTTTTCGCGGCGCGCTGAGCGGCGATGACGCGCACGCCCGCTTTCTCGTCGGCCCCGCGAGCGTGGTGCGGCGACCTGTTATGGGCGCTCGGCCTCGCGCTTGCGGTGATGGCGGTGATGGTCGCCCAGTCATGGGCGGCGATTCACACCATGGCGTTTCGCGATGGCGACGATGCGCTTCGTCTGGTGCAGGTGCGCGATTTGCTGGCCGGACAAAACTGGTTTGACGTCAGCCAGCACCGTATCAATCCGCCCACTGGCGGGCTGATGCACTGGTCGCGGCTGATTGATGCGCAAATTGCCGGTCTGATCCTGATGCTGCGCCTCTTTCTGGAGCCGGTTCTGGCGGAGCAATGGGCGATTGCGCTCTATCCGCCGCTGTTGCTGATGCCGTTATTTGCGATGATTGCGCTGGTATTGCGCCGCCTGAGCGACGACGCGCGCATTGTGCCCATTGGCCTGTTTCTGGCCGCCACAGGCGTTTCCTTTCTCCATTATTTCGTGCCGCTACGCATCGATCACCATAATTGGCAGGCGATTCTGTCGACGGCGATGTTGGCCATAGCGCTTGGGCACCCCAATCGCCGCAATGGGTTGCTCGGCGGGCTGGTGATGAGCCTGCATCTGGCTGTGTCGCTTGAGGCGCTGCCCTATGTCTTTATTTTCGGCGGCGTTTTTGCGCTCGCCTGGTTACGCGACCGTACTGCCGCGCCGCGGCTTTTTGCCTATGTCGCAGGACTGGCGCTTTTTGCGCCTTTGCTTTTGTTGGCGACGCGCGGGGTGGCAGGGGTGCGCGGTGACTGGTGCGATGCCTGGTCGGCGCCCTATTTGTTCGCGACCTTTGTTGCCGCCTCGGTTTTGCTGGCGGGCGGCGCCTTGCTGCGCGATCGCGACGACTGGCGCCTGCGTCTTGGCACGCTGGCGTTTGCGGGTGCGGTGGGTGCGGCGGTGTTTGTCTGGCAGGGGCCAACCTGCCTCGCGGGACCGTTCGGGGCGCTGGAGCCGCTGGTGCGCCAATATTGGTACGTCAATGTGTTCGAAGGTCAGCCGGTGTTTCGCCAGCAGCCCGTGCAGATCGCGCTGTTGTTGGTGCCATCGCTGGTCGGGTTATTGCTGGCGCTGCGGTGGTGGTGGAAACTGCCTGCCGGGCCGCTGCGCGCGCGTTGGGGCGATATGTTGTTGATTTTGCTGGGCAGTGTGATGCTGTCGATGCTGGTCGCGCGCACCACCGCTGTCACCCATATCTACACGCTGCCCGCACTGGCCGTGACCGGATGGGCGTTATGGCGTCATGCCAGGGCGCAGGTGTCGGCACTGGCGCGCATTGCCGGGTCGCTGGCAGTGTTGTTGGTTGTTCCGCCGGTTTTGGGCGGACTTTCCATGGCGGCGGCAGCGGTGCTGACAGAGCCGGTCAAGAAGAGCGGGCACCTGCTGTCGGCCTGTCCGACGCGCGTGGATCTGAAGGGTTTGGCGGGGCAACCGCCGGGGCTGGTGCTGTCGGCGATCGACATTGGCCCGATGGTGCTCGCCTATACACCCCATGCGGTCGTCGCGACGGGTCATCATCGCAATCATGCGGCGATGAATCGTGTGATCAGCAGCTTTGCCGCGAAGCCAGAGGCGGCCGAAACCATCGTGCGTTCGACCAAAGCGCATTGGCTGCTTATTTGTCCGGAGCAGCCCGAAATTGGCAATATCGCCAAGACACGACCGCACAGCCTGGCGGCGATGCTGCGTGCCGGTCAGGCGCCTGTGTGGTTGAAACCGGTCGTATTACCCGCCGGGTCAGCGGCGCGTCTCTATCGCATCGCTCCGCCCGGAAATTAGGCGGGGCGGAAGGTCAGGGCGGTGCCGTTCATGCAATAGCGCTTGCCTGTCGGCTTTGGTCCATCGTTGAAAACATGGCCCAGATGCCCGCCACAGCGGCTGCAATGCACTTCGGTGCGCGGGACGCCGATGGCATAGTCGGTGCTGGTGGCAATGCCGCCCTTGAGCGGTGCCCAGAAACTCGGCCAGCCGGTCCCGCTCTCATACTTGGTCTTGCTGCTATACAGCGGCAGTTTGCAGGCGGCGCACAAGAAGGTGCCGGCGCGATGTTCGTCATTCAATGCGTTGCTGAACGGGCGCTCGGTCGCAGCTTCGCGCAAAACGGCATATTGGGGTGCCGTCAGACGCGATTTCCATTGTGCGTCGGTGAGCCGCCAGCCGGGTGCAGCCTTGGGTCGCGGGGCGGCGAACAGCATCGGGGCGACAAGCATGGCACCGCCAATTGCGGCACCGGCGAACAGGAATCGACGGTTTATCATAGTCATTATACGCAAGAACGGGCCGAAAGGTTACATGTGGATAACCGGCGGCGTTAATAGCGTTCCAGCTCGACCATCATTTTTTTATAGCCATGCACAAAGCTGGCGGGGACGCGTTCGGGCTCGGCGATGACATTGACGCGCAGGCGACGGCGCTGCATTTCCGATATGAGCGCGGTAAGCTGTAGCTCGGCCACCCGCGCCCCAACGCAGCGGTGGATGCCATAGCCAAAGGCGAGGTGACGGCGGGCGTTCTCGCGGTCGACGATGATCTTGTCACCATCGGGAAAGACGCTCTCATCGCGGTTCGCCGAGGCATACCAAAGCGCGAGCTTGTCATGTTTTTTGATCTGGTGCCCGAACAGCTCTGTGTCCTCGGTCGCGGTGCGGCGCATATGCGCGAGCGGCGTTTGCCAACGCAGGATTTCGTGCATCGCATTGACCGCCAGATCATGGTCGTGATTCTCTTCCAGCTTGCGCCGCTCGTCGGGAAACTGGCTCAGCCCATAGGCATAGGATGACATGGAATTGCGGGTCGTATCGTTACCGCCGACGATCAGCAGCACCAGATTGCCCATGAATTCATGCTCGCTCATATGGCGCATCGCGTCCGATTGCAGCATGACCGAAATCAGGTCATGCTCGCCCGGCTTCTTGGCCTTGCTGTCCCATAACTCTTTGAAAGCCGCCCCCATTTCAAAGGCGGTGGCGAGGCGCGCCTGACGCTGTTCGAGCGTGTCGGCATTTTCAATATCGCCCAGAACATCGGACCAATGGGTCAGTTTATGGCGGTCTTCCCACGGAAAATCGAACAGGATGGCGAGCATCTGGGTCGTGAGATCAATCGACAATTTCTGCACCCAGTCGAACGGCTCTCCGACCGGTAGTTTGTCGAGGGCATCGCTGGTGCGCTTGAGCGTGTCGGCGCGCAGCCGCTCGGTCTCGGCGGGGCCGAAAGCGGGGGCGACGGTGCGGCGTTGGGCGCTGTGCTGCGGCGGATCCATGGCGATGAACATCGGCATCGGGATCTCTCCCTCGCGCAAATGTTCGACCCCGTCACCGGCGACGGTGATGCCGCCCAATTCCCATGAGGAAGAGAAAATCTTGGGTAGCGCTTCGACATGCTGGATCGGCTTATAGGTTGTCACCGACCAATAAGGACCGAATTTGGATTCGGGACAGTAGTAAATGGGGTGTTCGGCGCGCAATTTCGCCATTGGTTCCTGCCAGCGATCCTCCGCCCACATTTCGGCGCGCGACACATCGAGCGGGTTGATAGTTTCGGGTTCGACCCGGATCTGGGTGGCCATAGGAGCGTCCTTCCACAACAGCGTTCCCCGTCTGATCGACAGACGATGGATTTCCGTTGCAGAATGCCACTATTAACAACTTTGTCAATGAAGCCAGGACCAACCCGGCGCTTATTTCGACAGACGGTCGCGACGCCGCCAGAATTTCCAGCTGCTCTGGCCGCTTAGCACGCCAGACCGGAACAGCCGCACCGATAGCGCAAGGACCAGCCCGACCCACAGCGCCTGCCAACCAAGGGCGATCAGGTGAACGGCGTGCGATGGGTCGCTTGCCGCGCGCGCAGCCATGGCCAGCGGCGACGAGAAGGGAAAAATCTGCGCGATCATGGCCAGCGTTGACCCCGGCGCACTGGCCGCAGCCGACGAAAGGCTGAACACCCCGACCTGAAAGATGGTGATCGGCAGGCTGAGCATCTGGATTTCGCGCACCGTCCCTGCCTGCGCACCCACGCCAAGGAATACAGCGCCAAGCAACAGAAATGACATGATAAAATAAAGGAAGCTGATGATGATGAAAAAGGGCCATCCGGTTGCCGGGGCGGGAAGTGTAGCCAGCGGACCACTCATCATCTGCTGCGCTTGGGCACTGTTCGCGGCCAAAGTGGCGGGGTCGGCCTGCAGGGCAAAGATGGCGCCTCCCGCCACAGCCATGATCGCCCAAAACAGGATGAACAACGTCGCGACGCCGAGCATACCGAGCAATTTGCCGAGGAACACGCTTTCGAGTGGAACGGCGGCGGCGAGGATCTCGATGACCTTGTTCCCCTTTTCCTCGGCCAGCGAACTGACGGTTTGACCGGCGAGCAGCAAGGTCAGCAGAAAAATAACGAAAACCGCACCAAAGCCGATCGATTGGCGGGCGGCGACGCTGGGGCCATTCCCCGCCTGCGATTCGAACTGCGGTTTGACGACGGGGAGGGGGGTGGCGCTTTCGCGCGTGCGCAGCGCTTCGGTCGCGAGCAAAACCAGATAGCGCCCCGATGAGCCGTCGCGATTGCGCTCGATGATGCGCGGGGAGGCAAGCGGTCCGCTCATCACCGCATAGGTGTCATTGCCCTTTTCCTTGGCGATGGCTTTCGGGTCGCTGTCCTTGCTGCCCAAGATGCGAATTTCCAGCGTGGCCGGACGGCTCGATCCGGCAAGCGCCTGACGCAAACGCGTATCGGCGGCGTGTAAGGCTTTGGCATCGACCGGGTTGGCCACTGCGACAATGCGTCCGGCGCCCCGCGCGCTGTCGGCAAGCTGCGAGGCACCGAGCCCGCCCGCCAGTGCCATGGCAAGCATGAACAGCGGCGCGAGCAGGAAGATGAAAAAGGTCGGCGTCGCGACAATCGACAGAAAATCGCGGCGCGCGACAACGAACATACTGCGAAGAAAAGGGGTCATGCCAGCGCCTCCGCATCGGAAAGGTCGGCGCTTGCGTCATATCCGGCATCGACCTGACGCACGATATGGACAAAGGCGTCGTGCAAGGCAGGGCGCGCAATCGACAGCCCCGCGACCCCGAGGCCGCTGGCAGTGATCTTGCCGAGCAAAGATTCGACCCCCTTGTCGTCAATGGCAAATTGCCAGCCTTCGCCCACTCGCTGGGCATCGGCGGGCAGGATGGCTGCGACGGCGGCGCTATCGTCGCTGTGGCGTGGTGTATAACGCACCTGCATGGGAAGCAGGGCGCGCGCATCCTCCACTGTGCCTTCAAAGCGTCGCTTGGCACCCGCGATGATCGCCAGCCGGTCGCACAATCGTTCGGCATGGGCCATGACATGGGTTGAAAATAATATGGTCGCGCCGCGCGTCTGTTCGCGACGCACCAGCATTTCCAGTCGTTCCTGATTGACCGGATCAAGTCCCGAAAAGGGTTCGTCGAGGACGATCAGGTCGGGGGCGTGGACGATGGATCCGATGAGCTGAACCATCTGGGCCATGCCCTTGGACAATTTACGGATTTTTTCGTCCACGACGCGATCAAGCCCGAGTTCGCCCATGAAGGTGGCGGCGCGGTGGCGTCCCTCGGCCCAATCGAGCCCGCGCAGCGCGCCCATGAAGGCAATCGCTTCCCGCGCTTTCATGCCGGGATAAAGGCCGCGCTCTTCGGGCAGATAACCGATGCGATGCCGCACGGCCCGCGGCAGTTGATCGCCGAACAAACGGCTTTCGCCCTCGTCGGGATCGATGACACCCAGCATCATACGGATGCTGGTGGTCTTGCCCGCGCCATTGGGGCCGAGTACGCCGCAAATGCTGCCCACCGGTACCGTAAGCGACACATCATCGACCGCTTTATAGCTGTCAAAATATTTGGAGAGGCCGCTTGCCTCGACGCAATATTCGGTCAAGCTGCTGTTCCTGTGTCCATTACCATCGGCTAGCCATGCGAAGAAATGGCGCGCGAAACAAGCGGAGAATTAACGGCCAATGGTTTCAGAAAGCTTGCCAGTGTTGGAAGAAAGGCTGCGCGATGCGGCGGTGGAACTGGGTTTTGCGGCCTGCGGAATTGCCGTCGCCGATGCCGCACCACAGGCGGGAGCGCGGCTACATCAATGGTTGGCCGAGGGCTGTCATGGCGGCATGATCTGGATGGAAGGGCGCGCCGAACAACGGGCCTCGCCGGCAGGGCTGTGGCCCGAAGTCCGGTCGGTCATCGCATTGGGGATGAGCTATGCGCCGTCCCATGACCCTCTTGCGCTCGCCGAAGAACGCGATCGCGGGCGGATTTCGGTTTATGCACAGGGTGCCGATTATCATGACGTCGTGAAAAAGGCGCTGAAGGCGCTGGCGCGCTGGTTGATTGCCGAAGTTCCCGACACCCAGCTCAAGGTGTTCGTCGATACCGCGCCGGTGATGGAAAAGCCGCTGGCCGAGGCCGCCGGGTTGGGCTGGCAGGGCAAGCATAGCAATCTGGTGAGCCGCGATCATGGCAGCTGGCTGTTTCTTGGTGCCATATATACGACGCTCGACCTGACTCCCTCGCAGGCGGGACGTGACCGGTGCGGCAGCTGTTCGGCGTGTCAGACCGCATGCCCGACCGATGCCTTTCCTGCGCCCTATCGGGTCGATGCGCGGCGCTGTATCTCTTATTTGACCATCGAGCATGACGGCCCGATTCCGGAGGAATTTCGCAAACCCATCGGCAACCGCATCTATGGCTGTGACGATTGCCTCGCCGTGTGCCCGTGGAACAAATTTGCCCAAAGCGCTGCCGCGCATCGCGCTTTCCTGCCACGCGCAGAGCTGGTTGCGCCCGCGCTCGCCGATTTATTGGCGCTCGACGATGCCGATTTTCGCCGTGTCTTTGCCGGTTCGCCGATCAAACGCATCGGGCGGGGGCGGATGGTGCGCAATGCCGCGATTGCGGCAGGGAATAGCGGCGATGCGGGGCTGGTGCCCTTGCTTTCAACCTTGGTCGAGGACGAAATCGCGATGGTCGCCGACGCGGCGCAATGGGCGCTCGATCAATTAGCGTCGTAGCGCGTTGATGCAGCTTTCGACCTCGGCTGTGCGGCCATCGGGGGTGCGGGCATCGGCGTGGGTGGCGACCGCGTCGGATCCTTTGCGTCTGGCATAGAAATAGACATCGAGAACGCAGGCCGCGCCGACAAATTGCAGTTTGCGCCCCGGACCGTCGCTGACGTCAAGGCGCGCAGGGCCAAAGAGGCGGCTGACCGCTTCGGCAGAGCGGCCGGTTAGCGTGCTGTCATCGACGCCGCTGGGGCGTGTGGCGGGGGGCAGCTTTACCGTGGGCGTTCGCGGTGGAGGCGCCCCGGCGGCGGCGCATCCGGCCAGGCTGGCGCCCAATAGTAATATCGTCATCAGGCGGGTTGGACGGATCATGGCTGCTCGCACTTCAAGGTTGATTTATCGGGAGATTTTGCCGGTGGCACCGGCCTCGCGCAAATGGATCATGTGCACGGCCATAGCCGCGCCGAGCATCGGTGCCAATAAATTGGCGACGGGAACCAGAAAAGCTGCGGCGGACAGTGTGCCGAGCGCCCATCGTGCTGCGCGGCCAAGACGCGGCGCAGCGGGATGGCGCGCCAGAATCATCGCCTCCAGATCACGGCCCAGCAATATGGCGTTGACCGCCAGCGCGAACAAAGGCGTCCCGATTCCGGTAACAAGCAGCAGGATATAGAAAGGCAAAGCGAGCAAATTTCCCGCGATCAACCGCGCGATGGACGCGAGGCCGAGGCGGATATTTTGTTGCCAGCCGACGTCCACGGCCCGCGCCGCCATGTCGGAATAGTGGCGCGTCTCGACCTCGGCGACAATGGCGTCGGCAAACAGGCCGATGACCGCAATCGCCACTCCGCGAAACGCCAGCCATGCAAGTGCAACCAAGGCAATCGCGACGAGCGCGCCAGCAGCATTGCTCTCGATCGGCTGAAGCCCGGGCCATTGGGCCAATGCCCAGCGTGCGGAATAGAAGAGCACACCCCCTGCAACTCCCATCACCAGCAAGGTAAGCGCGAGGCTTTGTGCCAGCAGGCGCAGCACATGCGGGCGCGGCAAATCGCCGAGCGCGAGGAAAAAGGCGGTGATGGCGCGGGTCATAGCCGACAGCGATGCGTTGCCCGGGGCAGCGGCGTCAAGCGCCATGCTTGCCTTAGCCCTTCGCTCTCCCTAAAGCCCGCACGACATTTTCTTGCTCGACTGGATATTTTATGACCAACGCCGCCCGTTTTGATGTTGTTGCCATTGGCAATGCGATTGTCGATGTGCTCGCACGCGCCGATGATGCGCTGATCACATCGGAGGGGCTGACCAAGGGGTCGATGCGCCTGATCGATGCGGGCGAGGCCGAGCGTCTGTATGGCGCGATGGGGCCGGCGGTGGAAATGTCGGGCGGATCGGCGGCGAACACATTGGCCGGACTGGCTGCGCTTGGCCGGCGCTGCGGATTCATCGGGCAGGTCGCGGCGGACCAGCTCGGACGGGTCTTTGCCCATGATCTGACCTCGCTGGGAGTCGATTATACCACCCCGTCGCGCGAAGGCGAACCGCCGACGGCGCGCTGCCTGATCCTTGTCACCCCCGATGGCCAGCGGACGATGAACACCTTTTTGGGTGCCTCGCAATTTTTGCCCGCGACCGCGCTCGACGAGGCGATGATTGCCGATGCGAACATCCTCTATCTCGAAGGCTATTTGTGGGACCCCGAAGAGCCGCGCGCCGCGATGCGCCGCGCCATTGATGTGGCAAGCGGTGCCGGGCGCAAGGTCGCTTTCACCCTGTCAGACGCTTTTGTCATCGACCGCCATGGCGATGATTTCCGCGCACTGATCCAGGACGGCCTGATCGACATATTATTCGCCAACGAAGTGGAAATTTCGGCGCTGACCGGCGAAAAGGAGTTCGACACCGCCGTGGACAAAGTGGCGGCGCAGGTACCGTTGCTCGTCGTAACCCGCGGCGAACAGGGCGCCATCGCGGTTAGCGACGGCGAACGCCATAAAGTGTCCGCCGAACCCATCGACCAAGTCGTTGATACCACAGGCGCCGGAGACCTCTTCGCCGCCGGTTTCCTGTCGGGCCATGCCGAGGGTCGTTCGATCACCGATTGCCTGACCATCGGGTCTTTGTGCGCCCGTGAGATCATCGCGCAAGTCGGCCCGCGCGCGCAAACGGACCTAACCTCGATCGTCGCTCAGCGTTTGGGTTAAGCGGGTTCTCCCGCCGCGTCATTGGCCTTTTTGCCGCTGGCGAACAACGCGCGGTCGGCTGGGCCAAATCCGCGAGTCCAGATAAGCCAGCTGTAAATGGCAAGGATGAGCGGGACTCCGATCAGCAGCTCGGCCCATTCGGGGAGTTGTGTGGCCCCCCAGCCGAGAACCGCAGCGCCAGACGTGGCCCACACCAGAGCCCAGCGCATACTGTTGACCGGTGCGCCCAGCAATTTGGCCAGCAGTCGTGCCTTGACCACCGAGGCAAAGCCGAGCGCAAGCATCAGCGCCAGTGCAACAGCAGCAGCATAATATTCGGGCGGGAGCCCGCGATATTGCGCGAATTTGATCAGCGCGACGCTGAGGATGGCTTGCAAGGCGAGGGTCGCGAGACTGATCGCCAGATTACGATGGCGCGCCACATAAACCAGCGCCGCTTCGCTGACCACGGCAGTGGCGGCGACCACTTCGGCGGCGAGCAAAAAGGCGAGCGCACCGGTCCCGCTGACAAAGGCCGGACCGACGAGCCCCATCACCGCTTCGCCGGGGATGCCCAGCGCGAGAGCGACGCCCGCTTGCGCGGCGATGATCCAGAATCCGACCTGGCTGACCTGTGCAGCGACAGCCGAGAGACGCTTCTCGGCGAGGTTGCGTGTGATGACCGGGCCGAGGATCGGTTCAAAGCTGGTTTTGAGCTTCTGCGGCAATGACGCGACCTGCTGTGCCATGTAATAGACACCATAAATGGTCGGCGAAGTGAATTGGCCGAGAATGAACAGGTCGAGCCGCCGTGTCCCCCATTCGATGGCATCTGCAGCGGCAAGCGGCAGATTTCGGCGCGTGACGTGGATGAGCTTGGCTGGGTGAGGGTGCCAACCCACCGGGCGACCATAGTGGCGCAGCATCGGAACCAGCGCGGTCGCGAATGTGGCGAGCATCGCCGCGACATAAGATAGTATCAGCCCCTCGCGCAGCGAATAAAAGGCAAAGCCAAAGGCGGCAAAGCTGATCACCCATGGCTCGACAATCGACCGCGCGCGCACCGTCGCCCCGATATCATAATGATAGGCGCAGGCGGCGAGTGCGATATCGGTGCCGGCAATCGCAAAGATGACGAGCGGCAGATAGCGGTCAAAACCGGCGATATGACCGCCGGGAAACATGAACTGGGGAAACAGCATCAGAACCGTCGACCCCAGCGCCGAGGCGAGAAACGCAACGAACATGCCGTCCCACACCACCGTGCGGGGGTCGGCATCGGGTGCGCTCAATTGCTCGGCCAGTCCGCGCTTCAGACCCAATGTGGCCAGTTGCGCGACCAGTTCGACGACGAGTACGGCAAAGGCAAAGCGGCCCACCGCTTCGGCGCCATACCAACGTCCGGCAAAATAGAGAAAGGGCAACCGCGCAACGAGGCGTAGAATAAAGCCCAGAAAATTGGTGCGCCCGCCCTTTGCCAGAGCGGCGGCGTCGGCATCACCCGCAGAGGCTGGAGGCGATGACGCAGGCGCGCTTTGTGTGTCAGTCAAGCGTGGCGTCCCCTCTCGTCCTCGCATGACAAGGTTTAGCGTGGCGCAGACATGCTGGCAATTGTCTCACTGGAGAGGCCTGATCACTGGTCATCGGATTTCGGGTTGCAACGGCCGCGCGAGCAGCGCGCGGACAACGGCGTCGACTTTTGCATCGCCGGCCACCAGTTGGGCGACCGCCGATATGATCGGCATATCTATGCCCTCGTTGCGGGCGGCAGCGGCGATAACCGGCGCGCTGAAGGCGCCTTCGGCAATGGTGCGGCGATCAGCGAGCAATTCGGCAGCAGGTGTGCCATGCCCCAGCCCCAGCCCCAACGCATAGTTGCGCGAGTTGGCCGAGGTGCAGGTCAGCACAAGATCGCCCAGCCCGGCCAGACCGGCGAGCGTTTCGGCCTCTGCTCCGCGCGCGATGCCATAGCGGGTCATTTCGGCAAAACCGCGGCTGATAAGCGCCGCGCGCGCGTTGAGGCCCAGCCCCGCTCCGTCGACAATGCCGCAGCCGATAGCGAGGACATTTTTGACCGCGCCGCCGATTTCGGCGCCGATGACATCGCGGCTGACATAGGGTCGGAAGTGCGGTCGCGCGAGCGCGCGGGCAAGATCGTCCGCGAGATCGGCGTCGTTGGCGGCGAGGGTGATCGCGGTGGGCAGCGCGGCGGCAACCTCATGGGCAAAGGTCGGGCCAGACAAAATGGCGCAGGCGCGCCTAGGCTGAACCTCGTGCGCCATGTCGATCGGAAAGGCAAAGCTGCCTTTCTCCATACCCTTGCTGCACAGGATAAGTGGCGCCTCGCTAGCGGGAAGTACGGCGAGGACATCGCGCAGAAAGGGGACGGGCACGACGATGAGTAAAGCGTCGCAGGTTGCAAGATCGGGCAATTCCGTCGTCGCGCTGAGCGTTGCGGAAAGCGGGCAATCGGGCAGGAAGGTTGCGTTGATATGGTCGCGGTTGATAGCGGCAACGACATCGGCCTCGCGCGCCCACAGGCGAACCGGCGCTCCGTCAGCCGCCAGCATCTGTGCCAGTGCGGTGCCCCAAGCACCGCCGCCGACGACACCGAAGTGAGAGAAACGTGCCGTCATGCCTTCACTCCTGCACCGCGTACCAGCTCGGCCTCTGGGTCCAGAGGCCAGCGCGGGCGTGCCGAAACCGACAGCGGGTCGGTCAGTCCGGCGGCAAAGCGTTCAACCCCCGCCCAGGCAATCATCGCGCCATTGTCGGTACAGAGCCACAGCGGCGGCGCGACAAAGGGGCGATGAAATTCGCCGGCAAGATCGCTGAGCGCATCGCGAATCGCGCCATTGGAAGCGACGCCTCCCGCGACAACAAAGGCCGTGGCATCGGGGCTGGCGGCGAGTGCAAGGCGGCTGCGGTCGACCAGACAATCGACCACCGCTTGCTGAAACGAGGCGGCGAGATCAGGGACACTGTTCGCGCCGGTTGCGACGGCACGGGCAACCGCGCTTTTGAGACCGGCAAAGGAAAAATGGGGTTCCTTGCTACCGACCAAAGGACGTGGCAGCGCGACGGCGCGCGGGTTGCCCTTGGCGGCGGCGCGTTCAACCTCTGGTCCGCCCGGATAGCCCAAATTCAATAATTTCGCTGTTTTATCAAAAGCCTCGCCCGCCGCGTCGTCGATGGTTGTTGCGAGGCGGCGATAGACGCCGACTCCGCTTACATGCAGCAACTGGCAATGGCCGCCCGACACCAGCAAGAGCAGATAGGGAAAGTCCAGATCGGGCGCGGTGAGTCGCGGGGACAGCGCGTGCCCTTCCAGATGATTAACCGCGATCAGGGGCTTGCCCGCTGCATGAGCGAGGGCTTTGCCGGTGACGAGCCCGACCATGACGCCGCCGATCAGCCCTGGTCCTGCGGTCGCGGCTATGGCGTCGACGGCCGACAGCGGCACCCCCGCATCGGCGAGAACGCCCTCGACAAGAGGCGTCAGGCGTTCAACATGCGCGCGCGCCGCGATTTCGGGAACAACCCCGCCAAAGGGTTGATGTTCGGCCTCTTGGCCAGCGATATGATGCGCCAAAATGCGCCGGTCGCTGTCCACCAGCGCCACCGCAGTTTCGTCACAACTTGATTCAAGGCCGAGGATGAGAGTCATAATATTACGTTTCTCCATACCCGCCCCTTTATCGACAGGGCAAGCCGCGCTAGCAGCAAGGTGATGACCAAGCAGAATTCCCCTTCACCCGATCAGCCACTTCGCCTTGGCACCCGGGCGTCGCCTTTGGCGGTAGCGCAGGCCGAAATGGCCGCCGCTGCGCTGGTTCGCGCGCATGGGTTGGCGGCGCAATCGATTGAAATTGTCCCGATGACAGCCACCGGCGACCGCATTCAGGACCGTGCGCTCGCCGAAGTCGGGGGCAAGGCGCTGTGGACGCGCGAGTTGGACGCGGCACTTGATGCCGGAACCATCGATTTTGCGGTTCATTCGCTGAAAGATGTGGAAACTGTGCGCGACCCGTGCTTTTCCGTGGCTGCGATGCTGGAGCGCGCTGATCCGCGTGACCGGTTGGTGGTTCGTGCCGATTGGGACGCCGTGACCATCGCCGACTTGCCGCAAGGCGCGCGGTTCGGGACGAGCAGCCCGCGCCGCGCGGCACAGATCAAGCGGCATCGGCCCGATCTGGCGATTGCCCTTTTACGCGGCAATGTTGCGACGCGGCTGGGTAAGATTGCGGCTGGAGAGGTCGATGCGACATTGCTCGCCGCGGCCGGGCTCGATCGGCTGGGCATGGCGGATGTCGGGACGGCGCAGTCAATAGAGACGCTGCTGCCTGCGGCATCGCAAGGCGCCATTGGCATCGAATGTCGCTCCGAAGATGCGCGCATCCAGGCGCTGCTCGCGGCGGTCGATCATGCACCGACGCGCGCGGCGGTTGCGGCAGAGCGCGCATTTCTGGCCGCGCTGGGCGGCGATTGCCGGTCTCCCGTTGCGGCACATGCGCGGTTGCGTGACGGGCAATTATGGCTGTCCGCCGAAATATTCTCTGAAGATGGCGGTGATTGCGTTGCCGATACGGCGATCATTGCGGTTGAACCCGATGCGGGGCGGCTTGCGCAGCAGATGCTTTCTGCCGGCTCAGCCTCAATTCGTGCACTTTTCTCTCCATGAGCCAAAATCTGCCGTTGGTCATCACCCGGCCTTTGCCAGGGGGAGAGGCGAGTTTGCTGCGCGCTCGCGACATGGGGCTTGATGCCCATCTGGCCCCGCTTTTTGCGGCGCGTGCAATCGGTTGGACGCACGACGGTGCGGATTGTTTTGACAGTCTGCTTTTGACTAGCGCACAGGCGGCTCGGCTCGGCGGGGCTGGGCTTGCCCATCTTCAAAACTTGCCCTGCTATGCGGTCGGCGAAGCCACAGCGGCGGCGGCGCGGGCGTCAGGGTTGAACGTGGTGATGGTTGGCGAGGCCGATGGTCAGTCTTTGGTTGACGCCATGACGTATAAACAAGACACTGGGAAACAAAGAATTTTGTGGCTTTGTGGCCGTGAACATAGCGCGTTGGATCCCGGCGCGACGACGCTGGTCGCTCGCCCCTGCTATGCCCTTGATCCGGTGGAGCCGCCACCTCTCTGGCACCAGATGATTGCCGCTCCAGCTGTGCTGATGGCTTATTCGCCGCGCGCTACGGCCCATATGGCGGAGTTGGTGGGCCAGTCGCGTGCTCATTTGACGGTGGTGGCGATCAGCGCGGCGGCTGCGGCTGCGGCTGGTGAGGGCTGGAATGGCTGTTTTGCGGCGTTGCAGCCTAATGACACAGCAATGTTGGCGCTGGCTTGCGCTTTGTGCCACAAGGATGAAAAATGGGGTCGTTAAAGAGTGAAACATGGCAATTGATAGCAGCGACAAGTCTGGGCGCGTGGAATCGCATAGCCAATCGACGGGAACATCGACGCGCACGTTGATCATTGGTGCCGTCGTCCTGTTGATTATTGGCGTGATTGGCGGCGGCTGGGCGATGACGCGTCTGTTGACGAACGATACGCCGGTGGCGGAGAAGCTGGCCGACAATTCGACGGAACCCGATGCCGCCACGGCGACAGCGGTTGATTCAGAGCAGGCAGCTGACGCCAATACGTCGCGGCAGGCATTGGTCGTGGCGCCGGTCGACGGCGCCAATGCGCTAGCTGTGCGCGTTGCCGAGCTGGAACAGCGCCTGTCGCGGATTACACTGGAGGCCGAATCGGTTTCGGGCAATGCCTCGCGCGCCGAGGGACTTTTAGTGGCCTTTGCGGTGCGCCGTGCGCTCGATCGCGGGCTGTCCCTGGGCTATCTGGATGCCCAGTTGCGCCTGCGCTTTGGCGATGATCAGCCCAATGCGGTCAAGACTATTATTGAAACAGCGCGCGATCCGATTACGCTGGAACAATTGCGCGCAAGGCTGGATGAACTGGCCCCGCAATTGGTCGGCCGGACAGAGGGCAGCGGCAGCCTGTGGACCGGATTCCGCCGCGAACTGTCTGAGTTATTTGTGGTTCGTCCGGCTGGAACCTTGTCGACACGCGCATCGGAGCGGCTCGATCGGGCGCGGCGTTATCTGAGTGGTGGTCAGGTGGACAAGGCCATCGAAGAGGTCGATGCCATGCCGGGCAAGGATGCGGCGAAGGACTGGCTGATCGATGCCCGCCGCTATCATGAGGCGCGCCGTGCGCTTGACCTCATCGAGACCGCCGCGATATTGGAACCGCGTGACAATCCGAGTGCGGCCTTGCCCGCGAAAAAGACCAACAACCCGAACTGACGGCGGCCTTGCGCAGCCAGCAGCGGAATAGAAAGCCCGTATGATGGCCCATGCCGATCCGCAGAGCGTCGTGGCGCTCGACCCCTTTGATCCTTTCCTGCTCGACGCCCAGTTGAGCGACGAAGAGCGGATGGTGCGCGACACCGCGCGCGCCTATGCCGAGGCAGAATTGCTGCCGCGCGTGACATCGGCCTTTCTGGACGAGCGGTTTGATCGCGAGATTATGACCGAAATGGGCGCGCTGGGGCTGCTTGGTGCGACGATTGCTCCTGAATATGGCGGCGCGGGGCTGAATTATGTGAGTTACGGGCTGATCGCACGCGAGGTTGAGCGCGTCGATTCGGGCTATCGGTCGGCCTGTTCGGTGCAAAGTTCGCTCGTGATGCACCCGATCAACGCCTATGGCAGCGAAGAGCAGAAGCAACATTTCCTGCCCGGTTTGGCAAGCGGCGATCTGGTCGGATGTTTTGGTTTAACCGAACCCGATGCCGGGAGCGACCCCGGTGGGATGCGGACCCGCGCCGAAAAGATCGAGGGCGGATACCGGATCAACGGCGCGAAAATGTGGATCACCAACGCGCCGATCGCCGATGTATTTATCGTTTGGGCCAAATCCGACGCGCATGATGGCGCGATTCGTGGCTTTATTCTTGAAAAGGGCATGAAAGGCCTGTCGGCGCCCAAGATCGAGGGCAAGGTATCCTTGCGTGCATCGATAACCGGCGAAATCGTCATGGACGGTGTGACCGTCGGAGAGGATGCCTTGTTACCGCATGTGTCGGGGCTCAAAGGCCCGTTTGGCTGTCTCAACCGCGCACGCTTCGGAATTGGCTGGGGCGCGATGGGCGCGGCAGAATTTTGTTACGAAGCGGCGCGCCAATACACGCTCGACCGCAAACAGTTCGGGCGTCCGCTCGCTGCCAACCAGCTTGTGCAACTGAAACTCGCTAATATGCTGACCGAGATTGCGCTGGGCTTGCAGGCCGCGCTTCGGGTGGGCCGGCTGATTGATGAGGACCATGTGGCCCCCGATATGATCAGCCTGATTAAGCGCAACAATTGCGGCAAGGCGCTCGACATGGCGCGCGTCGCGCGTGACATGCACGGCGGAAACGGGATTTCAGCCGATTATCATGTCATCCGCCATGCGGTGAATCTGGAAACGGTGAACACCTATGAAGGGACGCATGACGTCCATGCGCTGATATTGGGCCGCGCGGTTACCGGCATCAGCGCCTTTTCCTGATATGAAAAGGGGCGCCGCAACGCGCGACGCCCCTTGTTCATCAGGAGGAGAGACTTTCCGTCAGAATTTGATCGTGCCGGTGACAAACACCTGACGCGGATTGCCGTAGAATGCGGTCAGTGTGCCTTCTTTGCCCAGCGATGCTTGCGGCAGCCCGTTCGCTCCCGGAATGATCGCGCCAGTGGTGGGGTCCGCGACGACGAAGGTATAGCCTGACGTCTTATATTTCTTGTTCGCCAGATTCTTGCCGTGGATCCCGATGCTCCAGTGGTCGCCGGGGGCGTTGTAAACCAGATTGGCATCCCACAGCATAAAGCCCTTTTGATCGATATAAGGATTGGGGACTTCGAACTGATAGGTCTTGCTGCGATAGGATAGTGTCGTGCTGAAATTCACATCGCCGTCACCAACCGGCGTTGCATAGGCAAGCGTGCTGCTGGCGGTCCATTTCGGTGTATTCTGCACTTCGCGGAAATCAGCAACATCTGTCGGAACACCGCCGATGTTGGTGATGAACTGGTTATATTGCGCGTCGATAAAGCCCAGCGAACCCGACAAGTTAAGCCGGTCGCCCACAGCGGCCAGATCGCGACCGAGGCGGGCATTGGCTTCGAGTTCGACGCCCTTGAAGCTCGCTTTACCTGCGTTAGAAACGACACCGCAGAAGGTTGCGATTCCGCCGACATTACAGGCTACCGATCCAGGGATCTGGACATCGGTATAATCGGCATAGAAACCCGCGAGGGCGACGTTGAGCGCGCCGTCGAGCAGACGGCCCTTATAACCAACCTCATAGCTTTCGACCTTTTCGGGCCGGAAGCTGAGGAACGAAGCAACTTCGGCATCGCTGGGGACCCCGCTGGGGTTGGTGGTCGGCGCGTTGACGCCGAGACCGCGCGGATCGAAGCCGCCGCCTTTGAAGCCTTGCGAATAGCTGGCGTAAAAATTGGTATCGGAATTGGGCTGGAAGCTCAGCGAAGCGCGCGGGGTGAATTTGTTGAAACTGCGGCTGCCTTCGAAATCGGTGCTCGGTGCCCCAAACAGGATGCCAGCGCCGCCAAAGGCGGGCGAACCGCCACCCAGATAATTCTGCCGCAGGATCGAAGCGGTGCGCTTGTCCCAGGTATAACGGCCGCCGAGCGACAGGCTGAGCTGGTCGGTGATATCATAAGTGAAATCACCAAATACGGCATAGGTTTGGGTGTCGACATCGGCCTCGGTAAAGGCTGTGAAGCCGGCAAAGGTTGTGAACAGGCGGACATCAAAGAGCGTGTCGGCGCTGGCGTCGAGATAATAGAATCCGACCAATCCGTGCAGGCGGTCGCTTTCATATTGCAGCTGGAATTCCTGACTGATCTGTTCGTTGCGGTAAAAGCCCGGTACGTCGAGGTCGACGGCAGGCAGCGCATCGAAATCGATCGGTGTCGCGGTGTCATCTTTGCGCCAAGCGCTGATCGAGCGCAGCGTAACATTATCGCTGAGTTCCGCCGTGACATTCATCGACAGGCCGTAAGCCTCGATTTCCTGCTTAGGGTCATTGAGCCCGCCGCGCGTGTCGAACACGTCGTCGAGCACCGGAGCGCCGGACGCAGCCCCGGGAATCAAGCGATGGCCGCCACGCGGATTGCTCTTGTCCTTGGTATAGTCGCCCGAGATGCGAATGAGGACCGGCGCACCATAGCCGCCCAGTTCAACGGTGCCGCGCGCGGCCCACAGATCCTTGTTGTAATTTTCGAGACCGGTGGTCAGATTGTCGCCAAATCCGCCGCGCGACAACCGGGCAACCGATCCGCCGACCCGCACTATATCCCCAAGCGGCGCTGAAACGGTGAGGACGCCGTCGGCTTGATTATAGCTGCCATAGGTGCCTTTAATCTTGAGCGAGAAATCCTGCGGAAGTGGCTTGGTGACATATTTGACCGCGCCGCCGATGGTGTTGCGGCCATAGAGTGTGCCCTGCGGGCCGCGCAGCACTTCGATCCGTTCGACATCATAAATGTCGAGCACGGCGGCCTGCGGACGGTTGAGATACACATCGTCAAGATAGATGCCGACACCCTGTTCGAAACCCGACACGGGATCCTGCTGGCCGACACCGCGGATGAAAGCCGACAGCGTCGAATTGGTGCCGCGCGATGCCTCTAGCGTCGTGTTGGGGGTGGTTTGACCCAAGTCGGTGATGTCGAGCGCACCGCTACGCTGAAGCGCTTCACCCGAATAGGCAGTGACAGCGATCGGCACGTCCTGCAGGCTTTCCTCGCGGCGGCGGGCGGTGACGATGATCGTAGTACCGTCACCGTCATCGGCGCTGGCGCTCTGCGTATCCTGAGCAAGGGCAACGGGCGCCACGGCAAGCAGGCCAAGGGCGCTGGATGCAAGGCAGGCAATCCGCAACGGACGGAAAAAATGGCGCATGATGTCTCTCCACAAACGGTCGGTGAATGTCCGACGCTCAGATAATATGACTTGGCCCTTGCCAAGCTGACATGTGCCCAATAATGAAAGGTGAACCAACTTTCAACTTCTAAAGTGAAATCACTATGAATTGCCGACAAGTGATGCGAAAATACCACGGTGATAGCCAATCTATACATGGCTATCGGGGCCGTCAGCGTCGGAGAAACGAGCCGTGTCGGTACGGATATGAAGGGGCAAAACGCTGATGGGTCAGTCAAAATCAACGTCGACAGGTGACGGTGGCACCTCCGGTCATGACAAGGTACCGCGGACCGAACGCGGACGCCGCACTTTGCGCAAATTGCTCGACGCGGCAGCGATTGAATTTGGCGACCGCGGTTTTCACGATGCCTCGATCAGCGGGATAACGCGGCGTGCGGGAACGGCGCTCGGCAGTTTTTATACCTATTTCGATTCCAAGGAAGAAATCTTCCAGGGGCTGGTGCGCTATATGAGTGGTCAGTTACGCGACCATGTGACGCCGCTGGTGCAGGAGGCCCCTGACGAGATTGCCGCCGAACGGATTGGTTTGGAATCCTTTCTGGACTTTGTTCGCCAGCATAAGGAAATTTATCGCATCATCGACGAGGCTGAATTCGTCGATTACGCCGCCTATCGTGAACATTATGAAACCACGGTCGATCGCATCCGCCAAAGGCTGGAGGCCGGAGCCGCACGCGGCGAAATTCGTCCCGACGTTGGTGAAATACACGCCTGGGCCATTGGCGGGATGAACGTGTTTCTGGGCCTGCGCTATGGGTTGTGGGACAATGACGCAGATATCAAGGACGTCGCCCGCGTCGCCAATGACCTTCTTGCGCATGGATTGGCTTCCAACAAGGGTCAGTCCTGACCCGCTTATGCGCGACTGAGCAGGAAAATGGCATGTTCGGCGCGCCAGTTGGCAGCAGCGGCGCTGGTCGGCCTGTCGCCAGACAGATACCAGGCCGCCTCGACCCCAATTCCCTGCTCGCGCACCAGTTCGCGAAAATCATTCACAGTGACATGGTGGATATTGGGGGTTTCATGCCATGCGACGGGCAACAGGCGCGTCACCGGCATCCGCCCGCTCCACAGCAGCGCGAGCCGCACCCGCCAATGGGCAAAGTTGGGGAAACTAACAAAGGCGCGCGGCGCGATCCGCATCAATTCGGCAACAATCTGGTCCGGCCGCTCTGTCGTCTGCAATGTCTGTGATAATATCGCATAGTCAAAGGCATCGTCGGGATAATCGGCCAGATCATGATTGGCATCGCCTTGAATTACGGCCTGTCCGCGCGCCATGGCGGCGGTGACATTGGCGGCGTCGATCTCCAGCCCGCGGGCATCAATAGCTTTGTCGTCGCGCAAGGCCGCCATCAGTGTGCCATCACCGCAGCCAATGTCGAGCACGCGCGCACCAGCGGGAACGGCAGCGGCGATAATCGCTAGGTCGGGGCGCAGCGTCATGTCTGGTGGCCCGCGGTCAAAAAGCCCGCAACCAACCTGTCGAGGTCGGGCACGTCGAGAAGGAAGCTGTCATGGCCAAAAGGCGCCGACAGTTCGACAAAACTTGCCGACGCGCCGACGCTTTGCAGTGCCTGAACAATGCGGCGTGATTCGGCGGTGGGATAGAGCCAATCAGTGTCGAAACTGACGAGCGCGAAGCGTACATCGCGTGAGTCGGCGAAGGCCCCTGCAAGCCGCCCGTCATGCGGATCGGCCAGATCGAAATAATCCATCGCGCGGGTGATATACAGATAGGCATTGGCATCAAAGCGGTCTGAAAAAGCCAGTCCCTGATAGCGTAAATAGGATTCGACTTGAAAATCGGTGTCAAAGCCAAAGCTCTTAATGTCACGCGCCTGCAACCGTCGCCCGAATTTCTCGGTCAGCCCCGCTTCGGACAAATAGGTGATATGCGCGGCCATGCGGGCGACCGCTAGCCCTTTGGCGGGTGTGCGGTTGCTGGTGTAATAGCTGCCGTCCTGCCAATCGGGGTCGGCCATGATTGCCTGTCGTCCCACCTCATGAAAGGCGATATTTTGCGCCGAATGGCGCGCGGCGCTGGCAATGATGATCGCCGAGGCCAACCGCCCTGGATAACGGGCGGCCCAGACAAGTGCCTGCATCCCGCCCATCGACCCGCCGACGACGGCATGAAGTCGCGAAATATCCAGATGATCCAGCAACATGACCTGCGCCCGCACCATGTCGGCAATGGTGATGACGGGAAAGCGCATCCCATAGGGTTCGCCGGTCGCGGGGTCGTTGCTGGCGGGGCCGCTAGACCCCATGCAACTGCCCAGCACATTGGCGCAGAGGACAAAGTAGCGGTTGGTATCGATGGGTTTGCCCGGCCCGACCATGCGCGTCCACCATCCCGGCTTACCAGTGCCGGGGTGCGGGCTTGCGACATATTGATCGCCGGTCAGGGCGTGGCAAATCAGGATCGCATTCGATCGATCGGCGTTCAGCGTGCCATAGCTTTCATAGCCGATGGTGACCTCTGACAGTGTCTGCCCGCTGTCGAGCGACAGCGGCGATGCGATCGTTACGCCCTTGTGGCGGATTTGGTGCAATGCGGTGGCCATGGCTGAGCGGGGCTAAGCGGCGCGCTCGCGGCTGTCAACGCGAAGCGCTACAGGCTGGACTCAGCGCCGCCAGTCGTTAAACGCCGCCCTATGACCGACAAGACCCCCATATTGAACCCCAAGCCGTGGATCAGCGGCATCGCCCCTTATGTGCCCGGCAAGTCGAGCGGTGCGGACGGTCGTCCGCTGGTCAAACTCAGTGCGAATGAGAATCCATTGGGCACCGGATCGGCCGCGCGTGAGGCGTTTCGGGCCGCTGCAGACGATCTGGCGCGCTATCCCGACCCCGGCGCGATGGCGCTGCGGCAGGCGATTGCCGATAAATATGGGCTTGATCCGGCGCGGGTGATTTACGGCACCGGATCGGACGAGCTGCTCCACCTGGCCGCCAGTGCCTATGCCGGACCGGGCGATGAGGTGCTTTATGTTCGGTACGGCTTTGTCGTTTACGAGATCGCGGCGCGGCGTGTTGGTGCGGTGCCGGTGGAGGCCGACGACCGCGACTATGCGACCGATGTCGATGCGCTGCTCGCCGCGATGACCGACAAGACGCGCGTTGTTTATCTGGCCAACCCGAACAATCCCACCGGCACGCTGGCTTCCCGCGAAGAGGTGGCACGGCTCCACGCCGGCCTTCCTGCCGATGTGCTGTTTGTGCTCGATCAGGCCTATGCCGAATATCTCGATCCGCAAGACGATGACGGCGGGCTCGCCCTAGCGGCCAGCGCGGCCAATGTGTTGGTTACGCGTACTTTCTCCAAGATTCACGGGCTTGCCGCAGAACGTATCGGCTGGGGCTATGCCAGCGCTGAAGTGATCGATGCGCTGCACCGGATCAGGGCGCCGTTCAACGTCACCCGCTGCGGTCAGGCGGCGGCGGTTGCGGCGATTCACGACGATGAGTTTGTGGACAACAGCCGCGCCCATAACAAGCAGTGGCGCGACTGGTTGACGCAGGAACTGGGGACGCTGGGCAATCATGGCGTGCGCGTTATCCCATCGGCGACCAATTTCCTGCTCGTCCTGTTCGAGGGCGCGGTATCGGCTGAGGCGGTCAATCTGGCGCTGATGGACGCAGGCTATATTGTGCGCTGGCTGCCCGGTCAGGGGCTGCCCAACGCGCTGCGCATTACTATCGGCA
The DNA here is from genome assembly GCF_057365075.1 of Sphingopyxis sp. 10G20-10. Taxonomy (NCBI): domain Bacteria; kingdom Pseudomonadati; phylum Pseudomonadota; class Alphaproteobacteria; order Sphingomonadales; family Sphingopyxidaceae; genus Sphingopyxis; species Sphingopyxis sp. 10G20-10. The sequence goes on from NZ_CP195117.1 coordinate 468,122, forward strand.
CCGAAGCCGAAACACGCGGCGTTGCAGCGGCGGTTCGCGCCGCCGTGGGTGATTGATCCTGTATGGTGCATGATATCAAGCACTTGGCGGTTATCGGGCTGGGGCTGATCGGTTCATCGATTGCCCGCGCCGTGGCCGAGCATCTGTCTGATGTTACGATAACCGGCTTTGATGCCGACCCGGCGGTTTGCGAAGCAGCGCGGCGGATCGGGCTGTGCACCATCGCCGATGATGCGGCGACGGCGGTCACTGACGCCGATCTGGTCATATTGGCGGTGCCGGTTGGTGCCATGGCGTCAGCGGCGCAAGCCATAGCCACCGGATTGTCCGAAAAAGCGCTGATTTCAGACGTTGGCTCGTCGAAAGCCGGGGTGGCTTCTGTGTTGGGGCGCGAATTGCCCGACCATATTATCATCCCCGCGCATCCGGTCGCGGGAACAGAGAATAGCGGCCCCGAAGCGGGCTTTGCCAGTCTGTTCGACGGGCGCTGGTGCATTTTGACCCCCGCGCCTGACGCGCCCGCCGATGCGGTGGCGACGCTCACCCATTTCTGGGAAGCGCTGGGGGCCAAGGTCGAGACGATGGACGCGGCTCACCACGACATGGTGCTCGCGCTGACCAGCCATTTGCCGCATCTGATCGCCTATACAATCGTCGGCACTGCCAGCGAGCTGGAAGAGGTCACCGAGAGTGAAGTGATCAAATATTCGGCGGGTGGCTTTCGCGATTTCACCCGCATTGCGGCGAGCGATCCGGTGATGTGGCGCGATGTGTTCCTGGCCAATAAGGACGCGGTGCTGGCGACGCTGCAGCGCTTCAACGAGGATCTGACCGTGTTGCAACAGGCGATCCGCCGCGGTGATGGCGACAAGCTGGAAGACTGGTTCACGCGCACGCGCACCATCCGTCGCTCGATTATCGCCGAAGGGCAGGACGATCCGGCCCCCGATTTCGGTCGCAAACATTGATAATGGGCCGCCCGCTTTTGATAGAGAGCGGTATCTGAACCTTAGTCGCTGGTCGGGGTCGCTTCGGCCAGCAAGGCTTCGGGCGGGTTGAGCGCGTTGATGGCGGCGCGGACGCGGGCCTCTGCTTCGTCGCGGGGCAGGCCGGGCGGGATGGTGTCGCCGACGCGATAGGTGATGGTGCCCGACCATTTGACCCATTTGCGCGGCGGATAAGTCGGCCCCGAATTGACCGCGACCGGAATCACTGGAACCTTGAGCATCCGATAGAGACCTGCAAATCCGGCGCGCAGCCCCGGCGCTTCACCGTGCGGGACGCGCGTTCCTTCGGCAAAAAGGCACAAGGGGCGGCCCTTGTCGAGCGCGGCGCGGGCGTTGGCCAGCATCGCGCGCATAGCCGCCGAACCGCCGTCGCGATTGACCGGGATCAGGCCGTAAAAGCGCGCCGCCTGTCCCCATACCGGTATCGAGAATAATTCTTCCTTGGCGAACACCGCCGGATATTTGAACAACAAAGGTTGCTCGATCGTCTCGAACGCCGATTCATGTTTGAACACGTAAAGCACCGGAATGTCGGGCATTTCGCCCTCGATTACAATGTGCTGACCCAGCAGGAATCGGCACGCCTGCCGATGGACCCACGCCCAGCTGCGGACAAAGAAGACCGTCCCCTTGTGCGAGATGGGCAAGGCGATCACGCCGCCGATTGAGCTGATGCTGCTCATCAGGACAAAGGTGATCCAGAACAGGATAGACCGGACGAGCGCGACAAAAAATCTCATGATGTCGTGCGCTTCATAGACCCAGAAGGCCGCCAGCCAGCCCCGCGAGATATTTATGATATTCGCGGAACAAAGTGCCAAGTGATGGCTGGCTGCGTACCGCGTCGGGCAAGATGGTCACCTTGTCGCCCACAGCGCGTTCGATTTCATATTCGGCGCGCCGCATATGCCAGTCGGTCGTGATCAGCCGGATGCTGCGATAGTTGCGCCGCGCAACCCATGTGGCCACCTCTGTGGCGTTCGAACGCGTATCCTCAGCCTCAAAACCCAGCGCGATGCAGCAGTTGAACAGGCGCATCGGCCGATGATATTCGGCGGCGAGTTCGCGTGGTTTCACATCCTTGTCGACGCCGCTGATCAGCAATCGCTTGGCATCGCCCGCCTCCAGCCGTTCGAGCGCGCGGTCGATGCGGCCGGGTCCGCCAGTAAGCACGACAATCGCGTCGGTCTTGGCCGGAGCGGCGGGCAGGGGGAGCAGCAGGGCGAACCAGGCAAAGCCCAGTACCCACGCCAGGAAAATAAGGGAAATCAAGCGTTTGATCATAAAATCTTCTTGAGCGCGGCGAGCAAGGTCAACCGCGCGGTGAGCGCTGCGAGCGCGATAGCCAATAGCGGCAACGCCAGCAAGAGCAGCCAGCCGCCAGCGTCCATTGTGGCGGTTGCGGCCAGCCCTGACGTGACGCCCGACACTTGCCAGCCGATCAGGAACAGCATCACGCCACCAGCCAGCGTGCCGAGCAGGATGCCATAGGCGGTATCGATAGCAATGCGGCGCTGGAACAACCGGGTAATCTGGCGGTCGGTAGCACCGATCAGATGGAGCATTTCAATCGTAGCAAAATGGGTACCGAGCGCGGCGCGCGCGGTCATAATAACGATGGCGCCGCTCGCCAGTGTCATCAGCACGACCATCGCCACGGCAATCCATGCGAGCGATCGGATCAGCCGCTCCACCGGACCCAGCCATTCGGCGTGCGGGATGACGCGGGCGCCCGGTGCCTCCTCATCGACAAGCGCCTGCAATCGCGCCAGATGATTGCCGCGATCGCCGCCCAGAAAATCAATATCAATGAGCGCAGGCAGTGGCAGCGACTTGAGCACCGGATCATCGCCGCCCGAACCGCCAAACCATTGGCCAAGCGTCGCCAGCAACTCGTCCTGGCTCACCGCACGGGCGGCGCGGACATAGGGTTGGCTCGCGGCCTTGCGGCGCAGGCGACTTGCCTGCTCGGCGCGGGTTTCGGGGTTTGCGGTGACGATCTGCACCGTCACGCGTCCGGCAATGGCACTGCTAATATTAGCCGCCGAATGCCACAGGGTGACGCCGGCGGCGGCGGCGAGCAGGGTCAGCATCATCAGGACCGCCATGACCCACGGTGTCGGACCCGACAGGCGGCGATCGGGGAGCAAACGGCGATGCTGGACGGGAACGCGCGGAATAATCATCGCTAGTTCCGGTTGGCGGGGGGGTAGCGTAGCGCCCCGGTGGGATCGGCAAGGCGACCTTTTTCCAGCCGCATCATTTGCGCCTTGTCGATACGGCTGATCAAATGAATGTCATGGGTCGCGACAACGACTGTGGTGCCCAGCCGGTTGAGCGCCTCGAACAATCCCAACAGTCGCATCGCCATTTCGGGATCGACGTTACCCGTCGGTTCGTCGGCGACCAACAATTGCGGGCGCGCGATCACCGCGCGCGCGATGGCGACGCGCTGTTGCTCTCCGCCCGACAGGGTGGCCGGTCGGGCATGGGCGCGGTCGTTGAGGCCGATCCAGCTCAACATTTCGCCCACCGGCCCTGCCAGATCCTCTTCGCTGACCCCCGCGATGCGCAGCGGCAGCGCAATATTGTCGCGCGCGCTCAAGTGCGGGATCAGGCGGAAATCCTGAAACACCACGCCAATGCGGCGGCGAAAGCCCGGCATTCGGTGGCGCGGCATCGCCACCAGGTCTTCACCGAACAGGCGAACAATGCCGCGACTTGGCCGCTGCGCGAGATAGAGCATTTTCAACAGCGACGTCTTGCCCGCGCCCGATGGGCCGGTGAGGAAGTAAAAACTGCCCGGCTGCAGGTTAAAGCTAACGTCGCTCAACACTTCGGCATCGGGACCATAGCGCAGTCCGACCCGATCAAATTCGACCATCGCGCCGCCCGGCCGTGATAATCCTGCCTCGCTCATGACGCCACGCCCGAGGAAGAATGCCGGGCTAGCCGCAACAGCGCAGAGGGTAGAACAGGGGCCATAGATGTGGCTCTTGCACGCTTGCCGGACAAGGTAAAGACGGTTGCCATTGCGTAAATGTCCAATGGTCGACGCACAGGCGTTACGCAGCCCTTGCCAGCGCCGCGCGATGCGTGTTTAGAGGAGCGCCATGATCCTCGCCTGCCCATCCTGTCATACCCGCTATGTCGTGCCCGATACCGCCATTGGTGCCAATGGCCGGACGGTGCGTTGCGCCAATTGCCGCCACAGCTGGTTCCAGGATCCGGTTGCGGCCCCGCGCACGGAGCCGGTTGTTGACGCTGATCCGACTGTCGCACCTCAGACGCCTGCACCGGCACCAGATCCGCAACCGGAATCGGCACCTCCTTCCATAGTGAGCACCTCCGATTCAGCGAGCGAGCCGGAGCCTGCGGTTGCCGCGCCGCCGCCTGAAGCCTTTGCTGCGCAACCCGAAGCCGCACCGATTCCTGCCCCTGAGGCCGAGGAACCGCTGCCGTTCCTCCGCGCGCGCCGCAACCCGGCCCGACGCTGGACGATTATTGCGACGATTGCCGCCAGTCTGATGATCGCTGCGACGGCCGGGCTTTATTATTTCGGGCTACCCAGTTGGGCCGCCGGACTGGGCTTCCCCGGCATGACCAGCGAGCCCGATCTGGTGATCGAACTGCCGCCCAATCAGGACCATCGCGAACTCGCCGATGGCACGATTTACTTTGCTGCATCGGGCGTGATCATCAATCCGACCGATCGCGAGCAGCGTGTCCCGCCTATCCTCGCCGAATTGCGCGATGCGCAGGGGACCATCGTCTATAGCTGGACGATTAAACCGCCAGTGCGCGTGTTGCCGCCCAATGAAAAGGTCAATTTCAGCGAGGCCAAGCTCGACATACCGCGCCGCGCCACCCAGTTGACGGTTAGTTGGGCGCTTCCACGCGGCTGACCGCCTCCGCGACATAGGTGGTCAGCGCCGCGACCTCGGCTGCACTGAAGCGCAGCCCCAATTTGCTCCGTCGCCAGAGAATATCGTCGGTGCTGCGCGCCCATTCGTGGGTGATGAGATAATCCACTTCGGCAGCGGTCAGTCCATGGCCGAAATCGTCGCCCAGCGCGGCCCATTCATGGTGATCGCCCAGCCATTGCGCCATTGCGGTGCCATAGCTGCGGAATAGTCGCGCCATAACAGTGGACGGAACAAAGGAGTAGCGCGCCGCCAGCGCCTCGCGTGTGTTCGCAATGACATCGAGGCTGAAATTGCCGCCAGGCAGGGCCTCGCTGCGTGTCCAGCCGTGCCGTGCGTCATCGACAATGTCCGACAGCTGCGTCAGCGCATCCTCGGCCAACTGGCGGTAAGTGGTTATTTTACCGCCAAAAATCGTCAATATCGGGGCTTTTCCATCGACGTCGTCGCGCTCGATGGCATAGCCGCGCGTCGCCGCCTCGGGCTTGCCCGAACCATCGTCGATCAACGGGCGCACCCCGGCAAAGCTCCACACCACATCTTCGACCCGCACCGGCTCGGAAAAATAATCGGACGCGGCTTTGCATAGATAGGTGATTTCGGCGTCGCTCGCGCGAACATGTGTCAGATCGCCATGATGATCGGCGTCGGTGGTGCCGATCAGGGTGAAATCCTCCTCATAGGGAATGGCAAAAAAGATGCGGCCATCGTCATTCTGGCCGAAATAGGCGCGATCATGCTCGGTCTTGCGCGGCACCACGATATGCGACCCGCGCACCAGCCGTGACCCCAGTTTATGGCTGACCCTGGCTTGCTCCAGCAGGTCGAGGACAGATGGCCCTGCTGCATTGATGACGCTGCGCGCAGTCAGGATGCGCTTACTGCCATCGGGACGAGTCAGGACCAGTCGCCACAGCCCGTCAATCCGTTCCATTTTTGTGACGTCATGGCGCGTCAATATCGTCGCGCCATGGTGGCCGGCAGAAACGGCGTTGAGCGCGACCAGTCGCGCATCATCGACCCAACAGTCACTATATTCAAAGGCTTGGGTGAATTTGGGCTTGAGTGCTTTGCCCGCAGCATCGCGTCGCAGGTCGAGCGAAGTTGTGGACGGCAGGCGTTTGCGACCTCCGATATGATCGTAAAGGAACAAGCCGAGGCGAACGAGCCAGCGAGATCGGGCGCCGGGCTTGTCAGGCAAGACAAAGCGCATCGGCCGGATGATATGCGGCGCAATGGCCCAAAGCCGCTCGCGCTCGATCAATGATTCGCGAACCAGCGCAAATTCATAATGCTCCAGATAGCGCAGCCCGCCATGAATCAGCTTGGTCGAGGCCGACGAGGTGCCTTGCGCGAGGTCAAAGCGTTCGACCAGAGCCACCGTTGCGCCGCGCCCGGCGGCATCGCGGGCAATACCCGCGCCATTCACGCCGCCGCCGATGACGACAAGGTCGAAAGGGGGGGCGTCGCTCACAGGGCCAGCGCCGCCGTAAGGCCCAGCACAAAGCTGGTGAGGGTGGCGACCATGACCGGTGCAAAACTGCGCCACCCCTGATCGAGAAGCAGGTGGAGCCGCGCCTTCATCGCGGTGGCGACAATGGCGAGCAGCAACAAGGCTTGCGCTGCGTTGGTCGCTCCCTCGCGAACCGGCACCGGCAGCGCGATGAGCGAATTCAGCGCCGCGATCGCCAGAAAGCCGGTTATGAACCAGGGCAGGCGCAACGGAATGCGCGATGTCGACACTATCTCACCCGCCTGACGGCCAAGCCAGAGCGCGACGAACATCAGCATCGGGGCAAGCAATGCGACGCGGGTCAGTTTGACGATGGTGGCGACTTCACCCGCCTTGGGCGAGAAGGAGAAGCCGCCGCCGATGGCTTGGGCGACGTCGTGGATCGATGCGCCGATCAGGAACCCCGCCTGTGTATCGGTCATCCCCAGCTGGGCCGCCAAAACCGGATAGACGGTCATGGCGAGGGCGCTGGCGATGGTGATGCCGACCAACACCATCGTAAAACGCGCCTGATCGACCCGCTTTTCACCAATCAACGAATAGAGAGCCAGCGCCGCAGATGCGCCGCAAATGGCGGTCGCGCCGCCCGCCAGCAGCGCGGGATAACGATCCTGCCCGAACCAGCGCGCGGTACCGACGGTGATGGCCATGACCGCGATCATGATGCCGATCAGCATGGCAAAGGGCAGTGGGCCAAGATCGATCAACTGTCCGGCGGTAATGCGTGCGCCGACCAGCACGATACCGATCCGCAACGCCGTTTGTGACATCAGATCAAGGCCGGCGTGGGTGCGCGGATCCTGCGATATAAAGCTGAGTGACAGGCCGATGAGCAGCCCCATCAACACCAGCGGTGCGGCATAATGGTCGGCCAGCCAAGCGGCGGCGAGCGCTGCGGCGGTGGTGACGAGCATTCCGGGCAAGTAATCGCGCCAGCGATGTCGCGCCGGCGGGCTCGCTTCCAGCTGCATCTCGCCATATAGATCGGCGGCCATGGGCCAATTTGCTTCGGACAGCTTCACCGCTGGAACCCTTCGCTGCATTTCCGGCGTCCGCTTCGCACAAAGTGCGGCTCGTGCGCAATGGCCGATCTCGCGTCGCTGCGATAGGCCATTGCTGGCAAGCCACCAGCTTGCTAGAGGCCGCCTTCACCGGCACCCGTAGCTCAGCTGGATAGAGCGCTGCCCTCCGAAGGCAGAGGCCACAGGTTCGAATCCTGTCGGGTGCACCATTTCCATTATAACTCTTTGATATTTAGCGAATTTCCTATCAAGAGATTTGCCTGCGGCGACTATTTTTTGTCAGCCAAGAATGGCGGGCAGGTCGAGGCCCTTGTCAGCAGCGCAGGCGAGGGCGTCGTCATAACCGGCATCGGCATGGCGCATCACCCCCGTGGCGGGGTCATTCCACAGCACCCGTTCCAGCCGTTTTGCGGCTTCCGCCGTGCCATCGGCGACGATCACCATGCCGCTATGCTGCGAAAAGCCCATGCCGACACCGCCGCCATGGTGCAGCGACACCCAGGTCGCGCCGCTGGCGGTGTTGAGCAGCGCGTTGAGCAGCGGCCAGTCCGACACGGCATCGCTGCCGTCGCGCATCGCCTCAGTCTCGCGATTGGGGGAGGCGACCGATCCTGAATCGAGATGGTCGCGGCCAATGACGATGGGGGCTTTCAATTCGCCGCTCGCCACCATCTCGTTGAACGCCATCCCCAGCCGGTGGCGGTCGCCCAGCCCGACCCAGCAAATGCGTGCTGGCAGGCCCTGAAACTGGATATTCTCCTGCGCCATATCGAGCCAGTTGTGGAGGTGCATATCGTCGGGCAGCAGCTCTTTGACCTTGTCGTCGGTTTTATAGATGTCTTCCGGATCGCCGGACAGGGCGACCCAGCGGAAGGGGCCAACGCCGCGACAAAAGAGCGGGCGTATATAGGCGGGGACAAAGCCGGGGAAGTCGAAGGCATTGGTGACGCCTTCATCCTTGGCGACCTGCCTTATATTATTGCCATAATCGGCGGTCGGAACCCCAGCCGCCTGAAAGTCGAGCATGGAGCGCACATGTGTGGCCATCGATGCCTTGGCGGCGGTGGCGACGGTGTCGGGCGCGCTCTCGCGTTTCTCGATCCATTCGGCGACCGTCCAACCGGCGGGCAGATAGCCGTTCACCGGATCATGCGCGCTCGTCTGATCGGTCAAAAGGTCAGGGCGGATGCCGCGCGCGAACATGGTTGGCAGAATTTCCGCAGCGTTGCCCAACAGCCCGACCGACAGCGGCTTCTTTTCGGCGCAGCTTTTTTCGATCAGCGCCATGGCTTCGTCGATGGTCGAAGCGGCGACGTCGAGATAGCCGGTGCGCAGCCTCATTTCGATGCGGCTTGGCTGGCATTCAATTGCGAGGCACGATGCGCCAGCCATCACCGCCGCCAGTGGCTGCGCGCCGCCCATACCGCCCAAGCCGGCGGTGAGCAGCCATTTGCCCGACAGGTCGCCGCCATAATGCTGGCGACCCATTTCGACAAAGGTTTCGTACGTGCCCTGCACAATGCCTTGCGTGCCGATGTAGATCCATGAGCCCGCCGTCATCTGGCCGTACATGGCGAGTCCGCGCTTATCGAGCTCGTTGAAATGATCCCAATTTGCCCAGTGCGGGACGAGATTGCTGTTTGCGATCAGCACGCGCGGGGCGTCGGCATGGGTACGGAACACGCCGACGGGCTTGCCCGATTGGACGAGCAAGGTTTCGTCGGCTTCCAGCCGTTTGAGCGTTTCAACAATCTTGTCATAGCTGTTCCAGTCGCGCGCGGCGCGGCCGATGCCGCCATAGACCACCAGTTCCTCTGGCCTCTCTGCCACGTCGGGGTGGAGATTGTTCATCAGCATCCGCAACGGCGCTTCGGTTAGCCAGCTTTTTGCCGACAGCTCGGTTCCGGTGGCGGGCTTGATGATGCGGCTGTTGTCGAGGCGGTTCATAATGATCCTTTCGGGCGCGCTGCAAAATTCAGGCACGCGGTCAAAATGGCGGAAAGCGTGGTGGTGATATTATCGGCCCGTGCGGGGGCAAATGGTGTGGGCCAGTTGGTCTCGTCGGCCGTTTGTGGTTCGTCGATATAGCCGCGCATGGCGAGTTCCATCTGGATGGCGTGAATGCCCTGTTCGGGACGCCCGTAATGGCGCGTTGTCCAGCCGCCGCGAAAACGCCCGTTGACGACATGGCTGTCGCCGCTGTCGGCGCATAGTTTCGCAACCGTGCTGGTGAGGGCGGGGTCGCAGGTCCGGTCACCGTCGGTGCCTATGTTGAATTGCGGCAATTCGCCGTCGAACAGGCGCGGGACATGGCTGCGGATCGAATGGACATCGTAAAGCACGACGCGCGGATGATGCGAGCGAAGCCGCGCAATCTCTTGGCTCAGCGCCGCATGATAGGGGGTGAACCAAGCTGCGCGCCGCCGTGCAATTTCGGCCTCGTCGGGTTCGGCATCGGCATAGAGCGGCTCACCGTCAAATGTGGTGATGGGACAAAGACCGGTGGTCGCTTGGCCGGGGTAGAGCGAGACCCCTTTGGGGTCGCGGTTGACGTCGATGACGCTGCGCGAAATGTCGGTTCGCACGATGGTGGCGCCAAGGTCCGTTGCGAAAGCATAGAGGCGATCGACCCACCAGTCGGCATCGCGGCGTGCAAGCCAAGGCGAGCGGAACTGGTGTTCGACATCGGCAAGGTCGCTTCCCGTATGCGGGAAGGCAACGACCAACGGCGCATCGCCGCGTATGACGCTCAGCCAATCGTTCATAAGATACCCGGCAAATCATGGCCCGCGACCAGATCGCCCGACCGGACGAGCGCGGTTGCAGCCTCCATGTCGGGATGGAAATGACGGTCTTCGTCGAGCGTCGGTACGGTGGCGCGGAGCAGCGCGCGGGCGCGTTCGAGCGCAGCTGACGATGTGAGCGGGGCGTGGAAGTCACAGCCTTGCGCCGCGGCGAGCCATTCGATGCCGACGACTGCGGTGGCGTTGCGCGCCATCGCGGCCAGCCGCCGCGCGCCATGCGCCGCCATCGACACATGATCCTCTTGGTTGGCCGAGGTGGGGATCGAATCGACGCTGGCGGGATAGGCGCATTGCTTGTTCTCGCTGACCAGCGCCGCCGCGGTCACCTGTGGAATCATAAAGCCCGAATTCAGCCCCGGACGCGGGGTCAGGAAAGCGGGCAGGCCCGACAAGGCCGGATCGACCAGCATCGCGACGCGCCGTTCGGCAATCGATCCGATTTCGCAGATCGCCATGGCGACCATATCGGCGGCAAAGGCAACGGGTTCGGCGTGGAAATTGCCGCCCGACAGCGCCTCGTCACTGTCGGCAAAAATCAGTGGATTGTCCGACACGCCATTGGCCTCGACCTCCAATGTTGTGGCCGCCTGGCGCAGCAGGTCGAGCACCGCGCCCATCACCTGTGGCTGGCAGCGCAGGCAATAAGGGTCCTGCACGCGCGGGTCGTTGACCTGATGCGAAGCGCGGATCGCCGAACCGGTCATCAGGTCGCGCAGCGCAGCGCCCACGGCCATCTGTCCGGCATGACGACGCAGTGCATGGATGCGCGGATCAAAGGGGGCGTCCGATCCTTTCGCGGCCTCGGTCGATAGCGCACCCGTGACCAGAGCCGAGCGGAACAGCAAGTCCGCTTCGAACAGTCCGGCGAGCGCGTTGGCAGTCGAAAATTGGGTGCCGTTGAGCAGCGCCAGCCCTTCTTTGGGGCCGAGGGTCAGCGGGGTCAGCCCCGCCCCCGCCAGCGCCGCCTTGGCAGGCGTTGCTTTGCCGTTGACGAAAATCTCTCCCACCCCGATCATCGCCGCCGCCATATGGCTGAGCGGGGCGAGGTCGCCGCTGGCTCCGACCGATCCTTGTGAGGGGATGACGGGTGTCAGACCGTGGACTAGCATCGCTTCGATCATCGCGACGGTGGCGGGCTGGACGCCCGATGCGCCCATGCCAAAGCTGGCCAGCTTGAGCGCCATCATCAGGCGGATGATCGGCACCGGGCTGGGCTCGCCGGTTCCGGCGGCATGGCTGAGCACGATGTTGCGTTGAAGCGTCGCCAGATCCTCATCGTCGATCCGCACGCTGGCGAGTTTCCCAAAGCCGGTGTTGATCCCGTACACCGGTTCGTGCCGCGCAAGGATACACGCAACGGCGGCGGCGCTTTCGGCTATGGCGGGCGCGCAGTCGGGGGTTAGTCTGACCGCCGCGCCCCGATACACATTGCGCCATTGCGCCAGCGACACAGCGCCGGGGGACAGGATGATGTCGGTCATTGACCACTCCAGATGCGGGCATGGAGCGGGTTGAACCCCATGCGGTAAACAAGGTCGGCGGGACGGTCGATGTCCCAGATGGCGAGGTCGCATTGCTTGCCGGTTTCGATGGTTCCGATGCGATTGTGGAGCCCCAGTGCGCGCGCGGCGTGGCGCGTCACACCGAGCAGACATTCGTCGACCGTCAGGTGAAACAAAGTCGCTCCCATGTTCATCACCAGCAACGGCGATGTCAGTGGTGAGGTGCCGGGGTTGCAGTCGGTCGCGATCGCGATCGCGACGCCGACATCGCGGAGCGCCTGAACCGGCGGCAGCTGTGTTTCGCGGACGAAATAAAAGGCCCCGGGCAACAGCGTCGCGACGGTTCCGGCCTTGGCCATGGCGGCAATGCCGTCTGTATCCAGAAACTCCAGATGGTCGGCCGAAAGCGCGCCATGGTCAGCGGCGAGCGTGCTGCCGTGCAGGTTCGACAATTGCTCGGCATGGAGCTTGACCGGAAGGTCATGTTTCTGGGCGGCGGCAAAGACCCGCGCAACTTGTTTGCGCGAAAATCCGATCCCCTCGCAAAAGGCATCGACCGCATCGGCCAGCCCCTCGCGGGCAACCGCCGGGATCATCTCGTCGCAAACCAGATCGACATAAGCGTTGGGTCGGTCGGCATATTCGGGCGGCAGTGCATGGGCGCCGAGGAAGGTCGTGCGCACGCTTATCTGGCGTTCTTCGCCCAGCCTCTTTGCGGCGCGCAGCATCTTGATTTCATCATCTATGGTCAGCCCATAGCCCGATTTGATTTCGACTGTGGTGACCCCCTCAGCAATCAGCGCATCGAGGCGGGGTAGGGTTGCGGCGACCAGATCGGCTTCACTGGCCTCGCGTGTGGCGCGCATGGTCGAGACGATGCCGCCGCCAGCACGGGCGATGTCTTCATAGCTCGCACCCTCCAGCCGCATTTCAAACTCATGCGCCCGGTTGCCAGCATAGATCAGGTGGGTGTGCGGATCGATGAGGCCGGGCGTAATCCAGCGCCCGTCGCAATCGATCATTTCCGCCGCCTCGAAAGGCCCCATATTCTCCATGCTGTCGGCAAAGATGATCTGGCCGTCTAGCGCGGCTATCGCACCCTGTTCGATGACGCCCAAACCTTCGCGGTCGGGGCGCATGGTTGCGATGCGGGCATTGATCCACAGGCGGTCGCAACGCATCGCTTTCTCCGATTGACTTTGGGGTCGACTCAATAAAGTATATACATAATTATCGCGGCGCGGCAATCTGTCCAGAGGCTGGAGGCAATAAATGCGACTTTGGTTCGAAAAAGCGCTGACAGCGGACAGTTGGCGCGAAGAGGTGCGCCTTACCATCACCGACGGCCGGATCGCGGAAATCGCCTGCAATCAGCCGCCACAGCCCGATGACGAGCGCCATGCCATTGCGCTGCCCGGACTTCCCAATCTCCACAGCCATGCCTTTCAGCGCGGGATGGCGGGGCTCGCCGAATGCGCGGGCGAGGGTGACGACAATTTCTGGACCTGGCGCGACATCATGTATCGCTTTGTCGACCGACTCGACCCCGAAGGACTGAACGCCATTGCGGCGCTCGCCTATGCCGAGATGCTGGAGTGTGGTTTTACCCGCGTCGGTGAATTTCATTATCTGCATCATGACCGCGATGGCGCGCCCTATGCCGAGCCCGCGGTCATGACGGCGGCGATTGCCGAGGCGGCGCAGGAGACCGGAATCGGCCTGACGCTGCTGCCGGTCTTTTATGCCCATTCCGGATTTGGTGCCGCGCCGCCGACACACGGCCAGCGCCGCTTCATCCACGATGTCGACGGTTTTGCGCATTTGCTCGAAGGCGCGCGTGCCTGTGTTGCCTCGCTGCCCGACGCGCGCGTCGGGGTTGCTCCGCACAGCCTGCGCGCGATCAGCGTCGAACAGTTGCGGGCTCTGGTGGGACTGGCAGGCGATGGTCCGCTGCATATCCACATTGCCGAACAGGTCGCCGAGGTCGAGGCCTGTCTGGCGTGGAGCGGCAAGCGTCCGGTCGAATGGTTGTTCGATGCGGTCGATGTCGATCCGCGCTGGTGCCTTGTCCACGCCACCCATGTCGAGACGCAGGAGTGGCAGATGATCGCCACGTCTGGCGCGGTTGTCGGGCTGTGTCCGGTCACCGAGGCCAATCTGGGCGACGGAATCTTTCCTGCCGCCGCTTTTCAAAAGGGTGGTGGACGCTTTGGCATTGGCTCTGATTCCAATGTCCGCATCGATGCGTGCGAAGAATTGCGGCTGCTCGAATATGGCCAGCGCCTGACGCATCGGTCGCGCAATTGCCTGGCCTCTGGACCGGGTGAGTCGACCGGAGGAACGCTGTGGCGGGCGGCTTTGGATGGCGGGGCGCAGGTGCTCGGCGTAGGCGAGACGGGATTGCGTGTTGGCGCATCGGCGGACCTTCTGTCGCTGCGGCCTGACCATCCGGCGCTGGCGGCGACGACGGGTGATCAGATCCTTGATGCCATGATTTTTGCGGGCGGACGCGAGGCGGTGGATCATGTGTGGCGCGCAGGGGTGAAGCAGGTCAGCGGCGGTCGCCACCATGCGCGCGAAGCGATCGAAGCGCGCTATGTGCAGACCATCAGAAAGCTGATGGCGTGACCAAGCCGCTCCCCATCAAGCCGGTTTTGCACCGCCAGATACGCAGCGACATTGAACAGCGCATCATGTCGGGTGAATGGCCGGCAGGGCATCGCATTCCGGTCGAACAGGAACTGATGACCGAATATTCCTGCTCGCGCATGACGGTGAACAAGGCGTTGCGCGCGTTGGTACAGGCCGGAATGCTGGAAAGCCGCAAGCGCGCCGGAACCTTTGTCGCAACGCCGCAGCAGCACCGCGCTGCGCTGGAGATTCCCGACATGCGATCGGATGTGGAGGCGCAGGGCAAGGCCTATCGGCTCGACCTCCTGTCCAGTGTCCGCAGAACCGCGACGCCTGATGACCAGTTGCTTCTCAAAGGTGCCGAAGGCGAAATATTGGCGCTCGACTGCCGCCATATGGCGGACGAAACGCCCTATGCGCTCGAACATCGGTTGATCAATCTGGACGCCGTTCCCAAGGCGGAGAGCATTGACTTTTCGCAGGAACCGCCCGGTTCGTGGTTGCTGGCGCATGTGCCCTGGACCGAGGCCGAACATCGCATCACGGCGCTCAATGCACCCGCTCAAACCGCCGGTCTATTAGGATTGGAAACGGGGACGGCGTGCATCGGGTTGGAGCGCTGGACGTGGCGCGGGGTTGACCGGATCACCTATGCGCGGCTGATTTACCCCGGCAATCGTCACGCCTTGATCGCCCATTTCCACGCCTGAGCCTCAGACGTTACGGCGCGTCGGTCAGGCCGTTGGCGGCACCAAAATGTCGCGTCCGGCATGAACCTCGGCCACCAGCCAATCGATAAAGCCACGGACGCGCGGTTGACTCACCACGTCGCGGTGCAACGCCAGCCAGAAGCTGCGCGCGATGCGTTGGTCGGGTCGGATGCGCACGAGGTCTGGGTCATCATTGGCTAGAAAACAGGGCAGCACACCGATGCCCGCGCCCCCCGCGATTATCCGCCGCTGCGCGAGAATGCTCGAGCTGCGGATGGTGGCGCGCAGACCCGGTTCAATCTCGTCCAGATAGTCGAGTTCGGGGGCGTAAAGAATGTCGGGGACATAACCGATCACCGGAACGCCTGCCGATGCGAGTAAGCCCTCGCCGGTCTGCGCGGCCCAGTCGGGCCGGTTTGCCGGGGCGTAAAGACCGAGCCGATAGTCGGCGAGCTTGCGCGTGATGAGCGGGCCTTTGCGCGGTCGCGCCAGCAGCACCGCCATTTCGGCCTCGCGCCGCGAGGGATTGAGGAAGCCGCTGGAGGCGACCAGATCAACCTCCAGTTCTGGGTGCGCGTCGGTGAAAGAGGCAAGGCGCGGCGCGATGAAGCTGCTGCCAAAGCCTTCGGATACGCTGACGCGCAACTGGCCCGAAAGCGCCGAGCCACTTTCGCTGGCCACGTCGATTTTTGCGGCGACCGATGCCATCGCTTCGGCATGGGGCACCAGTGCGCGGCCTGCGGCGGTCAGCAGAAAGCCGTCACTGGCGCGTTCGAACAAGGTTTGTTGCAGCGACGATTCGAGCGCGCCGATCCGCCGGCTGACCGTCGTCGCGTCGATTGTCAGCTGTCGGGCGGCGCGGGCGAGTGTGCCTTCGCGGGCGACAGACAAGAAGATTTGCAGGTTATCCCAGTTCACCCCCTGCAAATATGCAGGTCTATGCTGCGAGTCTAGCCCTTGCATTGACGGGGCATTTGGTCTGTTGCTGCGCCAACGGAAGTGGAGATGAATGACCATGCGACAGATTGACCATCATATTGTTGCCGGTGCCGGTGCCGGTGCCGGTGCGCGCTTTGGCGAAATTTTTGACCCCAATAATGGCGGCGTTCAGGCGCAGGTCTCGATGGGCGATGCGGCGCTGCTTGATAAAGCGGTTGCGGCGGCGCAGGCGGCGCAGCCGACATGGGCGGCGACCAATCCGCAACGGCGCGCGCGGGTGATGTTCGAGTATAAACGTTTGGTCGAAGCCAATATGGAAGAGCTCGCGCATCTGTTGTCGAGCGAGCATGGCAAGGTGATTGCCGATGCGCGCGGCGATGTGCAGCGCGGGTTGGATGTGATCGAATTTTGTTGCGGCATCCCGCATGCTCTGAAGGGCGAATATACCGAAGGCGCCGGACCCGGCATTGATGTTTATTCGATGCGCCAGCCGCTGGGCGTCGTCGCCGGAATCACCCCGTTCAACTTTCCCGCGATGATTCCGATGTGGATGTTCGGACCAGCGATTGCGACGGGTAATGCCTTCATCCACAAACCCAGCGAGCGCGACCCCTCTGTGCCGGTGCGGCTCGCCGAACTGATGCTGGAGGCAGGATTGCCCGAAGGCATTTTGCAGGTCGTCCATGGCGACAAGGAAATGGTCGACGCGATCCTGGACCATGCGGATATCAAGGCCGTGAGCTTTGTCGGATCATCGGACATTGCCCATTATGTCTATAACCGCGGCGTAGCCGCCGGTAAGCGGGTGCAGGCGATGGGCGGAGCCAAGAACCATGGCATCGTCATGCCTGACGCCGACCTGGATCAGGTCGTCAATGACCTGTCGGGTGCCGCATTTGGCTCGGCTGGCGAACGCTGCATGGCGTTGCCGGTCGTTGTCCCCGTCGGCGAAGACACCGCCGAGCGGCTCAAGGAAAAGCTGATTCCGGCGATCAACGCGCTGCGCGTCGGCGTGTCGACCGATAATGACGCGCATTATGGTCCGGTGGTCAACGCCGCGCACAAGCAGCGGGTGGAGAACTGGATCCAGACTGCGGTCGATGAAGGCGGCGAGCTGGTTATCGATGGTCGCGGCTTTACGCTGCAAGGGCATGAAAAGGGCTTTTTCGTCGGTCCGACGCTGATCGATCATGTGACCCCCGACATGCAAAGCTATAAGGAAGAAATTTTCGGGCCGGTGCTTCAGATTGTTCGCGCGCCCGATTTTGAAACCGCACTCGCGCTGCCCAGCCAGCATCAATATGGTAATGGCGTCGCCATCTTTACCCGCAACGGCCATGCCGCCCGCGAATTTGCCGCGCGCGTCAATGTCGGAATGGTTGGCATCAATGTGCCGATTCCGGTGCCGGTCGCCTATCATAGCTTTGGTGGCTGGAAGCGGTCGGGTTTTGGCGATACCAACCAGCATGGTATGGAAGGCGTCAAATTCTGGACCAAGGTCAAGACCATCACATCGCGCTGGCCCGACGGGTCGCCCGATGGCAGCAACGCCTTCGTCATTCCGACGATGGGATAAGGAGAAGCCGGTGATTGCCAAATGGACCGGGGCCGCAGGTCTGGCCCTTTCGCTGGCGGGTTGTGCTGGTATGGCGGCGGGGCCGGATGCTCCCGCCACCATGCCTGCTGACGCCTGTCGGGCCGATGGCGCCCAGTCGATGATCGGTCAGACCGCCAATGCCGCCCTTGGCACGCAATTGTTACGCGAAACCGGTGCTGCGACGCTGCGCTGGGCACCGCCACGCAGCGCCATGACGATGGACTTTCGGCCCGACCGGCTGACCGTTGGTTATGACGATGATTATCGTGTCACGACCATCACTTGCGGTTGATGCGTGGCAACCCGGATAGGTTAGGCGAATTGATAGAAGGAGCCGACGCGGGCAGGCCGCGTCGAACAGGAGCCTTGCCATGACCCATCGCTTTAAAATGACGCTCGTCTTGCTGCTATTGCCGCTCGGCGCGTGCAGCAGCGAGAAGAAGTCCGAGGATGCTGGCACAGCGCAAACGGCGACCCCCGCGCACCCCGAACCCGCCGCTCCCTGGGACGCGAAGGAACGGGATGACAGTGCCGCCGACGTCTCGTCTGCGCCTGCGTCGCCAACATCGGCTGAACCCGATATTGTAAGCAGCGCCAACCAGATTCCGCCATCGGTGCAGGGGCGGTGGGGATTGGTCGTCGCCGATTGCACCTCAACGCATGGTGACGCCAAGGGGCTGCTAACGATCGATGCGACGAGCCTGCGATTCTATGAATCGGTGGGCAAATTGACACGCGTGCGTGAGCGCGATGCGAGCCATATCGTCGGCGAATTTGCGTTCAGCGGCGAAGGCTTAAACTGGAACCGCGTCATGACTCTCGATGTCGAGGGGCAGATGCTGATCCGCCGCGAAAATGGCGAAGGCGCGGTGCCCGGTCCATTCCAATATATGCGCTGCAAGGCCTGATGCTGTGACCGACCGCCAGCGCCACGCCTCAGCCTCTCCCTTTGAACCACTTTATGGGTATAGCCGCGCGACGCGTGTCGGACAGCAGATCGCCGTGGCCGGCTGTGCCCCGATAGACCCCGATGGAAGCTCGACGGTGGGCGATGCCGGCGTGCAGGCGGCGCGATGCCTGACTATCATCGACGAATCGCTGAGGGCTCTGGGCGGACGGGTCGAGGATGTGGTGCGAACCCGCATGTTTATCACCGACCCTGCCGACGCCGATGCCGTGGGCCGCGCGCATGGCGCGGTCTTTGCCAATATTCGCCCCGCCGCGACAATGGTGGTTGTGTCGGCCTTGATTCGCCCCGAATGGAAGGTGGAGATAGAGGCTGATGCCATAATAGGAACCATGGAATGACCGACCAATTTCAACTGACCGACGACCAGATTGCGATCCAGGATCTGGCGCGCAAATTCACCGTCGATGCGATTACGCCGCACGCGGGTGATTGGGACGAGAAACAGCATTTCCCCAAGGATGTGATCAAGGCGGCGGCAGAGCTGGGTTTTGCATCGATCTATGTGTCCGAAGAATCGGGCGGCATCGGGCTTGGGCGGCTGGAGGCTGCGCTGATTATGGAGGCGATGGCCTATGGCTGTCCCGCGACCAGCTCGTTCATCTCGATCCACAATATGGCGTCATGGATGATCGATTGTTTCGGCGACGACGCCATCAAGGTGCGCTATCTGCCGCAACTGGTGACGATGGATTTGATGGCAAGCTATTGCCTGACCGAACCGGGCAGCGGGTCGGACGCGGCGGCGCTCAAGACGACGGCGCGGCTGGAGGGCGACCACTATATCGTCAACGGCACCAAACAATTCATCTCGGGCGCCGGGGTCAATGACATCTATGTGACGATGGTGCGGACGGGCGGACCGGGGGCAAAGGGCATTAGCTGCCTTGTCATCGAAAAAGACATGGACGGCGTCAGCTTTGGCGCGAAAGAGCGCAAACTCGGCTGGAATGCCTCCCCCACCGCGCAGGTTATCCTCGACAATGTGCAGGTGCCGGTGGCGAACCGCGTCGGGGCGGAGGGCGACGGTTTTCGCTTTGCCATGGCGGGGCTCGACGGCGGGCGGCTGAATATCGGGGCGTGCAGCCTGGGCGGGGCACAGCGGTGCCTCGACGAAGCGATTGGCTATACCAAGGATCGTCAGCAATTTGGTCAGCCGATCGCCGATTTCCAGAACACCCAGTTCATGCTCGCCGATATGGCCACCGACCTAGAGGCGGCGCGCGCGCTGCTCTATCTGGCGGCGGCCAAGGTGACGGCGGGCGCGCCCGACAAGTCGCGCTTTTCAGCGATGGCAAAGCGGCTTGCGACAGACAGCGGCAGCGCCATTGTCAACGACGCGCTGCAATTGTTCGGCGGCTATGGCTATTTGAAAGATTATCCGATCGAGCGCTTCTGGCGCGATCTGCGCGTCCATTCGATCCTCGAAGGCACCAATCAGGTGATGCGGATGATCGTTGGCCGTGATTTGTTGAGGCAGTGACCCCTATGACCGACGATCTCATCACCGGGCAGGACGGTCGCATCGGCCGGATCAGTCTGAACCGGCCCAAGGCCATTCACGCGCTCAATCATCCGATGTGCGACGCGATGATTGCGGCGCTGCTCGACTGGCGCGATGATGATAGCGTCGAATCTGTGACCATCGACCATAGCGAGGGGCGCGGCTTTTGCGCTGGCGGCGATATCCGCATGTTGGCGGAAAGCGGAGCGAAGGACGGGGTCGAGGCGCGCGCCTTTTTCCACACCGAATATCGGCTCAACCATTTGTTGTTCACTTATCCCAAGCCGGTTGTCGCCTTTATGGACGGCATCACCATGGGCGGCGGGGTCGGCATATCGCAGCCCGCCAAATATCGCGTTGCCACCGAAAACACGCGCTTTGCGATGCCCGAAACCGGAATCGGTCTGTTTCCCGATGTTGGCGGCGGCTGGTACCTGCCGCGCATCGAAGGGCGCGTCGGCGTGTTTCTGGCGCTGACCGGGGCGCGGCTCGACGGTGCCGAATGCCTCGCGCTGGGTCTGGCGACCCATTATCTTCCTGCCGCCAATCTGGAAGAGGCCAAGGCGCGCATCGCCGCGCACCCCGACCGGATCGGCGGAATTTTGGGCGAGCTTTCGGTTACTGCGCCGCCAGCGCGCATTGCGCCCAATATTGACAAGATCAACCGGCTGTTCGCCAGCGACCGCTATGAAGACATTCTTGCCGCGCTCGACGCTGATGGCAGCGAATGGGCGATGAAGGAACGCGACACGCTGGGCACCAAATCGCCCCAGACGTGCAAGGTCGCGCTGCGCCAGCTGGCAGAGGGGGCCAAAATGCCCGACTTTGCCGCCGAGATGGTACAGGAATATGCCATCGGGGCACGTGTCGTCGCGATGCATGATTTTCTGGAGGGCGTTCGCGCTCTGATTGTCGACAAGGACAATAGCCCGAAATGGGACCCGCCAACCCCCGAAGCAGTCAGCGAAGAATGGATCGACGCCATTTTCGCGCCGCTTCCCGAAGATGAGAAATGGACCCCGCTATGAGTTACGAAACCATCCTTGTTGAACAAAAGGGCGCCGTCACTTTGGTGACGCTCAATCGCCCACAGGCGCTCAATGCGCTGAACAGTCAGGTGCTTGACGATTTGATCGCCGCCTTTGCCGCTTATGAAGCCGACGATAGCCAGCGCTGTCTGGTGCTGACCGGGTCGGGTGATAAAGCCTTTGCGGCGGGGGCCGACATCAAGGAAATGGCCGACAAGCCGGCGGCCGACTTTTTTCTCGAAGATTTCTTTGCCAAATGGACGAGCCATTTCGTCAAGGCGACGCGCAAGCCGTGGATCGCGGCGGTCAATGGTTTTGCTTTGGGCGGCGGGTGTGAAGTGGCGATGATGGCCGACTTTATCATCGCGTCCGAAAAGGCAAAATTCGGCCAGCCCGAAATCAAGCTGGGCGTTGCGCCGGGTATGGGCGGGTCGCAGCGGCTGACCCGTGCGGTCGGCAAAGCCAAGGCGATGGAAATGTGCCTGACCGGACGGATGATGGATGCCGACGAGGCCGAAAGGTCGGACCTCGTCGCGCGCGTTGTGGCGCATGACAGCCTGCTCGACGAAGCCCTGAAAACGGCCACAATCATTGCCGCTATGCCGCCGATGGCGGCGATGGTGAACAAGGAAATGGTCAATACGGCCTTTGAAATGTCGCTCGATCAGGGCCTGCTCCACGAACGGCGTTTGTTCCAAATTTTGGCCGCGACCGAGGATCGGGCCGAAGGCATGGCGGCGTTTATCGAGAAACGCGAAGGCAAGTGGAAGGGGCGGTGAGATTATTTGCCGGACAAGCGCTTGGTCCAGCTGGGGCAATGATCGGCTTGCACTTGGCTCTTTGGGTCATGGTTTTGGAGACCGGGGCTACTTATGATTCCAGCGGACTTGAGCAATTGCTTTGGTGGGTTGTCGCTCTGTGGATACTGCCAATCATCAGCCTCATCATATTGGTCTCCTATACGATTGACGACTTTCGAACGTGGTTGAAGCAGCGGTCACACAAAAAGAGGGAATAAGAACAGTGAAAATCGCATTTATTGGACTTGGCAATATGGGCGGCGGGATGGCCGCGAATCTGGCGAAGGCAGGACATGAAGTCCGCGCTTTCGATCTGTCGGCCGAGGCGCTCGACAAGGCAGTCGCGGCGGGTTGCGCGCGCGCGGCGAGCGCTGGCGAAGCCGTGCGCGGGGCCGAAGCCGTGGTAACGATGCTGCCGGCGGGCAAGCATGTCGCAGCGGTCTATACGAACGATGTCTTTCCCAATGCCGACAAGGGTATCGTGCTGCTCGATTGTTCGACCATCGACGTGGCCACCGCGCGAAGCAATGCCGCCGCTGCCACAGAGGCTGGACTTCTGGCCGTCGATGCGCCGGTATCGGGCGGCATCGCGGCGGCCAATGCCGGCACGCTGACCTTCATGGTCGGCGGCAGTGACGAAGGCTTTGCCCGTGCCGAGACGGTGCTCAAGGATATGGGCAAAGCGGTCATCCATGCGGGCGACAGCGGCGCGGGGCAGGCGGCGAAAATCTGTAACAATATGCTGCTCGGCGCGTCGATGATCGCGACCTGTGAGACATTGACAATGGCCCAGAAACTAGGGCTCGATCCGCAGAAGTTTGTCGATATTGCCAGCGTTTCGTCGGGCCAGTGCTGGTCGATGACCAGTTATTGCCCGCTGCCCGGTGTCGGGCCGACCTCGCCCGCCGATAATGGCTATGCGGGGGGCTTTGCCGCCGCGTTGATGCTCAAGGATCTGCGCCTTGCGATGGAGGCAGCGGCAAGTGTCGATGCCCATGTCCCGATGGGCGAGAAGGCGCGGGCCATGTATGAGGAGTTTGTCGCCGCCGACAGCGACGGCCGCGACTTTTCGGCTATCATCCAGACGCTTTAGTAAAAGTCCGCCGTCTCGCCGCCGTCGGGGCGTTTGGTCCGATGCACCTGCGTCGGGGCGCGGTCGCTGCCTGTCTGCACGACGAGCCTGCCATTGATACGCCGCACCTGGGCGGGGGCGAGGATGCGCGCGCGGGCCGTGGCGGTAGCCGTCGCGTGCGGACGCGTGTTGGCAGGCGGCGGCGCGGCGGGTGCTGCGGCGGAGGCGGAGGTCAGGATCAGGGCGGCGATCAGCGTCATGGTCGTCAGGGTGGCGGCGCGCGCCAGGTCTTACCAGCGCATTAACCCTGTTTCGGGGGTCCGCCACGCAGCAGATCGTCCGCTATTGGCAAAGAAAAGGCCGCCCGCCCCGCAATGGGACAGGCGGCCTTTGAAAGCTCAATATCTATGGGGTCAGAAGCCCGTTTTGGCCTCTGCTTTTTCTTTCAGTAGCGGCGCGATGTCGAAACCATGCTTCTCCAGCGCGGCGACAATCTTGTCGGTGCCTTCCAGCCCGGCCCAGAACATCGGGCCGCCGCGATAGACCGGCCAGCCATAGCCAAAAATCCATACGACATCGATGTCCGACGCGCGCTGGGCTTTGCCTTCGGCCAGGATCAGTGCGCCCTCGTTGACCATCGGATAGAGCGTGCGCTCGATGATTTCCTGATCGCTGATATCGCGCTTTGCCTTGTTCGATTTGGAACGGAAATCCTCGATGATCGCCGCCACCTCTTCGCTGGGGGTGGGCTGGCGCTTGGCGTCATAGTCGTAAAAGCCCTTGCCGGTCTTTTGCCCCCAGCGCCCGACGGCGCATAGTGCATCACGGATGCTTTCGATGCGCGTTTCGTCGCGGTGCCAGCCGATGTCGACGCCCGCCAGATCGCTCATCTGGAACGGGCCCATCGGCATACCGAATTCGACATGGACCTTGTCGATCTGTTGCGGCGTTGCGCCTTCCATCAACAGGTTCATCGCCTCGACCTGGCGCGGTTTGAGCATGCGGTTGCCGATGAAGCCATCGCATACGCCCGCGACCACGGCGACTTTGCCGATCTTCTTGCCGATTGCCATGGCGGTGGCCAGCGCGTCGGGGGCGGTCTTTTCGCCGCGCACGACTTCGAGCAGTTTCATGACATTGGCGGGGGAGAAAAAGTGCATCCCCAGCACGTCGCCGGGGCGGCTGGTCGCGGTCGCAATTTCGTCAATATCGAGGTAGCTGGTGTTCGACGCGAGGATGGCGCCGGGCTTGGCGATTTTGTCGAGCTTGCCGAAAATATCCTTTTTGACATCCATATTTTCATAAACCGCCTCGATGATGAGGTCGCAGTCGGCGAGGTCGTCGAGATTGAGGGTGCCGCTGAGCGCGCCCATCATCGCATCGACCTGTTCGGGCTTGAAGCGACCCTTGGCGGCGCTCGCGTCATAATTTTTGCGGATGACGCCGATCCCGTGATCGAGCGCCTTCTGCTTCATCTCGACGATGGTGACGGGGATGCCTTTTTGCAGAAAGTTCATCGAAATGCCGCCGCCCATCGTACCAGCGCCGATGACGCCGACTTTCTTGATGTCGCGCAATTTGATGTCCTTGGGCAGGCCGTCGATCTTGGCGGCCTGACGCTGGGCAAAGAACAGGTGGCGTTGGGCGGCCGACTGGCTGCCGAACATCAGTTTCATAAATTGTTCGCGCTCGAAAACCATGCCCTCTTCAAACGGCAGACGGGTGGCCGCTTCGACGCAGGCGAGGTTGGCATAGGGCGCTTCAAAGCCGCGCCATTTGCGGGCATATTTGGACTTGAGGGCTTCGATCGCGGCGACGTCGCCAAAGATTTCCCGGTCTCGCGTCGGGCGCGGGCCGTCGGCGATTTTACTGCGTGCAAAGGCAATGGCGTCGGCGGCAAGGCTGTCCTCGCCCGCCAGCGCATCGACGAGGCCCATGTCCTTGGCCTTGGCGGCGGGGACGGGATCGCCGGTCGAGGTCATCAGCGCGGCGGCTTCGATACCGACGACACGCGGTAGGCGCTGGGTGCCGCCCGCACCGGGCAGCAGGCCGAGCTTGACCTCTGGCACGCCCAATTTGGCCGAGGGAACGGCGACGCGATAATGGCAAACCAGCGTGGTCTCTAACCCGCCGCCGAGCGCTGTGCCGTGAATTGCGGCAACGACCGGCTTGGGCGACGCTTCGATGCTGTTGAGCACGGCGTTAAAGTCCGGTCCCTTGGGCGGCTTGCCAAATTCGGTGATGTCGGCTCCTGCGATGAAGGTCGCGCCATCACAGCGCAGCACAATCGCCTCGACACCATCATCGGCGATGGCGGCGGCAAAATGATCGGAAAGGCCCTGACGGACGTGCCACGACAACGCGTTGACCGGCGGATTGTTGACGATGATGACGGCGACGTTGCCGTCCTTTTCAAGGGTTACGGAGTTGGGAGTTTCTTCGGACATTTTGGTTTCCTCTTATGGGTTCAATCGTCGATGGCGGCGTGGACCAAAGTCTTGACCTCGCGCCGCACGGGATAGGTGGAGGAGGGCATGAGCTGGGTCATAAAGACCATCGCCAGATCTTCGACCGGGTCGACAAAGAATCCGGTCGAGAACATGCCGCCCCAATAATAATCGCCCGCCGACCCGGGGGTCAGCGTTTGCGCCGGGCTTTCGGTCACCGCAAAGCCAAGCCCGAATCCGACGCCTGCATTTTCGGCTTCGGAAAAAATGCCGATGCTGTGCTGAACCAGATCGCCGCCGCCGGGCAGGTGGTTGGCGGTCATCAGATCGAGCGTCTTGCGGCTGATGATTCGGGTGCCGCCGAGCACGCCGCCGCCGAGCAGCATCAGGCAGAAACGATGATAATCGGCGAGCGTCGATACCAGCCCGCCGCCGCCAGAATGAAAGCTGCGGTCCTTGGCCCAGCGGCTCTTGTCGCCATTGTCGAACGGCTTCATTTTTTCGGTCGGATGAAAGGCATAGCAGTCGGTCAGCCGATGCTGTTTGTCCGCAGAAACCTTGAATCCGGTATCGACCATGCCGAGCGGATCGAACAAGCGTTCCTGAAGCACCTGGGCAAAGGGCTTGCCCTCGATCCGTTCGATCACCGCGCCCAGAACGTCGGTCGCCATCGAATAATTCCAATGCGTGCCGGGGTCGAACTGCAACGGGATTTTGGCGAGACCGGCGAGGAAGCTGTCCATCGTATAATCGGCGTCGAAATCGTCAATTTTGGCCTTGCGATAGGCGGCATCGACCGGCGTGCGTTCCTGAAAACCATAGGTGAGGCCCGATGTGTGGCGCAAAATGTCGACCATCAAAATTGGCGTCAGCGGTGGCCGGGTCAGAAACGGGACATTGCCGCCGCCCGCGACGAATACGCCGGTGTCGGCAAATTCGGGGCAGTATTTGATCAGCGGGTGGCTGAGCGCGACCTTGCCCTCTTCGACCAGCATCATAAAGACGATCGAGGTAATCGGTTTGGTCATGCTGGCGATGCGGAAGATGGCGTCATCCTTTAACGCCTCGCCGGGCCGCGCGTCGCCGACGCAGCTTTGATGGACGATTTCGCCGCGCCGCGACACCAAAGTTGCGGCGTGGGGCAAACGTCCGGTGTCGACATATTTGGCGGCAAGAAACGCCGGGATGCGGTCGAGCCGCTTCTTTGACATCCCCGCCAATAGGCTGTGTCCGCTGCGACCATGCATCATGATATGCGCGCTCCTTTGAAAATGGTGACCGCATAGGCCGACCAGCCGCCGCAGCCATTTTCTATAACCTTGATGCTGTCGCCCAGCTCGCGAAATTGCATGTTTGCGTTCCTATACTGCGGTTTGGCCTATACGGCTGTCTGGCCGGTGAGTTGGCGCGTGACCGGATGCGATGACGAGAGGCCACCATCGACGGCAATCGCCTGTCCGTTGACATAGCTTGCCTGATCGCTGGCGAGGAACAGCGCGACATTGGCGAGTTCTTCGGGCTGCGCGGCGCGCTGGAGCGGGTTGAGCCGTCCGACCTTGTGCATCACGTCCTTGGCCTTGGCATAATCGAAGGTCGGTTTGGTCATGCCGGTTTCGGTCAGGCCGGGGCAGATGGCGTTGACGCGCACGCCGGTGCCGGTCATCTGTTGCGCCGACACTTTGGTCAGGTTGATGACCCCTGCCTTGGAAGCCGAATAGGGCGGTCCGCCCGCGCCCGAACGAATTCCCGCGACGCTGGCGGTCATGATGATCGACCCGCCGCGTCCCTGATCCGCCATTGCTTTACCGGCA
The DNA here is from genome assembly GCF_057365075.1 of Sphingopyxis sp. 10G20-10. Lineage (NCBI taxonomy): Bacteria > Pseudomonadati > Pseudomonadota > Alphaproteobacteria > Sphingomonadales > Sphingopyxidaceae > Sphingopyxis > Sphingopyxis sp. 10G20-10. The sequence goes on from NZ_CP195117.1 coordinate 495,399, forward strand.
TGTTTGACCATCAGGAACGGCCCGATCAAATTGACGCGCAATATCTCTGCCCATTCTTCGGGGCCGAGGTCGAATATGCCGGTCATGCCGCCGCTGACCCCGGCGTTGGCAAAGGCGATGTCGAGCCCGCCATAGGTTTCGATGGCGACCGCAACCAGCTTGGCAACATCGGCTTCGGTACCGGCGTCGATTTCCAATGCCATGGCGGCGTGACCCGCATCGATGATCGATTTGGCGGTGTCGTGCACCGCCTCTGTCTTGTCGCCCAGAACGACTTTCGCGCCCTCTGCGGCAAAGCGTAGCGCGCTGGCGCGACCGATCCCGCTGCCCGCGCCGGTAATGATGGCGACTTTGCCGTCCAATGCTCCGCTCATACGACTACACCTCCATCCACAACGACCGTTTGTCCGGTCATAAAGCTTGACGCTCCCGACCCCAAGAATACCGCAGCACCCGCAATTTCACGCGGTTCGCCGATACGGCCAAGACAGGCATTCGCCGTCGATGCTTTCAGATTGTCGGGGTTATCCCACAAGGCGCGGGCGAAATCGGTTTTGACCAACCCGGGGGCAATCGCGTTGATGCGGACATTGGACGGACCATATTCGCGCGCCAGATTTTTGACCAGTTGAATGTCGGCGGCCTTGGTGATCGCATAAGCGCCCAATATGGCCGAGCCGCGCAAGCCTCCGATGGACGACACGAGGATGATTGATCCCGACTGCCGTTCGCGCATTTCTGGGGCGACCATCGAAATCAGCCAGTGCTGGGCGACGATATTATGGTCGAGCGTCTTGCGTAGCGCCTCGTCGGTGATCGTTTCCATCGGACCATAATGGGGGTTCGATGCGGCGTTGCAGACCAAGATGTCAATCGCACCAAAGGCGGTGCGCGTGGCGTCGATCATCGCTTGCAGCGATTCTTTCGACGACAGGCTCGACGAAATGGCCAGAGCCGCGCCGGGATGCTTGGCGTTGATTGCCGCCGCCACCTCTTCGCATGGTCCGATATTGCGGCTGGTGATCACGACCTTCGCGCCATGATCGGCATATTCCTCGGCAATCGCTTGGCCAATGCCGCGCGACGAGCCGGTGATGATCGCGACCTTGCCGCTCATATCGAATAAATTCATACGCCTGCTTTCTGTGCAAATTGCCATGCTTTTTCCGCCAGCGGCTGGACACGCGTGGACATGTCTTTGGCGTGCTGTGAAGACGCCGTGCCCTCGATGACGCGCTTTTTGATGCCCTGGATGATGCCCGCAAGGCGGAAGAAATTATAAGCGAAATACCAGTTCATGTCGGGAACGCCGTCGCGGTCGGTCGCAGCACAATAACGCTCGACCATCGCGTCTAGTTCCGGAATCCCCAGTGCTTTGCGGTCGATGTCCATGACGCCCGACCGGCCACCATTTTCGGTGACCCACGCCATGGCGACATAGGTGAAATCGGCGAGTGGATCGCCCAGCGTCGATAGTTCCCAGTCGAGCACCGCCAGCACTTCGGGCCGATCCTTGGCAAAGATCATATTGTCGATGCGATAATCGCCATGGACGATGCTGGTGCGTGTCTGTTCGGGAATGCTGGTCGGCAGAAAGGCGATGAGCCGTTCCATCTCGTCCATCACTTCGGTTTCGGCGAGGCGGTATTGCTTGGTCCAGCGATCGACCTGTCGCCCGAAATAATTGCCGGGTTTGCCATAATCGGACAGCCCCGCCGCCGTGACGTCAACTTTGTGGAGTTGTGCCAGTGTGTCGATCATCGCTTCGTATGTGGCGCGGCGATTGGCGGGGGTCGACCCCGGCATCGCGCCGTCCCAGATAGTGTGGCCGTCGACCATGCCCATGACGTAAAACCAGCTGCCGACGACATCGTCATCGGTGCATAGTCCATATTGGCGCGCCACCGGGAAACCCATTTTATGAAGTCCGGCCTGCACCTTAAACTCGCGATCCACCGCATGGGCAGAGGGGAGGAGCGGGCCATAGGGTTTGCGGCGCAGAACATAGTCGCCCGACGGCGCGCTGATTTTATAGGTCGGGTTCGATTGACCGCCGGCAAATTTGCTTTGGGTCAGCGGGCCGGTGAATCCTTCGACATTCGCTTCCATCCATGCCGTCAGCCTAGCCTCGTCCAATATGTCCGCGCCTTCGGGCGCGACGGTGCCGCTAAAGGCTTTTTGGGCATCGAGCGTCATAAGCCGCTCCCCATCAGGGGAGGGGTGGGGGTGGGGTGTCGCGAGGTGGCGTTAGGCCGATGGCCCCCACCCGCTGCGACTAGGGAACAAGCTCCCAAGTCTCGCTGCCCTCCCCTGAAGGAGAGGGCGAAAGAGGCGCGCGCACGCGTCATTGATCGAATACGATCACCGACCGCGCGGCGTCGCCTTTCTTCATCTTGTCGAACCCTGCGTTGATCTGTTCGAGCGGGATGGTTTCGGCGACGATGCTATCAAGGTCGAGAAGCCCGCGCAGATAAAAATCGACGAGGCGCGGAATGTCGACGGGGAAGCGGTTGCCGCCCATGATCGCGCCCTGCAATTTCTTGCCCGACAACAGATCCATTGCCGACAGACTGACCCTCTCGGCGAGCGGCATCATGCCCAATATGGTCGCCGTGCCGCCGCGGCGCAGAGTGGCGACAGCCAGCGCCGCCGAAGCCGGACGTCCGACCGCTTCGATGGCATGGTCGACGCCGCCCTTGGTCATCTCGACAATCTGTTTGGCCGCTCCGTCAGCCAGCGCATCGATCACATCAGTCGCACCTAGTTTTTGTGCCAGCGCGCGCTTTTCGGGAACCGGATCGGCGGCGATAATGCGCCCCGCACCGGCAATTTTGGCGGCGTTGATCGTCGCCAGCCCAACGCCGCCGCAACCGACGACAACGACGGTTTCGCCCGGCGTCACTTTGCAGGCGTTAAAGATGGTGCCCGCGCCGGTGGTTACGGCGCAGCCGATGACGGCGGCGCGGTCGAGCGGCATGTCGGGGTCGATCCGCACACAGGCATGTTCGTGGATCAGCATGGTTTCGGCAAAAGCGCTGAGGTTGAGCATCTGGTTGACGGTACTGCCGTCGGGACGGGTGATGCGAGGGGCGTCGCCCGCGACGCGCCGTGTGTCGCCGCCCATGCACAGCGACATGCGCCCGCTGACGCAAAATTCGCAATGCCCGCAAAAGGCCGACAGGCAAGATACGACTGCGTCGCCGACTTTGACCGTGCGGACTTCGCTGCCGACAGCCTCGACAATCCCGGCGGCTTCATGTCCCGGAATGGCGGGCAGGGGATGCGGATAGGCGCCGTCGATAAAGTGAAGGTCCGAATGGCATAGCCCGCACGCGGCAGTGCGGATGCGGACTTCGTGCGGACCGCAATCGGCAATCACCACATCTTCGATCTGCAGCGGTTTGCCGGGTTCGATCAACAGGGCGGCTTTGGTCATGAAAAACGATCCTCTCTGGCCGTTCGCACTGAGCCTGTCGAAGGGCCGTTCCTTCTTGCGTGAAGAATGAAGGGCGGTGCTTCGACAAGCTCAGCACAAACGGCATTTTGTCTAGCGCGAGGCGCCAACATCCCCCGATGAAAAGCCGGGTTCGCTCGCTTCGCTATGCTTGGCAAATTCGATGCGGGCGATGGCGCGTTCATGCACCTCGTCTGGGCCATCGGCTAGCCGCAGTGTGCGCTGGTGAGCATAGGCTGAAGCGAGGCCGAAATCTTCTGAAACGCCACCACCGCCATGCGCCTGAATTGCATCATCGATGATCTTCAGCGCCATATTTGGTGCCTGCACCTTGATCATGGCAATCTCGGCCGCCGCCGCCTTGTTGCCAACCTTGTCCATCATGTCGGCGGCTTTGAGGCAGAGCAGGCGCGTCATTTCAATGTCGATGCGCGCCCGAGCGATGCGATGTTCCCAGATGCTATATTCGGCGATAGTTTTGCCGAAAGCGACGCGCGATTGCAGCCGTTTGGCCATTTTGGTGATCGCTTCCTCGGCGGTGCCGATGGTGCGCATACAGTGATGGATGCGGCCCGGCCCGAGGCGTCCCTGCGCGATGGCAAAGCCCTGACCCTCGCCCAGCAGCATTGCCTCTTCGGCGTTGACGCGAACATCTTTGAGCTCGATTTCCATATGACCGTGCGGCGCATCGTCATACCCAAAGACAGGCAGGTGGCGCAGAATGTTCACGCCCGGCGCGTCGAGCGGCATCAGCACCATCGATTGTTGCTGGTGCCGCTTGGCGGCGAAATCGGTCTTGCCCATGACGATCGCGACCTTGCAGCGCGGATCACCGGCCCCCGACGACCACCATTTGGTGCCGTTGATGACATAATCATCGCCATCGCGTTCGATGCGGGTTTCGATGTTGGTGGCATCGGATGACGCAACCGCCGGCTCGGTCATCAAAAAGGCCGAACGGATTTCGCCGTTCATCAGCGGTTTGAGATACTTCGCCTTTTGCGCGGCGGTGCCATAGCGATGGAACACTTCCATATTACCGGTGTCGGGTGCCGAGCAGTTGAAGACTTCGCTGGCAAAGCCAACGCGGCCCATTTCTTCGGCACAAAGCGCATATTCAAGGTTGGTGAGGCCGGGGCCTTCAAACTCGAACGTCTCTTCGACATGGTGATGTGCGGCGCTGCGCGGCGGCATGAATAGGTTCCAGATACCGGCATCCTTGGCCTCGGCCTTGAGATCCTCGACAATCTGGATGACTTTCCAGCGTTCGCCAGCGCCGTCTTGAGCCTTATAGGTTGGCACGGCGGGGCGGACCTTGCGCTCGATGAAATCGCGCACCCGGTCGCGCCAATAGACCTGCCGGTCAGTGAGGTCGAAATCCATCGAAACTTCCTTTCCCTTTACGTTCGCGTAAACCTTTGGACCGATTCACCCTCGCTTGCCAACCCCTGCGTGAAGGAAAATTGCGACTTTCGGGTCGCAATTCTTCTTTTCCGTTAGGGATGCGCGCCGGTTGCGTCGGTGTCGAGCCGGGCGGCGTCGCCCAGCAGTTCGAGTCGCGCCTGATGATCGTCGCGCGAAATCGGGAATTTGCGCATGATCGCCAGCCCGATGAGGCCGATGATAAGGATCGAGATCATATAGCCCCACGCCAGATCGTCGAGCACCAAGGCGCTGACCTGCCCCGGCTTGGCGTCGGATGGAAAGGCGGCCCAGGATAAAATCTGCCCGGCGATGAAAATGCCGATCCCCGTCGCCAGTTTCTGCATGAAGAAATATCCGGCAAAGAACAGGCCTTCGGACCGCCGCCCGGTTTCGCTTTGCGATGCCTCGACCACATCGGCCATCATCGAAGCAGACAGGATCATCAACAGGATGGCAAAAATATTGGCGAAAAATACCAGGCTGAACATCCAGACGATGCTGGGCTTTCCGGGCAGGCCGGGGAAAATATCGGCGATATAGGCGAAATAGATTCCGCTGTTGATGGCCAGCGACAGAAACCCCGACAAGATGGCGGCGTCGCGTTTGCCGAGTCGCGCCGACAGCGGGGCGACGAGCAGGAAGGCGACGATCATGGTGCCAAACAACATCACGACATAGCCGATCAGTTCGATCTGGTTGAGTTGCCAGAAAAAGCCGAGCAGATAATTGGTCATCGCAAAGGTGATGCCCTGATTGATGTACCCGAACAGGGCCGCCGCAACGAGCCACAAAAAGGCGCTGTTGGACAGGGTGCGCTTCATTTCGTGAAGGATCGCGCGCAGCCCCGTCGCGGTTTCGGCACGGGCGACACTGGGCCGGGCAATGCGGCGATGCTGGCCCGCCGCCGACAACAGCACGGCCCCCGCCATCAATAGCGCGCCGGTAAGCGCATAACCAAAATAGCCGGCCGGATCGGTGAGTCCCTTCTCGCCGCCAAAAAATACGCCATAGGCTAGCAGCATGATCAGCAGACCGCCGCCCCAGCCGAACAAATAGCGATAACGCATGACGATGGTGCGCTCGTCATAATCGGGGGTCAGTTCGGGCACTAGGGCGACCGACGGCACTTCGCACATCGAGACCAGAGCACGCACGATGACGGCGAATCCGATCAGCCAGACGACGGTCATCGAATCGCTCATGGCGGGGGGATTCCAGAGCAGCATCCACATAATCGCCAAAGGAAGCGGTGCGGCATAAAGCCAGGGCAAACGGCGGCCCCAGCGGCTGCGCGTGCGATCAGACAATTCGCCGATTACGGGGTCGACAAAAGCATCGGCAATCAGCGCGACCATGATCGCGGTGCCGACGATTCCGGCATCAAGCCCGACCACCTGATTGTAAAACAACAGCAAAAATGTCGAAAAACCATTGTCTTTGACGCCATAGGCAATGCTGCCCATGCCATGCGCCATTTTGAGCCAGACGGGCAAATGTTTGGGGGGAGCCGCCGTTGTGGCAGTCATGGTCACGCGGATGCCCCGGCCTTGGCGGCATCCTCCATCGCAATCAGGGCATCGAACAGGCCCGGCGTTTCGGGGTCCCATGCGTGGCGTTCACCGATGGTCAAACCGCCGTCGACGAGCAAATGCGTGCCGGTCATAAAGCCCGAATCCTCGCTAGCGAGAAAGGCGACGGCGTTGGCAATGTCATCGGGCTGGCCACCGCGTGCGACGGGCTGTGCGGCTTCGCTCATCCCAGCAATAATTGCCTTGGCCTCGTCCTTGTTTTTCTCGGGAACTTCCAGCGACGATGTGAAGATATTGGTGTTGATAAAGCCGGGGCAAATGGCGTTCACGCGAATGCCATATTGGGCCAGATCGGTCGCGGCGATTTTCGACAGATGGAGCACTCCCATCTTGGCGACGGCATAGGCGGTGGGCGAATATCCCGCCCCCAGCGCGGCAACACTTGCGGTGTTGATGATCGACGCACCCTTGCGTCCCTTCATATGCGGCGCGGCATAGCGGATGCCCATTGCGACCGAGCGCAAAAGCAGGTTCATCGTCGCGTCCCAGCCTTCGGGGCTGATCTCGTCAATCGGCGCGCGGTCGCCGCCGGCGCCGGCATTGTTGAAAACGATATCGATGCCGCCGGCCTGATCGGCAACGGCATCCATCAACGCCTCGATCTGTTCGGGCTTGCACACGTCGCAGGCGATGAAATCGATGGTGCCGTTGGATTGTGCGGCGAGTGCTCGTCCACCCGCTTCGTCAATGTCGGATGCAAAGACATGCGCGCCTTCGCTGGCCAGTTTTAGCACAGCCGCTTTTCCAATTCCTGACGCTGCGCCGGTGACCACGGCCACCTTTCCTGCGAATCGCATATCCTCAACTCCCGTTTTGATTTGCCACCCAGCTTAGGCGCACGACACAGCGCGTCAACGCCGCTCGATATGACGCTACGGCGCCGTAGCGGAAGGCGGAACGCTCAAAGTTGACGCTTGCGTAAACCTGTCCAACGGTCCTAGGTTCGCGCCATAAAAGAGGAGCCTAAATATGAGCGATCTGGACGCTTTCCGCGCCGAAACCCGCGCCTGGCTAGAAGCAAATTGCCCCGCCGAAATGCGCGAACCGATCCGCGACGAGGATGATATCTGTTGGGGTGGACGCCATTGGGTTTTCAAAAATGACGCCCAGAAACAATGGCTCGAGGCGTGCGTCGCCAAGGGCTATACGGTTCCCGATTGGCCCAAGGCTTATGGCGGTGCCGGACTGTCGGCTGAACAGGCCAAGGTCCTCAAGCAGGAAATGGCGCGAATCAAAGCGCGCTCGCCGCTCAACAGCTTTGGCATCTGGATGCTCGGCCCCGCATTGCTCAAATTCGGAACCGAAGAACAAAAGGTTCATTATCTGGGCCAGATCGCGCGCGGCGAGATTCGCTGGTGCCAAGGCTATAGCGAACCCGGCTCGGGCAGCGACCTTGTCAGCCTACAAACCTTTGGTGCTGACGAAGGCGACCATTGGGTGGTCAACGGATCGAAAATCTGGACCAGTTATGCCGATCAGGCCGACTGGATTTTCTGCCTCGTCCGCACCGACAAGGCGAATAAATATCAGGGTATCACTTTCATGCTGTTCGACATGGAAAGCCCCGGCGTGACGACCAAACCGATCCTGCTCATCAGCGGCAACAGTCCTTTTTGCGAAACTTTCTTTGACGATGTGAAGGTGCCCAAAGACCAGTTCGTCGGTGAAGTGAACCGCGGCTGGGATGTCGCCAAATATCTGCTCGGCCATGAACGCGAAATGATTTCGGGCGGCGGCGCGGGGGGTGACATGATCAGCATCGGCAGCGCTTTTGCCAAGGCGATCGGCCGCAATGACGCGGGCGAGCTGGATGATCCGATCCTGCGCGCCGAAATGGCCGAATTCGACGTCGATGTCTTTGCCTATCGCGCGATGGGCGAGCGGTTCATGGATATGTGGAAAACCGGACGCGCGCATCCTGCGAGCTCGAACATGATGAAATATGTCGGCACCGAACTTAACAAACGCCGTCACGAACTGGTGATGGCGGGCGGTGGCAGCGATGCGCTCGAATGGGATAGCGACGACAGCAAGGGCGGTGCCCGCGCACGTGGCTGGCTGCGCACCAAAGCCAATTCGATCGAAGGCGGGACGAGCGAAGTCATGCTCAACGTCGTCGCCAAACGCATCCTCGACCTTCCGGGAGCCTGATATGCCGCTTTACCACAATGACGACCAGGCGATGCTCAAGGACAGCGTCGCTCCCTTTATGACAGACAAGGCGCCGGTCAAACATCTGCGTCAGCTGCGTGACAGCGCCGACGCCACCGGCTTTTCGCGCGAGCTTTGGGCCGAATTTGGTGAAATGGGCCTGCCCGGCATGCTGGTGCCAGAGGCGCATGGCGGGCTGGGCATGGGTCATACCGAAGCGGGCATCGTGCTCGAAGAAATCGGCCGCAACCTGACCCCCTCGCCCTTTTTGTCGACCAGTGTCGGCGCGGTCGCTGCGCTGGCGAAGGCGGGTGGGACGCAATCCGAGCGCTGGCTGCCGGTCATTGCCGCGGGCAAGGCGATCATCGCGCTCGCCATCGACGAGAGTAGCAAGCATCGCCCCGACCGCATCGCGACCACCGCGACGCGCAGCGGCAACGGCTTTCGCCTCGACGGGAAAAAATGCTTCGTGCTGCACGGCCATGTCGCCGACATGAGCATCGTGGCCGCCAAGACCGAGGGCGGGCTGACGTTGTTCGCGGTGCCGCAAGATGCCAAGGGCCTGACCGCTGACCCGCGCCGCCTTGTCGATTCCAGCCTTGCCAGCATTATGACATTCGACGGGGTCGAGGTTGATGCCGATGCCGTGATTGGTGAACTGGATCAGGGGCAGGAACTGCTCGACACGCTGCTTGCCGCCACGCGCACCGGCGCCTCGGCAGAGCTGGTCGGTGTGGGGCAGGGCGCGATGGACATGACCGTCACCTACCTCAAGGAACGCAAACAGTTCGGCAAGCTGATCGGTGAATTTCAGGCGCTGCAACATCGCGCCGCGCACCTTTATGGTGAGTTGGAAGTCGCACGCGCGACGGTGATGAAGGCGCAGCAATTGCTTGATGAAGGCAATGACGGAGCCAAGCTGATGGTCTCGGTTGCGAAAGCCAAAGCCAGCCGCGTCGCCAATCTGGCGGTGCGCGAAGGCGTGCAAATGCACGGCGGAATCGGCATGACCGACGAATATGACATCGGCCTTTATATGAAACGCGATCGTGCGCTCGCCGAATATATGGGCGACGCCCATTTTCATATTGATGCCGTGGCACGGATGAACGGGTATTAAATTTTCTTATCCCCTCCATCTTTAGGGGAGGGGCCGTGAGGCTTGGCAGCTTGCTGCCTAGCCGCAGCGGGGTGGGCCGATGACCCAGCCCTGACTCGCAAACCCCACCCCCAACCCATCCCCTGAAGGGGAGGGATTAGAAGGACAAAGCCCATGAATCTCAAAGACCTTTTCTCCCTCGATGGCCGCGTCGCGCTGGTGACCGGCGGATCGCGCGGTATCGGCGCGATGATCGTCGAAGGCTATCTCGCCGCGGGCTGCGCGCGCGTTTATATTTCGGCGCGGAAAGTGGCACAGGTTGATGCGGCGGTTGCCGATTTCGACAGCCGCTATCCGGGCAAGGTCATCGGCCTGCCGTTCGACTTGTCGACCGTCGACGGCTGCCGCGCGCTCGCCGCAGAAATCGGCAAGCGCGAGGACAAGCTCGACATTCTCGTCAACAATGCCGGTTCGGCATGGGGCGAGCCGTTTGAAACCTTCCCCGAAGCGGGCTGGGACAAGGTGATGGACCTCAATGTTAAATCGCCCTTTTTCCTGACCCAAGCCTTGCACAATCTGCTCAAGGCGGGTGGCGCGGGCGACCATCCAGCGAAGGTCATCAACATTGGTTCGATCGACGGGATGCGGCTCAATCCGTGGGAAACTTATAGCTATCATGCGTCGAAAGCGGCGATATTGTGGCTCACCAAACGGATGGCGGCGCGGCTTGTCAGCGACAACATCATCGCCACAGCTATCGCGCCGGGCGCCTTCCAGTCGGAGATGAACAAGGCCGCGCGCGACCATGGCGATGCCGTCGCACACTCAATTCCGACCAAGCGGATCGGGGTGCCCGAAGATATGGCAGGCGCCGCCATCTTCCTTGCGTCAAAGGCGGGCGATTATGTTGTCGGTGAGACGCTGACCGTCGATGGCGGATTGGCCCATGCCGATGTGCGGACCAGCATCGACGCGTGATTTTCTCGCCTGACGGGGGAGCGGGCCGCTGCGGAAACCCTCAACAATTGACTCCTCATCTCCTTGGTGTATTATTGATATAACTCACCAAGGAGATTTGCGATGAGCCGTTCGATTCTGATCCTGCCGCTGATGCTACTCGCCGCCTGCGGACAGCATGACAGCAATAAAGATAAGCAAGACACGACCGAAGTTGTTATCAACGCCAAAGGTGATGATGGCGGTAAAGTCCGCATCACGTCGGGCAAAGATGGCGGAAAATTCACCCTCGACGGAGACGGGGTGAACATCAGCTTTGACCTCCCCGATTTTGCCAAGGTCAGCATCGACAGCGATTTCGATATCGACGGCGTCAAACTCTATCCGGGAAGCCATGTCACCAACGTCAACGTCGACGCCAATGGCAAGAAAGATAAGGAAAAAGCGACCGTGCGCTTCGGCTTCACTTCGCCCGCGACGGCGTCCACCGCCGCCGACTGGATGGCCGCCGAGTTTGCCAAAAAAGACATGAAGGTATCGCGGTCGGGCGATGTGCTGACCGGCACCGACAAGGATGGCGATCATTTCACGATCACATTCACCCCCGATGGCAAGGCGACCAAGGGGGAAGTCCTGATGATTTCGACCTAGCTAGGAAGCCTAACCGCTGTTGCGTAGCGCGGTTGCGATGGCGTTGATGGTCAGCTGGATTCCTTCGGCGATGCGCGGGTCGGTTTCGCCCGTACGATGGCGCTTCATCAGCTCGATCTGCAACAGATTGAGCGGCTCGACATAGGGCAGCCGCAAGCGGATCGACGCTTCGAGCGCGGGATTCTTGTCCAACAACCGGCTCTGTCCGGTAATTTCCAACAAGCCGTCATGGGCGCGTTTCCAGCCGTCGGTGATGCGATCAAAGATTGCGGCATGACCGTCGACACCCTTGGCCAACGCAGCATAACGCGCCGCGATTCCCATGTCCGATTTTGCCAGAACCATTTCCATATTGCCCAGCAAAGCGTGGAAAAAGGGCCAGCTTTGCGCCATATCGCGCAGCATCGCCTGGTCCTTGAAGGCGGAAAATCCCTCGCCGGTGCCATACCAACCGGGCAACATGACCCGTGCCTGTGACCAGCTGAACACCCAGGGGATGGCGCGCAAATCCTCTATTGCGCCGCTTTTGGTCCGGCTCGACGGGCGCGACCCGATTTTCAACGTCGCAATCTCCGCGATGGGGGTCATCGCGCGAAAGAAATCCTTGAACCCCGGTGTGTCATACACCAGCCCGCGATAGGCGGCGAAGGCGCTGTCAGACACTTGATCCATCGCCGCCGTGAATCGCGCGGCGTCTTTGTCGCCCAATGTTTCTGGTTCTAGACTCGCGAGCAGGCTGGCCGATACCATCGCTTCCAAATTGGTCGCGGCGCTGGCCTGCGTCCCATATTTGGCGGCGATGACTTCGCCCTGTTCGGTGATGCGGATGCGCCCCTGCACGGTTCCGGCAGGTTGTGCGCGGATCGCGTCAAAGGCGCTGCCGCCGCCGCGCCCGACCGCGCCGCCGCGTCCGTGGAACAACTGCATGGCGCAATCTGCCGTCTCAAAGACAGGAGTCAGCGCCGCCGAGCTTTGATGCAATCCCCAGGTCGAGGTCAGATAGCCGCCATCCTTGTTCGAATCCGAATAGCCGATCATCACTTCCTGATGTCCGCGCGCCGCAATCTGCGGGGCGATTTCGGGCATGGCGAAATAGCGCGCCATGATGGCGGGGGCCTTGTCCAGATCGGCGATGGTTTCAAACAATGGCACCACCATCAAATTTGTCGCTTCGCCGGTTTCATCGCTGCGCCACAGCCCGCCTTCGCGTGCCAGCACATGCACCTCCAGCAAGTCGGACACGCTTTGCGCCATGCTGATGATCCATTGGCAAATCGCCTTGGGGCCAAGTCGCGCGCGGATATCCGCCGCGGCATGGATGATGGCGAGCTCACCCGCCGTCTCTTCGCTCCATTCATGCCAGCCCGCCGCAAGCGGACGGTCATGGGCCAGTTCGGCGGTGAGCAGCGCAATGCGCGCCTCCTCGTCGAGCGCGAGATAATCGGGGCAGACGCCTGCAACCTTGAGCAATTCGGCGAGCACCCGTTCGTGCACCGCGCTATTTTGCCGCATGTCGAGGGTCGCAAGATGAAAGCCGAATATCTCGACCGTGCGGATCAGACGCCCGAGAGCGCCGATGCCACCCAACTGGCCTTCGCCGCTTGCCGACAAGCCGCTCGCCAATGTCACCAAATCGCGGCGAAACTCGCCGGGGGTTTGATAGGCGGTGCCGGGCAGCTTGGACGCGCGCGGCGGGGCGTGGCCTGTAATCCGCGCATAGGTGGCGGCGAGCCGGGCATAGAGGCCTGACAAGGCGCGACGATAGGGTTCGTCGCTGCGGCTCGGCGCATCGTCGCCGCTGGCATCGGCGAGCGCCTGAACCGCGTCGGTCACTGGCGCAAGGTCAGAGGAAACCGACAGTTCCGCGCCCAGTTTGTGGACGGCGCCGCAATAATGTTCGAGCACCGCAGCGGCATTGCGACCGGTGGCAAAGGTCATCGTGTCGGCGGTGACAAAGGGGTTGCCGTCGCGATCGCCGCCGATCCAGCTACCGATCCGCAGGAAGGACGCGGGGCGCTGCCCCAGCTCGGCTTCCCAACGCGCGAACAGCTTGGGCAGGACGGGCAGGAATATGTCGCGCAAATAGGTCAGCGCATTATCGATCTCGTCGGCGACAAACAGCTTTTCGGTGCGCAGGGGCCGCGTCTGCCACAACAGCACGATCTGCCGCCGGATGGCGTCTTCGATGATGTCGCCTTCGGGGGTTTCATCGCTGCCGCCGTCGCGCAGTTCCATCAGTTCGGCAATGCGCGCCTTATGATCGAGCATCGACTTGCGCCGCACCTCGGTTGGGTGGGCGGTGAGAACGGGGGCGATCAGCGCGGCATCGAGCAATTGCGCCACCGCGTCGGCATCGATGCCATCGGATTTCAGCTTGGCTATGGCGGCGGCGATGGTTGCTTCCGGTTCTGCCGCGACGCCTTGTCGATCTTCGGCCAGATTGGCGAGCATCGAAAACAGCATGAAGCCGCGGACAAAGGCGATGGTGTCGTCGAGGCTGAGCGCGTCGAGACCGGGGTCGATTGCGCCGGCCCCGACCACACCGCGATGGCGGTCGACGCTGGCCGAGCGGATATACTCGGTCTGACGAAATAATTTCTCGCCGCCATAGGCGCGGATGACATCGCCAAGGATGCGCCCCAGATAGCGGATGTCGGGATTTTGCGAGATTTGAATCGGTGGGCCCATGCGAAGCATGCTGCACCGCAACAGAAGCGTGGTCAAGCAGCGGTTTGGCGCATAGCTATGCGGATTGGGCCATGTGGTATCGTCATAGGAAGACGGAGCCAGCCTTGCTGGCTATCACTTTCTTCGGAGACAAAATTTTGAATCAGACTCTATCGGCCACCGTCAGCAAAGTCCCCGCTGTCACCCTTGGTTTCTGGATCATCAAAATATTGGCGACGACGCTGGGTGAAACCGGCGGCGATAGCGTCAGCATGACGATGAATCTGGGCTATCTGGTCGGCACCGCCATTTTCCTGGCCGCGCTTGTCGTCTTGGTGGCGTGGCAGATTACGGCGCAGCGATTCAACCCATGGCTCTATTGGGCAACGATCATCGCCTCGACGACGGCGGGAACAACGATGGCCGATTTTGCCACGCGATCGATCGGGATCGGCTATCCGGGCGGTTCCTTGCTTTTGTTCGCGATGGTGATGACCAGTCTGGCGCTGTGGAAATCGGTGCTGGGCACGGTGTCGGTCGATAGTGTCTCCACGCCCAAGGCAGAGATTTTTTACTGGGCGACGATCACCTTTTCACAAACGCTCGGTACCGCGCTGGGGGACTGGACGGCCGATCTGCCCGGCATGGGCTATCTGGCCGCGGCGGGGATTTTCGCGGGCGCTCTGACGGTGACATGGGCGCTGTATCGCTGGACCAGCACCAGCCATGTTGTGTTGTTCTGGGCCGCCTTCATCCTCACCCGACCGTTGGGCGCGACGGTGGGCGACTTCCTCGACAAGCCTCTCGCCAGCGGCGGCCTCGACCTCAGCCGTCCGGTCGCGACGCTGGTGCTGGGTGTGGTGATTATCGCTTTGATCGCGCTGTTGCCGCAACGCGCCGGTGGCCATCCGCAACGCACCTAATGTCTAGGTGGCATTAGGCCTCCAGTTCGACATCCCAGTACAGCCAGTCGATCCAGCTGTCGTGTAAATGTCCGGGCGGAAAGGCGCGGCCATGATCCTGCAGCTGCCATGTCGTTGGGCGCCACGGCTGGCGATAAAGCGGCATATGCGCCTGTTTGGGCGTCCGGCCCCCCTTTTTGAGATTGCAGGGCGCGCAGGCTGTGGAAACATTTTCCCAGCTTGTCCGCCCGCCCAGTCGCCGTGGTACGACATGGTCAAAGGTCAGATCCTTGCCCGACCCGCAATATTGGCAGACGAATTTATCACGCAAAAACAGGTTGAACCGCGTGAAGGCGGGGTGTTGTGACGGTTTGACATATTGGCGCAGCGCGATGACGCTGGGGATCGGCATGGTGCGCGTCGGCGAATGAATCTCGCGCGCATAATTTTCGATGATGGTCACACGATCGAGGAATACCGCCTTGACCGCTGTTTGCCATGGCCACAAACTCAACGGATAATAGCTGAGCGGCGTATAGTCGGCATTGAGCACCAACGCTGGGCAGGAGTCGGGATGCCGGGCAAGATCGGGATGAAACATAAAAGTCTGGCGCTGCCCCTAACTGTCTTTGGTGCGCCCCGGGATCGCCACTCCACAGGGTGCTGTGTTGACGGCTATAGTATTTGCGCGCTCAGAATCTGACGTCAAGACTTTTCCGATTACTATTTCAATATATGGTGGATTCTGATGCACATAACCACTGAATATGGCTTGGAAAGGGGTTAATATGGGCCTTATTCTGACGCGTTTCGCCCCCAGTCCGACGGGGTTGTTGCATCTTGGCCACGCCTATAGCGCTGTGCTGGCGCATGTCGCAGCGCGCGATGCGGGCGGTCAGTTTCTTCTCCGCATCGACGATATCGACGGCAGCCGGTCGCGGGTCGAATATGAAAGCGCGGCCTTTGCGGACCTCGACTGGCTGGGGCTCGACTGGCATCGCCCTGCGGTTCGCCAAACGGAGCGGCTGGGTGATTATTCCGCCGCGCTGGACCGGCTGCGCGACCGCGGCCTTGTCTATCCCTGCTTTTGCACACGCGCCGATATTGCCGCCAGCCTGGCCGCGCCGCATGGCCCGACGGGTGTGCATTATCCGGGCACATGTCGCGGCATGGGCGCCGATATTCGCGACCGCCGTCTTGCCGATGAACCGCATTGCTGGCGGATCGATATGGAACGCGCGGCGGCGCTTGGCGGGGATTTATATTGGGAAGAGGCGGGGCAGGGGCGACGCCTTGCCGATCCGCGCGCGCATGGCGATGTCGTGCTGGCGCGCAAGGATGCTCCCGCCAGCTATCATCTCGCCAGCACGCTCGACGATGCGGCGATGCAGGTGACGCATGTTGTGCGCGGTGCCGATCTGATCGCCTCGACCGACGTCCACCGCTTGTTGCAGGCGTTGTTGGGACTGCCGACACCAACCTATGAGCATCATGCGCTGGTCTGCGATGCCAGCGGGCAAAGGCTGGCCAAGCGCGATGCGGCGACGTCGCTTGCGGCGATGCGCGCAACAGGCGTTGATGGCCCCACGCTCGCCGAAAATTTGCGGGTTGCGCGGCTTCCCTCTGGATATTCGCTCAAAATGCCCTAAGTTGCGGTTATGCAGATTTTGCTTCTTTTGGCGGTCGTTGTTGCCGCTGTCCTCGTTCTCGTGTCGCTTGGGCGCGGGCTGTATCATTTCTCGCAAGGGCATAATGCCGCGATGAACGGGACGGTGAAAGAAAATCAGTTGATGCAGAATAAAATGATGATGGCGCGCATCAAATGGCAGGCGATCACCATCATCCTGCTCGTATTGCTCGGCGTATTGGCTGGCGGGCGCTAACCAGCGCTGCGCATAGCCGGCTATGGTCAAGCTCAACAAAATCTACACCCGCACCGGCGATGCCGGCACGACCGGACTGGTCGATGGTTCACGCATTGCCAAATCGGCCCCGTTGATGGCGGCGATTGGCGACGTCGACGAAGCCAATTCGGCGATTGGTGTGGCTGTGGCGGCGCTTGAGTCAGACAGTCCGGCTGCGGCAATGCTGTCACGCATTCAAAATGAGCTGTTCGATCTGGGCGCCGACATTGCGACTCCTGCCGATCCCGCCATTGGTTTTGCCCCCGCCGAAATGGCGCTGCGTATTGTGCAGAGCCAGATCGCAAGGCTCGAGAGCGAAATCGATTCGATGAACGACGGGCTATCCCCGCTCACCAGCTTCATTCTGCCAGGCGGCATAGAGGTTGCGGCGCGGCTTCACCTTGCCCGCGCGATTGTGCGGCGTGCCGAACGTGCGGCAGTGGCGGCGGGTTCCGAACAATCGCTCAACCCGCT
The DNA here is from genome assembly GCF_057365075.1 of Sphingopyxis sp. 10G20-10. Classification (NCBI taxonomy): domain Bacteria; kingdom Pseudomonadati; phylum Pseudomonadota; class Alphaproteobacteria; order Sphingomonadales; family Sphingopyxidaceae; genus Sphingopyxis; species Sphingopyxis sp. 10G20-10. Next base: position 512,672 of record NZ_CP195117.1, read on the forward strand.
CGCGCTGACCTATCTCAATCGTTTGTCGGACCATTTGTTCGTGCTGACGCGCTATCTGAACCTGCAAGCGGGCGGGGACATTTTGTGGCAACCGGGGGCAACGCGCTGACCGGACCGGCCATCGCTTGCCTTCGTTCTTCCTATGTTCTAGACTTGGTTGGCAGTGCGGAACCAGTATGATGACGGGGGATTATCCATAGCATGGCGAGTCTGACCCAACCCATAGTTGCGCCCGAACTGCCAACCGCCGGCATGGGATTGGCCGCGCGCCTTGCCAAGACGCGGCAATTGACGCTCGATTTGGCGGCACCGCTGTCCGATGCGGATGCTAGCGCGCAATCCATGCCCGACGCCTCACCCGCCAAATGGCATCTGGCGCATACATGCTGGTTTTTTGAGACTTTTGTCCTGCGCGATCATGTGCCGGATTATGCGCTGTTCAATGATCGCTACCCCTATTTGTTCAACAGCTATTATGAGGCCGAGGGCGCGCGCCATGCGCGGGCGCAGCGTGGATTGCTGACCCGTCCATCGCTCGATGCAGTGCGCGAATGGCGGGCGCATGTTGATGCGGCGTTGGCCGATCATTGGGACGATCTGTCACCCGCTGCGCTGGCTTTGGTCGAGCTTGGCATTCACCATGAACAACAGCATCAGGAATTGCTGCTCACCGATGTGAAGCATTTGTTCGCGCAAAACCCGCTCGGCCCTGCAGCGTGGCCGTCTGCTGCCGCGCCCTCCGCGGTGGCAAGCGAGCTGGAATGGATGGAGGGTCGTTCAGGTGTTGCCGACATCGGCCATGACGGCGCGGGCTTTGCCTTTGATTGCGAAGGGCCGCGCCATCCCGCAATACTCAGCCCACATGTGCTTGCCAGCCGCACCGTCACCAATGGCGAGTGGCAGCAGTTTATCGCCGACGGCGGCTATCGCACTCCCGCGCTGTGGCTCAGCGATGGCTGGGCCTGGGTACAGGCAGAGGGCATCGCGGCACCCGATTATTGGCGCGACGGGCAATATTTTACGCTGGCCGGCTGGCGGGATATCGACCCCGTCGCCCCCGTCACCCACATCAACTTTTTCGAGGCGGACGCTTTTGCCAGCTGGGCCGGCGCGCGACTGCCGACCGAAGCCGAGTGGGAGGTCGCGGCGTCGGCCTTTGACGCGCACGCGGGGCAACAGCTTGATGTGGCGGGGCCGGTGCAGCCCGAACCTGTCGCAGCCTCAGACCCCGGCCTCCACCACCTGTTCGGCGGCGTGTGGGAATGGACCGGCAGCGCCTATCGCCCATACCCCGGTTTTCGCGCTGCCGCCGGTGCGGTCGGCGAATATAATGGCAAATTCATGAGTGGTCAGTCGGTCCTGCGTGGCGGCAGCTGTGCGACCCCGCGCGGCCATGTGCGGCCCAGCTATCGCAATTTCTTTTACCCCCACCAGCGCTGGCAGTTCACTGGCGTGCGTTTAGCGAAAGACATTTGATATGGCGGTGATCCGCACTCTGCGGCAGGTCGATGCCGATTCCAATGGCGTCGACATTGCCTTTCGCGCTGATGTCCATGCGGGGCTTAGCCAGACGCCCAAGGCGATTCCGGCGCGCTGGTTTTATGATACGACCGGATCGGCCTTGTTTGAGGATATTACGACGCTGCCCGAATATTATCCGACGCGCAGCGAAACCGACCTGTTGACGCGCCATAGCGCTGATCTGGCTGCCGCCATAGGGTCAGGTCGTGCCGTGGTCGAGCTTGGCTCTGGCAGTTCGGCCAAGACGCCGCTGTTACTGCACGCCATCGCGCCCGCCGCCTATGTGCCGGTCGATATTTCGGGGGAATTTTTGCGCGAGAGCGCGGCGGCGCTCGCCGATGAATTTCACGGCCTGCCTATCTATCCGGTCGAGGCCGATTTCACCGGGCGGGTGGAAATGCCCAAGGAAATTACCGACATGCCCAAGCTGGGTTTCTTTCCCGGCAGCACCATCGGCAATATGGTCGCGCGCACGGCGGTCGATCTGTTGCGCAACTGGCGGGAGGCGCTGGGTGCGGGGTCGCAATTACTGATCGGCATCGACCGTATCAAGGATGTCGAAACGCTCGAGCAAGCTTATGACGATCCCGCCGGAGTGACCGCCGCGTTCAACCTCAACCTGCTCGACCGGATCAATGCCGAACTCAGCGGGGATATTCCGGTCGCCGATTTTTCCCATCACGCGGTGTGGGATGATGTCCATGCGCGGATTGAAATGCATCTCGTCGCCAATCGCGCGATGCGTTTCACCGTTGATGGCTGCGACTATATGATGGCGGCAGGTGAATCGATCCATAGCGAGAATAGCCATAAATATGACGTGCGCGGAGCCAGCCTGTTGCTGCGCGCGGGCGGTTGGACGCCGGTGGCGAACTGGGATGATGTTGATCCCGCCTTTGCGCTGGTGCTGGCTGATGCCACGGCGTTCCGCTCTGCCCCTTGACGCGGCGGCGGCTTTTTCCGACTGACGCCGCGAAGGCACTCGCCCGCTTCCACCCTATGGAGGCGTGGGCCTGTGCCGCACCGCAAGAAAAGGACAGATGATGATTTTAGGCGTAATTGGCGCGGGCCAGATGGGTGCAGGCATTGCACAGGTTTCGGCGGGCGCAGGCCATGATGTTCGGCTGTCCGATATCGATCTGGCGCGTGCCGAAGCGGGCAAGGCGGGCATCGCCAAAGCCTTGACGCGCCTCGTCACCAAGGAAAAGATGACGCAGGCCGACGCCGACGCTTTGCTGGCCCGCATTACGCCAGTTGCCGACCATAGCGAATTTGCGCCCTGCGAAATTGTCATCGAGGCTGCAACCGAGCGCGAAGAAATCAAGCGCAGCATCTTTGCCAGCGTCGGCCGGCATCTGTCGGACACCGCCATTCTCGCCAGCAACACCAGTTCGATCCCTATCACGCGGCTGGCGCAGGCCGCGCCCGACCCGGCGCGCTTTATCGGGGTGCATTTCTTTAACCCGGTTCCGGTGATGGGGCTGATCGAGCTGATTCGCGGGCTTGCGACCAGCGATGCAACATTGAAGGCCGTCGAAGCCTTCGGACGCGGGCTGGGCAAAGAAATAGTCCATGCCAATGACGCGCCGGGCTTCATAGTCAACCGCGTGCTGATGCCGATGATCAACGAAGCGGTTTTTGCGCTGGGCGAAGGCGTCGCAACGATGCAGGACATTGATGCAGGGTGCCGCCTCGGACTCAATCATCCGATGGGACCGATCACGCTGGCCGACTTTATCGGGCTCGACACCTGCCTTGAAATCATCCGCGTGCTTCAGGCTGGAACAGGCGACCCCAAATTCCGCCCCGCCCCCTTGCTCGTCCAATATGTCGAGGCGGGGTGGGTCGGCAAAAAGGCCGGACGCGGCTTTTATGACTGGACCGGACCGGAGCCGGTTCCGACGCGCTGAGCGCAATGGACGGCTGATTGCGCTGGCTGCCTTTTGGTGCGATAAATGGCGCTATGAAGTCCGGCAAAATCCTGTTCACCCTGTCCGCCGCCTGCTTGTTGTCGGTGCCCGCCGCCTATGCGCAAAAGGGATCGCCGGAAGAGGACAACACGGCCAAGGATGTTGGCGATACCGTCACAGAGCCTTTTGACGGCAAGGAAGTTCCGGCCAAATTATTGGCGATTCAGGACAATGCCTATTCGCTGAGCGGGATGCGGAAGTGCGCTGCGATCCAGCAAGAGATACGCGAACTCAACGATGTGCTCGGCCCCGATGTTAACGAACAGGCCGACAAAAGCCGCGCGAAAAAGCGCGAAGAAACGGCGGGCCGCGTCGCCGGATCGGTCGCCGGTTCGTTCATCCCCTTCAAGGGACTGATCGGGGAGATTACCGGCGCCAATGCCGAGCGGCGGCGCTATGCTATGGCGGTTTATGCCGGAACGGTACGGCGCGGCTTTTTGAAAGGCGTCGGGTTGCAGCGCGGATGCAAAGCACCCGCACGACCCTGACCGCCCCCAACCGGAGAGAGATATGCAAGTTGCCCCGCCGCGTCCCTTTACCATCGACGTGTCGCAGGCGGCGCTCGACGATCTGAAGCGGCGGCTGGGCCAGACACGCTGGCCCGAAAAGGAAACGGTCGACGACTGGGATCAAGGCGTACCGTTGGCCTATGCGCAGGAACTGGCGGCGAGTTGGCGCGACGATTATGATTGGCGCGATGTCGAGGCAGAGCTGAACAGCCATCCCAATTTCCTCGCCGAAGTTGACGGTCTCGACATTCACTTTCTGCATATTCGCTCGACCAATCCCGATGCGCGTCCGCTGGTGTTGACGCACGGCTGGCCGGGGTCGGTGCTTGAATTTCTGGATGTCATCACGCCTTTGTCGACCGATTACCATCTCGTGATCCCGTCGCTTCCCGGCTATGGTTTTTCGGGCAAGCCGATCGTCGCGAAATGGAGCGTCGAGCATATTGCCGCCGCGTGGGACGCGCTGATGGTCAGTTTGGGCTATGACCGATATTTTGCACAAGGCGGTGACTGGGGCAGCGCCGTGACCTGCGCGATCGGCGCCAACCATGCAGATCATTGCGCGGGCATCCACGTCAATATGATCGTCGGCACCCCCGATCCCGCGACGATGGGCGACCTGACCGATGCCGAGAAGGCCTATCTGGCGCGCTTTCAATGGTATCAGGCCAAGGATAGCGGATATTCCACGCACCATGCGACGCGCCCGCAGACAATTGGCTATGGCCTTGCCGATTCGCCGGTCGGGCAAATGTGCTGGATCGTCGAGAAATGTCAGGGCTGGACCGATTGCGGGCATGAACCCGGTGGGCAGTCGGTCGGCGGCCACCCAGAAAAGGCGCTGTCGCGCAAGACGATGCTCGATACCGTCAGCCTGTATTGGCTGACCAACAGCGCCGCCTCGTCGGCGCGGCTTTATTGGCACAGCTTCCGCAACTTTGCGGCGGGCGAGATCTCTGTCCCAACCGGATGCAGCCTGTTCCCGCAGGAAATCATGCGGCTATCGCGGCGCTGGGCGGCGGCGCGGTACAAGAATATCGTCTATTGGAACGAGCTCGACAAAGGCGGCCATTTCGCGGCGTGGGAACAGCCGGATTTGTTTGTCAGCGAAGTACGCGCCGCCTTTGCGACAATGGATATCTAAAGCAGACTCAGCATCAATCCAGCCAGCGCCGCCGACATCAGGTTCGACAGGCTGCCGGCAAGGAGCGCTTTCAGCCCCAGCTTGGCGATCATCGGGCGCTGGTTGGGGGCAAGCCCGCCGGTGACCGCCATCTGGATTGCGATGCTGGAAAAATTGGCAAATCCGCATAGCGCAAAGGTGCCGATGGCGACTGACGTGGCCGACAGGTCGCCCTGAATTTTCCCAAGATCGATGAAGGCGACAAATTCGTTGAGAACGACCTTGGTACCGAACAGTCCGCCGACCGCACCGCTTTCGTGCCAAGGCACACCCATCAGCCACATGACGGGGCGAAAGATCGTACCGATAACGGCCTGAAACGACAGATCGGGATAGCCGAACCAGTTGCCGATGCCGCCGAGCAGCCCGTTGGCAAGTGCGACCAGCGCGACGAAAGCGAGTACCATTGCGCCGACCGCGACCGCCAGCTTGACGCCGGTTTGCGCGCCCTGCGCCGCCGCCATGATGACATTGGCGGGCTTTTCCTCGTCATGGCTGGCCGCTGCTATCTCGATCGGTTCGATGCCCAGATCCGCAGGATTGTCCGGCATGATGATCTTGGCCATCAAAATACCGCCCGGCGCCGACATGAAACTCGCGGCGAGCAGGTAGGGCAGCAATTGTTCGCCGATCATACTGGCATAGGCGCCAAGGATGGTTCCGGCGACGCCGGCCATGCCGACGGTCATCACGGTGAACAGTTGAGATGGCGTCAGCCCGGCGAGATAGGGCCGGATGACCAGCGGGCTTTCGCTTTGCCCGACAAAGATATTCGCCGCTGCGCCCAGGCTTTCGACCTTGCTGATCCCGGTCACTTTCTGGATCGCGCCGCCGACCCATTTGATCACAAGCTGCATGATGCCCAGATAATAGAGGATCGAAATCAGCGAGGCGAAAAAGATGATGACGGGCAAGGCCGCAATGGCAAAACTATTGGCCCCGATTTCGGGGGACGCGAGCGGGCCAAAGATGAAATCTGTACCGGCCTTGGCATAACCGAGGAGGTTTGACACTCCGGTCGACATCGTCTGAATGATCGCGCGGCCCCACGGTGTCGCGAGCACCAACAGCGCGAATCCGGCCTGCAGCAGAAAGGCGGGGATCACGACGCGCAGGCGAATCCAGCGGCGATTCGAAGAAAAGAGCACAGCTATTGTCAGCAATGCGACGATGCCGAGTAAGCCGGTAAAGCGTTCCATGGTAAATGCGTCCCCCGCTAATGTTTCGCCTCTCTAGCGGGCTTTGTCGCTGGAGCAAGCCTGCGCGCACACTCTTCCCCCTTTGACAAAAACCGATTAAGCGGCGGCGATGACCCAACCCGCCCCTTCGCGCGCGATTGCGCCTTCGCTGTTGCTTTTCGCTATTTTATACGGGGGGATGGTACCGCTCGGCGGCTTTTTGGGCGCCAAGCAAATTGCGCTCGGCCCCTTGGCGGTCGAAGCCGGGATTTTTCCTTTTCTGACATTGATCGCGATTTCGAGCGGTATTGCCGAATTGCATGGCAAGCCGGTTGCCGACCGTTTGGTGCGGCTGGGGTTTATCCCATTGGTGCTGGCTATCCTGCTTGCTTTGCTGGTTCTGTCGCTTCCCACGGACCCCGGCATGTATGAACCGGCGAAAGAGGCCTTTCCGATCATCGTCGGTCAAAGCTGGCGGATGATGGCGGCGGGAATCATTGCTTATGGCGTATCGGTCACGCTCAATGTCTGGCTGTTCGCGCGCATGGCGGGTGGGACAGGACGGTTGATGGCCGTGCGCGGTTTCGTTGCTGCGGCGCTCAGCCAGATTGTCGACACGCTGATTTTCATCACCATCAGTTTTTATGGCGTGCGCCCGATATTCGACCTGATGATGGGCCAGATGATTGCCAAGATCGCGCTGTCGGCGGTGATGGTGCCGCTGATCGTGATGGCGGTTGTCGCCATTGGCCGCCGTATGGATGGCACGAACGGAGAGGCGCCCGCATGACCGACGCCCCTATTCATGCCCATATGCCCGATCTGTTGACCAAGGCTGAAACGCTGGTCGAGGCGCTGCCTTATTTGCAGCGCTATGCCGGACAGACTTTTGTGGTCAAATATGGCGGCCATGCGATGGGCGACCCAGAGGCGGCGCGCGACTTTGCCGAGGATGTCGTGCTGTTGAAAGCGGTCGGCATCAATCCGGTGGTTGTGCATGGTGGCGGACCACAGATTGGCGCGATGCTGAACAGGCTTAACGTCGAAAGCCGCTTTGTTGACGGACTGCGTGTCACCGATGCCGAAACCGCCAAGGTCGCCGAAATGGTCTTGTCGGGCGCGATCAACAAGGAAATCGTCGCGTGGATCGGGCAGGCGGGCGGCCGCGCGGTCGGGCTTTCGGGCAAGGACAGCGGGCTGGTTCGCGCGACCAAAGTGGCGCGGACAACCAAGGACCCCGACAGCCTGATTGAGCAGGCGGTCGATCTGGGCTTTGTTGGCGAGCCGGCGCATGTTGACCGGCGCGTGCTCGATACCTTGTCAGAGGCGGGTATCATACCGGTGATTGCGCCGATCGGTATCGGTGACGATGGCCACACCTATAATATCAACGCCGATACCATGGCGGGCGCAGTGGCGGCGGCGCTGGGTGCGGCGCGGCTGTTCCTGCTCACCGATGTGGCGGGGGTGCTCGACAAGAGCGGCGCGCTACTCACCGACCTAGCCCCCCCACGCATTGCAGAATTGCAAGGTGACGGCACGATCAGTGGCGGAATGATTCCCAAGATCGAGACCTGCGTAACCGCCGTCGAAGCCGGGGTTGACGCCGCTGTCATTCTCGACGGGCGGGTGCCACATGCGATGCTGCTCGAAATTTTCACCGCAAGGGGTGCGGGCACGCTCATTCACCGCTAAAGAGGCGGTCAATGTCTGCTTTTTCGGAGATTCACTTTGCTTATCATGCTCATCCAGATCGTCCATATCCTGCTGACGGTCCTGTGGTGGTTTATCATCGTGCAGGCGGTGATGTCGTGGCTGATCGCCTTTAACGTCATCAACACCCACAACCAGTTTGTCGGCCAGCTGTGGCTGGTGCTCGACCGGATCACCGAGCCGCTGTACCGGCCCTTTCGGCGCATCATGCCCGATTTCGGCGGCATCGACCTGACCCCGATGATCGTGCTGATTCTGATCATCATCATCGATGGTCCTGTGCTCAACTATGTCGCCACATTGGCCATTAACAGCGGACTGTAAATATGGACGTCGATCAGCGCGCGCGCGTCATTGACGGAAAAGCTTTCGCGGCGGACCTGCGCGCCAGAGTCGGCGCTGCGGTTCCGGCCTTTGCCGCCGCGACGGGCCGTGCGCCCGGACTGGCCGTGGTGCTGGTCGGTGACGATCCGGCGAGTGCGGTCTATGTCGGCTCAAAGGGTAAGGCGACGGTCGGCGCTGGCATGTTGAGCTTTGAGCATCGCCTGCCTGCCGCCGCGACACAGGCCGAGGTAGAGGCGTTGCTTGCATCGCTCAATGCTGATGCGGCGGTCGATGGCATATTGTTGCAGCTGCCTTTGCCGTCTCATCTCGACGAGCAAGCTGCGGTAGCGACGATCCATCCCGACAAGGATGTCGATGGCCTGACTCCGGTCAGCGCCGGTCGTCTGGCGCTCGGCATTGCCGGTATGGTGCCGTGCACGCCGCTCGGCTGTCTGATGCTGCTTCAGGACCAACTTGGCGATCTGTCGGGCAAGGATGCGATAGTTGTTGGCCGCTCGATCTTGGTGGGCAAGCCGATGGCGCAACTGTTGCTCGGTGCCAATTGCACCGTGACCATGGCGCACAGCCGCACCCGCGATCTGGCCGATGCCGTGCGCCGTGCCGACATTGTCGTGGCAGCGGTCGGCCGCGCGGAAATGGTCAAGGGCGACTGGATCAAGCCCGGTGCGGTCGTCATCGACGTCGGCATCAACCGCTTGTCGCCCGAACCCGGTGCAACAAAAGGACGGCTAGTCGGCGATGTTGATTTCGGGTCGGTTCAGACCGTCGCCCGCGCCATCACGCCGGTCCCCGGCGGGGTCGGGCCGATGACCATAGCCTGTTTGCTGCGTAACACGCTGGTTGCCGCGCACCGCCGCGCGGGCCTGACCGATCCGGAGGGTTTTTGATGCGTTCGATTCTTGCCGCGCTCGCCATGCTCACCCTGCTGTCGGCCTGTGCGAATGGTCCCGATCCCCGTAAGCGTCCGCTCGCGGCCAACCCCAGCGCGATTGTTGCCGCAGAGCTTGGTTTTGCGCGACTCGCTCAGGACAAGGGGCAATGGACCGCCTTTCGCGAAACCGCACATAAGGATGCGGTCATGTTCGTGCCGCAACGGGTGAAGGCGCGCGATTGGTTGAGTGGCCGTGCCAACCCGGCGGCGGCGGTTAAATGGCAGCCCTCTGCCGTCTATTCGAGCTGCGACGGAACCGCCGGTGCAACCACCGGCGGAACGCAGCGCCCTGATGGTAGCGTCGGATATTATACAACGGTCTGGCTGCGCGATCCCAAGGGCAAACTTCAATGGGTGCTCGACCATGGCGACACGCTGGCGACCCCGCGCGTCGCACCCGAATTTATCGCCTCCAAAAAGGCCAAATGCGGCGTTCGCCCTGCGGTTGGTATCACTGTCGCTGGTGAGGGTGAAGATATGGCGGTCGGCTTGTCGCACGACCAGACGATGAGTTGGACCTCGATTGTCCGCCCCGACGGATCACGGCGGATCACCGTGCGATTGTGGGATGGTAAGGCGATGCAGCCGGTCATTGACGACCAAGTGGCGGCGGAACGCTGATGCTCGAACTTTTCCTTTCGACCTTCACCATTTTATTTGTGGTTATCGATCCGCCCGGATGCGGGCCGATTTATGCCAGCCTGACCGAAGGCGCCAGTCCGGCACAGCGTCGCGCGATGGCGGTCCGTGCGATAATTGTGTCGGGCTTGATTCTGTTTGGCTTTGCGCTGTTCGGCGAACAATTGCTGAGCGCCCTGCATATCGAACTCGATAGTTTCCGAATCGCGGGTGGTCTGATGCTGTTCATGATCGCGATTGATATGGTGTTTGAAAAACGCACCCAGCGTCGCGAAGATCGCGCGCAAAAGATTATCGAAGCCCCCGAAGTAGAGGATGTGTCGATCTTTCCGATGGCGATGCCGATGATTGCCGGACCGGGGTCGATCGCCTCGATCATGCTGCTGGTTTCGCAAAATGACGGTATCGAGCGGGCGTTGGTGATCCTCGGCGCGATGGTTGCGGTGTTGCTGCTGACGCTGGTGGCGCTGCTCGCCGCCGGACCGCTCATGCGGCTTATGGGCCAGAATGCCGAGGCGGTTCTGACCCGGCTACTCGGTGTCTTGTTGGCAGCACTGGCGGCGCAGTTCGTAATCGATGGCCTGCGTGGAAGCTTTGGTCTGAGCTAGGCTTCCGCTTTCAGATGACTGCAATCAACGCCCTCCACCGCAAGCGGGGAGGGCGAGGATCGAACTTAACGGGCGGCGTTCACGTCATCCTGAGTGACCGGAGCGATACGAATTTCGACGCGGCGGTTGCATTGAAAATCGGCTTCGGACGTTTCGGGCGAGCATTTGAGCTGGGTTTCGCCAAAGCCGCGCGTTGCCATACGCTGGCGCTGGATACCGCGACCCGCCAGATAATCGGCGACCGAGCTGGCGCGGCGCTCGGACAGGCCTTGATTATAGCTGTCGCTGCCCGTCGAATCGGTGTGGCCATAGACGTCGATATAGGTGCTGGGATATTCGGCGAGCGTCGAGGCGACGCTGTCGAGCGCGCTGCGGAACTGCGACTTCACCATCGCGCTGTTATAATCAAAGGTCACGTCACCGGGCATGTTGAGCACCAGCTGGTCGCCTTGGCGTTCGACATCAATGCCGGTTCCGGCGGTGCGTTCGCGCAGTTTCTTTTCCTGCTGGTCCATATAATAACCAGCGCCTGCACCCGCGACCGCGCCGATGCCCGCGCCGACAATCTCTTCGGTGCGGCTGTTCTTGCCGCCGATCAGGTCGCCGAGCAAATAGCCGCCGAGTGCGCCGCCGACGCCGCCAATAGCGGCCTTGGAAATCCGGCGGTTGCCGGTCTCGGGGTCTGTGACGCAGCCGGTCAATGTCATGGCACCGACGCTGACGACGGCGGCTAGGCGGATCATCTGACTTTTCATATTTTGCTCCCTTTTGTTGCCGGAAGACATGTACCGGCCTTTCACTCTCTGCGCCAATAACCAATGGCTTACCCTGTGGTTCCACTTTTCACCCTGAACTGTCGATGAGCAAGGTGAAAGGCAGATGCCATTGTGCAGCGACCCCGCCTTCGTTTATAGGGGAAGGATGACCAGATGGATACGGGCCAGCCGCCGCCGGGCCGGACAATGACAGCATGACACCCTTTCCCTGGTCGGATGTGGCGATCATTGCCCTGCTTATTGTTCTCAACGGCATTTTTGCTCTGTCGGAGCTTGCGATCGTTTCGGCGCGCGGCCCGCGCTTGCTGGCGGCCGAGCGTCGCGGGCGCCGCGGCGCCGCCATCGCGCGCCAATTGGCAGCCAACCCCGGCCGTTTCCTTTCGACCGTGCAGGTCGGCATTACGCTTATCGGAATTTTGGCGGGTGCCTATTCGGGCTCGAGTCTGGGCGAACCGGTCGGCCAAAGGCTTCAAGCCTGGCTGGACCTTGATGATGCCACCGCACTCAGCAGCGGTTTTGCGTTGGTGATCGCCGTCACCACCTATTTCTCGCTGATTATTGGCGAATTGGTCCCCAAGCAATTTGCCCTGCGCGCACCCGAACCGATCGCCATTGTCATGGCGCGCCCGATGCTGTGGCTATCGCGCATCACGGCGCCGGTGGTGTGGGTCCTTGACCGCAGTTCGGCGCTGGTGTTTCACCTGCTTGGCCTTAACCGCGAATCCGAAGACCGGGTGACCGCCGAAGAACTGCATCTGATTGTTGCCGAAGCATCGAAATCGGGCGTCATCGAAGAGAATGAACGCGCGATTATTTCAGGCGTGGTGCGGCTTGCTGATCGACCGGTGCGCGAAGTGATGACGCCGCGCACCGTGGTCGACTGGCTGGATATTGGTGCCGACGCCGATGCGGTGCGCGCGAAATTGCTGGAAACGCCGCACACACGGCTTCCCGTGGCGCGCGGATCGGTCGATGATATTGTCGGGGTCGTGCAGGCACGCGACATCGCGGCGGCGCTGTTTCGCGGTGAGGCGCTCGACCTCGAAAGGCTCACCCGCCGGGCCAGTGTTATTCATGACCAGATTGACGCGATGGACGCGCTCGAATCGCTTCGCGCCGCCGATGTGCCGATGCTGCTCGTTCATGACGAATATGGTCATTTCGAAGGATTGGTGACCCCCGCCGATCTTTTGTCGGCCATTGCGGGCGAATTCGCCTCGGATCAGGATATCGGCAGCGAGCCGTTCGTGGTCGAGCGCGAAGATGGCAGCCTGCTCATCGCCGGATCGATGCCCGCCGATGCGATGGCCGAGCGTCTGGGAATCGACCTCGATGACGACCGCGATTACGCAACGGCGGCGGGACACGCGTTGGCGGTGCTCAAACATTTGCCGACCGAGGGCGAGCTGTTCGAGGATCGCGGCTGGCGATTCGAAATTGTCGATATGGACGGGCGCAAGATCGACAAATTGCTGGTGAGCGAACTCAGCCAGCCCGCCGAGGATTAAAGCTCGCCGCCTAAAACGCCATATTTGGCTTCAAAACCCGCCTTGTCGCCGCGCGCCAGATAGCCGGCCTGATCGACCCAATTGTCGCGCGTGACGCGGCCCTGAAACGTCCCGAGGCGCGAATCAATGTCGGCAATGTCGGCCTCGCTCCACGCCGCAATCTGGGCAAAACTGGTAACGCCCAATTCGGTCAGCAATTTTGCCAATTTCGGGCCGACACCTTTCAGCAGTTGCAGATTGTCCGACCCGCCAGCGGCAGGAGTCGTCGGTGCAGGGGCGGTTTGCGGTGCGGCAGTCGGTGGCGGGGGTGTCGTCACCGGCTCGGCGGTCTTGAAGCGGGCGGGCTCGGCGACGACAATGTCGGGCTTCGTGGCCTCCAGCGGTTTTTTTGGCGCTGCCTCGGGCGTCATCACCGCCTCGCCGGGACCAACAGGCTTTTTACCCGAGCGCAGCCACCAGACCAGCGCGATCAAAATCAACACCACGACCAGACAGATGATCCAATTTTCCTGCACCCAGCTCATCATGATATTTTCCCGTTCCTTATTTGAAAATCACGCGACCAGCGCGCTTATCGGCTCAGATTAGCCAGCGCGAACCGGCGCGTCCAGTCCGGCTCAACCCCGCTCGCGGGCCACTTCGCGCCAGCCGATATCGCGGCGGCAAAATCCAGTAGCGAAATCGATTCTATCGACGGCATCATAGGCCTTGGTCTGTGCGGCGGTGACGGTGGGGCCGGTTGCGGTGACGTTCAGCACCCGTCCGCCCGCAGCCACAAGCATGCCGTCCCTATTGGACGTGCCGGCGTGAAAGACGCGCGCGCCACAGGCCTCGGCTTTGCCTAGGCCAGAAATCGCGCCGCCCTTTTCGGGGCTGGCGGGATAGCCGTTCGCGGCCATCACCACGGTCAGCGCATAATCATCGGTGAAGGCGGGAGGCATCGCATCGGCTAGCGACGCCGTGGCGGCGGCGTGGAGCAGGGCGGCCAGATCGCCGGAAAAACGCATCATCAACACCTGACATTCGGGGTCGCCAAAGCGGCAATTATATTCGATGAGGCGCGGGCCGGTCTCGGTCAGCATCAATCCGGCGAATAGCACGCCGACATAAGGCATAGCCTCTATGGCCAGCGTAGTGACGGTCGGGCCGATGATCCGCTCCATAACCTCGACTTCGAGCTCCGGGGTTAACACCGGCGCGGGGCTATAAGCCCCCATGCCGCCGGTGTTGGGGCCGATGTCACCGTCGCCGACGCGCTTATGATCCTGCGCGCTGCCAAAGGCGGTGATCGCTTGGCCGTCCGACAAAGCGAAGAAGCTCGCTTCCTCGCCGGTCATAAATTCTTCGATCACCACTTCGGCGCCCGCGCCGCCAAAGGCGCCGCCGAACATATCGTCGATGGCGGCGGCAGCCTCTTCGCGGCTTTCGGCGATGATGACACCTTTGCCCGCGGCCAGCCCATCGGCCTTGATCACCACCGGCACGGCAAAACGGGTGAGTGCGTCATGCGCCTCTGCGGCGCTGGTGCAGCGGATATAGTCGGCGGTCGGAATATTGGCGCGCGCGCACAAATCCTTGGTAAAGCCCTTTGACCCTTCGAGCTGCGCGGCGGCGGCACTTGGGCCAAAGGTCGGGATGTTCATCGTGCGCAACCGATCGGCGAGCCCCGCGACCAGCGGGCCTTCGGGGCCGACGACAACGAAATCTATCTTCTTCTCGCTGCAGAATTGGGTCAGGCTATCGAGATCATCGACGCCGATGGCGACACAGTCGGCGACCTCGGCTATGCCCGGATTTCCCGGCGCGGCGAACAGCTTGTCGCAACTGGGTGATTGCGCCAGCCGCCAAGCCAGCGCATGTTCACGGCCTCCCGAACCAACCAACAGGATTTGCATGTCTGCCCCTTTTTCCGACCGCGCCGATGATATGGATGAAGGCGCCCGGCGGCTGTTAGCCGAGGCGACGCCGGGGGACAATGCACCGGCCCTGTCTGTCAGCCAATTATCGGCGGCGGTAAAGCGTGCGGTAGAGGATGGCTTCGCGCGCGTGCGCGTGCGCGGAGAGTTATCGGGCGCCAAGCGCGCGGCGTCGGGCCATTTTTATGCGAGCCTGAAAGATGACAATGCTTTGATCGATATTGTCATGTGGAAAGGGCAAGCGGCGCGATTGGCGTTCCGGCCCGAAGATGGCATCGAAGTGATCGCGACGGGCAAGCTCACCACCTATCCCGGCCGCTCCAAATATCAGATCGTCGTCGAATCGCTGGAAGTCGCGGGTGAAGGCGCGCTGATGCTTTTGTTCGAAAAGCTGAAAGCGCGGCTCGCCGAAGAGGGTTTGTTCGCGGGCGAGCGCAAACAAGAACTGCCGATGCTGCCCAAGGTCATCGGTGTCGTGACATCGCCAACCGGCGCTGTGATCCGTGACATTCTCCATCGCCTTGCCGACCGCTGCCCGACGCATGTGATCGTGTGGCCGGTACTGGTGCAGGGCGAAGGCGCAGCGGCACAGGTTGCGGCGGCGGTGCGCGGCTTTGATGCGCTGACGCACGACAGTATAGTGCACAGTATAGTGCCACGTCCCGACTTGCTGATCGTCGCGCGCGGTGGTGGGTCGATCGAGGATCTGTGGGCGTTCAATGAAGAGGTGGTGGTGCGCGCCATTGCCGGCTGCCGGATTCCGACGATCAGCGCGGTGGGCCATGAAACCGATGTGACGCTGGCCGACCATGCCGCCGACCGCCGTGCCCCGACGCCGACCGCAGCCGCCGAAATCGCGGTGCCGGTGCGCGTCGAACTTCAGGCGCAGCTCGCGACTTGGGGCAGCCGGATGATCGGAGCGGCGAATCGCGGGCAGGCGCTTGCGAATGAGCGGGTGACGGCGCTGACCCGTCTGCTGCCGCGCCGCGCTACGCTCTATGCGCCGCAGCGTCAGCGGCTCGACGATGCGAGCGACCGCCTCGACCGCAGCCAGACGCAGCGGTTGGCAGTGACACGCGAACGGCTTGCGACCCGCGCTGCCGCTCTGCGCCCGACGCTGCTCATCCAGCGGTGGGATCGTGACCGGGCTCAGCTTGAAGGGCTTGGGCGCTTGCTCGTCTCGCTCGACCCGCGCGCGCTGTTGTCGCGTGGCTATGCCATGGTGCGCGATGCGGGCGGTGCGCTTGTCATGACGGCGGACAAGGCGCGGCAAGCCCAGCGGCTGCAGCTGCAATTCGCCGACGGCGCGGTTCCGGTGCAAACGGGCGATACACCGTCCGCCGCACACACGCCCGCGCCCGTTGAGCCGCGCGCCACACGCAAGGCGGCACCCAAGCCAAAGGGGCAGGGCGAGCTGTTCTGACGATGCGTGCGGTGTGTCGGGGGGTGTCCGAAACGGACGATGCTGTTATAACCCCCGCGCAAATATCGCTCCAATCTGAAAGCCGACCTATGTTGATCGCCAGCCGCAACCGCCTCGCCCGCCTGCAATATCAGGCCAATGGATTCCGCCTGCTGTCGCCGGGTGACCATGTGCTGTGCGCGGTTACCGGAGTGCCGATTGGGCTAGACGAGCTGCGCTATTGGTCGGTCGAGCGGCAAGAACCTTATGCCAGCGCCGCCATTTCGGTGCAGGCGGCGATTGACGGGATGGGCGACGCCGCATGAGCTTGGCGGCAGGTTGGCCAAAGCTGGTTGGCATATTAGGACTGATGATCGTACCTGGCAGTTGTATTCCCGCCATGGAATCCGCAGCAGTGGCACCCCGACCTCCGGTTCCAGCGCCGGTCGTAACGTCTCCGTCAGCGGCATCAGCGGCTCCGGCAGCCTCCGCGTCTGCTCCGCCTGCTTCGGTGCGCGCGGATTTCGTCCTGCAAGGCGAACCCGAACAGGGACTGGCGCTTCTTGGCCGCGCGCCCACCGATACTGAAACGCTGACGCTTGATGGTAAGCTGATTCCGGTCGCGGATGACGGGACATTCCTGATCGCCTTTGATCGCGATGCCGATACCGGCGCGCATCTTGTCGCAACGCTGACCAATGGGCGGCATGTCGAACGCTATCTGGCGGTCGCACCCGGCAAATGGCGGATCGAGAATATCGACGCGCCGTTGCGGGGCGGGGCCGCCACCAGCGCCGAATTTGCCCGTCGCCGTCCGGGTGAGCTGAAACAGATCAACGCCGGACGCCACGCCAATGCCGATTCGGACGGCTGGCGTCAGCATTTTATCTGGCCGGTCACGGGGCGGCGGTCGGGCTTTTTCGGATCACAGCGAATCTATCGCGGCACACCGGCGAGCTATCATAGCGGTGCCGACATAGCGGTGCCGACAGGGACGCCTTTTGTGGCACCCGCTGATGGAGTTGTCGTTCTCGCTGCCACCACGCCCTTCACGCTCGAGGGGAATTTATTGATGATCGACCATGGTATGGGGCTGAACAGCGTGTTTCTGCATTGCTCGCGGCTCGATGTGAAGCTGGGCGACCGCGTCGTGCAGGGGCAGGTTCTCGGCGCAGTGGGGCAGACCGGTCGCGCGACCGGGCCGCACCTTCATTGGGGCATGAAATGGCGCGACGCCCGCATAGATCCGGCCAAATTGGCCGGGCCGATGCGCGATTGAGAGAAAATGCACAAAGTCTGAATTGATTTTCGACGAAACAATATGTCGTGACTTGACGGGCCTTGAGCATTGTATGTCGTTGGCCGCGCCAGCTGTTGCAAAAACGTCACTGTGGCGGACGAAACGGCCAAAAGACGGTCAAATTCCCTTTACTCAGGATGAATGTGAGGTCATCCCGCATGCTATCGGGGTGGCTATACGCACGGGCTTTCGGGTCTGCGGGTAGATCATCCAGGTAATTTAACCACCAGAGCAAGGGACTGCACTGTGAAGAAAAACCAATTCACCAAGCTGAAATTAAGCGCTGCCCCCATCGTATTGGGCGTCGCGCTAATCTCGGCTCCTGCCTATGCGCAGGATACGTCAGCAGATGCCGCAGGCGGCTTCGCCGACGACACCATCGTTGTCACCGGTTCATTGATTAGCAATCCGAACCTCGAACGATCTTCTCCGGTCAATGTGACCTCGGCAGAAGAAATCCAGCTGAAGGTTTCGACCAACGCAGAAGAGCTGCTTCGTGACGTTCCGGGCCTGGTTTCGGGTATCGGTTCTAACGCCAACAACGGCAACAACGGCACCGCGACCGTCGATTTGCGCGCCCTCGGCTCGAACCGTAACTTGGTTCTGCTCGACGGCACCCGCATCGTCCCGAATGACCTTTCGGGCCAGTTCGACCTTAACAACGTCCCGCTGGCGCTGATCGAACGCGTTGACGTTCTGACCGGTGGTGCATCGACCACATATGGCGCCGACGCGATTGCCGGTGTTGTGAACTTCATTACCAAGAAGGATTTTGCCGGCTTTGAAGCAGAAGCTTCGGAATCGCTCACCGAACAGGGTGATGGCAACATTTTCCGCGTCGATGTCACCCTTGGCGCCAACTTCGACGACGGTCGCGGTAACGTCGTCCTCAGCATGGGCTATCAGGAACGCGACCCGGTATTCCAGGGCGACCGCGACTTCTCCCTGTTTAACGTTGGTTCGTTCGACGGTGCGCCTGGCGGTTCGACAACGACCGTTCCTTCGGCATTTTCTTTTGCCTGTGCGGGGCTGAACCCATGCCCACAAAACGCAACCAACTTCTCGGGCAATAAGCAGGTCAATCCGACAACTGGTGGCTTGAATCCGTCGATCGGTCTTTTCAATTTCAATCCCTTCAACCTCTTTCAGACGCCGTTCCAGCGTTTTAATATCTATGGTGCGGGTCGGTATGAAATCTCGGATGCTGTAGAGGTTTACACGCGGGCGCTGTATTCGAAGAACACAGTGAAAACGATCATTGCTCCGTCGGGCTCCTTTGGTGCCAATCAGACGATCAACCTTAACAACCCGTTTTTGCCGGCGTCCTTGGCGCAATCATTTTGTGACAACAATGACTTTGACCCCAACACACCAGGCATTCAAACTCTGACGCAGGCGCAGTGCGATGCCGGTCGGGCAACAACTTCCGGTCCGACGTTGGCCAATGGTAATCCGAATCCTGATTATCAGACCTTCACGACCAACGTTCGTCGTCGTACGGTTGAAGTCGGTCCGCGTCTGGGCGATTACCAGACCAACCTCTTCGACTATAAGATCGGTTTCCGCGGAGCGGTGACTGATACGATCGATTGGGACCTGTTCGGATCCTACGGCCAAAGCAGCCGTATTCTGACGCAGGACAACTATGTGTTGAACTCGCGCTTTGGTCCAACGCTGCTCACGACCGATGGTGTGACCTGTCTTAATTCGACTGTTGCCGGTTGCGTCCCCGCAAATATCTTTGGTGCTGCCGGCGATATTTCGCCTGCCGCAGCCTCATTTATTCGCGGTCGCAGCACGACCGAACGTCGCGCCTCGCTGGCGCAGGTTCGCGGCACCTTGAATGGTGACTTTGGTCTGGTTTCGCCGCTTGGTGCGTCGGATCCGATCGGCTTCGCCGTTGGCGGTGAATATCGCAACAACACAGGATACCAACAGGCTGACGCCTTGGCTGAACTGCCGGGTGAACTTGGCGGTGCCGGCGGTGCAGCGGTTCCCATCCGCGGGGCCTATGATGTGTATGAAGCGTTCGGCGAACTCATTGTTCCGCTGATCCAGGACAAGCCCTTCTTTGAAGATCTGACGTTGGAAGGCGGTATCCGTTATTCGAGCTATAGCCTCGAAGCACCGGGCAGCCCGTCCTACAATACAACGACGTGGAAGGTTGCTGGTAGCTGGAAGCCAGGCGCAGGGCTCAAGATTCGTGGCGGTTTCAACCGTGCGGTTCGTGCGCCTAACATTTCGGAATTGTTCACCCCGGTCAGCACCTTGTTGACCAACCTTTCGAATGACCCATGCTCGGGTGCGGCACCGGTTTCCGATGCCAATCTGCGGGCGGTATGTCTGGCACAGGGTGCACAGGCATTCCAGATCGGCTCCATTCCGCCGCCGGTTTCGGGTCAAGCCAACATCACCACGGGTGGCAATATCAACCTGCTGCCTGAAACGGCTGACACCTACACTGTCGGATTTACGTTCCAGCCGACCTTCGTTCCCAACCTGGCACTGTCGGTCGATTATTATAATATCAAGATCACCGACGCGATCACGCTGCCCACCCCGGGCGACGTTATCAACGCTTGCTTTGGCAACATCACCGCGGCGTCGGCTTCTGATCCGGCTTGTACTTCCTTCGGACGTAACCCGTCTGATGGTGGCCTGAGCGGCGATCCGTCAGTTACGCCGGGATTGTTCGGTGCCTTGTCCAACTTGGGCACCTTGGCGACCGACGGCGTCGACTTCTCGGTCAACTACAAGCATGACCTTGGCTTCGCTATGTTGCGTTGGAACCTGAGCGGAAACTGGACCAACTCGACGAAGTTCCAGGCAGCACCGGGTTCGGTGAATCGCGAATGCGTTGGCTTCTACAGTGTTAACTGCAGTGCCTTCAGTGGTGCAATTCAGCCGGAATGGTCATTCGCGCAGCGCACCACGCTCGCCTTTGACACGGTCGATGTGTCGCTGTTGTGGCGCTACATTGATGGTGTGCAGTATGAACCTCTGCAGCAGCAGGCCGATGAAGCCGCCGCACTGGCATCGAACGTGGATGCCGCCGGCGTCTTGCTCCCGGTTGCCCAGCAGGGTTGCCCGGACTATCTGGGTGCCGATCCGGGTGGTTGCATCGTTCAGCCGGAATTCCGCCGGATCAAGGCTGCGCATTACTTCGACCTGAGCGCACGCTGGCAGGTCATGGACAATCTGCAACTGACCTTCCTGGTGCAGAACCTGTTCGACAAAAAGCCGCCGATCGTTGGTGCCGACGTTGGTTCGACCACCTTCAACAACGGCAACACCTATTCGTCGACCTATGACGCCCTTGGTCGCCGCTATGCAGTGGCCGCAAAGGTCACCTTCTAAGCGAAGACGAAGCACATAAAAGGAAAGGCGGGCCGCGTTTGGCCCGCCTTTTTTTTGTGCCTACGCGACGACCCTGACCAGACCCACGCACAGAGATGGCGAATCAAGTAAGCGGTGCTGGCAAATCCAACGGGATATTCATCCGCTTCGCCGTGACGCGCGCCCATTCACAGACTTTCGCAATCTCGTCGGCATGGAGCTCAGCGGCGTTGGCATGCTCGGATTCGCGGGCGCTCGCATCAAATTCCATGTCGAGTTTGGAATGGCGCTTGAAGGCCGGACCGGCGAGCGCCATGTCTAACTCAGCGGGACTCAAGTTGAGTGCGAACAATTCACACAGCGCCTTCATCGACGCGGGCTGGTTCGCCAGCAGGTTTTCACTGTTAAGCGATCGCACGCGCGCAGGTCCATATTTGTCTATCAAGGCACCAAATAGCGCCTGCTGGGCCAACCAACCAATCGCGGCAACCTGCAAGTCAGACAGCTGCAATATGTCGTCGCTTGTCATTCCGAAAGGGGCGATCATCTGGTCCTTGATCTGCCCAATCAACAAGGTCCGCACCCATAACCGGCCCCAAAGATTTTTCTTTGCAATCGACCGAACGAACGTTTCGAGCGGCGCATAGAGAAGGAGCGCGCGGGCGTTTGGCCGCATCGCCAACATCGCATCGGCGAGCGCATTTACAATATTTGACGGTTTGACAACTATCGACTCTCCGCGTTCAAACGGTTTGGCGAGCCAATTCATCGATTGATCGAGAACCTGAGCGATCTGGCGCCCATCACCGCCGCGTCGCTTCCATCCGACCAAATCATTCAGGATTACGGGTTCCTTGAGCCCCATCGAATGGCCTTCAATGTCGAGTGCCCGCGCTAACATTGTCGAACAGCAATAGGCCGAATGAAAAATGAAATGCACAGGAGCGGGCTGCGCGACGACCCGTTGCGTGTCGCTTCGGCGCAGCGTGACGGCCGGCGCATCTTCGGGCAAATGTTCCGCCGTAAGAAACGTGCATTCGCGATGCAGCGAACGCGGCACTGTCAAAAATTGAAAATGATCATTTGTTTCGTCATATCGATGCAGCAACCAGTTTGGGTCGGTCACCAGCTGGCGCAAATATTGGTCAAAATCGGTCATACTGTTTTTTGCCTGCTCGGGCCGGGTGGTTCAACTACAAACCACGTTTATTGATTGCAGAACATCTATCGAGACGGTATTTGAACGGCCAAGATAAGGAGTAGCTATGAAAATCTTGCTTCCCATCGCACTCGCAAGTTTGTGTGTTTCGCTGCCCGCTGCGGCAAAGGACGATCCGGCTAGCGACGCTACGACGCAACCTGCCGCTGGTAAGACAGCCGCGGCTGACACCAAGAGCAAGTCCGACGACGACGTTGTGAAATGCCGGAAAATTGCGGTTACGGGGTCACTGATCACACGGAGGAAGGTCTGTAAGACCATTGCCGAATGGCGCGAATCATCGAGGTCAGGCAACCGTGAGGCGCGTGACATGGTTGATGCTGCCAATCAGGGTGCTACCAGCGGAAAATAGCGTGACCGGTTACAGGTGCGATTTGACCCAGTCAGCTCTTGGCCTCTAGAGCGACCGAAAGCGTCAACGCTCCGTCGCCTTCGTCGACCTTGACCGTCGCACCGTCCATCAGCTCGCCTTTCAGGATCAAGTCAGCCAGCGGGTCTTGCAGATATTTCTGCACCGCGCGCTTCAGCGGGCGTGCGCCATAGACGGGGTCATAGCCGACACGGCCAAGCCAGGTGCGTGCGGCGTCGGTCAGGTCGAGCGTGATTTTCCGGTCATTGAGCAGCTTTTGCACCCGCGCGACCTGAATATCGACGATGCCGGCCATGTGCTGGAGCGCCAGCCGATGGAACAGGACAATCTCGTCGAGGCGGTTCAGAAACTCGGGCCTGAAATGCGCGCGCACGACTTCCATCACCGCAGGTTCGGCGTCTTCGACCGGCGCGTCGTCGGGCAGCGCGGCAATCGCCTGACTGCCGAGATTTGATGTGAGGATGATCAGCGTATTGGTGAAATCGACCGTGCGGCCTTGGCCATCGGTCAGCCGCCCATCATCGAGCACCTGAAGCAAGATGTTGAACACATCGCCATGCGCCTTTTCGACCTCGTCGAATAACACGACCTGATAGGGGCGGCGGCGGACCGCTTCGGTGAGCACGCCGCCTTCTTCATAGCCAACATAGCCCGGAGGTGCGCCGACCAGCCGCGCGACGCTGTGCTTTTCCATAAATTCGGACATGTCGATGCGCACCATCGCGCCGTCATCGTCGAACAGGAAGCGAGCGAGTGCTTTGGTGAGTTCGGTCTTGCCGACACCCGTGGGACCGAGGAAGAGGAAGCTGCCGAGCGGGCGGTCGGGGTCTTGCAAGCCAGCGCGTGACCGGCGCACGGCGGTCGATACGGCGCGCACGGCTTCGTCCTGGCCGATGACACGCTTGGTCAGATGATCTTCCATCGCGAGCAGCTTTTCGCGCTCGCCCTCCAGCATCCGGTCGACCGGAATCCCGGTCCAGCGGCTGACCACGGACGCGATATCGTCGGCGGTCACTTCCTCGCGCAGCATGGCGTTGCCGGCGGCGGTCTCGGCCTCCTCCAGCTTCTTCTCCAGATCAGGGATGGTCCCGTAACTCAGCTCTCCCGCCTTGGCGAGGTCGCCCGCGCGCTGTGCCTGCTCCAGCGCGCTGCGCGCTGCGTCGAGCGCTTCCTTGATCTTGGCCTCGGCGTGGATTTTTTCTTTTTCGGCCTGCCAGCGCTGGGTGATTTCGGACGATTGTTGCTCGGCATTGGCCAGCTCGCCGCGCAGGGTTTCCAGCCGGTCGACCGAAGCGGCATCGCTTTCCTTGCTCAGCGCCGATTCCTCGATTTTCATCTGGATGATCCGCCGGTCGAGCGATTCAATCTCGTCGGGTTTGGATTCAACCTCCATCCGGATGCGGCTCGCGGCCTCATCCATCAGGTCGATCGCCTTATCGGGCAGGAAGCGGTCGCTGATATAGCGGTTCGACATCGTTGCGGCAGCGACAATCGCTGCGTCGGTGATCCGCACCCCGTGGTGCAGTTCATATTTTTCCTTCAGTCCGCGCAGGATCGAGATCGAATCCTCGACCGTCGGCTCGCCAACCACAACGGGCTGAAACCGCCGCTGCAACGCAGGGTCTTTCTCGACATATTTGCGATATTCATCGAGCGTGGTTGCTCCGATGCAATGCAATTCGCCGCGTGCCAGTGCTGGTTTGAGCAGGTTCGACGCGTCCATCGCGCCCTCGCCTTTGCCCGCACCGACCAGCGTATGCATCTCGTCGATGAACAGGATGATCTCGCCATCGGCGGCTTTGACATCGTCGAGGACGCCCTTCAACCGCTCCTCAAACTCGCCGCGATATTTGGCACCCGCGATCAGCGACCCCATATCGAGCGAAAGCAGACGGCGGTCCTTCAAGCTGTCGGGAACATCGCCATTGGCAATCCGCAACGCCAGCCCCTCGGCAATGGCCGTCTTGCCGACGCCGGGTTCGCCGATCAGCACCGGATTATTCTTGGTCCGCCGCGCGAGGATCTGGACCGTGCGGCGGATTTCCTCATCGCGGCCGATCACGGGGTCGAGCTTGCCGTCGCGGGCGACTTCGGTGAGGTCGCGGGTGAATTTCTTGAGCGCTTCATAACGGTCTTCTGCGCTCGCGGTGTCGGCGCTACGCCCGCCGCGCAAATCATTGATGGCGCTGTTGAGCGCCTCGGCTTTTAGCCCCGAGTCGGCAAAGGCTTTGCCGACGGCCGTGCTGCTCGCCAAGGTCATGGCGAGGAGTAGGCGCTCGACGGTTACATAGCCGTCGCCTGCCTTGGTCGCGACCTGTTCTGCCTGATCGAGCAAGCGAACTGCGTCATTGTCGAGTCCGGGTGTCGCTTGCGCGCCTGACCCCGATACGGCGGGAACCTTCGCCAACAGCGTGTCGATGCCTTCTACGGCGCGTTTGGGGTCGCCGCCGCTCTTGCGGATTAATCCGGCCGCCATGCCATCGCTATCCTCCAGCAAGGCCTTGGCGACATGTTCGGGGCCGATTCGCTGATGGTTCATGCGGATCGCAATCGTCTGCGCGGCTTGCAAAAAGCCTTTGGCGCGGTCGGTAAATTTTTCGAGGTTCATTGATGATTCCCTATGGACGTAGGGGAAAGATAGTGTTGCAATTGTGCAACACAAGGGGAGGCCTTTTCCCTGTCCGATATTTGCGCCATGACATGACGCAAGCAACAAAATTCGGGATGGGACACAAGATTATGCGCAAGTTTCTGATGGGGTTCCTTGTCCTGATTGGCGTATGCGCGCTGGGGCTGGCGGTATGGGAGCCGCTTGCCGCGACCCCGCCCGCGACGCCAGCCTTCACCCCGAGCGACGTCAAGATCGCCCGCGATAGCTATGGCGTGCCGCATATCTTTGGTAAAACCGACGCCGATGTCGCCTATGGCGTCGCCTTTGCCCATGCCGAGGATGATTTTTCGACGCTGCAGGAAGTGCTGGCGATGACGCGCGGGCGCGCCGGTGCGATGCTGGGGGCGGATGGCGCAAAGATCGACTTTGCCGAGGCGTTGCTCGACGTCCGCAAGACGACGGCGCGCGACTGGCCGCAGCTGCCCGATGACGTGCGACTGTTATTCACGGCTTATGCGGCGGGGCTCAATCATTATGCCGAGAAGCATCCTGACGAGGTGCGGCTTAGCAAATTATTCCCGGTCACCGGCGAAGATGTGGTTGCTGGCTTTGTCCTGCGCTCACCCTTTTTCTTTGGCCTCGATTCCACGCTCGGCGCATTGATCGATGATAAGCCGATGGGCCGCGAAGGCGGTCCGGCGCTCGATGCGACCGGCAAGATCATTCCAGCCAATGATACGCCTGTGGGCAGCGACCCCGAATCCAATGGCTCCAACGGCATGGCGGTTGCGCCGTCGCGGTCAACCGATGGCGCGACGCGGTTGGTGTCCAATTCGCACCAGCCCTGGACCGGCGGTGTCGCCTGGTACGAACTGGTCGTCCATTCCGAGCAAGGATGGGATTTTGCCGGTGCCAATTTCCCGGGGTCGCCATACCCCTTGCTTGGCCATAACAAATATCTGGGGTGGACCAACACGGTGAACCGTCCCGACCTTATCGATATCTACAAGCTGACCCTCGACGAAAGCGGCGACAATTACCGCTTTGATGGCGCATGGCGTCCGCTGGAAAAGAAACGCATCTGGCTCAAGGTCAAATTCGGCCCCTTTGTCGTGCCGGTGCCGCGCACTATTTATCGTTCGATTCAGGGGCCGGTGATCAAAAATGCCAAGGGGGCGTTTGCGATCCGCTATGCGGGAATCGATCAGGCCAAGATGGTCACCCAATATTACCGGCTGAACAAGGCGCGCAATTTTGCCGAGTGGAAGGCTGCGATGGCGGGGCAAGGCGTGCCCGCGACCAATTTCATCTATGCCGATGCCAAGGGCAATATCGGGATGTTCTATAATGCGATGTTCCCCGATCGCCAGCCGGGGTTCAACTGGCGCGGCATCCTGCCCGGCGACACATCGGCCGATTTGTGGACCAAGACGCTGCCGTTCGACCGTGATCCGGCACTGGTTAATCCGGCATCGGGTTATGTCATCAATGCCAACAACACGCCCTATGTCGCGGCGGGGCCGGGCGACGAACTCGACCCGGCGGCCTTTTCGCCCTTGCTGGGGATAGAGGATGACATGACCAACCGCGCGCGGCGTTTGATCGATCTGTTCGAAGCGTCGGGCCAGATTGACGAGGCGCGGCTCAAGGCGATTAAATATGACACCGCCTATGCCCATGCTGGATATTCGAAGGCATGGATGGATCGCATAATGGCGCTCGACCTTCACGATGATGCCGAGCTGTCCAAGGCGCAAAGCCTGCTCAAGGCATGGGACTGGAACCTCGACGGCAAAGGGCAGGGCGACGCGCTGGCGCTGATGGTGCTGCGTCCGGCGAACAAGGTCCATTATCAACGCACCACGCCCGAGCCAGACCCGCGTGCGGTCCTCAAAGCGGCCGCCGACCATCTGCAGAAATATTTCGGTAATCTGGACCCCAAATTGGGTAGCGTGCTGCGGTTGCGTCATGGCGAGGGGAAATATCGGATCGACCTGCCGCTTGATGGCGGCAACGATACGATCCGTGCATCGACCTTATGGGATGCAGAACCCGACGGGCGTTTGAAGGTGCGCCACGGCGACAGCTTCATCATGTTTGTGACGTGGGACAAGGCGGGGAAGGTGCATTCGGAATCGATCCAGCCTTTCGGTGCCGCAACGACGCGGCCCGCCAGCCCGCATTATAATGATCAGGCTCCGCTGTTCGTGCGCCATCAGCTCAAACCTGTGCTGTTCGATCCCGCCGCGCTTTGGGCGACCAAGCCGCGGACTTACCGTCCTTGAAAGCGGCGTCAGACTGTCCTAAGCTGCTGATACAGCGCCGTTCCCGGCTATCGGTCGCCCCAGGCCGATATATTTCTCCCCTCCTTGCCATCAGAAGGATGCTCATGACCCGTTTTCATCACATGGTCCTCGCCCTTGCCGCATCGACCGCGCTCGTTGCCGCCGGTCCTGCGCTCGCCAAAGCCAAGGGCAGCGAGCCCGCGCCCATCGCTGACCTCATCAAGGCGGTCGACATTCCCTATCAAAGCTTCACCCTCGACAATGGCCTGCGGGTCATTGTCCATGAAGATCATAAGGCGCCCGTCGTCGCGGTGTCGGTATGGTATCGCATTGGTTCCAAATATGAACCGGCTGGCAAAACCGGCTTTGCCCATTTGTTCGAGCATTTGATGTTCAACGGGTCGGAAAACGCCCCCGACGATTTTTTCAAACCGTTGCAAGAGGTTGGGGCAACCGATTTTAACGGCACGACCAGCGTCGATCGCACCAATTATTTCGAAACCGTGCCGACCGGCGCGCTCGACCGGGCACTGTTTCTGGAAAGCGATCGCATGGGCCATTTGCTTGGCGCGATGACGCAGGAGAAGCTCGATAACCAGCGCGGTGTTGTCCAGAATGAAAAGCGTCAAGGCGACAATCGCCCCTATGGCTTGCTGCGGTACGAGATTTTCGAAAATCTGTTCCCGAGCGGCCATCCCTATCACCACAGCACCATCGGTTCGATGGGGGACCTCAATACGGCGAGCCTCGACGACGTCAAAAAATGGTTCACGGATAATTATGGCCCGAACAATGCGGTGCTGGTGCTCGCTGGCGACATTGATCTTGCCACCGCAAAGGCCAAGGTCGGCAATTGGTTCGGCGACATCCCGCGCGGCCCGGCGGTTCAGCCGGTCACTGCGTCGGTGCCGACCTTGCCCGCCCCCTTTGCCAAGGAAGTGCATGACCTGATTCCGACCACGCGCATCTATCGCATGTGGGCGATTCCCGGTCTGAACGATCCCGATTCGGTGCCGCTGCAAATGGGGATGAGCGTATTGGGCGGCCTGTCGAGTTCGCGGCTCGACAATGCGCTGGTGCGCAAAGACCCGGTTGCGGTCAGCGTCGCAGCTTTTGCCCAAAGTTTTGAGGATGCCGGAATTCTGCTCGTACAGGCGGATGTTAAGCCGGGCGTCGATCCCGAAGTGGTGGGCAAGCGGCTAGACGAAGAAATTGCGGCCTATCTGGCGAGCGGCCCGACGGCCGATGAGTTGCAGCGCGCGGCGGCCAGCTATTTGGGCGGTTCCATTGCCGGACTCGAATCGGTGGGCGGCTTCGGCGGCAAGGCCGTCGCACTGGCCGAAGGTGCGCTCTATTCAAACGACCCGGGTTATTACAAAGTCGAGTTGAAGCGCATGGCGGACGCTACCCCCGATCAGGTCAAGGCTGTGGTCGACAAATGGCTGTCGCGCCCCGCCTTTTCGCTGACCTATTCCCCCGGCGAACGGACCGAGGGTGGTGAGAATCGCGGCGGGGCGGTGATCGGGGACAAGGCAAATTCGGCGGTTTCGCCTGATCACTATTGGAATCCCGATCTGGGCGATGTTGGCCCGGCGCTCGGTTCGGCCAGCTATGCGCCCGACCGGTCGCACATGCCCGATGTCGCGGCGCTGAAATCTCTCGACTTTCCGACCATCGAGCGCGCGAAGCTCAAAAATGGCATCGAGGTTGTATTCGCGCGGCGGGCGACGGCGCCGACTGTCAATGTCGCGGTTAGTTTCGATGCTGGCTATGCCGCCGATCCGCATGATGCGCTCGGCACCCAGTCGCTGATGCTCAACCTGATGGACGAAGGCACCACCCACCTCGATTCGATCGCCTTTGCCGAGGCGAAGGAACGGCTGGGGGCACAAATTGACGGGTCGGCAAGCGATGACGATACGGTGTTCAGCCTGTTCGCGCTGAAACCTAACCTCAGTGCGTCGCTGGGCCTGCTTGCCGATTATATCGAGAACCCGGCCTTTGACAGCAAAGAGCTGGAACGGGTGCGGGTGCAGCAGCTCAACCGCATCAAATCGGAATTGAACAGCCCCAACGCCATCGCCTCGCGCACCCTGATGCCGATCCTTTATGGACCGGGTCATCCCTATGGCATCCCGCCGTCGGGTCTGGGCAGTGCCGATGCGGTTGCCGCCGCGACGCGCGATCAGCTCACGGCTTTCCATCAGCAGTGGATCCGTCCCGACAATGCCCGCATCTTTGTCGTCGGCGATACGACGCTGGCCGAAGTGACCAAATTGCTCAACGCCAATCTGGGTGCATGGAAAGCGCCAGCGACACCGAAACCGGTCAAGGATTTCGATGTTGCGATACCCAAGCCTCAGCCGCGTATAATCCTTGTCGACCGGCCAAAGTCCCCGCAATCGGTGATTTTGGCGGGCAAGGTTTTGGATGCCAAAGGCACGGACTCGCTGGAAGTGTTGCGCGCCGCCAATGAGGTTTTCGGGGGCAGCTTCCTGTCGCGCATCAACACGAACCTGCGTGAGACCAAGGGTTGGTCCTATGGCGTGCGGAGCGGAATTTCTGCCGACACGGACCGGTTGGCAATGACAATCTCCGCGCCGGTTCAGGCCGACCGGACCGGCGATTCGATTAAAGAGTTGCGGAATGAACTTACCGCCTATTTGGGAGATAAGGGGGTCACTGCCGAAGAGCTGCAGCGGACCGTCAACGGCAATGTTCGCGAACTGCCCGGCCAATTTGAAACATCGGGCGATGTGCTCCGCGGATTGCGGTCGATCGTCAAATTTGATCGCCCCGATGATTATTATGAAAAATTGGCAGCAACCTATGAATCCATGACGGCACCCGAAATTGACGCTGCGGCACGCAAGTCATTCAGCGTGGATGACCTGGTCTATGTCGTGGTTGGCGATGCTTCGGTGGTCAAGCCACAGCTTGACGGGTTGGGCCTGACCGTTGAAACAGTCTCTGCCGCAAAAGATTCCGAAACGAAATAACCCTAAGGAGAATATCTATGTCCCAAGTTGATGGCAGCTATGATTGCATCACCAAGTCGCCGATGGGTGACCAGAAATCGGTGTTCACCGTAAACAGCGATGGCAGCAGCTTCACCGGCTCGAACAGCGGCGCAATGGGTGCCCTTGATGTCGAAGATGGCAAGGTTGATGGCAACAAACTGACCTGGGTGATGAATATGAAAGTCCCGATGCCGATGAAGCTCGATTGCGAAGCGACCATCGACGGCGACACGTTGACCGGCACGATCAATGCCGGACCTTTTGGCGCAATGGCCATGTCCGGCACGCGTCAGGGCTAATCACCAACACAGAATATTAAGGGCCGTCGCTGCACCGCTGTGCAGTGGTGGCCTTTTTGCGGGCGTCCTTTGGCCTGCTGAACCATAATCTTGCGCCAATAGAGGCTGTTCAAAGCCTGTCGCTTTCGGCATAGCCCTGCTGCAATGCACAATGACCCGATCTCGACAAAAGCGACGCCTCCCGCCGGCACCCGTTTGCCCGGCGAGCGTGAGATGGTGATCATGATGGCCATGTTGATGGCGCTCAACGCCCTCGCCATCGATGCGATGCTTCCTGCCCTCCCGGCGATGGCAGATGGGTTGAATGTGCTGGTCGCGAATGACCGACAATATATCATTTCGGCCTATCTGGCGGGGCTTGGCGTTGGCTCACTTTTTTATGGCCCGCTTTCTGACCGGTTCGGGCGCAAAGGTGTGTTGGTTCCGGCGCTTTTCGCTTATGCTGTGCTGGCTTTAGGATGCGGCCTTGCGAACAGCTTTCCGATCCTGATTGCCCTGCGCTTTGTCCACGGCTTGGTCAGTGCCGCGCTTGGTGTCGTGGTGGTTGCGGTGATCCGTGACCTGTTTGTCGGCGACGCTATGGCCAAGCGTATGTCGCTCATCTTTCTGGTCTTTATGATCGTCCCGATCATCGCGCCAACCATGGGGGCTGGCGTGTCGGCGGTTGCGGGCTGGCGTGCGATCTTCATCGTGCTGGCAGTGATGAGCATGGTGATGCTGTTGTGGCTGCGTCGTTTGCCCGAAACGCTCAACTCCGCCGACATACGTCCGCTTGATTTTCGTACCATCGTCAACGGCTGGTCGGTCGTCACCCGCCACCGCCGCGCGGCAGGCTATATGCTGTCGGCGGCGATGATGCAGGGCGCGCTCTATGGCTATCTCAACAGCAGCGAACAGATTATTGCCGAGGTCTTTGGCGCCCGCGCCGAGTTTCCTTTTGTTTTTGCCTGCGTTGCCGTTGGCATCGCCGTCGCCAATTTCTCGAACGCACGTATCGTCGAGCGTTTTGGTGCGCGGCGTGTGTCACAAACGGCGGTTTTTGCGTTTATCGCTACATCAGTCGCGCAGATCGCAGCGGCGTTCAGCGGCGTCGAAACGCTTATTATGTTCACGGCGTTGATGATGGTCAACGTCGGCCTGATTGGGTTTATCGGCAGCAATTTCGGGTCTATTGCGATGGAAGATTTCGGACATATGGCCGGGGTCGCTTCTTCCTATCAAAGCTTTGCACGAACATTGCTCGGCGCGGTCATCGGCGCGCTGATTGGACAGCAATATGATGGGACATCCTTGCCGCTGGCCTATGCTTTTCTGGCGTGTGCCATTTCAGGCTTATTGCTCGTGATATGGGCCGAAAGCGGTCGGTTGTTCACCCGCCCCGGCACGGCTCCCAAAAGCCCGCTCTGATTGGCAAGAAAAAGGGGAGCATTGCGCGCTCCCCTTTTCTTTTAGACCTTAGTGAATGTCCGGCATCGGAGGCACCGGCTGTGGCGGTGCATCGGGGTCTTCTTCATGCACCTCTATGATGCCTTGCCCGACATGGCTCTTGCGATAGCCATAAAGGAAATAGACGACCAGACCGATTCCGCCCCATATCGGCAACACCAGCTGCGATTCCAGCGGCAGGTTAAAGAACAGCCCCACCGTTCCCAAAATCGTTAGCGGCGCCACGATCCAGACAAGGGGTGTCCGGAACGGGCGTTTGCGATCGGGCTGTGTCCGGCGCAGCACCAGTACCGCAACCGCCACCATGAAGAAGGCGAACAGCGTCCCCGAGTTGGAGATGTCGGCGAGCTTTCCGACGGGCAGGAAGGCAGCGAAGAAGGCAACGACCACGCCCGTAATCATTGTCACGATATGCGGAGTTTTCCAGCGCGGGTGAATGGTCGACAGCTTTTGCGGCAACAGGCCATCACGCGCCATCACAAAGAAGATGCGGGTTTGGCCGAACAACATGATCAGGATGACCGAAGGCAAAGCCAAAAAGGCAGCCAGACCAATCAGATTGCCGAACACGGGATAATTGATCTGACGCAGGACAAAGGCCAGTGCTTCCTTGGAACACACCAGTGGTTCTTTGCCCGCAGCAAATAGCGTTTGGCACTGTGCGGCAAAGCCAGTGGTACCCGGTTGGAGCACCTGACCAGCGGAGCCAACAATCGGCTGCGCCCCGACAGTGCCAATCGCACCAGCCGCGACAAGTAAATAGAAGACCGTACAAATGGCCAGCGATCCGATCAGTCCGATGGGGACGTTGCGTTGCGGATTCTTGGTTTCCTCGGCCGCAGTCGAGACCGCGTCAAACCCGACATAGGCAAAGAAAATGGAGGCAGCAGCTCCGACCGCGCCAAGCCCTGTGGCTTCACCCTTGCCGAACCAGCCATTGGGCATGAAGGGTTCGAAATTCTGACCCTTTATCAACGGTAGTGTCAGGAATATGAAGACGGTGAGGGCGGTAACCTTGATCGCCACTAGCACCGCATTGACGCGCGCTGATTCGGTGGTTCCGATCATCAGCAATCCGGTGACCAAAAGCGCAATAACAAGGGCAGGCAGGTTGATCAGACCACCGGGCGCATAGGTTCCAACGGTTAGAGCAAGGGGTAAATCGACCCCAGCAGTTTTTAGCAAGCCGACGAAATAACCGGACCAGCCGACCGACACCGCGCTGGCCGCCACCGCATATTCAAGAATGAGCGCCCAGCCGACCATCCAGGCGAGCAATTCGCCCATGACGGCGTATGTATAGGTATAGGCGCTGCCCGAAACCGGCACCATCGAGGCAAGTTCGGAATAGCAGAGCGCCGCGACCGCGCAGACTAGGCCTGCGATAACAAAGCTCCACATCATCCCCGGTCCGGCTTTTTGTGCCGCTTCAGAGGTGAGCACGAAAATGCCGGTACCAATAACCGCCCCCACGCCCAAAAGCGTAAGTTGGATAGGACCAAGCGATCGAGTGAGCGATTTCTTTTCGGCAGTGGCCAAAATGGCGTCGAGCGATTTAACGCGACCAAATATCATCTTTGTCTTTCCCCTTGATCGGCGATGGACCCTCGCCGCTCTTTTATGGGGGCAACCTAGTCACTCTGCGCGACAGCGCAACTAAATTTCGTTGCCGAATCGTCGGTCTAGCGCACGGTAAAGCGGACATGGTCGATGATCCGGCCACCGGGATCGACGAGTGTCAATCGATGGACCCCGGGGCGCGGTAATATTTCCAGCCCTGCATCGGCATCGCCTGCGGGCTTCTTATCGAGGATCAGCCGGTATCCGGTCACCGCGCCGCTGACCGAAACCGATAGCCGTTGGCGGTCGATCGGAATGTCGGGGTCTAGCGCATAGACGCTGCCGCTAACCGGGCTGGTGATGCGCGGGCGTCGGGCAACGGCGGGAGCGGCGGCCATTTCGTTCTGGCCAGTGCCTACGACAAAATATTCGCGGCGCGGCGGCTCGCGGGTGCCGGGCAGACGGACCTGCCGCGTCTCGACACCGGCGGGCATTTTGGGCGGTTTCCCTGGGCGATTGGCGTGAAGTGCCAGCATCACATCGCGCCACACCGGCGCTGCGCCCGACGTCCCCGATACAGCGCGCATCGAATCGCCCTCTAGATTCCCCACCCACACCGCGACGGTGTAGCGGTCGGACCAGCCGACGCACCAATTGTCGCGCATCGCTTTGGACGTCCCGGTCTTGGCCGCAGCCCAAAAAGGCAGGCGCAATGCGCTGTCGGCACCAAAGGCATCAGCGCGGGCGGTCGCGTCGGACAAGATGTCGCCGACGATGAAGGCGGCGGCGGGGCTTACGACTTGCTTGGTTTTGCCCGGTAGGTCGTCGCGGACAAAGCGTACCAGTGACCAACGCCCCTGATTGGCAAGGGTGCGAAACCCATTCGCCTGTTCGACTAGCGATACTTCGGCAGACCCCAGCGCGAGGCTGAAACCATAATAGTCGCCATCCTCTACCAAGCTGTGATAGCCGAGCGCCCACAACCGGTCGCGAAAATCCTGAACCCCGTCGATCACTAGCGTGCGCACCGCGGGAACGTTGAGCGAGCTTGCCAGCGCGCGTCGCACCGTCACAGGTCCGCGAAAGCTGCGGTCGTAATTTTTGGGAACATAGAGCCCCGATGCAGTGTCGAGTTGCACAGGACTGTCGTCGAGAATCGACGCGGCGGTCAGCCAGCCGCGCTCGATGACTTGTGCATAGAGTTGTGGCTTTAGAGTCGACCCGGCCTGACGCGGTGCATTGGCCCCATCGACGGCGGCGGCGGTGGATTTGAGCCCGACCCCGCCGACATAGGCGAGCACATCGCCGGTCGCATTGTCGAGCACAACCACCGCACCATCGCGCACCCGTCCGGCCCCCAACCCGCTCAACTGGCGGCGCATCGCCTGAATCGCGATCTCTTGCGCCCTGCGGTCGAGGGTCGAAATGACTTTCTTGCCCGGCTTATCGAGCAGGCGCACCGCGAGATGCGGCGCGAGGCCCGGATCATAGCGTGCGCTCTGTTCCCCCGATGTCAGCGTCGCGGCGGCGGCCATGATGGCGCTGCAATCTTTGGCATGGGCAAGGCGGCAGGCGCGCTGACCCAATATATCAGGTCTGGCGGAGGGGTTCGGCAGCAAGGCGGCGAACAGAACGGCGTCGGTGTGGTTCATCTGCGCGGGAGCTTTGCCGAACAGGGTGCGCGCGCCCGCGCCTATGCCCTGCGCTTCGCCGCGCAAGGGAACTAGGTTGAAATAGGCTTCCAGCATTTGCACGCGGGTCCAGTGCGCGGCCAGCTCTTGTCCGGCACGCATCTGGCGTAGTTTTTTGAACCAGTTGCGCTGTCCCGGCTGGGCCAGTTCGGGGGCCAGAAAGGCGGCAAGCTGCATCGCGAGTGTCGATGCGCCACGCGACGGACCACCGCTCCAACGCGCACGCACCGCACTGGCAATCGCCAGCCAATCGACCCCACCATGGCTCCAGAATCGCCGATCCTCCGCGCGGACCACCGTATTGCGTAATGCCGGACTAATGTCTTTCAGTGCCACCCAGTCGAGCCGCCGCTGCTCGAAATTGACCCGCTCGCTGTCGATCAACTGGCCATTGCGGTCGTAAAGCCACGCCTCGCTTGGCTGCCAGTCGGCACGAACGGTAGCAAAGGCGGGCAGGTCGGGCGGGCGCGTGACCAGATGCGCGGCGGTGGTCAGGACCAGCGCGGTTAGCGCGATCCAGCCCAGCCAGCCGGTCCAGCGATGCCGTTGGAGCGGCGGTCGCTCTAGACTCACTTTCCTACACTGGCGACGGTCATGGTCCCGTTCGGCCATTGCCCCCTGATGGAGGGTGAATACATCGCTTCAACGCGGGTTTGTGGTAAAGTGAAGCGCCCTGACCCGTTGAGCCGCACGACATATTCGACCGTATGAGTGCCCGCCGGCATCCATGCGAAAAAGCCGCGCCAGCTGTCGCGGCCGCGTTCGATATAGCTGGGCTGCGCGCCTTCGCCCTGTGCGGCATCGGCCAGCATTTGCGATTGGCCACCCAGATTGCCGACGATCGTTGCCCCCGGCGCGACCGGATCGTCGATCACCACCCAAGTGCGCCCCGCACTGGCGGTCACTTCGATCCGTACCTTGATGACATCACCGCGCGTTAGCTGGCTCTTGTCGGCGGCCTTGATGATGGTCACCGTCCGCTTGATTTTATACCCGGCGTTCAGTGGCTCGGTCAGAGGGACCGCCGCCTTGACGCTCACCGTTGCCCAAGGCGAACCGCCGCCGCTGTGTCGCAGCGCCATCGGCCCGTCGGTCAGCGGGACGCGCAGCGGCTTGACCGCTTTGCCCAGCGGCCAGCTTTGCGCCGCGCTGGCGTTGGCAAGACTAATCCGCGTCGTGCCTGTGATGGCGCTGGCGGGGTAAAGCTCGGCAAAGCGCCGCACGACCACCGCGCCCCACGCGTTGGCGGGCGTGGTGTCCCAATGGCCACGTTTCTGACGTTGGGCGACCCCGACCATCAGTCGGCCGGCATCTTCGTCCCAACCCGAACGGCCCAGCACCGCATCGAGCACCTTGATCGCCATTTCATCACCGCTGACCATCATCCACCACGGGGCCTTGGCATCGTCGACCAGGTCGAGTCTCGTGCCTTCATAGACCAGCCTCTTGCGCAATTCGGCTTCTGCTGTCTTTCGCATTGAGGCGGCATTTTTGACGCCCGGAACTTTGTCGAGAGTGATCAGCCAGTCGGCCAGCGTTCCTGTCGGCATATCGGCCGGGTTAATGGCGACCGAGGCGACCAGCGCCGGGCTGGCACCATTGTTGCGCGCCAGCGCTGCCAGCGCGGCAATGCGCACCAGCCGCAAATCATAGGGGCCATGGCTTTGGCGGCCCAGCCGTCCGTCGACCACCGCTTGCAAGGCCGCGATCATCTTTTGCTTGGGCGCATCGGGGATGGCAAAGCCATTGGCTGCCGTCATCGCCAACACATAGGCGGTCAGTTCCGGCGAACCGCTGAGCCGACTATCGGGCCAATAGCGCAGCAGGCCGTCGTCATCCAAATAGGTCGGGATAGCTCCCGCCAGCGCTTGCCAGCGCCCGACATCGCTGAGCACGGCAGCACGCGACAGCGACTGCTCAAAGCAATTATAGGGGTAAATCGCCATATAATCGCGCACCCCGGCGAGTGGCGGCGCGAGGGTTCCGGCCAGCGCCACATCGACATAGCCGCCGGGCAAGGCTCCTGCGGGCGCCGCAATCGGCAGGTTGGTGTCGCTGCCGACCCGGATCAGGCTGGCGGCCCAGCTTTCCACCGGCACTGCAAGGACGACCTCCTGTTTGAACGCGAGTGTGTCGCTCTGTTTTCCGTCCTTTGACACTGCTGCAATGGTCCATTCGAGCGGTCCGTCTTTGGCGGGCGTGGTCATCGACCAGCTGATCGGCAATGCGCCGCCTGCCGGTATGGTGATGGTTAGTGGCGGACCCTTGGCAACCGATGGCGACAGTGTTGGTGTCGCTGTGACGGTCATCGCCTTGTCGGTACTGTTGCGCAGTGTAAAGCGCGCGTCATATTGGTCGCCGGTCCGCACCAGTTCGGGCAGGCTGGCATAGATGGACAGATCCTGCACGGTGCGCACGCTCGTCGACCCGGTGCCGAAATATTGCGACCCGGCGCTGGCAATGGCGACGAGGCGGAAGCCCGATAAATTGTCGGAGAGCGGAACATCAACACTCGCATGGCCCTTGGCATCGAGCGGGACGCGGCCTTTCCACAACAGCACCGGCTGGAAATTCTCGCGGGTCAGACCCGACAGATCGCCGCCGTCGCTACCGCCGCCACCGGGGGCGACCGCTTTGCGGCCATAATGGCGTTTGCCGACCACCTGCATCTGTGCGGTCGAGGTCAGCACGTCGAGGGTGCGATCCCCCATCATCGCGTCGAGCAATTTCCAGCTGTCATTGGGCGCGAGTAGCAACAGCCCCTCATCGACCGCAGCAAAGGCGACGTCGGCGCTGGCGGGGACTTTGCCATCGGGCGTTGTCACCGCAATATCGACCTTGGCGGTTTCACGCACGGCATAAGTTTCTTTGTCAGCCTTGACCTTGACCCCCAGTTCATGGCCTTCCCAGCCGACTTTGACCTTGGCGACGCCCATGCGATAGGCGGGTTTGGACAGGTCGACGAGCGCGGTGGGCGGTGCGCCTTCGCTTGGTGCGACGGTAAAACCAACGGCGCGTTTTAACTTACGGAACCAGCTTTCCTGTCCGGTCGCGCGCCCGCGCACCACCATCACCGACACATAGACATCGGGGGCATAGCTGGCGGGCAGTTTGACCTTCACTACCGGGTCGGTGCCCTTTAGGTGCGTGACAAAGCTCGACAATACGCCTTCGCGCTCGACCGTGACCAGTGCGGTTGCTTCGCGGAACGGCATCCGGACCTGGAATTTGGCGGTGTCGCCCGCCGCATAGCTGGGCTTTTCGGCGAGCACATCCATCCGGTCGCCATTATCGCCGCCGAACCACCATTCGTCTTCACCGGCAAGCCAGACAGACCGTACCGCGCGCGATTCATGACCATCGGCATCGCGCGTTGTCGCAACTACAGTGATTTCGCCTGAAACGCCGGGCGCCATCGCGCAACTGGCGCGGCCCTGACGGTCGGTCCGGGTGCTGCACGCCGTCGCCAGCCGCGTCGTCCGCATCTGGTTGTCATAGGCATAAAAGCCGCCAATCAGCCGCCGCCGTGCGGTGATGATCTCGCGATTATAGAGCGCGACTGACACCGACTGTCCGGCGATCGGGTTGCCGTCGAGATCGAGCGCGATAAATTTCAGTCGCAAATCATTGTCGCGCATCAACCAGCCATCGGTCTTGAGGCCCAACCGCACAGCAGAAGGGAAGAGCGGGATGCGGCTGCTGCTGGTGAGCGTTTCGCCATTGGCGTCCTGATAATCCATTTCGACCGCCATAGTGATTGGTCGGGTGATGGGTTCGTCGACCGTCACGCTGGTATTGGCTGATCCATTGGCGTCGAGCGTCAGCGGCACGGCGCGGGCCAGCGGCAGGTCGGTATCGGGTTCTTCGCCGCTGTCATCCAACTGGACGGTGCCTTCCTTGACCGGCTGACCGTCAAAATCCCAATCGCGATAATTTTCGGGCGGCGACCAACTGGCATAGAAACTGGTGCGCAGCTCGACCGGTAAATTGGCGGCGGGGCCACCTGACAAATATCCGACGAACAGCGACAGCGGTACGGTTGCGGGACGCACCGGCGATGTCTTGGGACCAGTCACCGTCGCCTTCATTGTGGGCAAGCGATATTCGTCGACGCGGACCGACTGGTCGCTCCAGATCGTCTTTGCCTCGCCCATTTTGTCCTTGGTGACAAAAACCAGATCATAATCGCCCATCGGGGCGTTTTTGGGCACATCCCATGTCGTTTCGCCGCTGCCGCCCGCATCAATGGCAAAGGGCAGATCGAACTCTGTGTCGGACCCACGATGGACCAGCCGCAACTTGCCCGCCATTGATGCGGCGGCGGCAAATCCGGTGCCGACGGGGTGCCGCAGGATGTGTTTCATATGGACGGTCTCGCCCGCCTTCACCAACGCGCGATCAAAAACCGTGTGCAAAATGTCGCCGCGCTCGGACCAGCCATAGGGCAGGTCGAAATCATAGGGACGGATTCCTTGACCCCAGTC
The DNA here is from genome assembly GCF_057365075.1 of Sphingopyxis sp. 10G20-10. NCBI lineage: Bacteria > Pseudomonadati > Pseudomonadota > Alphaproteobacteria > Sphingomonadales > Sphingopyxidaceae > Sphingopyxis > Sphingopyxis sp. 10G20-10. Next base: position 552,492 of record NZ_CP195117.1, read on the forward strand.
GGTCAGCGTGAAACTGAAATCACCGCCCGACCGCGCGGTCACCATCAGCGCATGATTTTCGCTGTCGGCCGGATCGGCGTCATCCTTGCAATAGGAATAGGTCTCGGGTTCGGGCAGGCCGTGTGGAAAGGCTAGCCGTCCCGCCTTGTCTGCGGTCCCGCGCGCCAGCAACCGACCGGTGCAACTGTCCGAAATGCGAATGTCGGCGCCCGCGACGGGTTGCCCGCTATCGAGCGAAGTTACCCAGGCGAGCGAGTTTTCGCGGCCCCATTTGAAATGCACCGCCATGTTGGTGACCAGCGCTGTCGTCGCAACATAGCGCGTCGCTTTGCGACCAAGCAGCGCTGCTCCGAGTTCGGGGCTGGCGACTTCGACGACGTGAAAGCCGTTTTCCTTTAACGGAATGCCGACAACCTCGAACGCCTTGCCCTTACCCGGCAGAGCAAAAGCCATGTCTTTGCGTGCCCCGCCCTCGGGCGCATCGGTAAACACCGATGTGGTGCCGGTATAATTAACCGACACTTTCTTGCCGCTCTTGTCTTTTTCCTGACGATAATCGCTGTTATCCGCTTCATCGACACGGCGCAGCCAGCGCGCGATCAGGGCGTCGTCATCGGCAACTTTCAGCGCGGTTGCGGGCAGTTTGAGGTGGCTTTGCGCCAGCGCCGGTTCGACGGCGCGCACTGTGACGGGCAGCACGCCGCCCTCTTTTGCTTCCAAAATGCCAAAGCTGGCGGCAAACTTGACCAGCGGCGGGGCGTGGTCGATGTGGAATTGCAGCGGGTAATTGGCGACATTCTGCAACCGGCGTTCGCTTTGATCGGTGACATCGGCGGGCAGCGTCAGCGTGGCATCGACATTTTCGGGCAGCGGTCCCTTAAACTTTATCTGGGACAAAAAGGCATCATTATCATCCGATGCAGCGGTGCGTCGCGAGCCGTCGGATAGGCTCAACGTCGCCGCCAGCGCCGTCGCGCGGGCGACGGGCGCGGTAAAGCTGAGTGTGACATTCTCAATTGGATTGCAGCCCGCCTGCGGATTGACGCGACGACAGCGCATCTTGACGGTAAAGGCCTCACGTACCTCATAATCGAAGCGCTGATCGCGGCCAGCCACATGGTCAGGCGCTCCGGCCTGGGCAATGCGCCCATCCCAGACCAGCGCCATCTCGCGGCCGGGGGGCAGCGGGCGGCGACATTTGACCGGCACGATCCGCGCGAGCGCTGCATCGCGTTCGGCGCCTGTAGCGGGAAGGCTTCGTGGCAATCCGGCATCCTCATAAAAGCTTCGTAGGCGCCAATCATTCTTGCCAAGACCGGTGAGAATGGTCGTTGCCGTCTCGGGCTTTAGGACGTCGAGCGGAATTTTCTCGCCAATGCCATTGACCGCGCAATAGCCAAAGCGCCCGACCGAGGCGTGATCGGCGGCGACATTGGTGGCGACCAGAAAGATTTGGTCTTCTTCGATGCCGTCATAGGTGCCTCCGGCCAGCACCGCGCGCGCCGATGGTCCGCCTGTGTCGATGGCAAAGCGCGATGTGCCGCTGACCGCAACACCGCGTGCTGTGGTCAGCCCCTCGACCAGATCAACATGACAGCGCAGGCCGCCGGGTAGGCTTTTGGCAAACTCCAAAACCCAGGTGCGCGTGTCGACCCATCGCCCATCGCTGGCGATTTTGCAATCTTGTGTTGCCGGCGCGCGGGCGCGCGGATCGCCGAGTGGCACCATATCTTCGGAAAAGCGCAGGGTGAAACGACTGATCGTGCCGTCGCCCGTCCCTGTGCTGCCCGGTGTGGCGAGGGTGACTTGCGGCACCGTATCTCCGCCGGCAGCGGCCACGGCCAGCGCTAGCGGGACCAACAGCGCGATCCGTGCCTTGCGCGCTAGCGCCTTGCCGATCGGTCGCCACTTGGTCTGCATATAATCTCCCCGCTACGCCCTTTCGCTATCCTGCTGGAAACAGGGTCACGAGTCTAGGGCTGGAAAGGATAAACAGGGAGAATTAGGCAGCCCATTTGACGGCCCCGATCAACGCGCCAGCATCGGCCCCAACGGTTGCCCGCCAAACAGATGGACATGCAAATGTGCGACCTCTTGTCCGCCATGGCTCCCAACATTGGCCAGCAGCCGGTATCCGGGCGCAACCAGATCATGCGCGCGCGCTACCGTGCCGACGGCGCGAATAAAGCCGACGATTTCGGTGTCGCTGGCGCGTGCTGAAAAATCGTCCCAGCTGACATAGGCCCCCTTGGGGATCACCAATATATGCAGCGGGGCTTGCGGCGCAATGTCATGAAAGGCGAACGCATGATCATCTTCATAGGCTGTGTTGCACGGCAACTCGCCGCGCAAAATCCGCGCAAAGATGTTCGTGTCGTCATAGGGCAGGGTGGCATCGATGGGCATGGCTTTTCCTAACTCTTTGGGCGTGCGGCCTTTTCGTCATGGCCCGATGTGCCATGCCGCGATTCCAACTCGGCGGCGACGGCGTCCCAGCCCAGCCCCCGCTCGGCCAGCAGCACGGTCAGGTGAAAGATCAGATCCGCGGCTTCTTCGACGACCGCTTGGTCATCCTCTGTCAGCGCGGCGATGACGGTCTCGACCGCTTCTTCGCCTAGCTTCTGCGCGATCTTGCCGCGTCCTTTGGCCGCTAGGCTGGCGACATAAGAGGCTGACGGATCGGCCTCTGCCAACCGCGCACGCACCACTTGTTCCAATTGTAAAAGCGCCTGATCCGCCGTCACACCATTCTCCACAGCTAACCACGCTGGCCTAGCGGTCTCGACCTGCCGCGACAAGGTGCTGGACAAGGCGAAGGTGCTCTGGTCGAAAGCGCCATGGCCAACATTCAACTTCACCCCGACTGGTTGGCGCGCATCGGCGGCGAATTTGACCAGCCCTATATGCCCGCCCTCAAACAATTTCTGCACGATCAGCGCGTGGCCGGAAAGACTATTTATCCGCGACCCGGTGATTGGTTCGCCGCGCTTGACGCCACCCCGCCGCAGGATGTTCGCGTCGTCATTTTGGGGCAGGACCCTTATCACGGTCCCGGACAAGCACATGGCCTGTGCTTTTCGGTCCAGCCCGATGTCCCCGTGCCGCCGAGTCTCAGGAATGTCTATAAGGAGCTGCATAGCGATTTGGGCATCGTGCCCGCGCGCCACGGCCATTTGATGACGTGGGCGAGGCAAGGCGTCTTGCTGCTCAACACGGTGCTGACGGTGGAAGCGGGCGAGGCTGCTTCGCATCAGGGGCGGGGTTGGGAGCGGTTTACCGATGCCGTCATCGCCGCGGTCGATGCTAGTTCCGCCCCTACAGTGTTCCTGTTGTGGGGCAGTCATGCGCAGAAAAAGGCCGCGGGGGTCGCCAGCATCGACAAGGGCGGACCGCATCTTGTCCTTCGCGCGCCGCATCCATCGCCGCTGTCGGCGCATCGCGGCTTTCTGGGGTCGCGACCGTTTAGCCAGACAAACGCGTTTCTGGCCGAACATGGACGCGGCACCATCGATTGGCGGCTGCCCGATTGATTCCAGATAAATCGGACGGCGGGGTATGAGACGCCTATGATGGCGACGTGGGCATCGGCCCGCGTGGCGCAAAGGATTATGATTATGGCCAAAGGGCAAAAGAAATCGAACCGCGAAGTGCGCAAACCCAAGGCAGAAAAACCCAAGCCGACCAACGCCAGCAACCCGTCGACCAAAACCGGGGTTGTAACCGGGCTGGACAATATGAAGAAATAACGCCGTAACGCCGTTCGCATGACATCGCCGCCCTTCCTTCTCGTTGATGCCGACGCCTGTCCTGTGAAGGACGAAGTCTATCGTGTCGCGTGGCGGCACGAGGTCGCGGTCAAAATCGTCAGCAACAGCCGGATGCGTATTCCCGACCACCCGCTGGTCGAACGGGTCGTGGTGTCCGATGGCTTTGACGCCGCCGACGACTGGATCGCCGAACGGGCAACCGCGCGCAGCATCGTCATCACCGCCGACATCTTGCTCGCCGACCGCGCGCTGAAAGCGGGCGCGACGGTGCTCGCCCCGACCGGCAAGCCGTTCACCATGGCGTCGATCGGCCCCGCCATCGCCACGCGCGCGATCATGGCCGATCTGCGCGCAGGCGGCGATCAGATTGGCGGGCCGCCGCCGTTCAGCAAATCCGACCGGTCGAACTTCCTGCAAGCGTTAGACGCCGCATTGGTGCGCCTTTCCCGCACCTAACCCGCCGCGAAAAACATCAGGTGGACGAGGCGGCCATTTTCGGGCCGGTCGCCGAACCCCGCGCCCGAATTGTGAAACATCCACGGCGAAAACAGGATCAGCCGGTTATAGCGCATCGGCGCGGTGAAGGCCTTTTCCCACTTGGACGGCAGCACCGTGTCGCGGTTCACCACATCTTCGATCAGTCGGTTGGGATCGGCATAGCCCGCTGCTGTCAGCGCGTCGGGGCGCGTCACGACGCGGTCGAGTCCGGTGCGGCGGTGGCGAAAGAAATCGGTGCCGCCGCGCGCGTCGCCGGGCAGGCTGAGATAGAGGATGCCCGAATAAAAGCATGGATCGACATGCACCCCCGACCGCCCGCGATCACCCTTGAGCGTCAGGCGGCAATGCTGGTGCGAGGTTCCGGTGGCAGGCTGAACCCGCGTGCCGATAATCCGCGCCACGCTGTCGTCGAGACCGGTGATGGTCAACGGACGATCTGACAGCAGCCCCGGATAATTGCCGCGCTTGGTCGCGGGGTCATAGGTGAGCGCCAGCGCGCTGCGCCGTGCCGCATCGGGATCGGCCAGAAAATCGTCGATGATCAGAAAGCTGGGGAGCGGCATGGCCGAATCCTCTGGCAGCCGCGCGGCCGGATCGCAATCTTCATGGTCGGGCCTTTCGTGACGGATGGCAAAGCGTTGCATGAATGGCGACGGATGAAAAGGGTCCGCTGGCCGCTTGCACCGCGCGCCGTGCTGGGCAATGCTGTTTGCCATGATGTATGAATTGCTGATCGCGACCCTGATGGTCGGACTGACCGTGTTGATGCACGGGGCGGGCCTGTTCACGCTGGGCCGGATCTTGCAGATCGAGGCGCGCGAGGAAGCCATCGCCGGCACCCACCCCGCGTCGCTCCGCGCGATGGGTTTTACCCTGTCGCTGGTGCTGGGGCTGTTCGTCATCCACGGGATCGAGATCTGGAGCTATGCCCTGCTTTACTGGGCGATGGGCGCGCTTTCGGACCTGTCGACCAGCGTCTATTTTTCGACCATCACCTATGCCACCATCGGCTTTGACGATGAGGGTATTCACCCCTCCATGCGGCTGGTTGCGGCGATCGAGGGGGTCAATGGCGTAATCCTGCTCGGCTGGTCCACCGCCTTTTTCGTCACCGTCGTCGCGCGGCTGGGGCGGCGGCCCCATTAGCTTGTGAAGAAGCCGGATACAGGCAACCCGACCTTGACTCTTCGTGGCCCGAGGCCTCCAATCACCCTCAGAAACTGAGGGAAAGAGAGGCTGACCATGAACCATCCTGCATCGCAGCGCGCCTTCACGCGTCTTACGGTCACACCCATGACCCCCACCATCGGTGCCGAGATTTCGGGCATCGACCTGTCCGTGGAACAGGATGAGGCCGTGATCACCGAAGTGCGCGCCGCCCTGTTGGCGCATAAGGTCATCTTTTTCCGCGATCAGCCGATCACCCCGGCGCAGCATATCGCCTTTGCGCGGCGCTTTGGCACGTTGGAGATTCACCCCGCGACACCAAAGGATCAGGAGAATCCAGAGGTTTTGCACATCGCCCACGGCCCCGATTCGCGGGGACAGGAGAATTTCTGGCATTCGGACGTCACCTGGCGCGCCGAACCGTCGCTGGGGTCGATCCTGCGCGCGCTGGAGGTGCCCGACACGGGTGGCGACACTTTGTTCGCCGACATGGCGGCGGCGTTTCGTGCCCTGTCGCCCGCGATGCAGGACATGCTGCGCACGATGACCGCCGTGCATGACATTGCCCGCGTCTTTGCCAAAAGGCTGGGCAAGAGCGTCGAGGAGCTGCACGAAAAATATCCGCCGCAGGTCCATCCCGTTGTGCGCACCCACCCCGAAACCGGCGAGCAGGCGCTGTACGTCAACACCGCCTTCACCAGCCATATCGAGGGCTTGTCCGACAAGGAAAGCGCCGCGCTGTTGTCGCACCTTTATGCCCAAGCCGCGCTACCCGAACGCCAGTGCCGGTTCCGCTGGCGCGCGGGCTCGATCGCCTTTTGGGACAATCGCGCCGGACAGCATTATGCCGCGTCCGATTATTTCCCCGCCATACGCCGGATGGAGCGCGTGACCATCGCGGGCGACCGCCCGTTCTACAAGGACGAACGCTGAGGCGGAGAGCCTAAATGACCTGCGCGCCGCCCGGCCAAATCCGGCGAAAGGTCACAAAGGTCACACTAGGCACCCCCTCTGTTGCCCTCTTCTGCGTCCGCTGAGTCCTCGTCCCACACCTCGTTCTCGTCCGCGTCCTCGTCCTCGTCCAGCGACTCGGCGTCGGGGTGGGGCGGGGTGAAGGGGTCTCCGCCGGCTTCGATGCGCGCCAGCTCATCATCGACCTGCCGCCTAAATTCCCCGTCCTTGAGCTTGGTTACGTCGACGCCCTGCGATTTCTGTCGCTGGATGACCGAGATGCCGGCAAGGATATAGGCGTCGGTCTCCTCTGCGGTCGGGCGTTTGGGCCGGTTGGCGACCTCTTCGGCCAACGCCGCCTCTTCATCGGTCAGCCACTCGGTCGGGTCGGGTTCGACCTCGCGGTCGATGATCGCGCCCGTATCGCGGTCCCACGCATCCTCGGCGACATGGTTCATCCAGCGGTCGAGGGCGAAGGCATTGGCATCGGGGCGGCGGCGCGGTTCGCGGCGGTCGCGCCATTTGCCATAGGTGTCGGGGTCGCGATAGCGTAGCAGGAACATCGTCAACCGCTCGTCATAATATCGCCGCTCGCCCACTTGTTCGCCCTGAAAAAAGACCGGGCGGGTGACACCGTTCAGCGCGCGCGAAAAGGCGGCGTCGGACAGGCGGCGCACCCCGTAATCGAGCGCCGCCTCCCACGCGGCACGAAAGCTGTAGGCATCGACGCGGCGGCGGAGGCGATAGGCGGTCGAGGGCGACTGGCCGACGCGCTCACACGCCTCTGTCACACAGGCACATTCGGCCAGCGCCTCGATAAAGGCGACCTGTTTGTCGGGCGTCCAGCCGTCGGTGCGTTCGCGCGGGGAGGCGGGGATGAAACGGGGCACCGAACCAAGCGTGCGCGTGTTGTCGGGCAGCTTGAGGCGCTTTTTGGTGATGCGGATGGGTTTGTGCTTGCTCATGGATTAGTATGGAGCACAGCGGAACAATGTAGGACAGGGGTTTTTTTGGGGGGCATAGGTAATGGTAACCATTGCCGGTTTATCCTATCGCCCATGCCCGTCGAGATTTTGGCCCTGTTCGACAAACCGTTGCTGCTGGCCCTTGTGCTGGCGGCGGGGGCGGCGATCGGGGTGGGGGCCGAGCGCATCGGCGAAAGCTGGAATCGGGCCGATCGGCGGCAGCGTTGGCTGGCGCGCAAAGGGCGGGGCCGGTGGCAGCGCGGAAACGCCAAGTTTGCGCCCGATTCGTCCGCAGTAAAACCCTATGATCCGGTCGTCACCGCCGCCGAGCAGTTGCGCGTGGTGATGGAGGCGAAATTCACCGCGCGCCCGCTGCTCAACGCGGGCGAGCGGCGCTTGCTGACGGTGCTCGACAAGGCGCTGGCCGAGGAAAGCCCCGGCTGGCGCGCCATGGGGCAGGTGTCGCTGGGCGAGATTTTGGCGAGCCCCGACGAGGCGGCCTTTTTTGCGGTCAATTCAAAGCGGGTCGATTTGCTGATCGTCGACGCCGACTGCCGCCCGCTGCACGCGGTCGAAATGCAGGGCAAGGGGCATCACAAAAGCAAAAACACCGCCGCGCGCGACGCGGTGAAACGCGAAGCGCTACGCCGCGCAGGCATCGGCTATGCCGAGGTGGTCAGCGGCGATACGCCTGCGGAAGTGCGGGCGATGGTGCGGAAGTTGGTGGGGCGGAATTAGTATAGTGTCCCCGGAATTTTCTAGTGTCCCCGGAATTTTCCGGAATTTTCCGGAATTTTCTAGTGTCCCCGGAATTTTGCCGGAATTGGAATTGAAGCTTTAGTGTTCACCTGACACCGCAATCAGAACTGAATATAGTCCGGAATGTTAGATTTACCCGAGGCCCGCATGGTTCAGTCTGCTTGTTAATTCCGTGCTTCCAGAAATGCTGAGTTTTCCCCTTCATCAAAAGCACTGACCCCGAGGTCAGTGGAATTTTTTTAACAGGGATTTCCTTTTTGAATTTATGTTTCATACGAAAAATTCTGGTTGCACCGAAAGTAAGTGACGCAATTGTGGGTTCACGTCCCAGCTCTTTTTCATCATCGCTGTGGAAACCCATACTGTCGTTATGGTCGCGATAAAGATTGAGAAAGACTGCATTAAAGGTGGATTCCGTGCAATCTTCAATACGCCGTTTCACTTCGCGGAGCAGGTCGGTCCAAGGCAAGGGATGAAGACTGATTCCAGAATAATCATACCGCATACCCGGATCGCCGTACAGTGCCACAAGTCTGGGTTGCTGATGCTCTTTTCCATAAACTCTTACCGCCTCTTGGCGCCAGATTGTTTGATCCATCAGCTTCCTGAGCATAACTGGATAATCAACCGGCATCTCGATTTCATGCAGGATTGATACGTCTCCATCCTGTATGGGAATTGGTTCAAATTGACGATCAAGAGTAAACAAATCTCTCATGTTGATGTCCGAATGATCAATTTCGAAACTGCGCGAAGCTCAGTCCTCGGCCGCCAATCAAGCGCTTTTTCCAAAACGCCAAATGTGCCTACCAAATCCAGCAACTCAAAATCGATGGGATTTCCATCGTCAGATTTTTGCATCAACCCTTTCACAAGCTTACAGGATTGAAAATATTGGATGAAAATTGGATGTAGATTGTCAATAAACAGAATCTTTGACCCCAGTTTCAAGCTGGTAAGTATGGTACGAAAATTTTCCGATATTTTTTCTCTTTTCTCTAATTTTGCTAGTTCCGACATGATGTAACTAAAAATAACGAGATCAGCTTCTGAGAGGTCAATTTTCTCCATCTTTCGCTGATTGGCAGCATCGACGCTTTGATATTCCACCTCTACATCAATGTCAGTACCAAGCGATGCGATTACATCGTCTGCTACGTTCTCCCAATCGCCATCCTTATCATATACCACATAGCGAATTGTGTTCACAGCTTCCCCAGAAGCTGCATCCTCAAGATACCTAATGAGGCCAACAAGTTCGCTTGCCGGACCGCCACCAAAGCTTGCGACGTTAATAACCCCCTTTCCGAAAAGCGTTTTACCCAACGCTTCTCGATGCCGCATCAGAAACTGCCGAGTATACTCGGCTCGCGTTGGTGCATAAGCAAAGACATAGGCCGTCCGTGCGCTTAGCGACGAGTAGTCAATTGGATCGCGGTCGGGTTCGTCCAATGAAGCATAAGCCTGTTTGAATTTTTCCCTACGCTTAGCAAGTCTTACAAACCATTCGCCGCCAAATTTTTTCTTGCCCGTCGCATGCAAATTGCGAAGGGCGAGTTCAAAGACTTCAAGCATATTAGTTCTCATTATGTTCTCATATCACGGGCTTAAGCTGTTAGTCAATCATGCTCCCGATCACCCGCGCCCATATACAGCTCGCTGCCCTTTTCTTTGAACAGCTCGCTCATTTCCTGCATCCCTTGTTCGGCTTCTTCGACGCTTTTGGGGGCGAACATCAGGTCGCTGTTGGGGTTGTTCGCGGCGAACTCACGGACCTCTTGTGAAATCTTCATCGAGCAGAATTTGGGGCCGCACATGCTGCAGAAATGGGCGGTTTTGGCGCCTTCCGCAGGCAAGGTCTGGTCGTGGTACTGCTCCGCCGTGTCGGGGTCTAGGCTCAGGTTGAACTGGTCGCGCCAGCGGAATTCGAAGCGCGCTTTCGATAGCGCGTCGTCGCGGACTTGGGCGGCGGGGTGGCCCTTGGCGAGGTCGGCGGCGTGGGCGGCGAGTTTGTAGGTGACGACGCCGACTTTGACATCGTCGCGGTCGGGGAGGCCCAGATGCTCCTTGGGCGTGACATAGCAAAGCATCGCGGTGCCGTACCAGCCGATCTGCGCCGCGCCGATGCCGCTGGTGATATGGTCATAACCGGGCGCGATGTCGGTGGTGAGGGGGCCGAGGGTATAGAAGGGCGCTTCGCCGCAGGCTTCGAGCTGCTTTTCCATATTCTCCTTGATCTTGTGCATCGGGACATGGCCCGGCCCTTCGATCATCACCTGCACATCCTGTGCCCAGGCGCGCTTGGTGAGTTCGCCCAGCGTGTAGAGCTCGGCAAATTGCGCCTCGTCATTGGCGTCGTAAATGCTGCCGGGGCGCAGGCCGTCGCCAAGGCTGTAGGCGACGTCATAGGCCTTCATAATCTCGGTAATCTCGTCGAAGCGTTCGTAGAGGAAGCTCTCCTTGTGATGCGCGAGGCACCATTTCGCCATGATGCTGCCGCCGCGCGACACGATGCCGGTCATGCGCTTGGCGGCGAGGGGGACATAGGGCAGGCGGACGCCGGCGTGGATGGTGAAATAGTCGACGCCCTGTTCGGCCTGTTCGATCAGCGTGTCGGCGAAAATTTCCCACGTCAGGTCTTCGGCGACGCCGCCGACCTTTTCCAGCGCCTGATAGATGGGGACGGTGCCGATGGGGACGGGGCTGTTGCGGATGATCCATTCGCGCGTATCGTGGATGTTGCGGCCGGTCGACAGGTCCATGACCGTGTCGGCGCCCCAGCGGATCGACCACACCATCTTGTCGACTTCGGCCGCGACGTCGGACGCCACCGCGCTGTTGCCGATATTGGCGTTGATCTTGACGAGGAAGTTGCGGCCGATGGCCATCGGTTCGGATTCGGGGTGGTTGATGTTGTTGGGGATGATGGCGCGGCCTCTTGCCACTTCGTCGCGGACGAATTCGGGGGTGACATAGTCGGGGATCGACGCGCCAAAGCTTTCGCCGTCGCGTTTATACTCGGCCTTGCGGGCGCGGCCCAGATTCTCGCGCTCGGCGACATATTCCATTTCGGGGGTGATGATGCCTTTGCGGGCGTAATACATCTGGCTGACGTTATGGCCGGGTTTGGCGCGCAGCACCTGGCGGCGGACGTTGGGGAAGGGGGCGACGCCTCCGCTGCGGTCGGGGCCAAGCTGGCCGTTATCCTCGGGCCGCACTTCGCGCTGGATGACTTCGGTCACGTCGCCGCGGTCGCGGATCCAGCTGGCGCGCAGTTCGGGAAGGCCGGCGTTGATGTCGATGGTGGCGTCGGCGTCGGTATAGGGGCCGCTGGTGTCATAGACGCGGACGGGAGCTTCGTCACAGTGCGGGTCGAGGCTGATCTCGCGCATCGCGACGCGGATGCCGCTGCCGGTCTGGGCGGCGACGTGGATCTTGCGGCTGCCACGGATCGGGCCGGTGGTGACGCCGATAGTGCCCTTGGGGGGTGTGGCGGCTTCGATGTGGCTGTCTATATCGGCCATGATTACGCTCTCCATCGGCGGAAAAGCGGGGGCGGGGTTCTGGTGCCGCTCCCTCCCTCCGCCCGTGTTAACGGGGTCAGGTTCAACGGGTCGTAGGGTGCGAAACCCACCTCTCAGCCAAGCGGCTCCCCGGGGATGTTGTATTGATAGGGCGCGCGGGTAAGACTGTCCAGCATGGCGACCGAGACTCTGCCCGAATTGCTGGTGCGTATCCGCGCCTGCACTGTCTGCGCCGCGCATCTGCCCTGCCCGCCGCGCCCGATTGTGCAGGCGGGGGCGGGGGCGCGCATCCTGATTATCGGGCAAGCGCCGGGGACGCGGGTGCAGGAGTCGGGGGTGCCGTGGGATGACGCCAGCGGGGCCAGACTGCGCGAATGGACGGGGATCAGCGATGCGGATTTTTATGATGCCGACAAGGTCGCGCTGATGCCGATGGGGTTTTGCTTTCCCGGCACCGGCAAATCGGGCGACAATCCGCCGCGCCCCGAATGTGCGCCGCTGTGGCACGCGCCTTTGCGCGCTTCGCTGCCCAATATTGCGCTGACCCTGCTCGTCGGATCGCACGCGCTGCCATATTATTGGCGGGAAAAGCCCAAGCGGTCGATGACCGCGATGGTGCGCGATTATGCCGATGCGCCCGAGGGGCTGTTCCCGCTGCCGCACCCCAGCTGGCGCAGCACGATCTGGATGCGCAAGAACCCGTGGTTCGAGGCCGAGGTGCTGCCCGAACTGCGGCGGCGGGTTGCGGCGGCGCTGGGCTGAAGCGGCGCGTCAGCCGCCCCTAAAAATTATAGGCGAACCCGGCGCCCGCGATCCATTGGTCGGCATCCCCCGCGATGCGGACGATGGGCGAGTCGGCAAAGCGGCCCCCGATGCGGCCATATTGCGCGCCGCCGATGAGGACGAAGCCCTTTCGCAAATCGCCCGACAGCGCATAGGCGCCCGCCGCGCCGAACGTATATTTGCCGATAACCGCCCGCGTGCCAGCGCGACTGTAAACGGGAAGGCCGCTCGCGGCGCTGCCTGCGGTATCGATGTCATAATAATAACGGCCATAGCCCTTGCCATAGACGTTGAAAGAGGCCGATACGCCCAGATAGCTGCGCTTGGACAGCGGAGTGCCATATTCGATTGTTGGCGACATAACCCAGCTTTTGTGACGTCCCGATATGTCATAGAGGCCGACGAGGCGCAGCCCGATCTGATCATAGTTGCCGGTGAAAACGCCGCTATGGGTGACACCCGCCGATACGCCCGCCTCCACCGCCAGCTTGCGCTTGCCGAGCGTGTTGACCGCCGCATCGCCGGTGTTGCCATTGCGTTCGGCACGCAGGTTGATGATCGGTCCCAATTTCCAGTCGGTGCGCGCGCCGCGTCGCTGGCGCAGCAGGTCGACCTGTAAATTGGTGCCGCGGGTTGAAAAGGCAAAACCGTCCACCCGCCCGCGCAGGTAAAATCCGGGGAGCCATTTGCGGTCGTCCGAACCATCATAGCTGGGTGCGTTGACCGCCCCGACCGCGACCGCCAGATAGTCGCGCGCCCAGCGACGGCTGTCCGGCTCTGGCGCCGGGATCGGCATTATGGTTTCGGACGGCAGGTTTTGGGACGGTGGGTTCGGGCTGCCCTCCGCCGCGCCAACCGCCAGCGTCACATCTGCGAGTATCGCCGGGTCATAATAGAGCGTTGGCTCAGCCGCCTGTGCCGGTGCCATAACGCATAAAGCCAGAGTGGCGACAGCGAGGAAAGGCGCGTCGCGAAGACGCAGGGCGGGAGGGGGTTTTGACATGGGCATGGGCAACAGCGTTCCTGCTTTCTTGCCCCTCGGACCCATGTGTAAGTGATTGTCGCAGCGATGGAAAGGGGGGAACAGTCGTTTCGCCCTGACCCCATAATGGGGCGGCCCGCCCTATCGGTGTGCCAGATGTGTGCCTCCCCCTTTTTGTTCGACAGTTTCTTTGGTTACCGGTATGGCGGTCCCATGACCGATCGACCTACGACCCCGTTGCTCGACACGGTGGATGTCCCCGCCGACCTGCGCAAATTACGTCCCGAACAGCTTCCGCAGCTGGCCGATGAATTGCGCAAAGAGATGATTGCCGCGGTTGGCGTCACCGGCGGCCATCTGGGCAGCGGACTGGGTGTGGTCGAACTGACCACCGCTATTCATTATGTGTTCGATACGCCGCGCGACCGGCTGGTCTGGGATGTCGGCCATCAATGCTATCCGCACAAGATTTTGACCGGACGCCGCGACCGGATTCGCACCATCCGGCAAGGCGGCGGGCTGAGCGGCTTTACCAAGCGCAGCGAGAGCGAATATGATCCGTTCGGCGCCGCGCACAGTTCGACAAGCATTTCGTCGGCGCTGGGCTTTGCGGTTGCCAACAAGCTGAAGGACCAGCCGGGCCGCGCGATTGCGGTCATCGGCGACGGGTCGATGTCGGCGGGCATGGCCTATGAGGCGATGAACAATGCCAAACAGGCGGGCAACCGGCTGATCGTCATATTGAACGATAATGACATGTCGATCGCGCCGCCGGTCGGGGGACTGAGCGCCTATCTGGCGCGGCTGGTGTCGTCGCGCCCCTTTATCGAATTGCGAGAGATTGCGCGGCGTTTCGCGCGCAAATTGCCCGATCCGCTGCACAAGGCTGCGCGGAAAACCGATGAATTTGCCCGCGGCATGGCGATGGGCGGGACATTGTTCGAGGAGCTGGGGTTTTACTATGTCGGCCCGATCGACGGGCATAATCTGGAGCATCTGATTCCGGTGCTGGAGAATGTCCGTGACAGCGACCATGGGCCGGTGCTGATCCATGCCGTCACCAAAAAGGGCAAGGGCTATGCCCCTGCCGAAGCCGCCGCCGACAAATATCATGGCGTCCAGAAATTCGATGTCATTACCGGCGTGCAGGCCAAATCGCCGCCGGGGCCGCCGTCGTACCAGAATGTGTTCGGCGAAACGCTGGCCAAGCTGGCCGAAACCGATCCGCGCATTGTCGCGATTACCGCCGCCATGCCGTCGGGCACCGGCGTCGACAAATTTGCAAAAGCGCATCCGGCGCGCACCTTTGACGTCGGGATTGCCGAACAACATGCGGTGACCTTTGCCGCCGGACTGGCGGCGCAGGGGATGCGGCCGTTTGCGGCGATTTATTCGACATTTCTCCAGCGCGCCTATGACCAGGTGGTCCATGATGTCGCGATCCAGAATCTGCCGGTGCGCTTTGCGATTGACCGCGCGGGCCTGGTCGGGGCCGACGGATCGACGCACGCCGGATCGTTCGATGTGACCTATCTTGCGACTCTGCCCAATTTCGTTGTCATGGCGGCGGCGGACGAGGCGGAGCTGGTCCATATGACCTACACGGCTGCCGAATATGACGATGGCCCGATTGCGTTCCGCTATCCGCGCGGCGGCGGCACGGGTGTGGCTTTGCCGGACGTTCCCGAACGGCTTGAAATCGGCAAGGGGCGCGTGGTGCGCAGCGGCAAGACGGTCGCGATCCTGTCGCTCGGCACGCGGCTGGCCGAGGCGATGAAGGCGGCGGAGACGCTGGAGGCACGAGGCCTGTCGACCAGCGTCATCGACCTGCGCTTTGCCAAGCCGCTCGACGAGGACTTGATCCGCAAGGCGCTGGCCAACCACGAGGTTTGTGTGACCATCGAGGAAGGCAGCATCGGCGGGCTTGGCGCGCATGTGCTGACGCTCGCGAGCGACGAAGGGCTGATCGATGCGGGGTTGAAACTGCGCACGATGCGCCTGCCCGATGCGTTTCTGGATCAGGACAAGCCCGACCTGCAATATGACACCGCCGGTTTGAACGCGCCGCAGATTGTCGACACGGTGCTAAAGGCGCTGCGCCACAACAGCGCGGGCGTGGAGGCGGGGGTTCGGGCCTAAGGGGCCTTCCGGACTCATTCCCTTTGTTAGCCAAAGAAAAAGGGCGGCCATTGGCCACCCTCTTGTCTCTCTGCGTTCTGCGCGTCTCCGCCTGAACAAATGTCTTTGCAGCCTTAGGCTCCCGGAATCGCCGCCTGTGCGTCGCGGCCATCGCCTTCGGGGGCGCTGAGGATGTCGCGGGTGACGAGGCCTTTGTCGACGACCTGCGTGTCGGGGCTGCCGACTTCGCTGCGGATGCCGGGGTCGGAGTCGAGCTTGCCGGCGCTGCCGACAACGGCGGCTTCACTGGCGCTGCGGGCGCTGGGGCCGCCGAACAGGGCGCGGAGCGTTTGCTGCGCGGTTGATTCGGTGCCCGGACGTGCGGCGCCCGGTGCGGGCGGAACCAGCGAATAGTCGGGCGGTACGACGAGCGGCGCCTGACGCGACACCGCCATTTCGTCGGGGCGGTCGCGGCCGAAAAGGCCGGTCGAGCCGCAGCCCGTCAGGGTCATGGCGGCCGCAATAGCTGCGGCAATGGCAATCTTGTTCATGGTCATATTCACTCCTCGATCGCCCCGTTATTCACTGGCGGATTTGGCTTCCGCGTCTGGCGCCTTTTCGCGCAACAACAGCGCGCGCGCAACCAGCAAAAGCACACCGATGGTAATCCCCGCATCGGCGACGTTAAAAATCAGGAAGGGGCTGAAATCCCCGAAATGCAAATCGGCATAGTCGACGACAAAGCCGTGGCGGATGCGGTCGACGATATTACCGATCGCGCCGCCCAAAATCAGCGCCAGCGCAAACACATCGCCCTTGGCCTTTTCGCGCATCATCCAGATGGCGACGGCAATCGCGACGCTGGCGGTGATCGCCACCAGCGTCCAACGCTGGCCGTCGCTGCAGTTGGAGAAAAGCGACAGCGAAATCCCGCAATTTTCGGCCCAGTGCAGCCGGAAAATCGGCAACAGGTCGATGATGCCCTGCGGCTGCGTCTTGAGCGACAACGGGACAAGCACAACCCATTTCGCCAGCTGGTCAAGCAGGAAAACGACGGCGGCAATGATGAGGCCAAAGCGGATATAGGGCGAACGCTGGGTGGTCATGCCGGGTTCAATAGCGTGTCGCAGCGATTGCACAAGTCGCCGTCGGCAGCGATTTCGGGCAGGTGCCGCCAGCAACGCCCGCATTTGTGGTTTTCGGTGCGGGTGACGGTGAGCGCATCGCCGCTGCGCGCCGCCGAAACGATGAAGACCTCTTCCAGATCAGCGGTGTCGAGCGCGGGGTCGGGGATGGTGACCTCTGCTTCGAGGCTCGACCGAATGGTCTTTTCGCGGCGGAAAGGCTCGATGGCTTCGGTGACGGCTTCGCGCTGGGTACGGACCTTTGCCCATTTTTCAGCGAGTTCCGTGTTCCCGCGAAGGCGGGAACCCAATTCCGATTGGTTCGGACTTGCGCCAGCAGATGATGGGCTCCCGCCTTCGCGGGAGAACGGCAGTTTTGGCCATTCGAGGAGGTGGACCGATCCCGCGTCGGGATAGCGCGTTCCCCACACTTCTTCGGCGGTGAACACCAGCACCGGGGCGGCATAGCGGACCAGCGCGTGGAACAATGTGTCGAGGACGGTGCGATAGGCGCGGCGCTTGTCGGTGCCGAGCGGTGCGGCGGGGCCGATGTCGCAGTAGAGGCTGTCTTTGCGGATATCGAAGTAAAAGGCCGACAGATCCTCGTTGCAGAAATCGGACAGGCTGCGGGTGTAGCTATTGAAGTCGAAGTCATCGACCGCGCGGGCCAGCTTGGCATCAAGGTCGGCGAGCAGGCTGAGCATATAGCGTTCGAGTTCGGGCATCGCCGATACGTCGCTGATGCGTTCCTCTTCGCTGAAACCTTCCAATGCGCCGAGCATGTAGCGGAAGGTGTTGCGCATCTTGCGATACTGGTCGGACACGCCTTTCAGGATTTCGTCGCCGATGCGGTGATCTTCGGTGAAATCGACCGACAGCGCCCACAGGCGGATGATGTCGGCACCGCTGGTTTCCATGATTTTGAGCGGGCTGATCGTGTTGCCGAGCGATTTCGACATTTTGAAGCCCTTGGCATCCATGGTGAAGCCGTGGGTGAGGACGGCTTTATACGGCGCGCGGCCCCGCGTGGCGCAGCTTTCGAGCAAGCTCGACTGGAACCAGCCGCGATGCTGGTCGCTGCCTTCCAGGTAGAGATCGGCGCTGTGGGTCGATCCGTCGCGGCGGGTCAGCGCGGGCCATCTGCCGCTTTCGAGGACGAAGGCGTGGGTGCAGCCCGAATCGAACCAGACGTCGAGAATGTCGGTGACGCGTTCATAATCGGCGGCGTCATAGTCGGGGCCGAGATAGTCCTGCGCGCGCGCGTCGCTCCACGCATCGACGCCGCTTTCCTTCACCGCCGCGATGATGCGGTCGTTGACGGCGGTATCGCAAAGATAATGGCCCGATTTGCGGTGGACGAACAGCGTGATCGGGACGCCCCACGCGCGCTGGCGCGACAGCACCCAGTCGGGGCGGCCCTCGACCATGCTGCCGATGCGGTTGCGGCCCTTGGGCGGGACAAAGCGGGTGTCGGCGATGGCGCGCATCGCTATTGCACGCAGCGTTTCGCCGTCGCCTTGTGCGGCGCGGATGTCGGCTTCGGCGGCGCAGCGCGGGGTGTCGTGATCGACGATCTTGTCCATCGGCACAAACCATTGCGGGGTGCAGCGATAGATGACCTTCGCCTTTGAGCGCCAACTGTGCGGGTAGCTGTGTTTGTAATCGGCGCTGGCCGCGAGCAGCCCGCCCGATTCGCGCAGATCGGTGCAGATCGGGCCGTCGGGGGCGTTGAATTTCGCATTGATGACGCTGCCCAGCCCGCCGAGCCATGCCCAATCTTCGCGATATTTGCCGTCGCCCGTTACCGCGAACACGGGGTCGATGCCGTTTTCTTTGCAGAGGTCAAAGTCGTCTTCGCCATGGTCGGGCGACATATGGACGAGCCCGGTGCCGCTGTCGGTGGTGACGAAATCGCCCGCGAGGAAGGGGCGGGGACGGAGGTAGAATTCGGCGAGGGGGGAATCGGGGTGGATGGTGGCGGGGGTATCAAGCCCCTCCCCTTCAGGGGTGGGGTTGGGGTGGGGGGTACCGGTTTGCGCTGCGCCATCCCGCGAGCCCCCACCCCCGGCCCCTCCCCTGAAGGGGAGGGGGGAGAAGAGGTTCGCCATCGGGTGGCGGGCGATGGTGCCGGCGAGGTCGGAGCCTTTGCCATGCCAGTCATCAACATCTACAAGCCCGGCTCCCGGCCAAAACTCTCTTAGTCGACTTTCAAACCCTGCCTTGAGAGCATTGTCGTCAGCGATAAGCACTTTGACGTCGTTGAGAGCTTGCCACGAAGGGTGTTCGGGAGCCGCAGTTGTATCGTGGCCGGTAAGAGACACGGCAATTCGATACAGTCGATACTCAATATCCGCTCCATAAGCCAAAGCCTGATTGACCGGAATCGTCCACGGCGTCGTTGTCCAGATCACGGCAGATACTTTTTCACCGCTGTCGATCATGGCTTGAATGTTAGGAGCATTCGGAGCTTCCACAATCTCGAACGCCACATCAATCTGCGTGCTCGTGATATCCTCATATTCAACCTCGGCCTCAGCCAAGGCCGTTTTTTCGACCGGCGACCACATCACCGGCTTTGACCCGCGATAGAGCTGGCCGCTCTCGGCGAACTTCATCAGTTCGGCGACGATGGTGCCTTCGGCTTCGGCGTCCATGGTGAGATAGGGGTTGTCCCA
The DNA here is from genome assembly GCF_057365075.1 of Sphingopyxis sp. 10G20-10. Classification (NCBI taxonomy): domain Bacteria; kingdom Pseudomonadati; phylum Pseudomonadota; class Alphaproteobacteria; order Sphingomonadales; family Sphingopyxidaceae; genus Sphingopyxis; species Sphingopyxis sp. 10G20-10. The sequence continues at coordinate 571,805 of NZ_CP195117.1, forward strand.
GTCGCCGCCGATGCCGAGGCGTTTGACCTGTTCGCGCTGGACGTCGACCCAATGCTGGGCATAGGCGCGGCATTCGGCGCGGAATTCCTCGACCGGCACCTCGTCCTTGTTCAGCTTTTTCTTGCGATATTGTTCCTCGACCTTCCACTCGATCGGCAGGCCGTGGCAGTCCCAGCCGGGGACGTAGGGCGCGTCCTTGCCTTTGAGCGTCTGGGTGCGGACAACCATGTCCTTCAGGATATGGTTGAGCGCATGGCCGATGTGCATGTCGCCATTGGCATAGGGCGGGCCGTCGTGGAGGATGAACTGGTCGCGGTCCTTGCGGGCTTCGCGAATCTGCCCTTCCAGATTTTGCTCCTGCCATTTGGCGAGGATGAGCGGTTCCTTTTGCGGCAGACCGGCCTTCATCGGAAAGTCGGTCTTGGGCAGGAACACGGTGTCGCGATAGTCGCGCGTTTCTTTGGCGGGGGCGCTGTCGGTCATAATGAGGCGGCGCTTAGCCTAATTTTGGTGCAGCGCAAAGAAATTGGGCGCGCGGGGGTTAAAGGTCAGCGAGCCGCGCCCGCGCTTCGTCGCAATCCTGGGCCATTTGTGCCATCAGCGCGTCCAGACTGTCGAACTTTGACTCGCCGCGGATAAAGCTGTGCAATGCGACGTCGATTTCCTGCCCGTACAGATCCTCTGCAAAGTCGAAGAAATAGGGTTCGAGCAATTCCTTGGGCGGGTCAAAACTGGGGCGGATGCCGAGGTTTGCCGCGCCTTTGAGGGTGCGGCCATCTGGCAGGCGACCGGTGACGGCGTAAATGCCATAGCGCGGGCGCAAATAGCTGCCCATGTCGATGTTGGCGGTCGGAAAGCCGAGCAGACGGCCGTTCTTGTCGCCATGCTGCACCGTGCCTCTTATCGCGAAGGGGCGGGTCAGCAGGCGGGTTGCGGTGGCGCAATCGCCCGCTTGCAAGGCGGCACGGATGCGGCTCGACGAAATCACTTCGGTGCTGTCGTCGACCGGCGACACCATTTCGGTGAAAAAGCCGCGCGCGCGCGCCTGTTCGGCCAATGTGATGACAGTGCCGGTGCGGCCTTTGCCGAACACAAAGTCGCTGCCGGTCACAACCCCTGCCGCGCCAAAACGATCGAGCAGCAGGTCGGCGATAAAATCATCGGCGCTGGTCGCCGCGAGCGCGGCGTCGAACGACAGAACCAGCATCGCATCGGCCCCCGCGGCGGCGAACAGTTCCTGCCGTTGATCGAGGCTGGTGAGGCGAAAGGGCGGGACGTCGGGTTTGAAAAAGCGCACCGGATGCGGGTCAAAAGTGGCGACAATCGCCGGACGGCCTTCGTCCTTTGCATGGTGGACGGCGCGGCCGACGACCGCCTGATGGCCGCCATGGAAACCGTCAAAATTGCCGAGCGCGATCACCCCGTCGCGCAAGGGCGCGGCGATAGGATCATGGCCGTCGAGGCGGATCATGGTGCCTGTTTTTTTCTGACAAGGGTGACAAAGCTGAACGCCGGGCGTCCGGCCTCGGCGGGATGGTCCTCGCGCGCCGTTTCTTGCCAATGCTGTGGGTCGGCGGCTGGGATGGTCGCGTCGCCCGCCGGTTCCAGTGCGACCTCGGTCAATTCGATACGGTCGGCGAGCGGCAGGAACAGCGCGTAAATCTCTGCCCCGCCGATCACCATGACGTGCGGCGCATTGGCAAGGCGCAGCGCCTCTTCGACGCTGTGCGCGACTTCGGCGCCGTCTTCGGTCCAGTCGGTGTCGCGGGTCAGCACTATGTGACGGCGCCCGTCGAGCAGCGACGGCAGGCTGTCAAACGTCTTGCGCCCCATGATCATCGGGCGGCCCGTCGTGATCTGTTTGAAGCGGCGCAGATCAGCGGGCAGATGCCAAGACATCCGGCCCTTGTCGCCGATGACGCCATTCGCCGCCCGGGCAAGGATCATGGTGATTTCAGGCCGGTTCATAGCGCATCGGTCCCGACCCAAGTGGCATGACCAAGCTTGCGGCCCGCGCGCACCTCTGCCTTGCCATAATGGTGCAAATGACAGGCGGGGTCGGAGAGCAATTGGGGACTTTGGTTGATAGCATCGCCGATCAGGTTGCGCATGGTGACAGGAAGCTGGGTGGTCGCGGTGTCGCCGAGTGGTAGGCCGCCGACGGCGCGGATATGATTTTCGAACTGGCTGGTGACCGCGCCCTCGATTGTCCAATGGCCGCTATTGTGAACGCGCGGGGCCATTTCGTTGAAGATCGGCCCGTCGCCGGTCGCGAAAAATTCGCCGGTCAGCACGCCGACATAATCGAGCGCGTCGCCGATACGGCGCATTAGCTCGCGCGCTTCTCCTTGTTGTTCTGTGACCTCGCGCGGCGCGGGCAAGCTTGATGTCGATAATATGCCGCCCTGATGGACATTGACCGGGCTGTCCCAGAACCGCGTTTCGCCGTCGATGCCGCGGACCAGCAGCACCGAAAATTCATGCGCGAAGCCCACAAAGCCTTCTAATATGGCGTCATGGCGTCCGATGCTTTGCCACGCTTCGTCGGCGTCGGCGGGTGATTTCAGCCGCGCCTGTCCCTTGCCATCATAGCCCATACGCACGGTTTTGAGGATCGCGGGGGTGCCAATTTCGGCCACCGCCGTGTCGAGAGCGGCGCGGTCGGGGGCGGGGGCAAAGGGGGCGGTGCGCCCACCAAGGTCGGCGACAAAGCGCTTTTCGGCCAGCCGGTCCTGCGCGATCTCCAGCCCCTTTGCGCCGGGGCGCACCGCGACATGGCCCGACAGATAGCGCACCGTATCAACCGGCACATTTTCAAATTCCAGCGTCACGACGTCGCAGCTGCTGGCAAAGGCGGCGAGGCGCGATTCATCATCCCAGGCGGCATGGGTGACATGCGCGGCGACATGGCCCGCGATGCTGTCCGATTCGGGGGCGTAGATATGGACCTGATAGCCCAGCTGTGCCGCCGAAACGGCGAGCATCCGGCCCAACTGGCCACCGCCCAAAATGCCGATGGTCGAACCGGGTTCCAGCAAGCCCTAAGCCTCTTTATTGGGGGTTGCGGTGACGCTGGCCGATTGTGCTTCGCGCCACGCATCAAGCCGTGTGGCGAGCGCGTCATCGTCATTGCTCAACTGCGCGGCGGCGAACAGCGCGGCGTTGATCGCCCCCGCCTTGCCGATGGCAAAGGTGGCGACGGGAATTCCGCCGGGCATCTGGACGATCGACAGCAGGCTATCCATGCCATTCAGCGCCGCCGACTGGATGGGGACGCCGAGCACCGGAACGCGCGTCATCGACGCGACCATGCCGGGCAAATGGGCGGCGCCGCCCGCCCCCGCGATAATGGCTTTCAGGCCGCGCCCGGTTGCCGATTTGGCATAGGAAACCAGGCGGTCGGGGGTGCGGTGCGCCGACACAATCTGCACCTCGTGCGCAATGCCCAATATGGTCAGTAAATCAACGGCATGGGCCATGGTGGCCCAATCGGACTGGCTGCCCATGATAACGCCGACCCGTGGCGTGCTGTTGCCCATGCCCCAAACTCCTGACCTGTCGGCGGACCAAGGTGAATTGCCGCCGCAGGCCATCCCCTAGCGGGTCGCTGGGTCGCGGGCAACGCTGCCCAAAAACTTCGCCCGTTTACCGATTGGTATTATGTCGCTTCTAAGACATTTGCAGGCGCCGGGTCATTGCGATGATGTGGCGCGTGGATCAGCGGCGGGGAAGCGGCATGGAGAGTAGCGGAGCGGCACGAATCGCGGTCGATTTGACCAGCGAAACGGTTGCCGACTCAATTCAGGATCAGCTGCGCGATTTGCGCCGCGAACGCGACGCGTTGCGGCGGGAAAACCGTGTCCTCAAGATCGCCGTGGCCGAGCTTGAGCGCGTGTCCGAGCGCGATACGCTGACCCCGCTATATAATCGTCGCTATTTCCTGACCGCCATCCACCAACGCATTGCCCAATTTGAACGGACCCGCGAAGGCGCGGCGATTGTCTATGCCGACGTCAACCAGCTGAAGGCCATCAACGACTGTTTCGGCCATGCGGCGGGCGATTTTGCGCTGATGGAGATCGCCAACCGCCTGGCCGCCTCGATCCGCGCCACCGATGTCGCGGCACGCATCGGCGGCGATGAATTCGGCCTGATTCTCGATCAGTCGAGCGAAGCAGGCGCGCGGGCACAGGTTGGGCGGCTCGAAAGCGTTTTGACCGATACTCCGGCGATATTTGACGGTCAGGCAATTGAGCTATCGGCCTGTTTTGGCATCGCGATGCTAAGCGCCGATATGACCGAATCCGACATATTGGCCGCCGCCGACCACGATATGTACCGCGCCAAACTCGACGCCGCCGCCGCGTCGCGCGGGCAGCGCTAACCACCTATTAACCAAACAGGCGCATCTTCCATCCATCGACGGGGGAAAGATCATGGCCACCAATATCGAAACCGCGCAGGAAAACCGTAGCATCCTGACTCACCGCATTGGCGAGCTCGCCCATGCCTTGCCGCATTGTGCGCTGCCGCAACTGGTCAGCGGAGTCGACGACATTCGCTGTTTTGCCCGCGATCACGGCTTTGCCGTGGTCGAGACACTGGCCAGTCGGCTAGAATCGGCGATTGCCGCAGGCGGCTATCGCGCTGCGGTGCTGAGCTATCTTGATGCGATGAGCGATGCGGCTGCCGACCGGCCGGGACCGTTGCCCGCCGCCGCGCAAGAGGCGTGGCTGGCTTCGGTCGCCGTGCGCCTCGGCGCCTAAACAGGTTTATCGGCCATGGATGCAATCATGGTCGCCATGGTGGCGGTGTTGCTCGCCAATGCCGATGGACGCAGCGGACGCTTGCTCGCGCTGCTTCTGGCCGCCCGCACCGACACGCGGCGGGCGCTGATATTTTTCTTTGGTAGTTTCATCGTCAACGCGGTCTTTTCGGCGATTGCCGGAACCATCGCCGACCGCATGATCGGGCAAGGCGTGCTGACATTATTTGTGGCATTTGCGCTGCTGACAGCGGCGGTCGGCCTCTTGTGGCGCGGGCGGTTGACGCTGGCCGCCGATTCGATTGTTGACGCTGGCCCGACACGGCTGGCGGTCACTTTGCTGTTGTCGCAATTTGGTGACCGTAGCCAGTTTCTGATCGCGGCGCTGGCGGCGACGTCTGGCGCCGGTTTGTGGGCAGCGGCGGGGGGCAGTGTCGGCTGGGCGATCGCGCTGATGCCCTTTGTCGCCTTTGGTCCTGCGCTGGCCGAACAGCGGGCCGCTTTGTGGCTGCGCTGGGCTTGCGCGGCAGTTCTGGCCTTTTGGGGACTGCGTAGTGCCATGGCCGCCTTTGGCATGTGAAGCCGCAACGCGGTCGCATCAAAGTTTTAACCGCATAAAAAAGGGGACGCCACACGGGCGCCCCCTTTTTCAGATAGGCGGACTATTAGTCCTGATGCGGCTGGATGTTGACCGCGGCAAATTTGCCCCGATCATCCACCTCGATGTCAAAGACAACGCGGTCGCCTTCGTCGAGGCCGGTCATCCCGGCGCGCTGAATGGCGCTGATGTGAACAAAGGCGTCGGCCTGATTGTCATCGCGGGCGATAAAGCCGAACCCTTTGGTCGTGTTGAAGAATTTTACCGTTCCCGACGTGCGTTCGCCGGTCAGCTGGCGATGGCCGCGTGCGCCGCGTGGCGCGTCGCCGCGATCCTGACGCGGGGCATGGTCTTCGACCGGCATGGGTTCGCCCTCGATCTTGAGATCGATGGCCGACACCTTGCCATTGCGTTCGACGAGCGTGAAGCCGAGCGGCTGGCCCGACGCCAGGCCTTGCAGGCCGGCCTGTTCAACGGCGCTGATGTGTACGAACACATCTTCGCCGCCATCGTCGCGTGCGACAAAGCCAAAGCCCTTGCCGGGATTGAAGAATTTGACAACGCCCTGACCTTCGCCAACGACCTGCGCCGGCATCCCGCCGCCGCGTCCGCCACCGAAGCCACCGCCGCCCTGACGGTCGCCGCCACCAAAGCCGCCGGGCCGTTCGCCACCGCCACCACCACGGTCATCGCCAAAGCTGCGCCGCGGCGCGCTATAGCTGTCACCACCGAAAGGTGCCGGTTCAAAGCTGTCGAAATTGCCGAAATCATCGCGCCCGCGGCGCCCCCGATGGCCACGGCGATCCTTATTGGAACTCATAGTCTTGTATTCGCTTTCGGTTCGTCCACGCCCTGTCTAATCTGGTGCCTCGCGCCGGACGGGGACGCAATTCACCATGAGCACAGACTCGCCCCGTGCCGATACCAGCGTAATATATAGCCTAAAACGCTGTTCACCGCGACAATAAAATTCCATGCGACATATCGGATGAAAGCGGCTGCGTCCGTGGCCTTGCAGGGGCGATGGCGCGTGCAACGAAACCAGTCATTGAGCACCGCGACAGCATCGCCTAAGGCGGGTTCATGACAGTCTATTTCCACGAAGAAGATTTGCCCGAGGGCGCGCTTGGCCCGGGGGCTGTTGCCGTCGATACCGAAACCATGGGGCTTAACCCCCTGCGCGACCGATTATGTCTGGTTCAGATCAGCGACGGATCGGGCGACGAGCATCTGGTCCGCTTTTCCCCCGGCAGTGCCTTTGACGCGCCGGTGCTCAAGGCGATATTGACTGATCCCAAGCGGTTGAAACTATTCCATTTTGCGCGTTTCGACATTGCCGCCTTGCAACAGGCGCTGGGCGTTGTGACGGCACCGGTTTATTGCACCAAAATCGCCTCGCGCCTGATCCGCACCTATACCGACCGGCACGGGCTGAAAGAATTGGTGCGCGAACTGGTCGGGCAAGAGGTGTCAAAGCAACAGCAGTCGAGCGATTGGGGTGCCGCAGATCTGAGCGACGCGCAGCGGGATTATGCGGCTAGTGATGTTCGTTTCCTTCACCGTATGAAAGAGGTGCTCGACGAGCGGCTGGCGCGTGAGGGGCGGAGCGAGATGGCGCAGGCCTGTTTCGATTTTCTGCCGACCCGCGCCGCGCTCGATCTGGCCGGTTGGCCCGAAACCGACATTTTTGCGCATAGCTGAGCGAATCGGAAAAGCACGCCATGTCCGAACGCGCCGAATTTGATCGCAACCTGCGCCAGCTCTGGGCCGCCACCGGGTCGAGCCATGATCGCGTCGTGCGTATTTTGCGCTTCGGATTGCCCGCCGTCATCGGGGTGATCGCGGCGGTATTGATCTTCTCCCCCTTTGCCCAACGCGCCGAGGTCAGTTTCTTGCTGAGCAAGGACAGCGTCGAGGTGGCGAAGGAACGGATGAAGGTGACGCGCGCCGAATATCGCGGACAGGACAGCAAGGGACAGCCCTTTGCGTTGGTCGCGGGCAGCGCGGTACAGAAAAGTTCTGCCGAACCGGTGGTCGAAATGAACGATCTGTCGGGTGCGATTCGCCTGGCCGATGGCCCCGCGACGATTGTCGCCGCGCATGGCAGCTATAATATGGACAGCGAAAGCGTCGCTGTGCCGGGCGCGGTGACGGTCAAAAGCGCCGACGGCTATTCACTGCTGGCGAGCAACGTCAGTCTGGATTTGAAAAAGAGGGCGCTGACCGGCACCGGCGGCGTCAATGGCGTTATGGATCTGGGGCGCTTTTCCGCCAATCAACTCTACGCCGATCTGGACAAGCGGACCGTGCGGTTGCAGGGCAATGCCCGATTGCGCATCAATCAGGGAGTGGTCCGATGATCCGTCGTTCAAGCGTGGCGATTGCCAGTGCCAGTTTTGTCATGTCCGCGCTGGCGCTGCTCGCGACCGGATCGGCGGGCGACAGCGCGCAGGCACAGGCGCTGGCCAATCATAACAGCAATGCCCCCGTCGATTTCGCCGCCAACAGCATCGAAGTGCAGGACCGGTCCGACCGCGTGGTCATCGCCGGCAATGTGAAGGTGACGCAGGCGGGGCTGACGCTGACGGCCGACCGCATGACGGTTGCCTATACCCGCGCGGGCAGCACCGACGTCAACCGCATGGACGCCACCGGCGGCGTCGTCGTGACCAAGGGCAATGAGCGCGCCACCGGCAATGTCGCCATTTATGATCTTAACCGGCGGCTGATCACGATGGTCGGCAATGTCGAACTGCGGCAGGGCGGCAACCGCCTGTCGGGCGGACGGCTGCTCATCGACCTCAACACCGGTCGTGCCACGGTTGACGGGCGCGGCGCCGCACGCGGGCCGGATGGTCAGGCGATCGAGGGCAGCAATGGCCGCGTGTCGGGCACCTTCACCGTCCCGAAACGGGACAATCCCTAAGATTCGGCGCAAGGCCGTTTTACATTTGGGTAAGCATTCCGCGCCATTTGTGTGGCGGGACCTTCGTCGATTTTAATCCGACTTGATTCGTGTGGGGCGGTTCAGGCGGCAGTCAAAGGCCCCGCGCATGTCCCCCCCCAACCATCAGCTACAAAGAAAACCGCTTGCGCCGTCGACCTTTGCCGCGCGCAATCCGGGGCCACCCAGTTCGGACGAGCAACGCCTGATCCGCCGCATCCTGTCGCGCGCCGGATATGAAGCGCCGCCGCGCCCCGATCCGTCATGACGGCGTGACGCCATAGGATGAAGCCGCTTGGCGTGGCGGCGCACCGTCCCTACATGGGCGCTGATGCCACCTGATACACTCACGTCCGCCGACGCCGGCAAGGAACCGCCGGTTCTCGCCACGCTGAAACGCTTTCTGCCCTATTTATGGCCCGCCGGACACGCCGGACATAAGGCGCGGATTATCGGCGCGGCCATGATCGTGCTGGCGTCAAAGGGCGTCCAGTTGTCGATGGGTTTCCTTTATGGGGCCGCCATCGACCGGATGAAGCCGGGGATGGAAGAGGGCGTGGCGCTCGCGATCGGGCTGGTCATTGCCTATGCCGGGGCGCGCTTTGCCGGTGTGTTGTTCGACAACCTCCGCAATGTCGTGTTCGAGCGTGTCGGGCAGGATGCGACCCGCGAGCTGGCGATTAGTGTTTTCACCCATTTGCACGCGCTGAGCCTGCGCTTTCACCTGGCGCGGCGGACGGGCGAGGTGACGAAGGTGATCGAGCGCGGGACCAAGAGCATCGACACCATGCTCTATTTCCTGTTGTTCAACATCGCGCCGACGGTGCTGGAACTGGCCGCCGTCATCATCATTTTTTACAGCAAGTTCAGTTTCGGGCTGGCCGCCGCAACGGCGGTCATGGTCGTTGCCTATATTATTTTCACGCGCAAAATCACCGACTGGCGCAACGCGCTGCGCACGCGGATGAATGATCTGGATACGCTGACCGTCGGGCGCAGCGTCGATAGTTTGCTCAATTATGAAACGGTCAAATATTTCGGCGCCGAAAAGCGCGAGGCCGACCGCTATGCCGGTGTCGCCAGCCAATATGCCGACGCCGCAGTCAAAAGCGAGAATAGCCTGGCGCTGCTCAACATCGGCCAGTCGTTCATCACCAACGCCGCGATGGCGGGGGCGATGGGCTATACGGTGTGGGGCTGGTCGCAGGGGATTTTCGGGGTCGGCGATGTCGTGCTGGTCAACACGCTGCTCGCACAACTGTTCCGCCCGCTCGACCTGCTCGGCATGGTGTATCGCATCATCCGGCAGGGCCTGATTGATATGGAGGCGATGTTCCGCCTGATCGACACCCCCAGCGAGATTGAGGATGCACCGGGCGCGACCGCGCTGGCGGTCGACGGCGCGGCGGTGGCGTTTGACAATGTGGTGTTCGGTTATGAATCCGACCGCACGATTTTGAACGGGGTCAGCTTTCGCGTCGAGGCGGGGCAGACACTGGCGATTGTCGGCCCGTCGGGCGCGGGCAAGTCGACCATCGCGCGGTTGCTGTTCCGATTTTATGACCCGCAAGGCGGGCGCATCACCATCGACGGACAGGATGTGAAGGCGGTGACACAGGCCAGCCTGCGCGCGCAAATCGGCATCGTTCCGCAGGACACGGTGCTGTTCAACGACAGCATCGGTTACAATATCGCCTATGGCCGCGAGGGCGCGAGCGTCGAGCAGATTGTCGCGGCGGCCGAGGGGGCGGCGATTGACCGCTTTATCGGCATTTTGCCGCAAGGATATGACACCGAAGTCGGCGAGCGCGGGCTGAAACTGTCGGGCGGAGAGAAGCAGCGCGTCGCGATTGCGCGGACGTTATTGAAAAACCCGCCGCTGCTGATTTTGGACGAGGCGACCAGCGCGCTCGACAGCCGCACCGAAGCCGCGATTCAGGAAACCCTCGACCGCATCGCCCAGCGGCGGACAACGCTGGTCATCGCGCACCGCCTGTCGACGGTGACGGGGGCGGACCGGATCATTGTGCTGGACAAAGGGAGCGTCGCAGAGACGGGGACGCATGAGGAGTTGTTGAGGGCGCGGGGGTTGTATGCGGATATGTGGGCGCGGCAGCAGGCGGAGAAGGATGAGGTGGGGTGAGGGGGCTAGTTTGCAATCATCTGAAGAGCTACCAAGTAGGCGGCTGTTAAAGTTGATAAAAACAGAATGGCGAGGATGAGTATTGCTATAACATAGCCAATCCAATCAGTTGTGTATCGAGCTAAACTTGTTCCGATGGCCTTCGCTAATGGTGAAAGCAGGCGTTTCAATTTTGTCCCAAATGGGATGTATGTGAGATCACGTAATATGAGGATGAAAACCGCAAATCCAATTATTATGAATGTGCCGATAAAAACCAGCGGGTGGTTGCTCACCCAGAGAATTACATCAACGGTCGCCGATCGCGGAACAGCAGGGCAAGGAAGTTTAGATTTAGCAATATCGGCACAAATTATCGGACGTACTTGCACGGCCCCGGCCCAAAGAGCGAGACATGATAGCAAAACACCTAACATTGTTGCGAAGAGCTGCATTCCTCCAGCGCGTCTCCAGGAAGCGAGGCTTTCAGTTGCTTCTACCGATGCGCGCGTATGGGTAAAGTCATACACTGTAAGACCGGTTTGATTGAGATGTTTTTCTTCGATTTTTTTCGGTCTGGTGACTTTGGCCAGCGTTGACTGGAATGAGTCTGCATAGGCCAGAACTCCTTGTGCTTTCTTGAAATCATAGAGATCGTTGTTGCGACGGAATTGGGAGACAACCCGAGCCAATCCCCAGAGGGTCTCACGGCGCCAATTAAGTTCATTTTCTCGGTGGCCGTCTGATGTCGAGGAAGCAGTTAGCCTTGTTAACGGTAACAGTTGGTCTGAATCCGGTTCGTGATGGTAGTGGCGGTGGGCCGCGTCCTTTACAAAATAGTAGACTTGTGAGGGCAATGCCGATGCCAACTCGAGTTCAGCCGAGGATGGTTGAATTGCTCCAGAATGCACCTCTCGGCCAAGGAAGTCTTTGTTGTTAAACCAAAGACGGATTTCACCTGTACGAAAAAGTGCGAATTTAATTTGAAATATTGCTACCCCTGCCAGTCGGGCATCACCAATTTTTTCCAACGTCGATGATGGCAAACTATCCGGCTCGGTATCTTCATCTTCAAATTGCGATTTTAGCTCTTTCAATAGCTCTGACCGCTTAGCATTTATAAATTTATTTCTCTCTTCCGGGAGAACAAAAACCGCCCCCATTAAGGCTCCCTGATCATCAATTGTTTCGCCAGCACCATCCACATCGACAAAAGGCGTCTTTGCATTTGCTGTTTGACCGATCAGGAAATAGTCCTGCGAAACCTGTGGGCGCAATCGTCGAAGAACTTCACCTGGAAGAATGTAGTCTTGCGCTGACCGGCGTTGATGGACAGCGACGATCCGGTTCAATCTGCAATTCGTAGGGCGGTTCAGAGAATGAAAGCGTGCACGCATCACATGTGTTCCGATGATGCTGAACGCCAAATGGCCCAGCACAGTCGGAATCCATCCGGCGTAACTATGTTCGACGTTAATCCAAGGATACGGACCGCTATCCGGTAAAGCAAATAATGCTTCTGGCCTGCTTTGACCTCTACCTTCCACTATGAAATTAGCAAATTTCTGCTGAAATCGTTCGTGTCTGCCGGACGGACGCAACACGTCCATTGTCAGCATAGAACTCAAGGCCTTCAATCACGTCTATCGTCGAGCCATCGCTCGGCTTCGGCATTTGGCCTTTAATCAAAGCAACTAGGCCGTATTTTTTGCGGCGAAGATTTCGTATTTGGTTAGGCCCTTGGCGAATGACGGAAATTAGTACCGCAAAAATCATCACCGCAAGAATGCCGAAAAATACGAACGCCACAGCGTTTGCTAATTCGCTCATTCTGAAAGCTCCTTCCATGCAATAAAAACGCAAATTTATCACGAAAGTTGCCGTACGCTGCAGATTCCAACAAATCAATATCGAAATATGTAGACGGAACAGGCAATAGTTTCCGAGAAAAGAATGAAAATGACAATGAAACGTTGCAATTTGATTGAAGGCACTCACTACCGCTCCCTCGCCCGCCCCGCTACAGCATCCCCCATGCCCTCCCAAACCCTCCTTCCGCTTTTGAAATCCACCTTTGGTTTTGACGCCTTTCGCGGGCGGCAGGCCGAGGTGGTGGATCGCGTGATGGCGGGGCAGCGGACGTTGGCGGTTATGCCGACGGGGGCAGGGAAGTCGCTCACCTATCAATTGCCCGCTGTGGCGCTGGACGGGTGCGTGGTGGCGGTGTCGCTGTTGATTGCGCTGATACATGACCAGTTGTGCTGGGTGCGGGCTTCTTTTCGGCTTATCACGGTCGCATGACCACATTTCCACATCTATCGAAATAACCCTTGACTCCCCCTCCCCAATTCCATATTTCGACAATTATCGAATCATGGAGAGTGTCATGGAGTCCGAACCCGTCATCCGCGCGCTTGGCGCGCTTGCACAGGAGCATCGGCTCGCGCTGTTCCGGCTGCTCGTTCAGGCGGGACCGGAGGGGCTGGCGGCGGGGGTGATTGCCGAGGCGCTTGGGGTGCCCGCGTCGTCGTTGTCGCACCATCTGGCGCAGCTCACCCATGCGGGGCTGATCGGGCAGCGGCGTGAGAGCCGGTCGCTGATCTATTCCGCCGATTATGGCGCGATGAATGCGCTGGTCGGATTCTTGATGGAAAATTGCTGCGGCGGCGGGGCGGTTTGTGCGCCCGACGCTGGCTGCGGCGTCACAGCTAACAAAGAAGGGAAAAAGCCATGAGCCGTTTTCATATGCATGTCGGGGTTGCCGACCTTGATAAATCCATCGCCTTTTATTCGGGATTGTTCGGCGCAAAGCCGAGCGTGACCAAGGATGATTATGCCAAATGGATGCTCGACGATCCGCGCATCAACTTTGCCATTTCGGTGCGCGAGGGCGCGCGCCGCGGGATCGAGCATGTCGGATTACAGGTCGAGGATGCCGCCGAACTGGCAACGGTTTACGGCCGGTTGAAGGATGCGGGCGCACCGGTGCTGGAGGAAGGCGCGACGACATGCTGTTATGCCAAGTCGGAGAAAAGCTGGATCGCCGACCCCGATGGCGTGGTGTGGGAGGCGTTCCTGACCAACGGCGAAGCGGTGGTTTATGGCGACAATCCCGATTTCGCGCCGCTGTCGGCCGGTGCCGACGGGGCCGCCGAGGGCGCGTGCTGCGTCCCCGCCGGAGCCAAGCCCGCCGCCGCGCCCGCTTCCGCCGGTTGTTGCTGATCACAGGACGGGGAAGGGCATATGCCTTTCCCCGTTTCAAGGACCAAATGCCATGCCACGCAGCCGCCTCGGTTTTCTCGATCGTTATCTGACCCTGTGGATATTCCTCGCGATGGCGCTGGGGGTCGCGCTGGGCAGCCTGTTTCCGCAAATGCCGCAGCATATTGACGCGATGAGCGTTGGCTCGACGAATATTCCCATCGCCATCGGATTAATCCTGATGATGTATCCGCCGCTGGCGCGGGTGCGATACTCTGCCCTGCCGCGCGTGTTTGACGACCGGCGCGTGCTGATGCTGTCGCTGGTGCAGAACTGGCTGATCGGGCCGGTGCTGATGTTCGTGCTGGCGGTGATATTCTTGCGCGATGAACCCGCCTATATGACCGGGGTGATATTGATCGGTCTGGCGCGCTGTATCGCGATGGTGATTGTCTGGAACCAGCTGGCCAAGGGTGACAATCAATATGTCGCGGCGCTGGTCGCGTTCAATTCGCTGTTCCAGATTTTGTTTTTCAGCGCCTATGCGTGGTTCTTTCTGACCTTTCTGCCGCCCTTGCTGGGGCTGGAGGGGCAGATGGTGGACATCAGCACCTGGATGATTGCCGAGGCGGTGTTGCTGTATCTGGGGGTGCCGTTCCTCGCCGGATATCTGACCCGCACGATATTGACGCGGAGCAAGGGCGAGGCCTGGTATGAAGCGCGGTTTTTACCGCGTATCGCACCGGTCACGCTGATCGCGCTGTTGTTCACCATTGTCGCGATGTTCAGCCTGAAGGGCGGCGAGATATTGACCTTGCCGGTCGATGCAATGCGGATCGCGATTCCGTTGACGATTTATTTTGTCGTCCAGTTCGTCATCAGCTTTGCGATGGGCAAGCTGATCGCTGTCGATTATCCGCGCACCACCGCGGTCGCCTTTACCGCGGCGGGCAATAATTTCGAGCTGGCGATTGCGGTTGCGATTGCCGCCTTCGGGCTGGCGTCGCCGGTTGCCTTTGCCGCCGTGATCGGGCCGCTGGTCGAGGTGCCGGTGTTGATCCTGCTGGTCAATCTGGCCTTTTGGTTCGGGCGGCGCTGGTTCCCGGATAGCGTGCCGCGATAAGACGGGGGAGCGGCGGAGCAAAAGTCCGACTAAGCCCCTACCGCTGGTGGACGGGGCTTGCTAGGGGCGGGGCTCATGCCCGCATCCGCCCTCCTTCCGCTTTTGAAATCCACCTTTGGTTTTGACGCCTTTCGCGGACGGCAGGCCGAGGTGGTGGATCGCGTGATGGCGGGGCAGCGGACGTTGGCGGTGATGCCGACGGGGGCAGGGAAGTCGTTGACCTATCAATTGCCCGCTGTGGCGCTGGACGGGTGCGTGGTGGTGGTGTCGCCGCTGATTGCGCTGATGCACGACCAGTTGCGCGGGGCGCGGGCGGCTGGGGTGCGGGCGGCTTCGCTGACCAGTGTCGATGCCGATGGCGCGGCAGTGCGGCAGGCGTATCGCGATGGCGAACTCGACCTGCTCTATGTCGCGCCCGAACGGGCGACGCAGGAGCATTTCGCGACGCTGTTGTCGGCCCGCGCGCCCGCCCTGTTCGCGATTGATGAAGCGCATTGCGTGTCCGAATGGGGGCATGATTTCCGGCCCGATTACCGGCTGCTGCGGCCTTTGCTCGACCGCTTTGACGATGTGCCGCGGCTGGCGCTGACCGCGACCGCCGATGCGCATACCCGCGATGACATATTGGTGCAGCTGGGGATCCCCGCCGACGGGCTGATTTTGGCGGGCTTTGACCGGCCCAACATCCGCTATGGCCTGCGCGGGCGGGTGAGCGCGGCGAAGCAATTGCTGCAATTCATTGGCGACAATCCGGGGCCGGGGATCGTCTATTGCCCGACGCGCGCGCAGACCGAGAAGCTGGCGGCGCAGCTGGGTGCGGCGACGGGGCGGCGGGTGGCGGCCTATCATGCGGGGCTGGAGCCCGAAGTGCGCGCCGCGGTGCAGCGCGACTTTGTGGCGTCGGAAGACGGGATTGTCTGTGCCACCGTCGCGTTCGGGATGGGAATCGACAAGCCCGATGTGCGCTTTGTCGCCCATGCGGGGCTGCCCAAATCGATCGAGAGCTATTATCAGGAAACCGGGCGCGCGGGGCGCGATGGCGATCCGGCGGAGGCGCTGCTGTTATGGGGCGCGAATGATTTTGCGACGGCGCGGGTGCGGGTGGCGGAGCTGCCCGAGGAGCGGCAGGCGGGCGCGCGGGCGCGGCTGAATGCACTGGGCGCGCTGGTCGAAACGCCGGTGTGTCGGCGCGCTTTGCTGCTGCGCCATTTTGGCGAAAGCCCGCCCGAAAGCTGCGGCAATTGCGACAATTGTCTGGAGCCTCCGGCGCGGGTTGATGCGACCGAACTGGCGCGCAAATATCTGAGCGCGGTCTATCGCACCGGACAAAGCTATGGCGCGGGGCATGTCGAGGCGGTGCTGACCGGACGCAGCGACGAGCGGATTGTGTCGCGCGGGCATGACAAATTATCGGTGTTCGGGATTGTCGCGGGTGAGGAGGCGCGGTTGCTCAAGCCGCTGGTGCGCAGTTTGATGGCGCGCGAGGCGCTGAGCGTGACCGAGCATGGCGGGCTGATGCTCGGCCCCGAAGCGCGGCCGGTTCTGAAAGGTGAAGCCGAGGTGATGATGGCCGAGCCGCCGGTGAAGCGCACGAAACGCGAAGCACGCGGCGGAAGTGCGGCGGCGAATCCTGTGGGTGATCCCTTGTTCGAGGCCTTGCGCGCGACGCGGCGCGAGCTGGCGCAGGAGGCCGGCGTGCCGCCCTATGTGGTGTTTCACGACGCCGTGCTGCGCGCGATGGCGAGCGACCGGCCCGACAGCCTGCACAAGATGGGCGCGATTGCGGGCGTGGGGGCAAAGAAGCTGGAGGCGTGGGGCGATGCGTTTTTGGCGGTGATTGAACAATATTGAATTTCACCTAGCCGCTTGTCAGCAAGGGCGCGCTGCCTATAGTTCGCGCCATGAGTGATTTCAGACCCCTGACCCCCGCCTATGCGGTCGCCCCGCAGATCAGTCTTGCCGATGTCGCCGCCGCGAAGGAGGCGGGCTTTGCGATGATCATCAACAACCGTCCCGATGGCGAAGACCAGTCGGCACCGCAGGGCGACGAGATCGCGGCGGCGGCGACGACCGAGGGCATGGCCTATGCCGCGATTCCGGTCGGCGGTGCGGGGTTCAGCCATCCGCAGCTTGACGCGCTCGACGCCGCGCTGGCGGGGGCGACGGGGCCGGTGCTGGCCTATTGCCGGTCGGGCACGCGCTCGACCCATTTATGGGCGCTGGCGCGGGCACGGGCGGGCGATGATCTGGACGGGATTTGTCAGGCGGCATCCGAGCAGGGGTATGATTTGAGCGCGCTGCGGCCGATGCTCGACGCGCTGGCGGGCGAGCGGTGACACTCGCGCAGATGATCCAGCTGGGCGCATCGATTTTGGCGGTGCTGTTTGTTGCCTGGCTGGTCAAGCGCATCGGGCTGGGCGCCGACCCGCGCATCGCCGATGCCGCCCATGCGATCCGGTTGGCCGATGAGGCCGAGGCTGGATTTGGCGGGGTCGAAGTGGCGCGCGACCGCGCGGGCTTTGCCGCCATCGTCCGCAATGCCGAGGGACGCCAAATGCTGGTGCGCGCGCATGGCAATTTCTTTGCGGCGCGGGCCATTGATGCCAGCGTCATAGGGCGGCTCGACAAGGACCAGTTGACGCTGACCGTCCCCGAGCGGAGTTTTGGTGCGGTGACGCTGCATCTGGGTAAAGAGGCCGGACTTTGGGCGAGCCGGATGCGGGAATTACATCATGGATGAACTACCGAACCCTGTCGACTATGCGGTCCCCGCGTTCATCTTGCTCATCCTGATCGAAATGGTCATCGCGCTGCGCGCCGACAAAAGCCGCTATGAATCGCGCGATACGTTGACGTCGTTGTTGTTGGGGACGGGTAGCACCGTCGCGGGGGCGCTGACCGGCGGGGCGGTGGTCTTGCTGGGGGTGTGGCTGCACCAGTTTGCGCTGTTCGACATCGGGCTGGGGTGGAGCCAGTGGTGGTGGGCGTGGATCCTGTGCTTTTTCCTCGACGATCTGGCCTATTATTGGTTCCATCGCACCGCGCATCGGGTGCGCTGGTTCTGGGCGAGCCATGTCATCCATCATTCGAGCCAGCATTATAATCTGTCGACCGCGTTGCGGCAGACGTGGACGGGATTTTTCAGCCTGTCCTTTGTCTTTCGCCTGCCGCTATTCCTGATCGGCTTTCCGCCCGCGATGGTGTTTTTCGTTGTCGGCCTCAACCTCATCTATCAATTCTGGATCCATACCGAGGCGATCCGGCGTTTTCCGAAATGGTTCGAAGCGGTGATGAACACGCCGTCGCATCATCGCGTCCACCATGGCGTCAACCCGCGCTATCTGGATGCCAATTATGCAGGCGTGTTCATCATCTGGGACCGGATGTTCGGAAGCTTTGTGCCCGAGCGGGATGACGAGCCGGTGCGCTATGGCATCGTCAAGCAGCTTGGCAGTTTCAACTTTTTGTGGGCCGCGGTGCATGAATGGGTCGGGATTGCCAAAGACGTCTGGCGTGCGCCGTGGCGGCACAAGCTGAACTATATGGTCCGCGAGCCGGGATGGAGCCATGACGGCAGCCGGATGACGAGCGCGATGATCCGCGAACGGTGGCGCGCGGGACGGGGTGACCAAACTGACTAAACCAGGCGCGTCGTTGCTTCGCTGCGCTCGCAATGACGACCGTTGGGGTGGTTTTCTGCCTTGCGCCGGTCTCTAATGACATTCATGTAAGTCGCAAATGACTACCCAATGGGTGGCGAGTGGGAGAGTGACGCGTGGACCAGTTTGACATCATCGTAATCGGCGGCGGCAGTGCGGGGAGTGCGGCGGCGGGGCGATTGGCCGAGGATGAAACGCGCAGCATCTGTCTGATCGAAGCGGGCGGGCGCAATAATGATGTCCGCGTCAAAACGCCCGGCTTCATGCCGTTCATTCCCGACAAGTCGAACTATCGATACGAAACGGTGCCGCAAGCGGGGTTGAACGGGCGCACCGGCTATCAGCCGCGCGGGCGCGGACTGGGCGGGTCGAGCGCGATCAATGCCATGGTTTATATTCGTGGGCATCGCTTTGATTATGACCAATGGGCGGCGCTGGGGTGCGACGGGTGGAGCTATGCCGATGTGCTGCCCTGGTTCAAAAAGAGCGAAGGCAATGAGCGTGGCGGCGATGATTTTCACGGGGGCGATGGCCCGCTGAATGTGATGGACCAACGCTGGCCCAATGCGCTGAGCGGCAAATTCGCCGACAGTGCGGCGTCGCTGCAACTGGCGCGCAACGATGATTTCAACGGCGCGAGCCAGGAAG
Source organism: Sphingopyxis sp. 10G20-10 (assembly GCF_057365075.1). Lineage (NCBI taxonomy): Bacteria > Pseudomonadati > Pseudomonadota > Alphaproteobacteria > Sphingomonadales > Sphingopyxidaceae > Sphingopyxis > Sphingopyxis sp. 10G20-10. Next base: position 590,865 of record NZ_CP195117.1, read on the forward strand.
GTTTCGGCCTGTATCAGGTGACGCAAAAGGGTGGCGAGCGCTGGACGGCGGCGCGCGCCTATGTCGAGCCTTTGCGCGGGCGGGCGAACCTCGACATTCGCACCGACGCGCTGGTCGAGAAAATTTTGGTCGAGGACGGGCGCGCGGTCGGGGTTCGCATCCGCAGAGGCGGCGGGTCGGAAACCATTCGCGCGCGCTGCGGGGTGATCCTGTCGGCGGGGGCGTTCAACAGCCCGCAGATTTTGATGCTGTCGGGCATCGGACCGGCTGCGCATTTGCAAGAGCAGGGTATTGCCGTGGTTGCTGACCGCGCCGCCGTCGGCAGCGATTTGCAGGACCATATTGATTATGTGTCGAGCTGGGAGACCGCATCGCGCGAACCCTTTGGCGACAGTTTGGGCGGCAGCTGGCGGATGGTGAAGGCGATTGTCGAGCATCGCCTGAAACGCACCGGCATCATGACGACCTGCTTTGCCGAGGCCGGAGGATTTTGGAAATCATCGGCCGACCTGCCCGCGCCCGATGTGCAATATCACTTTGTTCCGGCGATGCTGGAAGATCATGGGCGCGCCAAGGTGAAGGGGCACGGATTTTCCTGCCATGCCTGTGTGCTGCGCCCCGAAAGTCGCGGGACGGTGCGACTGGCGTCAGGCGATGCCGTCGCTGCGCCCCTAATCGATCCGGCCTTCCTGACCGATGACCGCGATATGGCAGTGCTACGCGCGGGCGTGCGGATGATGCAGCGCATCTGCACCTCGCCGCCGCTCAGCGATTATGCTGGCGTCGACCGGCATCCGGTTGATCTTGCCGATGATGCCGCACTCGATGCGCTGATCCGCAGCCGCGCCGACACTGTCTATCACCCCGTTGGCACCTGCCGGATGGGCGGCGATGCCGATAGCGTCGTCGATCCGACATTGAAGGCGCGCGGAGTTGAAGGTCTGTGGGTTGCCGATGCGAGCATCATGCCGCGGCTGGTTTCGGGCAACACCAACGCCCCGAGCATTATGATCGGCGAGCGCGCGGCGGCCTTTGTGCAGGCGGCGCTCTAGTCAAAACCGGTCATAAAAAAGCTGCGCTGAATGGGATTATTTGTCCTGATTCGGTGATCGGACGTGCCAGTGTCTGAATCGGAGGTGCGACGCAAAAGGCAAGGAATAGCGATGGCTTCGGGCAAAAAAGAGGGCCGAGACTTGCGTCCCGGCCCAGCCTTTCAGGCTCTCCCCTCCTGAAATCGAAGTGGCTGAATGCCACATTAATGACGTGTTGAAAAGGGCAAATTTGGGGACAGCCCTTTCTTTCGTTAAAAAGACTTGCGGGCGGTGAGCCCGAAGGTGCGGGGTTGGCCGACAGTGAATCCCAACCGCGCCCGGCCACCCCGTTCCCGGTCGAAGGACAGCAGCGGGTTTTCGTCGAAAACATTGTTCACATAGGCAATCAGCGACAGGCCATTGTCGAAATCGATTCCCGCGCTGAGGTTGACCAGCTGATAATCGGGAAGTTTGAGATCGACGATCGTCGCCGCATTGGCAGGCTGCCCCCCGAAAGGAAGTCCGGGCGAAAAGCTGCGCGGATTATTTTCCTGATCCGACGGCTGGGTATAGCGGGTGCCGACGTGCTGGATCGATGCAGCGACATAGGCCTTGGCCGCATCGGCGACCGGCCATTCATAGCTGCTGTTGGCCGAAATCTGGAATCGCGGCACCGTCGGCAAGCGATTGCCGTCACGAATACCCGCAATCACCACGCCCGACGTGTCGGTCACCGATGAATTGAATTTGGAGCTGATGAGGCTTCCCGAAAGACCAAGAGCCAGTCCTTCGGCCGGATTCGCTTTCAATTCAAATTCGACGCCTTGCGAATGCGCTTTGGGAACGTTGAACACGACGCGCGAGGAACAACTGCCCGCATCGGCGGTCACTTGCAGGTTGCTGATGTCGTTATAGAAGGCCCCGGCATTGAAGGTGAATCCGCGGCCCTGTGTCTTGATGCCGAGTTCATAGTTCCACAGCGTTTCGTCGCGATAGCGCGGCCGGTTGCCAAAGGTCATCGCGTCGACCCCGCCCGCCCCTCCGTTGCACAGCGGAATGTTCAGCGGATCATTGACCCCGCCGAGGCGGAATCCTTTCGATGCCTGGGCATTGATCGTGACATTTGGCATTGCCTTGTAACTAACCAGAAAACGCGGGGTAAAACCGTCCGATTTGGTCTGGTCGGTCTGACGATCGCCATTGGAGAACAGGCCGCCCGAGATGAAGCTGCGGGTTTCCTTAAAGTCATAATAGCGCCCGCCAGCGGTGACCGCGAGGGCGTCGGTCAGGTCATAGGTTCCCTCACCGAAAAGGGCGAACTGCTTGATATTATAGGGCAGGTCGGCGTTGTAGGGCGAATTGGGACCAAAGCCGTTGGCGACAGCCGCCGATGTCCCCGCGCCCAAAGTGGCGTCGGTGACCGCGTCATAACCGGGTGTCGGCAGGCGCTGTGCATAAATGCGGTCGACCTTGGAATAAAAGGCACCGAACACCCACTGGAACGGACTGTCAGTATCCGATGCCAGTCGCGCTTCCTGTGTGTAGGTTTTCAAGTCGGTGTTGTCGCGCAAATTGGACGGCAGGAGGACGCCTGCATCGGGATAGCCGAGATCGACCGAAACCGAACCGGTCAGCGCGCTGGCATCACGGCTGACCACGATGTTGCGGTCCAAATAGGTCGAAATCGACGTCAGCTTGACCCCGCCAAAACCGATATTGATCGTGGCGTCGGCCAGGAAGGTTTCATCCGAAAAGGATTCGGGACGGAGCAGATATTGCTCGCGCTCTTTGAATGTGATCGCCGGACGGGTTGTGTTGAAGGGGTTGGCATAGAGATTGTAAACATCTTGCCGGTTGAACCCGTCGGCTGTGACCTTTTGATAGAGGACGCGCGGTGTGATGCTGACATTGTCGCTGGGTTCAAAGGTGATCGCGATGCGGCCGCCATAACGTTCGCCGCTGTTGACATTTTTGTCGCGTGTGCCGCCTTCTCCGAGTGCATCGATAAAGCCGCCGTAACGCGTGTAATAGCCAACCGCCCGCATCGCCGCCTTCTGGCCCAGTGGCACATTGACCGCGCCCTTCAGATAGCCGCCCAGATCCTGACCGTCGACGAGGTTGACGTTCGCTTCGACCATGCCTTCGGTCGCGCCGAGCCGCGGCTGATTGGTGATATAGCGGATGGTGCCGCCGACCGATCCCGAGCCGAACAATGTGCCTTGCGGTCCGCGCAAGGTTTCAACCCGGTTGAGATCGAAAAGGTCGATATCGGGGGTGAAAAGCGACAGCGAGATTACCGATTCGTCGAGATAGACGCCGACCTGTTCCTTGACCCCCGGTTGATCGCGAACGACCTGTCCCGCCGACACGCCACGCAGGCTGACCTGACTTTGCCCCGGCCCGAGGTTTTGCACCGCGAGGCCAGCGACGTTGCGCGACAGATCTTCCAGCGTGACCGCACCCGATTTCTGGATATCCTCGGCGGTCTGGGCGTTGATGGAAAAGGCCACGTCCTGCAAATTGGCGTTGCGCTTGGTGGCCGTCACGATGATGATATTGCTGTCGTCATTCTGATTGGCGTCCTGCGCAGCAGCGGGGGTGGCAATCGCCAGCGCGACCAAAGACAAACCAGCCAACAGATGGCCGCGACAATGGTTTGAAGAAAAATGAGGCTGTTTCACGTCATATCTCCCTAAATGCGGGATGTTTTCATCCCTGTCTTTGGCGAAGCTGCGCCGCCATTGAATTCTTCGCAAGGAACAAACATCAAGCGACAAAAAAATGGCCGGGACATGTTGCATCCCGGCCACAGTGGTTCTCGCAGGAGGAACCTGGGGAGGATCCCGCCGCCTTATAGGAGGGTAGTAGGCGGCGGCGGGTATCCAAACTCGTCAGTAATTATAGGCGCGCTCGCCATGTTCGCCGAGGTCGAGCCCTTCGCGTTCGACGTCCGGGCTGACGCGCAGGCCGGTCACGGCCTTGGCGATTGTGATGGCGATGACGGTGCCGACACTCGCCCAGATGATGGTGATAACCACCGCCATGATCTGTGTGGCCAGCTGGGGGCCGAGCGCATAATCACTGCCCGCCGGACCGCCGATGGCGACCAGCATGGTAAAGGCCGTGCCGATCGCGCCGACCATGCCGCCGATGCCGTGGATGCCAAAGGCGTCGAGCGCATCGTCATAGCCCAGTCGTGTCTTGAGCTTGGTCACGGCAAAGAAGCAGACGACCGAGGCGACACCGCCAAGGACAATGGCACCAAAGGGGCCGCTGTTCCCTGCCGCTGGCGTGATCGCGACCAGACCGGCGATGATGCCCGAGCAAAAGCCCAGCGCCGAACCTTTGTGCCCCGAAAGCCGTTCGGCGAGCATCCAGCAAAGCGCAGCCGAAGCGGTGGCGACGAAGGTGTTGACCATCGCCAGGCCCGCCGAGCCATCGGCCTCAAGCGCCGAGCCGGCGTTGAAACCGAACCAGCCGACCCACAGCAAGCCGGTGCCGATGCCGGTCATGGTCAGCGAGTGGGGCGCCATGATTTCCTTTTGATAGCCGATGCGCTTGCCCAGAAAGAGGCAGGCGACGAGCGCCGAGACACCGGCATTGATATGGACAACGGTGCCGCCCGCGAAATCGAGCGCGGCGGGGGTGTCGGTGCCGAACATGCCGCCTTCAAAGAAGAAGCCGCCGCCTGCCCACACCATATGGGCAATCGGGAAATAGACGATGGTCAGCCAGATGACGCCAAAGATCATCACCGCCGAGAATTTCATGCGTTCGACGACCGAGCCGAGCACCAGCGCGAGGGTGATCGCGGCAAACGTCATCTGGAAGGAGATGAACACATACTCGCTGATCACTTCGTCCGAAAAGGTCGCTACCGTTGAATCGGCGGTGACACCCGACAGGAAAAATTTGCCCCAGCTGATCACCGCATTGCCCTCGGGACCAAAGGCGAGGCCATAGCCCCACATGACCCAGACCAGCATCGCGAGGCAGGCAGCCGCGCCCACTTGCGTCATCGTCGACAGCATATTCTTGGTCCGCGTCAGACCGCCATAAAAGAGCGCGAGGCCGGGCAGGATCATCATCAGGACGAGAACGGTGGCGGTCATCATCCAGGCGTTATTGCCCGGATTGGGAACCGCCGGAGCCGCCTTGGCCACGGCGTTGGCCGCGGCGGGTGCGGCATCCTGTGCCCAGGCGGGCAGGGCGGCGAACAGCGCAAGGCCGGCGGCCCCGGCTGTGGTCGCCAATTTATGTGCGAACGTCATTTTGTCCCCCTTTGTCATTATAGTGCCGCCTCGCCGGTCTCGCCCGTGCGGATGCGCACGGCCTGACCCACGTCGAGGACGAAAATCTTGCCGTCACCGATCGATCCGGTGCCGGCGCTTTGTTGGAGCGTTTCAACGACCCGCGATGCGAGCGCATCATCGCAGACGAGTTCGATCTTGACCTTTGGCACCATGTTGGTCGCATATTCGGCGCCGCGGTAGATTTCGGTTTGCCCCTTTTGGCGGCCAAAGCCTTTGACTTCGGTCACGGTCATTCCCGCGATCCCGACGGTCGTGAGCGCCTCGCGCACCTCGTCGAGCTTATGTGGTTTGATGATGGCCAGGATCAGCTTCATGATGTCCCCTTTGCAATGTGCACAATGTTGCACTGCAACAGGCGTGCCAGATTACGGCGGGGGGAGAATAATTGAGCGTTTGTTACAAGGGGAGGGTCTGCAACAGGCTGTTTCGTTCGTTTATTGAGCAGCGGCGCCCAATCACTGCCTAATTATTAGGCAGTGCGAAGGGTTTCGGATTGTGAGGAATTGGCCTTAGGGAGACGCCAGTTTCAGCCGCGCCCAGATCGGTAGATGGTCCGACGCGCGCGCGGCGAGCGGGCTGAGGTGCACGCCGGATTCAATCGCAGCGAGGTCGGGCGAGGCAAAGATGCGGTCGAGCCGCGCCACGGGGCGGCGGCTGTGGAAGCTGTGGCCGGTGTCGACGAGCGGATGATCGGCCCCGAAATCGCGCAAGCATCCCCCATAGCTGCGCCATTCATTGCAATCGCCCATCAAGATCGTCGGCAGGGTTTCACCCTCGGCGACATGCGTCAAAATGGCGCGCGCCTGTTGCCGTCGCCGCAGTCCCGAAATGTCGAGGTGCATCCCGACGACGCGCACGCGCTGATCGCCGAGGCGCACCGTTGCCGCGACCGCGCCGCGCGGTTCGAGCATGGGAAGGTGGAGCGCGTGGCTTTCCTCGATGATCGCGCCTTTGCGGACGAGCAGGGCATTGCCGTGCCAGCCGATGCTGTGTGGGCGGTTGTCGAGCATGACGGGGACATAGTCGCTGTGATCGGCGAACATCTGTTCGGGGATGGCGCTGGCGCGCGCGCCGAAGCGGCGGTCGGCCTCTTGCAGCGCGACGATATCGGCGTCGAGTTCGCCGAGCACCGCGAGCACCCTGCCGGGATCTCGGCGGCGATCGAGCCCGATGCCCTTGCGCATATTATAGCTGGCGACTTTGATCATCTGTGCAGATTCAAGCGCTCAACCGACCGAAGCGTTCCCGCCCGCCGCAAATTCGGCCAGCAGGGCCTTCGCCTCGGCCAGATCTTCGTCGAGCACCATGATGCGAACCGGAATCATCATCCCGACGCTGTCGGCGATATTCATGCCGGCATCGAAGCAGACCGCGCCAACCCCGGCGCTTTCCAGACGCCCGCGCAGCAGTTCAGCCTCCGCCCCGCTGGACATACGAAGAAGTTCGACGAGCGCCATCAGATGGGGTCTCCGGCGATATAACGGTCGGTGGGGCGCGTCGGCAGTCCGTCGATGCTTTGGGTGCGTTTTTTCATCTTCTCCGCCCATTTGTCGGGGTCAGCCTGACGATGATATTTTTGCAAAGTATCGCGCTCGTGCTGCAGTTCCATCATCGGCACGCCCCAGCCGCAGCTGGTTTGCACGCTCTGCACGTCGATCAGGAAAATCTGGCGGGTGCCCGGCAACAAGGTGAAATGCGCGGCAAGATCGCCCCAGTCGCTGTCTTGCGGCAGGATGGGGCGACCCTTGCCATAGATGCGCAGGATGAGTGCGCTGCGATCAAAGGCGCAGAACATCAAAGTGACGCGTCCGTCGGCGGCCAGATGGGCGTGGGTTTCATTGCCCGATCCGCCGAAGTCGAGATAAGCGACCTGGCTGTCCGACAGGATCTGAAATGTGTCGGCATAGCCTTTGGGAGACAGGTTGATGCGGCCATCGGTGGCGGCGGTGGCGACAAAGAACATCGGTTGTTTGGCGATGAATGCCTGATGCTTGTCGGTCAGCGTGTCGGTGAATTCGGCCATGCCGCAATCCTTAGCAGGCGATCGCCTGTGCGTATCACCAATTTTTGCCCTCCTCGATAGCGGCGGTTTCGGCGTCACGGCTTTTTCGGCCAAGCACGGCGTTGCGATGCGGGAAGCGGCCAAAGCGTTTGATGATGTCAAAATGCTGTTGGGCATATTTGAGCGAATTGGCGTCGCCGCGCGCCGCGAACAACCGAAGCGATTCGCGTTGGTCGTCGAGGTTTTCGCTATGCTCGAACGGCATATAGATAAATTGACGCTGGTCCTCTGGACTATCCTGATCCCATCCGCGCTCGACCACCGCGCGGGCGATGGCGCGCGCGTGGGTATCGGTGGCAAAGGCGTCGGCCGACCCGCGAAAAATGTTGCGGGGCACCTGATCGAACAGGATGATCGCGGCGCGGGCGGTGTCGGGGTCGGTCAGAAAAGTTTCGACGGGTTGCGAACGGAGAGCGGTGTGCCAGTCGGCAGCGAGGTCTGCGACAGCTTTGTCAAAGGCAGGGCCACCGCCGTACCAATCCGCCATGCCATGCGCGTCAAACCAAAAGTGGAGCAGTCGCGCGGCCCAGTCATCGGGCGGCGCGGTGACGTCCTGTTCGTCCCTGTCGATCAGTGTCACTCTGTGGTGGCGGGGCGGCGATAGGGGACGAATTTGCCCAAGGAGACAAAGCCGTTGTAAAAACGGCTGCTGCGATCATGGAGTTGGACGGTGTCGATGCTGCACAGCCGACTGGAGGATAATCTGGTGACGAGGATGTCGTCATCATCGAGCGAGTCGGCACCGCTTCGTGGATGGTTGACCCAAAATGTGCTGCCGATGCGATAGACGATGGCAGTCTTGTCGATGACCTGCGAACTGTTGACGCTAGAGAGGGTGATACAGTTTTGCGGTTCCCCCGCGACCCGACCATCCAGCAGTTTGGCAAGTTGCTGATCGGGTGTCAGGCGTTCGCGCGCGGCTGATGATGCCGGAACTGCAATCAGCGCGGTGGCGGCAAGGATGGCGGTGGTCAGATGACGCATGGGACGACTCCTTTGTTAGCAGACTACATCTTTTAGTCTGAATGAGCCATGACTGACGGAAATGGGCGCCAAACGGCCTATGCCGTACCGCCCACCGTTAGCGCGCTGACCAGCAAGGTCGGTTGGCCGACGCCGGCGGGGACGCTTTGGCCGCCTTTGCCGCAAATGCCGATGCCTTCGTCGATCGCCATGTCGTTGCCGATGCCCATCACCTTGGTCAGCACGCTGGGGCCATCGCCGATAAGTGTTGCGCCCTTGATCGGCGCACCGAGTTTACCATTTTCGATTTTATAAGCCTCGGTGCAGCTGAAGACGAATTTGCCCGACACAATATCGACCTGTCCGCCGCCAAAGCTTTTGGCGAAAATGCCCGATTTGACGCGCGACAACAACTCGGCGGGATCATCCTGACCGCTGTTCATAAAGGTGTTGGTCATGCGCGGCATGGGGGCGTGGGCAAAGCTTTCGCGGCGGCCATTGCCGGTCGGTTCAACGCCCATCAGCCGCGCGTTCAGCCGGTCCTGCATATAGCATTTCAATATGCCGTCTTCGATCAACACGGTCTCGCTGGTCGGGGTGCCTTCATCGTCGATGCTGAGCGAGCCGCGGCGACCGCCGCCGACGGGGCTGTTGAGGCTGCCGTCGTCGATGACGGTGACGCCGGGTGCGGCAACGCGTTCGCCGATGCGGCCCGAAAAGGCGCTGGTGCCCTTGCGGTTGAAATCGCCTTCGAGTCCGTGGCCGACCGCTTCGTGGAGCAGGACGCCGGGCCAGCCGGGACCGAGCAGCACGGTCATCTCGCCAGCCGGTGCGTCGACCGCCTCCAGATTAACGAGGGCTTGTGCGAGCGCCTCGTCGATGGCGCGGTTCCATTGCGCTTCGGCGAACAAATGGTCGTACATGTAACGGCCACCAAGCCCGAAATAGCCGCTTTCGCGCCGTCCGTTTTCCTCGACGACGATCGAGACGTTGAGGCGGACGAGCGGGCGGATGTCGGTCGCCAGAAAACCGTCGGCGCGGACGATTTCGATCACCGACCAGCTTGCGGCCAGACTGACCGACACCTGGACGATGCGCGGGTCGCGCGCACGTGCGGCGGCATCGACCTCTTGGCACAGCGCCACTTTTTTGGCGAAGGGGATGAGGTCGAGCGGGTTGGCTTCGTCATAGAGATGGCGGTTGGTGCGCGCCGGTGCGGGGGCGTGGGGCGTTTTGGTCGGGTCGAGCAGTGCGAGCGTTTCGGCGGCGCGGCGGATCGCCGGGGCGCTGATGTCGCTGGCATGGGCAAAGCCCGTCATCTCGCCCGACACGGCGCGCAGGCCGAAACCGGCGTCGGTCGAATAATCGGCGGTCTTGAGTCGCCCGTCATCAAAACCAAAGCTCTCGGTCGCGCGATATTGCAGATAAAGCTCGCCATCATCGGCGCTGGCCAGCGCGTCTTTGGCAAGAACTTGCGCCAGATCGGGGTCGAGGGCGTCGGTACGATAGAGAAAGCGGCGGGGGTCAGTGGGGCTGTTCATAGACGCGATATAGGCACGCTGCCCCGCATCCGCAAAGGGTTCGCGCTGAGCGGCTACAGATAGTTGACGGTCAGATTGAAGGTGCCGCTGTAATCGCCGTCGGGTTGATTGGCGGGAACATTCAGCGTGCCGCCGACATAATAAGTCTGCACGCCCGTCGCCACGACAGTCACCGTGCCGACCAAAGGAAGCGTGATGACGTTGAGTCCCGACCCATAGGTGCGAGTCAGATTGACGGTCATGGGGGGCGCTCCGCCGCCGGCGCGCGTCAGGGTGGCGGTGTTGCTGCCGTTGATTGTGACAATCAGGCCGATGCGTGCGGCGCCCTGAAAGGTTGCGCGATGCGCTCCGCCACCGACCGGCGTCACGCCGCCCGCGGTCGTCAGCGCGTTGCTGGACGGGTTGATGGTAACCGTGCCGCCCGTGGTGCCGCTGACCAAGGTTCCAAAATCCAGATCGGCGGTTTTAATCAGGCTGAGCGGTTGAACGACGACGGCCCGAGCGGTGCCGTCGCTATCGGCGGCCTGCGCCGGAATCACGCCAAATCCCATCGCCGCGATGGCGACAATGATCAGACGTACTGGCGATGCCGCCCGTTGCTTTGCACCCCGTGAAACCATCCATCCTGCTCCTGTCTGGCACAGTTATGCCAGCACCGGATGTGCATCGAATGGATAATCAGGGTAAAAAAGCTGTTAAGCTTTGGGCGTGGAAAAAGGGGAATCAGCCCTTGTCGGCGACGCCGCCGATCAGGATGAACCGCCGGTCACAATAGCCGCAGTCCGCAAACCCGTCGTCGGGATCAATCTCCAGCCACACGCGCGGATGACCGAGCGCGGCATTGGCAAGACCATCGCCGGTGCCATCACAGGCGATGCGGCTTTTGCTGACACGGAGGGTTTCGGGTGGGGGGGCTGATGTCGTCATGGCTTTCGCGCATAGCAAGCCTGTTTCGGCTGGGCAATCGGGTGATGCGTGACGTGCTATTGATAATTGAAGGTCATGGTGAAAGTGCCGCTATACAGCCCTTCGGCCTGATTGGCATTGACGCGCAAGGTGCCGCCGACACCAAAGCCGATGATGCCGTTGCTGCTGGTGATACGGAAATTATTGCCGTTGCCGATCTGCGACAGGCCTGAAAGCGCGCCAATGGTGAATTTGTTCAGTCGCATTTGCGCGCCGGGGCCGGTCAGGAATATCCGGTTCGACCCTGTTTTGATGAGCACCCGGTTGCTGCTGCCCTGTCCGGCAAAGCGCGCCGGATGGGTTCCCGCACCGACGGTGATGACGCCGCCGGTGGTGGATATTGTACCGTCGGGACTGACAATGACATTGCCCTGAGACGCCGAAGGTATAATCGATCCGAAATCAAGATCCTCGTCACTGACCAGCGAAAAGGGTTGCAGCACCAACGCCTGCGCGTCGGCACTGGCATCTGCGTCCTGTGCCGCGACAGGGAGAGCCCAAAGTGCCGCCATGAAGGCAGCGGCGGCGAACCCCCTCCCGATTCGCCGCCGCGCCCTGTGGTGAGTTGCTTTGCTCCTCACCCGGAGTCCTATTGGTAATTGAGGATGATGGAGAAGGTGCCGCTATAATCGCCCGGCGCCTGATTGGCATTGACGTCGAGCGTCGCGCCAACCGGAAAGTTGAAATTGCCCAGCCCGGTGGCGATGCGAAAGCGCAGCGGCGACGTCGACAACAACACGGTCGGCGTGCTGCCGATATCGAAATTGCGGACCCGCATCTGCTGACCCGGTCCGGTAATGAAGATGCTGTTTGCGGCGACCGAGATCACAACGCGCTGATTGGGCGAGCCGAGTCCGGCAAAGCGCGATGGCGCGCCGCCATTGCTGGCGAGCGTTACACCGCCCGATGCGGTGCGTGTTCCGTCGGGGAACAGGCGCACGGTTCCCGCCGTTCCTGACGCAATGATATCACCGAAGTCGAGATCATTGACCTTGAAGAAGCTCAGGGGCTGAAGCACGATGGCCTTGGCCTGGCCCTGCGAAGTCGCCTGCGCCAACGCCGGCGTGCCGACGGCCGGAGCCATCAACAGCGCAAAGGCGGCAGCGCCGCGTCGCAGAAACGACGGGAAGTTGGTGTGTCTGGTCCTCACAACCTGTCCCCTAGTGATACAGTCATAAATTATGCTTACGCATCATGGTAAACAAAGTCTTGCCATCAGCCCCCTTTCGCGGCGGCGCATCCATCGCTAAGCCCGTCGTCCTATGACCCAAGCTGCTATCTCCATCGACGCTGTTTCGAAAATTTATGCCGGGGGCAAGCAGGCCCTCGACAATGTCAGTTTTGATGTTCCGCGTGGTCAGATATTCGGGTTGCTAGGTCCCAACGGGGCAGGAAAATCGACGCTGATCAATATATTGGCAGGGTTGGTCAACAAAACGGGCGGTCATGCCAGCATCTGGGGTTTCGACATTGATGCCGATCCGCGCAATGCCAAATATTCGATCGGCATTGTCCCGCAGGAAATTGTTTTCGACCCCTTTTTCACGCCCTTTGAAACGCTGGAGAATCAGGCCGGATTCTATGGTGTGCCCAAGGCGAAGCGGATTTCGGAGGAATTGCTGGCGGCCGTGCGGTTGACCGACAAGCGCGACGCCTATGCCCGCACGCTGTCGGGCGGGATGAAGCGGCGGTTGCTGGTGGCCAAGGCGATGGTTCATTCGCCGCCGATCATCGTCCTCGACGAACCCACGGCGGGCGTGGATATCGAACTGCGCCAGCAATTATGGGACTATGTCCGCGGGCTCAACGCACGCGGCGTCACCGTGGTGCTGACCACGCACTATCTGGAAGAAGCCGAGGAATTGTGCGACCGCATCGCCATCATCAACCATGGCAAGTTGATCGCCAACAAGCCGACGCGCGAGCTGGTCGATATGGCGCGCGAAAAGGTGGTGTCGCTGACGCTCGATAGCGATGTGACCGACCTTCCCGAACATCCGGCCTTTGACAAGGTCGAGCGCGAGGGCGATCGCGGGCTGGCGATCAGCTATAATAAGGACCGGATGAATGCGGGTGATGTGCTGACCGCGGTGCAGGGCATGGGGCTGCATATTGTCGACGTGTCGACCCGAGAGGCCGATCTGGAAGATGTCTTCCTAAACCTGACCCGCGCCGATGGGTGAGGGCACTGTCCATGATGTCGTTATCATCGGCTCTGGCGCGGCGGGATTGTCGGCGGCGATTAGTCTGGCCGACAAGGCGAAGGTGCTGGTGCTGGCCAAGGGAAGCCTGACCGGCGGTTCAACCGCCTGGGCGCAGGGCGGCATTGCCGCAGTGCTCGATGCAGGCGACACATTTGAAAATCATATCAACGACACGATGGTGGCGGGCGCAGGGCTGAACCGGCGCGAGACGGTTGAATTTGTCATCGAAAATGCGCCGCACACAATCGAGCGGCTGGTCGAGATGGGGGTGCCCTTTAACAAGGAAGCCGAAGCGCTGCACCTGACGCGCGAGGGTGGCCATTCGCACCGCCGTATCGTCCATGTCGATGATGCCACCGGCTGGGCGGTGCAGGCTGCATTGCTCAAAACCGCCGAGGCGCATCCCAATATCACGCTGTTGCCGGGGCAGACGTGCATCGACCTGATCACCGGACGCCATGAAATGCGTTATTCGGGATCGGGTAGCGTGTGGGGTGTCTATGCACTCGACGAAGCGAGCGGCAAGGTTCACGCGCATACAGGCCGCGCGACGATTCTGGCGAGCGGCGGGGCCGGACGTGTCTATCAATTTTCGACGGCTCCCAGAGGCGCGACCGGCGACGGCATTGCGATGGCGTGGCGTGCGGGTGCGCGCGTGTCCAACATGGAAATGATGCAGTTCCATCCGACCTGCCTCTATAATCTGGAGGTCAAGAATTTCCTGATTACCGAGGCGGTGCGCGGCGAGGGTGGACATTTGAAAATTCCGCCGGGCTTTCCGGGCGGCGGCGAACGCTTCATGCCGCGCTTTGACATGCGCGAAGAATTGGCGCCGCGTGACGTTGTGGCCCGCGCGATTGACCATGAGATCAAGCGGTTGGGGCTCGACTATGTCCACCTCGACATCAGTCACAAAGACCCCGACTTTGTGAAGGGCCATTTCCCCAACATCTATGACAAGCTGGTGGGGCTGGGCATCGATATGACCAAAGAACCGATCCCCGTGGTTCCGGCGCAGCATTATACTTGCGGCGGGGTGCTGATAGACCTGGCGGGGCGGACCGACCTTCCCAGCCTTTATGCGGCAGGCGAAGTGACCGAAAGCGGGCTGCATGGCGCGAACCGGCTGGCGTCGAACAGCTTGCTTGAATGTTTTGTCTTTGGCGAAGCCGCCGCCGCCGACATTGTCGCGCGCTGGGACGAAATGGCCCCGCCGCCGCCGATCCGCCCGTGGGACGAAAGCCGCGTTACCGACAGCGACGAAGAAGTCATCATCAAGCAGAACTGGACCGAAATCCGTCGCTTCATGTGGAATTATGTCGGCATTGTCCGCACCACCAAGCGGCTGGAGCGCGCGCAGCACCGCATCAATATGCTGACCCATGAGGTGGGGGATTATTATGGTCATTTCCGCGTGACCACCGACCTTATCGAACTGCGCAACCTGCTCCAATGTGCCGAGTTGATTGTCAAAAGCGCGCTGCACCGCCACGAAAGCCGCGGGCTGCATTATACGACCGATTATCCCGAAACGCTGTTGGTGCCCGAAGATACGGTGTTGGTGCCGTGATACAGTATTGATTGTCAAACTCCGGTCCCGCGATACAAGCATGTCGGGGGGATGTGATTATGGGCTTACAAGTTATCGGCGCCGGTTTTGGCCGGACGGGAACGATGTCGATGAAGGCTGCTCTCGAACAGCTCGGCTATATCAAGACGCACCATATGCTGGAGGTGTTGCCCAACGCCGAACAGCGGCAATTATGGCAGCAAGTGGCAGAGGGGGCTGCACCCGACTGGGACGCTATTTTTGATGGTTTCCAGGCGTCAGTCGATTTTCCGTCGAGCACCTATTACAAGGAATTGCTGGCGCGTTATCCCGATGCCAAAGTTCTACTGACGGTTCGTGATCCCGACAGCTGGTATAAAAGTGCCAACGAGACCATCTATCCAATCAGCACCGCCGCACCGCGTTGGGCGCGTAAATATATCAAGATGCAGCGGCAGATTGATGCCATTGTGCAAGGCACGGTGTGGCAGCGGGTATTCCATGGCCAGTTTGAGGACAAGGCCAAGGCGACACAGATTTTCCGCGATTATATCGAACAGGTCAAAGCCGATGTGCCCGCCGAAAAATTGCTGATATTCGAAGCCAAACAGGGGTGGGAACCGCTTTGCGCCTTTCTGGACAAGCCCGTCCCGGCGACGCCGTTCCCGCATGTCAATGACACCGCAGAGTTCAAAAAGCTGATCCGCAAAATCCGTTTGAGTTTTGCGGTCATCCACACGCTCGCGGCAGTGGGTGTCGCGGCGTTGCTCTGGTTTGCGTTAAGTTAGAGTCAGGGCTTTCAGCTTGGTCAGCCGATGCCGAGCATTCGTCCGACAAAGATCAGCACTACCGCGCCGATGATCGAGGCGAGGCAGCCGGCGCGGTGAAATTCGCCGCGCACACCGCGTGTGGTCACCATACCGGCGAGTAAGGAACCCGCGATGCCGAGCAGGATTGTCGCGACCCAGCCCATCTGGACCACGCCGGGATAAAAATAACGCGCCAGTCCGCCGATGATGAAACCGGAAATAATCGCACCGATGATATTGATCATGTCGTTCCTCCCCTGCCCCTATGGGCTTCTGATGAAAGGCTAATCAATCGCGGCTGCCGTCGCAAGCGATTCAATCGTCGAAACCGCCCTCCAGAAAAGTCTCTGCCAGTGCTGCGTGGAGCGCCGCGCCGCGGGCCATCACTTTTTCGTCGAGCACCATATGGTTGCTGTGCAATCCGCAGCAGGCGCGCCAGTCGCTGCCTTCCTCGCTTGCGCCGAGCCAGAACATCGCGCCGGGCACTTTTTCGAGGACATAGGCGAAATCCTCCGCCCCCATCACGGGGTTGTCCATGGTCAGCCACGCATCCTCGCCAAACTGATCGGTGACGACCCGCTGGCCAAAGGCTGCGGCGCGGGCATCGCAGACGGTGACCGGAAAGCCTTCGTCAATCACCACTTCGGCGGTGCAGCCATGCGCCTCTGCTATGCCGGGGATCAGCCGATGGAGTTCGCGCGCGACATGGGCGCGCTGGGTGGCGCTGAGGGTGCGGATCGTCCCCTCCATCTCGGCTGTTTCAGGGATGATATTGTTGGTCGTGCCCGCCGTGATGCGGGCGATGGTTACCACCGCCGGATCGAAGACAGAAACCTTGCGCGTCACCATCGTCTGGATCGCACCGACAATCTCACACGCCACCGGAATCGGGTCGACCGTATCGTGCGGCATAGAGGCGTGGCCGCCTGCGCCCTTGATCGTCACATGAAGAACGTCCGCCGAAGCGAGCAACGGTCCGGCGCGTCCGGCAAAAATTCCGTGCGGCGCGTTGGGCATGATGTGGAGCGCAAAGGCGGCATCGGGCAGCGGGTCGATGATGCCGTCGTCGAGCATGAAGCGCGCGCCATGATGCCCCTCCTCACCCGGCTGAAACATGAACATCACGGTGCCGGGCAGGCGGTCGGCGGCGGCGCAAAGCAGCTTGGCCGCGCCAACGAGCATCGCGACATGCGTATCATGCCCGCACGCGTGCATCGCGCCATGGGTTTCCGATGTGAAGTCGAGCCCCGTTTCCTCCACGAGCGGCAGCGCATCCATGTCGCCGCGCAGCAACACGGTGCGACCATTGGCGGGGCCGCGCAGGATAGCGACGAGGCCGGTCGTCGAAGGCCCTTCGCGAAACTCCAGCGGCAAACCCGCGAGCGCTTCCTTGATCTTCGCCAGCGTCTTGGGATTGTGCAGGCCGAGTTCGGGCTCAAGGTGAATCGCGCGGCGCAAGGCCACGAGATCGGGGAGGAGGGTTTCGGCCTCGGCGGGGAAGTTTTGGGTGATTTCGTTCATGCATATTTCCTTTGCGGCGCTCGTGCCGAATGCTGGGCGGGGTGGGCGAAGAGGTCAAGACGGGCCGTTGAAAATCTTTGGGTGATTTTCGTGGGGCAGCGGTTAAGGTCGCCGCCATGACCAAAGCTCCCTTACTTGCCGGCCTTGCCGCATTCGCCCTTGTCGCTGCCCCTGCCTCGGCTCAGTCTTCGCCCGAAGCCATTGCCAAAGCCGCCTTGGCCGCTGCGCCGGTGTGGGACGGGCATAATGATGTGCCCGAACAGTTGCGCGACCGGCATGGCGATGTGATCGGCGATTTTGATTTTACCGACACCAGCGGCAGCGCCGATGCGACGCACAAGGCGATGCACACCGACCTGATGCGGCTGCGTAAGGGACAGGTCGGCGCGCAATTCTGGTCGGTGTGGGTCGATTCGTCGTTGCCCGAAGCCGATGCGGTGCAGCAGGTGCTCGAACAGATTGACGTTACCAAGCGGCTGATCGCGCGCAACGCCGATGCAATGATGCTCGCGCGATCGAGCGGCGATGTCATGGCGGCGTGGAAACAGCATAAGATTGCGGGGCTTATCGGCATGGAAGGTGGCCATTCGATCGGGTCGAGCCTGGGCGTGCTGCGGCAAATGTTTGCGCTGGGTGCGCGCTATATGACGCTCGCCCATTTCAACAATACGCCCTGGTCCGACAGCGCGACCGATGTGCCCGCCCATGACGGGCTGACCCCCTTTGGCGAGCAGGTGGTGCGGGAGATGAACCGGCTGGGGATGCTGGTCGACCTTAGCCATGTGGCGGAGTCGACGATGCTCGACGCGCTGGCGGTGACGAAGGCGCCGGTGATTTTCAGCCATTCGGGCGCGCGCGCGATCAACAGCCACCCGCGCAATGTCCCCGACAAGGTGCTCGATGAACTCAAGGCCAATGGCGGTATCGTCATGGTCGATTTCGTCCCCGACTATGCCAGCGAAAAACTGCACCAATGGAATGCAGCAAGCAGCGCCGAGGAGGCGCGGCAAAAGACCCTGCATATCGGGGATCCCGATGGGGCCAAGGCGGCGCTGGATGCGTGGGTCGCTGCCAACCCCGCCCCGCGCGTGACCATCGCCGATGTGGCCGAGCATATCGACCATATCCGCGACCGGATTGGCGTCGACCATATCGGTATCGGCGGCGATTTCGACGGTATTCCGGCGGTAATCGACGGGCTGGAGGATGTGTCGACCTATCCGGCGCTGTTTACCGAACTGGCACGGCGCGGCTATTCGCAGAGTGATTTGGAGAAGATCGCCAGCGGCAATATGATGCGCGTGATGAAGGCGGCGGAGGCCTATGCCAAGGCGCACGCGGGCGATCCGCCGATTGAAACGCCGGTGGCGAAAGCGGCCGAATAGGGCGGACTAGTCGCGTTTGGCAAAAGGCCAGTCGACAACGCCGCCTGCCCACAGCGCCCACCAGATGATGACGGGTTGAAGCGCGAGGCGGGGACCGTGATACCACCAGCTGAGATGCACGCCTCCCAGCGGTATGTCGGCAAGCGCGTGGTGAAAATTGGCCGGCCAGACGCATAAGGCATAGAGCGCCAGCCCATAGCCAGCGGCGCGGCGCAACGGGGGAATCATCAATCCCGCCGCGCCCGCCAATTCGGCGACGCCGGTCAGCGCAACGACAGTCTCTGGCCACGGAACCCACGGCGGGGTGATCGCAAGGAAGCCGCCTGGCCGCGTGAGGTGCGCCCAACCGGCGACCGCATAGGCGATGACGAGCAGCCATCGAAACGCGGTGCGCGGCCAGCTTTGCGGCTTGACTATCGCCATGGCCTTTCGCACCTTTGCGCCATGAAATCTGCGTCCTTGGTCCGCATGGTCATTGCCCCCCTGTTTGCCGCTCTGTTGATCGGCGCTGCGTCGCGTCACATCCCAGAACCGGGCGAAGCCGCCCCCGCCTTCAAGCTCACCACATTTGACAAGCGCAAGGTCACGCTGGCTGAATTGAAGGGCAAGGTTGTTGTCATCAACTATTGGGCGACATGGTGCGGGCCATGCAAGGCAGAAATGCCGATGATGCATCGCTATTACAAAGCCAATCACGCGCGCGGGCTGGAAATGTTCGGGGTGACGACAGAGGACAGCGTGCCCAAATATCAGCTCAAAAAGCTCGCTGACATTCTATCCTATCCGCTGTCGAACCATATCAGCGGCGGATATGGCGCGATCGATAACAGCGTGCCTTCGACCTATATCATCGACCGCAAAGGGATTATGCGTTTTGCCCATAAGGGCGCTTTTTCGGCGCGCGAATTCAAGGCCGCTGTTGATCCGCTGTTAGCAACTGGCGGTTAGCCGCAGAGCTAGCGCCCCAGCGCCGCCAGCATATCATCGACCGAGACATATTTTTCGCGTGGAGCGCCTTCGCGTGCGGCGGCCACTTCCGCCTCTTCGATGCGGCGCCAGTCGCGGAAGGTGACGGGCGTGACGTCGCGGCTGGCGAGCAGGGCGTCGAGCCCCGCTCGGCCTGCCTTGCCACTACCATGGCCGATGTCGGCCAGCACCATTTCGCCAAGGCGTGCGCCATCGGGCTTGTTGGTGCCGATTGTCCCTGACGGCCCGCGCCGCGCCCAGCCGACGCAATATAGACCCGGTAGGATCCGCCCTTCGTCATTGGCAAAACGCCCGCGCCCATGTTCATAGGGGACGCCGGGGATGGGCGGGGTTTGATAGCCGATGCAGCTGATCACCAGCCCCGCATCAATGCTGTACGTCTCGCCGGTGGGCTGTGACCGCAGATCGGCGTCGAGGATGGTTTTTTCGACGATGACGCGCTTCACTCTTCCGTCGCCTTCGACCGCAACGGGCATCGCAAAGAAATCGAAATCGATTGTCACCGGCTTGGCGACCGGATTGGCGGCAAAGCCGCGCAAATGGGTGACCGATTTGCGCATCCCGGGTTCGAGCAGCGCATCCTCCCCCTCTGGCGGCAGGTCGGTGGGGTCGACGCGCGGGCTGGCACGCGCCAGATGACCCAGCTCGCCCAGCTCCTTTGGCGTCATGGCAATCTGATGCGGGCCACGGCGGCCGAGAACGTGGATGTTGCGGACACCGCTTTGGGCCAGCGCATCGCGGGCGTGCGCGACAATATCGCTTCCGGCAAACTCCTGCGGGGTCTTGGCCAATATGCGCGCGACGTCGAGCGCGACATTGCCGTTGCCGATGACCGCCACCCCCGCCGCACCGAGCGGCGGGTCAAGGTCGGTGAAATCGGGGTGGCCATTATACCAACCGACAAAGGCGGCGCTGCCGATGACGCCGGGTAAATCGGCCCCCGGAATCGATAGCGGCCGGTCATTGGGCGCGCCGGTGGCCAGGATGACCGCATCATAGAGCCCGACCAATTCGTCAATCGTGACATCGCTGCCCACTGACACATGGCCGACGAAACGGACATTATCGCGCAGTGCCACGCCTTCGTAACGGCGCGAGACGGCCTTGATCGATTGATGATCGGGGGCGACGCCGGTGCGGATCAAGCCATAGGGTACGGGCAGGCGATCGAGCACATCGATCGAGATATCCTCTGCCTTTTGCAGCGTTTCGGCGGTGTAATATCCCGCCGGTCCCGACCCGATGATGGCAATGTGACGCATCAACCCACTCCTTGCCCAGGTGGTCCGCGCGTCCCACGCAACACCCCCGTTTTGTTATGGCGTGATGCTAGCGGCGAAATGCGTCAGGGCAAGGCTTGCGTGCATCGGGTGAGCATCAACCTTGACAGTTGGCCGCGCGGCCCATATTTCGCCCGCCTCTGGTGCCCCGTCGTCTAATGGTAAGACTGCGGTTTCTGATACCGCCTATTGAGGTTCGAATCCTCACGGGGCATCCATTTCATGCGCTGGCATGAAGGCGCGCGACGCGCCTAGTCTGCCGGGTCTTCGACACCCTGATATTTAAGCTCAAGATAACGTTCGCGCGTCGCGAGTTTGTCGAGGTCGCCTGTGGCAAGGCTGCGCGCTGCTTCGCCGATTTCACGCTCGAGCATCTTGAGCCCGCCGACGAGGGTTTCGTCGGGGGTGCGTCCGGCGTGCGCCTCTTTGCGCAGCGGGACGGGGATGCGCTGATAGCCGTCGACCAGTCCGGTCAGATCCTCGGCCACAAGCTTGCGGATATTGCGCGCCGCAGGGGTCGATTCGTCGAGCGTCTGGAGTTGCGGGGCTAGCAGGTCGAGCTGGACGCCAATGCCATCAATCAGCGTTTTGGCAGGCGCGGGCAGCATCGGGCGCTGCGCCTCGAGCCAGATTTCGGTGCGCCCCGCGAGCTGCTTCAGATCGGCCTTGGGCAAATCGGCCATGCGCGGCTCGGGAAAGCTTGGCCAGTTGGAAAACAGCGTGACGACGCCGACCATCAGAACAAGGAGCGCGAGCAGTCCGGCAAAGCCCAAGGGACGGATGATCAGGCCAAAGACGGCGGCGCCAAGCAGCAACACGCCGCCCGCAACCAGCATCCGCCCGAGTTTGCGATAGAGATGCTGGCGACGCAGCGCGCGGCTTTTTTTGCCGATATGGTGGCGCGGCGTGCGCGCCCGCTCGATCGCGGCCTCGCCCAGCATGATGGTGCGGTCAGTTTCGCTCATGGGCATCTTGTCCGTGACTATCCTTCGAGCGACGCAAGCGGGCTGTCGCCGCTGCTGACGCTGGCTTGGGCCTGACTGGCACCCTCGGCGCGGGCGATATAGCCCTTGGACTTGGCGACTTCGCCTTCGAGCGAGGTGACGGTGCTCTTCATCGAATCGAGCGCTTTCAGCTTGTAGGTGTCGATGGCGTCCATCGTATCGTAAATATTCTGGAACGCGCGGCTCAATGTTTCGAGCGGAATGGTGCTCGATGCGGCCTGTTCGTGAATCTTGGCCGTATTGTCCTTGAGCATTTTCGACGTGCCGTCGATGATCCCTGCGGTCGTGGTGTTGAGCGCGGTGATCTGTTCGAGGACCAGTTTCTGGTTGGTCATCGCCTGTGCGACGGTGACCGCCGTTTTGAGCGCGCTGACGGTTGTGGTGCTCGCGCGGTCGACGCCTTTCACCAGTTCGACATTGTTTTTCTTGACCAGATCAAGCGCGAGATAACCCTGAACCGTCACCGCCATCTGGGTGAGCAGGTCCTGTGTCCGCTGGCGCGCATAGAAGAGTGCGTTTTCGCGAAGGACTTTGGCCTTGGCGGGGTCGCTGCTGTCGAGTTCGACGGCTTTGGCCTCCAGTCGCGCGTCGAGCGTCTGGGCGATATGAACCATCTGCTCCAGCTTGCCCATCGCCTCCCACAGCTTGCGCCGTTCGACGTCGATGGCGGCATTGTCCATCAACAATTCGTCCTTGCCATTGGCCAGCGCGTTGAGCACCGCCGAGATATGGCTTTGCGCCGAGCGGTATTTGGCGAAATAATTGCCGACCCGATTGCCGAACAATTTTCCGAAAAAGCCGGTTCTGGACAGCAATTTGCCGTTTGCCGAGGGGTCGAGCTCCTCGACCGTGTTGCGCAATTCAATCAAATTTTTGCCGACGTCGCTGTCGCGCTCCATCGCCTTGACCGGACGGTCGAGAAAGCGGTTCGATTGACCCGCCGCCTCCATCATTTCCTTGCGGCCCATATTGGTAATCTGGTCGATGCGCTGGCCGAATTCGGGCGAATTTTCATCCTGCGCGACCAGATCGTCGATAAAGCTGTCGACCCGCTCCTCCAGCTTGGACTTTTGCTCGGTCGACAGCGGCACAAGGCCGGCGGCCTTTTCGGGTGCCACCGGCGCCAAAGGCTCGGGCGGGGTCAGCTTTAACTCGTCGGTCGCCGTCGCGGTTGCCGTTGCTTCGCTCATTCTTCGTCCTTCCACCCCGATGCCGTCCCGATATATGGCACGCGCATCTGTATTATTCAAGCACCACACCTCTTGTCTGCCTTAGCAGCCAAGGGGCAATCCATGCTGATAAGATCAGCTGCGCCATATGATAGACGAGGATCGGCACCAGCACCATGCCTGCTGTTGCCGGTGGAAATAGCGTTGCGGCGAGCGGCGCGCCGACCGCAATGCTCTTTTGCGCGCCCGAAAACAGCAGGGTCGTGCGGTCGGGCCGCGCCAGACGGAGCCATCCGCCGAGCGTCCAGGCTCCGGTAAAAGACAGCGCCAGCATCGCGGCCACCGCCGCGCCGATGATGCCGAGTTCGGGGCCGTCGAGCTGATCCCAGATTCCGCCCACGACGGCAGCGGAAAAGGCGACATAAACCGCAATGGCAATCGCGCTGCGGTCCATGAAGGTCGCCAGCGCCTTGTGTCGGATAGCCCATGGCCGCAGCCAGCGCTGCACCAATTGTCCGGCGACAAAGGGCAACAGCAGAATCGACACGATCCGAACCGCCGCCATGCCGCTAATCTCCCCCGCGCTTCCCGCGAGCGCGGTAAATAGTAAGGGAGAGAGGAGAACGCCGATCAGATTGAGCAAAGCGGCGGCCACCACGCTTGCTGCGACATTGCCACCGGCAAGGCTGCTGGCGGCGGTGGCCGACTGGACGGTCGAAGGCAGGACACCAAGGAACAAAAAGCCGAGCGCAAGGGTGGCGGGAAGAAAGGGAGTAGTGAGGGCCTGCGCGCCAAGACCGATCAGCGCCATCACGCCGAAACAAAAACCCAATGCCGCCCCCTGCAATTTCCAGTTGCGAATGCCGTGCAGCACCTCGTCGCGCGGCAGGCGCACGCCGTTGAGGAAAAACAGCAGGACGACGGCGGCGGTCGACAGGCCGTGTGCGAGGGGCACCGCGCGTCCGCTCACCGGCAACAGGCTGGCGAGTGCAATCGTTGCCAACAGAACAGGCACAAAGCGGTCGGGAAAAATTCGCGCGAGCATCGCCCGAAGCGATGGCAATTGGGCGCGGCCTTGGCAAGCGCTCTGGTGCGATGCGCGAATGGCGTTAGATAGCAGCGATGAGTTTGATTCTGATATTGGCGGCCTTGCCCGAAGAGGGCGAGGCGCTCTTTCCCGGCGAAGGGACACGCAACGACCTGTCTGGCGTTCCGACCCGCCATGTCCAAATCCACGGCCACCGGCTGACCATTGCCACTTGCGGAATGGGCAAGGTGCAGGCGGCGCTGGCGGCGGGATTGCTGATGGCGGTCGAGCGCCCCGATATGCTGATGATGACCGGATGCTGCGGCCGCGTCGGGCCGCTGGCGGGCGAGGCGTTCTGGATCGCCGAAGCGGTGCAGCATGATTATGGCAGTCGGCAGGCGGCAGGATTTACGCCCTATCGCGCAGGCGATTGGCCGATTGGCGAGGCGGGTGCGGCGCATTTTTCGGCCATGCCCGATCCCGGTCTGGGTTTGCCGCACGCGCGCATTGCCAGCGGGGATAGTTTTGTCGGCTGCCCCGACCATGGCCGCTGGCTCGCCGATGGGCTGGGCGCGCATCTGGTCGATATGGAGGTTGGCGCGGTGGCGCAGGTCGCGCATCGCACCGGACTGCCATGGGCCGCGATCAAGGCGGTGACCGACGATGCCGATGGCGCCAGCGCGGGTGATTTTCAGACCAACCTGTTGCGCGCGGCGCGGGCTGCGGCGAGCGCGGTGGAACGGCTGGTCGCGAAACTGTGATGCGCTATGGCGGTCACATCAACCCTTAGTGGCTATGCCCCTATAGTTTATCAAAATATTGTGGTAAACCTGTCCCTACCGCGGCTCTGCGTGCCGCAATTTGGTGCGCCGAGTCCCGCAAAACAAAAAGGGGACCGGATAGCTATGAACGACTTTCAAATCGGCAACTTCATCATCGATGGGGAGCGAGCGGTGGCCTATGGCCGCATCGCCGTCATCGCGCTGCTCATATTGCTGGCAACATGGATTTTGGCGCGCGCCGCCAAATGGGCCTTTGCCAAGCTGGTAGAAACCGTCCCGCTGTTACGGCGAGAGACGGGGTCGGGGGAAAGTTTCGGTCTGTCGCTCGGACGGATCGTGGCGTTGCTCATCTGGTTGTTCGGTCTTGTCGCTATTTTGAACGTGCTCAATCTGGGTGCGGTGACCGGTCCGATGCAGACGATGCTCAACAATGCGATGGGCTTCATTCCCAATATCATTGGGGCCGGGCTGATCTTATTCATCGGTCATATGCTGGCGCGGATTGCCAAGGAGCTGATTGAAACCGTCCTCGCGACGGTCGATTTCGACCGTTGGGCCAATCGCGGCGGAATCGAACAAGTAACCGGAAACAGCACGATCAGCCGCACCATCGGCACGATCATCTATGTGCTCATCATCATTCCGGTCGTCATTGCGGCGCTTCAGGCGCTGCAGATTGATTCGATCAGCGACCCGCTGGTCGGCATGTTGTCGCGTATTCTTGATGCCATTCCGGCAGTCATTGGCGCGGCTCTGGTCCTCGGCTTTGGCTTTGTCATCGCGCGCTGGATTGCGGGCGTTGCCGAAGAAGTGCTGGCTGGCCTCGGGGTTGACCAATCGGTCGGTGCCATCGGCATCCTGCCCCCGGCGGTGAAGCTGTCGGATATTATCGGCAAGGTCATTCTGGTGACCATCCTGCTCGTTGTGACCATAGCGGCGACGCGGATGCTCAACTTCCCCGAATTGACCCAAGTGGTTGATGAAGTGCTGCGGCTTGGCGGTGCGGTAATCTTTGGCGGTGTGATTATCGCCGTCGGTTTCCTGATCGCCAACTTCCTTGCCACGCTGGTCAGCAGCGCGGGGGGCAGCGGTTTGGGACCGCAGCTCATCCGCTATGCCACGATCCTGTTGTTCGCGGCGATGGGCCTCAAATATATGGGGATCGCCGACAGCATCATCGAAATGGCGTTCGGGGCGCTGGTGATCGGCGGCGCAGTGGCTGCCGCGCTCGCCTTTGGCCTAGGCGGTCGCGACGCAGCGGCACGGGTGCTGGAGGATATGCGCAGTAGCAAGCCGGCAGCGAAAGCCCCGCCGCGCAAGGTGCCGCCCGCGATGTGATCTGACGCAAGACAATCAAGACAATGATGGCGCGGCAATCCTTTGGGGTTGTCGCGTCTTTTTCTGTTATACCAAAGCGGGCAATTTTGTTGCGCCGCAACAGACCATCTGCTAGGGGCGCGCGGTTCGCGGCATCCGGTGCCGCCCCCTCCCAATCAAGGCTTTTCGCATGTCTTTGCGCAATATCGCCATCATCGCGCACGTCGATCATGGCAAAACCACCCTCGTTGACCAGCTGTTCCGCCAGTCGGGCACCTTTCGCGACAACCAGCGCGTCGAAGAACGCGCGATGGATTCCAACGACCTGGAAAAGGAACGCGGGATCACCATCCTTGCGAAATGCACCAGCGTCGAATGGGGCGAGGGTGATGACGCGACGCGGATCAATATTGTCGACACCCCGGGTCACGCCGACTTCGGCGGCGAGGTCGAGCGCATCCTGAGCATGGTCGACGGTGTTATCCTGCTCGTCGATGCTGCCGAAGGCCCGATGCCGCAGACCAAATTCGTCACCGGCAAGGCGCTCGCATTGGGGCTGAAGCCCATCGTCGTCGTCAACAAGATCGATCGCAGCGACGCGCGCGCCGCCGAAGTGCTCGACGAAGTGTTCGAATTGTTCCTGGCGCTCGAAGCCAATGACGAACAGCTCGATTTCCCGATTCTCTATGCCTCGGGCCGCGGCGGCTATGCTTCGGATAGCGCCGACGCGCGCGAAGGTACGCTTGAGCCTTTGTTCAAAACCATCGTCAGCCATGTGCCGACCCCCGGCTTGCCCGAAGACGGCCCGTTCACCTTTTTGGCGACCCTGCTCGACCGCGACAATTTTATCGGCCGTGTCCTCACGGGTCGCGTCCAGTCGGGGACGATCAAGACCAACCAGCCGATCCACGCGATCGACATGGACGGCAAGATCATCGAAACCGGTCGTGCATCGAAGCTGTTGGCGTTTCGCGGTTTGGACCGTGTCCCTGTCGACGAAGCGCGCGCCGGCGACATTGTTGCCATTGCCGGTTTGACCCAAGCAACCGTTTCGAACACCATCGCCGACCCCTCGGTCAGCGTTGCGATCCCCGCGCAGCCGATCGATCCGCCGACGCTGTCGATGCGCTTCTCGGTCAATGATTCGCCGATGGCCGGCCGCGAAGGCAAAAAGGTCACGAGCCGGATGATCCGTGACCGCTTGCTGCGCGAAGGCGAAACCAACGTCGCCATCCGCGTCACCGAAAGCGCCGACAAGGACAGCTATGAAGTCGCCGGTCGCGGCGAGCTTCAGCTGGGTGTGCTCATCGAAACGATGCGCCGCGAAGGCTTTGAACTCGGCATCAGCCGCCCGCGCGTTCTGTTCGGTGAAGACGAAGCGGGCAAGCGCACCGAACCATATGAAACCGTCGTCATCGACGTCGACGACGAACATTCGGGCACCGTGGTCGAAAAAATGCAGATCCGTAAGGCCGAACTCACCGACATGCGCCCATCGGGCGGCGGTAAGACCCGCATCACCTTTAGCGGCCCGTCGCGCGGCCTGATCGGCTATCATGGCGAGTTTCTGTCCGACACGCGCGGCACCGGAATCATGAACCGCCTGTTCGAAAAATATGGCCCGCACAAAGGCCAGATCGCCGGACGCCAGAACGGCGTGCTGATCAGCAACGGTGCGGGCGAGGCCAATGCCTATGCGCTCGGCCCGCTCGAAGAACGCGGCATCCTGATGGTTGCCCCCGGCGAGGCGCTGTATGAAGGCATGATTGTCGGCGAGAATGCCAAGCCCGACGATCTGGAAGTCAATCCGATGAAGTCGAAGCAGCTGACCAACTTCCGCGTCAGTGGCAAGGACGACGCCATCCGCCTGACCCCGCCGCGCCGCCTGACGCTCGAACAGGCCATCGCCTATATCGACGACGATGAAATGGTCGAAGTCACCCCGCTGAACATCCGCCTGCGCAAGGCTTTGCTCGACCCGAACGAGCGCAAGAAAGCATCGCGCAAGAAAGCGGCCTAAAGCGCCGGTTCAAGCGCACATCATTGCCGCGCTTGAACCGCTCGATATCAAAGGTCATAAAGCCGTCGCGTCAGGGGAGGGGAATCGTCCTCCCCTTCAATCCCATGCCCGTCTGTCGTCCGCATCGGTTGGCGCGCTGATCACATAGATCAGCGCGCCCCGGGCCCGGCTCCGTCAGCCTAGCGGCATTTGGGGTGTGTTGCGATGTCGCGGATGTCATAGACACGGCCATCGGCAACGGTGACTTGCAGGCATTGTCTCGACGCCGGGCGATTCCAGATCGTGTAAGCGGTGTTGCCCGATTTAAAACCATCGACATTGGTAAAGCCACGCGATTCCAAAGTCCTGTCGACGCTCGACCCGCGCGCGCCCTTCAAATCCTTGAATTGAGCAACGGCGCTATAGCCGCCTCGGCCATGATGGTGCCTGGTGTTGGTGCTCCTTTGGTTGACCCCCGATTGATAGCCGCTCGCATAGTGATCGGACCGGTCATAATTATGATAGCTTTTGTTATAGAGGCCATCATTAAAGCCGCGCTCATATTGGGCTTCGTCGGCGTCGTTCTCATAATGTTTGCCATCATCATGATGCCCCGATTTGTGGGTGAGCAGGGCGCCAAGCAGCGCGGCACCCGCGACCGCAGCAATGGCGGTTCCGGCACCACTGTCCTTGTTCTTTTGGTTGCAATCCACATTTTTGGTGTCGATTACGGATGCAAAGCGACCATCACGGGTTTCGGTGCGAATGCAATCTTTTGCATCGCGGCTCCACCAATAGCCATATTTGCTGTCGCGACTGCTTTCATGCCCGGTGATGAACGTAAAGCCTCGCGACTCCATATCCTGCTCACCTGAACTTGCCCGTTCGCCGACCAGATCCTTGAGTTTGTCTGCACTTCTTGCCGCAGCAGGGGCGCTGACCATGGCGGCCAATGTCATGGCCGCGAGTGCGACACCTGTTTTTGGGAATATCATTTGCCTTCTCCTGTTTTGTGCGCCGAATTGACGCAGTATCCGGGTCCATCCCAACCCGTAATCCAGCCAGCGCAGTGCGTTTCATCTATACTGAAAGCAGAGCCACGCCATCGACCATTCCGCCGAAATGAAATTTCTCTCAATTGCCCGTGAGAATAATATTTCATATCGCAATACGATCATTCTGAAATAATTGTTTTCAAAGCTATCGAAATTTGATGTTACCCGCAAATCATTTTCCCAGATTTTACCTCTCTTTTTTCATTAAATATGGTGTCACATGAGATGCTTATTGCGATGTTATCCTTGGCGCAAAGCGTGCGATGCTGTGGCTGTAAATGCAGGTCTGCTATGGAAAACGGCCCCTCGTTCCATGACGGATTGGGGACCGCGCAGTTGCGAGTGACGTGGTGAGAAGGCGGTGCCATAGGTCGATCTTACTGCTAAGATCGCACAGCTATGACGATCGACCCTGACCATTTTCGCACCCAATTGAAGATGCTGCGAGCAGAGCTGCAGCGCATCGATGCCGAATCGGCAGCCGAGCGCGCGCCGGTGACGCTGGAGCAGGATAGCGTCGGGCGGCTGTCGCGGATGGATGCGATGCAGGTGCAGGCGATGGCGCTCGCCGCACAGCGCCGTCGGCAGCAGGAAATCATTGCGATCGACGCCGCGCTGCGCCGGATCGACGAGGATGAGTTTGGTTATTGTCTGGTCTGCGGCGAGGAAATTGCCGAGGCACGGCTTGCCCATTCGCCAGCGGTTGCCACCTGCATCGAATGTGCGCGCAGCGGGTGAGCATGGCCAGAGTGTCGCGGCGCATGTGCGACTTGATTTACGCGCCGCGCTGTCCTAGCCGCGCAACCCAGAAACCAAAGGAATTTGCATGTCTGACACCCCGCCCGACCATATGTCGATCAACCCGCGCTCGCCCCATTTTGACATGGAGGTTCTGCAGCGTGGCATCGGTATAAAATTTAAGGGCAAGGAGCGGTCCGACGTCGAGGAATATTCGATTTCGGAAGGCTGGATCCGTATCGCCGCAGGCAAGTCAAAGGATCGCTTTGGCCAGCCGATGACGATCAAATTGTCGGGTGAAGTCGAAGCCTGGTTCGAAGATGTCGCAGACACAGCCGAGGGCGATCAGGCGGGTAAGGAATAACCTGCGGCGCGGGTCTAGCCTGCTCCGCTTTTCGGCGCTTAGGGGTTGAGCGAGGCGACGACCAGAGCCAAGCCGTTGCCCGGCTTCCAATCATTTTTGGCCCAGACCGGCGCGTCAAAACTGTGACCTTGCGGCGCCCCATTGGGATAGATGAACCCGTTTACCGGATTGGCGCGCACGCCCAGATCACCAATCGGTGCATACCACACGCGAACAAGGCTCCAGTCACCGGCAGCGCTGACATCGACGGCACGGACATTGCGTTCGATCTGGCCGCGGCGACCGTGGATCGGTGACCAATTGGCGTGGCTGATCAATATTTCGCGGTCATTGATGACTTTGGAAACGACGGCAACATGGCCGAGCGGCATCGCGCGCGAGCTGGCAAAGGCCATCACGGCGCCTTCGCGTGGTTCCTGACCGCGATCATAGTCCCCGGCCGCCTGAGCCCACCAGGTTTTGGCATTGCCGTGAATGTCGACCCCCGATTCGTCGCGGGCAAAGGGAACGCACTGCAGATATGCCTTGGCGGCAGCGGGCGATGCGGCGAGCATCGTGCCCAGCAAGAGCGCAGGCGCGAGCAACGCAGAAATGGCGCGGCGAAATGACATGGATGCGACCCCCGGTTCCCTGATTGTTCAAGGTTGTGAACTGTCCGTGCCACGCCCTGCGCCAAGCGCCAGTCCTCTAGCGATGAAATGCGCCGATGGTGCGGTAAATGGGGGAGCCATTCGCAAGGCCGGCGACAAGCCGTGCGATTGCACCGTCAGGCCGAAACATGCGTCCACGCGCGACTCACGCCGCGCTCGACATGTCCTTTTGTGAATTGAATAAAGTCAGCACATCAGCAGCGGGCATTGGCCGACCATAATAATAGCCCTGAATGTTGCTGCACCCTAGCGCGCGGATGGTTTCTACCTCCAGCTCGGTTTCGGCACCCTCGGCGGTTGTGGCCATCCCCAGACTGTCGGCGAGTGCCACCACGGCGCGAACGATCGCAATCGATTCGGGCGATTTCTTGGCCGCGCCGACAACAAAGCTGCGATCGACCTTGATGGTGGAAAATTGCGTTTTGCGAAGATAGCCGAGCGAGGAATAGCCCGTACCGAAATCGTCGAGCGACAGGCGAATTCCCAGGCTGATCAGATGGTCGAGGAGCTGTCCCGCACCGCCGCCATCGCGCAGGAACACGCTTTCGGTCACTTCAATTTCCAGCCGTTGCGGCGGCAATCCGCTTTGCGCCAGCGCCGACACGACGACCGAGGCAAAGCTGGGGTCGGTCAGTTGCTCGGCCGACACATTGACCGCGAGTTTGAGATTTCCGGGCCAACGCATCGCTTCGTGACAGGCGGTACGCAGGACCCATTCGCCGATTGGCGAGATCAGTCGTGAATCCTCGGCGAGCGGAATGAAGCGACCCGGTGAGACCGATCCCAATTTTTCGTTGTTCCAGCGGATGAGCGCTTCGAAACCGTTGAGCGTTCCGTCGGCGGCTTCGACCACCGGCTGATAATAAAGTTCGAACTCCTGACGCTCGAGCGCGCTGCGCAGCTCATGTTCCATGACCCGTCGTTCCTCGGCCTGGGCGTGCAGCGAGGCGACATAGCGATCGACGACATTGCCGCCGCGATCCTTGGATTTATAGAGCGCCAAATCGGCATTGCGGGTCAGCGTTTCGACGGTTTTCCCGTCCTGCGGGCCAATTGCAAAGCCGATGCTGGCCCCCACAAAGAGTTGATGATTATCGACGACATAAGGCCGGCTGATGGAGGCGATGATGCGATACCCCAGCTCTTCGGCGTCCTCCGCCGAGGGGACATTGTGGATGACCACGGCAAATTCGTCGCCGCCCAGCCGCCCGCAAGTCATGCCGCGCTCCATCAGCCCTTTGAGTCGGGCCGAGACTTGTGCGAGCAGTTTATCGCCCACCGGATGCCCCAAAGTGTCATTGACAGCCTTGAACCGATCAAGGTCGATGATCAGCAATGCGCACCGCGCCTTGGCCGCAATCGCATCGAGCAAGGCTAGCTCCATATCCTCATTGAGGCTGAGGCGATTGGGCAATCCTGTCAGATTGTCAAAGCGGGCCATTTTGGCGATTTGTTCGGCCGAGGCCCGCTGTTCGGTGACATCCGAGCCGACGCCGCGAAAGCCCAGAAACTTGCCCTGTTCGTCGAGACGCGGCGAAGCCGACAATTCCCACCATCGCGCCTTGCCGCCGATCGACACCGGCACGATCAGGTTGGAAAAGCTTTCACGCCGCTTCATCCGCTCGGCCATTGCGTGCAGACTCTGGGGGAAATCTCCGTTCTTCCACGCGTCGCCCGACAAGGCCTGAAGCAGCGGGATATTCTCAAGCTCTTCGGTCGGAGCGCCAAGGGCATAGGCCAATCGCGGCGACACATGGACCAGTCGCCGACTGCTGTCGGTCTGCCACAGCCAGTCAGCGGAGGTTTCCTCAAACTCGCGGAGCAACAGACTGACCGTCTCGCTCTTTTCATGCAGCGTCGTTTCGGCACGACGGAACTGGATAAAGCTCTTGGCAAAATGGATGCAGAAGAAGGACAAGAGGAGTCCGATTGTCATCGCGACGCCCGCGAGCATTTTTTCGCCGGCCACGCCCATCGCAATCGCCGCCGACGCGCTGGTTGGCAAGATGAACAAAATGCACATTCGCGGCAGGCTGTGGGCCAGCATCGCCAGCATTAACATCAGGAGGAGGGTCACGGCCCAAACCGACAGGATGTGATTGATCGTTGGCGCGCTGCCCTGCATCCAGAAAGCCGCGCCCCAGAGGAGTGCGGAGATAGTGGCGTGCCGGTTACCTAGCGCGAACTCATGGTTTGCCGCGATCCGGCTTTCCCCCAAGCGGCGGGCCTTGAAGGCCCAATAAGACCATATGCTGAACAAGATGGTCGCTGACGCCCATGCCGCGACCCACGCCAGTTTGACAGTGACGGCCATGGCAAAGCTTGCGAGCAGGACGAGCAATATGCCCAGACCGAGGCGCAGTGGCCCCCGGCCCCGCAGCGGCATCAACTGAAGTTGGCGCAGGTCGCCAACGTCTTCACCCTTTGCCCCAAATCCGAGCAACGTCCTGGCCGACGTTTTTTCCGCTGGTGCGGTATTGATAAGCAGGCTTTTCACGCCTGTTGGCTTACCGAAAGGGTGTTACCCAAGCGTAACCAGTGTCCGCCTTATGGCCTGCGCGATCCTGTCTTCATGGACAAATATTGTCCCACAATGGGACGCGGACAGGCTGTGCGTCAGGCCGCGAGCGAGAAGGGCTGGATTTCACCCGCCAGATATTGCGAGCGGGCCTTGGACCGGCTGAGTTTGCCCGAACTGGTTC
The DNA here is from genome assembly GCF_057365075.1 of Sphingopyxis sp. 10G20-10. Taxonomy (NCBI): domain Bacteria; kingdom Pseudomonadati; phylum Pseudomonadota; class Alphaproteobacteria; order Sphingomonadales; family Sphingopyxidaceae; genus Sphingopyxis; species Sphingopyxis sp. 10G20-10. The sequence goes on from NZ_CP195117.1 coordinate 624,283, forward strand.
GTGGCAGGGTGCGTGGCGGAATGAGCTCGACGAGACAGTTCATCCCGGTAATCGCGCGGACCCGATCGCGGATGGCCTCGCGCAGCACGAGCCGTTCCTTTTCGTCGCTGGTCCGGCACTGGACGAGCACGGCCGGCGTTTCCTCGCCCCCTGGAGCGGTGATGGCGAATGCGGCAATATCGCCCGATTTGAACCCCGGCAATTGTTCGACTGCCCATTCAATATCCTGCGGCCAGTGATTTTTGCCATTGATGATGATCATGTCTTTGGCACGGCCAACGATATAGACATAACCATCAGATAAATATCCCATATCTCCGGTATCGAGCCAGCCATCGACTAGGCAGGCCGCGGTCGATTCGGGATCACGGAAATAGCCGGTCATCAGCGACGGGCCGGTGCACCACACTTTGCCAACGGTCTGATCGGCGAGGACGGTGCCGTCCTCGGCGCGTACTTCGATTGTCATGTCACGCGCGGCACGGCCACAGTTGACGACGGCGCGATACCGGGTTGGCCGGTCACTGTCGTTGGCGGCGCCCGACAATTCGGTTTCCTCGACCAGCTCCACGACGATGCCTTCGCCCGGCGGCATGATGCTGACAGCCAGCGTCGCTTCGGCCAGACCATAGCTGGGCAGGAAGGCCTTCGCCGTGAAACCGGCGTCGGCAAAGGCGTCGACAAAATTCTGCATGACGTCGGGGCGGATCATGTCGGCCCCATTGCCGGCAACGCGCCACCGCGACAGGGCGAAACGATCAGCGACATGCGTCTGGCTCGACACGCGGCGGGCGCAAATATCATAGCCAAAGGTGGGCGAATAGCTGAGCGTTGTGCCCTGATTGCGACTGATAAGGTCGAGCCAGGCAAGCGGACGCCGGGCAAAATCCTCTGTTTTCAGATAGTCGACCGACACCTGATTGGCGACCGGCGAGAGCAGGCAGCCGACGAGCCCCATGTCATGATACCAGGGCAACCAAGAGACGCAGCGGTCAGTGTCGCAAACTTTCATGCCGTGCGAGTGCGCCGCCAGATTGTTGAGCAGTGCCGCGTGCGTCACCGCGACCCCGTGCGGAAAGCGCGTCGAGCCGCTGCTATATTGCAGATAGCAGGTGGCGTCGCTTTGCTGTTCGGGCAGGTCGGCGATGGGCGCGGCGTGGCTGGCAAATTCGGCCCAATCCATCGGCTTCACACCTTGGGCAGCGGCGGCCTCGGCGGCCATCGACGCGATTTCGGGCGGAAAGAACAGCATCGTCGGATCGCAACTCGACAACTGGACGGTCAACTGGCCGACATAGCTGTCGCGCCCGCCAAAGCTGGTCGGAAGTGGCAGAGGGACGGGCCATGCACCGGCATAGATGGTGCCGAAAAACAGCGCGGCAAATTCGGGTCCGGTTTCGGCGATCAGCGCGATGCGATCGTCGGGTTTGACCCCTGCGGCGATCAGGCGATAGGCGGTGCTGCGCGCGTCATCCTGCAACTCGCGGAAGGAATAAGCGCGCGCCAGTTTGCCGCGCGGGTCATGGAAATTGAGCCCGCGGACCCCCTTTGCGGCATATTCGAGTGCCTCTCCGACCGTGGAAAAGTCGGAAAAGCGACGCGGAAGATCGCAAAAAGTCGGGGTGGGTATTGGCGGTTCGGCTGTGTGGGTATCAGTCATAATGTCTGGTACGTCCCGAAAAGCGGACGGCGCGGCAACAGTAATATCGTCTTGGACTGCCATTTATGCCGTGCCTTATCCTTGGCTGTTCGTACAAAAACGCCCGTTTCCGGGCGATGGCTGTGTAGTTTCGCTGCACTGGTCGTTCTCAATCGCGCCCGACTGTGGCATAATCATGGCATATGGCCAAAAGCCGCCCCCCCGCTAATCGGGTAAAAGCCCCGCTTGATCGTGCCAGACTCAATGATCTGGCGCTGTCCTATGTCGCGCGTTTCGCGACAACACGCGCGAAACTGATGCGCTATTTGGCGCGCAAATTGCGCGAACGCGGCTGGACCGATGATCCGGAAGACAGCAGCGGGGCGGCGGCTTGCGAGGCGATTGTCGCGCGCCTGACAGAGCTTGGATATATCGACGACCAACAATATGCCGAGATGCGGGGGCGGGCGATGACCGGGCGCGGGCTTGGTGCCCGGCGGGTGAAATCGCAGCTGTGGGTTGATGGCATTGCCGCCGATGATGCCGAGGCAGCGGTCAATGCGGCCTCAGAGGCGGCGCCGGCAGCGGCCATTCGCTTTGCCCGCAAGCGGCGGTTCGGTCCTTTTGCGCCGGAACAGGTGAGCGACCCTGCGCTGCGTCAACGCCAGCTTGCCGCTTTTTTGCGTGCGGGTCATGCGCTGGATCTGGCGCGACGCATATTGGCGATCGCTCCGGGCGATGAGGCCGGTTTGGCGACGCTGGACGCCGACGCCATGCTGGATTAGGAAACGCGCCTGTTTTGCCGAAAGGATGCGTTGATGCGAATTATGTTTACGGCCCTGACATTGGCGCTCGCGCTGCCGGTTTCGGCTTGTGCCAAAGATCCGTCCAGCCAGACCCAATCCGCCGCAACCATCCCGTTGACCATCACCAGCGGCGACACGGTTCACAAATTTCAGGTCGAGGTGGCGCGGACTGCCGACGAACAGGCCAAGGGGCTGATGTTCCGGACCAGCCTGCCCACCGACGGTGGCATGATCTTTCCCTTCCCGTCGCCGCGAATCGGCAGCTTCTGGATGAAGAATACGCTAATCCCGCTCGATATGATCTTCATTCGCGCCGACGGCAGCATCGACCGGATTGCAGAGAATACCATCCCCGGATCGCTCGAGCCGGTGGTGAGCGGCGGCGATGTATCGGCGGTGCTCGAACTGGCGGGCGGAACGGCGACCGAACTCGGTATTAACGAGGATGCGATCATCAAATGGCAGGACCGTTGAACGAAAATCGGCACCACTAGGCGGCTTCGACCTTTTCAGGAGTGATTCTTGCCTGTAAACGCCACCGCCATGGGCATTTTAGGCAAAATATTCACCTGGTGGGATGGCGCGACCATCGGCACGACGCTGAACAGCTGGCGTACCGGCGAAAAGGTGGGCGAGGACAGTCTCGGCAACCGCTATTTCCGCACCCGCGACGGCAAACGGCGCTGGGTCCTGTACAACGGGTCGAATGACGCGAGCCGGGTGCCGCCCGACTGGCATGGCTGGCTGCACAGCACCTATGATGAATTGCCGACCGAGATGCTGCCGGTCGCGCGCACTTGGGAAAAGGATGCGACGCCGAATCTGACTGGCACTGGTAGCGCTTATCGTCCGGCTGGTGCGCTTGAGCGTGGCGGCCAGCGCGCCGCGGCCACCGGGGATTATGAGGCATGGCGGCCAGGGTCTGAATGACCGCGCGTCAATCAATGCTGACACGGACGGGGCTGGTTGTCGTTGCCGTGGGCCTGTTGCTGACGGGATGCGACCGGAACGGAAGCGGCGGCGATAAATCGCGTATGACGTCGCAAATCACCAAATCGGAACCGGTGCCGCAGGAAAAGGGCGGGATTGAAGGCGCGACGCCGATGGAGCAACGCGTCGCGGTGCTGGGGGTGCTCAACAAGCGTAACGGACTGGTTCGCGATATCGAAATAAAGCCCGGCGATTCGGTGCGCATCGGCCATGCTGTTGTGCGGCTGCGCGCGTGCGAGCAGACCGCTCCGTGGGAGGATCCGCCAGAAACCGGCGCTTTTGTCCAGTTAAGCGTGCAGGATCAGCGCGACGACAAATGGTATCGGGTTTTTTCGGGCTGGCTGTTCAAGGAACGGCCAGAGCGTAACGTCATCGAGCACCCGATTTATGATGTCTTCGTCAAAAGCTGTGCGATGACATATCCGGGCGGCACACCGGTGTCGCGCCCGGCACCCAAAGCCGCACCAAAGGCATCGAGCGCGCCCCAGTCCCCGACCGGAAATGGGGGATCGGGCACCCCGGCTGCCGCTGACGCTCCCGCGCCGAAGGTTGCGGCGCCTTCTGCACCGGCGCCTGTAGCCTCACCGCCCGCCAAAACCGAATAGAGCCGCGCCAGATAATCGGCCTGGCTGATTTCGACCGCGCCCAGCGATGCAAGGTGCGGGGTCATGAACTGGCAATCGAGCAACTGCCAGCCGCCGATGTGGAGCCGGCCGACAAGGTGCGCCAGCGCAACTTTGGACGCATCGCGCGCCCGCGACACCATCGATTCGCCGAAAAATGCGCGGCCAAGGGTAACCCCATAAAGCCCACCGACGAGCTGGTCGCCGTGCCAACATTCGATGCTATGCGCGTGCCCCAGCGCGAACAACTGGTCATAGCTGGCCCGGATAAGCGGGTTGATCCAGGTCGTCGGGCGATCATCTGCCGATTCGGCGCACAGCGCGACGGTCGCGGCAAAGGCGGTGTCGGTGGTGACGCGAAAGCGATCCGATTGCAGCACCTTTTTCAGGCTGCGTGACAGCCGGAAGCCGTCGAGTGGCAGAATGGCGCGAAGCCTGGGCTGAACCCAATGAACCGACGGATCATCCGCTCCGTCGGCCATGGGAAATATACCCTGTGCATAGGCGCTGAGCAGCAGCGCAGGGTCAATCGATTCCAGCGGCTTCGTCAGGAGGCGGGCTTTACGAATTTCAGGGTCATGCGATCCGATTCGCCGATGCCCGTAAATTTGGCGCGGTCGACATCCTTTTCGGCCAGCGTCGGCGGCAGCGTCCATACGCCCTTGGGATAATCATGCGTATCCTTTGGGTTGGCATTGATATCGCTTTCGCCCGCCAGCTTGAATCCGGCCGCTTCGGCAAAGGCGATGACCGATGACCGCTTCATATATCCGCTCTTTTCCTCGAGCGCCGAATCCATATCCTCGGGCAAGCGATGGTCGACGACGCCCAGCGTGCCACCGGGTTTGAGCATCGCATAGATTTGGGCAAAATTTGTCGCGACCTGATTGGTGCCGCCAAAGCGCCAGTTATGGACATTGCGAAAGGTCAGCACGGCGTCGGCGCTGCCGTCGGGGACTTTGGGGTTGGTGCCGACGTTGGGAAATTCGGCGAGTTTGACCGCGCCATAGATGGCGGGCGCCTTTTCCTGCCATTGTTTGATGCGGTTGAGTCCGCGATCCCAGGGTGCAGCGGCGTAAAGAGTTCCACCGCCCGATGCGACCAGCGGCGCGAGAATTTCCGTATACCAGCCGCCACCCGGCCAGAGTTCGACGACCGTGTCGCCCGGCTTGACCCCGAAAAAGGCCAAGGTTTCCGTCGGGTGGCGATAGGTGTCGCGCGCAACATTGGCGGCGGTGCGGCTGTCGGCGGCAATGGCTGCGGCGATGGCGTCCTTCGTTTCGGTTGCGCCTTCATTCGCGGCGGCATTTTGGCCCGGTGCAGAGCAGGCCGCACTGGCGGCAAGCAACGCAGCTATTGTAACGGGATGGAAATATCGCATATCGGCACCTTTCAGACGGGAGAGACGGCCAGTTCGGCCGGACTGTCCCTTGTTCTAGGTGTCGGAGGGCGCAATGCAAGTGACGATGGGCTATGTCAGCGCCGCTGCGGTGGCTGTTGTCATTGTCGCAGAATTTTCCGCATGGCGTCGTAAGAACCGGTGCGACGTCGATCGCGTCGGGTTCATGCCGTGGCGTGAGGTCTCTTTTGCCGCGATGGCCGTCGCGTTTCTCAGCGCTGCCCTGGCCCTACATGCATCGCTGTGACGCGACCCGTCCGGCCCAAGAGTTGCCCTAGAGACACGCCTCGAGGAAGGGCTGATCAAAGCCGTATTGCCGTGCTTTTTCAAGCGTGTAGGGACGAAGCCCCATCGCGCGATACTCACCCTTGATCTTGCCGTCCTTGTCTTCGTCGAGATATTCGAACTTGAACAATTCCTGCGTCACGATGACGTCGCCTTCCATCCCGATCACCTCGGTAACATTGGTGACACGGCGTGAGCCATCGCGCAGACGCTTGATCTGAATCACCAGATCGACCGAATCGGCAATCTGCTTGGAAATGGCTTCTTTGGGGATTTTGACATCACCCATGAGCACCATATTTTCCATACGACCCAAGCATTCGCGCGGGCTATTGCTGTGGAGCGTACACATGGATCCATCGTGACCCGTGTTCATCGCCGCGAGCAGATCGAAACATTCGGAGCCACGGACCTCACCCATGATGATGCGGTCAGGGCGCATACGCAGGGCGTTCTTCACCAGATCGCCCATATGAATAGCGCCATTGCCCTCTAGGTTCGCAGGGCGCGTTTCGAGCGGCAGCCAGTGCGGCTGTTGCAAGCGCAATTCGGCGGCATCCTCGATCGTCAACACGCGCTCGCCGGGGTCGATCATTTTCGACAGGGCGTTGAGCATCGTCGTCTTACCCGAACCCGTACCGCCCGAAATAACGATGTTGAAACGGCTGGCACCGGCGATTTTCAGCGCGGTACACATTTTCTGGCTCATCGCGCCCCATTGGCAAAGCATGTCGAGCGTGATCGGCTTGGCCGAAAATTTACGAATCGAGATGGCGGTGCCGCGCAAGGACAGTGGCGGAACGATGACGTTCACACGACTGCCGTCCTTGAGACGGGCGTCGGCAAGCGGACTGGTCTGGTCGACGCGGCGGCCGACGAGGTTGCAGATACGTTGCGCGATCTGGAACAGATGCTGCTCGTCGCGAAACTGGATCGGCGCAATGACCAACTGGCCATTTTTTTCGATATAGGTTTGATAGGGGCCATTGACCATGATGTCCGAAATTTCGGGGTCGGCCAGCAATTCTTCGAGTGGGCCAAAGCCGAGCAATTCGTCGACAAGGACTTTTTCGAGGGCAAATTGTTCGCGGCGGTTGAGCGTGATGCGCAATTCGGCCAGCACTTCGAGGATGATCGGGCGGAATTCCTCGGTCAATTCGTCCTTCGACAGCGTTGCCGCAGCCTCTGGATCGACGCGTTCGAGCAGGCGCGGAAGCACCTGTTCCTTGATCTTGTGAACGCTGGCCTCGAATCCTTGGGCCTTCTCTGGCTCCATCGCCTCTGCGGTCGAGCGTTGGTTGAGCCGCTCCATCGCCTCCATTTCGGGCGCCGCAGCGTCGCCGATTGGCGAATCTGTGGCAGGCAGAGAGGTCGAATCAAGTGCCGGAAACTGGGATCCTCCGCCTTTCGACGGGGACGCGCCAGTGCCGCCTCCACCCTTCATAGGCTTGGCGACCCCGAAAGCGGGGCGTCCAGTGGTTCCGGGTCGACGTCCAAATGCACTCATGGAAGCATCCTGTCTCAAAAACGGTCCGTGATATGTAGCTGCCCCCTTGGGTTACAGCTTCACATCAAAGAAGGTGAATAGGATGGAAACTTTGATATAGTCCTAATGCCGAAGCGAAAGAATTGGATGTGGCCGATCCGAATGAGGAGGCAGCCCATGCGAAAATGGATGACTTTACTGGCGGCGCTGTCGCTTGCGAGTCCGCTCAGCGCGACCAAACCGGCCCCTGATATGCCCGGCTGGCTGGCCGGGGCGTGGGAGCAAAATGGTGCGGAGGGGCGCTGGGCCGATGAGTTTTGGACGCCGCCGCGCGGTGACATCATGATCGGTGCGGCACGAATCGGCCAAGCGAATGATCTCAGTATATTCGAGCATAGCCGTATCATGCGTATGGAGCATGGGATGCTGAGCTTCTTTGCCCAGCCGCTGGGACAACCGGCGGTGGAATTTCCGATGCTGCGTGTCGGTGAAAATATGATCGAATTTGCCAATGCTGCGCATGATTATCCGCAGCGGATCAAATATTGGCGTGAAGGGAAATTGCTGAAGGCCGAAATCAGCCTGATCGATGGCAGCAAACCGCAGCGCTGGAATTATGCGCCGATGGGCGCGGAGTAATTAGCCTGCGGTCACGCTTTCGGCGAGGACGGTCAGGCCGGCTTCGTTAACTTCGGCAAAGCCGCCTTCGACTTCGATAACCTCGGGGGCTGCGCCTTCGCTGGCATAGATGGTCAGCGGACCATTGCGCAGCGTCGTCATAAAGGGCGCATGGCCGACCAGCACCGAAAAATCGCCCTCGGACCCTGGGACGGTGACCATATGGACGTCTTCGACGCGTTCGAGGCGGGCCGGGGTGACGAGTTCGAATTTCAAAGCCATGTTTCAATCCTTAAACCCATCCCCTTTAGGGGAGGGGCAGTGAGACTTGGAACGGCGGAGCCGGACCTAGTCGCAGCGGGGTGGGCTCTCGAGCCTTGCGCAACGCCGCTAGCCCCCACCCCAACCCCTCCCCTGAAGGGGAGGGGCTTAGGTCAGTTTACGCCGCGTCTTCGGCTAGTTTCTGGGCCTTGGCGACCGCTTCGTCGATGCCGCCGACCATATAGAAGGCCGCTTCGGGCAGATGGTCATATTCGCCGTCAACCACCGCCTTGAACGATTTGATCGTGTCTTCGATCGCCACGAACTTGCCGGGGATGTTGGTGAAAACTTCGGCCACATGGAACGGCTGCGACAGGAAGCGCTGGATCTTGCGGGCGCGGGCAACGATCAGCTTATCTTCTTCGCTCAGCTCGTCCATGCCGAGAATGGCGATGATGTCCTGCAGCGACTTATACTTCTGCAGCGTTTCCTGAACGCGGCGGGCGGTTTCATAATGCTCTTGGCCGACGATGCGCGGCTCGAGCATACGGCTGGTTGAATCGAGCGGGTCAACCGCAGGATAGATGCCAAGCTCCGAAATCGCGCGGTTGAGGTTGGTCGTCGCATCCAAGTGAGCGAAGGACGTGGCCGGTGCCGGATCGGTCAAGTCATCGGCCGGCACGTAAATGGCCTGCACCGACGTAATCGAACCCTTGTGGGTCGAGGTGATGCGTTCCTGTAGCGCGCCCATGTCGGTCGACAGCGTCGGCTGATAGCCCACAGCCGAAGGAATACGGCCGAGCAGAGCCGACACTTCCGAACCAGCCTGGGTAAAGCGGAAGATATTGTCGACGAAGAAGAGCACGTCCTGGCCTTCTTGGTCGCGGAAATATTCGGCAATCGTCAGACCCGACAGAGCCACACGGGCACGCGCGCCCGGGGGTTCGTTCATCTGGCCGAATACCAGCGCCACCTTTGACCCTTCGGGGGTCGGGTTGCCGTCCTTGTCCTTGGCGATCACGCCCGCGTCGAGGAATTCGTGATAAAGGTCATTGCCTTCGCGGGTGCGTTCACCGACGCCCGCGAACACCGACGTGCCGCCATGGCCTTTGGCGATATTGTTGATCAGTTCCTGAATCAGCACCGTCTTGCCAACGCCGGCACCGCCGAACAGGCCGATCTTGCCGCCCTTGGCATAAGGCGCGAGCAAATCGATGACCTTGATGCCGGTGACGAGGATGCTGCTTTCTGTCGACTGCTCGACAAATTCCGGCGCCTTGGCGTGGATCGGCGAGCGGGTCTTGGCGTTGACCGGGCCTTGTTCGTCGATCGGCTCGCCGATGACGTTGAGGATGCGACCGAGCGTCTGCGGACCGACGGGCACGGTGATCTGGGTTCCGGTGTCACTGACCGGCTGACCGCGGGTCAGGCCGTCGGTGGCGTCCATAGCGATCGTGCGCACGGTCGATTCACCCAGATGCTGGGCGACTTCGAGGACAAGGCGGTTGCCGCCATTGTCGGTTTCCAGCGCGTTCAAAATCGCGGGCAGCTCGCCGTCGAACTGCACGTCGACGACGGCGCCGATGACTTGTACGATGCGGCCCGTTGCGGTGGCGCTGGTCGCTGCTGCCTTCTTGCTCTTGGTTGCGGTTGCCATGGTCTTCTTCCTTGGGTTGATCGTTTAGAGCGCTTCCGCGCCAGCGTTTGTCTGTTGCTACAGCGCTTCCGCGCCAGCAATAATCTCAATCAATTCGGTGGTAATCGCGGCCTGACGCGTGCGGTTGTACACGATGGTCAGCTTGTTGATCAGTTCGCCCGCGTTGCGCGTCGCATTGTCCATTGCCGTCATCGATGCGCCCTGTTCGGACGCCATATTTTCCAGCAGACCCTTGAATATCTGGATCGTGATGTTGCGCGGCAACAGATCGGCGAGGATCGTTTCTTCGTCGGGTTCATATTCGACCGACGCGCCGCTGCTCGCCGGGGCTTCTGCCGGGGCGGGAACCGGGATCATTTGCTGTCCGGTGGCTTCCTGAACCAGCGCCGAGCGGAATTTGGAGTAGAAGAGATGCGCGACATCAAAGGTGCCGGCATCGAACATGCCCATCACCTGCTCGGCGATTAACTGCGCTTCTTCGAACCCGACGTTGCGGATGCCGGTGGTTTCGAAATTCTCGACAATCTGACCGTTGAACAGGCGGTTGATGACCGGGCGGCCTTTGCGGCCGACGAGGTAAAAGATAACCTTTTTACCATCAGCCTGCAGAGCCAGCGCCTTGTCGCGCGCGGCCTTGACGATGTTGCTGTTGAACGCACCAGCGAGGCCACGGTCACTGTTGAGGACGACGAGCAGATGTGTATCGCTTCTGCCGCTCCCTGCCAGCAATCGGGGCGCGCCGTCCGACGCACCGACCTTTGACGCCAGGCTGCCGACCACAGCTTCCAGCCGCTCGGCATAGGGCCGTGCCGCTTCGGCAGCCGCCTGCGCCTTGCGCAGCTTGGCGGCTGCAACCATCTTTTTGGCCTTGGTGATCTTCTGGGTCGATTTGACCGACCCGATCCGGCCTTTAAGTTCCTTCAACGAAGCCATTTAAGCCCCTCTTTGCGCCCCGACTGTCGCCGGGATACGGCAATCGATTAAGCGAAAACCTTGGCGAATGCTTCCAGTGCGGCAACAAGTCCCTTTTTGGCGTCGTCGCCAAGGTCCTTGGTATCGCGGATTGTTTTGAGCACATCGGCATGATCGCTACGCATGAAAGCGAGCATTGCCGCTTCATAACGCGTCACGTCGGTGACAGCGACCTTGTCGAGGAAACCGTTGGTTCCGGCAAAGATCGACGCCGTCTGTTCTTCGAACGGCATCGGCTGGAACTGGGCCTGCTTGAGCAACTGGGTCAGACGCGCGCCGCGGTTGAGCAATTGCTGCGTCGACGCATCAAGGTCCGAACCGAACTGGGCAAAGGCTTCCATCTCGCGATATTGCGCGAGTTCGAGTTTGATCGAGCCCGACACCTTTTTCATCGCCTTGGTCTGTGCGGCGGACCCAACGCGGCTCACTGACAGGCCGACGTTAATCGCCGGACGGATGCCCTGATAGAACAGGTTGGTTTCAAGGAATATCTGACCGTCGGTAATCGAAATCACGTTGGTCGGAATATAGGCCGACACGTCGCCGGCCTGCGTTTCGATGATCGGCAGGGCGGTCAGCGAACCGGCGCCATTGTCCTTGTTCATCTTGGCGGCGCGCTCGAGCAAGCGGCTGTGGAGATAGAAAACGTCGCCGGGATAGGCTTCGCGGCCCGGCGGGCGACGCAGCAGCAGCGACATCTGACGATAGGCAACGGCCTGTTTCGACAAATCGTCATAAACGATGACGGCGTGCATACCGTTGTCGCGGAAGAACTCACCCATCGTGCAGCCGGTGTAAGGCGCAAGGAACTGCAGCGGAGCAGGCTCCGACGCGGTGGCTGCGATAACGATAGAATATTCCATCGCGCCATTTTCTTCGAGCTGGCGGACGATTTGCGCGACGGTCGAACGCTTCTGACCGACGGCGACATAAATGCAGTAAAGCTTTTTGCTTTCATCGTCGCCGGCGTTGGCGGCCTTCTGGTTGATGAAAGTGTCGATCGCAACGGCGGTCTTGCCGGTTTGACGGTCACCGATGATCAGCTCGCGCTGGCCGCGGCCAACGGGGACGAGGGCGTCGAGCGCCTTCAGGCCGGTCTGGACGGGTTCGTGAACCGAGGTGCGCGGGATGATGCCCGGGGCCTTCACTTCGACGCGCATACGCTTGTCGGCCTTGATCGGGCCTTTGCCGTCGATGGGGTTGCCCAGACCGTCAACGACGCGGCCGAGCAGGCCCTTGCCGACGGGGACGTCGACGATGGTGCCGGTGCGCTTGACGACGTCGCCTTCCTTGATCTCGGCATCGCTGCCGAAAATCACGATGCCGACATTGTCGGCCTCTAGGTTGAGCGCCATGCCCTGCACGCCATTCGAAAATTCGACCATTTCACCGGCCTGGACATTGTCGAGGCCGTGGACGCGGGCGATGCCGTCACCGACCGACAGCACTTTGCCGATTTCGCTGACGATGGCGTCAGTGCCAAAATTGGCAATCTGGTCCTTAATGACCTTGGATATTTCAGCGGCGCGGATTTCCATGTGTTCAGCCTTTCATCGCAGCAGCGAAGCTATTCAATCGGGTACGGATGCTGCCATCGATCAACTGACTGCCCAGCTGGACAATCAGACCGCCAAGGATGGCGGGATCGACGGTCGCCGCAACGGTCACATCGCGACCGAAACGGGTTTTGAGGTTTGCCTTGAGCTTGGCGAGCTGATCGGCGGTCAGCGGGTGAGCGCTGGTGACATCGGCCGTCGCCTCTCCGCGATGTGCGGAAACGATGGCGTCAAAAGCGGTAATCATGCCGTCCAATTTGTCGAGGCGATGATTTTCGGCGAGCACGCCAAGGAATTTGCTGGTCAGCGAATCGAGCTTCATCATCTTGGATACAGCGGCGACGCCGTTGGCGGCATCTTTGCGCGATACGACAGGGCTGGAAACCAGCGCTGCGAAATCTTCCGATTCGGCGAGCGCATCGCGCAAGCTGGAGAGGCTGTTGGCGACGGCATCTATGCTTTTTGATTCGCGCGCAAGTTCAAAGAGCGCGGTTGCGTAACGGCCCGCAAGGCCCGCCGTCATGTTGCCCTGAATATCGCCGGAATTCTCCACGCGCGAAAGTCCTTTATTGCTATCCCGTGGGGGATGGGGTCGCGCGGGATAGAATGGATATTCGAAAATATCCCCCGCAGCGAAGTCGCGGCGCGCCTAGCAACGATTTTGGTGCAATGCAAGATGGTCGGCGACTCTCTTGCGGACAGGATGGCGATGCGTGGCTGCGGGCTGTTGTGTCATCCCCGATGATGATCCAAAAGTGCAAAGCAGGAACAGGCTCGATTCAGACGAAAAAGGGGACGCAGTGTGGGCGAGATGATTCGGATGATGATGGACGATGGCGCCGAAATTGCCGTTTATCATGCCCAGCCGGAGGGTGGCCGGCCCGAAGACCGCAAGGGCGGTTTGGTGTTGGTGCAGGAAATCTTTGGCGTCACCGACCATATACGCGAACTGTGTGATGAATATGCCGAGGATGGCTATGAAGTGCTCAGCCCTGCTTTGTTCGACCGTGAGCATCCGGGATTTGAAAGCGATTATTCGGGGCCGCAGTTTGAACGGGCGGTGCAACTGGCGCGCGAGCTGCATCCCTTCGAACAGAGCTTGAAGGATGCACAGACCTGCATCGACGCGCTCAAGGCGAAAGGCCCCGTTTTCATCACCGGCTTTTGCTATGGCGGCTCGGTCGCGTGGCGGATGGCGCAGATCAGCCCTGACCTGGCGGCTTCATCGGCCTATTATGGCAGTCTGGTGCCGACAATGTTCAAGGACGAAGCCCCGCGCTGTGCCGCCATCGCCCATTTCGGCCGCTATGACAGCGGCATCCCGATGGAGGGCGTCGACGCGCTGATCGCCACCGCGCACCCGACCGCGCAAATCTTTGTCTATGAGGCCGGACACGGATTCAACAGCGACCGCCGCAAGGATTATCACCCTGAAAGTTCGGAACTGGCGCGGACACGCACGCTGGCGCTATTCAAAGCGTGTGGGGGGTAGGGTCGGTCATTCTAGCCGACGGGTCGCCAGTTTATAGACCGCATTGCGCTCGCGCTTTCCAACGGCAACCACGATGATTGTGACAGTCTCGTCCTCGACCTGATAGATCAGCCGATATCCCGCCGCGCGTAGTTTGATCTTGTAGCAATTGGTCATGCTCGACAGCCGCGTCGAAGCGACATGCGGGTCTTTTAATCGCTCGGCGAGTTTCTTGGCGAATTGGGTCCGGACATTACTGCCCAGTCTGTCCCATTCTTTCTTCGCCTCCTCGAAAAAGTCGAGATTATAGGTCGTCAATATTCACCCTGATCCGCTTCTGGCCTTGGCGAGCTTTGACGATTTTCGTGAGTTCAATGTCGTCCAATGCTTCGATAATCTCTTCCCACGCTTTGGCAGGCACGAGATAGGCGGTGGGTGAATTGCGATTGAGGATCGCCACCGGAAACCCCTCCGCCGCCGCAATCGCCGCCGATGGATTCGCCTTAAGATCCGAAATACTGATGCCGAAATCGGCAAGGAGTGGTTTATTCATGACCGTTTAATAGGTCTTTTAACAGGTCTTGTCAATTCGCCGATTTCGCTGCCGGTTGGCACCCATAGACCAGCCGCTCGTTCGGGCTTGCGGGCAGGACGGCGCGGATGGCGTCTTGCTGGATGGCCAGGCTGTCGACCGCGCTACTGTTGGCGGTGCAGCTTTTGACATTCACCCCGGCGCGCAATTCGCGGGCCTTTGTCATTGTATCGGCGTCGAGCAGATAGCGATCGACGCGATATTCCTTGGCATCCTCGTCGATCGACGCGACGGTAACGGTCGCTTCTTCATTGGGAACAAGGATGCGCTGCCAGCGTCCGTCGCTGCCATGGGCATATTGGGTGCGGTCGTTGACGCAGCCGCTGGCGCTGATCTCCACCGGAACATCGCTGGTCGACGATACGGTGATGCGGCTGCGTTGCGGGCGGATCGAACAGAGATAGCGTCCTTCGGCGAGCTTAGACGCTGTGCCTGCTGCGCCCTTGGTCGTTGCGCTGCCGCTATCGCTGACATCGACGATTGTATCCGGGCGGGTGATGAACAGAGCTGACGCGACGAGGATCAGCGCGACGCCGATGGCCCCCGCAATCTTGGCGTTTTGTATCTTTTTCTGGTTGTGAAAGAAAAAGGCGGCGGCGGCGCCAAAGGCCCCAAGAACGAACAAGACACCCGCCAGCGCGATGCGATTTTCACGCGCGGACAGCGCCGCCTCTTCGGCGCGTGCCCGCTTAAGTTCTTGGTCCAGCCGTGTCGCTTCTTCACGTGCCTGATTGGCGGAGGCTTCGGCCCTGGTTTCTGCGTCCAGCGCCGCGCGGTCGCGGGCATTGGCTTCGTCCATCGTCAGGCAAGCGGTACCGATGGCGTTATATTTCTGGTCGGAATCGGCGAGGAACCGCATGAGTTCGCGGTTCGACACGGCAAAGGCAAAAGGCGAATCGCCATCGTCGGCGCGGGTGATAAAGGTGTTGATGCCGACAACGCGCCCGCACAAATCAACCAGCGGCCCGCCCGAATTTCCGCGCGCGATTTTGGCGGTGTGGACGAGTGTGGCGATGCCGTTGACCGCCTGTTGATTCGACAGATTGCCTTCGCTGCGGACGGGCGTGCGCGGGGTGATATAGTCGGCGGAGCTGCGCGCCGAGGCCAGATCGACATTGCCGGGATAGCCCAATGCGACGACATGTTCGCCCGCTTCGAATGGACCGCTGTAAATGGCGGCGGGCGGCACCCGGCCCTGGGTGATTTCGATCAAAGCCAGATCACGCTTGGAATCGATGGCCACCAGCCGCGCGGAATAGCTTTTTTGGCCCTCCGACGGGACGACACCCAGCGCGACATTTTTGGGATATTTGACCGCCGATTCGACGACATGGGCATTGGTGACGATGCGCGTCGGCGAAACCGCGATGCCACTGCCATGCCCAAAACCGACGACCTCGCCATCGACCATCGCGACCGTCACGACGCGCACAACGCCGCGCGAAACCGCGCTGATATCATCAGCAGCCTGTGCTGGAAGGGTGAAGGAGACAAGGGCGAGCAGCAGAGCGAGGATGCGGATCATGGCGCGCAACCTAATGCGCTTCGCTTTGAACGCAAGCATCGGGACGCATGGGCTGGGGAGGCGTGGCAGAAACGGGGTCATTGATGGCAAAGAAAGGACCTCCCCATGACCTATTCCATTCGCGGCCTCGCGCCCCAGCCCTTCGCTTCCTATTTCGCGATGAGTGACGACGAGCTGGCAGATCATAAGGCCGTGCGCATGACGGCAACAGCGGACAGGGGCTTTCCCTGCCGCATCAGTTTAGAAGATGCGCGCGAAGGCGAAGAGTTGATCTTGCTGCATCACACCAGTCATGATGTCGCGACCCCCTATCGGTCGGCCTATGCCATTTTCGTGCGGTCGGGCGTGGAAGCGTCGGAATATGTCGATGAAGTGCCGCCGGTCTTTGTCGGGCGCCCGATCGCGCTGCGTGGTTTTGACGCTGACGGCATGTTGGCCGACGCGCGTCTCGCCGCAGCGGGTGAGGCCGATAGTGCGATACGGGCGCTGTTCGCCGATGATCGGATCGCCTATATTGATGCCCATAATGCCGCGCATGGCTGTTTTGCTGCGCGGGTGACACGGAGCTGAGCCGATGGACTTTGCGACCATGAGTGATGAGGACCGCTGGGCCGCCGTGTTGTCACGCGACAAGGCTTATGACGGAAGCTTCGTTACCGGCGTGCTCAGCACCGGCATTTATTGCCGTCCCAGTTGCGCGGCGCGCCATCCCAAGCGCGCCAATGTGCGCTTTTTTGAGAGCGGGGCGGTTGCGCGCGCAACGGGGCTGCGACCGTGCAAGCGCTGCCTGCCCGACGATGTGGCGCGTGACGAAGGGGCAGTGCTGGCCGCCATCGCCGCGATCAAGCAAAGCGAGGAGCCGTTAGCGCTGGCCGATCTGGCGCAGCGCACCGGCTATTCGCCGACACATTTCCAGCGCGTCTTTACGCGCCATACCGGCCTGTCGCCCGCTGCCTATGCGCGGGCGCTGCGCGATGAACGGGCGCGGGCCGCCCTGTCGGGTGCAGAGCGGGTGACCGACGCCATTTATGACGCAGGGTTCAGCGGCCCGTCGCGCTTTTATGACAATCTGGACGGGAGAATGGGGATGAGCGCATCGGCGTGGGTCGCGGGCGGCAAAGGCGTGACCATCCACTGGGCGGTGGTGCCAACGAGTCTGGGCGCGATGCTGGTCGCCGCGACAGACAAAGGAGTGTGCCGCCTGTCGTTCGACGAAGGGCGCGCGGCGCTGGAGGCGCGCTTTCCGGCGGCTACTCTGGTTGAGGGCGGCGATGATTTCGAACGATTGCTCGGTGAAGTCGTTGCGGCGGTCGAGGCGCCGGTCAACGGCTTTGACCACATCCCGATCGATGTGAAAGGCACGGCGTTTCAAGAGGCGGTTTGGCGTGAACTGCGCAAGATTCCTGCTGGCGAAACGCGCAGCTATGCCGATATTGCGACAGCGGTGGGCAAGCCCAAGGCGGTGCGCGCGGCGGGCAGCGCCAATGGCGCGAACAATGTTGCGGTGCTGATCCCCTGTCACCGTGTGGTGCGCAGCGACGGCAGCCTCGGCGGTTATGCCTATGGTCTGTCGATCAAGGAAGAATTGCTCAAGCGGGAGATATCAGAATGACGGACCAGATTGCCCAATTCAAAGCGTTGCATGTCCCCGGCGATCCGCTGATCCTCGTCAACATCTGGGACGCGGGCAGCGCGCGGGCCGTGGCTGCTTCGGGGGCCAAAGCGATTGCGACCGGCAGTTGGGGCGTCGCCTGCGCGCAAGGCTCCGCCGACGGCGAGAATTTCCCGCTCGCCGACGCGCTCGCCAATTTGACGCGCATCCGATCGGTCACCGACTTGCCCGTCAGCATTGATATGGAATCGGGATATGGCGTCGATGCGGCGGCGGTGGGTCGTTCGGTCAGCCGCGCCAAGGATGCGGGCGCCGCGGGGATCAATATGGAGGACCGGATGCCCGGTTCGAATGCGTTGATCCCGCTCGGTGAAGCGGCACAGCGGGTTCGCGCCGCCGCTGACACCGGCCTGTTCGTCAATGCGCGCTGCGATGTATTTCGCGGGCAAGATGTCGCCAAAGATGGCGATGCGTTGGTGGCGGCGGTGCTCGAACGCGCGCGGGCCTATGCTGATGCAGGTGCAAGCGGGTTGTTCGTGCCCTTTCTGGCCGATGCGCGCTGTATCGGTGCGATCTGCGACGGCTCGCCGCTGCCGGTTAATATCCTGCGATCAAAGGCGGGGCCGACACATAAGGAACTGGCGGCATTGGGCGTCGCGCGGATCAGCCATGGCCATCAACCCTGGGCCGCCGCCATGGCGTGGCTGAGCGGACAGACGGAGCAAATTTTGGCCGGGGGCGAACCCGATTATTGAGCGATGGGCGCGCCTGCATCGGGACGCGCCACGGCATACATTTCGCGGGCAATTGTTTTGAGGAGTGCACGCGGATCGTCACCCTCTCGATAAAGGTCGAAGTGGGTTTTGCCGGGCAAGAAGCGGAAAGAGGATTTGGCACCCAACCCGTCGAGCACCGCCTGCAACCGATGCGCGGCGCCGTCGAGATAAAAGGTGTCGGCGGTTCCCACGGTCAGGTGAATCTTGCCATCAAGGTCGGGCTTTAGCGTGTCCCAGTCGCGGGCGATGATATGCGCGATGTCATAATGGTCGCGCCAATAGGCGACAACGGCGGGATCGACTTTGCCACTGGCGCGGTTGAACATCTGGCAAGGGCGTCCGTCGGGACAGCGCGGCGAAAAGACCCAGTCAAAACTGGCAATCTGACCGCCATAGCCGCCAAGTGCCGCCTCCAGTTGAGAAAATTGGCGTACCGTCGCGATGACTTTCCCCTTGTTGCGGATAAGCGGCAGATCCTTGCCGTCCGCCCCGACATAGGCGTTGGCATGGTCGGCATAGATGTTGATGCCGGTGAAATCATGAAAGTCGCTGGAGTCGGGTGAGGTTGGCCAGGTGCCGCCGAAGATTTTGGGGTAAGTGACTTGCAGCCACAAAGTCGACCAGCCGCCCGAACTATGCCCGTTGAGAAAGCGGCCATTGGCGCGCGCATCCATGCGATATGTTTTTTCCAGCAACGGAATCGCTTCGGTGGTGAGCGCGCTGCCCCACGGACCATTGTTGACCGAATCGGCAAATTCATGGGTGCCGGTGGCAATATGATGATCGAGAAAGACCCAGATCATCGGTGGCATCTCCCCCTTGGCCATCATCGCCGCGAGGCGCGCCGCGCTCATATGCGCGCTGTTTAGCGTGCTACCAAAGCCGCCGTCCGAATAGGCGGTCGGATAATGCGCCTGGTTCTTTGCATAGCCGGGGGGTAGCGCGACCCAGCCCTTGATCGAGGTCGGCGTGCCTGAAAAGCGCGTCATCAGCGCACTCGGTGCGTCAAAGGCTTTCACAGCGGTCAGTCCGCTTTCAATCATCGTCCGCGATTCGGGCGACAGGCTGGCCAGTTGTGTAGCAAAATCCTGCGCGGGAATTTGATGGTCGAGGGTCAGCGTCGGAACGGTACCCGGCAACTGTGCCTCGATCACTTGCGACACCAGATCACCCGGACCCCGGCCGCCATAATTATAGTCATGGTTGCGATCGAGCACCGCCTGCAGACGATAAGTGCCGGCGAGAAGTTGTGACCATGGTTTTGGAAAGGCCTCGGTCTCGGTGCCAACCAGCGCCACCTGTCCGGCGCGCAAATCCTTGACTTCGCGCGCGGCGATGGCCGTTCCGGTCGGTTCAAAGGGGGACGTATCCACCTCGTCCGAGGGCTTTGCGTCGGGTTCGACACGCTGCGCGAAGATGAGCAGACGACCGGCGTTGCTGGCGCCAAGGTCCTTTGTCGCTGTGACCGGTACTGCGATCGGGGTGGTATGGGCACCCGCCAAAGCAGGCAGCGCCAAAGTTGAAAGCAGAAACGAAAGCGCGGTGCGCATCAAGAGGCTAGGCATAGGCCAAGAATTAACGTCGCATCGCCGCGAGTAAACCAAAATCGACGCAAAGACGCGGCATCTGATTTTTGAGTGGTCTGTGCACCAGCCTCTGGTCGTGCTCTATCCTTTCTTTTTCCCGTCGCGTGCGTCCTTTTTATCTTGAAATATCTCTGCGATTTTCTTGCGCGCATCGTCCAGATCATCCTTTTCGATGAACTCGACCGTTGCAAGAATTTTATTCTCTTTGTCGTCGCCATGAGCTGAAAAGGCGATTGGAGACAATACAGACCGGGCAAGTTTTCCCTTGCCTTCGTTCAGCAATTGCCGTGACAGAATCAGGCGATAATCCCTGTCATAAGACGCTGTGTTAAAGGCATCTTCCAAGAGTATCAGTGCCGGTTCAGGGATCGTTTCACCGGATTCAAAGTATGACAGATAATAGGCGATTGACGGGCGCGGATCTTTCGGATCGAGTTGGTGGGCCTTGAGCAGCACCGGTCGTGCTTTTGCGTACATTGTCTTGTCGGTTTCACCGCGCGCCAGATAGGTTGCGCCGAGCAGATATTGGGCGAACGAGGATTCGGGAGACAGGGCGATAGCGCGTTTTGCCGCCGCCTCTGCTGCATCGAAATTTTGCGCATCTAGCTGTGCTTCTGCGACGATTAACTGAGCGGGGAGGCTTTCGGGATAGGCCTGCCCTTTGCCCTCTAGATCGCTCGCGACGTCTTTGGCCTCTTTGCGATCAACACCGCGTTGCGACCGAATATATTCGCGCATCAGATCTTCTTCAGCCGGGGTCAAGCGCCGCACAGATACCTTGGGTAATGGGACTGCACCGGGAGGAGACACCAGGACGGGGAAGGGGCCATTTTTATATTTGTGCAATTCCTTTTGCAGAACACTCAAGTCACCAAAGGCGGCCGTCGCCGCTTCCAAGCTGTCTTCTCCATTATTAAGTGATTTCAAATATTTGGGTAACTGACCTCTTCGTGCAGCATTGAAATTCAAATAGTGCGATAACAACCAGCCAAAGGTATAAGATTGATATTGCTCCATACGCGTAAGCTTCACATTGTGATCAAATAGGCGCGTCAAGCGAACGTCAGGAAGCAACTTCAACCCTCGACCGCGCGACTGCGGAACCAAGCCACCTACAAAGCTACCATCTTCTCTAAATTCGATCGTGCTGTACATTTCCGCAAAGCCTTCAGAATACCAATGCGGATATGCCGTACTGAAATTGGTCAGCATGAAATGATGCGTATATTCGTGAAACAGCACCCGCTGTGCATCGAGCACGGGGTTGTCGTCCCTGCGTACGCTGCTCATGTCGCGCCGCTTTTCACGGGAAGGGACAAAGGCAACGGTGTTGCCAGCGCGGGGGATATAAAAGCCAGCGATACCGGACCCAGGGGCTCCGGCGACATAGGCAATATCGTCAGCATCACCGCTGCGAAACACTTTTACCTTGTTGGCCTCACCCATATCGGGGCCTGGTATAGGAAGTTTCTGCATATAGCGCAGTGCATTGTCATAGCGTTCAAGTAACTGGGCGAATTGTTTAGCATCGTCTTGTTTGCTTTCAGAATAAACGATGAAATGGCTAGTCTCGGCTTCCCACCATTCCGCATGGGCGCTAGCGCTCATTGTCAACACTGCCAGTGCCACGCTGCTGCCAATCGTTCGCGCCAATTTCTGCAAATTCACCAGTACTACTCCCCGATAGTTACCAACTCAGAATGTGATGCCTAACAGGAAAATGTCACAAGTCCAATTCTGCCAAACTGCAGCATTCTCACACGAAACTATAGGGGTCGATATCGATTGCGAGGCGCGCTTTGTTGGGCCAGTCGATACTGCTCACCCAGTCGCGGATGGTGCTCTGCAAATCGAAGCTGCGCGGGGCGTGGAGCAGGAGGCGGAAACGGTGGCGGCCGCGCAGCATGGCGAGCGGCGCGGGGGCGGGGCCATAGACGGCGAGGCCATCGGCGACCGGTGCCTTGGCGCCCAGCCGCTGTGCGACACTGCGGGCGACCTCCATATCCTCGGACGAAATGACCAGCGCGGCAAAGCGGCCATAGGGTGGGGCGCCAGCCTGCCGCCGTGCCGCCGCTTCGGCCTGATAAAATCCGTCGCGGTCGTTCGCGACCAGCGCCGCCATGACGGGGGCGTCGGGAACGCGCGTCTGGATCAGCACCTCGCCATGTTTGACCCCGCGACCGGCGCGTCCGGCGACCTGCGCGATCTGCTGGAACGTCCGCTCCGACGCGCGCAAATCGCCGCCGTCGAGGCCAAGGTCCGCATCGACGACGCCAACCAGCGTCAGATTGGGGAAATGATAGCCTTTGGTGACAAGCTGCGTTCCGATGATGATATTGACCAGCCCGCCCTCGACATTTTCGACAAATTCGGCGGCTTTGGCGGGTGACCATAGGGTGTCGCTGGTGACGATAGCGGTCCGCGCTTCGGGAAAGCGCAGCGCCACTTCATCGGCAACCCGCTCGACCCCCGGGCCGCAGGCAACGAGGCTGTCCTCCTCTTCGCATTCGGGGCAGAGGCGCGGCGGCGGCATGACATGGCCGCAATGGTGACAGGCGAGCCGGTGGACCAACCGGTGCTCGACCATCCAGGCGGTGCAATTGGGGCATTGGATGCGGTGGCCACAGGTGCGGCACAGGGTCAGCGGGGCAAAGCCGCGCCGGTTGAGAAAGAGAAGGCTCTGTTCGCCCTTTTGCAAGCGGTCGGCGAGCGCGGTGACGAGCGGCGGCGCGAGCCAGCTTCCGCGGTCGGGCGGGTCGCTGCGCATGTCGATGGCGGCCAGATCGGGCATGGTGGCCCCGCCATAGCGGGCGGGCAGGATGATATGGCGATAGCGTCCAGCCTCGACCTGCGCGAGGCTTTCGAGTGCGGGGGTTGCGCTGGCGAGAACCACCGGCAAGCCTTCAAAATGGCCCCGCATCACCGCGACGTCGCGGGCGTGATAATGGACGCCATCTTCCTGTTTGAAACTGGTTTCATGCGCCTCATCGACGACGATGACACCCAGCCGCGCATAGGGCAGGAACAGCGCCGAGCGCGCCCCGACGACGATGCGCGCATCGCCGCTGGCAATCGCATGCCAGGCGCGGCGGCGCTCTGCGGCGCGTAGCCCGCTGTGCCACGCGGTCGGCTCGCAGCCGAAACGCGCGGTAAAACGTTTAAGCATTGGTTCGGTGAGCGCGATTTCGGGGAGCAGGACCAGCGCCTGTTTGCCCGCATCCATCGCCGCAGCAATCGCCTCCATATACACTTCGGTCTTGCCCGATCCGGTCACACCGTCGAGCACCAAGGTTTCAAATTTGGCTGCTGTCACCGCATCGACCAGCCCCGCCGCGGCCTCGCGCTGTTCGTCCGAAAGGTCGGGCGGTGCAAAAGCGGGGTCGGGGTCGGGATAGGGGGCGTCGGCGGACACCGCGACGGGGTCCAGCGTGCCAGAGTTGACCAGCCCGCGCACCACCGCCTCGCTGACCTCGGCCAGCGCCGCCAGTTCGCGCACCGTGCCTTGCGAAGCGCCGATGGCGTCGAGCGCGACTGTGCGTTGCGGCGTCATGCGCGGGGGCAATGCACCGGTGGCGCGATATTCGATGATCGGGCGGCGGGCATCGGCAAAGGCGACACCGGGCAGCACCATGCGCAACACCGCGCCGGGCGGCGACAGATAATAATCGCTCGTCCATTCGATCAGGCGGCGCAGCGGTGCGGACAGCGGCGGGACAGGTGCGACCTCGAACAGGTTGCGCAGCCGGTTGTCGCCGACCGGATCGGGCGCGCCGAACGCGCTATCCTCCCACACCACGCCGCCCAGCCGCCTTGGCCCCAGCGGTGCGATGACGACGCTGCCCAATTCGGCCTCCATACCATGCGGCACCCGATAATCGAGCGGGCCGAGGGCCGAAGTGAGGAGGAGAACGCGGGCGCGGGTCATGGGATGCGACAGGATATAGGCGTCCTGCCGCAATAGGAAAGCATGCTCCCGCAGTGGCGGCGAAATCAGCCGGTGGCGAGGGCTGCGCGTGCGGGCTTTTTGACGCGCTTGTTACGGCGGAACCAGAAACTCCAGACTGCAAAGCTGCCGAGCATCGCCATGCCTAGTCCCGACAAGGTCATCACCAGCCGATAGGCCAGCCCGCCGACCTTTGCGGCGTGGACGGGATAGGCCATGTTGAAAACCTGCGCGCTGGTCGGCAGCGCCCGCGCATCGCGTGCGCCGAGCAACAGGCCGCTCGCGGCATCGAACCACAGCGTTGTGCGCCCGTTGGGCAGCCATTCCTCGGGCTGGCGCATCCGCAATGCTATCGGGTCGCCCGGCTTTCGCGGCAGGCTGAGGATACGATATTCAGCCTCGGGGAAACGCGCATGGGCGGTCGCCAGCATGGCGCGCCAGTCGGGTTTCTCGGTCAGGACTCCGCCCTTATATTTGGGCGATGTCAGCGATTTGCTGAGTTCGTCGGGGCTGCCAAAAGGGGACAGCACCAGCGCGGCGACGGGCCGGAACAACATTATCGATCCGGTCAGCGCCGACAGGAAAATCAGCGGGGCAATTACAACGCCCAGATCGCGATGCTGGGTCAATATGGCGGGGCGCGTCATTCGCTTGGGCCAGAGGCGCAGGCGAAAACTGCGCCGCGTGCGCCACCATAAAATGGTGCCCGTTACGACAAAGAACAGCGCGCAAAGTCCGGCAATGCCCGACGCAGTTTCTCCGGTCTCACCCGCGAACAAATGATGGTGGAGATCGAATATCCACAATTCAGGGCGTTCCCACTGGCTGGCCCAGCGGGTTACAATATTGCCCGCCTGATCGGCATAAAGCCCTGCGTCACCCGACAATCGCACCCGATGCAGCCCCAAGCTTTGCGACGCATAGATGATGCCCTGCGGGTCTCCGGACGTTGCCATCAATTTTTCGGTTGCGGCGGTGATGCTGGCGACATCGCCCAGTTGTGCATCATCGGCGTGCGGCAGCATGATCCAGCTATCGCGATGCACCAATATTGCGCCGGTCAGCCCCAGCACCGTCAGCACCAGTCCGATCAGCCCGCCGGTCCAGCGGTGGAGGAGGTCGAGCAGCTTCATCAGAAGCGCGCGTCCCACCCGAGGGTAAAGGTGCGTCCGCGACCGGCGAAGTTAAAGAAATTGTCGGTCGGGCGCTGGGTGTCGCTGGCATAGCTGAAATATTGCTTGTTGAACAAATTGGCGACGCTCAGGCTGATCCCGCCGATACCGGTCTGATAGCGGACATGGGCGTCGGTCAGCGTATAGCCGCCAAAATCATTGCGCGGGTCGGTGGTGGTGCCAGAAAATTTGCGCGAGAAATAAACCTGCGTCTGCACACGCGCCGACACCGGGCCACGCGCAAAACTTGCGGCCAAATTCAGCCGGTCGGGCGAAATATTCGCGCCATCAAGGTCGCTATCGACCTTTTCATCACCATCGCTGTCGAACCGACCGTTGAGATGGGCATAGCCGACCGACAGCTTCAGTCCGTCGATGGGTGTCTCGACGCCCAGGTTGACCTCCAGCCCTTCGATCTCGACGCGCTGGCGCATGACTTCGAAAATGCCGTCGGGGCGGGCGGCTAGGCGCTGACCCTTGTCGCTCGATGACCAGAAATAGGTGGCGCTGGCGTCGAGCGGCCCGCGCTTCACCTCGACCCCGATTTCGCGGTTGTTCGATACGATGGGGGAGATGTCGAGGAAATTGTCGATATCGATACCCGGCGTGTTCACCGCGCGGGTGATGCGCCCGACATCGGGGACGGTATAACCCTCGGCATAGCTCGCATAGGCGCGGATGCCTTTTACGGGTTCGACAATCACGCCGCCATTGATCAGCGCATCCTTGAAAGTCGGGCTGCCGCCCAAAACCATGGTGTTCCCTGCACTGGCGAGCGTGGTGTAATCGTCGATGGTGATTTTGACATTCTCGTACCGCATGCCGCCGGCCAAGCGGACCAGCCCGTCGAACAGTTTCAGATTGGCCTGAGCAAAGGGGGCAAGGCTGCGGAAATCGGTCGGCGGCACCCATGTGCGGTTGGTTGCGATCAACCGTTGTTCGGTGGTGTCCCACAAAGCGTCAAAACCCAAGGTCATGGTCAGCGCTTCAAAGCCGGGAATGGCGCGTTCATAGCTGACTTTACCGCCGATTTTGCGGCTGCGGTTTTGCGACTGGTCGAACAGGGTGCCGACGGGCGCAATGGCGGCGTCCTGAAAAGTGGCGATCGGATTGACCTCGCCGCCAAAAGTATCGCGGCTGCGGTTCCAGAAAATCTGGCTGATGAAATTGCCGCCGCCCAATCCGGTGTCGGTCAGTGACAGGGCAAGGCTTTCTGTGCGGCCGGTGCCGGGAACCCCCGGAGGCGCGCCACGCACCGCGCTGGTCGGCAGGCTGGTCAGTCGGTCACCGGCAATCGCGACATAATCGCCATCGCCCTTCAGCTCGAAGCGGCTTGCGATCAGGTCGATCCGCGCGGTATCGCTGAGTTCATAACCAAAACGTCCGAACAGCGAGAATGTCTTGCTGTCCTGCGTCTCGCCCTGCGTAAGGTTGATGCCGATGGGGCGGCCCTTGCCGTCACGAAACACGCCGCGCAGCTCATAAGTGGCGCCCACGGTCGCGTCGAAGCGGTCTGCCTTATATTGCACCAGTCCGGCGAGCTTTCCGCCCATTCCGGCCTTTGAAAAGTCATTGTCGGCGGTGCCCTGGATCAGCGCGCGGCCTGACAGGCCTTCGCGGGTCGGCGCCCCGACGGTCACCTGATTGACGATGCCGCCGGTGCCGCCAATGCCCTGCAATGCGTTGGACCCAAAGATCAGCTCGACCCGGTCGATGAAAAAGCCGTCGATGGTAAAGCCATCGCGGCTGCCGTCGCGCAGCGGGGTCGATTGCGGGATGCCGTTGATCGCATAAAGCGGAGAACGCCCGCGCAGTGTTTCGCCCGCGCCCGACAGTTTCTGCCGCGTCGGGGAGAAGGAGGGGGTGAGCGAAGCCACGGCGTCGGTGACCGATCCCCCGATGGCGATTTGCTGGTCGAGCGCGTCCTTGTCGATGATCTCTATGGTCAGCGGTAGCGCCGACGGCGGCAGAATCGTGCGCGCGGCGGTGACGATGATGCTGCTGTCGTCGGTGTCCGCGGCACCATTGCTGGCGTCAGGCGCACCCTGCGCCAGAACCGGCGTGGAAAAGGCGGTGCTCAGCATCGCGGCGGCAAAAATCTTGCGAATCATTCTCAACTCCTGTTGAAAGTCCGCTAATGCGAATGATTTGCACACGCAAGCTCAAATGCGGGTTTGCAGGCGACTTTTGGCCGATCTTTACCGTAGCATCGAAAATTTCGCCTTGTTCGAAATTTCGCGCTATCAGAATGCCATGCGCGAGAAAGAGCTTCGCTTCGCCCTCATCTGTTACGGCGGCATCAGCCTGGCCGTTTATATGCACGGCATCACCAAAGAGGTGTGGCGGCTCGCCGCTGCCTCGCGCGCCGTTCACGACGGAGATCCGCTCAGCGGGTCGGGCGCGGTTTATGGCGAACTGCTCGACGCGATGGCCGAACACAGCCATATCCGGCTGCGCGTGCTGGCCGATATTGTTGCGGGGGCGAGCGCAGGAGGCATCAACGGTATCTTCCTCGCCCGCGCGCTCGCAACCGGCCAATCGCTCGAACCGCTCACCGACCTGTGGCTCGACAGCGCCGATGTCGACCGGTTGATCGACCCCGATGCGCGGCCCTTGTCGCGCGCGACTAAATTTTGGGCGGTGCCGATTGCGGGCTGGGCAATGAAGCGGCGTGGCAATGTCATCGATCGCACTGTCGGCGCGGCGGCGCAGGATGAGGTGCGCGCCAAGCTGTCGCGCTTTGTCCGCGCGCGCTGGTTTCAGCCGCCCTTTGGCGGCGAGACATTCTGCAACCTGCTCATCGACGCTTTTGATGCGATGGACGCCGGACCAAAGGGGCCGCCGTTGGTCCCCGATGGCTTGCCGGTCGACCTGTTTGTTTCGGTGACAGATTTTGCGGGGCATAGTGCGCTGCTGGCACTCAACAGTCCGCCCCGCGTGACCGAGCAGGAACATCGCCTTGTGATGCATTTCTGCAAGGCGAGACAAACGGGTGGATCGGGCGCGCAACTCGATGACAGAATTGCCCTGACCGCGGCGGCCCGCGCGACCGCCAGCTTCCCCGGCGCCTTTCCCCCCTTTACCTTGCGCGAACTCGATCGGGTGCTCGTCCGGCGCAGGCTGGATTGGGCACGACGCGACGAATTCATCACCACCCAATTGCCTGTAGCGACCGAGGATATAGAGCCTGCCGACCGCGTGATGATTGACGGATCGGTGCTGGCCAACGCGCCATTCAAGCCCGCGATTGCAGCGCTCAAACAGCGTCCGGCTCGGCGTGAGATTGATCGGCGCTTTGTCTATATCGACCCCAAACCCGATTATCGCGCGATCAGCCTCGGCAAAGTGGCTGGGCAGCCCGACGGCGATGCAGAGGATGGTACTCCCCGTTTGCCGGGGTTTTTGACAACAATCCTCGGTGCTCTTTCCGAAATTCCGCGCGAACAGCCGATCCGCGACAATGTCGACGCACTCGCCGGCCTGTCACGGCGGATTCGCCGGATGCAGCACATCGTCGATGCGATTAAGCCCGAGGTAGAGGAACATGTCGCGGCCTTGTTCGGGACGACCTTTTTTCTCAACAGCCCGACGATCCCGCGGCTCAAGAAATGGCGCGCCAAGGCGCAGGATGAAGCCTCTGTGCGCGCAGGATTTGCCTATGCACCCTATGGCCATTTGAAATTATCGTCGGTGGTCGAGGATCTGGTGGGAGTAATCGACCGGCTGGTCCCCGCCAAGGGAGAGGTTCATCAAGGCAACCGCCGCGACGCCCTGTGGGAGGAAATCCGCCGGCGCGGGCTCGACCGTATTTCGGGCAAGCGCGGCGCGGGGGCCAATGACGATGCGATTGCCTTTTTCCGCGCCCATGACCTCGATTTCAGGGTCCGCCGCTTGCGCTTTCTGGCGCGCGAACTCGACGCGGCTGTCGAGGCCAAGCGCGAGGCGAGCGACCCCGCCTGTGAAATAATGCGCAGCGCCATATTCACCGCGCTCGGCATCTATCTGGAGCGCGAGGGCGATAGCTGGCTGGCCGACATCGATGTTGCACCTGATGCCGATATGGGGGCGTGGCTCGACGCCATCGCAGAGCGCCGCGACCTCACCGCCGCCGACAGCGAAGCCGATGCGCTGGTCGCCGATGCGCTCGCCACCTTGCCCAAGGATGACCGGCGGGTGATGCTGCTCGCCTATTTGGGCTATCCCTTTTACGACATTGCGACGCTGCCGCTGCTGCAAGGCGAGGGTTTTGACGAATATGATCCGGTCAAGATCGACCGCATTTCGCCGTCTGATGCCAATGCGATCCGGACCGGTGGCGCGGCGGAGTCGCTGAAGGGAATCGAATTCAACAGCTTCGGCGCCTTTTTTAGCCGCGCCTATCGCGAGAATGATTATCTGTGGGGACGACTACACGGTGCCGACCGCCTGATCGACATCGTGGCGAGCAGTGTGAGCGGCGACGGAGCGCTCCCCGCCGCAGACCTCGCCAGGATCAAGCGTCGGGCCTTTCACGCGATCTTGGATGAAGAGGAAGGGCGCTTGCCCAAGGTTGCGGCATTGATCGCCGAATTGCGGGTTGAGATTGACGCAGACTAAGACGCGTCAGAGCTTTAGTGCGCGTGGTCGCCGCTGTCCTGATCGCTCATAATATCCTTGGATCGGTCGGGCTGGTGATGATGCGGCTTCTCGCTGTTATACACCGCCGTGACAAAGGCATCGCCCGAGATAAAACCGCCGGGGACTTCCCATTTGGTCGCCGGCTTCATCGCCTGAATCTCGGTCAGCGATTTTCCCGCCGCCTTGGCGCTTTCGACCGCAGCGATCACACTCGCCAGCATATCGCGATAGGCGACAAGGTCGGCCTTGGTCGCCAGTGGGCCGTGACCGGGGATGATGACCGTCTGGTCGTTGATTTCCCCCAGCACCATGTCGGCAGCGGCCAATACGCCATAAACCGAGCCACCGCTTTTCAGGTCGATGAAGGGAAGCGAGATTTTGTTAAAGAAGGTGTCGCCCATATGGACAACATTGGCTTTGTCCCAGAACAGGATTGAATCGCCGTCGGTGTGGGCGTGCGGGGCGTGGCGGACGCGGATCGTGTCGCCGTTGAGGTGCAGCGTGATGCCGTCATGATAGGTAAGGACGGGCAGCGCAGCGGCAGGCGCGGGGGCGGATTTTCCGCCGCTGGCGACATTGCCCTCGGCCAGTCGCTCGCGGACATGATCCTGCGCCATGATCATCACGCCCGCCTTGCCGAAATTTTCGTTCCCGCCGCTATGGTCGCCATGCCAGTGGGTGTTGATCAGCCATTTGACCGGACTCGCGCCAAGGGCGGTGACTGCGGCTTCGATTTTAGGGGTTAGCGGTGCAAACTGGTCATCGACCAGCACGGTGCCGTCGCTGCCATGGCTGACCGCAATATTGCCGCCCGCGCCAAACAGCACCGACACGCCGGGTCCCGCCTGCTCGGTCTTGATTTCGACCTTGGAGAAATCCTGCGCGAATGCGGGCAGCGGGGCGAGGAGCAAGGCGAGCGGTGCAAAGCGAAGAGGGCGCATGGGGAATCTTCTTTCCGTGTGGGCGGGGCAGACAGGCTACCAAGCGGACCACAGGAAAGATAGGTGGGCGTGACCCTAATCGGTCAGATCGTCCCACATATCCTTGATGCGCGTGAAAAAGCCTTGCGCGGCGGGGCTTTCATCGCCGGTCTCGGTTTCCTGAAACTCGGCCAGCAATTCCTTTTGCCGCGCGCTCAATTTGGTTGGGGTTTCGACATCGACCTGAATCACCAGATCGCCATGGCCGCGCCCGTTGAGGACCGGCATACCGGCCCCGCGCTGGCGCAATTGCTTGCCAGACTGGATGCCCGCGGGAATGCGAATGTCGTGGCGCGTGCCGTCAAGGCCGGGGATGGTGATTTCGCCGCCCAGCGCCGCCGTGGTAAAGCTGATCGGCGCGCGGGTGAACAAGGTTGTGCCCTCGCGCTCGAACAATTTGTGCCGTTTTAAGTGCAGGAAAATATACAGGTCGCCAGCCCCGGCACCGCGCGCGCCCGATTCGCCTTCGCCGCTCAGCCGGATGCGCGTGCCTTCGTCGACACCGGCGGGGATTGTGACGGTCAGCGTCTTGCGCCGGTCGATACGGCCTTCGCCCTGACAGGTGGGGCAGGGGTCGGCGATAACCTCTCCCGCGCCCTGACAATGGGGGCAGACGCGCTCGACCATGAAAAAGCCCTGCTGCGCGCGCACCTTGCCATGACCGGCGCAGGTGGTGCAGCGATGGGTCGAGGTGCCGGGTTTGGCGCCGCTGCCATCACAGCTGTCGCATCGCGCCGCGACATCGACTTCAATCTCGCGGCTGCATCCGGCGAAGGCATCCTCCAGCCGGATTTCCAGATCATAGCGTAAATCGGCACCACGCGCGGGGCCGCGTTGGCGCTGGCCGCCGCCGCCAAAGGCAGAGCCAAAGATCGATTCAAAAATATCGCCAATGTCGCCAAAATCGGCTCCGCCACCACCACCGCCGGGGCCGCCATTCTGGAACGCGGCCTTGCCGAAGCGATCATAGGCCGCGCGCTTTTGCGGATCGCGCAGGCAGTCATAGGCTTCGCTGATCGCCTTGAACCGGGCTTCGCTGTCATGGCATCCCGGATTGCGGTCGGGATGATATTGCATCGCAAGCTTGCGATAGCTGGCCTTTAGCGTGCGATCGTCGGCGCTGCGATCACATTCCAGTAACTCATAATAATCGATGTCGAGTGACATTTAGGTCCCCAGTTAGATCAGGTCGCCCCGTTCGCGCGGTTGATGGCGCGAACGGGGCTTGTCTGATCAGCCCTTATTGTCTTCGTCGACTTCCGAGAATTCCGCATCGACGACATCTTCGTCTTCGGCCTTGGGCGCTTCGCCCTCGGCGTCGGGTGAGGCGGCGTCCTTTTGCTCTTGCTCATAGATCGCCTGGCCGAGCTTCATCGCGACTTGCGCTAGCGCTTGGCTCTTTTCGGTCATCGCTTCGGGCTCGCCGCCTTCGACAGCGGTTTTCGCTTCGGCAACGGCGGCTTCGATTTCGGCCTTGAGCGCGGCGTCGATCTTATCCCCATGCTCGACCAGCTGACGCTCGGTCGTGTGGATCAGGCTTTCGGCGTTGTTCTTGGCTTCGGCAGCCTCGCGGCGCTTTTTGTCTTCTTCGGCAAATTGTTCGGCGTCCTTGACCATCTGATCAATGTCGCCGTCCGACAAGCCGCCCGATGCCTGGATCTTGATCTGCTGTTCCTTGCCCGTGCCCTTATCCTTGGCATGGACCGACACGATGCCATTGGCGTCGATGTCAAAGGTCACTTCGATCTGCGGCACGCCGCGCGGAGCGGGCGGGATGCCGACGAGGTCGAACTGGCCGAGTGCCTTGTTGTCGGCGGCCATTTCGCGCTCGCCCTGAAAGACGCGGATCGTCACAGCCGACTGATTGTCATCAGCGGTTGAATAGACCTGCGACTTTTTGGTCGGGATCGTCGTGTTGCGGTCGATCATGCGTGTGAACACACCGCCCAGCGTTTCAATGCCCAGCGACAGCGGGGTCACGTCGAGCAACAGCACGTCCTTGACGTCGCCCTGTAGCACGCCGGCCTGAATCGCGGCACCGATGGCCACGACCTCGTCGGGGTTGACGCCGGTGTGGGGTTCTTGGCCGAAGAAATCTTTCACGACTTCGCGGACACGCGGCATACGTGTCATGCCGCCGACCAACACGATTTCGTCGATATCCTTGGGGTCGACGCCTGCGTCCTTGATCGCTTTTTTGCAGGGGTCGAGGGTCCGCTTGACGAGGCTTTCGACCAGCTTTTCAAGGTCCGAACGGGTGATCGTCTTGACCAGATGCTTCGGCCCGTTGGCGTCGGCGGTAATGAAGGGCAGGTTGACCTCGGTCGTTGCCGCCGATGACAGTTCGATCTTGGCCTTTTCAGCCGATTCTTTCAGGCGTTGCAGCGCCAGCTTGTCGCCGCGCAGGTCAATGCCTTCGTCCTTTTTGAACGCATCGGCCAGAAATTCGACAATTTTGCTGTCGAAATCTTCACCACCGAGGAAGGTGTCCCCGTTGGTCGACTTCACTTCGAACACGCCATCGCCGACTTCGAGAATCGAAATGTCGAACGTGCCGCCGCCAAGGTCATAGACCGCGATCGTCTTATTCTCGGTCTTGTCGAGGCCATAGGCGAGAGCGGCTGCGGTCGGTTCGTTGATGATGCGCAGCACTTCAAGGCCCGCAATCTTGCCGGCATCCTTGGTCGCCTGACGCTGGGCGTCGTTGAAATAGGCGGGGACGGTAATCACCGCCTGCGTCACCGTTTCACCCAAATAGGATTCGGCGGTTTCCTTCATCTTTTGCAGGATGAAGGCGGAAATCTGTGACGGCGAATATTCTTCGCCGCCTGCCTTGACCCACGCATCGCCGGTCGAGCCCTTTGCGATTGCATAGGGGACCAGTTCCATGTCCTTTTTGGTCATGGGGTCGTCAAAGCGGCGGCCGATCAGGCGCTTGACGGCAAAGATGGTGTTTTCAGGGTTGGTCACGGCCTGGCGCTTGGCAGGCTGGCCAATCAGGCGCTCGCCATCCTTGGCAAAGGCGACGATCGAGGGCGTCGTGCGCGTGCCTTCCGAATTTTCAATTACCTTGGGCTTGCCGCCTTCCATCACTGCAACACAGCTGTTGGTGGTTCCCAGATCGATCCCGATCACTTTTGCCATGAGTCTTTCGTCCTTTTGTCACATAGTCTGGCGCCCTGACGGCACGCCATATTTCTTGGGTTATGGGCGCGATATAGGTGCGCTTGTCCTTGGCACAAGGGCTGCCAATGCCTATCTGGAAGATGAAATTGCTTCCGATACAGGAGTCCGCGCTCATGAAATTCCTCCCCCTCGCCACCCTCGCTGTGGCTTCGCTTTCGCTAACCGGCTGTCATGAAAATCTGGTCGAGGGCGCGGTGTTGCATGTCGCCAGCGGCTATATTGAACTTGGCGCGACCCCCGATCGCCCCTCTGCCGGCTATTTTACGGTTGAGGGCGGAGAGCAGCCGGTCGACCTTGTCGCCGTGTCTGCCGATCTGGCACAGCGCGTCGAAATGCACGAGAGCGTCAAGGAAAACGGGATGATGACGATGAAGCCGCTGCGCTCTGTCCCCGTCCCTGCCAAGGGCGAGATGGATTTTGCGCCCGGCGGTAAGCATCTGATGATCTGGAATATCAATCCGGCGGCGATTGAGGCGGGGCGGCTGCCGATGGTGTTTGTTTTCACCAACAAGGATCGGATCTTGTTCGATCTGGAGATTAAAAAGCCGGTGGCAGCACCTGCGACAGGCGATGCGCCCGCAGCAGAAACCGACGCGGCGGCACCCGCCGACGCCCCGATGAAAGATATGGCGCATTAGGCGCAGCGTGCCCAAGGCTTCGCGTCCCTTAACCACCGGCGAGGTAAGGCTGGCGCGCGGTGTGTTTGGTGACGCCATCGCCTATGACCATGTGCGGGTTTGCCATCATAAATGGATTTTCTTTCAGCCGCGCCGCACCGTCATGGCGCCGATGGGGCATATCCATTTCAACCCGCACGGCACGCTTTATTGCGACGATTTCAGCACTGCTTCGCAATCGCTGCAGGGCCTGTTTATCCATGAAATGACCCATGTGTGGCAGGCGCAGACGCGTGGCCGTTGGTATCTGGTGCTGATGCGGCACCCCTTTGCCAGCTATAGCTATGGCCTGAAACCCGGCTGGCCGCTCAGCCGTTACGGGCTGGAACAACAGGCCGAAATTGTCCGCCATTATTGGCTGTTGACGCAGGGCCAGACCGTCGCCGGTGCGCCGGGGGTCGATGCCTATCGTGCGATTTTACCTTTTGTTCCGGCATAATCCCGCCATTTCAAAAACCACTGGTCAAGCGCGCCCTGTTCATTCTATGTTCCGCGCATGATTATGACCCAGATTTTTCTCATTCTTGCGGCCTTGCTGGTCGGGGCGCTTATTGGCTGGCTGTTTGCCGGTCGTCAGTCGGCTGGGTTAAAGGCCGAGCGTGACAATTTTGCCGAGCGTTTCAAGTCCGCAATCGCCGATCTGGCGGGTGAATCAACCGGGCGTCAGACCGCAGAGCGTGAGCTTGCGGCGCTGTCGAGCGCGCAGACCGAGCGTGAGAAAGCGTTTGAGGCGCAGATCGCTCAATTGAAGGATGCACAGGCAGCGCTCACCACGCAATTTCGCGAAGTGGGTCAAACAATGCTCGACACGGCGCAAAAAAGCTTCCTCGAGCGTGCCGATGAGCGGTTCAAGCAAAGCGAAGCGAGCAGCGGAAAGAGTTTGGAGGCGCTGCTCAAACCGGTGCACGACCGGCTGGAAAAATATGAGGTCGAGGTGAAAAAAGTCGAGGCCGAACGCCGCGATGCGTTCGGCTTGCTCGGTGGTCAGATTGCCGCGATGCGCGAGGGCACCGAGCGCGTGTCGAGCGAAGCGGCGAAGCTGGTCAACGCACTACGCAATGCGCCCAAGGCGCGCGGGCGCTGGGGTGAACAGCAACTTCGCAATGTGCTCGAAAGCTGCGGGCTATCCGAACATGCCGATTTTCAGACCGAGGTCAGCGTTGACGATGGCGACGGCGGACGGCTGCGGCCCGATGTGGTGATCCGCGTTCCCGGCGGACAGAATCTGGTGATCGATGCCAAGGTTTCGCTCAACGCCTATCAGGATGCTTTTGGCGCGGTCGACGAGGCCGAAAAGGCGGTGCATCTGACCGCCCACGCCACCGCGATGAAGGCGCATGTCAACGCGCTGGGGGCCAAGAGCTATTGGAACCAGTTTGAAGACACGCCCGATTATGTCGTGATGTTCGTGCCGGGTGAGCATTTCCTCGCCGCGGCACTCGATCAGGATGCGGCGCTGTGGGACTATGCTTTTGACCGCAAGGTGCTGCTGGCCACCCCGACCAATTTGATCGCCATCGCGCGCACGGTGGCGGCGGTGTGGCGGCAGGAAAAACTGGCGGGGCAGGCGCGCGAAATCGCGATGCTGGGCAAGGATCTTTATGCCCGTATGGCGGTGATGGGGTCGCACATTGCCAAGGTTGGCAAGAATCTTGATGCCGCGACGGGAGCTTACAACAGCTTTGTCGGCAGTTTCGAAAGTCAGGTGCTGACCCAAGCACGACGGTTCGAGACGCTTGATATCGAAACCGGCGCCAAGGATATTCCCGTCTTGCCTGTCGCCGAACAAAGCGCCCGCCCACTCGCCAAACTGGCCAGCGCGCCCTCTGCGGTCAACGACGCTGGGGAGTAATCGCTATTCCACCGGGGCCAGCACCGCCGATTTGCCGCCGACACCCACCAGATCCAGTTTGCCTTCGGGGGTGAAGCGAAGGCTGATCGGTTCAGCCAGAAGGGCGAAAAAGGCTTGCTCCTGCTCCATGGCGGACGAACCGGCATTGGGGGCATCGCGCGGGTCCGCGCACGCCATGCGCGTTGTCATCATCGTTGCGATGCTCAGTCGTTTGCCGTCGCTGCTATACGGACCCGAAAAGCGGTTGCAGCCCGCTCTGCCGCTGATCCGGCCATCTTCAAAGCGTAGCTCTGTGGGGCGACTGGGCAGGACATCCTTGCCGTTGATCGACAGGATCGTCCAGTGCGTGCCAGCCAGGTTGGCGGGCGGCAGAATCGCGCCGCCGCATCCCCTTAATTCTTTGCCATCCGCTTTGACCATCACCGTGTCGGCATAGCGCCGGTCGCTCATCCCGTCATTGCATATCACATGGGTCACATCGACGCTTAGCCGTTCGGTGACAAAGCGTTCGCCGTTAAAGGACGGCTTTGCGCCGGGGTTGGGGACGATGATCTGGGTTTCCCCATAATATCGCCATTATAGTTGAGGGTGTCGGGCGTGATCTCGACCGTCCAGCCCGGTTCGGTACCCATTGCCATATAGGCGGGTGCGGGAGTGGCGGCGGGCGCCGTGTCGCTGCTCGCCGTGACGGGGGCCTCTGCGACGGGCGCGCAGGCGCCCAGCGTCAGGGCAAGCGAAAGAGTGGCAAGCGGCTTGATCATGAAAATTCCCCTGAACTTTAGGGGCGGCCCATGCCCCCCAATGTCGAACGATCGCTCTTGAACTATGGTTCCGCCCGCCTGTCGCAAGCCTGAACCTGTGCGCATGTTCGGACCCTATCGCTGCCGCCGCTGGTTGACCACCTCATAGGCCATGACGGCGGCGGCGACGGCGGCGTTCAGGCTGTCGGCCTTGCCCAGCATCGGCATTTTGACGCGCACATCGGCGGCGGCGGCATAGGTGGCGGGCAGCCCCTGTGATTCATTGCCGATCAGGATGAAGGTCGGGGCGGTATAGGCGACCGCCTGATAATCTTGCGCCGCTTCCAGATGCGTGGCGACCAACTGGCCGAGACCGTTCCGCAGCCAAGGCAAGAAATCATCCCAGCGCGCCTGCACCAGTTTTTGCGTGAAGATCGCTCCCATGCTCGCGCGCACGGCTTCGACCGCATAGGGGTCGGTGCACTCGTCGATCAGGATCAACCCGCCCGCACCAACCGCATCGCCGGTGCGTAACATGGTGCCTAGGTTGCCGGGGTCGCGCAGCCGTTCGGCGACCAGCCATAACGGTGCGCTGCTACGGTCGATCTCGGCCAGCGCGGTGGCGGGCTCGGCATAGATGCCGACGATGGTTTGCGGATTATCTTTGCCCGATAATTTGGACAGGATCGCGGGCGTTGTCTCGACGACTTCGCCGCCATTGTTCAGCGTTTCGGTGGCCAGCGCATTGGCCAGCGGATGCGTCTCGCCCTCTGGCCCCAGAAACAGCCATTGCGGCAATATTCCGGCCTCGCGCGCTTCTGTGGCGATGCGCAAACCTTCGGCGAGGAACAGCCCTTCGGCCTTGCGATGGCGTTTTTCGCGCAACAGCCGCATCCGCTTGACCAGCGGGTTCGACAGGCTTTCGATCCTGGTACGGCGGCCGGAATGGGGGGGAGTGCTCAAAGCGGCGCCCTCAATCTTCGCCGAAGCTGTCCTTGACCAGCCCGACGAGTTTCAACAGGGCCGCCTCGGCGCCCGCGCCGCTGGTGTGGATGGTGATGCTGTCGCCTTTGGCGGCGCCCAGCATCATCAGACCCATGATAGAGGTGCCGTTGACGCGCGATCCGTTTTTTTCGACCTCGACCCCCACGCCGTCGGGCAGGCGGCTGACAAAGGTAACGAACTTGGCGCTGGCGCGCGCGTGGAGGCCGCGCTGGTTGGTAATCTCGACCGTTTCCGAAACGTCAGTCATGGGCGATGCCCAGCATTTCAGAGGCGACCGAGATATATTTTTGCCCTGCTTCTCGTGCGGCCGCAACGGCGGCGCGAATATCCATGGTCTTGCGCGCGCTTTCGAGCCGGATCAACATCGGCAAATTGACGCCGGCGATCACTTCGCTCTTGCCCGGTTCCATCAGGCTGATCGCGAGGTTGGATGGGGTTCCACCGAACAAATCAGTCAGCATGATGACCCCGCGTCCTTCGTCGACCTCTGACACGGCAGCGGCAATTTCCTGTCGCCGCATTTCCATATTGTCATTGGCCCCGATGCAGACCGACGCGATGGCGCGCTGCGGACCGACGACATGTTCCATCGCGGTCACCATTTCGACGGCGAGTCGACCGTGGGTGACAAGGACCAAACCCAGCAAGGCGGGTGCTTTATCGGCGGGCATTTATGTACGGACCCTCATCAAAATCCATCGCCGGGCGCAGGCGCCTTGGGCGGGGGCTTGCCCTCAAGCCCATCTTGCGGGGCGGAGTCAAGGTTGCGATGCATTACCGTCGGCTGAAACCCCGCCGCGCGCAGCGTCGCGGCGACCCGTTCGGCGACATGGACAGAGCGATGCCGCCCGCCCGTACAGCCAAAGGCAATGGTGACATAGCTTTTCCCCTCGGCGCGATAGCGGGGCAGTACGGTCAGCAACAGTTTCTCGATCTGTTCGACAGTGCTGGCATAGAAGGGGTCGGCTGCAACATGGGCCGCGACGCCCGCATCGAGTCCGGTCAGCGGACGCAATTGCGGGTCCCAATGCGGATTTTGCAGGAACCGCATGTCAAACACCAGATCGGCATTACGCGGCAGGCCGCGGGCAAAACCAAAGCTGAGAACGCTGAGCACGGGTTCATCGTCGCCGGTTTCGGCAAAGCCGGTGCGGATTTCCTGTTGCAGGTCATTGGCACTGTAATTGGTGGTGTCGATGACCTGTTCGGCCCAGCGGCGCAAACCGTCCATCATCTCCCGCTCGCGCGCGATGCCATCGGCGGCGGGGCGGTCTTCGGCAAGCGGGTGGCGACGACGCGTTTCGGAAAAACGCCGTTCCAGCTCGGCCCCCGCGCAATCGAGGAATAGGGTGCTGATGTCGCGCCCACCCGCGTCGCGGAGTTCTTTCATCCGGCGTACCAGCAGGGCGGGCCTAAATCCCCGGCTTCGGCTGTCGATGCCGACGGCCAGCGGTCGATTGGCCTCGCGCCGTTTCACCGGCGCGTCGAGCAACGCATCGAGCAGTGCCAGCGGCAGATTGTCGACAACCTCCCAACCCAAATCTTCCAGCACGTTCAGCACGGTCGATTTGCCAGCACCCGACAATCCGGTGACCAGCAGCAAACGGGGCTCGGCGCGCGTGGCCATCAGAGCACGGCCTGCGCATCGAGCGCGCGCAGAATCTTAATCGGCGTCGAGGCCTCAAATCCCGATGCTGTGACCAGCGGCAGGTTGTGGCCTGCAATATGTTCGACCTGTCCCTCGGGTGGCATACGGTCATATTGTTCGCAGAGCCGGACGGCGAGGGCGAGTTGCACCGGGGCGATCCAGGGTTCGTCGAGGATGCCAAGACCGCGCACTTCGAGCTTTCCCGCGAGGACGGCAGGCGGACGACACCAAAGCTGGCCCTGTTCAGACCAAATGTCGCAGCGATCGTCGGCAACCAGTCGCGCGCCGCGGTCAATCAACCTCAGCGCGACGTCCGATTTGCCCTGTCCCGATTGGCCAAGCAACAGGACACCATATGTCCCGACGGCGACGCAGCTGGCGTGGATATTGAGTGGGTCGGGGGCGGTCAACGCGGACTCCATTGCGCAAGACTTACCGGTCGCCGTGATACACCGCAAGCCGGTGTTGTGGCGCAGTGCAAAGGGTCAGTCACTGTCGGTCGCAGGGAGCGTGATGACAAAGCAGGCACCGCGTTCGCCATCTTCGCGGGCACCCACCACAATCGACCCGCGATGCCCCTCGATGATCGTGCGCGCGATGGCAAGGCCAAGCCCGCTGTGGCGGCCAAAGGCTTCACCCGACGGCCGATCGCTGTGGAAGCGCCGAAATATAGCCTCGCGCTGCGCTGGATCGATGCCCGGGCCATCATCTTCGACCTGGATATGCACATCATTCCCCAGCCGGGTAGCGCGGATGCAGACCAAGCCATCAGGGGGAGAGAAGCTAAGGGCATTGTCGATGACATTGTCGATGGCGCGCTCGAGTCGGTGGCCGTCACCCATCACTATGGCGGCGCCTTTGCGCGGGCGGGCGAAGGCGATGCGTGGCTGCGGCCCATCGCGATCCTGGCGGGCGGCCCGCGAGGCGAGCATCGCGCCGACCATCGACCCCATATCGATCGGTTCAAAATGGGTGCGCGACAATTGCGCATCGACGCGGCTTGCCTCGCTGATGTCGCTGACCAGCCGGTCGAGCCGCCGGACATCCTCTTCGGCGATGGTCAGTAACTGGCGACGTTGATCGTCTTTGCTGACGCTGCCGAGGCTTTCGATAGCGGAACGCAGCGAGGCGAGCGGGTTTTTGAGTTCATGCGTCACATCTGCGGCGAAATGTTCGCCGGCGTCGATTCGCTCGCGCAGCGCCTGCGTCATATCGCTGAGCGCGCGGGCGAGCGTCCCGATTTCGTCGCGGCGACTTGGCAGGCGGGGGACGATGACTTCGCGCGCGCGACCGAGCCGGACCCGCACCGCCGCGCGAGCCAGCCGACGCAAGGGGCCGACAATGGTGCGGGCCAGAAAGAGCGACAGCAGGATCGACGCCATCAGCACCATCGAGATGACCACCGCGAGGCGAAAACGCTCGGCGCGCACGGTGCGCGTGATGTCGCGTGCGTTGACGGTCATCAGCATCGTCTGCGCGCCGCCAAGATCGACAGGTCGCGCGGTGCTGAGCAACGGTGTTCGTTCGGGCACATAGCGAAAGCGATGGACCGTTTTTCCCGTTTTCTGTGCCTGGATGACTTCGGGCCAAGCGGCGGCCCGGTCGTGGGTCGGCTCTTTGAAATTTTCCGGGATCGGGGCGCTGACGATCCAGTCGATCCCGCGGTCCATTGCGCGCGCGACATCGCGCTGCCACTGCTGTTTTTCGGGGTCGCGAAGGACATAGGTGGGCGGTGCGGTGGTGAAGCTGTCGGACAGTCGGTGGCCGTCGGGCGCATATATGCGAAGCCGCGAACTGGTCGAGCGCGTGAAACTGGTAATCAGCATCTGGCGCTTGCCGGGCTCGGCCGCTTCGAGCGCGAGCGCGAGCATCGCCATTTGTTCGTCCATCGCCACGATCCGCGTATCGACTAGTCGGGTGCGGTAGGTATCGAGATAGAAAAAGCCGCCCGCGAGGAGAGCAATCGCCAGAATATTGACCGCCAATATGCGCGTCGTCAGCGACCAGCGCGCCGACCAGAACAGCCGCAGATCGTCCCCGTCCTGCTTGCGGTGATTAGACTTCATCAGCAAACCGATAGCCCGCCCCATAGAGGGTGGCGATGGCGTCAAATTCGGGGTCGACCTCGCGGAACTTGCGGCGCAGGCGTTTGATATGGCTGTCGATGGTGCGGTCGTCGATATAGACATCGTCCTGATAGGCGGCGTCCATCAACTGGTTGCGACTGCGCACGATGCCGGGACGTGCGGCCAGCGTTTCGAGAATCAAAAACTCTGTTACGGTCAGCGTCACATCCTTGTCGTCCCAGGCAACCTTGTGCCGCGCCGGGTCCATCGTCAGCCGACCGCGCTGGATCGGATCGGCGACAGGCTCGTCATCTGGTGACGGCAATTTCTGGTTCAGTTCGACGCGCCGCAGGATCGCCCGGACGCGCGCTATCACTAGCCGTTGGGAAAAGGGTTTGGCGATATAATCATCGGCCCCCATTGCGAGTCCCAACGCTTCGTCGATCTCGTCATCCTTGGATGTCAGGAAAATGACCGGCAGCTGACTTTTTTCGCGCAAGCGGCGCAGCAGTTCCAGACCGTCCATTCGCGGCATTTTGATATCGAAAATGGCAAGATCGGGTGGATTATCGATCAGCGGTTTCAACGCGGCCTCGCCATCGCTGTACACGCGCGTCACAAAGCCTTCGGCTTGCAGCGCGATCGACAGCGATTGCAGGATGTTGCGGTCATCGTCGACCAGCGCAATGGTTGCGGTCATAATCTTCCTGTACGGGCGCCTGTTGCAGCAAAGGCCAAGGGCCGGAATAGCCCATCGTCGGGGTGCCGACAACAGCGTCGCATCGGGACGAAGCTGCGCCATATAATCTTTTGACCTCCCGCCCCATCCTCGCTAACGCGGCAGCGATTTACGGAATCGACGTCCTGTCGGCACCCATGTTCATGCGGGCCTTCCCTTGTGCTTGGCCTGCGTTGCATAGCTATGCAATGGGCCGACTCGGCAATGGGAAAGGCAAGACAATGACACAGGTCCAGATCGGCAAAATTGCGGTCAAAACAAAGGCGGACATCGCCGAAAACTGGGGCGCATCGGCGCTGGTCGAGGCTGCGATCCGCCATGACGAAGGCCTGCTCGCCAAGGACGGCCCGCTGGTCGTTTCCACCGGAAAGCACACTGGCCGCTCCGCCAAGGACAAATTCATCGTCAAGGATGATAGCACTGCCGATACCGTCTGGTGGGGGACCACCAATGTTGCGATGACCCCCGATCATTTTGCCGCGCTCAAGGCCGATTTCTTCGCCGCGCTGGCCGAACGCCCGCGCCTTTATCGTCAGCAATTGTTCGGCGGGTCGCAGCCCGAACATCGCGTCGGCGTTCAGGTGCTGACCGAATTGGCCTGGCACAGCCAGTTCATCCGCACCCTGCTGGTGCGCCCGACGCCCGCCGAGCTGGCCGCTTTCGATGCCGAATATACGATCATCGACCTGCCGAGTTTCCGTGCCGACCCCGCCAAGCACGGGACGCGCAGCGAAACCGTGGTTGCGGTGAATTTTGCCGAAAAGCTCGTCCTGATCGGCGGCACCGCCTATGCGGGCGAAATGAAGAAGTCTGTGTTCGGCATCCTCAACTATCTGCTCCCCGTTGATGGCGTGATGCCGATGCATTGTTCGGCCAATATCGGACCCGATGGTGACACGGCCGTATTTTTTGGCCTGTCAGGCACCGGCAAGACGACGCTGTCCGCCGACGCCAGCCGCACGCTGATCGGCGACGACGAACATGGTTGGTCGGACACGGCGGTCTTTAACTTTGAAGGCGGCTGCTATGCCAAGATGATCCGCCTGTCGGAAGAAGCCGAACCCGAAATTTACGCGACCAGCAAGCGGTTTGGTACGGTGCTGGAAAATGTCGTGATCGACCCCGAAACGCGCGAGCTCGACTTTGACGACAACAGTCTCGCCGAAAATACGCGCGGCGCCTACCCGATTGATTTCATTCCGAACACGTCGGAAAAGAATATGGGTCCGGTGCCCAAAACGGTGATCTTCCTGACCGCCGATGCCTTTGGCGTACTGCCTCCGATCGCGCGGCTGACCCCCGATCAGGCGATGTATCATTTCCTCTCGGGCTATACCGCGAAAGTCGCGGGGACCGAAATCGGCGTGACCGAGCCAGAGGCGACCTTCTCGACCTGTTTTGGTGCGCCGTTTATGCCGCGTCATCCGTCGGTCTATGGCAATCTGCTGAAAGAGCGGATTGCAAAGGGCGGCGTGCAATGCTGGCTTGTCAATACCGGCTGGACCGGCGGCATGGCGACGATGGACGGGATCAGCCGTATGCCGATCAAGGCCACGCGCGCGTTGTTGAACGCAGCGCTCGACGGCAGCCTCAACAACAGCGAGTTTCGCAAAGACCCGAATTTCGGGTTCGAATTTCCGGTGACGGTGTCCGGCGTTGACAGCGCCATTCTCGATCCGCGCGAAGCCTGGTCCGACAAGGGCGAATATGATGCGACGGCGCAAAAGCTGGTCACGCTGTTCGTTAATAATTTCGGCCAATTTGCCGACCATGTTGACGAAGGCGTTCGCCAAGCGG
Organism: Sphingopyxis sp. 10G20-10; assembly: GCF_057365075.1. Lineage (NCBI taxonomy): Bacteria > Pseudomonadati > Pseudomonadota > Alphaproteobacteria > Sphingomonadales > Sphingopyxidaceae > Sphingopyxis > Sphingopyxis sp. 10G20-10. Next base: position 668,559 of record NZ_CP195117.1, read on the forward strand.
CCCCGCGCCAAACGGCCACTGCCTGAATTTGTCCGATCCCGTCCGGGCGCGATGCTCGGAAAGGACCGGACTATGACTGACCCTTATAAACCCCGACTCTTTGCCGATGATGTCGCTGTTCGCGCGCTCGGCATCGGGCTGCTCGCCTGCAATCTGCCCCGCGAAGCATACACGCATGCGGCGCATCTGGCTTAGCGTGCGGTCGACGAGCCACTGGTCGCAAGCGCTAATGCGCTGATTAACGGCCCACGCGGCAATCGCGAATGGCCGCTTTGTCATTGTTCGCGCGACCGGCTCTTTTCCGTCGAGGCACGGCGCGGATTTGTCGTGCCCGACCTGATGCCGTTGCCGTGAAGGCCACAATGACATGGCGCCGCCCGACGTATCGGGCGTGACGCCCAGTATTTGCTTGGGAATTTTCAGTCGCCGACTTAGGCTGCATAGGTACGCGACTCACGATTTTAAGGAGAATAAGGATGGGAATGTTCGACGGTTTGATGGAACAATTGGGCGGTAGCGATCAGTTGGCGGGCCTTGCGGCCAAGGTCGGGCTGAACGAAGAGCAAGTGGCGGCCGCTATGGCGGCGCTGGGTAAAGCCCACCCCGAACCCGGCGACACGGTTGCGGGCGCGGCGGCCTCCACCGGCCTGTCGACCGACACGCTGACAAATTTGGTCAGCCAGATGGGCGGCGAAAATGCCCTCGGCAAGATTTCGGCGATGATCGATCGCGACGGCGACGGCAATCCGCTCAACGACCTCAGCAGTCTTGCCGGATCGCTGTTCGGGAAGAAATAGCAGACGCCACTGTCGCTATGCGAAAAAGGGCAGATCCCGGGTCAAGCCCGGGGTCTGCCTTATCCCTTGCCGGTCGCGATATATTCCTCGACATTTTTTGCCAGCACGTCGAGCGGCACGTTGCCGCCCTTGACCACGGTGTCGTCAAAATCGCGCAGGTCATACGCCGCGCCTAGCGCCGTTTTGGCGCGGTCGCGCTGGTGGTTGATTTCGCTGTGACCGACTTTGTAGCCGCAAGCCTGACCCGGCCAGCTGCAGTAACGTTCGACTTCGCTCTCGACTTCCAGCGGGTTTGACCCGTTGCGCTCGACGAAAAAGCGGATGCCCTGTTCGCGCGTCCAGCGTTTGGCGTGGAGGCCCGAATCGACAACGAGGCGGCAGGCGCGAAAAGCGATGGATTGCAGATAGCCCAGCCGTCCGACCGCAAAATCATCATAAAGGCCAAGCTCATCAGCGAGCTGTTCGGCATAGAGCGCCCAACCTTCCGAATAGGCGTTGAACGCCAGCATTGAACGGATGAGGGGCATCTGGTTGGCATATTCGCCCTGCCAGACATGCCCCGGAATCGCTTCGTGCATCGCAAGGTCGGGGAGGGAATATTTGCTGTGCAGGTCTGTCGTGCGCAAATTGATCCAGAATTTCCCCGGGATAGTGCCGTCGATGGACCCCGCGCCGCCATAGGCGGCGGGCGCGCCGGGTTCTTCGGCAAGAGGCAAGCGTTTCACTTCGACATTGCCCTTGACCAACGTGCGAAAGGCGCGGGGCAGCTCGTGCCGGATTTTGCCCAGCCAAGTTTGGATATAGGCCATGATTTCGGCGCGGCCGGGGTCGCCGGCTGGGAATTGAAAGCGCGGGTCCTTGGCCAGTCCGTGCATCCGTTCGCCGATTGTCCCCTTGGTATAGCCCAGACTTTTGAGGATCGGGTCCATCCGTCCGTGCAGTTCGGCAAGCTGTTCGATGCCCATCTGATGTACCTCGTCGGGCGTCATGCGCGTCGTCGTGCTGGCGCGCAGCGCCCAAGCGTAAAATTCGTCGCCGCCGGGGCGTGCCCACAAACCGGCATCGCGCGTTGCTGTGCTGCGCTGGCGGGTGAGTTCGGCGATCTGGCGCTCGAGCGCCGGAGCGACCGCATCGCGGACGATGGCTTCGGCGCGCGGTCCCCAGTTGCCCGCTATGTTCGCGGCGCGGGTGCGGCGGACGAGGCTTTCGACCAGTCCGCCGCCTTGTTTTGCATCGGCCAGCGATTGGCCCATCTGCTTCAATGCCTTGTCGATCAGAAAGGATGGCGCGACGACGCCTTGTGCGCCGGTTGCCTTCAGCCGCTCATTCTCTCCGTCCAGTGCCGCTGGATAGGCGGAAAGACGTGACAGATAGGCCTCTGCATCGGCGGATGTCTTGACCGGATGGTCGCTGTCCAGAAAGCGCGGCACGTCAAGATAGGCACCGACATTCTGGATCACGACATAGGGCGTGTTTCGCCAGCCGCCGACCGCGACATCGCCATAGGGCAGGGCAAAGCCCGCCAGCGCGACGTCATAGGCGCTTTCGACCACCGCGAGGCTGGTCCGCGTGGCGTGGCTGAGCGCTGACATGTCGGCGGCGCGGACGCGGGCCAGGTCGGCGCGTAGCGTCTCGGCGACAGCGGCTTGTCCTTCGGCGGACCGATCAGAAAGCTGCCCGCGCAGGGCCGCGCGAGCGCTGGTGTCGATGCCCAGCGAGGTCGCCTGTTCGGGGGCGAGCGCGAGCAGGCGCTCGGCAATGCTGTCGAGCAGCGCCTGCGCGCGTGTGTCGTCGAGCGGGGCTGAGGCGTTGGCGAGGCTAGCGGCTGCGGCGGGGCCGGTCAGCGCAATCGTTGCCGCACCGGCGCCCAGGCCGGCGAGCGTCTGGCGGCGGCTGAACGAAGAATTGGGGAAGAAAGACAAAGGATAAGCTCCTGCAACTAAAGGATCAGGGGCCTATCTGAACAAAAGATCGGGCCGGTGCAACCGCGTTGCCCGGTTTCAGGCCGCAATCAGACGCAGGGTTTCGCGATAATCTTCGTCGGGCGAGACGCGGCTTCGCATCGGGGTGACGGTGCCATCGCTGACACCGTCCCCTTCTTCGAACAAGGCGCACGGTGCTTCGCCGCCGCGCGCGGCGCTGTAGCGCGGAGCAATCTGTCCGGTGGGACGAAAGCCCAGCTTGCGGAGTACGGCGCCCGATGCCGGATTGTCGACGAAATGACCGGCGGTGAGGCGCGGCAGGTGCATGGTGCGCGCGATATGGAGCAACTGGCGCCCCGCCTCTGTGGCAAAGCCCAGTCCCCAAAAGGGGCGCGCAATCCAATATCCGATTGCCAACCCGTCTTCGGCGCTTTCAGAAATGCCGCAGCCGCCGACGAGGCGTGGTGCGCCGCCGGTGCGGCTGAAAATCAGAAAGCGCGGCAGTCCCTGCTCGCTGAACCCGCCTAGAAACTGGCGTGCCGCATTCTCGCTATATGGCCAAGGTGCACGCGACAGGTTGCGCACAACCGCTTCCTCACTCAACGCCTGGGTCAACGCCACGACATCTTCGGCCCAGCCGGGCCGCAGCAACAGTCTTTCGGTACGCGCAAACATCATTTTACTCCCGATATATCCTGTCGCCTGAACGTAGATGGTGACGCTTTGACGACAGTCGATGATCGAGGGAGATGGATAGCCCCATTTTTGCGCTTGCCCGCGTGGATGCGGAAATCAGGCAATAAAAAAGGGAGGCCGGGGGGTGACCCGTCTCCCTCTTTCGAACTTTGTTTCCGTTTGTGGCGGAAAGGACCGTTCCGGGTCACCCTTGGTAAGGACGACCCGTTAGCGATCGTCGTTTATTCGGCGGCTTCTGCCATGGCATCGACCGACACATATTTGCGGCCAAGTTTGCCATCATGGAAACGGACATGACCCTCGACGGTGGCAAACAGCGTGTGGTCCTTGCCCATCCCGACATTGACGCCCGGATAGACTTTGGTGCCGCGCTGACGCACGATAATATTGCCGCCGATCACTTCCTGACCGCCGAACTTTTTCACGCCAAGGCGGCGGCCAGCTGAGTCGCGACCGTTGCGCGATGAACCGCCTGCTTTTTTATGTGCCATGACCGATACTCCTTAGTGTCTAAAACCGAGCTGCGTTGCCGCGCTCAAGCGTCTTTCTTGGGGGCTGCCTTTTTGGCGGCGGGTTTCTTTGCAGCGGGCTTTTTGGCCGGAGCCGCGTCCTTGGCAGCAGCGGCTTTCGGGGCAGCAGCCTTTTTCGGCGCGGCTGCTTTCTTAGCGGCTGGTGCTGCCTTGGCTGCCGGTGCGGCCTTGGTTTCGGTCGCCTGAGCAGCCTCTGCCTTCTTTGGCGCGGCTTCAGCCTTTTTCGGGGCCGCCTTTTTGGCTTCGCCGACGGCAGTGATGCGCAGCAGCGTCAGCGACTGGCGATGGCCATTGCGGCGGCGGTAATTGTGCCGGCGACGCTTTTTGAACACGATGACCTTTTCGCCGCGCGTCTGCGCGATGATCTCGGCCGACACGGTCAGTCCGTCGGTGCTCTTTACTTCGCCGCCGTCACCGGCCAGCAAAATGTCACCGAGCGACACAGTGTCACCCGCTTCACCGTCGAGTTTCTCAACAGCGATCTTGTCTCCAGCGGCGACGCGATATTGCTTGCCGCCCGTGCGCACGATTGCGAACATGGTCTTCCATCCATCATCAAAAATAAAGCACCCGCGCACCAGACACCTGCCGAGGCAGGCGATTTTTCCAGCATGCGGGAAAGTCAGGCCCACTAACGAGCCATGGCCGTGCTGTCAACCGCCAAACTCCGCGCTTTTCGCCTTTTCGCGGCTGCGCGCGTCAAGAATCTGCGCTGACCCCGATTCGACACTTGCTGACCGGCGCTGGCCCCCATATCAGGCTAGAGCAATGCGACACCTATATTTCTTTGGCTTTGGTGCGCCGGTTCTGGCGCTTTTGGTGTCGGGCTGCGCCATGAGTACGGGCGAGGGTTATCCTTCGCTGGCCAAGCGCGCGGTCGAAGGGCGCCTGGACGTGGCCCCGCCGACCATTGCGGTGGAGGCGCCGGGGCCTTTGCCTGTGGATCTGGCTGGACGGCTGGCGCGCTGGCGCGGTGATTCGGCGGCGGCGGGACAGGCCTTTTCTACCGAGCGCGGAGTCGCCGAGCCACTGGTCGCAGCGGCGGCTGGTGCAACTATTGCCAGCGAAAAGTGGGTCGTCGCACAACAAGCCATATCGCGGCTTCAGGCAACGCGCGCGCCAGTGACCGACGCCCTTGCCGATATTGATCGCCTCTATCTGGAGCGCAGTATCGACGAATCGATCGACGGCCTGCCCGACATATATGCCTTGCGCGCAGATTTGATCACCATGGTTGCGGCGCAAAATGCAGTGCTTGCGGGGCTGGAAGCGCGTTTGCCGGGGCAATAAGCCGGCGGGTTCCGTCGGAGGAGACGGCGAGAAACCCTAATTTAGTCCATGTTTTTTGAGCGCGTGGCGAATCTGGTCATAGCTGAGCGACAGCGCCTCGGCGGCGACCTTTTGATTAAAGCGACAGCGGGCCATGGTGTCGGCCAATATTTGCCGTTCATAGGCATCGACTGCGGCGCGCAAGTCGCTGACTGGTCCGGCTGGCGGAATAGCGTGAGCCGTTTCGCCAGCCGCATGGTCAGTGGGCGCATCAGATGCAGGCACGACTTTGGTGGCGGCATGGGGTGCCTGAACAGGCTGCCACGGGCTGGCAAAGGGGTCGAAACTCAGGGCGTCGACGGGCGAATCGCGGTCCGGCCAGCGATAGATGGCGCGTTCGATGACGTTGCGCAGCTCGCGGACATTGCCGGGCCAGCTATGCCCCTCCATAGCCGCCAGCGCGCGCGGGCCGAATCCGGGCCATTCCTCCCAGTCGAGCACTGTTGCCATGCGCTGACCAAAATATTGCGCCAGCACCTCTATGTCTCCCTCGCGGGCGCGAAGTGGGGGCAGGGTGATGACTTCGAACGAGAGGCGGTCGAGCAGATCGGCGCGAAATCTATTGTCGTCGACCAGCGCGGGCAGATGCTCGTTGGTTGCTGCGACGATACGGACGTCGACACGGATCGGGCGCGAGGAACCGACGCGGGTGACCTCGCCATATTCGACGGCGCGGAGCAGCCGCTCCTGCGCGCCCATCGACAGGGTCGCCAGTTCGTCGAGAAACAAAGTGCCGCCATCGGACTCTTCAAACCGGCCGGCGCGGGCGCGGGTGGCGCCGGTAAAGGCACCGGCTTCGTGCCCGAACAATTCGGCCTCGATCAAGGTTTCGGGCAGCGCCGCGCAATTCATGATGACATAGGGCTTGTCCCAACGCGTCGACAGCCGGTGCAGCCGTTCGGCGATCAGTTCCTTGCCGGTCCCGCGTTCGCCAACCACCAGCACGGGGCGATCCAGCGCGGCGGCCAGTGACGCACGTTCGACCGCATCCTGGAAAGTGGCCGACTGGCCGATAAATTGGGTTTCGCGCTCCATTTGCCAATGATTGGCAAAATTTCCCGCTGATTGGCAAGTAAAATCGACTGAGGCTGATGATTCAGCGGCGATTCACACGTATTTCCGTGCTTCGGAGCAATTGGCACGGCTTATGCACAGTTTTGTGTGAACCGACGCATCCCAGTGTCGGGCAGTGAAAAATGAGGAAGATAGGATCATGAAAAACTTGTTTGCCCAAGCTGCTACATTCGCGCTCAGCGCGGTTGGTGCGCTGGCCATTCTCGTCGGCGTGATCGATCAGCCCCATGTTCTCGCAAGCGACCTTGGCTCTGTGGCCACGTCGTATGTGATGGCCGCTGCAACGTCCCCGGCGGTCAGTCCCTTGGCCTGACCGGCGCTGGTGCCGGGGCACTCTCCCCCCTTGCCCCGTCCCGGCACCAGTATTTTTCAAACAAGAATTTAGTCTCAGTTCTCGACAGGAGTTTCACAATGGGTATTTTTTCACGCACCCGCGATATCATTGCCGCCAATGTTACCGACTTGCTCGACAAGGCGGAGGATCCGGAGAAAATGATCCGCCAGATCATCTTTGAAATGAACGAAACGCTGGTCGAAGTCCGCGCATCAGCCGCGCGCACCATTGCCGATCAAAAGGAAATGCGCCGCCACATCGCCAAGCTCGAAAGCCTCCAGGACAGCTGGAAAGAAAAGGCCGAGCTTGCGCTGTCCAAGGACCGCGAAGACCTCGCCACCGCGGCGCTGGTTGAAAAGCAAAAGGCCGGCGACATGGCCGACCGCCTGAAAGCCGAAGTCGGCGTGCTCGACGATGCCCTCAAGGGCTATGAAGCCGATATCGCCAAGCTGCAGAAAAAGCTCAGCGAAGCGCGGACGCGCCAGACGAGCGTCGTCAATCGCCTCGAAAGCGCTGAAAACCGCTACAAACTGCGCGAGATGACCAATGGTGACCGCGTCGATGATGCCTTCTCGCGCTTTGATGTTCTCGAACGCCGCGTCGATGATGCCGAGGGCCGCGCCGATGCGCTGAGCCTTGGCTATAAAAAGTCGCTCGATGAGGAAATCGCCGAGTTGCAGTCCGCCGACAAGGTTGCCGATGAACTGGCCGCCCTCAAAGCTGCCCACGCCAACAAGAAATAAGGGGAAGATCGATGGACGACATCATCATCGTTCCGATCGTCATCGGAACACTCTTCCTCGGTCTGCCGTGGCTTATCCTCCACTATATCACCAAGTGGAAACAGGCGAAGACGCTGACCGGAGAAGATGAGCAACTGCTCGATGAAATGTACGACACTGCCCGCCGACTAGAGGCCCGTCTGCACACCATCGAACGCATCATTACCGCCGACCATCCCGATTTCCGCCCCGCGGTTCGCAGCGATGAGGAACTGGCGCAACTCGCAATGACCAGGAGGAACTGACATGTCTGCCAGCCGCACCAAATTCTATCTCGACAAACAAAACGCCAAATGGAGCGGAGTTTGTGCCGGGATCGCCGATTACAGCGGGATTGACGCCATGTGGGTCCGCGTTGGGGCGGTGCTCCTGACCTTGATGGGGGGCTTTCCCTGGACGCTGATCGCTTATTGGATGGTCGCCTGGATGGGCACCCCCAAACCTTTCGCCCTTTACGGGTCGAACGAGGAAGCCAAATTCTGGCAAGGCGTGCGCAGCAATCCGGGTGGATCGACCCGTGACATCAAATCGCGCTTTCGCGAGATGGATCGCCGCCTCGCCGATATTGAACAATATTATACCAGCCACAACCGTCGGCTCGCCGACGAGATTGACAGCCTGCGCTGATCGATCTGGCCAACAGGGAGAAGAATTATGAGTTGGGGTGGACCAGGATTTGTCATCGCTATTATCGCCTTGTCGATATTGGGCTGGATGGCAACGACATGGATCCGGGCGAAGCACGGCTATCCGATCGAGAATGAATGGGGCGGCACGGTTCATCGAAACGACCCCGACGCTGATCGAAAAATTGCGTTGTTGAGTGATGATAATGCCAAGCTCTCTGAAAAGATTGTTCGGCTGGAAGATCGGCTCTCGGTTCTGGAACGGATCGCAACGGACGGCAATGGCGTGGCGGCGCAGCTATCCGACAAAATTGATCAACTGCGCTGAGCCAGGGGAAGACAGATGGACAAAACGACTTTTATCATGGAATTTGCACCGCTGATTGCAATCGGCATCGGGTTGGTCGTGGCCGGATGGGTGGCCACCACTTGGCTGCGGATCAAGAACGGCTATCCGCTCGACGGCGCCTGGGGACAGGCGGTCTATCCCAAGACCAGCAACGAGGCGATGGAACGGGTCAAGCTGATCAGCCAGGAAAATGCCCAACTGCGCGCCGAACTGGGGTCGGTCAAGGACCGGCTGGCAGTCGTCGAACGCATCGTGACCGACAGCGGCCACGGGCTGAGCCACGAGATAGAGGCGCTGCGGCGCCCAGCGAATTGAGAGGAACTAATCATGGGCGATGAAATCTGGATTCTCATCCCGCTGGCCCCCTTCATCATTGGCGGGCTCGCCATCTGGACGCGGCATCAGCGCCATATGCTCGACAAACAATCAGAGATGAGCGCGGAAAAGGCGGCGCAATATGCGGCGCACACCGCCCAGCTGGAAGAACGGGTCCGCGTACTGGAACGCATCGCCACCGACAAAGGCGTCGTCGTCTCCGATGAAATTGAAAAGCTGCGCGACGCGCCGCTCAACTGACCCGATAGCAAGAAGGAACCTCCCCGATGAACCCGTTTGAAATGGTTATTGCAATCGTGCTCATTGTGACCATCGGCCGCGTATTGCGCGCCCGATATAACGGTCACAGCGGTCGTCGCGACAATCAATATAGCGCGCCTGTTGATAGCGCCGAAACCCGCGCTCTTCAGGCCGAAATCCGCACTCTCAAAGACCGTATCCAGGTGCTGGAACGGATCACCACCGACACCAACCGCGCGGTCAGCCTTGACGCTGAAATCGAACAGTTGCGCGACCGCGCCAATCCGTGACGCGATGATAAAGGAGTCATATCATGGCCAACATCATGACTGAAATCACTGCTAACCTGCTCTTGCTTGCGGTGACCCTTTCTGCCCTTGCGTTCATCAGTATGGTGGCGCTGCGCGGCTGGCGCGACTGGATTGCGCTCAAGCGTGAGGAACTGGTGCAGACCCATGCACCGGCCACCCAGGGCGACGCCAACGTCCCGCACGCCGGCTCGCGCATCGAGATTGCCGACCTGAAGGAACGGCTGCGCAAGCTCGAAGCGATTGCGGCAGGGGTCGACCTCTAAAGGCGACTGTGGCAGGGGCGCAGATCATGCGCACCCTGTCCGACATTTACGAAGAATATGACTTTCTCGACAGCGATGATCGCTATCGCCTGTTGATCGATCTGGGCCGTGACCTTGATCCTATGCCCGACCCGCTGAAAACCGACGCGACATTGGTGCGTGGCTGTTCGGCCAGCGTCTGGGTCTATCCGGTGCCGCAGGATGACGGCAGTCTCCACTTCCTCGCCGACAGCAATGCCGCGATTACCAAAGGCATTGTCGCACTGGTGCTGAGCGCCGTGCAGGATAAACCCGCCAGCGAAGTCGCGCAGATGGACATCACCGCCGCGCTCGCGCCCTTTGAGTTGACGCGGCAGCTATCGTCGAACCGGACACAGGGCGTCCCCAATATGATTGCGCTGGTTCAGGACACCGCCCGCCGCATCGCCGCCGACTAGCACCACCAGCGCCGCGCATGATATCGACGGACCAAAAGAAAGGGCGCGGGAGTTTCCCCCCCGCGCCCCTTTTTGTCCGTGACCGTAGCGGCTTAGAAGCCGACGGTCAGCGTTCCGCTGATCGTGCGCGGGGCGCCGATCTGGGCGAACGGCGGGCGCGAGCTTTGTTCCAGGGAGCTCGAAAAGCTGCCAACATAAAGTTTGTTGAACAGGTTATAGACATTGAGCTGGAAGAAGGTCTGGTCGCCAAGGCCGGCAAAATCGAGACCTATACGTGCGTCTAGATTGACCAGCCAATAGGCAGGGGTCTTGGCCCCATAAACTTGGGTGCCGCCAATGACGACAGGCAGGTTCGTGTCATAAAGATAACGACCCCCGGTGCGTTTGGTCGTGATACCCAGTTCGACCGGACCCACTGTGCCGCGTGCAGACGCACCATAGGTATAGATCGGCGCACCTGATTCACGGTTGCCAGCGGTAGGGGTGAAAACCGGGTTGCCCAAGGCGTCCGTACCCGATTGGACATCGTCCTTGATCTTCGACTTCAGGTAAGAACCAAAGGCATAAAGGGCAAGTTGTGGCATTGGCTGCCATGCGATGCTGCCGTCGACACCATATTTGTCGACACGACCCAGGTTCCGATACAGGTTTTTATCGGTCACCGGGTCATAGGCTGAAGCCAGACGGTTATCATATTTGGTGTACCATGCCGACACCTGCGCCTGAATCTGGCTGCTGCGATAGCGCACACCCAGATCGAAATTGTCGGTCGTCTCAGGGGCCGGACTTGCCGACGAGGTGTTGGGCGCGAAGTAGAAGGCATTATACAGCGAGTCGGTGCCGGGAACCTGAAGCCCCTTGGAATAGTTGGCAAACACCGACATTTGATTGTTGGGTTTGAACAACAGGCCGACGTTCGGCAGCACCTTGTTATACTTCAGCACGCGCTGCTGCGGTCCCTGACGCACCGACCCATCAAAGTTGGTGGGGTTGGCGGCGGCATAGACCGCGTTGCGCGGGTCGCCGGCACCAAAGCAATCGACAAAGCCGGTTTCGCTGGTGGTGAAGCAGTAATTATTGAGGTCACGCTTGAAGAAAGGAGCACGGATACCAATTGTCGTGATCAAACGGCCATCGGCAAAGGTGCCGCGATATTCACCCGAAACCTGCGACAGGATGGCGTAGGATAGACGATCACGCTTCATCAGCACGGCGCCGGAGGCGTCGGTCAGCGGGTCGTTCATCGGGAACACGTCAAAGGGTTCGCCGTTCAGTTGCAGAAGGCCGACCTGTCCGGTCTGACGGTGACGCGCGCGGTCATAAGTATAAGCGACGCGGACCGTATGGTTCTCGTTGATGTCCCAGCGCAAGTTGGCGATCACACCATAACGGTCGGTACGCGTTTGGCTGGGGGTCAGGACGGTGACTTCGTCGAGCAAGTCGCCGTCGCCGTTCAGGTCCATCCCGAAATAGGGACGACCGCCCATATAGCCGGTCAGGCCATTGTTCAGGCGCTCGCGTGCATTGGTCGTGCCGCCGCCATTGGCCTTCACATATTGATAGCTGGGATCGACCGTCAGGATGACGCCATCGGTCAGTGTGAACTTTGACGCACCGCGGATGTTGCCGGTGTTCGACGGATTGTAGCGACGGTCGAATTCGGTGCCACAGCCGTTGGTCAGATCAGCAACGCCCGGCGTCGCGGCCTGACTGACGGTGCAAGGGAAGTTGATGTTATATTTGCGTTCGTCGGTGGACTGCGGGAAACCCGACGGAACCGCACGGTCATTGCGCAACGACACCGAACCAAAGAAATTGTTGCGGTTTTCGTTGTAGTTACCAGCGATCGAAATGAAATCGCCATTGTCGCCGAGCGGCTGATAGACACGGGCGTTATACTGTTGCTTGCGAATGCGGCCGTAGTTGTTGAACGGATTGTCGTTCGACGCGGTCGAGGCAGAGATGAATGCGCGCGTGCCCCAAGGGGTGAACTCGCCGGTATCGACCATGCCAAAGATGCGGAAAAAGTTGAATTGACCAGCCGAGCCGGAAACCTTGACGCCAAAATCTTCACCGGGAAGGCGGGTGCGATAGTTGACGGTCGAACCGGTTGCGGCAGCGGTCGGGCTGTCGACGTCGGTCGTACCCAGGTTGACGTTGACCTGTTCGATCACTTCTGGGTCAAGCTGCTGGTTCGAATAAATTGCATAGTTGCCCGAATCGTTCAGCGGCACGCCGTCAAAGGTCAGGCTGATGCGGTCGGACGAAAAACCGCGAATGGTCAGCTGGCCGCCCGACGAGCCATAGGCATCATTGTTCTGAAAGCTGACACCAGGGATCAGGTTGATCGTGTCGAGGATGGTCTGGCCTGGGTTCTGACGGGCAATCACTTCCTGGCTCAGAACCGACTTGGCTTTCGATGTGTCGGGAACCGAGATGCCGGCAACATCGGTCGCGCTGGAGCCGGTGACGACGATTTCATTGTCGAAATCAACCGAGCCGGTCGACTGTGCAAATGCGGCGGTGGAAAGGAACGCGATGGGAAGGGTCGCTGCGCTAGCGACAAGCATATTTCGAAGTTTCATGACAGGATATCCCCCTAATGTGGTTTGGCATTCGGCGATCATGGCAGTCCAACGCCGCGACCTGACCGAGCCCCTGACGTCCCTCTATGGCATGATTGTGACAGCGCAAGTCCGGGGGGGGCTGCCCGCAGCAATGGGCAACGAAAAACAAGGGTTTTCCATTGTCTGGGTGAAGTTATCCACAGCAGGGAATGCGTTTTTTCCAGCAACTGTTGCTGCAATGCAACAATATTCGCCGTCCAAAACGACTCAGGCGGCGTCGCCAGCCTCGACCTTTGCTTTGTCGGCATAGACACGCACCGGGTCCTTGCGGCCTTCGACAACATCTTTGTCGACGACAATTTCGACGACATCGGTGAGGTCTGGAAGGTCAAACATAGTGTCGAGCAATATCGCCTCGACAATAGAGCGCAGTCCGCGCGCGCCGGTCTTGCGTTCGATCGCCTTTTTGGCGACCGCAACCAGCGCGTCGTCGGTAAAGGTCAGCGCGACTTCTTCGAGGTCGAACAGCTTTTTATATTGTTTGACCAGCGCGTTCTTGGGCTCGCCCAAAATCTTGACCAGTGCATCGACGTCCAGATCTTCCAGCGTCGCGATGACGGGCAGGCGACCGACAAATTCGGGGATCAGGCCGAATTTCAGCAAATCCTCGGGCTCGATTTGTTTGAGCACTTCGCCCTGACGCCGCTCGTCGGGGCCGGCGACATGCGCGCCAAAGCCGATCGACTTCCCCTGCAGGCGGTCGCCGATAATTTTTTCGAGGCCGGAGAAAGCGCCGCCGGCGATGAAGAGGATGTTGGTGGTATCGACCTGCAGAAATTCCTGCTGCGGATGCTTGCGCCCGCCCTGCGGGGGAACGCTTGCGGTCGTGCCTTCCATCAGCTTGAGCAGCGCCTGCTGCACGCCTTCGCCCGATACGTCGCGGGTGATGGAGGGGTTTTCGGCCTTGCGGCTGATCTTGTCGATTTCGTCGATATAGACGATGCCGCGCTGCGCCTTTTCGACATTATAGTCGGACGACTGGAGCAGCTTCAGAATGATATTCTCGACATCCTCACCGACATAACCGGCTTCGGTCAGCGTCGTCGCGTCGGCCATGGTAAAGGGGACGTCGAGGAAACGGGCGAGTGTCTGGGCGAGCAAAGTTTTGCCGCTGCCGGTCGGGCCGACGAGCAAGATGTTCGATTTCGCCAGTTCGACATCATCGCCGCGTCCTGCATTGGCAAGACGCTTGTAATGATTGTGCACGGCAACCGACAACACGCGCTTGGCGGTGGCCTGACCGATGACATAAGCGTCGAGATGCTGACAGATTTCCAGCGGGGTGGGAACCGCGCCATCCTTGCGGGCGGCGCTGCCACCCTTGATCTCTTCACGGATGATGTCGTTGCACAGCTCGACACACTCATCGCAAATGAACACGGTGGGTCCGGCAATCAGCTTGCGCACCTCATGCTGCGATTTGCCGCAGAAGGAGCAATAAAGCGTGCTCTTGCTGTCTGAACCCGAGAGCTTGGTCATAAAATTCCTTTTGGCGATGGGGTGATTTCGCCCCGCCGCATATCCGTTACCGTCCCCGCTGACGGTATGATTGTCATCCTAACCGACGGTCACCCAATTACAATATGGCAATTGGGTGACAGATTTCTCTGTCTCATTACGACAAAAAGCGCGACCATGGGGTCAAGAAACGCGGTTACCAAGGCCTTGCAAACAAAGCTGGCAGGCCAGCGTAGCTTAGGCTTTTTTGTCATCTCCGCTGGTGTCCGTCTTGTCGCCCGCATCGCCATCGACCGCTGCCGGGCGACGATCAAAAACCTGATCGACGATTCCGAAGTCCTTGGCTTCATCCGCCTCGAGGAACGTGTCGCGATCCATCGCTTTTTCAATTTCGGCCAGTTTTTTGCCAGTATATTTGACGTAGAGTTCGTTCATCCGCTTGCGGATGCGCAATATCTCGCGCGCCTGAATCTCGATGTCCGATGCCATACCGCGCGCACCGCCCGACGGCTGGTGAACCATGACGCGGGCGTTCGACAGCGCGACGCGCATTCCGGGCTCGCCCGAGGCGAGCAAAAAGCTGCCCATCGATGCCGCCTGACCGATGCACACCGTGCCGACGCGCGGACGGATATATTGCATCGTGTCGTAAATCGCCATGCCCGAGGTGATCACCCCGCCCGGCGAGTTGATGTACATATAAATGTCCTTTTTCGGATTTTCCGATTCAAGGAACAGCAATTGAGCGACGATCAGAGAGGCCATATTATCCTCGACCTCGCCGGTAACGAAAACGATCCGTTCGCGCAGCAACCGGGAAAAAATATCAAAGCTGCGTTCGCCGCGGCTGGTCTGTTCGACAACCATGGGAACGAGTGCACTCAACGGATCGATCATCGAAAAAGTCCTTCATTGTCCGGGATGGCCCGTCGCGAACCGACAGGCAGGCCCCACCGTCCCCCTACATCGGCGGCCCGTCCACCGGTTTCAAGAGGTCTTCTTAAGCCCCTCCTATTCAGGGGAGGGGTTGGGGGTGGGGCCAGCGGCCTTGCGCGAGGCCGCTGGCCCCACCCTGCTGCGACTCTAGGCCCGGCGATGCCGCACCAAGTCTCGCTCCCCTCCCCTAAAGAGGAGGGGAGATAGAGTCGTTCATCAGTCGCCTTCGCCGGGTTCGGCGGAGAAGAATTTTTCGAATTTTCCCTCGACGCCCTTAAATTCATCGGCGTCGGCGGGGCTGTCCTTCTTGGTTGTGATGTTCGGCCATTCGGCGCTGAATTTGGTGTTCACTTCCAGCCATTTTTCCAGCCCGTTTTCGGTGTCGGGCAAAATGGCCTCGGCCGGACATTCGGGTTCGCAAACCCCGCAATCAATGCATTCGCTGGGGTTGATGACGAGCATATTCTCGCCCTCATAGAAGCAATCGACAGGGCAGACCTCGACACAGTCCATATATTTGCACCGTACACAGGCATCGGTGACGACATAGGTCATGGCTCTGGACTCCCCTTGGCGGTGGCGCGGTGGCCATCCGATGGTTGCTGTTGACCGCTCCCTATGCCGCCCGGCGCGGCGGCGTCAATGCTTGGTGACAGTTGCGAATCACTTTTAATAGCCGCCGGGCGCGGGGCCGAAGGCGAAGAAGGGGCCAGCCGGTCGTAACAGGCGCGCGCCGCTTGTGGCGATCCGCGCCGTTTCGGCAGCTGGACGAGGCGCACTACCTCAATCGCTTCACCAACAGGCAGCACCAGCGTCTGACCAACATGAACGGCACAGGACGCGCGCGTTACGCGCCGTCCGTCGAGCCGGATGTGCCCCGCCAGTGCCAGCGCTTGTGCGCGGCTGCGCGAGCGCGAAAAGCGCAAATACCATAGCAATTTGTCGAGCCGGATCGTCGCGGGCGGCGTGGGGTCTGACGGGGCGGCGCGCGCTCCCATCAATCCTCGCGCGCGTCGGCGAGCAAAGCGGCCAGACCGGCAAAGGGGCTGTTGGGCGAAGGCCCGCGCGGTGCCGGTCGTGTACGGCGCCCCGGCGGTGACCCCGACGGGCCGCGCTTGGGCTTGCCCGACCGAGCCGGTGGCTTGCGCTGTGGCTTGCCTTTTGTGGCAGGATTCGACGAATCGCGGCTGGGCTTGTGGGCGGATGGTCTGCCCGCTTTGCCGTGCTTGCTCGGCGGGCGCCCGAGCCGCCCCGACCATCGCCAGCGATTCAGCATCGGGTCGCCCACTCCGCGAAAGCCAAAGGCAGAGAGTAGCGCGCGCCGCGCCGCCTCATCAAGCCCGAGCGAGGTCGCGAGCGCCGGATCGATGGCAAATCCGGGCGGTGGTAATGTGGTTGCGATGGCATCCATCCCGGCTTCGGTATCGCTGCCATGCCCGTCGGGATCGGCGTCGGCCATAGGCTGTGACGGCGGCGCTGCGTCCTGCATCCGTGCGGCATGGGCTTGGCGGGCCAGTTTTTCAGCCATATCAATGCGCAGCCATCCGGTGCCGCAACGGCGAAAACCCGCTATCGCAAGACTGATCGCCTCGCCCTGATTTTGCCATACCGCGCCTTGCGGCGGCAGCGCCGGAACGGGCGAAAGCTGTTGCGCGGCGAGCAGCGCGGCGCGCCATCGCACCGCTTCGGGTTTCAGCAGGATGGGGTGGAACAGGTCGAGCGAGCCGATGGTCAGCCCCAGCTTACGCAGCAGCGGGCGCTCATCGGGGGTCATTGCGGACAGCTGGCTATCGACTTCGGTGCGCGCGATCAGCCCGCCGCTATCAGCCATGGCGGCGAGCAGCGCGCGGACGCGCGGCGGCGTGAACAGGTCGCCAGCCGCCTCGGTCATGGCGGCAAGCGGGGTGGCGTGGCGAGAGAGCTGCGAGCTGACGAACAGTTGCAACCGCTCGACAATCGCCTGCACCTGCGCAACCTCCAGCCGTCGCAGCGCGGGTTCGATCAATATGGCGGGCTGAACCAGCGCGCTGCCCTTGGCCAGCGTGGCGATGACATCGCCGTTCCAGGCAAGACGCGGCGGCTCCCCCGTTTCGCTGACCAGCGTCAGAGCCGTATCTTCGGCATTGGCCAAAGCGGCGGCGCGGCGGGTCATTTCGGCGCGCAGATGCTTGTCGGCAGCGGCGAGTAGCAGGCGATGATCGCTGGCGCGCGCCACTGGATCAACCTTGAACTGAAAGCCGTGCAGCGTCCCGATCGCTTCGCCATCGACTGCGACGGTGCCATCGGCGGCGACCGCAACTGGCAAGGCGGCGTCGCGCTGACCGGCATCGCGGATCAACAGCGCCAACCGCCGGTCGACAAAACGCTGCGCCAACGCCGCGTGCAGTGCGTCGGATAAGCGCGTTTCCAGATCCTGCGTCTGCGCGGTCCAGCCTGCCGCATCGGCAATCCAGTCGCCGCGCTGGGCGATAAAGCAGAGCGAACGCACGGCGGCAATCCGGCTCGCCAGCTGGTCTATATCGCCCTCGACATCGTCGAGCCGCGCGAGTCGGCGGGCGAACCATTCGGGATCAATCTCGCCGTTACCGCTGGTGCGCCATTGCCATAGCTTCAACACGGATCGGCTGTGGTGTTCCGCCCCCAATTGTTCAAAGTCGGGAAGTCCGCAAACATCCCACAATCGTTCGACCGCCTGGGGGTCGTCGGCGCGTGCCCGCACCTCCAGATCGTCGGCCAGATGTTTGAGCACCGCCATGTCCACCGCCTCGGGCGCGGGGCGCAAGGCGGGGTGGTCGGGCAGTTGCACCAAATCGGCCTGCAAAGTGGCAAGCGTGTCAAATCCGGGCTGCGGATTGCGCCAAAACAGGCTGCTCAACGGTGGGAAATGATGCCCTTCTATGGCGCTGATTTCTTCGGGGGTCAGGCCGCCCTGCGGCTGGCCGATGGTGCCAAAACTACCGTCTTGTTGATGCCGACCGGCGCGTCCGGCGATTTGTGCCATTTCGGCTATGGTCAGCCGCCGCTGTCGCCGCCCGTCAAATTTTTGCAGGCTCGCAAAGGCGACATGCTGAACATTGAGGTTGAGCCCCATGCCCACGGCATCGGTGGCGACCAGATAGTCAACCTCACCGGCCTGAAACATCTCGACCTGCGCATTGCGGGTGCGCGGAGACAAGGCTCCCATAACCACCGCCGCGCCGCCGGCAAAGCGCCGCAACATCTCGGCAATGGCATAGACTTCTTCTGCCGAGAAGGCGACGACGGCGGAGCGTTTGGGTAGTCGCGACAGCTTGGATATACCGCCATAGCTCAGCGTTGAAAAACGCGGGCGGGTGATGATTTCGGCCTCGGGGACCAGCTCGCGCACCAACCCGTGCAGGCTAGCCGAACCCAATATCATTGTCTCTTCGCGGCCACGTGCGCGCAGCATCCGGTCGGTAAAGACATGGCCGCGTTCGGGGTCGGTGCCCAATTGGACCTCGTCGATCCCGACAAAGGCGACATCACGCTCGACGGGCAGGGCCTCCATCGTGCCGAGCACATAGCGGGCGTCGGGCGGGATGATGCGTTCTTCGCCGGTAACCAAGGCGACTTGCGACGCTCCCTTGATCGCCACGACGCGATCATAGACCTCGCGCGCCAGCAACCGCAGGGGAAAGCCGATCATTCCGCTGGAGTGCGCGCACATGCGCTCGACCGCCAAATGGGTCTTGCCGGTGTTGGTCGGGCCGAGGACGGCCTTGACGGGATGGGGAGATGGCGGCGGCATAATCTTGACTGTGAAGCTGGCATGATGGCGCGATGCGCGCAACAACTGATCGTCATTGCGGCGCAGATTGCTGCCGATTCTGTGGATTATCAACACCCAACCGCGACCGTGCCACGGCTCGTCGCAAGGCGAATCGGACGCGGGTTCATTAAATTGACTTTAACGGCCTTTGTTTACAGACCAGAGGTCGAGAATATTATCGATACGGGAATTGGTGGCGCCTAGCGCCCGAAATTTTGCGGTCGAATGGGGGTTGCACCAGTGTTTCAGCGTCACGAACCCATTGCGGGGATGTCAGGCAACGCCGCGTCGCTGGCGATGTCGCAGGCGCTCCCCTTTGGTCGTGCCGGAACCGGCGCTGACACCGCTGGCCGCGGGGTTGCTGGCCGACTGGACGCGACCCGCGATTGGCTCGCAAATCTCGACCTTGTACCCGATCTTGGCGAGAATATCGGTTCGGCCCATTGGTGGCGTGGGCTTGCGACGCTGCTGTTGCTTTGCAGCGTGGCGATTGCGACTTTTCCGGGAATGCAGCCGCTTCAGATCGGCGGCGCTCCGGCTTATGATGCCGCCGACTTTAACGAGGCGCGCGCGCAAATGATTGTGCCGCTGGCACTCGGTGGCGACACCGGCCGCCATATGGCGGCGACCGATGTGGTTCGTCCGCTGGCACAGGCCCCCGAACGCCCGCAAATCGAATTGACCGCGGTTTTGGGCCAGGGCGACAGTTTCTCACGCCTGCTCGAACGGTCAGGCGTTGGCAGTACAGAGGCGCGCGCCGTTGCCGACCAACTGGCGACCGCTTTGCCGCTATCCGACATCGCGCCGGGAACGCGCATCGACCTGTTGCTTGGTCGCCGCGCCGTCCGCACCATGCCGCGCCCGGTAGAGGCGCTGTCGCTGCGTGCTCGGTTCAACCTGCGGGTCGAGATGGAGCGGATTGATAATAGGCTGGTGATGCGGCGCATTCCGATCTCGGTCGATAACACCCCGCTGCGGATTCGCGGTCGGGTAGGTGACAGCCTGTATCGTTCGGCGCGCGCCGCCGGTGCTCCCGCGACCGCCATTCAGGCCTATTTGCGGGTGATCGGAAAGCAGATTTCGGTCAGCAGCGATATCAGGGCGAGCGATCAATATGACATCATCGTCGATTATCGCCGCGCCGAAACCGGCGAAAGCGAGACCGGCAAGCTGCTTTACGCCGGATTGATCCGTGACGGAAAACCAAAGCTGTCGATGCTCGAATGGAACAAGGACGGGCGCAGCCAATGGTTCGAAGCGTCGGGCGTCGGCGAACAGCGCGGCGGGATGGTTCGCCCGTCACGTGGACGGATTTCCTCCACCTATGGGATGCGGCGGCATCCGATTTTGGGCTATAAACGGATGCACGCCGGCATCGACTTTGCGGGTGGCTATGGCAGCCCGATCTATGCGGTCACCGATGGTGTGGTCACCATTGCCGGTCGGCACGGCGGCTTTGGCAATTATGTCAAACTCAATCACGGCAACGGGCTGGGCACTGGCTATGGCCATATGAGCCGGATTGCCGTGCGTGCAGGTCAGCGCGTCAGCCGCGGTCAGGTCATCGGCTATATCGGTTCGACTGGCCTTGCGACCGGGCCGCACCTTCATTTTGAGGTGTATCGCAATGGTCATCCGGTCAATCCCTCGTCGGTTTCTTTCACCACTCGCGCCTTGCTGGAGGGCAAAGAACTGGCGAATTTCCGGGCACGGATCAAAGAACTGACCTCGGTCACTCCCGGCGCGGCCTTGGCCCCCATGGCGGCCAAGACCGTCGAAGCACCGCGGCTGGGTTCGCTCTCTGCCGTTGCATCGAAACGCGAGGGCGCGGGGCTCTAAGTCGCCCGGCGCGGTGCGATATCCATTTGCGACTGGACGAAGCGCGGCTATGCACGGCGGCATGACCAACGCTCATTTCCCCAACCTGCGGCTGCGCCGTACCCGCCGAACGGCTTGGAGCCGGGCGATGGTGCGCGAAACCAGCCTGTCGCCTGCTCATCTGATCTGGCCGCTGTTTGTTTGCGATGGCCAGTCTGTCGAGGAGCCGATTGCCAGCCTGCCCGGTGTGTCGCGCTGGTCGGTCGATCATATTGTGGCGCGGGCGCGCGACGCGGTCGCCGTCGGCATCCCCTGCGTCGCGCTCTTTCCCTATACCCAGCCCGACCGGCGCAGCGAGGATGGCGCCGAGGCATATAATCCCGACAATCTGATGTGCCGCGCGGTTGCGGCGATCAAGGATGCACTGGGCGATGACATCGGCGTCCTTACCGACGTCGCGCTCGACCCTTATACCAGTCATGGGCAGGATGGTCTGGTTGATGACGCGGGCTTGGTTCTCAACGATGAAACCGTCGATGTGCTGGTCGATCAGGCGCTCAATCAGGCGCGCGCCGGGGCCGATATCATCGCGCCCAGCGACATGATGGATGGCCGCATCGGCGCGATCCGTCAGGCGCTGGAGGCTGAAGGTTTCAGCCATGTCCAGATCATGAGCTATGCCGCCAAATATGCTTCGGCCTTTTACGGACCGTTCCGCGACGCCGTGGGCTCGTGCGGATTGCTGAAAGGCGACAAGCGCGGCTATCAGATGGACCCCGCCAATCGCGACGAGGCACTGCGCGAGGTGGCGATGGATCTGGCGGAGGGTGCCGACACGGTGATGGTGAAACCGGGACTGCCTTATCTCGACATTTTGGCCGCGGTCAAAACACGCTTTGAAGTGCCGGTCTTTGCCTATCAGGTGTCGGGCGAATATGCGATGATCGAGGCCGCGGCCGCGGCAGGCGCGGGCGACCGCGATGCGCTGGTGCTCGAAACACTGCTTGCCTTTCGTCGCGCCGGGGCATCGGGCGTACTGACCTATCACGCGCTCCACGCGGCGCGATTGTTGCAAGAATAGCTGGATATTGACCAACGGGCCACAGGCGGGGGATGCAGTGACGTCGAATTTTGCAGCGGGCACGTCCCGCAGATGGCTTTTTGTGCTGACTATTTTTGTCGGCAGTTTCTTGCTCTTCATGGTTCAGCCGATGGTGGCGCGCATGGTGTTGCCGCGGTTGGGCGGTGCGCCCGCGGTGTGGAACAGCGCGATGCTGGTCTATCAGGCGCTGCTGCTCGGCGGCTATGCCTATGCCCACTGGCTGGCGCGTTTTGCGGTGCGGCGGCAGGCGATGATCCATGTCGGCCTGTTATTGCTGGCCGCGCTGTGGCTGCCGGTCGGCATCGCGCATATGGCCGCGCCGACTCCTGGAACCGAGGTTTTTTGGGTGCCCCTATTGCTGACCGCGTCGATTGGACCGGTGTTTTTTGCGGTGTCGGCACAGGCCCCGCTGATGCAGCGCTGGTTCGCCGCCGATGCGCGTGCGGGCGATCCCTATATCCTTTACGCCGCCTCCAACCTCGGCAGTTTTGGCGGGCTGATCTGCTATCCGGCGCTGGTCGAACCCAATTTACCGCTGGCGGCGCAAAGTCTGGGCTGGTCGATTGGCTATGCGGTGCTGTTCCTGTTCGTCATCATAAGCGCGGCGGCGCGTTGGCGTGGGCAGGGGGAATCGCAGACACCGACCGCCGAAGCACCGCCGCGCCCGACGATTCGCCGCCAACTTCACTGGCTGGTGATAGCAGCGGTTCCGTCGGGGCTGATGCTGTCGACGACGACGCATCTCACAACCGATATTGTCGCCATGCCCTTGTTGTGGGTGTTGCCGCTCGGCCTTTATCTGCTCAGCTTTGTCATTGCCTTTTCGACTGCCAAGCGGCTCAAACAGACATTCCTGACCATCGCTCCTGCGGTGTTGCTGATCGCGGGCGGGCAGGCGCTTCTCAGCACTGGCGGCGGATCGATGCTGGTCGCGTTGATGAGCCTGGTTATGCTGTTCGTGGTTGCGACCGCGCTGCACGACTATCTCCATCACCTGCGTCCCCCGCCGGAACATCTTACGCTTTTCTATCTCGTCATGTCGGCGGGCGGCGTGCTGGGCGGATTGTTCGCGGCACTGATCGCCCCCTTGCTGTTCGACTGGGTTTATGAACATCCGATTCTGGCGCTGGGGGCGGCGCTGCTGTTGCCTCTGCCGCCGCTGCTGCCCTGGAACCGATGGTTACGAGTTACGTCGCCGCGCCCCATTGTTGTGGGCCTTCTGCTCTTATCAACCTTTGCCTGCTGGCATCTGGTGTCCGATTGGGACGCGACGTTCAATGGTACCAATGGCATTTGGGCGGGGGTGATTTTGCTCGTCGGCTTGCTCGTGATTGAATGGCGCTGGGCCTATACCTTGTCGCTGCTGCTGTTGATGCTGGGGGTTGGCGGTGTCGATACGCTGGAAAAGACCGCCGATGGCCTGCGAACGCGCAGCTATTTTGGTGTCTATACAATCACGGACGATATAGCCCGTCACCAGCGACGGCTGGCGCATGGGACGACTTTGCACGGGGTCCAACGCACCGATGCCGGTCATCAACGCGACGCCACCACCTATTATGGTCCAGAATCCGGCGTCGGGCTGGCTCTATCCAAAGCCCAGGCGCTGGCGGGGCCAAAGGCGGCGATCGGCATCGTCGGACTGGGGGCCGGAACGCTCGCCTGCTATCGCCAGCCGGGCCCGCAATGGACCTTTTTTGAAATCGACCCTGCCATGGTCGATATCGCGCGCGACCCTAGCAAATTCACCTTTTTATCGCGATGCGCGGGCGATACGCCGATCATCGTTGGCGATGCGCGGATTCAGCTTGCCCATCAGCCACCGGCCAGTTTCGATATATTGGTGATCGACGCCTTTTCGTCCGACGCCATTCCGCTCCATCTGCTGACCCGTGAGGCGATCAGCGTTTATGCCCGCGCGCTCAAACCCGATGGCATCTTGCTCATCCATATCTCCAACCGCTTTTTTGATCTCGAACCCGTTTTGGCAGCAGAAGCGCGGGCGCGCGGCTGGGCGGCGGCGATCCGTATGGATCCGATCAACGGACTGGAACAGGACAAGGCGCTTACCGCATCCAACTGGGTCGCGTTGACCGCCACACCGGCGCGGATGCGAGCCTTGACCGGCGGCATCCAGCCGCGCGACAAAGCGGCAGGGGACGGGGTGTGGGTGCCGCTCGAGCACCGGGCGGGCTTTACCCGCTGGACCGATGATTATGCCTCGACGTTGCCGATTATGCTATGGGGCCATCTGATTGGGAAAAATGAATGAGCTATCGCGACGTTTCGATCATCACTGTAAATGGCAAGACGCCCGATATTCACCCCCGCGCCTTCATTGCGCCGGGATGCCGGATTATAGGCGATGTCACCATCGGGGAGGACGTCAGCATCTGGTATAATTGCGTGCTGCGTGCCGATGTCAGTCATATTCGCGTCGGCGCGCGAACGAATATTCAGGACGGCAGCATCGTCCATTGTGACGGTCCGACGCCGCACCGTCCCGACGGCTATCCGACGATCATCGGCGAAGATGTGCTGATCGGCCATATGGCGATGGTCCACGGTTGTACGCTCGATGACCGCGCCTTTATCGGGCTGAAGGCGACGGTAATGAATGGCGGGCATATCGGCAGCGACGCGATGTTGGCGGCGGGCGCGCTGCTGACCGAGCATAAGGAAATTCCGTCGCGTGAGTTATGGGCCGGAACCCCCGCCCGCCGCGTGCGCGAAATCGATGACACCATGGCGACGGGGATGCAGGCTGGCGTGGCGCATTATGTGCTCAACGGCCGGATGCACAAGGATGCGGTTGGCGACTAATCGCCCGCTCCCGCTTGCGGGAGGGGAATATAAAAAAGGGCGCTCCGGTTTCCCGAAACGCCCTTTTCTTTCGTTGCCTAGGCTTCAGCCTAGATTGGCGCTGACCATGCAATAGAGCAGCGGTATTGACAGCAGGACATTAGTGCGGCTGGCGTAAAGTGCGCGCGGTCCGACTTTGGCCTTTTCCTCGTCAGTGGCTTCGACTAGTCCCAATATTTTCTTTTGCGCTGGCCAGATTATGAACCAGACATTGAACGCCATAATGAGCCCCAACCACATACCGATGCCAATTAACTGATATTTGGGATCAACTGCCGACAGCGTCATCGCTTGATGCAGATAGCCAGTGACACCAGCGACGATCAGCCCGGTCAGCACAGTGAATGCGGCCGCCCAGCGAAAGTAGAACAGCACCTTGGGTGCGACATGTTTCGATACGGCTGGTTTCAATTCGGCCGGGATGCTCGGCATCACCGGAACTTGTACAAAGTTCAGATAATAGAGCAGGCCGATCCACAAGATGCCGAAAAAGACGTGTAGCCAGCGGGTCACCGAATTGACGTCGACCGCCGTATTGTCTGCAAAAGCCCACATGACGGCGACGGCCAAAATCAGCCCCGCGACCATGACGGCATGTAAGTTGCCAAAAAAC
The DNA here is from genome assembly GCF_057365075.1 of Sphingopyxis sp. 10G20-10. NCBI lineage: Bacteria > Pseudomonadati > Pseudomonadota > Alphaproteobacteria > Sphingomonadales > Sphingopyxidaceae > Sphingopyxis > Sphingopyxis sp. 10G20-10. The sequence goes on from NZ_CP195117.1 coordinate 693,791, forward strand.
TTGCCCATTTTTATCCCCTCTCGATTATCAGCACCAACGACCCAAGTGCCTAGGTCAACCTATGCCACCACAGGGATATTCGCTCAAGCTTGTCCTATATCGTCCGCCGGAGCCTCTTTCACCGACAGGCCGTTCTTCATCATCACCGGCAATTGCGACAGGGCAAAGGCAAAGGACACAGCGGTGATGCCCCAGACCTTGATCGTCAGCCAGGCATCAAAGCTGAGGCTGCCGCCGCGCCACATGACATACATTACCGTATTGGCAATCGCGAGGGCGGCGAAGAACAGGCCCCAGTTGCGCGACAACAGCATCCAGCCGCGTTCGGTGACTCCATCGAGCGCCGATTGCAGGAGGAATTTGAGCATCGGTTTGCCAAGCATCCATCCACCGAGCAGTAGTGCGGCAAAGGCGACATAAATGATGGTCGGTTTGAGGACGATGAACCCCTCATCGTGGAAATAAATGGTCATCGCGCCAAAACCGAGCACCAATATCCCCGAAATCCACAGCATCGGAGAAATCTTGCCCAGTTTCCATTTCGACACGATCATCGACACGCTGATCGCGGCCATGAAGGCGACAGTCGCCTGGATGGCGGCGGTGGTTGCGGCAAAGCTGCCCTCTCCGTCCGATGAAAATTTGAAGGTCAGAAAGAATATCAGCAAAGGGCCAAAGTCGATGGCAAAACTCAGCCATCCTCCGCCCGCCTTGGGCGCAACGGCGATGGGTTCGGGGCCGGTGGGCGGCGTTTCGGTCATCGAATATTTCCTGCAATGATGGCGGCGATTTCATCGGCGTCAAAGGGACGTAAATCGTCGATCTGTTCGCCGATGCCGATGGCGTGAATGGGCAGGCCGTGGCGCTCCGCTGCTGCAACGAGAACGCCGCCGCGCGCGGTGCCGTCGAGCTTCGTCATCACCAGCCCGGTGACTCCGGCTACCTCGCGGAACACGTCAATCTGCGACAGCGCATTCTGGCCGGTTGTGGCGTCGAGCACCAGCACAACATCATGCGGCGCCGCAGGGTTGAGCCGTCCGAGCACGCGCTTGATCTTGGCGAGTTCGTCCATCAACTCGCGTTTGTTCTGCAGGCGTCCGGCGGTGTCGACGATTAATACATCGATGCCGGTCGCGGTGGCTTGCTTGACCGCGTCATACACAATGCCTGCTGAATCGCCGCCTTCGGGGCCGGAAATGATCGGAACACCGAGCCGCTCGGCCCATATTTTCAGCTGGCCGATGGCGGCGGCGCGAAAGGTGTCGCCCGCGACTAGCATCACGCCATAATCCTGTTCCTGGAACAGATGCGCCAGCTTGGCGATGGTCGTTGTTTTGCCCGAACCGTTGACCCCGATCACCAAAATGACCTGCGGGCGCGGAAAGGCATCGATTTCCAGCGGCTCGGCGACGGGACGGAGCGCGGTGGCAATTTCTTCGGCGACAATCTGCCGCAAGCCATCGGCATCGAGTGGGCCGGTGCGCTTGGCCGACAGGCGCTCGCGAATACGCGCCGCCATCGCGGGGCCAAGGTCGGCGGTAATCAGCGCATCCTCGATGCGATCAAGGTCGGCGGCGTCAAGGCTCGGCTTGCCGGTCAGCCCCGACAAATTCTCGCTCAAGCGTTCCGATGTCCGTTTCAACCCGCCGAGCAGGCGGTCACTCCAGCTGCCAGCACTCATGCGGCCATCTCCTGAACCATCAGCTGATCACCATCGCGGCCGAGCACGCGTACAGCGATGATTGCACCGGACCTGGACGGGTCGGACAGGCGCAGCGAGGCGAAATTTTCGGCATGGCCGCTCAATCCATCGCGTTCGACCAGCATTTTTTGTTGGCTTCCTATCAATGTGTCGAGCCAGGCGTGGCGGCGCTCCGCATTGGCAGTTCGCAATCGCGCGGAGCGGGTGCGGGCGACGGCGCGGTCCTGCCCCGGCATCCGCGCCGCGGGTGTGCCTCCGCGCGCACTATATGGGAAAATATGACCAAAGATGATGTCGCAATCATCGATCATCGCCAGCGTATTGGCAAACATCGCGTCATCCTCGGTCGGAAAACCGGCAATCAGGTCGGCGCCGATGGTGATGTCGCTGCGCGCGGCTTTCAGTCGCCCGACGATTGCCACCGCATCGGCGCGGCAGTGGCGGCGCTTCATGCGCTTTAAAATCATGTCGTCTCCGGCTTGTAGCGACAAATGGATATGCGGCATCACCCGCGCCTCCTGCGTCAACAGGGCGAACAGCGCATCGTCGATGCGATCGGGGTCGAGCGATGACAGCCGAAGCCGCTCAAGACCGGGCAGGCTGAGTAGCGCCTCAACCAGCGCCGCCAGCTTTGTGCCGCTGTCATCACCATAGCTTGCCAGATCGACACCGGTGAGGATGATCTCACGCTGTCCGCGCTCTATCGCGGTGCGCGCTGCTTCGACGACCGATGCGATGGTTGCCGAGCGCGCGGTCCCCCGCGCCATCACCGTCGCGCAAAAGGTGCAGCTGTGCGAACAACCCGTCTGCACGCCCAGAAAGGCGCGGGCATGATCGGCACCCGACAGGGCAGGGGTATAGGGCATAGTCCTGTGCCCCTGCGAAGGCAGGGGCCTATCACCGGTCGGCGCAAGATCGGGTCCACCGGTGATGGGCCCCCGCCTTCGCGGGGACACAGGGGTTGAGTTGCGATAGCTTTCGACCAGTCCCTTTGCATCATTGGCCACCACCCGCGCACCCATGGCGGCAAAGCGTGCTGGCTCCAACTCTGCCGCGCATCCCGTCACCACAATCGCCGCTTCGGGATGTTCGCGCTTGGCGCGGCGCACCGATTGCCGCACCTGTCGCACCGCTTCGTCGGTGACCGCGCAGCTGTTGAAAATGATAGTGTCGCGTGCGCCCGCATCGCGTGCTGCAACACGGACAGATTCGCCCTCGGCGATGTTCAGCCGACACCCGAAATTTACCACCTCCGCTGCGCTCATCCGAACTGCGCCCAGTCGGTCGTGCCGTCATACACCCGCGTAGCCGCTCCGCTCATCGCAATGCCGCCGCCTGCTTCCCAGCGAATAATCAGATCGCCACCAGGTAGCGCGACTGTCACCGGCGACTGAACCAGTCCGGCGCGGATCGCTGCTACGGCGGTGGCGCAAGCACCGGTGCCGCAAGCCTGTGTCAGACCGACTCCGCGTTCCCACACCCGCAGTTGCAGACGGTCGGGGCCGTCGAGGCTGGCGACATTGACGTTGACACGTTCGGGGAACAGCGGGTCCATCTCTATCTGTGGACCCAAATCGGTCAGCGCCACGGCATCGGCCTCGGCAACGAAAAAGACGATGTGCGGATTACCGACATTGACCGCGGCGCCATGTTCCAGCTCGTCCCAGGCGACGGGCATGTCGCGTGTGTCCATCGGCATGGCGAGCGGGATATGCTCCCAATCAAATGTCGGTTCGTCAAATGTCACCTCGGCCCCGCCATCGCCCGGCGTGACGCGCAGCAGCCCCCCCAATGTTTCGATCGTCGCGCTATGGCCCAACAGCGTCGCGACACAGCGGGTTGCATTGCCGCACGCCTCGACCTCGCTGCCATCGGCATTGAAAATCCGCATCCTTACGTCGGCATGGGTCGAGGGTTCGAGCAGCACCAGCTGATCGCAGCCAATGCCGTGGCGGCGGTCGGCAATCGCCTTCGCGCGCGCCGCCGACATGGAGACGGGCGTTTCGCGGGCATCGATCACGACAAAGTCATTGCCGAGCCCGTGCATCTTGGTGAAGCGGTCAACCATAGCCCGCGCATGTAAGAGGCGATGGGGGCGAAGTCTAGGCGCTGCGCCGTTTCGGAGTGGCGTCAGCGTCGGTGTCTGGCGTCGAGGCTTCGCTTACCTCGGGCGTGTATGGTTCGCGCAGCAACCCGCGTCCGGCGAGCAGGCGGCGTGTTTCAGCTGCCGATGCCGCCTTGCCATAATGCCAGCCCTGCGCCTTGGCACAGCCCAGCCGCGCCAGCTCGATGGCGGTGGCTTCATCCTCCACCCCTTCGGCGGTGATCGGCATCAACAGGCTTTCGCCCAGACGGACGATGGCGACGACGATCGCGGACGCATCATGGCTTTCGGCCATGGAAGCGACAAAGCTGCGGTCGATCTTGATGCGATCAAAGGGAAGCGCGCGCAGGTGCGACAGCGAACTATAGCCGGTACCAAAATCATCGAGGCTGAGCGATACCCCCTGATTTTTCAGGCTGGTAACAATCGAACGGACCAACGGCAGATTCTCGAACAGCGAACTTTCGGTAATCTCGACCTCTAGCTGGCTGGCAGGAAATCCGGTTTCGACCATCAATTTGGTCAGCTTCTGGCTGAACCATGGGTCCTTCAACTGTTGCGGCGAAACATTGACGGCGAGTGTGATCGAGGGATCCCAGCTTTTGGCGATTTCCATGGCATTGCGAATGACGTGCAGCGACAATTCGCCGATTAGCCCGCTTTCTTCGGCAATCGGGATAAACTTGTCGGGTGCGATCATGCCATATTGGGGCGAATCCCACCGCATCAGCATTTCAAAGCCGACCAGAGTGCCACTGGCGATGTCGACCTGCGGTTCGAAATAGGGCAGGAACTCGCCGCGCGGCAGGCCTTCGCGGATTCCGACCTCGATCTGGTTGCGCGCTTTGACCGCCATTTCCATGCCTTTTTCGAACCAGCAATAGCGGTTCCGGCCCTGCGCCTTGCTGTTATACATGGCGATATCGGCCTGACGCATCAGCATATCGATCGATGCGGCGTCTTCGCCGATATGCGCAATTCCGATCGAGGCGCCGACGCGGATCTCTTGATTGTCATAGGTAATCGGCACTTCGAACGATGTGACCATCTGTCCGGCGAGCGAGTCGATTTGATCGCGCGCGAGCTTGTCAAAGACCAGCAAAGCGACAAATTCATCGCCGCCAAGCCGCGCCAAAATCGTATTGGGGGGCATGATCGTCGCGATCCGCCGCGCCGCCGCCTTGATAACTTGGTCACCCGCGGCATGGCCGTGAATGTCGTTGACCGTCTTGAAATGGTCCAGATCCATCAAGAACAGCGCCATCTGACGTTTTGCGTCGAGCGCCTCCGCCACGGTTTTGTGGCCCATCGCCATCATCGCACGGCGGTTAAGAAATCCGGTCAGGGCATCGGTGTCGGCAAGATAGAGCGCGCGCTGTTCGGCCTCGGTGCGTTCGCGCACTTCACGGTTCAAATCGTCATAGCGGCGCCAGCCGAACAGAATCAGCGCCACATTGAGCACCAAAGTCGCGGACAGCACATTGTCGATGCCGCCACCAAAGCCGGCCAGCGTGCGGACGACCGCTTGCAGGGCCGTGCTGCCGGTGCCGATGAACAGCAAAACGGCCGCGACGACAATGCCGCCGGCGACGATGTCACGTTTGGCACTTTCATTGCTGTCGTGCATTTTTTCCGCTTTTTCCGTCTGCATCTTGTCTGGTCCCCACCATAAGGTTCCTTTCATGGCAGGGGAGCCGTGTAATTTGGGTTAAGATGGCGGGCAAAGACTCTGCCGCCGCCGCTTGCCTTTTGCGGGGTAGTTGCGTAAAGCCCACGCCGCTCGGTCCATAATTGGGACCAGACATATCGACATCCGCGACGGAAACACTGTCCACGGATACCGCTGGTTGGCGAGGTTTCGCTCACCGGCGTGTTTTGCGTTGCGGCTTGTCAGGAAGGGTTTGGAAGCGTCATGTTCGACAGTCTCAGCCAACGACTGGGCGATGTATTCGGAAAGCTGCGCGGTCGCGGTGCGCTGACCGAGGCGGACGTGCGCGCGGCCATGCGCGAAGTGCGAATCGCCTTGTTGGAGGCCGATGTCGCGCTGCCCGTCGTGCGCAGCTTTGTCGACCAGGTCACCGAATTGGCGATCGGCCAGAATGTGCTGCGCTCGGTTACGCCGGGTCAGCAAGTGGTCAAGATTGTCAGCGACTCGCTCAGCGAAATGCTGGGCTCCGAAGCCGCCGAGCTCGACCTGAATGTCAGCCCACCCGCGATCATCCTGATGGTCGGCCTTCAGGGGTCGGGTAAAACGACAACCACCGCCAAAATCGCCAAGCGCCTCAAGGAAAAAGAGGGCAAAAAGGTGATGATGGCGTCGCTCGACGTCAATCGTCCGGCGGCACAGGAACAGCTTGCGACGCTGGGCACGCAGGTCGATGTCGCGACGCTGCCGATTGTCGCCGGGCAAGGCCCGGTCGAAATCGCGCGGCGCGCCCTGCAATCTGCGAAGCTGCAGGGCTTTGACGTCCTGATGCTCGATACCGCGGGCCGGCTCCATGTCGACCAGCAGTTGATGGACGAGATGCAGGCGGTGGCGCAGGTGTCGGCGCCTGCCGAAACGCTGCTCGTCGTCGACAGCCTGACCGGTCAGGACGCGGTGCAGGTCGCGCAGCGCTTTACCGATCAGGTGCCGCTGACCGGCGTCGTGCTTACCCGTATGGACGGCGATGCGCGTGGTGGTGCGGCGCTGTCGATGCGGGCGGTCACCGGCAAGCCGATCAAATTTGCGGGCACCGGCGAAAAACTCGACGCGCTGGAAATCTTTCACCCGTCACGCATCGCCAACCGCATCCTTGGCATGGGCGACGTTGTCAGCCTAGTCGAACGCGCTGCTGAAACCATCCAGGCCGAAGAGGCCGAGGCGATGGCGGCCAAAATGGCCAAAGGCCAGTTTGACCTCGACGATCTCAGGACCCAGCTCAACCAGATGCGCCGCATGGGCGGCATCGGGGCGCTCGCGGCGATGATTCCGGGGATCAAAAAGGCGCAGGCCGCGATGGCGCAGGGCGGCGCTGACGACAAGGTGCTGGTGCATTTCGACGCCATCATGGGGTCGATGACCCCGACTGAGCGCGCCAAGCCCGGCATCATCAACGCCAAGCGCAAGATTCGCATCGCCAAGGGGTCGGGAACCTCGGTCCAACAGGTCAATAAAGTGCTCAAAATGCATCAGGAAATGGGCACGGCGATGAAGAAGATTCGCAAGATGGGCGGGCTCAAGGGCCTCGGTGCTCTGTTCGGCAAGGGCGGCGGGATTCCCGGCATGGGTGGCGGTATGGGCGGAATGTCCGGCGGCCTTCCGGGGCTCGGCGGCGGCGGAATGCCACCCGATCTTGCCAATTTGCTTAACAAGAAAAAATGATTCCAACCAATAAATTGATTTGAAAAGAAAAGGATAACATCATGGCTACCACTATTCGCCTGTCACGCGGCGGTTCCAAGAAACGCCCTTATTACAAAATCGTCGTTGCCGATTCGCGAATGCCGCGCGATGGCCGCTTCATCGAACGCATCGGCAGTTATAACCCGCTGCTCGCCAAGGATAATCCAGAACGCGTGAAGCTCGACGCCGAACGCGCCTCGCATTGGCTGAGCGTTGGCGCCCAGCCGAGCGATCGTGTCGCCCGCTTCCTCGACGCCCTTGGTCTCAAGGAACGTGCTGCGCGCAACAACCCCAACAAGGCCGTCCCGGGCGAGAAAGCCAAGGAACGTGTTGAAGAGCGCGCCTCCAAGGCCGCTGCTGCCGAAGAAGCTGCCAAGGAAGCGGCGGCTGCCCCGGCTCCCGAGCCCGAAGTTGTTGAAGAAGCGGCGGCTGTGGAAGAAGTTGCGGCTGAAACTCCCGTCGCAGATGAGACCAGCGCTGAATTGGATGCCACCGGCTCGGTGAAATCCGAAGAAACCGCTGAAGCGGTTGCCGATGCCGTCGCCGAAGACGTCCCCGCCGAAACCCCGGCAGAAGACGCCACCGCGATAGCTGAAGCAGTTGCCGAAGGCGGCCCCGTCGCTCCGGAAGCTGAAGCCGCACCGGCTGAAGAAGCCGCCGAAGAAAAGACCGAAGATAAGGCTGAAGGCTAAATGGTAACTCCCCCCTCCCCTTCAGGGGAGGGGCCGGGGGTGGGGGCTCGCAAAAGAGCGCCTACGCCCCCCACCCCCCACCCCACCCCATCCCCTGAAGGGGAGGGGCTTAGTCGCGCTGATCGCCTCGTCACACTTGCCGCCATCGCTGGCGCGCATGGGGTGCGGGGCGAGGTTCGGTTGAAATTATTTGGCGAAGGGGCGGACAGCCTTCGCGCCTATGGCCAGTTCCATGTCGGTGACAGGGTGCTGACGCTGCGCGCCATCCGCCCCGCCAATCAGGGCGCGGTAGCGCAGTTCACCGAAATCACCGACCGCAGCGCGGCAGAGGCTATGCGCGGAACCGTGCTGACCGTCCCGCGCTCGGCGCTTCCGCCGCTCGCCGAGGGCGAATATTATCATCATGACCTGATCGGGCTGGCGTGTGTTTCGACTGACGGTGGGGCGCTTGGACAGGTCGTTGCCGTGGAAAATTTCGGGGCAGGCGATCTGCTCGAAATCGAACGCCCCGCACAATCGGGCAAAAAACCCCAACGCTTCATGGTGCCGATGACCGAATTGGCGGTGCCGATGTGGGATGACGACGGCGTGACGATCAACGCGGACTTTGTCGAAGAATAAGTCTGCCGCCGTTCAGGCTGCCAGCGCGGGTCCGATGACGGCGCAGTCCCGACCGGCATGCTTTGCCGCATAAAGGCTGATGTCGGCGGCTTTCATTGCGCTGTTAAAGCGAGTCTCTTCCGCAATATAGGCAACACCCATGCTCGCGGTGACATGTTCATCGACCGATGGCACCATTTGCGCGACATGGGTGCTGATGCGTGCGCGCAGCCGTTCGGCCTCTTCCGCCACTTGACTGGCGTCGCTATGGAACAACAGGATAAATTCTTCTCCGCCGATCCGTCCGGCGGCCGCCCGACCTGATGCCAGCGCAACGCCGGCGGCAAAAATCACCTTGTCGCCGATATCATGGCCGTGCCGGTCATTGATCGCCTTGAAATGATCGAGGTCGATGACCGCAATGGCCACAGGACGCGGGTTGTTGAAGCCGGCCTCGATGGCGCGGCGGTTGGCTAGACCTGTCAACGGATCGGTGTTCGCGATGACGCGCAACGATTCGGCATGGGCGCGGGCATCCTCGCGCTCGCGGCGCAGACGCAACAGGCGGTCCAATATGCCGAGCGCGGTCAGAATGACCTCCAGCCCCAGCGCCGGGAATAGTGCGAACAACAGATTCTCGAACGGGCGGCCCAGAATGATGTCATGAAACAGGCTGATCGCGAAAACTGCTGCAATTCCGCTCCACGCCGCCGCCTGATAGCGCGCGGTGCGGCTTCCCCTTTTGATGGCGACCACAACCGTAATCGCGCACAAAAGCAGCAAACCGACGAGCAACAGATCGCGCAGCGCCAAATAGGCGGGCGGGCAGTCGGTCATCAGCATCGCGGGGGTCGTCGCCAGAATCAGAAAGGGTGGCCAGCCGAGCAGGCGGTATAGGCGCGGACCAATTGTGCCGGGCTCCAGATAGCTGCGCAGAAACGGTCCCGATATGACAATCGCAACGTCGAACAGGATGCAGTTCAACCCGGCGCGGGCAAAACTATCGGCGGTAAGCCGCGGCCCCATCATCAGTGGTGAAAGGCCAATGACCAATGCCAGATAGGCGAGCGCGCGGGCGCTTTGCCAGACCAGAAACCGCTCGCGCAAAAGCGCAAAGAAGGCGGCATTATAGGTAATGGAAAAGGCCAGCAGGCCCAGAAAGACGCCTGTCAGCACACCGTCCCAGCCCATCTGCGTGTGCATCGCAAAGCTCGATTGTGCGTGCAAAGGCATCGCGACACCCGACAGTACCGCGCCAAAAGCCAGATATTTTCCCCATGGGCGCTTCATTCATCGCCTTTCTGCGGGGGATAGCTTTGGGGGTAAGCCCCTGATTTTTGGTTAATGCTGGTTTTGCTTTGTTGCCATGTTCGATACGCGCCACTTGCCTTCGCACCGCGCATTGCCAAAGAGGGGGACCATGACCTTCACCGCAGTTCCGCTCACCCTTTATCCCGACATGTTCCCCGGTCCGCTGGGGCACAGTATGGCGGGGCGTGCGCTCGAGGGCGGCACATGGGCCTGTGCGCCGCGGAATATCCGCGACCATGCGAGCGACAAGCACCGCACCGTCGATGATACGCCGGCGGGCGGCGGTGCGGGGATGGTGCTGCGCGCCGATGTGCTGGCCACTGCGGTTGATGATGCCGGGGCTGCCTATCCCGCGCTGCCCATCCTCGCCATGACCCCGCGCGGGACGCCCATCACCCAGTCCCGCATCCGCCGCCTTGCTGCTGGTCCCGGTGCGATCATCCTGTGCGGGCGGTTTGAAGGCTTTGACGAACGATTATTTGATGCGCGTCCGCAAATCGAGCAGGCCAGCATGGGCGACATCATCCTGTCGGGCGGAGAGATGGCGGCGCTGATGCTGCTCGACGCTTGCATTCGGCTTCTTCCCGGCGTAATGGGCGCGGCTGCTAGTGGTGATGATGAATTGTTCGAGGACGGTTTGATCGAATATCCGCACTACACCCGACCTGTTATATGGGAAGGGCGTATGATCCCCGAAGTGCTGCGATCGGGGGATCATGCGAAGATCGCCGCCTGGCGGAAACAACAGGCGAAGGATCAGACACGGTTACGCAGGCCGGACCTTTGGGAGCGTCATATCGATGCTCGGGACCGACCTGCCTCTGGCGCGCCGCAAAAGAAGAAGGAATAGAGGACATGAACCTCATCCAGACAATTGAAGCCGAAGAAATTACCAAAGCCGACAAGGCTATTCCGACCTTTCGCCCCGGCGATACGCTGAAAGTCGGCGTGAAGGTTGTCGAAGGCGAACGCACCCGTGTCCAGAACTTCGAAGGCGTGTGTATCGCCCGTTCGAACAAGGGCATGGGCTCCAACTTCACCGTGCGCAAAATGTCGTTCGGCGAAGGCGTCGAGCGTGTGTTTCCGCTCTATTCGCCCAGCATCGACAATATTACCGTCATCCGTAAGGGTGCTGTGCGGCGTGCGAAACTTTACTATCTGCGCGGCCGTACCGGCAAATCGGCACGTATTGCCGAACGCCGTGACAACCGGTCGGAAGCCAAAAGCGAGGCTTAAGGGAAACTCTCCCCCACCCAAGCAAAAAATGTTTCCAAAACGACCGGTTCCGCCACAGGGCAGAACTGGTCGTTTTTCGTTTCAATATATCTAAAAAAGGCAGGTATCTTTCATGGGTTATCGGATCGTGGTCGCGGGTGCGACGGGCAATGTCGGGCGCGAAGTGCTGGCCATATTGGTCGAGCGCGAATTTCCCATTGATGAACTGGCGGCAGTCGCCTCTTCGCGCAGCCAGGGCGAAGAAGTCGAAATCGGCGACAGCGGCAGAACGGTCAAATGCCAGAATATCGAAAATTTCGACTGGAGCGGCTGGGACATGGCGATTTTCGCCATCGGCAGCGACGCGACCAAAATTCACGCACCCAAGGCCGCAGCCGCCGGCTGCGTCGTCATCGACAACAGCTCGCTCTATCGCATGGAACCCGATGTGCCGCTGATCGTCCCCGAAGTGAACCCTGACGCCATCGACGGCTATAAAAAGCGCAATATCATCGCCAATCCCAACTGCTCGACGGCGCAAATGGTCGTCGCCCTGAAACCCCTGCACGATGCGGCAACGATAACCCGCGTTGTCGTCTCGACCTATCAATCGGTCAGCGGCGCGGGCAAGGCCGGGATGGACGAGCTGTGGAACCAGACGCGTCAGATTTTCGTCGGCGACGAAAAGGATGTGCAGAAATTCACCAAGCAGATCGCGTTCAACGTCATTCCGCACATCGACAGCTTCCTCGACGATGGATCGACCAAGGAAGAATGGAAGATGGTCGTTGAAACCAAAAAGATCCTCGATCCCAAGATCAAGGTGACGGCGACCTGCGTCCGCGTTCCCGTCTTCGTCGGCCATGCCGAATCGATCAATATCGAGATGAAGGACGAACTGTCGACCGAGGACGCCCAGCGCCTTCTGCGCGAAGCCCCCGGTGTGGTGCTCCACGACAAGCGCGAGGATGGCGGTTACATCACCCCCGTCGAATGCGTCGGCGATTTCGCCACCTTCATCAGCCGCGTGCGCGAGGACCCGACGATCGAAAGCGGCCTCAACTTGTGGTGCGTCAGCGATAACTTGCGCAAAGGCGCAGCGCTCAACGCGGTTCAGATTGCTGAGTTGTTGGGGCGGCGGCACCTAAAGAAGGGGTGATGCATTCCACCGTCATCCTGTGTCGCGATCAGGATGACGAAGGATCAGGATGTCTGCCGGAGGGCTGGTAAAACGCCAGTTGAACCTCCGTGCGGGCAGTTTGAAAATCGGCAATGCTGATGCTAGCCTCTTTCTTATGGGGGATGTATGCGGTTCTTTTTCGCTATTTTTGCGTTAATTTTCAGCGTTGCCGTTCAAGCGAGTGAGCAAGGCGCTTCGCTTGATACGTATATAGACGTCGAATGGCCAGCTTCTGGAGCGCCGGGCGTTGCCTATGCTATTGTCGACCATGGCCAAATCCGTTCTGGTGTGCGCGGCATGGTCGACGCTGACGGTGATGAAGCGATCACTTCGGACACGCCCTTTCTGATAGGGTCGATTTCAAAAAGCTTTACCGCCCTTGCGATCATGCAGCTTGTCGAACAGGGGCGGATCAACCTTGATGCCGGTATAGCTACCTACCTCGATGCGTTTCGGGGACGTCGATCCGGCATAATAACGGTTCGCCAATTGCTCAGCCACACAAGCGGATATTCCACGGTTCAGGGTAACAGCCTGCATAAGGATCGAGACGCGAGTGACATGAACATTGCCGATTATGTTGCGCGCATCGCGCAGTGGGATGCCGCCCACTCTCCTGAAACTACTTGGGAATATTCAAATGCGAACTACATCATACTGGGTGCGCTGATCGAAAAAATGACCGGTGAGGATTACGCGACCTATGTCGAGTCGAAGATTCTAGCGCCGCTCGATATGGTCAACAGCTCGGTTTCTGACGGAGGACCAACAAGCAAGATGGCCGTTGGACACCGGCCATGGTTCGGCGGCAACCGACCCTATCGCGCAAATCGAACAGGGCGCGTGAGCGCGCCCGCCGGAGGTGTTCTTGCCAGCGCAAACGATATGGCGCTGTATCTGGCGATGATGGTGAACGGCAAAGACGACATCATCAGCGCAGCGAGCAAAATCGAAATGCTTCGTCCGGCAAGCAAGATATCTCCCTTTTATGGCCTCGGCTGGTTCATCGACGCCAAAGCAGGGACTGCATCCCATAGCGGACTGGTGCCGGGAACCGAAACCCTCGCAACCCTTTTGCCTTCCGAAAGCAAAGGCGTGATCGTGTTGGTCAACGCCAATGGCGGGATTGGCTTTGGTGACAACCTGCAATTGCGCAAAGGGATTACGGCCAAAGCACTTGCTCTTGACTATACGGGCGAGGGACTACGGCTCTGGCCGAAGATGACATATCTGATGGTTATGCTGCTTCCGGTCTGTTTTGTTGCAAGCATCATCTGGGCTTACCTCAATCGCATAAAAATTAGGGCGAAGTCGGGAGCTTTTGGACTCTTCAGCCTCTGGTTCCCGCTGCTCGCGATGCTTGTGTTGGCCTTTGCTCTCATGATCCTCATTCCGCAGATGTTTGGCGGATCAATTGAGACACTGCTGCTATATCAACCTGATTTCGCCCGGGCGATGGTTGCGGCGGCGATTACCGGCCCTATCTGGGCGGTCTTCCGGCTTGTAATGGCCTATACCGGGCGGCCCAATTTAGCGTGACATGCTGAGCCAGTGCATGCGTCTGCTCACCACCCCAGAATGTCCTCTCCACCTCAAGTCCCTTCTAATGCCCCATATCCGCAGCCGACGCCTTTTCGCCGCCGGGCTGCGGCGGGCGAAGCAGTATGACGAGAGGCACCGACAACAAAGTCACCCACATCATCGCCCAGAAATCGTCAATATAGGCAACCATTGCGGCCTGCTGGTTGATCATCGCATTGGCCATTTGGGCCGCGGCGTCGCCTGCCTGTCCGAACCGGTCGATCGTCGACGGATCAATTGCAGAGATGGAACTGCTGGTGATATGCGCGACCAGATCTTCATGGCTGCGCTGGGTATTGGACCCCAGCAAAGTGGTGACAATAGAGATGCCGATCGACGCCCCGATGCTGCGAAACAGGTTGAGCAGGCTCGATCCGTCGGTGCGAAAGGCGGGGCCTAGCGTTGCAAAGGCGATGGTGTTGAGCGGGATGAAGATCAGGCCCATGCCAAGTCCCTGCACCAGTCCGCTGGTGACAACCGGCCATGCTCCCATCTGCAGCGACCAATGGCTCATCATCCACAGCGAATAGGCCGCGATTAGCAGCCCGGTCCCGACCAGCCAGCGGGCGTCGACCTTGCCCAGCAATTGTCCCGCGACCCACATGCTCATCAAAATTCCGACCCCGCGCACCGCCAGCACCAGACCGGTGTCGATCACCGGCCAGTCGAACAGACGCTGCAACATCGGGGGCAACAGCGCCATCGAGGCAAACATCACCACGCCAATCACGACCATGAACCCCAGTGCCGTGACCAGATTGCGGTCGGACAACATTTGACGGTTGAACAACGGGTTGCGCGCGGTCACCAGATGGACGACGAACATCCACAAACAGGACAGGGAAACGCCCGCTTCAATCCAGATTTCGACGCTGTTGAACCAGTCCTGCTGAGCCCCGCGGTCGAGCATCAATTGCAACGAGGCAAGGCCGAGGGCGAGCATCGAAAAGCCTGTCAGATCGAACTTGCGCTCCCTTTTTCCGGTGGAGGGCAGCAACGCCCACATCAGCGCCAGAGTCGCCAGCCCGACCGGCAAATTCACATAAAAAACCCAGCGCCAACTGACCGTTTCGGTCAGATACCCGCCCAATATCGGTCCCAAAATGGGTCCGATCATGATTCCCATGCCCCAGATCGACATGGCCCGCGCATGGCGTTCGGGCGGGTTGATGTCGAGCATCACCGATTGCGACAACGGACCGATAAAGGCCGCGCTTGTGCCTTGCAGGAAACGGAATAGGACCATCTCCTCCAGCGTCTGGGCCGCGCCGCACGCCATCGACGCCATGATGAAACCGGTGACGGCGAACAGGAACAGGTTGCGGCGCCCGATCCGGTCGGCGAGCCAGCCTGTGATCGGCATCGCCACGGCACTGGCGATAATATAGCTGGTCAGGACCCAATTCACGGTTTCGCTGGTCGCGCCCAGACTCGATTGCATGTGCGGAATCGCGACGTTGGCAATCGTCGTGTCCAGGATTTGCATGATCGACGCGCCCATCACCGCAACGGTCAACAGGCCGCGATAGCGCACTTGTTCGTGCAGCGGCCGGCTCTCGTCGACGATGGTCGCCTTGGGTGCGGGGCGACGGGGGAGGGCCTTGCTCGCCATGCCGCGTGACTAGTTACAGCGACCGTCGGTGAAGACCTCGACATCGGTCGACAGGCCCGCGATCATGGCGCGCGACGGCACTTCGTCAAAGGCAATGCGGACCGGAACCCGCTGCGTCACCTTGACCCAGTTGCCGGTCGCGTTTTGGGCGGGCAGGATGGAAAATTCGCTGCCGGTTCCGGTGCCGATGACGGCGACATGGCCTTTGACATGGAGCCCCGGATAGGCGTCGAAACGCATCTCGGCGCATTGGCCCAGCTTCATATTGGCAAGGTCGGTTTCCTTGAAATTGGCCTCGACCCAGGGGTGGGCGGTATCGACCAACGTTACCGCGGGCAGACCCTGCACCATCATCTGCCCGACCAGCAACCGGTCCGACTGGGTGATGCGGCCGGCACTGGGTGCGCGTACTTCGGTGCGGCCCAGATTAACCTCGGCCTGTGCGCGCTGGACGCGGGCGGCCTCGACCTGCGGATTGGCACTGCCGCCGCCGGTGGCCAGCTTGGCGCGCGCTTCGATGGCATCGGCTTCGGCCTGACGCAGGCTGGCCCGCGCCTGTTCGACCGCATGTTTGGCCGCATCATAGGATGCTTTGGTGGTAAACCCCTTGGCCATCAGCGCGGCCTGACGTTGATAGGTCGACTGAGCAAAGGCAATATCTTCGCGCGCCTTGGCAATATCGACGCCGGTTGACTGCGCGCTCGCCGACAGCGACCCGACATTGACCTGCGCGGCGTTAATTGCCGACTCGGCTTGTGCGACCGACAGGCGATAGGGTTCGGGGTCGATCTGGAACAGCAATTGTCCCGCCACGACATCCTGTCCGTCCTTGACCGCGACTTTGGTAATCTTGCCGCCGATTTCGGATGCCACCGACACCTTGTCCATCTGGACATAGGCATTGTCGGTCGACACCGATCCGCCGCTGGTCAGCCAGTACCAGCTGCCGGCTAGGATCAGCACCAGCGGCAGGCCGAACATCATCAGGCGCACACGCCATTTCGGCGGTGTTGCGATCTGGGGTTGCGGGGCGGCGGTGACCGGCTCGGCCTTGGGGGCTGCACTGGGCATGGCTGGGGCACCTTCTTCTTTGGCGGGACGGGAGGGGGAGAGCGTGTCCATTTATGCCTCTGTGTTGTTTTCTCGGCGGGAAAGATTGGCGCGTACGCGCTCGACCAGCGCGCCCAATTGGGTGCGTTCGGCGTCACTCATTCCTTCGGTCGCTTCGGCGTTGAGCGCCTCGGCGGTCAGGCGCATCCCGTCGAGCATGGGTTGTGCACGGGGGGTCAGATAAAGTTGCCAGGCGCGGCGATCGGTGGGGTCGGCGCGGCGCTCGACCAGTCCGGCATCGGAAAGCCGATCGATCATCCGCGACAGGGTGATTGGTTCAACTTCGATAAGTTCGGCAAGCGGGCCCTGCCGGATTCCCTGATTGCGACGCAGATACATCAGCATTCGCCATTGCAACGCGGTGACTCCGCAATCGCGGACGCGCGCGTTAAAATCGCGGCGGAACAGCCGCGCGGTATCATTGAGCAGGAATCCGATCGTTTCTGACATAGCAGGCGATATAATAACTATAGCTACTAATGATTTCAACCCTGCGCGGCACCTTTGCCACCTTCCGCAATTTTGCGGCCCTATCTTGCACCCCGTGCAATTTTCGGCAGGATGGGGCCATGACACTCCATGCCGACCTTTTCTGGTCCTTCCGCTCGCCCTACAGCTATCTTGCCATCGGTCGCTATCGTGCGCTTTCCGAGAGCCATGACCTCGTCATCAACCTGCGCCCCGTCTATCCGCTGGCGATCCGCCAGCCCGATTTCTTTGAACGCAATCATCCTAACTGGCTGGGTTATACGATGCGCGACATGATGCGGGTGGCGCAGTTTCAAGGCATCGCTTTTGGTCCGCCGCGTCCCGACCCGATTGTCCAGAATATCATGACCCGCGAGATTGCCGCCGAGCAGCCCTATATTTTTCGCCTGACGCGTCTTGGCCAGGCGGCATCGCGTCGCGGGAAGAGTCTCGCCTTTAGTGCCGAGGTTGCGCCGATGATCTGGGGCGGCGTCGAAAACTGGCACGAAAGCGACCATCTGGCTGGTGCAGCACAGCGCGCCGGACTCAACCTTGCCGAACTGGATGCCGAGGCCGTGTCAGATGCCGAAGCCCTCGACGCAGAGATCGCCGCCAATCAGATCTCTCTGGAATTGGCCGGTCACTGGGGCGTTCCGACGCTGGTGATCGACGGCGAACCCTTCTTTGGTCAGGACCGGATAGAGATGGCCGTTTGGCGTATGGAGCAAAAGGGACTGGCAAAACGATGAGCGATGTCATGACCGGCAGCTGTCAATGCGGCGCGGTGCGCTTTCGATGCAGCCACCCCAAACGCGATGCCTATTATTGTCACTGCCGTATGTGCCAGCGCGCGGTCGGCAATGTTGCCGCCGCCTTTTGGAATGTCCCCAAAGATAGTGTGACATGGAGCGGCGCGGAGCGAGCAAGCTATATGTCGTCACCCTTTGGTCGCCGCGGATTTTGCGCGACCTGCGGCACACCGCTCAGCTTTGACTATCCGGACAGTCCCAAACTGGATTTGACCGTTGGAGCGGTCGATCATTCCGAGTTGCTGTCGCTGACGAGCCACTTCGGCACCGAAAGTCGTTTGCACGGCTGGACGGCAGGGGAAGCTTTGCCCTCGATGCGTTCCGAAGATTATGCTCCGCTGAAGGACCGCTGGGCTAAGACCGAAGGGACATCGCAGTGAGCATTGCAACGCATCGTTTTGCGGCGCGTGACGGTGGGCAACTGGTGTGGCG
This sequence comes from Sphingopyxis sp. 10G20-10, assembly GCF_057365075.1. Lineage (NCBI taxonomy): Bacteria > Pseudomonadati > Pseudomonadota > Alphaproteobacteria > Sphingomonadales > Sphingopyxidaceae > Sphingopyxis > Sphingopyxis sp. 10G20-10. The sequence goes on from NZ_CP195117.1 coordinate 711,992, forward strand.
AGAGTTGGGAGAGGGTGCGCCGGTGATTCTTCTCCATGGCTTGTTCTCCAGCGCCGAGGTCAACTGGATCAAATTTGGTCATGCAAAGCGCATTGCTGAGGCCGGTTCTCGCGTCATCATGCCCGACCTGCGGGCGCATGGCGACAGCGCCGCCCCGCATGACGCCGCCCATTATCCCCCCGATGTGCTGGTTCAGGATGTGCAGGATCTGGTCGCGCATCTGGCGCTATCCCAATTTGACCTAGGGGGCTTTTCGCTGGGCGCGCGGACGAGCGTTCGGGCAGTCATCGCGGGCATGACGCCGCGCCGGTTGATATTGGGCGGGATGGGATTGGCCGGACTCGCTGGCTGGAAGCGGCGGGGCGAATTTTTCAAGCGCGTCATCGCCGATTATGAAACCGCCAAACGCGGCGACGGTGTCTGGATGGCGATCCAGTTTATGAAGACGATGAAGATTGACCGGATTGCCGCTGGTCATTTGCTCGACAGTTTCACCGACACCGCGCCCGATGCCTTGGCCGCGCTGACAATGCCGACGCTGGTTGTGTGCGGCGATCAGGATGAGGATAATGGGTCTGCGGGCGAGCTGGCGGCGGCTTTGACCGATGCGCGGCGCGTGACCATCCCGGGTACACATATGTCGAGCGTTACCGAAGCGGCGATGGGCGAAGCGATGGCGACTTTTCTCACGGCTTGACCGCGCTCGCTGCTGCGGCCAAGTTGCCGCCATCGCGCCGCAGAGCGCCCCACAGTCAACAGAGGATCTGCACCCCCATGAAAGTTATGATTTCGACGCTGTCGCTGGCCTTGTCGCTCGCCACAGCCGCGCCCGCCTTTGCCGCAGAAGAAAAGGGCAAGGAACCAGCCGCAGCCGAGGCGACCCCGACAGCCGCTGAAGCCGATGCCTTTGTCGCCACAGCCGAAAAGGACTTGTTCGATTATTCGGTCGAGGCGAGTCAGGTGAACTGGGTCAATTACAACTTCATCACCGATGATACCGATGCCATGGCGGCGCGGATTAACGCCGTCGGCACCGAAAAGTCGGTCAAATATGCGCTGGAAGCGGCGAAATATGCCCGCGCGCCGGGCTTGAGCGCCGACACCAAGCGCAAGCTAGATATCTTGCGCAACGGACTGGTGCTGCCCGCCCCGACGACGCCGGGCGCGGCCACCGAATTGAACCGGATCGCGACCAAATTATCGTCCGAATATGGCAAAGGCAAAGGCACACTCGACGGCAAGCCCATCTCTGGCTCAGACATTGAGGCCGAAATGGGCAATCTTGAGCGTACGCCCGCCGAGTATCAGGAAATGTGGACAAGCTGGAACGACAATGTCGGCGCTCCGATGAAGGATGACTATGCGCGCATGGTCGGCATCGCCAATGAAGGGTCCAAGGAACTGGGCTTTGCCGATACCGGCGCGATGTGGCGGTCGGGATATGACATGTCGCCGCAGGACTTTGCCGCGACTACCGAGCGTTTGTGGCAAGAGGTCAAGCCGCTCTATATCGCGCTGCACACCTATGTGCGCTGGAAATTGAACGAAAAATATGGCGATGCGGTGCAGTCCAAAACGGGACCGATCCGCGCCGACTTGCTGGGCAATATGTGGGCGCAGGAATGGGGCAATATCTATCCGCTCGTCGCACCCGAGGGCTCTGGCGATCTGGGCTATGACATTGGCGATCTGCTCAAGGCCAAAGGCGAAAAGCCGTTAGACATGGTAAAGGCGGGCGAGAATTTTTATAGTTCTCTGGGCTTCGCCCCGCTTCCCGACACATTTTGGAAGCGCAGTCTTTTTACCAAGCCTGCCGACCGCGAAGTCGTGTGTCATGCCTCGGCTTGGGACATCGATAATAAGGACGATGTCCGCATCAAAATGTGCATCAAGGTGAACAGTGATGACTTTGTCACCATCCACCACGAATTGGGCCATAATTACTATCAGCGTGCCTATAACAAGCAGCCCTATCTCTATTTGAACGGCGCCAACGACGGTTTCCACGAAGCAATTGGCGATTTCATCGCGCTGTCGATCACCCCGCAATATCTGGTCGATATCGGCCTGCTCGACGCCAAGGATGTGCCGAGTGCCGACAAGGATACCGGCCTGCTGTTGCGTCAGGCGATGGACAAGGTGGCGTTTCTGCCGTTCGGCCTGCTTGTCGATCGCTGGCGCTGGGGCGTGTTCGACGGCACGATCAAGCCCAAAGGCTATAATGCCGCATGGGACGCGTTGCGCTTGCAATATCAAGGGATTACTCCGCCGGTTTCGCGTGGCCCCGATGCCTTTGATCCGGGTGCCAAATATCATATCCCCGCCAACACACCCTATACGCGCTACTTTCTTGCACGCATCCTGCAGTTCCAGTTTTACAAAGCCGCGTGCGAACAAGCTGGATGGAAGGGGCCGCTCCATCGCTGTTCCTTCTATGGGAACAAGGAAGTCGGCCAAAAGCTGAATGCGATGCTGGAGATGGGGGCGTCAAAACCCTGGCCCGACGCGCTTGAAGCTTTTACCGGCACCCGAGAAATGTCGGGCAAGGCCATGATGGAATATTTCGCGCCGCTAAAGGCTTGGCTCGACAAACAGAATGAGGGGCATCCGTCGGGTTGGTAACGACCCGGAGCTAGGGATTTGATAGCCGGGAGGGAAACTTCCCGGCTATTTTTTCGGCTTCGTCGCCGTGAACCGCGCGAGCCTTTTAACGGAATGCTATCGGAACGGTGGTTCGTTGAAGGCACGCAATTTGCGGCTGTGGAGTTTGGCACCCTCGTCTCGCAATTGTTCGCAGGCCTGTATACCGATCTGAAGATGTGCGGCGATGGCTTCTTCATAGAAGCGATTGGCCTGACCGGGCAGTTTGAGTTCGCCGTGGAGCGGTTTGTCGCTGACGCAGAGCAGCGTCCCATAGGGCACGCGAAAGCGATAGCCCTGCGCGGCGATGGTGGCGCTTTCCATGTCGATGCCGATTGCCCGTGATTGGGAGAAGCGCAGTGCCGAATCGGTAAAGCGCAATTCCCAATTGCGGTCGTCGGTGGTGACGACAGTGCCGGTACGCATCCGCCGTTTGAGGTCGGCGCCACTGGTTCCCGACACCCGCTCGGCCGCGTTGGCTAGGGCCTGTTGGACTTCGGCAATAGGCGGGATCGGAATTTCGGGCGGCAACACGGCGTCGAGGATGTGATCGTCGCGCAAGTAGGCATGGGCGAGCACATAATCGCCAATCCGCTGGCTGGGGCGTAGGCCGCCGCAATGGCCGATCATCATCCATGCCTCTGGTCGTAACACAGCCAGATGGTCCGTAATTGTCTTGGCATTTGCAGGCCCGACGCCAATGTTGACGAGGCTGATGCCGCCGCCACCGGGCGCAATCAGGTGATAGGCCGGCATTTGATGCCGCCGCCATGCGCTGTCGGCGACGAGCGCGCTGGCGTTGATGCCGGGCTGATCGACATAGAGCCCCGCCGCGCCGGCGAGAGCCGTATAATGGCCTTGCCCGACTTTAGACGCCGCCCAGGCGACGAATTCATCGACGTAGCGATGATAGTTGGTGAACAGGATATAGCGTTGGAAATGCTCAGGCGCGGTGCCGGTATAGTGGCGCAGGCGCGCGAGGCTGAAGTCCGTGCGCAGCGCGTCGAACAAGGCAAGCGGTTGGTCTGCGGTCGGGTCCATCCCGAACAATCCGTCGGCCAGCTCATCACCGATGTCTGCTAGCTCGGTGGTCGGAAAATGGCGGGCGAGTTCGAGTGGTGTGACCTCGCCCATGTCGGACCCGTCGCTTGCGTCGAGTACATAGGGGAAGGGGATTTGCTGACCGGTTCGCGTGACCTCCATCGATACATCATAGTGACGCGCGAGCAGGCACAATTGTTCGCGCAGATAGTCGGCGAACAGGTCAGGGCGCGTGACGGTTGTGACAAATTCGCCGCCGCGGTCAATGCGGCCAAAAGCAAAGCTATGGCCATCCTGACCTTCGCGCAGATCGCCCGATGTTTTGAGGCGTAGCGCGGGATAGTCGAACAACCCGGTTGCGGCCGCATCGGCAGGTGGCAACGTGCCATCATGGACATAAGCGGCAATCGCCGATTTGAGCGCGTTGGCCGACTTTTTGAAGCGGCTTTGTAGCTCTGCGATTACGCTATCGACGAGTGCGACAGTTTCGGGATCGATAGGATTCTGTGATGAGGATGATGTCATCGCGGCGCTCTTGCACGAAATGGCAGTCGGAGGAAAGAGGGATTACGTCAAGGGTGCTGAATTGAGCTGAGCCATGATTTGGGATGACCCCTCCACATGTGTCGTTGCTTTAGAGCCAGCCGATATGTTTGAAGCGCCAGTATAAGAGGGAGCAGACGCTCGCCATCAGCGCGATGGACAGCGGATAGCCAGCGCGCCAGTGCAGTTCGGGCATGAACGCGAAGTTCATGCCATAGATGCCGGCGATGGCCGTCGGAACGGCGAGGATCGCGGCCCAGGCGGCGAGTTGGCGTGTGATGATGCCTTGGCGTTGTTGTTCTAGTAGGCCGTTGGTTTCGATTACGCTGGCCATGATGTCGCGGAGGCCGGTCAGGCGGAATTCGGCGCGGGCGAGGTGGTCGAGGATGTCGCGGAAGAAGGGGCGGGTTGATTCGTCGATGCAGGGGAGGTCGAGCGTCGTCAGGCGGCCGACGACATCGGTCATCATCCCGATGATGCGCTGAAAGCGGATCAGTTCGTGCCGCTGTGCCAGCAAATGGCGGATCTGCGCGGCGTCGAGCGAGGTTTCGGTGACGCGATCCTCCATGTCGAGCACCGCCTCTTCGATCGTGTCGATGACGGGGAAATAGCTGTCGACGATATAGTCGATGACGCCGTGCAGCGCCGCATCCGGCCCATGCGCCAGCCGCGCCGGATTGGCCTCCAGCTTTTCGCGCACCTGACCATGCGTGCGCGCAGAGGCGTGGCGGACGGTGACGATGAAGTTGGCGCCGACGAAAATCGCGGTCTCGCCCTGCGCGATGTCGTCGCCGTCTTCTGCCAGATGCGCGGTGCGCGTGATGACGAACAATTGCTCGCCATAAACCTCGACCTTGGGAAGCTGGTTCGCCTTGAGCGCATCCTCGACCGCGAGCGGATGGAGCCCAAAGCGCAGCGCGATGCGCGCCAGTTCGTCGGGGTTGGGTTCATACAGGCCAAGCCAGAAAAACTCGCCCCCCGCGCAATCCTCCGGAATCGCCTCGTCCTGTTCAAGATCGCGTATGCGCTGACCATCGCGATAGAGGCGGGCGGCCATGATCGGCATAGGCGGGTCCTTTGCTTGGGCGGCGGGGCGTTAGCGACCTGTTACCGCGCGGCGGCGCTTTTGTCGCGCAGCTCCTTGAACTCCGACCCGTCTTTCCATGTCGGCCAGCGGGTCGAATAAGCCAGATCATTGCCGATGTCGTAAAGCACCGAAATATCCTGCACCGCGCCCGCCAAATCCCAGTCCTTGCTCCACGCATCGCACGCCTGATGATAGCATTTGCCGGTATAGGCATCGACCCACGCCTGTCCCGCCGGCTTGCCGCCGTCGACCAGATCGCTGGCCCCCGCAATGCCCATCAAAAGGAGGACGGGGACGCCGCGTTTGGCGAGGCTGAAATGATCGGCACGATAGAAAAGTCCGCGCTCGGGCAGGCTTTCGGGCGACACGGTGCGGCCTTGTTTGGCGGCGAAGCGGGCAAGGTCATCCTCTAAGCTGTCTTGTCCCTTGCCGACCAAAATGACGTCGCGCGATTGGCCCGCGGTCTGCAAAATGTCGAGGGTCAAATTGGCGACCGTGGTTTCGAGCGGATAGATGGGGTGGGTGGCATAGCTTTCGGAGCCGAGCAGCCCGCGTTCTTCGGCGGTCCAGAAGGCAAAGACAATGCTGCGGTCGGGCGCGGGCTGGCGTTTGAACTGGCGCGCGATTTCGAGCAGTCCGGCGACGCCCAGCCCGTCGTCATTGGCACCGGCGCGATAGATATGGCCGTCGGCGTCGGGCGGCCCCTCGCCATAGGCGTCCCAGTGCGCGCCGAACATCACGACCTGATCGGGGTGCGTCTTGCCGGGGATTTTGGCGAGGACATTCTGGCTTTGCACAACTTCATGCGTCACCGGATAAGCGGCTTTCAGCGTCACGCCGGACAGCGGAACGGGCTTGAACGCCTTGGTCCGCGCCGCAGCGCGCAGCTTGGCCAGATCGAGTCCGGCGCCGGAGAATAATTTGGTCGCGGTGTCGCCCGAAATCCAGCCCTGCAGCGCGAGGCTGGTGACCTGATCGGCGGGGCGGACGATGTCGTAATTTTCGCCGCCGGGGCTTTCGACCACATTCCACCCATATCCCGCCGCCTCGGTTTCATGGATGATGAGCGCGGCGACCGCACCGCGCCGCGACGCCTCTTCAAACTTATACACCCAGCGGCCATAATAGGTCATCGTCCGGCCGCCGAATGTGCCCGCAACCGCTTCTCCCTTGGCGGCGGCGAAATCGGGGTCGTTGACCAAGAAGACGGCGACTTTGCCCTTCAGATCCTGTCCCTTAAAATCGTCCCAGCCGCGTTCGGGCGCGGTGACGCCATAGCCGACAAAGACCAGCGGCGCGTTATCCACCGCCGCGACGTCGTTCGGTTGCAGCGTCGAGACATAGATGTCGGTGCCGTTCGCCAGTTTTTGCGCGCTGCCGTCATGGTCAAATTCGAGCGCGGTCGGCGTGCCGAGGCGGGTGTGGAGCAAAGGCACCGGCTGGGTCCAGCCGCCGTCGACCCCGCCGGGCTCCAGCCCCAGCGCCTGCAACCGCCCGATCAGATAGCCGGTCGTGCGATATTCGCCCACGGTCCCCGGTGCGCGCCCCTGAAACTGGTCCGACGCCAGCGTCCGCACCGTCGCGGTCAGTTGATCGGCGGAGATGGTGGCGGGGGCGGCATCCTGCGCCGCAGCGGGTGCGGCGAGGGTGGCGAGCAAAAGAGCGGCGGCAGTGGCAAGGCGCATGGGCAATTCTCATTCCTGTGGAGGTGGGAGGCTAGGGGTGTTGGCCATGGCCTAACATGCTGAGCGGAATTTTAAAATTGGTCATGGACAGATTGGGCAAATGGGCGTTGCTGACCGCCTGTTTTTCCGTCTTGCTTTCGGCCTGAAACAGGGGCACCCCAATGGCCATGAGCGCTCCTTCTGACCGAGGCGGCACGCCTGATCCCGGCCCTGTGTCGGGGGTCGAGGCGCGGTTGGCGCGGCTGGAGGAACAGCTGGCGGGGCAAGCGGGGACGGGCGCGAAAGCGTCGGTACAACGCGCGCTGAAATTCCTGCCCCTGCTGGCGGTGAGCAATTTTCTGGTCGCGGTGCCGGCGTTCCTGTTGTCGGTCGCGGTCGCCTATTTCACCTTTGTCGGGGCCGAGGCGACCGAGAAGATGCAGATTGCGAGCGTGTGGCCGCATATCTCCTATGAAACGTCGAACCGGTCCGCCGACGGCGCGCCGCTGATCCGGCTGTCGCTGACCAACAAGGGCGTTGGCCCCGCGACGATCAAGGGCCTGGAAATCCGCTATCGCAACCGCGCCTTTACGGGGTTTCGCGACCTGCTGGGCGCCTGTTGTTCGGACGACGCCCGACATTTGTCGCTGGGGATGGCGAGCATCGTGGGGGAGGTGTTGCGGCCGGGCGATGACCTGATGTTCGCGCAGATCGACCCGACAAAGGTGCCCGCCGAGGTGTGGACGCGGTTCGAAAAGGAACGGTTGAACCTGAAAGTGCGCGTTTGTTATTGTTCGGTGTTCGACGATTGCTGGATATCGAACGGCAGCGACAGCAAAACCCAAATCGTGAAAGACTGTCCGGTGGACTGGACCCAATTTCATGGCCCGCCGCAGTTGGGTGAGGGGGGGTAGGGGTGATTGATTAGGATATGACAGCCTAATTAATATTGTGTCCCCGAAATTTTTGTTGTGTCCCCGAAATTCTTGTATCCCCGAAATTCCGATGATCAAACGGCTGATTTCATCTTCTCGGAAAGATCACTAACTCTTGAGACAAATGTTGCTTCCATCTTATTGTAATGATCTCTGAGCCAAGCAATCATTTCTGGCCAATTCTCTTTACTGTATCCCTGAACCAACTTTTTACAATGAATGATGCTTACCTTCCTGTCGTCATTTCGACGCCATTCAAGCTCCTCACCAATCTCAGAATCAATGTTAGACCTTTGACTATGAAGTTGATCAAATAGCCATTTGTTTTCGACTCTATTTTGACGATCAAAGCATAGCTCAACGCGAATCTCTTGTCTCAAAAATATCAGTACCAAGCGGCATCCAGAAACTCCAATGGTTGAAGTCAGCCAGTGTTCGCGAGACGGAGAGATATTCTGCCAGCGCTCCAATTGCTCAGCTTTGAAATATTCCAGCAGGTCTTCCCAAAAAGCGTACCGCATTTCATGGCTCCAACGCTGAGCACCTTTAACGGACTTCTCTTCGGTATCCTTTTCAGCCATTCGGATCATGTAGTCAGCAGCCTCGGCCGTTGGGATCACCTGTTGCAGATCAATCAAAAGCTCATCTTCAAACAAATAAGGTAAAACCTTTACGCACCGAGCGTCAATCTGGTGCTCACGCAGCCAAAGGACTGTTGATGTCACTTCCCTACGAAAATTGGCAGCGATAAAGATAATCCGCTGGTCATTTCCTTCATTCAGGACAATCTCATCAAGCATATCCTCTTGGAGGAAGTCACAGATTGTCGAAGCAGCGTCACCACCACCACTCTTGTCGAGGTACAGCTGAAAGATTGTGATTATCTCAGCTTTTTTAAGACTTGAGCAATATGCGGCATATTTAAGTGCTTGCCAGACAACATCTCGCCCTGAGTCATCAAGCTTGTTTTCAATTACTACAAGCTGACCACTCCGATCCAAAGCCAATAGATCTAGGCGCTCGCGGGTGCCGTCAAACCCGTCAAATTCCTTTTGAATAATAAGGATCTCTTCTTCGATGGCATCACCTAGCGCATTTGGTGTAGTCGCAAGCCATTCTTGAAGGTGTTCTCTTTCGCGCAAACCCGCCTTGGAAAATGTTGTCTTCGCCAGTTTTGTCAGCCTATTCTCGGCTCGATTTACTTGGAACACTTACTTCACCTAATGTCTGGGGTTTTCGAAAAAATCGATGTCACAAAGCAGTCAACTAATTGTCAAGCTTGCGGCGATTCGCGCCGACTTGCAAACTCCATCTTTACGCAACATGAAACCCGCTCCAAGAAATCAGCCCTTCTGAGCAATGCGGGCATCATTGTGAGTGTAGCGAAGCAATCCAGGGCGGTTTACGCAGGCTCTGGATTGCTTCGCTACGCTCGCAAGGACGGGGTTTTGTTTCTGGTTTGGTTTTAGGGCGTGAGGCCCCTCCGTCAGCCGCTGCGCGACTGCCACCTCCTCACGAGTGGGGAGGATTGATTTACCATATAGGTTATTTTTGTTGACATCGTCACGCTGATATGGCACATGTCAGACATCATGAAGAATTGCGAGTCGGGCCGGTGCCCCTTCTGTTGCGGAGGGGGGATGCGGCCCTTTTTGCGTTTAGAGGCGGGCGATATGGAGGAGGCGATCGGGGCGGGGTGCGCGCGGGCGGTGATGCGGCGCAAGCGGCCGCATTGGCAAACGACGGCGAAGCAACGCCAGACCTTTCTGGATGAGCTGGCGATCAGTTGCAACGTGCGGCGCGCGGCGGCGGTGGCGGGCATTGCGGCTTCGACGCCGTACAAGATCCGGCGGCGCGACCCGCTGTTCGCCGAGCAATGGCAGGCGGCGCTGTGCGAAGGCTATGTGCTGCTCGAAACCTTGCTGGTTCAGATGGCGATTGAAACCGCCGGTCGCGGCGCAACGGCAGAGGCTGAGGTTGAGGTTGAGAGCGGCGCGGACGTTGCACCGGACGTTGCGCCGGACGTTGCAGAGGCCGGCGCGGGCGCGGCTGACCCGCCCTCAAGCGGCGGGCTTACCGGTCCGGCGATGACGATTCCGCAGGCGATCGACCTGTTGAACAAGCATCGCGCCAGCGTGGCGGGCGGTCGGGCAAAGACGGTGCGGCTTCGTCAGGCGCAGCGACCGACTGCCGAAGAAACCGACGATTATATCCTGCGCAAAATCGCGGTGATCGAGCGGCAACGGGCGAAGCTCCCCCGTAAAGCGGACGACAGGGAGACGCGGTGATGGCGCGCTGGTTGAAGCGGTTAAAGGTGGGGCCGGACGAAACGATCCTCGACCGCTTGCTGTCGCTGACCTTTGCCGAGCGATGCAAGTTGATCGCCGACATGCCGCGCAAATATATCGAGGAGTTGAACGAGCGCTGGTTTTTATGGGCACATGCGGGACAGAAACAGCCGCCGGGGGACTGGCCGGTGTGGCTGATCCGCGCCGGACGCGGCTTTGGCAAGACGCGCGCGGGGGCCGAATGGGTGAGCGAGGTGGCGCGGGCCAATCCGGCGGCGCGCATCGCGTTGATCGCGGCGAACGAAAATGACGGGATGCGCGTGATGATCGAGGGGCCGAGCGGGCTGAAATCCGTGGCGCGCGGCGACGAAGATCCGCGCTGGCATTACCGGTTGCGCGAGCTGCATTTTACGTCGGGGGCGATCGCGACGCTCTATTCGGCGGGGGCGCCCGAAAACCTGCGCGGGCCGGAACATCATGCCGCCTGGTGCGACGAGCTGGCCAAATGGCCCAAGGGCGATTTGACGTGGGACAATCTGATGCTGGGGATGCGGCGGGGTGAGCGGCCACGGGTGCTGGTGACGACGACGCCGCGCCCCGTTCCGCTGATGAAACGGATCGAGGCCATCCGCGGGTGCGTGACGACCGAGGGGCGGACGGCGGACAATCCGCACCTGCCGCCCAGTTTCGTCACCGCGATGATCGAAACCTATGGCGGGACACGGCTGGGGCGGCAGGAGCTGGACGGCGAATTGCTGGCCGATGTCGAGGGCGCGCTGTGGACGCGGGCGATGATCGAGGCGTGCCGGATTGCGGCGGATGCTGTGGGCAAGCTGGGCCGCGTCGTGATCGGCGTCGATCCGCCCGCGACGTCGCGCGGCGATGCGTGCGGGATTATCGTCGCGGCGGCCTTGCGCGACGGGCGACTGGCGGTGCTGGAGGATGTAAGCGTCGAAAAGGCGACGCCGGGGCGCTGGGCCTTTGCCGTCGCGGCGGCGGCGCAGCGGTGGGGGGCGGACCATGTGGTGGCCGAGAGCAATATGGGCGGCGAGATGGTGACGAACACGCTGCGCCAGGCCGATGTGACGCTGCCCGTGCGCGCCGTCCATGCGGGCGCCAGCAAGACGCGCCGCGCCGAGCCGGTGGCGCTGGCCTATGAACGCGGCGCGGTGGTCCATGCGGGGGTGTTCGCGCGGCTTGAGGATGAATTGTGCGGGATGCAGATCGGCGGCGGCTATGTCGGCCCCAGCCGCTCGCCCGACCGCGCCGATGCGTGCGTTTGGGCGCTGACGGCGTTGATGGACGGGCTGCGCAAGGGAAGCGCGCCGGGGGTGCGGCGGGTTTGAATAGGATTTTTCCTAAATTGTTTCTTTTTACAAATTCCTGGAATGTCCTGTCTCGTAGCCCGCAGGTTAGTCATCAAGCACAGCGCGCGCTAGCCTCTGCTGCGCTTACAAGCGCAGCAGAGGCTAGCGCGCGCTGTGCTTGAAGTCAAGTCTCAATGTTCATACTTAGTCAACCAAGCTGTATGTATAATGCAGAATGATTCGGCTTTAGAGGTGAGAACAGCCTCCTCACGCACCAACTTAGGTTGGTAAAGTACCTCTGAAAAGAGGAAAGAGATCCGGGGGTGGGCAGCCCGGCTAAAGCCATTCAGGCTCCCTGAGAAATCAGGGAGCCTTTTTCTTTCAAATTAGTCGCTTAAGATGCCCGCTGTTCCGCCTGTCATCAATCTTCTTTTGAGATACAGGGTAAAATGAGGCAATATTGTAGCAGCCATCCGGTCCTATAAAAATGGAAACAGCTATCAATAGCCAGTTCTCTAGACCGAGCGGATTGCCTACCAATTCAATTTTTCCGTCATTCCGAAAATCGTCTCGAACATAGAGGGCATTTGCAATCACTTCCGCTACAAAAGGCAGGCACACTGGAAAGTCAGCCGGATGGTTTCTCTTCGCGTGAATTTGGGCTGCAACTGTCATGCGGACATCTGCATTTTCGAGTTCTAATCCAAGGGTCCGATTAATTGCTTCGACTGGTAGCGGACCTAGTTCAAGCGGAATTATTTTAGTCAAACATCTCTCCGCAGAAGTTCGCCGATCACATTGTATCATTCACAAAGTGAAATGAAATCAATTTAAGGCGCGTAACACCAAAATCAGCCTAAGCAAGTCGAGTTGCTTATTCTAGACGTTTGTCTCGCAGCGACATTCGAAAACAGGAGAATGATATGAACTGGTTTGGCCGGAAGGCGGCGTCGGGTGCGGCGCGGCCTGCTTTGTCGCGGGTGTATGGGGGGTGGTCTTCGCCCGCGCCCTTGTCGTGGGAGGCGCAGGTGCGGGCGGGATATTTGGCGAATCCGATTGTCCAGCGCAGCGTTCGGCTGGTGGCGGAAGGGGTGGGGTCGGCGCCGTTGGTGGCGAGCGATCCGGCTTTGGCGGCGCTGGTCGGGGCGACGAGTGCGGGGCAGGGACTGGTCGAGACGCTGGCGTCGCACTTGCTGCTTCACGGCAATGGCTATGTGCAGATTTTGGATGACGGGAGCGGCGCGGCGGGGGCGCTCTATGCCTTGCGGCCCGAGCGGGTGTCGGTCGAGGCCGACGCGCGCGGCTGGCCGGTGGCCTATCGCTATCGCGTGGGCGGGGCGAGCGTGGTGCTGCCCGCCGAGGATGGCGCGGGGCGGACGGCGGTGGTGCCGCTGAAGATGCTGCATCCGCTCGACGATCATTATGGCGCGGGCTGTCTGGAGGCCGCGGCGGGGGCGATTGCGGCGCATAATGCGGCGACGGCGTGGAACCGCGCGCTGCTCGACAATGCGGCGCGGCCTTCGGGGGCGCTGGTGCATGATCCGGGCGACAAGGGGATGCCACTGTCGCCCGAGCAGATCGACCGGCTGCGCGCCGAACTGGCCGACAGTTTTGCGGGCGGGGCCAATGCGGGGCGGCCCTTGCTGCTCGAGGGCGGGCTGAAGTGGCAGGCGCTGAGCCTGTCGCCCGCCGACATGGATTTTCTGGAGCTGAAGCATAGCGCGGCGCGCGAGATTGCGCTGGCGTTCGGGGTGCCGCCGATGCTGCTCGGCCTGCCCGGTGATGCGACTTATGCCAATTACAAGGAAGCCAATCGGGCGCTGTGGCGGCTGACCATCTTGCCGTTGGCGGCAAAGATATTGGGCGGGATCGCGCAAGGGATGCGCGGCCGGTTCGAGGGCGCGGAGTTGCGCGTCGATCTGGATCAGGTGCCGGCGCTGGCGGAGGACCGGATGGCGTTGTGGGAGCAAGTGTCGGGGGCGGATTTCCTGACCCGCGAGGAAAAGCGGGCGATGTTGCGGGTGGCTTAGGGCTGCCCTCCGCCTTTCACACAGGCGACGATAAAGGAAAGAGATATGCAGGATGAAGATATGCTGGCGCGGCTGGTCGCGCAGGCAGGGAGCGGTGTGCCCGGCGTCGGTGATGCGGCGGTGCTGCGCGCGTTGATCGAGGAAGCGAGCGAGCTGGGGGCGCGGCGGGCGCTGGCGCGGCTGGGGCTGGCCGATGAGGCGGCGCGCGATGACATTGGCGATCTGCGCCAGCTGCTCGGCGCATGGCGCGATGCCAAGAAGAGCGCGTGGAAAGCGGCGGTCGACTGGGCGGTGCGCGGGGTGCTGGCGGCGCTGGTGGTCGGGATTGCGGTGAAGCTGGGGCTGATGGGGTTGCTGCGGTGAGTTTGGCGCGGTCGGAAGTTGGTTCGCGCGGAGACGCGGAGGCGCGGAGAATTTTCGCTTCCCCGTTCGTGCCGAGCATGTCGGAGCCTGTCCCGAGTGCCTGCAAGGCAGTCGAAGGGCATTATCCTTTTTCTGTAACGGTTGAAAGAAATTGCGGTCCTTCGACAGGCTCAGGACGAACGGCAGAAAATATGCTGCCGCAATATCTTCTCCGCGCCTTCGCGTTTCCGCGTGAACAGAAGCAGCCGCTTAGATCGGCGGCCCCCACCCCCAACCCCTCCCCTGAAGGGGAGGGGGGCGTTCGGTTCGCGGGTTATGCCGCCATATTTGATCGGGTCGACCGGGGCGGGGATGTGGTGCGGCGGGGGGCTTTTGCGGCGAGTTTGCGGGAAACTCGCGGGGTGCCTTTGCTGTGGCAGCATCGGTCGGGCGCGGTGATCGGGGTGATCGAGACGCTGGCCGAGGATGCGCGGGGACTGCGCGTGGTGGCGCGGGTTTCGGATGTGACGGCGGCGGGGCTGGTGGCGCGCGGGGCGCTGAACGGATTGTCCTTTGGGTATCGGGTGAAAGCGGCGCGGGGGAATAATCCGCGCGAATTGCTGGCGCTCGATCTGGCCGAGGTGAGTTTGGTGGCGATGCCAATGCAGCCATGCGCGCGGGTGATTGCGGTGGATGTTGGTGATGGTCGAGAGGTCGCCTCACCCCCACCCAGCTTCGCCTAGGCGGCAAGCGCCAAGGCTTCGCAACCCTCCCCCATCAAAGGGGGAGGGAAGATGGTTCAATGAAGGAGTGACGGGTATGGAATTGGATATGGAAGTGAAGGCGGATGCGTTGGATGGGGCGTTTGATGCGGTTTTGGCGGCGGAGGCCGTGGATGAATTGAAGGCTTCGGTGTCGGCACTGCAGGCACAGGTGGCGGCGCAGTCACTGGCGGCGGGGCGTTTGCCTTTGGATGGGGCGAAGGCCGATGATCCGGCGCGCAGCGCCTTTGTTGACCGCTATTTGCGGCGCGGGGTGGATAGCGGCGTCGAGATGAAAAGCCTGTCGGGGGATAGCGGAGCCGAGGGGGGCTATGCGGTGCCGCGCGAAATTGACGGGACGATAGCGGCGACGCTGAAATCGCTGTCGCCGATCCGCAGTCTTGCGACCGTGGTGCAGACGGGGACGAGCGGGTATCGCAAGCTGGTCGCGACCGGCGCGACGGCGGCGGGCTGGGTCGGTGAAACGGCGGCGCGGCCCGAAACCGACACGCGCAGCTTTGCCGAAATCGCGCCGCCAACGGGTGAACTTTACGCCAATCCGGCGGCGAGTCAGGCGATGCTGGATGATGCGGCGTTCGATGTCGAGGGCTGGCTGGCCGACGAGATTGCGCGCGAATTTGCGGTGGCCGAAGGGTCGGCGTTTGTCGTGGGCAACGGGACCAACCGGCCCAAGGGCTTTCTGGATTATGCCAGCACCAACGAGAAGGATGCGGTGCGCGCATTCGGCACGTTGCAATATGTGGCGAGCGGCGCGGCGGGGGCTTTTGCGGCGTCGAACCCGCAGGACAGACTGGTCGAGCTGGTCCATGCGTTGCGCGCGCCCTATCGTCAGGGCGCGAGCTGGGTCATGAATTCGGACACGCTGGCGCGGATCCGCAAGTTCAAGACCAGCGACGGGGCGTTTATCTGGCAGCCGGGAATGGTTGCGGGGCAGGCGGCGACTTTGCTGGGCTATCCGGTGGTCGAGGCCGAGGACATGCCCGATGTGGCGGCCGACAGCCTGGGCATTGCATTCGGAAATTTCCGCGCCGGATATTTGATCGCCGACCGCGGCGGGACCAGCATCCTGCGCGATCCGTTCAGCAACAAACCTTTTGTGCATTTCTATGCAACCAAAAGGGTCGGTGGTGCGCTGGTCAATTCGGAAGCTATCAAGCTGATGAAATTCGCCGCCACCTAGGCGGTGATTTGGTGCCCGGCCCGGCCTCCCCTCACCCCCCCCCAAGGGGACAGGCCGGGCATCATATTCTCTCTCGCTAATCAGATTAGCGACCCCGATTTTCTGCCTTTTGAACAGGCCCTGCCGCCTTGCGCGGACAGGGCCATTTTTATGTCCTTTCGAGAGGATGGTGAGCCATGCCGACTCCCTTTTTTGCCGATCTGGCGCGCGTGAGCAATCGGATGATGTTGAGTGACGGGCAGGTCGATGGACCGTATGCGCCGACCCGGTTGGAGCAGTGATGATGGTTGTGAGTATCCCGACAGGGGAGACGCCCGTCAGCCTGGACGAAGCCCGCGCCTGGTTGCGACTGGGGGCGAGTGGCGAAGATGCGATTATCACGGCGCTGATCGGTGCCGCGACCAACATCTGCGAGGCCTTTATCGGCCAATGGTTGATCCAGCGCAGCATCGAGGAGGAGATGCCGGTCGGGCCTGTTGTCCTGCGGCTATGCAAGCGGCCTGTGGTCGCGGTCGATACGGTCATCGCCTTGCCGGGTGAAGAGGCCGAACTGGCGCTGGCGCCTGCCGACTATGATGTGACGATTGCGCGCGACGGGCTGGCGACGGTTCGTATCCTGAAGACGACCGGCGCGGCGCGGGTGCGGATCGGTTATCGGGCGGGGCTGGCCGAAACCACAGAGGCTGTGCCCGACGCCCTGCGGCAAGGAATCATCCGGATGGTGGCGCATCTTTATGCCGCGCGCGATGCGGTGGGCGGTGAACCGCCGACGATCATCACCGCGCTGTGGCAGCCGTGGCGGCGCGTGGGGCTGACGTTATGACGGGCGCGGTGCAGAGCGCGGAGGCCGCAGTGCGGGAGCGGGCTTTGGCGTTGTTGCAGGGCGATGCTGTGCTGGGCGGGCTGGTTCAGGGCGTGTTCGACGGTGAACCGCCGCGCGCGACGCCGCCCTTTGTCGCCATCGGCGAGGTTGAGGGGCGCGACTGGGGGACCAAGGATCGCGCGGGGCGCGAAATGCGCTTGTCGATCTTGTTGGTTGGCGTGGGGGACAGCCTGAACGGAGCGGCGGCGGCGCGGGTTGACGCGATGCCGGCTTTGTTGCGCGGTGTGGCGGCGGGCTGGACGATCGTTGGCGCGCGCACCATCCGCACGCGATTTGCGCGCGATAAAAGGGGAGGCTGGCGCCAAAACTGGGTCGTGCGGTGCCGCCTTCTGGTGGCGGTTTGAGCCTTAGTCTGCCGGGCGCGTGTTGGTGGCGGCATAGTCCATGAATTTATCGCCAAAATTCAGGTAATAATCATCGACCTGATCATTGGCGTCTTCCTCTGCATCGGCGGCGGAAAAGCCCGTTGCGCGATTGAGGGCGACGACAGCGGCGTGAAAGGCATCGCGCTCCTTGATGCAGACGGTTTTCACCGCTGCCTCATAATCGCTGTCCGACATTTTGGCGTCGAGCGATTTTACCATGTGGACGCGCAGGCACTTTGTGAAGCCGACCCGTGTTGTGTCGACCGTTTGCGACGGCGTGGCGACGGCGGCGGCCAAAGACAGAAGTATTGGAGCAAAAATCATCGTGCGACTCCCCGTGTCGATGGAATTTCTGTGAGGAGAATAGAGGATGGCAATCGAGAATGGGAGCGCTTTTTTGCTCAAGATTGGTGATGGTGCGACGACACCAGCCTTTCAGACCGTCGCGGGGCTGCGGACGACGCAGTTGAGCGTCAATGGCGAGGCGGTGAATGTCACCACCAAGGACAGCGGCGGCTGGCGCGAATTGCTGTCGGGAGCCGGTGTTCGGTCGGTTTCGGTGAGCGCGGCGGGGATTTTTACCGGATCGGATGCCGAAGTCCGGCTGCGCGGCCATGCTTTGTCGGGGGCGATCGATGATTATGAACTGAGTTTCGAAAGCGGCGAGCGGATGCAGGGGCGGTTTCTGGTCACGCGGCTGGACTATGCCGGCGATTATAATGGCGAGCGCAATTACACGCTGAGCCTGGAATCGAGCGGCGCGGTGGTCAGCCTGTGAGCGCGGCGGCGAATGGCTTGCGCGGCGAGGCGGCGTTGCGCGTTGGTGATGATGTGCTGGTGCTGCGTCCGAGCTTTGGCGCGTTGGTGGCGGCGGAGGCTGAGCTGGGGCCGTTGTTTGCGCTGGTCGAGCGGGCGGCGGAGGGCGGGCTGACGCTGGCCGAGTTGGCGGCGCTGTTCTGGCATTGCGTTCGGGATCGGCCCGACGGGCTGAGCCGCGAGGATGTGGGGGCGGCCGTGGTCGAGGCGGGGCTGGCGGGGGTGACGCCGGCGCTGCGCGTCTTGCTGGGCCAGATTTTGTCGGGACGGTAAGTGTGGGTGGTTTTGACCGCGAGGCTTGCGGCGTTGCGCGAGGGCGAGGAGCCCACCCCGCTGCGACTAACCAGCAAGCTGGTAAGTCTCGCTGCCCCTCCCCTGAAGGGGAGGGGAAAATCAGTGCTGTCGCGCTTCGTTTGTGCGGGGTGATGGCGCGGGTGGCGGGGTGGTTGCCCGAGGTGTTTTGGGCGGCGACGCCTGCCGATGTGGCGGCGGTTCTGGGCGGCTGGGTCGAGGATGAGGCGGCGGTGGTGCTGGAGCGCGGCGCGCTGGCGGCGATGATGGAGCAATTTCCCGATGAGCGATGCGATTGATGAAATGGTGGTGGCGGTGCGCGCCGACACCAGCGGGTTCCGGCGCGATATTGCGGCGATGCGCGCCGAACTGGGCGGGCCGCTGGTGTCGGGCGCCGAAGCGGCAGGGCGCGGGATCGAGCGGGCGTTGAGCCGTGCGATCCGCACCGGCAAGCTGGGGTTTGAGGATCTGAAGCGGCTGGCGCTGTCGACGATGGCCGATATTGCCCGCGCGGCGATTTCGGGCGGGATCGGCAGCTTGCTGGGTGGCGGCAAGGGGCAGAGCGGCGGTGGCGGCTTGCTGGGGCTGGGGTCGTCGCTGGCGTTGGCGCTGTTCGGGGCGCCGGGTCGGGCGACGGGCGGGCCGGTGAGCGCGGGGCGCGCCTATCGCGTCGGCGAGCGCGGGCCGGAGCTGTTTGTCCCGACGTCGAGCGGGCGGGTTGAGGCGGTGGGCAGCGGCGGCGCGCGCAACATTGCGATTACGGTGAATGTGCAGGGGCAGGCGGGGGCAGAGCCGCAAAGGCTGGCGCAAACGGGGCGGCAGATTGCGCGCGCGGTGCGGCGTGCGGTGGCGGAGGGGGACGCGTGATGGGCTGGGCCTTGGCGCGTGCCGAAGACCATCATCGCACGACGTGGTTGAAACGCTTTGATCCGCGCTATTGGACGGTCAATTTTGCGCGGCCGATGATGGCGAGCGTGGTGACGAATGGCGCAACGTCGCTGCGCGTCGATGCGGTTTTTTACCAGAAGCAGGATCTGGCGGGGTTGATCTGGGAGGCCGAGGACGGCTGGGACCATCCCCTGCTCGCCTATGAAACGCGGCGCGATTTCCGGCATTGCCAACTGGCGTTTCGCTGGCGGTCGGGCGGGGTGAAGGGGCTCGATGCGCTGCATGGGCCGACGCTGACCATCGAGGGGCGCGATGCGGGCGGCGCGGCGCGGTCCTGGTATGTGCGATTGTGGAATTATGCCGTGGGGTCGGGCGAGGATGCGGAGGTCAGCCTGGACTTTGACGCGCTGAACGGCGGATTTTTGCTGCCGGGCGAGGCGGACCCGGTGTGGGCGGGTGATATCGACCGGATGTTTATCTCGCTGGTGCCGCCTTCCTATGACGGCAGCGACGGAGTGTTGTCGGCGCCGGTCGAGGGCTGGGCCGAGATGAGCGAGATAAGCGTGACCGGATCGGGGTCGGTGCTGGCGCTGGGCGATGTGGTGATGCCCGAACATGGCGTTGGAATCGCGAGCGGATATGACGACAGTTACAATCTGACTCCGGCGCGGCTGGTGCGGCAGATGGTGCAATTGGGCTATCGCGGCGATGTCGTCCATTATGTCGGGATGAGCCATTATATGCGGCTCGAAGCCCTGGGCGGCGGATTTTATGTCAGTCTGGCGGGCGGGGTGCTCAATGGTCCGGCGGCGGCGTGGCATCGCGGCTTTGCGGCGGAATGTGCGGCGGCGGGGCTGGGGGTGATCTGGTCGCTGTCCTATGAAGTATTGGACGATTATTGCTGGAACGACTGGAAGCAGCGCGATGCGGGCGGTGCGCCTGCGCTGACCGGATGGGTGCCGCCGTCGACCTTGTTATCGCCCGCCAATAGCGCGGCGATGGGATATTTGCAGCAGGTGGCGCGGGCCTTTGTGGCGATTGGGGGGGACGCGGGGCTGGCGCTGAAATTTCAGGTGGGTGAGCCGTGGTGGTGGGTCGACGCGGGCGGCAGGATTTACGCCTATGACGCCGCGACGACCGCTGCGCTGGGCGGTGTCGGCGTGGCGATTGCCGATGTGCGCGGGAGTTTGGATGCGGGGCAGCGGGCGATGCTCGATGCGCTGGGCGTGTTGCTTGCGGCTTCGAGTGCGGGGCTGGTTGTGGCGGCGCGCGAGGAGGCGGGCGCGGCGGAATTGGTTAGCCATGTGCTGGTCTATCTGCCCGGCGCGCTCGATCCTGATGCTCCCGAGGTGCGGCGCGCCAATGTGCCGACGGGATGGGCGTCGCCCGCGTTCGATGTGTTGCAGCTGGAGGATTATGACTGGGTGACCGGCGGGCGCGGGGCCGAGACGGCGGGTGCGCGCGCGGCGATGGCGGCGCGGCTGGGCTATCCGGTTGATGGGCAGCATTATTTTTCGGGCTTTGTGCTGAACCCCGAAGATCGCGGGCAATGGGCGGCGATTGCCAAGGCGGCGGATGAGGCGGGGCGGGCGGGTGTGGCGCGCACGTTCCTTTGGGCGCTGCCGCAGGTGGCGCGCGACGGCTTTGTGACTTTTGCGGGTGAAGAGGAGGGCGATGTGCAGGCTTTTGATGCGGTGGATTTCCCGCTGGCAATCGGGCTCGAGGCGCTGGTGGTGACCGAATTTTCGACCCAGATCGTGAGCTCGCCCGGCGGGCATGAGCAGCGCGCGAGCGAGTGGGCCGATGCGCGGATGCGCTATGATGCGGGGCCGGGGGTGCGCTCCGAAGAGGATGTGCGGCGATTGAGCGAGTTTTTCCGCGCGCGGCGCGGCGCGGCGCGGGGGTTTCGGTTTCGCGATCCCTTTGATGCGAGTTCGGCGGGGGATGGCGCGGAGGCGGGGCCGCTCGACCAGATTTTGGGGGTTGGTGACGGCAGTCGACGGCTATTCGGCTTGCGTAAAAACTATGGTGTTGAGGGCGAGGCGCAGGTGCGGGCGATCCGGCTGCCGGTAGCGGGAAGCGTGCGGGTGGCGGTGGATGGTGTCGAGACCGACGCATTTTCGCTGACGACGGAGGGCGAGGTGCTGTTGGAGGCGGCTCCGGCGGCGGGGCTTGCGGTCAGCGCGGGCTTTTTGTTCGATGTGCCGGTGCGCTTTGCCGAGGATCAGCTGGAGGTCAGTCGTGCGACCTTTTTGGCGGGTGAGCTGGCGCATGTGCCGCTGGTCGAGGTGCGGTCGCCATGGTGAGCATGGGCCTGACGGCGGCGCCCGACTGGCTGCGTGAAGCGGTGGTGACGCTGGCGTGGTGCTGGCGGCTGGCGCGGCGCGACGGGGTCGTCATCGGGCTGACCTCGCATGATCGCGATCTGCTGCTTGATGGGCTGATTTATCGGGCAGCGCCGGGGATGAAGCCGTCGGCGCTGGAAACGAGCGATAGCCTAGATGCAGGCACGATGGATCTGGAAGGCGCGATCAGCAGCGGTGCGATTGCCGGTGATGATCTGGATGCGGGTCGGTGGGATGGCGCGCGGTTGGTGCTGATGGTGGTGGACTGGACCAATCCCGCACCCTCGCCGGTGGTGGTGGCGCGCGGCGAGCTGGGGACGGTCGAGCGGCGCGGCGCGGCGTTTACAGCGGAGTTGATGGGGGTGACGGGGACGCTCGACCGGCCGGTGTGCCCCGCAACATCGCCAAGCTGTCGTGCGGCGCTGGGTGATCGGGCGTGCCGTGTTGACCTGTCGCCGCGCACCCATGTCGGGCAGGTTGTCGCGATGGACGGGCGGGCGGCGACGCTGGCCACGGCGATGAGCGCGGATCTGGCCTTTGGCGCGTTGGTCTGGCTGACGGGGCGCGGGTGCGGGCTCAGCAGCCCGATTGTCGGGCATGACGGCGCGGTGTTGCAATTGGCCGAGGTGCCGCCCTTTGCGCTGGAATTGCCGGTGCGGGTGCGGCTGGTCGAGGGGTGCGACAAACAGCTTTCGACCTGCCGCGACCGCTTTGCCAATGCGGTGAATTTTCGCGGCGAGGCGCATCTTCCGGGCAATGATTTGCTGACGCGCTATCCCGGTGGATGAAGTGGGCGAGGCCGTCTTTGCGGCGGCGCGGGCGATGGTCGGGGTGCGGTTTCGCGCGCAAGGGTTTGATGCGGCGACAGGCGTGGACTGTGTCGGGCTGGTGTGGGCGGCCTATGCGGTGGCGGGCGTGAAGTTGGTGCGCCCGCGCGGCTATCCGCTGCGGGGATGGTCGCGGGAACGGATTGCGGGGGCGTTGCGTGGGGCCGGATTGGCGGAGACGGTCGAGCCTTTGCGCGTCGGCGATGTGGCGTTGCTGGAAATGGGTGCGCGGCAGTTTCATCTTGGGGTTTTGGGGCGTGAGAGCTTGATTCATGCCCATGCCGGATTGCGGCGGGTGGTTGAAGCGCCGTTTGATGATGCGGCGCGGGCGACTGGGCGGTGGCGGCTGCGGCCTATGCCCAAAAGCAGCTGAATTTAATGATATTATAGGAGGTTGGCGATGGCGACTTTGGTGTTGACGGTCGTCGGCGGGGTGCTGGGCGGGCCGGTGGGGGCGGCGGTGGGGGCGGCGTTGGGGCAGCAGGTCGATGCGCAGATTTTCAAGCCCAAGGGGCGCGAGGGTCCGCGACTGGCCGATTTGAAGGTGCAGGCGTCGACCTATGGCGTGCAAATCCCGCAGTTGTTCGGGACGATGCGCGTTGCGGGAAGCGTGATCTGGGCCACCGACCTGATCGAGCGCAAGGCCAAGAGCGGCGGCGGCAAGGGGCGGCCTTCGGTCACAGACTATAGCTATTCGGTATCGCTGGCGGTGGCGCTGTCGTCGCGGCCGATTGGCGCGATCCGGCGCATCTGGGCCGACGGCAATTTGCTGCGCGGGACGAGCGGGGCGTTTCAGGCGCGCTGTGTCTTTCGGTTTTATGACGGGAGCGAGGATCAGGCGGTCGATCCGTTGATCGCGTCGGCGGTGGGCATGGCGTCGGCGAGCGCGTTTCGCGGGCTGGCCTATGCGGTGTTCGAGGATTTGGAGCTGGCGAGTTTCGGCAACCGGATTCCGTCGTTGACCTTCGAGGTCGAGGGTGATGCGGGGGCGGTCGATAGCGGGAGTATTGCGGGCCTGTTGGCGCAGGAGCCGGAGCGATTTTCGGGGGCGTTGCTGGTCGATGGCTATGCCGCATCGGGTGACCGGTTGCGTGATGCGATTGCTCCGTTGGTCGATGCCGATGCGATGGGGCTGGTGAGCGGTGCGGATGATTGGCGGATTGCGCCGCCCGCGCTGGCGGGGGAGCCACTGGCGATGGACGGTTTTTTGGCAGCGGGCAGGGCGCTGGAAGACAAGGATTTTATCGAAAGACAGCGCCGTCCGCTGAGTGCGCTGCCCGGCAGTATAAGGCTGCGTCATTATGAACCGGCGCGTGATTATCAGCTAGGCCAGCAGACGGCTGCGGTCGCTGGCGGCGGGGCGCGTGAGCAGCGGGTCGATTTGCCCGCAGTGCTGGCGGCGTCAGCAGCGCGGGCGCTGGCGATGCGTCTGGGCGCGGCGGCGGGTGACGGGCGTGAAAGGGTGCAGGTCGCGGGTGATCTGGCGGCGCTGGCGCTGCCGGTCGGCGCGGTGGTGGCGACAGATGTGGGCGCGGAAGCAAAATGGGTGCTGGCTAGCCGGTCGGTCAAAGACGCAGCGGTGACGTTGGAGATGCGGCGCTATCAACCATTGGGCGAAAGTGGTGCGAGCGCCGCGCCGGGTGATGCAGTGGTTGCGCCCGACTGGCCAGCGGCGACGGGAACCGTGCAATTGTTCGATGTTCCGGGTCTGGGCATCGAGGCGGCGAGCGCGGCGCAGATTATGGTTGCCGCCGCCGGAAGCAATGACGGCTGGCGCGGCGCCGACCTGTGGTTTGTGCCCGCGCCCGATGCGCCGGGCGAGCCGATCGGGCTGGCGCGTCCGGCGACGGCGCTGGGGTCTTTGTCTGCGCCTTTGCCGCGTGGATCGACAATGGTGATGGACAGGGTGAACAGCGTCGACGTGGCGTTGGTCAATGTGTCGATGACGCTGGAATCGGTGAGTGAGGATCGGCTTTGGGCGGGCGCAAACCGCGCCATGATTGGCGGCGAGCTGATCCAGTTTGGTGAGGCTGCGCCGCTGGGGGATGGGCGGTGGCGCTTGTCACACTTGCTGCGCGGGCGTGGTGGGACCGAAGTTGAGGCTGGACCACATGCGGCCGGCGCGCCTTTTGTCTTGCTCGATGATCCGGCGCTTGTCCTGTTGCCCGCCGAGGCGGCGCTGAGGGCGGCGTCGGGGGAGAGTCAGATCGAATGGGCGGCGCGCAATGCGACGGAGATGACCGAGCTGGCCGTCCCCGATACCCAGATCGCGCTGCGCCCCTTGTCGCCTGTGCATGGGCAGATGGTGTCTGACGGCAGTGGCGGCGCAACGCTGCGCTGGGTGCGGCGGAGCCGGATGGGCCTGTTATGGCGCGATTTTGTCGATGCAGGTCTGGGCGAAAGCCGGGAGGCGTGGCGGATCAGCCTGTCGCCGCCGGTGAGCGGTATCGGCCCGTGGGATAGCCCGACCAACGCGCTGTATCTGTCGCCCGATGACCGCGCCGCCATTCCGGCGGGGACGGTCGCGGAGATCAGGCAGGTGGGGGATTATGCCCTCTCCTTACCGCTGATGATGGCAATCCTCTGATTCAAGGCATTTTATTGGGAGAATGAGAAAATGACCGATCCGCAGACTTCAGCCCGATTTGGCCTGCCATTTTTGTCTGTCGGGCAGGCGCAGAAAGAAATATCGCATAATGAAGCGCTGACGTTGATCGACGCGCTGGTCCAATGCAGTTGTGAAGCGGGACCGCAGGTTACGCCGCCTTTGGCGCCATCGCCGGGGCAGTGCTGGATTGTTGGCGGAGGCGCAACGGGGGACTGGGCCGGACAGGATAACGCGATCGCGCTGTGGAGTGACGGGGGCTGGCGTTTTGTTGCACCGCGACCCGGAATGCGATGTGTGCGGCTCTCGGATAGGAAAATACTGCGGTTCGAGAGCGATAGCTGGGTCGTTCCTCCAGTTTTGGCAGCCCCTACCGGCGGTGCGACTGTTGATTCGGCCTCTCGAGACGCCATTAATGCCCTGTTTGGAGCGCTCGCTAGCCAAGGCTTGTTGATTTTGGGCTGAATTTTCTTCTGCAATGGCCCAGAGTGCGACTTTTTAGCAACAGATTTGCGATTTGTTGTCTTGCACGGAACCAAAGGCACGAGTAGGACGTCTGTCGAGAACTATATCTCAATTGAAAGGGGAATTTACTATGAGGAAGCTTGCCGTCGCCGTGGCGTTGGCCTCCACAGCCCTAGCGTCGCCTGCCTTGGCGCGCGACGACTCCTGGTATGTGGGTGTCGGTGGAGGTGCCATGCTGGTCGAGGACTTGAACCTCGATATTGGCACGATCAACAATGCAGGCTCGCTGGATCATGACACTGGTTATGATTTCGAGGGTACTGTAGGTTATGATTTTGGCGGATTCCGCGCCGAAGTCGAAGTCGGATATCGCCAAGCTAGCGTTGATTCCGGCGCATTTAATGCTCCTGGCATTCCGCAATCTGCTAACGGTGCAGGACCTCTGTTTACGGGCCGTACGGCTATGAACGGTGATGTCAGCGCTCTGAGCTTTATGGCGAACGGCATGTTCGACTTTGGTGACGACGACGGCATCCAGGGCTTTGTTGGCGGTGGTGCCGGTGTGGCTCGCGTTGACGTTTCCCCGGTTTTCGCCGGTCCGTTCATCAATGACTCGGACACCGGTTTTGCATGGCAGGCCATTGCGGGCATTCGCGCTCCTTTGACCAGCAA
Organism: Sphingopyxis sp. 10G20-10; assembly: GCF_057365075.1. NCBI lineage: Bacteria > Pseudomonadati > Pseudomonadota > Alphaproteobacteria > Sphingomonadales > Sphingopyxidaceae > Sphingopyxis > Sphingopyxis sp. 10G20-10. The sequence goes on from NZ_CP195117.1 coordinate 737,988, forward strand.
TTGGGACGTTGGCTTTAAGTATCGCTTCTTCAACGCCGACAATGTCGATCTGGTTGATCAGGTTGGTCGCAACGTGTCGACCCGTTTCCGTTCGCATTCGCTGCTCGGAACGCTGACCTATAACTTTGGTGGTCCGGCTCCGGCTCCGGCTCCGGCACCTCCGCCGCCGCCGCCGCCTCCGCCGCCTCCCCCGCCGCCTCCGCCGCCTCCGCCGGCTCCGGTGTGTGCGCCTGGCCCGTACATCGTCTATTTCGACTGGGATCAGTCGAATATCACGCCCGAAGCGGCGGCGACGCTGGACAACGCCATCAGCGCTTACAACCGTGGTTGCACGGGGCAGCAGGTCATGCTGGCAGGTCACGCTGACCGGTCGGGTCCGGCCAAGTATAACGTCGGTCTCTCGCAGCGTCGTGCTGATGCGGCCCGCAGCTATATGACGGCTCGCGGTATCAGCGATGGCTCGATCAGCGAACAAGCCTTCGGTGAAAGCCGTCCGGCCGTTGATACGCCCGATGGCGTGCGCAACGACCAGAACCGTCGCGTGGAAATCACTTACGGTCCCAACTCGGGCATGTAAGAGCGGTTTCCACTCCCGAACGGGATGGAACGAAAAGAAGGGCGGCACCGTAAGGTGTCGCCCTTTCTTTATGGGTGTAGGGCGAGCGGCTCTTGGCGCGCAGGCGATGGCGTCGCCCGAGAAACGAAGCCGTGGTTTGTGGCGCAGGAACAGATATTGGAAGCAGGCTGAGGTTGGCGCGCGTTTTTGCAATTGATCTTGCAATGTGAAAATTATGTTATACCATCACATCTAGGGCAATCAGGATCATGTGATAGCCCTGTATCAATGGGGTAACGGGCGCCTGACGCGACGCCGCAGATGCTCCGCTCCCCGAGATGGGAGAGACGTGATGCGCCGCCGCCGCAGTATCTTTCGCACCAGCCCCGATGCCGATCCGATCATCAACACAACGCCGCTGATCGATGTCATGCTGGTCATGCTGGTGATGTTCATCATCACCACCCCGCCGCCGCACCATATGGTCGATATTACCCTGCCCAGTGATGGTCCGATGTTGCCGATTGCCGACCAAAATCATGTCACAATCGACACATCGGACATCATCCGCTGGAATGATGACGCCGTCGATCTGGCGCAGCTGGGCCAGCTGGTGAAGGCCGCCTCAACGCGGGCTGAACCGGCCACGATCCTGTTGGAACCCGACGCCCGGGCGCGATATTTGCGCGTCGATCAGGCGATTGGCGCAATCCGGCGCAACGGGAGCGAAAGCATCGCCTTTCCGGGGATTCACGCGTATCGCAATCTGATCTAGCGTGGCCTAACCCACGCGTGACCTGTCAGCCGGTCGGCATGGTGCCGGGGCGCAGGTGGCGCATCATATAGCTGGCAAAATCGGCTTTGCCGAGCGGCACACCAGCCTGTCGCATCACGGCATAGGCCGCCATGATGTGGAAATAGAATTGCGGCAGCGCCCAGTCGCGAACATAGTCGGCGGCGCTGAGGTCGAACGCCATAGCATTGGGCAAGTCAAAGCTGACCGTGCGGGTGTCGTCGCTGCCCAGCGCGGCCGGATCCAGCGCCGACAGAAAGTCGATTGCGGACGCAATCTGCGCCTTCATTCCCGCAAAATCCGTCGCATCTTCTGCAAATTCCGGCGCGCCCGTGGCGCCGAGGCGGGTCACCGCTTGAAGTGCTTGCGTGCAGGAAAAGCGGATCTGGGTCGAAAGCGGGAACATGTCGGGTGCAAGCTGCGCCGCCATCAATTGCGTCTCATCCTTGCCATTGTCGGCACCCCAAGCCCGCGTCTTGTCGAGTTGACCCGAAAGCGCGCCGAGCGCGTTGGTGTAGGCGGGGACGGTCTGGCTGTGCAGCATCCGATGTGATCCTTTGATGGTGGGGGAGGTGATGCGTGGCTTATGCCACCGCGAGATTGTCCTGAAATTGCAGGCGCGCGAGGCGGGCATAGAGGCCGTCGGCGGCGACCAGATCGTCATGCTTGCCTTCTTCGACAATCGCGCCGTCGTCCATAACGATGATGCGGTCGGCGGCGCGGACAGTCGCGAGGCGATGGGCGATGACGATGGTGGTGCGGTCGTGAATCAGCCGGTCGATGGCATCCTGCACCAGCCGTTCGGACTCGGCATCCAGCGCCGAGGTGGCTTCGTCGAGAAGCAGGAGCGGTGATTGACGCAGCAGCGCGCGCGCGATGGCGATGCGCTGGCGCTGCCCGCCCGAGAGGCGCGCCCCGCCTTCGCCCATGAACGTATCGAGGCCGTCGGGGAGTTTGCGCAAAAATTCCTCGGCATTGGCGCTGCGTGCGGCTTCCCACAGCGCGTCGTCGCTGGCGTTCCAATTGCCATAACGCAGATTGTCACGCGCAGAGGCCGCAAAGATCACCGTTTCCTGCGGCACCATGGCAATGCGCGCGCGGACGTCGGCAGGATCGGCCTCGGTCAGCGGCACGCCGTCGATGCTGATGGTGCCCGCTTGCGGATCGTAAAAGCGCTGGGCGAGCTGGAACAGCGTCGATTTTCCCGCGCCCGACGGGCCGACGATGGCGACGGTTTCCTGCGGGCGGATCGCAAGCGAGAAATCCTTTAGCGCCGCTGTGTCGAGGCGGGTCGGATAGCGAAATTCAACCCCGGAAAATTCCAGCTCGCCGCGCGATGGTTCGGGTAGCGCGCGCGGATGGGCGGGGGCGGCGATGCTGGCTTCGGCGTGAAGCAACTCGCTGAGCCGTTCGGCCGCACCGGCCGCGCGGAGCAAGTCGCCATAAACTTCGGTCAGCGCGCCAAAAGCACCGGCGACAAGGCCGCCGACCAGCACGAAGGCGGCGATTGTGCCGCCGGTCAATTTTCCCTCTGCAACGTCTGTGGCCCCATACCAGAGCAGGGTCGTGATGGCCCCAAACAGCAATCCGATGACAATGGCGGTCATCATGGCGCGCAAACGAATGCGGCGGCGGGCGGTGGCGAAATTGGCCTCTACTGCGGTGGTGAAGCGACCGGCTTCGCGCGTTTCCTGACCAAAGGCCTGAACGATTTTCATCGCGCCCAATTGCTCGGCGATGGTAGCGCCAATGTCGGCGACACGATCCTGGCTGGTCCGCGACAGATTTTGCAGACGCCGGCCGAGCAGGACAATCGGCAGGACAATCACCGGAATGCCGAGCAGCATACCCGCGGTCAATTTTGGTGAGAGCCAGAAAAGATAGGCAATACCGCCAATCCCCATCACGACATTGCGGAGCGCGACAGAAACGGTGGTGCCGACCACCTGTTCGATGATCGCGGTATCCGATGTCATCCGCGAAGCGATTTCCGACGGGCGATTTTCTTCGAAAAAGGCGGGGGCGAGGCGCAGTAGGTTGCTTTGCACCGCCTGGCGAATGTCGGCGACGATGCGTTCGCCCAGCCAGCTGACGAAGTAAAAGCGCGTCGCGGTCGCCAAGGCGAGCACGATAACTATGACATAAAAGACACGGAAAATGGGCGACACATCACCGCCGCCGGCGACAAAGCCGCTGTCGATCATGGTTTTGAATTGATAGGGAATGGCGAGGGTCGCGAAGGCCGCGACGCCAAGCGCAATGGCGGCAATGACCAGCTGACCGGGATAATGTCGGGTATGGTCCCAGATCATCCGTAGGCTCCCCAGCTTACGGGAGCGCGGTTCGGCTGCATCGGACGCTGGGGGCGGGGCGGACGTAGCGGTTTGTTTTGCCATCGCCGATGCCTCTAGCAGCCTCTTTGTCACCGCTCAACGTCGCAAAGTGGCGGCCCGCTTCAAAGTCTATGAAGTTCGGCAAAATGATGCATTGCACAATGAGACTGAAGCCCTAAACTGCGGGCCAAACACGGGGGTGCGATCCGCGCACTGCGACGAGATCAGGAATAAATTTCAATGCTATATCATGCCTTTGACCTGCAAAAGAGCTGGCTTGCCGGTGCAAGCGCGATGGCGACGGCGGGCGCGCAGGTCATCCAACATCCAGCGAATCCGCTGGGATATTTCGGGGGCAGCCCGATGTTCGGATCGGCGCTGGAAGTCTTTGCCCATGCCGCAGCGCCGCGCGGAAAGCCTGGTTTTGACCTGTATGAAACCGAGGTTGATGGCGAGATGGTGCGCGTCACCGAAGTCATCGAAGCGCGCAAGCCCTTTGGCCAGCTCAAGCATTTCCAGCATAAAGGCAGCAAGGATGCGCCTAAATTGCTGATCGTTGCGCCGATGTCGGGTCATTATGCGACCCTGCTGCGCGGGACGGTCGAGCGCATGTTGCCCGGCCATGATGTGTGGATCACCGATTGGCGCGATGCGCGCAATGCGCCGCTGTCGGCGGGCAAGTTCGATCTGGATGATTATGTCGATTATCTGATCGGCTGGATGGAGCATATCGGCCCCGGCGCGCATATGCTGGCGGTGTGCCAGCCGTCGGTGCCCAGCTATGCCGCCGCCGCGTTGATGGCCGCCGACAAGAATAAGTGCCGCCCCAAAACACTGACCATGATGGGCGGGCCGATCGACACGCGCGCGGCGCCGACGGCGGTCAACACCCATGCAACGACGCGGCCCTATGCCTGGTTTTCCGAAAATGTGATTGCGACGGTTCCGGCCTATTATCCGGGTGCGGGGCGGCGGGTCTATCCCGGCTTCCTGCAGCTGGCCGGATTCATGTCGATGAACCTTGGCAATCATATGATGAGCCATTGGGAAATGTTCCGGCACCTGGTCGATGGCGACGGCGACGGCGCCGACAAGACCAAGGATTTTTACGACGAATATCGCGCGGTGTGCGACATGACCGCCGAATTTTACCTGCAAACCGTGGATGTGGTGTTCCAGCGCCATTTGCTGCCCAAGGGGGAATATGTCCATCGCGGACGGATTGTCGATCCGGCGGCGATGACGGACATTGCGGTGTTGGCGATCGAGGGCGAGCGCGATGATATTTCAGGCATCGGCCAGACCAAGGCGGCGCTGACGCTGGCCAAACAATTGCCCGCGACGCACAAGAAATATCTGATGGCCAAGGGCGTCGGCCATTATGGCATTTTCAACGGCCGCAAATGGCGCGACGACATTGCCCCGGTGGTTGAAGGCTGGATCCGCAAGCACGGCGGCTGAGCCGCAAGGACGGGCGCTAAATCAACGGGTCATAGGACCATTGTAGCAGCGCCTGTCGCTGGCGCGGGCGGCAGAATATGTCGCCCGGGGCGCAATTGGCGCGAATTTGCCCCGCATGACGCGCGAAGCCGCGCCAGCGCTTAATCTGTATCGCATCGATGTCCGGCAGCCGGCGGCCGAGATAATAGCGGCAATACCATTGAAACCAGCCGCGCGGGTCGGGGCCATATATCCAGCCCTTTTCCTGCCACACGCTGAGCGGCTGACGGCTTTTGATGCCGAAATAGTTGAGGTCGGGGTCGGGCGTGTCGCTGATTTTTGCCTTGTCGAACCAGCTGGCCGGAAATTCATCGCGGCAATCATTGCAATATTTGCCCTCGAACACGCCCATTTCGAGCATCTCTTGCGGAGAGAAAAAGGGCGTGAAGTCCGCTGCAAAATCTTTGCCGGTCGGGGCCGTCAGTTCATAATGGTAATCCGTCTGCATCCTGTCGTTGACGGTGATGATCTGACCAATGGGCATGGTGATGACAGTAGGTGTAAATTCTTGTCAGAGCTAGGCGCTGGCCTTCGTCAACAAAGTCTTGACACGATGCAGTCAATAATGCATTGACGAATCGTCAACATAAACTTGACGGAGGACAAGATGAAAATTACCGAACAACAGAAAATCCGCGAGAAGACATCGGCTCTGGTTCTTGACTGGGCGAGCAGTCACGAGCCCCCTTTTACCGGCGAAACGACCGAGGGCTTCGCGGACGCCATTATCGTCGCCCATCTTGTCGCCGATGAAGGGCGACTGAGTCTCCATCGCTGGATCGATGCGGCGCGCCGGACGGGATTGACCTGGACCGAGATTGGCGATGCGCTGGGCATCTCCAAACAGGCGGCCCAGCAACGCTTTCGCATGATCGATTCTGACGATGATCGGGACGCCAGCGACGGGGAAGAGATTGTCCGGCTTGGCGCGACGGCGTTTAACGAAATGAGTATCTTGCGCGATGAGGGACGCAAGGGGAACGAGCTTATGCGGACCGGCGCCCTAAAGCTGGTGTTTCGGTCGACCCCCGATCAGTGGGAATATCGCCGACGGATTGGACCCGTCGCGATGTTGGGCGAAATGGAAAAAGCAGGATGGACCTATGTGTCGAGCTGGATTCCCTTTCACTATTTCAAGCGGAAAATAGCCACTGATTGATCGGGTTGCGCCTTTTCCGGAGCCGTTTCGGCGGCTGGATCAATGCCAGGGCGAGGTGCGGACGCTCCAATAGACGATCCATAACAACAATGCCCACAGGATGAGGATGATCGCCATGCCCAGCCGACTGGATGGACGCTCGCTGGCGATTTCGGCGGCGGCGTGGAGTTCGGCCCATAGGTCGCGGGGTATCATGCGGCGTACTGCCCATAGCCCCAGCGGTACGATCAACAGATCATCGAGCCAGCCGAGCACCGGAATGAAATCGGGGATGAGGTCGATCGGCGACAGGGCATAGGCGCCGACGCCGAGCGCGAGCAGGCGCGCGATCATCGGTACGCGCGGATCGCGCGCGGCGAGCCATGCGGCGTGCGCTTCTATGGCCAGCCGGTGGGCCAGCTCGCCAATACGCGTTGCAAGAGATTTGCCGACCATCGCGAGGCATCATAAGGCGATGCCATGGACTTCCAACTGAAAAGCGTGGGCATCGAACATTGGCCGGTCGACGGAGCCTTTGTGATTGCGCGTGGGGCCAAGACTCAGGTCGATGTCGTGGTGGCCAGCGTGGAAGGCGGCGGGGTGACGGGTCGCGGCGAGGGCACGCCGATTTATTATCATGGCGAGAGTGCGGAATCGTGTCGCGATGCGGTTCGGACGCTGGCTGGGCAGCCGCTGAACCGTAAGAGTCTGGCCACTCTGTTGCCTGCGGGGGCGGCGCGCAATGCGCTTGATTGTGCTTTGTGGCAGGCCGAAGCGAAAGCGGCGGGTCAGCCGGTATGGGAATTGGCAGGACTGCCGTCGCCGCAACCGTTGCTGACCGCCTTTACCATCTCGCTCGACCGGCCCGACGCGATGGGCGATGCGGCGGCGCGCGCGGTGGCGAAGGGCTATTCGCTGCTCAAGCTCAAGCTGACGGGTGAGGGGGACCGCGCGCGGGTCGCGGCGGTACGAGCGGGCGCTCCCGATGCGCGGTTGATCGTCGATGCGAATGAAAGCTGGACCGAGTGCGATGTCGCTGCCGAAGCGGCGGCGCTGCTGCCGTTCGGGGTCGCGCTGATCGAACAGCCGGTCGCGGCGGGGCGCGATGCGTTGCTCGATGGGGTGGCGTCGCCAATTGCGTTCGCTGCCGACGAAAGCTGCCACACCCGCGCCGATGTGCCGCAGCTGATCGGGCGCTATCAGGTGGCGAATATCAAGCTCGACAAGGCGGGCGGGCTGACCGAGGGAATCGCGCTGGCTGATGCCGCCGAAGCGGCGGGGCTGGACCTGATGGTCGGCTGTATGCTGTCGACCAGTCTGGGCATTGCGCCCGCCTTTGCGCTGGCGCAGCGGGCGACATGGGTGGACCTTGACGGGGCCGCGTTGTTGGCGCGCGACCGGACGTGCGGGTTCAGCTACGAAGGCGGTCGGATTGCTGCGCGAGAGTCGCAAGACTGCGCGCCGTGTCTATAATGCCACTTTGACATGCTGACCCAGATCGCTGGCTGTTATCGCCATTCCGGTGGCAAGTTTGAATGTGTCCTTGAGACTGGGGTCGGAAGTCCAGATTTCCGCATCTTTAAGGTCGTATCGCAAGAGCAGAAGTTCGGGGTCATCCTTGCCGCCCTCGTACCAGGACTCGACGCTGTTATCCCATAATTTGTCGAGTATGGCGCGGTCGGTTTCGGGGACCAATGTGCCGGAAATGCAGGCAAACAGGCTGTGATCCTTTGCGGCGAATTGCGCCATCGCCGGGCCGCCGCCCGCGAGGCGATTGTCCTTGCGCGTGAAGAACCAGAAGGCGCTGTGCGCCTCTTTGTCGAGGTGCGCACTCATCGGGATGCTGTGGCCGTGCTGGCCTTCGAGCCCGACCATCAGATGCGGGCTGTCGAAGAGGGATATCCAGAATTTGGTCTTGATGTCGTTGCTCATGGTGCGGGCCTCCTGTGGGTGGATGTTATCAAACCAACGCCACAGGAGGGGATATGTTGCGATTATCCGCCCGATTTCGGGGTGGCATAGCTGATGACTTCAAATTCGATGCCGTCGTGATCGAGGAAATAGAAGCGGCGGCCGGGGTCATAATCGCCGTGGCTGAACGGGGTCAGACCGGCGGCGATGACGCGCGCCTCTGTGGCGTCGATGTCGTCGACCTGTATGCCGATATGCTGGAGCGGCTCGCCCTTGGGGTAGCGGACGTTGGCGTGCTGGCCGTCGGGTCCGGTGTAAAAGGCGATATAGGCACTTTCGCTGCCGACATGGATGGTGGTCCCCGCGTTGAGCGACGGCCCGCGCCAGCGCTCCTTCCAGCCGAACAGCGCGGTCATCAGTGCGGCGCTGCGGTCGGGGTTGCTGGCGGTGATGTTCACATGCTCGATAAACGGTTGCGTCATGGGGAAAGCCTTTCGATTCGGGTTGACGCGATGATTATGCAAGCTCAAGTTAGGTTTAGGTCAAGAGGAATTTTCTGTCGCATGGTTTGCGACCCGCTGCGTGAGACATGGCATTGTAATCGAAGGGAAAGGCAATGAACAAACGCGACCTGATCGCGATTGGTGAATTGGCGACGCGGACGGGGGTCGCGGTGTCGGCGATCCGCTTTTACGAAGCCAAGGGGTTGATCGAAGCCTTGCGTAGCGCAGGCGGGCAGCGACGGTTTTTGCGCGCCGACATCCGCCGTGTCTCTTTCATCCTGATCGCGCAGCAATTGGGGATGAGTCTGGACGAGATCGCCACCGAACTGGCGCAGCTTCCCTCTGGACGCACCCCCAATGCCGCCGACTGGACGCGGATCAGTCAAGGGTTGCGGACACGGATCAGCGGACAGATTGCGGCGCTGGAGCGGACGCGCGACCTGCTCGACGGCTGCATCGGTTGCGGTTGTTTGAGCCTGAAAAAATGCGGGCTGTATAATGTCCACGACAAGGCGGCGCAGCGCGGGGCGGGGCCGCGTTATGTGTTGGGGGATCGGGCCGGAGAAATAGCGGAGATTTGAGGGGCGGGCCTAGAGCAGCCCCGTCTGTTGGCGGTATAAATGGGTGTCGGCATATTGGACGAATTTGCTCATCCGTCCGTCACGCACAGTCCAGACATGGCAAAAAGGCGTCGCGACCTTGCCGCCGTCGCCGCGATAGACGCCGAACGCGACCGCACGGTTGTCGCCTAGCGGCAGGATTTCACCGGGGGTGGCGGAGAAGCCGTCGACTTGCGCGCCGATGGGGCCAAAAACTTTCTCGGCGATCTGGGCAAAGCCATGCCACACGCCGCCATAGGGCATCCCCTCGGCCTCATGCCATTCTGTCTTCCCCCAAGCTAAACTGCGCCGAGCGTTTCCACTTCGGGTGCTCCGGCCATGCAGGGGCCGAGGCGTGCGCCGATGCTTTTGAAATGATCCGATGCGCGGTGGGCTTCAAGAGCCGCCTGATCGTCATAACATTCGAGCACTTTATAGACGCCGCTATCGTCGGTGCGGAACAGGCGGTAATAGCTGTTGCCTGCTTCGTTCGCATGGACGGCGGCGACGAGTTCGGCGAAGATGGATTCAAATTCGGCTTCCTTGCCGGATTGCACGCGCAATATCGCGATAACGCCGATGGCACTCATAATCACTCTCCCCCGCAGGGCGCGCAATGGCCCTAAAGGGTCGGGCTGGCCCTAATGGACCGGCCCGACCCCAAGTGGCATCAGAAAATTTCGAACAGGCCGGCGGCACCTTGGCCGCCGCCGATGCACATGGTGACGACGGCATATTTGGCGCCGCGACGCTTGCCCTCGATCAGCGCGTGGCCGGTGCAGCGCGCGCCGGTCATGCCAAAGGGGTGGCCGATCGAGATCGAGCCGCCGTTGACGTTCAAAATGTCGCCCGGAATACCCAGCTTGTCGCGGCAATAGAGCACTTGCACGGCAAAGGCTTCGTTGAGTTCCCACAGGCCGATATCGTCCATTTTGAGGTCGAAGCGTTCGAGCAGCTTGGGAATGGCATAAACGGGGCCGATGCCCATTTCATCCGGCTCGGTACCCGCAACCGCCATGCCGACATAGCGGCCGAGTGGGGTCAGGCCGCGTTTTTCGGCGACCTTGGCTTCCATGACGACACAGGCCGATGACCCGTCGCTGAGCTGGCTGGCGTTACCCGCAGTGATCGTGTGGCCCTCGCCCATCACCGGTTTGAGCGATGCCAAGCCTTCGAGCGTGGTGTTGGGGCGGTTGCAATCATCCTTGTCGGCGGTGACGTCCTTGAAGCTGATCTCACCCGTTTCCTTGTCCTTGATGGCCATGGTGGCCTGACAAGCGATGATTTCATCGTCGAACTTGCCCGCTTCCTGCGCGGCGGCGGTGCGCTGCTGCGACTGGAGCGAATATTCGTCCTGCGCTTCGCGGCTGATATTATAGCGTTTGGCGACAACCTCTGCGGTGCCGATCATCGGCATATAGGTGTCGGGGTGCATCTTGATCAGTTCGGCGTCGGGTTCGATGAAAACCTTGCCGCTGCCGCTGACTTTCGAGATGGATTCGACCCCGCCCGCGACGCAAATGTCCATGCGGTCGGTGATGATCTGCTTGGCGGCGGTGGCGATGGTCATCAGGCCCGACGAGCATTGGCGATCAATCGACATGGCGGGGACGGTGACGGGCAGGCCGGCGCGCAGCGCGATCAGACGCGCGACATTGGGGGCCTGCGATCCTTGCTGCATCGCGGCACCAAAGACGACGTCGTCGATTTCGCCGCCATCAAGACCGGCGCGCTCGACGGCCGCCTTGACCGAGAAGGCACCAAGGGTCGGCGAGGTGGTGTTGTTGAATGCGCCGCGACCGGCTTTGACGAGCGGGGTGCGGGCGGTGGAGACAATGACGGCGTCACGCATGATGAATTTCCTTTTGGTTGCGTTTGGAGGGGCCTTAGCTGGGGAGGAAGCCGCCTAAACGAAAAACTGGCTGATCCATTCGGCGATCAGGGCAGGCTTATCCTCGCCTTCGATTTCGACCGACACTTCGGTGGTTTGTTGCCACTGGCCGGGACGTTTTTCGATAAGTTCGAGCAATTTGACATGGCTGCGGACGCGCTTGCCCGACCGGACGGGCGACAGGAAGCGCACTTTGTTGCAGCCATAATTGACGCCCATTTTGACGCCGCCGACTTTGGGGCCATCGGTGCTGGCGCCGAGCCTGGGCATCAGCGAGAGGGTCAGGAAACCGTGGGCGATGGTGCCGCCGAACGGGGTTTGCTTGGCCTTTTCCACATCGACATGGATGAATTGATGGTCGCCAGTGGCATCGGCAAATTTGTTGATCATATCCTGATCGACAAGCACCCATTCCGACGTGCCAAGATGCTCGCCGACTTTGGCCTGCATCTCTTGCGGCGTGATGGTGGCCATATATTTTCCCCTGACAAAGCGTGTGAAGGCCCGCTTTTTAGGCCTGTCAGGCCGTATTGCACAAGGGCCATGCGCTGCACCGCCCGCGCCGTAGCGTCAGCCCGCTTTGGGGGCGGTCCCCTTTGGCGGCTTCATCGTGATGCTTTCGGCATAGGGGAGAATCATCTCTCCGTCCGGGGCCGCGGTAAAGGTCGTTTGGGTCGGATAGGCAAAGTCATAGCCCGCCTTGCTCATGGCGTCGAAAATATGGACGCCGACGTCCGAACGTGCGGCGGCGACAATGTTGTAATTGTCGCTGTGAACATCGAACAACAGTTCGAAATTCAGGCTGGAATCGCCAAAGCCGGTAAAGCTGGAGCGGACAAATTCATGCCCCGCATCCTCGACCTGTTTTTGCAGCAGGGCGGGCAGGGCGCGCAGCATGTCGGGGCTGGTTTGATAGATGACGCCGACCGGCAGCTCGATCCGCCGCCGGCTGAGATGCGCGAAATTGGAAATTTCCTTGCTGAGTAAATTGGTGTTGGAGACGATCAGCAATTCGCCGTTGACCGACCGCAGCCGCGTGCTTTTTAGACCGATGCGTTCTACGGTTGCGATGGTATTGTCCCATTTGATCGTTTCGCCATTGCGGAACGGGCGGTCAAAGATGATCGACAGTGCCGCGAACAGGTCAGAGAATATGCCCTGCGCGGCCAAACCGATGGCGATGCCGCCGACGCCAAGACCAGCGACCAGCCCGGTCACATTGACCCCCAGATTGGCGAGAATGACAATCGCGGCCACCGCGAACAGCGCAATGCTGATCAGCAAACGGATGATGCCCATCGCGTTGACGAGCGTTTCATTGTCGCCCTCGTCAGCGCGGCGCTGAATCAGGCCCAGCACGATCTCGCGCGCCCAAATGGCAACCTGCATGACCGCTGCGACGATAAAGATCAGGTCGATGACATGCATCAGCAGCGTGGGCGGATCGGCATAGCCAGCGACCAATCGAACAGATACGACTGCGAGGACCAATGATTTGGTTTTGTGGACGACGCGCAAGATGATTTCGGTGAGCGTCAACTCGCCTTTGGTTTTGCGGGCATGGCTGAGCGCCCAGCGGCGCAGCAAGGACAAGGCGAAATAGATGAGCAGCCCGGCGACGATGGCAATGCCGATCTGCAACCAGTGGCTGTCAACCCAGGCCAGGCTGTCGTGCCACCAAAGGCGCAACTGTTCTTCGGGAGGCAATTCGGTTTTGGGGGAAGCGGCGGTCGTCAGCCAGAATTTTTGCACATCAATCCTCTTGTTCGATAGCGAGCCATCATATTTTGGCGCCATAGCGTGATATCAAGGCCGACGCACCCCGCAATTGGGGGGGATGACGGCGCGGGGGTGCGCGAAGCGGCCTCTTCGACCTAGCGCATTATGTGCGCCAAGGTTCCGTTTCTGCTTGTTTTAAGAGGAGGCGGGCAATTGCGGCGTCACCGGTCGCATCGCCGGACGCGCGGTGAGCGGGCGCCATCCGGCCTCCCGCTCGCGGCGGCGGCAATAGGTCGCCAGCCCCATCTGAAGCGCCAGCATCATGTAGATGAAGGGCTGAAAAGCGATGCCGACAAACAGCGACCCGACAAGGTAGGAGGCATGGCCGTGCTGGAGCGCGGTGGCGAGGGGGGCAATCCATTGCTCCTCGGCCCGCCGCGTCGTGCGATACCGTCGCCGCAATCGCTCCATCTGGACGAGGCCGCTGATGTGCAGCAACAGCCATAGCGCAAGGCCCGGATAGCCCTGTTCGCCCAGCATCTCGAAATAGCTGCTGTGATAGGCGCGCGATTTATCCGTATAGGATGTGGGTTCGTCGCTCATCGGGGCATCGGGATCATATTTTCCCGCCGACAGTTCGACCCGGATATGGTTCTGGATATAGGCGTTGAACCCGCCGCCGAACGGATTGTCCTTTGCATAATTCCACGTCCATGCCCACACGGCGAGGCGGGTCGAGGCCGATTCATCGGATTTATTGTTGCGGATTGTTTCCATCCGGTCGGTGAAGCTTTGCGGCAGGAACGGGATGGACGCGACCGCCAACGCGGCGGCGATCCCGGCATAGAGAAAACGATGCTTGACCGCGCGCAGCGACAAAGCGGCGACGACAACCAGACACACCAGGCCGGTCCGCGCCTCGGTTCCGATGGGGATCAGGATGCAGGCAAAACATAGCGCATAGCAAAAGGCCGACACACGCCAGTCGGGCGGAAAGATGGTGCCATGTTTGCGATACCAGAGGATCAGCGGAATGATGGCAATTGCCACGCACGACATGATGCTGCCTTCGTAGAGGCCGTAATTTTCGCTGAGTAACAGTTCCAGCGTGCCATAGCCGCCGCCGCTGACCGCAGTTTTGATGCCGCCCGAAATCGCAATCGAGCCTGCCGCCAACAGCATGATCAGCGCCAGCGCCTCTATGCGTAACCGGGTGCGGAGAGTGAGCGGCAGGAAGATGGCCCATAGCAACGCCTTCCAGACCCAATCCCATTTATCGAGCGCCTCGACCGGAAAGTCGGCCTGCATCGTCGTCAGCCCGCAATAGATCAGCAAAAGCACGAGAATGGATTGCTGTCCCGACCAGCGTGTATCGCGCTTGTCGTCGATGGTCAGCCAGCCAAGTATGGCGAGCCCAAAGACGATCAGCGAAATCGGGATCGAATTGATGAGATAATAGCTGAGCTTTTGCGGGGCGACGATGTCGATATAGCAATAGCAAAGCACGAACAGAAACGGCTTGCGAAAGCCGACCCCGATAAAGGCGAACAGAAAGGCGATGAAGGCGATGTCACGCATCTTGCGCCGCGTCCTCATTCGCCTGTTTGCGGCTGGTCCATTGCTGGCGCGGAGTGACTTCGCGGTCGAGATCGTCGCGATAGAGCAGGCGCCACAAGGCAATCGCCATCAGCGCATGGGTCAGTCCGATGGCAAAATTGTCAACCATGGGGCGGTGCGGCTTTCCTGTTCGCGGCGCGGATATAAGGACCGCACTTGTGGGTCCTAACCGAACGGGGTTGACGCGGCGTTAAGGCTTCTCTGGCAAAGCGCGGAGAATATGACGCGTATTTTGCATGTTCTCGACCATAGTTTGCCCGCGCACAGCGGCTATACATTCCGCACACGCGCGCTGATGAAGGCGCAGCTGGCCAAGGGCTGGGACGTCGCGGGGGTGACGGGCGTTCGCCACCCCGATCCGGGGCCGGACAGCGAAACGGTCGACGGGCTGACATTCTATCGCACCCCGCCGATTGCGCCGGCGCATTCGCCAATCCGCGAATGGCGCGAAATTGGGGCGCTGGCGGCGCGGATTGATGCGCTGGTCGATGCGTGGAAACCCGACCTGCTCCATGCCCATTCGCCGGTGCTCGACGCCATGGCGGCGCTGCGGGTCGGCAAGCGGCGCGATATTCCGGTGCTGTATGAAATCCGCGCCTTCTGGGAAGATGCGGCGGTGGGCAATGGCACGGGGCGCGAAGGCAGCGCGCGCTATTTCCTGACCCGCCAGTTGGAAACCCATGCGGTCAAATCGGCCGATGCCGTTGCGGTTATCTGTGACGGGCTGCGGCGTGACCTGATGGCGCGCGGGGTTGCCGACGACAAGATTGTGGTGTCGCCCAATGGTGTTGATCTGGACCTTTTTGGCGCACCCTTGCCGCGTGATGCGGCGCTGGCGGCCTCGCTGGGGCTGGGCGAGGGCGATGCGGTCATCGGCTTTATCGGCAGCTTTTATGATTATGAGGGTATCGACGACCTGATTTCGGCGATGCCGGCGCTGGTCGCGGAGCAGCCGCAGGCGCAATTGCTGCTTGTCGGTGGTGGACCGATGGAGGCGGCGCTCAAGGCTCAGGCAGCAGCGTCGCCGGTTGCCGCGCGCATCCATTTCGTCGGCCGTGTTCCGCACGATCAGGTGGAGCGTTATTATTCGCTGATCGACATATTGGCCTATCCGCGCAAACAAATGCGGCTGACCGATCTGGTCACACCGCTCAAGCCGTTGGAAGCGATGGCGCAGGGCAAGCTGGTCGCCGCGTCCGATGTGGGCGGACACCGCGAAC
This sequence comes from Sphingopyxis sp. 10G20-10, assembly GCF_057365075.1. Taxonomy (NCBI): domain Bacteria; kingdom Pseudomonadati; phylum Pseudomonadota; class Alphaproteobacteria; order Sphingomonadales; family Sphingopyxidaceae; genus Sphingopyxis; species Sphingopyxis sp. 10G20-10. The sequence goes on from NZ_CP195117.1 coordinate 753,768, forward strand.
TGATCGAGGATGGTGTCACCGGCAGTCTGTTCGCTCCCGATGACCCGGCGGCGATTGCGGCGGCGCTGGCCGCGCTGCTTTCGGCCCGTGAAACTTGGCAAGAGCGTCGCCAGACGGCCCGTGAATTTGTCGAGAAACATCGTAACTGGTCGTCAAACATTTTACGTTACGAACCTGTTTACCAGCGATTGTTGCGGCAAAATGCCGCATCGCTTGCTGCTTGAACATGATGAGGGACAATGTCCTGAACGAGGACACTGAAGTGGTGGCAATGGCTAAGTTTGATTTTGGATCATGGCTGAACAAGGCGGCGGCGCTGATGCGCGGCTTCCGTCCGGCGCTGCCTGCTGCCTTGGGCGGGGTCGCTCTGACCTTCCTGTTCGCCGCCGTGATGCCGATGGCGTGGGTGCGCACGCTGGCGTGGAACCTCTATCTCGACCGGCTGTCGTCGCTGTTCGTGCCGCCGGTTGGCGATGCCGGACGGCTGGCGCTCGCGATAGGCATGGCGTTGATTGCCGGCCTGTTGGCGGTGCTTGTCGCGCTGGCGATGACCAAACCCGAAGTGCAGGGCAACGGGGCGATGAACCGCCGGATTGCTGCGCGTGCGAAACAACAGGATGATGACGGGGATGCGCTGCTACGCCGCCGCGCCGACCGGCATCCCGACGATGCCCCGCGTCCGCCCATTCGCGCCGCGCGCGATTTGCCCGCTGGTGGGCTAGGCCCAACGCTTGGTCGCGACCTGTCCGAAATGGTGGAGGATGATCGCGGTGACGATCTGGGCTTCGATGATGACAATTCTGGTGTCGAGACGGACCAGGACGAAACGGAATTGCCCGATCTGACACTCGCCGAGTTGGCCGATGATGACAGCGAGCCGTTCCTGCTTGGCGACCTTGCGCCGCCAGAGGATGTGCCGCCCGCATCCGCGACCGCTCTGGCGGAGCTTGAAACGGTGGAGCCGACCGAAAATGCGGCCTCGCTGGGGGCCATGGTGGCGCGTTTTGAATCGGGCATGGAACGTCGCCGCAAGATCCGCGATGGCAGTTCGGCCAAGCATCTGACGACCGAGGCGGCCAATGAAGATGATGAGCCACCCATCGATTTTGCCCTCGAAGCCGCGCTCTCCACCTTGCAACGCATGGCACGCAGCGCCGTCAACTGAGCCGGTCCGGCACGCCCGCGGGCGGGCATCAATCCTCGACGGTCAATATTTCGATGCGAAATGCGGGTGGTTCGCCGCCGCTGGCGCTATCGCAAACGGCCAGATCCGCGACAATATGACCGGCGAGTGGCCATTCCATCGTCGATAATCTTTGTTCGAGCATAGCGCGCGATTCGGCGCAGGGTTCCGCCGCCGGAGAGCAGTCGAAATAATGACGCGCTCCGACAAAATTGGCACTCGCCCAAGGGCGAAATCCGCTTTCGGATAGGGTGCGGCCTTTTCCCAATGCCTCTGCCAGCAGGCGGCGCATCCGGCGGTGTGGGCAGCCCGGGCGGGACGGGTAGGCGGGGCTATGGCGCATCAGACCTTCTCCGCCGCGCGCGCCGACCGAGTCCGCGCATCGCCGATGGGGGCAACGCGCCCGGCTTGACACTCGGCGCGCCAAATGTTCATGAAATGTTCAACACGACAGATAAGGCGACGCCCCGGTTCACGCCCGCGCCGAAGGTCGCCGACCAACCGTGGATCGCCTACTGCGCGGCGCCCGAATACGGTGGGCGGCATCGTCAATTCTTTCAGAAATGCGTCGATCCGTTGCAACAGGCTGCGTTCCATTTGTTCCTCCCTGAAAGTCGCCAAAGCGGGCGAGTCGTGAAATAGGATAATTCCTATCTGATAGTCAATTTCCTACTTGTCTAGGAAAAATCCGTTTGGTATGAAAATAGGACGAAAGGATGATCCGTGACCCAAGCTGCCTCTGATCCCCGCGTGACGCTGGACCGCCTGTTGCAAGAGCGCGGGCTTGATTATGCGCGGCTGTCGGCGGTGATCGGGCGCAACCCCGCCTATATCCAACAATATATCAAACGCGGTTCGCCGCGCCGTCTGGCCGAGCAGGACCGCGCACGAATCGCCGCCTATCTGGGCGTGTCAGAGGCTTTGCTGGGCGGGCCGATGCAGCGCGTTGCGGTTCCTTCGCGACCGCGTGGCCGCGACATGATGCTGGTTCCCAAGCTGGCGATCGGGGCGTCGGCGGGCGCAGGAGCGAGCGTCGATGGCGAAGCGGTCGAGGGCGAAGTCGCGTTCGACCTGAAATGGCTGCGCGGACTGGGCGCCGATCCGCGCGTGCTCAGCATCATTCGGGTCGAGGGCGATTCGATGGCGCCGACGCTGGGTGATGGCGACGATATTTTGGTCGACGGCGGCGATGCGGCGGCGCGGCTCCGCGATGGCATCTATGTGCTGCGGCTCGACGACATGCTGATGGTCAAACGTGTTGCCCGCGCGCCGGGTCCGGGGCGTATCGCGGTGACGAGCGATAACCCGCATTATCCCAGCTATCCCGACCTCGCGATGGAGACGGTGCAACTGGTGGGGCGCGTCGTGTGGGCGGGACGCAAGGTTCATTAGAACTGGGTTCTAACGCGGAGCGGACATTTCGGCTTCGATTTCATGGTCGAGGACTTCGGCGCGCTGGCATTGATCCTCATCGCCCTTGCGGCATTTGGCGCTGGCCTTGTCGCGCTGACGCGATAGCTTGCCCAGCCGTTCTTCCTGCGCGCGCATGGCACGGCCGCGGTTACGGTCGGATTCATCCTGGCTGGTCGTCGTCCAGTCGGCGGCTTTCCCCACGACCTTGACCGGCGCGGTGACGATGGATTTGACTGTGCTGACACAGCCGGAAAGCGCCAACGGCGAGAGCATGAGGATGAGGAATTGCGCGCGCATCATATGGCTTTCCGGTCGGTAGCAGGGACTTTGCAAGTCTGTTCCCTAGACCAGAAAGGCTGAACCGGCCACAACCGCGACACCAGACGGCAAAGCGCGAACGTGCATTTGGTGGATTCTGACTCTAAGCTGTCGGTAAGGCGGTCATTTATCGCGACCGCCGACAATGGGAGGGACGATTATGACCAATATGCAAAAGGGTTTGGCCGAGATGATCGGCACTTTCTGACTGGTGTTCGGGGGGTGCGGTGCCGCCGTGCTGGCGGCGGGAGTTCCCAATGTCGGGATCGGCTATCTGGGCGTGGCGCTGGCCTTTGGTTTGACGGTTGTCACCATGGCTTATGCGATCGGCCATATTTCGGGCTGCCATTTGAATCCAGCGGTGACAGTCGGGCTATGGGCTGGCGGCCGGTTCGAGGCGCGCGACATTCCGCTCTATGTTGCGGCGCAAGTTGTCGGCGCGATCATCGCGGCGCTGCTGCTCTATTATGTCGCGAGCGGGAGTCCGACTTATGACATTGCTACCAATGGTCTGGCCGCCAATGGTTATGGCGCAGGCTCGCCCGGTGGTTATGACATCATATCGGCGCTGGTGATCGAGATTGTGCTGACCGCCGCGTTTCTGTGGATCATCATGGGGTCGACCGACGGACGCGCACCGGCAGGATTTGCGCCGCTGGCCATTGGTCTGGCGCTGACGCTGATCCATCTGATTGCGATTCCGTGACCAACACGTCGGTCAATCCGGCGCGCAGCACGGGTCCGGCACTGGTGGTCGGCGGGCTGGCGTTGCAGCAATTATGGCTGTTCTGGCTCGCCCCGCTGGTTGGCGGGCTGGCCGGGGGCTGGTTGTATCGCACATTGGGTGCCGATGCTGAATCCAAGCCGGATATCGCTGGCGTTTGAGGCGCATTGGTCAGGCGGGGGCAACATAAGCTCCGCCTGACTTCGCGCTATTTCAGCAAATCGACCGCAAAAGCGCGCACTTCGTCGGCAAGGTCGGGGCGTTCGAGCGCGAGCGCCAGATTGGCCTGGATATAGCCCGCCTTTGACCCGCAATCAAAGCGTTGACCGGCAAAGGTGACGGCGTGGAACGGCTGGGTGCCGATCATCGCCGCCATCGCGTCGGTGAGCTGGATTTCGCCGCCCGCGCCCTTTTCCTGGCTTTCCAGCACGCGCATGACTTCGGGTTGCAGGATATAGCGTCCCGACAGGATGAGGTTGGAGGGGGCCGCGTCAATGGCGGGCTTTTCGACCAGCCCCTTTACTTCGGTCAACGCGCCGTTGGATGCACCGGGGTCGATGACGCCATAGCTTGATACTTGTTCGTGGGGCACTTCAAGGACCGAGAGCAGGTTGCCGCCGACCTGATGATAGGCATCGACCATCTGCTTCATGCAGCCGGGCGATCCGTGCATCAGTTCATCGGGCAGGAAAATCGCAAAAGGTTCATCGCCAACAATAGCGCGCGCGCACCAGATCGCATGGCCAAGGCCGAGCGGTTCCTGTTGTCGGACATAGGCGCAATTGCCGGGGCCGAGCCGGGTGGGCAAGAGCACCGACAAATCCTTGCCGCGTTCGGCCATGGTCTTTTCCAGCTCGAACGCGATGTCGAAATGATCCTCGATCGCGCTTTTGCCGCGACCGGTGACAAAGATCATCTGTTCGATCCCCGCCTCGCGCGCTTCATCCACCGCATATTGGATCAGAGGCCGGTCAACAATCGGCAGCATTTCCTTGGGAATGGCCTTGGTCGCGGGCAGAAATCGCGTGCCCAGACCGGCGACAGGAAAGACGGCTTTGCGGATTGGTTTCATGCCGTTGGCCATAACCATGAACTGCGATTATGGGAAGCCGCCGCGATGATGCCTTGTCCATGATGTCGTGCGGGAATTCGATTCGCCTAATTCGGCAAAGTCTTTGCGCGATTTGGTGCGTCCGGTCGCGCGCGCGCCTATTTCAGAGGCGGCGGCGCATCGATCAGCGGCGGGTGCATATCACCGCCTCGTGCCTTGATGCTGTTGATCGTGTCGATTTCCTTTTGCAGCGCGGCGACCCGCGCGCGCCAGCGCGGATGGGTGCCCGCCTGAAACAGGACCGCGCCGTTACGCTGCCCGAATGTCTCCCAAAAGCGGACCGCTGCTTGCGGATTATAGCCCGCCGCCTGCATCAACCAGACCGACAGGCGGTCGGCCTCGACCTCGGTCTGGCGGGTTAGCCGTGCGCTGCGTCCGAATTGCTGAAACAGGCCGCGTTTCACTCCGGCGGCGTCCAGCCGTTTACGGTGCTGTAAAATATTATGCGCCAGTTCATGCGCGACCGCCGCTGCGAGTTCATCATCATCCTTCGCATAATCGGCCAGCCCCGCCGAAATCTGGACCAGCCGCCCATCGGCGGAACCCGTCGGATTGTCCTTTGCATCAACGCGAAAATCGCTGGCGCAGCCTGCCACGGGAGTCAGATGATGCACGGTGCCGCTGGCATCGGTCATGCTGATGTCCGCTGTTGGCGGCAGCGCTGACACGGCGGTTTCAAAACCGTCGATGCGGGTGAAGGGGTCGTCGGTGGGGGCTGCCGGGGGGGTCAGATTGATAGCCGCGACCGCCATTCCGCCCGTTAAACCTGCCAATGCGGCCGGCCCATTCGGGGCGAGAGCGGCGATAAAAGGCGTGTCAGCGGTGCCGGCGTCATAGATTTTCTGGGCTGCGGGCCATTGGGCCGAATCATAAAGCCGGGGATCGCCCAATATCCAGCCGAGTTGCGGCGCAAGCTGTGGGCACCAGCGCGCATTGGCGGTGGTCAGGCGAAATCCGATGGCGGCGACGCGCTGTTCATCAGAGCGGAGTTCGGCATATGGGCTCTCGTCTGCGACCCCTTCGCTGCTTTCGGCGGCAGCGGTCTGCGCCGGTTGACCGAGCGTTCCCAGCAACAGGCAAGTCGCGAATGTGGTGAGGAAAAAGCGCCGCATGTCGTCCGCTTACCAATGCCCACCTGTCGCGGCCATGAATTTTATCGTTGCTCCGATGCGGCCCCTTGCCTCGGGCGCGGCAAGCGACGATAGGGCGGCCATGACGCAAGATTCTGCTTTGGCATTTCGTTCGGGGCCGCGTCCAGCCGCACTGGCGCGCTGGCTCTGGTGTGTGGCCTTTTTGGTGATCGCAGTGGTGGCGGTGGGAGGCATTACCCGCCTCACCGAATCCGGGCTGTCGATTACCGAATGGAAACCCGTATCGGGCATCTTGCCACCGCTGACCCATGCCGACTGGCTGGACGAATTTCATAAATATCAGCAGATCCCCGAGTATCGCGAGATTAACGCGGGCATGTCGCTGTCCGCTTTTCAGGCGATATTCTTTTGGGAATGGTTGCACCGCATCCTTGGGCGGCTGGTAGGTTTTGCGCTGCTTGTGCCGCTCGCCTGGTATGCGTTCCGGCGGGCCATTCCGGCGGGTTATGGCTGGCGCTTGTTTGCGCTGGTGACGCTGGTCGGGCTGCAGGGGGCGATCGGCTGGTGGATGGTCGAATCGGGGCTGTCGGTGCGCACCGATGTCAGCCATTTCCGTCTGGCGACCCATTTGCTGACCGCGCTGTTCCTGCTCAGCGGGTTGGTGTGGACCGCGCGCGATTTGTCGGCGCTGCACCGGAATCCTGCAACATCGCGACCGGCGCGGTTGACGCTGGCGGCGGTTGGCGTGGCCGCGATGCTGGCGGTCCAGCTGTTGCTCGGCGCGTGGACCGCCGGGCTGAATGCCGGATATGTGGCGAGCGACTGGCCGTTGATGAACGGTCATTTTGTGCCGCAAGGTATCGACTGGTCGCATGGTGTCTGGTCGGCGCTGACCAATGATCCTTTCTTGATATTCTTTCTGCATCGCTGGTGGGCGTGGCTGGTGGCCGCGGCGCTGCTGTTGCTGGCCCGCCGATTGTGGCGGTTGCAGGCGAGTGGTTGGGCCAGCCTGACCCTAGCAGTCGTGGCCACCCAAATTGGGCTGGGCATATTGACCACCGTGACGGGGGTTCATCTGTGGATTGCCGTCCTGCATCAGGTTATCGGCGCCATATTGGTCGCGACCGTTGCCGCAGGGTTGCACCGGATTGGCGGCCAAAGCGCTGTCGGTTGATAGCGGGCGTAACCGCATCAGGGGGAGGCTTGGCCGACCAAAGGCGCGTCGCAGATGATTGTAGGGTATTATAATACCCGTCAGCAAAGCCGCATGAGACTTGACTTTGCGCGTATTGAACGCCATTGGGCCGCTCAGAAGCGCCGCTGAGTCCGTGTTTGGACCGGGCGGCGCTGCTGTTTCGGGTGGTTGACCCCAGGTCAATTGCCATCATCCATCGTTTGAGGAGGTCGCCATGATGAAGGCGCTGACCAAAACGACCCAGTCGGCCAATGCCGCGACGGTCGAAAAGAAATGGGTGCTGATTGATGCCGACGGTCTGGTTGTAGGCCGCGTCGCATCGATTATCGCCAGCATCCTGCGCGGCAAGCACAAGCCGAGCTATACCCCGCACGTCGATTGCGGTGACAATGTCATCGTCATCAACGCGGGCAAGGTAAAGTTCACCGGCAAGAAAATGACCGACAAGGTCTATTACAAGCACACCGGCTATGCCGGCGGCATCAAGGAAACGACGCCCGCCAAGATTTTGGAAGGCCGTTTTCCCGAGCGCGTGCTGGAAAAAGCCATCGAACGTATGATCCCGCGCGGTCCGCTTGGTCGTCAGCAGATGCGCAACCTGCGCGTCTTTGCCGGCACCGACCATCCGCATGAAGGGCAGAACCCCGAAGTAATCGACGTCGCGTCGATGAACCGCAAAAACAAGGTGGGTGCATAATGGCCGACGAACAGACCATGACCGATCTCAAGGATCTCGGTGGTGCCGTTGAAGGCAGTGAATCCACCATCGCAACCGCAACGCCGGTCAGCACCATGCCGTTGCGCGAAAAAATCGTCGATGCACAGGGCCGCGCCTATGCGACCGGCCGTCGTAAAGACGCCATCGCGCGCGTTTGGCTGAAGCCAGGCACGGGGAAAATCACCGTCAATGGCCGCGATCAGGAAGTGTATTTCGCACGTCCGACGCTGCGCCTTGTCATCAACCAGCCTTTCGGCCTGACCGATCGCGTTGGCCAATATGACATTGTTGCCACCGTCAAGGGCGGCGGATTGTCGGGCCAGGCGGGCGCCGTTCTTCACGGCATCTCGCAGGCGCTGACCCGCTTTGAACCCGCGCTGCGCGGTACAGTGAAATCGGCCGGCTTCCTGACCCGCGACAGCCGTGCGGTCGAGCGTAAGAAATATGGTAAGGCCAAGGCCCGCCGCAGCTTCCAGTTCTCGAAGCGCTAACCACTTTCCTTCGTCGACGGACGGAGAAAACGGAAAGGGCGGCCCAGCAATGGGTCGCCCTTTTTGCATGTCCGGTCGCCGTGATCGACGGCTTGCGTGTTTAGCCCTTTGTCGCCGATTCTTCGTGGCCGGCGATATCGCCTTCGGTGAACAGATATTCGCGCAGTTCCTTGTCAAAATCGGGACTGTTGCGGCGTAGCCATTCGAGCACCATCGCGGCATGTTCAATTTCTTCGCGCATATTGTGCAGCAGCACATCTTTGAGCGCTTCGTCCTCGCAGTCGTCGGCGCGTTGCTGATACCAGTCCGCTGCCTCCAATTCCTCCATCAGCGATACAATCGCATGGTGCATCGACAGCGTCTTTTTGCTCAAACGCTCCCGTGGTGCGTGCAGTCCTTCACTCGACATATGCGTCTCCTTGGCTGTTCAAATGTGACGTCTGGATCAATCCAGATGTTAGACCCTTATGATACCCGTGGCCAATGCTACGGTTCCAAATCGTCGCGTTCGACATGGCGTCGTGCAAAAAATGGCTTTGCGTCGTTTCCACCCTATCCTAGCTTCGGATCGGGGGGGACTGATCATGTTACGCATTATGAAGATTTTGTTGGTCGTTAGCGTCGCGGCGTGGGGACTGCTGGGCGCTTTCGGTAATCTTATGGATTGGCACGGAACGACGGGCGCGGTGTCGGCGACCGTGTCCATGACGACATTCGACGGCGGAGCCGACGATTGGCGGGCCACGACGAGTCCACTTGTCATCACCATAGGCGCGGCTCTCATCCCGACGCTCAAGCTGGCGACGGCGCTGTTGTGCCTGACCGGAGCTTGGCGGATGTGGAAGGCGCGGGCGGGTGATGCGGCGGTCTTTGCCACTGCCAAGACGTTGGCGCTCGCGGGCTGTGCGCTTGCGGTTTTCATGCTGTTCACCGGCTGGATCGTGATTGCCGAAACATGGTTCGAGCTTTGGCGCTCCGATGTGATGCGCGACGCCGCGCTCGGTTCGGCCTTTCGCTATGGCGGGATGATCGGGTTGATCGCGCTGCTTGTCGGGGCTCGTGACGAATAGGGGTCACAGCAGCCCCAAACTCCCCAGCTCCAGTGCCTGTCGTGCGGGCCGTTCGGCCATCACGGCGAACATTTCATCGCCGCGCGTTGTCCGTTCAACATTCATCGAGGCAAAGACCGCCATAAAATAGCCGCTGAGCGCGCCGATGCGATAGTCGGTCCACAAGGCTTCGGCATCGGGGGTGATGCCCGCCGCGCCAAGACCCGCGAGCCAATGGTCAAAGGCGGGGCGGTCCGCCGCTGCCCGCGTCGTCGGGTCGGCGATGCTGGTGCCGATCAGATAGGCCAGGTCAGCAGCGCCGCTGCCGCGTCCCAATGTCTGCCAATCGACGAACCAGCATTGCGCGCCGCCGGGCGCAAACAGGATATTGTCGATCCGCAAATCGCCGTGAACGATGGTGCGCGCAGCGGGGTGGCGCGACAAATAGGCGTCGAGCCGGTCGACGAGCCCCGCGCCGACGTTAAGGACATCGGGCGCGAGGCGGCCCGCATAGCGTTCGCGAAACCCGGCATAGAGCGTGGGGAACAGCGAGCGCACAAGGTCGCTGTTGTCGCGCGCCAGCCACGGCAGCGTGTCGAGCCGTGGGCTGTTCCACAGCATCGCGTGCAGCTTTGCCGCTTCGTCGATGCAGGGTAACAACGCCGGTAGCGACACGCCGCCAAGCTGATCGCCTTGATCGGCAGGCGCGAGATCGCTCAGCAGCAGCAGAAATTCGACGTCGTCGGGTTCAATCGCGGCGAAATAGCAATGCGGGGTCGCGACGCCGCTGTCTTGTGCCAGTTCGCGGTACCAACTGACTTCCTTGATATAGGTGCCGGTGAGCGCGGCGATGTGGCGGCTGGCGGCATCATGGCTGGGGCATTTGGCGATGATCGTGGCGGGCGCGTCCGATGGGGCGTCAGCCCAATCGAGCGTCAGGCGGAAACTGTCGCACATCTGACCGGTGCCAACCGGTGATGCCGTGAAACGGCGCAGGGCCGATGCGGGTTGTCCTAGAGTTGCCGCCAGCCACGCCGATGTCATCGCGTCGGGGCTGGTCGGAAAGCTCAAGGGGCAGGGTCCATCAGGCCGGTCAGGCCCGTGGCGGCGTGCGGTCCCACGAACAATTGTTCGAGAACGCCGACCCCCCGATGCGTGGTGGTGCCGTCGACCAGTTCGGCGGTGACAAGCGCCTGAACATGCATGGCCAGCGGATTGCCCCATCGACGTTCGTCCGCGCTATGGCTGTCATGTGCAACCGCGTCGCCGCCATGGTCGATGCCATGACCCCAAGTCGGGTGGGTATAGCCAAGCCCGCTCATGGCAAAAATCTGATTGCCGGGGGTCAGTGTCAGATGACGTCCGGCGCCAAGGTCGGCGCGCATCGCGGCGATGCGGCGGGTACCGCTGTGCCAGTCGATGGTGAAGCGGGCATCATCGAAATGCTGTTCTGTCCCGTCATCACCGATCAGCACCGCGCGGCGATTCCAGGGGTTGCCGTCACCATCATCATTGCTGTGAAAAAACAGTGAGCGGTCAACGAAATTGCACGGCGTCCACAGCCAGAAAAACTGGTTGAAATTACCCTCTGGCGGCGGCTGCGGCTCGGCGGCACCGACCGGACGGATGCCCCAGCTCCGGTCGCGGGTGCCGGTCCAGTTCTTGTCCAGATCGACCCGCGTGCCGTCGCACGAAAGCCAGCCCGCCCAATGTCCGTTTTGCGTCATCCGCGTATAGTCCATGAACAGGCGGGTGCCGTTGCGGCGGATGAAGCGCGGTTCCTCGATCGGGAAATGGCGGCCGGTAAAGCGCAGCTCGGCGGTCAGCGGGCCATCATTGGCCGCGACCTTCACCGTCACCTGTTCAAGCGGAACGTCGATGCTGATGCTGATGGGGCCGACAAAGAGATCGAGCCGCTCTCCGCCCGAGCGACGGCTGGCGTGGAGGTTGTGCTGAACGCCGTCGATAATGACGCAAAAGCTGGCGTCGACGATGCCTAGCTGCGGATAAAATCCCATCGCCGCGGCGAAAAACAGGCTGCCGTCGGGGTTGGTGCCGTTGAAGAAATAGCGGTCATAGAAATTGCGGTTGTCGCCCGCAAAGGCGACGGGCTCGCTCGTCTGATGGAGCGGAAAATCATCGCCCTTGGTTAGCAAGGCCGGCCTCCTGTCATGGACCCTTTAGCTCGGCAAGCGCGGCGCGGATGCGGCGGGCGTTGACCCCGACATCGCTGACCCCGACGCGGCTGACCGAGCGGGCGTCGACAATCGACTGGGCAGGGTTTGCGGGGTCGGGGCGGACGCGAAAGGCAATATCGTCCTTGAAGCGATAGAGCGACACCGCTTCGGTCGCCTCGACACGACCGGCGGAGGGATCGCTGACCGCAATGACCCAGCCGCGCGCTTTGGCCTGATCGGTGATTTTGGTGACGGTATCGGCCACGCTGCCCGTGACGGTTAGCGGCGCAATATCGGGATAGGCCTCACGCTGCCACGCGGCGACGCGTGCGGCGGGGGCAAGCGCCTTCATATCGGCGCGGCCACCATCGGGAACAACGGCCAGATTGTCCTTGCGTATGGCCAGCTTGGTAAAGGTGGGCGGGTCGGCAAGGTCGGTCGAAATATCATGAATGGCGGGCACGGTCTGCGCCTTGTTGCGGAACATGCCGACATAGACGAGCAGCAAAACAGAGATCAGGAACGCCAGGCCGACCGACTTCATCGACGCGCTGCGGCGCACGACATGGATGGTCATCGCAACCAGCGCCAGTGCGCCGCCCGCAAGCGCCAGATAGGTGGCCGAAAATAGCTGCTTAAAGCCGGTCAGTGGGTCAACGATACCGAAATAGGCCGCCAGCGCACCGCCAATGGCGAGCGCCATGCCGACCGCCGAAAAGAGGAGCGCGGCGCTGCCGATGCGTTTGCCCCAGCCACTTGCCTGCTTCGTCGTTGCCATTTCACTCTCCCTGCTTGCTTCGCTCATCCTATCGGCTGTAGGGCGCTGCGCGACACTAGGCATTCGGGCGGCGCGAAGGCAAGCGAAGATGACAGCGGCGAAAAGCAAGGGACCAAGGCGGATGATCAAATTTGTCATTGTGGCGGCGCTGCTGTTCCTGCTGTTTGGCGGGGTCACGCGGCTGGTGGTGTCTTGGGGTGCCTGGTCGCTGAACATGGGCGACAAATTGCTTGGCGATAGCGAGGGAGCGACCCTGCAAGTGTCGGGGCTGCGATACGGCAAGGGCGCGCGGCAAAAGTTGAATATCTGGGTGCCGACGGGGACCAAAAAGGGCGACAAGCTGCCGGTGCTAGTCTTTATCTATGGCGGCGGCTGGTACAGCGGAGAGCGCGATGATTACGGCTTTGCCGGACGCGCTTTTGCCCAACAAGGCTTTGTCACCGTCATCCCCGATTATCGTCTGGTTCCCAAGGGACATTGGCCCGATTTCCTGAACGACAGCGCCGCCGCCGTCGCGTGGACCGAACGGCATATCGGCGATTATGGCGGCGATCCATCGCGTCTGGCGCTGTCGGGCCATTCGGCGGGGGCCTATAATGCGGTGATGCTGGCGCTCGACCCGCAATGGATGAAAGCGGCGGGCAGCGATGCCCGCGTCATTCGCGGCGTTGCGGCACTGGCTGGCCCCTATGACTTTTTCCCGTTCGAAAAAGGTGGCCGCGCCGATGTGGCGATGGGCGACGTTCGCCCGATTGAAAAGACGCAGCCGATCCATTTCGTCCGCCCCGATGCACCGCCGCTATGGTTGGCGGCAGGGACGGCCGACACGGTGGTTCGCCCGCGCAATAGTGTGCGGTTGGCGGCGGCGATGGAACAGGTTGGCGGATCGGTCATCTTGCGCGAATATCCCGGGCTGACGCACAATGATCTGGTCATGGCACTGACCAAGCCGCTGCGGTACAAAGGTCCGATCTTGGCCGAGGCGACGGATTTTCTGCGCGGCGTGACCGCAAAGCAGCTTGTGCCCGCGTCGCCCGCCCCTGCACCATCAAAGTGACCGCGCCCCTATCAGCACTGGTTATGGCGGGCAGCCGGCCAGGTGCCGACCCGCTGTTGTCGGGCAGCGGGGTGGCGACCAAGGCGCTGTTGCCGGTCGCGGGAGAGGCGATGTTGCTGCATGTCATACGCGCGCTCCACGCCTCGCCCCTGATTGGCGGCATCAGCGTTCTGGCGCAGGATAGCGCGGCACTGGCCGCCGATCCCGCGCTTGCCGAATTGCCGCACGTGACCTTTGTCGATTCAGGCAGCGGGATCAGTTCGTCGATCGCCGCCACCTTACCCGCCGATGATGCGCCGGTGCTTGTGACCACCGCCGATCATGTGTTGCTGACCCCTGCGATGATTGCCGATTTCGTGGCGGGGGTGGGTGATGCCGATGTGGCGGTGGCGATGGTCGAGCGCGCGACCCTGCGCGCCCGCTATCCGCAGTCGCGGCGGACGTGGCTGAAATTTCGCGGCGGCTGGTGGTCGGGTGCAAACATGTTTGTGCTGCGCGGGCGCCGCGTGTTGCCGCTGCTCGATTTCTGGAGCCGTATCGAGCGCGACCGCAAAAAGGGCCTTAAAATCGTTGCGGCGTTTGGGCCGTGGTTGTTGCTGGGCGCGGTGCTGCGATTGCTGACGATCCATCAGGCGATTGCGCGGGCTGGTCAGCGATTTGGCCTGAAGGTGCGCGTTGTCGCTATGCCCGAGGGTGAGGCCTGCATTGATGCCGACAAGCCCGCCGACATTGCCTTGATCGAAGAGATATTGGCGACACGTCGCGCGGGCGATTAGGCCGCGACCAAAGCCTCATCGACCGCCGCTATGGCCAGCGCCAGTTCCTCGGCATAATTCATCGTCGAATCGAGGTCGATCATCGGCGCGCCGTTGAAATGGAGGTCGGGGACGGTCGCGACCTTGCGGGTGATGAGGGCGCGGTCATGGTCAGGCTTGCGCGCCATCACCGTGTCGACATCGACATGCAGCCGGATAACCAGCGTTGGAACATAGGCCGCCATTTCGGCATAAAGCTGGCGTTCCTCGGTCTGGAGCGCGGCGAGGCGTGGGTCGGTGGTCCGGCCAGCGATGATTGGGCCATCGTGCAATCCCGGCACTTCGATCTGCGGATAGCGGTCGGTGACAACGGTCTTTCCCGAACGGCGCAGGTCGATAACAGTCTCAAAACGCGCCCGACGCTTGCGCGACCGCCGCAGGGCATAGCGCGCCGCAAGCAGACCGGGGATCGGGGCTTCGGGTTCGCGCAATTGGTCGGCGATACCATCGAGCCAGCGATGGAGCGGTCGACCGATCAGAGGAATCGCTCCAATCTTCCGGCCTTGCTCGCCCGAGCCGAGGCCCAGATAACCGTTCGCGGCGGGGCGCGTTTCGGCGATGTGCGACAGTAGGTCCGCCGACAGCGTCGACTTACCCGACCCGTCACAACCAACCACCGCAATCAGGGGCGCAAGCGGCTCTACCGCCATATCGCTCAGCTCAATTCTTTGAAGAAACCGATCATTTTCAATCCGCCGATGAAAAAGCGGATCACGACCAATGCGCCATAGGCATAGACCCAGCCCCATTGATCGGCGGCTATGGCGGCGGTGTCAAAACCGATGCGCGCAAACCAGGTCAGAAAGACGGCGGTGGCGAGCAGGAACAGTTTGTTCTGTTCACGCCAGATCATCCGTTTCCACCAGAACGCATATTTGGGCTTTACCCAACCCGACAAGCGGGGGAGCAGCGCGGGGACATTTTTGGCCCATGCGGCATGAGCGGCCCCGAATTTTTCGCGCAGAAACTCTTCTTCGTAAATCGAGATGCGTTCGTAGATCAGGACGCCCAGCAGGAAGACAATTGCACCGAACACCCAGCTTCCCGACAGCATGGCGATGCCGGTGAAGTTGAGAATGCGGCCGACATAGAGCGGATTGCGAACCAAGCTGTATGGGCCGGTGGTGTTGAGCTCGCTGGCTTCGGCGGCAACTTTGGCGCGGCCCGATGTGCCGAGAGCTGCCCAACCGCTGGTGAACACTCGCACCAGTGCGCCCGATGCGGCGACGGCAAAGGAAATCCAGAACCAGGCGCAATTGGCGGCAGCGCTGGCGAACGGCCCAACATCGCGGCTGCACCACGCGATCAGCGTCGCGATTGCGATGGTGATGTAAATATAGGTGCCACGAATGAAGAACAGGCGCTTGCCGCTTTGGGCGAGTTCGGTCTGGTACATGGGTAAGGCCATCCAAAAGAGGCGCACCGTTCAAGACCGGTGGCGCAGAAGGTCGCGCCATTAGCGGCGATAGGGGCTATGCGTCAACTGGCGGGCTATCGGTGACGGCAGGAACGAGGCGCAGGCGGCGCGCGGTCTTGCCGAGCGATTGGCGATCGGCCAGCGGCAACGCGCTGCGCAGCGAGATCCAGATCGCCCCTACGGCCAGAAACACGATCAGGGGAAGGGCGATGGCGTCGGGCAAGCGGCTGACCAGCAGTGCGACGCTGCCGGTACCCAGCGCGACCAGCAGGCTCTTGGTCGCGACCCCCGAAAACTGATGGTCGAAGGGGCTGATTTTCTCGATCAGCCAGAGCTGGACCATCGGGATCGCAGCCATCACGACCAATCCGATCGCCATGGCGAGCGTGACCCCGGTCAGGACAGACATATGATCGACGATCAGGAAACCAGCCGCAATGGCCACCACGACACCGCCAAAACTGGCGGTCAGTTGGTGGCGGAAGGAGGCAACGACCTGAAGCACCGGCAAGGATGTTCCGACAACAGCCTCGACCGCGCGGGCAAAGAGCAGGATGATGACCGCGCCTTGCGCAATTTTGGCTTCAGGACCGAACAGGCCGAGCAGCGACGCGCTGCCCGCGGCGAGTACGGCGGCGAGCGGCAAAGCGATGACCATGATCAACCGCACCGCATAGGCATAAATGCCCGCGACCTGCGCGCGGTCTTCGCGCTCGGCGCTCGCCGCCAACGGAGCGAGCACATAGACAAAGGCAATGCGGACGAGCTGCACAACGCTCGACAGTTTGCGCGCGATGGTGAACAGGCCGGCGGCGCTGGCACCGGCGGCACCGGGGATCAACAGGTTGAGGATCAGCGCGGGCGCATCACCGAACAGACGGGTAATCACGTTGGACGGCAGGATCGACAGGCCCGCCCAAAAGGTGTTGATGGCAACCGGCGGCGCCCAAGGGCGCTTGGTCAGCGACCCAAAATCATAATAGCGCGCGAGCAGCCGAACGCTGAGTAGCGCGGTGATGGTCAGCGAGCACATATGCGCGATGAACAGACCCGTGAGACCCAGCCCGCCGGCAAAGAAAAGCGCCGCCAAAATGAGGCGGATAATCTGTTCCCACAGGATACGCAGGCGAATTTCGGCCCCGAACACCATGCGCGCGCGCATCGCGGAGGTGGCAATTTCGACAAAGGCCCATAGCGGCAGCGCCCAGACGAACATGCGGATTGACGGCGCAACCAGTGACTCATCCTTGGCCGCGACGTTCAGCAAGGGGGCAAGCTCGGGAGCGAAATAGGCGACAATCGCCGCGACCAGCAGGCACGGGCCGACGCCAACGATGATCGCGGTGCGCAACGCCGCTGCCGCTTCGGCATCGCTGGCCGATTGCGGGACGGTGCGCTGCATCGCGGTGGTCATGCCCAGATCGAATATATTCTCGAGCAGGTTGATGGCCGCCCACAACACGGCATAAAGACCATAGCCCGCAAGACCGAACATCAGCACATAAAGCGGCTGCGCGACAATTTCGATCAGCGCACCCATGCGCGCCAATATCGTCGTACCCAGCCCGCGCGCGACCTGACGATTGGTCACACCTTCGGGTTTGTCGGCCGGTCCGGATAAATTTTGGTCGGGTATCTCGTTCATCTGGCCTGCGCTTTAGCCGCGAAGCCGCGCGGGGGGAACTGCAGAAACACGGCGATATCTCACCAAAGCAAAATAGGAGTATGAGGGCGCGCTGAATCCGGAACCGCCTTGCTTTGTCGGGCAAATTGCGCCGTCGGGCCTTGTCGTCTGCGTTCAATGGGATTAGGCCCGACGCGAACGGACCGCTTTTCCGGACTTAGGGGACTTTGCATCATGGCCGAATTTCGTTTGCCCAAAAACAGCCGCATCAAAAAAGGCGGCACGACCCACAAGGCCGAGGGTGCGGGCAAGGTTCGCAAGTTCAAAGTCTATCGTTATGATCCCGACAAGGCGGAAAACCCCCGTTTCGACACCTTTGAAATCGACACCGACAATTGCGGTCCGATGGTGCTCGACGCGCTGATCAAGATGAAGAGCGAGCAGGATTCAAGCCTGACCTTCCGCCGGTCGTGCCGCGAAGGCATTTGCGGCAGTTGCTCGATGAATATGAACGGCAAGAACGGGCTCGCCTGCACGACCGCGATCGAGGATTGCAAGGGCGACATCCAGATTACGCCGCTGCCGCATATGGAAGTCATCAAGGATCTGGTCCCCGATTTCACCCATTTCTATGCGCAATATGCGTCGATCGAACCTTGGCTCAAAACCAAAACCCCGCCACCGAGCGGTAAGGAGCGGCTGCAATTTCCCGAAGAGCGCGAGAAGCTCGACGGGCTCTATGAGTGCATTTTGTGCGCCTGTTGCTCGACAAGCTGCCCCAGCTATTGGTGGAACAGCGACAAGTTTTTGGGACCGGCGATCCTGTTGCAAGCCTATCGCTGGCTGGCCGATAGCCGTGATGAACTGACCGGTGAGCGGCTCGACGAATTGGAAGACCCCTTCCGCCTTTATCGTTGCCACACGATCATGAATTGCGCGAATGCCTGTCCCAAGGGATTGAATCCCGCGCGGGCGATTGCCGAGATCAAGAAGATGACGGCAGAGCGGACGGTTTAGGTTCGAATGCCATTGGCTGGTTTCGTCATTGCGAGGAGCCGAAGGCGACGCGGCAATCCAGAGTTGTGCAAGACCGTTCTGGATTGCTTCGCTACGCTCGCAATGACGGGGTGTTCAAAGATGACAATGTTGTGCCGATGAGGGCAAGACCATGAACGACGGGATCGAAGAACCGATCCGCGCCGAGCATTTTGACGCGGAAACTCTCGACGGCGACTGGATCAGCTGGAATCTCAAGGACCAGAGCCGTTTCAATAGCTTTATCGAACCCTTGTCGGTGCGGCTGGAATCGCCGACCGCCGACGGTCGCCCGCGCGCGCGGGTCCGTATGGTTCCGACGCGCAAGCACAGCAATTTGGGCGACAATGTTCATGGCGCGGTGACGCTGGCGCTCGTCGATATTGCGCTGTTCGCCGCATCGCATCAATTCGGTTCCTTGAACGCCGGTCATTCGGTGACGCTCGATCTGTCGACGCAGTTCGTGGGTGCAGGACGGTTGGGCGAGCCGCTTGATGCCATTGTCGAACAGGTGCGCGAGACGGGGCGGTTGTTCTTTCTGCGCGGGCTGGTGGTGCAGAGCGATGACGACAGCCATATCGTGCTGACCTTCGCCGGCACCATCCGCAAGGCGAGCAAAACGCCCTCCGTATCCGCGCCGGTCCCCTGACATGACGGTGCTGACGGCTTATGACGCATTGGTTGCGGGCGGCGAACTCAGGCCGGATCCCGAACAGCGTGCCGCCGCCGAACGGCTCAATATCCTGCAAGCCGAGCTTGAAGCGGTGCCGCCGCGTGGCAGTCTGCTCTGGCGGTTGACGGGCAAGAAGCCCGATGCGCCGCGCGGCGTTTATATGTGGGGCGCGGTCGGGCGCGGCAAGTCGATGCTGATGGACCTGTTTTACGATGCGCTGACCATCAACCGCAAACGGCGGGTGCATTTCCACGCCTTCATGCTCGATGTCCACGCGCGGATGCGCGAGGTGCGAAAGAGCGAGAGCGGCGATCCGATTCCGCTGGTCGCCAACGCTTTGGTCGCCGATGTGCGCTGCCTCGCCTTTGATGAAATGGTGGTTAACAACAGCGCCGATGCGATGATCCTCTCGCGACTGTTCACCGCACTGATTGATCGCGGGGTGACGGTGGTTGCAACTTCGAACCGTCCGCCGGTTGACCTTTATAAGGACGGGCTCAACCGCGAACATTTTTTGCCTTTCATCGCGCTGGTCGAGGAAAAGCTCGACGTGCTGGGGCTCAACGGGCCGACCGATTATCGCCGCGACCGGCTGGGCGATGGCGCGCGCTGGTTTGTTCCCGCCGACGATGCCGCCAGCGCCGCGCTCTCGGCGGCCTTTTTCCGCCTGACCGATTATCCGCCGGAAGATCGCGCGCATGTACCGACGCTGGAGCTGGACGTGGGCGGCGGACGGATGCTGCATGTTCCCAAGGCGCTGAAAGGCGTTGCGGTTTTCTCGTTCAAGCGATTGTGCAAGGAGGCGCGCGGCGCGTCAGATTATCTGGCGATTGCGCGGCAGTTCCACACCGTCATCATCGTCGGCATCCCGCAAATGGGACCGGACAATCGCAACGAGGCGGCGCGCTTTGTGACGCTGATTGATGCGTTATACGAGCATCGGGTCAAATTGCTGGCCAGCGCCGCCGCGATGCCCGATGCGCTGTATGTTGCGGGCGACGGAGCGTTTGAATTTGAACGCACCGCCAGCAGACTCGCCGAAATGCAGTCGGATGCCTATCTGGCGCTGGGGCATGGTGAAGCCGAATAAGGCCAGTATCCTGCCTCTAGATTCGCGGCAATATCCGGGCTTCATATCGCAGGAAGTTTATGCCTTGTTGCACCGTTCGCCGAAGAGTTCGCAGCGGTTTGGGATAGGCAACGCGGATTTTGCCCGGTCGGTGCGGCGCTTCGGGCAGGTCGGCAAAGCCGCCACTGTGGATGCGCGGGTCGTTGGCCACGGTGGCGCATAGATCCTCCAGCCGCTGGTCGAGCATCGGGTTGGGTATGCTGCGGTCGCGGCTGAGCAGCTCAAAACTGTGGCTGAAGGCCGAAAACTGGATTGCTCCTGATGCCGCCGCATGGTCGAGTGCATCGCGCATCTCTTCTTCGGACATGGCGCAAAGCTGGGCAGGGCGAAAACTGTTGGTGCGGTCCATCAGCCCGCTGATCGGGATTTCGCACATGCCATGGTGCATGCGGACACCCAAATTGGTGGGGTCGAGCGACAGATTGCAGTCCTGATCGACATAGGCGGGATTGAAACTGCTGTCATATTCGAAATCCAGTGCGGCAAGCGCGCGCAATGTATCGTCATTGGCTCCGAAATTTCCGGCTCGAAAAGCAATCGGATCGGGTGCGCCCGCCGCGATCAGCAGCTTGCGCGCGTGCCAGATCAGTTCGCGCTGCGCCTCGAGCGGGAAGTCGCCCATATTGCGCCCTTCCAATGGCGCAATCGGGTTGGATTTGGCAAAGGCCAGCCATTCGGTGTGGATATGGAGCTGAACCTCATGTCCGCGTTCGACGATGGGTTCGACCATATCGGCAATGACAGCCGGTCCATAAACCAGCGCGGGCATGGGATCGACGAAGAAGACGCCGGTTAGCCCATGGTTTTCGAGCCGGTCCATCTGGTGATGGATGCCATATTCCCCCTCTTCGCACCGGCCCAGTACCGAGCTTTCGAAATTGGCGCGCGCGTCGGCGCCCTGTTGGT
Organism: Sphingopyxis sp. 10G20-10; assembly: GCF_057365075.1. Taxonomy (NCBI): domain Bacteria; kingdom Pseudomonadati; phylum Pseudomonadota; class Alphaproteobacteria; order Sphingomonadales; family Sphingopyxidaceae; genus Sphingopyxis; species Sphingopyxis sp. 10G20-10. The sequence goes on from NZ_CP195117.1 coordinate 774,672, forward strand.
AAAGACGCGGGGAAAGCTCGGTGTCGAAACTGATGATGGCTTGGGTCACGGGCCGACAATAGCGGCGCGGCCATAATCATTGGTAAAGGACGCCCATGGCGAAGTTCAGAAGCGCATCGTCATGGCGATGCCGCCGCCCTTGCTGTCGCCCCAGGGGAAGAATTGCACGCGGTCGCTGGCCTTGCGGGTGATGAGGAAACCAGACGCTTCGCCGATGGCGGCCCCGACCAGCACGTCATGGACATGATGCTTGCGCGATTCGACGCGGCTGAGCCCGACAAAGGCGGCGACGATCTGTGCGGGAACACCGACCTGCCAGCCATAGCGGTTATGTAGCGTCGCGGCGGCGGCGAAGGACATGGACGTGTGGCCCGACGGAAAGCTTTTGCGGTCGCTGCCGTCGGGGCGGCGTTCGGGAAATGCTTCTTTTAGACCATAGGTGACGACCGCCGCGCCGCCGATGCTGCCGCCCGCTTGCAACACCCCGTCCCAGTCGCCCTGCACGGCGGGGACACCAAAGGCCGCAACGACCAGCGCATCGCGCGCTACAGAGCCGGCGTCGTCCCAGCCTTTGTCGCTGGCTTGTGCCGGTGCAGTGATGCTGAGCGAGGCCGCGAGCAGGGCGGTAGAGGTGGATAGACGGATGGACATGGCGGGGTTCCCCGATCCTGAACAGGGGCTCTTGCCCCGAAGTGGCGCGGCACGCCCCATGTCCGCCGCCGACGCATTTACGCTTCTGTCTGTAAAACGCAATAAATATGCGTGTCCGGTCAGGCGCGCGACCCCGTAATGCGATTGCGAACTATTTGCAGAAAAAGGTGGATTTTGCGTCCTTTGTCGGTTGTTTCCGTGCGGGAATCGGCGTAGGGCGTCGCCAGTCTTGGGACCGGTGTGGTGCTTTGGCCCATGCGCCGCCGGTTTGTTCATATTGCTGGGCTTGCCACGAAGGGAGTGCCGCGCACCATGGGACGCAAGAAAATCGCTTTGGTCGGAGCCGGAATGATCGGCGGAACGCTGGCGCATCTCGCCGCGATGAAAGAAATGGGCGACATCGTCCTGTTCGACATTGCCGAGGGTATGCCCAAGGGCAAAGCGCTCGACCTGTCGCAGGCCGGACCCGTCGAAGGCTATGATGCGGCGCTGAAAGGCACCAGCGATTATGCCGACATTGCCGGTGCCGATGTGGTGATCGTCACCGCAGGCGTTCCGCGCAAGCCCGGCATGAGCCGCGACGACCTGCTCGGCATCAATTTGAAAGTCATGAAAGCGGTGGGCGAAGGCATCAAAGCCAACTGCCCGAACACCTTCGTCATCTGCATCACCAACCCGCTCGACGCGATGGTGTGGGCGCTGCGCGAATTTTCGGGCCTGCCGCACAATATGGTCGTCGGCATGGCAGGCGTGCTCGACAGCGCGCGCTTCCGCCACTTCCTTGCCGATGAATTCAATGTGTCGGTCGAAGATGTCACCGCATTCGTTCTGGGCGGGCATGGCGACACGATGGTTCCGGTAATCGAATATTCGACCGTCGCGGGCATCCCCATTCCCGATCTCATCAAAATGGGCTGGTCGACGCAGGACAAGATCGACGCGATCGTTCAGCGCACCCGTTCGGGCGGCGGCGAGATCGTGCAATTGCTCGGCAATGGCTCGGCCTTTTATGCCCCCGCGACGAGCGCGATCATGATGGCCGAAAGCTTCCTCAAGGACAAAAAGCGCGTCCTTCCTGCTGCGGCAAACCTGACCGGCCAATATGGCGTCGATGACCTGTATGTCGGCGTGCCGGTGGTGATCGGCGCGAATGGCGTCGAGCGCGTTGTCGAAATCGCACTGAACGACACGGCCAAGGCAAACTTCGACAAGTCGGTCGATGCGGTGAAGGAGCTGCTGGTGGCTTGTAGGGGGCTGGAATCGTCACTGGCGTGACTTGAAAATTGGAGGGCTAGCCATGGGGCTGTATGTAAATACTATGCGCGAACTCCCAACAGGTGATCGCAGTCTCTACATCTACCTGTTAGATTATGGCTGGCCCTCAGGTCCTTACGAAAATCTATTTCGTGATAATTTTGTTCACTTATCTGCGAGAGCTTCTGAAACGGGTGCAGTTGTGGTGATGAGTGGGCGAGGCGTTCATTTTGCAAATGAGGTTCTCGATTGGCATCAGGTTTGCGGCCATGATGCGACGGATATCCTCCCTGCAATTCTGATTACTCATACGCATCCTCGCTATTTTTCGTCGAACGATTTTGGGTCAAACGAAACGGAAGAAGGAAGTGCTGAAAAATTGACCGATATCGCACTAATACCTTTGAAGTCGGCATGTACGAACCCCGATGATTTCCTTAAAATAATTGGATCCATTTTTGACGATCTCGACAAAGGTTTAACGCTAAGAAACTTCCGCGCAGATCGGCTTGACGTGCTTAGTGATAAAGGGCGCTCATTGGCCGACCGTGTCGGTCGAGCTGTGCTTCTTCAGCCAAATTTCGCTGGCATCGGCATAGACTTAAAAACACTATTTGGAGCGCAATAAATGTCCATCCTGATCGACAAGAACACCAAAGTCATCACGCAAGGGATGACGGGTGCCACCGGCACTTTTCATACCGAACAGGCGCTGGCCTATGGCACGCAAATGGTCGGCGGCGTGACGCCGGGCAAGGGCGGGACGGTGCACATCGGGCTGCCGAACTTTAACACCGTCGCAGAGGCCAAGGCCGCGACCGGTGCGACCGCCAGCTGCATTTACGTGCCGCCGCCGTTCGCCGCCGATTCGATCCTCGAGGCGATTGATGCCGAGATGGAACTGATCGTCTGCATCACCGAAGGCATTCCGGTGCTCGATATGGTGAAGGTGAAGCGTGCGCTTTCGGGGTCGAAATCGCGGTTGATCGGCCCCAACTGCCCCGGCGTGCTGACCCCCGATGAATGCAAGATCGGCATCATGCCGGGCAGTATATTCAAAAAGGGCAGCGTCGGCGTTGTCTCGCGTTCGGGCACACTGACCTATGAAGCGGTGTTCCAGACGACGAACGTCGGCCTTGGCCAGACGACGGCGGTCGGCATCGGCGGCGACCCCGTCAACGGCACCAATTTCATCGACTGCCTTGAACTGTTTCTGGGTGATGACGACACCAAATCGATCATCATGATCGGCGAAATCGGCGGCGACGCCGAAGAGCAAGCCGCGCAGTTCTTGATCGACGAAGCCAAGCGCGGCCGCAAAAAGCCGACGGTGGGCTTTATTGCCGGACGCACCGCGCCTCCGGGGCGTCGCATGGGTCATGCCGGTGCGATTGTATCGGGTGGTAAAGGCGATGCGGATAGCAAGATCGCGGCCATGGAAGCCGCCGGCATCACCGTTTCGGCCAGCCCGTCGGAGCTGGGGACCACATTGGCCGAGGTGCTCAAGGAACGCGTGTAACGGAGCGGCCCTGAGGCAACATCCGTTGCCGCTGGGCGTTCCTGTCTTGCCCCTCCCCGGGCCATTCGCTGTGTGAGTGGAATATAAAATGACCCTCGAACGACAAAGTTTTGATGTGGACGAAGTGCAGGCAGGGCCGAGTTGGGCGACGCCGGGTTGGCCGCTGATCGACAGCGATGACTGGACCGCGGCGCTCGATCCGCAGCAGATGCAGGTCGCGGTCAAGGCGGCAGCGGCGAAGGCTGGTACAACGCTGAGCGATGCCGAGGTTGAGCGCGCGGCGGTGGATTCGATTCAGGCTCTGATGCTGATCCGCACCTATCGCGTGCGTGGCCATCTGGCGGCGCAGCTCGATCCGCTGGGTTTGACCAAGCATGAGATACCCGCTGACCTGACCCCCGAATATCACGGTTTTGTCGGCGCCGATCAGGATCGTCCCGTTTATACGGGCGGGGCGCTCGGCCTGGAAAAAGCCAGCGTGCGAGAGATTGTGGCGATCTTGCAGGCCAATTACTGCGGGCATGTTGGCCTCGAATATATGCATATCGCCGATGTCGAAGAGCGGCGTTTCCTGCAGGACCGGATGGAAGGCGCCGACAAGCGCGTCGAATTCAGCCCCGAAGGCAAAAAAGCGATCCTGAAAAAGGTGATCGAGGCTGAGGAATGGGAGAAATTCCTCGCCAAAAAATATGTCGGAACCAAGCGTTTCGGGCTCGACGGCGGCGAAGCGATGATTCCGGCGATGGAATCGATCATCAAATATGGTGGCCAATATGGCGTCCGCGAAATCGTGTACGGCATGGCGCATCGTGGACGGCTGAACATGCTCGCCAATGTGATGGCCAAACCCTACCGCGTCATCTTTCACGAATTTTCGGGCGGCTCGGCCAATCCGCAGGACGTCGGCGGGTCGGGTGACGTCAAATATCATCTCGGCACCTCGACCGACCGCGAATTTGACGGGATCAGCGTCCATATGTCGCTCGTCCCCAATCCGTCACATCTTGAGGCAGTCGATCCGGTCGTGCTCGGCAAGGCGCGCGCGCAACAGGTTCACCGCGACGATCTGGAAAAGCATGAGCAGGTGCTGCCCGTGCTCATCCACGGCGATGCGGCCTTTGCAGGGCAGGGAATTGTCTGGGAATGTTTCGGCTTTTCCGATGTTCCCGGCTACAATACCGGCGGCTGCATCCATTTCATCGTCAACAATCAGATCGGCTTTACAACCAGCCCGCAGTTCGCTCGTTCGTCGCCCTATCCCAGCGATGTCGCCAAGGGTGTCCAGGCGCCGATCCTGCACGTCAATGGCGACGACCCCGAAGCGGTGACTTTTGCCTGCAAGCTGGCGATTGATTATCGCCAGCAGTTCAAACGCGATATCGTCATCGACATGTGGTGCTATCGCCGCTTTGGCCATAACGAAGGCGATGAGCCGAGCTTTACCCAGCCTTTGATGTACAAGGTCATTCGCCAGCATCCGCCGGTCAGCGAGATTTTCGGATCGCGACTGGTTGGCGAGAATATGATCGAAGACGGGTTTGTCGCGGCACACCGCGCCGAATTCACCGATCATCTGGAAAGCGAATTCAAGCTGGGGGCAAACTATAAACCCAACAAGGCCGACTGGTTCGCCGGACGTTGGTCGGGCCTTTATGCGCCAAAGGAAGATGGCAGTACCCGCCGCAACGTCGGCACCGGAGTCGAGCGTAAATTGTTCGATTCTGTGGGACGTGCGATCACAACCATCCCCGATGATCTGGATGCGCATAAGACTTTGCATCGCGTCATCGACGCCCGCGCCGAGATGGTCAAATCGGGCGAGAAATTCGATTGGGCAACCGGCGAGGCGCTGGCGTTCGGCACTTTGCTGAGTGAAGGCTATCAGGTCCGTCTGTCGGGTCAGGATTCGGGGCGCGGCACCTTTAGCCAGCGTCATGCCGTGTGGGTCGACCAGACCGACGAGCGGAAATATATCCCGCTGACCACGCTGCCGCATGGCCGGTTCGAAGTGCTCGACAGTCCGCTTTCGGAATATGGCGTGCTCGGCTTTGAATATGGCTATGCGATGGCCGACCCGACATCGCTGGTGCTGTGGGAAGCGCAGTTTGGCGACTTCGCCAATGGCGCTCAGATCATGATCGATCAGTTCATCGCCAGCGGAGAGGCCAAGTGGCTGCGGGCCAACGGGCTCGTCCTGCTGCTCCCGCATGGATATGAGGGGCAGGGGCCGGAGCATAGTTCGGCACGGCTGGAGCGGTTCCTGCAACTTTGCGCGGGCGACAATATCCAAGTGTGCAACATCACGACGCCGGCCAATTATTTCCACGTTCTGCGCCGCCAGATGCTGCGCGATTTCCGCAAGCCCCTGATCATCATGACGCCCAAGTCGCTGCTGCGTCACAAGCTGGCGGTCAGCAAGCGTGATGATTTTCTGGGCGACAGTCATTTCATGCGGATATTGTCCGACATGACCCCACCCGCCGATGCCAAGATCAAGCGGCTGGTGCTCTGTTCGGGCAAGGTCGCCTATGACCTGATGGAAGCGCGCGATACCGCAGAGCTAGATGATGTGAGTGTCGTTCGGATCGAACAGCTTTACCCCTTCCCCGGCGAGGCACTGGCGGTCCGGCTCAAGCGGATGAAAAATCTTGAAGAAGTGGTCTGGGCGCAGGAAGAACCAAAGAATAACGGCAGTTGGTTCCATGTCGAATCGCTAATCGAGGAAAGCCTGGAAGAGGCCGGACACTCCGAATTGCGGCCACGCTATGCCGGACGCGCGGCGGCGGCGTCGCCCGCCACCGGGCTGATGAGTCGCCACCAGACCGAGCAGGCGGCGTTGGTCGCCGACGCGCTGGGGCTGAGTGTGCGGGCAGAAATTCGGCGGAAGAAGAAATAGACCTTAATGTCCCTGCTATCGCGGGAACGGATGAGAGAAGAAGTTATGAGCAGCGAAGTCAAAGTCCCCACATTGGGCGAAAGCGTGAGCGAAGCGACCATCGGCGAGTGGCTGAAAAAGCCCGGCGATGCGGTGGCGGTCGATGAGCCCATCGCCAGCCTGGAAACCGACAAGGTGGCGGTTGAGGTGCTGGCGACCAGTGCCGGTGTGATGGGTAAACAGCTCGCAGCCGAAGGTGACACAGTCGCGGTCGGCGCGGTCATTGCGACGGTTGAGGAAGGGAGCGGCCAAGCCGCCGCCTCTCCGGCCCCTGCTCCTGCGCCCGCTGCAAAGGCTGAAGCTGCTCCCGCTCCTGCGGCTGCGTCGAGCGATGCCCATGATGGCGTCACGACCCTGTCACCGGCGGTGCGCCGTCTGGTGCTCGAACATGGTCTGGACCCCAGCAAGATCAAGGGAAGCGGCAAGGACGGCCGCCTGACCAAGGAAGATGTGCTCGCCGCCGCCAATAGCGCGCCCGACAGTGCCGCCCCCGCGTCTGCGCCTGCTCCATCGGCAGCGCCTGCCGCAAGCGGTGCGCCGGGTCGCCGCGAGGAACGGGTCAAGATGACGCGGATGCGTCAGACCATCGCCAAGCGGTTGAAATCGGCGCAGGACACCGCTGCGATGCTCACCACGTTCAACGACGTCGATATGACGGCGGTGATCGAGGCGCGGACCAAATATAAGGATTTGTTCGCGAAAAAGCATGACGTCCGGTTGGGCTTCATGGGCTTCTTCACCAAAGCCGCCTGTCTGGCGCTGAAGGATATTCCTTCGGTCAACGGTCAGATCGACGGCGAAGAGATCGTCTATCACGACTATGTCGATGTGTCGGTTGCGGTCAGCGGCCCCAACGGGCTGCTTGTCCCCGTCATCCGCAACGCCGAAAGCCTGTCCTTTGCCGGCATCGAAAAGACGATCGGCGATTTCGGCAAGCGCGCCAAAGACGGCACGATGACGATGGCCGACATGACCGGCGGCACATTTACCATCAGCAATGGCGGCGTGTTCGGATCGCTGATGTCGACCCCGATCATCAACCCGCCGCAGTCGGCGGTGCTCGGCCTCCACCGTATCGAGGACCGCGCGGTGGTGGTGAATGGCGAAATCGTCATACGCCCGATGATGTATCTGGCGCTCAGCTATGACCATCGCCTGATCGATGGCCGCGAAGCGGTGACCTTCCTGAAGATCATCAAGGAAGCGATTGAGGACCCGACGCGCCTGTTGATCGATATGTGATTCCGCCTTCCCGTCAATATTCGGGGTGGTGAATGGAGTAGATTATGGCTGACTATGATTATGACGTCCTGGTAATTGGGTCGGGTCCCGGCGGTTATGTCGCGGCGATCCGTGCGGCGCAATTGGGGCTGAAAACCGCCTGTGCCGAAGGGCGCGAAACGCTGGGCGGCACGTGCCTCAACGTCGGCTGCATCCCGTCGAAGGCGATGCTCCATGCCTCGGAATATTTTGACGTGGCGGCGAATGGAACGATGGCCAAAATGGGCATCAAGGTGAAGCCGGAGCTCGACCTCGACACGATGCACGGCCAGCGGACCGAAGCGGTCAAAGGGCTGACCGGCGGGATCGCCTTTTTGTTCAAAAAGAACAAGGTCGACTGGCTGAAAGGCTATGCCAAATTCACCTCTGCCGACACGGTCGAGGTTGCGGGCAAGACTGTGCGCGCCAAGAACATCATTATCGCAACGGGTTCCAGCGTCACGCCGCTTCCCGGTGTTGACGTCGACAATGACAAGCAGATCATCGTCGATTCCACCGGTGCGCTCGAGCTTGCCAAAGTGCCGGAGCATATGGTCGTCATCGGAGGCGGGGTTATCGGGCTGGAACTGGGCAGCGTGTGGCGGCGGCTGGGCGCGAAAGTGACCTGTGTCGAATTTCTCGACCAGATTTTGCCCGGTATGGACGGCGATGTCCGCAAGGAATCGAACAAAATCTTCAAAAAACAGGGCATTGAGTTCAAGCTCAAGACCAAAGTCACCAAGGCAACCGTCAAAGGCAAGAAGGCCGTGCTGACGCTGGAGCCTGCCGCTGGCGGCGACGCCGAGACGCTGGAGGCCGATGTCGTCCTCGTGTCGATCGGGCGTCGTCCGAACACCGACGGCCTTGGTCTCGACAAGACGGGGCTGGAGGTCAACCAGCGCGGCCAGATTGAAACCGATCATGAGTTTCGCACCAAAGTTGGCGGCATCTGGGCGATTGGCGACGTCATTCCCGGCCCGATGCTCGCGCACAAGGCCGAGGATGAGGGCATTGCCTGCGCCGAAAATATTGCCGGACAGACGGGCATTGTGAACCATGATGTCATCCCGTCGGTCGTTTACACGATGCCCGAAATCGCCGGTGTCGGCCTGACCGAAGAACAAGCGAAGGAACGCGGCGAGATCAAGGTCGGCAAATTCCCGATGTTGGCGAACAGCCGTGCCAAGACCAATCACGAACCCGATGGCTTTGTGAAGGTGATTGCCGATGCCAAGAGCGACCGTGTGCTCGGCGTCTGGTGCATCGCCAGTGTCGCCGGCACCATGATCGCGCAGGCCGCGCAAGCGATGGAATTTGGCGCGACCAGCGAAGACATCGCCTATACCTGCCACGCCCACCCGACGCACAGCGAGGCGGTCAAGGAAGCCGCCATGGCGGTGACGGGCAAGCCCATCCACATCTGATATGATCGCCGACCTTCTGGGCGTCGACAATGCGGTGCTCATCCGGCTGCTCGACCTTGCGGGCATTTCGATCTTTGCGCTGACCGGCGCGTTGATGGCGGTGCGGTTGCGGCAGACACTGGTGACCGCGAGCTTCTTTGCGCTGATCACAGGGGTTGGCGGGGGCAGCGTTCGCGATTTGCTGATCGGTGCGCCGGTTTTCTGGGTTCAGGACGGTGCGATTGCTGCCGTGTGTATTGCCATTGCGCTGATCGTCTGGATCACACCCGAACGCTGGTGGCACGGACAGCTAATGGAATGGGCCGACGCCGTGGGGCTTGCGGCGTACAGTGTGTTCGGAACGGCCAAGGCGATTGCCTGGGGCGTTCCGCCGGTCCCCGCCTTGCTGATGGGGGTAATCACCGGCTGTGTCGGCGGGATTATTCGCGATATGATGGCCGGTGTGCCGTCGATTATCGTGCGGCCAGAGCTTTATGTGACGGCCGCGGCGCTGGCGTCGGGGCTGTATGTGCTGTTGCTGTGGATGGGACTTGCGACCGGTGTGGCGGCGATTCTTGCCGCGGTTGCGGGCTTTGCCTTGCGCGGGGCGGCCATCCGTTGGCAACTCGCGCTTCCCGTCTATAGCGCCGGAAAGGCTGGCAGAGACTGAGCGGCTGTGTCAGTTAGGGTGATGATCGCAACAGGAGAGCGGACCCAATGACAACGGCCAGCACCACCGCCAATGGAATTTCGATAAGCTATGAGGACAAGGGACCGCGCGATGCGCCGGTGATCCTGCTTGTGATGGGACTAGGCGGGCAGTTGACACTTTGGCCCGAAGAGTTTGTCGACGCCTTGGTCGCGCACGGCTTTCGCACCATCCGCTATGACAATCGCGATGTCGGCCTGTCGACGCGCTTCGATGCGGCGGGGGTGCCCAATATCAAATGGATGTTCGTGAAAGCGCTGGTCGGGCTCAAACCGCGTAGTGCCTACAGCCTCACCGACATGGCCGCCGATGGCATGGCGCTGCTCGATGAGCTGGGCGTCGAACGCGCGCATATTGTCGGGGCATCGATGGGCGGGATGATCGCACAGCATATTGCGGCCCGTTATCCCGAGCGCGTGTTGTCGCTGACCTCGGTCATGTCGACGACCGGTAACCGCCGCCTGCCGGGTGGCAGCAAAGAGGCGATGCGCGTTTTGTCCAATCGCCCGTCGAGCGGCGACAAGGAAGATATGGTCGCCTATTCGGTGCGCGCCGCGCGCGTGATCGGCAGCCCCGCCTATCCCCCCGAAGAAGAGCGCCTGCAACGCCGCGTCCGCAGCGATTATGAACGCGGCTGGTACCCGCAAGGCGTGGCGCGGCAAATGGCGGCGATTGTGGCCGATGGCGACCGGCGCTCGCTGTTGAAGACGATCAGCGCGCCCACACTTGTCATTCATGGCGAAGCCGACCCGTTGGTGCCGGTGGAGGGCGGGCGTGACACCGCCGCCACGATCCCGGGCGCCGAACTGTTGCTTATCCCCGGCATGGGGCATGACCTGCCCTTGGCGCTGGTCGATACACTGGCTGACGCGATTGCCAACCATGCAAAGGCGGTCTCTGTACCGGCATGACCTGGTCGCGACTGGGGACGCGCGCCAAGCTGATGAAGGTCCACATCTGGCTGGGCTGGCTGGTTGGTGTGCCGATTATATTGTGGACGCTCTCTGGGCTGATCATGGTGATCAAGCCGATCGAGGAGGTGCGCGGCAGCGATTTGCGAAACGCGCCGATGGACGTGCCTGCTAATCTGGTGGCGACACCGCCGCAGTTTGATGGTCGCCCTGTCGCCGGGCTTCAGCTGGAAATGCGTGGTGATCGGCCGGTATGGCTGATCCGTTTTAGCGACAAGGATAGCCGCGCCGCCGATGCCCGAACCGGCGCACTCTTGCCCCCCGTTTCAGCCGCTGATGCGCGGTCCATTGCCGATGCGGCGCTCAAATCGCCGGGCAAGATTATCTCCGTGCGGCGCTTTGCCCGCGACGCCAATCCGCTTGAACTGCGGCGCGGGCGTCCGGCGTGGCAGATCGTCTATGCCGACGGTCTTCATGCCTATGTCGATGCCGACACGGGCGAGTTGCTGGCGCTTCGGACGCGGTTCTGGCGCGCTTATGATGTGTTTTGGGGTCTGCACATCATGGATTTGCAGGAACGCGAAGACACGCACCATTCGCTGTTGATCGGCTTTGCCGCATTCAGCCTGTTGATGGCGGCGCTCGGTTTTGTGATGCTGTTTGTGCGTCAGCGCAAACGGCGAAAAACCTAGCGCATCAACACGCCGAGCGCAGCCAGCCAGCCCTTGCTTTCGGCGCTGACGGGTCGCGGGGCCATCGGCGTATAGGCGCGGCAATCGAGACAGCTGGCTTGAATGGACCCGCTGCGCGTCAGCATGTCCATGTCCTGCAACACGCGCTGCTGGGTCAATTGGCGGTTCATCGCGGCGAGGCCGAACCAGCCGCGCGGGATGGAGGCCTGAGCATCGTCTTTATTGGCAAGGCCTGCGAGCAATTGCGAAAACTCGCTGGGTTCATTCTCGAAATATTTGGCGTGATATTCGCCATCGACTTTGGCCAGCTTGGCCGCGGCCTTCATCGCGTCGTTCAGGTCACCAAATTGATCGACGAGACCCAATTGACGCGCGGTTCCGCCAGCCCAGACGCGCCCTTCGGCTATGGCCTGAATCTTCTCCAGCGGTTGCTTGCGGCTCTTGGCGACCAGACCGGTGAAACGGGCGTAAATATCTTCGACACTCGCCTGTGCCAGCTGGTTAAACTCGTCGCTCACGCCGCCGAACAGATCGGGCTGGCCCGACAGCGGGGTGGTGGCAACGCCGTCGGCGCCGATGCCGAGCTTGGCCAGCGCCTTGTCGAAACCGGGCATGATGCCAAAGACGCCGATCGAGCCGGTGATGGTTTCAGGCTCGGCATAGATGCGGTCGGCCGGGGTCGAAACCCAATAGCCGCCCGACGCCGCGACGTTGGACATTGAAACGACAATCGGCAGCTTCTTGGACTTGGCGACGAGCAACGCCTGACGGATTTCTTCGGACGCCATGACCGATCCGCCGGGCGAATCGACGCGCAACACCAGCGCCTTGACGCCATCATCGTCGGCAGCGTCGATGATATGCTGGGCAATAGTGTCGCCACCGGCATGGCCGTTCGGCGCGTCGCCATCGACGATTTCGCCGACAATCGGAACAACCGCAATGGCTGATCCCGGTTCTTTGGGCGGATTGGCGGCGACCCAGTTTTTGAGCGGAATGGCCTTATAATCCCACGGCTGCTGGTCATCCTCGGTGCCGCTGATTTCGGCAACGCGCTGGCCGAAATCCATGCGGCTGCCGACCTTGTCGACCAGTCCTGCTGCAAGCGAGGCTTTGGAAAGGTCATTTCCGGCGCCGCGCACAGCGCCGACAGTGTCGGCGATGAAGGCGTCAATCTTGGCCTGCGGGCGCGCCTTTTTGACCTCGGTCAGCCAATTGTCCCACAACTCGCTGGCATAGGCGAGATCGGCCTCTTTGGCTTCGGGTGACTGGTCGCTGCGGATATAGGGTTCGACGGCGCTCTTGAAGGTGCCGACGCGATAGACATGGGCAGTGACGCCCAGCTTATCCATCAAGCCTTTGTAATAGAGGCGTGATCCGCCGGGACCGGCGATCATCGCACCGCCAATCGGGGCGGCCCAGATCTCGCTGGCATGAGCCGCGAGCTGATAGCTGTCGGCGCTGTAGCCGGTGGCGTAAGCAAGCACCGGTTTTTTCGCAGCGCGCACGGTGTCGAGAGCCTTGCCGATATCGGCCAGCGACACCTGTCCGCCACCGAGGAAGCGGTCGAGGTCGAGAACAACGGCACTCACGCGGTCATCGGTCGCGGCGGTGTTCAAGGCCTGCACAACGTCGCGTGAGCGAATTTCACGTATCTGCGGCCCACCTGCGCCGGTCAGCAGCGCCAGCGGGTCAATTTCGGACGGCTGCTCGCTGATCACACCGTCGAGGTCGAGCACCAGAGCGCCCTTGCTGACAGGCAGCGAGGCATTGGGGCGACCAGAAGAAAATTCCGAACAGGGCGACAAAGAAAAGCAGCAGGAAGACCAGCGCCAACCCGTCCTTGATCGCAACGAGCAGGTTCCAGACTTTGCGTGGAAAGCTGTTTCCCTTTTTGGCCTTGTTGTCACCGGGGAGGGGTTTGCGAACGGGAATGGCCCAAGGGTTTGCGCCGTCGGTGGGCGTCGCTGTCGTGTTGTCTGTCATGATTTACGCGTAGTCGCCGCGCGCGCGCTTGGCAATATTCGCTTCGACCGACGGGCCATGGCAAGGGGGCCAACGACTTGCGGTCTAAAGCCAGCCTTCGCGGCGATACCAGCGGACGGTTTCGTCCATCGCATCGCTGGTTTTTAGTTCGGGTTGCCACAAGGTGGCGGGCGGCGCGGCGCCTTCGGTAACTACCCAGTCGGGATGCGCGATGTAACGCGCCCGGTCGGGGGTTAATTTGGCGCGGCTGCGGCGGACAAAGGTGTCGACGCGCGCTCCCGCTTTGAGCACTAGCCGCGGCACCGCTAGCGTCGAGACATGGCGGCGTCCAACGGCGCGGCCGATGGCGCGGGCAAAGCTGCGGTAAGACCAGCCGCGCGCATGGCCGTCGTCGGGTTCATAGGTCTGGCCAATGCTAATATGGCGCTCGGCGGTGAGGGCGACGAGCAGACGCGCAAGTTCGCTCACCGCAATCACCGACAAACGTCCCGATGGCGGCAAGAGCGCCACGCCGCGTCCGGCCATACGGAACAAGTCGAGCATTTCGGTATCGCCGGGGCCAAAGACGGCGGGTGGGCGCACGATGGTCCAGTCGAGCGCGCTGGCCTGGACCAATATTTCGGCACGTGCCTTGGACCAGCCATAGTCGGACAAGTCGGGCTCGCGCGCGGCGAGCGAAGAGACATGGATGAAGCGTGTAACCCCTGCGACGCGCGCTGCGTCGATGACATGGCCGGTCGCGGTGATATTACCGGCTTCGAATGCCGCGCGGCTGGGCACATTGACGACACCGGCGATGTGCATAAGGGCGTCGCTTCCCGTCGCAAGACTGGCAAGGGCATCGGGTTGGTCCAGCGCCCCCGCGACCCAAGTCACACCGGCTTGCTCCGGCTGTGGGCGGCGTGTGAGGGCGCGGACGTGCCAGCCTTTGGCGACCGCGAGGCGCAGCGTTGCCCCACCGACAAAACCAGTCGCACCGGTCATCGCAAGCGTAGGAGAGGGCATGTCGTCCCCGCTGCTCACAGCAGCACCATATAGTCCCTATGCACGAGCGCGCTGCGCGGGGCATAACCCAGCACCTTTTCCTGTTCTTCGCTGCGTAAACCCAACAATGTGCGCGCTTCAACGGCGTCATATTCCGCCAGCCCGCGCGCGATGCTGTTACCTAGCGGGCCAACAATATCGATGACATCGCCGCGCTTGAAATTTCCGACCACTTCGCGCGCGCCAGCAGCAAGCAAGCTGTTGCCGCGCGGGAGCGCTTTTTCTGCGCCAGCGTCGACTTGAATGGAGCCGGCAATGCGTAGTCGTCCTCCAAGCCAGCCCTTGCGCGCCGATGCCTTGGCCTTGGGGACAAAATAGCTGCCGCCGTCAGAGCGCAACGGATGGTCGATCAACCCGCTGGCGATCATCAGGCCGATGCCGCCGCGCGTTGCGATGCGGGCGGCCTCCAGCTTGGATGCCATGCCGCCTGACCCCATGCCCGATGCCGATCCGCTGCCCGCCATCGCCTTGATCGCGGGTGTGATTCGTTTGATGACGTCGAGCCGTTTGGCCTTGGGGTTGCTGCCCGGATCGGCGGTATAGAGTCCGTCGACATCGGATAGCAGGACCACACCATCGGCGCGTGCAGCCTGGGCGACGCGGGCGGCCAGCCGGTCATTGTCTCCAAAGCGCAGATTCGCGGTTGCCACGCTGTCATTTTCATTGATGACCGGCACGACCCCCAGCGATAACAGCCGTTCGAGCGTCGCGCTGGCGTTCAGATAGCGGTGGCGATCCTCCAGATCGCCCAGCGTCACCAGAATCAGCGCTGCTGTCAGGCCGTGGGCGCCAAGCAGTTCGGCCCAGACTTCCGCCAGCGCAATCTGCCCCACCGAGGCAGAGGCCTGCGCATCTTCGAGGCTAGCGCGTCCGCCTTTGGCCAGCCCCATCCGCCGCGCGCCAAGTGCAATTGCGCCCGAGGACACGACCGCGACCTCTTGTCCCTCTTGCGTCCGCGCCCAGATATCGGCGGCGATCCCGGCCAGCCATTCGCGCCGAACCGCGCCTTCAGAATCGACGAGCAGGGCCGAACCAATTTTGACGATGAGGCGAGGACAGGAGGATGGAGGAAATATCATGAAAGCGTAGATAGCCTACTGCAATTGGCGCGCCAATGCGAATATGTGATTTGCGTGCCCTGGGTCCAAACGGCTTGCAATGACCACAGGACGACCTATGGAGCCGCTATGTTTTTTCGACGCTGGATGATGGCGGGCATATTCCTGCTATTCGCAACCCCTGCTGCTGCGCACGGGGACCATGTCGCGGTCGACACGTCGCCCTGGACGATGTGGCAATTGTCCCCCGAAATATTGATCAGTCTTGTCATACTTGCGTTGATCTATTGGCGCGGCAGTCGGCATGGACTGACCCGTCACCGCTGGCGTGTCGCGTCTTTCTACGGGGGGCTTTTGGCGCTGTTTATCGCGTTAATCTCGCCGGTTGAACAACTTGCCGATCATGTTTTCGCTGTCCATCAGGTCGAGCATATGCTGTTGCGGACCGTGGCGCCGATGCTGATCTTTCTGGCGCAGCCGCAGGCGGCGATTGTGCGTGGGCTGCCAAAGGGCGTAAGCAAATTCTTCGCCTCCACCGGCTGGCTGCGCGCGATCATCTCTTTCCTGCGGCGCCCTCTCGTTGCGACTCTATTGTTCCTCTCCGCCAGCTTTTTTTGGATGCTGCCTTATTGGCACGATGTCGCGATCCTCAACGAACCGGTTCATTATCTGTGGCACATCAGCCTGCTGACCACCGGCCTGATCTTCTTTTCGGTGCTGTTTGATCACCGTGCCGCACCTCAGGGCGCCGGGCTTGGGACGCGACTTGCGATGTTTGTCGCGGCGGCGCTGGGCAATATTGTGCTCGGCACCATATTGTCACTTAAAACCATCCCGCTCTATTCCGCCTATTTGACGCTGGGACATATGTGGCATGTTTCGATGCTGACCGATGAACAGACGGGCGGGGTTATCATGTGGATCCCCGGTTCGATGATGTTCGGCGTCGCGGCGTTGATCATTATCCATCGCTGGAGCGTCGAGGAGACGCGCACCGTCGACCGGCGCACACGTGCCGGGCGTGACATGGTCGCGGCATCGCGGCCGGCCAATAAGCTCCTCGCCTTCGGCCTTGCCGGATTTGCGTTACTCGTGCTTTTGATCGCTGTTAGTGTGGTTGCGGTGATCGATCATCCTTATTCGGCGACGCATCAATTCGGGATGGCGGGTCAGATACCCGGCTGACAGCTAGCGCGAACCATTTCGATCAAATGGCGAGGACAATCTTGTCATCGGCCTGTGGTGGTGTTGCCTGAAAGGATGGCAAAGGATCGAATGTTTCGTCCATGATTTCCGCCGCCCCAAGGCCGTCGAGTTTGAAATGGCCGAGACGCCGTTCGTCATCGGATCGCCAATCTTTTCCCATGTTCAATGCGCCGAGAAACAGGCTTCCGTGACGCTCAAACAGCAAATGCGGCGCCAGTTTCATGACGGAGCCGTTGTAACGCGCCCGTATGGACAGCTTTCGTACAATCGCTTCGATCAGCACGAGGCGCGTCTCGCTCATAGCCAGTGCGCCTTTGCCGAAGATTGAGATTTATTGTGCATTGCAACATAATGCACGTGAATCGCGACGGCGCAAGCTTTAAACTGGCGACCAGTCCTTGTCTGGTTCGCTACCACCACCGTCCACATCGCCGCGCACGGCCTCTAGCAGCTTGTCGAGCACAGGCTCCACCCCTTCGCCGCTGACACCCGACAGCGCCATCACCGGTGCGCCGCTGGCTTCGGCCAGTTCGGCCGACAGCACGGCGATCAATTCTTCGTCAAGGGTATCGACTTTGTTGAGCGCGACGATGACCTTTTTCTCGGTCAGTCCGGCGCCATAGGCATCAAGTTCATCGCGGACGACGCGATAACTGGTTGCGACATCCTTGTCATGCGCATCGACCAGATGGAGGATGACGCGGCAGCGTTCGATATGCCCGAGGAATCGGTCGCCAACCCCCGCTCCTTCGGCGGCACCGGCTATCAGACCCGGGATATCGGCGACGACAAATTCATGCCCCTTGTGGCTGACGACGCCCAATTGTGGTCGCAATGTCGTAAAGGCATAGGCGCCGACCTTGGCCTGGGCATTGCTGACGGCGTTGATAAAGGTTGATTTTCCTGCATTGGGCAGACCGACCAGTCCCGCGTCGGCGAGAAGCTTCAGCCGCAGCCAGACCCACATTTCTTCGCCCGGCCAGCCTGGACCATGTTGGCGCGGGGCGCGGTTGGTGCTGCTTTTGAAGCTGGCGTTACCGCGCCCGCCATCTCCGCCGCGCAGAAAGGCAACTTGCTCGCCCACCTTGGTCAGGTCTGCAAGCAGGCTGCGTTCTTCATCATCGGCCAATATCTGGGTGCCGAGCGGAACCTTGATAATAATGTCATCACCGCCGCCGCCGGTGCGATCGCGGCCCGATCCCGGTGTTCCGCGCTTGGCCTTGAAATGCTGGGTATAGCGAAAGTCGATCAGCGTGTTCAGCCCCTCGACCGCCTCAAAGATAATGTCGCCACCCTTGCCGCCGTTACCGCCGTCGGGGCCGCCATATTCGACATATTTTTCACGCCGAAAGCTGACGGCACCGGGGCCGCCGTCGCCGGATTTCACATATATCTTGGCTTGATCGAGGAAATGCATGGTGAGGCCTATAGGGCGGAAACGAAAAATTACCCATCGAATCCCGCTCGTGTCGAGCGAAGTCGAAACACCCCGCGACACGACGCAAGGCCGAGGGGTATCTCGACTTCGCTCGATGTGAACGGAGAAGGGAGCGGCGCCTTTAGGCGCTGCATAATAAAATTGCTAGCCGCTTAGCCCGATGCCTTGCCGCCCTGCGCGGCCCAGAAGGCCGCGATGCGTCCGGTAATCAACTCGGTCGCCAGGACGCGCGCGGTATCGCGCGGCAATTCAAGTGCGCTGGCCATCGCACCGCCCAGCTGGGCGTCGCCCATCGCCATCAGCACCAATGCCAGCGTGTCTTCGTGCATCAGGCGCTTTTCATGCGCGTCGGGCGACATGCCGTCGATCAACTGGTGGATTGCTTCGATAATCGGATCGAGTGCGTCGTCATTGCCCGTCGCCGCCATCCACGTCGCGAGTGCCCCCGCGCCGCCGCTGTCAAAGGCATCAAAGGCCAGATCAACAATTTCGCGAACATTGCGCTGTCCGGGAGGGGAGGCCGCCATCGTGGCACCGATTGTCGCGCAGACGGTCTTGGCCAGATAGGCGGCCAGCGCCTTTTGCAATCCCGCCGCGCTGCCGAAATGGTGCAAAAGATTGGCGTGGGTGCGGTCAACCCGCGCCGCCACAGCTTTTAACGTCACCGCTTGCGGCCCCATTTCGATCAGGATGGTCCGCGCAGCCTCTAGCGCCGCAGACCGGCTTTCCTCTGGACTCAGGCGCTTCTTCACTATTGACATTTATGTAAGTAACCCCTATTTGCGACCCATAGCGCGTTGGCGCCCAACCCCTTTTCGACGGTGAAACCCATATGTCCAGTCTTTCGCTCTCTCCGACGCCCAAGGATTTGTCGATTACCCCACGCGATCGGCGCTTTGGCCGCGCCGAAAAACAGGGTCGTTGGTGGCTGAATGGCGACCCGATCGGGACAGCTTTTCACACCGCGCTGTCGGTAACATTCCCGCGCGGTGAAGCGATGTTCATCGAAGCGGTGAAGGCGCATCGCGACGGCGTGGACGAGAAACTGGCGGGCGAGATTCGGGCCTTTACCCAGCAGGAAGTGATCCACAGCCGCGAACATGTGGTGTTCAACCGTAAGGTGGCCGAGGCCGGTTATGATCTGTCGGAACTCGAAGCCGACGTCAGCCATGTGCTCGACCTCATCAAATCGCGCCCCGCCATCGTCAATCTGGCCGCGACCATCGCGCTGGAACATTATACCGCGATGATGGCGTCGGTGATGCTGCGCGATGACAAAATGTACGCAGGCGCCGAAGAAGAATGGGCGTCGCTGTGGAAATGGCACGCGATCGAGGAAATCGAGCATAAGGGCGTCGCCTATGACACATGGCTGCACGCCACCAAGGACTGGAGCCGCTGGAAGCGGTGGAAGGTCAAATCGATTATGATGCTGCTCGTCACCTTGCGCTTTTGGCCTCGCCGCGTGAAGGGCATGAAGGCGTTGTTAAAACAGGACGGCCTGACCGGCTGGCGTATCACGGCCCGCATTTGGTGGTATCTACTCGGCACCCCCGGAGTGCTCCGTCGCAGCTTTATTCCCTGGGTCAGCTATTTCATGCCGGGGTTTCACCCGTGGAACCATGACGACCGCGCGCTGATCAAAAAACATGAAAGCGACTATGCCGACGCGGTAATGCCCAAGGAAGAATTGGTCACAGCCTGAGGGGCTTGCCGACCGACTGAGCCGCTGATAGCGCAGCACAATGTTTACTGCCCCACCGGTCCTGGAAACCGAGCGCCTGCGGCTGCGCGCGCACCGTCTGTCCGACAAGGATGTCCATGTCGCCATGTGGGCCGACGAGCGCGTGACCCAATTCATCGGCGGTGGACCGCGCGCGCCCGACGTCAGTTGGGGAAAATTCTTGTCGTCGGCAGGGCTGTGGCCGGTGATGGGCTTTGGCTATTGGGTGTTCGCCGACAAGGCGAGTGACCAGCTGATCGGTATGGGCGGTCTGTCCTATTTTGGCCGCGGTATCCCCGAGCTAGAGGGCGTGCCCGAGGCCGGATGGGCGTTCGACGCCGACCATTGGGGCAAGGGGCTGGCGACCGAGGCGATGGGCGCAGCACTAGCATGGGCCGACGCCCATCTGGACACAACCGAAGTGCGTTGCATCATCGACCCCGGCAATGCGGCATCGGAAAAGGTTGCTGCAAAACTGGGGTTCGAGGTCATGGGCACGAGTGAGGTGCTGCCCGAAGTCGTCGATGTATATAGGCGAGTGCGCGCTGCGTAACCAAAATCCCCCCTCCCACAAGCAGGGAGGATCAAAAGCTTTAAACCGCTTCGACCACCAGCATTCCGCCTTCGGCGCTCACCACCCGCACTTTCGCGCCAATCGCGGCATCGGGACCACGCACCGGCCATTGACCGTCGCCGACCTGCGCACGACCGCGACCATTTTCGATGGCTGTTGTGAGCGTCAGCACTTCGCCGACCAGTCGCCCGCCGCGCTGATTGAGCAGCGGATCGGTGGTCTCAATCGGATTATCGCGCAGCCATTTGCGTCCACCGTAAAGCGCCACAATCGACAGCACGGCAAAAATACCAAGCTGCCAAGCGATGCCGATCGGCAACAGCCATGTCACGACGCCGGTGACGATAGCAGCGGCGCCCAGCCAGACGAGGAAAAAGCCCGGTGCGACAATCTCTGCGGCAGCGAGCAAGACGCCGAACGACAGCCACATCCAGTGCGGCTCCATCGTGTTGATCCAGTCGGCCATATCAGCTGTCCTTGTTACCGGCGATGGCATCGCGAGCCAGTTCGCCAATCCCGCCTAGCGTGCCGATCAGCTGCGTGGCCTCGACCGGGAACAAGATGGTTTTGGCATTGGGGCTGGTGGCAAATTCGCTGATCGCTTCGACATATTTTTGCGCGATGAAATAGTTGATCGCTTGCGCATTGCCGCCCGCAATGGCGTCGGACACCATCTGGGTTGCCTTGGCCTCTGCCTCTGCTTCGCGTTCGCGGGCTTCGGCATCGCGGAACGCAGCTTCGCGGCGGCCCTCGGCCTGCAGGATCTGACCCTGCTTTTCACCCTCGGCGCGCAGAATTTCGGAAGCGCGAGCTCCTTCGGCCTCAAGGATGTTGGCACGTTTTTCACGCTCGGCTTTCATCTGTCGCGCCATTGCATTGGAAATATCGGCGGGCGGGCGGATATCCTTGATCTCGACGCGGGTGATCTTGATCCCCCACGGCGTCGTTGCATCGTCGACGACATGCAGCAGCCGCGCGTTGATCTCGTCGCGCTTTGACAGCGTTTCATCAAGGTCCATCGCGCCCATCACGGTACGCAGGTTGGTCGTCGTCAGGTTCATAATCGACAAATAGAGGTCGCTGACTTCATAGGCGGCCTTGGCGGCATCAAGCACCTGAAAGAAGACGACGCCGTCGACGGCGACCATCGCATTATCCTTGGTGATGATTTCCTGCCCCGGAATGTCGAGCACCTGCTCCATCATGTTGACCTTGCGGCCGACACGGTCGAAAAATGGCGTAATAAAGTTCAGCCCCGGCTGCGCGGTGTGCGTGTAGCGGCCAAAACGCTCGATCGTGTAGCTGAAACCCTGCCGGACGGGCGTCAGCGCCCAGACCAGAAAGAATACAGCCAGCACCACCACTGCGATCGCAAATCCATAACCCATATCAATTCCCCTCATCCGCATGAATGCGCTGCGGCTCGCGATGTGAATGGACCATATATTGCGGTATTGACGGCCAAGCGCCAGCCTAAAGCGCATATGATGATCCGATTTTCGCTCGTCCTTCTGGCGCACCATCTTGCCTGCCCAAGGGGAAACTGCCATGTCCGTCTCATGCAGATAACACAGTTTCGTGCCGTCTTTGCCGCCCTCGCCCTTTGTGCCGCGCCCTTATCCGCGTCGGCCTATGCCCAGAAACCGGCTGAGACGCCGGTCGCCGAAGCCGAGCTTGGTGAGCACATCCGCATCCTATCCAGCGATGCCTTTGAAGGACGCGCGCCGGGGAGCGAGGGAGAGGATCGAACCATCGCCTATGTCAGCGCGGCCTGGGCGCAGGCTGGACTGGTGCCGGTATCGGGCAGCGCGACGCCATGGCTTCAACCGGTGCCGCTGGTCGAAAGCCGGTCGGCCGGCGGAACCGCCAATTTCAAGGTAAATGGCCGCGATTTTACGATCGAGGATGATGGCATTATCCTCAGCGGAAGCGGACCGTCCGTCGCGCTTGAGGGGCTGCCAGCAATCTATGTCGGCTTTGGCATTGATGGCGACGGAAAGATAAACGCCGACGTCGATGGCAAGCTGGCGATCATGTTGATGGGCAATGCACCGTTTGGCAAAGATCTGCCGACTTATCGCACGCGCCGCCAGATGCTCACAGACGCAGGGGCGACGGCGGTGCTGGTGATCACCACTGACGCCGTGCCTTGGAAAGCGCTGCGAAACGCCGTGGACAAAAAGTCGACACGGCTCGCCGGGGCGACGACCGGGCCGGCTATCAGCGGCTTTTTGTCGTTGGAAGCGACCGATGCGCTGCTTACCAAAGCGCGCATGTCGAGCGATGCCACAATGGCGGCGGCCCAGTCACCCGACTATCGTGGAATCGATTTGCCGATAACGGCCGACCTGTCCGCCACCACCGACGTTCGCGCGTATGACAGCCACAATATCATCGCCAAATTGCCCGGCGCGCATCCCGATGGAAAAGCGGTGCTGTTTCTGGCGCATTGGGACCATCTGGGCATTTGCCGCCCCGAAGGCGCGGCGGATCGGATCTGTAATGGCGCTGTCGACAATGCTAGCGGGATTGCGGTGCTGATTGAGGTGGCGAAAAAGCTGGCCGCCGGACCGCGACCCGACCGCGACATATATTTCATGGCAACGACCGCCGAAGAGCGCGGCCTGCTCGGTGCTACCTATTTCGCTGCGCATCCGGTCGTGCCGCTAAAAGACATCACCGTTGCGCTTAATATCGATACCATCGCTATTTCTCCACGCGGGACGCCTGTGGCGACGATTGGGCGCGGTCGTCCGGCCTATGATGCCATGGTACGCAAAGTCGCGACCCGATTGGGACGCAAAATTGATGCGGATGGTGAGGCTGATGCCTTTGTTGGCCGTCAGGACGGATGGGCGCTTGGGAAAAAAGGCGTGGTATCGCTGATGGTCGGGGGCAGTTTTTCGGATATGGTGTTGCTCGAGAAATTTCTCGAAGGCGATTATCACCAACCCGGCGATGAATATAGCACGGCGATTCCGCTGGGCGGTGCGGCGGAGGATGCCGATTTACATGTCGCACTAGGCCGCGCCTTTGCCAGTATCAAAGCATGGCCTGCAAAATAGGTGCGATTAACGCGTCAGCAGATAATAGCCGACATAGAACCAACTGAATATGCCGTGGATGATCGCCCACAGCACCGAATGATGCGTGGTGAAGCTGATGACCATTGCCAGCGCACTGCCAAAACCGACGCCGTTGCGAATGACTTCGCGACGAACAATGACCCGCCGCTCGCTCATGCCGCCGCTTTCGCCCGCTCGACCATCTCTTGATTGAGCATTTCGGCGAGCAGGAAGGCGAGTTCCAGCGACTGACCGGCATTGAGCCGCGGGTCGCAGTGGGTGTGATAGCGATCGGCCAGATCCATTTGGGTGACGTCCATCGCCCCGCCCGTACATTCGGTGACATTCTGCCCCGTCATCTCGATATGGATGCCGCCGCCATGCGTTCCTTCGGCGCGGTGGACCGCGAAAAAGCCGCGCACCTCGGCCAAAATACGCTCGAACGGGCGGGTTTTATAGCCATTGTTGGTCTTGATGACATTGCCGTGCATCGGGTCGCATGACCAGACCACCGGATGGCCCGATTGCTTGACCGCGCGCACCAGCTTGGGCAGCCCCGCCTCGATCTTGTCATGGCCATAGCGGGTGATCAGGGTCATCCGGCCCGGCACATGGTCGGGGTTCAACGTGTCGAGCAGGCGCAGCAGCGCGTCGGGCTCTAGGCTCGGGCCGCACTTCATACCGATCGGATTGCCGATACCGCGCAGATATTCGATATGCGCCGACCCTTCGAAGCGAGTGCGGTCGCCGACCCACAGGAAATGCGCCGAAGTGTCGTACCAGCCGCCGGTCAGGCTGTCCTGTCGCGTCAGGGCCTGCTCATAGGGGAGCAGCAGCGCCTCGTGACTGGTGAAAAAGCTGGTGCCTTTGATTTGCGGCACGGTTTCGGGCGTGACGCCGCACGCTTCCATAAACGCCAACGCCTCTGAAATGCGCCCGGCGGTTTCCTCATATTTTTTGGCCCAGGGGCTGCGGTCCATGAAATCATGCGTCCAGGCGTTGACCTGCCGCAGATTGGCATAGCCACCGTTGGCAAAGGCGCGCAGCAGGTTCAGCGTCGCCGCGGCCTGGCTATATGCTTTGATCATCCGGCGCGGATCGGGCTGACGCCCCGCCTCGGCAAAGGCGATGTCGTTGATGATGTCGCCGCGATAGCTGGGCAGCGATACGCCGTCGATTTCTTCCATGTCGGCCGAGCGCGGCTTGGCAAATTGGCCCGCCATGCGCCCGAGTTTCACCACGGGCATTTTGGAAGCAAAGGTCAGCACCACCGCCATTTGCAGTAGCACGCGAAACGTGTCGCGGATGTTGTTGGGGTGAAATTCGGCGAAGCTTTCGGCGCAGTCGCCGCCTTGCAACAGAAAGGCCTTGCCCGCCGCCACCTTGCCCAGCTCATCGGTCAAGTCGCGGGCTTCACCTGCAAACACCAACGGCGGATAATTGCTCAACTCCAGCTCTGCCGCCTCAAGGGCGTCGGCGTCGGCATAGGTCGGCAGTTGCCGCACTTCCTGTGCACGCCAGCTGTGCGGTTGCCATTTCTTCGTCATATCATCCATCCATTATCCGAATCGCGCGCTCACATGGCGCGTTCGAGCCGCTGAGGCAAGGGCAAGGAAATTAGCAAGAATGGCGCCATCGCGCACCAATGCTTTTCTTGCGCGGTCGAAACTGTTACTAATCGTACCGAAAAGGCGATATCGTGGATCGACTTGGGGGTCGCCAAGCCGACATTCGCTGCTACGTGTGGGCCATAAGATAAAAACAGGTCTCTTGCATTATGTATGGAACGACCAATTTTGACTTCGCATGGCTAGGCTATGCTGCGCTTCTGCTGCTCCTTTTCGCGTCCTTGTCGACGCGGACGCAAATAGTGCGCGCCGGCATTTGTGCCGTCATGCTGGTCGAGATGGTCGCAAGTTTCTGGTTTTATGACCGTTTCATCTTTGGCTTCATCCTGCTGTTGATCTTGGTGGTGAACCTTTTGCAGATTTCCCGCACGCTGTTCCAAAATTCCAATGTGCGTTTCACCGATGAAGAACAACAGCTGCGCGATGCGCATTTTTCGACCCTGAGTCCCAGCGACGCGCGCCGCTTGATCGATCAGGGTTATTGGATATCGGCGCGGCGCGGTGAGATTTTGATTCGCGAAAATCACGCAGCGCCGAGTCTCTTTTACCTCGCCGACGGGACCGCAACAATTCGGCGGAGCAAGGCCGATGTCGGCAGCGTGTCGGGTGGCGATTTAATCGGCGAGGCAACGGTCATGGATGGCACCGATGCCACCGGCACCGTGTTGCTCGCGACCAATGCCCGGCTGTGGTTTGTGCCCGCGCAGGCGCTACGCAGCTATCTTGCCGCAAACCCCAGCATTGCCGCCGCTCTGCATGAAGGGTTCGCGCGCGCACTGCGTGGCAAATTGGCCAGCGCAAACACTCGCATTGCCGAGAGCTAATCGCTATCATAGCGACATGACAGTGACTCTTTTCGGCATTCCCAATTGCGACACAGTAAAAAAGGCGCGGCGCTGGCTCGACGCGCAGGGCGTGGCGCATCAGTTTCATGATTTACGCAAGGACGGCCTGACCGATACGCGGCTGCAGCGGTGGATCGATGCGCTGGGCTGGGAAAAATTGCTCAATCGCAACGGCACCACATTTCGCAAATTGCCCGATGCGCAAAAGCAGGATCTGGATGCCTCGCGCGCCAAGACACTGATGCTCGACCAAGTGGCGATGATCCGCCGTCCGGTGGTCGAAGCGGGCGAAACGATCAGCGTCGGATTCAAGGAAGCCGATTGGCAGGACCGTTTTGGTGCATGAGGGTGTGGAGGCAGTTTTTGCTGGCGCTGGCCTTGTTGCCGGCGGGCTGCGCGGCTGAGCCTATGTCCGTCCAACCGACCCTTGATGGCAAGCCGCCGGTCATCATCGCCCACCGCGGTGCGTCGGGCGAGCGTCCCGAACATACGCTGGCCAGTTACCAGCTTGCGATCGAACTAGGCGCCGATTTCATCGAGCCTGATCTGGTGCTGACCAAGGATGACGTGCTGGTGGCGCGGCACGAAAATGACATCAGCGACACCACCGATGTTGCCGACCATCCCGAATTCGCCGACCGCCGCGCGACCAAGAGCATCGACGGCCACAAGGTCACAGGCTGGTTCACAGAGGATTTCACGCTCGCCGAGCTCAAAACGCTGCACGCGCGCGAACGTCTGCCTCGCCTGCGCGGCACGTCACATGACGATGAATATGACATCCCGACATTTGAAGAGATTTTGGAGCTGTTGGCCCGCGTGAACAAGGGTCGCAACCATGTGGTCGGCGTCTATCCTGAAACCAAGCATCCCAGCTATTTCGCGTCGATTGGCTTGCCGCACGAGGGGCCAATGCTCGCGCTGCTCGACCGTTTTGGTTATCATGGCCGCTCCGCGCCGGTGTTTATTCAGAGCTTTGAGGTCGGCAACTTAAAGGCATTACGGGCCAAGAGCGACCTGCCGCTGATCCAGTTGATGGACGGCGAAGGCGGCCCCGCCGATGATGCGACGATGACCTATGCCGACATGGCGACACCGGCGGGATTACAGGCGGTGGCACAATATGCTGACGGCATCGGTCCCAACAAGACGATGATCATTCCGCGCACGATGGTCGGCAATCTGGGCGAGCCGACATCGCTGGTCGCCGATGCCCATGCGGCGGGGCTGAAAGTTCACCCCTGGACCTTTCGCCGCGAGAATTATTTTCTGCCGCTCGCCGACAAAGGCGGCATCAATCCGGCGGGTCATGGTAATCTGGCATTGGAAATCCGCGCCTATCTGGCGACGGGCATCGACGGATTGTTCAGCGATAACCCACGCGAAGCGGTGGCGACGGTGCGGGCGCAAATTCGCTGACCCGCGCCTAATCCTTGTCCTCTTGCCACTGGAATATCTCTTCGAGCGGCCTGGCAAAGACATGGGCGATGCGAAAGGCGACCTCTAGCGAGGGAGAATAGCGCCCCTGTTCGATTGCCGCGACGGTCTGGCGGGTGACGCCGACTCGCTCGCCCAGATCGGCCTGCGTCATCTCTCCTGCGAGGAAGCGCAGGGTGCGAATATCATTTCCTATCGGTAATTTGGCCATGTCAGGCGCGCCGATAGAGCCAGATTTGTGATCCGATGCGGATCAGCTCTGCAACGACGACCATTGCCAGCAACAGATTGAGTAAAATGGCACCATCGACGCCTGCAAACAGCAAGCCAATGCAACTCCACGTGCCGACGACCATCGGATAATAGGCCAGATGCGTGCCGCGCCAGTGGATCGTGCGGTCGCGCTCATCCTCGGCCAGATGAACTTCGCCGCGATTGCGGATGGCCAGAATGATGGTGGCGATGGTCATCACCACGATGATGCCGAGCGTCAGCGGGATCAACATTCCTCCAGCGGCCCATAGTGCGGCAGGCCCTTTGACCACGCCCCAAGGGAAGCTGAGGAAATACCAGCCGAAGGCAAGGAATATCGCAATGAAGGCGACCCAGTGCATTTTTTCGCGGAAAGACATGGCAGCGGCTCCAGTGAAGTTTTGATAACACCATGTTAAATATATCATACATAATGTCAAGTCATCTTCCCATCGCTGGCTTAAGCGCTTTTGCCGGACCCGATTAACGGCTAGACCGCGCCCCCATGTCCACACTTCCCAAAACACTCACCTATGACACGTCGACCAGCCGTGCCAATCCGACCCCCCAGCCCATGAAGCGGTTGACTGTCCCGCGCATCCGCCAGCGCAAGGGTGGCGAGCCGCTGGTCATGCTGACGGCCTATACAGTGCGGATGGCGCAGCTGCTGGACCCGCATTGCGACTTGCTGCTCGTCGGCGATTCGCTGGGTCAGGTGA
Organism: Sphingopyxis sp. 10G20-10; assembly: GCF_057365075.1. NCBI lineage: Bacteria > Pseudomonadati > Pseudomonadota > Alphaproteobacteria > Sphingomonadales > Sphingopyxidaceae > Sphingopyxis > Sphingopyxis sp. 10G20-10. The sequence continues at coordinate 802,981 of NZ_CP195117.1, forward strand.
TTTACGGGCTGCCGCACACGGTGGCGGTGACGATGGAAATGATGGCGCTGCATGGCGCAGCGGTAGTGCGTGGTAGCTATCATGCCGCCGTTGTCGTCGATATGCCGTTCGGCAGCTATGAGGCCAGCCCCGAACAGGCCTTTGCCAACGCCTCGCGCTTGCTCAAGGAAACCGGCGCCGCCGCGGTCAAGCTGGAAGGCGGCACCGTTATGGCCCCGACCATCGAATTTTTGGCACAGCGCGGCATACCGGTGATGGGCCATGTCGGGCTGACCCCGCAGGCGGTGAACATCATGGGCGGCTATGGCGTGCGCGGGAAAAGTGACGAAGAGGCGCGCGCTATCGTCGATGATGCGATTGCCGTTTCACAGGCTGGCGCTTTTTCGGTGGTGATCGAGGGCGTGCTCGAACCGATAGCGATTGAGATTACCAATAAAGTCGATTGTCCGACCATCGGCATCGGCGCGTCGGCGCAATGTGACGGTCAGGTTTTGGTGACAGAGGATATGCTGGGGATGTTCGAACGCGTCCCCAAATTCGTCAAACGCTATCATGATATGGCATCGGTCGTTGAGACGGCGGTCAGCAGCTATGCCGAAGAAGTCAGGTCTCGTTCATTCCCGACCGCCGATCAAATCTACCCCGGCTAGTCCTGCGTGCAGATTACCTGATCCAGTGAATCGCTTGGCCTTTTCGGGTGCCACGGCTATGGAAGCCGCCGACGGGTCTTGTGCCCACAGCCTGTTGAATATGATGGAGGTTTGATTGGCCACGAGCCCGACCGAAAATAGCGCGTTATTACAAGAAGTTGATGAAGCTGTCCGCCAGGACCAGATCGCCAATATATGGCGGCGTTTCGGGCTTTTGCTGGTGGCTGCTGTCGTCGCTGCCCTGCTCGGCTTTGGTGGCTGGGTGTATTGGCAGCACCAACAAGAGGTCAAACGCGGCGAAAATGCCGAAACGCTGATTGCTGCCTATGACAAGGTCAAAGGCAATGAACCGCGCGCGGCGACCAAGATGCTGCAAGGGTTGGAAACCGACGGCGACGATGCCTATCGCGCCATTTCGTTGGTTCAACAGTCCAATATGAAGCTGAAAACCGGCGATACGCAAGCCGCAGCGGCGTTGCTCGGTCGCGTTGCCAGCGATCCGAAAATCGATTCTTCGCTGCGTGACATGGCGCTGGTTCGCAAAACGGCCATCGAATTTGACACGCTGAAACCCGAAGAGGTGATCAGCCGGATGAAACCGATCGTCGACGCCAAGGACCCGATCTCCAGTTGGTTCCCGAGCGCCGCCGAATTGCTGGCCGTGGCTTATTATCAAACCGGCAAGACCGACGAAGCGGGGTCGCTTTACGGACGGATCGCCAAGCTTCCCGACATCCCCAAATCGCTGCAATCGCGCGCGGTTCAGATGGCTGGCATGTTGGGCGTCGATGCCGTTGTCGACCGGGCAGCGGAAAGCGAAAAAAAGGATGGGGATGACGCGACGGCAAAAGCTGCGCCGCCCGCGACAAATGGGAAAGCAAAATAATATGCTGAAACGGCGTCTGATAATTTGTGCTGCAATAATGTCCCTGCCTTTGGCTGGGTGCGCGGCGTTCAAGGGCAAAGGTGGCCCGCACACACCGACAGTTGGCGAGCGTGTGTCCATTCTGACAAATGATGCCAGCATCAAGGTTGATCCGGCCATCGCCAATGTCGATGTCGTGCTTCCCGAACCGGTCGTGAATGTCGATTGGGCGCAATCGGGGGGCAATGCCTCCAAGACGATAGGGAATGTCGCTCTGGCTGCGACGCGCAGCCGCCTCTGGACCGCTGACATCAGCGGCAGCACTACCAAGCAGCGCCTGTCGACGTCGCCGGTAATCGCCGACAACCGCTTGTTTGTTGTCGATACCGATGCGCAAGTATCGGCCTTTGCTGCTGATACGGGTGCCCTGTTGTGGCGCACGGCCATCGGCAGCACGGGCAAGGATTTCAAAGATTCGCTGTTTGGCGGCGGTGCAGGCGTGGACGGCTCGGTGGTCTATGCCACCAGCGGGGTTGGTGATGTGGCCGCGTTGAATGTGGCTGACGGATCGGTGATCTGGAAGGTAAAGCCTGCTGGCCCGCTGCGCGGCGCGCCGACAATTGCCTTTGGCGGCGTTTATGTGATTACCCAGGACAACCAGATTTATGCCCTTAACGCTGCCGATGGTGCCGTTTTGTGGCAGGCCACGGCCTCCACTGAGCCCGGTAGCGTCTTTGGCGCCGCGTCGCCCGCCGCTGGTCAGGGTTCGATTGTCGCAGGCTTTTCCTCGGGCGAAGTGCAGGCCTATCGTTATGAAAATGGCCGCGACCTATGGGAAGACGCGCTGGCACGGACCAGCATGTCCTTGTCCGTATCGACCCTCAGCGACGTCGACGCCGATCCGGTGGTCGACCGCGGCCGGGTGTTCGCGCTGGGGCAGGGCGGTCGCATGGCCAGCTATGAACTGGTCACGGGCCAACGCACTTGGGAAATTTCGATTGCCGGAATTTCGACCCCTTATGTGGTCGGTGAATGGGTCTTTGTGATGACCGATGATGCCAAATTGCTGTGTGTAACCCGCGCCACCGGCAAGATTCGCTGGCTCAAGCAGTTGCAGCGGTTCCGCGTCGAAACAAAAAAGAAAAAGAAGGATCCGATTCGTTGGACCGGACCGATTCTGGCCGGTGGCCGTTTGATCGCCGTGAACAGTGAGGGTCAGCTGGCCGAATTTTCACCAGCCGACGGATCGACGCTGGCGACGACGGACCTCAAAAACTCGATTTCGCAGCCGCCTGTGGTCGCGAATAATATTCTGTATATCTTACAGGATGACGGGCGGCTTTCCGCCTGGCGCTGATGATTTTGTCCGGCCTGTGCTGGCCGACGCGTGAATGGGATAAACAAGATGGCGCGATCCGCGACGATCGCCATTGTCGGTCGACCCAATGTCGGCAAATCGACGCTGTTCAATCGGCTGGTCGGAAAGCGGCTGGCGCTGGTCGATGACCAGCCAGGGGTGACGCGCGACCGGCGCGAAGGCGACGGACAGCTTTTGGGGCTGGAGTTTCGCATCGTCGATACGGCGGGGTTTGAGGATCAGGACGCGGCGACGCTGCCCGGCCGGATGCGGGTGCAGACCGAAAAAGCGGTGCGAGAGGCCGATGCGGCGCTGTTCATGATCGATGCGCGCGCTGGCGTGACCCCGCTCGACGAGGAAATAGCCCGCTGGTTGCGCAGCGAAGATACGCCGATCATCCTTGTCGCCAACAAAGCCGAAGGCAAACAGGGCGAAAACGGCCTGCTCGAAGCCTATTCGCTGGGGTTCGACAATCCGGTCGCTCTCAGCGCCGAACATGGCGAAGGCGTGGTCGAACTGTTCGACGTCCTGCGTCCGATCATCGATGCCTATGACGCTGAACAGGAATTGCGCGACGGCGACAGCGTCGATGATGAAGAGGACGGCCCGCTCAAACTCGCAATCGTGGGGCGCCCCAATGCGGGTAAATCGACGCTGATCAACCGCATGATCGGCGAGGACCGACTGATTACCGGACCAGAAGCAGGGATTACGCGCGATTCGATCCGCATCGACTGGCAATGGGATGACGGCGGCGGGATGCGCCAGTTGCAATTGTTTGATACCGCCGGAATGCGCAAGCGCGCCAAAGTTCAGGAAAAACTGGAGAAGCTGTCGGTCGCCGATGCGATGCACGCGGTCGATTTCGCCGAGGTTGTCGTCCTGTTGCTCGATTCGACCGTCGGGCTAGAGGCGCAAGATCTGAAAATTGCCGACCGCGTATTGCAAGAAGGGCGCGCTCTGATCGTCGCGCTCAACAAATGGGATGTCGCGGGCGATCCCAGCTCGCAGTTCAACGGCACCCGCGCCGCGCTTGAGGATGGACTCAGTCAGGTCAAGGGCGTGCCGCTGCTCAGCCTTTCGGGCGCGACTGGCCGGGGTATCGATACTTTGGTCAAGGTTGCGTTCGAACAACGCGACATCTGGACCCAGCGCGTCTCCACTGCCAAGCTCAACCGCTGGTTCGAAAGCGCTGTCGCCTCCAATCCGCCACCGGCACCGGGTGGCAAGCGAATCAAGCTTCGCTATGTGACACAGGCGCGCAACCGACCGCCGACCTTTGTCGTGTTCGGCAGCCGTACCGATTCGCTCCCTGCAAGCTATCAACGCTATCTGGTGAACGGGCTGCGAAAAGAATTGGGGTTTCAGGGCGTGCCGATCCGGCTCAATTTCCGCAGCACGCGCAATCCCTATGACGAATGAGGCGGGGGCCAGCGAAGCGGCTTCCGTCGTCGATACCCGCGGGATGTGCTGCCCGTGGCCCGCGCTGCGGCTGGCCCGCGCAATGCGCAGCGAAACGCACGTTACCTTGATGGCCGACGATCCACAGGCCGCCCGCGAAATCGCCGCGCTTGCCGCGCAACAGGGCTGGGATGTGCAACCGCTGGCCTCTATGGCCGATGTCCAGCAGTGGGATGTCCGCCGCAGTTGACGCCCATCGGTCGGCTTCCGCCTGACCCCGTAAATGTCCGTAACGCCTTTTTTACTCTCCTTGGGCCATATGGTCGTGGGACCCTATTGTAGTGCTAGCAAGCCAAGGGGCGGAGAATTGGAACAGACTTTGGTCGATTGGGACGAATATCGGGCGACCCGAGCCCAGTTGGGCGGCGCATTTGTGCGCATTTTGGGCTATTTTCGTGAGGACGGGATCAAATCGGTCGCGGCCATCGAAGACGCGATGCGTAATCAGGATGCACGCGGACTGGTGATGCCTGCGCACACGCTTAAAGGCGAATCGCGTCAATTTGGTGCCGAGAAGCTGGCGAGTCTTGCCGAACAGATAGAGGTTTTCGCGCGCCGCTGTGTCGAACTGCAAATATCACCCGAAGAATATTTGCCGCGCGTGGTGACGCTACGCTCTCTGTTCGAGGAAACGCTGGCGGCGCTTGAAGCCGAATGTAATCCTCTTGTCCAGAAACGCGCAGGCGGCTTTGGTCGCGCGGGTCGGGCGCGGGTGATGGGCGGTTAGGTCGGCGCGTTCGCGCTGGCACGGCGAAACGGTTGGAACGCAGCGCGCGACAGGCTGCGCCACAACCACTCCAGCGGACCATAATGAAACCGGTCGAGCCACGGCTTGGACCAGATCAACATGGCCGCCCACATGCCAAAACAGAAGAGATAAAGGCCGGCGCGGGACACGCTGCCGAACAGGCCGAGGCCATAGCCATAAAAGATGGTGGTCATCACGATCGAGGTCGTGAGGTAATTGGTGAACGCCATGCGCCCGGTCGCGGCGAACCGCGCGCGCACGGCATCGCTGGCGCGCGTCTGGATCAACAACATGATCAGCGCCGCCCAGCCGACCGTCATCAGGATATCGAACGGAGCGGAAAAGACCATGCTCGCGCCAAAGACGGTGACGGCGTCAAACCCCGATTGCTGCGTGTGCCATGCGATCAGCGCGAGTGGTGGAATGGCAATCAGGAAAGCGCGCCGCGCCCATTTGGCATAGCGCGCGGCGCTCCACTCACCGGTTAGCATCTGCGATTTGTACAAGGCCATGCCGACGAGCATCAGCGCCATGGTCTCCCACAAAAACAGCAATGTCTGGACAATCGGGTCCGCCGCCTTGTCGCCCATGCGTAGCCCCGCAATGTCACGATAGCTGCCCAGATAATGGGCGAGGTCAGGCCCATAGTTTGCGGAGTGAGCGCCCATTTCGGCTTGAAATTCGACCAGTGCTCCGGCCATGCTCTTGGCCGCTTCGGGGGGAAGCCGCCCCGCCTCCAACAGGGCAAAGGATAGCCAGCTTGATCCCAGCAGCGCCATACTGATGAAGAGGAAGCCGGCGGCCCAAATCAACAGGCCTCGAATAGAGGTGTCGCGGAACAGGAACAGCAACAACCCGCACGCGGCATAGAGCGACAGGATGTCGCCGAACCAGATGAAATAATAATGGGCGAGGCCGAACAGCCCCAGCCACAGCATCCGCGCATAATGGGTCCGCATCGCATCGCGCCCGTCCGCCTGGGCGCGTTCGATGACCAGCAATGTGCTGGCGCCGAATAATATCGAAAACAGCCCGCGCATCTTGGAATCGACAAAGACGAAGTTAAACGCCCAGGTGGCAAGGTCCGATGTGCTGGGGCCGCTCCCCGCGGCCGGATTGAAATAGGCGCTGGTCGGCAGGGAAAAGGCAACAATGTTCATCGCCAAAATGCCCATGACCGCGACGCCGCGAATGGCATCGAGGCTGACATAACGATTGCCGAGAGCGGATTGGTTCATGAAAAGCCTCCCCTGTTGGGAAGGCTAGAGCCAGTTGCACATCTGGTCGAGGGGTTTCTTGCGCGTTGCTTGCACCGGAATTGTTGCGTCGGGGGCGGGATGGCCGACGACGATCAACATCATGGGTTTTTCGTCGGCAGGGCGCCCGCAAATGTCGCGCAAGAACCCCATCGGCGATGGCGTGTGGGTCAGCGTGGCCAGCCCCGCGCTGTGCAAGGTTGTGAGCAACAGTCCGCACGCAATGCCGACGCTTTCGGTGACATAATAATTCTGCTTTTTGTCGTCGGGCTCGATCCCGCCACGGCGCTGCCCGAAGGCGACGATCAGCCAGGGCGCGATGTCTAGGAACTCTTTATCCTCGTCAGTGCCTAGCGGCGCCAGCGCTTCGAGCCATTCCTGACCGGCGCGGCTGGCGTAAAAAACCTTCTCTTCTTCCTCGGCGGCTAAGCGGATGCGATGCTTGGTGTCGGGCGCGGATATGGCGGTAAAATGCCAGGGCTGATGGTTGGCGCCATTGGGTGCGGTTCCGGCGGCCATGATCGCGGCCTCGATCACAGCGCGCGGCACGGGCGTATCGGTGAACATGCGGCAGCTGCGCCGTGCCGCAATATGGTCGCGAAAGGCCTCGGCGGCGGCAATGCGCTCGGCGTCGGTCAGGACGGGCAGGGCGGTGTAGGGGATGGTGGCATGAGGTTGCATGGCCGTTTGCTTAACCGTCACCGCGCTTTGCCGCTAGTCCCGTTAATGCTATATTGACATTCATGTCAGTAAGGCTATCTTATTCTCATCGACTAACCGCAAAGAGACTCGCCATGACGCCGACCATCTTTTCCCACCCCGCCCGCGAGCGGCCCAAGTTTCGCCCGTTCAAGGCGTTCAGCCATTTCCGCAAGCTCATCAAGGACAAGGAAGACACCGAACAGGTGTTCCACATCTTTGAATGTCTGCCGCGCAAGGGGTTCGTGCCCGAAGCCAAAGCCTTTATCGACAGCGAGCGTGGCCAGCGCCTGATGGCGAGCGAGCCCGGCCTGCCGTCGATTCTTGACGATCATGCGGCGCTGGAAAAACTGCCCGCAGGCACAGTCGGTCGCACCTATGTCGAATTCATGCAGCGCGAGGGTCTGTCTGCCGCCGGGCTTGTCGCCGAAAGCGAAAAGATGCGCGGTGATCGCCCGGTCTTTAACGACCAGATTCAATGGTATGGTGACCGTCTGCGCGATACGCATGACCTGTTTCATATCCTGACCGGTTATGGCCGCGACGCGCTGGGGGAACAGTGCGTGCTGGGTTTCACCTATGGTCAGACCCGCAATCTGGGCAATTTCTTCATCGCCTATCTGGGCGGGCTGCACCTGTCACGACAGGTCAAGACCAGAGCGCCGGTGATTGCCGCAATCCGTCAGGGTCAACGATGCGGCAAAGCGGCGCAGTCCATCGTCGATCAGGATATTCGCGCGCTGCTTGCCGAACCGCTTGATGCGGCGCGCAAAAGGCTGAATATCGCCGAGCCGACCCTGTATCAGAAGGCGCATCAAACCTATCGCAGTCGCGGCATTGATCCCTATAATTTCATGGCCGCTGCGCCGGCCTGATAGGGCGGAAATCTGGCGCGTCTGACCTTCGATTTATAAGGTCAGGCAAACGCCGCTATCGACGGTCAGATGCCACAGGCATCCCACCGCCACTGCGCGCCATTTCCATGATGGGATAAAGAGCAGCAGGATATAGACGATTGCGGCCCAGCCGCTGTGCAAGGGATGAAATCCAATGCTGCACCGGTCGGGATCGAAAATCGGGCTGGCAAGCAAATGATCGAGGTCGATCAAATTGGTTGCGACGCTGATCCAGCCAGCGCGCTGCCAATGCGTTCGCCAAAAAAGCCAGCCGAGCGCAAATGGCATCAGGAAATGCCCGCTGTAATGTAAAAGCGGGAAAATCCAGTCAGCGGTCATATCAACTCGGTATCGAACCCATCACGCCATCAGCGCCGGGAAAAATCCTTCATGCGCGCTCCGCAAATCGGCGAGGCTGACGCTGTGATCGCTGTCGGGCAGTTCAAAGACGATCTTGTCCTTGATCGTGCGGCCAACCGGATCGACCGGCACATCGGCGCGGTGCGCGGAGGCCAGAAAATCGGCGAGACAGGTGTCGCAAACGGTAACCAGATACAGACCCTGATCCTCGCCAAAAAAGCTCTCGGCGACACCGAACGGTTGTTCTTCGCTGATCAGCACACCGATGTCGGTCTTCAGCGCCATTTCGGCGAGCGTCACCGCCATGCCGCCGTCGGAGACGTCGTGACAGGCGGTGACCCAGCTTTGATTGATGGCATTGCGGATGAAGTTTGCGGTTCGGCGTTCGGCGCGCAGGTCAACCGGGGGCGGCGGGCCTTCTTCGCGGCCCTGAATTTCGCGCAGCCAGATCGACTGGCCCAGATGTCCCATGCGTTCGCCCACCGCGAGAACAATGTCGCCGGTGCGTTTGAAACCGATGCCGACCGCCTTGGTCAGATCGTCCATGACGCCGACTCCGCCGATCGCCGGGGTGGGAAGGATCGCGCTGCCGCCGCCGGTGGCCTTGCTTTCATTATACAGGCTGACATTGCCCGAGACGATCGGGAAGTCGAGAGCGCGGCACGCCTGTCCCATACCGTCGAGGCATCCGGTGATCTGTCCCATGATCTCGGGACGCTGCGGATTGGCAAAGTTCAGGCAGTTGGTCACCGCGAGCGGCAAGGCGCCAACTGCGCTAATATTGCGATAGGCCTCTGCAACCGCCTGCTTGCCGCCTTCGACGGGGTCGGCATAGCAATAGCGCGGGGTGCAATCGGTGGTCATCGCCAGCGCACGGTTGGTGCCATGAATCCGCACCAAGGCCGCATCGCCGCCAATTTGCAGCGTGTCGGCGCCGACCTGACTGTCATATTGCTCCCAGATCCAGCGCCGTGAGGCGATGTCGGGCGTTCCCATCAAGGTGAGCAGGTCCGCCGCAACGTCGGTGGTTTCGGGTACATTCGTCAGCGGCGCTTGCTTGGGTGTCGGGACGTGCGGACGCTCATAGAGCGGCGCGTCATCGGCGAGCGGCGCGAGTGGGATGTCACAAACGGTTTCGCCATGATGCTCCAACACCATGCGTCCCGTGTCGGTGACGGTTCCGATGACCGCGAAATCCAGTTCCCATTTTTTGAAGATCGCGGCGGCGAAATCTTCGCGACCGGGTTTCAGCACCATCAACATGCGTTCCTGAGATTCAGACAGCATCATTTCATAGGTGGTCATATTCGCTTCGCGCTGCGGCACATCGTCCATCTTGAGGTGGAGACCAACGCCGCCTTTGGACGCCATTTCAACCGCCGAAGAGGTCAGCCCCGCCGCGCCCATATCCTGAATCGCGACAATTGCGTCCGACGCCATCAGTTCGAGGCACGCCTCGATCAGCAATTTTTCGGTGAAAGGATCGCCAACCTGCACGGTTGGGCGTTTTGCTTCGGCATCCTCTGCAAAGTCGGCAGACGCCATGGTCGCGCCATGAATGCCGTCGCGGCCGGTTTTCGACCCGACATAGACGATCGGATTGCCTACGCCGCTGGCAGCGGAATAGAAAATTTTGTCCTGCTCGGCGACGCCGACGGTCATCGCGTTCACCAAAATATTGCCGTCATAGGCTTTGTGGAAATTCACCTCGCCAGCGACCGTTGGCACGCCGACACAATTGCCATAGCCACCGATACCGCGCACCACGCCAGAGATGAGATGCTTCATCTTGGGATGGTCGGGACGGCCAAAGCGGAGCGCGTTGAGATTGGCGACAGGGCGCGCGCCCATGGTGAACACGTCGCGCAAAATGCCGCCAACGCCGGTGGCCGCACCCTGATAGGGTTCGATATAGCTGGGGTGGTTGTGGCTCTCCATCTTGAAAATGGCGGCGAGCTTCTTGCCGTCCGGCCCTTCGCCAATGTCGATAACTCCCGCATTTTCGCCGGGTCCGCAAATCACCCATGGTGCCTTGGTCGGCAATTTCGACAAGTGAAGGCGCGAGCTTTTATAGCTGCAATGCTCGGACCACATGACCGAAAATATGCCGAGTTCGACCAGATTGGGTTCGCGCCCGAGCGCGTGCAGCACGCGATCATATTCTTCGGGTGACAGGCCGTGGTCGGCGACGGTTTGGGGCGTGATGGGTTCGGCTGAATTTGGCATGCGCGGCCTTTAGCGGTGCAGGCACAAAGCTGCTAGCCCCCATTGAACAGGAAAGTCAGCATCCGCACCGCCGCCGCTGGCTCTTTGTCGATCAATCGCGCGCCGAAACGGGCTGACGATGATGGCCCGCCCACCAGCCAGCGACCGTCAAAACGGCATAAGCGGCCAGCATGGTTGCCGGTACCGCGAGCGAAAAGCTTGCCTCTTTGGGGCCGAACCAGTCGATAGCCTGAAACAGGGCCAACAGCCCTGCCAATATCCACAAACGCCGGTTGCCCAGCGGTGCCTTTGTATGCCGCGCATAAAAGATGAGCGCGCCGCCGATAAGGGCAATCTCTAGCGGCATGGCAATTAGCGGGTGGTTCCACAGACCCAGACCCAGCTTAGGCGGCGCGCCAAAGAGGGTGAGGTCGGGAATATGGACCAGTAGATCGAGGAACCAATGCGACACGACGACCAACGCCGCGCCTATCGCCGCCGCGCGCTTGCGCGTCGCGACCCACACTATTGCACCAAAGCCCGCCGCCCACAGCAGCGCGCCGAGCAGGCTGTGGGTATAGGGCATATAATAAAGGTCCATCGGGTTCATCGCCGTCATGCCGGGGACGATCCGCATCGCCTCTATCCCCGGAAACAATAGGGTCGCAAAACCAATGTCGACAATCTGCGCGGCCAGAAACAGCGTGCCAAGATTGGCAGCCTTGGGTCGCGTGGCGACGACCAGCGCGGGGGCATAATGGCCAATGAACATCGGCGGAGCCTATCGCGACCCCGCGCCACGTCAAGCTTGACCGCATGGGGGGCAAAAGGCCAAAGCAGGGCCATGACCGATGCTCCCGCAACAGACGCCGCCCCCATCATCGCTTCGCTGTCGTTCGAAGCGGCGATGAGTGAACTCGAAGTCATCGTCCGGCGTCTTGAAAGCGGCGATGTCAGCCTCGAGGAATCGGTTGCGCTCTATGAACGTGGCCACGCCCTCCGCCAGCATTGCGAAGCCAGGCTAGCGGCGGCGCAGGCGCGGATCGAACAGGTCAGTTTGGGCGCCGATGGCGAGCCAAGCGGCACCCAGCCTTTTGGCGAGGGCTGAGCCTGTGGGGGCCAGCGCAGAGGATGGAGCGACCGCAAGCGCGCAGATGCTCCAATCCGCGCAGGCCGATGTCGCAGCGGCAATTGACCGTCTGTTCGATCAGTTATTGGCGGTGCCGGCCGATCCGCGCGACCGCCTCTATCAGGCGATGCGCTACGCCGCCATTGGTGGCGGAAAGCGTTTGCGGCCCTTGCTGGTCTGCGCGGCGGGCGATCTCTTTCATGTTGACCGCGACCTGACTCTCCGTGTCGGCGCCGCGGTCGAAGCGATCCATGTCTATTCGCTGATCCACGACGATTTGCCTTGCATGGACGATGATGATCTGCGGCGCGGAAAGGCAACGGTTCACAAGGCCTTTGACGATGCCACTGCAGTGCTTGCGGGCGATTCGCTCCATGCGCTGGCCTTTGAATGGCTGATCGATCCTGTGACGCATACCGACCCTTTTGTGCGCGGTGAGTTGGCGCGCGAGTTGGCGCGGGCGGCGGGACCGGCGGGAATGGCGGGCGGCCAGATGATGGATATTGCAGCCGAAACCGCGCAGTTCGATTTACCGACCGTGACGCGGCTGCAGCAATTGAAAACCGGCGCTTTGATCGGATTTTCGATTGAAGCGGGGGCGATTCTAGGACGCATTCCGCCCGAAGGACGCACCCCGCTGCGCGGCTATGCCCGCGACATCGGCCTCGCGTTCCAGATCGCTGATGACATCATGGACGTCGAGGGTGACGAGTCGCGGGCGGGCAAGGCCCTGCACAAGGATCAGGCGGCGGGCAAAGCGACCTTTGTCACGCTGATGGGTCTGGAACGTGCGCGCGAACAGGCGACGGCGTTGGTCGATCAAGCGGTCGGCCATTTGTCAGGCTTTGGTGAAGAGGCTGCCTTGCTGCGCGCGATAGCCCGCTATGTGGTGGAAAGGGATCGATGATGCGAATTGGTGTTTACCCCGGAACCTTTGACCCCATCACGCTGGGCCATATGGACATTATTCGGCGTGGAGCAAAACTGGTCGACCGGCTGATTATCGGGGTGACAACCAATCCGTCGAAATCGCCGATGTTTGACGATGATGAACGTATGGACATGGTGCGGCGCGAAGTGGAAGGCATTCCAGGGAATGTCGATGTGGTCGGCTTTAACTCGCTGCTGATGGACTTTGCCGAGCGCGAAGGCGCCTCTGTCATCGTGCGCGGATTGCGTGCTGTCGCCGATTTTGAATATGAATATCAAATGGCCGGTATGAATCAGCAATTGAATGATCGCGTCGAAACGGTCTTTCTGATGGCCGATGTCTGCCTGCAACCCATCGCGTCGCGTCTGGTCAAGGAAATTGCCCTATTTGGCGGCGATATCAGCAAATTTGTGACGCCTTCAGTGCGCGATCAGGTTGTTGCGCGCATCGACGAGCGCGGGTTGCGACAGGGCAGTTGATCATCCCATCCATTGAGCGTTCAGCTTTTTCCAGCTAGGGCCTCCCATCCGGGGCGCAATTTGCACTATTTTATGAAGGCCGTACCAGCATGATCCTCTCACTTCGCCCCCTGTTTCTGTCCCTGCTTGCGCTAGGGTTGGTGGCACCTGTTGCCGCACAAGAGACTGACAGCACGGCGCAAACCACCGAAGTCACCGCGACCGAAGAAGCCGCTCCGCCGGTGGTTCCTGCGATGACGCCGGATCAATATATCGGCAATCCCGAATATATGCTGGACCTTGATCTTTCGACGGGTGGCCGCGTGGTCATCCAGCTTTATCCCAATGTCGCCCCCGAACATGTCAAACGTATCAAGGAACTGGCACGCAGCCATTTTTATGACGGCTTGAAATTCCATCGCGTCATCGACGGTTTCATGGCGCAAACCGGCGATCCGACCGCGACTGGGCAGGGCGGATCAAAGCTGCCGAACCTCAAAGCCGAATTCAACGATACCCCGCACCTTCGCGGCACTGTTTCGATGGCGCGTGCGGCGGACGATGACAGCGCCAACAGCCAGTTTTTCATCATGCTCCAGCCGCGTTTCAGCCTCGATCATCACTATACGGCCTTTGGTCGGGTCGTCTCAGGGATGCAATATGTCGACGCCATCCATCGCGGCGAACCGCCAGCAGTCATGTCGCGCATGGTGCAGGTTTCGGTTGCTGCCGATAACATCCCCATGCCCCCGGCGTCGGCTCTGACCGAAGCGCAGCCGGCCCCGGCACCGGTAAGCGCCGCCGACCTGAACGCTCCGCTTCCGCAATAAGCAGACGGGCGCGAACAACCGTGCGCGTCGACGCTTTTGATTTTGATCTTCCCAATGACCGTATAGCGCTGCGTCCGGCACGTCCGCGCGATGCGGCGCGGATGCTGGTCGTTGCGGGCGCTGCTGTGTCGGATGCTGGCGTTCGTGATCTGCCGTCGCAGCTACGACCGGGCGATTGTCTGGTGTTCAACGATACGCGGGTGATCCCAGCGCAGCTCGAGGGGCGGCGTGGCGACGCCCGTATCGGGGCGACGCTGCACAAGCGGGTGGACCTTCGGCGGTGGCAGGCCTTTGTGCGCAACGCCAAGCGGTTGCGGGTCGGCGAAATCGTCGATTTTGGTCAAGGCGTCAGCGCGATGGCCGAGGAGCGACTGGCCGATGGCAGTTTCATACTGGCCTTCGCGGGTGACGAGCCGGTCGAGATTTTGCTCGAACGCGCGGGCACCATGCCGTTGCCCCCCTATATCGCAGGCAAGCGACCGACCGATGCGGCGGACCGCGCCGATTATCAAACCATGTTTGCGCGTGAAGATGGTGCCGTGGCCGCGCCAACGGCGGCGTTACATTTCACCCCGGACCTCCTTGCCGCTCTGGCCAAGGTGGGGGTCGGTGCAGAGACGCTGACGCTGCACGTCGGGGCCGGAACTTTTCTTCCAGTCAAGGTCGACGAGACCGACCATCATGTGATGCACGCCGAATGGGGCCGCATCGATGCGGCAACCGCCGAGCGACTGAATCAGATGCGTAGCAAGGGCGGACGGCTGATCGCGGTTGGTACGACCAGCCTTCGCTTGTTGGAGAGTGCCGCAGGTGAGGATGACCAGATTCAACCGTTTGAAGGCGACACCAGCATCTTCATAACGCCCGGCTATCGGTTCAAGGCCATCGATGGCCTAATGACCAATTTCCACCTGCCTAAATCGACCTTGTTCATGTTGGTTAGTGCGCTGATGGGGTTGGATGTGATGCAGGCGGCTTACGCCCATGCCATTGACGCCGAATATCGTTTTTACAGTTACGGCGATGCGAGCCTGTTGTTGCCGGGGTAAACCGCATCGCGCAGGGGATGTGGGGGCCTGTCCCAGGCTGGCACATTTGATTGACTTCTTTACGTTTTAGCAATTCCGATCAGGCAAAGACTAACGGTTACTCAACACGAACCAGAAGTTTCACCTAATGGAATCACCTTTCTCCGTTCCGCAAGACGATTCAGTTGAAGTTCGTCCTGACGACGCATCGGCTTTGTCAGACAGCGGCGGTCGCGGTGGTTTCTTGGGCAGGTTGGGCGCGCGACGGGGCAAGTCGGAAACAGCCTTTGTGCCGACGCTCAAGACCCAGGAAGCCTTGTTGCTCCTCAAAAATTTCGAAGAAAGCCGACAGGGCTGGTTCTGGTCAACCGATGCTAACGGATGCCTGACCTATTTGTCCGAATCGATTGCCGAACAATTGGGCAAGCCACTATCCGACCTGCTTGGACAGCCGCTCGTCGACTTGTTCCTGCCGATCAGCAGTCGTGAAGAGCGGCAACGCACCCTTCCTTTCATCCTGACCAAACAATCCAAATTCGAAATGCTCCCCTTGCGGGCGGCAGCCGCAGAGGAAGAGGTTTGGTGGGCCGTATCGGGCCAGCCGCATCTGGATACGCGCGGGCGCTTTGCCGGCTATCGCGGTAGCGGGATGGACATCACATCCCAGCGCCGCTCTGCGGAGGACGCCTCGCGCTTGGCCATGTATGACTCGCTGACCGGCCTTGCCAACCGGTTCAGCATGTCCAAGACGCTTGATTCGACACTATCGGCCTTTGTCCAGAATCAGCGCAGTTGTGCGATCATGCTGCTCGACCTTGACCGCTTTAAGCAAGTCAATGATACATTGGGCCACCCCGCCGGGGATGCCCTGTTGAAACAAGTCGCAGAGCGCCTGCTCAAAATTGTCGGTGATCGCAAACTTGTCAGCCGACTTGGCGGCGACGAGTTCCAGATTTTACTGCCCGATCGGGAAGATCGCGGTAAATTGGGCGATCTGGCGTCGGATATCATCTCCAGCCTGTCGCAACCCTATTCGGTAGAGGGCAGTCGCTGCATCATCGGTGCGTCCATTGGCATTGCGATCAGCCCCTTTGACGGCAACAGCAGTGATGATCTGGTCCGCAACGCCGATCTTGCGCTTTATGGCGCCAAAGGCAACGGGCGCGGGCGATTCTGTTTCTATTCCAGCGACCTTCACCAGTCGGCAGAAGATCGTCGTGCGCTGGAGGATGATCTGCGTGATGCGGTGACGAAGGGGCAGATGGAGGTCAGTTATCAACCGGTCGTCAATGCCAAGACCGACACAGTCACCGGCATGGAGGCGCTGGTACGCTGGACCCATCCCGAACGTGGCAAGATTTCACCTTCGGTATTCATTCCCATTGCCGAAGAGGCCAATTTAATCTGGGATCTTGGCGAATGGGTGTTGCGAAAAGCATGTGGCGATGCGGCGCGCTGGCCGGGGGAAATGCGCGTCGCGGTCAATGTTTCGCCGATCCAATTTGCCAACCCTGATCTGCCGAAAGTCGTTTCGAACGCGCTGTCTTCGACAGGCTTGCCGCCGGACCAGCTGGAGCTGGAAATCACCGAAGGCGTATTTCTGTCTGATTCGGCAGAAACCAACAAAATGTTCACCGCGCTCAAGGATCTGGGCGTGCGGCTGGCGCTCGATGACTTCGGTACCGGATATTCTTCATTATCCTATTTGAAGTCGGCGCCTTTTGACAAAATCAAGATTGACCAGAGCTTTGTTCAGGGCGCGACGGAGCCGGGGTCGCGCAATGGCGCGATCATCGCGGCGATTGTTGCGCTGGCCGAAGCGCTGGACATGGAAACCACGGCGGAAGGCATTGAATCGCTCGATCAGCTCGAACTGATACGCAAGCTCAATGTCAGCCATGTCCAAGGCTTTGTCTATAGCAAGTCGGTGCCGCAGGAAGAGTTACTCGGACATGTCGAGGCGGGATCTTGGACGATCAAGCCCGCGGGACCAGCCAAACAGCGCAACGACCGCTTCACCCTGTTCCGCAAAGTCGCGGCCATCCACGACAATCATCGCTATGCCGTGGTCATTCGTAACCTGTCGGCGACGGGGGCCTTTATCGAAGGTTTGCTCGATGTGCCGCTCGGAACGCAATTTGTCATCGATTTTGGCGAAGGGCAGCTCGCGACATCGACCGTGCGCCGTTCGATCAAACATCAACAGGGCGTTGAGTTTGAACGCCCGCTGGTCAGCGATGGCAATGGCGGGTTGTGCACTAGCCACCGTGTCTCACCCTATCTGATCGCAGCGGCCACCCAATCGACGAGCAGCATGACCCTTCCGACCTTTACGACCACGAGCGATTGGAAAGAGGCTTAGGGCCAGGACGGTGAAGCGGAGAGGCCGCGCCGCTCGACTTTTACCGATGGCCTCGGCATAGGCGTGCCGCGCCATGACCCACAGATTCGCCTTTAGCATTTCCGCCACCGATGGTTCGGCCCGCACTGGGGCGATCGAGATGCAGCGCGGAACCATTCGCACGCCGGCTTTCATGCCCGTCGGTACGGCGGCGACGGTCAAGGGTATGCGCCCTGCCGAGGTGCGCGCGACTGGCGCCGACATCCTGCTGGGCAACACCTATCATTTGATGTTGCGCCCCGGAGCAGAGCGTGTCGCGCGGCTAGGCGGGTTGCACCGGTTCATGGGCTGGGATCGCCCGATCCTGACCGACAGCGGCGGCTATCAGGTCATGAGCCTGTCGTCGCTCACCAAACAGAGCGAAGAAGGCGTGGCGTTCAAAAGCCATCTCGACGGGTCGCGCCACCTGCTCACCCCCGAACGGTCGATGGAAATCCAACGCCTTTTGGGCAGCGACATTGTGATGGCGTTTGACGAATGCCCGCCCGCCGACGTCGACGACAGCCGCGCCGAGGCCAGCATGGAGCGATCAATGCGCTGGGCCGCGCGCAGCCGCGCGGGCTTTGATTCAGACGATACCCATGCCTCGCGGGCGGCGCTGTTTGGCATCCAGCAAGGTTCGCTCGACGAAGGTCTGCGCGCGCGGTCGGCGGCAGCGCTGACCGACATCGGCTTTGACGGCTATGCCATCGGTGGGCTTGCGGTGGGAGAGGGGCAGGCGGCGATGTTCGGCGTGCTCGACTATGCGCCCGCGCAATTGCCCTTTGACCGGCCGCGCTATTTGATGGGTGTCGGAAAGCCCGACGATCTGGTCGGCGCCGTCGCCCGCGGGGTTGATATGTTTGATTGCGTGCTGCCCACCCGGTCGGGGCGCAACGGTCAGGCGTTCACTTGGTCGGGACCGCTGAATATTCGTAATGCCAAATTTTCCGAAGACCAATCACCGCTCGATGAAGGCTGTGCTTGCCCTGTCTGCACCACATGGACGCGCGCCTATCTGCACCATTTGGTGCGGTCGGGGGAGATGCTGGGCGCGATGCTGATGACGCAGCATAATCTGCATTTTTATCAGCAGTTGATGGAGGCGATGCGCGACGCCATCGCGCAGGGGCGGTTCGCGGCTTTTCAAACAAATTTTGACGGACGCTATCGCCGCAAGGCATGACCCGCGCTGCGGTTCAATTCAATTTGTTGAGCAGGTCCAGCATGGACGGCGGGATCACTTCGTCGATCGTCGATTCATAGGCGCGGCGCAGGGCCTGATTGACGTCATGGCCTTTTTGACGCTTCTTGGGCTGGTCGGGTTTTTTGGATTTTTTCTGCACAATTGTTGCGGCCTCTTGCGAGACATCGTCCCTTTCCCTCGCGTCCCCACCAATTTTTTGCGGGGGAGTCCCGTCTTCAGATGACATTGGCTAAGATTCCGTTAGGCATGGCAAGCGATAACCACGCTATGACGAAAATCGCAATGGCATGATTCAATCATATCTGGGAAACCAATTGACCGATGAATCGTTCCGACTCAGGACAGAGAATCTGCGGGGGGCTGTTTTTGCACCCATTTTTTCTCGCTAACGACACGGTTTCGAACGATAATTCGCGAGGGCAAAAGCCCGCATCAGGAGGTTGAATATGTCATTGGGTCAAGCGGTCGCTCCCCATCTTCCCTATCTTCGGCGCTATGGCCGCGCGATATCAGGCAGCCAGCAAAGCGGCGATGCCGTGGTAGCGCGCATGTTGGAGGAACTGGTCGAGAGTCCCGGCGACATCGAAAATGTTCCAGATCTGCGTGTCGAGCTCTATCGGCTGGCGCAGAGTCATTTTGATGCCGTCTCTATGGACGACGCCGACGGAGACGAAAATGTGCCCAGCGATTTGGCGATTGCCGACGCGCGGTTGCGGCCGATTCCGTCGCGCGCGCGCCACGCGCTTTTGTTGACCGCGGTCGAAGGTTTCAAAGCTGCTGATGCCGCCGTAATTCTTGGCTGCGATACCGGCGATGTGCAGGGTCTGGTTGACGAAGCGATGGCCGAAATCGACCGTCAGACGCGCGCGCGAATCCTGATTATCGAGGATGAACCGATCATCGCCATGGACATAGAGATGATTGTCCAGAATCTGGGGCATGAAGTGGTCGGCGTTGCGGCCACCCACCGCGAAGCTGTGGCCGAAGCGATGCAGCATCAACCGACTCTCGTGCTCGCGGATATCCAGCTTGCCGACAATAGCTCGGGGGTCGAAGCGGTTCAGGAGATATTGGGCGAAATGGCGGTGCCCGTGATTTTCATCACCGCTTTCCCCGAACGACTGTTGACCGGCGACCGCCCCGAACCTGCCTTTTTGCTCACCAAGCCCTATCAACCCGCGACCCTGCGTGCGGCCATTTCGCAGGCGCTGTTCTTTGATGAGGCGACCGTTCCCGCCTGATAGGCACACACCCGACCCTTGTCAGCGGGCCCGAGTGGCCCGATAGGGGCGGTTATGGCCGCCGCTTTGCTCCTAGTCAGTTCCGCCGTGCGCCAGAGCGCGCTTGAACGATTGCAGGCTCACGCGCCTTTTCTGGCGCGTCTGGCAGAGCTTTATCCCGATGATGTGGCCGTTTTTGTCGAACAAGGTTGTGATGCAGCCTTGGCTGGCTGTGGTGCGCCGACGGGGGAGGCCGATATTATGGCGGCGCTCCGCCATTGGCGCGGGCGGATTGCCTTGTTGCTCGCACTTGGTGATTTGTCGGGCGAGCATGATGTCGCGACGACGACGCGCCTGTTGGCGGAATTTGCCGACCAAGCCTGCGATGCGGCGCTGACGGCGGCCTTTGCCGAACGTGTGCCGAACGAAAAACCGCAAGGGCTGGCCGTCATCGCGCTGGGCAAGCTTGGCAGCTATGAACTCAATTATAGCTCTGACATCGATCCGATCCTGATTTTCGACCCCGACACTATGCCACGCCGTTCGCGCGATGACCCCGACGAATCGGCGGTGCGGATTGCGCGCCGGATGGTCGAGATTTTGTCGGCCCGCACCGTCGATGGCCATGTTCTGCGTGTCGATTTGCGGCTGCGCCCGCACCCCGAAGTGACGCCGATCGTACTGCCGGTCGATGCCGCCATTTCCTATTATGAATCCGAAGCCCTGCCGTGGGAGCAATCGGCCTTCATCCGCAGCCGTGCGTCGGCGGGCGACAAGCCCCTTGGCGCGGATTTTCTGACCGCGATCAATCCCTTCATCTGGCGTCGGTCGCTCGACTTTCGCCAGCTTAAGGAAATCGGCGCGATGAGTGACCGCATCCGCGACCATTTTGCGCAAGGGCAGGCGTTTGGCCCCGGCTATGACCTGAAGCGCGGACGCGGCGGTATTCGCGAGATCGAATTTTTCGCGCAGGTACATCAGCTCATTTATGGCGGACGCGAGCCCGCACTGCGGGTGCCGGCGACGGTCGATGCTCTGTCGGCGCTGGCTAAGGCCGGGCGGATCGAACCAGACGTTGCGGCGCGGATGCGCGATCATTATGCCATATTGCGCCGCATCGAACATCGGTTGCAGATGGTCGAGGACCAGCAAACCCACAGTCTGCCGAGCGCGGGCGCGGCGCTGGATGGAGTCGCGAAACTCGACGGGTTGGCGGATGGGGCGGCGCTGCTAGATATGCTGCGTCCTGTTGTGACCGAAGTTGCCGCTTATTATGACCGTTTGGTCACCGAACGCGCTGCGGTTACGGGCTTGCCGCAAGCGGAGTCCGGCCTTTCCGCCGCGCTGGTCGAAGCGGGCTTCGATCCGCCCGATGCGGCGGTGCGGTGTATCAGCGATTGGCGCAGCGGGCGAGCGCGGGCGCTGCGTAGTCCGGCGGCGCTGGAGGCGCTGGAGGCGGTGCTTCCCGAACTGGTGCGTGCGCTGGGCATCGCCCCCGACCCGCAAGCGGCGCTGGTGCGGTTCGACGCGCTGGTCAATGCGCTGCCCAGCGCGGTCAATTTCTTTCATCTGCTGGCCGCGCAACCGGCGCTGGCACGGATTGCGACCCGCATTCTGGCGCTGGCCCCCGCGCTTGCCGAGGCGTTGGCGGTGCGCGCCGACCTGATTGAGGGTTTGATTGATTCGCGCGCCTTTGATGAACCGGCGGATTGCGCAACCTTGCTCGCCGAATGGGCACCGAGGCTGGCGCGGCTAGATTATGAACGGTTGCTCGACCGGGTGCGCGACCATGTTGGCGAGCGGCGCTTTGCCTATGGGACGCAACTGGTGACCGGATCGACCGATCCGCTGTTGATTGCGACGGGCTATGCCGATCTGGCCGAAGCGGCGCTGGTCGTGCTGTCCGATGCGGCGGTCGCCGAATTTCAAGAGGTGCATGGCCGCGTTCCCGATAGCGAACTGGTCGTGCTGGCATTGGGGCGGCTCGGTGGGCGCGCGCTGACCCATGCTTCCGACCTTGATCTTATTTTCCTGTTCACCGGCGATTATCTGGCGGAATCGGATGGCAAGCGTTCCTTGGGTGCCACCAGCTATTATAACCGTCTGGCGCAGCGGGTGACGGCGGCGTTGTCGGTGCCGACGGCGGCGGGTAAGCTCTATGATGTCGACACACGGCTACGACCGCAGGGCGCGCAGGGGCCGCTCGTGGTCACGGTGGACAGTTTTGAACGCTATCAGCGCGAAAATGCTTGGACGTGGGAGCATATGGCCTTGCTCCGCGCGCGTCCCGTCTATGGATCGGATGCCGCCCGAACAGAGGTGGCGCGGATCATCTCCGATATGCTTACCATGCCGCGCGACCGCACAATACTGGTGCAGGATGCCAGCGAAATGCGCGACAAGATCGCCACGCATAAGCCGCCGCGGGGGCCGCTGGACGTTAAGGCAGGGCCGGGCGGTCTCATCGATCTGGAGTTCGCGCTTCAGGTCACGCAGCTGGCGACGGGCCGGTGTCAGACCCCCAACATTGGGACGGCGCTGGCGTGTCTGCAAAGCGAAGGGACTGTCGATACGGGCATTGTGGACGCTCAGGCGTTGTTGACACGTCTGCTTGTCATGCTGCGCCTGACCGCGCCCGAGGGGGAACCGACGACCGAGGCGGCGCAGCAGGTCGTGGCGGGGGCGTGCGGGCAGGAAAACTGGACAGTATTGCTTGCCGCGCATGAACAGGCGCGGCAATTGGTCGCCGATTGGTGGGCGTCGATTCGAGACGCGCACCCGGACATTCCGCAGGAGACATAATGATGAGCAGGCTTGAAACAGGCGATGGGATACCCGCTGGGAAACTGGTCGATGCCGACGAAAGGCCGCTCGATCTGGCCGGTTTCGTCGGTGCGCCGCTGATTGTCTATTTCTATCCTAAGGCCGATACGCCGGGCTGCACGGTCGAGGCGCAGGATTTTACCGTGCGCGCCGATGATTTCGCCAAATTGGGCGCGAAAGTGATCGCCGTGTCGCGCGATACGCCCGCGAAACTGTGCAAGTTTCGTGACAAATATGGCCTGACGGTCCGCCTTGCCTCGGATGAGGATGGCGCGATGTGCGAAGCCTTTGGCGTCTGGGTCGAAAAGAAAAATTATGGTCGCACCTATATGGGTATCGAACGATCGACCTTCCTGTTCGGTGCCGACGGCAAGCTGGCCCAGCAATGGGGCAAGGTGCGGGTCAAAGGTCATGCCGAGGCGGTGCTTGAGGCTGCCCAAGCCCTGTGACCATGGCGGGCGCAACGCTGGGCGAGGCGGCGCTTGGCGTCATGCAAACCGCCGATCCCGCGGCGAAGCGCCGCGCAGCGCGGGCGATGGCGCGTGACTGGCGGCAGGGCCGGCTGCTGCATCGCTGCGATGTCGCCATGCCCGATGAACCTGAGCGACCGGTCGAACCCGTGCTGCTGGCCCCGCGCCATATGCCGCGGCGCGGGCAGGGCGGGTCACTGCGGGGTCGCATCGCGATGCTGCACGCGCTGGCGCATATCGAATTTGTCGCTATTGATCTGGCGGTCGATCTGATCGGGCGTTTCGGCAGCGAATTTCCTCGCGAATTCATCGACGACTGGATTGCGGTAGCCGCTGACGAAGCGATGCACTTTGCTCTGCTCGACCGACGACTGCACGCTCTGGGCAGTCATTATGGCGCACTGCCTGCGCATGATGGTCTGTGGGAGGCCGCGAAAGACACCGCCGATGACGCGCTGGCGCGGCTCGCCGTGGTGCCGATGGTGCTCGAAGCGCGCGCGCTCGACGTGACGCCGACGATGATTGCGCGCTTTGAAGCGACGGGCGACAATCGCTCGGCGGCGATCTTGTCGCGCATTTATAATGACGAGATTCGGCATGTCCGCGCGGGGACAACATGGTTCCGCTGGCTGTGCGACGAACGGTTGGTCGTGCCCGAAATAGTTTGGAAAAAGTTAATAAAAGAGCGGTTTCGCGGGGGTTTAAAGCCACCATTCAACGACTCGGCGCGTCTCGACGCCGGTCTGACGCAAGATTTCTATGCGGTTATTGCTTCGTAAACCGGCTGCCTACACACAGGGTTGTGGGCGGGATGAATTTCCATCCAAAGCAAAAATCACCAGCACCGACAGAGGTGAAATCTGTTGGCGACAAGGTAACATGCGGGGTCGATACGTGAAAAACTCTCTTTTCCGGGACAGGTTCCATACGGGCAGCCTTTTTATCGCAGCAGCGATGATGGGTCTGGCTGTACCGGCTGTTCATGCCGCCGAAACCAGCGCCGACGTTGGCGTCAATGTTCCCGACGAACCCGATGACGACAGCTTTGATGCGTCGGTTCCGGGTGTCGGTGACAACAGCGAAGCCCATGCGATTTTCCAAGCTTGGAAGCAGCTTGATACCGGACTTACTGCCAGCATTGGCATCGCGGTACCCTCGCGCAAGCCGATTGAGGCTATGTCGCTGTCTTCCTCTTATGGCATGCGCGTCCATCCGATTACCGGCAAGATTGCGCGCCACAATGGCATCGACATTCCGGCCCCGCGCGGCACACCGATTCATGCCACCGCCGACGGAATTATCGGTCGCGCCCAGCGGCTTGGCGGCTATGGTAATTATGTCGAAATCGAACATGGTAACGCCATCGAGACGCGTTACGGCCATATGTCGTCTTTCATTGTTCATTCGGGACAAAAGGTGAAACGCGGCGAAGTCATCGGTTATGTCGGCTCGACCGGTCGTTCGACGGGCAACCACCTCCATTATGAAATTCGTATCGATGGCTCGCCGGTTAACCCGTTGCCGTTCGTGCAAACCGACCAGGTGGTGCTTGCCGCGCTGGCCGGGAACGATAAGCCCGCGATTGGCGGGCCAGACGGCGATTGAGAGATAACTAGCTGCCAATCCCTCTTGGCATGAACCTGGGCGCGGGGTGGGAAACCATCCCAGCGCCCTTTTCATTTGCGGCCAAGCGCCTATCTTGATGCCATGAGTATAGACACCGCCGATATCATTCTGTCCCCCGCTGCGGCAAAACGTGTGCGCTGGATTGCCGAACGCAAGGGCGGTGCCGAACCGGCGTTGCGGCTTGCGGTCGATGGCGGCGGCTGCTCGGGCTTTACCTATCGTTTTGATCTGGCCGAGGCGATCGACAGCGATGATGTGATTGCCGAAACCGATGGTGTAAAATTGGTCGTCGATGCGGTGAGCATTGACCTGCTGCGTGGTTCCACGGTCGATTTCGTCGATTCGCTGGGCGGTTCGTCGTTCAAAGTGGTGAACCCGAATGCGGCCTCTGGCTGCGGTTGCGGCTCCAGCTTTTCTGTCTAAACCCACATGAAAATAGCGACTTTCAACATTAACGGCGTCAAGGCGCGCCTGCCGCGCTTGGTCGAGTGGCTGGACGAAACCAAGCCCGATATCGCCTGTTTGCAAGAGTTGAAGTCGAGCGACGAGACCATCCCCAAAATGGAAATCGAAGCAGCGGGCTATGGCGCGCTATACTACGGACAAAAGGGCTTTAACGGCGTCGCCATCCTCGCGCGCGGAAGCCAACCGGTCGAGGTGCAGCGAGGGCTTGAGGGTGAGCCAGAGGACGATCATTCGCGCTATCTGGAGGCCGACATCGACGGTATTCGTGTCGCCAGCATTTATCTACCCAATGGCAATCCGCAACCCGGCCCCAAATTCGATTATAAATTGCGATGGATGAAGCGGCTGAGAGACCGTGCCAGCGCGATTCTGGCCGAAGAAGTGCCAGCGATATTGACCGGCGATTTCAATGTCATTCCTCATGATGACGATGTGTGGGATACTGCGGTGATGGCCAGCGACGCCTTGATGCAGCCCGAATCACGCGACGCCTGGTTTCGGCTGCTCGGTGATGGCTGGACGGATGCGCTACGCAGCCGTCATCCCGCCGGGCA
Organism: Sphingopyxis sp. 10G20-10; assembly: GCF_057365075.1. Classification (NCBI taxonomy): domain Bacteria; kingdom Pseudomonadati; phylum Pseudomonadota; class Alphaproteobacteria; order Sphingomonadales; family Sphingopyxidaceae; genus Sphingopyxis; species Sphingopyxis sp. 10G20-10. The sequence goes on from NZ_CP195117.1 coordinate 828,599, forward strand.
AATCTGGACCTATTGGGATTATCAAGCTGGAGCGTGGCAGCGCGATCATGGCTTTCGAATTGACCATGCCTTGCTCAGCCCCGCACTGGCCGATCGTCTGGTTGACGTCGGGGTCGATCGCGCGACGCGCGGCAAGGAAAAGGCGAGCGACCATGCGCCAACTTGGGTGGAACTAAGCTGAGCTGAGGCGGGCTGTTGCTCAAGCCTTTGTACTGCAGCAGGTTTAGCGCGTCACGTCAGAGACTTGTCATAGATTTGATAGACGCGATTGGGCGTTGCGTTGATCGCCTTGGCGACGGCATTCATCCCCTGATTATCGTCGAGAACCCAGCCCAGGTCGCCGCGTTCGGTGCCATAGTCCCGCACGGCATCGCGGCGGATAAATTCGATCATCATGAAAGCGAGCTGGCTGGCCATGCGGCTATTTTGCAGGCTTTTGGTTACGCCCATCAGCGGCACGCGCAAAGTTTTGCTCTTTGGCTTGCGTAGCCACCAAAGCAGGCGCGCCCAGCCAAAGGGTAACAGCGATCCGTTCATGTCGATCAGCAACTGGTTGATATTGGGCAGCACGATGATGAAGGCAACCGGCTCGCCATCCAGTTCGGCGACGCGAATAAAATCCTCAAACACCAGTGGCTTCAGCTTTTTTCCGACGAATGCGATTTCGCTGTCGGTCAGCGGAACAAAGCCCCAATTGTCGGACCATGCATCGTTGAGTAATCCCATGATCAGCTTGGCTTCGGTATCAAACTTCTTTTTGTCGACTCGTCGCACAGTGATTCGCGCATTTCTTTCACCAGCGGCGACAATGCGTTCAACCAGAGGCGGAAAGCCATCGCGAACCGGCACATCATAATTGATCAATTGTTTGGCCGGTTGATAGCCGGAAGCTTCGATCCAGCCGCGATACAAAGGGCTGTTATGACCCATCATGATCGTAGGCGGCTGTTCAAAACCCCCGATTAGCAAACCAGGTTCATCCCATATCGAAATCGACAGCGGCCCGAGTGCGCGGTGCATACCTTGTTCGCGCAGCCAGTCTTCGGCGGCGGAAATCAGGGCCTGACAGGATTCGGCATCTTCTGCCTCGAACAGACCCCAATTTCCCGTTCCCGGACCCATTCCCTGTTCGACGGGCTGTTCTAGCGCGAGCGTGTCGATATGCGCGCTGATCCGTCCAACCGTACGCTCGCCGCGTCGCGCGAGGAATAATTGCGCCTTGCCATGTTCGAACCATGGGTTTTTGCGCGGGTCGATGAGCGCAAAGACTTCGCCTTTCAGCGGGGGAACCCAGGCCGGATCGCCGCGATTCAAACGAAAAGCCAGTTCGACAAACTCGCGGCGATCTGCCTTGGTTTCAACGGCTGTGATGTGGATGGCTTCAGCCGAATGAGCGACCATATCTGGTTTCCTGAAAGCAAAAGACTATATCGGTGAACCGAGCCATTAGGACATTGTCTGCATCGTGGCGACCCGCTTTTGGCCATGATGCTGCCATGAAAACATGATGAAGACGCCGCCATGACCACGATAACCCCCCTTGCTGACAGCGCAGCCACTCCGGTGGCAGGCGCGTCCGCGCCAGTGTCCAAAGCGGCGATTGCCGACGATATGGCGATGATTCGCGCCGCGTCGGAGCTGACGCGCGATCTGGTCGCGCCCAGCGCCCGTACATATTGGGGTGATTTCCTTGGCTCCACGCTGATTGGCTATGCCGGTGTCGCGGCGGCCATATTGGCCCCGTCGACGCCGTGGATGCTGGCCGCTGGACTGGTTGCCGTGCTCGCCCTCTATCGTGCGGGCAGCTTTATCCACGAACTGACCCATATCCGAAAAAATGCGCTGCCGGGTTTTCGCCTGGCATGGAATGTCCTGATCGGGGTGCCTTTGCTCATCCCGTCCTTCATGTATGAAAATGTCCACAGCCTGCATCATAACCGGACTCGCTATGGCACCGTGGAAGACCCGGAATATCTGCCGCTTGCCCTGATGAAGCCGTGGACGGTGCCGTTGTTCGTGGTTGCCGCGACTTTCGCGCCGGTGGCTCTCCTGTTTCGTTATGCGGTGCTAACGCCCTTGTCGCTGGTCATCCCGTCGCTGCGCCGACTGGTTGTCGAGCGTTATTCGGGGCTGGTCATCAACCCCATGTTCCGTCGTCGCCCGCCCGAAGGGGAATTCCGGCGGGAATGGGCTTGGCAAGAAGCGGGTGCCTGGGTCTGGTCGACGCTGTTTATCATGGCCGTGGCTTACGGCTGGCTGCCCTTGCGCACGGCCCTGATTGTCGTTGCGATTATGTCGGCAAGTGTCGTGCTCAACCAGATCCGGACGCTGGTTGCGCATCTATGGGAAAATGACGGAGCGGTGCTGACCGTGACCGCGCAATTCCTTGATAGCGTCAATGTGCCGCCACCGGGCTTTTTGCCCGAATTATGGGCGCCAGTCGGGCTGCGCTATCATGCGCTCCACCACTTGCTTCCGGCCTTGCCCTATCATTCGCTCGGCGAAGCGCATCGGCGGTTGAAGGCATCGCTGCCCTCTGATTCGCAATATCATGGGGCCAATCACCGCGGTCTGGCGGGGCTGGTGTCGCGGTTAATGGCGGGGTCGGCGCGCGCGGCCTGATCGCGCGTTACGCCTATTCCTCGGTTCGGATGAGGATCATCTCACCGATGAGCGCGAATAAGATAAACGGACCCCATGCCGCCAGAAAGGGCGTGTAAGCGCCAAGGTCGCCCATCGCGAGCGCGAAATTATCCGCAACGAAATAGGCAAAGCCGAGCACCATGCCGAGGATGGCACGGACGTACAGCTTGCCGGATCGTGCAAGGCCAAAGGCCGCGACCGCGCCCAGCAAGGGCATCAGAATCGCTGATAGCGGCCCCGAAATCTTGTGCCACAAAACGCCCTTTAATGAATCCACGGGGCGACCGGCGACCTCTAGATCAGAGATGGCGCTGCGCAATTGCAAATAAGGCAATTCGTCGCCGTCGACCTGCGCCAGCGTGAACTGATCTGGCCGGACACCCTTTGCTGCGATGATGGTCCCTAGTGGCACGACGGTGCCCGATCGGCGAATGAAACGCCGTGCGTTGGTCAGCTCCCACCCGCCGGTCACTTCTTGACCGCTGTCGGCATAGAGGATGGATGACAAAATTCCGCCCTTGCGTTCGATGATCGCAATTGTGTTGAGTTTGATGGTCTTGCCGCTGGTTTCGACCGTTGCGGCATTGATCAGATTGTCGCCGTCGCGTACCCAAATGTCTTTGCGGACACCGCTGTCGGGTGGGACGGTCGCATATTCGACCTTTTGCCAGGCAGAAAGCGACGCATTGGCGCGCGTGACGATACGCTCGTTAAAGGCAAAGCTGATGACCGCGACCAGCAGCGCCGACAGAAACAGCGGAGCCAACACTTGGTGCGCGGACATGCCCGCGCCCTTCATCGCAATCACTTCGCTATTCTGGTTCAGCGTTGCGAGCGTTAAAATGGTGCCGAGAAGCACCGAAAAGGGCAGGAACGTCTCGATAATCTGTGGAATCCGTAAACCCACATAGCGCCACACATCGGAATCGCCATTGCCGGCAACGGCCAAAATCTTGCCGCTTTCGCCCAGCAGGTCCAGCGTTTGGAGAATGATGACGAGGGCAAATAAAATCGCAAAACTGCGCACCAGAAAAAGGCGGCCGACATAGACAGCCATGGTGCGTGAGGGGAAAAAATGGAGTTGATGCATGTGGCTTTTCCGCCCTTACGCTAAGCGCGGCTTGCGCTGGAAAAGGCGGATGAAGGCGCGAATACGCTCGCCGATTTTGGAGGCGACCTTTTCGAGCGCGCCAATCGGCTGCCCGCCAGGAACATGGGCAAGGGTGTAGTACATCCACACCGCCAGCGCGGTGAACAACAGGAAAGGCACCCACAGCGCTATGATCGGGTCAACTGTGCCGCGCGCGCCCAAGGCTTCGGCATATTCATTGATCTTATGCTGGGTGACGAGCAGCACGATCGACAAAAAGACGCCGAGCGAAGAGGTTGATCGCTTGGGTGGGATTGCGAGCGCCAATGCGATCAGGGGTATCAGGAACATTGATGCCACTTCGGCGATTCGAAAGTGAAAATTGGCGCGGGATTCCAGGCGTGTGGCTAGTGGCTCGGCCTTGTCATTGCCGACGATAAACAGTTCGGGAATGGTCAATTCGCGGTCAGCGCCTCCACGGGTGCGAAACGCCTCTATCTTGGGGAGCGGAATCGGCAGGTCATGATTATCAAAGGTCAGAACGCGTGGCGTCGCAAATTTGGGCGATTCATGAACGAGCACACCCTTGGTCAGCCGCAGGATGATCGTATCGGGGTCGTCAGTCGCCAGAAACTGTCCTTGCGCAGCGGTCGCCGAAACGCGCTGACCGTCCTTATTGATGGCCCGCACAAAAATTCCCTGCAAATTCCGCCCGCTATTGTAGCTTTCCTCGATGCGTAGTGTCATCCGGCTGCCCAGCTTGGTAAATTCGCCGACCTTGATCGAAGCCCCGAGCGCGCCTGATCGCAACTCGAACCGCAGCCCTTCATAGGCATAGCGCGCATAGGGCTGAACAAAGCCGACAATGGCAAGGTTGACGAGTGCGAGCCCGATCGCAAACAAAAAGGGCACCCGCATCAGGCGCCCAAAACTCATGCCAACCCCCCGTAAAACATCGAGTTCGCTGCTGGTGGCCAGTTTTCGAAATGCCAGCAATATGCCCAGCATCAACCCGATCGGGATTCCCAGCGACAGATATTCGGGGATCAAATTGGCCAGCATTCGCCACACGACACTGACCGGGCCACCCTCGGTCGCGACGAAATCGAACAGGCGCAGCATCTTTTCCAGCACCAGCAGCATCGCCGATAAAATCAGCGTGCCGACCATGGGCAGGAAGATGAGCCGCGCTATGTAGCGGTCAATGGCGGGTACTGATTTCAATATTCCGTCGCCCTATCACCATGATTTGGCCGCAAAGGTTTCCGATATGCCGATGCAAGGGTGACAGGGACCCATGTCAGCGTGGCTGAGATGGCTATAGCCTCTGGAGGTATTGAGGTCATGTCGAAAATTTTTCTAACGGCAATTGCTGCAGTTGGCAGTGCCGCAGCACTTATTTCACCGGTTGCGGCGCAGGGTGCGACGCTTGGACCGGCGGCGGCGCTGTGCAATCGCAACGCATCGGCCGTGCTCGTCGATCTGCAAGGATTCAAGGCCCGCACAGGCACCGTGCGCGTGCAAATCTATGCAGCGGTCGAAAAGACGTTTCTGGAAAAGCGTAAATGGCTGGAACGGGTCGATGTGCCGGTTTCGCGTACCGGTTCGATGCAGGTTTGTATGCCGGTCCAAAAACCGGGCAATTATGTGATCTCGGTCCGCCATGACCTGAACGGAAATGGCAAATCGGATCGCAGTGATGGAGGCGGTCTGTCGGGCAACCCCGATATGAAGCTGACCGATTTCATCTTCAAGCGGAAGCCCAAGCTATCGCAAGTGGATTTCGCGGTCGGCAATACGACCCGGCGCGTTCCCGTTACTCTGAACTATATTCAGGGCTTGTCCTTTGAACCCGTCGATTAGGAGATAAAGTGGCCAGCGTCGCGCTTCTTTCTAACCCCCGCTCCACGGGAAATCGCGCGCTTTTGCCACAGGTGCGCGAATATTGCGCGCGCCACTCCGAAATCTTTCACTATGAGGTCGAAGACGTCGACCAGATTGGCGAGGCCATCCGCACCCTTGCGATGGTTTCCCCTCGCATTATCGTAATCAACGGCGGTGACGGGACCGTTCAGGCGGCGCTGACCGAGCTGTATTCGGGCGGCCATTTCGGCGGCTCGCCCCCGCCGGTTGCGGTGCTGCCCAATGGCAAGACCAATTTGATTGCTCTCGATCTTGGTGCCGAAGGCGACCCGTTAAAAGCGCTGCAGCGCGTCGTCGATCTGGTGGAAAACGGGCTGGAGGATCATGTCATCCAGCGCCAGTTGATTTCGCTCGACAGCGGAGGCGCGCGGCCCGTTCTCGGCATGTTTCTCGGTGGGGCTTATTTGGCTGATGTCATGCTTTATTGCCGTCACCGTATCTATCCGTTGGGTCTGCCCAACGGGGTGTCGCATTTTTTGGCGGCTATCTTGGGGCTGTTTGCGATGTTGCTGGGCCTTGGTGGGGGGCGGTTGCCTCCAAAACCGCAGCCCATGATTGTTTCGCTGATCCGGCAAGGCGAGTTGCGCGGAAAATTCACATTGCTCATTGTGACAACGCTCGAAAAATTGCTGCTCAGTATCCGTACCGATGACCAGCATGGGGCAAGCGGGCAGATGAAGTTGCTGGCGGTCGAACGCGGTGCCGGTGCCTTGTTTCGGATGTTGGGGGCGACGTGGCGCGGGACATTGGGTCAAAATCCACTCGCCGGCGTGCATTTTGAACAGGGCGATGAGATCCGGATCGAGGGCGAGCAGTCGAACGTCATCTTGGACGGAGAGATTTTTCAGGCCCTGTCGGGTAAGCCCATCATCCTGACCTCGACCCAGCCCGTGCCCTTTCTGCGGCTCGCCGCTTAGGAAAGGGCTGCCCCATGCCGGCAAGCAGCCCCTTGCAACCGCTCGTTCACACCGAGCTTGCTTTGCCCGTTGACCCTCGCGTCAAGGCGATGGCGAACGCGATTGCGGCGACATATCCGGGTGCGGCCCGCGCCGTGCTTTTCTATGGCAGTTGCCTGCGCGAAACACAGCTCGACGGGTTGATGCTCGACTTTTACCTCATCGTTTCAGATTATGGCGACGCCTATGGCCGGTCGTGGATGGCGGCAGCGAACCGCCTGATTCCGCCGAACGTCTTTCCGTTTCAGCACGATGGACTGATGGCCAAATATGCGGTGCTGACCGAGAGGGATTTTCATCGCCTGAACGGGCCAGAGACGCGCAATGTGTCGGTATGGGCGCGCTTTGCCCAACCGTCGCGGCTGGTGTGGGCGGTCGATGATACCGCGCGCGAAAAGGCCGAGGCAGCGGTGGCGCGCGCCGCGCCAACACTGCTTGCGGCGGCGGGTGCAGTCGACGGCGAGGCTGTGCTCGACCGGTGGCGGCGGGCCTTCAAACTCACATATTCGGTCGAACTGCGCGCCGAGCGCGGCGGGCGCGCGGGCTCGGTCGTCGACGCCGATGTCGACCGCTATCAACGTTTCGGCACAGCCGCGCTGGCCGATGTTGCGCCGCACGCTATCAGCGGCGGTTGGGCACGCCGCCGTCTTGAGGGCAAATTGTTGAGCATCGTCCGGCTGGCAAAGGCCAGTTTCACCTATGCAGGCGGGATCGACTATCTGGCGTGGAAGATTAATCGCCATGCCGGAACCAAGATTGAAATCGCGCCGTGGCAAAGGCGCTGGCCGCTGATTGCCGCCTTGACGCTGGTGCCCCGCCTCATCCGCAGCGGTGCCATTCGCTAACCGGGCTCTGACCCTAGTCGGCGACGACCTCGGGTGCGCGGCTGTCGCAGCTTCGCCGGATCGCCTGATCAAGCGCAGCCAAGGTAAAGGGTTTGCGCAGCACATCATGATCGCCAAAACTTGATAGCTCGCTGGCATCGCCTGCAAATCCGGTCACGAACAGCACGGCAACTTCGGGCCAGCGTTTTTTGAGCTGCGCGACCATGTCGGGGCCGGTCAATCCCGGCATCAACACATCGCTGAGAATCAGATCGAAGGGGCCATGCTCCTCTAGCAACTTCTCTGCCTGTCGCGGATCGGGGCAGGCGAGTGTTTTATGCCCCAATTCAGTTACGGCATCGACCGTCGCTGTCAGCACGCGCTTATCATCCTCGACCACCAAGATCGACAGCGCTGATTCCGGGGCGGCGCGCTCGGCCGCCAGGATTTTTGTTTGGGTCGCCTTGGTTTCGGTTCCGACCGGTTCGGCGACTGGTAACAGGATGCAAACCCGCGTTCCTTTGCCCTCGGTTGAATCAATATGTGTGTCGCCACCCGATTGCTGGCTGAAAGCAAAGACCTGGCTCATGCCCAGGCCCGTGCCCTGTCCCGTTGGCTTGGTCGTATAAAAGGGATCAAATACGCGTTGCAGGACGTCGGGTGCCATGCCGCATCCGGTGTCGATGACCTCGACCGCAATTTTTTCGCTGCCATTCTCTTTGCGGACTTCGGTGCGGATGGCGAGCGTGCCATGTCCGTCCATCGCATCGCGCGCATTGACCGACAGGTTCAACAGGGCATTTTCAAACTGCTGGCGGTCAATCCAGCTGCAACGGCCTGGCGCGGCCAGTGTAAGCTCCAGCGCGATGCGGTCGCCGATAGTGCGCTCTATCAGATCGGCAAAGGCTTCGATTGTATCGTCGATGCGCATCATTTCCGGGCGCGCCGGCTCCGACCGGGCAAAGGTCAGCAGGCGGCGTGTGAGGTCGGCGGCGCGATTGGCGCCGTCGAGCGCGTTGTCGAGATGACGCCGCGCCTTGTCCGGAGCCTCTCCCAGCCACCTGCTGGCGAGTTCCAGCCCGCCGACGACAACCGCCAGCATATTATTGAAATCATGCGCGATGCCGCCAGTCAGCTGGCCCACCGCTTCCATTTTTTGGGCCTGCCTGAGTTGGTTCTCCGTATCAGCGCGTTCGGCCATCTCGCTCCGCAACGCTGCGTTGGCGGCGGCCAGTTCGGCGGTTCGGGTGGCGACGGCTTCTTTCAGTTGTCCGGCGCGTTCGCTTTCAACAAATTGTTCGCGCAACGCGCTTTGGCGTTCGGTCTGTGCACGGATCAGCGATACGCTCGCGGCAATCGCGATAATCGCGGCGCCCGCACCCAACAGCGAGAATAGCAAGATGGCCTGGTTCAGACTGTCGCGGTCGGACGCGGCAATCTCGTTGCGCTGGCTCAACAATGTCCGTTCATTGCTGACAATTTTCGTCAGCAATTTGTCGATTGTTTCCAGATCAGGGTCGCGGCCTGCGGCATGATATTTGGAAATGGCCGCCAAACCCTGCCTGTAATTGGCACTCAGCGCCGTGTCGCCTAGCAGCCTTCCGCGCCGGTCAATCGCGGCGGCAAGCGCGTTGACGTTGGCCAATTGTTCGGGATTGTCGCGCACATTGCGGTGCAAAAGCGTCAGATACTGGCGGCCAAGACCCCATTCGCGCTGGTAAATTCGTCCATCCAGCTTGTCGAGCCCGACGGCAAAGCGGGCCAACGAGGCTTCACCCCGCGCCAGCGAGGCTTCGACCGACTTGGCAAGGCTGATCGCTTCGAGGCTGTGACTTTGCCGGGCAAGCGAATGATCATAATCTTCATTGGCGCGCGACAAGAGCAGGATCAGCGCAGCCACGACACCGGTCAAGATACCGGCCAGCCCGATGGTCAGCCAATAGCGCGTGCGCGCTTTCGCTGAATCGCGCCCCGCCTCTGTTTCACCCTGAAGAACCTCATCTGCCACGGTGACAAACTATCGGTTGCCGCCCGCCGCGCAAAGCTCCGATGACAAAGAATAACGAGTCGGGCGTCATTCTATCCCGAAAATGGCGAGGTTCGTCGCGCCGGTCGCTATCTAAGCGATGATGCCGACCCGGCGCCCGGCAGTGGCAAAGCGGCTCAAAATCTCGTCGACCTGTTCGCTTGTGTGTTCGGCGCAGAGCGAACAGCGCAGCAAAGTCATGCCGGCGGGTGTCGCGGGCGGGCGGGCAAGGTTGACGTAAAGCCCCTCCTTGAGCATCGCTTCCCACATCATCGCACCCTGTTCGAGGTCGGGCATGATGACCGCAATAATCGCCGATTGCGGCACCTCGGTGCCCAGCGTGAAACCCAGTTCGCGCAGGCCGCCATGCAGCTTTTTGCTGTTTTCCCACAGATGCGCGCGCTTGTTGCTGCCGTGCATCAGTTTGCGGATGCTGGTGGCGGCGGTGGCGACGACGCTGGGGGGCAGCGAGGCGGTGAAAACATAGGGACGGCAGACCAGCCGCAAGATCTCGAATTTGGGGTGGTTGGACACACAAAAGCCGCCGACGGTGCCGACGCTTTTGCTGAACGTACCGATGATGAAATCGACATCGCCGATCACGCCCTGATCCTCGGCAACGCCGCGACCATGATTGCCGATAAAGCCCATCGAGTGCGCCTCGTCGACCAGCACCATCGCGCCCGCCTCTTTCGACACGCGGATCATCTCTTTCAACGGCGCGACATCGCCGAGCATCGAATAAACGCCTTCGAGCACGACCAGTTTGCCCGCCTCGGGGGGCAGGCGTTTGAGCCGTTTTTCCAGCGCCTCGACATCATTGTGACGAAAGGCAACGATTTCGGCATTGCCGAGTCCGCAGCCGTCATAGATGGACGCGTGGCTGTCGATGTCGAGGATGACATAGTCGCCCTTACCGGCCAGCGTGCTGATGATGCCCAGATTGGCCTGATACCCCGTCGAAAACACCATGGCATGATCCATGGCGTAAAAGTCTTTCAGCGCCTCTTCGCACTCTTTGTGGCCTTGATAGGTGCCGTTGAGAACGCGGCTGCCCGTGGTGCCACTGCCGAATTTTTCGAGCGCGTCCTTACCCGCTTCGATGACATCGGCGTCGAAGGTCATGCCCATATAATTATAGGTGCCGAGCAAAATGGTCTCACGACCGTTGCAGATGGCGACGGTCGGCGACACCACTTCTTCCATCACCAGGCTGAACGGATCGGTGATGCCGGTCGACAACAAGGTTTCGCGCTGTTCGATCAGCGGGTCGAACTTTGAAAACAAATCGGTCATACGCGCTCAGCCCTTAAGCTTGGCCACGGCATCGACAAGCTGGCCAACCGTTTCAATTTCGGCCTGCATGTTCATGCTGATGATGATATCGAAGGCGTCCTCGACCTCGGCGACAAAGTCCATCACCGTCAGGCTGTCCCACTCCAGATCTGTGGCAAAGCTGGTCGTGTCGGTCAACGCGACGCCCTTTTTGTTAAAGGGGGCGATGAGGTCATATATCTGTTGGCGCAAGTCGCTGCTCATGATGGGCGTCCCATTTTATAAATGTTGCGGCGGACATGCCGCCAAGCCTTCGCATTGGCAAGCTATTGCGGCGGGAATCGGGCAGCATCTTGCCCGCGCCAAGTCATCGTGCAATCACTAGTGTCTCGACCTTGGGAAAAAGGGGCCTACCCAATGAGCGATGATATGACGAACAGCGACTCGTCGGGCGATGCGACATCGCCGCCTGATCGCGTCTATCCGTCCAACGCGATCCATCTGGTCCGCACGACGCAGCTGATCCAGATGCAATTGTCGCAAATGGCCGATCACAAGGCGTCGATCCTTATGGGGGCGACTTTTTTGGTCTTTACCATTTCCATCGGGCAAGCGCGCGATGGCCGGATGTCGGTGGCATTGACGATCCTTGCGACCTTTGCCTTTCTATCGGCTTTGCTGGCGATTTCGGCGGTGCTGCCGCGCGTCGGCAAAGCGCCGCCAGCGGTTTATCGGGACGGTAAAGACCACAGCAATATCCTGTTCTTCGGGCGCTTTTCGCAAATGAGCGAGGATGAATATATCGAGGCTGTGAAAAGCGGCATGGTCACCGAAGAAGGCATGTATCAGATCATGCTGCGCGATGTGTATCAGAACGGCATGGTGCTCGCGAACCGCAAATACCGGTTTCTGGCCTATGCGTACCGGATGTTTGTTGTCGGCCTGACCCTGACCTTTATTGCCTTTGCGGTTGAAATGACCATCGCCTTTTCGGACTGAGCAGGCTGTGGCTATTTTGCCACCACCGCCCCGAAATCCGTCGAATCGCTCGCAAATGAATTGAAGGCGCATCACCGCTTCGCCTATTCGGACCGGCTATGCTGAATCCAGCCGCCCCTTTGACCAGTGAACCGGCCGCCAGTCTGCGCGGGGAATTTCCCGCTATGCTGGCGCTTGCCTGGCCGCTGGCGGCGGCCAATCTGCTGCAGATGCTGGTCTATGCCGTCGATGTGATGTTTGTCGCTCGATTGGGGGAAGAGGCGCTGTCGGCCTCGTCGCTGGCGGTGTCGATCTTTGGTCTCTTGATGTGGACGGCGACCGGGTTGGTGGGGGCCGCTGCGCCCCTGATCGCCGCTGAACTGGGGCGCCGCCGTCATGCGGTGCGTGAAGTGCGGCGATCAGTACGTATGGGGATGTGGCTCAGCGTGCTGGTCGGCCTTGCCGCTATGGCCATTTGCCTGATGGGTGAAAGCATCATGCTCGCGACCGGCCAGTCGCCCGTCATATCGGCAATCGCCGGGGACTTTCTGATCATATTGATGTGGGCGATGATTCCGTCGATTTTAGCCAGCGTGCTTAGGATTTTTGTGTCGGCACTGGGCAGGCCCAAGATTGCAACCGGAATCACCTTGCTAGCGCTGGCGGTCAACGCACTCGGAAACTGGACCTTGGTCTTCGGGCATTGGGGTATGCCCGCGCTGGGGCTCACCGGATCGGCGCTGTCCAGCATCATTACCAGCGTGGCGATGCTCGCGGCCTATGTTGCGGTCATTCAAGCCGATCGCCGTTTTCGCCGCTATCAGCTGTTCGGCAACTGGTGGCGCCCCGAATGGTCGCGCTTTGTCGACATGTTGCGGATTGGTATGCCGATTGGGCTGACAATTTTGGCCGAGGCTGGGCTCTTTTCTGGCGCCGCCTTTCTGATGGGCCGGATCGGCGAGGCGGAGCTGGCGGGACATACTATTGCACTTCAGGTGGCGGCGCTGGCCTTTCAGGTGCCTTTTGGCATCGCACAAGCGGCAACAATCCGCGTCGGGCTCGCCTATGGCGCGCGCGACAATCAGGGGATCAGCTTTGCGGGTCAGGCATCGCTGATTCTGGGGCTTGGGTTTATGGTGATGACTGCGATTCTGATTTGGCTGTTCCCGCGCGCGGTGCTGTCGATTTATGTTGATGTCGATGCGGCGCAAAATGCCGCGATGGTCGGCTTTGCTATGCAGTTTCTGGTTGTCGCTGCAGCGTTCCAGCTATTCGATGGGGCGCAAGTGGTAGCGGCCGGCGCACTGCGCGGGCTACAGGACACCCGCATACCGATGATCATAGCCGTTGCGAGCTATTGGATCGCCGGATTTGGCACCGCTATCTATTTGGGATTCTGGACGCCTTGGGCAGGGCTAGGCGTGTGGGCGGGGCTCGCGGTCGGGCTGGTCGTCGCGGCGGTTCTCCTGCTCGGTCGGTGGCGGATGCGCACGCGCCTCGGGCTGTTGCCGGCTTAATCTGATTTTCTTTCCAGCCGGTGGTTGACGCCCCCCCACCCCCCACCCATATGCCAGCTGTTAGCACTCACCCTTGGTGAGCGCTAAAGCATATCCATTGCAAAACTGGAGGAATATCCATGCAATTTCGTCCCTTGCACGACCGCGTGCTGGTTCGCCGTATCGAAGCCGAAGAAAAAACGGCTGGCGGCATTATCATTCCCGACACCGCCAAGGAAAAACCGCAGGAAGGCGAAGTCGTCTCTGCTGGTTCGGGCCTGAAGTCCGAAGAGGGCAAAGTGACCCCGCTCGACGTCAAGGCCGGCGACCGCATCCTGTTCGGCAAATGGTCGGGCACCGAAGTCAAGGTTGATGGCGAAGAGCTGTTGATCATGAAGGAATCGGACATTCTGGGCATCCTCGCCTGAACCGAACCTCCCAAGAAATTTTGAAAGGATTTAGCACATGGCTGCGAAAGACGTAAAATTCAGCCGCGACGCGCGCGAACGGATCATGAAGGGTGTCGACATTCTGGCTGACGCCGTAAAGGTCACGCTCGGCCCCAAGGGCCGCAATGTCGTCATCGACAAAAGCTTTGGCTCGCCGCGCATCACCAAGGACGGCGTCACCGTCGCCAAGGAAATCGAACTTAAGGACAAGTTCGAGAATATGGGCGCGCAGATGCTCCGCGAAGTCGCCTCGAAGACCAATGATCTGGCTGGCGACGGCACCACCACCGCGACCGTATTGGCTCAGGCCATCGTTCGCGAAGGCATGAAGTCGGTTGCTGCCGGCATGAACCCGATGGACCTGAAGCGCGGCATCGATCTGGCGACCGCCAAGGTTGTTGAGACGATCAAGGCGCAGTCGAAGGCTGTTAAGGGCAATGCCGAAATCGCTCAGGTCGGCATCATTTCGGCCAATGGCGACGAAGAAGTCGGCCAGAAAATTGCCGAGGCGATGGAAAAGGTCGGCAAGGAAGGCGTGATCACCGTCGAAGAAGCCAAGGGCCTCGATTTCGAACTCGACGTCGTCGAAGGTATGCAGTTCGACCGCGGTTACCTGTCGCCTTACTTCATTACCAATCCGGAAAAGATGCTCGTTGAACTCAGCGATCCCTATATCCTGATCTTTGAAAAGAAGCTGTCGAACCTGCAGGCGATGCTCCCGATTTTGGAAGCTGTTGTTCAGTCGGGCCGTCCGCTTTTGATCATCGCCGAAGATATCGAAGGCGAAGCGCTCGCTACGCTGGTCGTCAACCGCCTGCGCGGCGGCCTCAAGGTCGCTGCCGTTAAGGCACCGGGCTTTGGCGATCGTCGCAAGGCGATGCTGCAGGATATCGCTATCCTGACGCAGGGCGAAATGATCAGCGAAGATCTGGGCATCAAGCTCGAGACTGTTACGCTGAACATGCTGGGCCAGGCCAAGCGCGTCACCATCGACAAGGACAACACCACCATCGTCGACGGTGCCGGTGATGCAGCAACGATCAAGGGCCGGGTCGAACAGATCCGCGCGCAGATCGAAACCACGACCAGCGATTACGACAAGGAAAAGCTGCAGGAACGTCTGGCAAAGCTTGCTGGCGGTGTTGCGGTCATCAAGGTCGGCGGCGCATCGGAAATCGAAGTGAAGGAACGCAAGGATCGTGTCGACGACGCCCTCCACGCTACCCGCGCTGCGGTTGAAGAAGGCATCGTCCCCGGCGGCGGTACCGCGCTGCTTTATGCCACCAAGGCTTTGGAAGGCATGACCGGCGTCAACGAAGACCAGACCCGCGGCATCGACATCATCCGCAAGGCGCTTCAGTCGCCGGTGCGTCAGATCGCTGAAAATGCGGGCTTTGACGGCGGTGTTGTCGCTGGCAAGCTGTTCGACCAAAAGGACAGCAACTATGGCTTCAACGCATCGACCGATGTCTTTGAAGATCTGGTCAAGGCTGGCGTGATCGACCCGACCAAGGTTGTCCGCACGGCGTTGCAGGACGCAGCCTCGGTTGCCGGTCTGCTGATCACCACCGAAGCAGGCATTGCCGAAACCCCCGATGACAAGCCGGCGATGCCCATGGGCGGCGGCGGCGGAATGGGCGGCATGGGCGGCATGGACTTTTAAAGGTCCAAGCCACCAACCGCTCGGCTGCGGCTGACGAAAAGGGGCCGGGGAGGAAACTCTCTGGCCTTTTTTCATGTCTGGCTCGTGTAACTTTATCACGCGAGGCTTGCGAAATGCGCTGTATGGTCGCACAGATACACCTTCCGCCCGAAAGGGCTGCTGAAGGATAATCTTTATGCTTGAATTGTCCCGCCGCGACATGATTGCCGCATCCGCCATCACCACCGTAGCGGCCAGCCTGCCGATGGCGGTTCGCGCCGCCGAAGCGACTGCAAAGACCGATGCGGCCGCTTGGGATCTCAGCGAAATTTATCCGTCGCAAGCGGCGTGGGACGAGGCGCGAAAGGCTGCGCTGACCGCGGCCCCGGAGCTTGAGAAATATAAGGGAACGCTGGGTAATAGTGCCGCCGCGCTGCGCACCGCCTTGCAGGCCGTGTCCGATCTGACGCGGACGATTTATCGCATCTATACCTATGCCAGCCTGAAAGCCGACGAGGATCAGCGCGTCGCCACCAATCAGGAATATCAGGGTCAGGCGACCGATCTGGCCACGACCTTCAGCGAACATCTGGCGTGGATGGACCCCGAAATCCTGAGTCTGGGCGAAGCCAAGATCGACGCTTTTCTGGCCACCGATACAGGACTCGATAAATTCCGCCACAGTCTGCGCAACACATTGCGCCAGGCGCCGCATACTTTGTCCCCAGAGGGGGAAGCCTTGTTGGCCTCGGCGGGAACCCCTTTGTCGGGTTTTTCCGATATTCGCGGACAACTGGCCAATAGCGACATTCCTTGGCCGACCATCACCTTGTCGACAGGCAATCAAGTGCGGCTCGACGCGCAAGGCTATTCGCTCAACCGCGATGCCCCCAATCGCGATGACCGCAAGGCGGTGTTCGATGCCTATTGGGGCGAATTTGGCGCGTTTCAGAACAGCTTTGGCGCGACCTATGCCGCGCATGTCAAAGGTGATATTTTCGAGGCCAAGGCCCGCAAATATAAAACATCGCTAGCGGCGGCCATCGCGCAGAATAATATCCCCGAAGATGTTTATCGGACTTTGGTGCGCGAAACCAATGCCGGTCTGCCCGCGCTGCACCGCTATTTCGAGCTGCGCCGCAAATTGCTGAAGCTGCCTGACCTTCATTATTACGACATTTATCCGCCACTGGTGTCGCTCGATCGCACATTCGATCTGAGCCAGATGCGGACGTTGACGCTGGCTGCCGTCGCTCCGCTGGGGAAGCCCTATGTCGACGAACTGGCGACCTCGACCGCGAAAAAATGGATGGACCCATGGCCGCGTCCGGGCAAAGCGTCGGGCGCCTATATGAATCCCGGTGCCTATGACGTGCACCCCTATCTTCTCCTCAATCTGGGGGAGAATTATGAGGGACTGACAACCTTTGCCCATGAATGGGGCCACGCCATGCATTCGCTGCTCGCCAATGCTAACCAGCCCTATGAAATGTCGGATTATCCGATCTTCCTCGCCGAAATTGCCAGCACCTGTAACGAGCAACTCCTGTCCGCCTATATGCTGTCAAAGGCGACGACCAAGGAAGAGAAGATCTTTTATCTCGGCCAGCAACTTGAAGGATTGCGCGGGACATTTTTCCGGCAGGCGATGTTTGCCGAATTTGAACTCGCCGCGCATGACAAGGGAGAGGCGGGCGAGGGGCTGTCGGGTGAAAAATTCACCAGCATCTATCGCGACCTGCTCACACGCTATCATGGGCCAAAGGTAGAGATTGACCCCGACTATGCCATCGAATGGGCCTATATCCCCCATTTCTATAACAGCTTTTACGTCTATCAATATTCGACCTGCATCGCGGCGGCGACCTATTTTGCCCAGTCGATCCTGTCCGGCGGGGCGGCAGAGCGCGACACTTATCTGGGCGTGCTCAAGGCGGGCGGTTCGGACTATCCGGTCGAGATTTTGAAGCGCGCCGGTCTCGATATGGCCAGCCCGGCCCCTTATCGCGCCATCGTCAAGCTGATGAACGACACGATCGACCAGATTGAGGCTTTGATAGGCTGATCGTTGTCCCCCTTTAGTTGGTGAGGGCTCGTTCCATCCGCGTCGCTGCGGCGGCATAGAAATGCTGGCGTAACCCCGTCGTCAGGTCGGGGGCGGCACGGTCGGGATGCCCGCCTTTGAACGGAGGCGAGGGATTATATTCCAGTGCGAGTTGCACCGCCTTTGCGACGCGCTCACCGTGGATGCGGGCAATGAGCGTCAGCGCGAAATCAAGACCCGCCGTTACGCCGCCGCAACTGATGACCTTGCCGTCCTCCACCACACGGTCGGCGACATAGCTTGCCCCGACGAGCGGCAGCAATTGGGTGTAGGCCCAATGGGTGGTCGCCCGCTTGCCCTGTAAAAGTCCGGCACGGCCCAGCAAAAAAGCTCCCGTGCAGACGCTCGTCACCCAAGTCGCGGCTTTCGCTTGATCGCGCAGAAAATCGATATGGGCTGGCTGGCCCAGCGCGTCGGCGACGCCATGACCGCCCGGGACGCACAGCAGATCGGCCTGCGGACAAGTGGCGAAATCATGCGTTGGAAGGATGGAAAAGCCGCTGTCGGTTTTGATCGGATCCAGACTGGACGCCGCGCCAATCAACTTTGCACCAGGCATACGCGCGAGCGCCTGAGCAGGCGCGGTAAAATCCAGTTGGGTGATCCCCGGAAAGAGCAGGAAGACGATGGTCGTTGCGGGCGGGGAAGGGGCTTCGTCAGTCATGGTGCTGTTCGTGTGTCGGGGCGCGGGCCGCCACGCATAGGCCGCATAGCTATCGTGTTTGTCGCGATAGAGTGCGTGTGTGAGTTAGTCACAACGGCCCGCCATGCACATTAGCTGCCGCTTTTCTTTGGCGCATCTGTGTCGTCAGCAGGTGGGGCAGGGTCGCGGCGGCTTTCGAGCATGGTGGCCGCGTCATCCAGTGCTTTGGCCTCGCTGACGGTCACGCCGCCGGGGCCGGGTTCGTTGTCGGTCCGGCTACAGCCCGACAAGGCCGGTATCACCAGCAGCGAGATCAAAAGCAGGAGCGCGCGCGCGATCATGTCGTCCGTCTACACCGTCTTGCCCGCGAATGAAAAGGGGGCGCCGACCACTGATCGACGCCCCCCCTAAATTCAATAAGCGAAAGCTTAGTGCTTCACTTCTTCCGATGCGTCATGGGCCGCGTCGCTGGTGGCTTCCATTGCGCCAGCGGCTGCGTCCTTGGTTGCGTCGGCTGCGTCCGAAGCTGCGTTGGCAGTCGCATCGGCGGCGTCTGCTGCACCGTCAGCCATTGCATCGCCGGTTGCGGCAACATCGTCTGCTACGGCGTTGCCGGCGTCGGCAGTGGCGTCCTGCGCCTTTTCCGAGCAAGCGGTGAGGCTGAAAGCAGCAATGGCAACCGAGGCGAGAATAATCTTACGCATGAAAATACCTTTCGCATTTGTTCTTTGTGGCGAAAATGTGACCACTGGGGTCCGGCGATAGCGGCCTTGGCCCGACTTGGCAAGATTCTGTCGCGCCTGCACATCGCATCCGTGAAATAAGGGCAAGAAAAAAGGCCGCCGATTCAATGATCGACGACCCTTTTCTTGTCGAAGTGAAGCCGGTTGGCTTACTTCTTCATTTCTTCCATCGCGCCCTTGGCGGTGGCAGCAGCTTCCTTAGCAGCGGTAGCAGCTTCCTTGGCCTTGTCTGCGGCGTTGGCAGTCGCATCGGCAGCGTCGCCAGCGGCATCAGCTGCGCCGGTAGCGGCATCGGCAGCACCATCAGCGGCATCGGCGGTTGCGTCCGCGGTGCCTTCTGCAGCGTCCATGGCGCCGTCAGCAGCACCTTCCATCGTGGCGCTGGTATCTTCGGTCGTCGTCGCGGCGTCATCCGAAGCCTTCTCGGCACAAGCAGCGAGGCCGAGCGAAGCGGCCAGGACGAGCGACAAAGTGATCGACTTTTTCATCTGGGTATACCCCTCTCAAGTGAATAGCTCTGTCGACATTTCGGGCACGAACCATTTCGTGCCAGCAATTTGCCGACCCCCCAGAGCTACCGTGCTCGAAATATCGGCGCAACGGACTTTTTGTCGATGGTCGCGGCAAAAGTTGTCCGTCTCGTTGCCAGCAAGCTGCAAGCGGCTGGATTCGCGGCTCAGCGGCTGGTTGACCAGATATAAAGAAAGCTTTATATGATGTTTTATGACTGAGTTGCTCGACATTTTCCGCGCCCTTGCTGACCCGACGCGCCTGCGAATCGTGGCGCTGCTGCGTGAGATGGAGCTTGCTATTGGCGAATTGGCCGTCGTTCTTGAACAAAGCCAGCCGCGCGTTTCGCGCCACGTCCGTATCCTTGCCGAGGCGGGAATTGTCGAGCGCCACCGCGAGGGGAGCTGGGTTTTCCTGCGGATTGCGCGTGAAGGGTCGGTTGGGCTGGCGATGCGTCAAGCCGAGGACTGGCCTTTTTCACCGCGCGAAGCGCTGGTGATCGCGCATGATGCGCGGCGGCTGGCGGCGATCCGGAGCGACCGGGCTGCGGCTGCGGCCCGCTATTTTGCCGAACATGCGGTTGAATGGGATGCCATTCGTTCGCGTCATGTCGCCGAATCCGATGTCGAGGCGGCGATGTTGGCGATGATGCACAATCGCCGCCTTGGTCATATGCTGGACGTCGGCACCGGCACAGGACGGATGGCAGAGATTTTTGCGGCGACAGCACGCCGCATCACCGCGCTTGATCGCAGCCCAGAAATGTTGCGCATTGCGCGTGCCAAGCTGGCCGACCAGCCGGTGCCAATCGATCTTGTGCAGGCCGATTTTCTGTCCCTGCCGCTGGACGATGCCAGCATCGACAGCGTGGTTATCCATCAGGCACTGCATTTCGCCCATGAGCCCGATCGCGTCATCGCAGAGGCCAGCCGCGTGCTGCGCGGCGGCGGGCATTTGCTCATCGTCGATTTTGCACCGCACGAGGACGAGGATCTGCGCGCGCTTGCCGCCCATGCCCGTTTGGGCTTCTCCGATGCTCAGATTCGCGGCTGGTTCGCATCGGCCGCCATGATGCTCGAAAGCTCCGAAACGCTGGACGGAGGTGCGCTAACGGTCAAGTTATGGCTGGGCCGCCGCCGCTCCGACGAAGATCAATCACCCATCGCGCGCGACAGTGACAGTCAGCGTAAAAGGCTTGCGGCATGACCCCAAATCTAAACTCGACGTCCGAAGCCCATAGGGCAGCTGCATCACCATTTTTTGCCGGCCTGGCCGGTGACATTGGCGTCAGCTTTGAATTTTTCCCGCCAAAGAGCGACAAGATGACCGAAACATTGTGGGATGCGATCGGGACGTTGTCGCCGCTTGGCCCGCGCTTTGTGTCGGTAACTTATGGCGCAGGTGGTTCGACCCGCGAACGCACCCATGCCACCGTGACCCGGATCGCCAAGGAAACCGGCATTCCGGCGGCGGCGCATCTGACCTGCGTTGATGCCAGCCGCGACGATATTGCAGAGGTTGCCCAGTCCTATTGGGACGCCGGTATCAGGCACATCGTCGCCTTGCGCGGTGACCCACCGGTCAAGGGTGAGCGCTTTCGGGCGCGCGACGATGGGTATAGCTGCGCCGCCGACCTGGTCGCCGGATTGCGCGATATTGCGCCTTTTGAAATCTCGGTGGCTGCCAACCCCGAAACCCACCCCGAAGCCAAAAGCGCTGCTGACGACCTCGATAATCTGAAGCGCAAGCTGGATGCCGGGGCGACGCGCGCGATGACGCAATTCTTCTTTGAACCCGATACTTTTTTCCGCTTTCGCGATGCGGCGGTGGCGGCCGGCATTTCGGCGCCGATCATCCCCGGTATCATGCCGGTCAGCAATTTTTCGGCGATTCAGCGTATGTCGGGGATGTGCGGCACCGATGTCCCGCCTTGGCTGGCGCAATTGTTCGAGGGGCTCGATGACCTTCCGGCGGCGCGGCAGTTGGTCGCGGCAACGGCGGCGGCGGAGCTTTGCCGGCGCCTCTATGCTGGCGGGGTCCGCGACTTTCATTTCTACACGCTCAACCGCGCCGAGCTCAGCTATGCGATATGCCATATGCTGGGTGTGCGCCCGCGTGCGCCGCAGCAGGAGCAGGCCGCATGACCGGCGCTCGCGAAGCTCTAAACGAGGCGGCTGCCGAACGTATCTTGATCAAGGATGGCCCCTTTGGCACCGCCTTTCAGAACCG
The DNA here is from genome assembly GCF_057365075.1 of Sphingopyxis sp. 10G20-10. Lineage (NCBI taxonomy): Bacteria > Pseudomonadati > Pseudomonadota > Alphaproteobacteria > Sphingomonadales > Sphingopyxidaceae > Sphingopyxis > Sphingopyxis sp. 10G20-10. The sequence continues at coordinate 850,130 of NZ_CP195117.1, forward strand.
CAAAGCCTATGTCGGCCTCGATGGTTCGACCCATGATCTGTCCATCGACCCGCGCGGCAATGGTGATTATCTGAACCTTGCGCGACCCGAAATCGTGTCTGCGGTAATCCGCGACTATCTGAATGCCGGGGCGGACGTCGTGGCAACCAACACATTCAGCGGCAACCGGATCAGTCAGGCCGATTATGGCGCGCAGCATTTGGTCGGCGACATCAACCGCGCGAGCGCGGCGCTGGCGCGCACCGAAGTTGATGCCTTTGCTGCACAGGATGGCCGTCGCCGCTTTGTCGCGGGGGCGGTGGGGCCGACGAACAAGACGCTGTCGCTGTCGCCCGATGTCAACAACCCCGGTTTTCGCGAGATTGATTTTGATGAATTGAAAGACGTCTATCTCGAACAGGTCGATGCGCTGGCCGAGGGCGGTGCCGACTTCATTCTGGTCGAAACGGTCTTTGATACGCTGAATGCCAAGGCCGCGATTGCTGCGACACTAGAGGCCGAGGCGTCGCTGGGGCGTGAGCTTCCGCTGATGCTGTCGATGACGCTCACCGATCTGTCGGGGCGCAACCTGTCGGGCCATACGGTCGAAGCCTTTTGGTATGCTGTGCGCCACGCACGGCCGGTGACGATCGGGCTGAATTGCTCGTTCGGTGCGGCGCAGTTGCGTCCGCATGTGCGTGTCTTGTCCGACCTCGCCGACACATTGCTGATGGTATATCCCAACGCCGGCCTGCCCAACGAACTGGGTGAGTATGACGAGATGCCCGACACGACGGCGGCGCTGGTCAGGGAATGGGCCGAACATGGTCAGGTCAACATCCTCGGCGGCTGCTGTGGCTCGACGCCTGATCATATTGCCGCGATGGCAGCGGCAGTGAAGGGACTGCCGCCGCGCATCGTGCCGCAAGTGCCGGTGCGAACACGGCTTGCGGGACTGGAGCCTTTTACGATGGCGGCGTGATCGATCCTCTCCGCTAGCGGGGAGGTGGCAGCGCGTAGCGCTGACGGAGGGGGCTCTCGGTCAGCAGCCAAGTTTTTGTACGAGAGCCCCCTCCACCACCGCTTCGCGGCGGTCCCCCTCCCCAAGAGTGGTGAGGATCAGGAAGATAAATGACCGAAAACCGTCCCTCCTCCGCCACTTTCGTCAACATCGGCGAGCGCACCAACGTCACCGGATCAGCCGTCTTCAAGCGGTTGATTATGGCCGATGACTATACGGCGGCGGTCGAGGTGGCGCGCCAGCAGGTCGAGAACGGCGCCCAGATTATCGACGTCAATATGGACGAAGGCCTTCTCGATTCCGAAGCGGCGATGGAAACTTTTCTGAAACTCATTGCCGCTGAACCCGACATTGCGCGTGTGCCGGTGATGATCGACAGCAGCAAATGGTCAGTGATCGAGGCGGGATTGAAGTGCGTTCCCGGCAAACCCGTCGTCAATTCGATCAGCATGAAAGAGGGCGAGGCTCCGTTCATCGAGGCGGCAAAAAAGTGCATGGCCTATGGGGCGGCGATTGTTGTCATGGCCTTTGATGAGGTCGGGCAGGCCGACACGAAAGAGCGTAAGGTCGAAATTTGTGCGCGCGCTTATGACCTGCTGATAGGCATCGGTTTTCCCCCCGAAGACATCATCTTTGACCCCAATATCTTCGCGATCGCGACAGGGTTGGAAGAGCATGACAATTATGCCGTTGATTTTATCGAAGGCGTCAAGGAAATCCGTGTCCGCTGTCCGCACGTCCATTTTTCGGGCGGATTGTCGAACCTGTCGTTCGGTTTTCGCGGGAATGAGACGGTGCGCCGCGCGATGCACAGCGTTTTTCTGTACCATGCTATTCCCGCCGGACTCGATATGGCGATTGTCAATGCGGGGCAGCTTGATGTCTATGACACTATCGATCCCGAATTGCGCAATGCCTGCGAAGATGTGGTGCTCAATCGTAGGATCGAGGGTGAGGCCGAAAGCCCGACCGAACGGCTGATCGCGCTCGCCGAGCGCTATAAGGGCACCAGTCCGGCGCAGGAAAAGGCTGCCGAAGAATGGCGCGATTGGCCGGTGGAAAAGCGGCTCGAACATGCGCTGGTCAAAGGCATAGACGCGCATGTTGTTGCTGATACTGAAGAGATGCGACTGGCCATGCCGCGCCCGATCGAGGTGATCGAGGGGCCGTTGATGGATGGCATGAATGTCGTCGGTGACCTGTTCGGATCGGGCAAGATGTTCCTGCCGCAAGTCGTCAAATCGGCGCGCGTGATGAAGAAAGCGGTCGCGCATCTGTTGCCCTTTATCGAGGCGTCGAAAGAGCCGGGTGCCAAGGGCAAGGGCAAGGTCGTGATGGCTACGGTCAAGGGCGACGTCCATGACATTGGCAAGAATATCGTTGGTGTCGTTCTGCAATGTAACGGGTTCGAAATTGTTGACCTCGGCGTCATGGTTCCCTGGTCAAAGATCCTTGAAACCGCTGTGGCCGAGGATGCCGATATTATCGGCTTGTCGGGGCTGATCACGCCCTCGCTCGACGAGATGGTGACGGTTGCCGAAGAGATGAAGCGCGCCGGAATGACGCTGCCACTGCTCATCGGCGGGGCGACGACCTCGCGTGTCCATACCGCGCTGCGTATCGACCCCGCCTATGACGGGCCGGTGCTGCATGTGCTCGACGCCAGCCGCGCGGTCGGGGTCGCGACGGCGCTGGTCAGCGACACCGGTCTCGATGCCTATGTCAAAAAATATAAGGATGACTATGCCCATGTCCGCGAGGTGCGCGCGAACAAGGGGCAAAGCGCGCTGGTCCCGATTGCCGATGCGCGCGCCAATGGCTTTGTCATGGACGAACATCTGCGCCCGCCGCCGCCCGAACAACCCGGCGTCCATGTCTTTGACAATTGGGACATCGCCGATCTGGTCAACTGGATCGACTGGACGCCCTTTTTCCGGGCGTGGGAGCTGGCGGGCAATTATCCCGCGATTCTTGAGGATGAGGTCGTCGGCGAAAGCGCGAGCGGGCTTTATGCCGATGCCCGCGCCATGCTCGACCAGATTGTCGCCGAAAAATGGCTGACCGCGCGCGGCGTGGCCGGTCTGTGGCCGTGCCGACGCGAAGATGACGATGTGATCATCCATCTGGAGGAAGAAGAGCGCCATGTCTGCCTGCCCTTCCTGCGTCAGCAAATTGCCAAGCGTGAAGGCCGGTTCAACATGTCGCTGGCCGATTTCATCAGTCACGATGGCGACTGGATCGGCGGTTTTGCGGTCAGCATTCACGGTATCGAGCCGCATTTGGCACGCTTTAAGGCCGATCAGGATGATTATTCGGACATTTTGTTCAAGGCGCTGGCAGACCGTTTGGCCGAAGCCTTTGCCGAGCGGCTGCACGCGCATGTGCGCACCGATTTATGGGCCTATTCCCCGCATGAGCAACTGACCGAAGAGGCGATCTTGCACGAGGAATATCGCGGAATCCGACCCGCCCCCGGCTATCCGGCCTGCCCCGAACATAGTTTGAAGCGCATCCTTTTCGATCTGCTCGATGCCGAAGCCAATACGGGCGTGGAGCTGACCGAGAATTTTGCCATGCTGCCCACCGCGGCGGTGTCGGGATTTTACTTCGGCCATCCCGACGCTTCCTATTTTGGAGTGGCGCGCGTGGGCGAGGATCAGTTGCTTGAATATGCGAAGCGGCGCAACGTTGACCTCGACACCGCACGCCGCTGGCTGCGCCCCAACCTCGATTAACCGCTGCCGCGCCCGTCGTCCGGAAACGGGACGGGCGCTATTTTAACCAGCTTTGCAAACGACTGGCGGGCGGCAAGCGGCTAAGGCGCAACCATGGCCAAATTTCCTTTCCGTCGTCCCATGTTGCCGTTGCTCGCCTTGCCCTTGCTGCTCGCGCCGACGCCGGTTCCCGCGCAAACGGGCGCTGCGCCCTATGTCGTTGTCGAACAGGGGCGCGGCTATGACCGTCTGCAAGATGCGGTCAACGCGATTGGTGACGGTCAGGGCACGATCCGCGTCGCATCGGGCGTCCATCGCCAATGCGCGGTGCAGGAATCCGGGCGCGTTGCTTTTGTGGCGGCAGAGCCGGGCAAAGCGATTTTCAATGGTGTGACCTGCGAGGGTAAGGCGGCGCTGGTCTTGCGTGGCAATGGTGCGCGCGTCGATGGCATCGTGTTTCAGAATATGCGTGTCCCCGATGGCAATGGCGCGGGAATCCGGTTGGAACGAAGCGATCTGACCATCGTCAACAGCATGTTCCGCAACAGTGAAGAAGGCGTGCTCACCGCCGACGATGAGGGCGCGACGCTCAGCATCGATCGCTCCACTTTCTCCCATTTGGGCCGCTGTGATCGCGGCCTGAGCTGCGCGCATAGTGTCTATACCGGCATTTACGGGCGGGTGATTGTCACCCAGTCGCGGTTCGAAAAGGGCGATGGTGGCCATTATCTCAAATCGCGGGGTGTCTCGGTCGATTTTCGCAACAACAGCTTTGACGATACGCAGGGCAGCGCAACCAATTATATGATCGACCTGCCATCGGGGTCGGTCGGCCGGATTGCGAATAATCTGTTCATTCAGGGACGCGACAAGGAAAATTATTCAGCCTTCATCGCCGTCGCGGCAGAAGAGCGCAAAAATCCGTCAGCCGGACTGGTGATCGAGGGCAATAAAGCGACATTGCCTGCGGGATTGGGTCGGAAATCGGTGTTTGTTGCCGATTGGAGCGGCGAAGCATTGGCGATTGGCGCCAATGATCTGGGGCCGGGACTGACGCGGTTTGAACGGCGTTAGCGACAGCACATAAACCTAAAGCCCGTTCGTCCTGAGCCTGTCGAAGGACCGTTCTTCATTTCGACACTCAAAGAAAAGGACAGCCCTTCGACAAGCTCAGGGCGAACGGAAATGGCGGGATCGGAAAGGGTCTTACGCCTCGCCGCGCGTTTCGATGAGCGACGCGGCCAGTGCTTCGGCCGGAGATTTCCCGCCCCACAGGACAAACTGGAATACCGGATAAAATCGTTCGCATTCGTCGATCGCCGTTTCGACGAGCGTTTCGGTGATGTCGATTGACAACGCCGCATTGGCCCCGACCAACATGCCGTGGCGGAACAAGATCGTGCCGCTGCTCGACCAAAGTTCAAAATGACCAAGCCATAGCTGTTCGTTGATCAGCGCCAGTGCCTCATGGGCGACCGCGCGTTTGTCCTCGACGACGCGAATGTCGGGAAAGGCGAGCAACTGGATGACGCCGTCCTCTGCCCGCCAAACGGCGCGCAATTCATAGCTGGTCCAGCTGCCTTGCGCGGTTGCGACAATTTCATCGTCGCTGACCATCTCGTGCGCCCAGTCATGCGCGGCGAAATAGGACGCCAGCATATCCATGGGCGCGGCTTCATGGCCGTCATCGTCGTACAGATCGTCACTCATGGCGCGCGCTTTAGCGATAAGTGCGCGGCGAAGCGAGTCTTGCGAACAAGAGCGGGGCGGCAACCGATTGACGCCGCCGCCCCAGACTCAGATCAATTGCCCGTCGGGAAGCCCCGACGGATCAATAGCGCCTTCACATCGGGGTCGCGCCCGCGGAAGGTGCGGTAGGCCTCGGCGCGGTCGGTTTCGTTGCCGGTCATCAACAATATGGTGCGGAACCGGTCGGCAACCTTGCGATCCCACGGGCCGTCAGCCTCGGTAAAGGCTGCCCATGTGTCGGCGTCCATCGTTTCGGACCAGAGATAGCTGTAATAGCCCGCCGAATAGGCGTCGCTGCTGAACAAATGGCCGAACTGCGGCAGGCGGTGACGCATGACGATTTCTTTCGGCATACCGATCTCTTTCAGCGTGTCGCGTTCGAATGCGTCGATGTCGATCGGCGGCGTCGTGCGGTTGTGCAGCTTCATGTCGACGATGGCACTCGCCAGATATTCGACCGTTTCAAAGCCCTGATTAAATTTTTGGCTGGCCAAAATCTTGTCGACCAGCGCCTGCGGGATCGGCTTGCCTGTTTTATAATGCGTTGCAAATTTCGACAATATTTCGGGGGTCATCAGCCAGTTTTCGTTCACCTGACTGGGATATTCGACAAAGTCGCGCGGGACATTGGCGAGCCAGGGATATTTCACATCCTGCAACAGATAATGGATGCCATGACCAAATTCATGAAACAGGGTCGAGGCATCGTCGAGGCTGATGAGTGTCGGCTCGCCGTCCGCGCCTTCGGTGAAATTATTATTGTTTGATGCCAGAACGTTGCGGCGACCGCCCAGCGTCTGCTGGCTGCGATAGGTGGTCATCCACGCGCCCGACCGTTTGCCGTCGCGCGCGAAATTGTCGAGATAGAGCAGCCCGACATTGGCGCCGGTTTTCAGATTGGTGACTTCAAAAGTCCGCACCTTGGGGTCGAACACCGGAACCGTGCCGGTGTTTTCCTTAAAGCCGAGATCATAAAGCTGTCCGGCTTCCCAGAACATCGCCGCGACCATTTTGTCGAGCTGGAGATAAGGTTTCACCTCGCTTTCATCGAGGTCATATTTCGCCTTGCGGACCTTTTCGGCATAATAGCGATAGTCCCACGGCTCGATGGTCAGCTTGGGAGCCTTACCGGCCTTGGCGTCAGTATCGGCAACCGCCTGCATGTCGGCGACCTCTTCATGGACGCGGGCGACCGCCGCAGGCCAGACTTTCATCATCAGGCCCATCGCGTTTTCAGGCGTTTTCGCCATGGTGTCGGCCATGCGATAATTGGCGTGGGTCCGGAATCCGAGCAGTTCGGCGCGCTGCTGACGCAGCTTCAAAATCTGGACAATCGTCGCATTGGTGTCATTGGCATCGCCATTGTCACCGCGATTGACATAGGCGCGCCAGACTTTCTCTCGCAACGCGCGGTTGGTGGCATTTTGCAGCACTGGCTGCGCCGATGATCGGGTGTTCTTGATCGCCCATTCGCCCGGCTTGCCAGCGGCGGTTGCGGCAGCGGCAAAGGAAGCAACAAGCGCCGGTTCCAATCCGTCCAGATCGGCCTTGTCCGTCACAAATGTATAGAGTTTCTCGTCGCCGAGCAGTTTGCTGGAAAAGCTGGAAAACAGCCCTTCCAGCTTGGCGTTCATCGCGACAAGTTTGGCCTTGTCGGGAGCCGACAAATTGGCGCCATCGCGGACCATTTGGTCATATTCGCGTTCGACAATGCGCTTTTGCTGCGCGTCCAGCCCGCTGGTTTCGCGATTGTCATACACCGTTTTGAAACGCGCGAAGAGTTTGGGGTCGAGTGACAGCTCGGTATAGAAGGTGGAGAGCCTTGGGCTCCATTCGGCATCGATGGCCTCGACCGCGTCGCTCGACTTGTTCGAGGTCTGGACGCCCCACATCGCATAAACCCGGTCCATCGTATCGCCGGCGAGCATCAGGGGGACAAACGTGTTATCAAAAGTCGGCGCTTCGGGATTGTCGATAACGGCCTGATATTGGGCTTTGACCTCGGCCATTCCGGCGGTGAAAGCCGACGGGAACAATTCGGGCTTCATCTTGTCCCACGGCGGCACTCCTTCAAAAGGGCCGGTCCATTCGGCAAGCATCGGGTTATCGCTGGCGTCAGACGCGGGCGGTGCGGCTTCGTTGGCTGCTGTCGGTTCACTGGTCATTTGGCTATCCATGGTGGCACAACCCGCCAGCATTGCCGAAGATGCAAGCAGCAGGGTCAGGTACGGAACAAGACGAAGGGGGCGACGCGACATAATTTTCTCCCTGAACGGTCGGCTTTCCGGCGAAACCGCCTTTGCAGGTGCCTTACCCCGATATATCAGCGGCTGGCAAGCAATGCCGGTTACAGCGCGAAAGCGGGAGGCGAGAGCCCCGGCACTTCGACGCGAAACGTGAAAACCCCGCCCGCATGTGGCTGCGTCGCGCGTTCATCCTCGCTCAGATTCTTGCCCGCGCTGGTGACAAAGGCGGTGCGAAGGTCCGCGCCGCCCAATGTGATCATGGTGGGGCGGGAGACCGGCAGCGCGACAGTGGCCAGCAATTCGCCGTCGGGCGACAGGCGAACCACACGCCCGCCATCCCATAGCGCCGACCAGTAACAACCCTCGGCATCGACGGTCCCGCCATCGGGGCGTCCCTTGCCGTGTTCGAACTGGTGGAAAAGTCGCCCCTCGCCCAGCGTGCCGGTGTCGGGGTCGACATCATAGGCGCGGATCGCATGGGTCGGGGTGTCGGCGTGATAGAAGGTGTGACCATCGGGACTGAACGCCGCGCCATTGCTGGTCGTCAGGCCGTGGAGCATCTCGGTCATCATGCCGTCGGGATCAAGCCGATAGAGGCGGGCCTGCGGATTGGCTTTGTCGCTCGTCAGGCTGCCGACCCACAGCCGCCCGGCGCCATCTACGCAGCCGTCGTTGAACCTCTGTTCTGGCCGGTCGGTCAGAGGTTGCGGACCAAAGGGCACGGGTTTGGCTCCCCATGTGTCAATCAGGGCGCATCCGTTTTTCATCGCGGCGATCAGCCCGCCATCGGAACGCAGCGCAATGCAGCCGACCGGCTGGTCCAACTGCATGACCTTATCTGTGCCGGTTTCGGGGTCGGTGCGGTGGATTTGATGGGCGTCTATATCGACCCAATAGAGGCATTGTTCGGTGGCGCTCCAGCGCGGCAATTCGCCGAGCAGGGCGTGGGTATCAAGAAGAAGATCAACCATGCCGCCCGTTTAGCGCGGCACCGCCGTGTCCGGCCAGTGTTGAATCGCGCGCATTGCCGCCGTAACGGCATTTCCACTTGACGTGCACGTAAACGTAAGGTCAACTAAAGATGAAACGACTGTGCCTAGTCGTGCCATAATCATGGGTGCCGACTCGCCAAAGGCGTCGGTTCGCCGTCTGGGAAAGGGATTTCATGTCGCTCGATAATCTGTCGCGCTCGGTTTACACCGAGGACCATGAGGCTTTTCGCGCCACGGTGCGCCAGTTTCTGCAAAAGGAAGTCGCCCCCAATGCGGCGAAGTGGCAGGAAGAGGGCATCGTCCCCAAATCCATCTGGCCCAAGGCGGGCGCGCTGGGCATGTTGTGCCCCACGGTGTCAGAGGAATATGGCGGTCTGGGCCTCGATTTCGGCTATAACGCCATCGTTGACGAGGAAAGCGCCTATTATGGCGGCGCGGCGACGGGCTTTTCGCTGCAGTCGGACATCGTCGTCAATTATATCAACAGCTATGGCAGCGAAGAGCAGAAGAAGCATTGGCTGCCCAAGATGATTTCGGGCGAGGTTATCACGGCGATTGCGATGACCGAACCGGGGACCGGCAGCGACCTGCAAGCCATGCGCGCGACCGCGAAAAAGGATGGCAATCACTATGTCATCAACGGGTCCAAAACCTATATCACCAACGGCCAGAATGCTGATCTGATCCTGGTTTGCGTCAAGACCGACACCGAGATTGAACCGGCGTGGAAGGGGATGTCGATCGTGCTCGTCGAAGCCGATCGCGAGGGATTCAAGCGCGGTCGCAACCTCGACAAGATCGGGATGGATGAGGCCGACACGTCCGAGCTGTTCTTTGAAGATGTCCGCGTGCCGATCACCAATTGCCTGGGCGAAGAGGGTAAGGGATTCATCTATTTGATGAGCGAACTGCCGCAGGAGCGCTTGTCGATTGCGGTGTCCGCGATGGCATCGAGCCAAAAGGCGTTCGACGAGACGGTCACCTTCGCGCGCGACCGGATGGTGTTCGGCAAGCCTCTGCTCGATTTCCAGAACAGCCGCTTCGTGCTCGCCGACCTCAAGGCCAAGTTGCAGGTCGGCTGGGCGCATCTCGACTGGGCGCTGGCACGGCATCTGAAAAAGGAACTCACGCCCGAGGAAGGCGCTGCGGCCAAGCTGTGGCACACCGACCTGCAATGGGAAGTGATGGACAAATGCCTGCAACTTCACGGCGGCGCAGGATATATGAACGAATATCCCATCGCCCGCATGTGGCGCGCGGCGCGGGTGACGCGGATATTTGGCGGCACTAACGAAATTATGAAGGAACTCATCGGGCGAAAGCTCTGAGGATTAAGCCCCTCCCCTTCAGGGGAGGGGCAGTGAGACTTGGTCCGGCGTTAGTCGGGCCTTTAGTCGAGCGGGGTGGGGGCCCATCGGCCTTGTGCAACCTCGACAGCCCCCACCCCAACCCCTCCCCTGAAGGGGAGGGGCTTTTGATCGAAAGGAATCCCCAATGACCACTGCCTATATCGTAGACGCCGTCCGCACCGCAGGTGGCAAACGCGGCGGCAAGCTCGCCGGCGTTCACCCTGTCGACCTTGGCGCCGCTGTGTTCGACGCGATTGCTGACCGCAATGATTTTGATACCAGCAAGATTGACGATGTCATCACCGGCTGTGTCGGACAGGGCGGCGAGCAGACGATGGACCTTGGCCGTAACGCCGTACTCGCATCGAAACTGCCCGACAGCATCCCCTCGGTCACCATCGACCGCCAGTGTGGATCGTCGCAGCAGGCGATGCAGTTCGCGGCGCAGGGCGTAATGTCGGGGACGCAGGACATGGTGCTGGCCAGCGGTATCGAAAGCATGACGCGCGTGCCGATGGGCTCAACCGCGATGCTGTATATGAAGGAAGGCATGGGCAATTATAAATCGCCCCGGCTTGAGGAAAAATATCCCGGCATCATGTTCAGCCAGTTCATGGGCGCCGAAATGATCGTGCAAAAGCACGGCTTTACCAAGGCTGATCTTGATGCTTTTGCCCTCGAAAGCCATCGCCGTGCCAAAGCGGCGACCGAGGCGGGTTTGTTCGACAAGGAAATTGTCGGCGTCGAAATAGACACGCCCGAGGGCAAGGTGATTCACCGCGTTGACGAAGGCATCCGCTTCGACGCCACGCTGGAAGGGATTGCCGGAGTTAAATTGCTTCAGGAAGGTGGCAGCATCACAGCAGCGTCGGCCAGCCAGATTTGCGACGGGGCGAGCGCGGTGCTCATCTGTTCGGAACAGGCGCTCAAGGATCATGGCCTGACCCCGCGTGCGCGCATCCACCATGTTTCGGTGACCGCGGGCGATCCCGTCATCATGCTCGAAGAACCGCTGTTCGCCACCGAACGCGCGCTGAAAAAAGCCGGCATGAAAATCGACAACATCGACCTGTACGAAGTCAACGAAGCCTTTGCGCCGGTGCCGCTGGCATGGCTCAAATATCTGGGCGGGTCGCACGGCCGGCTCAATGTCCATGGCGGCGCGATTGCACTCGGCCATCCGCTGGGCGCATCGGGCACCAAACTCATGGCAACATTGCTCAATGCGCTCGAATCGCGCGGCACCAAATATGGGCTGCAAACGATGTGCGAAGGCGGCGGCCAAGCCAACGTCACCATCATCGAACGACTTTAAGAAGAATAACCCCCTCTCCTTCAGGGGAGGGGCAGTGAGACTTGGTTCGGCGTAGCCGGACCAATAGTCGAGCGGGGTGGGGGCATCGGCCTTGCGCAACCTCGACAGCCCCCACCCCAACCCCTCCATTGAAGGAGAGGGCTTTTGATAGGAGACTGAAATGAAACTCGATTCCACCGTATCTGCCGTTGTCACCGGCGGCGCTTCGGGCCTTGGTGCGGCCACCGCCCGCGCGCTGGCTGCTCAGGGCGTCAAGGTCGCCATCTTTGACCTGCAGGAAGAAAAAGGTCTGGCCATCGCCGCCGAAATCGGCGGCCTCTTTTGCGAAGTGAACGTCACTGACGACGCCAGCGTCGATGCAGGTTTTGCCAAGGCGCGCGAAGCTCATGGGCAGGAACGTGTCCTCGTCAATTGCGCCGGAACCGGCAATGCGATCAAGACCGCAAGCCGCAGCAAAGAAGACGGCAGCATCAAGCATTTTCCGCTTGATGCGTTCAACTGGCTGATCCAGATCAACTTGGTTGGCACCTTCCGCTGCATCGCCAAATCGGCAGCCGGAATGTTGACCCTCGATCCGCAGGAAGACGGCGATCGCGGTGCGATTGTGAACACCGCAAGCGTCGCGGCAGAGGATGGCCAGATCGGTCAGGCCGCCTATTCGGCATCAAAGGGCGGTGTCGTCGGGATGACCCTGCCAATCGCGCGCGACCTGTCGCGCGAAGCGATCCGCGTTAACACCATCCTGCCTGGTATTTTTGATACACCGCTGCTGGCGGGTGCGCCGCAAAATGTTCGCGATGCGCTGGGGGCATCGGTGCCCTATCCGGCGCGTTTGGGGCAGCCTGAGGAATATGCGAAGCTGGCGCTGTGCATGATCGAAACCAGCTATTTCAACGGTGAAGATGTCCGCCTTGACGGTGCCATCCGTATGGCGCCGCGCTAAATCAACCTCTCCCCTCTCGCTTGCGGGAGGGGAATTGGAGTATTCCCATGCCCCGTTTCGACCCGGCGCGGCTCGACCCCGCCAACTATCCTTATTCGACCAGTGTCGAAACGCGGTTTCAGGATCTTGATCCGCTGGGTCATATCAACAATGTCGCCATGGCGGCTTTGTTCGAAAATGGCCGGGTGCGGTTCAACCGCGAACTGATCGTCGAGCGCAAAATGCGGATCGAGGGCGAACGATGGTTGATCGCGCGCGTCGAGGTCAATTATATCGCCGAAGGGCATTTCCCGGACCCGATCACAGTCACCAGCGGGATCGGGCGGATCGGCACGGCAAGCTGGGACATTGTGTCGGCGGCCTATCAAAATGATGTGTGCGTTGGATTGTGCGACACGACAATCGTGCGCACCGATGCCAAGGGGTCGGCGCCGATCAAAGACAGCTTTCGCGCCGAACTGGAAAGCTATCGTTTCAAAGGCTGATCAGGTCGCGGGATCGCCCTCTGGCACTGAGCGAATGAGGTCGCGGGCAAAGCCGATCAGACCGATCTGGCGCCGGCGCTTCAATCGTTCGGCGCGCATGATCGCCATGACTTCGGCGAAACAGCCTTCGACATCGTCGTTGATCAGCACATAATCATAACCGTCCCAATGGCTGATCTCATTTGCCGCGCGCGCCATGCGCGACGCGATCACCTCATCGCTGTCGGTCTGGCGGCTGCGCAGCCGCCGTTCCAGCTCTTCCATCGTCGGTGGCAGGACAAAGACGCGCACGACATCGGGGCCAGCCTCTTGATAGAGTTGCTGTGCGCCTTGCCAGTCGATGTCGAACAACACATCCTTGCCCGCATCGAGCAATTGTTCGACCCGTGCGCGCGGGGTGCCATAACGATGGCCGAACACATGCGCCCATTCCAGAAATTCGTCGTCGGCGACCATCTGTTTAAAGGTCGGAACATCGACGAAATGATAGTCGACGCCGTCAACCTCGCCCGGACGAATCGGGCGCGTCGTCGCCGAAATCGACAGCGCGATTTCATTGTCGGCAGCCAGCATTTTTCTGGAAATGGTGGTTTTCCCTGCCCCCGATGGCGAGGACAGGGCGAACAACACGCCGCGACGGTTCAACTGGACGCTTTTGGTCATGGGGGCTAATTGCGCGATGACCGCCGCCGGTCAAGCGGGAAGGGGCGTTGGCATGGCAGGAATTTCGCGCAAGGGTTGGGGACTCGCGGCGGCGATGCTGCTCGCGTTGGCGCTCATCCTGTTTGCGATGGGCCGCCCGCCCATCTGTCCGTGCGGAACGGTCAGCCTGTGGCATGGCGTTGTTCAGTCGAACCAGAACAGTCAGCAATTGAGCGACTGGTATAGTTTCAGCCACATCATCCACGGCTTCATCTTCTTTGGCCTGTCGCGCTGGCTGCTCTCGCGCCAACCCTTATGGGTCGCACTCATCCTCGCGCTTGGGATAGAGGGGGCGTGGGAAATTTTGGAAAATTCGAGCGTCATCATCGACCGCTATCGCGAAGTCACCATGGCCTATGGCTATAGCGGCGATTCGATTCTCAATTCGGTGAGCGATGCGGCGTTCATGATGCTGGGTTTTGTCGCCGCCAGCCGGATGCGCTGGTGGCAGACGGTGGGGATCGCCATTACGTTCGAGCTTTTCACGCTTTTGGCGATCCGCGACAATCTGACGCTGAATGTGCTGATGCTGGTATCGCCTATAGAAGCGGTCAGGGACTGGCAGGCCGGAGGCTGACCTTTAGTGAATCGCGGTCCCGTTGACCGTCTTGCGCAGCGGGATCGCCGGGGGCAGGGCATCGCCGATGCTGGCACCGTCAGGGGCGGATTGGCCGGTTCCTGTATAGCTATCAACAACATCTGCGTTGCGAATTTTGTCCTCTACAGAGGCTATGGCCTTTCTGGCTTCGCGTTCCTGGGCATGGTCGGCCCATTTTTTGGTCAGATAGGCAGCCGCTGCTGTTGCAGCAAGAAAGGCGTAGCGTTGCGGAAACAGGCGGCGCGCGGCAAATAGGGTGCCCGCGCCAATAATCGTCCCGGCAATGCGATGATTGCCGTGGCTTTTGGCGATGTTGCCGCCGATGATTCCACTGATGATCCGTCCAAGCATTTCCTGTTTCACCTCGGTCATTCAACGCCTCCTTCGTCTGTCGGTTCCGGCCCCAGCATGTTTTCAGGCCGGACCATCCGGTCAAATGTCGCCGCATCGACCAATTCGAGGGCCAGTGCGGCCTCGCGTAACGTCAACCCCTGATCCAGCGCGTGTTTGGCGATCTTGGCGGCCTTGTCATAGCCGATTTCGGGCGCCAGCGCCGTCACAAGCATCAGCGATCGGTCGACAAGTTCGGCGATACGGTCGCGGTTGGGTTCGATGCCTGCGACACAATGGTCGGCGAAGCCGGTCATGCCGATGCTTAGCAACTCGATGGATCGTAGCACATTTGCGCCAATGAGGGGCTTGAAAACATTGAGGTCAAGCTGACCCTGCATCCCGCCAATGGTCACAGCCTGATGATTACCAATCACCTGCGCGGCCACCATCGTCAGCATTTCGCATTGGGTCGGGTTGACCTTACCCGGCATGATCGAGCTGCCCGGTTCGTTGGCGGGCAGGTTGAGTTCCCCAAGCCCGGCGCGTGGCCCCGACCCCAACAAGCGAATATCATTGGCAATTTTGGTGAGAGAGACCGCCAGCGTGTTGAGCCGCCCCGACAGGTCAACCAGAACATCATGGCTGGCCAAGGCTTCGAACTTGTTGGGCGCGGTGGTAAAGGTCAGCCCGGTTACTGCCGACATTTCGCGGGCGAAGTCCGTGTCGAAATCTTGCGGAGCGTTCAGACCGGTGCCGACCGCTGTCCCGCCCTGCGCCAGCCGTGTGATCGCCTGTTCGACCATCGGTTCGGTCCGGATCCGGCACAGGCGAAGCTGCGCATAATAGCCAGAAAATTCCTGCCCCAAAGTCATCGGCGTCGCGTCTTGCAAATGGGTGCGACCGATTTTGACAATATCGTTCCACGCCGTCGCCTTGGCGAGCAGCAAATCCTCCAGCTTGCGGAGTGCCGGCATCAAACCCTTTGTCATCGCCAGCGTCACCGCCACGTGCATCGCGGTCGGGAAACTGTCGTTCGACGACTGGCTTTTGTTGACATGATCGTTCGGATGCACCGGCGTCTTGCCACCGCGCTGTCCGCTCAAAACCTCGTTGGCGATGCCGGCGATCACCTCGTTGACGTTCATATTACTCTGGGTGCCGCTGCCGGTTTGCCAGATGGCGAGCGGGAACTGGTCGTCATATTCACCCGCCGCGACAGCCGCCGCCGCCGCCTCGATCGCATCGGCCAGCACCGGTTCGAGCCCGTGCTTGCGATTGACCCGCGCGGCTGCCCATTTGACCAGCGCTAGCGCGTGGACAATCGCAATCGGCATATGCTCATGTGGCGGAAAGGCGAAATTGTGGCGACTGCGTTCGGTCTGCGCGCCCCAATAGGTGTCGGCAGGAACCTCGATGTCGCCCAGCGAATCGCTTTCGATGCGGGTGGAGGTCATGTCAGCAACATCCGGACGATCAGCGCCGCGATGGCCCAGATCATTCCGACCAGCCCCAACAATTGCCAATAGCCCTTTTCGCCAATTCTTCGCCGAAACCAGGCGGCGCCCAGCCAACCCATCACCAGCGCCGGTGTCAAAACCAACAGGCTGAACCGCAACAGGCCATCCGCAATCTGTCCGATGACGCGGTCGCCGTCATGCAGCGCGCTTCCCTCGACACCCCACCAAAAGGCGGCGGTTAATATGACCATGCCGGCCAAGGCCCAATATTGCCAGAATCGCGTCGGAGGCCAGAGCTTGGCCATATCGTTACCGCTTCTTGCCGAAATCCACCGTCACGACATTGGAGCCATCGTCGCTGGTCGCGGGTGGATGGTCATTTTCGGCTTCGTCATGGGGTTCGGGATCGGCGCTGTCGTCACTGACCTGAAATTGCAGCCCAAAATCGACCGACGGATCGACGAACGCCGAAATTGCAGCATAGGGAATGGTCAGGATCGACGGGGTCTGATTGAACGACAGGCCGACACTGAAAAAATCATCCTCGACCGTCAGATCCCAAAAACGGTTCTGGAGCACGATCGTCATTTCATCAGGAAATTTGGCGGTCAAATGCGCCGGAATATCAACCCCCGGGGCCTGAGTTTTAAAGGTGATATAGAAATGATGCTCGCCCGGCAGGCTTTCATAGCCAACAATCTGGCGCAGCACGCGGCCAACCACGGCGCGCAGGGCATCCTGTACGATTTCGTCATAGGGAATCAGGCTGTCTTGGACTTCGTCGCTCATTCTGCGGGGATGAACGGGGACGGCGCAGGGGTCAAGAGGGGACAGGCGCCTTGCGCCGCGAAAAGTGAGTGCTATGGGAAGCGCCATGAGAACCGCCGAAGTCCAGCGCACAACGCGCGAAACCGACATTGCCATCACCGTTAATCTGGACGGCACGGGCGATTATGCCGTTTCGACCGGGATCGGCTTCCTCGACCATATGGTCGAACAATTGTCGCGCCATTCGCTGATCGACATAAAGATGACGGTCAAGGGCGACCTTCACATCGACCAGCATCACACGGTCGAGGACAGCGCGCTGGCACTGGGCGAGGCGGTGTTAAAGGCGCTGGGCGATAAGCGCGGCATCGCGCGCTATGGCGAGGCGCACTCGCCGATGGACGAGACACTGACCCGCTGCGCCATCGATATTTCGGGACGTCCCTTTTGCGTGTGGAAATCGGGGTTCACCCAGCAGCGCCTCGGCGAAATGGACACCGAGCTGTTCCCACACTGGTTTGCCAGCTTTGCCCAAGCAGCCGGAATCACGCTGCATCTGGAAACGCTCTATGGCGACAATAATCATCATATCGCCGAAAGCAGTTACAAAGCGCTCGCCCGCGCGCTCCGGCAAGCGGTCGAAATCGACCCGCGCAAAGGCGATGCGATTCCCAGCACCAAGGGGGTGCTCTAGGTTCCAAAGCCATGGCTGAAACCATCGCTCTTATCGACTATGGCGCGGGCAATCTGCGCTCGGTTCATAATGCCTTGCTGGCTGCGGGTGCTGCGCATGTCGATGTGACGGCCGATCCAGAAGTGGTGGTACGCGCTGATCGGATCATATTGCCGGGTGTCGGTGCCTTTTCTGCCTGCATGAATGGTCTGTCCGCCATCGGCGGGCTGGTTGCGGCAATCGAACAGCGCGTCCGTGGCGACGCTGTTCCCTTTCTGGGCATTTGCGTCGGGATGCAGTTGCTCGCCGATGCGGGGGAAGAGCATGGCCGTTCACCGGGGCTCGGCTGGATTGGCGGCACCGTGAAGCCTTTTACCCCCGCGCCCGATTTGCGCATCCCGCATATGGGCTGGAATGATGTGACCCCGTCGGCTGAGCAGCCGGTGATCGCTGCCGGTGAAGCCTATTTCCTCCACGGCTATCATTTTACAGTCAACGACGAAGCAGAGGTGATGGCGACCAGCGATCATGGCGGAGCCTTTGTGGCCGCCGTCGGGCGCGACAACATCATCGGGGTGCAATTTCACCCTGAGAAAAGCCAAGGCTATGGCCTCCGCACGCTTGAAAGGTTTTTGAAGTGGCGGCCGTAGTTCACGCCCGCTCTTTCAGGGGAGGGCAGCGAGACTCGGCAGCTTGCTGCCTAGTTGCAGCGGGTGGGGGCCTTTGGTCTTGCTCCACCTCGATAGCCCCCACCCCAACCCCTCCCCTGAAGGGGAGGGGCTTTAGGAACATGCCATGACCCTGACGATCTTCCCTGCCATCGACCTGAAGGTTGGCCAAGTCGTGCGGCTGGCCGAGGGCGACATGGATCGCGCCACCATTTATGGCGACGATCCGGCGGCACAGGCGCGGCTGTTCGCCGACGCGGGGGCGACGCATCTGCACGTCGTCGATCTCGACGGGGCCTTTGCCGGTGCCAGCGTCAATGGCGGCGCGGTCGAAAATATTGTCGCCGCCTTTCCCGGCAAGGTGCAGGTCGGCGGCGGCATCCGCGACCGCGCCGGCGTTGACCGCTGGCTCGCCCTGGGCGTCGACCGGGTGATTATCGGCACGGCGGCACTCAAAGACCCCGAATTCGTCAAATCAGCGGCGCGCGACCTGCCCGGGCGGATCATCGTCGGGGTCGATGCCCGCGACGGCATGGTCGCGACCGAGGGATGGGCCGATGTGTCCGACGTGCGCGTCGAGGATCTGGCCCGCCGGTTCGAGGATGCTGGCGTTTCGGCCTTGCTGTTCACCGATGTCGGTCGCGACGGGTTGCTCAAAGGCTGCAATGTCGCGGCGACAGTGGCGCTGGCGCAGGCGGTCGATATTCCCGTGATCGCCAGCGGCGGCGTGGCCGACATAAGCGATATTCACGCGCTGCGTGTCCATGTAGCCGATGGTATCGAAGGCGTGATTACCGGGCGGGCGCTTTATGACGGGCGGCTCGATCTGGCCGAAGCGATTGCGGTGGGGCGCTGATAGGATGACCGTCCGCGTCCGCGTCATTCCCTGCCTCGACGTTGCCGACGGGCGCGTAGTCAAAGGCGTCAATTTCGTTGATCTGCGCGATGCCGGTGATCCGGTCGAGGCGGCGCGCGCCTATGACGCGGCGGGCGCGGACGAGCTTTGCTTTCTGGACATTTCGGCCAGCCATCAGGGGCGAGGCACTTTGCTCGATATGGTCAGCCGCACCGCTGCCGTTTGCTTTATGCCGCTGACCGTAGGCGGCGGCGTGCGCAGCGCCGAGGATGCGCGCGCGCTATTGCTCGCCGGGGCCGACAAGGTGGCGGTGAACAGCGCGGCGGTGGCGCGGCCCGAACTGATGGCCGATATTGCTGACCGTTTCGGCAGCCAATGTGCGGTGGGCAGCATTGATGCGCGGTGTGTGGCCGATGGCCGCTGGGAAATTTTCACCCATGGCGGGCGCACAGCCACCGGCGTCGATGCCGTTGCCCATGCGGTGCGGCTTACCAACCTTGGCGCGGGCGAACTGCTGGTCACAAGCATGGACCGTGACGGGACCAAAGACGGCTATGATCTGGCGCTGACCCGCGCCATCGCCGATGCGGTGACGGTGCCGGTGATCGCCAGTGGCGGGGTCGGCAATCTCGATCATCTGGTCGACGGAGTCGTCAAAGGCGGAGCCAGCGCCGTACTCGCGGCGTCAATCTTCCATTTCGGCGAAGCGACGATTGCTGAGGCGCACGCGCGGCTGGCGGAAGCGGGATTGCCGGTCAGGTCTTCCTGACGAACACCGTGCCCGCGCTATAGCCCGCACCGAACGAGCAGATCAGCCCCGTATCGCCCGCAGCCATATCATCATGATGGAGATGGAAAGCGATGATCGACCCTGCGCTGGACGTATTGCCATAGGTGTCGAGCACCGTCGGGCTTTCGTCGGCGCTTGCTTCGTGACCGAGGACGCGATGCGCGATCAGGCGGTTCATATTGGTGTTCGCTTGGTGCAGCCACAGGCGGCGCATATCGGTTCCGGTCAGACCCAGTTTTTCCATATGATCGACGATCACATTGGCAACCATCGGCACCACTTCCTTGAACACTTTGCGCCCTTCCTGGACAAAGAGTTTGTCGGTGCGCGGGCTGTCCTGTTCGATGTCGCCGTGGGCGCGGTTGAGGAAGCCGAAATTGTTGCGGATGTTGTTGGAGTAAACCGTTTTGAGCCGTGTGCCGAGAATGTCCCAATGCCCAGCCGGTGCGATGTCCTTGTCCTCGACCAAGATCGCTGTGGCCACATCGCCAAAGATGAAATGGCTGTCACGGTCGCGCCAGTTCAAATGGCCCGAGCAGATTTCAGGGTTCACCACCAACACGCTTTGGGCGTGTCCGGCGCGGATATAATCGGCGGCGGTCTGGATACCAAAGGTCGCTGATGAACAGGCAACATTCATGTCGAAACCAAAACCGTCGATGCCCAGCGCGTCCTGAATTTCGACCGCCATTGCGGGATAAGGGCGTTGCATGTTCGATGCCGCGCACAACACCGCATCGACTTCAGCCGCGTCACGTCCGGCGCGAGCAAGCGCATCCTTTGCCGCAGCCACGCCGATTTCAGCCAGCACCGAAATCTCGTCATTGCTGCGTTCGGCGAAGCGCGGCGCCATATGCGCCGGGTCAAGGATGCCCGCCTTGTCGACCACAAAGCGCGACCCGATGCCGCTGGCCTTTTCGATAAACTCGACACTGCTTTCAACCAGTTCGGTCACATCGCCCGCGGCAATCGCAGCAGCATTGTCCCGATTATAGGTCGCGACATAGCGGTTGAAGCTCGCGACCAATTCTTCGTTGGTGATATGTTCCGCGGGGGTAAACAGGCCGGTCGCGGAGATAACCGGCTGGGGCATGTGCGACATTGGGCGGTCCCTCATGGTGCCGTTGGAATCAGGGCATGATGATTAGTCTGGCCAACGCAACCGCGCAACGCCCCTCGGCCATATGAACAGGTGCCAACGGCATGGTTAACGTGTCGCTAACCCCTTTTATGCCACATATTGGCGTGCAGGCCCTGGGGGATGGTTCTCCGGGTGCCGAGCGGGAGCACGAGAATGGCGACGCGTTCAGGACCAGCAGCGGGCGATCTGGCTTTGGCCGAGATCAAGGAATTCGCAAGCTTTCCAGCGGCCACCCAACGCTATATCCGTCGGTCACTCGACATCGGGCTGGAGCGCGACGACGCGATCGAGCGTTGGTCGCGCGACATGATCGAAGAAACCGCGATCCGCGTGCAGGCCCGCGTCTATCAACGCCTTCTCGATATTCGGGCGCAAATTCCGGATGATAGTGGCCTCGATGCCCTTGAACAATTTATGGCACCGCTGATTGCGGTGTCGGCCTTTGATCTGGGTCAGGACCGCTTGCCGAGCTTTGCCGCCTATCGCTTTCTGTATGAGCGGCTGCTCGGTGCCCATGCGCGGCCGTGGCTGCCTGGGGCTTTCTGTGCCGCCGCGTCGCTGCCGCACCTGCACCCCGACAAGCGCCGCGTGTTGTTGCAATCGATCAGCGAATCCGCTGCAACCGCGCCCGGTTGGTCGGGCCGTGAGCCGAGCTTTTTCCCCGAATGGGTGGAAAAGATCGACGTCACCAAACCGGCAAACTGAATCGCCGATAGTGGTGCAAGACTAATGGCCGATCAGGCCGCGTGCGAGCTGATCGCGGACAAAATCGATAAAAGCGCGCAATTTCGGCATCACCTGGGTGCGGCTGGGGTAATATAGGCATAACCCCGACGTCGATGTCGCCTGTTCAACCAGCACCAATTCCATATCGCCGTTTGCAACATGCATTTTGGCCGTCGGCTCGGCCAGCATACCAAGCGCAACTCCCGAGCGGATGGCGACGACAAGCGCGGCAAAATCGTTGACGATCAGCGGCCCTGACACTGGAATATCTACTTCGCGGTTCCCCGTCATAAAGGTCCACGGCATCATGCCGCCCGCCGTCATGCGCATCCGGATACAATGATGGTCGCGTAAATCCTCTGGCGTCTTTGGGCGGCCATGTTTTTCGAAATAAGCGGGCGCGCCAGCGACAACAAAACGAAACGGTTCGGTCAGCCGGACTGCGATCATGTCGGCATCGAGCGATTCACTCATCCGTACCCCGGCGTCAAAGCCATTTTTGGACAGGTCGGAAAATCCGTCATCGCCAAAGATTTCAAGCTCGATGTCGGGATAAGCCTCACAAAAGCCTGCCAATATGGGTTCGAACAAGGGCTGGATGGCGCCGCGCATCAGATTGATCCGCAAACGGCCCGCTGGTCGACTACCCAGATTGCGTGCCGCTTCATAAGCGTTGGCAAGCCCTAGATAGGCGGGGGCGGCCCGTTCAAGAAACTGCTCGCCCGCCTGCGTCAGTCCCACGCTGCGGGTCGTTCGCATGAACAAGGGCGCCCCGACGCGGGCCTCTAACCCTTTGATTGTCTGACTAATTGCCGAGGGCGACACCCCCAGATCATGGGCTGCGGCAGAGAAGCTGCGCCGCTCCGCCACGCGCAGGAAAGCCTCTATCCCGTCCAGTGCCCCATGGGGGATTGTTAAATCCTGCTTCATAGCACTTGCAGATTATATGGGATTATCTATATGCGCAAGCGCGCCTAAATAGGTTGCACAACGAAACGAAAGGACCTCTCCCATGACTGCCAACTTTAAAGCTTTTCGCTCTTTCCCCTCCGCCTTTGCCGTTGTTGCGGCTTCGGTTTTCGCCTTCTCCGGCCTCGTGGCTTCGACGTCGCCTGCTTATGCCATGGCTAACAGCGGTGACTATCGCTGCGCCGCACTGGTCGAACAAGCTCGCGCCGCTGCTGACACCGTCGAAGGTGGCAAGCAATCGGATGCCCAGCGTTTCATCGCCACCGGCCTGAAGCTCTGCGAAGCCGGCAATGAACGCGCCGCCGCCAAACAATTCCGCGCTGCGCTGAAAATTGCTGGTGTCGCCGAAGTTAAGGACGACGGTAGCCGCATGGCTGCACGCTAAACGTCAAGGCAACATACTCCGATCCGTCCTCTCCCCTCTCCCGACGGGTCCCACGACTGGGGCGGCACCAATGTGCCGCCCCATTTTGTATCTGCGGCTGGCGTGGTCAGGCGGAGATTTGATTGAAGGGGACGCCCTTGTCGGGGGGGGGGCTGCGGCAGGCCGAAGCCCGCATCGACGCGCTCGGGGCGCACCTGATCGACTTCCTCGAACGCCGCGCGCCGCGCGGCTCCCCGGAGTTTCGTGCCGGGTCCGATGCGCGAACCTTTCGCGATGCGCTCGGTTGCTTTGCGACCGGCGTAACGATTGTGACCGCCATGGGGGCCGACGGAAAGCCGATCGGGCTGACCGCGAACAGCTTTACGTCAGTGTCGCTCGACCCGCCGTTGCTGCTGGTTTGCATAGCCAATAATTCGGGCAGCGCGGCCTGTTTGCGCGAAGCCGAACGCTTCGCCGTCAATGTGCTTCAGATCGGGCAACAGCCCGCCTCCAACCGCTTCGCCGGTAAAGGCGAAGATCGCTTTGCCGCAACCCCGTGGGAGGTTGGCGAATTTGGCACACCAGTGCTGACCGGATCGCTCAGCAGCTTTGAATGTGCGAGCGATGCCGTGCACGAGGGCGGCGACCATTTCATCCTCGTCGGTCGTGTCCTCAAAGCCATATTCGAACCGCGCCGCGACCCGCTGCTCTATTTTCGCGGGAAATATCGGAAACTGCATTTTGCTTGACGGTCAATAAGTCAAGTTTGGCACGGATTTGGACATTATCTCAACCCAACAACCGGTTCAGATTCAGAAAATTCCCTGACATGCACATGTTGACATGCAGGAGGCCGTCCAACCCGATCGGCGGTGGTATATTTTAGCCTCGCCATTCTGGATTGAGTTATCTAACTTCCACCTGGGGAATGGGGGGACATATCTTCGTCGCATCGGCGTTTCAAAAGCGTCAATCGTCAAGGCGTCGCAACAAATGAGCGCACACTGGCACTGGCAAGCCTTGCCAGAGGTCGCATGTTTGCACGGTTTTCCCTGCAAGCGATGACCTTCCATGGCGTCTAGCCTGACTAATTCGAAGGCGTCGACATCGGCGCGGGCTGGATCCTCACCGGAGAAGCTTCGGGCAAGTACTATGTATCGTTGAGCCTTGCCGCTCCCGAGTTCGGGCCGCGTCGGTTTTATGCCAACTTAGACCGGGCTGCCGGGCAGTGCGTAGAGGATTGCTATGCGCTCATCTGGTACCCCGCTGACTGAGGCGACGCGGGGCTTTCTGCATATCCTCTCCATCAAGACCAGATGGGCGGAGAGGAAAGTTCGCTATCAGCTGGCTTGTCTCGTGTCAGTCCAACGGTTGAAGTGGCGAGCTAATGCAATGTTCTGCTACGCTGACTGCATCTCGGTGAAGTCTGAGGGAATTATTTTGGGGCGCTCCTTTGGGAGCCTTGTATGCGAACATTTAAAAAGCTCGTGCTTTTCAAGCATTTTAATGATTTTGGGCACAGGGCCTGTATGAAAATTGCAAACATATGATGTTACTGCTACACGGTCTCTGAATGAGGCAATCGAGCCTCTTGATGGAGAGACATTGATGCTGCGATGGCCTGGAAGCGTTGATATTTCAGCGATCTTGAAGATGTTTGGTGGTGCTTTGGCTGCGGTGGCGGGTGCGTCGAATCCGGCTGCTCAAGCGCGTGATGTGGACCCGGGCGGCGCTGGGCCTAGAACAATGTTCGTTGCGATAGACGATGCCATTCCGTTCGAAAATGAACGCCGGCAAAAATGGGACAGCCCTGTCATCGCCGACGTCGATCAGGACGGACGGCCGGATCTGATCATTACCGAACATGGCAGAAGTCTTGCAATCTATTGGAATGAGGGAGATGGAAAGTTCAGCCGGGCACATCGGATTGCCGGGGGTGACCTGCACGGGCTTGCAGCGGCTGACTTCGACCGAGACGGCGTGATGGATGTTGTCGTCGCACAGGGTGGAGGCGACGGTGCCAATCCGCGCCGCCCGTTGCATCTGCGAATCGACCGTAACCGGACAGTCGTTTCGCGCGATAGCTTCGATTATTTCGAAAAGGGGCGTGGACGTGCGGTGAAATTTGTCGATGTCGGCAATGACGGGCTGCTCGATCTAGTCGTAACCGGCTTTCCAACCGCGGACCAACAGGACGGTGCCAATCACCTCTATCGAAATGTCACGGAAGAGAAACTCGATTTCGCAGCGACGTTACCGCAGGCAAAATGGCTCGGCTACCGTGTCGCAATAACCGATTTTGATGGCGATGACCGCGCGGACATGCTTCTGTATGGTGGCGCGAACATGGTTGCTCTTCGCGGTGACGGCGAGGGCGGGTTCACCGATGCGAGCAATGCTATCCTCGGAGCGCTTGCGGACACGAGCGACGTTGCGAATGTTGCACAGATCGATTTCGATAATGACGGCGATCTTGATCTGTTCCTGACGCGTGCCGAGCATCAATTTGACCTCGAATCATATTATGACCCCGAGAGTCGTACCTTTGCCTTCATCAGCTTTCGCAAGCCATTCATGCATGAGATCAAAAATGTCGTGGGCGACCTCCAGATAGAAAATTTGCAACGCACCTATCCCCATTATGACATTTATCTTGGTAAGGAACGCACGAAGCTTGCCGACGTGAGTGATCGTCACGCAGGTCGTGATCTCTCGATCTCCCCTGACGATGCCGCAGGCTGGCCTGAAGGGACAACAGAGGGCGGGCTCTACATTGGTTACCTCGGAAACGGCGTATGGCGGATCGGCGGCCAGGTGCAGTCGCGGCTCGCTGCCGCCATACATGGAGTAGACATTGACGAGCCCGTTGAACCACAGCGCGCTCTTCCCGCACGCATGTTCGAAAACAGGAACGGGGTATTCGTCGACGTGACTAAGGCGATGGGCATCAATATCGACGAGCAGACGACAAGCGCGGCAGTCGGAGATTTCGACAATGACGGCTGGTCCGATATCGGGGTGCTCCGCTATGGTGACATGGCACGCGCGAACACGCATATCTTGTTGATGAACCGAGGCGGCAAGCGTTTTGAACGCGCTGTGAAGCACGGCATTCTTTCCCCCGATGTCGGCTCGACCGGCGGCGCGATCGAGACGTTTGATTATGATTCCGACGGCGCGCTCGACCTTGTTATTTCGAGCGAGCGCGGTCGCTGGCAATTGCTTCGCAACCGAACGGCAGACCCGGCAAATTTTGTCGGAGCGAGAGTTGGCAAGTCGCCTTCAGGTGAGGCGCAGGCACCGGGCGCTCTGCTGACGGTCAAAGCTTGCGGGCAAACATATTTGCGCGTGGTCGGTGCGGGATCGGCCGCTTTCTCGCAAAGTTTCAACCCTGAGCTACACATTGGGCTTGGCCAATGCAAAGCGATCGATAGCGCTGAAGTGCGTTGGACAAATGGCGAAGTTGCATCAGTTGCGCTGCGGCGTGGCGTCTATGTCAATGTCGGGAACCTAAAATGAAACTAGCGCTCAAAAGCTGTCGCCGCAGAGCGCTATTATGGACAACGTCTGCACTGCTTGGAAGTGCATTATTGGCAGGCTGCGCTGCCGATGGTGCAGTAACGGTTGCGCCGCCACAGGCCGCGGCCCCTGTTGGTCTTGAACAGTCGGCGCGTACCAAGATTAAAGCGCTCGAAAACAAGATGGCTGTTGCGAAGATGGCGGGGCATGATGTCACGCGGGAGGAGACGACCCTCTGGTTCGCGCGCGAGTATCTCAAGTTCGCCAATTGGGACGAAGCCAACCCCAAGCCGGTTGAATATGCCTTTTCAAAATTCCCTCCCTACGCCGACGATGCCGCCCGCTGGGCGCGCGAGATTCCTGATTTCCAGCGCGAACAGGTGAATCAGATGCTCGATCGCGCAATTGCCGAACTCGATCGTGTGACATCGGGTGCGATTGTCCGAAGGCCCGTCAACAAGGTCGACTGGGGAAATATCAAGGTAGGTGACAATGCCTATTTCTCAAACGGTCGCCCAATATTTCTGTACGACTATTTCTCGAAATCGGTCGGGCGTCCGCTCACCGACGACCAGATCTACAATGATTATCTTGGCGCGATCTATCACGGAGGGCAGCGTCTCTATGATGTCGATCACGATCGCGCCATCAACTCTTTCCTGCTGAAGGAGGACGGGAGCTGGGACGAGGAGCGCCTCAGTTATATCTCCGAAATTCCCGACACCAATGTCGGGTTCCTCATCTATTGGAATATGGGAATTCCCGATTGGGTCGAGCGGCGTGAGCCCGAGGTGCGCAAGGGACGCTCGCTTTTCACAGGCTATGACATCGACAATCCGCTGGCGCGTGAAGTCTGGGGGAAAATTGCCCGCAAGACTGGCGAGATGACGCGCGGCAAGAAGGTTACGCAGCTCGGCTATATTCTCTCCAACGAGCCGCACTGGTTTTCGGAGAAAGGTCATTGGAGCCAGAACTTCCAGGAGATGAACGCAATCTCCTCCTATACCCTTGCCAAGTTTCGCAGCTGGCTCGACCGGAAATATGCGGGCGACGTTGCGCGCCTCAACGTCAATTGGGGCACTTCGTTCAAGACTTTCGGTGCCGTCGAGATTGAAATCCCGATCGACCCCGCGACGCGCGGAACGCCGATCTGGTATGACTGGTCTCGCTTCAATATGGACCGCACAGTTGACTGGTTCACCTTTATTCAAGGCGAGTTGCGAAAGGCAAATCCCCGGGCTGATACCAGCATCAAGATCATGCCGAACATGTTTACAGAGAATACAAGGTCGCACGGCATCGACGTAGAGGCTCTCACCGAGCTCACATCGATGATTGGAGACGATGCGAAGGCGCAGGAGGGCAAGGATCTGCGCATCACCAAAGCGCTGCCCTGGGAAGAGCATTATTCCTATTTCTGGGAAGAGCTCAGCATGTCCTACGACTTCCTGGAATCGGTCGCGCCTGACAAGCTGCACTTCAACTCGGAATCGCACTTCCTTTCGACATCATGGTTCCGCAAGATGGACATGACTCCTGAATATGTGCGCAGCGTCTACTGGCTCGCGACGCTGCAGGGAATGGATGCCAACCTCGGCTGGTTCTGGGCGCGCGACCCCGACGGTTCATTCGAAGACCGTCTCGAGGGCGAGCTCAACTTCTTCGATCCGGCGCTTGCCGGGTCGTTTGTTGGCTCGGTTAACCAGCAACCGCAGGTCGCGAACGCGGTCACACAGGTGATGATGGACCTCAACAGCTTTTCCGAGGAAGTCATCGCGCTGCGTCAGCAGCGGCGACCAATCCGGCTATTCTATTCCGAGACGTCGGCGATCAACAAGCGCACCCATATGAGCGAGCAGTTCAACCTCTATGAAAAGCTGTTTTTCGAAGGGTTTCCAGTCGGCTTCGCTACGCGGAAGATCATTACGAAACAGGACAATCGCCAGTGGGATGCGATCATCGTTTATCGCACCGAATATGTGACCGACGCCGAGTTTGCCGCACTTCAGTCCTATCTCGATGGTGGAGGCACCGTCATTTTCGACAGTCCTCAGAGCCTGTCGATGGATGAATATGGAAAGCGACGCGCAACAAAGCTCCGCGAGAGTGCGGGCAAGCTCGTTATCATGGACGAGGGCGCCGACCTTGAAACGATCAAGCAGACGGCGCTAGAAGCCGTCAAACCCGCACTATCCGAAGTTCGCCTTGTCGAGGAGAATGGCACGTCTCACAAGGGCGTCACATGGCGCGCGGTGCGTCAGTCAGACGGCAGTTGGCTCGTCAATGCGCTCAATATAGGAAAGAATCCGGCTTCCTTGCGGCTGGAAGCGCGAAATGGACGCGCGCTCGATGCGACCAATCTTATGACGGGCAAGAAGCTGGGATCGCAATTCCCGATCGACCGCAATGGCGTGCTGTTGCTGAAGGTCGACTGACAAATAGTGCTGTCGCGGCGCCTAGGGGGCTGACCCTAATCGCGTTGGACGCGCCGTGCCGCTTCGCCAAAGGGAGTGTTGCGCAAAAAGGCGAGATGGACATCGCGGCTGACGGCATTGATCGGTGCCTGTGGATTGCCCCAGTGACCAAGCATCAGGCGCAGCGGGCGGTGACCCGCGGGGGTAGTAATGGCGCGGGCTATCGCCTCAACAACCTCTGCCGGATCGCCGGGCGGTTCGGTGATGCGACCCGACCCCATGTCTGAACTTATCGCGCCATAGCCTTCGAGGTGGGCGATGTCGGAGCGGTCCTTCAGAGCTTTCGTCAGTCGTTCGCGATTCTGCCAGAGATGGGTTGGGTAACTGCCAGGCTGGACGCAGGTCACGTCCACGCCCTGATCGGCCAGCTCGTAGGCGAGCGTATCGGACATGGCCTCGATCGCGAATTTCGTGGGACAATAATGGCCGAGCCCCGGCCAGACGAGTCGTCCTGACTGTGACGACATGTTGACGATATGGCCCCGCCGGCGCTTTCGCATCCCCGGCAAAATTGCACGGATCATGCGTTGGTAACCAAAGACATTTGTTTCATAGATTAGCCGCGTGGCTGTTATGTCCTGCGCTTCGAGTGGTCCGACAATTGCGATTCCGGCGTTGTTAATCAGGACGTCTGGTACGCCGCCAATAATGCGCTGCGCCTCGCTGACCCCGTGGGCGACGCTCATCTCGTCAAGTACGTCGATTTCTGCAATGTGAAGCGTCAGGGATTCCTTGGCGGCGATTGCACGAATTTGATCGGCTTCTGGACGCGGAAGATTGCGCATGGTGGCAATGACTGTCGCACCGGACCGTGCATAGTGCAGCGCTCCTAAATAGCCGAAGCCGCTCGAACAACCGGTGATCAGAATCGAAGTTCCGGCGAGATCCACGAGCGCGGATACCGAAGCTGAAGATGTTGTTTCGCTGCCCAAAAAGGGCGCAACCGCAGTGGCGGCGAGCAGAGAACGCCTTGAGATCATAAACATGGCCGCCGCAAAGGTGACCCGCGACGCGAGGCTTTATTTTTCATGGCTGGCCGCTTCCTCGCTGTCATAGACCAGCCGGAACCCGACATTGCTCGCACCGAGCCCCGGGTCGCGGCCGGTACGCGCAGCCGGACGATACCGCTGGCAGTAATTGGGAGCGCACAAATAGGAGCCGCCTTTCATTACACGCGAAGCATGCCCCGGATTGGCAGGGTCGAAGGCTTCGCTTTCAGAGGGGCCCTGTGGGTTACGGGCGGGTCTTTCGGGGTCGTGGCCGGGCGCATAATAATCGCTCGTCACCTCCCACACATTGCCGATCATGTCATAGAGGCCCCAATCGTTCGCAGCATAGCATCCGACCGGAGCGACGCCCCCGAAACCGTCGGTCGCGAAATCTTTGACTGGAAAAACACCTTGCCAGCTGTTCGCTTCGCTGGGCTGCGCGGTATAATTGGCATGGCCGGCGCGCGCAGCATATTCCCATTCGGCCTCGCTCGGCAAGCGTCCTCCGCGCCAGCGCGCATAAGCCTCCATGTCGGCGTAGGCGAGATGCACGACCGGTCGGTCGGGTTGGGCATCAGCGCCTTGAGGACCAAGCGGTTTGCGCCAATTCGCGCCGGGGCGATATTCCCACCAGTCCGCATAATTGTTCGACGGGCGATCGGGGGCGGTGAACACAGCGGAGCCAGGTTTGAGCATATCCGGAGGGATTGCATCGGCGGGTACCGGAAACTGAGCAGGATCAACCGGTTGTTCCGCCACCGTGACATAATTTGTGGCCGCGACGAATCGAGCAAAGGCGGCGGTTGTCACCTCGGTCCGGTCGATCCAGAAGCCGTTGACGGAGACGCTGCGCATCGGACCCTCGCCCGCATATACATCCTCCTGTCCCATCATGAAGGTTCCAGGTGCGATTCGCGCATAAGCAGGCATCGGGGATGTACATTGCCGCGCTACTGTTGCGTTGGGCCGGTGATTGGCTGGCAAGAGTGCCCAGGCACCAGCAGCGATACCGGCCAAACCTACTATACCGAGCATGGCCGTTACCATTACCCGGCGGCCAGCATGGTTTTTCATACCCATTCTCCCAAATGCTCGTTGACTCTCGAAACATATGATGTTTTACCAGATACTATAACTGTGTACCGGTGAGGTCAAATGCTTTGAGGCCATTGCCGACCACGACAAACAGGCGGAACGACCGCGGGAGATGGAATGACGGGTGAGGCTTTTCCCCTATATATTGCTGGTCACTTGGTGGGCTCGGACAAGTTGCTTGATGTCGTTAATCCGGCCACTGATCAGGTCGTCGGGCGCATCGCTACGGCGTCGATGCAGAAGGTTGACGAGGCACTCGAGGCGGCCTCGAATGCCTTTCCGCTCTGGTCGGCACTGAGCGGGCATGAACGAGCTGACTGGATGGACCGGCTGCGAGATGCGATCTCCGGGAAAGAGGACCGGCTTCGCAGCCTCGTTCACCGCGAAATGGGGAAACCATGGGGAGCGACGGGCGAGGATTTTTCGATGCTGCTCGACAGTCTCGAATATTATGCCGGGCTCGCTCGCTCGCTCGACATCACGCTGATCGAAGACCGCGAAGGAACGCACAGCCACGAAATCATACGCGAGCCCATTGGCGTCGTAGGCGCTTTCCTCGCTTGGAATTTCCCACTGTTGAACCTCGCTTACAAACTTGGGCCGGCGCTCGCATCAGGGTGCCCGATCGTGATCAAGCCATCGGCAAAAACCCCGCTATCCGCCTATATGGTGGGGCAAATATGTCACGAAATCGGGTTGCCGGTCGGCGTCGTGAACATCGTGGGAGGTGACGACGCGATGATCGGCGACCGCATTTCCTCGTCGCCAATCCCCGCATTGCTCACGCTGATCGGATCGACAGCGACTGGCATTCACGTAATGCAAACAGGCGCGACATCGATCAAGCGCTATTCGATGGAACTCGGTGGCAACGCCCCGGTGCTGGTTTTCGCCGACGCCGATCTCGATCTTGCCGCAGATGTGATCACATCGCTGAAATTTGGTAACTCGGGCCAGATCTGCGTCGCCCCCAACCGTGTCTTTGCCGAGAGGGCTGTCCGAGACGAACTGACCCAGATAATCGCTGAGCGAGCGCGTTCGGTTACCGTGGGCTACGACCGGAACGCGCCGATCGGGATGGGGCCGTTGATTGACCACGGAGCGCGGACGCGTATCGAGGCGCTAATTGCCGAGGCCACCGCTGCCGGCGCGGAAATAGTGACCGGGGGAGCCGCTCCCGAAGCATGCAAGGTCGGCGCCTACCTAGCCCCGACCGTCCTGCGTCAGGTGTCGGCCGATATGCGTATTGCGCGCGAGGAGGTATTCGGCCCCGTCGTCACTTTGATGGAATCACCCGAGGATGAGAAGGAGATGCTGGCGGCAGCGAATGAAACCGATGCCGGACTCACCGCTTATGTCTTTACGGCCGATCCGGAGCGTGCGCGTCGGTGCGCTCGCGCATTGCGCTTTGGCGAGGTCCAGGTCAATGGCGTCAAATATGCGATCAACCTCCCGCACGGCGGTCTGAAGCAATCGGGGATTGGAGTCGACTGCTCGCATCTGGCGCTGGACGACTATTTTGCAGTCAAACGAGTCAGCACCGCGCTTGCGTCGGCGGGAATCGCATGATGCGAGACAGGCGCGGACATATTCTGTGGAGCGTGCGGGCCTTGGTGGCGCTAATCAGCGCGAATATCATAGGAATAGGGAGTGCTGTCTGGGCGAGCGGTCCAGCCCCTTTGTCCGATCCGTCGAATAGCGGCGGCTGGGTACTCAATCGCTTGGTGTCAGACGAATTCGATGGCGAAGATATCGATCATGACAAGTGGAGTGTGCAAGGGCGAGGTGGCGGGTTCAACGGCTGGAAGGGGCGGGCACCATCCCAATATGTTCCCGAAAATGTTCGCGTCGAGGACGGAAAACTCAAGATCCGCTCGAAATGGGAGCCCGGCTTTGACTTTGCAGACGAGTCGCAGGGAGGAATGCGCTATGGTGATCCCGTAGCGCCAGTCACTACCGGCGGCGTGATAGGCAACCGACGCTTTCTATACGGCTATATGGAGGTCCGGTCCAAGGCAGCCGATGCTGCAATGACGAGCGCCTTCTGGACGCTCGGGTATGAATCCGAACTCGATATCTACGAGCAAATGGGGCGGCCGAAAAAGAGTGACGGCGGGATCGAAGAAGACACGCTCAACGCGGCGATTCACGATTGGCGACCAGGCAAATTTGCTGCCGACGGCGTCCCGCTCAACAAGGTTTATAATTTCAAACATAAGCTTGGATTTCGGGTTGCGGATGATTTTCATGTTTACGGCGTCGAATGGGATCCGGCATATCTGCGATTCTATGTCGACGGGCAACTCGTCCGCGAGACGACCCGCGCCGAAATCGGTGAAGGTTGGGTGCTTACCAATCCATTGCAGCTTTACTTCGATTCCGAGATTTTCGCCTGGCTGGGATATCCGCACGACACCGAGCTTCCGGCCGATTATGAAGTTGATTATGTGCGGGTCTGGCAGAAGCGCGTCTCCGAGCGTCTCGATCGGGCCTTCTTTGGCTTTGAGGGTCCGCTCTTTACATATGGGCACAAGCCAGCCGGCAATTCTGAAAAACTCCGCAACAAAGAAGAATGGCGCCAGGATTGGTATTTCGATGGCGCCGCAGCGAAGCATTTTGAAATCGTCGAGAACGGGCAATATTACGGAGGCAAACGCAGTCTTCGACTGGTGGCAGACAAGGCACCCAAGGGTAGGCTCACAGTGTTCGCGCCATTCGGATCGGTACAGACCGACGCAGGGGATTTTATCCTCAACATTCGCGTTTATGTGCCTGTCGGCGAGGGACGCGCAATGGTCCAGTTCGGCCTAGACGAACCTTGGTATCAGTCGCCGCTCATCGATCTCTCCCGCTTGCCGTCTGGGCAATGGGTGAATTTGCCGATCAGGCTATCGCGCGCATCAGCGTCAGGTGCGAATGACCGGCTGCGCATCACACTCGTCAACAAGGACGGACGGGCCAGTGGAACCTATTTTTTCGACGAACTGTCACTGATACCGGCAGAGTGAGTGGAGTGAGCGTATGAGCGAGATAACAAATTTATCATTTTGGGGCCTAATCACCTTCGCCTTTATAGGGCTCGCTGGCTGTTCGGCCTCCGAAAACGAAGCAGTGAAGCCGGCGTCTGTATCGCAAGCCGCTGTGCTTGCTCCCCATGCGAACCATCGCCCGCCAAACATCATCGTCATTCTTACCGACGACCAAGGCTATGCTGACGTCGGTTTCAATGGTTCGACCGAGATTCCGACTCCCAATATCGATCGCATCGCAAACGAAGGAGTGCGTTTCGATCGCGGTTATGTGAGCTTTCCTGTATGTGGTCCAAGCCGCGCCGGATTACTGACCGGTCGCTACCAGTCGCGCTTTGGTTACGACCTCAACATCAGCGAAAATCCGCTCGATCCGACCGCCGGCCTTCCGCTCACCGAACATACCATAGCCGACATTCTCGATGAAGCGGGTTATACGAGTGCAGCTCTGGGCAAATGGCATATGGGCAATCATGAACAATTCCATCCCTTCGAGCGCGGGTTTGACGAATTCTACGGCTTCCCCAACGGCGGCCACAATTATTTCCTAGACCGGCTGCGGAATATCCCGATCAAGGAAGCTAAGAACGGGGGGCAGCTCTACGACAGCTGGCTGATGGCCGGGCGAGTGCAAATCCCGACATCGGGCTATCTGACCGACTGGTTGTCGGAGCATGCCGTTGATTTCGTCGATCGCCACAAGGAAAAGCCGTTCTTTCTTTACCTTGCCTATAATGCGCCCCACACGCCAATGCAGGCGACCAAAAAATATCTCGACCGCTTCCAGCACATCACCGATGAGCGTCGCCGGACCTATGCGGCGATGATTAGCGCTGTCGATGACGGGGTCGGAGAGCTACTTGATCGGATCGACGAACTCGGTCTTGCTGACGATACGATCATCTTCTTTCTCTCGGATAATGGCGGACCGCTCGTGCGTGCCCGCAACGGCTCGATCAATTTACCTCTGCGAGGTGGAAAGGGCGACCTGTTCGAAGGCGGGGTTCGTGTTCCTTTCGCGATACGCTGGACAGGGCGGATTCCGGCAGGAATCAATTATCCGTATAGCGTAAGCTCGCTCGACATCGCCGCGACTGCGGCAGGCGTAAACGGGATCAATATCCCGGCTGGGCACGCACTCGATGGAGTCAATCTCATTCCCTATCTGACGGGCGCGAAAAAGGGCGAAGCCCCGCACCAGCAGCTTTTCTGGCGCTACCCGGCCGACACGCGCGACAATATGCGGATCGGTCGCCGCGCCGCGATCGACGGCAGTGACAAGCTGGTCGCATATCGGGATGAGCAATCGCTGTTCGATCTGTCAAACGATATTGGAGAACAAAAAAACCTTCGAAACGACCAGAAACAGCGCACGCGCGAACTCGATGCGGCCTGGCAGCGGTGGAACAGCCAAATGGCGAAGCGCAGCGCGATCGCCATCTACAATGAATGGGAAGGGTCCTGAACAATGATAATACGTGCGCTCGCTTGCTGTCTTGCGCTTGGTGCCTGCGCGGTTGCGCCGGCAAAAGAGCCGCGGACAGTGGCTACCGCGGACATCCCCAAGGCGTCATCACCGACGGACGCAAAGGCTCGCAAGCCGAACGTTCTGATACTGCTCTTTGACGATCTGCGCTTTGATAGCTTCTCTTACCGCGGCGGACCTGTTCCGACCCCCAATATCGATGCGCTGGCAGCGCAGTCGACGCGGTTCGATTTTGCGATCAGCACGACGGGGCTTTGTTCGCCCTCTCGCGCCGCGCTTTTCACCGGTCGGTGGGGGCACCGGACTGGTCTCGATGACAATGTTGAGCTTTGGCATTCACGGCTTGCGAAACTCCGGGACGATGAGGGTGGTTTACTGCGCGCTGCCAGTCGCAACGGGTATCGAGTCGGTTATGTCGGAAAGTGGCATCTCGGCGAGCGCGGACCGCAAATCCGTGGCGCCGATTATGTCGAAGCCTTTGTCGAGGAAGAAGCTGCCCTTAAACCCTATACACCGCGTGAGTCGCTTGCCGCCGTTCGGCGATATCAAGCTGGCGAGCGCGACGCGGGGGAAGAGAAGCATCAATATTATGAAACGCTGCCGGGCAGCTATGAGACGAGCTTTACCGCAGAGAAAGTGCGGAAGGGACAGGAATTCCTTAGCCAGGTCGCGCGTGACGATAAGCCATTTCTTGCCGTCGTGAGTTTCCAGCAGCCGCACCCGCCTTATCGTGTGCCTGAACCCTATGCCTCGATGTTCGATCCTGACAAGTTAAAGCTTCCATCCAATTACCTCGCGCCGCGAATCAATACGCCTCTGAGCCAGGAATATGCCTTGTGGCCATGGCACGATGTTGGTCACATGACTGACCATGACTGGCGTGAGGCACGGGCGAAATATTATGGTGCGGTGGCGATGATCGACCGCGCGGTCGGCGATCTCATTCGCACGGCAAAGGAGAAAGGCATTTATGACGATCTTCACATCGTCCTGCTGGGTGATCAGGGGAGCATGATCGGGGAGCACGGTCTTTATGACAAGTCGGCCTATGCCTATGATGAACTGATGCGTATTCCGTTGCTGATGCGCGACCCCGATGCTGCTCCCCACATCGTCAACCATCATGTATCGCTTATCGACATTCCGGCTACTCTGTTCGACTGGATGGGACTAACGCCGGACAAGCCAATAGACGGTCAGTCGCTTGCCGGGATTATTGATGGTCGCGCCGCCTACAAGGGCCCTGACGACGCGCTTTACGCCTATGAATGGTATAATGGCTCCTGGTTCGGCCTGCGCGCGCTCCGGACGCGCGATTTTAAATATGTGTGGAACCCGGGTGACTCACTCGACGAGCTTTATGACCTGAAGACTGACCCCGGTGAAACCGTCAATCTGATCAACTCTCCGCATCATACCGTCACGTTATCCGGATTGCGGCAGCGATTGCTCGCTCGCCTCAAAGCCATCGACGATCCTGCAGCGGATAAGCTGGCATTGCTTGTCGAGCGGACCAAGTCGAAATGACAGGCAGCGTCGATATCGCATCGCCCCGGGTTTTCGACGAACGTCGCTGCGGGCTTGGCGAGACGCCCATATGGCATCCCGAACGTTGCGAGCTGTTTTGGGTCGATATCCACGAGCGTACATTAATGGTGCGTGGCGCGGAGGGAACGCGCGAGCAGCGTTTCGACGAAATGATCTCGGCGCTTGGCTGGATCGATCGCGAAACCATGTTGCTCGCGAGCGAAACCGGCCTTTACCAACTTGCTATCGCTGATTGGACGCGGACGCCGATCTGCTCGATCGAAGCGGAGAATCCGGCAACACGGAGTAACGACGGCCGGAGCGATCCGTGGGGCGGCTTTTGGGTCGGAACCATGGGCAAGGAAGGTGAGGAGGAAGCAGGCGGCATCTATCGCTTCTATCGTGGCGAACTTCGCCGGCTGATCGACCTGATCAGCATTCCCAACGGGCTCTGTTTTGATCGCGCGCGTCAACTCGCCTATTTCACCGACTCGGCGCTGCGGAAAACTTGGCGCCTGGCCCTCGACGGCGATGGTTGGCCGATGGCTAGGCCCGAGCTGTTTCTCGACTATTCTGCGAGCGATATTACGGTCGACGGCGCGATTGTCGATCGTGAAGGGCATCTCTGGTGCGCGATCTTCGACGGCTCGGCAGTGCTGCGCATCAGTCCAGAAGGCGCGCCCGTCGAGCGGCTCGAGACGCGAACACCGCGCGCGACCTGTCCTGCCTTTGGTGGCAGGACGTTTTCGGACCTGTTTGTAACGACGGCGGCAATCGGTCTCGATGCGCGCTCCGATGATCCGGTCGCGCATGGTAACACATTATGTTTTCCAGGAGCGGTATGCGGCGCGGCCGAGCCGCGAGTAATTATAGAAGCAATATAAGGCCAATACAAACATCATATCTATGTGATAGGGTGAGCGAGTTAGTTTAGTGGAGATATTATGAGCGAACTCGTCTATTATGATCTTAAGGACACGCCCAATGTTCGGTTGAGCCTTCCGGCCCAGATGGCGCGCGAGATGGGGAGGCGGATCGTCGCCGGCACATTTCAGCCCGGCGAACTGATCGAGGACGAAAATTCGCTGGCCGAACGCTATGCGGTAAGCCGTGTCGTTGTACGCGAGGCCGTGAAGATCCTCGTCGAGAAGGGCATGTTGTCGGTCCGCCGCGGTATCGGCACCCATGTGCGCGCGCGCAACAACTGGAAACTGCTCGATGACGATGTGATGGCGTGGCACCTCTCCGCGCCGCCACGCAAGCAATTCCTCGCACAGCTAGCCGAGATCCGTCTGGCGATAGAACCCAAGGCCGCGCGTTGGGCAGCTGAACGGGCGACCGATGACGAAATTCAGGACATTCAACTTGCCTGTGACCGCATGGCCGAAGAGCAGGGATCAGCAGAGCGTTTCATCATTGCCGATGCCCTGTTTCACAAGGCAATTCTTCATGCTGCACATAATGAGTTCATCGCCGCGATTGAAGGCGTGACCTATTCGGCGCTACTCATTAGCGTGCGGATCACCAATAAGGATCCGCGCGAAAATGGCGCTTCCATCCCGTTCCACCGGGATGTAGCTAATGCCATCGAGAAACGCGACGGGGCAAAGGCCGAGAAGCTAACGAGCAAATTGCTCGAAGACGCTGTCCGAAGGCTCAACCTCGAATTTGGCGAAGATCCGTTGATCTAGTGCCGCCCCGCCCTGCGGCCATATCCCAACCCCAACAAAGAGCGAACTCTATCGATGATCAGGAAAACCCTATCCCTCTGCGCAACGATGCTCGCGACAGTGTCAGCTTCGCCCGCAGCTCAGGCTCAACCCGAATCGCGCGATGAACGACCGAACATCATTCTCATTTTTTCTGACGATGCAGGCTATCATGATTTCGGCTTTCAGGGCGCGCAGGACATTGTGACTCCCAACCTCGATGCGCTCGCCAAAAAGGCGATCCGTTTCACACG
This sequence comes from Sphingopyxis sp. 10G20-10, assembly GCF_057365075.1. Classification (NCBI taxonomy): domain Bacteria; kingdom Pseudomonadati; phylum Pseudomonadota; class Alphaproteobacteria; order Sphingomonadales; family Sphingopyxidaceae; genus Sphingopyxis; species Sphingopyxis sp. 10G20-10. Next base: position 889,050 of record NZ_CP195117.1, read on the forward strand.
TGGCTATGTGACTGATGCAACCTGCGCGCCATCCCGTGCGGGCTTACTCACCGGGCGCTATCAACAGAAATTCGGCTATCAGGAGATCAATGTCCCCGGCTTCATGAGCCCCAATTCAAAGTTCTTGGGCGATGATATGGGCTTGCCGCTCGGCGAAACGACGATGGCGGAACTGCTCAAAAGCCGCGGTTATCGTACCGCGATGTATGGGAAATGGCATTTGGGTGATGCCGACCGCTACCATCCGCTCAATCGCGGCTTCGACGAATTTTATGGGTTTCGCGGCGGTGATCGTAGTTATTTTGCCTATCGCTCGGACGATGCAGGAGTCGCGCGCGACAAGCTGATGGAGAGGGGCTTCGGCAAGCTTGAGGAGCCGAGGCGCTATCTGACCGACCAGCTAGGCGACGAAGCGGCCGGTTTTATCGATCGCAATGCCGACAAACCGTTCTTCATCTATCTTGCCTTTAACGCACCGCACACGCCGATGGAGGCGACAGAGCAGGATCTTGCGCGTTTCCCCTCGCTCAGCGGGAAGCGCAAGACCTACGCGGCGATGATGCTGTCGATGGACCGGGCGATCGGGGAGGTGATGACGTCGCTCAAAAGGCACGGGCTGAGCGATAACACGATCGTCGTATTCACCAATGATAATGGCGGGCCGACCGACAAGAATGGGTCGCTCAACTGGCCGCTCGCAGGCACAAAATCAAACCATCTTGAGGGCGGTATCAGAGTGCCATTTCTGTTAAGCTGGCCAGCCCGTCTGCCCGGCGGAGTCGATTATGACCAGCCGGTGAGTACGATGGATCTGTTGCCAACCTTCTTTGCGGCGGCGGGCGGCGATACGACTATGCTCCGGAATGTCGATGGCACCAATATCCTTCCCTATGTCGGCACGGCGGGGCAGACATCGCCGCACCGCTATCTCTTTTGGAAAAAGGACGTCCGGGCAGCTGTGCTCGATGGCGAATGGAAGCTCATTCGTTTTGCCGATCGACCAGCACAACTCTTTGACCTCACACATGACGAGGGAGAGCAGCACGATATTGCGGCGCGTTTTCCCGATCGGCTGCACGAAATGTTCAAGCGGCTTTTCGAATGGGAACTGACGCAACAGCGCCCGCTATGGATGCTCGATCAGAAGTATGAGGAATATGATACCGATCGCATGGACCGGTATCGTAAACCCGCGCGCGATGCATTTGAGACGCCGTGGGACTGGAAAGCTGACGGAACGACCGATCAATCGGAGTAAAAGGCCGATCGACCGCCATCGACGATCAGCGATTGTCCGGTCATGAAGCTTGACTCGTCGCTCGCTAGAAAGAGCGCGGGATAGGCCATTTCCATGGGACTTGCGTTGCGTCCCAGCGGATGGATCGCTCCGACAGCCTTGCGGATGCTTTCTGGGTCTTCGCTCGCCGCCCAGCTGCGCAGTGCAGTCGGCGTTTCGACCATTCCGGGACACAGCGCGTTCACGCGGACATTCTCATGGCCATATTCGACCGCAAGACTTCGCGTCAGACCGATTACGCCATGCTTGGTCACAGCATAGGGGAAATGGCCCGATACAATCTGGAAGGAATGCACCGACCCGAGATTGACAATCGAGCCTTTCTGCGCCTTGCGCATATAGGGCAGAACGGCGCGGCTGCACTCCCACATGCCCTCTAGATTGACTTGAAAAATATGACGCCATGTTTCGGGGGTCGCCTCGACCGGGTCGTCGGTGAAGCTGATATACCCCGCATTGTTGATGAGAATGTCCGGTTCGCCTAAGCGAGTGCATGTTTCGTCGACCATCTGCCTGATGCTTCCGACATCAGCGATATCGGTGCGGACGAAATGGACGCTGCCGCCGCTGCTGGAGATGTCTGCACTAACTTGCATCCCAAGTTCTTCATTTTGGTCGGCAATGCAGACGCGTGCGCCTTCGGACGCGAAAAGATCGCTGATGGCGCGGCCGATTCCATCGGCCCCTCCTGTAATGATGGCGATGCGACCTTCGAGCCGTCCCGGCATAGTGTTTCTCCCTGACTGCTGTCATGCAGAATCGTTGGAAATTGGATTAGGCTTTGACGAGCTCGCGCTCAAGCTGCTCGATCGACTTGCCCTTCGTCTCGGGCAGGATGAAAGCCATCACTGCAACGCCAATCCCCGCGATAATGGCGAAAATCAGGAAGGTCGAGGCAGCGCCGAAATTCTCGAGCTGCCAGGGGAAGAAATAGGAAATCATGAAGCCTGCGATTGTTTGTATGAGTGCAACGAAAGGCATTGCGACGCTGCGTACGGCATTGGGAAAGATTTCGGAGAAAATGACCCACATAATAGGGCCGATCGAGAGGTTGAACGCCGCATAGAAAGCGAAAATTCCGAACAACACGAAGACCGGATTGATGTCGATTGTCGAATTGATCACCGGTCCTGTAACCAGCGGTAATTCCCGCTTCGAATAGACTGATGCCAGATCGCGTTTGAGCGCGACGTCACTGTCATAGGTCGTTCCGGACAACGGAGCCAGCTTGCTCGCATCGACGCCTTGCTCTGCGATTGCCGCAATCGCATTGTCGTCGATCCTGTATTTGGCGCTGTCAAAACCATGCCAGGTTGACAGGTGCGCAAGGAAAATAAGAGTAAGGCCGGCAATGGTCAGGAAGCGACGTCCCAATTTCTCGATGAACAGGATCGCGATAATCGTCCCCAAAACGGCCGTGGCTCCGAGAATGATGGTCTGAAAGAAACTATCCTCGACGCTCATGCCGATCTGCTCGAACACCATCGGAGCGAAGAAGAGGACAGCATTCATGCCTGTAGCGCCCTGGACGATCGCATAGACAGTGCCAATCGCGATGACATAGCCATAGGGACGGCTTAGAAACTCCCGAAGCTGGGCGATAGGGTGATGCCGCGATTCTTCGATGATGCTCGATTCGACATCGGCAATCGTTGCAGGAATCTGGTGGTCGGGAATCGTGCAGCGGAAGACGCCGAGAGCCTCGTCTTGCTTACCCTTGGCCATCAACCAGCGCGGTGATTCGGGCACAGTGAGGAGACCTGCGACCCAGATCACGTTCGCGATCAATTCGAAACCGAGCATGAAGCGCCAAACATTCTGCTCGGTGAATAAAGCCGATTCGGGCAGTGTTTTTATCAAAAAATAATTGACCACAAAGGCCACGAGACTGCCGAGCACGATGAGGAGTTGCGACAACGATACGAAGCGTCCGCGCTGCTCGGCTGGTGCGATCTCTCCAATATACATGGCTGAAACCGTGATCGACGCGAAAGCGACGCCGCCGATAAACCGCCCGATTACGAGCATTTCGAAGTTGACGGCGAGCGCGGAAAGGATGGATGACAGCGAATAGGCGAGCGCGATACCGAGCAGGATTTTTTTGCGTCCGAAGCGTTCGCACAACCAGCCGGTGAAAAAGAGCGCGACGATAACCCCGACGATTGAGCAGGTCGCAACCAGTCCGACCTCGAACGAATCGAGTTCGAACAACGCGCTGATATAACGGATCGCGCCTGATAGATTGGCGGCGTCGAGACCAAAAACAAAACCGCCAAATGCGGCAATAAAAGCGTAGCGCGTCGCATTGCGCTGGGTGGCGGTTGCCAGCATCGGTTCTTCCTCTCCCTCTGCCCTGTCCCTGCAGATAGACTTGCGGGACCAATTATATTTGGGCGAATGCGCGCGCTATGCCATATTAGTTTGACCTTCGCAAACATATGATGAATGATATATGATAATTAGACCCGGCTTGATGGTAAGGCGAGGGCATACGGGAGAGACTGTCATCATGCACAATTGGCCTTATGTCGGCGTTGACTGGGGGACCAGTCGAATGCGCGCCATGTTGATCGAAGAGAAGGGGCAGGTCCCTGATCGCGAACATGTCGTTTACGGTGCTGGCATTGCCAAGCTCGATCGTCCGATTGCCGACATTCTGTTATCGGCTATCGAGCCATGGACCGATAAGCACGGCAAGATTGATATCGTGATGGCGGGAATGGTCGGATCGAATATAGGCTGGCGCGAGACGCAGTATCTTCCGTGCCCGGCCAATCTTTATGAACTCACCGATCAAGCCGAGCGATTCGAACAGTGCGGTCACCGGATGGCGATCCTGCCCGGGGTGCGTTGCACCAATCCGATGGGTCAACCCGACCTTATGCGAGGCGAGGAATTGCAGATGTTGGGCTGGCTGGCGGCTCATGGGGGAGCTTCGCAGACTGATCGTCTCTTCTGCCTACCTGGTACGCACACCAAATGGTGCCGGATGGAGGGCGGGCGCCTGGAGTTTTTCAACACGTCACTCACTGGCGAGCTTTTTGCGTTGCTTAAGGAACATTCGATCCTTGTCGCCAAGGATGACGTGATTTTCGCCAAGCCGTTCGAGAAGGAGACCTTCATCAAAGGCGTCGATGTCATTCTCGACCAGCCAAGCGCACTGCTACATTCTCTTTTCTCGACGCGCACGCGCAAGCTTGTGCTTGGGTCAGCCGCAGGAGATGGCCCGAGCTATTTGTCGGGGCTACTTATTGGGTCGTGCGTGCAAAATGCCTTTGATCTCTATGGAGTTCCGGCAGCCGGAGTGGAGCTGATAGGCGACCCATCATTGTGCCATAAATATGCCCATGCAATCGAACGCATGGAACAGTCTTGCCGGGTTTTCGATGGTGTGGACGCAGTGCACGCCGGCTTTCTCGCCTTATAGTCTCATCTTGCAGGAACAAGAGTTATGACAAGCATCAAACAGGCACTTGCGCGTACGCCATTAGTAGCGATTTTACGCGGCATTCGGCCCGATGAAGCTGCCCCAATCGGGCGCGTGCTCTACGAAGCGGGCTTCCGTTGTATTGAGGTGCCGCTCAACTCGCCCGACCCCTATGCGTCTATCCGTGCGATGACCGACGCGCTGCCAAACGACTGTATTACAGGGGCGGGGACGGTACTCGACGTTGTGTCGGTCGCGAAGGTTCAGGCGGCGGGGGGTCGGATTATTGTGACCCCTAATACCAATGTCGACGTCATTCGCGCGACAATCGCGGCTGATATGATTGCGGTGCCGGGCGTTGCAACCGCGACCGAAGCTTTTATCGCGGTCGAAGCAGGCGCACGCCAACTCAAGCTCTTTCCGGCGACCACATATGGTACAGGACATCTCAAGGCGCTGATGTCGGTTCTACCAAATGATGTTAGCATTCTCGTGACAGGCGGAGTGAGTTCGTCGAATATCGCGGAATGGATGGCGGCGGGTGCTGCGGGATTCGGCATTGGCGGCGAGCTTTATCGACCCGGTGACTCGGTCGAAGCCGTGAGAGCCAAAGCCGAGGCGCTATGTGACGCGCTCGGCGATTGAGTTTTGCTTGGGGAGATTCACAGGAACCATGAAGATCACCGATATCAAAGCCTATCCAGTATGGGTCGGCCATCGCAATCTCTGTCTCGTCAAGGTCGAGACCGACGAGGGGCTATATGGCTGGGGAGAGTCGGGGCTGTCGAGCCGCGAAAAAGCGGTCGTCGGAGCGATCGATCATTTTCGCGAATTCCTAATCGGCAAGGACCCGTCGCGGATTGGTGAAATCTGGCAAGAAGTCTATCGAGGCCAATATTTCGAAGGTGGACGCGTGCTCACCGCAGCGCTTTCGGCGATAGATATCGCGCTCTGGGATATTGCCGGTAAAGCTCTGAATGTACCGATTTACCGCCTACTCGGTGGCAAACAGCGCGACCGCGTTGACTGCTTCGTGACCAGTATCAAACCTCATGACGATGCGATGATCGAGGAGGTGAAAAGCTTTGTGGCCGCGGGGTGGAAGACAATCCGTCTTGCGGCAGGTGATCTCGGCACAAGCGAACGCCCGACGCTCATCAATGTCCGTAAATCGATTGCCGATACCACGGCGGCTCTGAAAGAAGTGCGTCAAGAGGTCGGTGAGGCAGTTGTACTCGGCATTGACCTGCATCATCGGCTCAGTGTCGCCGAGGCGGCATCCTTCTGCCAGAAGCTGCCACCCGCTACGCTAGATTTTCTAGAGGAGCCCATTCGCTGTCAGTCGATCGAGGCCTATGCTGCGCTTCGCCGGATGACCGATATTCCCTTCGCGGTCGGCGAGGAATGTTCTGACAAATGGCAGTTCATGCCGCTCATCGAAAAGGGGATTACTAGCTTCGCTCGGATCGATGTGTGCAATGTAGGCGGTCTATCCGAAGCTATGAAGGTCGCTGCCTTCGCCGAAGCCCATTATATCGACGTGATGCCGCATGACCCTCTCGGGCCGATCTGTACGGCGACGACGCTGCAAATGGCGGCTGCTATTCCCAACTTCTTTTCGCATGAAATCGCTCCCTATGAACTGCGCGATAATGAAGATCTTTCACGCTTCTTCGATCACGCCCCTAGCGTCGACGACTGCGCTTATACGATCGGCGACCGTTCAGGCCATGGCGTTCTTGTGAATGAGGAGGCGGTTGCAGCGTGTAGCTTCAAATATTGGGAAGCGCCGCGAATGCAAAAAGCCGACGGCTCCTATACGAACTGGTAGGCGCGGCGAACAGTCGGCCAAAGACTAGTTGCATTTTATAAACATATGATGTTTATAAACATCATAGAGAGTCAAGGTGCGCTAAGTCGCGCCCAAGGGAAGATGGAGCGGGCGATGAAAATTTCAGGTCTGTCGTTGATCATCGCGATAAGCGTCAGCAGCATAGCCTTTGCGGGCGGTGTTCAAGCCTCGGACCCCCTCCGCCCGTTGCTTCCGACTGACCAGCAAGCAGGGTGGGAACTGGTCCAGAATCTGTCAGACGAATTCGGTGGGGAGCAGGTTGACGTCTCGCGGTGGGATGCCAATGTCGGCGATTGGGGTCCCTGGACGTGGGACCCGGACAATGCGGCGGTCGGTGACGGAAAGCTCCTTCTGACGGTCCGCTATAAGCCCCATCGTGCATTGCGCCGTGCACCGGATACAAGTGCTCCCAGCGAACAACAGCTTTATTATACATCGGGGATCGTCCGCTCGAAAGAATATCAGACTTATGGGTATTATGAAGCGCGCATCAAGGGCGTGCCGACCTTTCCAGGGGCTAGCCCCGCATTCTGGATTTACAGCCTTGCCGATACCAATAAAGCGCACGGATTTGAACGCAAGGAAGGTGCTGTAACCTATTCCGAAGTCGATATTGTCGAGCTTGAGCAGGGCGGCTTCGTCGAGAATGCGGTCGGTCGCGACGGACCTGAAATGATCGATATGAACCTGCACATGCGTATGATCGAGGGCGGTAAGGAAATCTGGAAACGGCCGGGCGGATTTCCTGAGATGACCAAGAACCAGATCGAGGCAAAATTCGATCCGCGCGACGATTTCCACGTTTACGGAGCGCGCGTTTCACCGGATGAAGTCATCTGGTACATTGACGGTGTGGAGGTCGCGCGCAAGCCTAACCTCTATTGGCATCTCCCCATGTATGTTACCCTTTCGCTGGGCCTGCGCTCGCCGCATGTCACCTATCGCGACTGCCCTGGGGGATTTTGGCGTTGCCCCGTGCCCGCGGCGGCGACGCCCGATGGCTATCCAAGCACGATGGAAGTCGATTGGGTGCGCACGTGGCGCCGGTCGGACGAGCCGCGTCTGGGTGCGCCCGCGATGGTCAAATCGTCTGTCGCGGCGCCGCGCACCAGCGCCGACGCATCGTCGCCGTTCAAGCCGGGCGTCGATGGCGACGGCGACGGGCGCCTTTCGCCTGCCGAATTCGTGATGTTCATGGGGACGCGCGAGCTCCAGATCCGCGACGCCGACAAGAACGGCAAGATCTCCGCGGCTGAGTGGCTCGGTGGCAACGAAGGCGGGTTTCAGAAGCTGACGCTCGAGCGTTTCAACGCTGACGGAAACGACGAAATGAGCGCCGACGAAATCGTGCGCGTCTATCTTTGGGTCTTTTCCAATCGCGACAAGAACAAGGACGGGCATTTGTCGAGCGACGAAAGTCCACCTTTCACCTTGATTCCCTGAGATTCCGTACTGTGTTCGCTCACGCGAGCAATAGATGTCTTGCATTTCGAAACATATGATGTTTAATTAGATGTGTTGTCGATTCGGTCCATGCCGTGCGACCGGGAGAGGGAGACGCCGGATCATGCCGGTCTTTAAAATGCCATTGGTCACACTCTGATGCGAATTACCGCCATCAAGAGTCATGTGCTGCAATATGATCTCGAAGAAGAGCTCGGCTATTCGCAGCAATATTATGCGAAGCGTACCGCGCACCTTGTCGAGGTTCAGACCGACGAGGGCATCACCGGCTGGGGCGAATGCTTTGGCGGCGGGGCGGTGGCCTTTGCCAACAAGACGATCGTCGAGCGCGTCATCGCGCCACTCATTGTCGGGATGGATCCGCGCGACCGCGAAGTCATCTGGCACAAAGTGTATAATCTTTTGCGCGATCATGGCCAAAAGGGCATGCCGATCCAGGCGCTCTCCGGCGTCGATATTGCACTCTGGGACATCGCCGGAAAGGCGTGCGACTGCCCCGTCTATCAGCTGATGGGCGGTGCGTTTCGCGACCGCATCGAGGTCTATGGCTATGGCATGATGCTGCAGCGCAAGAATGACCTTGCCCGCCGCTTCGCCGAAGAAAGCGTGAAGATCCGCGACGCAGGCTTCGGCGCGATGAAGATGAAGATTGGCCTTGGACCCAAAGCCGATATTGAACTTGTCGAAGCGGTGCGCAACGCCATCGGCGATGCGACGGGGCTGATGGTCGATGCCAATCACGCTTACACCGCGCGCGAGGCGATCGGGCTTGGGCGCGCGCTCGAACGGCTCGACGTCGCCTGGTTCGAGGAGCCGGTCGCGCCCGAGGATCGTCAGGGATATCGCGATCTGTGCGAAGCGCTCGATATCAATATCGCGGGCGGAGAGGCCGAATTCACCCGCTGGGGCTTTCGTGACCTTATTGGCGGGCGCTGCGTCGACATTCTTCAGCCCGAAGTTTGCGGGCTAGGAGGCATCACCGAATATCTGAAGGTCCTTGCACTCGCGCAGGCGCACTTCGTCCCCGTGGTGAACCATGTCTGGGGTTCGGCGGTTGCGGTCGGCACGAACCTGCATCTTCTCGCGGCGTTGCCGGACTTTCCCGGTGGGGCACATCCGGTCCAGCCGATGCTCGAATATGACACAACGCCGAACAGGTTCCGCGAGGAATTGCTGCAGGAACCGTTGCGGATTTCCGAACAGGTCAAACAAAGCGGGGGGAGTGTGGCGCTGCCAACGAAACCCGGCCTTGGTGTTGATCCCGATCCGGATTTTATCAGGCATTTTGAAGTGGATTGAGAGTGTCGCATGCTTCGCTCGCATCACTGTAGCGAGCATGGAGATAAATATAAGGCAAATAGTAACGAATAGGGGAGAGTAACATGTCCAAGATATATTATCAGAACTCTAAGTTGCGGTTTAATCGCAGTCTCCTGCTGTCAGCCTCGGCCGCGGCGCTGCTGTGTGCAGCAACGCCGGCGCTTGCGCAGGTCGAAGAGCAAGGCACCGACCAAACTGATAATGATTCAGTCGAAAATAATACTGATGATGACACGATCGTCGTGACCGGCTTCCGACGCTCGCTCGCCGAGGCGCTCGACGCAAAACGGGCATCCGGCAATATCGTCGATGGCATCAATGCCGAAGACATAGGTAAATCAGCCGACCAGAATATCGCCGAAGCGCTGCAGCGTGTCACCGGCGTATCGATCGAGCGCAGCAATGGCGAAGGCTCTACGGTCACTGTTCGCGGCGTTGATGCCAATCTCAATAATGTCACCCTCAATGGCGTCACTGTCACCAATGCCGCCGGTGACGTCCGGAACGGTAGCGCCGGTCAAGCGGTCGATTTCAGTTCTTTTACCTCGGACATCCTATCGCGTATCGAGGTCGCGAAAACCGCGAGCGCCGACGACAATGAAGGCAGCCTCGGCGCGACGATCCGCTTGACGACTTTCAAGCCGCTCGGCGTCAAGAAGGACCGCCGTGTGATCGATATCCAGGCACGCTATTCGCCGTTTGCCGACCCCGGTTTCAGCGTCGGGGACGATATCTTTGGCGGCGACTATCGCGTCAATCTCGCGCTGTCAGAGAAATTTGCAAATGACACACTCGGCGTGTCACTCGTCGCGACGTCCGAACAAACGTCAGGCCGCACAGACGCGCTCAACATCCAGCGCTATGAAGCGACGAACAATATCGCTGGCCCTTTCTCGAACAATACGGGTGTTCTGTTCACCGGCGGGCTCACCAATATCAATACCGGGCAAATCGACCAGAGCGGAGCGGCACCCGAGGATCAGCTCCGCGTCCTGCTTCCTTTTGAGGTAGCCTATGACCAGCTATTTTTTGAAACGCAGCGCAACAATGTCACGGGAACGGTGCAATGGCAGCCTACTCCCGACACCGACATTCAGATTGATGCGACTTACACGCATGTAAACCGCAAGCGCGACCGTGCGCAGCTCGCGATCCGCGCTGCACCTCAATTCTTTCCGCTGCGCGAAGGCCAGGACAATGTTTATGATCCCGCCAACTCGACGCTGCTCCGCTACCGGTCGACAGCGACTAACTACGGACCGGGCGACGCCCGCAATCCGGGTTATGTCCGGCCGGTGCAGGAATATGAGGACACTTACGAGGAAACCTTCGTCCTCGGCTTTGATGCAGAGCATAAGGCAGGGGATTTTACCTTTAACCTGTCTGGTGGCCATTCGAGCAGCAAGGGCCGCGACAATGAATATATCTACGCAACCGCGCAGCTCGAAAATCAGGCGCTCGCTGGTCCTGCAAGCTTTGACAATGGCTTTAATGGCTTCGACAACCGCCCTGGTTTCACCAAGGGTTATGACTGTGTTTCCGGCGGCATTTGTTCGATCTTTCTGAGCGATACGGTTCCTAACCGAACACAGGGCGGCACCAACGGCGCGAACCCCGATCTTGCTATCGTCGATGACGGGTTTGAATTTGATATCGGATCAATCAACTCGCGCGACCGTGCGATCGATGACAAGGCTACCAGCCTCTACTTTGATGTTGACTGGGATACGCGATTCGGTCCGATCAAGTCGATCGAGGTCGGCGCGAAATGGGATAAGCGCAATCGCGTCCAGCGCCAGACCAATACCTTTCTCAACCGATTTGCTTTCGCCGATCCACGCGCAAGCATCCTGCCGTTTGTCGTTCCGGGCGAAAGCGCCTTGCGGGACGGCTTCGGCGAGCAGATCGGACTTCCCCGAGACAGCATCACCGACGGTATTATGAAATTCGATCCTTTCGCGCTTCGCGCCGCGCTTCAGGAGATGCGTGGCGACGCAGGGATCACCTCTCCCGACGGCCGCGATTTCCGTGATCTAACACTTGAAGTCTTCGGCGGATATGCGCTCGCCAATTTCGAGTTCGCCGACGGTCGAGTGTTCGGCGACCTTGGCGGACGTTGGGTTAAAACCAATGTTGATGTGAGCGGCGGTTCACTACCGTCCCCCAGTTTCCTGCAATTTGCACAACGCCCTGAAAATTTGGCCTTTTTTGGATATTTTGGCGCTGGGGATCCGGCTAATACAACCACCTTGGCCGCAGCGCAGGCTGCAGTCGTAGGGGTGCTCGGGCCGGATCTTGTTGCACAGACCGACCCGAACTTCGTCCCTCTTCAAGCCGTCAATGCGTCGGACACATTCAGCTACAATAATTTCCTGCCATCGTTGAATGTGAACTGGCTTGCAGCGCAGAATCTTGTTGTTCGCTTTGCCGCATCAAAAACTATGGCGCGTCCCAATATCGACCGCTTGCGACCGAATTTTCTGTTCAATGAAAATACATTCTCGAACTCTTTTGCAACGTCAGGCAACCCGAGTCTTCGCCCGTTCCGTTCGAACAATCTCGACCTGTCGGTCGAATGGTATTTTGACAAAAATTCACTCTTTTCCGTCGCGCTCTTTAACAAGCAGCTCAAGGACGCGGAGCGGACAGTTTCGGAGACTTTCTATATTCGGGATTTCCGGAAACTGTTATTCGATGCCAACGGACTCTTCGATCCTAACAGCGGTTTCGAACCGACTGCATCGACCTTGCTTCTACCTTATACGCCCAATGCGCAACCGCTCAATGAATGTTTGCCCAACCGCGTGCTCGACCTATCGCTTCAGAACCCGCTGCGCGAATGTGAAATTGTGCAGTTCAACCGTCCGGTCAATGCTGGCAGTGGTTATGTGAGAGGCGTCGAAATTTCGTTGCAGCATAACTTCACCTACTTGCCGGGCATCCTGAGCGGGCTAGGGTTTGTTGCCAACTATACCTACGCGGACTCCGAGCTGAAAGAGCAGACGATCACCGATGCCCTCGGAAATCCGCAGGTGTTCCGCGCGGCTCCACTGCCGAACACATCGAACCACACGTTTAACCTGACCGGCTTTTACGAGAAGGACGGAATCCAGCTTCGTGTCGCTTATAATCGTCGATCCGACTATCTTGTGTCGTCAGCACCCGAGCAGGGCGGGTTGCGACGCTACACAGAGGGTTATGACACGCTCGACATTTCGGGCGGCTTCGACATTACCCGTCGCTTGCAGTTCAACTTTCAGGCGGTCAATTTGCTCGATACTGTGCGGCGCGATTATGCCGTTCTAGAGGCTGACGAGCCGGTTCCCAACGCTATCGCGGGCGAGTCTTTGTCCCTCGGGAGTGCGCCGAAGAATCGCACTCTCCTCGTGTCGAACACCGGACGCATCTTCCGCTTCGGATTTCGTTATACTTTCTAACCTGATCTGAGGTGGTGTTCGAAGTACCGTTCGTCGACTTATTGGCGAACGGTCCTTTGTGGACTTGTAACGGTTTCGTGCCGGTCACCTAACTCCTTAAGCCACCTTGGCTTCGAACGCGAGCGGACTGATACCGCCCAGATATGAATGGCGGCGGCGTGTGTTGTAGAACCCGTTGATGTACTGGAAGATGGCAGCCTCCGCGTGCCTACGTGTTGGCCAGTTTTGCCGCCAGATCAGCTCCGCTTTCAGGCTTTTGAAGAATGTCTCAACGGAGGCGTTATCATAGCAATTACCCTTGCCACTCATCGATGGACGCAGGCCGTAGACCTGCAGCTTCTTCTGATAGTCATAGGAACAATATTGGCTACCGCGATCGGAATGGAAAAGACAGCCCTCTGGCGGATTGCGCAGCCGAACGGCTATATCAAGCGCCCTGATTGCCAAATCCTTTTTCATTCTGTCACTGACCGCCCAACCCACGACACGGCGGCCATGCAGGTCGAGGATGACGGCAAGATAAAGCCACCCCTCGTGCGTCCAGATATAGGTGATATCACCGGCCCATTTACGGTTAGGTGTGTCGGCGACAAAATCACCCGCCAGCCAGTTGGCTGCAACACCCAGGTGATGGTTGCTGTCTGTCGTAACCTTGTGCCTGCGGGTGCGGACCGGCCTGATCCTATTGATCTTCATCAGTCGCCCGACACGACGCTCGCCGACATCGAGGCCGACCTCCTTCAACTCCATCGTCATCCTTGGACGACCCCCGGATCAAGTCCGGGGCAGGCTGCGCTGCCGAGGCTCAGGCTATATTGCTCCCGGATATGAGCCAGCACCTTCATGTCCGTGCGGGAACGCTGGCTGATCGGCCGCGTGCGCCAGGAACGATAGCCACGAGGACTAACCTGCATCACCCGGCAGATCGTCTCCACCGGCCATATATGGCGCCAGCTCTCCACGAACGCGAGCCTCACGGCCGCTGGCTCGCGAAGAACTGCGTGGCCTTTTTTAGGATATCCCTCTCCTCCTTGAGGATCCGGTTCTCCAGGCGAGGCCGTTCATTCTCGCGGGCCAAATCTGCTTGGCTAGCGCGGCCACCAAATCAGCTGGCCGATACTGCGACACCCACTTGCCCAACGTCGACAGGCCGACACCCAAATCCGGTGCCACACGTCGCCGCGACAACCCGCTGGTTAGCGCAATCCGCACAGCCTCGCGTTTGTACTCTTCTGTATGCTTCTTCATCTCGTCGGTCTCCTTGATCGAGTGTTAAACTCTCAAGTGACCGGCGCAAATCCGGTACAAGTCCAACCTGCTCGTGAAGAAAAATGTTCACGTAAATCATCGATCACAGGAGACTTGGAATGTGGGGTCAAATGTGGGGCTAGATTTGACGGTCATCATAAAACCTAATGGTTACAATAGGTTATGATGTATAAATGGCTCCCCGGGTAGGATTCGAACCTACGACCGATCGATTAACAGTCGATTGCTCTACCACTGAGCTACCGAGGAACAGTCCGGTGACCGGACAAGGCGGCCCATTTGCCTTTGCTGGCGGCATTTTGCAAGGGGGTTTGAGGATTGTTTTGCGCTTGTTCGCGACGCGGCGACTTTTCCTCGTCAGACGATAAACTGTTCCATGGCGATGCGTTCGTCGAGTCCCTGGTCGGGGTCGAACAACAGGGTCAGCGGGCGGGTGCGGTCGGTGGTGACTTTTACCGTTTTCACATCGCGGATTTCGCGCTGGTCGGCGACCGCGCTGACCGGGCGTTTGGCGGCTTCGCGGACGTTAAAGCGGATGCTCGTCGATTCGGGAACAATCGCTCCGCGCCAGCGTCTTGGCCGGAACGGGCTGATCGGGGTGAGCGCGAGCATTTGCGATTCAAGCGGCAGGATGGGGCCATTGGCGCTAAGGTTATAGGCGGTCGATCCCGCCGGCGTCGACACCAGCACGCCGTCGCAGGCCAGTTCCTCAAGCATCGTTCTTTCGTTGACCAGCACTTCCAGCTTTGCCGCCTGCCGCGTTTCACGCAGCAGTGAAATTTCGTTAATGGCGGGCAGGATATGATGATCGCCGGCGATAGTGGTGATGTCGCCGCATAGGGGATGGATGATAAAAGTATGTGCCGCCGAAATGCGATCGAGCAGGGCTTCGACGCGAAATTCGTTCATCAAAAAGCCGACGGTGCCCCGGTTCATCCCGAACACGGGTAAAATGCGCCTTTGGTCGAGCATCTGGTGGAGCATGTGGAGCAGGAATCCGTCACCACCGAGCGCGATCAACATGTCGGCTTCGGCAAAGTCGACGAAATCATAAAGCGGGCGTAATTCCGCCTCGGCCTCTTGGGCCACAGGTGATGATGAAGCGACGAGCGCGATTTTACGTTGCATGGAGTCCCCCAAAAATAGTCCGGTCAGCCGCCGGTTGCACTCATGTGCCGCGCCACTGCGGGCGCTTGTTTAGTGCCGATCTGAAAATCATGCGCGCGCGGTTTGCCCGCTAGGGCGCGATCGATCAGCGGATCGACGGCGTCTGTGCCGCCCGCGCGCAAAGCCGCGCGCAAATCGACATGATCCTCTTGCCCCAGACACATATAGATGCGGCCCTCGACAGTCAGACGGATGCGGTTGCAACCGCTACAGAAATTGTCCGACAGCGGCGTAATCAGCCCCAATGTTACCGGGCTGTTTTCGACAGCGAAATAGCGCGCAGGGCCGCCTGTCTGTTGATCGACCGGATAAATCGCCCGCTCCTGCCTCAGCGGCGCGATAAACTGGTGGAGCGGGATATAATGGTCGCTGCGGTCCTCGGCGACCTCGCCCAGCGGCATGGTTTCGATCAGCGTCAGATCGCAGCCTTGCCGCGCGCAATAAGCGATCATTGGCAGCAACTGGTCTTCGTTGAGCCCTGCGAGCGCCACCATGTTGATCTTGACCGCCAACCCCGCCGCACGCGCCGCCGCGATGCCGTCCAGAGCGATATTCAGGTCTCCGACACGGGTGATGTGGCGGAACGCCGCGGGGTCGAGCGTGTCGAGGCTGACGTTGATGCGCCGCACACCTGCTGCAAATAAGGCCTCGGAATGCTGCGCTAGTCGCATGGCGTTTGTGGTCAGGGTCAGTTCGTCGAGCCCGTGGCCGATCATCGCGCCCAACCGCTCGGCCAATATATCGACACCGCGCCGTACCAGCGGTTCGCCACCGGTCAGGCGGATACGCCGGATCCCGCGGGCGACAAAGCGTTCGGAGAGTTTGGCCATTTCTTCAAGACTCAGAACCGCCGCTTTGTGCAGAAAGGTCATGTCCTCGGCCATGCAGTAACGACAACGCAGGTCACAGCGGTCGGTGACCGACAGGCGCAAATAACTGATCTGTCGCCCATGTCCGTCGGTCAGACCGGGCAACGCAGCAGGCACGGGGGAGGGTGTGCGGACCATCTTTCCTTCGGCTCTTGCGTGTCGAGCCTCTATTGTCGCACAAAGCAACGGCTTGGCAAGCAAAGCCTGTTATGGGGACTTCATGAATCAGAACTTGCCTTCGCCAAATGGCGCCATCCCTCATATTCACGCGCTGCACGACGGCGGCGCGACAGAGGTGGGCGTGCTGCTGATTCAAATCGATCAGCTGGCACGAATCAACCATAGCGCTGGAACCGAAGCAGGCGATGCTGTGCTCGAAGAAGTGGCGCGGCGGCTGGAAGGGTTTGCAGACGACGAGTTCGGGCGTGATTCGCGCGTCGAAAGATTGGGCGGCCCGCGCTTTCTGGTTGTTCCCTCGACCGCTTTTTCGCTTGCTGCCTTGCGCGCACAAGAACGCACGCTTCATGCCTTGCTGGCAGAGCCGATGGTTGGCGATCCGCACGGGCGGCTGGCGATCCGCATCGCCTCGGCGCTGATTAGCGGTGACGAGGCGATCGAGCATCAGCTACGCACCGCCGCCGACCAGCTTGGCCGCCCCGCTGCGGCGCGCGACGGGGCCATGGTCAAAGCGGCCTTGTCGCGCGGCGAAGTCGTCCTCCATTATCAGCCCCAATATGATGTGGGCTCGGGTGCCATGACCGGCGTTGAGGCGTTGCTGCGCTGGCAGCATCCCGATCTTGGCCTTCTGGGAGCAGGGCCGCTGGTCACGGCGGCACGCGCGGCGCGGCTTGAATGCGAACTGACCGAACATGCCCACCGCGTTGCGCTGACCGAAGTGGCGGACTGGCCCTCTGCGCTGGCGGGCCTGCGCGTTTCGCTCAATATCACCGCCGCCGATCTTGGCGATCCCGGCTTTGCCGACCGGCTGGCCGCGATGGTGAAAGTGGCCGGGGTCAATCCCGAACGCCTGACGCTGGAACTGACCGAACAGGCGATGCTGTCCGATCCGGCAAGCGCAGCGGCCCAGCTTGGCCAATTGCGGGCGCTGGGTTGTGCGATTGCAATTGACGATTTCGGCACCGGCTATTCCAGCTTGTCTCTGCTGGCGCGGTTGCCGATTGATTATCTGAAAATCGACAGCGGCTTTACCCGCACAATCGAGGGCAGCGACCGCGACCGTATCGTCGTACACGCGATTGTTGACCTTGCTCGTGCGCTGGGACTGGCTGTGGTGGCCGAAGGGATCGAACATGAGGGCCAACTGGCGCGGCTCGCCGACCTGGGGGTGATGAGCTGGCAGGGCTTTTTGCGCTCTGGTCCCGTGCCGGGCGGTGACCTTCCCGCGTTGCTCTCTGCCTGACGGCTGCCCTTAACCGGTTTTTCAGCGTTGCCCTATAATCAGCGTCGAGGTCGTAATTTTTGAAAATCAGACATGAGCTATTTGGCACCATCCAGCTTGGGAAGCTTTGCCAGCGCCTATCCGCTGTCGCCGGCCATTGTGCGGCATGAGTTGGTCCGGCATCCGCTCCTCTCTCTGTCCGCACTGGCCGATGCGGCCCGCGAGCTACCTGTTGAGCATGTGGAGCGGCGTATCGCCCAGGCGGCCAACGGCAGCGAATTTGCCATGGACAGATCGGGCGGCGGCGATGTGGCCGACATCATTCAATCGATCGGAACCGGCTGTAACTGGATTATGCTGCGCTTTGTCGAGCAATTGCCGCGCTATCGCGAACTGCTGCAAAGCCTGATCGCCGAATTTGGTCCGGTGATCGATTCGCGGACCGGGCCTTCGCAGTCGCTCAAAGGGTTCATCTTCATTTCGGCACCCGGCACGCTGACGCCTTTTCATTTCGATGCCGAATATAATATCCTGTTCCAGATAGCTGGGGAAAAGGACTTTGCGACCTATCCGCCCGAACTCCCCTTTCTGCCTCTCGAACGACGCGAGGCGCATCATCGAGCGGGCGACAATATGCTGCCGTGGCAGGACGGGTATGAATCGCAAGCGAACGTCCATCATCTGACTCCAGGCGATGCGCTTTATGTCCCTTATGCCGCGCCGCATTGGGTGCGGGCGGGGGCGGAGCCGACGGTGTCATTGTCGCTGACGTGGCAGAATGATTGGAGTCTGGCTGCAGCTGATGCTTTGACCGTCAACCCGATGCTGCGTCGTTTCGGTCTGCCCGCGCGCAATCTTCCGGCCTGGCCGAAACGGTCAAGATGCCGGACCTTGCTCTGCCGCGTGGCGCGCCGGTTCAACGTGCTGAAGCGTTTTTGTTCATATTGAACGTCGGGCTATCCGACCTGTGCCGCCAGTTTGGCCAATCCTTTGGACAGTTGTAGCGCACCGTTCAGGCGGGCGCGGCTGTTCACCCAGTCACCGCTGATCGACAGCCGGTTATCGGGCCGGATCTTCGCCCGCCCTTTCAGCCGCTCGACATAGGCGATGAGGCCGGGGACATTGGCAAAGACATCGCCATGGAAAGCCACCAGTGCGCCCTTTGTGCCGACATCGAGCTTGGCGATGCCGGCGGTCTTGGCATTGGACTTGATTTCCATCAGCAGGACCAGATTTTCGGTTTCGGGCGGCAAGGGGCCAAAGCGGTCGATCATTTCGGCGGCAAAGGCATCGAGCCCGGCGCGTCCATCAGCGTCGTTGAGGCGGCGATAGAGTGCCATGCGCAGCGGCAGGTCGGGGACATAATCCTCGGGGATCAGGATCGGCGCATCGACGGTGATGACGGGCGACAGCGCCTCGCGTGGTGGCAGTGCGCCTGCATTTTCGGCCTTGGCGACCAGAATAGCCTCCTCCAGCATCGCCTGATAGAGTTCAAAGCCGACCTCGCGGATATGGCCTGACTGTTCATCGCCCACCAGATTGCCCGCGCCGCGAATATCAAGGTCGTGGCTAGCGAGCTGGAATCCCGCCCCCAATGTGTCGAGGTCTCCGAGGAGTTTAAGCCGTTTTTCCGCCGTGTCGGTGATCGCGCCATGCTCGGGTGTGGTCAGATAGGCATAAGCGCGGGTTTTGGCCCGCCCGACCCGCCCGCGCAATTGATAGAGCTGGGCCAGTCCAAAACGGTCGGCGCGATGGATGACCATTGTATTGGCGCTGGGAATATCCAGCCCGCTTTCGACGATCGTCGTTGATACCAACACATCATATTTGCGGTCATAAAAGGCGCCCATCCGCTCTTCGACTTCGCTGGGTGACATCTGGCCGTGGGCGACGACATATTTGATTTCGGACACACGGGTGCGCAAAAATTCTTCAATATCGGGCAGATCCTTGATGCGCGGGGTGATAAAGAAGCTCTGTCCACCGCGATCATGTTCGCGCAGCAACGCCTCGCGCAGAACCACCGGATCCCACGGCGCAACGTAGGTGCGCACTGCCAGCCGGTCGACCGGCGGGGTCTGGATGACGCTGAGTTCGCGCAGACCCGACATCGCCATTTGCAGCGTGCGCGGAATGGGCGTTGCGGTCAGCGTCAGGACATGGACGTCTGCTTTGAGCTGTTTCAGCCGCTCCTTGTGGACAACCCCGAACCTCTGCTCCTCATCGACGACGACCAGCCCAAGCCGTTTGAAGCCGATCGATTTGGTGATCACCGCATGGGTGCCGATGACGATGTCGATGCTACCATCAATCAAGCCTTCGCGGGTGCGCGCGGCTTCGGCGGAGGGGACCAGTCGCGACAGGCGACCGATCTTGACCGGAAAGCCTTTGAACCGCTCGACGAAATTGGTGAAATGCTGCCGCGCGAGCAGAGTGGTGGGGCAAACCAGCGCGACCTGCATTCCCGCCATCGCCGCAACAAAGGCGGCGCGCAACGCCACCTCGGTCTTGCCGAACCCGACATCGCCGCACACCAGCCGATCCATCGGCTTGCCCGACGCCATATCGGCCAGCACGTCGCTGATCGCTCGGTCCTGATCGTCGGTTTCCTGATAGGGGAAGCGGTCGGCAAAGGCCGGATAAGAAGAATCGGCGGCCAGCACATCGGCAGACCGTAGCGCGCGCAGCGCCGCGGTCGCCAGCAATTCACCCGCAATCTCGCGGATGCGTTCCTTCATCCGCGCCTTGCGCCGCTGCCATGCTTCACCGCCCAGCCGATCGAGCGCAACCCCGTCGTTGTCGCCACCATAACGCGACAGCACGTCGAGGTTTTCGACCGGAACATAAAGCTTGTCGCCGCCTGCGTAAGTGAGCGCGACGCAATCATGCGGGCTTTTGCCCACTGGAATCGATGTCAGCCCTTCGTAACGCCCGATGCCATGGTCGAGATGGACCACCAGATCGCCAACGCTGAGCGTCGCCAGTTCGGCGAGGAAGGCGTCGGCGCTTTTGCGGCGCTTTTGCCGCCGGACCAACCGTTCGCCCAATATATCCTGTTCGCTGAGCAGGCTGATCGCGTCGGTGGCAAAGCCATTGTCGAGCGGCAGGACAATCAGGGCCGTGGCGCCACCCGCATCATCCGACGCCGTGCCGAGCGCCTCTTGCCAGCCATCGGCGGGGGCCAGCGAGGTGACACCATGTTCGCGCAGCAATCCCGCCAGCCGGTCGCGTGCGCCCGCCGAATAGCTGGCGATGATCGTGCGCCGTCCCTTGCGTTGTTCATCGCCCAGATGGTCGGCGACCTTGGCATAGACATTGGTGTCGGCGGCACGTTCGGGAGTAAAGTCGCGCGCTGAAAAGGTCGCAAGGTCCAGCACGCCGGGCGCGGGCGCGATGTCAAAGGGAGTGACGATGTGGACCGGACGGCCTGCGCTTTGCCCGGCCCAGTCATCGGGGGTCAGATAGAGCGCGTCGGGGGACAGTGGACGATAGCTGCCGACCGCATCCTCGGCGGCGGCGCGGTTGCCATGATAATCGGCAATGGCGGCAAAGCGTGTTTCGGCGCTCGCCTCTGTACGGTGGCCGCGCAGCACCGGCGTTGCCGGGTCGATATGGTCGAACAGGGTCGCCAACCGCTCTTCGAACAAGGGCAACCAATGGTCCATTCCCGCCTGCCGCCGTCCCTCGCTGACCGCCTGATACAGAGGATCACCGGTAGCTTGTCCGCCGAACAGGTCGCGATAGCGGCTGCGGAACCGCTTGATCGTTTCTTCATCGAGCAAGGTTTCGGTGGCGGGCAGCAGTTGCAGCGCCTTGGCAGGACCAAGGCTGCGCTGATCGGCGGGGTCAAAGCGGCGGATCGATTCAATCTCGTCGCCAAAAAAATCGACGCGAAGGCCGGTTTCTTCGCCTGCGGGGAACAGGTCGACGATGCCGCCGCGCACCGCAAATTCGCCCTGATCGGCTACGGTATCGACGCGGGCGAACCCGTTGGCGACCAACAGCTCGGACAATTTATCGCGGTCTATTCGCTGTCCGGCTGCCAGACTGGTGGCGAGCGCGCGAATACGAAAGGGGGTCAGGATGCGCTGGGTAATCGCGGCAACCGTGGTCAGGATTAACTCGCCGCGTTTCGCCGGTAATTGCAGCGCCGATAATGTCGCCAGCCGGTCGGCGCTCGCCCGCATCGAAGGTCCGGCGCGGTCATAGGGCAGGCAATCCCACGCCGGAAAACGGTGGATAACCAGATCGGGCGCAAAAAAGGGTGCGGCGTCGGCGATTCCCTGCATCGCGCTATCGTCGGTCGCGACATAGAGCAGCCGTTTGTCACTGGCGCGCGCCAGATCGGCGAGCAGCAGCGGCAGGAAACCGTCGGCAACCCGCGCCAGCGTCAACGGCTGGGCTGCCGATCCGATGGCGGCAAAAATGTCGGCTGCGGGCACGGTCATGGCAGCGGGATATAATCCAGTCGGCGCATCGCGGCGATCAATTCGGGGTGGTCCAGATGGGCGGGCGGCTCGCCGGTGCCCAGCGCCCACGCCATGATGTCGATATCATCCAGATCAACCACGGCTTCGAACCAGACCAGCTCGTCCTCGCCCCATTCACTGGCATAGCGGTCGAAAAAGCCGCCGATCATATAATCGGCCTCTCGCGTGCCCCTGTGCCAGGCGCGGAATTTCAAGCGTTTTAGACGGTCGTTCATGGCGGGTCTCTTAATCCTTTGACCTGATCTATCAACGCACATTAGCCCAACCCGCTCGACACGAACGGATAAGGGAGGGGCTGGGCAAGCCGAACCGTTCGGGGCTAGAGAAGCCCTAGCCATGCGACCAGAGATACTCAATCCGCTCTTTGCCGCGCTCACCGACCTGAAGGGGGTCGGGCCGCAGCTTGCCAAGCCGTTGACGCGGCTGGGGCTGGAGCGCGTTGTCGATATTTTGTTCCACTTGCCCACCGGATTGATCGCGCGCCATACCGTCGACCGGCTAGACGATGCGCAGCCGGGACAACAGATTATCCTGACCCTGACCGCACAGGACTATCGCTCTGGCCGGTCACCTCGCGCGCCCTTTGGGGTCGAGGCGTTCGACAGCGCGGGCGACCATGTCCGGTTGGTCTATTTTGGCCGTACCGCTGGGCTGGCGAAGAAATTATTTCCGCTGGGCGAGGCGCGGCGGGTGTCGGGGCGGCTCGATAGCTATGGCGACATGCGCCAGATCGTTCACCCCGACCATGTGACCGAGCCTGACAGCGACGAGGTTATCGCTACCAGTGAGGCGGTCTATCCGCTGACCTTGGGTTTGACCAATGCGCGGCTGAGCCAGCTGGTCGCGATTGCGCTGGAACGGCGACCCGATCTGGCCGAATGGATTGATGCGTCGTTGGTGAGCAGCCGCGAATGGCCGACATGGCACGACGCGCTCACCCGCGCCCATGCCAGCCCGCACGACGCCCCCGCGCACGACCGGTTGGCCTATGATGAAATCTTGGCGAGCCAGATTGCGCTGATGCTGATCCGCGAAGGGCTGCGCAACCGCAAAGGCCGCGCGATTGTCGGCGACGGGCGGTTGGTCGATGCGATGCAATTGCCCTTTGCGCTCACAGGTGCGCAGGAGCGGGTGGGGCAGGAAATCGCTGCCGACATGGCCCGCAATACGCCGATGCTGCGGATGCTGCAGGGCGACGTCGGGTCGGGCAAGACGCTGGTGGCGTTGCGCGCCATGCTGGCGGCGGTCGAGGCGGGAACGCAGGCGGCCTTGCTCGCGCCGACCGAAATCTTGGCGCGTCAGCATTTTACGACGTTGCAAAAACTCTGCAGCGGCCTACCGGTCAATCTCGCGATCCTTACGGGCCGCGACAAGGGCAAGGTCCGCGAAGCGACGCTGATGGGACTGGCCGATGGCAGCATCAACATATTGGTTGGCACCCACGCCATTTTTCAGGAGGCGGTAAGCTATCGCGACCTGTCACTGGTCGTAGTCGATGAACAGCATCGATTTGGCGTCGCCCAGCGGCTGATGCTCACCCAAAAGGCGGTGCGCCCGTCGCATTTGTTGGTGATGACCGCCACCCCGATCCCGCGCACGCTGCAACTTGCCAATCATGGCGAGATGGACGTGTCGCAGATTGACGAAATGCCGCCGGGCCGTATGCCCATCGACACCCGCGTTGTCTCGATTGAACGGCTCGATTCTGTGGTTGATGCGCTTGAGCGCCATCTGGCGGGCGGGGCGCAGGCTTATTGGGTTTGTCCACTGGTCGCCGAAAGCGAGGTCAGCGAACTCGCCGCCGCCGAGGAACGCGCCGCCATCCTGCGTCACCGACTGGGCGATGCCCGCGTCGGGCTGGTTCATGGGCGGATGAAAGGGCCTGAAAAGGACGCCGTCATGGCGCGCTTTCAGGCCGGTGAAATTGGCGTGTTGGTGGCGACGACGGTGATCGAGGTCGGGGTCGATGTTCCCGCCGCCAGCCTGATGATTATCGAACATGCCGACCGCTTCGGGCTTGCCCAACTGCATCAGTTGCGCGGGCGGGTGGGGCGCGGGACGGCGCAGTCGGTGTGCCTGTTGCTGCGCTCCACCGCCTTGTCCGAAACCGCGCGCGAAAGGTTGGCGCTGATGCGCGAGACCAATGACGGCTTTGTCATCGCCGAGAAGGATTTGGAATTGCGCGGTGGTGGTGAGTTGCTGGGCCTGCGCCAGTCGGGAGATGCCGATTATCGGGTGGCGACGGCGGAGCAGCTCGTGCGCTTGCTGCCGGTGGCGCATGATGATGCGCGCCTGTTTGTTGAGCGTGACGGCGGGATGACGGGCGCGCGCGGTGACGCGGTGCGCCTGTGCCTCTATCTATTTGAACGTGACGCGGCGGTGCCGCTGCTGCGGAGCGGTTAATTGACCTCGGTGCGGGCACCCATGGCGCGGATCATCGGCAAATAATCCTCGACCGGGATCATATGGTCGAACTGCAGACCGGTCTTGCCGCCCAGCGACCAGACGACCTTGGCCGCGACCCGGCCGATGATCGGCATCCGAAAGACAACCAGATTGCCGATTTCCAATCCGCGCTCGAATCGCATCAGCAAACCGTCGGCGCTGATGTTGACACAGGTCCCCATTTCCTGCCGTCCTTCGGGCATGGTAAAGGGCACACGGCAATAAATGTCGCTACGCGGGGAAATCCGCTGATCCAGCCCCGTATAATGGGCTTTATGGGCATCAATCTTACGCATTTTCTAATCGCCTCGCTTTTGTGCTCCAGACGGTCGGCTGCAAAGCTGAAAAAAACGTAAAGGGGCGGGCTCGGTTTAGCGCGTAACCAGCCCATGCTTTTTGGCACCAAGACTCAGCGTGACGGGCTTTTCGGGGGGTTGAATCTGGCACTGGGGGTCGCGAACGGCAACGCCATCGACCTTGACCGCGCCCTCTTCGAGCTTGCGGCGCGCCTCTTTATTCGAGGCCACAAAGCCCAGTTCGCGCAACGCGTTCAGGATTCCGATACCCTCCGCGCCGGCTGAAACCTGCGGCAAATCGCCACCAATCTGTCCCTTTTCAAAGGTTTGCGCCGCCGTGTCGGCAGCGGCCTTCGCCGCCTCTTCGCCGCGGCACAAGGTTGTGGCGGCGTCGGCCAGGACTTTCTTGGCGGCGTTGATTTCTGCGCCTTCAAGTTTTTCTAGCCGCGCAATTTCATCCAGCGGCAAATCGGTGAACAGCCGCAAAAAGCGTCCGACATCGCGATCATCGCTGTTTCGCCAGAACTGCCAATAGTCAAAATGGGACAGTTGTTCGGCGTTTAACCACACCGCCCCCGCCGCCGTTTTGCCCATTTTTGTGCCAGCAGCGGTGGTTAGCAACGGAGTCGTCAGCCCAAAAAGCTCGGCACCATCCATCCGGCGGCCCAGCTCGACACCATTGACAATATTGCCCCACTGGTCCGACCCGCCCATCTGTAACCGCGCGCCCATTGTCTGGGCGAGGTAGCGATAGTCATAACCCTGCAAAATCATATAGTTGAATTCAAGAAAGGTCATCGGCTGTTCGCGATCAAGCCGCAATTTCACCGAATCAAAACTCAACATACGATTGATCGTGAAGTGCGTTCCGACCTTTTGCAGCAATTCGATATAGCCAAGCTGGCTCAGCCAGTCGTGATTATTGACCATTACAGCATCGGTGGGGCCATCGCCAAAGGTCAGAAATTGTTCGAAAATTTTTCGAATCGAGACGATATTGGCTTCGATCGTTGCATCATCGAGCATCTTGCGGCTCTCGTCGCGTCCCGTCGGATCACCGATCCGCGTCGTGCCGCCACCCATCAACACAATCGGTTTATGCCCCGACTGTTGCAGGCGGCGCAGCATCATGATCTGCACCAGGCTGCCGACATGCAAGGACGGCGCGGTGGCATCGAACCCGATATAGGCAGGCACAATCTGCTTGGCGGCGAGCGCATCCAGCGCTTCCGCATCGGTGGTCTGATGGATATAGCCACGCGACGACAGCGTGTTGAGCAGGTCGGATTGATATTGGGTCATAATGCTCTCTTAAATGGCGGGAGGGCGCTTAGCATGGGGACTTCCTGAATGAAACAATTCCCAGCATCGTATCGCCCTCAGCCTGCCGAAGGGCATAGCTTGGTCTGCCACGATCTTACGCCTGTTCACGGGGTCGATGGCATAGTGGTGACGGTCAAGCAGTTGCCAGATGGGCGGTTGTGGTTGCGCTATCATGTGGATGGTCCGCTCGAAGACCTTGTGTTGCCCGATCCAGCCGACCCCACCCGCACCGACGGCCTGTGGCAAACCACATGCTGCGAACTCTTTCTCAGCCGGGGTGATGAACCGGACTATCTGGAATTCAATTTCGCTCCGTCGAGCAAATGGGCGGCTTATCGGTTCGCGGATTATCGTGCGGGTGCCGAAGATCTGCCGCTTGCCGTTGCGCCCGAAATCGCACTGGACGCCAGCGCGTCTCATCTGGCGCTGGAGGTGATCCTCGACCTGCCGCCCGAATGGCAAAATAGTCCGCTGATCGCCGCCATCTCCGCCGTTGTTGAAGAAACGGACGGCACCAAAAGCTATTGGGCGCTGCAACATCCGCCCGGAAAGCCCGATTTCCATCATCCCGATTGCTTTCAACTCACGCTTGGGGCACCCGACGCGGCATGACTGTTCTTTTCGGAATCGACCGCCTTCTCGCCGATCCGGCACTTCGCCAACCGCTGGCGGGACAGCGCGTTGCGCTCGTCGCGCATCCCGCTTCGGTCACTGCCGATCTGATGCACAGCTTCGACGCATTGGTCGCCGCGGGGGTGAATGTCACCGCTGCTTTCGGGCCTCAACACGGGCTGCGCGGCGACAAGCAGGATAATATGGTCGAAAGCCCCGATTTCGACGATCCCGTCCACGGGGTGCCCGTGTTCAGCCTCTATGGCGAAGTGCGCCGCCCGACAGGGCAGGCAATGGGGACGTTCGATACGGTTCTTATCGATCTGCAGGATCTGGGGTGCCGCATCTACACCTTCATCACGACGCTGCGCTACATGCTCGAGGCGGCGGCGGAGCATGGCAAGTCGGTGTGGGTACTCGATCGCCCCAATCCTGCCGGTCGTCCCGTCGAGGGACTGATGCTACGCGAGGGCTGGGAAAGCTTTGTCGGGGCCGGGCCTATGGTGATGCGCCATGGGCTGACGATGGGCGAGATGGGGCAATGGTTCGTCGATACGTTGAAACTTGATGTCGACTATCGCGTCATCGAAATGGACGGATGGCAGCCCGATGTCGCGCCCGGTTGTGGCTGGCCCGCGGACCGCGTGTGGATCAACCCCAGCCCCAACGCGCCGAACGTCAACATGGCGCGCGCCTATGCCGGAACCGTGATGCTCGAAGGGGCGACGCTGAGCGAGGGCAGGGGGACGACGCGTCCGCTGGAGATATTCGGCGCGCCCGATATCGACGCCAAGGCGGTGATTGCCGAAATGCAGCGCATCGCGCCGCACTGGCTTGGCGGGTGCAAATTGCGCGACATCTGGTTCGAACCGACCTTTCACAAACATGTCGGGTCGCTGTGCAATGGAGCCCACATCCACGCCGAAGGGCCATGGTATGACCATGCGGCCTTTCAGCCGTGGCGGGTTCAGGCGCTGGGGTTCAAGGCGATCCGCGCGCTCTATCCCGACTATGACCTTTGGCGCGATTTCCCTTATGAATATGAACTAGGCAAGCTGCCCATCGACGTCATCAACGGCTCGCCGCTGCTGCGCTTATGGGTCGATGATGGGGCCGCGACAGCCGACGACCTTGACGCAATGACGCGCCCCGATGAGGCGGCGTGGCGTGAAAGTGTCGCAGCTGTTAGTCTCTATCGCTAAGCCAAACGGGAACAAGGGGCAGCACATGATTTTGGAACGCAGGCATTTTTTAACGGCGACAGGCGTGACTGGCTTGGCAGCGGCTGCATTGCCTATGACGTGCTGGGCGGCGGATGAGGCACCCAGCCTTCCCAATCTGGCCACCAAAGCGGTCCCGATCACCCGCGATGAGCGAGTTCAGCGGATCGCCCACGCCACGCGTCTGATGCAGGATCAGGGCATTGATGCGCTGCTCATCGAACCCGGGTCGAGTCTTGTCTATTTCACCGGTGTTGAATGGTGGCGCAGCGAGCGGCTGACCGCCGCGGTCCTCACCCGCGAGGGAGAGGTCGCCATCGTCACGCCCTTTTTCGAAGAACCGTCGGTGCGCGAAAGCCTGAGTGTCAAGGCGCAAGTGCTGACCTGGAACGAGGATGAAAATCCGCTGGCGGCGGTCGCCAAATGGCTCAGCGCGCGCGGCCATGCCAAGGGCAAGATCGCGGTTGAGGAGACGGTGCGTTATTTTGCCGTCGATGGCTTGCAGCACGCCTTGCCCGATGCGGAGGTCGTTAGTGGCGCGTCAGTAGTGCGCGGGTGCCGGATGCACAAATCGGCGAAGGAAATCGCGCTGATGCAAATCGCCGCCGACATCACCATCGCCGCCTATCGCCATACTGCGCCGCGCATCGAACTGGGCATGACGCCTGCGGACATCGGCGCCATCATGAATAACGCCACCCGCGCGTTTGGCGGCCAGCCTGAATTCGCACTCATCCTGCTGGGCGAGGCCAGTGCCTATCCGCATGGGTCGGGCAAGCCGCAAGCAGTGCGCGATGGCGAGGTTGTGCTGATGGATTGCGGCTGCACCGTCCATGGTTATCAGTCCGACATCTCGCGCAGCTTTGTCTATGGCAAAGCCAATACGCACCAGCGGCAAGTCTGGGATCAGATGCGCAAAGGGCAGGACGTTGCCTTTGCCGCGGCAAAGCTCGGCACGCCTGCGGGCAAAGTCGATGATGCGGTGCGCGCCTATTATCAGGGGTTGGGCTATGGCCCCGGCTATAATCTTCCCGGAACCCCGCACCGCACCGGCCACGGCATCGGGCTCGACGGGCATGAACCGGTCAATTTGGTCCATGGCGAAACCACGCCGTTGCAAGCGGGCATGTGCTTTTCGAACGAACCCGGCATCTATATCCCCGGCGAATTCGGCATCCGTTTGGAGGATTGCTTTCACATGACCGACACCGGCCCCAAATGGTTCAGCGAACCGCCGCCATCGATCGATCAGCCGTTCGGATAAATTCCCTCCCTGGAAGGGAGCGACTAGGGGTGGGTTGGCGAGCGAAGCTCGCCCCGCCTAATGCTTGCGGCCAAGCTCCCGCGTCGCCTTGTCGAGGCCGTCGAGGCTCAGCGGATACATGCGGTCGTTCATCAGTTGTTTGATCAGTTTGACCGACTGGGTGTAGCCCCAATGTTCTTCGGGTACGGGGTTGAGCCATATGGCGGCGGGGTAAACATGGGTCATGCGCTGGAGCCACACCGCGCCTGACTCCTCGTTGAAATGTTCGACGCTGCCGCCCGGATGGGTGATTTCATAAGCGCTCATCGATGCATCGCCGACAAAGATCAGCTTATAATCATGGCCATATTTGTGGAGGATGTCCCACATCTGATGGCGTTCGGACCAGCGGCGCTTATTGTCCTTCCATACGCCCTCATAGGGGCAGTTGTGGAAGTAGAAGAATTCCAGATTCTTGAACTCGCTCGTCGCGGCGCTGAACAATTCTTCGCACAGCTTGATAAACGGGTCCATCGACCCGCCAACGTCGAGGAACAAAAGCAGTTTGACCGCGTTGCGCCGCTCGGGCCGCATTTTGATGTCGAGCCAGCCCTGCCGTGCGGTGCCGTCGATTGTGCCTGGAATATCAAGCTCGTCCGCTGCGCCTTCACGGGCGAATTTGCGTAACCGGCGCAGCGCAATCTTGATGTTGCGTGTGCCGAGTTCCTTGGTGTTGTCGAGGTTGGCGAACTCGCGTTTTTCCCAGACTTTCAGCGCGCGTTTATGTTTGCTTTCGCCGCCGATTCGTACGCCTTCGGGGTTATAGCCCGAATTGCCGAACGGACTGGTTCCACCGGTGCCGATCCATTTGCTGCCGCCCTGATGGCGCTTTTGCTGTTCCTCGAGCCGCTCTTTCAGCGTCTCCATAATCTTGTCCCAGTCGCCGAGCGATTTGATCGCCTCCATCTCTTCGGCGGTCAGATATTTTTCGGCGACGGCCTTCAACCAATCCTCGGGAACATCGACCGGGTTCTGGCCATAATCGGTGAGCAAGCCCTTGAAGACCTTATTGAACACCTGATCAAAGCGGTCGAGCAGGCCCTCGTCTTTCACGTAAATGGCGCGCGACAGATAATAAAATTGCTCGGGCGTGCGGTCGATGGCCTCGCGGTCGAGCGCCTCTAGCAGCATCAAATGCTCTTTCAGACTGGCGGGAATGCCGGCGGCGCGAAGCTCGTCAAGAAAACCGAATAACATAGGCGAAGCCCTATCCTGTCGCTTCGGCGCGTGCAACTCACTTTACGTTTACGGAAGGCAGAGCGGCGCTCTCCCCGCTGTCATCGGGGCAAGGCCCAAACGGTTGACGGGCCGTTAACCAATTTTAGGCATAGCGGGCACAAATGAAAAGTGGGTAATCTGATGAAATTTGAACCTATCGCCAAAGCAGAGACTGGATTGGATCAGTCGGTCGCCAGTGACTGCGGAGAACTGGCCGTTGGCTGCAGTGATGCCGCGGGACAGATAGAGCGCGCCACTGACCAGATGGAGCGCCAGATTACCGAGCTCGGTCGGCTGGAAGATTTTGTCGTCAGCCTTGAATCCGACCAGCGCCAGATCGCCGATTCCACCGACGAAGCCAAAATCCTGTCAGCGCGTGCCTGCGAACAGCTCGATCGCGGCGCCGAGCGGGTGAACAGCGCTGTCGGCGAATTCCGCTCGGTGATCGACCTGATTGCGCGGCTGGGCCAGCATGTCACCAACTTCGCCGCGGTGATGGAACAGGTGCAGCAAGTCAGTCAGTCGATCGAATCGATTGCCAAGACCACCAATATGTTGGCGCTCAATGCCGCCATCGAGGCAGAGCGGGCGGGCGATGCCGGACGGACTTTTGCCGTCGTCGCCTCTGAAGTGAAAAACCTTGCGCAAAACACGCGCAGCGCAACCGATGAAATCCGCCGCAGCATCGGCAGCCTTTCGACCGAGGCCGCTGGCCTGGTCTCCGAAATCCAGACCGGCGTCGAGCAATCGAGCCGCGCTGAAAGCCAGTTTGAAACGATCACCGACGCGCTTCATGACGCGACGCATCTGGTCGCGCTACTCGATGATCAAAGCGACCGGATCGCGCAAAGCTCTGCGATGGTTCACGCCAATGGTGCTAAAGTGCGCGAGGCTGTCGATACGGTCGTGACCTCGGTGCGCGAAAACAGCAGCACGTTAATCGAAACCCGCGATAGCATATTAACCATGGAACATGTGTCGAACCGCATGTTCAACGCCGTCATATCGGCTGGTGTCAGTCCGCTCGATTCAGAAATTGTCGATCTTGCCATGCGTTGCCGTGACGAGATGGTGGGCATTGCCGAGCGCGCGGTTGCTAGCGGCGAAGTGACGATGGAGCAATTGTTCGATACTGATTATCAGCGGATTCCCGATTCCAATCCGGAACGATTCCGCACGTCCCTATGCCCATGGGCAGACGCGCACTGGCGACCGATGTTTGACCGTATTCGCACCATGCATCCGGCGGTCATCATGTCGTCGGCAGCCGATATGAATGGCTTTCTGCCGACCCATGTCACCGACCATTCGCGCAGCCCAACGGGC
Source organism: Sphingopyxis sp. 10G20-10 (assembly GCF_057365075.1). Taxonomy (NCBI): domain Bacteria; kingdom Pseudomonadati; phylum Pseudomonadota; class Alphaproteobacteria; order Sphingomonadales; family Sphingopyxidaceae; genus Sphingopyxis; species Sphingopyxis sp. 10G20-10. The sequence continues at coordinate 920,784 of NZ_CP195117.1, forward strand.
GATCTGGTGCATGATACAGCCTATTGCCGCAATGGCCGGATCCTGTTCGATGAAACCGACGCCGCCGCCAAGCGCAGCACCGCACCTTTTTTCATGTCGGTCTATCGGCAGGAAGGCGATGGCACCAACTACATCACGGTGCGCAACGTCTATATGCCCGCCTTTATCAACGGTCGGCGCTGGGGCGATCTGGAGGTCGCCTACCAACTGTGACCGGGAAGTTTTAGCTGCCCTGTCGCCGCGCCATAAAGGCCAGCTTTTCAAACAGCATCACATCCTGCTCATTCTTGAGCAGCGCGCCGTGGAGTGGCGGGATGGCCTTGCTGACATCACGATTCTGGAGAATCTCGAGCGGCATATCCTCGGCAAGCAACAGCTTGAGCCAGTCGATGAGTTCGCTGGTCGAAGGCTTTTTCTTGAGCCCCGGCACGTCGCGCACGTCATAGAATATGTCCATCGCGCGCGACACCAGCGTCTTTTGGATGCCCGGAAAATGGACATCGACAATCGCCTGCATCGTGTCGCGATCGGGAAATTTGATATAGTGAAAGAAACAGCGGCGCAGAAAGGCGTCGGGCAGTTCCTTTTCATTGTTCGACGTGATGACAACGATCGGGCGTTCCTTGGCGGTCACCGTTTCGTCGGTTTCATAGACATGGAAGGCCATGCGATCGAGTTCCTGCAACAGATCGTTGGGAAATTCGATGTCGGCCTTGTCGATCTCGTCGATCAGCAACACGGGCAGTTTGGGGCTGGTGAACGCCTCCCACAATTTACCCTGCCGGATATAGTTGCGAATGTCGTGGACGCGCTCTTCGCCAAGCTGGCCATCGCGCAGCCGTGCCACGGCATCATATTCGTACAGGCCCTGTTGTGCCTTGGTCGTCGATTTGATGTTCCAGGTGATCAACGGCGCATCGAACGCCTTTGCAATCTCTTCCGCCAGCACAGTTTTACCGGTTCCAGGCTCGCCTTTGACCAGCAACGGGCGCCGCAACAAAGTGGCCGCATTGACCGCGACTTTCAGGTCATCGGTTGCAATATAGTCGCTGGTTCCATCAAAACGCATCGCGGTGCGGCCTTTCCCTTAACGTGAACGTCAATCAGTTTGGGGCATAGCTGGGTGATACGGGGCTTGCAAGCGGAGCGACGTTGCGCCCTTCCTGCGTTCAGCAAGGGGTGGTGCCGGCAGGGATTTACGTGTTGGCGCGGCTATCGGCGCGGGAGGCGAGCAGGTCCCACAGGCCATGATGCTGCACAATCAGCTGCTGCGCGCCAAAGGCGAGTGCGCGTTCGACCGCCGGGCTGTCGGCGACGGCAGTCGCAAGCCGCGCGGTATCGCGCAGGTCCGGCAAAGTGCAGCGTGGCGGCGTGATGTCGAGCCGCGAGGCGCTGATGTCGAGCAAGACGCGGATGGTGCGCCAGTCGATGGTCAACGCCATGGCGGCGCCAATGGCGCAACCGCGACGATCAGACTCGGCGAGCATTTCAATAGCCTTGCGCTGTGTGCCAACCACTGCTTCGCACAAATCCTGACCCTGTGTGCTGGGCACCGGTCCGACCGCAGAGGCTATTTGTGACAGGAAGCTGCGTTCCAAGGCAAAGGCCGCGGCGGCTTCGTCGAGCCAGATGCGCGATGGCTTGTCGACGGCTTTGCGTGCGGCGCATTCAACAACACCGGGATAGCGGCCATGAAGTATGCACAGAAAATGCACGGCGTCGGCCAAATTACGCATCGCATCGGGGCCTTTGCTCAGCGCTCCCGATTTGACGTGCGGATGCGCGCCGGTGCCCTCATTCGCGACAAGCGTATCGAGCATTTCGGCAATGCCGGGTGTCCGCAGTTGCTGTTCGTTTGTCTGACTCAACGCGCAATCCTCGATCATGGGCGGCGACGTCCATGCGACCCTTCGCCTGCTGATTTCATGATCGGGTATAGGGCAACGGCGTAAACGCGACGTTTATAGAGCCAGAAAGAAATGCCCCGAACCTGTGCCAGTTAGAGACGAAGCGGCTTTGCCTTCGCTTCGTCTCTAACTGGAGTATGGGATGGAAAGGCGGTCAGGCGGCAAGCAGTTCCTTTTCCTCGGCTTTAGCAACCGAAGCGGCGGGCTTCGCGGGGGTCGCGGCCACAAGAACAGGCTCTGCAACGCTTTGGTCTGGGAAAACCGAGCGTGAAACAAACACCATCACGCCCAGCAACAGATAGGCCGCAATCGTCTCAACCGGCATGAAAAACAGCGGTGCAACAAAGGCCAGACGTAGCCAGCTCGGGTTAAAGCCGAAATCCTCGCCGACGGCTTGGCAGATGCCGAAAATCGTGTCCTGGCGCTGGAAGATATTGGGGCGGGGAGTTTCCATGTGGCTTGTCCTTATTCTTCAGCCGGGTTGTCCCGACTTTCTGCTTCAATACCAAGCAAGGCCCGTGCCAAAAAGGCGAAATCCGCAAATATAGGGAGAGTGCGGACCACTGGCTGGCTTGGCAATATTCTCTATCTGTAATTTTGTCCCAGACATTGGGGCATTATGCTATTATTTCGTATATATCATTCCGTAGCCGTCAATAGCCGCCAAATATTGAAAAATCATGACAAAATCACGACAAGAGCGGCGAATAAAACCGCCACACCCTCATCGGATGTGGCGGTTTGATATTCCGTGTCAACGGCACCAGGTGGTGCCCGCTGCTGTTACTGGTCGAGGAAGCTGCGCATTTTGCGGCTACGCGACGGATGCTTCAGCTTGCGCAAGGCCTTGGCCTCGATCTGCCGAATACGTTCGCGGGTCACACTGAATTGCTGCCCGACTTCTTCCAGCGTGTGATCGGTGTTCATGCCGATGCCAAAGCGCATCCGCAGCACGCGTTCTTCGCGTGGGGTGAGCGAGGCAAGGACGCGGGTGACCGTTTCCTTGAGGTTCGACTGCACCGCTGCATCCACCGGAATGACGGCGTTTTTGTCTTCGATAAAGTCGCCGAGATGCGAATCTTCCTCATCGCCGATTGGCGTTTCAAGGCTGATCGGTTCCTTGGCGATTTTCATCACCTTGCGGACTTTTTCCAGCGGCATCGACAAGCGTTCGGCCATTTCTTCTGGCGTCGGCTCGCGGCCGCTTTCGTGGAGGAACTGACGGCTGCAGCGAACCAGTTTGTTGATCGTTTCGATCATATGCACCGGAATGCGGATGGTACGCGCCTGATCGGCAATCGAGCGCGTAATCGCCTGACGGATCCACCAGGTCGCATAGGTCGAAAATTTATAGCCGCGGCGATATTCGAATTTGTCGACCGCCTTCATCAGGCCAATATTGCCTTCCTGGATCAGGTCGAGGAATTGCAGCCCGCGATTGGTATATTTCTTGGCGATGGAGATCACGAGGCGCAGATTTGCTTCGACCATTTCCTTTTTGGCGATGCGGGCTTCGCGTTCGCCCTTTTGCACCATGTTCACAACGCGGCGAAATTCGGTCAGACTCATGCCTGCGGCCTGTGCAATTTCGCTAATCTCGACCCGGATACGATCAACAGCACCGGCTTCCTGCTCGGCAAAGGCGGCCCATTTCTTGTCGAGCCCGCTGACTTCTTCCAGCCAATTTTCTTCGATCTCGCGGCCGATATAATGGTCGAGGAAAGATTTGCGCGGCACTTTGTGACGTTCGGCAAGGCGCAACATCTGGCCGCCCAGCGCGGTCAGGCGGCGGTTATAGCTGTACAGCTGATCGACCAGATATTCGATCTTGGTGCCGTGGAACTGGACGCTTTCGACCTGCGCCGTCAGTTCTTCGCGCAGCTTGTGATAGCGCCGCTCACTAGCCGCCGGAAAATCGATGCCCAGCGACAGCGATTCCAGCCTTGTGGCCTGCAATTTCGAAAAGGCCTTGAAGCTTTTGGTGATCGCTGCGAATTTTTCCAGCGCGTCGGGGGTCAGCAATTCTTCCATGGCCGCGAGGCTCAGCGTATTGTCCTCGTCGTCATCGTCGGTGCTTTCGCGGCTCTTATTCTCGCCGTCTTCGCCATCCTCGTTGTCGCTGTCGGCTTCGGGTTCGTCTTCGACCTCATCCTCGTCCTTGAATGAAACACCAGCATTTTTCTCGCTGATCTCGCCATTGTCCTCGGCGTCGTCTTCCATCGCCTCGGGAGCGGGCTCCTTGGACAGCATGGCTTCCAGGTCGACGATTTCGCGCAGCTGCATTTCGCTATTGTTCAGCGCGTTCGACCAGTCGATAATCGCGTTGAACGTCAGCGGGCTTTCGCACAAACCCAGGATCATCGTGTCGCGTCCGGCCTCGATGCGCTTGGCGATGGCGATTTCGCCCTCCCGGCTCAGCAGCTCGACCGCGCCCATTTCGCGCAGATACATGCGCACCGGATCGTCGGTGCGGTCGATCGTTTCCTTTTTCTTTTCGACGGCAGGCGTCGTAGCGGCACCAGAACCGGCGGTGACGTCGATTTCTTCGTCGCCCTCGGCATCGGTTTCTTCCTGCACATCTTCGTCACTTTCGACGATGTTGACGCCCATGTCGGAAATCGCCGACATGATGTCTTCGATCTGCTCGGACGACATCTGATCCTGCGGAAGGGCTTTGTTCAGTTCGTCATAAGTCAAATATCCGCGCTTTTTGCCGCGCGCGATCAGCTTTTTGATGTCGGCCTCGTTGAGGTCGATCAGAGGTGCGTCGGTGTCTGCGGTTTCTTTTTTCGTGGCCATATCTGTCCCTGCCTAAGGCAAACGCTGTAATATCAATCGCGGTTCCCGCTGTCGGCCAGTTCGGCTAGGCGGCGGGTTAAATCTTCGTCCATCGCGCGCAGTTTTTGCTGTCGCGCCAATCCGTCTTCATCCATCGAGCGCTGGAAATCGGCGGTGGCTTCGGCCAGCCGGGCGCGGATTTCAGGCTGCGTTACCAGCACGCCGATAAATTCGTCTAGATCGCGAACCGCAGCTTTCTGCGCCGTTGACCCATCCGTTTCGCTATCCAGCCTGCGATTGAATGAAAAATGCATTCCATCGGCTCTGAGCAACGTCATCGCCCTATTATACACTTTCATTGGCTTCAATATGGCAAGCAACCCCTCGGTATCAAGCCCTTCTTGCGCTGAAATGATGTCAAGCATCACATTGAGCAATTCTGCATCACCCGAATCAGCAATGGCGATTCGGGCCAGCGCCTCTTCATTACGGCGCAATGCCGCGGGATAGCGCAGCAATCCGCCGATCAGTGAGGCGACCAGCGGCGCGGCGATTCCAACCTGTCCAATCGTGCGCGTTTCGGCCTGCGGGGGCTGCAGGCGCGGGTCGGGGGTATAGCGCCGGTTGCCGCCACGCGGCGGTGCGGCGGTCCAAGCCGGTCGTTGCCCACGCGGCTCGCGGGCAAACAGGCTGTCGAGTCGCTCGCGGAACGCCTCGCGATAATGGTGGCGCACATCGGCGTCTTGTATGTCGTCGGTCAGCGCCATCAGCCGTGATTTCAGCGCCGCGCGCTCCTCGGGTGTATTGAGCGGGGTCGCCGCCACTTCATGCGCCCACAGCCGCGCCACCAGCGGTTCGGCCTCGTCGAGCAGCACAGTCAGGCCATCGGCCCCGCGTGCCCGCACAATATCGTCGGGGTCCTCACCCAGCGGCATCGTCGCAAAGGCCAGGCTGAATCCGGGGCGCAGCAGCGGCAGCGCGCGATGCGCGGCGCGGATCGCGGCCTTTTGTCCCGCTGCATCGCCGTCAAAGCACAGGACCGGGACCGGCACCATTCGCCACAACAGTCCGATCTGCGCCTCGGTGAGCGCGGTGCCAAGCGGCGCAACGGCGTCATTGATCCCCGCCTCGGCCAGCGCGATTACGTCCATATAGCCTTCGACGACGACGATGCGGTTCGTTTGCCGCGATGCGGGTGACGCGCGGTCAAGGTTGTAAAGGACGCGCCCCTTGTCAAAGAGCGGCGTGTCGGGTGAATTGAGATATTTGGGCTCGCCATCGCCCAATATCCGCCCGCCGAACGCAATCACGCGCCCGCGCGCATCGCGGATCGGGATCATCAACCGTCCGCGAAACCGGTCATAGGGCTGTTTGTCATCTACCGCGATCAGCATCCCCGCCTCGACCAGCATCGGCACGGGAAATTGCTGCAGTGCCTCCTTCAGCCGCGACCGGCTGTCGGGGGCAAGGCCAAAGGCAAAGGCTTTGGCGGTCGCGGCGCTTATCCCGCGTTTCACCAGATAATCACGCGCTCCCGCGCCATCGCCGCCCGCCAACTGCTCGGAAAACCACAATGTCGCCGCCTCGGTCACATCGCGCAGGCTTTTCTGCTCTTCCTGCCGCTGCGCCGCCTTCGGGTCGGGCGCTGGCACGTCCATTCCGGCCTCGGCAGCCAATTCCTTCACGGCATCCATGAACGACAGCCCGCGCTGATCGGTCATCCACCGAATGGCATCGCCATGCGCCGAACAGCCGAAGCAGTGATAAAATCCTTTTTCGTCGTTGATGGTGAAACTGGGGGTCTTTTCATTGTGAAAAGGACAGCAGGCTTTGAATTCGCGCCCCGCGCGCGTGACCTTCACCGTCCGCCCGATCAGAGTCGACAATGTGACCCGCGACCGCAGTTCGTCCAGCCATTGCGGGGTGAGGGTCATGAGTCTCCCGTCCCGTCCCAGGAACTTAGGAGGCAAAAGGCACCGTGAAGCGCCATTGTTACACCGCCAAAGCCGCCTTAACCCATCCGCTCGCCTTGCTCATGTCGAGCTCGCTGCCGTGGCGTTCTTTCACCGCTGCCATCACGCGGCCCATATCTTTCAGGCTTGCCGCACCCAGTTCGGTGACAATCGCCGCAATCGCCGCTTGCGCGGCGGTTTCGTCGAGTTGTGCGGGCAGGAAATCTTCGATCACCGCGACTTCGGCGGCTTCGATGTCGGCCAGCTCTTGCCGTCCGCCCTGTTCGAACATGGCGATCGATTCGCGGCGTTGCTTGACCATTTTCTGCAAAACATCGGTGACCATGGCATCGTCGTCGGCGGGTGCGGTGCCCGTGCGCAGTTCGATATCGCGGTCTTTGACCTTCGCAAGCATCAACCGGATTGTGCCCAGCCGCGTCTTTTCGCCCGCCTTCATCGCGGCAACCTGCGCAGCCTTGATCTCATCGCGAATCATGCGTGTCCCCATATCTAATTTTGGAAAGAAACCTCTTTAGCTGCATCTTTCGACATTCGATAGATTGTGAATCACTTTTTTGCCGCTTACTTGGTCGTCCGTTTAGCCTCCTGAACGGAAAGCCCCGCCATGCCCGACAACCGCCCCCAAACCGCGCCCGCCGGAGCCACCGGCGTGCTCGTGCTGGCCGATGGAACCATCCTGTGGGGCCATGGCTATGGTGCGGTGGGCGCAGGGGTGGGAGAGGTTTGCTTCAACACCGCGATGACGGGGTATCAGGAAGTGCTGACCGACCCCAGCTATGCGGGGCAAATCATCACCTTCACCTTTCCGCACATCGGCAACGTCGGGACGAACAGCGAAGACGTCGAGCGCGACCGCCGCGCCGCCATCGGCTGTATCACCCGCGAGCTTCCCACCGCGCCCAGCAATTTCCGCAGCGAATGGACGCTCCCCGAATGGATGGAGGCGCAGGGCCTGATTGGTCTCGCCGGCATCGACACCCGCGCGCTCACCCGCCGCATCCGCGATGCGGGAGCCCCGAACGGCGTCGTCGCGCACAGCCCCGACGGCACATTCGACGTCGACATGCTGCTCGCGATGGCGCGCGGCTGGGCAGGGCTTGAAGGCATTGATCTGGCGAAGAACGTCAGCCGCGAGGCGCAAGGCGGCTGGGATGCGGGCGTGTGGACACTGGGTCAGGGGTATGCATCTCCCCTCCCGCAAGCGGGAGGGGCCGGGGGTGGGCCGACTTCAAAACCCGCATCTCAGGACGCGCCCACCGCTAACCCCTCCCGCCTGCGGGAGGGGAACAATGCCCCCCATGTCGTCGCCATCGACTATGGCGCAAAGGATAATATCTATCGCAGTCTCGTCCGTGCCGGTGCGCGCGTGACCGTGGTTCCCGCGACCGTGACGCTCGACGAAGTGCTCGCACTCAAACCGGCGGGCGTGTTCCTGTCGAACGGCCCCGGCGATCCGGCGGCGACCGGCGCCTATGCGGTGCCGGTGATCAGCGGCTTGCTCGACAAGGATATTCCGATCTTCGGCATCTGCCTTGGCCATCAGCTGCTCGCGATTGCGGCGGGGGCCAAGACGGTGAAAATGCATCAGGGCCATCGCGGCGCGAACCATCCGGTGCAACGCGGTGAGGATGGCGTGGTTGAAATCACCAGCATGAACCACGGCTTTTCGGTCGATGCGGCAACCCTGCCCAAAGGCGTCGTTGAAACGCATAAAAGCCTGTTCGACGGCAGCAACTGCGGCATCGCGATCAGCGGTAAAAACGCCTTCAGCGTCCAATATCACCCCGAAGCCAGCCCGGGGCCGCAGGATAGCTTTTATCTGTTCGAGAAGTTCGTGGGGGGATTGAAATGATAGTGCGGACGGTCGCATTGTCACTCCTGCCGCTTTTGGCGGCCTGCGCTGCCGGTCCTGCTATCACCACTGATGGAACGCCCAAGGAATTGCTAGACATTGCAACCCGTTGCGGTGTTTCCTCCGACTTCTTTATGTTCAAAGCTCCCAATCGACTTCGCCTTCAGCCGCATCCCGATGATAAGTACGAGAATGTGAGTTGCGCGATGGAAGGTTTGGGGCACTCGAAATACCGAAACATGGACCTTGGCTTCGTCGGCAACGAAATGCCTGCAAAAGAAGAACAGAAATAATGCCTAAAAGAATCGACATAAAATCCATCCTCGTCATCGGCGCTGGCCCCATCGTGATCGGCCAAGCGTGCGAGTTCGATTACTCGGGAACGCAGGCGATCAAGGCGCTCAAGGAGGAGGGCTATCGGATCGTCCTCGTCAATTCGAACCCCGCGACGATCATGACCGATCCCGAACTGGCCGACGCGACCTATGTCGAGCCGATCACGCCGGAGATCGTGGCGAAGATCATCGAGAAAGAGCGCCCCGATGCGGTGCTGCCGACGATGGGCGGGCAGACCGCGCTCAACACCGCGTTGGCTTTGTTCAACGACGGCACGCTGACCAAATATGGCGTCGAAATGATCGGGGCCGATGCCGAAGCCATCGACAAGGCCGAGGACCGGATCAAGTTCCGCGATGCGATGACCAAGATCGGGCTGGAAAGCGCGCGGTCGGGCATTGCCCACAGCCTTGAAGAGGCGCTCGCCGTGCTCGAACGCACCGGCTTGCCGTCGATCATCCGCCCCAGCTTTACGCTGGGCGGCACCGGCGGCGGCGTTGCCTATAACCGCGAGGAATTTGAACAGATCGTGCGCGGCGGGCTGATCGCTTCGCCGACCACCGAGGTGCTGATCGAGGAATCGCTGCTCGGCTGGAAAGAATATGAGATGGAGGTGGTGCGCGACGCCAAGGATAATTGCATCATCATCTGTTCGATTGAAAATGTCGATCCGATGGGCGTGCATACCGGCGACAGCATCACCGTCGCCCCCGCGCTGACCCTGACCGACAAGGAATATCAGATCATGCGCAACGCGAGCATCGCTTGCCTGCGCGAAATCGGCGTCGAAACCGGCGGTTCGAACGTGCAGTTCGCCGTGAACCCCAAGGACGGCCGCCTGATCGTCATTGAAATGAACCCGCGCGTGTCGCGCAGTTCGGCGCTGGCGTCGAAAGCCACCGGCTTTCCGATTGCCAAGGTCGCGGCCAAGCTCGCGGTCGGCTATACGCTCGACGAGATTATGAACGACATCACCGGGGTCACACCCGCGTCGTTCGAGCCGACAATTGACTATGTCGTCACCAAAATCCCGCGCTTTGCCTTTGAAAAGTTCAAGGGCGCCGAAGCGGTGCTGTCGACCGCGATGAAATCGGTTGGCGAAGTGATGGCGATTGGCCGCACTTTTGCCGAATCGATGCAAAAGGCGCTGCGCGGTCTGGAAACGGGGCTTAGCGGCTTTGATGTTGTCGAGCATCTGGTCGGCGCGAGCCATGACCAGATCAAAAGCGAGCTGGCCAAGGCAACTCCCGACCGGCTGCTGGTCGCGGCACAGGCGATGCGCGAGGGCGTGTCGCTGGCCGAAATCAACCGCATCGTCGGTTATGACATGTGGTTCCTCGACCGCATCGCCGAAATCATCGCTGCAGAGGCGGAAGTCATCGAAAACGGACTGCCGCGCGATGCGGTGGGGATGCGGCACCTGAAGTCCATGGGCTTTTCGGATGCGCATCTGGCGGGGCTGGCGCTGCAATCGGCGAATCTGCGTCCCGGCACGCGTCAGACGACGGCGCGAGGCAGCGGACTGGTCCATGATGCGGTCGTCGCGATGACCGGCGGCGTCACCGAAGCCGAGGTACGCGCGCTGCGCCACAGGCTGGGCGTGCGCCCCGTTTACAAAACCATCGACACTTGCGCCGCCGAATTTGCCGCGCAAACGCCCTATCTTTACTCGACCTATGAAGCGCCGACTTTTGGCGATCCCGAGTGCGAGGCCAACCCGTCGGATGCTAAAAAAATCGTCATCCTCGGCGGCGGACCGAACCGGATCGGGCAAGGGATCGAGTTCGATTATTGTTGTTGCCACGCCTGTTTCGCGCTCGCCGATGCGGGCTTTGAAACGATCATGATCAACTGCAACCCCGAAACTGTCAGCACCGATTATGATACGTCGGACCGGCTCTATTTCGAGCCGCTGACCGCCGAAGATGTGCTCGAAATCCTGACCGTCGAACAGTCAAAGGGCACGCTCGTCGGTGTGATTGTCCAGTTTGGCGGGCAAACCCCGCTCAAGCTCGCGCAGGCGCTGGAGAATGCGGGCATCCCGATTCTTGGCACCTCGCCCGATGCGATCGATCTGGCTGAGGACCGCGAACGCTTTGCCGCGCTCATCAACAAACTCGGCCTCAAACAGCCCGAAAACGGTATGGCGCGTAGCCGTGAAGAGGCGCTCGCAGTGGCGGCGCGCATCGGTTATCCGGTGCTCACCCGCCCCTCCTATGTGCTCGGCGGGCGCGCGATGGAAATCGTTGACGGCCCCGAACAGCTTGAAAACTACATCGAAACAGCGGTCAAAGTGTCGGGTTCATCGCCGGTGCTGATCGACCGTTATTTGCGCGACGCCATAGAGGTCGATGTCGATGCGCTGTGCGATGGTACAGATGTGGTCGTCGCGGGCGTGCTTCAGCATATCGAGGAAGCGGGGGTCCATTCGGGCGACAGCGCCTGTTCGATCCCGCCCTACAGCTTGTCGGCCGAGATCATTGCCGAAATCGAACGGCAAACTGACGCGCTGGCACGTGCGCTGTCGGTGCGCGGGTTGATGAACATCCAGTTCGCGGTCAAGGATGACGAGGTCTTCCTGATCGAGGTCAATCCGCGCGCCAGCCGCACCGTCCCCTTTGTCGCCAAAGCCGTGGGCTCTCCGATCGCCAAGATTGCGGCGCGGGTCATGGCGGGTGAGAAACTGGCCGACCTGCCCAAAATCAACCGCGACATCGCGCATGTTGCGGTCAAAGAGGCGGTGTTCCCCTTTGCGCGCTTCCCCGGCACCGATCCGGTGCTCAGCCCCGAAATGAAATCGACGGGCGAAGTGATGGGGATTGATGCCGACTTCAACCTCGCCTTTGCCAAGGCGCAGTTGGGGGCGGGCGACCGTTTGCCGACCGATGGACGGCTGTTCGTGTCGGTCAAGGATAGCGACAAGCCGCGAATCATCGATTCGGTGCGTCAGTTGGTGGCTTGGGGCTGGCACGTTGTGGCGACCGGCGGGACCGCAGATTATCTGATCGATCAGGGCATCGAAGTCGAACGGGTCAACAAGGTTGCGCAGGGCCGTCCGCATATTGTCGATCGCATCAAGGATGGCGATATCCAGTTGATTTTCAACACAACTGAGGGCTGGCAAAGCCTACAGGATTCGCAATCCATCCGCGCTTCGGCACTCGCCGCCGACATTGCCTATTACACCACGGCGACGGGCAGTGCGGCGGCAACACAGGCGATTGGAGCGCTGCGTGCGCGCAGTCTTGAAGTAAAGCCGCTTCAAGACTATTATTAAAGGATCGCCCCACCCCCCCGACATTAACGGACTGCGGCGCAGCCGCTCAGCGAAGTTTCGCTGACAGATTAATATTGACGAAGGAAGAGTAAGACATGGCGAGCGTTGAAAAGGTGCCGATGCTAGCAGAAGGCTATGAAAAGCTGACCGCACAATTGGCCGCGTTCAAAGTAGAGCGTCCGACTATCGTCGAAGCGATCGAGGTCGCTCGGGCGCATGGCGATCTGTCGGAAAATGCCGAATATCATGCTGCCAAGGAACGTCAGGGCCAAGTTGAGGCCTCGATTGGCGACCTAGAAGACAAATTGTCGCGGGCACAGATCATCGACCCGACAACGCTGTCGGGCGACCGTATCGTCTTTGGCGCAACCGTCACCTTGCTCGACGAAGACGACAAGCCGGTGAAATATCAGATTGTCGGTCTGGCCGAGGCTGACGCCCGCGTCGGACGGATCAGCTATAACAGCCCGCTCGGTCGCGCGCTGATCGGGCGCCGTGTCGATGACGAGATCGAAGTCACCGTGCCGTCGGGCGACAAATATTATGTCGTCCAAAAGATCGAGTTCATTTGACCGGTAAGCAGCGATGAACACGCCGCAAGCACCGCTGACGACCGGTTATGCGCTGGCGTGCGTTGCAGTGTTCGTCGTGTTGCTGATTACCGGGCTGGACCAGCAAGTCTGGATTGCGGGCGGGTTCATTCCGGCGCGCTTTGGGACCGGCCTCATTGTGCCGCCGGGGACGCTTGTTCCTGCCATCCTGACTCCGATCACCGCCGCTTTCTTGCACGGCAGCGTGCTTCACCTTGGTTTCAACATGGTGGTGTTGCTGTTCCTCGGTCGACAGCTCGAAGAACCGCTGGGCAAGGCCGCAATGGCGGTTTTGCTGGTCGTGGGTGCCTATGCGGGTGCCTTTGCCCAATGGGCTGCCGATCCCGGTTCGATGGTGGTGATGATCGGTGCCAGCGGCGCGATTTCGGCGGTCATCGCGGTGTTCGCGCTGATCTTTAACCGCAATAAGGTCAAGGATATCGGCCCCATTCCCGGCGTTTGGGTGCGCGCGCTCTGGCTCGCGGCGGCGTGGATTGGTGTTCAGTTGCTGATGGGTTTTGCCGGTGGCGATTTCGCCAATATCGCGATCTGGGCGCATATCGGCGGCTTTGTCGCGGGATTGCTCCTTGCCCGCCCGTTGCTGCTCTGGCGGTTCAAGGGGCGCTAAGCGTCGAGGATCAGCTTCGTCAGCAGCATCGTTACACGGACATCAACCGCGCAGCCATTGTTGCGTTTCGCAGTAACAAAATCGGCAATGCCGCTCAACGGAACGCGGTGAACGATGATGTCCTCGCCAGAAACCCCGCCACCCTCGCCAACTTTGGTCAGTTCGCTGGCGCGCAGCAAAGTGAAGCTTTCGCTGACCATGCCGGGTGAACTGAAAAATTCGCCAATGGTGGTCCATTGGGTAGCGCGATAGCCGGTTTCTTCCTCCAACTCGCGTGCGCCCGCGACCTCGGACGTTTCCCCTGCTTCTTCATCGCCGACCAGTCCAGCGGGCAGTTCAAGGCAGTTGCGTTGCAGCGGAACGCGATATTGTTCCACCAATATGACGTGGCGACCGTCGGGTGCATCATCGATGGCCAATATTACCGCCGCATGGATGCCGCGCGATCGCGACACATATTCCCAATTGCCCTGCTGCTTGACCGTAATGAAACGGCCCTCCCATCGCGTTTCAATAGGGGTGTCGGGCGCGCGGCGGCTCATGCGTGGCGCTCAAAGCTCGATCAGGCGGTCGGGCAGTTCGTTGGGATTGTCGACGCTTTTGGGGAAATGTTCGGCGAGCACGATGCCTATTTGTCGCACCGCCTCTGCCATGCCTTCGCCCGGCTCGCCGGCGCGGACCCGCTCGACCAGCGCCAGCATCGCATCGCCCCAAACCTCGGGCGCGACCTTGGCCGCAATGGCTTCGTCGGCGACAATGTCGGCGCGATGTTCTTTCAGGCTGAGGAACAACAAGATGCCGGTGCGCCCCATGGTGCGCGATTCGGTTCCGACCTTGAACAGGTCGACCGCGCGTGCGCGCACCCGCTGCGCCTTGATCGCATCGGGCGTCAGCCACAGCCGCAACGGCCGCCACAACAGGATCAACCAGACGCCGATCCATTTCAGGACGCCGAGGCCGATGACGATCCCCAACCATTGATTGGCGGTCAGGTCATGGTTCCAGCCGCCTATCAACAGGTCATAAAGACCACGGAAAAAGTCGGGGAACAGCGCCACAACCGACATGGCGACAAAGGCGATGACACTGGCCCAAACCAGCGCAATGTCGCCATAATCGTCCGACAAATTGGTGACGATGGTGACAATCTCGCCGTTGCTGTGCTGTTCGGCGGCCGAAACCGCGCTACTGACGATCTGGTGATCGGCCTCGCTGACATGGCTGATTTTGCGAATGGACATATCCGTCTCCTACCAGCCGCCTGAAGCGCCGCCGCCCCCGAAGGAGCCTCCGCCGCCCGAAAAGCCGCCGCCTCCGCCCCAGCTTGAACCGCCGCCGCCACTACCCCAACTCGACCCGCCACCCGAGCCCCAGCTGTCGCCGCTGCCCCAGATGATGATGGGTGCGCCCCAGGGTTGGTGCCGCCGATGGCGTCGTCCGCGCCGGCTGAGCATTGGGATGATGAAAAAGAAAAGTATAATGAAACCGACGAAGAACAGGCCGCCGACATTGCCGCCTTTGTTACGCTGCGTCTCTGCCGTCTGAGCCTGCTGGGCGCGTAACGCAGCTTCTTCTGGCGGCAGCTGGATTTGTTCGGCAATTGCATCGACCCCCGCCTGAATGCCGCCGGGATAATTGCCCGCCTTGAACTTCGGGGTCACGTCATTGCGAATGATCCGGCCCGACAAGGCATCGGTCAAAATCGGTTCCAGCCCATAGCCGACTTGGATTGTCATCCGGCGTTCGTTGGGTGCGATCAGAAAGACGATGCCGTCATTGGCATCCTTGCCTCCAATTCCCCAGGCGCGGCCAAGTTTGAACCCATATTCGCCGATTTCATTGCCTTGCAGGTCACTGACCGTCGCGACGACGACTTGATGGCCGGTCGCACTTTCCAGTTGGCTAAGCTGTGCGGTAAGCGCCGTTTCTTCGGCGGCCGGTATGATATTGGCCTGATCGACGACGCGCCCCGTCAGCTTGGGGAAATCCTGCGCGAGGGCAGGGGCCGACAGGGTTATCGCCGCCGCCAGAAAGGCGGGGGCGATCAGGCGGTAAAGGGTGGACAAACCCATTATCCTATGTCCCGAAATCAACCTTGGGTGCGGTGTCGGCGTTGGGGCTGACGGCCTGATAAGGGGTCATTGGCTTGGCACCATGGACGATTTTGGCCCCGATGATGTCGGGGAAGGTGCGGATGGTGGTGTTATAGTCCTGCACCGCCTTGTTATAATCCTGAATTGTGACGTTGATCCGGTTCTCCGTGCCTTCCAGCTGGGTCATCAGGTCGGCAAAGCGGCCCTGACTCTTCAGGTCGGGATAGGCTTCGACGGTGGCCAGCAAACGGCTGAGGCTGCTCGACACATTGCCCTGCGCGGTGCGAAAGGCCTCTGCCTTGGCGGGGTCGGACAGGTCATCGGCGCTGACCCTGACCTGTGTTGCCGATGCACGCGCCTGCACCACGGCTTCCAGCGTCGATTTTTCGATTCCGGCTGCACCCTTGGCGGTGTTGACCAGATTGGGGATCAAATCGGCGCGGCGCTGATAGCTGGCCTGCACATTGGCCCATTTGGCCTTGGCATTTTCCTCGGCGGTCGGGACGCTGTTGATACCACAAGCTGACAGCGTCATGGCGGCGGCGGGGATGATCATCCAGCGGGCAGAACGATAGGTCATGGTCATAAGGCTCCCTCGGGCGGCGTTTTGCCGCAACAAGACACCTAGATAGGTTGTTGCTTGCTTTTACGCAATCACTGCGGCACCGTTTCGATGAAATCAGCTGTAATCAGGGAGATGAATATGTTGGGTGAGTTCAAGGAATTTATCGCCAAGGGCAATGTGATGGACCTTGCGGTTGGTGTCATCATCGGCGGCGCCTTTGCAACGATTACCGGCTCGCTCACCGCAGATGTCATCATGCCTTTTGTCGGCTGGATTTTCGGCGGGGTGGATTTTTCCGGTCAGTTCATACTGCTCGGGGCCGTTCCCGACGGCATCGCCGCGACCGACTATGCCGCGCTCAAAGAGGCAGGCGTGGCGATGATTGGCTATGGCGCTTTCCTGACCGCCGTCATCAACTTCATCATTCTGGCCTTTGTCATTTTCCTGCTGGTGCGTTGGGTGAACCGGACCATGAAAAAGGCCGAAGAGGCCCCGCCCGCTGGACCAAGTGAGGTCGATCTGCTCACCGAAATCCGCGACGAATTGCGCAAGAAATCAAAATAATCTCAGCCATTTAATGACGTTCGCACGTCCGCACTCTTTCCAAGCGCGGGCGGGCGTCCTATATAGGGGATGTCGGTTTCGACCGACTATGGTGATAAATGGTGTCGTGGAATAGACACAGCGGACCCGGGGGCAGTACCCGGCGGCTCCACCACAATCCCGCCGATCCATTCGGCAAAGCGGGGTTCTGACGGGGCCGAACCAGGATCGACGTGTGTTCAAAGACGATATTTTTGCCCGGGCTGAGTAACCCGTTCAAGGCTCAAAACCAATAGGTGCTAACGATAACGAAGCACTCGCTCTGGCTGCCTAACCGTTAGGCCTCACGGCCGAAAGTTAGACAAATAGAACGCGGTTCGGACCGAACCGGGCAACAGAATCGGAAACCAGCGGCTGGGGACGAGCCGGGCAACAGAATCGTCCCACCTTCTTCCTAAATCACTGTTCATCGGAAATTCGCCATGCCCGCGCATGTCGCGTGTCGGCGTGACCTCGTCCTACGCTCCCCCTTCAGATAAGGTGTCAAATTAGCCCTATGGATTTGAATCCTGTTTTGGTGGCATAGGCCTCAGGCGAACCCCTCGGCAAATCAAGAAAATGTCTGGAAAAATGCAGATGGAACGCCAATTCATCATTCCCCCTTGCGACCAGCCTTCGGTCGGAGTCATCGGTACCGACAAGCGGTTTGCCGTTCGCCGCATTTATTGTGTGGGCCAGAATTACGCAGAGCATTCGCGCGAAATGGGGGGCGATCCCGATAAGGAGCAGCCCTTTTTCTTTTCAAAACCCGCAGATACCATTGTGCCGGACGGGCGCGATGTTCCCTACCCGCCGCAAACGCACAACCTGCATCACGAAATCGAACTTGTGGTCGCCATCGCAAAGGGCGGGAGCGACATCCCCTTTTCCGCCGCCGCAGATCATATTTTTGGCTATGCCGTGGGGGTCGATCTCACACGGCGGGACATGCAATCCGAAGCCAAGAAAAAAGGCCGCCCTTGGGATCTGGCAAAGGGATTTGATGCAAGCGCACCGATAGGCAAGATCAATCCTGTGTCGGCCATCGGGCATCCGCAGCATGGGCGGATATGGTTGTCAGTGCAAAAGGACATTCGACAAGATGGCGACCTTGACCAGATGATATGGTCGCCGCCGCAGATCATATCGCTCTTGTCGCAATCAATCGCCCTCAGCCCCGGCGACCTTATTTTTACAGGGACGCCCGCAGGCGTTGGCGCCCTCGAACGCAACGATCAAATTGCAGGTGGTATCGATGGAATTGGCGACCTATCGGTCCATATAACATAGCACCGAACGCCGATGGCGCGATATTCGAGGTGCCCGAACGGGTGCTTGAAGACCCCCAATTGCAACTGGTGCGACTGTCGTCCTCTAGATTCGGCTGGAACTATCTGATTTACTGTTGTTAATTCTAACAGCTGTTTTTGTGGCCCCACCGTGGCCCCAGAATTTTTTCTCGGAATCGGTTCGAGTCCTCACCGCTTTATGGCACGAAATTTGCTGTGTAGTTTCGGGCAGAAATGGTTTGTCGGAGACTCACTCCAGGCAGGGCAAGCCGCGGGGAAGGTTGTCGACTGTGAAGGTGTGAGGGTCGATGAGCCAGGCAGTGACCTCGGACTCGCGCCAGGCGCAGCAGCGTTCGGAGATCTTGACCTGCGGCGGAAAGGTTCCGGCCTGGATCTTCCGGTAGAGCGTTGCGCGACTAAGCCCGGTGCGATCGAGCACAGTGTTAATCCGCAGGAAGCGATCGGGTGGATTAGATTTCATGGTTATGTCCTTCATTGACTGACGTTGCGTGGTGCTCCCTGCGATGAAGGTTGAAGGGGCAGGCCCCTGCGTCAAGCCATTGAGACTGTTCCATGCAGTGAGGTGCGTAGTGGCGCGTTGCGGCGCGTTAAGAACGTATCCTCGGGGAAACCAGCTTAGGCGCAAACGTAGACTGTTCGAGACAGTCGATGGCCAAACACCGTGTGATCGTCGCCCGAGTCGATGATGATCCTCGCGCTTCTGGTGGAGCGCAAGCGGACCCCGTTGGCGCGGCGGCGTGTCGCGGCTGATCTGGGGGTTGGCCTATCGACGCTAGGCAAGTGGGTATCGCAATATCGACCCTCTGATCAGGTAGCCACGCTAGCTAAGCAGATTTGGCCCGCGAAATTGAACGGCTTCGCATAGAGAACCGTAGCCTTAGCCTTCTACTTCGCGTTGGAGACCGCGAAGCAAAAGGGCGAAATTCTCTCATAGCGCTGGTCGGATGTGCATTTCGAGGACCGCTATGCCCATCTCGACATCACTCAAAACGGAGAGGGGAGGGCTGTGCCACTCTCAAAGGCTGCATCGTCACTTCTAAAAAGGATAAAAGACCGACAAGCTGACAAGCCGGATATTCCTGTACAGGCTGGACATTTCGGACAAATGTTCCTGAAGGCTAAGCGCGCTGCGGGATTGGATCACATCCATTTTCATGACAACCGCAGGGAAGTCGCCATGACTATGGCGCCGAAACTATCAAATGTTTTGGAACTAGCCGCGATAACCGGACTTAAGTCCTTGTCGATGTTGCAGATCTACTACAAGTCGAAGGCGACCGATCTCGCTGCGCGATAGTACGCTTTGCCTCACATCAGGGAGACCATGGCATCGATGTTAGTTATATGAGAGAACCGGTCTTGGTAGCGGGCAGTCGGCGACCTCTTCCGCATAATATTGGCCATGCCGGGTTCCCGCCGAAAGCGTGATAGTCAAGAGGAGCCACGGATCAAGTCGGAGCAAAAGACTGAACTTTGGAAGCGCTGTAGAGCGGATGAGGGTGTTCGTCGACGGCTCATCCTCCGGGCAACACGTCGGCACTGTACCACCAAAGCCTTGATCGGGATCGTGTTGGGTCAAAGCAAATGCGAGCCTTAGTTGAGGCCCTTTGCTCCTGTGCTTATGTGTATCTTGCGCCGTCGATTGAGTGCAAAGCCAACGAGGATCGCGGTCAGTGTCAGCATCTGTGCGCCGAGGGACTGAACCGTCGGAAATACGCCGATCATCGACAGGCGTGGCGCGCCTGTGAGCGGCATGATGTCGATCATCCCGGCTTCCTGCAATGCGGCGACGCCCTTTCCGATCAGAACCACCGTGAGCGCGGCCATCAACCAGGAGCTGTATCTGAAGAAAGTCGCAATAGGCAATTTTCGGCTATAGCGGAGCATAACCCATGCAATCGCACCGAGAAGGAGCGCCGCCGTTCCGGCTCCCGCCAACATTGCCGCGCCGCTCCCTTGCGCCCAGAGCGCGGCATAGAAAAGGATCGTCTCAAACACTTCGCGGTAGACCACGACGAAAGCGAGACCGAACAGGAACCAGCCGGACCTTTTGTTAAGGGCATGAGACAGCTTCTCGTGAATATAGCGCTGCCACTCGCCGGCCTGTGATTTTCCGTGCATCCAGATGCCGACCGACAGCAGGACGATGGCGGCGATGATCGATCCGAACCCTTCGGTCAGTTCCCGGCTCGCGCCGCTGATGCCGATCGCATAGGTCGCCACGACCCAGGTTACGCCGCCAGCGATCAGGGCACCCGCCCAGCCAGCATGGACATATCGCAGCGTGTTACGCCGTTCGGCTTTGTCGAGGAAGGCAATCATCGCGACAACAATCAGCAATGCCTCCAGTCCTTCGCGCAGCAAAACTGTAAAGGCCCCAATGAAGGTGGTCGTGCCGCTTGTCGCATCCGAGGACAGCGCTTGATCGGCATCGTCGAACAGCGCGTTCAATACCGCGACCTGGGTAGCGATCATATCGACGGATGCGCCTTGGTCGATCGCGGCGCGATATTCGCCCATATTGCGTTCGATATGGCGTAACAGTGTGGCGTCGCGCGCACCCAGAACCGGTTCGATCGGTTCAAAACCGTCAAGATAGGCCGCAAGCGCGAGCGTCTTGGCCCCGTCCCGATCGCCCGAGCGGTAAGCCTGCAGACTTTGCGTCAGCTTTGATCGGGAAAGGTCCAGAGACGTCGCCCTTCTCGCGGGCGCCATGACGATCTCTGGATGCCGCCGCAGATACGCCATGACTGCGTCTGCTTTGGCGGGCCCGATTGTCGCGGCAAGAATCTGCGGGGTCATTTCGACGAGCGCTTCGAGATCCGGAATCTGTTTGCGCACCGTCGGGCTCGAATTCCAGATTTCCTTGCCTTGCGGCGCTAAGCTCTTTGGAAATGCGAAGCTGCCAGACTTGAACGCCAGGTCCCAGCGGTCGGCGGCGGACAGCGAAGAAAAGCTCTGCATCGCGGTGCCGTCGATGCCATTGCTGATGACCTGCTGCAGTGCGAACAAGCTGCGTTGACGGGCCCGCTCGCGATCGGTGAATGCAACGGGTGGTGTTGCGAGTTTTGCGGCATCGGGTCCTTCGCCATTGCCAGACACGCCGTGACAACTGGCGCAATTCTGGACGAACAATTGCGTACCCTTGGCCATGTCGGGAGCAGATTTAGGAGCGAGGGGTACCGGATAGGCCTTGAGCAGATCGGCGGCGATCCGGTGCGCGAGCCTCGCCACGTCTTGCGGCGTGGCTTTGCCCGCAATGAGGGATTTCAGCTGCTTGGCATCAGCGACAAGGTGAGGGCGTCCGGGCTTGGCGGGTAGCGCGGCCAGCTTCTTGGCCACTGTACCGGAAAATTCGTTCATTTCCGCAAATTCGGTCGGGCTAATGACGCCGCCATCTTTGACCGCGCCAGCATAATCCACCGCGATATAGTCAAGCAGTTGCCATGCGGTTTGAACGTTGCCTGTCGCGGCCGAGGCAGGGAATGCTATCAGCAGAGCGGCGAGGAGTGCACTTAACATCGTCAGCAGTCCCTTTAGCGGTCGACGCTGTGCCGCTGCCCGGGAGGCATTGGGCGCTGTGGATTGGTGAGCGGACGCAGGGTTCACTGGCGTAGTCATGTCGCCGTTCTAAGCAATGTTTTGGCTTCAAGGTCAAGATATTTGCGACAAGTTCTCATTAGCAAGTGCGTAGTGCACTATCTAAGCAATCCCACTCTTGAGCGCTTGTCGAACCTTGGATCCGCAAGGCGGGGCGGTCGGAACCGCTTTGGCAAAGGTCCGCGAAGCGGATATTTGGATGAGGCGCACACGCCATCTGCATAAATGAATTCATGACAAGAATTCATCTGAACCACACTCATGAACTGCCACCGTCAATTTCGACGTGGCGACGGTTCATAGTGTTTGTGGATCGGGCCCGGTCCGCTAGGCAGACCGATCACTTCGATCGTAGATATTTGATGAACGCCGCAATCCCGAGTAACAGAAACGCGAGCACAACTATCCAGATGATACCCATGCCCGCGGACATATGCATTCCATTATTTATCATATTGTTCCTCCTTTGTTTGCCGTAGCGGAACGCCGCTGACTCATCGGACAGGTATAGATACTCAGGCTTGAGAATTCCGTCCGAAAAAGCGGTAGAGCGGCACCGCCAGCACGGCGATGTACCAGCCATAAAGAAAGCTCCCTACCGCCCCCGCAATAAAGCCGCTCAAGGTCAGCCATTCAAAGCCCGGCAGCAGCGGCGCCCATGCTTCATGCATATGGAATCCTGCGGGTGCGAGGAGGCCAAAAGCCACGCAGATGAGATAGCTTACCAGCAAAAAAATGCTCAAGGTCCATCCCCAGCGAATGACACTGGCTTTTATAGTTCGTTCGGTCATTTCGGCCTCCTGTTACTTCGAATTTTGGCGGTGATTATTGCGGCTTGTGATCCTTGTGCTCACCATCACTGGCTGCAGTATCTTTTTTGGCATGATCCATCTTGCTGTGGTCCATCATTTCGCAGACCATCTTTCCATCCTTGCCCTTCTTGCAGCACTTCATCATGCCGTCCTTCATCATGCCGTCCTTCATCATCTCACTTTTCGGCGCATCCTTGGCGACAGGCGCTTGAGCAAGGGCTGGTGTGGCTGTCAGCGCCAGGGCCCCTATCGCGATCAGTAAGTTTCTCATCATTCTTCTCCTTCAGAGACACGGGCGAACCGTGCCCACCGGGTTTGTTTATCGGGATTTCAGTTCAATCATTTGATCTAGCGCAAAGACGAGGTCTTTTAGCCGGGGCAGTGAGAACTATACGTGGTGCCATAATATTGGATAGAATATCGGTAGCACCGAGATATCTGACGGAAGAAATGCTGAGCCTTGCGACAATATCGGGCTCTATTTCACCATTCAAAATCAGGATTGGCGCTTCATGAAATTTGACAAACAGCCCGAGGTTCACATCGCCACATTCGGATTTTTTACGTCCTTCATTTGGGAAACCCTGCAAATGCCATTCTTCGATGTGGGGTCGGCAACCCACTGGGAGCGAACCTTGGGTTGCACCCGGGCAACATTTGGAGACGCTGGGATCTTGTTACTGGCCTACACGGTGGTTTCGATTTTGAAGCGGGACCGGCACTGGATACGGCGCCCCACTTACTGGATGATCGGAATCTATCTGCTGATCGGGCTTGGAATGACAATTATCCTCGAAGGAATAGCCACCACTGTGCCGCGCGATTGGGGATGGGTTTGGGGCTGGCGATATAGCGATCTCATGCCTCTTGTGCCCGGCACGAACATCGGCCTCGTTCCCATAATTATGTGGATATTCATTCCATTGATTACGCTGTGGTTCGCGCGGCGGCAGCCACACCTATAATCCCCGGACGTCTCAAAGGCACAAATGATGCAAAGCAGCTCATACAACAAGAACAGTTTAACGCTGGCGGGTACGGTAGCGATGGGCACCGGTGTCATGATTGGGGCCGGAATATTCGCGCTAACCGGCCAAATCGCCGAATTATCCGGTCCACTCTTCCCGCTTGCCTTCCTGATTGGTGCCATAGTCAGCGGGTTCAGCGCCTATTCGTACATAAAAGTCTCCAATAAATATCCGTCAGCTGGCGGCATCGCGATGATTTTGAAGAAATCATATGGGCCATCAACTGTCACCGGAGCAGCCGCCTTGATGATGGCCTTTTCGATGATCATCAACGAAAGTCTGGTTGCGAGAACTTTCGGAACTTACACGCTGCAATTGTTCAACATTGGCCGCGATTCCGTGCTCGTTCCCATACTGGCAATAGGCCTGATCATTTTTGCATTCATCGTCAATATCGCCGGAAACAAGATAATCGGCGCGATCTCGTCAATCACCGCCATCTTGAAAATCGGCGGGATATTGATGTTTTCTCTTGCCGTGCTTTGGACATCTGGATTCACATTCGAATTTACACAAAGCGCTCCGAGGGGAGGGACTTCGCCCACAGGCTTTATCGCTGGGATTGCATTGGCAATATTGGCGTTCAAGGGATTTACCACTATCACGAATAGCGGCGGCGAAGTTGTGGAACCCGAGAAAAATGTCGGCCGTGCCATCATGATCTCACTCGGCATTTGTTTGCTCGTTTATATGACCGTTGCGCTAGCTGTGGGATCAACTCTTAGCATAAGCGAAATTGCCGCTGCCAAGGATTATGCGCTCGCAGAAGCGGCGCGACCTGCTTTTGGTGACTATGGCGTGTGGTTCACGGTTGCCGTTGCCATCATCGCAACGGCATCGGGGCTACTGGCCAGCGTTTTTGCCGTATCGCGTATGCTGGCGATGCTCACCGACATGAAGCTGATTCCACACCGCCATTTTGGAATGCCCGGTGGCATACAAAAGCACACGCTCGTATTCACGGTTATCGCGGCGGGTCTGTTGGCAGCATTTTTTGATCTCAGTCGAATAGCATCCTTGGGAGCGATATTTTATCTGGTCATGGACATAGTGATCCATTGGGGCGTGTATCGTCACCTCAAGGACGACGTTGGCGCGAAAGCATGGGTTTTGTTAAGCGCGATCATGCTGGATTTGATTGTCCTCGGGGCGTTTCTGGCCATGAAAGTAGCGAGCGATCCAATGATCGTTGCAATTTCATTCGCTGGAATCGCAGGATTCTTTGCCTTTGAGAGATATTATTTGTCCAAACGGCGGACCGACGACTACGCCGAAACCGGTAAGGAGGGGCACTCCCATTGATCTCGACAATTTTGATTGGTTTTCGCTGTTCGGCATAACGATACTTATGCAACGGCGAACACCCATGCGGTTGCGCTGGATCCAGCATTGCGTCACTTGGGCGCTGGTTAGGTTCCTCTGACTTCGGCAAAACCTGCTTTAGGCCGGACTAAAATATGCTGTGCAGATTGGCCGCGCCGTGGCCATGTTCATCGTGATGCTGCATCCACTCCACTGAAATGAGGGGTAAGGCTCGGACGCGCGTAATAGATGTGTAGACCGCGCGACGTCATAGGTGGGCGTGTTCTCGATCGGGGAGAATATAGGATGAGAAAATCCGGAAAATTTGATGCGGGCAAACATCTGCCCAGCTTATCGTTCATCGCGGTCGCTGCGATTGTGATCGCTGCGTTCGCCGCCGTGCTGATCTATATGGGCGTTTATAATATCGGCGCAGACGCGCCGCATAATAAAGTCGTCTACAGCTTGCTAGATGATATTCGTGATCGCTCGATCGCGGTTCATGCGCGCAGTATTGAACCGCCTGCTGATCTGAAGAGCCAGAAACGCTTTCTCGCCGGTGCCGGACTATATAACGAGATGTGCACGGGCTGCCATCTTGCGCCAGGCATGGAAAAAACCGAGATGAGTCGGGGCCTCTATCCGGCGGCTCCCGAACTCGCCAAGATGTCCGAACATTCGGCGGCACAGAAATTCTGGATGATCAAACACGGCGTGAAGCTGACGGCGATGCCTGCCTGGGGGAAAACGCACAGCGATGATCTGATCTGGGATATGGTTGCGTTCGTCGACAAACTTCCTTCGCTTACGCCCGGACAATATAAAGAAATCGTCGCCAGCGCGCCAGCGGATCATGATGAACTGATGCAGGGGATGGTTGGCGATCACCATGATGCCGATGGTCCTGCGCATCATTGATGACCCATTGAACCCTGAACGTCGTAAAAGCAGTGCCCTTGTTCGTCCTAGACCAAGCTATTTCTTGGGTGTGCGTGAGGATGAATGATATTGCGCAATCTTCCAATTTTCGTCCTGCTTCACCAAAACAGCAGTGGCAACACCTTGTCGTTCGATGGTCCGACCATCCTTTAGTTCAATGGTGTAGGTATATGATTCCGACGCCATTGCAGAGTGACCCAAGACCGTCATGTTGCTTGTCACATTGCTGAATGTGAAGCTCTTAAACTCCATCAATTCAGGCTCAAGATGATGGGCGAGGTAATTGCTGAAACTGCCTTCCGCATTGCCATTCTCGAACACTTGCGCATCTTCGGTGAAAAGTTGCTGCATATTGGTGCCATCGAGACTTTCGATTGCGTGCCTATAGGCTTCGAGCGTCTTTTCAGCTGTGCTCGTGATTGATGAAGCGGCGGCTTCCTTTTCATGGGATAAAGCCGGATAGGAAACTGCCGCAATCGCCAAAGCCAGGCCCAAAGCAATGTGTTTCAATTTACTTCCCCTATAATCATTAGAACCAGAATCGGATGCCAACTACAAAATTGGTGACACTCGGTTTGTCACCTGCGGCGCGGGCATATCGTGCGCTTTGTCCGGCTTTCCATTCCCGTTCAATGCCGACATATGGCGCGAATTCGCGGGTGAATTCATAGCGCAATCGGATGCCCAGTTCGGCCTTATCGAGACCAGACCCGATCCCCAATTCGGGAACATCCTGCGCCGCGAGGTTAAGCTCTGCGCGCGGCTGGAGGATCAGGTGCTGGGTAATCCGCTGATCATATTCCGCCTCGATGCGGGCGGTCGCATCGCCCCGGTCGGATAGAAAGGCTGCAGCATCAACCTCGAAGAGATAGGGAGCCAGCCCCTGAATTCCGACGACAGCATAGGTCCGGTCACGCGGCGCAAAGTCCTGACGGACGCCTGCCTGAAAATCGAAAAATGGCGCAATGGCGTGGCTCCATAGCGCTTGTGCCTCGGCGCTTTCGATTTTCTGACCAAAGCTGCCTTCGCCTTCGGTCTTGAACCAGAATTTGTCGATATCGCCGCCATAATAGCCTTGGCCATCCCATAAATAGCCGTTCTTGCCGTTTCGCACGCGATATTCTGCGCGGTCGGCCATCACCCAAAGCGATTTCATTCCCCCATTTTCGGTCGCTAGCTGCTGCCTGGAGCCGCGCATGGCATCGCCCCCCCAGATCGCATCGGCAGCGCGTGCCGGTCCGCTTCCTGCTTCAGGAGGCGGGGCCTCGTCGGCCATGGGTGCGGTCATGCCGTCCATGCCATCTCCCGCTCCATCCTCCGCCCCAGCCATCGCGCCATGATTCATCATGCTATGATCCAGGTCAGGCATGGGTTGCTGCGGGCTGCTTGCGTTTTGCGGCTGCTCTCCATCCATCGGGCTCATGGACTGCTCGTCCATCGGGCCATGATCCATGGTGCCATGGTCCATCGACATGGCGGCGTCCGCGGGGGGTTCGGTGGCTTTGGCGGTCGCAGGTTTCGCTAAAGGCTTGACGCTTGGTTTTACCGGAGCAGGCTTTGTCGCCACAGGCGCGGATTTCGGCTTTTGTGGCGGTTTTGCTTTTGGTTTTGCTTTCGGCGCCGGCGTATCCATGCCCGGCATGGGCATGTCATGACCCTGATGTTGGGCCAGGGCCGGGGTGGAAATGCCGATGACGAGCGTTGCAATCAGCGCCCTCATGCGTCGTCTCCCGTCGGTGATGCAACGGTAACGATTTGGAACATGCCTGCATGCATATGATAGAGAAGATGGCAGTGGAAAGCCCAGTCACCGGCTTCGTCGGCAGTCAGATCAAAGGTCGCACTGCCACCAGGCTGTACAATGACGGTGTGCTTGAGCGGTTGGTTCATCTGTCCGTTGACCAGTTCAAAGAAATGACCGTGCAAATGAATAGGGTGCGCCATCATCGTGTCGTTGACCAGTTTCACGCGCACGCGTTCATTATAGGCAAAACGGATGGGGTCATCAGAGACGGCGGAGAATTTCTTGCCGTCGAATGACCACATATAGCGTTCCATACTGCCGGTCAGATGGATTTGCATGTTGCGGGTGGCCTTGCGCTGGTCTTTGCTCGGCGTGAGCGCTGCGAGCTGCTTGTAATTGAGGACGCGGTGATCAACCTTGTCGAGCCCGATACCCGGATCACCCATACGGTCCGCTGCATTCATTGATACCATGTCGAGGCCGGGGCCGACTTTGACATCGGGTGGCAGCATCGACGTATCACGCATTTTCATTCCGCTCATGTCCATGCCCGCCATGCCGCCACTCATATCCATTTTGGCCATGTCGTCGGAGCTCATTTTGCTATGATCCATATTGGGGTCCATCGCACTGCCTGATCCGCCATGATCCATTCCGGCCATGCCCATATCCGCCATGGTCAGGATCGGCGGATCGCGAAGAGCCGGTACGTTGGCCCGCATTCCTGCACGCGGAGTCAGCGTGGCGATGCCCATGCCCGAACGGTCCATGGATTCCGCGACAAAGGTGAAGGCCGTGTCTGCGGTTGGCTGGACAATGACATCATAGGTTTCGGCGACGCCAATCTGTAGCTCGTCGGTTTCAACTGGCATAACATTCTGGCCATCAGCCTGCACCACCGTCATCGGAAGTCCCGGAATTCGCAAGTTGAAGAAGGTCATCGCGCTGCCGTTGATGATCCGCAACCGCACCCGCTCGCCGGGGATGAATAACAGCTCCAGATTGTCGGCGGGGCCATGCCCATTGATGAGATAAGTATAGGTAGAGGCCGACACGTCCAATATGTCGGTTGGGGACATCCGCATCTTGCCCCACATCCGCCGCTCTTTGCCGCTCAGATTGCGATCATCGGTGGCGGTCGTTTTCTGATAATCGAAATAGCCATCGGCTTGCTTGAGTTTTTTCATGATGACATGCGGGTGCATCGGCGTAAATTCGCTGAGCAGGACGATATATTCGCGGTCGTATGCCACTGGATCTGTCCCAGCAGGTTCGACGATGATCGGGCCATAATGCCCCGTCTGCTCCTGCAAACCTGAATGGCTGTGCCACCAATAGGTGCCGCTCTGCCGCACCTTGAACGGCGCGGTGAAGGTTTCACCCGGCTTGATACCTGGAAAGCTGACGCCCGGAACGCCGTCAAACTGGAACGGCAGAAGAATGCCATGCCAGTGGATCGAGCTGTCTTCATCGAGAGTATTGGTGACGTTGAGACGGACATCCTGTCCCTCGCGAAGACGAACCAACGGCCCGGGAATTGTGCCGTTCACAGCAATGGCATGGCCGCTGCGTCCGCCGGTTGAAAATTGGCCGCGTCCAATGGCAAGATCGATGCTGGCCCCGGAAACCTCATCAATACCTTTGCGCACAGATCCGCCGGTCATGTCCCCTCGCGCCCATGCGGGCATAGCGGAGGCGAGCCCCACCGTTCCACCAGCAAGCAAGGCGGTAGACAAAAATCGACGGCGGGGGAGAGTGAGCATGATATTTCCTGATAATGAAAGCTATATGCCCTTCAATACGTCGGAACCTGTCTCACCCCTCAAATTTTTTATATGTTTCGCGCAAGCGGTTGCGCGCCCGGTACAGGCGTGTTTCGACCGCTTTCTCCGATATGCCGAGAATATGGGCGGCTTCGGCCTGACTGGTCTCGTCAAAAGTGACCAGAACAAAGGGTTCGCGTAACGTCGCGGGCAGACGGGAAATCTCTTTTTGCAGGAATGCAAGGGCCTGCCGTGTCTGCAAATCGGCACTTGGGTCGGGTGCATCGTCGGCTATCATAAAACCGGCATCAGACTCGCTCTGAAACTCGAACAATTGCCGGACTCGGCGTTTTCTTAGACTATCACGACATTTGTTGACCGTGATGCGGGTGAGCCAGGGATGGATTGGCCGCGATCGATCGAAACTGCCCAGCTTGAACCAGGCCGCCGCCATCGCCTCCTGCACCGCATCTTCCGCATCGGAACCATTGCCCATCAGTCGCAGCGCGATATTCTGAAGGCGCGGAGCGTGCTGGCTCATCACAAGGTTGAAGGCAACTTTATTGCCCGCTGCAGCTTCCGCGATGAGGACAGTATCCGGCTTTGGCGCGCTGGCCAGCGATACCGGCACTCAAGACCCGTTGGTCAGCGACTGTGAGACCCGCTTGTCAAACGCCCTTTGCTGGTCGGGTTTCAGCAGCGCGCGCATCCGGAAAAGATGTTCGACAGTTGCCTTTTGCAAAAGCCCCATCTGAACATGCACGGCTTCTATCGCCTCGGAAACTTTGGGTCCATATTGATGTTCTTCCTCTATAGCGGCGGCAAGATTGGCATTCGCGGACCGGAGCGACAGTTCCAGAGCTTTCCTCTTGATCTCGAACCCATTTTCCAGCTTTTCAACCTGAGCTTGCTGCGTCTTGTCGAGGCCAAGTTCTTCGTGAACGAAGCTGTGTATCCCGATATTTGGTGTGTCACTTTGGCTCCAGTGTCGCGCACCAAGGGACCCAATCCAGCCCGCGCCAAGCGCCAGCACGATGAACAATATGATCTGAAGAGGTCCGAATTTCATGGAGCGGGCTATCATTGCGAAAGGTGAAGCAGGTTTGCAGGCGAATAGTCGGTACCGCCGATCAATAAATTGGTCTGGGTCATGGCCATCGCGGGCTGCTGGCTAGTTCCAAAACCTGCACCGAGGGCAGACAAGAAAATGATGGCTCCGAGCAGGCTTTTCTGACGCGAAACACGTCTATGGTCCAGTTCGCCAATACGAAGCCAGACATTGTTCTGAAACCCGTCATCGGTCAGCTGCGGTTCCGGTGAGGGAACGGAGCGCAGGCTGGCGAGCATCTCGTCCAATTCATGGTCAGATAGCGACATCGGTTTTGTCCTGTTTTTCGTTTCTGCTCTTTATACGCAAGCGCGACCTCCTTGCCCTCATATTTATTTTTGAGGGGTGGGCAAAATCACCGCGTATTGAGGACAGATACAATGAAGGAATCTACGTCATGAATCATAATGTCCGACTGACCCTTGCTGTTGCCCTTGCTGCCATGCTTCCGGCAACGCCGGTCTTGGCTCACCCGAGTCTCGTTTCGGCAAAACCATCGGCCAATGCCACGGTCGCGCCAACCAACCGTATAGATCTGGTCTTCAACGAGAAGATCATGCCCGCGAATACCCGCATGCAACTGATGATGACATCAATGCCGGGAATGGCCAATCACGCACCGATGAAGATGCCGATTTCGGTGATGATGGGAAAAGACGGCAAGTCGGTCATGGTCATGATGAAGACGCCGCTGACCTCTGGCGCATATGAATTGCGGTGGATGGCTTCGGGTGACGATAAGGAAGTTGTCAGCGGAAAATATGCCTTTCAGGTCAAGTGATTAAAGAACAATCGAAACTCCGGGTGCGGTCGCCCTTATCCCCCGCAGGCCGCATTCGGAGACCAAGGCCCGCAGGGGGGCCATTGATAAAGTAATGACCAAATTTGATGACCGGGAGGGTTGTGATGCCAATTCTGAAATTTCGCACGCTATTGATGGGTATTGTGCTAGCCATTACGTCGCTTGGCACACCGGCGTTTGCGCATAATGACCCGACCGAGATGGGCGCTGGCCCCGGAACTTCCGAAGGCCATCATAAAGACGCAATGGGCCGTGGTGACACGGCGCAAAGCGCCGAAATGCAAAAGATGATGGACGAGGGGACCATGCCGATGATGCCCGGTGGATCGGCACCTGCCGTGTCAGAAGGCGATCATATGGACGCGATGGATCATGGCGGCATGATGGGGCATGACGAAGCAGACGATAACAGCGACAAGAGCTTTGGTGAGCGCTTGTTCATATGGCTCGGTAAGCTGCATATCGTGGTGATCCATTTTCCGATCGCCATGATTGTTGCGGCCTTTGCGGCCGAGGCTTTCGGTGTTGCAGGCGGCAAGCCGGACTGGCGTTCGGCCGCACGGATCATGCTGGTGATCGGGGCGCTTGGCGCGGTGACAGCCGCATTTTTGGGTTGGTTTGCGGGTGGTTTTTATCTTTACGACCGCAATCTCATCCTGACGGCGCACCGTTATCTGGGTATGAGTGTCGCAATAGGATCGGTTCTGCTAGCCTGGGCTGGGCTGCGTCGCTTTCACCACAATCGTAGCGAAGAACGCTTGTTCGCTGCGCTGCTGGGGCTGCTGACCCTCGGGGTGTTGATACAGGCCTTTCTGGGCGGCACCTTCATGCATGGCGGGCTCCGCCATATGAATTTCTGAGAATGTCTGCCGCATAAGCGACAGCTTTCAGTATCGGAAGGAGAAGAAGATGTTCGACTATGTTCGCAAGCTCAAGGCACACCCCCTTCTGGCGTCCTTGCTCATCGCCTCGCTTGCCGCTTGTACCAGCGCCGCGCAGGCCGCACCGCTTGTCATGTTCCGCGATCCGGGATGCAGCTGCTGCGAAAAATGGGTGGGTCATATTGAAAGCCATATGGGTCAGAGTGTGGAAATCAGGGACAGCGACAATATGAGTGCCGTGAAAGACGCTAATGGCGTGCCGCAGGCCTTACGCTCTTGCCACACGATGAATGTCGAAGGCTTTGTGATCGAAGGCCATGTGCCAGCCCGTGACATCGCCAGATTGCTGCGGGACAAACCTGCCGGAGTGAAGGGGCTGGCTGTCGCCGGCATGCCGGTTGGCTCACCCGGAATGGAATATCAAAACCAGACGCAGCCTTACCATGTCATGGCGTTCGGTGACGCGGCACCGCGTGTCTTTGCATCCTATCATTGAGGTATTGCCTCCGAAAGGGCGATAGAAATGACCAACATCTCGATCCGCAGTCAAATCCTTGTCTGGGGTTGGACACTGAGTCTTTTCTTGCTGTTCAGCTATCTCGTCTGCATTGGCTTTGGTATTTTGATGCCTGAATCGATGCATATGCACGAAGCTTGGGCTCCGCTGTTGCCCGGATTTAGATGGCTCACCTGGCCTGGATTCCTTGCCGGTGCAGCCGGAAGCTTTGCCTATGGCTGGTATATTGCCGTCATTTTGATCCCGCTTAAACAAGGGGCCACCGGCATGCTGTTAAAAGGAAAATGATTGTGGCTGACACGTCTCCCAATGATCATGCAGGCCATGATCACGCCACTCCCGTTCTGCGTCTCAAGTTCACGACCCTGTCTGCGGTATGACCGTAGAGCCGGAAAAGACCGCAAATCATGCGCGGCCTGCTACGCAGGAATATCATTTCTGTTCGGCCGGGTGCCGTGAGAAATTTGTTGTGGATCCTGAGCATTACCTTGCCGGAAAGCATAGGGAGACCTCTGAGGATGTTCCGGCAGGAACAATATATACTTGTCCTATGCATCCCGAAATCCGGCAAGAGGGACCGGGCTCCTGTCCGATCTGCGGGATGGCGCTGGAACCTGAAACCTTCAGCCTCGATACCGGGCCGGATCCGGAATATATCGACATGCGCAGGCGCTTTTGGGTCAGCGCGGTGTTTTCCATTCCCCTGTTCATCTATGCGATGGGCGATCTTATTCCTGGCAAACCGCTTGCGGGCCTGCTCCCACCTGACTGGGCGCAATGGGCACAGCTCTTGCTGGCATCACCTGTTGTCTTGTGGGGCGCATGGCCCTTTTTTGTGCGCGGCGTGAACTCGCTCAAGACCATGAACCTCAACATGTTCACGCTTATCGGGCTTGGCGTCGCTGTGGCTTATGGTTTCAGTCTGGTCGCAACACTCTTTCCAAGCATTTTTCCGGCAGCGTTTCGCGGTCATGATGGCGGCGTTGCCGTTTATTATGAAGCCGCTGCAGTCATCACCACGTTGGTCCTGCTAGGGCAGGTGCTGGAACTAAAGGCTCGCGGACAGACATCGAGTGCTTTGCGGGCGCTACTCGAACTGGCTCCGCCAGTCGCCTTGCGCGTCGGTGCGGATGGATCAGAAGAGGAAATTTCGCTCGAACAAGTGCAGTCTGGTGACAGCCTGCGCGTTCGTCCGGGCGATAAGATTCCTGTTGATGGCACCATTGCCAAAGGGTCAAGCACGATTGATCAGTCGATGATCACCGGCGAGCCGATCCCGGTTGCCAAAGTCGAAGGCGATGATCTCACCGGCGGAACGGTCAACCAGACCGGTAGTTTTATCATGACGGCCGAGCGCGTGGGTAGAGACACACTTCTCGCCAAGATCGTTCAGATGGTTGCCGAAGCGCAGCGCAGTCGCGCGCCCATTCAGAAACTCGCCGATACGGTTGCTGGCTTTTTTGTGCCTGCGGTGGTCCTGATCGCTGTTGCCACATTCATCATCTGGGCCATTTTGGGGCCTGAACCCGCACTGGCTTACGGCCTAGTCAATGCGGTTGCCGTCCTGATCATCGCTTGCCCCTGCGCACTTGGCCTTGCCACCCCAATGTCTATCATGGTTGGCACTGGCAAAGGCGCGCAAAATGGCATTTTGATTAAAAGTGCCGAGGCGCTCGAAACCTTTGAGAAGGTCGACACTATCGTTGTCGACAAGACGGGCACGCTCACCGAAGGCAAACCAAAACTGGTCTCGGTCGAGCCGGTACAAGGCTTTGACGGCGATGAAATGCTGGCGCTTGTGGCTGCTATCGAGATGGCAAGCGAACATCCGCTAGCGGCAGCAATTGTCGCAGGCGCAAAGGACAAGGGCCTGACGTTTCAAGCAGCAACTGATTTCCAGTCGATGACAGGCGAGGGGGTCGAGGCGACCGCGCAAGGCAAGCGCGTCGCCATCGGTAACGAAAAAATGATGGAACGGCTCGGTGCCATGCGCGAAGATCTGGTCGCGA
Organism: Sphingopyxis sp. 10G20-10; assembly: GCF_057365075.1. Classification (NCBI taxonomy): domain Bacteria; kingdom Pseudomonadati; phylum Pseudomonadota; class Alphaproteobacteria; order Sphingomonadales; family Sphingopyxidaceae; genus Sphingopyxis; species Sphingopyxis sp. 10G20-10. The sequence goes on from NZ_CP195117.1 coordinate 955,180, forward strand.
AAGCGCAGGACGGCCAGTCCCAAGGTCAGACGGTGATGTTTGTGGCCGTCGATGGAACGCCGGCGGGTCTCATCGGCGTCGCCGATCCGATCAAGCCGACCACAGCGGAGGCGATCAAGGCGCTGCACAAAGCCAATATCCGCGTGGTCATGCTAACCGGTGATGCCGAAGCTACCGCGCAATCTGTCGGCAAGGCGATTGGCATCGACGAAATCCACGCCAACGTATCACCTGAAGACAAGCATCGCGTGATCAGCGAACTGCAAGCGGATGGGAGAATCGTCGCAATGGCGGGTGACGGTATCAATGATGCCCCAGCTCTCGCCAAGGCCGATGTGGGGATTGCGATGGGCACCGGCACCGACGTGGCGATGGAAAGTGCGGGCATCACCTTGGTCAAAGGTGATTTGAGCGGCATCGCCAAGGCGCGCCATCTCAGTCAACAGACGATGGGCAATATCCGGCAAAATCTGTTCTTTGCTTTTATCTATAACGGCCTGGGTGTTCCGGTCGCTGCCGGCATTCTTTACCCTTGGTTCGGCATCTTGCTCAGCCCGATGATCGCTGCAGCAGCGATGAGCCTCTCCTCGGTCTCGGTTATCGGCAACGCATTGCTATTGCGACGGAAAGAGTTGTGAGGACCACGGCTTCGCATGATCAGCCTTTAATAGGGTCCTGACATGATCGGGATCGGACCCGGTGCCTTTGCCCGTCATTGGGACCGCTCAACGAGAGAGACGTCGCGTCAGTTCGGCATGAGCTCTTCCAATATCAGGATGAGCAGAAGTCCGGCGAAAAACATCGCCGTGATCAGCGGTGTATCCGGCTCTTCATGAGCCTCGACCAGCAACTCCTCTGTCACCAGATACAGAAGTGCCATCAGGCCAAAAGCATAGAATCCGGTGAGAATCGGCGCCGGCAATCCACCGATTGGGCCTCCGGCGAGAGCGCCAATCGGCAGGCTCAAACCAATGGCAGCCGTAATCGCGACGACTTTGATACGCGAGGGGATTGCTTCGACCAATTCCCCGGCGAGGGTAAGGCCGAGAAAAAGAACCTCGATGGTGAGCGCAATCGTCAGCAGCAACCCTTGTCTGGCCCCTGCCACAAAACTGATCCCGAGCACCATGCCATCGATCAGGATGTCGATCCCCGTTACAGCGGCGATGGAAAAAACACCCGTTGCACGGCGACCGATTGTCTTGATCATCAGCATCGCGGCAACACCGGCTGAAGCACCGATGACAACTGCAACAAGCGACCCGCTGTGTTTGACGTCCGGCAGAATTTCGCTTGCCGCCGCGGCAAACACCACGCCAGCGGCGAAGTGCTGAACGCCGCTTTTGAAAGCGGCCCCTGGCCGCCGCACAACGGTCCAGACTGCGCCGATGATCAATGCAAGGAGCGGGATGGCCGTGAAGGCAATGGTTTGCATCCGCTCTACTCCAGATCAAACGACGTCGTGCGGTCCTAAAGCACAATCTGCTTCGTTACACTCGATCTGCAGGGTCACATGACCGATACCGAAATGCTCCTTGAGTGACTTCGCTGTATCGTGAAGGAACCGGTCCCGGTCATGGGCATCGGGCATGACCAGATGCGCGGTCATGGCGGTTTCGGTGGTGCTCATCGCCCAGATATGGAGATCGTGGACGCGGATCACCCCGGTTCGGGACGCAAGATGTTCTTTCACCGCGCCCGCGTCGACTCCGTTAGGAACCGCGTTCAGCGACATAGCCAGCGATTCTTTCAACAATCCCCAGGTGCTCCAGACAATTACGCCGACGATGACCAAGCTTGTAACCGGATCGATCCAGTTCAGCCCGGTAAATTGAATGGCGAGGCCGGCAATGACAACGCCTGCTGATACGGCGGCGTCAGCGGCCATGTGCAGGAAAGCCCCCCGGATGTTGATGTCGCCCTTGCGACCCGACACGAACAGCAACGCTGTTGCGGTGTTAATGATGATACCGATCCCGGCGACGATCATGACCGTGGTCCCGGCGACAGGCTGGGGATCGCCAAATCGCTGAATGGCCCCGAGGCTTATTGCGCCTGCGGCAAATAGGAGCAGAATAGCGTTGGCGAGCGCCGCGAGGATCGACGTTCCGCCCAATCCATAGGTGAAGCGATCGGTCGGGCGCTTACTACCCAGAATGACCGCGCCCCAGGCAATGGCCAGTCCGACCACATCGCTGAGATTATGACCAGCGTCCGCCAAAAGCGCCAGCGAGTTGCTGAAGAAGCCGTAGGCGGCTTCGATGATGACGAACGCAATATTGAGCGTGATGCCGATTGCGAAGGCCCTACCAAAAGTGGCGGGCGCATGGCTGTGGCCAGCCTGTGCATGGCTATGGCCATGATCGCTCAATGGTCGGTTCCTTCATGTAAAGAATGCGCCGGTGTCACCCTATCCGCTGCTCATATCTTATTCGCGTACGTGAATTAAGTATAAATCACATCATTGCAAATAATTTTCTCTTTATAATGATATTACATAACAGATTTTCATGTAAAACTTGCTTCATATTTTTAATTCATGCCATGTGATAACGTTACAAGTTTTAATATGGAATGAAATGAAGAAGCGGGTCGTAGCGCAGCAAAGTTTTTCTTTTCAATGCGTGTGGGCGATGCTAGGGGCGCGATTGCAATGAACCGGATACTCATCCTCGTCGCAAGTTTGTTTCTGCTGGCCGGTACGGTCGTGGGTTCGATCGCAGATGCGCTGGAACCTAGCGAAGGAATGCAGGGTCTTAGTTTGTCACACGAGGCACAAAGAGACTATGCTCCGCAGGAATCCAGCTTCGAAAAATCCAAGAAATCCAGCTCGGACGACGGAGTGCAGCCGGGAAATTATGAAGGCTGCCACGGTCACTGTGTAGGAATCGCTGCCGATGTTATTGTGGGTGACGGCGACATATTGCGACGCGACGAGGCGCCTCGTCTCTTAATGGCCAAATTGCCGCTATCGACCTTCATCGGGACCTTTCGACCCCCAATCGCCTGACGACCATTTGATTTGCGCCTGACTTTGTCGGGCATGCAGCTTGGTACGTCAGGAGTCTCCCTTTCATGAAGAATTTCTTTGTCGCCGCGACTTTCGCGGCGCTTGCGGCGAGCGTTGGTGCCGCGCCGTCCGTTGCGCAGGACAGGCTATCGCAGAACATCGGGCCGCCAGCCACGCCCGGTGCGCCTATGCCCTCGGGGCCGCTGCCGGCGCGCTTGTCGCTTGCTCAAGCCCTTGAAGAAGCCGAAGCGCGCTCGCCAAGGATCGCCGCCGCCCGTGCCGAAGTCGAGGCCGCGCGTGGGCGCGCGCGTCAAGCGAGTTTCCGGTTCAATCCCATCCTCAATATCGATGTCGAGAACTTCGCCGGAACGGGACCTTATTCGGGTTTCAACGGCGTCGAGACGACGGTTTCGGTAAATCAACGGCTCGACCTCGGCGGGCGCCGCCGTTCGCGCATGACGCTTGCCGATGCCGAACTCGCCGCGGCCTATTATCGCTTGGAGATCGCGCGCGCCGATCTGGGGTTCAATGTTCGCAATCTCTTTGCGCTCGCAGCTGCGGCGCGCGACAATCTCGCCCTGGCGCGGGACAATGAGGTTCGCGCACGCGAGCTCGCCCGGGTCGCACAGGTGATGGTCGATACCGGCAACGAGCCACCGCTCCGCGGCCTTCGAGCCGATGCTGCCCTCGTTCAGGCGGCGGCGGCGTTACGGACAGCCGAATCTGACGAAGCGTCTGCCCGCCGTTCGCTCGCGGCAGCGCTGGGCGCCGACGCGCCGCCCGCCGCGCTGCGGGATGGCGATTTGTGGGTGCAACCGAGACAGATCGACCCGCGCAGCACCCTCGATGTAAAACTCGCCGAAGTTGAACAGGTCATCGCAACTGCAAAATTGGGACAGGCGCGCGCGGAAGGCCGCGTCGATCCTGCGGTGGGCATTGGGGTGCGCCAGTTGCGCGAGACCGGCGACAGAGCCTTAATTGCCAATGTGTCGATACCGTTGCCGATATTCGATCGCAATCAGGGCAATGTTTCTGCGGCCAGGTCCGATATCCAGGCTGCGACCGCCCGGCGCGAGAATGTCGTGATCGTGGCACGGGCCCAGATCGCCAACAGCGAAGCCGAACTGGCAAGTGCCGAGGCACGCGTCGCGGCGCTTGAAGGCAGCGGCGTCGCCCAAGCGCGCGAAGGGGTGCGACTGGCAGAGCTATCCTATCGGGCGGGCAAATCATCGCTCATCGAATATCTCGATGCCCAGCAAGCCTATGCTGACATGCAGGCTGCTCTCATAAGGGCTAGACGTGACCGCGCCGAAGCGCGCGCGGAACTCTCGCGTCAAGCGGCCGGACGGGTCGACGGGGAGCAGGCGCCATGACCGCGACCCTCGACGCCCCGTCCATATCTGCATCGCATCACTATTCCGGCTCGACCCCGCCATTACCGGGTTCCCTGCCGCACGTCATCGAATCTGGAGATACGCAATGATCACGAAAGACAAGCGGCTGCTCGGCAGCGTGGCCGGCGCCATCGCGCTCGCGGCCGCCACCGGCTTTACCGTGGCGCGCTGCACCGCTGACTCAGCGCCTGCTGAAAATGCAGCCACGGCACAAGCCGAACCGGAGGCCATGCCCGACCATCTGGATATGACCGATGCCAGCATTCGCTCGTCCGAGATCGGCGTCGAGGCTGTAGGCACCGGCGGGCTTGGTTCGGAAATCATCGCGCAAGCGACGGTAACGGCCTCGCCTACCGGTGAAGCCGTCGTCACCGCGCGTGCCGGCGGTGCGATAACCCGCGTGTTCAAGCGCCTTGGCGATCCCGTCCGTGCGGGCGAAACGCTCGCTATCGTCCAAAGCCGCGACGCTGCGCAGATTGCGGCGGATCGGTCCGTCGCGGCAGCGCGATCGCGTCTTGCACAACGCAATCTTGCTCGTGAACAGACCCTCTTCGAACAAAAAGTGTCGGCGAGGGTGGATCTCGAGCAGGCGCAGGCCGAGGCCGCCGTCGCCAGCGCCGAAGCGCGGCGGGCGCAGGCCGCTGCAACCGCCGCCCAGATTACGCGCGATGGCAGCAGCGTTATCGTCGCAAGCCCGATCTCGGGTCGGGTGACAGCCGGGAACGTCAGTCTTGGTGCTTTCGTGCAACCCGAGACCGAATTGTTCCGGGTCGCCGACCCTTCGCAAGTGCAGATCGAAGCGGCGGTGGGGCCTGCCGAGGCGCAGCGTCTAGCGGCGGGCGACCGTGCGGTGGTCGAGCTCGCCAGCGGTCGGACGATCGAGGCGCGTGTCCGCGCCGTCACGCCGGGCCTCGCTGGCGACACACGCTCGGCAACGGCGGTGCTCGACGTGACCGGAACCCTTCAACCTGGCCTTGCGGTCCGTGTGCGGCTGATGCCGAGCGTGGGCGCCAAACCCTCAGACAGCGTCGTCATTGCAGAAGAAGCGCTGCAAACGCTCTCCGGTCGCGACGTGGTTTTCGTGCGGACAGAGAAGGGGTTTCGGGCGCGTCGCGTGACCATAGGTCAGCGCAGCGCCGGAAGGGTTGAAATTCGCGAGGGACTTAAGCGCGGCGACATGATCGCTGTCAAAAACGCATTCCTGCTCAAGGCCGAGCTCGGCAAGGGCGCGGGCGAGGAGGAATAAGCCATGATTGCCAATCTTATTGCCCTCGCCGTCCGGGCCCGTTGGAGCGTCGTATTCCTGTTCCTCATCATCGCCGGTTTGGGCATCTGGCAATTGACCAAATTGCCTATTGATGCGGTTCCGGACATCACCAGCAACCAGGTCCAGATCAATACCATCGATCCGCGGCTTTCGCCGGTCGAGATTGAAAAGCTGGTCACTTATCCGGTTGAAATTTCGCTCGCCGGGATTCCCGGTCTGGAAACGACCCGTTCGATTTCGCGCAACGGGTTCAGCCAGGTAACCGCGATTTTTTCGGAATCGACCGATCTTTATTTTGCCCGCCAACAGGTCGGCGAAAGATTACGACAGGCGACAGGAAGCCTGCCCGATGGCGTACAACCGCAAATCGGGCCAGTGACAACGGGGCTTGGCGAAATCGTGATGTACACGGTCGGTTTTGACAATCCCGACGGAAAGGGAGCCAAAAAGGTTGCGGGACAACCGGGATGGCAGCCCGATGGAAATTATCTGACGCCTGAGGGCGATCTGCTCACCGATGATGTCGCCAAAGCAGGATATCTGCGCACGGTCCAGGACTGGATATTGGGACCGCAGCTGAAATCCGTTTCCGGGGTGGCCGGGGTCGATTCGATCGGCGGTTATGCCAAGACCTTTGTCGTCGAACCCGACCCTACAAAGTTGGCCAATTTCGGCATTTCCTACAGCGAGCTTGGTGAGGCGCTTGAAAAGGCCAATCTGGCGGTCGGAGCCAATTATTACAACCGCGAGGGCGAAGCCTATCTGGTCCGGGTTGATGCGCGGGTGCGATCGGTTGATCAAATTCGCAATGCGGTCGTCGCCTCGCGTGGCAGCGTTCCGGTGATTGTCGGGCAAGTCGCCGATGTCCGCATCGGTGGCGATTTGCGGACCGGCGCGGGCAGCCTGAATGGCAAGGAAGCGGTGATCGGCACCGTGCTTATGCTGATTGGCGAAAACAGCCGAACCGTTGCGCAGGATGTTTCAGCAAAGATCGACCAGGTGGCGAAGACGCTACCGCCGGGCATTAACGTCAAGATTGTCCTTGATCGCGCCAAGCTGGTCAACGCGACGGTGGGGACGGTGGAACGCAATCTGACCGAAGGCGCACTGTTGGTTGCCGCCTCCTTGTTCCTGTTGCTTGGCAACTGGCGCGCAGCAATTATTGCCGTTCTTGTTATCCCTTTTTCGTTTCTGATGATGGCTATGGGGATGAACGCCTTTCGCGTCCCGGGCAATCTGATGAGCCTGGGCGCGCTCGATTTCGGCCTGATCGTCGATGGTGCGGTGATCATCATTGAAAACTGTCTGGCCAGATTGTCTCATCGGCAAGAGGCGGAAGGCCGGTTGCTGGTGTTGCACGAACGGTTGGAAGAGACGATGCACGCCGCGCAGGCTATGATCAAACCGACCGTTTTCGGGCAAACGATCATCCTGTTGGCTTTTACACCCTTGCTGATGTTTACCGGCATCGAGGGCAAAACCTTTACCCCGATGGCCATTACCATCATGCTCGCGCTCGCGGCGGCATTTGTCATTGCCATCACGCTCGTTCCGGCGCTGGTGGCGCTGCTGATACGCGGACGGGTCTCGGAGAAAGAGGTGTGGCTGATCCGCAAAGCCAAGGATCGGTATCTCCCGCTTCTGGACAAGGCAATCGCCCGGCCATGGCCCTTCATTCTGGGAGGCTTTGCCTTTTTTCTGGCCTCGCTGCCGGTGTTCGGGATGCTGGGATCGGAATTTATCCCGCAACTTGACGAGAAAAATCTAGCGCTCGCCTCGACGCGGGTGCCATCGGTAAGCCTCGAACAGTCGGTGGCCATGCAGCGCAAGGTTGAGGCAGCGCTTAAAAAACTGCCCGAAGTGGAGCTCGCCTTCTCGAAGACGGGGACCGCCGAGGTCGCCACCGATCCCATGCCTACCAATGTGTCGGATGGCTTTGTGATCCTGAAACCGCAGGACCAGTGGCCGGCAGGCGTCAAGACCAAGGCGGACGTTATCCGGCGGATCGAAAAGGCTGCAGGCGGTCAACTGGGTCAGCTATACGAAATCAGCCAGCCCATCGAACTGCGCTTTAACGAGTTGATCGCGGGCGTTCGCGGGGATGTCGCGATCAAACTTTATGGTGACGACCTCGACAAAATGTCGCTGGCGGCGAATGAAATGGTGCGGGTATTGCAGGCCATTCCAGGCGCGGGCAGCGTCAAAGCCGATCAGGTGGGTGGGGCGCCGATGCTGGACGTCCAGCTCGATCGCGCCATGATCGCGCGTTATGGCCTGACCGTTCAAGAGGTTTCCGACACCGTCGCAGCGGCATTGGGTGGCCGGGAATCAGGCCTTTTATACGAAGGGGATCGCCGCTTCGATATCATAGTGCGGGTTCCCGATGCGGTCCGCACCAATTTGGATGACATTCGGACGCTCCCGGTGCTCCTGCCGCAAGAGGACGGCCAGACACGACAGCAAATCCCGCTCTCGCAAGTGGCCCAGATCCGCTTCACCGAAGGGCTAAACGAGGTGCGACGCGAAAATGGCAAACGGCGGATCGCGGTGCAGGTCAATCTGGAAGGGCGCGACGCGGGTTCGTTCGTTCAGGAAGCCCAGGCCAAGATCGCGCAGGTTAATCTGCCCGCTGGCTATTATCTGGAATGGGGCGGACAGTTTGAAAGCCTGCAGGCGGCAACGAAGAAGCTGGCGATCGTCGTGCCGTTGGTCTTTGTCGGCATATTCGGTTTGTTGTTCATGGCACTGGGCAGCTTCGGCCGCGCGGCGGCGGTTTTTCTGGCGGTGCCGCTGGGTCTTGCCGGCGGGATCTTCACGCTCGCCCTCACCGGGATCAATTTCTCGGTTTCAGCGGCGGTGGGCCTGATCGTTCTGGCTGGCGTTGCGGTTCTTAATGGTCTGGTCGTGATGACCGCCATTCGCGAACAGCTCCAACATGGTTTGTCCTTGGCCGAGGCTATCCGCGCCGGGATGGCTGACAAGATGCGGGCTGTGTTGATGACCGGTTTTGTTCCGGCGATCGGCTTCGTTCCGATGGCGCTGGCGACGGGCACTGGCGCTGAAGTGCAGAAGCCGCTCGCAACCGTGGTGATAGGCGGATTGATTGCGGCGACGATATTGACTTTGCTCGTGCTTCCGGCGCTGACCAAGGTTGTGCTCGGCACGAAGTGGGGGTGGCGCCGCAAAAGACCCGAAGACATCGCTCCAGTCCCTGCAACGATCGAATGATGGAGAAAAACATGGAACAAACATTCAAGCTGATGCGCATCTATACCGATGAATCGGCCTTCTTAGGAGATCAGCGGGTGTTCGAGTTCATCGCCGCACTCGCCCGCGATCAAAAGCTCGCCGGCGTGACGATACTCGAAGCGATGCTCGGCTTTGGCCGCTCGGCGCATCTCCATCGAAAGCACGTTCTCGAAAGCGACCGCGCGGTCGTGATCGAGATCATCGATACCGAGCCCTTGCTGCGATCCTTCGCAACTATGGTGAAGGATGTGCCTGACATCGGCCTTGTCACACTCGAAGCGGTCGAGATCATCGGCGGCAAGGCCGCGTGGCCGCAGGACTTTCCCGCATGATCAACCTACAAGCTCGGAGCCGGTGGTCCCCCGTTACCGGTGTCCACCCGCCTCATCCCTATCGGGTGAGGCGGGACTATTTCCACTGAGCCGGGGCAGGGTGCCATCGCGATGTTTACCGACGCTAGCACGCCGTCCCTGGGAGTTCCCTTGGCACGGGTGTGGCGTCTGCTGTTCGATGTCGACCGCTACCGCGACTGGCATCCCGGCACCGATTTTGCGAGTCATACCGTGGACCCGAAGCGGTTGAATTACAGCTATTGGCATCAGGGTGCAGCCGGAACAATTTTGTCGGCCGATGCCGTCCTCGTTCGGCTTCGGCGACCCCCTGACTTCGCATGGCGAATGGGCATAAGGGGATCGCCCGAATTTGAAGAGGCCTTCCGTCTAGACCCAAACAAACGCAACGAGGCTGGCTGCAAGCTTCTGACGATCACGCTTCTCCTCACTTCGAACATCAGCGCAAGGGGCAGTGGCTTACAAAAGGTTTCGGCTCCTTGCGTAGATCATATGGATCAGCATAATCGCACTCGGCTTTGGAGCGGTAGCGGCAAAAACTGGCCCTTTTCCCATGAAACTCAGGAGGAACATCCATGATGAAGAGACGATCTCTACTTGGTGTCGTGGCGCTTGGCGGCGGCACACTCGTGATCGGGGGTCTGGTCGGCCGAGAATTGCTCGGCGGTGGTCAAGCTATGCTTACCTCCTCCAGCGTCGGCAACCCGCTGCTAATACCGGAACTCTACGCGGGCGCTCTCCAAAATGGCGTGCGAACGTTTGATCTGAACCTCCAATCCGGCGTGTCTCGCTTTTTTGAAGGGGTCGATACACCCACGATGGGCATCAACCAGCCTTTTCTTGGCCCGACGCTTGAAATGCGTGCTGGGGAAACTGTGCGCATGAACGTCAGCAGCGCCCTTTCCGAAACGGCAACCGTTCACTGGCACGGCTTTCATCTGCCAGCACGTGCCGACGGCGGGCCTCATCAGCCGATCGCGCCGGGCACTACCTGGTCGCCAAGCTTCGAAGTGAAGCAGCGCGCGTCGATGTTCTGGTATCACTCTCACGCCCACCAGCGCGCCGGACCACAAGTTTATCAAGGTTTGGCCGGCGCCATCTATGTGCGTGATACCGAAAGCGAGCGGCTCGATCTGCCCAATGATTATGGCGTCGATGATATTCCGCTGATCGTTCAGGACCGCGCCTTCAATCGCGATGGCAGCTTTGCTTATTCGACGTCGATGGACGCTGTCATGATGGGGATGAGAGGCGATACACTGCTCGTCAACGGGACGGTCGATCCGGTATTCGAGGCGCGTAGCGACCTCTTGCGTCTCCGCCTCCTCAATGGTTCGAACGCCCGGTTCTACAAGTTCGCGTTCAAGGACGGGCGGAGCTTCAACCAGATCGCCAGTGATGGCGGTCTCCTGGAACAGCCATATCGTACGACCAACGTCGTTCTTGCCCCCGGTGAGCGCGCGCAGATCGTCGTCGATCTGAGTGATGGTCGCCCCATAGCGCTTCTTGCGGATAGTATCGAAACCATGGGGATGATGGGGATGATGGGAGGAGGTATGGAAGGCGGCGGCAGGCGCGGCGGCAACGACCGAATGGGCGGCGAGATGGGGGAGGGCCGCGATTCCCGCGGAGACATGATGGATGGCGGAATGCGAAGGGGCGGCGAACGGCGGGGGGGCATGATGGATGAAGCACGGCGTTTCACCGCGCTCGATATCCTGCCTTCGGCTCAAAGGCGCAAGGCGATCTCTATGCCGAGCCGACTGATTTTGCTTCCCCGGATCGAGCCGACCGACGCGGTAAGAACGCGGCGGTTCGTGCTGAATATGGGTATGGGCATGGGGATGATGCGCGGCGGGGGATTTACCATCAACGGCAAGTCGATGGATATGCAGCGGATCGACGAAACGGTGAAGGTTGGAACGACGGAGATCTGGCAGGTTGAAAACGCCTCGATGATGGCACACCCCTTCCATATTCACGACGTGCAGTTCCGCATCCTCAACCGCGATGGCCGTAAGCCGGACACCGCGGAACAAGGTTTGAAAGATACGGTAGTGGTCGCCCCTGGCGAAACCGTCCGCCTTCTGCTTCGTTTCGAGGAATATACCGATCCCGACCTGCCGTACATGTACCATTGCCACATTCTTGAGCATGAAGACGCCGGAATGATGGGACAATTTCTTGTAACGAGCTAATAGGGATGGGTTTCCGATCAATAGAACGCAACGTATGCCAGCACAGCCAGACTTAATTTAACAACTGAATATTGGAGAAAGCAAAATGGTATCATACTATAAGCTGTCGGGTCTTTGGCATGCCGACATTTATGCGTTTATTATGGCGAGTTTCTTGAGATGAGCCAGACGAAGAATGGGGAACAGTCATTTACTCCAGCGCTAGGACGAACTGAATTCACTTGGGCTTATGACCTCGCGATTCGATTGCTAGGCGGCGTGGACAAATTGGTTGACGTATTGCTGCGTGCTTGATTCAAGGCTGCCTTTTGGAGGCAGGTTTGAGCCGAGGCGATCTTACCGAGGCAGAATGGCGTGTTTTGAAGGGGTTGCTGCCGATTGATGCAGTAAACCGAGGCCGTGGTCGCCTGCCTGCGCAGAACCGCTCGATCATCAATGGGATACTTTGGCGGCTGCGCTGCGGCACGCCGTGGCGCGATGTTCCGCCCAAATATGGTAACTGGAACACGATCTACCGACGGTTCCGGCGCTGGAGCGAAGCCGGTGTCTGGGAAGCGGTGTCGGTGACGCTGGCCGAGATCATGGCGGACACGGGTCACTACAGCATCGACAGCACCACAGTTCGCGCCCACGTCTCGGCAGCGGGCGGAAAAGGGGGACTCATCGACGCGCTCTTGGCCGCTCGCGGGGCGGGTTCACCAGTAAGCTTCACTGCCTGGCGGATGCCCTCGGGCGACCGCTCGCTTTCCACCTGACGGTCGGTGAAGCAGCCGATTGCAAGGCCTATGACACGCTCATCGCCCTGCCGGAGCGGACCCCGAAGGCATTCCTGGCCGACAAGGGCTACGATGCCGATGCTATCCGGGCCGACCTTGCAAGCCGCGATATAAAGCCCGTCATTCCGGGTCGTTCAAATCGGCGGGTGAAAATCGAATATGACAGGGCGCTCTATAAGGAGCGCAATCAGATCGAGCGCTTCTTCGGTCGCCTGAAAATCAACCGCGCAATCGCCACCCGCTACGATCAACTCGCCGAGAGCTTCCTGTCCATGGTCCATATCGCATCAGCTAGATACTGGCTCAAATTTGTCCACGCCGCCTAACACGCGAACGCGTTTGGCGAGACGCCCTATTGGCTCAGGTTGCCCCGAACAATGACGAAACGATCCTTGATGTCGGCTGCGGCACCGGCACACTCGCGATCATGCTGAAACTGAAGGCGCCGAAAGCCCAGGTCATTGGGCTGGATCCCGATCCGGAAGCGCTTGCGCTGGCGGAACGCAAGGCAGAAGCCAAGGACATTGATGTGGAATGGCGACAGGGTTTCGTCCGCGATGCCGCAAGCAGCCCGGCAGATTATGACAAGGCCGTCTCCAGCCTGATGTTTCATCAGATGCCCTTGGCGGAAAAATGCATCGGGCTTCGGGCCATGTTTGATGCGTTGCGGCCCGGCGGCGAGCTGCACATCGCCGATTATGCTTATCAGCGAAGCCGGACGATGCGTCGTTTGTTTCGCTGGACCGTACAGCGCATAGATGGCGTGAAGGATACCCAACCAAACGCCGATGGCGCGCTGGAAGAGATACTGGGTGAGCTTTCCGGAGAAATAGTGATGCCCAAGCATGTCATTCAAACGCCGACAGGGGCGATCAGTTTGTTTCGGCTTACAAAGCCTCGGTAAGGCTTTTTGAGTTGGTCTCAAAACTGCTTGCCCCGACACTAAATGCATGCGGCATAAATGAACCCATGACTGACCGTCGGCTGGTTGATCACCGACTGCCAAGCGCTCAGGGCCGCTGCGCTCGATCACCCTCGTCGGCGTCGTGGAGCTTGCCTGGAGTGCGCAATAGGGAGCGCGCCGCACTTACCCAAAGCTCTTGCTCGGTACGCTAGCTTTGCATGTTATCGGTTTTGCGGCCCGGCGTTCGCTCAACGCAGCGGTCGCCGAGGCCAGGCAAATGCGTGGCAACGCCGCATTTGCCCTGATCGTCAATGTCGTAGTGGCTCTCGTTCTGATGCGCCGCCTTCTCTCATGTCGAAGGTTGAAGCACGGATACTGGATGGGGCATCGGTTGCAATTGAAATTCCAGGCTTCACAGGCTCCGAGCAGCTTGCTACCCCATTCTGTAGTGGCTACAGGATGAGCTAGTGATGTTTACAATTGGTGTACTGTCCCGTCGGGCCCGCGTGAAGATTGAAACGATCCGCTATTACGAGCGGATCGACCTCATCCCGAAGCCCGACAGGACCGAGAGTGGGCGGCGGCTCTATGGATCAGAGGATGTTCAGCGGCTCAGCTTCATTCGTCATGCGCGCGAACTCGGCTTCGAGATCGTGGCCATCCGGGCCATGCTCGGCCTAAGGGAGATGCCCGACGCTTCCTGTGAGGAAGTCAGCCGGATATCCCAGAACCAGCTCGCCGCTGTCAACGATCGCATCTCACGTCTGCTGGGATTGAAGGAGGAGCTGGATCGTATGATTGGCTCGTGTGCCAACGGCAAAGTCGCCGACTGCCGGATCATTGAAGTCCTGGCCGATCACCGCTCCCCGTCAGGTCCGGCCGACGAAAAGTCCTGATCAGGGAATCATTCAACCGACGAACCGTAACGCTCGCACTCGGCTATCCAGCGAAACCCGCGCATCACAGCCTGCCCGTTCCGCGTAAGTTCACGCGTTCAGTGGGCAGATTTCTCTGTCCTCTACACGGGCTGATCGCGAACCGAACCTGCAGTTATACCGGATTGTGGCGCTCTCGATAACTATCCCGCCGGTGGGCCAACCGACCATACCTAGAAACGGAAAGCGTTTGCGAATTAACCTGGGGCCGGGTCGGGCATCGGTTCTTCGAAAATCATCCTGTTCGGTTGCCATGACAGAAGGATACCCCTTGCTTCTGTAGTGACTACAGATTGTATAGCACATCCCAATGCGGCGGACGCCTTTTGCACCGGCCTCAACTCACGGTAATTATGCGATGACAAAAATTCTTATTGAAACACGGAACACCTCGCGCTCCCTGCGGTTCAAAATCGAAAGTTTGGACTGCCAGACCGAGGTTCGCGCACTGCGCACCGCAGTGGGGCTTGTCGTGGGCGGCGACGACAGATTGTCCTTCGATACGCAAGCTGGCATCATGGAGGTTCACTCCGATAACGCCTCGACAATCGACGGCATTCAGCGGGCGGTCGCGACGACCGGAATGCATGCGCATTTCCTGCAGGAGCCAGAACGGGCAGGCACAGCGAAACCCGCTGAATCGGCGGAAGGCGAGATGTGCTGCGGGGGACAGGTGCAGGAAGCACTCAGCCCACAGATACCGACCCATCTTCTTGGTCAAATCGTATTGCGCATCCATGGCATGGACTGCGCCGACGAGGTCGCTGCACTGAGACGCGAGGTTGGTCCGCTCGTCGGCGAAGAAAAGCTCGCCTTCGATCTCCTCAACGGCCGAATGTCGATCGATACGAAGCCGGATGCGGCTCTCGAAGCCCGAATCGAGAAAGCAGTCGCACGTGCCGGTCTGCGCGCCGAGCCATGGACTGAAGGCACCGATAGCGAAGAAGCGCAGACCGAAGAGCGCCGCAAGCGGGTGCAGTCAAGGCTGACTATCGCAAGCGGCCTGTTTACGGCGCTAGGCTTTGCTGTCCATGCTTGGCTGGGCGGCGGGGTGATCGCGGCTTTTGAAGCAGGCGAACACGCATTGGGCTCGACACCACTGGCGAGCATGGTCCTTTACGCACTCGCCGTGCTTAGCGCGGCGCGCTACGTCGCTCCCAAGGCATGGCTCGCAGCCAAGCGTCTACGCCCCGACATGAATCTGTTGATGATGATCGCAGTCGCGGGCGCGATCGGCATTGGCGCATGGTTTGAGGCAGCTACCGTCTCATTCTTTTTTGCGCTGGCACTTGCGCTTGAGGCGTGGAGTCTCGGTCGTGCGCGTCGGGCCGTGGCAGCGCTTATGGAACTCGCGCCGCTGACAGCGGGCGTCCGGTTCGAGGACGGCTCCGAGCGCGAAGTTCCTGCGGCTGAAGTGAGTGTTGGCATGCGCATCATCGTCAGACCGGGCGACAAGGTGCCCCTAGATGGCCGGGTTATCTCCGGTGAAAGCGAGGTCAATCAAGCGCCGATCACCGGCGAAAGCCTCCCTATATTCAAGGCGGAGGGCGACGAAGTCTTCGCCGGCACCATCAACGGAGAGGGCGCTATTGTGGTGGCGACTACCAAAGCGGCGAATGACACGACACTTGCCCAAATCATCCGTATGGTTGGTTCGGCGCAAAGCCGTCGCGCGCCTAGTGAGCAATGGGTCGAAAAGTTTGCTCGAGTCTACACGCCCGTTGTGATGGTACTCGCTATTGCAATCTTCCTTATTCCGCCTCTGCTTTTAGGTGATGCATGGGCAGTCTGGTTCTACCGGGCTCTCGTTCTCCTCGTAATCGCATGTCCGTGCGCCCTCGTGATCTCGACACCGGTGACGATCGTGGCTGCGCTAGCCGGTGCGGCGAAACAAGGCGTCCTAGCGAAGGGCGGCACACATCTCGAAACGCCAGCGCGTCTCAAAGCCATCGCCATGGATAAAACCGGAACGCTCACCGAAGGACAGCCTCAGGTTGTCGAGATCGTGCCATTTGGAGGCCGCAGCGAGCAGGATCTTATCGGTTTGGCGGCGGCCCTGGAGGCGCGAAGCGCGCACCCGATTGCTCGCGCCATCTTAGCGAAGGCCGCTGAGATCGGGATCGCCGCCGAGCCTGCGGAAGCTGTCCAGGCAATCATCGGTCGAGGCGTCACCGGTCAAGTGGCCGGTCGCGAAATATGGCTTGGCTCGCGTCGCTACATCGGCGAGCAAGGCATCACATCGGACATGGTCCTAAATCGGGCCGAGGAACTCTCAAAGGCCGGTCGTACTATCGTCGCGATAGGCGAGGGTCATGAAGTCTGGGGTTTGGTAGCCGTCGCAGATGCCGTCAGACCTGAGGCGAAGGACATTGTCACTGCACTTCACCGCGCCGGGATCAAACACGTTGTTATGCTCACGGGGGACAACCGGGCGACGGCAGAGGCGATCGCGATGCAAACTGGTATTGACGAAGTCCGCGCCGAACTGCTGCCCAGTGATAAGGTAACAGCCGTTGAGGATTTGGTGCGGCGCTACGGGTCCGTGGCCATGGTCGGCGATGGGGTCAACGACGCTCCCGCAATGGGGCGGGCCAATCTCGGCATCGCGATGGGCGCGATGGGGAGCGACGCTGCCATTGAAACCGCCGATGTCGCGCTCATGTCCGACGACCTCTCAAAGCTTCCCTGGCTGGTCCGGCATTCGCGCGCGACACTTGCGATCATCCATCAAAATATAGCGTTTTCTATCGCCGTGAAGCTGTTGTTCGCCGCACTGACGCTGGTAGGTTTTGCATCGCTATGGGGTGCGATCGCTGCAGACGTCGGCGCATCGTTGCTGGTCGTTCTGAATGGCCTTCGCTTACTCGACCGTGGTCAGGCTACATTTGTGCGCGACGGTCTATCAGGGGGATCTGAAGCTATGATGCGTGCCCATGCGGCGCCTAAGGTCGCTGCTTCCGGCGCGGCGCGCTGATTATGCCATCATCTGTTATCTTGCTTCGCCGCGCCGCGCTGGCTGGCACCGCGCTTGCCATCGCTCTCGCTCTCGACATTGTTACAAAGCAGCTGACCCACAACTCGGCCATTGCTCCACCGCGCACGATGGAGTTCGCACCATTTATAAATCTCACGCTCGGTTCTAGCACCGGGGTTAGCTTCGGGATGGTTCGCGAGCTATTCGCGGGGCAACCACTATTGCCCGCCGGAATTATAGCGGTGATCGCGGCAGGGCTTTTCGGCTGTGCTGGGCTAAACATAAGGCGCATCGAGAGGTTCGCCTTATGTTTTTATGGCCGCGCGCGCCGGCAACATCGTTGACCGGGTGCGTCTCGTGGCGGTGGGGGCAGAGACGGTGCCGTGAATGCCGGAGCCAAAGATGAGCTGGAGTTTAGGGTGCAGCTCAGCAGCAAACCACTCAGCGCCGCGAATTATGGCACGCACCGGACACCGGGTTTATCGATGGTGACATCATGATGACGACGCCAGGTCGCTTCCATCTCCTGCTGCATGCGCTGTCGGATTTTGTGTCACGAGGTCAATGCGAACGCATATGAGGTGCGCTCGCCAACAGAGAAGAACATATGACGGAAGTTTGCACAAATGGCGTCGACACCGGATTTGTGGCGTTGGGCTATGCCAAGGTCGCCTTGCTAGGTGTTGTCCAGGGAATCACCGAATTGCTACCGATTTCTTCGACCGCGCACATGCGGATCGTACCGGCATTGCTTGGGTGGCAGGATCCCGGCTCCGCTTTCTCTGCAGCCATGCAACTTGCAGCATTGGCAGCCGTCGTCAGCTATTTTTGGAGTGACGTGAGCGAGTTGGCCACGGGTTCGATTCGCGCCTTGGCGCATCGAGATTACCAGAACCGACATTTGCGTTTTTCGTTTTGGATTTTGCTTGCGACAATCCCGATTGGTCTGATGGGCTTGGTGTTGTCAAGTAGGCTGAACGCCTGCGGTTCCTCGCTGCGAACACTCACAGTCATCGGCTGGGCTTCTGTCGTCATGGCAATCCTCCTGGCGCTTGCAGAGATTTACTCCCGTCACAGACGGACACTCGAAAATGTGACCGTCATTGACGCGATGATCGTGGGCATTGCCCAGATCGGGGCTTTGATACCGGGCGTATCGCGCTCGGGTTCGACATTAGCCGCAGCCCTTGCGCTTGGTCTCAAGCGGCAGGAGGCGGCACGATTTTCGTTCCTTATTGGTTTGCCGGCAATCGCGCTCGCGGGAGCAAAGGAGCTTTGGGAACTTTACAACGCCCATCTATCTTTCGACGGCTGGCTCATCCTTCTCGTCGGTCTTGTCGTTGCGTCAATTTCAGCTTTTGGCGCGATTTGGGGTTTAATGCGCGTACTTGAGCGTTTTTCCGCTTGGCCTTTCGTAATCTATCGTGGCGTGCTTGGCGTCGCTCTCATTTGGGCGGCTACACTCGGGCTCGTCACATGAAAAAAATGGGAAGTTGATGTGGAAGGAGAAGACTCGATTCTAGGTTTAGAAATTTGATGCAACTCGGGCTGTTATCGCTAAGATTCTGGCGCTAGAGGCCATTTGGCTAGAGCGAGGGCGAAGGGCCCTTTTTGGCTGACACGATCATCGCGCAGATTCCGCGCCCGACCGACTAGCTTGGAAGCGATCGGCCTTGCTTTAGCGGTCCATCGCCCTTCCGATGTGACGGACAATTATCTCTCTATTCGACTTTCGATGGCGATTTGAAGTCAGATGAGGAGGATATTGTTCCAGGAAATGCTTTGGGGCGAAGAAAGTCTCCGCATGAAAATTGCCTGAACAATCCCGATATTCTTTCAGGATAGCCGATAAGCAATCGCGGTCGCAAAAGCCGTGGTCACGATGAATAGCGCAAACATCAGCATCGAGAGGGCGAGCTTTCGGTTCTTTTGGGCGGTCGAAGCGCGAAGCGCGCGCGCCGTTTCAGGATAGAGTAAAATCGCCGAGTTTGAAGGCGACCAGGTGGTTCGACGAATATCCATCCGCGTTTCGTGCCTTCCCCACATATCGACAACGATGATCAGTCCAATAAGCGTCGCCACGCTGCTCGGAATCCAAATGGTCATGCCACCGATCGCCTCGACGGTTAGCTGCTGTCCGATATCCAATTGACCGGCTGGAGCGTAAGTAGAATACCATGGTATAGATTTCAGCGTAATCGTCGCGCCAGCAAGGATCTGCGTCAAAATAGCAAGCCAGAGCATCATCAATCGTGTCGGATGACTCAAGCCATGGGGTTGCGGGCGGCGATCGAACACCCTGCCCCAGAACAGGAGCCCGCAGGCAAAAAGTGACAGGTGCATCGCTGCGCCGACTTCGGCGCTCAAAATCGCGCGAGCCTGCATCATGGGCAGCTCCCAGAAATATAAGGTCGCTATATAGATTATAGTCGCCAGCGCTGGCATGCGAAACCAGCGCCAGACAAGACGGGTTGATCTGGCCGCCGTCACAGGTTTCAAAAGGTGTGTGCGGGCAAAACGCGGAAGCCCGCGAACGAGAGTCGCCGCAGGATAGGCGAAGATAACGAGCATTGGCGCTACGATACGTGCGATGAGTATCCCGATCTGATGAACGAAGAAATTGTCGCGGGCCAAGTTTTCGAACGGCCAGACCACCGATGCTGCAAACAGGGCAATTCCTGTCCCGAAGTAAATGTGCGGCATGAGCGATTTCGTCCGCGATCGCCGCCCGCCCGATATGTAAGCACCACATAGCGTCGCAATCGGAAGCGCTACAATAAGGAAAAACAAGATGCCATCTTCAGTCACTGAGAGCCTTGGGTTTACGATTCCTGCTCACGCCCCTTGCATGACCATAACAGCATTGTCGATGGTCACCACGGGACGATTCGCGGTCCTGCGCTTTATCTGTTCCCGCACGGCTCCAGATGGAGCTGTGCGAGTTCGAAGACTAACTGTTCCCGCACGGCGAACTCGTCATTTGCCAAGGAATTTGCAGGTCAGACGTTCGCGCCCTGCTGCCGTTTCATCACCGACTTGGTCACATCGACCGCAGATATTTGATAAACGCCGCAATTCCGAGGATCAGGAACGCAAGCACGACGATCCAGCCAATTCCCATGCCGATTATCATAGCTGCGGACATATGCATTTCACTATTCATCATGCTGTTTCTCCTTTGTTGGCCTTGGCGGAACGCCGCCGAAGCATCAGATATCCCGCCGGGATGACGAGCATAGAGATGAGCGGCGCAGTGAACATGCCGCCGATCATTGGTGCGGCGATGCGGCGCATCACCTCTGACCCCGTGCCGCCGCTGAGGAGGATCGGCAACAGGCCAGCGAGGATCACCGCAACCGTCATCGCCTTGGGCCTGACGCGAAGCAGCGCTCCCTCGCGAACCGCCACCTCGATTTGTGCCCCATCCGGGTTCGGCCCGCGGTCGGCCAGCGCCTGCTTGAGATAGATCAGCATCACAACGCCAAACTCCGCCGCGACGCCTGCGAGGGCGATAAAGCCGACGGCTGTCGCGACCGATTGGTTATAGCCTAACAGATAGAGCAACCATAGCCCGCCGGTGAGCGCGAACGGTAGCGTCGCCATCACCAGCAGCGCTTCGTCGAGGCGCTTGAAAATCAGATAGAGGAGGATGAAAATAATGAGCAATGTCGCGGGCACGGCAATCATCATCCGTTGTTCGGCGCGCTTCATATATTCGAACTGTCCGGTATAGGCGACGCTAACGCCTGGTGGCAGTTTAACCTTGGCATTGACGGCGTTTTGCAGGTCTCCAAAGATCGAGGCGATATCGCGTCCACATCTGTCAATGTAGACCTAGGTCGATGGGCGACCATTTTCGCTCCGCAGCATGGCGCAGTAAAGGAACGAACCTCTGCGAATGTTTGGTCCGTGTGGCGACTCTTTGGGGAGCAATGCGCTCGTGAGGGGTACGGGTCTGGGGGCTGGCGATTGGTGGAAGTCCAGTTTGGTTTGCTGAAACCGCAAAGAAGGGACATTCGGGCATAACCAACCCATAACAATTTCTTATAACCTTGTCGAAAGATGCAATGACTCTGCATTTATCTTGGAGTCTCGATCCCTTTCCGCTTATCACCGCTTCGATGATTGCACACGGCTACTTCGCGAAGACGAAGGGCTTACCGAGGAGGGGACTATCAGCATGACCAAGCGAAAAGCGAATTTAGCAGCGGCGATGGCGACGGGATCATTCCTTGCGTTGGGGCTCGCGACGACAGGGCAGGCGCACGAAGCCGATGCGTCGCCGAAGGACATGCCTGCGGATCCGGCCAACGCCGATCGGAGCAATGAAATCATCGTGACCGGCACCCGCCGCAATGATTTGACCGCCGCGCAGTCTCCGACGCCGATCGATATCATCAGTTCGGAAAAACTGCTCAGCCAAGGCTCATCCGACTTAACCGATATTTTGCGTCAACAGGTGCCGGCGCTCAATGTTCAACGCTTTACGAGCAACGATGGTTCGGTGTTCACACGGCCTTACAGCTTGCGCGGACTGCCACCCGACCAGACACTGGTGCTGGTCAATGGTAAACGCTGGCATCGCGGCGCGACCGTGCAACTGTCCAACATCCCGTATATCCGTGGATCGCAGGGACCCGATCTGGCGACGATACCGTCGATCGCGATTCAGCAGCTTGAGGTTCTCCGCGACGGCGCCTCGGCAAACTATGGTTCCGATGCGATCGCGGGCGTGCTTAATTTCCGGTTGCGCACCGATCGCGAGGGTGGAACCCTGATCGCCCGTTACGGCCAATATTATAAAGGTGACGGCAAGGATGTGCTCATCCAGGGCAATATCGGCCTGCCGTTCACGCCGGACGGTTTCGTCAACATTAGCGCTGAATATAGCAACTCGGGCATCACTTCGCGGCAAAACCAGCGGCCAGACGCGCAGGCGCTTATCGACATGGGGGTTCAAGGCGTACCCGTTCCTGCACAACGCACAGGCAATCCCAAATCCGAGGCGGCACGCATTTTTGTCAACGCCGGCGTCAACCTCACCGACACGATGGAATTTTATGCCTTCGGTAATTATAGCTGGAGCGCCGGGACGACGGCATTTTTCTATCGCAACCCGCTCACCAACTCACTGTTCACGAGCGTCCCGCTCACGCAAACGCCCGGCGGACCACGCTTCACTTTCCGAACGCTATTTCCTGGCGGCTTTGCGCCCGATTTCAGCGCGACGATCCGTGATTCATCGCTCGTCGGTGGGCTGCGCGGCACTCTCGTGGGCGACCTGACCTACGACCTTAGCGGCACCTATGGTCGCAATAGCGTCAACTATCATCTTTCGAACACGGTCAACCCGTCGCTTGGGCCGTTGTCGCCGACTGAATTCGACACGGGCAAGCTCGAGCAGCGCGAGAGCAACGCCAACCTCGACTTGACCTATCCGCTCGATTTCGGATTGGCCGAACCGCTGACGCTAGCGGGGGGTCTCGAATATCGCCGTGAAGTGTGGGAAGTGACCCCAGGTGAACTCGCATCCTATCAGGTGGGGCCCTTCGCATCGGTTCTTGATCCCGACACCCCCGATCCGACCGACCGGGTAGGATTGCCAGCGGGTTCAAGCGGCTTTCCTGGCCTTGGGCCCTCGCAGGCCGGCACTTTTTCACGCAGCAATTGGGCGGCCTATACGGCTCTCGAAGGCAATCTCGCCAACTGGTTAAGTGGCGGTCTCGCCGCCCGCTATGAGGATTTCTCAGACTTTGGCTCGGCATTCACTTGGAAGGTCAATGGCCGCATTGAATTTTCGGATGCCATCGCGGTACGCGGTTCGGTCAACACCGGTTTCCGGGCGCCGACACCTGGCCAGTCAAACGTGTCCTCAACATTTGCGAATATCGACGCGATTACGGGTCAACCGTTCATCACCGGTATCGTATCACCCAGCAATCCGGTTGCGCAACTTTTTGGTGCCAAACCGCTTCGTCCTGAAAAGTCGTTCAACATTGCCGCCGGTATCGTTCTGACGCCGACGTCGCGGCTGACCTTCACACTCGATTATTTCAACATCAAGGTGGACAATCGCATTGGCTTGTCGGGCGGGTTCACGCTGACCCAGGCACAGCGCGATCAGCTGGTTGCAGCGGGCATCCCGGGCGGCGGCGATTTCCGGACGATCCAGTTCTTCGGCAACGCGTTCGACAGCCGAACGCAAGGCGTCGATGCCGTCCTCACCTATGGTTTCAATATGTTCGACGGCAAAGCAACACTGGGCGCCAACGTCAACTACACCAAAAATAAGGTCACTCGGGCTGGTCCGCTCATCGCAGGGGATCGCGAACGGTTGCTCGAGCTGGAAAACTTCGTCCCCAACTGGAAAGGGAATGTGTCGTTCAACTATCATGGCGACCGCATCGGATTCACAACGACCGCGAGCTATTATGGCAAGTGGACCGATTATGGCCCCAATCTAGCCAATGATCAGACAGGGTCGGCAGAGATATTGGTCGATGCCGAGCTATCTTATCGGCTGACCGATAATTTCACCTTGGCCGCGGGCGGAAGTAATATTTTCAACAACTATCCGGATCGCGAGGCGCGGCCATCGCAAATCGGTAATGGTTTCAAATATCTGCGATTCTCTCCGATCGGCTTCAATGGCGGATTCTGGTACGTCCGTGGCACGGCGAAATTCTGACCGGTTTCCATTGTCACAAATCAGAAAACAATTTGGCGGACCGGGCTTCGTGCCGACAAGATATGCGGAGGATTGTTCGATGGTCCGCCAAGCTACGCGCGCTTCATGTCTTGTGCTGGCGTCTTCTTGGAAGGCTTCCCAGCGGTGCGGCTACATTGGCGTCCGCTGTGCTTGATCGAGGCCTAATCCGGATTTGCGACAACTGGCGGCTCGCCAAAAGCACCTTCCGCGAGCATGCGATCCCTGACTTGCGTCATGGTCGATATGAAGCGCAGAGCCGTTTGCGAAAGCGGACGCAACGATGGGGTATTGAGCAGATATTCGAACTCGATGCGCGGTCGGAACGGGAGAACGACAAGCCCTTGGGCCAGAAAGTCGATCGTGGTTGCCGGATTGACGATCGAACAACCCACGCCTTGCGCCACGAGATTGCAATGGGTGATGGCATATTGCGTCTCGACCACCAAATTGCGCTCGACACCGGCATCCTCGAAGATGCGGTCGATACGTCGCCGCGTCTGGTCGCCGTGCATGAGCGATATGAAGGGTTCGCCAGCAAGATCAGCTGGTTCGATATAGATGCGATCAGCGAGCCGGTGCCCCGGAGGCAATATGCAGGCCCCGACCGAACGCAGGAAAACACTAGAGGACATGCCCGCCATCTCATGCGCACGAGACGCAAGCCCTATATCGAACTGCTGGTTCGCAACAAGCTGACGGACGGTAGACGAACTATGCGTGTCGAGATGGATCGAAACCCCGGGATGCATATTTCGAAAGACGCGGATTACCTGGGGCAGAAAGCTGAAGGCGAGCGCTGGCAGCGACGCGATGTGAAGATTGCCGGTGGAGAGGTTTCGGATGTCGCCCGCGGTCTTTTTGAGAGCGTCGACACCAATGAAGCTGCGTTCAACCTCAAGATAAAAATATTCGGCTTCAGGCGTCACAGTAAGGGCGCTACCCTTCGACCGAACAAAAAGCTTGAAGCCGATGGCATATTCGAGGTCGGCGATCAGTTTGCTGACCGCCGGCTGCGACAGGTGCATCGAATGTGCCGCCTGAGTGATCGATCGGGTGAGCATGACTGCCCGAAAGGCTTCCAACTGACGCAAATTCATCCAAGATTCTCCCAAGTTATTACTATTGGTTATAGACCAAGGTTGAAACGGGGGCGCAAGGAATGACTTCGATAAGTTTCAAGCTAGCTGAGACCGTGGAGTCTCTGGGCACAAGGCGTGAGCAGTTTCTCCCGGTTGCAGATTTGAACCCGGGAGGACGAGAGTTTGCGCCCTGTTTGGTGCTTCTGCGACATTTCAGTTTGGTTGGGCAAGCACCGAGTTTAGAAGGCAATTATAATGCATGACGAGACCGCCAAACGCGGCGAATATAGTCACCGTTCCCACAGGGTGTCGGCAATGACCAATCTTATTCATTCGGGATCGCCTTCCGCGAACAGGGCGGGACTGCTCAACCCTCCGATCCATCGCGCTTCGACCATCACCTATGATAGCGTCGAAGCTTATACGGTGCGACATAGCCGCATCTATGATGACGTTATCTATGGTCTGTACGGGACCGAAACGACGTTTGCCCTCGAGGCAGCAATCGCCGCGCTCGAAGGTGGGCACAGGACTGTGGTAACCTCCTCCGGAACGGCGGCCATTTCGCTAAGCCTGTCGGCGTTTCTGTCGTCAGGCGATCACCTTTTGGTCATCGATACCGTCTATCGTTCAACGCGCAGATTTTGCGATGATGTCTTGACCGCAATGGGCGTCGAGGTTTCCTATTTCGATCCTGGCGTGGGCAGTGATATCGTCGCTTTGATCCGCCCTAATACGCGGGCTATCTTTCTTGAAACACCCGGTTCGCTGACGTTCGAGATGCCCGATGTTGCTGCGATCACCGCAGTGGCGCGTGCCCGCGAGATTGTCACTTTGATCGACAACACATGGGCCACGCCGCTTTATTTCCGACCGATCGAGCATGGCATCGATGTGTCGATCGCGGCGGCGACCAAATATCTGTCGGGACATTCCGACGTCATGCTTGGCGCGATGACCGCTGCGAACGAAGCAATATTCAGGAGGCTGAAGGACGCGGCGCGTTATTGGGGAAACTGCGTCGGGCCCGACGATTGTTACCTTGTGCATCGCGGCTTGCGCACGCTCGATGTGCGTCTGGAGCGCCACCAGCGCAACGCCTTGAAACTCATCGATTGGTTTCAGCAGCAGCCCGAAGTTCGCCATGTGCTTTATCCAGCGCTTGAGTCAGACCCAGGCCACGCGATCTGGCAACGCGATTTTGACGGGGCAACGGGCCTGTTCGGCGTCCTCTTTGACGACATGTCTCCACAAGAATCCTCCGCTTTCTTCAATCATTTCAATCTCTTTAAGATGGGCGCCAGTTGGGGTGGATTCGAGAGTCTGATCGTGCCAGCCTGGCCCGTGCCGGAACGCAGTTGCCAACCGGTCGACGAGGGGAGTTTGATCCGTGTCCACGCGGGTCTCGAAACTTGCGACGACCTGGTCGCTGATCTTTCGGCAGCTTTCGACCGGCTCCGGTCTTTAAGGAGCGGGGGCGGTTCGTGACGCAATCAATTTCACCTAAACCAAAACGCCGCGGCATCGCTTCTGGCAAAATTGGTCATAGGCTTAACCCGATGCTGTCGGGATATTCCTGCATCCAATGCCAAATGGAATTGGCGATCGGAGACTATTTTGAGGGTTGTCCTGCCTGTATGGGGCGCGGTGAGCCATCGACGCTAAAGTCGAAATATAGCGAATTTCCCTCCACGCTGAGCAATCGTCTCGCCCATGGGATGCTGCGATACGCGGCTTTGATGCCCTATTCGTCGTGGGTCTCGTTGGGCGAAGGCGGAACATCCTGCGTGAATTTCTCGTCCTTGGCGGATGAGCTGGATATGGCGGCAGTCTTTATTAAGAATGAAGGCCAGAATCCTAGCGGCTCGCACAAGGACAGGATGAGTTGTCTGACAGTAACACGTGCGCGCGATGTGGGGGCGACGACAATAGTCGCTGCTTCCAGCGGGAATGGCGGAGCATCCCTCGCTCTTTATGCAGCGGCTGCGGGACTGAAGTGCCGCATCGTCACGACGCCCGCATTGTCGCCAATCTATCGGCGCGCCATCGCGATGACCGGTGCCGAGATCGTCACGGCGTCGGAAAGTCTCGAGCGATGGCAACTTATCGCCACTATGGTGAAGGATGAGGGAGCATTTCCGGCGACAAACTATTTGGACCCGCCCGTTGGCAGCAATCATTTCGGTTTGGATGGGCTGAAGACAATCGCCTTTGAAATCTTCGAAGATGTTGGTGCGGATATGGTCGATGCCGTTCTGGTTCCGACATCTAGAGGTGATCTGATCTGGGGTCTCGCAGAGGGTTTTAGTCAGCTCAAGGCGATGGGCTTGATCAAATCACTGCCCCGGCTGTTCGCAGTCGAACCATTTGCGCGGATCAGCGCGGTGTTGGGCGGCGAGAAGATAACGGGCTCGTTTCCTGGAACGACGCGATTGACGTCGATCGGCGGTTCGACCGTCACCTATCAGGCGATCGAAGCAATCCGTGCCACCGGCGGCGGTTCCGTGGTTGTCGATGACAGGGTAGTCGCACGCGACCAGGCCCGCCTTGCCCGCCATGGCTGTTTCGCCGAGCTGTCATCGGCCGCGACCCTCACCGGGCTTGAACGGCTCTTGAAAGACAATATGATCTCGCCTGGCGACAGGGTCGCTCTGGTTGCCACCTCCAACGGCTATAAGGAACTTGCCGATGTCGAGGATGGCCGATGAAACAGACGGCAGCCTCGGACTCACGCCTGCGGCGCGAAATTGGCAAGATTGGCGTTGCGACAATTGCGATGAATGGCGTGATCGGCTCCGGCATTTTTGCATTGCCGGCGATCGCGATCGCGCAGACCGGTCATTTCAGTCCTTGGGTCTTTGTCCTTTGCGGGCTTTTGATCCTTTCGGTTGCGCTCACCCTCGCGCGAACCGCCGGTTTCTTCGAAATTACGGGCGGGCCGGTCGCGTACACGACCCACGCATTCGGCCGATATGTCGGATTCCAAACCGGCTTGCTGATCTATGTGAGCCGTGTTGCCGCGATTGCGGCCAGTGCAAATATCATTGTCAGCTATGCGGCTGCCCTCTGGACGCCGCTGGCATATGGGATCCTGAACGTCGCCGCGATTGTCGGCTATATTTCTCTTGCTACGTTATTGAATATCATCGGCGTCCGGGCGGGAATGGCGGGCGTCTACATCATCAGCGTCTTGAAGATTGCACCGCTGGCATTGCTGATTCTGGTGGGTATTCCGACCATTGAATGGGGCGGCATAACCGGTGCAAGTATGCCGGACACCGGGACGCTCGGTCAAACGATGCTTGTCCTGATGTATGCCTTTATCGGATTTGAATTCAGTCTTATTGCCGCCGGCGAGACACGCAATGCGCGCTCAGCAATACCCAGAACGCTGGTTGGCACGGTGGTCGCCATTTCGATATGCTATGCTCTCATCCAGTTCGTCGTCGTGTCGGTGGGACCGGATCTGGGTGGAAGCGACGCGCCGCTTGTCGAGGTCGCCGAAAGGCTGATGGGCCCGACAGGCGCGCTGCTCCTTGGGTTAGGTGTTATATTCTCAGTTGGTGGCGGAAGCCTAACTTCGTTGCTTACGGCGCCGCGGCTTACCTTCGCGCTGTCGTGCGATGGGAGCCTGCCAGCCTGGTTCGGCAAGGTAAGCGAGCGCGGCAAGGTGCCGGTGAACTCGATATTATTCTGCGGCGTTTTTAGTATGGGTTTGGCTGTCAGTCAGGGCTTTGTGTGGCTCGTTACGCTTAGCACCTTCGCTCGGCTGCTGAGCTACGCTCTGTGCATCGCGTCTTTACCAAAGATTGAAAAGACAATTGCTGCGGACAAGGGTCAGTTCAAATTGAGGGGAGGGCTGACAATCCCAGCAATTGGATTTTTGCTGACTATTTGGTTGATTAGCCACTCGACAGCCGACAATTTTCTGATTGCCGGTCTTATTGTTGCCATCGGCTCAATCATATTCTGGATATCCATCCGCGGTGCCAGGGACGCTGTAGAACCAGTCTAGCGGTATGGGCGATAGTATTTTCCGTCATTGTTGATTGGCTCGCCTTGGCGGACCTGTTCGTATCAGCCGACGAGCTCTCATTTATGTCAGTTCTGACCTATCTGCTTGTCGCAACTTGATTATTCCTGAACATAGGCCACAGCTTAGTCGAAGCGCGCGGGCATCCTTTACGCGACGAAGATGTTTTGGAGCGGTCCATAATGCGCGACAAGCCATCGCTACGGTCTACCCGATGGACTGGTTGCATACTCGATATCTTGAGAACAGTTAGTAGCGCGAATTTTGCGGAATATTTGGGTGCTCGAAGCTATGGCGGACAGAGATTCTTGCCTATATAGACTGGAACTATGGGGCAGCTGAATAATCCGCATTTGAATGATTTTCTCAAACCGCGACAAGAGTCCACTGATCATAATTCGCCGCGTTATGCAGCGATCAAGCAATTCCTTACTGACGCCATTCGCCAAGGTTCGTTGAAACCGGGCGACCGTGTTCCGTCTGAGGCCGAACTTGTCGAGCAGTTTAGCGTGTCGCGAATGACAGCCAATCGGGCGTTACGTGAGCTGCAAACTGCGGGCGTTCTGTTGCGCCGCGTCGGCATTGGCTCATTTGTCGCCGAACCCAAGCCGATCGGGCAGATGATCGAGATTCGTAATATTGCGGTAGAGATTCGTGAAAGAGGGCATGACTATTATGCTCGTGTGATCCTCAACGAAGCGCAGATCGCGACGGCCGCGACGGCGTCGTTCCTTGAGGTGGCGGTAGGAACGCGTTTGTTCCATTCCATCATCGTCCATCACGAAGCCGAATTACCGATCCAGTTGGAGGAGCGCTTCGTGCTTGCCTCAATAGCTCCCGACTATCACAATATCGATTTTACTCGGACCACTCCGAATGAATATCTGACGCGTGTGGCGCCACTCGAACATTTCGAGCACCGTGTTCGCGCTGAAATACCCGACGAGCGCATTTGCAGCTTATTGGGTCTCGTTGAGCATGAGCCTGTTCTGGTCATGACAAGAAAGACATGGAGCCGGTCGCGGCTGGTATCTCATGCTTGGCTGACGCATCCGGGCAGTCGTTTCGAGCTATCGGCGAGCCACTCGGTCGGCGATCGCTGAATCGGCCTTTATGAGGCTGACGTTATTTGTTTCGCATGAGGCGCTTTGCGACGGCGCAGCCAGCGGAAATCAACGCGGCTGAAACTTTTGAACAAGAGATAGAATCCGGTCCCCGATAGCCAGAGCACGCCGAATGCCACAAAGATGATGAGCGGATGATTGAAACTCTTCCGATTGATATAGTCCATATTATGCAGCATCCAGAAGAAGTCCCACGTTCGCCAGGTATCGCCTCGCATAACCAGAAATCGGCCCGTTGCTTGGGATATATAGGCGCTGCTATTCGCTTCGTCGGCAAAATTGACCCGCCACATGGCACCGTTGAAATCGCGTGCCTCGAGATTGGGCTTGCTAAGTAGCGCGGTGTTGCGGATCGGTGAATCGTTCATCATCGACGCCACCGCTCCTGCCATCGCAGCATCGACGATTATGGGCTTTCCTGTGATGGCATCGGCCAGTCGTACGCCATGCTTTGTTTCCAGCTCATAGACGGGTTGTCCCGCCAGATCGCGTAGCACGATGCCTGAAATAGGCTCGGCCCCGGCTATCGTTACAAAATCGACGGGCGCAATGTCCGCCGGGAGGGGAGGCGCTTGGGCAGCGGCCATGGCATGTCCGCCGACTTCGTCTTTGTCGAGCAGAGCCATCACCGATCCGCTAAGCGCCCACAGGATGAACTGTAGGCCGAGAATCAGGCCGACCCATTTGTGGATACGGCGAAAGAAAAGCGGCGTTAGACGAGGGCGTTTCATGCCTTTTTCCTTTTGCGGCGCTTGAATGACCAGATCAAGAGCCAGGCACCTGTAACCGCCATGGCGAATGCACTCCAAGTCGCGACGCGCAAGAGCGGATTGTTGACGTCGCTACGCTCGTCATAATCCATGATGTGGAGCATCCAGGCGAAATCGAATATCCGCCACAGGGCATGGCGCCGTGATAATAACTCGCCGGTTTCGGGTGAAAGATAGAGTGTCGGCCGATTCCAGCCCTCAAATTCTACCTGCCAATATGGGGGCTGCCGCGATTGCATTTCCATCGGTGCTGTAGTGAGAAGTTTGACCGCGACTATCTTGCCTTGGCCGGTGTAGATTCGCCGAGCAAGTGCCCGAATTTGCCGTTCGTCCGGAGGCGCCAGACGGGTTCCTACCTTGGCATCGTAAAGCATCGCGCCTTCGGGGGTTTCGGCACGCCAGACCGGTGCGCCGAAATAACGTTGCAGTCGTATTTCGGATGATCCTGGTGCCGCTGCCGCAATATGCGACGGCGGCACCAGGCGAGTAAGGTCAAAGGTTTGTGGGGCTTGCGCGCGCACCAGATGGTCGCCGTGGATCGTGTCGATATGGACGACGACCATGTAAAAGCCGGTCAGCGTCCACAACAGGACCTGAAGACCCACGAATAACGCTATCCACTTGTGGAAACGTCTGACAACCAGCGGCCAGCGTATCTTTGCCACCAATCCTCTCCCCGGATCAAAAGGCGGTACGGAAACCGACGTAGAATCGACGACCCAGCAGATCATAGGTCATCGTGTCGGTATTGGCGTCAGTGAAGCTCTGGATATAGGGGGGCTTCTTGTCGAAAAGATTGTCGACGCCAAGCTGGAAGCGCGTGCGCTCGTCAACTTCAAAGGCCAATTGGACATTGTGGTAAAAGATGTTGGGAGTGCTGTACCCGACATCGCCCGGCGCTGCGTTGAAATCGGTAGCCTCGCCGATCCACTGGGCTGACCATGTTGCTATGATGCCATCCTTGGCGGCTGTTAGTACGCCATAGCCGCGCCATTTCGGATATCCGCCATTGCCGCCACCGATAAAGCCGTCGAACAGGATCGGGGCGCCGCCAACAAAGGGACTGATCACATATTTGTTGAGATAAGTGGCGTTGATGTCCAGCGAAACGGCAACATCGCCCATTGAGCGGTTGTAGACCAGGCCCAGATCAAGCCCACTCATCTGTTCTCGACCGGTGTTAATCGGCTGCGCCGAGAGGGCCGTGATTTCGCCGGTGAGCGGGCTGCGGGTGAAATCGTCGCAGAATGTGCTGGAAAGATTGGTGCTGGCATAGCAAACGGCAAGCTTGGTCGAACCGGGGATCGCGCGGATTGCATCCTTGATGTCGATATCAAACCAATCGGCGGTGAGTGACAGGCCGGGAACAAGTCCCTTTGGCTGGACCACAGTGCCGATCGTCCAGGTCGTTGAACTTTCGGGTTTCAAATTCTGGTTGCCGCCCACCGTCGTGAGGATCGAGGTGCCCAGCTGAACATAATTGGTAGGCACACCCGTCGCCTGACAATTGGCGATCAGGGTCGCATTGCCGCTGGTCGAATAGCGGCTGCACGGATCGGTCGTTGTCAGATTGCCTTCGGATACGCCACCAAATAATTCGGGGACGTTGGGGATGCGAAAGCCAGTGCCATAGGTGCCGCGCAGCCGGACGCTGTCGTTGATCTTCCAGTCGGCGCTCAGCTTGTAATTCCAGTCGCCACCGAAAAGATTATAGTCCGAATAGCGAACTGCACCGTCGAGCGTCAGCGATTTAAAGAAGGGAGCATCGGAGAGCACCGGCACCGAGAGCTCAAGATAGGCTTCCTTTGCTTTGCTCGACCCTGAAATTGGATCTTGCTGGTTGGTATTGGCAATTCCGAGCACAGTCAGGGGGTCGGGATCGCGCCAGCCTTTTTCCTTGCGATAGACGACGCCGGCCGCGAACGACACTGGCCCGGCGGGCAAATCGAAGAGGCTGCCATTAAGGTCGGCCGTCACCGTCGCCAGTTCGTTGCCGCCGCGGTCTCGCGATGTGAAAAGGATGTAATCAAGCACTTCTGGTGTCAGGTCACCGGCACCGAGATAATCACCACAGGGGATGGCCGCCCCAACGGTCACGCTGCACTTGCTAGCATCGATCGAGTTGCGAACGCGCTCGAGATTGGCGATGTTTGTCGAACCATCCACAGCGGTGTTGCGGCCAAAGGCGCCCGCAACTTCCCATGCCCAGTCGTTGGACAATTTGCCGCGCAGGCCAAAGGTTCCTTGCCATGTATCGGTTTCTTGGAAAAACTGCCGCGGGCCGGGTTCGGCAAGTCGGCGCTGGATCAGAACGATGTCTTGGCCGGTCGGGTTTGTCGGGTTGCTTGCCGAAATAGCGAGGTTACGGAGCGTTCCTGGCGTCGCGATCTGATTGGATTTGCGAAAGGTGTAGAGAAACTCACCAAATGCTGTGATATTATCGCTGAGGTCGTAATCGGCGAAAAAGGCTGTGCTGATGCGCTCGACCGGGCTGACGGCGTTGAGGAAAGGCGCCGAATTGAAATTATGCTTTGCCGGGCTGTACGGTTCAAAGAAATTGCCGTCACCGCCGGGGGTCTGGTTGAAGTTGATCTGTTGACCATTGGGCAGCACCGCGCGACCGCCGATCGTCGATGCGCTGTTGACACAGGACAGCGAGCCCGGTGTTACTTCGGCGAGCGAACAAGGTGCTCGGCTTGCCATATTCACCGCGCTGGTTTTCTGGTAGGTCGCTGCAATCATCACGCCGCCGCGATCATTGCGGATGCCCCAGATCAGATCGGCTGAAAAATCTGATCCATCGCCCTTACCAGTGATGCCATAGCGTGCACTGATGCCGAGGCCTTCATAGTTGGTTCGCGTGACGAGGTTGACGACACCTGCCATCGCGTCAGCGCCATAAATCGCGGATGCCCCGTCCTTGAGGACGTCGGTGCGTGCAAGCGCGACGACAGGGATCATATTAAGATCGGGTGACGAATTTGCTCCGGTGCCACCCGCTACGAGGCGACGGCCATTCAAGAGGACGAGTGTGCGCTTGATGCCGAGACCGCGCAGGTTCACCTGTGCTGTGCCATATCCGTTACTGGTCCAATAGGCCGACGTCTGGTTGCCGGCGAAACCGGCATTGGCTGGCAGCCGCTGCAGGACTGTCTCTATGTTGACGATGCCGGTGTTTTCGATTTGCTCTGCAGATACGACGGTCGCCGGGCCTACGCCCGCGAGGTCTTGCCGCCTGATTCGCGAACCCGTGACGATGATATCACTTTGGCTGGCGCCATTTGAAGCCTCGGTACCGCTGTTGTTTGTATCCGATTGCGCCATGGCGGGTGTGGAAATGCTGACCATCATTGCCGCTCCGACGAGCAGTGTCGTTTTCGTTTTCATCTCATGCTCCCTGTCCTGATTTCCGTCAAAGAGCATTGGTTGTATATACAAGTCAATAGTGATTTTCTGAAAATTGAAAATTTAGTGAATTCAATACTATAGGGTAAATTTTTACATAAATTCCCCCACTCAATACGCAGACGAGACGACTAACCCTCAAAAATAATTCGACAAAGTTTTTCGCTGCCCGTTACTCAAATTCCTCCGCGTCGATGACCAGATCAACGCCACCCAACACAACATGGGCGATGACCGCAAAGCCGATAGTAGCGGCGCAGATGACAGTCAGATCAACCATGCGTCGTCTCCCGGCCTGACCACCGGAACGATGGTCAGGACTGCCAGGCGGATGGGCGTTGGGTGACCCCTTGTTAGGATACGGACATATTCTGTGCTGCCCGATATGGCATTATGGTCAACGCGTTATCGGAACCAAGGCCCAAGGAAGGGGTCGTCAAGATATGTATTGGCCGCGCGCACCAGACGCCGGACGCGTAAACGGTAGGAGTCGCTTTCGCTGCGCCAGCGTGAGTTGGCGATCGCGGCCCCGAAGAAGATGCGCGCCATATCCTGTTGCGTGGCCCCTGCTGCGAGCGCATCGGCGGTTCGCAGTTCGAGGATCCAGCGCGGCGCGCGACGTTCGCGGGGACGAAGCGAGGGCGGCAAGTCGCCATGATGCGCGAGCGCGCCGAGTTGTCTGAGGGCAGCCAGTTTTTGTGCCGCCGTTTCGAAGCCGACGAGATGATGTTCGAGGAGCACCGGTCCACCAAGCATTGTGCCGTCATGAAGGTCGAGCCGCACCATCCACTGCCCGTCGCTCAAGAGCCAATGTTCAGTTCCGCTCTCGTCCACGGCCACCGCAACAAGATCGGCAAAGCATCTGATGTCGAACATGTCGCCCACCCGGAGGCAACCCGACCTCGGTCTGCTCTTTAGGACCTGCGGGTCCGCTTCATTGGCCCAAATCGGACGTGCGTCGGGCGTTGCGCGATTGGGATCTTCATAAGCCAGCAGACCAAATTCGGTCGGCGGAACGAAGCGATCTCGCCATGCCGCGCGATAGGGGAGGTGGCGGCGCAGCCATTCCCAGGCAAAGGCGCGCCGGTCGGCCTGCAAAAGCGCCCGGTAAGGACCGGCGGACTGCCAGTTCGTCCCGCAGGGCGATCCGTCGGGTGCGCCGGTGTTTGCCATCAGATAATATGTTCATAATATAGTTGAAATATTTCCAACGCGTCCTGATAAACGCCTCTCGTATATTTTTCAGCCGTGTGATTTGCGGCGGGGCCTTTCATCCTGCCCCGGTGGTTCCTCGAGAGACCAATGCCGGTGCGGACCGATCGAAAGGGCGGACTGACGGCGACGGCTTGAAACGCCGCGTTGGTTCGCAATATGACAATGCCGACTTTTGACGCGGCCCAGCATATGGCGGACGGTTTTACGCGCATTACCGTGGCCGCCGATCTTGAAGATCTTCTTGGCGAAGTTTGCCGCCACCTCGATTGCCATTATTTTGCCCTCAGCCACCATGTCGATTTTCTCGGCGCGCCCGGGACAGGATTGCGGGTCCACAATTATCCTGACGAATGGGCTATATGGTTCGACACCCAGCGGCTGGGCGTCCATGACCCGGTGCATCGCCTGTGCCATCGAACAGCGGCAGGCTTCTTCTGGCATGACATGCTTCAATCCGCGCCGCTCGC
This sequence comes from Sphingopyxis sp. 10G20-10, assembly GCF_057365075.1. Classification (NCBI taxonomy): domain Bacteria; kingdom Pseudomonadati; phylum Pseudomonadota; class Alphaproteobacteria; order Sphingomonadales; family Sphingopyxidaceae; genus Sphingopyxis; species Sphingopyxis sp. 10G20-10. The sequence goes on from NZ_CP195117.1 coordinate 991,039, forward strand.
TCCGGATGACTGGACCGTCTTCGCCCGCGCGCGGGCGCATGGTATCGGTGACGGATTGACGATCCCGGCGCATGTTCCGGGCGACGCACATGGCTCATGCTCTTTCGCCTGGCGGCGCGGCGAGACACCCGATGCGGCTGCGCTCATATTTGCGCAGTCGATCGCAAATTTCGCTTTCGAAGCTGCGCGGCGTGTCTACGGGGCGCCCGACAAGCCGCACCAGCGTCTGACCGAACGCCAGCGCGAATGCCTGCTGTGGGCCGCGCGCGGCAAGACAGACTGGGAGATCTCGCGCATTCTCGGCATCGGTCATATGACAGTCGTCGATCATATCCGCCATGCGCGCGAACGTTATGACGCCGACACGCGCGGGATGCTGATTGTCCGGGCGCTATTCGACGGAACCCTCCATTTCGGCGAGATCGCCGCGCGCTGACCCCCCATTTCTTGGTATAGCGGGACAAATTTTTCCGGCTCAAATCCTCTGTCTCTTATCCATCAAGGGAGACATGGGATGCTTCGCATAGTTGATCATCGTAACCGGGATTTGGAACATAAAGCGCTTCGCGAGATGTTCGAAGCGCGCAAGCAGGTCTTCGTCGATCTGCTCAAATGGGATCTGCCGGTGCTGGCGGGGCGCTTTGAAGTTGATCATTTCGACGACGGCGAAGCCGTCTACCTCATTGTTACCGATCGTGCGGGCGCGCATCTTGCGTCGGCGCGGTTGCTAGCCACAACGCGCCCCGCTCTGCTCGACAGCCTCTACCCGCAACTTGTTGACGGGACTGTCCCGCAAGGGGCGGATATATGGGAAATCACGCGCTTCTGCCTGTCGCGCAGGATCGGCGCCAATCTGCGCCGCGAGGCGCGCGACGCCTTGTTGGTCGGGCTGGCCCGATTTGCGCTCGAGAATGGCATCGGCTCTTACACCGGCGTTGCCGAACTTTCCTGGTTCGAACAGATCCGCACCTTCGGATGGGATTGTTATGCTCTGGGGCAAGCCCAGCGGTGCGATGGTCGCATGCTGACGGGGCTGCGAATTGATATCGACGCCGCTGTCATCGCGCGCCTCGCCGCTGCGGGGATATCTGCAGCAGATGTCACAGTCCCGACGTCCCAAACATGCGCTGCCGAAGCTGCCTGAGGAGATTTAGGATGGACAAGAGTCTCACCCAGGCTTCCTGCGGCGATGATGCGGCAAGGCAGCTGGCTCTTCATGGCTATGTCATAGTACGCGGCCTCGTCGCGCCGACCCGCATCGCCGAGATTGAAGCGGATCTTTCGGACCGGTTTGAGGCAACCCCTTTTTGCGAAGGCGGCTTTTACGGCGCGCGTACCAAGCGCTTCGGCCGTCTCCTGATCCGCTCGTCGCGTGTGGCCGGGCTGGTCCTGAATCCTGTTATTTCGCAAATTGTCGAAACCATGCTCGGTCCCTGGTGCGACCGCGTCCAGCTCAACCTGACCCAGGCCATCGAGATCCATCCGGGCGCGCTCGCGCAATTTCCGCATCGCGATCAGGATATGTGGCAAGCCGTGCATGGTGAGGTCGAATATCTTGTCAATGTCATGTGGCCGCTCACGCGCTTTACCTGCGCCAATGGCGCAACACGCATCTGGCCCGACAGTCATGGCGCGGCGGCACTGGCAAGCGCGCCGACGGGGGATCCGATCATTGCCGAAGCCGATCCCGGCGATGCCATTATCTTTCTTGGATCAACCTTGCACGGCGCGGGCGGCAATGCGAGTCAGGCTGTGCGCCGCGCGCTGATCACCAGCTATTGCCTCGGATGGCTCAAACCCTATGAAAATCAGTGGCTCGCCTATCCGCCCGAGATTGCGAAGGATTTTCCGCCCGCGCTCGCCGCGCTGGCGGGCTATGCCCAGCATCGCCCTAATCTCGGCAATTTTGAAGGCCAGTGCCCGTCGCTATTGTTCGACGGCTATCCCGTTGATCCGCTGGCGGCGGTCGATGCATTGCGGCCCGATCAGGCCGAGCTGCTCGCCGCACATGTTGCAGGGCAACGAGCGGCCGTCGACGCGGAGATCCGATCATGAGTCCGGGCGCGACGATGGAACGCGTCTATCTCGAAATCAAGGCACGCATCATGGCGGGCCAGATCGAGCCGGGCGCGCGGCTCGATCCGGTGCATCTGGCGCGCGAACTTGCGGCGAGCGCCACCCCGGTGCGCGATGCCTTGCACCGGCTTACCGGGGAACGGCTCATCGAAAGCTGGCATCAGGACGGCTTCCGCCAGCCTGTCTGTAACGAGAACGACCTGCGCGATCTCTATAGCTGGTCGCAACTGTTGCTCGGACTTGCGCTACGCGCGCCGGGCAGCGTCACGTCGCTCGAGGGGCCGGTCTGTGCGGCGGAGGGGGACGATTATATCGCGCGAATCGGGCGACTTTTTCGCGCGATTGCGCTTCTCACCCCTAATCGCGAATTGCGATATGCCATCGCGAATCTCGTTGACCGGAGCCATGTTTTCCGCCGGGCGGAGATCGAAGCAGACCCCGCTAGCCTTGATGCGCTCGCGGCGATGGAGCGCGCGTTTCAGCAGGAAAGCTGGCCGGAAGTGCGTGGCTTGCTGCAAAAATTTCATCGCCGTCGTATCGCACAGGCCGGAGCCGTCGCGCTCCGTCTTCGGCCAGCCGAGCGGAAGCTCGGACAACATTCGTAGAATAATCGCCGTATAAACTGGCTATATCGAACGGCCTTCCTAGCCTTGGACGTGCCGCAATATCGCGGCGTCAACGAAGGAGGGTCCCATGGACCGCAATGATATGGCCGAGGACGGCATCGTAGAACTGGGCATCGCCAGCGTCGAAACGCTGGGTGTCGCAGGTCCCTTCCCCGAACCGGAAGGTCTCGACATCGTGCCGCACAGCGGCCTTTCGGCCGAATGACGGCTGGGGACGCGGCGCCCAGCGCCGCGTCCTCTCATTCAAGATGGACTATCATCTTCCCTCCCATGTGAGCTTCGGCCTCGTTGATCGCCAGGCCATATTACTCGACCTGAAAGCCGATCGCTATTTTTTGCTCGGCCCACCCGAGGCTGGTGCGCTCTGTGCGATCGGTAACGCTACGGGGCAGGGCGGGCATGATCAGTCCATCAAGCGTCTCATAAAGCACCGCCTTCTGACAGCCGGCGAAGGTGCCACTGTGTGTCCCGTTGAGGCGCCTGAACTTCGGGCGTGCGCCCTCGAGGCAAATGATCCTGGTGGGTCGTTGCCCCTTGTCGAAGCAGCGTACTTCCGCCTGCAAGCCGGCGCGATGCTGCGTTTATGCGGGCTGGCAGCAACGATTGCCTATTGGCGACATCTTCGCGACAAAATTGCCAGACGGTCATCCCATGTCGATCGCCGTGAAGCACAAGCTGCAGCGCGAGCGGCTTTTATCGCACGCGGTTACCAAAGGGCGCGCGTGATTGTTCCCTTACGGCGGCTCTGTGTGCCTGAAAGTCTGGCCCTTGCGCGCTCGCTATGGCGTCGCGGCATATCTGCGGATCTCTATTTTGGCGTCCGTATGTCCCCTTTCGTGGCGCACGCCTGGGTTCAATATGATAGCCTGCTTCTCTCGGACCCGATCGCTATCGTTGCCGACTATCAACCGGTATTCCGCCTGTGAGCCTTCGGATGGCGTTGATCGAAGGGCCGCGCGCCATCGGGACATTGTCTGGCGATGCCGTCGAGCTCGGACAGATCGGCGCGGCCCGTGCATATGGGGATGCTGCGCTTCCCGCTGCGTGGACGAGCCGCACGTTGCTTATTGGCTGGGCTTTTCGCCGCTCCGATCTCACTGCGTGCCACCAGCTGACTGTCACGGAGGCCGATCTGCTCGTAAACAGCGACGGAGCCTGGGCGATTTCGGAACTCTGGGGGAATTACCTGCTGTTCTGGATGAACCGGTCGGGCGAGGTGCATATGCTACGTTCGCCGGTTACGGGCCCACCGCTGTTCCGGACGGTGGACCGGAAGGTGGGCGGCTGTGCCTTTACCGATCTCGCGCTGGCCCGTTCCTTGGGCTTTGCGCTCGACCGACCGGATCCGGCGATTGTCGATGCCCATCTTCGCTACCCACATCTGCGCGGGCCGCGGGCGCCGATCATCGGCGTCGAGGAAATTCTGCCGGGCGAAGTCGCCTCGCTCAAAGGCTCTCGGCACCTTGGCGCAAGTTGGTCGCCCTGGCATTATGCGACGCAGCCACCAAAGCGGGTGGCGGCCGCCGCGTTGCGCGAGGTCGTAGAGGGCGTCGTGTCGGCTTGGGGTGGTCGCTTTGGGCGGATCCAACTCGAACTTTCGGGAGGCATCGACAGCAGTATTGTCGCGGCTTGTCTTGCAGGAAGGCCTCAGCCCTGGCGCGCCATAACCATGGCCACGACCAACCCCGATGGTGATGAGCGGATCTATGCTCGCGCTGTCACGGCGCAGGTCGGAATCGAGCTCGCTGAACTGTTGTTGCCCAGCGAACCCGCCGACCCGCTCGCACCGCATGGGCGGTTGCGCGTGAGGCCTGGCGGATTCGGACTGCTCGCGCCGCAGGATGCGCAATTTCTCGCCTGCGCCCGGGATTATGGGGCCGATGCCATATTTTCAGGAACCGGCGGTGACGGGGTATTTGGCTATCAGACATCGGTTGCTCCGGCGCTCGACGCACTGCGCTTTGAGGGGCCGCGTGCCGCTCTTCGCGCCGCGACCGATCAGGCCGCGATTACCGGCGACAATATCTGGAATGCTCTTCGACACATGGTTCGGGGGCTGGTCATGAAGCCCCCATTCTGGCCAGTCGACAACAGCCTGTTGTCGCGACGACATGGAGCTGGGCGACCACCGCATCCCTGGGGTGACGGCTGCGCGCGCGTTGCACGGGGACAACGATATTATGGTCTGAACCTGTTGCTGATCCAGCCTTTCCTCGACGGTTATGACCGGGCGCTTGTTATACCAAAGATCGCACCGCTTCTCGCCCAGCCGATTGTTGAGTTCGGGCTTGGCGTTCCAAGCTGGCAGTGGGGGGAGGGCGGTGTGAACCGGGCGCTCGCGCGTAAAGCCTTTGGTGTCTCGCTACCCGATATCGTGCTCGCGCGGCGCAGCAAGGGGCGTATATTGTCGCTATTTCTCCCTGCCTACGCGGCTCATCGCGAGCGTCTGCGTCCGTTTCTGCTCGAGGGCTGGCTGGCAGGCGAAGGGATTATCGATTGCTCTGCGATCGATGCGTTGCTGACGGAACGGACGAAGGGCGATGCGCTCACGATGATGAGGATATTGCATATCGTTGATACGGAACGCTGGGCGCGATCCATCCTTGGTCAGACATGATGGTCAAACCTCGTTTGATTGCGAGACTGTCGCAGACTGGACAAATGATATGGAAAGAGCCGTGCCGGGCGCCACGGGGACGCGCCCGGCACGGATTCAGCGTGCGTGAGCGGGCAAGGTCCGCTCCGCACGAAGCTGTTCCCAACGCACATATTGTCGCGCCTTGGCAGGATCGGAATCCCGTTCGCCTCTCAGCCAGAACCGATACCAGTCGAGGTTGCGCTCATAGACCGCCAGCTTGTGCGCTGGCTGATATTTGATGTGGATTTCGTCGGGAAAAGCGAAGAGTTCGACGGGCTTGCCGGCAATCTTGAGCTTGGTGTGGAGTTCGACGAGATTGCGAACCTCGGATTCGGGCACCTGCATCAGAAGCGGCGTGTTGATCGCATCAATGTCCCATACCGGCGAGACAAGATGCCAGCGATCAGGATCGCTTTCGGGGTCGCCGATCTGCCAGAAGTCGCGAAGCATTTTTACAAATCCGCGATCGGGTATGGCATTGGACCAATAATAATGCGGTGTGATAACGCTAGATGAAATCGTCGCTGCCGCAAAACGGTTCGACTTGCGAACCGCCCACATCACCACCGTCGCGCCAAAGCTGAGGCCCCCGATGCCGACATGGTCTGGGTCGATCTCGCCCGCCGCGGCGAGTTGGTCGATCGCCGTATCGATCGCCTCCAGCGCCACTCCATAGCTCGCTTGCGTATCATGACCTCCGACAGGGGCTTTGCCGACCATGCACAGCACGGCGATACCGTGCTCGACGAGCGGAAGCATGGGAATCTCGTTGCCGACCCCGCCCTTTAGAAACCCGTCGCAACTATAATATTGGATGACCAGCGGCAATGGGCCTTTCGCTCCGCTGGGCTTTAGTAAAATGCCATCATGGCCGTTTGCCCAGTGCATCGGTGTCGCCACAGCGTCGATGCGTCCGCGCAGATCGCTATTGGGGTCGGCGAGCACCGTTCGGTGCGCGTCGTCAAAATCTATGCGGACGAGGTGCGGTGGGCTCGTCGGCAGGCTTTCGGCACAGACCATCGCAATGTCCGCGATAATGCAGCGGTCCTGCCAGATTGACGTTCGAACCACACCATCGGTGACGGTGAAGAGTCGTGCCGATTTATCGCCGATCCGCCAGCGCCATATTTTTTCGCGTGCACTTTCCGCCCTTTCGAACAACAGGAGTTCATCATGTCCCGGGCGTGCGCCGATCGCGGTGAGACGCGGCGAGCGGCAAGCCGATGCCGCACATAGGATGCGGCGTCCGTCGGCGAAGGTGACGACAAGCTGCGTCGTCTCGCCAGTGCCTTCGATCGCGGCCTGAGCGCCCTTCGCGAGTTTGATCGTGCGACCTTGTCTGGGCAATGGCCGAGGAAACATAGGTAGTCCGGCGTCCTTGGATGCGGGCGATAAGTCGATAATCTTGTCCGTTTTCGGTGCATCCCAGAGTATTTGTGCACGATCAAACCAGTTGTGCGTCCAGCGCTGCATGATGCGCCGACCGCCTTCGATAACCCCGCCGGCGAGAGCCTGGCCGAGATCGACGCTGTCATCGACAAGGACACCGCCGTCATAGGCGTGTTTCTGTGCGGCTGCGACGGCCTCACGCGTGGCACCAACCGTGAAGCGCAGCGCCCGCCCGTCTTCCGAAAGGCTGAAATCGACGATATTGGCAGGATCGACAATTTCGCGGCGGAGGCCCTTGCCATCGCGCCAATGCCAGATGGCCACTACGCCGTCGTTGAGTCCAAGAAACCGAAATCCCCTCGAATCCGGATCCCATATCGGTCGCTGCTCGGCCACCGATCCCGCGCCGTCGTGGCGAACGGTCCCGGCACTTCCGGCATGGATTGGTTTGCCGCCGTTGACGTCCACCACATACCAATCAAGCCGCGTATCATTGGCTTCCACCGATGGTCGGCTGACGCGGAATAAAATGCGCTTTCCATCAGGCGAAAGGAGCGGACCCATGATGTCGGCGACTTCGACAAGGTCATGAGAATTCACTGGCGCGCGAGCGGCTTTGGCGCTGCTTGTCGTTGTTGACGACAGGGCAAGCATCGCGGCGAGGATTACCATGAGATCACCGCCTGAAGGGCGAAGTTTCGACCGATCGCGCTTGCCTGCTCGGGGTCATAGCCGAGGGTCACTCCGGCCGAGCGAAATTGGGCATAAGGCGGATCGCGGTCGAAGAGATTATTCACGCTGAAGGCCAGGCGGAGCGAGCGGCCATCATTCTGCTCGGGCGGCGCCCCGATGGTTATGCCAAGTTGGAGATCGACCGTTGTCCAGCTCTTTACGCGTTCGACAGGCGTGACGGTCAGATTGCGGTAGCTCGCGACATGGTTGACGCCGAGACCTGCATCGAAGGATCCGATCATGATGCCAGCCTGGCCGCGCAGGCGCAGCTTCACAGGGGCTCCGAGCGTCCCGACGACATTGTTCGCGGGCGCTGTGTCGGTGAGCCTGTTGTCGATCGTGAACAGCCGCGAGCCCCCGAATGAAAGGCTGACGCTGCCGTCTGTGATCGGTCTGGAATAGGCCAGGTTGAAGTCGAGACCGCGCACCGTCGACCGTGACAGGTTGCGTGTTCGGGCATCAACAATCGCCGCCACCTGATCTTGCGTGATACCGATCGCATTCGAGAAGCTCGGGTCGGCGAAATAGGCCGCCACGGTTGCTGGATCTGGCGTTTCGTCAATCAGACCCCCATAGATGTCGCGACGCGCGAAAAAGGATTGGAGGAAACTATTCGCCGACGCGATCCGGTCGCTGTAGCGGATATCGAACCATGTCAGGTTGATCTTCGCGCCCGGCAGGAAGCGCGGCTCGAGATCGAGCCCCGCCGTCCAGCTCGTCGCTTTCTCGGGACTAAGATCGGGGCGATAGCCAAGCAGGAGCAGGACATTGGTCTGGCCGGTTGGTGAGGCCGGGTCCGCGAGGCGGAAGGTCTGGTAACGCGCATTGGCCGTTCCGACGAGCTCATCGAAAAAAGGTGCCCGGAACGAGCGACCATAGGAAGCGCGCAGTGCGATACCGGGGTACGGCACCCATCGCGCACCAAATTTCGGATTGGCGCTATCGCCGACGTCGGAATAATCCTCAAAGCGTCCGGCAGCCGAGAGGCTGAGCGTCCCAGGGAAATTCTCGCCCGCATCAAAGACGGGAACGGCCAGCTCGCCGTAAAGCGCTTTCACGATGCGCTTGTCAGGAAGTCCCGGAATGCCCGTGCTTTGCGGTGCAGACGAGACGATATCGAATGTCTGGAGGTAGGTAATGCTGTCGCGGCGATACTCGGCGCCCAGTGCGAGCTTCGCGTCGCCTGCCGGGAGCGTGAACAGCTTGCCGTCGGCGCGTAGCGCGGTCGTCCAGTTGCGATAGCGGGTTCGGACCGACAGGCTGCCGCGTAGGCGGTCGATGAGGGCTGGGTCGTTGACCGCACCATCACCGAATAGGTTGATCGCCTGTGCCCGGTCGGTCGCGGCGACCGCGTTCGCAAGGCGAATGAGGTGGGCAATATTGACGGCGTCATACCCTTCGCGCTGCACGCCATATCCACCCGAGAGCTCGATCGACCAGCTTCCGATATCGGCGCGGACGCCCAAGCTGGTGTTCAGGGCTTTGACACTGCCGCGGACACCTTCGGGGCCGAAGTCGGCCACCGGGTCATAATAGACGGTGATATTCTGGCCGGTACCGATCGGGTCGACATAATAAGGATTGGCAGGCGTAACGATTTGCTGGGACACACCGATGATGCGGCGCCGGGCTTCGAAATTGCGCGTCGCATAGAGCCCGCGCGCAAACAGGCGGATATGATCGCTCAGCTCTTGTTCGGCGCTCGCATAAAGACTGACGCTTTTCTGTTGCGGGAGGATGTCGACCTTCTTGCGGCTGTCGCCACGGTTGAAATCACTGGTTGGAATCAGCTGGGCAGGCGTCAGACCCGACCCATCCTGGCCTGTCGGGATCAGGAAATGCTGGCCATTGGCGGCGATGATCGTTCCCGGATTGTTGAAATTGGAGCGAAAATCGGGGCCACCGAAGGGGCGTAAATCCTCGGTTGCAAAGGCGCGCTTTGTAGAGGCAAGATTTCCGCGACGATAATATTCGCCTGCCATAACGATATGGCCTGTCTTCCATGCGGTGCCGAGGAGCTGGCCGACTTGAACCTCGCTATAATCGCCATCGGCGGTGCCCGCACGGGCGCGTGTTTCGGCCCCCTCGAAATGATTGCGAAACCGGATGTTGACGACTCCGGCGACCGCGTCGGAGCCATAGATGGCCGAAGCGCCGTCGGTGAGGATCTCGACGCGCTCGACAGCGAGCGAAGGCAGGAGCGAGATGTCGGCAAAGGCGCCCGACGTGCCGCCAAGGGCTGGACGCGCCCCGTCCAGAAGGGTCAGCGTCGATCCGGTTCCCAATCCGCGCAGATTGATTCCGGTGCCGTAGCCGGTGTTGCTCGCGGCATTGCCTCGCGCGGTGGTCCCAACATTGGCCTCCGCCGCACCCCCCGAAAAATTCTGCGGCAGTGTCTGGATAAAATCGGCCAATGTGGACCGACCGCTGCGGTCGAGCGCTTCGCGGTCAATCGTTGTCACGGGCGATCCAATTGGTCCGCTCCCCCGAATGCGCGTGCCCGTGACGATGATTGCGTCGTCGAATCGGTCGGTTGATTCCTTCGTCCCGCCGTTTGTGGCCCGGAGCACCAATGCGCCGTCCACGATGTCGACCGTCAGACCGGTTCCAGCGATAAGCCGGGCGAGGGCGACGTCGGCGGGCAATCGGCCACGGACAGTGCCGCTGCGGTGACCTTCGACAAGGCCTGCGTCGGCGATAACCTCGCGGCCCGACACCTTGGAATATTTCTGCAGCGCCGAACCAAGGGACTGCGCTGGGATATCATAGTCGTGTATAGTGTCCTGAGCCGAAGCCGGCGACGCATAAAGTGCAATTGCCGCACATCCTGATGCCAGAAGTGCTGTAGTGATCCTGTTGTGCATTTTTCCCTCCCTCGCGGCCTCTCTGGCCGTCTGGAAGGGGAAATGTCGGGGGGCCGATTATCCCCCCGCTTTTTTCAGCTTGCTGCGCAACAGAAAACCATCGGGTTGGTCGACGAGGTCCAGATCGAGCGCCGCCGCGAGCTTTCGCGCGAGCAAGGCGCCGTCAGCGGTATCGAAGCGACCGGTCACTTGCCGCGTGGCGAGCGCCGGATCGGCGAGCCGGATGATGTTCTTGTTCGATTGGTTGGCGCGTTCGATCACTGCGCCAAGCGGCAATGTGTCGGCTTCGAGCATCGTCGCCGCCACAGGGCTAGCAAGCACAGGGATGCGATGCGCTTCGGGGCCATCGACCTCGGCGCTTTCGCCCGGAGCGAGGCGGACGGCTGTGCCTCCCGGCGCGCGGACTTCGACCGATCCTTTGATGAGGTGGATGCGGGGGTGGGGTTGGCGAACATCAACCTCAAATATGGTTCCGAGAGCGGTCGTTACCGAGCCATTCGCGACGACCGTGAAGGGTCGACTGCTGTCATGTGCCACTATGAAGCGCGCATGCCCGCCGATCAGGATGACCCGCCGCGCGTTGCCGGAGAATCGCGTGTCGATACGCGCGCCATCCATGAGCAAGACATTGCTCCTGTCGGCGAGCCGCACCATATTGGGTCTCGCGCCCTTATCTGCGAGCTGCGGGCTCTGTGGAGAGATTTGCCAATACCAGCTAAGTCCGAGTGTCAGAGCGAGCAGGAGGGCAGCCGCCATGGCCCAATGCGATCGGGCCGGTCGCCATGCGGCACGCAGCGCGGGACGCGGGCCTGTATCGACAGGGGCCACGCTCCCGGCAATCAGCCAGTCATCTTCGGCATCGGCATAAGCGCGGGCATTTTCGGGATCGCCGCGCCATGCCTCAAAGGCGGCGCGGTGGCGCTCAGCGTCGGGACCGCGCATGCGTGCAAACCACGCCGCGGCGTCCTGTTCGCGTCGACTCATAGTTGTTGTGTCCGCGCCCGCCGGATCGCGACCATCGCTTTGGCAATCTGTTTTTCGATGCCTTTCACGCTCATTCCCTTGGCTGCGGCGATCTCGCTATAGCTCAGCCCATCGACCCTGTGCATCAGAAATATCTCGCGCGTCTTGGGCTTCAGGCGGGTGAGCGCGTCGGCAACGCGCCGCATCTGGTCGCGCGCTTCGAGCGCGACATGGGGGTCGGGGCCAGCGATCTCGGGCTCCTCATAGCTGTGATGGTCTGCTGCCATGCGGCGTTCGTCGGTACGATGATGTTCGGCGAGGAGATTGCGCGCCGTCCGGAACAGATAAGCGCCTGGTTGTTCGGCCAGGACATGCGGATAAGCGCTGCTCGATAGGAGGCGGCGAAAACATTCCTGCAGGAGGTCGCCGACATCCTGCGCTGGCGCGCGCCGTCTGAAGAAACGGGCAAGGCGCGGACGCTGTTCGCCGAAGATGGTGGCCGCGCAAACGCCACCGCCAGGCCCCGCCCAGTCGTCGGGAGGAAGCGGGTCGCTCCCGGAGATTCGGTTGACTGCGGCTGTTGCATTGTCGTCGTAATCCATGGCCTCCGCCTTTCCGCACAGGGCGGAAAGGCGGCTTTGAAGCCGGGTGTCGAGAACATACTTGAATATGCGCCGCCGCCTTTGGCCATATGGCTTGGACATGCGCAGCGGCCACCCGGCAGGATGGCGATGGAATCTGGTCGTTCAAGCGGGTTCTCAAGCCCGACATCGTGCGCCTTGTCACCCGATGCACCGCCAGCATAGCTTGCCGAAAACGCGATGCAACAAGGTTTCATTTGAAACTGGTTAGATATGGACAGTGTTACGTTGTGGTACGAGAAAAGCGCGCAGTTCAGCGCCTTGAATGAAACCTTGCTGCGCTATTCGCACGGACTCACTGACGTCGCCCGCTTGGACGGGGCTCGGTCAAATGTTGCGGCGTCATGGTTCATCGCAATGGTGCGCGGCCTGGCAAAGAGCGCACACTGACGGCGGCAAGCACCGCCAGAGGTCGCACGCTGCTTTTATAGCCGCGCCTGCGCTCTTGGCTCGCTGTCTTGGCGGGGCGGCGGCTGGCCCACAGGCCCGCGCGCACGCCGCCCCGTCTGCGGCTCGCCAAGGGCGCCTTTTTTGCCCTGCGGGCGGGGACTGGGCGGCATCGGCCGCCCATTTTTGCAGGAAGATTTGAACTTCTCTTCGCCGAGATGGCGGTGGTTGTCGGATCCCGAACAACCAAAATGAGACAGGATGAAGCAGGATGAACTGAAGGACCTGCAGGTGACGCCGCGCGGCTATCCCGCGCGGCGACATTTTTGTGGGCTGGCACCTCGGACATCGGCGCGGGCGGCGCACGGCCTTGGGACCGCCCGGCCATCGCGCAAGCCGGGCTGCGCCCGGCTCCTCCACTTTGTTGCGGCCCTTCGGGTGCGCGCTGGCCTCGGGAGGCGGTCCCCCTGTCCGTGAATTGCCGCCCGCCCCGCTGTCCGGGGCCGGCTGCGGCGGTTTTTTGTCAGAGGGAGACGCAGCCATGGATTTGAATCCGCAACCCCCGTTTCAGCCCGCGCCATCGCCAAGCCGCGCGCGCAGTAGCGCGCGCGAGCAAAGGGGCCGCGACCGCGATGGGGCGCGCGTCTCGCTTTATGACGAGGTCACCGCTAGCATCATTGACGAACTCGAGGCGGGGCGGGTGCCCTGGGTGCAGCCTTGGGATGCGACCGCCTTTGCGCCCGGACTCCCGCGCAATGTCGACACAAGCCGCTCCTATTCTGGCATCAATATCCTCATCCTTTGGGCCGCAGCCGTGCGGGGCAATTTTGCGAGCCAAAGCTGGTTGACCTTCCGCCAAGCGCTCGCCGCTGGCGGCAATGTGAAGAAGGGCGAGAAGGGCATCACGATTTTCTATGCCGCGCGCTTCACCCCCAAAGGCGAGGGCGGGGGCGAGGTGGCGAAGGGCGCGTCGTCGGGTGGTCCTATTGAAGGCGGCGATGGGGACAGGCGCGGCATCCCCTTTTTGAAGCGCTTCACCGTCTTCAATGTTGACCAATGCGAGGGACTGCCAGCGCGTTGCACGGCCCGTGAACATACGCTCGAACCGTGCGAGGTCCTGCCGCAAGCCGAGGCGCTGATCAGCGCAAGCGGGGCCGATTTTCGTATCGGCGGCGGTGAGGCCTATTATTCACCGGGCGGTGATTTTGTCGCGGTGCCGCCGCAACAGGCCTTTCATGCGCCTATCGATTATTATCGCACCGCGCTCCACGAACTGGGTCATTGGACCGGCCATCCCTCGCGGCTCGACCGCGACCAGAAGGGCCGTTTTGCCAGCCAAGCCTATGGCCGCGAGGAACTTTGCGCCGAACTTGCGAGCGCTTATCTGTGCGCCGCGCTCGGCATCACACCAACCGTGCGCCACGCCGACTATATCGGGTCATGGCTCGCCATCATGCGCGCCGACAATCGGGCCATTTTCAAAGCCGCGAGCCTTGCGAGCAAGGCGTCCGATTATCTGCTCGGCTTTGCGGCTCCCAAGGATGACACCGCCCCAGACGGCGCGGCGCGGGAGATGGCGGCATGACCCTCATTCCTACAAATCTTCGCCTCGCGCTCAATGCCAACGGGCTGACCAGCCGCATCCACGCCGCGCGCGAGACCCGTTTCGATCCGTTTCCCGTGGTGAAACTGTTCAATCCCATTGGTGCGGGAACATGGCTTGCGAGCGAGATCGACGCCGATGGCGACACGCTGTTCGGGCTGGCCGATCTCGGCTTTGGTTGCCCCGAACTCGGCAGCTTTTCGCTCGCCGAGATCGCCGCCGTGCGGCTCCCGTTCGGGCTCGCCATCGAACGCGATATTGCCTTCGATGGCCTCGCGCCGCTCTCGGTCTGGACCGAGAGCGCGCGGCGCTTGGGGTCGATCATTCATGCCGAAGCGGCGCTTCGCCGCAAGAAGCAGGACCAGCTTCTGCCTGACCCGAGCGGGAAAGGCAGCTGACGCGGCGGCGCGTTTTCGCCGTCAGTAAGCCGGTCCGCCCCCCTTTGAAAAATGACGGACCGGCGCTCGCAAAGGAGCAAGAATGATGAAACTCGATTTTTTAGACATAGACAAGCTGTCGATTGCAAAAACCAATATGCGCGCGAAGGGCAAGGACCCCGATGTTGCCGACCTGCTGCCAAGCGTCAGGTCGCGCGGCGTTCTTGTGCCCTTGCTCGTCCGCCCCAATTGCCAAGCCGGTCATTTTGAGATTGTTGCCGGACGGCGGCGCTTTACCGCTGCCAATGCCGTGGTGCGCGAAGGCGGGACCGTGCGCCCGCTCCCCTGCGCCATTCTGGACGCGGGCGATGACGCCGATGCCTTGGAAGCCTCGATGATCGAAAATCTCGCGCGGCTGGACCCCGACGAGGTCAGCCAATGGGAGAGTTTTGTCGCGCTGGTGAAAGCCGGACGCAGCGTCGATGAGGTTGCCGACATTTTCGGGTTCGAGCCGAAGACGGTGAAGCGTATCCTTGCGCTCGGCAATTTGCTCCCGCGCATCCGCACCCTCTATCGCGGCGGCGAGATCGATTCTGCGACGGTGCGTCATCTCACCCTTGCATCGAAAAGCCAGCAAAAGGCGTGGCTTGCATTGTTCGATGACAGCGAAGCTTTTTGCCCGACCGGCCACCAGTTAAAGGCCTGGCTGTTCGGGGGAAGCGCGATTGCGGCCCCATATGCTCTGTTCGATGTCGAGGCATCGGGCGCGGCCATAATCAGCGACTTGTTCGGCGACGAGCGCTATTTTGCCGACAGCGACGTCTTTTGGACGCTCCAAATGGCCGAGATTGAGGCGCGCAAAACATCCTATATCGAGGACGGATGGGCCGATGTCATCGTCATGGAGCGCGGCGACTGGTTCCGCTCGTGGGATTTTGCCCATGTTCCCAAACGCAGCGGCGGGCGTATCTATGTCGAGATTCGCGACAATGGCGAAGTCATATTTCACGAATCCTATCTGACCAGCAAAGAAGCCGAGGCGCGGTCGCGCGGCGAAAAGGGCGAGGCCCCCGAAAAGCCGCTTCGCCCCGAAGTGTCGGGGCCGATGAACCGCTATATCGATCTCCATCGTCACGCGGCGGTGCGGGCCGATCTCGCGCGGCGCGGCGATGTCGCGCTGCGCGCGATGCTCGCGCATGTCATCGCCAATGCGGATTTGTGGCGTGTCGATGTCGAGGCCCAGCGTGCGCCCAAAGAAGAGATCGCCGAAAGCGTCGAAACCTGCTCTGCCGAGACTCACTTCGACGAGCAGCGCCGCGCGGTGCTGGGCGTTCTCGGTTTCGACGCCGAGCAGCCGACCGTGACCGGCGGGGGCTATCACAAGCCGGTTTTCGCCAGCGTCTTTGCACGGCTTCTCGAATTGCCCGACCCTGTGCTGCTCGAGATAGTGGCGATTGTCATGGGCGAAACGCTGCAAGCGGGAAGCGAGGCCGTCGAAGCCATCGGGGTGCATTTGGGCACCGATATGCTCAATCACTGGCAAGCCGATGCCGCTTTCTTCGATCAGTTGCGCGACCGCGACGTCTTGCTCGCCATATTGACCGAAGTGGCGGGCGCAGACGTGGCAAGTGCCAATGAAAAGGAGAAAGCGAAAGCGCTCAAAACGATCATCGCTGACCATCTGGACGGCACCAACGGACGCCCAAAAGTCGCGCCGTGGATGCCCAAATGGATGGCTTTTCCGCCCGCCGCTTATACCATGCGGGGCGGGGTTGCGAGCGTTGCAGCGTCTGAACAGCTGGCCGCCGATCTTGCGCCCGCTATCATGGCGGACCCTGATATCGAGCCAGATGCGGGGCCAAATGCAAGTCATGAAGATGAACAGGCGAGCGAGCCAGCCGCTGTCGTTCAGAGGCCGCCGCTAGCGGCATGACGGGAAGGGCGGGCGACCCGTCGCCCGCCCTTCATATTTTGCGGTCTACCGGCTTGTGGGGGAATGTCCCATCGCGCCGCCCCTCGCCGTGATACGGCTCGGGACGGCGCGATGGATTTTTTGTCGCGCGCCACGGTCGCCTGGCGACCTTGGCCCGTTTCGAGAAAGGGAAAAGAGGGGGGAGCCAAGCGGCTGCTTGATGCCGCCTCGACGATGAAAGCTACATCCCTTGCTGTCGAGAGGGTCGGCGTGGTTATCCTGTCGAAGACAAAGCGGGCTTGAGGCAGATAGACCTATCATCTCGGAGTGGCTCCAAAACTTCTATGAGAATCGAGCCGCTTTCTGAAGTCCTGTGAAGCACAGAGTCGCATAATGAAAAGCAGTATGACCGTTTAAATGGACATTAACACTCTTTGTGCCTATATTAACGGTCAAGGAGGCTGATATGCGAAGGACACCCCCCATGCCGCTACCCGTCAAACGTGCTCTGGCCAAACTTGGTGCGGACATCAAGGCGGCGCGTTTGCGCCGTCGCATCACGATGACGCTCATGGCCGAACGCGCGTTTGTCGCGCGCAGCACCTTGCAGAAGGTCGAGCAGGGCGATCCCGGCGTGTCGCTCGGGGTTTATGCCACCGTGCTGTTCATTCTGGGATTGAGCGATCGGATTGCAGATCTTGCCGATATCAGCATCGACAGTGTTGGCTTGCAGCTTGACGAAGCGCGATTGCCCCAGCGCGTGCGCGTCAGCAAGCGCGGAAGCGCGACGCTGTCATGAGCGATCGCGACCTATTGGTCTATGTAGATTTGGCAGGGACTCCGCATTTTGTCGGGCGCTTGTGGGCGCGCCGCGCCCGAAACCGCGAAAGCGCCACTTTTGAATATGATGCCGATTGGCTCGCCAATCCAGCGCGCTTTGCGCTCGAGCCCGCCCTGATGCTCGGCGGTGGTCCGCAGCATACGTTGCAAGGTCGCGCCTTATTTGGCGCATTCGGCGATTCGGCGCCCGACCGTTGGGGGCGCAATCTGATCCAGCGCGAGGAACGCCGCAGCGCAACCGCCGAGGCGCGCGCGCCGCGCAGTTTGGCCGAAGTCGATTATCTTCTGGGTGTCGGTGATATCGCGCGCCAAGGCGCGCTGCGCTTCAAAGAAGCGCCCGATGGTCCTTTTCTAGCCTCTGGTGACGACGCAAACATCCCGCCGCTCATTCACCTCGGCGAATTGTTGAACGCCGCCATGCGCGTTGCCGCCGATAGCGATACCGACAGCGATTTGCGGCTTATCCTTGCCCCTGGCTCATCGCTGGGCGGCGCGCGCGCCAAAGCCTCGGTGCTCGATCTTCAAGGTCAACTCTCCATCGCCAAATTCCCGCAAGCCGATGATGCTTATCCCGTCATGCAATGGGAGGCGGTGGCACTCGATCTTGCCAGCCGCGCTGGCATCGAGGTGCCGATATGGCGGTTGGAGCAGGTTGCCGATCGCACCGCTTTATTGCTGCGCCGTTTCGACCGTGACGGCGACATCCGCATCCCGTTTCTGTCCGCGATGTCGATGCTGGGGGCCGCTGATAATGAAGCGCATAGTTATCTGGAGATTGTCGATGCGCTCCGTCAATATGGCGCGCAGCCCGAGCAGGATTGCGCACAGCTATGGCGGCGCATCATTTTCAATATCCTGATTTCCAACACCGATGATCATCTGCGCAATCATGGTTTTCTTTATGACGGTGTAGGCGGGTGGCGACTGTCACCGGCCTATGATATGAACCCGACACCGCTGGACGTGAAGCCGCGCATTTTGAGCCTCGCCATAGATGAGGCCGACGATAGAGCGTCGCTCGACGTCGCCCTCGGCATGGCGCGCCAATGCGGGCTAAAGCCACCTGCCGCGCACGAAATCATAAGAGAAGTTCAGGCCGCCGTCGCAAACTGGCGTGCCAGTGCGGCCGCGCACGGGCTAAATGCGCGCGATGTGGCGCGTATGGCTTCGGCCTTTGAGCCTGACTAATCTGGCAGATAATCTGCAATCACCGGCGGCCTCCTTATCGGGGAGGGCGCCGCGCCTATAAGTCTGGCTTTTGCATTGGCTAGGCGAGCAGGCGGCGAAGAAAGGCGACACGAAACAGGTCGAGCAGTGCTTCAGCAGCCTCGCGGTCGGGCGCATGTGCGGTGACGCCAATCTTGTCCGTCTCGACACATGCGAAGGCAAAGGGATGGGGCCCTGAAAGCCGGAAGGCGGCGGGGTCGAGACCATCGCGTCGTAGCGCCGACAGGGCTTCGTGATCGAGTGCCAGACCCGCCCAGATTTCGGCGCTTCGCGTTGCAAGCGTGGCGAGATCGCGGGCCTCGGCTGCGAAGACAATTTGCACTGCTACTTCCGTCACATGTCCTCCTCGCGAACGCCGATCCCAAGTACAACCGCTCGTTCGGCCCCATAGGATCGTCAGTAGCTTGGTTCGCGGTCGGGGCAGCCCTTGCCTCGAAACGGCGTCTTTGGCCATGACTTTTCGATAAGGCCGCTCACAAACGCCGGTTGATCCAGCTTCTCTATCGCCTTCATCACCGCCAAGACCCTCCCGTTGCCGGACGCTCGACCTGGAACGGGGCGACGGCCCCCGCAACGCCGGCCCGCGACTTTTTTCCCCGCCCGCCGCTGGCGGTCTCCTCGCGGTGGCGCTTCGCGCCCAAAAAAATCCCGCGCCGCCGTCCTTCGCTAACGCTGCGGCCCTGCGGGTGCGTGCACCGTCTCATGCCCCTTTCCTTGTTCTCGCCACGCACCGGGGATGGTCCCCGGCGGCGACCAAGAAGGAGACGAACAATGGCTGCAATCGGTTATGTGAACGGCAATCCCGAAGAGGGCTTTGTCGGCCAACTCAAAACGCTTTCGATCCGCGCGAGCATCGAAATCCGCCCCAACCGCAGCAAGAATGGCGACATCCAGCCCGACTATCGGGTCTATTCGGACGGCGTCGAAATCGGTGCAGGCTGGACCCGCACCGGCGAAGCCTCGGGCAAGGACTATGTCTCGCTGAGCCTCGCGGCTCCCGAGTTCGGGCCGCGCCGCCTCTACGCGAACCTTGGCCGTGCAGCAGGGCAGGATGATGACGCGACCTACGCCGTCATCTGGAATCCCGCCGACTGACGGTCTGCCCCGCGTCCGCTCCGGCGGACGCGGGGCTCATCCTTTTGATTGTCAGCGCGCAATATTCGGCTAGGATTCAAGGCACATGAAAACCGATCTTGACCATCTTCCCGACCGCAAACGCCGCGACCTCGAGCGCATCGTCGAAATTCTTTTCGCCGAGTTCGAGGATGCGACGAGCCTTGCCACTCAAAAGTGGAAAAAGCAGGGCCGCATCCTCAAGGTCATCTTGTACGGCAGCTATGCGCGCGGCGACTGGGTCGCCGATCCCAAGGGGGGCTATTATTCGGATTATGACATATTTGTCGTCGTCAACGACGAGCGGCTGACCGATCCGATCGACTATTGGTACAAGGCCGAAGACCATTTTCTGCGCGAATATGCGATCACCAAACGCCTTTCGGCACCCGTCGGGCTGATCGTTCACAGCCTGGGTGATGTCAATTTTCAGCTGTCGCGCGGACGGCCCTTCTTTACCGATATTGTGCGCGACGGGGTGGTTTTGTACCAGCTCGGAACACAGGATTTTGATACGCCAAAGCCGCTGCCTCCAGCGGAAATGCGCAAGGAAGCGCAAGACTATTTCGATAAATGGTATGCCAGTGCGCGTCAGTTCTTGGTGACCGGAAAATTTGATATCTCGCAGGGGTTCAATAACATCGCAGCCTTTCAGCTGCATCAGGCGACCGAGCATTTCTACCATACGGTGCTGCACATTCTGTCACTCTATTCGCCAAAATCGCACAAGATCAACTTCCTCCGCGACAAGGCCGAAGACATCGCGCGCGATCTCATTCCGGTCTGGCCGCGCGATGATAAATTTGCCCGCCGTTGCTTCGAATTGCTGCAACAAGCCTATGTCAACGCGCGCTATAGTCCGCATTACAAGATCAGCGGTGCCGAGCTCGCCTGGCTCGTTGAGCGCATCGAAATGCTCGAAACCGAAGTCAAAAACATCGCTGAGCGTCACCTATCAGGCGACTGACCCGCTCTCAGGCGACCTCGAATAACTCGGGCTGAACCGGCGCAGCAAGGACAGCGCGCGCTTCGAGCGCCGCCCCGACCGCCTGCCGATAGGGGATGGTCCGGTAGCGTTCGGCTTCGTCAAAGCCCAGCGGTGCCCATTCCTCGCCCGGATAGCAGTGCTCGTAAATCGCGCGCGCGGCGGCGCGCAGCCGCACATCATGCTGCAATTTCCATCTCCATCGCTGTCGAATCGCCGCAGTGCAGGCGGCGAATGACGATAGAACATAAATAGAACATCGACGCAAGCCGGATAGGAGGGTCGATTTTGGGCCATGTCTATTTCGACCCTCCCGCCGGTGTTGGTGCGGGCTCATGGAGAGCGCGTCACGCGGCATGATGCCGCGCCGCTCAAAAGGGTTTGCCATGACCAAAGACAAGGACGAGGCCGCAATCACGCGGGCCAAATACGCACGTGAAGGGACGCCGTATCTCAGTCCGGCGCAGGCCGCCTATTATCTCGGCGTTGCCGAACGCACGCTGCAAGAATATCGCTCTGCGGGCACCGGCCCGCGCTATCGTCGTCACAGTCGTCATGTCCGCTATCATATTGACGATCTGGATGTCTGGTCACAGCAGCGCAGCGAGGCTGGCGACGATGCGTGAGATAGAAGTTCGGCCCGTCGGCAATGCACTCCGCGCTGCACGCCTTCGCCATCATCGCCTTTTGCGGTGGGCTGCTATCTGCGCCAGTCTGATCACTGCGCTTGGCGCAATGGCACTCATGCCGCCGCGTCCGCGCCTCCTCTGGAATGCCAGCGCCAGTGCCCCGATCGGCCTGTGGCGCGTGTCGCCCGACAGGCCGCTGCGTCGCGGTGACATGGTTGTCGCCCAGCTTGCCGAGCCCTGGCGCAGCCTCGCGGCTCGCCGCCGCTATCTCCCTGCCAATGTTCCGCTCATCAAGCGCGTTGCGGCCGAACCCGGCGACCAGATTTGCGCGACTATAGACAAGATATTCGTAAACGGACGCGATGTCGCAACCCGGTTGCGCGCTGACGGATTGGGACGGTCGATGCCCCGGTGGCGCGGCTGCACGATACTGAGCGATGGGGCGATGCTCCTCCTGACGGACGATCCGCAATCTTTTGACGGACGCTATTTTGGGCCGACCGCGCGCGGCGACATCATCGGGAAGGCGCATCCCTTATGGCTCCGCTGAAATGCGCGGGTGTCGCCGTCGCGTTGCTCTTTTCATCGCCGTCGCGTGCCGATCCTGTTGCGCAATGGCAGCCCTATATAGCCGAGGCATCAACACGGTTCGGTTTGCCTGCCCTATGGATCGAGCGCGTGGTTCGCGCCGAAAGCGGCGGGCGGACGGTTCGTCATGGCCACCCGATCACCAGTCGGGCAGGGGCTATGGGGCTTATGCAATTGATGCCGGGAACCTGGGCCGCGATGCGCGCGCGGCTCGATCTTGGCCCGAATCCGCACGACCCGCGCGACAATATATTGGCGGGCACATATTATCTGCGGCTGATGTATGACCGGTTCGGCTATCCCGGGCTGTTTGCTGCCTATAATGCCGGACCGGGGCGTTACAGCGCCTATCTGGAGGGGCGTGCGCAGCTGCCGGAGGAGACCGTCGCCTATATGCGGACGGTGACGGGGGTGGCCATGATAGAGCCAAGAGTGCCGTCTCCGCCGTTCATATTTGTCACTGGTACGACATCTGTTAACGCAGGCGAAAGCGCTCAGTCCACCCCGCCTGTGGACCCCATTTTCTTCATCAAAAAGCCGAAATCCTGACCGCAGGCGTTGGGGAGGGCTCGTCTCGGCAAGGCCAATCATGACGGCTGCCGGAGCGTCTATCAAGGCCGGCGGCCCCTCCAATTTTGCTGCAAGTAGGAGCGCGCTTCGCGCGCGCATTTGTTCGTTTTTGAGCAACAAAATCGGTTCCTCCGCCGCCGCTACGCGGCGCCTTCGCTATCGCTCCGGCGGCCCTGACAGCCGCTCCGCCACCCGTCGTCGAGAGTATGTCCTCGAACGCTCGGGGAGAGAATAGGAGCAAGTCATGAATGGACATAACAGCATCGGAGCGGCATCGGATCGCGTGTTGGAAGCCTTGGTTTCGGGCCTGGAAATCGAGTTTGGGCGCGGCGCAGGAACCGCGTTGGCGCAGCGATTTCTTGAAGCGGAAGCGATTGATTTTTACTGGGATGCGCGGATTCAGGAGCGCTGGACCGGCACCTATGAGGGCATAGATGAGGAGGAAATAGAGCTGGACCGGATCGCGATATGGGGCTGGCTTGAAGGCAAATATTTCGTAGCGATGATGATCGTCGATGGCGATGGCAGTGCGCAGGGGATGATGGGAACACGTCATTTTGGAAGCGTATCGGAGGCGCGCGCGGCCTATGCCATAGCGTGACGATGGCGCACTATTGAGGAGCGACGCATGGCAAGCGTCGCTCCTTTCTTTTTGCCTCGGGTTCCCAGGCAACTGGACGTGAGAGACGGTTTTCGGCGGGGTTGGGAGGTGGAAACGCGTATGGCAAGATAAAACAATGGTGTCGGCTCCGGGAGCCTTCACCATAAGCCATTGTCTGCACATCCTTTTTTGGAGCAATTTGGAGAGATTTTGGCACCATGAGTTTGTTCCTGGTGCCACATGGTGGGCTAGCCCGCAGATTTCCTCGCCTTTTTTGGCACCGGTTTTCAGCGTCGTTCGGCTGAGCCATGCTGACGGTTCAAGCCATTATTTTGCGGTCTCCAGCATGAAGAGCGATGATGATTTCGAGCCCCGCCTGGGGCGTATGCGTGCCAAGGGCAGCAAGAAGGGGCGCAAGTTCCTGCACCGCGTCCTCGCGGCTTCCAATCTTGCGCGTGGCGGAGCCGGTAAGCTTAGTCGCAGTCGGTTCGACGGCAGTCGCATCGGGCGCGGCGCCGGGGTCGGTCGCGTCCTCGGAAGCCGTGACCGTTATGCAGCTTTCCGTCAGCGCCGCGTCATCATCAAATCGCGGATCGTGAAGCTGGCGGGGAAGGGGTTCGGCGCGGCCCGCGCGCATATACGTTATATCGAGCGCGATGGGACGACCCGCGATGGAGGGCGCGGCGCGCTCTATGGCGCCGATGCTGACAAGCTCGACGGCAAGACGTTTCTCGACAAGGCTTCAGCTGATCGCCACCAGTTTCGTTTTATCGTCTCGCCCGAGGATGGCGCTGAATATGAAGATCTCAAACCGCTGACCCGTCGTTTGATGACGCGGATGGAAGAGGATTTGGGCACAAAGCTTGATTGGGTGGCGGTTGATCACTTCAACACCGGCCATCCGCACACCCACATCATTATGCGCGGTAAGGATGATCGCAACAAAGATTTGATCATCGCCCGCGAATATATCACCCGAGGTATGCGCGAGCGGGCCGCCGAGCTAATCGATATCGATCTCGGGCCGCGCACGACCGACAACATATTGACGAAGCTTCGTGGTGAAGTCGAGCCGGAAAGGCTGACCAGTATTGATCGTGCATTGTTGCGCGACGTCGATGCACACGGGCTAGCAAGTTCCGCAGCTAAGGGGGCCTTCGATCAGACCGTCCGTATGGGGCGTCTGAAGAAGCTTGAACGGCTCGGCCTTGCTGAACAGATGGGCGCTAGTCACTGGCATTTGGACCCCGATCTCGCCGATACGCTGCGCCGCATGGGCGAGCGCGGTGACATCATCCGCACAATGCAGCGTGCCTATAGCGCACGTGATACAGCGCCAGCGCTGGCCGATCAGACGATTTATGACCCTGCCGCATCCGATGCGCGACCTTTGGTCGGCCGCATAATCGATCGCGGTCTGTCGGATGAGCTTAACGACCGTCATTATCTTATAGTCGAAGCGACCGATGGACGCTCTCACTATGTGATGATCGGGAAGGGCGATAATGTCGAGCCTCATGCCGATGGCGCGATCGTCCGGATCGAGCCGGTCACCCCAGATTTTCGCGAGGCTGATCGCACTGTCGCCGCAGTCGCTGCTGCCAATGAGGGGCGCTATGATATTGATGCCCATCTTCGCTACGACCCAAACGCGAGCGAGTCCTTTGCCCAAACCCATGTCAGACGGCTCGAAGCGATGCGGCGGCAGACGGGCGGTGTGACACGCGAACCCGACGGCAGCTGGATCATTGCACCCAACCATCTGACGCGTGCGACCGCCTATGAAGTGTCGCGAGCGCAGGACCGACCCGTGATACTTGAAACGCTTTCGCCTCTACCGCTGGAAAAGCTGGTCGATGCCGACGCTGCGACCTGGCTCGATAAGCAGCTGGTCGTCGCCGGTCCGCTGCCGTTGCGCGACGCCGGGTTCGGCCACGAGGCGCGCGATGCGCTGGCGCGTCGCCGACAATGGCTGATCGCGCAAGGGTTTGCCGAAGAATCACGCGGGCAAATTTCCTATCGGGACGACATGATCGATATACTCCGCCGCCGCGAGATGCGCCGTCTGGGCGTGCAGCTATCACGAGAATTGGGTATGCCATTCGCCGAGACTGAAAGAGGTACTCGCATTGCTGGCGTTTATAGACGACATATCGACGCCATAAGCGGGCGGTTGGCGCTGATCGAGAAGTCGCGGGAATTTACTCTTGTGCCTTGGCGACCCGTGTTGGTTCGCCAGGTGGGGAAGAGCGTGACGGCTATTTTACGCGGTGACGGCATCAGTTGGAGCTTTGGGCGTGGGCGGGGCGGGCCGAGCATTTCGTAAATCGGTGCGATCCTGTCGTACGTCGTTTAATGAGCTGAAGACGGACAGTCTCCTTTGCGCCTCATTTACGCCGTTGCTTAGCACGCGGGTGCCTCCTGAAACCGGACGATCGCTTCGACCATGACCGGCAACGTCATGCCGCGATACGGCTTTATTGTTTCCTCCCGGACGACGGCCGCAACAGTGCATTCGGTGCAACCGAGGCGATATTTGTTCAAATTGGAACAGAATATGAAGATTATTTGGTGATCTGGGATGGTGAATTCATTCGTAATCATCTAGTTCTAGCGACTGGGAGAGGGCGGCAAAAGTCCGTCACGCGAGGGATAAAAAATGGACTTGTTCTCGCAGGCCACGCCGATTGGCGTGCCGCAGCAGATTGAAGTCAAGGGTCGCGTCTTTCGTTCGTCGATAGAGAAGCGTGGTCCCAAAGCATTCGTACGCAGCTTGCATCTAGCAAGCTATTCAGCGCGCGGTCTGCGAGGTTTGATTGCGGACGTCGAACCCTTCGGAAAATTGCTCTTCCTTCCTCGCAAGTCGGCTGCTGAACTGCCGTTCGAACAGATTCTCGTCGCGCCGGATTTTGTGACCGAGGCCGATCTGTCAGAAAAAAGCCTCGCCGGACAAATTCAATGGGTGCGCGGTGCGGCGCGAAAGCCGGCACAGTTAAGCATCGAAGAAGCATGTGCCATTTGTGAGCGCGCGCGCGCATCGTGGAAAGACGCCTTCACATTTCGGCGCGAGATTCGCGATGCGCAGGGCGAGATCGTCGAGAAGGGACTTAGGGCTCCGCAAATGGGGGCACTTTACGCCACGCTGGCGCATTGGAGCGTAACCTCTCAACCTGCCACAATCGTCATGCCGACTGGGACCGGCAAGACCGAAACCATGCTGAGCTTGCTCGCGGCGGTCCGGCTCGAACGTCTCCTGATCGTCGTGCCTAACGCAAACTTGCGGGACCAGATCGCTGAAAAATTCATGAGCTTTGGTATTCTTCACGATGCCGGAGTTCTCGCTCCCACGGCGGAAACGCCTGTGGTCGCTGTGCTCGACGGACGGCCAACGTCGCCTCAGGAAGTCACCGAGATATTCTCCCGCGCAAATGTCGTTGTGACGACGATGCAGGTCGCGGGTCAGTGCACGCCAGAGGTGCAAGCGCGCATGGCCGAGCTTTGCTCGCACCTGTTCATCGACGAAGCGCATCATATTGCCGCTAAAACTTGGCAGCAGTTCAAGGGGAGGTTCGGCGCCAAGACGGTAGTTCAGTTTACGGCGACCCCGTTTCGAACCGACGGGCGGCGCGTCGATGGAAAATTCATTTACGTCTATCCCCTCGGCAAGGCGCAGGAAGAGGGCTATTTCAAACCGATCAATTTCCGGGCTGTGCAAGGATTTGAAGAGGCGCAGGCCGACCTGGAAATTGTGCGGCTTGTCGGAGCGCAGCTCGAGGCCGATCTCAGCAAAGGTTGTGATCATCTCGTTATGGCACGCGCCCGAGACATCAAGCGCGCGATCGCTCTGCATAAGCTTTACCGCACGCAGCTTGGTAAATTTTCTCCGGTCATCATCCACAGCCAGATGAAACCTTCCGAAAAGGAAGAAGCGCTCGCCCGTCTCCGCTCGCGCGACAGCCGTATCATCGTGTGTGTCGATATGCTCGGCGAAGGGTTTGATCTGCCGCAGCTTAAAATCTCCGGACTTCATGACCGCCACAAGAGCGTCGCGATCACCTTGCAATTCACCGGCCGTTTCACTCGTGATGCCAAGCACATCGGCGATGCCACCGTCTTCGCCAATATCGAACAGGCCAAGGTCGAAGATAGCCTTCGCTCGCTATACGCCGAAGATGCGGACTGGAATTTCCTTCTCAAGGTGCTGAGCGACGCGAAAACCGGCAAACAGATCAAGCGCGCGGAGCTGATCTCTGGATTTGGAGAAGTGCTGGAAGGCATTCCCCTTCAGACCCTCATCCCCAAGATGAGTACCGTTATCTATCGTACCGAAAGTGAGGAATGGCGGCCGCACGAGCTAGAACACGGACTACCGCCCTTTTCCCTCCATAGCGGCCCCACGGTCAATGAATCCGAACACCTCGCCATCTTTGTCACGCGTGAGGACGTGCCGGTCCGCTGGAGCACGATAAAGGATGTCGCCGACGTCGAGTGGAATCTCTATTTGGTTCATTGGGACAAGGACACTCAGCTTCTCTATATCAACAGCACGCGTTCGAAGGATCTTCACGAACGCTTGGCGAAGGCGTTGTGCGGAGAAAAGGTTAGCCGGATTGCCGGCGAAATCGTTTACCGGGCGCTTGACGGGATCAACCGCCTGCTATTGATGAACCTCGGCCTCAGCAGCCTATTGGGCCGTAAAATACGCTATACGATGTTTGCCGGGTCGGACATCGCGGCACAGCTGACCGACGCGCAGAACAGCGGCAAACGCAAATCCAATCTGTTCGGCCTCGGCTATAATGGTGAAGGACAGCGCACCATCGGCTGTTCGGCCAAGGGCAAATTCTGGGCAATGCAGTCAGCCGCTGATTTTTCTGACTGGATCGAATGGTGCCGCGACATCGGCCGCAAGGTCACTGACAATAGTATCGCGACCGACGCGTTTTTGCGTAACCTCGTCAAGCAGGAGCAGCTGAGTGCACGTCCGCCGGGAAAGGTGGCCCTGGCGATCCACTGGCCCGAAGAGTTTCTGATCAACCTTGAGGAGAGGATCGCCTTCCGCTTTGGCGGCGTTGACACCACCATCGGGTTTTTCGATTGCGAACTCGAGCTTGTCGGGTTCGATGCAGATGCGCCGATCCGCTTCAAATTGGTGTCGCCCGGCGCCGAGGCCACCTTTGGGGTCGAGATCACCGCCGAAGGTGTAGCCTATCCTCAAATCGATGGGCCACCCGTCTCGATCATTTTTGGGAAAGAACGGCCTTTGGCCGAAGTATTCGCCGAAGATCCGCCGCATATTTTTTTCTCTGACGGCGACTTTCTCATTGCGAACGAGCTATACAAAATACCGCGTGAAGAAGAGCGCCGAAGCTTCAACGAGACGAAGATAACGCCACGCGATTGGGGCGATGTCGACTTGAAGGTTGAATCGCAGGGTATCGAGAAACGGCCCGAATCGATCCAGCGCCACATCATCGACTGGCTGCTCGAAGATCCCGACCATCAGGTGATATTCGACGATGACGGCACCGGCGAGATTGCAGACATCGTCGTCATGCGTGAAGTCGACGATTGTCTAAAGGTCGACCTATATCATTTGAAATATGCTCATGGGGAGGCGGCCGGCAATCGCGTTGCCGATCTCTACGAGGTGTGCGGACAAGCGCAAAAGTCGATCAGGTGGATGACTTACCCGGTCCGGATACTGAAACGTATGCGCAAACGCGAACAGCTTCGCACAGAAAATGGGCTGCCATCGCGTTTCGAGCGCGGCGGGCTGGACCAAATCCGCGACTGGATCGGCCGATGGCAGGTTATGGACCTGGAACATCGGGTCTGGATCGTCCAGCCCGGTCTTGCGAAATCATCGATCGGCACGGCGCAGCTCGATCTGCTCGCGGCTACCGAAAATTACCTGCTAGACACTTACAGCGCTCCGCTCCGCGTGATCTCAAGCTTGTAAAGATGAGAGGCTGAGCCGCCAATTCTTATGTCAGCTTCCTCGCTTGGCTTATTGACTCGGTTCGACTTAGAAGCAGCCTATATTTGCACTTTCCAGTGTGGTTAAAAAGAAGTCTCATGGCATCGATTCAAAATATTAAGGAGCTCAAAACACGGTCGCTTTTGCGGGGGTTGCTAAATCGAGGTCTGAGCTTCAGTGAGGCACAATCGACGCTCACGAAGTTACTGGAAGGCGTGAGCCTGAGCGATCTGCGCGAAGTCGATTCCCTGCTGCGCTCGGACAATCTCTTCCGCCACCTCGATATCCTGCCCGAGAATCCGACAAGCTCGCCCTTTCAGTCGCCGCGTGGCATGTCGCTCGTGCCGCCCGACGCAATCGCGCTGCAATACATCGGTGAACGGGTCAACAGGAATGCCGAAGAAATCAGCGCGGCCTTCGATCTGCTCGCAGCTCTGAACATCGGGATCGCGTCGCACCTCGACGAGGTGATTGCAACGCTTGTCGCCGAGATCGTCTTACAATGCGGTCATTCGCTCGCTTTTGCGCGGAAGGCCGCCTTCATCATCGGCTATTCGGCGAAGGAAACAATTTCCTATCGCGCATGCGTGGAACTGGTCGATTCCTACGGCGTCCACGATCCGAATTTTGGGATCATGGCGATGATCGACTCGATTGGAAATGAGTTCAATTATCTCGACCTCAAATATCGGTTCCGGGACTTTGTCGGGCTTGCGCGGCAGGACAGTATCGCGAAGAAGATATCTTCGCTCTGCTTCGCGCCGCTCGCACTGGAACCGGCCGATGTGCTGCCGATAATCAATGCGCATTATGAGATCAGCGTGACCGACGCGGCGATGGCGATCCTCTGTCACCGCGATCTCGGAATCTGCGACGATCTGCCCGAGCTGTCGCCATCGATCGTTGCGGCATGGCAGCGACTCTGCGCCACGGAAGACCATCGCTTCGACTATTTCGGACCTGACGAACCCTATGGCGACCTGCAAGCCTTCCGCGCGGCCCCAGCATTCCTCGAATATCGCTCGTTCCGCGAGTTTCGCGCGGCGGTGCAGCCGATCTACGACATTCCCGGCTTCCGCGACGAGCGCGCGGGCCGCGGTCGCACGTTTGCCCGCCGCTTCTATGAGGGTACGGGCAGGGTCGAGGACCTTACCCCGGAAACTAATCCATCCTACCAGGCCTTGCCCCCGCGCTTTTCGCCAGCGGGAAGCGGCGCGCTTGCGAGAACCTGCGCGCTGATCTGGGTCTGCGACAACGATCCCGATTTCTCTCGCATGAGCGCCGAAACCATGGCGCTGCTGATGGGGCGCACCTTCGAGGTCGACCGGTTACTTTCGACGCCGACACTGCGGCGGGCGGTGAGTACAGCGACGGATCCCTTCGTTAAGCTCATCCTGCAGACGCTGCTGCGCGCGCACAGCTCGGCGACCAAGGACAGCTTCGGTTTCAAGGACCAGTTCCAGCGATATGTCCGGGCGCATCACGACGGTGACATCCTTGCGTTCATAGAGAAGGTCAGGGGGCTCGAGCCGCACATCGTCCAATATTTTATAACATTGCTCGACGAGACGCTGCTCAGCCAGATGCCGCTGCTTATGGAAACCGCCAATTCGGTCTATGAAACGCGCGCGCGGCTGCTCGAATGGCATGCCGACGAGAGCGGCGACCAAATGTCGCTGGAGAAGGCGAAGCAGCTCCGCCTAGACCGGAAGATCGCTGTCGTGCGGGGGGCAATCAACGAGGCGCGGATTAGCATCGACGCGGTGCGCTTCCGCCAGTGGATCGAACAGAACAAGCTCGCCGATTTCTCGAATTTCATCCGACAGGACGAACCGCGCCTGCCGCCGGTGACCGATATTACCGACAAGGCGAAGCGTCAGACGATGTTTCTGACCGCGCACCGAAATCCCATTGCGCGCGCGCTGCTGTCAATCACTGAATGCTATGCCGAATTCTGCAAAAACTCCGACTATGGGATCGCCTCGTTCCTTGGCCGCCGCATACGGCACGGCACCCTGCGAGGCACGCTCCTCAACGGAATTCCCGAGGTCGCCAAGATTGACGCTCCGCCCGCAATCGCCGCGCAATATGGGAGTTGGCGGGAGGAGTTTTCCGCTTCCGTCAATACGCTTGCCTCGCGCCTCCATTTCTACGACAAGGCCACGCAAAAGAATGGGATGATCAGCGCCGAGATCGACACCAACGACAAATGGCAAACTTGTCTCATTTGCCTCAACGCCATTTTCGAGCAGGCGCAGAAGGAGCATGGAATCCTGCTCTTACCCGAGCGTATCGAGCAATATTGCTGGCTCATATTGGAGCTGGAGCTCGCAAGCGTCCAAGCGTCGATCGCCGAAGCCCGAAGCAAGACCGGCACGTTCAAGATGCGCCATCACCCGTTCAACGCCGGCGCCATCAGTTTTGAAAAGCAGATCAATCTTACGCTGACAGATCATTTCAACACGGTCATCTCGTGGTTTAAGAAGCCCCCGAATATTTCGCCAATCGCCGAGCTTGGTCATGTGTTGCAAGTGGTGCTGCAGGAGGCGAATGACGAATATGAGGATTTCAGCCCTGAGCTCGATTTCGAGGGAGACAAAGAGCTCAAGCTCTCGGGCTCGCTTTACTACACCGTCTATGACGCCCTGACGATCGCGGTGCGCAACGCCGCCAAGCACGGGCCGCACCCCGGGATGCTGACAATCAAGGCGGAACTTTACAACTCCGGAAGCGGCCAAGTGCTGGAAATTGCCGTGAGAAGCGATGTGCGAGCCGGGGCCTGCCCCGACGAGGCCCTGTCACGGATGCAGGCGGCTGGAAGTGTTGGTGCAGACGGCGCGGATATCGTCGAGGGCCTCAGCGGCATCCGCAAACTCAAGAAAATGGAAGCCGAGCGGAGCCTCCTCTCTTTCACTATGGAGAGCAATAGGGTGCCAACCGGCAGCCTCTGCGTGTCGATGCGCTTTCCCTATACGGGTATCGTCGAATGAGAATCCTAATCGTCGAAGACGAGCCCTTCAAGATGAATGCGATTGCAGCGGCCGTCGAACCGTTGGCGAATGGCGAGGAGATCACGCGCGCGATCTCGCTCCGAAGCGCGATGGCCACGCTTGAGGAGCATATATTCGACTTCGTCATCCTCGACATGGCTATCCCGAGCCATACGAGCGAGGTCGGGGCTATAGACACCTATTCGCAGCCCGTGGGCGGGCTCGACGTGCTGCTCTTCCTCGCCTTTAGCGACCGTCCGGAACGTGTAGCGATTCTGACCCAGTATCCGACAGTCGAATATGACCGGCGCCATGTACGGCTCGATGAATTCAAGGCGGTGGTCGAGAAGGATGAGGTGATGAATGTCGCCGACGTCATCCGTTTCGATGAAGATAGCCAAGACTGGAAAGACAGACTGATAGCGGCAATGGGGGATCAGAATTGAGGATTTTGCTTGCAGAAGACGCCACCGAGAAGGCGGAGAAGATCAAGGCGCTGGTCGGCATCGCCATCGACATCGAAGATGCCGAGATCGTCGAGGCGCCAACGGTCAACGACGCGATCATAGAACTCGGCAAGGGACGTTTCGACCTGATCATCGTCGATCTTGTGATGCCGCAGCACAAAGGCGGATCCGATGTCGACGCGACCTGCCAATGGTGCGAGCTCATCGAAAATCATCTCTCGGGCCGCACCGCGTCTTGGATCGTGATGACCGGCTACCCCGACATCGCTGGGAGCGCGCGCGAAAGCTTCGCGCGGCACAATGTCGCGGTCATCCAGTTCGACGAGACCGACCATTGGAAGTCGCCGCTCGCGCAGAAGCTCAAGGAGACATTCTCCACCCGGTCGCTCGATTTCCTGATCGTTTGCGCGCTAGAAAAGGAACGGCAGGGCTTTCGGCAGACCGACGCAACGATAGGCGAGACGTCAGTTGTTAAGGGCCTCGACTGCCAGGAAGCCAGAATCGGCGACCTCAGGGGAGTGATCGTGGTCCAGCCGGGTCCGGGCATGATCAGCGCCGCGATCGTCACGACGCGCGCTCTCGAAACCTTCCGCCCGCGAGCTGTCGCTATGTCGGGGATTTGCGGCGGCCGCGAGGGCGAGACCGAACTCGGCGCGCTGATTGTTCCGGACATCAGCTGGAATTATCAGGCCGGCAAGTTCGTGGAGGGCAAACTCAAACACGATCAGCTGCAGGTAGGACCCCCGCCGCACTGCCGGACTGTGCTCGGCCAGATGGCCACCGACGATTTATCGAAAGAGCTTCGTCAAGGCCTGCTCCATTCGGAGATCGGCGGCGCGCCTATCCAAGTGCAGCCTATGGTGACCGGCTCGCAAGTGGTGGCGGACGAGACGGTAGGCGACGTGATCGGCAGTCAGGGGAGAAAGGTCGCCGGTATCGACATGGAGGTCGCCTCCGTACTATTCGCGGCGCACGATTTCTTCAACGGCGGTGGTATTTCGCTAGCAGCAAAGACCGTCGTCGATCTTGCTAATCCGCACAAAGATGACCGTTATCATGAATATGGCTGCGCGCTGTCCGCACGGTTCGTAGTAAAGGCACTGGAGAAATTATTGTCGGAATGAAGTCTTGGTTTTCGCCGGAGATACACGCGGCGAATGAGCAAATTGCGACATATAGCGTGTAAGAATTGAGCGTCAGATTTGTCGCGGGAATTACCGACGGCGCGATCAAAGCGGAATGGCAGCTCTGGCCGCTTGTCTCACCACAAGCAGACCGTCTTTAATCGGCCCATTTATGGCCATCAGGATCATCAACAAAGCGGTGGTCTCGCCCACTGCCCCATTGCCCCTTGCACCAATAGTATGATACTATGGCGCTGTAGGAGCAACACATGACCACTATCAGAAAAACCATCACACTTAGTGATAATCAGGATGCGTGGATAAAGGCCCAGATTGCTCGCGGAGATTTCACCAATGACAGCGAGTATATTCGCGACCTTTTGCGCCGCGATCAAGAGGGGCAGAATAAGCTATCCGACTTGAAGCAGGCCATTGCAGAGGGTTTGGACAGCGGCGTCAGCGACATGTCCCTTGATGCAATCTGGGCGGCAGCGGAGGCGCGCAGCAGCTCGGGCAATGGCTGAGCTGCGCATCAGCAGACGAGCTGCAAGCGATCTTGGCGACATAGCAGATTACACTATTGCCGAGTTCGGCATTGAACAGGCGCGCAAATATCGAAGCCAATTGCAGGCTTGTTTCGATTCCCTGCTCAATAATCCGCACCTTGGCAGAAGCGCGGATGACATCGCCCCACAACTTCGCCGCATCAGGCAGCAAGCCCATGTCATATTCTATGTGGCAACGACTGACGAAGTTCTGATTGTTCGCGTGCTGCACTACAGTATGGATTTTGAGCAGCATCTATGAGGGTGAGCATGGCTGCCGTTTCGCCAGATGCCGCCGTTCAGCCCGCCAATCGGCGCTCCTTCAACTTGCCGCTCGTTCAGGATCGCCGTCACGCCATCATGTGGGCCCGTAGCTGGGGTTAAAGCTGACTTCACTGGCCAGTTTCGAGCGGAGCCGTGAGGGTCAACTATCTGAGTGGTCCAGATTTCTCACGCAATTATAGTCTCGCTCGTTATGCTTTTTCCTATCAGCTCACCCACAGCGCATAGCCTACATTACCAAATACCCAGAGTAGGAAGGCAATCGCAGTCAAGCCCCAAAGCCAGTCCTTATGGATTGATGTTAGCCGCATTGGTGGCCCTTCCAGTAACTATCCCATCGTGCCGCATATCCATCACGCACCATCGCGCACGACAGGTCGCCGGAGCGAGGTGACACACACCATGCAGCTGTCCGGCTTCCCTTGCCGCTGCCTTCCGACTGACAGCGCATCGCTGGCCCCTTCACAAGAAGATGCCCCTCACGCGACGTGCCAATAATGTTTCCGACAAGCTGTGCGAGGTGATCGCGAGCCTCAATAGGGTCTGCTCCGGGGCAAGGGTGGCCGTCCCTGCATGAACCGTCCAGTTCGCGCGCGGCAATGCCCGACAATCTTATGCGCGGACCTTCCGCACACCAAATCGGGCCATCACCGTCCCACACCCTAACAGGGGTGCAGACAAATGTTTCTCCCGCAGGGACAACCGTTGCCAGCAGAATGGCGATCAACGAAATTTTGTCACCATGATGGGCTCAGCCGTGAAGACATTGACGATTTGACCGGGAACCATTGTGGCGGACTTTCCGGTGATGATCGCGGCACCCAGCAGCGCACCAGCTGTATTGCCGCGCCCTTCCTGCCGGTGCATTCCGCGAAGACGATAGTCGACTTGGTTTACCCTGACCCGATCAAATGACAGCTCGAACTTGGCGGATTTACCAACGATGCCCTTGCCCGTTCTCCATGTTACCTGTGCGGTGACTGGCGAACCACGAGGGATGATAACAATGCCCTCATACGACACATCATTGACCACAAGAAAGTCGCGCGTGGTGCCCTCTTTCATCTTCTTCGAGGAGATTTCGACAGAAGGCGTCACTTCAACGAGCGAATTTACCGGGAGTGTGATTGTTTTGGGAGCCGTTTGCGCGGCGTCGACTTCTTGTGCTGAAAGAGCGGATGCGGGCATTGCAGCCAAGGCTGCTACTGCGCCAATAAAGACGGCTGTTCTCATGAAAATCTCCCCCGAATCATGACTATGATCCTCTGCCGCTCTGTTAAGCGTTAGCTATGATATTCTGTCAACGGCGATGTGCAATCAGATGATGTACAATTGGCTATACTGCATTGGGCCATTGTTCTGGGGGTGCAGGAGTCGAATATTTCATTATTTTCCGCTATAGGTCGCCCATTGAGGCGGGGATGATAAAACAGACAATATTGATTGTGGCAGTCCTATCAGGCGCCGCAATAGCGCAACCCAGTGTTGCCAGAGAGTCGGACGCCGAGATCAAGCGCGAGATCATCAAGGAATCGATTCAGCGCTACTCGGGCAATTGCCCTTGCCCATATAATAGAACCAGCAATGGTTCGAAGTGCGGCGGCCGCAGTGCATGGAGCAGGCCAGGGGGCGCATCCCCCAAATGCTATCCTGACGATATCAGCTCTGCGGAAGTCGCAGCCTATCGGGCGCGACACTAAGCCGCTAAGCGATACCCCCGACAAAACCCGCCGTGTCGTGATCGGCAGGCATCGCCATGCGCATTGTCCCCTTGCACCCTCTTTGCCGACACCGTGCGCGGCGCTCGACTTCGCCAAGCGTCAAACGATACGCCGCTTTGCGTGCCAGCAATTCCTCGGCTGTCAGCCAGCGCATATTTCCGCACTTGCGGCATGTCAGCTCGATACGGTCGCCGGGGTCCAGATCGAGCACCTGGATATTGGTGCGCCAGTTCACCAGAAATCCTCCCCGCTGGGGATTCGGGTGAACGATATTTTGCCCCCGACATTGCCGCCCGGTGGTGGCTGCCAAAAGCCGACGCTGGCAACAGTCTTGCCATATTTGATATTGAGCCGGTCGAGTGCCATGCCCAGCCGCTCCCATCGTTGCCGCTCGCTGTCGTCATCGAGCAGGAAATCTAGCTGGCGCTGGTTTGCCGGGGTCAGATCGCCCAGCGTGACGCCGATCCGCATGATTTTGATATTGCGGTCAGGCTTGGGGGTCAGACGGTCCCATAGCGTTGCCAGCGCGCGAAGCACCGCCTGATCGTCATTGACCTGAGGCAGCGTGATCGCGTCGAACCAGCTTTTCTCATAGCCCTGCATCCAAAGCGACAGCGAGGCGCAATAATAGCCCGCACGCCGAACCCGCCTTGCCGCTTTGACCAGCAACAGCCGCGATATGGTGCGGGCATCGGTTAGCGAGCGGGCATCGGGCGGCAACACGCGGGCATGACCGAACATTCCGCGCTCGGTTGGCGGAGCCTCTATGTCATAGCCGTGCAGCGCATACCAAAGCCGCTCGCCGGTCACATTGCGCCATAGCGCGCGGGCATGTTTGGGCTGCATCGCCAGAAAGGCCGCCGTGTCGGTTATCCCCGCACGTATCAGCCGCTTTTCCATCCTGCGACCAATGCCCGGTATATCCTCCAGCGGAACGCGCAGCAGCGGCCCCGGCATATCGCCCGGCCGCCATATGGTCAGTCCGTCGGGCTTTTGCGTGCCCCCCGCTATCTTGGCGAGGTGGCGGTTTGCCGCAAATCCGATGGAGCAGGTCACGGCAGCACCAATGTTATAGCGGATCGCGCGCTTGATCGCCGTTCCCAGTGCTGCGGGGTCGGCGCGTTGATCCTCGTCCAGTCGGCAGGACAGCTCATCGATCGACTTCACCTGATCGACCGGAACAACGGCGTTGATTTCGGACACCAGCGCATTGTGCGCGCGTCGGTATAGGTCGGGCTTTTGCGGCACCAGCACGATGTCGCGGCATATCCGCTGCGCTTCATCGACCATCATGATATTCTTTACGCC
The DNA here is from genome assembly GCF_057365075.1 of Sphingopyxis sp. 10G20-10. Lineage (NCBI taxonomy): Bacteria > Pseudomonadati > Pseudomonadota > Alphaproteobacteria > Sphingomonadales > Sphingopyxidaceae > Sphingopyxis > Sphingopyxis sp. 10G20-10. Next base: position 1,028,217 of record NZ_CP195117.1, read on the forward strand.
GCGTGCTTTGGCTTCGCGCGAACAGGCAATGATGCAGCTTCGCCCGCCCACATAAGGCACGACGCCAACAGGCCGCCCGCGCAATGACGGATCGCGCAGTTGTTCGACCGACGCAAAGAAGCCGTCAAAGTCCAAATAGAGATGCTCAATGGTGGCTGGCTGTCGCATGGCTCGATTCGCAAGGGGAGCCTCTAAGTGGAACATAAGAGGAACATTGGTCAAGCGTCATGCGACAAGCGAATGGCGGCAGACGCGTTGACAGACGAGCCAAGCGCGTCATCATCGCGGCATGTGCAATCTATACGCCAACAAGAATAGCGCGCAGGAAGTCGCTGATCATTTTCGGGCAAGTGCGCCAACCGGCATCAACGCCCCCGGCGAAACCTACCCCCATTATCCCGGCTTGGTCGTGCGCGAAGCTGACGGAAAACGCATCTTGCAGCAAATGACTTGGGGCTTCCCGCTCCGCCTCAAATCGATGAAGCCGGACAGCAAGCCCAAACCCGTCAACAATGCCCGCGACGACAAGCTGCGAAGCGGCATGTGGCGGCATTGGTTCGAAACCCCCGCCCAGCGTTGCCTCATCCCCTTTTCCGCTTTTGCCGAAGCCGAAGGGCCAAAGGGCAAGATGACGCGCACATGGATCAGCACTGCCGATCAGGAAATAGCAGCATGGGCAGGTCTATGGCGACCGACCGACGTTTGGGGCGACTGCTATACCGGCGTCATGGTCGATGCGACCCAAGAGCTATGCGACATTCACGACCGCATGCCGGTCATTTTGCACACCGACGATCATGACATATGGCTCAATGCGCCCGCCGATGAAGCCTTTGCGCTCGTCACCCAATATCCCGCCGATAGATTGGCTGTCGAACGCACCAGCGAGGCGTGGCGGCGAGTTTAGAGCAGATTCAGTGTGAGACCCTGGTGAAAGCGCAATGACCTGTCGGCGGCGAATCGCGAAATCGGCAAGGACCTCCGGATGGTCGCAAGGCTTCAGAACGGGTGAGACTCGCGCATAGGCTGTGGTTTGGCGCTTAATGGCGCGCCGTGGCGCGTCGAGACCGTAGTTTTCACAGCGAGCAATTGAACCGATCCTTGTGGGCATGAACCCGAGCGGCCGTCTGCCCCTCGGGCGGAGCTTTGCCCATGACCCCGACCAAATTGCTTATCGGTCAGATCATTATCGTGTTCGGACTTGTCATCGCGGGGGTGTGGGGCGCGACCCAATGGTGCGCAGCGATGCTCGGTTACCAGCCGCAGCTTGGGTCGCCCTGGTTCAACCTGTTCGACATGCCGGTCTATCGACCCTGGGCCCTATTCCCATGGTGGTATCATTATAACGCCTACGCTCCGCAGGTTTTTGACAGAGCGGGGATACTCGCAGGCGCGAGCGGCTTTATCGGCTGCGGTGCCGCCATTGTCGGATCCTTATGGCGCGCGCGGCAGCAGCGCCATGTCACCACTTATGGATCGGCGCGCTGGGCCGAATCTCGCGAAATCATGCGCGCCGGGATGTTTGGCGAAGCCGGTGTATTCCTGGGTCGTCTTAACAACCGCTATTTGCGCCACAATGGCCCCGAGCATGTCATGGCCTTTGCCCCGACCCGCTCGGGCAAAGGCATTGGTCTTGTCATTCCCACCCTGCTGAGCTGGACCGGTTCGGCGGTCATCCATGACATCAAGGGCGAGAATTGGAAGCTCACCGCTGGCTGGCGCTCGCGCTTCAGCCATGCGCTTTTGTTCAACCCGACCGACCCACGATCAGCCAAATATAATCCGCTGCTCGAAGTGCGCCGCGGCGAATATGAAGTGCGCGACGTCCAGAATATCGCCGACATATTAGTCGATCCCGAAGGGGCACTCGAACGCCGCAACCATTGGGAGAAGACCTCCTATTCACTGCTGGTCGGCGCGATCCTCCACATTCTCTATGCCGAGGAGGAGAAGACGCTCGCGCGCGTGGCGACCTTCCTCTCCGATCCGCAGCGGCCCTTCACCGCGACTTTGCGGCGGATGATGACCACCAATCATCTCGGGACCAAAAAGGCGCCGAAAGTCCATCCGGTTGTCGCGTCTGCAGCGCGCGAAGTGCTCAACAAGTCGGAGAATGAGCGCTCGGGCGTACTTTCGACCGCAATGTCGTTTCTGGGGCTCTATCGCGACCCCACCGTCGCCGCAATTACATCAGGCTGCGACTGGCGCATCGCCGACCTTGTCGAATGCGATCACCCCGTCTCGCTTTACCTCGTCATCCCGCCGTCGGACATTTCACGAACCAAACCGCTCGTCCGCCTCATCCTCAACCAGATTGGCCGCCGCCTCACCGAGCGGCTCGAGGGCGGACCGACGGGGGAGCGCAAGCATCAACTCTTGATGATGCTCGACGAGTTTCCCGCGCTCGGGCGGCTCGATTTCTTCGAAACCGCGCTCGCCTTCATGGCCGGATACGGCATTCGCGCTTTCCTGATCGCCCAGTCGTTGAACCAGATCGAGCGGGCTTATGGCGAGCATCATTCGATCCTCGACAATTGCCATGTCCGCATCGCCTTTGCGACCAATGACGAACGGACCGCGAAACGGATTTCCGACGCGCTTGGCACTGCGACCGAGCAGCGCGCGATGCGCAACTATGCCGGGCACCGGCTTGCGCCCTGGCTCGCGCATGTCATGGTCAGCCGCCAGGAAACCGCGCGCGCCCTCCTGACACAGGGCGAGGTGATGCAGCTTCCCGAAACGGACGAGCTGGTTCTGGTATCGGGTCTGGCCCCGATCCGCGCGAAGAAGCTGCGCTATTTTGAAGACGCGAACTTCATAAACCGCCTCGCGCCGCCACCGGCCCTGTCAAAATCCCGCTATGCCGACCGGCCCGTAGCGCGGTCCAACGACTGGGGCAGCTTTGCCTGCAAACAGGATGCGCGACTGGAGCCGTCGGAGGAAGCCACGGAGGCGTCGGGGGAGGGCGGCGGCCTGCAGCAGCAACGCCATCCGGGGCTCGCCGCTGAGCGTGCGCCGAAGCCCGAGGCGCCCAAGCAATTTGATATGTTCGCTCCTGATCAGGACGAACAGGATCCGGCCACGGACAAAAAGGCAATGGATCAGGCGCGGGGCTTGAGCTCGATCGCGCGCGGCTATGGCATCAACGAGAGCAGCGGGCACGACCCGCTGCCGGGGCTGTGACAGGCCATGAAGTTGCGGCAGAATCTTTATATCGACGGCGAGTTGTCCCAAGCGCTCGATGCGCTCGCTGCCAAGCCCGGTGCGACCAAAAGCGGCATCGTCAACGATGCACTTACCGCCTGGCTCGCCCGGCGCGGGACCAAGGAGATCGATGATCTGGTGAAAGGCCGGCTCGATCGTATCAGCCGCGAGATTGGCCGGGCGCGGCGCGATATCGACGTGCTGCTCGAGAGTCTGTCGCTGTTCATACGCTACCAGCTCATGGTGACGGCGCCGTTGCCCGAGGCCGATAGCGCGGCGCGCGCGGTCGGTCGCGAGCGCTTCGAGGCGTTCGTGACCCAGGTAGGCCGCCAGATTGCGGGCGGCAAGCGCTCGATCGACACTGACGATCAATCGGAGGTCGCCCTATGACCGGCGTTTTATCTGCAGAACGGCGGCGCGCGATGTTGTGCACGGCGATGGGGCCGACCATCGTTGCAGCGCTCGCTGATCCCCTGACCCAGGAGATCATGGTCAATCCTGATGGTATATTGCGGTTCGACCGCCTCGGTGAGGGCCGTATCGATAGCGGAACGCGCTACGATCCGGCGCAGGTCGAACGCATCATCCGGCTGGTCGCGAGCCATGCCCGCACCGAAGTCCATGCCACATCGCCGATTGTGTCGGCAGAACTGCCGCCGCATGGACAGGGGGCAGGCGAACGCTTCGAAGGCATATTACCGCCGGTCAGTCTCGCGCCCTGCTTCTCGATCCGCAAACCCGCCGCGCGCATCTACACGCTGCTCGATTATGTCGAGGGCGGCATTATGTGCGCCGACGCTGCGCGGATTTTGTCGCTTGGCGTCGTCGAGCGCCAGAATATTCTCGTCGTCGGCGGGACGAGCTCGGGCAAGACCACGCTCGCCAATGCGCTGCTCGACGAGATGGGCACCCTCGACGAGCGGGTCATCCTGATCGAGGACATACGCGAGCTCCAATGTGCAGCGCGCGATGTGGTCGCGCTGCGCACCCGGCCCGGCGTTGTCGCCATGTCCGATCTTGTCCGTTCGACGCTGCGACTGCGCCCCGACCGCATCATCGTCGGCGAGGTGCGCGGCGCCGAGGCGCTCGATATGCTCAAGGCCTGGAACACCGGGCATCCCGGCGGCATCGCGACCGTGCATGCCAATTCGGCGCTTTCGGCGCTCTACCGGATCGAGAGCCTCGTGCAGGAAAGCGTGGTCACGGTGCCGCGGCGACTGATCGCCGAAGCCATCGACATGATCGTCTTCATTTCCGGGCGCGGTCTTGCCCGCCGCGTGTCGGGTCTGGCGCGCGTCGCCGGTCTCGACGCGCAAGGCGGTTATGCGATCGCCGACCTTATCCCCGATTCCAACATCAACACCCAAGGAGAATGACCCATGCGCCTGTCCCGCCTCGATGACCATCGTCCGTTTCTGCTCATAACCGCACTTGGCCTTGCGGTTACTGTGGCCACTAAGGCCCATGCCGCTGGCTCGGGCATGCCCTGGGAAGAGCCGCTCCAGCGGGTGCTTGAATCGGTGCAGGGGCCGGTGGCCAAGATTGTCGCGGTCATCATCATCATCGTCACCGGTCTGACGCTGGCGTTCGGCGAGACCGCTGGCGGCTTTCGCCGTCTGATCCAGATCATCTTCGGGCTGTCGATCGCCTTTGCAGCCTCGAGCTTTTTTCTCTCCTTCTTCAGCTTCGGCGGCGGGGCGCTCATCGCATGACGTGGGTCAGCCACAGCAGGGGCCAGTCCCTCGAAGGCTATGAAGCGCCCTTGCATCGTTCGCTTGCCGAACCGATCCTGCTTGGCGGTGCGCCGCGGGCGATTGCGATCATCAACGGCACGCTCGCCGCCGCGATCGGGCTCGGCTTGCAGCAATGGATCGCCGGCATCGCTTTTTGGGCGATCGGCCACACGCTTGCGGTGTTCGCGGCGAAGCGTGATCCCGATTTCGCGCCCGTTCTCACCCGTCATCTGCGGCAGAAAGGATATCTATCATGCTGAGGCTCGCATGTTGAACTTGGGCGAATATCGCCAGAAGGCGGACAGGCTCGCCGATCATCTGCCCTGGGCGGCGCTGGTTGCACCCGGTGTCCTACTCAACAAGGATGGCAGCTTCCAGCGCACCGCGCTATTCCGCGGTCCCGACCTTGAATCGGCGACCGAAGCCGAACTGGTGTCGGCGTGCGCGCGGGCGAACAATGTCCTCAAACGCTTCGGAACAGGCTGGGCGCTGCATTTTGAAGCCGAACGGCGCGAGGCGCTCGGTTATCCCGCAAGCGATTTCCCCGATGCGGCCTCCTGGCTGGTCGATGAGGAGCGGCGGGCCGGATTTGAAAATGCCGGTGCGCATTTCGAGAGCCGTACCTATCTGACGCTCACCTTCATGCCGCCCGCCGATCAGACGGATCGTGCCGGACGCGCGCTCATCGAACGCAGCGACGATCATAAGGGTCGCGACTGGCGGCAGACGCTCGCCGCCTTTATCGCCGAGAGTGACCGCGCTCTGGATTTGCTGGCGGGGTTCATGGCGCAAGCGCGGGCATTGGACGACGCCGAGACGTTGACCTTCCTCCACGCGAAGATCTCGGACCGCCGTCACGAAATCGCGGTGCCCGACACGCCCCTCTATCTCGACGGATTGCTCGCCGACACAGCCCTGACCGGAGGGCTCGAACCGATGCTGGGCAACCAGCATCTGCGCACGCTGACAATTCTTGGTTTCCCCAATGTCAGCCGCCCCGCGATCCTCGATGCGCTCAATCACCAAAGCTTCGGCTATCGCTGGGTGACGCGCTTTATCGCGCTCGACAAAAGCGATGCCACCAAAGCGCTGACCAAATTACGGCGGCAATGGTTCAACAAGCGCAAATCGGTGACCGCGTTGCTGCGCGAGGTCCTGTATAATCAACCGGCGCAATTGCTCGACAGCGATGCCGACAACAAGATGGTCGATGCCGATCTCGCTTTGCAGGCGCTAGGCGGCGATCATGTCTCTTTCGGTTATCTCACGACAACAATCACCGTGGCAGACACAGATCGGGCGCGCGCCGATGACAAGGTGCGCAGTGTCGAGCGCATCATCAACGGGCTTGGCTTCACGACGATCCGCGAGACTGTCAACGCTGTAGAAGCCTGGCTTGGTTCGCTGCCGGGGCAGGTTTATGCCAATGTCCGGCAGCCGCTCGTCCATACGCTGAACCTTGCCCATCTCATGCCATTGTCCTGTGTTTGGGCGGGGCCTGCGCGCAATACCCATCTCGGCGGTCCGCCGCTGCTCTATGCCGAAACCAGCGGATCGACGCCGTTCCGGCTCGGCACCCATGTCGGCGATGTCGGGCATATGGCTGTCGTCGGGCCGACAGGTGCCGGGAAATCGGTACTGCTTGCGTTGCTTGCGCTCCAGTTCCGGCGCTACCGTCATGCCCAGGTCTATATCTTCGACAAGGGATTTTCAGCGCGCGCTGCGGTGCTGGCGATGGGCGGGGCGCATCATGCGCTCGGACTTGGCGGGGAGGGTGATACGGGCGGCCGCGCGATCGCCTTCCAGCCGCTGCGCCACATCGACCAGCCCGACGAGCGTGCCTGGGCGGCCGAGTGGATCGCCGCGCTGCTCACCCATGAAAAACTCGTCGTGACGCCCGAGATCAAGGAACTGCTTTGGTCGGCGCTGCTGAACCTTGCTAGTGCGCCGGTCGAGGAACGGACATTGACCGGGCTCACGATGCTGCTGCAATCTACCGCGCTGCGGTCGGCGCTCGCGCCCTATACGATTGAAGGGCCTTACGGCAGTCTGCTCGACGCTGCCGAAGATGATCTCGCCATTGCCGACGTCCAATGCTTCGAGACCGAGGCGCTGATGGGGCATGCCGCTGTGGTTGCGCCGGTTCTGACCTATTTGTTCCACCGGCTCGAGGAACGCTTCACCGGTCGGCCAACGCTGCTCATCCTCGATGAAGCCTGGATATTTCTCGACCATCCGCTGTTTGCCGCGCGCATCCGCGAATGGCTCAAAGTCTTGCGCAAACGCAATGTCGCGGTGGTGTTCGCCACCCAGTCACTGGCAGATATTGCGGAATCGACGATCGCGCCTGCGATCATCGAAAGCTGCCCGCAAAGGATCCTGCTTCCCAATGACCGGGCGGTCGAGCCGCAGTCACGCGCGGCCTATGAGCGCTTCGGTCTCAACGACCGCCAGATCGAGCTCGTCAGTCGGGCCACGCCCAAACGGCAATATTATCTCCAATCATCGCGCGGCAACCGCTTGTTCGAATTGGGTTTGGGCCCGATCGCGCTTGCGTTGTGCGGCGCGTCCGACCCCGAGACGCAGAAGCGCATCGATGCGATCCTGAAAGAAACCAGCCCGCTAGGCATCAGATCGTCCGACCCGATCAGATTTGCGCAGCTCTTTCTGGAGAGCTGCGATTTGGGCTGGGCGTCCGGTCTGCTCGGCGATTTTCCAAACCCCCAAGCCCCCCAAGAAGGAGAAATATGATGATCAATGAAGCCCGTAATCCTGTCGCCGCCGCCCTGCTATGCTTGGGCGCCGTTGCTGCCCTTGTCATGGGCGTCGGCATGTCGAGTACGCCGGCATCGGCGCAGATCAGCGTGTTCGATCCCAGCAATTATTCGCAAAACCTGCTCACCGCGGCGCGGACGCTGAGCCAAATCAACAATCAGATAAAGAGTCTTCAGAATGAAGCGCAGATGCTTGTCAATCAAGGCAAAAACCTGAAACGGATTGACTTCCCCGGGCTTGATCAGTTGCGCGAAAAGCTCGCTGACATCGACCGGCTGATGGGGCAGGCAAAAGGAATCGACTTTCGCGTCGAACAACTGGATGCGCGCTATCGCCAGCTCTTCCCCGAAACTCTGGACCAGCTTGTGAATCGCGACCTGCGTGTGGCCGCTGCGAAGCAGCGGCTCGATACGGCGATGGCGTCGTTCCGGCAGACAATGGGGGTCCAAAGCCAGATTGTCGAAAATGTCCGCGACGACGCCCAGACGCTGAGCCAGATCATTGCCACAAGTCAGGGCGCCGAAGGCAGTTTGCAGGCGCAGCAGTCCACCAATCAATTGCTGGCGCTCACAGCCAAGCAGCAATTCCAGATTCAGCAACTGATGGCGGCGCAGTTTCGCGGACAAGCGATCGAGCAGGCGCGGCGCGGACAGATTGAACGCGAAGCGCGCGCATCGACGCGCCGTTTCCTTGGCGACGGCAAGGCCTACACGCCGCGACCATGAGCTAGGGCGGTGCTGTCCCTAGCTCCCGGTCAGCGCCGACCCGTCGCGGGATTCTGAGCGGCTTTTCCTCTCATAGCCGCCGGATCCCGCGACATATTTTGAATTGATTTTTTGCGACAAGGATTTTCGATTTGGGCGACCTCAACGTCATCGACCAATTTATGGACGCGTTCATTCGCTATATCGACAGCGGTTTTGGACTGCTGGGCGGCGACGTCGGATTTCTGACCACGACCCTGATTGGCATCGACATCACGCTCGCCGGGCTCTTCTGGGCGCTCGGCGGTGAGGATGATGTGATCGGAAAGTTCCTCAAGAAAATTCTTTATGTCGGCGCCTTCGCACTGATCCTGAACAGTTTTTCAACATTATCCGAGATCATCTTCCGCTCCTTTGCCGGGCTCGGCCTGACCGCAGGCGGCGGAACCATCACCGCCCACGACCTGCTGATGCCGGGCCGGCTTGCCGGAACCGGATTCGAGGCGGCAGCCCCCTTGCTCGAGCAAGCCGCGGATCTGGTAGGGCCGATCGCCTTCTTCGACAATTTCGTTCAAATCGCCGTGCTGATGATTGCATGGGTGATCGTCATCATTGCCTTCTTCATCCTCGCAATCCAGCTCTTCATCACGATTTTGGAATTTAAGCTCACGAGCCTTGCCGGGTTTGTTCTGGTGCCCTTCGCATTGTGGAACCGGACATCCTTTCTTGCCGAGCGGGTGCTTGGCAATATTGTCAGTTCGGGCGTCAAGGTCATGGTGCTGGCTGTCATCGTCGGCATCGGCTCCAATTATTTTGCCGACTTCACCAGTGCGCTCACCGATGGCGACGTATCGATCGAGCAAGCCGTCTCCTTGATGCTCGCGAGCCTTGCCATGTTCGGACTATCGATTTTCGGTCCCGGCATCGCCTCAGGCCTTGTCGCGGGTGCTCCCCAGCTTGGCGCCGGCGCGGCGGTCGCGACAACCGCCCTCGCTGCTGGCGGGATCGCCATGGGCGGGGCAGGGGCGGTGGCCGCCGTACGCGGTGCTGCCGGTGCCGGACTCGGTGCCATCCGCGCTGGCACCTCGATGGGATCTGCTGCATCCACCGCTTACAAACTCGGTCAGGAAACTTCCGGCTCGACGAGCATAGGAGCTGGGCTTGGCGGCATCGCGGCCGCTGCGCGAGGCACCGCCGCAAAGCATATGGGCGGCAGCCCTATTGGCGCGGCATCCGAGAGCGGCCGCCAAGCGGCCTGGAACGCCGGCACGACGTCGGCGTCGTCTGCATCGACGCGATCATCCACGCCAGCGTCTGGCTCTGGCAGCGACGCCGCGCCCGCCTGGGCCCGCAACCTCCACGCCACACAGACCGCACGGCACCGCCGCCAGATGGCGATTCATACCATTCAAGGGGGCGACAAAGGCGGCGCTTCCGCAACCCCCGATATCAAAGAAAGGGACTGATCTATGCGATTTAAACGCGCAATCCAGCGCTACGGACGGACGCCCGAGCCCGAAACGCCTTATCAGCGCGCCGGACAATTATGGGACGAGCGCATCGGCTCAGCCCGCGTCCAGGCACGCAACTGGCGACTGATGGCCTTTGGTGGGCTGCTGCTCACCACCGGATTGTCCGCAGCGCTCGTTTGGCAGTCGATGCAGAGCCGCGTCGTGCCTTATGTGGTCGAGGTCGATGCGCTCGGCGCGGCGCGCGCCGTAGCGCCCGTGGCGGCGGACTATAAGCCCAGCGATGCACAAATTTCCTGGCATCTTGGGCGCTTCATCTCGAACATCCGGTCGAAATCGCTCGATCCGGTGCTGATGCGCGATAACTGGCTGACGGCCTATGATTTTGCGACCGAAAGGGCAGCGCTTTTTCTCGGTGAATATGCGCGCGCCGTTCATCCGTTCGCCGATATCGGACAGCGAACCACAGCGATCCAGGTGACGAGCGTGGTCCGCGCGTCGGATAGCAGCTTCCAGGTCAAATGGATCGAGAAATCCTATGAACGGGGGAGCCTTTCGGGCACATCGCGCTGGACGGCGATGGTCACGGTCAAGATCCAGCCACCGCGTTCCGCCGACATGCTGCGGAAGAATCCGCTCGGCCTCTATGTCGATGCCATCGACTGGAGCCGCGAGCTCGACACACCTGTTGAACGCTCCAGCGACATCACGCCCGAACGCCGCAAGCGATCAACGCCTACGCGCGTATCGCCGCCGCAGCAGGAGGATCTGGGTCCCATGACGATCCCCTCGGGCTCGCCGCTCGATCCGAATCTCGGGGAAAGCAAACTCCCGCAAAGCCCTGAAAGGACGATATCATGATCCGATCTCTCATTTTGACGATGTGTCTGTCCTCGCTCGCCTTGCCCGTCGCGACCGAAGCGCGTGGAGCCTCCACGCCTTCTGCCCGCGTGGCCGCCGCAAACCGTGCTGCACTGCGCGAGCCGACGAACAACGGCTATGTGAATGCGGTCCAGGTCTACCCCTTTGCCGATGGCATCCTCTATCGCCTCTATGCCGCGCCCGAGCGCGTCACCGATATCGCACTCCAGCCCGGCGAAACGCTCACGTCGGTGGCGGCGGGCGACACGGTGCGCTGGACGGTCGGTGACACGACCAGCGGCAGCGGTGAAGCCAAACGCACCCACATATTGGTGAAGCCCTTTTCAGCGGGGCTTCGGACCAATCTTGTGATTTCTACTGACCGCCGCGTCTATCATCTGGCGCTCGAAAGCACGGCGCGGGCAGCGATGGCGGCGATCAGCTGGACTTACCCGCAGGATGAGCTGATCGCCATTCGGCGTCAGCGCGAAGCGGCAGACGCCGCACGGCCGCTCGCATCAGGTCTCGCGGTGGACAGCCTCAATTTCAACTATGACATATCAGGCGATAAACCGGCATGGCGCCCCTTACGCGCCTTCGACGATGGTCGTCAGACTTATATCCAGTTTGCCCCTACGCTTAGCGTGGGCGAAGCACCGCCCCTATTCGTCATTGGTGAGGGTGGCGAGGCAAGCCTCGTCAATTATCGCGTCGCCGGGCGCTATTATATTGTCGACCGTCTGTTTGCCGCAGCCGAGCTGCGGCTTGGCGGCAAGAAGCAGAAGATTGTCCGTATCACCGCGACGTCTTCCACGCGGGCTGCGCCGAAGCGGAGGAGGGGCTTGTGAAAGAGATCGAGTCCAAGCCCGATGATGGGGAATCCGCCGACATCGCCTCGAAAGCGCCCCCCAAAGCCGATCCGGAAACGCTTGTTCTTCGGGCAAGTCCGGCACGGGTGACGCGATTTAAACGCGGGACGATCATCATGATCGCCGCGATCGGTACGACAGCGCTCGCCGGTGTCACCTGGTTCGCACTCAAGTCCACTGTGATGGACGTGATACTAACAGACCGAGACCCCGTCCAGCTCCCGACCAAGGCCTCCTCCGAGGTGCTGGCGGACGCGCCGACCAGTTATGATGCCATACCGCAACTGGGTTCGCCGCTTCCTGGTGATCTTGGTAAGCCTATCCTCGACCATCAGCGCGCAATGGCAATGGCAGAGCAGCCCGATCCCGCAGCCGAAGCGGCAACCCGGGCAGTCCAGGAAGCTGAGGCAGAGCGACAACGTGTCGCTGCTGAACGGCGCTCCGCGCGCGAATCCGGCGTCATGCTGCAACTGGCATCTGGTGCCGTTAACTCCGCGCCGTCGACGGTCATTTCGGCCCGGACGGCCGCGGATAATCTGGTGCCAGCATCGAACGACGCGCCTGATCCCAACGGACAGAAGCGGAAGAATGCGCTTGTAGGTCGCACCAGTGACGATGTTGATTTCAATCCGCATGTGCTGCGCGACCCCGAGTCACCCTGGACCCTCCAGGCGGGTAGCATTATTGCCGCGAGCCTGATCACGGGTTTAAACTCAGACCTTCCGGGACTGGTGACGGCCCAAGTCACCGAAAATGCCTATGACAGTGTGACGGGGCAGACCTTGCTCATCCCGCAGGGTTCGCGGTTGATCGGCAGCTATGACAGCGTTGTAGCGTTCGGACAGAGTCGGGCGCTGGTCGTCTGGCAGCGTATCATTCTGCCCGACGGCGCATCGATCCGCATCGACAATGTACCGTCAACCGACACCCAGGGCTATGCGGGTTTGTCCGATCGGATTGATCGCCACACATGGCAGCTCCTGAAAGGCGTCGCGCTATCGACATTGCTCGGCGTTGGAACCGAAGTGGGTTGGGGAAATAGTGAAAGCGATCTCGTACGCGCGATCCGTCAGTCCACGCAGCAGAGCGGAGCGAGGGCAGGGGATCAACTGGTTGTGAGAAATCTCGATGTGCAGCCGACGCTAAAAGTGCGCCCCGGTTGGCCGCTCAGAATCGTTGTTCACAAGGATTTAGTGCTGAGGCCATGGATAAGGACGGACCAATGACCGCGCCACTCCTCAAACTTTCACGCCTGCCTGACCGCACGCCGGCAAAACTGACAATTATATTGACCCCGGATCTTAAGGCCGCGTTGGACGATTATGCCACATTATACGAAAACGTTTATGGGAAAGCTGAGAGCGTTGCGCATATCATTCCCGCCATGCTCGAGTGCTTCCTTGCAAGCGACCGTGCCTTCGCAGCAGCGCGCAAGAACATGAGCTAGTCGTCTTGATTGTTGTGACGCGCGGCACGGCTGTTCATAACAATTATCTCATTCCGCTAGGTTGCCACGACTGATGCTAGGCGACTCAAACAGATTTAGAAGCGGATGCTTCCTGTCTGGGGATTAAGACCTGCCAAATTTTCCTATTCTTGCAGCTCCAAAGGCTGGATGGATGATCTGCGCGCCGTTGCGAAGTTGTTCGAGATAATTCGACCACCATTGTGCCATTTCGACGCGCTCATTCCAGTGAGAACCGCGGTGATAGGCGGCACGAACGCGATCGGGTTCAGCATGAGCGAGGGAGCGCTCGATTGCGTCGGGGTGCCATAGCCCCGACTCGTTGAGCAAGGTGCTCGCCAGGGCGCGGAAGCCGTGCGAGGTCATCTCTTCCTTGGTATAGCCAAGTCGTCGCAACGCCGTGTTAAGCGTGCCGTCGCACATTGGCCGTTGGCTGCTGTGATAAGCCGGAAACAGATATTTACTCGAATTTTCCAACGACCTTAATTCTTTAAGAAGCGTGATTGTCTGTAAGGACAGTGGAACGGCATGAGGGACCTTCATCTTCATGCGTTCGGCAGGGATGCGCCAAACGGCCGCCTCATAATCAATTTCCTTCCATTCGCCTTTGCGCAGTTCGCCTGGCCGCAAATAGACATGCGGCATGAGTTGAAGCGCGAGTCGCGTTTCGGGGCGACCTTGATAATCCTCGATCGCACGAAGAAGGCAGCCAACCTCGTCCGGCTCTATAATAGCTGCATAATGCTTGCGCTTCGGGGAGGTGAGCGCGCCTCGCAACACGTCGGCGGGATTGTGCTCGGCACGTAGCGTCGCGATCGCGTAACGGAAGACACGGCAGGCGAAAGCCCGCGTGCGTTGCGCTGTCTCATGGAGACCGCGGCGTTCGAGTCGTTGGAGTGCCGCGAGAAGTTGGTGGGGCGACACTGTTCCGACCGGCATTCGGCCGATTTCAACGCCAAGCAGGTCTCGGCACCAGCGCGCTTTTTTTAAAGTCGCCGGACGGCGGCCCTCACGCTCCATTTTTGCAATATATTCGTCAGCCACTATGCGAAAAGTGTTCGCGGCCAAGAGTTCGGCCTCGAGCTTCGCCTGACGCATCTCTATATAAGTGTCGATGCCGTCCTCAAGTTTCGCTCGGGCTTCGTCGCGCTTGTCGCGAGCCTGCTTGAGCGAGACGTCGGGGAAGCGGCCAAGCGAAATCTTCCGCTCGACGCCATGGGCGCGATATTTGAGGCGCCAAAGCAAGGCGCCTGATGGTTGCACGAGTAGAAACAGACCTCTGCAGTCGCTGACCTTGTATGGTTTATCTTTGGGCTTGAGAGAGCGGATACGAGTTACGGATAACATTTGGGGCCACCAGATGCGTTTGAGGATGGTCCCCCTCTATGTGGTCCCAAATTGCCGAGTTACCATGAGACAAAGTGAGAACATGTTGGACGACCGATATCCAATTGTACCAGCTTTTCTGCGGGTTATCGAGCAAAAACAGATAGGTTTTAAATTGCAACTGGTGCCGACTGTCGGACTCGAACCGACGACCTACCGCTTACAAGGCGGTTGCTCTACCAGCTGAGCTAAGTCGGCATCATCGCCGCGCCATTTGCTTTAATTTACGCCAAAGGTCCAGCCCTCGGTTTGTGCAATCGTATCGGTGAGCAGAGGTGGCGACCATAGGACGCTATCGTCGGCGACGTTGCGCAGCCATGCCGCGGTGAGGATGGCGTCGCTGCTATGGTCGCTGATCGGCCCGCGATGACCCGCAGGCGGCGAGCCGAGGACGGCTAGGGCCGTGTCGAGCATCTGGCCGTCGCGGATCTTGCTGCGTCCTGCTGCCACACCTGCGGCGCGTGCGGCCATGCTGGTATAGATTTCCACCATTACAGGGCCGGATGCGGGCAGGGGATCGAACGGCCAGACGGCAAACACCGGGCTCAACCGGTGGAGCAGGCGCATCCCCGACAGGCTGGCCTTGCCGACCTGTCCCGCGCCGACAAGGTTGAAATTGCTCCAGCTATTCGCCTGTTTGGTTGCGCGCTGGTGATGCTCGACCTGGCGCAATCGACCGATGCCGGTGCCGAACAAATCACCGACATCGTCGCGGCTATGGCGGAAATGGCGGTGCGCTTCGGGATGAGCGAGAAAGGAGCCGCATTCGAAATGCGGATCACGCGCCGTCAATCGCTCGACCAGCGCCCAGAGCGTGCGTGCATCGGCGGGGCTGTCGCTCCATTGGGGAAAATAGACCCCGCAGTCGGCAAAGGCAAAGGACGCCGAGAAATCGACGCCGACCAATATGTCGGTGTGATCAAGGGCAAGTTGCTGCAACCATTCAAGTATCTCGGCCCGCGACCAACGATGCCCCGCTCGCAATAGCTGGGGCGCACCAGCGCCGGTCGCCCCGGCAACGGCAATTCCGGGCTGGCGTTCGCCGCGGGCGCCCGACCAGTCGATACAGGCATGATGGGAAAAGTGACGCATATTTGCCGCATAGCCGCCCGATGTGGCTTGCACAAAGGGCGACGGCATCCCACATGACGCCCATGCTTATCGAAACCGAATCTACGCCCAACCCTGCGACGCTCAAATTCCTGCCCGGTCGGGCGGTGATGGAGGCGGGAACGCGCGACTTTGCAACACCCGAAGAGGCAGAGGCCTCGCCGCTCGCCACCGCATTGTTCAATCTTGGCGATGTCACCGGCGTCTTTTTTGGCCGCGACTTTATTTCGGTGACCGCTGCCCCCGGTGTTTCCTGGCCCGACCTCAAGCCCGATGTGCTGGGCATAGTGATGGACCATTTTTTGGCCGACATGCCATTGTTAAACGCGGGCAGCGCGGCTGGGATCAGCGTTCCGGCAGAAAGTGACGGGCTGACAGATGATCCTGAAGACGCCGACATCATCGACCAGATCAAGGAACTTATCGAAACCCGCGTCCGCCCGGCGGTTGCCAATGACGGCGGCGACATCATTTATCGCGGTTTCGACAAGGGCAATGTTTACCTCAAGATGCAGGGTGCCTGTGCGGGTTGCCCCTCTTCAACAGCGACGCTCAAAAACGGTATTGAATCGCTGCTGAAACATTATGTTCCCGAAGTGACGGCTGTCCACGCCGTCTGACCCATCCCCGTTTCAGGAGAGTGACCCGATGAGCGAGCCGCTGGACGACCGCGCCCTTGACCAATTGTTCCGCACTGCGCGGACCTATAATGGGTATCTCGACAAACCGGTGTCGCAGGATCAGCTCACTGCGATCTGGGATGTGATGAAGTTCGGCCCGACCAGCGCCAACTGCCTGCCTGCGCGCATCATCTGGTGCGTCAGTGATGAGGCGAAGCAAAAGCTGGCACCGCTGACCATGCCCGCCAATGGCGAAAAAATCCTGAAAGCGCCGGTCACGGCGATCATCGGCATGGACCATGAGTTCTACAATCATCTGCCCGACCTGTTTCCGCACACCGATGCGAAAAGCTGGTTTGATGGCAATGCCGAGCTGGCCAAGACGACAGCCTTTCGCAATTCCAGTCTTCAGGGCGCTTATTTCATCCTTGCGGCGCGCGCACTGGGGCTCGACACCGGGCCGATGTCGGGGTTCAGCAATGACGCCGTCGACGCGGCCTTTTTTGCCGACCAACCCAGCGTGAAGAGCAATTTTATCGCGACGCTTGGCTATGGCGATCCGGCCTCGATCTTCGAGCGCAGCCCGCGTCCCGACTTCGACCGCTTCAACCGTATCGCCTGACATGCGCCGCCTCGTCATTGATTCGGCGAGCGAGGCTTGTTCGGTCGCGCTCGTTGATTCGCAGCAAGTGTTGGATTTTCGCCACGAGATTATCGGCCGAGGTCATGCTGAACGGCTTGTGCCCTTGATCGCTGAACTGGAAGAGGGCGGCCGCGCGGATCGCATCCTTGTCGGCTGCGGCCCGGGCAGTTTTGCCGGGGTTCGGATCGGGGTCGCCGCGGCGCGGGCGCTGGGGCTGGGATGGGGCGTTCCGGTGCGCGGCTTTTCGACGCTGGCGCTCGTCGCGGCGGGCGCCGCCGATGCCGTTGCAGCCGCCGATGGAGCGCTGGTCGTGATGGAGGGTGGGCATGGCCAATGGTTCGTTCAGCCATTCGGCGCCGACCTTTCCCCACTGGCCCCTTTGCAGTCGTGCGTGCCCGAAGAGGCGATTGCCGAAAGCGGGGCGCTCATCATCGGTAACCGGGCACAGGCCTTTGTCGAGCGGCGCGGCTTTGGTCAGCTGCTCGAAGCCCTGCCCGATGCCAGATCGCTGCTTCGCTTGCCCGATACGGCGCTCGATGGCGACCCCAGCCCGACCTATGGTCGCGCGCCCGATGCCAAGCCGATGGCGGGAAGCCCTGGATTGCGCGAGGCATGACCGGCACCATCACGCTTTCGACGGCCAATGTCGGCGATTTTTCCGCGATCATGCGCGTCATGGATTCGGCCTTTGATCCCGCCTTTGGCGAAGCTTGGTCGCGGGCTCAACTCCTTACGCTTTTTGCTTTGCCGTCGTCGCGGTTGCGGCTGGCCTGGGTCGACAAACAGGTCTTCGGTTTCTCTGCAACACGCATTGCTGGCCCGGAAAGCGAGTTGTTGTTGCTTGCGGTCGACCCGTCGGCACGCGGCAAAGGTCTGGCTAAGCTATTGATAGAAGATTGGAAGTCATGGGCGCACGATCATGGTGCGGAAGATCTTTTCCTCGAAATGCGCGCCGATAATGATGCGATTTTTCTATATAATCGATGCGGTTTTTCGGAATGCGGAAGAAGAAGTGACTATTATAAAGGTGCTGACGGAAAAGTGCGTGACGCAATAACCATGCGTTTGTCTTAAATAGGAGCAGTTGGGCAGACAAAGGCATTGCAACCTGCTATAGAAATCGGCAGGAATTTCCTGCGTGCGCAGAATTCCCTGTAAAATATAAAATTTGCTTCGCGCAGTGGGTCTCAAACTAAAAGGATGTGATGATGTCGGACCAAGCCGATACAGCAGAAATGCTGGTAACCCTAACAGCAGACATTGTTGCTGCACATGTCAGTAACAACAGCGTTGCGATTTCTGATTTGTCTCTTTTGATCAATAATGTTCACACAGCACTGGCGTCGCTGGGTGCCGAGGAAAAAGAGCCGGAAAAACCTGTTCCCGCGGTATCCATCCGTTCGTCGATCAAGCCCGACCATATTGTCTGTCTGGAAGACGGCAAAAAGCTGAAAATGCTGCGCCGCCACCTGATGACGCATTATGGCATGACGCCCGACGATTATCGCGCAAAATGGGGGCTGCCCGCCGATTATCCGATGGTCGCGCCCGAATATGCCGAAAAGCGGCGCGTGTTGGCCAAGCAAATCGGGCTTGGCACCAAAGGACGCGGCGGTGGTCGCAAAAAGAAAAAAGCCTGACCGTCTTTTGGCCTGAATTGAAACAAGGGCGACGCCGCATGGTGTCGCCCTTGTTCTATGTGCGCGGGCACCATATAACAGGACAGAGTATCGCAGCACCTTTGGAAAGGCCTGAATGACCGGTAACATCGATCTCGAAGCCCTGTGCAATGAAAAGGGACTGCGCATCACCGAACAGCGCCGCATCATCGCGCGCGTCATTTCGGATTCGGCGGACCATCCCGATGTCGAAACGCTGTATGAACGCGCATCGGCGGTCGACAGCGGCATTTCGATCGCCACGGTCTATCGTACTGTCCGCTTGTTCGAAGAGGCGGGGATTCTCGACCGGCATGATTTCGGTGACGGTCGTTCGCGCTATGAAGCCGCGCCCGAGGCGCACCATGACCATCTGATCGACGTCGAAACGGGCAAGGTGATCGAATTCGTCGATCCCGAACTCGAAGCGTTGCAAAAGGTTATCGCCGAACGGCTGGGCTATCGTCTCGTCGATCATCGCATGGAGCTTTATGGTGTCTCCCTCGATCGCAAGCGCGACTAGACCGTCTGCCCTGAACTGGCGCGCAGCAATCCGGCTTGCCGCGATGGCGCTTGTGTTGCTGTTCCTGATCGTTCCGCACCTTTGTTACCGCGCCGTGGGCCGACCGTCGCCGATGGTGATGGCGTTTCTGAACGCGGTCGGATGGATCGCCGGACTGCGGGTGGCCACCACCGGCACGCGATTAAAGCGTGACGTGTTGTTCGCCTCCAACCATGTCAGCTGGCTCGACATATTGGCGCTTGGCGGCGCGGCGCGCGCGGCCTTTGTCGCCAAAGCAGAAGTGGAAACCACGCCGCTTATCGGCTGGCTAGCCGACCAGAACCGCACCATCTATGTTCAGCGAGACGCCAAGCGTCAGGTGAAAGCGCAGGCCCATTCGCTGCGTGACGAACTGGAACGCGGATTTCCCGTGACCCTGTTTCCCGAAGCAACGACCGGCACCGGTGAGGGGCTGCTCCCCTTTCGCCCAGCGCTGTTTCAGGCGGTGTCTCCGCCGCCAGAGGGCGTGCGTATCCAACCGGTCTATCTGGAATATGCCGAGGCTGCTGACATCAGCTGGCAGGACCCCGAAGATGGCGTCAGCAATTTTAAGCGGTTGATGGGGCGGTCGCGCGGGATTGACCTTATCATCCATTATCTGGACGTTCTGCCCGTAACGCAGACCGAGGATCGCAAGGAAATTTCCGAATCCTGCCGTGCCGCGATAGCGCAAAAAATGGCAGAGCTCACCCGCTCTTCCTCTGCGTCCGCGAAGCGCCTATAGCGCCGCCCATGACAGCGACTCCTCCCAAAAAATTCCATATCAAATCCTTTGGCTGCCAGATGAATGTCTATGATGGCGATCGCATGGCCGAAATGTTTGAACAGGACGGCATGGTCGCGGCAGGGCCGGGCGAAGACCCCGATCTGGTCGTTCTCAACACCTGCCACATCCGCGAAAAAGCTGTCGACAAGGTTTATTCGGACATCGGGCGGCTGAAACGCGACGATGGCTCGCGCCCGACAATTGCCGTCGCCGGCTGCATTGCACAGGCCGAAGGCGCGGAAATCATCCGCCGCGCCCCGACCGTCGATGTTGTTGTCGGCCCGCAAGCCTATCACCGCCTGCCCGACATGCTGGCAAGGGTCGCAAAGGGCGAAAAGCCCGTCGATCTGGATATGCCCGCCGCGTCGAAATTTGCCGCGCTCCCCAAACGCGGCGCAGGTCAGCGCCCCACCGCCTTTTTGACGGTGCAAGAAGGCTGCGACAAATTCTGCACCTATTGCGTCGTTCCCTACACCCGTGGCGCTGAAATCAGCCGTCCATTCGCCGATCTGATCGCCGAGGCACGCAGTCTGGTCGCGGGTGGCGCGCGCGAAATCACGTTGCTGGGGCAGAATGTGAACGCATGGGACGGCGAAGATGACCATGGCCGCGCCGTTGGTCTCGACGGCCTGATCCGCGCGCTGGCCGACGAGGACGGGCTTGAGCGCATCCGCTATATGACCAGCCACCCCAACGACATGACCGACGGGTTGATCGCCGCGCATGGTGACGTGCCCGAACTCATGCCTTTTTTGCATTTGCCGGTGCAGTCGGGCTGCGACCGCATCCTCGCCGCGATGAACCGCAGCCATAGCGTCGACAGTTATTTGCGCATCATCGACCGCGTCCGCACCGCTCGCCCGGACATTGCGATTTCGGGCGATTTCATCGTCGGTTTTCCCGGCGAGAGCGATGGGGATTTCGAGGCCACGCTCGATATCATCCGCGCCACCGGCTATGCGCAGGCCTACAGCTTCAAATATTCGCGCCGCCCCGGTACCCCCGCCGCGACGATGGACGATCAGATCGCGCCAGAGGTGATGGACGAGCGGCTGCAACGGCTTCAGGCGCTGATCAACGAACAGCAGGCCGCGTTCAACGCCGCAACACTGGGCAAAACGACGCGGCTCTTGCTCGAACGCAAAGGCAAGCTGGAGGGGCAGCTCATCGGTAAATCGCCGTGGCTGCAATCGGTGCATGTCATCGCGCCCGGTCTTGCCATTGGTGATATGGTCGACGTTCACATTAACTCGGCGGGGCCGAACAGTCTGGGAGCGGAAGTGCGTATGGCGGAAATGGCCTGATGTCGAAACGCCCCCAAAATGCAGAGCCAGCGATCCCCGCGACCCCTGGCGACCGCGTCCAGCTAGAGGAAGATTTCGAACGCGCCCAGTTGCTCGGCCCGCTGTTCGGCGAATTTGACCGCAACCTTGTCGCCATCGAAAACCGCCTCGGCGTCTATATTTCGGCGCGCGGCAATCGCGTGCAGATAGAGGGGGAGGCCGAAGCGGCGGCGCGCGCACGGGATGTGCTGACCGGCCTGTATAACCGGCTTGAAAAGGGCGAAGAGATTGACGCGGGCATGGTCGACGCCGTGATCGCCCTGTCGGCGCAACCAACCCTTGATGGCATTATCCGCCACGAAAAAACAGAGCGTCCGGCGGTGATGATCCGCACCCGCAAAAAGACTATTGTGCCGCGCTCGCCCGCCCAAATCCCCTATATGCAATCACTGGCCCGCGACGAGGTCATCTTTGCTCTCGGTCCCGCAGGGACGGGCAAAACCTATCTGGCGGTGGCGCAGGCGGTGGCGCAGCTGATTACCGGCAGCGTCCAGCGGCTCATCCTGTCGCGTCCGGCGGTTGAGGCGGGCGAACGGCTCGGCTTCCTGCCCGGCGATATGAAGGAGAAGGTCGATCCTTATCTGCGCCCGCTTTACGATGCGCTCTATGACTGCCTGCCCGCCGAGCAGGTCGAGCGGCGGATTGCCAGCGGAGAGATTGAAATTGCGCCCTTGGCCTTCATGCGCGGGCGCACGCTGGCCGACGCCTTCATCATCCTCGACGAGGCGCAAAACACCTCGATCCCGCAGATGAAGATGTTCCTCACTCGCTTTGGCATGAACAGCCGCATGGTCGTGTGCGGCGATCCCAAACAGGTCGATCTTCCCATCCCCGCCACCTCGGGTCTCGCCGACGCGGTTAGCCGCCTAGAGGGCGTCGAAGGCGTCGCCGTCACCCGCTTCACCGCCGCCGACGTCGTCCGCCACCCCATCGTCGGCCGGATCGTCGAAGCCTATGAGGGCGAGGGGGCGTAGGCAGTTCTATTACCGCTGCGCCTGAGCGTGCCCTATTTCTTCATCGCACCATCGACGCTCCATATCCCTGCACCGCGCGTGGCTATGAGCAAGAAGATGAAGCAGTAAAGTGCGATGGTTTCGCCGCCATTGGCGATAGGAAACAGTCCCTTTGATCCATGCACCATCCAGTAACCGACGGCAGCCATGCCGCTGGCGACAAAGGCCGATGGGCGGGTGAACAACCCGATGGCGATCAAGGTTCCTCCGACCAGCTCGATCGCGCCAGCCGCCATCAGCATGGGGTTGAGCGGCATCGGAAACTCGACCGGGAAATTGAAGAATTTTTGCAGCCCATGATCGATGAACAACAACCCGCTGACGATACGCAACACAGCATAGGCTTGCTCGCTATAGGCATCCAAAAATTTCATTATGGCCTCCCTTCTGACTCCCTTAGTCGGGACGAATGGCTAGGCTATGACGGAATGGCGATAACGGCAAGCCCGGCCGAGAGCTGTCGCTATCGCGGAAGCAGGGGCCTGTTAGGACGCGGGAAGCTGGGCAAGCAGATCTTGCACCTGCTTTACATCGTCGCCCTGTGCGGCTTCGGTGATGCTGTGCGTATCCGTCTTTTTCGCGTTCGCCCCTTGCGCGAAGGGATCGTCGCCGAACGCCGCCTGGGCAATCGCCTCATCGCTGTTGGCGGGAGGCGCTGCGCTTTGCTGTGGCACCGAGCAATAGGCGAGCAGGCACATTGACGCCGCAAACCACAGCGCGCGCCAGCGGCTGACAAAAACGGTGGTGATTCGCGGTCCGAACATGCGGCAATTGTGCGCCCCAATGGTTAAGAGAAGGTGCGTAGGCCGACAACACCGCCCTCCTTCCGAGCCTGAACGGACAAGCTTCAGCGTTCTTTTCGCTGTCTTAGTGCATCGCTCCGCGATAGCGTGAGACGATGAGCTATATTTTGAACCGCCTCGGACCTGCTGCACAATGCCAGAAATATCTGTCGTTTCTCCGGACGGCTATTCTGATCCCGATGGGGAGTGAAATGATCACAAACGTCCGCGCCCACCCATGCTGACCGTCGAAACCCAGGTGGCGACGCCATGGCCCGAAACACTCGACTGGGACGCCCGCGCGTCCGAGGCCGTCGCCGCGGTGTTGAGGATGACGCCTTATGCGATGCTGGCCGACGCCGCACCGCTGGTCGAAATCGCGGTGCGCCTGTCCGACGATGCAGAGGTGCAACGGCTCAATCGCGATTTTAGGGGCAAGGACAAGCCGACCAATGTCCTGTCGTTCCCGCAAGTGCAGCCAGACCTGCTCGACATGCTGGCAAACACCGATGACGGCGAAATTTTGCTGGGCGATATTGTGCTGGCGCGCGAAACCTGCACCCGCGAGGCGGAGGAAAAAGGCATCAGCTTTGTCGACCATGCGACCCATTTGATGATGCACGGCGCGCTGCATCTGGTCGGTTATGACCATCAGGATGATGTCAGCGCGACGACAATGGAAGAGATAGAGGTGAAAGCGCTTGCATCGCTGGGCCTCGCCAATCCATATGCGGACGCCAGTTGAGGCAGTTTCAAACGGGATAATTTCGCTAGCCATGCCGGACGACCAGGGATCATCGAACCGAACGGAAGACGATAGTAGCGCCGGACTGTGGGCGCGCTTGCGTACCCTGTTGTTTAACGGAGCTAAAGAGCCCAGCCTTCGCGAACAAATCGAAGATGTCATTGATGAGGCCGAGGAAGAGGCCAGCACGGGGGCATCGTCAGACAGTGCGACGGGCGATCTGTCCCCCATCGAGCGCAAGATGCTGCGCAACCTCCTCCACTTCGGTGAACAGACAGTCGACGATGTCGCGGTGCCGCGCGCCGACATCATCGCCATTCCCGAAAGTGCGGCTTTTGCCGAACTGGTCCTGCTGTTTGCAGAGGCCGGGCATAGCCGCTTGCCGGTTTATCGCGAAAGCCTCGACGAGGTGATCGGGATGATCCACATCAAGGATGTGTTCGTCGTGCTGGCCGAAGGGCGCGACCCGCCTTCGTTGTCCACGCTGATCCGCCAGCCGCTCTATGTCCCGCAATCGATGGGCGTGCTCGATCTGCTGGCAGAAATGCGCGCCAAGCGGACCCATTTGGCCATCGTCATTGACGAATATTCGGGGACCGAGGGGCTTGTGACAATCGAGGATCTGGTCGAGGAAATCGTTGGCGAGATCGAGGATGAACATGACGACGAACCCACGGCCTTGATCGTTGCGTCCGAAGATGGCTGCTGGGAAGCCGATGCGCGCGCTGAACTCGACGATGTCGCTGAATTTATCGATCCCCGCCTCGCCGAGGTCGAAGAAGATGTTGATACGATCGGCGGCCTATCGGCTGTTCTGGCGGGTCATGTTCCGGAAGTAGGCGAAGTCCTTCTCCACTCCAGTGGCTGGCGATTGGAAGTGACCAAGGCCGACGAACGGCGCGTGCATCATTTGCGGCTGCATCCGCCGCTGGTCGTCGATCTGGAGGCTCCGGTCAGTCGTTCGAACGATTGACGACATTATAGGTCAACGCTTCCTTCAGCGTCAGGCAGCGGCGGGTTGAGCGGTTGCCATCGGCCGAGGCGACCGCCTTTTGCTGATACATCACATCGGACAGCAATTTGCGCGAAACGCCCATGCGGATCAGGAAATCATTGTCCTCGGTCGCCATCAGTGCGCTTTCCTGTTCGACGTCGCCGATCAGTTCTTTGGTCGCATCCGTTCCTAGTGCAACGCTCGACTGGATCGCATTGCGGTCTCCCGTCATGGTGAACATATGGACCATGAAATGACCGCCCGGATCGATAATCCGCGCCCGTCCGCCCATAAAGACGAAATTGCACGCGCTGAAACAGGTCCATCCCGCCGGGATGCGCGTGATGACATCTTTTTCCAGCTTGCGAATGATCATGCCCGCCGCATTGCCTGCGCGGGCGCTGCCGCCCGGCGACCGCAGCCATATCTCACTGATCGCGGGATTGTCAGCCAGCACTTTGGTCAGCCGGTCAGGAAGCCCCGCATCGACACGTCCTTCGGCCAGCAGGATGGTTTCGCCGCTGCGCTTGAAGGGCGTCAGCACCATTGTTTTATATGTGGACCAGCTTGGTTCTGTCGGGCAGGTGGGATTATCGGGGTCCATGCCGGGTGCCGCCGCCGCGCTGCACGCCAAAAACGCGCTCAGCAAAGTCAGTGATTTCATCCAGCGGCGCATCCGCTCTCTCTCCCGCTCTCGTCGCCGGTCAATTAGGACTGACCATTTGTAATGATATGCGATTGGCCGACGCAAGACAATGTCGCCCCTATGCCAGGGGTGGTGCGACTGTGACCCAGCGCATTGCCCGACTTGCGGGTGGAGGTCATAGGGGTTAGCGATGCAAATGGGGGTTTGGTATGGATATGGCTTGGCGACATTGGATGACGTCCGTTACGGTCGGAACGTTGCTACTCTGTGGCGGCGCGGCGGCCCATGCGTGGCAAACCACTGATAGCGATCCCGTTGCCGGCGCAACCGTACCCGTTGCGGCGGGGGAGGGTGACAAGGCCTATGTTCCGCCTTCCGCAACAGAGCCGCAACTGCCCGAATTTCCGACCCGGCCAATGCTCGACACCGCAAGCTATCCCGACTGCCGCGATGACTATCAGAAGATTGAGGCCCCGTTCGACAAGGCGGCCGACATCAATAGCTGTACCGTCAAGATTGATGCCTATTACCAAGAAAAAATGCTGCCTTATCGACAGGCAATGATCGTCTATCAGGACCAATTGTCGGCGCTTTATTCCGACAAAGTCGGCGGCAATATGCATTATTCTCCTCAAACGCAGGACGCCTTCTATAAAAAGATGATGGCCGAACATGCCGCGTCCGACCCCGAAGGCGCGAATCTTGCCGCCTATCGCGGTATGGAAGCGCAATATCAGACCGACCGCGCTTATCTGGCCGACCGCTTTTGCTTCAACACCGGCTGTAATGGCTATCCTGTGCCGGTCTATGCCGCCAAGCCAGCCGAGAGTGAAGTCGCAGCCGAAGATGCAAAGGGCAAGAACGGCGGCAAGAAAGTCGCACGCAAAGACAAAGACGACAGTGACAAAAAATGTAAAAGGTCGCGCAAACGCGGCGGCGCTTTGGGCGGCCTGCTGGGCAGCGTCGCGGGTAACGCGGCGGGGCTGAAGGGCGTCGGCACCGCTGTCGCGGGCCTGTTCGGAGCGGTGCTGGTGCGCGAAATCGCCTGTCAGCTCGATGAAAAAGAACAAAAGGTCGCCGCCGCTGCAACGGTCGAGGTAACCGAGAAAGAGGAAGTCGGCGCGACCGCCAACTGGACCAGCCCGACCCGTGAGGGCGTCGGCGGTTCGTCAACGATCACCGCGCTCAATACCGAGCCCAACGGCAGCAAATGCCTGTCGATTACCGACATTGCCATTATCGAGGGTGAGGAAACCCGCGTGTCAAAGCGGATGTGTCGCAAGAAAGCGGGCGAACCCTATTCGATCATGGCGTGACAGCGCCGACCCTTACGGGCTAGCGGCTCGGGATGGTCGGACCGGCGCGATATGATTGCCTTTGTCGCGCAATAATATTACCGCCGGGTCATGGAAATGTCGGACCTGCGCATCGCCCTGTTTAGCGGCAATTACAACATGACCGTGGACGGGGCGAACAAGGCGCTCAATCGTCTGGTCGACTATCTGCTGCGTCAGGGCGCGGCAGTGCGCGTCTATTCACCGACGGTCGATGACCCTGATTTTGAACCGACCGGCGATCTGGTCAGTGTGCCGTCGATGGCGATTCCCAATCGCCCCGAATATCGCATTCCGTTGCACCTGTCGGGACGGGTGCGCGAAGACATGATGCAATTCGCCCCCAATATCCTGCACATTTCCAGTCCCGACCGCGTATCGCGGCAAGCGGCAGCGTGGGCACGGCGGCGGCGGCTGCCGGTGGCCTGTTCGGTTCACACCCGCTTTGAAACCTATTTCCGCTATTATAATCTGTCCTTCCTGGAACCGATCATGGTGGCGTGGCTGCGGCGGCTGTACCGGCGCTGTGACGCTCTGATCGCGCCGTCCGAATCCTTCGCTCAGGTGCTGCGCGAACAGCGGATGAACTATGACATCGGCATCTGGACGCGCGGCGTGGAGCGCGACATTTTCCACCCCGGTCGCCGCGATCTGGCGTGGCGACAGTCCTTGGGAATCGCTGAAAATTCTCCGGTGATTGCTTTTTTGGGCCGTCTGGTGATGGAAAAGGGGCTCGATGTCTTTGCCGATTCCATCGACCAGCTGAACCGCCGCAACGTGCCGCATGATGTGGTGGTGATTGGTGAAGGCCCGGCGGGCGACTGGTTTGCATCACGGCTGCCCAAGGCCAAATTTGTCGGCTTTCAGGGTGGTGCGGATCTGGCGCGCGCGGTTGCGTCCTCTGACATGCTCTTCAACCCCTCGGTTACCGAAACCTTTGGCAATGTGACGCTGGAGGCGATGGCGTGCGGCCTGCCTGTTGTCGCCGCCCGCGCCACCGGCAGCGCCAGCATCGTAAAGGATGGCACCACCGGCTTTCTGGTGTCCCCCGGATCGATCACAAAATTTGCCGATCGGCTCCAGCTTTATTGCGAAGATGGAGCAATTCGGGCCGAGCATGGGGCGGCGGCGCTACTGGAAAGCAGTCAATATGAATGGGATGCCATTAATCAGGCCGTAGCCGACACCTATATGCGCCTGATCCGCCAAAAGCAGATGAAGCCGAGATGACGGGGTGATGGCTGATGATCTGTTTCCTGCTGAAATGCCGACAGACGGCACACCGGACGATCATCAGCGGCCCCTTGCCGAACGATTGCGACCGCGCACATTGGCCGAAGTTGTCGGGCAGGAGCATCTGACCGGCCCTGATGGGGCTATCGGCCGCATGGTGGCGGCGGGGCAATTGGCCTCGATCATTTTGTGGGGGCCGCCCGGTACCGGGAAGACGACGATAGCGCGCTTGCTTGCCGAAGCTGTCGGGATGCGTTTTGCCCCGCTTTCGGCAGTCTTCTCTGGCGTCGCCGATCTCAAAAAAGTCTTTGCCGAAGCAGAAAAAATGGCGGGTGCCGGGCAACGCACGCTGTTGTTTGTTGACGAGATTCATCGTTTCAACCGCGCCCAGCAAGACGGGTTCTTGCCCTATGTCGAACGCGGGACGGTCGTGCTGGTCGGGGCGACGACCGAAAACCCCAGCTTTGCCCTCAACGCGGCGTTGCTGTCGCGCGCGCAGGTGCTGGTGCTGCATCGGTTGGACGAGAGCGCGATGGCGACCTTGCTGGAGCGGGCTGAGGAGGAAACGACGAGCAGCTTGCCATTGACGGACGGGGCACGCGAGGCGTTGATCGCCAGTGCTGATGGCGATGGTCGGTTTTTGCTCAATCAGGTGGAGACTTTGCTCGCGGCGAATGTGACCGGGCCGCTCGACCCCGCAGCGCTGGCGCAACTGCTTCATCGCCGGATGCCGGTGTATGACAAGGATCGCGACGGTCATTACAACCTTATTTCCGCGCTGCATAAGGCGATGCGCGGATCGGATGCACAGGCGTCGCTTTACTATCTCGCGCGCATGTTGGTTGCCGGAGAAGAGCCGCTTTATGTGCTGCGGCGCATCACCCGCTTTGCCAGCGAAGATATCGGCCTCGCCGATCCGCAGGCGCTGGTGCAATGCCTCGCTGCCAAGGACGCCTATCAGTTTCTGGGGTCGCCCGAGGGAGAACTGGCGATAGTGCAGGCCTGCCTCTATTGTGCGACCGCCCCCAAATCCAACGCGATTTATGCCGCGCAAAAAGCAGCGTGGAAAACGGCGCGGGACACCGGCTCGATCGCGCCGCCCGCGAACATCCTCAACGCCCCGACCAAGCTGATGAAAGATTTGGGTTACGGCTCCGGTTATCAATATGACCATGAGGCAGTGGATGGATTTTCGGGCGACAA
Organism: Sphingopyxis sp. 10G20-10; assembly: GCF_057365075.1. Classification (NCBI taxonomy): domain Bacteria; kingdom Pseudomonadati; phylum Pseudomonadota; class Alphaproteobacteria; order Sphingomonadales; family Sphingopyxidaceae; genus Sphingopyxis; species Sphingopyxis sp. 10G20-10. The sequence continues at coordinate 1,057,335 of NZ_CP195117.1, forward strand.
TTATTGGCCCGACGACCTGGCGGCGCAGGGTTTTTATGTCCCTACCGACCGGGGCTTTGAAAAGCGCATCGGCGAACGGATGGCGTGGTGGGCCGAACGTCGCCAGCCCCGTCCCAGCGAAGACTAATCCATCGGGGGGTAGCGTTCAAAGACCGGAAGCTGATCGAGCTTTGCCATCCAGCCAATGCGCTCGGCGGTCTGAATTTGCGCCTGAGCCGGGATCAGGGCGGGGTCATCGAGCGTTGCCGATTGCACATCAATCATCCCCGGAAAAATGGCGTCATTTGTATAGAATAGTCCTGTGCCGCAATCGCCGCAAAAATGACGACGGCCATGCTCTGACGAAACATAGATTTTGGGTTCGCCCGACACCTGAAAGTCGCTTTGCTTCACCAGCGCCCACCCCACCATCGGCGCACCCGAATGACGGCGGCAATCCTGACAATGGCACAGCGCATGATGCTCAACCTGTGTCGACATGGAATATCGAATGGCACCGCAATGGCATTGGCCTGCGGCGGTTTCCGAGGATTGAGTCATGTTGTCCTCCTGAACAAATGGGTGGAGAACATATAGTAAACAAAGTGCAGAGTCGAGATGTATTTTCGGCGAGGTTTATCCGGCACACTCGGCACGTGAAAGCGCGCGTGAAGCCTATTATCTTAACCCGAAATTAGGCATGAATGTGCAACGCCCGTCCAGATGAATGAAAATCAGCAAATCGGTGCGCAAACGCTAAGCGATCAGACATCGCGGGCGAGTATTTCTCGCCTGACGGTCGTGCGGTTTTCGGCGCTCATCGTCGCTGCACTTGTGTTGGCAAGGGGCTTTGGAGCGGATACCAGCCTGACCCTGTTCTTTCTGCATCGGCAGGATCTTTGGCTGTTGCTTGCTGGCGTCATGCTGCTTGCTCTTTGCACTTTGCGACTGCGCGGTTCGAACGCAGAGTTTTCGGGTAGCTGGCGCTTGGCCATGCTCGTTGGCGGCGTGATGGCATTGATTGCACTCGCCGGACATTATTGGGTGCTGTCCGGATATGACATGAGCCGCGACGAGCAAATGGCGACCTTTGACGCCAATGTCTTTGCCAGTGGCCACCTTGTCGCGCCCCTGCCTGTGTTCTGGCGCGATCATGCCGACGCGCTCAACACCATGTTCATGTATCCTGCCGAGCATCGCGGCGCGTGGGTTTCTGACTATCTTCCCTTGAATGCTGCCATCCGGGCGATCGTTGGGCTTGTTGCGCTGCCCGCGCTGACAGGCCCGGCCATGCTGTTCATTGGCGCACTGGCTTTGTGGGGCTGCATTCGGAAGATTTGGCCGGAAGATCGCGAGGCGGCAATTGTCGGATTGCTCCTTTATTTTGGGTCGGCGCAGACTCTTTTTAACGGTATGACCGCCTATGCCATGCCTGGGCATCTCACGCTAAATCTCGTGTGGTTGTGGTTGTTTCTGCACCGCCGAATAGCGATGGACAGTGTCGCGTTGGCTGTGGGCTTTGTAGCCGTCGGCCTTCACCAGCCACTTATGCATCCCATGTTCGCCGCACCGATCCTGTTTTTATTGTTGCTCGAACGGGACTGGCGACGCGCTGCCCTCTATCTTGTTGGTTATGCGGCGATAGGTCTGTTTTGGTATAGCTGGCCGTATTGGATCGCGCCGATGGTGAGGGCGGATGCTCTGGCGGAGTTGGGCCAAAGCGCCAACATCGATTATCTGGCTCGTTTGCTGTCGGCCGTCACAAAAAACGACGGCTTAAGGTGGGCTAACATGCTGTCCAATCTTTTGCGTTTCGTGGCATGGCAGCATCTTTTGCTAATCCCATTGATGCTTGTTGGCGTTGCAGCGGTGCGAAAGAATAAATTGGCGGCTGGGTTGCTCGGCAGTGTCTTGATCACCATCGTCATAATGACCGTAATTTTGCCCTATCAGGGCCATGGATTTGGTTATCGCTATCTTCACGGCGTAATCGGCAATGTGATCTTGCTCGCCATTTATGGCTGGAAGCAATTGCCCGGATATATTGGTCAATGGCGAGTGCTACTGGTTCGCACAACGGTTGTCGGCGGCATCCTATTGTTGCCGCTCCAAGCATGGATGGCACATAGTTTCTATGCACCTGTCGCGTGGTTATCGGCACGGATCGATCGGACAGCCGCTGATTATGTTATGGTCGGCAGCCAAGATGTTTCCTTCTCGGCCGACCTAGTAGTTAATCCGCCCTTTTTGAACAAAAAACCTGTTCGTCTGCTTAGTGACAATATAGATTCTGCGATGATGCGGTCTCTTTGTGAACCATCTGTTTCGGTGGCGCTTGTTGGCAGCACGGCGTTTATGCCCATCGCGTCATATTATGGCTTTCACGGCCCTGTGATTGTCGATAAAACCAATCGAGTATTGGCTCGGCGGCTCAGATACGCGGGTTGTCAGGTCGTTTTTATCAAATGATGATAAGACTCAGATGTTGATGACTTCCTCGATTAAATCAACGTAGCGCCGCGCCATGACGGGTAAGCTAAAATTTTCTATTACCGCTTCTCGCAATGCCTGAGGCTTTGTTTTCTTTGCTAAGGAAGAGATGATCGCTTCTTTCCACAAGGATACGATATTTGACGGCCAATCTAGATTGATTGGCAGGACTGCTTCAATCGGCAGCATGGGATGTGCCGCGCTGGTGCTGGTGATAACAGGAGTGCCGCAAGCGAGACTCTCAGGCACGACAAGTGGTGCGCCCTCGGTATGGGCAGGCACAATCGTAACACGCCCGCGTGCATAGATTCCTGCGATTTCGGCTGCGTCCGGCTGTTCAATCACAATGACGTTGCCGCCCTTCGATTGTTGCGGCAACGCCGGACCATAGCCGGCGCAAAGAAACATTGTTTCTGGCATTGTCGCTGCTAGGCGATTGATCAGGCCGATCCCTTTTTTTTCCACGAACCGACCGACGAACAGCACATCAATATCGCGGGCTATATCCTGAAGTGAAAATGCCTCTGTATCGATCCCGTTTTCGATAACAGTGATTTCTTTGGCGGCAGCCAAGTCAATCAGGCTGTCCCGCTTTGCCGCCGTAACGGCGACGCAGCGCGTGGCTGAACGCAGCGATGGCCCCAATATTGCACGATTGGCAAGGGATTGGGCAAGTCGCATTGGAAGTGACGGACTATGCACCCAACCTGTGTGCTTGATCAAGATTGTTGGGATCGCTCGTCTTTGTGCGGCCCACTGCGCAATGAGATTGGCAATATAGAGATTGTCGTGCAGCAAAATGACGTCGCTTTGCCGCGCCGCCGTCATAAGCGAATGAAGGTCGCTGGGGTGAGGAAACAGGATAGGCAAGCCGGTCGCACGTTCGATTATCGAACTGGCTCGTAGTTCCAGCGTTGTATAATTTGCGTCTGTGGGACTCTGTCCATGCGCAGCCAGTGTGACGTCGAAACGTGAATCCTGAGCTAGCCTGCACGCCAGATCGTCGGCAACGCGTTCAAGCCCCCCTCCATGGCCGATGAAATGACTGGCGATCATCAGGACTTTCGGCATATGCCCTTATCGGCATTATCATAAAAATGGAAAGCGATTGTTGTGATTACATGCGGATCATGTTTGTGACTGTTCCGGCGTCGTCAGGTGGATTTAGACAGGTGAGTGCAAGGCGGTGGAGCGGTGCGATCTGCGCCATGCTGTTCGCTGTTTTTCTGATCATCCTTGTCATGCATTTCGGCACACTACGCTTGCAGGACATTGCGCAACCTATTCGCGAACATGGAGTGACTTTATTTATCGTTGCGACGGTTTCGATCGGCGGGCAGGCGGCTCTCAGCGCAATCAAATGGAGGCTGTTGCAACAACGTATCGCCGGTCCGGGCGGCTTGGTTGTCGGTCTGTCGACGTTGATCTTTTACTCAGCATTCGGGGCGCTCGTGGGCCAGCTTATCCCCATTTTCATAGCCAATAGTGCAGTCCGAGGCTTGGCTACACGGTTACATCTCGACGGCAGTTTCGTTCAGGGCGCGAGTCTCACAGTCTATGATCAGTTGTTCGACGTTGCGATCCTCTTACTATGTGCCATTTTTTGCTTGAGTCTGTTCATGGCAGGTTCTTCGCCTGGCGCGATCATTACATATCTCGCGCTTGCAATGGCAATTTTTCTACTGTTCGCGCGACATCTTTTCCGCCAGATACCCCTACTGCGTTTGGCTTTGTGGTTGCTGCCAGCTGCCTTGCCCGGCGCTGGCAGAGCGAAGGGTGCGCTACAGTTCGCGCATGACAGGGGACTCGATGCGCCAGACGTGGCGACATGGCTGACTCAGCTTAGCGTCTTGCGCTATATTTTTGTGGGACTCCGCTCGGTCATCGTTCTGCTGCTCGTGGCGCCGATGTTGACTCCTGTTACGGCTTGCTGGGGGTTTGCTGTTGTGCAGGGGTCGGCTCTTGCAGCTTTGACTCCCGGAAATATGGGTATCACCGAATGGGGCTGGGCCGCAGTCGCGCAATTGCTCGGTATCGCCGTCGGGCCGGTGATCTTGGGAATATTGGCGCTGCGGGTCATCGCTGTGCCCGCAACATTGGCGATAATGTTGTTAGCCATGCCTGGAACGTTCCGAAGGTCGCAGCGGCAAGGTGCCGGTGATAACGGTTCAAAGCCCTAGACGGTTCAACCATGGCCCACAATTGCATGGACACCAGACAACTCAAGATATCGCAGTAATTTCGCTTCTTTGCGGCCACGGGTGACGGTGTCCAGGATTAGGCCGCTGAACAGGCTGAGCGATGCCAAGATCATGGTCCCTGTTGCCAATATTGCGGTTGGAAGACGCGGGACGGTGCCGGATGCCATAAATTCGGTGATGACCGGATATCCGAGCATCATCGAAAGGCTCAGCAAGACCAATGCTGCTGCTCCGAACAGAAAAAGCGGACGTTCTTGCTTCAGCAATGTGGCGATCGTCCACAGGATGCGAATGCCATCTGAAATCGTGTTCAGTTTGCTTTCGGACCCTTCAACCCGATCCTTGAATCGCGTTGCCACTTCCGCGGTCGGCATTTCAAGCTGCAGGGCGTGGACCGTCAGCTCGGTTTCAATCTCAAAACCCTGCGACATCAGCGGGAAGGATTTGACAAAGCGGTGCGAAAATACGCGATATCCGCTTAACATGTCGCTGAATCCGCCGCCAAAAATTGTGCGCACAAGTGAGGTGAGCATCCAATTTCCAAATCGATGGGCAGGGCGATAGGCGCTGCCGCCGGGGTCGATCCGTGTGCCGACCACCATGTCGAGGCCGCTGCCGACCAGCTTGTCAACCAAGTCCGGGGCGGCCGCCGCGTCATAAGTTTCGTCGGCGTCGCACATGATGTAAATGTCAGCCTCGATGTCGGCAAACATCCGACGCACAACATGGCCCTTGCCTTGGCGAGGTTCGCGGCGGACTATGGCGCCGGCGCTACGGGCAATTTCGGCGGAATTGTCTGAACTGTTGTTATCATAAACATAGATTTTGGCGTGGGGGCACGCCGCACGAAAACGCTCAATCACCGTGACAAGGGCAAGCCCTTCATTATAGCAGGGCAACAGAATCGCAATGTCGAGGGGTTGCCCTTCGACCCGGGAAACGCCGACGGGAGCGAACTCCCCAATGCGCGTGTACATGTTCACAAAAGAAAACCCCGCCAATCGCCAACAATTCGTTTCCTCTTGCTAAAAGCGAATGGTTAACAAGTCGTTGTTCCATGGCGGAGAAGCGCCGTCCACAGCGGCGTAATGCGTCGCAGGATCAGCGGGTACTAATCCCCCAAATCGACGTCATGGGCGTCGGCCCACTCCTGATACTGACCGCGCGGGTTCGCCGTGGGGTGGGCGAGTATGGCTGGCATGTCCTTGCGCAGCGTTGCCAGATCGAGCGAGCGGATCATGGCTTTGACGGGGCCGACACCGGCGGGTGTAATCGACACGCGTTCAAACCCCAGTCCGAGCAGCGCCATCGCCTCCAGTGGACGCCCGGCCATTTCGCCGCATACGCCTAGCGCGACCTTTGTCCCTGAAACGGTTGAAACGACGCGGGCGAGATAGCGCATGACGATCGGGGACAGCCAGTCATAGCGTTCGGCCAGCCGGGGATGGGCGCGATCGGCTGCAAAGAGGAACTGGGTGAGGTCGTTGGTGCCGACCGACAGGAAGTCGAGGTGCGGCAACATCAGATCGAGCGTTTCGAGCAGCCCCGGAACTTCGAGCATGGCACCATAGCGGATCGCGGCAGGCAGTTTCTTGCTATGGCTGACCAACCAGGCGCGTTGCCCGATAAACAGATCGCGTGCGGCTTCATATTCCCATGGCTCCGACACCATCGGAAACATAATATTGAGAGTGCGACCGGCGGCGGCCTCTAGCAAGGCACGCGCCTGCACCTTTAACAATCCTTCGCGCTCGAGTGCCAGACGCAACGCGCGCCAGCCCATCGCCGGATTTTCCTCGGTCTCGTTGTCGACGCGCATATAGGGCAGCGACTTATCGCCGCCGATGTCGACAGTGCGGAAAATGACCGGGCGGTCACCCGCTGCGTCGAGCACATCGCGATAAAGCCGTTGCTGCTTTTCGCGCTGGGGTAGAGTTGCCGACACCAGAAACTGGAATTCGGTCCGGAACAGGCCGATGCCGCTCGCCCCCGTCAGATCCAGCGCGCCGACATCTTCGCGAAGACCCGCGTTGATCATCAATTCGATGGGGTGGCCATCCTTGGTAACCGCAGGCAAGTCGCGCAACATGGCGAGGCTTGCCCGCCGCTTTTGCGAAATTTCCAGCTTGGCATCAAAGGCATCGTGAACGCCGTGGGTAGGCCGGACATGCAAAGTGCCGGCTGTGGCGTCGACCAAGAGCATATCACCTTCGCGAACGACGGTGCGCACATCGCGGACCCGCCCGATCACCGGCACGCCCATGGCGCGGGCGACGATGATGACGTGCGAGGTCAGCGATCCTTCTTCGAGCACGACGCCCTTCAAACGCCGCCGGTCATATTCGAGCAGTTCGGCGGGGCCCAGATTGCGCGCAATCAGGATGGAATCCTGTCGCAGTCCCATTTGCGCCGCGGTCCCCATCTGGCCCGACACGATGCGCAACAGCCGGTTCGCCAGATCCTCCAGATCGTGCATCCGGTCGCGCAGCAGAGGGTCGTCAATCTGGCGCATCCGCATACGGGTGCGTTGCTGCACGCGTTCGATGGCGGCTTCGGCAGTCAGCCCGCTGTCGATCGCTTCGTTGATGCGCCGCGACCAGCCTTCGTCATAGGCGAACATTTTATATGTCTCGAGCACCTCTTCATGCTCGCCGCCTGCGCCGAAATCGGCCTGACTCGCCATGCGGTCAATCTGCTCGCGCATCTTGTCGAATGCGGCATAGACGCGGTGGCGTTCGGCCTCGACATCGTCGGCGACCGTATGATCAATGTGGACACGGGGCTGGTGATAGACGGCGACGCCGGCGCCCATGCCGTTGACCAGCTTTTGCCCGGCCAACTGTTGGCTCGATTGATCGGCCTCTGCTGCGTCGATGTTGGCGGTGGTATCAATCAGGTCGGCGTTGGCGATCAGTTCGCTGATCACCATCGCCACGGTTTGCAGGGTTTCAATCTCTATATCGTCATAGCGGCGCGGGTCGACATGCTGGACGCACAAAACACCAACCGCGCGCTCGCGACGAATGATCGGAACCCCGGCAAAGCTGTGGAATAATTCTTCGCCCGTTTCGGGACGATAGGAAAAGTCGGGATGCGCGGCGGCTTCGTCGAGGTTCAGCGTCTCGATCTGTGCGGCGATGGTGCCCACCAGACCCTCGCCGGTCGCCATGCGGGTCACATGGACGGCCTCTTGGTTAAGGCCGCGGGTGGCGAACAGTTCCAGCGTGCCTTCGCGTAGCAGATAAATCGAGCAAACTTCACTATCGACACATTCGCCGATCACGTTGACGACCTGATTGAGCTTGGCCTGAGCGTGCGTGCGTGATGCCATAACCTCGTGCAGTCGGGTCAGGATGTTCCGCGCAGACTGGGCCGCTGAAGACGGAGGGGGAGGGGCGTTGGTCATGGCCCATCCTGCTAACAGATGCGAAGTCGCAACGCTATTGCCCGACGCGAAATTCCCGCGTCCGTTCTAGACCGATCTATAATACGCCCCGGTCAGCGGCCGCTGCTTGGGGGGAGGGTAGTATCAGGATCGACAGGGGTCAGCGGATTGGCCGGTGCCGCCGCGACCGGCGGTGCCGGGGCATAGCGGGCATCCCATGCCGCAGCGTCGGTCTGATATTTGGCATAGGCTTCGTAAAAATCGACAAAGGGTTGGTCGATTTGCGCCAATTGGGCGGCGGCATTGTCGACCAGGGCGGAACTGGGCGATGTCGCCACGATTTGCGCCAGCTCATTGGCTGTCTTGCAAAAGGCTGCCTGGGCGGGCGGCTGGGCGAAATAGTTGAACAATTGGGTCGAAAGCCGGTCGCGCGCCGCCTTGCCGTTGGTTTTGGTCTCGCGGCCCAGCTCTTTGATAACCGAATTTTCGGTCGCCCGGATGGTGCTTGCGTGCTTTTTGACGATGTCGTTATAGGCTGACACCAGCGTGGCCTCTTCCAGCCCGCGACAGCCGATTGCCGCGACGTTCAGTCCGATGCGAAGCTGCCAAAACGCACGCTCGCCGGTGAGCCCGCTGTTCGCGGTAATAAAACGCCCATCAATTCCGCGCCCGGGCAAAATCTGAGTCAGAGAAGCATTGCCGGGAGGCAGGGGGCGATAGGGGGCGTAAACGACCGGCGGCTTTGGTGGCGGCGCTGGCGGTAATGGTGGTGGCGTCGGCGCGCAGGCGGCAACACTTGCCAGCAGGCCCACCACAAGAATCTTACCCCAGTTATTCATCAATCACTCCCCCGCCCCCATATCTGGCGGATATAACCCAATGCCCGAAATCCAGCGTTGTTATTATGCCGAATCAGCCTCGTGCGTGCAATGCGCTGTCGGCCTGTTGCACCAGCGATGCGATGATTGACTCGACCGTCTCTTCCGATGTTACCATACCGACCGATTGACCGGCCATTAACGAGCCATTTTCGACGTCGCCGTCGATGACAGCGCGGCGCAATGCGCCCGCCCAATAATGTTCGATCTGCAGCTGCGCCTCGGTCATGTCGACTGCGCCGCTGTCGAGCAAATTGGCAACTTCCCGCTGCTTGGCGGTGAAGGCTTCGGTGCCCCCATTTTTGAGCGCACGGACCGGAATGACGGGAAGCCGGGGGTCGATCTGGACGCTGGAGACCGCTTCGCGGGCCGATGCGCGCATGAAGGCGCGTTTGAAGTTGGGGTGAGCGATGGATTCGGTTGCACAGACAAAGCGCGTGCCCAGTTGCACCCCCGATGCCCCCATTTCCAAATAGGCGGCAATCGCCTCGCCGCGTCCGATACCGCCCGCCACAAAGATCGGCACTTCTTCGGCCAGTGTCGGCAAAATCTCTTGCGCCAGAACATTGGTCGATACGGGGCCGATATGCCCGCCTGCCTCCATCCCCTCGATCACCAGTGCATCGACGCCCGAGCGGATCAGCTTTTTGCCCATGGCCAGCGTCGGGGCAAAGCAGATGACTTTCGCCCCCGATGCCTTGATCGCTTCCAGACTGCCCTTGGGGGGCAATCCGCCCGCCAGAACGACGTGGCCGACCTGATGCTTGGCGCAGATGTCGATCAGGTCGATCAGTTGCGGGTGCATGGTGATCAGGTTGACCCCGAACGGCTTGGTCGCCAGCGCCTTGGTCGCGGCGATTTCACTGTCGAGCAATTCGGGGGTCATGGCGCCGCACGCGATGACGCCAAATCCGCCCGCATTGCTGATCGCGCTGACCAGATTGCGTTCTGAAACCCAGCTCATCGCCCCGCATAATATGGCATAATCGCTGCCGAGCAATTCGCAGCCGCGCGCCATTAGGGCCTGGGTTTTGGAGCTTTGGGTCATGCGTGAAAATCCGTGAACAGCAAAAAAGGAGCAGCGACGGGGCTTTAGGCGCTGGAGCATAGGGCAGCAAGCGGCAATGGCGAGTACCCCGCCGCTACGCGCGCGGATAGATGGAGATGAGGATTTGAGCGCCGCCTTTAGGTGAGAGCGGCTAGTCGGCGTCCAGTCCATAGGCTGTGTGCAGCACGCGCACCGCCAGCTCGATTTCATCCTCGTCGATCAGCACGCTGACTTTAATCTCGCTGGTCGAGATCGCCTGGATGTTGATGCCGCGATCGGCCATGGCGCGGAACATGGTGCTGGCGACACCGGCATGGCTTTTCATGCCGACCCCGACGACGCTGATCTTGGCGACCTTGTCGTCGCTGAGGATGCGGTTGAACCCGATCTTGTCCTTGGCGGCTTCCAATATGTCGATGGACCGGATCAGGTCTGCACTGGGGACGGTAAAGGTCACGTCGGTTTCGCCCTTGTCGCGGCCGACGTTCTGAATGATCATGTCGACATTGATGCCAGCGGCAGCAAGCGGGCCAAAGATATTGGCAACCCCACCCGGCCGGTCGGGCACGCGGGTGATGATGATCTTGGCTTCATTCTTGTCGTGGGCGATGCCGGTGATCAGTTGCCGTTCCATCTGCAATTCCTCTATTTCTGCGTCGCTGACGATCATTGTGCCGACACGCGGGGCTTCGTCGCCCTCGACAAAGCTGGACAGCACCTGGACACGGACGCCCATCTTCATGGCCAGCCCGACCGATCGCGTCTGCAACACTTTGGCGCCGACGCTCGCGAGTTCGAGCATTTCTTCATAAGTTACATAATCAAGCTTTTGGGCGCGGGCGACGATGCGCGGGTCGGTGGTATAGACACCGTCGACATCGGTATAAATGTCGCAGCGATCAGCACCCACGGCTGCCGCAACCGCAACCGCACTGGTATCCGACCCGCCGCGCCCCAATGTGGCCACGCGGCCATCGCCCATCAGTCCCTGAAAACCCGGAATGACCGCCACTTCGCCGCTGGCCATCGCGGCGGATAGCGCACCGGTATCGACATCGGTGATGCGCGCGCGCGAATGCGCCTCTTCGGTGCGGATCGGCAGCTGCCAGCCTAGCCAGCTGCGCGCGGGCGTGCCCATCGCTTGCAGGGTGAGCGCGAGAAGGCCCGATGTAATCTGTTCACCGGCGGCGACGACGACATCATATTCGGCCGGATCAAAGCGCGGATTGGCTTCGCGGCAGAAATTGACCAGCCGGTCGGTTTCGCCTGCCATCGCTGAAACAACGACCGCAACTTCATTGCCTTGTGCAACTTCGCGCGCGACCAGGCGCGCGACGGTTCGAATCCGTTCGGTGCCCGCCATGGACGTGCCCCCGAATTTCATCACAATACGTGCCATCTTGCCCCATTTCCTGTTGAGATTGCCCTTTGGCGCGGGGCGCGGTCCTGTTAGGGAAGCGCTATGGCAAATTCAAGCGCACAAGCAACGATAAACCCAGCCGAAGCCGCCCATTTCGGTGCGCTGGCGGAAGATTGGTGGAACCCGAAGGGCAGTTCGGCGATGTTACACCGGCTAAATCCGGTGCGTCTTTCCTATATCCGGCAGCAAATTGACGCGCATTGGCACGGGGATACGCGCGACCGAAGGCCATTGGACGGACGGAGCGCCATTGATGTCGGGTGCGGGGCAGGGCTGCTCTGCGAACCACTCGCGCGGATGGGCGCGGCAGTGACGGGTGTCGATGCGGCGGCAGAAAATATTGCGGCGGCCAAACTACATGCGGAGGGGCAGGGGCTCGATATTCACTATCATGCCGGCGAGCTGGCCGGGCTGGCGCGCGGCAAGTTTGATCTCGTGACGGCAATGGAAGTAGTTGAGCATGTCAGCGATCCGGCGGCCTTTGTGGGGCAGCTTGCCGAGCGGCTGGCACCCGATGGCCTGATGATCCTGTCGACCCCCAACCGCACCATTTTGTCGAAACTGCTCTTGGTCGAGGGCGCTGAGCGGCTGGGCATGGTGCCGAGCGGAACGCATGACTGGGATCAATTTCTGCGTCCTGAAGAACTGACCGCGCTTCTCGAAAGTGCGGAGCTGGAGGTCATCGATCGCACCGGTCTGTCGGCATCGCCCGCAAAGGGGTTTAAGCTCGGCGGTAGTGAGGCGTTGAATTATCTGGTTAGCGCACGATGGCCGACATGACGACCGGCAACCATAAAGCCGCAGATTCCTCTGGAAATCCCGTTTAGCGACGACAGCATTTCCAATCTTGGTAAGTTCCGTAAGCCATACAGCCGAGTGCAGGGAGCGACCAAAAGGCGCTCGCCGCAAATACGACAAACGGGTTGAGCGATGCGAAGGCCAGGATGCTGACGGACGCAGCGACACCAACTGTGACAAATCCGGAAAACCAGATCGGCCAGAATCTATTGTGGGTTAGGGCGAGAAAAAAGACATAGAGTAGAATTGAAGAATCGATTGGAATGATATAATATAAATAGAGTGGAAATTCTGCGCTGCTTTGAAAATAATGAGTCAATGCAGTCGAAAAAATCAAAAACAGGCAAAATCTGCGCTCCGATAAACTGCCATAGAACGACGTTATCGCGAGCGCAGATAGAAGATAGAAATAATATGCAATTTGTATCATTCGTTCGAATTCGTAATCAACTAGCTTGTGAATTGCCGTTGTTTAAAATTTTCTGATTCAAGAGTCGCCGAACTGGGCAATCCGCCCGGGCAACCGAAACTGGTTTCATTCAGATTGCTCTTGCGTTGAATGTGTTGCAGCTCCCCTAGCGCTTTGATCAAATCGGTGCGCCCTGCCACTAGATGCGACATACTATCAGTGACGGCCTTCATTGCGCCTTGCGTCACACCCGCAGGCAGTTCCGAAGCGGTTGCGGCTTCGACGATACTGGCGGCCATTCTGGCTTGCGCAAGGAATGTTGCATCGACCGATGTCATTGTCGCCTGCGTGTCAGCAGCTACCACGCCACCAACCGATTTTTCGATATTGTGCATCGAATGTCTCCCTGTGTCGATATTGACGGTTGATGCTTTCGAAAAAATTTCATTGGCTGAAAAGCTGAACTATGCCCGCAATGGTTATAGTGATTGCGGCAAACGCCATGGTTGCTGCGGTTGCGACTAGTGTGATGTGCAGGATCCGCCGCGTCTTGCTGTCGCGGTTGGCTCGCCCCCCGAAGGGCGGCAACAACGAATGATTTTGCCCGCTCGTATCAATAAGAGTGACGGAATATTCCGGTCTGGCATCGTCATTATGTCGATTATTACCGGCTATCGTCGGTTGCGCGTTTAAAACGCAGAGATATTCTTCGGCGATCGCAAGCACTCTGGCAGCAATCGAGCGCGTCGAGCAGCCAAGCTTCTCTGTCGCAACATTCAGATGATTGTCTATGGTGGATGGGGATAGTGATAGAGTCCGTCCAATTTCTTTTGATGTCAGCCCTTGGCCGACGAGGGAAAGACACTCGCGTTGACGCTGGCTAAGGCGTTCGACCAATTCGGCGGCCTTGGCTGGCGATGGAAAATTTTGCTTCATTTCGGAGCATATTAGCTAGCTTTACCCAGCACCACAAAGATTAATGGTCGAAAAATGGTTGTATCTAGGCAGATCGCCTAGCCTGCCTGCGCCATTGGTAATTAATCGAAATCCGCGCGAATCTGTGGACAGAACGACGCGGCGGATTTGCCATAGCTCCGGAGAGTCATTGGATGCGGGGGCGTACCAATGGCTGCTTACTGTCCGACCAGAATTATCTGGTCGCACCCGCTATAACCCAGTCGTTCAAGAGATGGATCAGCGGAAAGGAGGGGGAGTTCGTAAATCGTTAAAAGTCAACTTCTTCATAATATTTGGGCGGCGTGATGACTTCCATCCGTTCGGCGAGCAGCGGGCGAAAGCTGGGGCGTGATTTCAGGCCTGAATACCAGCCCTTGGTCTGTTCGTGCCCGGTCCAGTCGATGCCGCCCAGATAATCGGCCACCGAAATATGCGCCGCAGCGGCCAGATCGGCGAGGCTCATCGTTGCACCAGCCAGCCAAGTGCGATGGTCGATCAGATAGTCGATATAATCAAGATGGGTGTTCGCGGCCTTCATCGCTTCACGCAGCGCCCCTCCGTCGGGCGGCTGGCGGTGAACGATGCGCTTTTGCATCCGTTCAAACAACAAGGGGCCGGTGACTTCAAAATAGAAATCCTGATCGAACCAAGCGGTCAGACGGCGGATTTCGGCGCGATTGGTGGCGGTGCCGTTGATCATCGCCTTGCTCTCGACCGTTTCGTCGAAATATTCGGCAATCGCCATACTGTCGATCAACGTGACACCGCGCGTCGTATCGACCATCACCGGTGTGCGTCCGGCGGGGTTCAGGTCGACAAATTCGTCGCGGCGCTCCCACGGCGATTCGCGTACCAATTCATAGCCGACACCCTTTTCGCCAAGCAAAAGCCGGATTTTGCGGGAAAAGGGGCACAAGGGATATTGATAGAGTTGCCACATGGCGCGCACATAGCGGCAGCGGGGCGGCGCGCGCAACGCTTATGACGTCCGTCATGACGTCAATTTAACGGAATCTAGCGGCGCGGGTCGCGGCGTTCCAGATCCCATTGCGCCTTCATGTCATGGGCCATGTCTTTGAGCACCGGCGCCAGTGCCGCGAGCGAGGCGGCCATGCGGCCCGCCATGCGCGTCGTCGCGTAGACACCATCGCCCAGCCTCTCGGCATAAGCGGGGTCATCATGTCCGGTGACTTCGCCGAGAGTGGCGTCGGCGGGAATATAGGCTGCACGCGATTCGGGATCGACCTGTCCGACCACAGCCGCGATGGAGCCGACATTGATCTGCATCAGGGCGGAGACCATGGCGGTAACAGTGTCGGCGAGGCGGCCTTGCATCGCCGGATCATTCAGCGCCGCAACGGCACCGGCGGCATCGCCATCGGCGGCTTGCGCGGATAGCGGTGCGAGAAGCGCGGCGAGAGGAAGGGCGACGACTGTCAAACGGGTCATGACGAAGCTCCTGTTCTGGGGCGCAAAAGGAGGCGAGGCGCCGGACCGTTGTCCGACGCCCCGCCTGTATAGATGCACCACGCTTTCGCAGGGCTGAACGATTATTCGGCGGCGACCGCCTCTGCCTTGTCGCTGAGCGGATGGGCGAGACGGCTGAGCATTTCCTTGGGGCAGACTTGCCAGAACTGGCCCTGCCAACGGTCCCAATCGGCCAATATTTCGTTCGACCATTTGCTGCCGGTCGATTTGGCATGATCGGCGACCAGATCGCGCAGCTCGGCTTCCCAAACCGCGCTGTCCAGTCGCTGCCAAACAATCGATTCTCCATTGGCATGGGCGTCGAAGCTGCCGTCAACATCGAGCACATAAGCCATGCCGCCGGTCATCCCGGCCCCGAAGTTGGAGCCGACAGAACCGAGGATGACCGCCGTGCCGCCGGTCATATATTCGCAGCCATTGGCGCCGCAGCCTTCGACAACCACTTTGGCGCCCGAATTGCGCACGGCAAAGCGTTCGCCGGCTTGACCCGCCGCCAGCAAGGTGCCCGCCGTCGCACCATAGAGCACGGTGTTGCCGACGATGCTGTTGTGCTGGCTGACCAGCGGGCTCGATACGGTGGGGCGCACGATGATCCGCCCGCCCGAAAGTCCTTTGCCGACATAGTCATTGGCATCGCCGAACACTTCGAGCGTGATGCCCTGACACAGGAAGGCGCCGAGCGATTGGCCGGCGGTGCCGCGCAGGCGGACATGGATATGCTCGTCATCGAGTGCCTTCATGCCGAACTTCGCAGTGATTTCGGCGGACAGGCGGGTACCGACGGCGCGATGGGTGTTGCGGACATTGTATGTGAGCTGCATCCGCTCTCCACGTTCGAACAAGGGCTTGGCATCGGCCAAAATCTGCGCGTCGAGGCTGTCGGGAACAGGGTTGCGGCCGCCGCCTTGCGAGCGGCGCTGGCTGTCGGGTGCATCGACTTTGGCCAGGATGGGGTTGAGATCGAGGTCGTCGAGATGCTCGGCGCCGCGGCTGACCTGACGCAACAACTCGGTGCGTCCGATAATCTCGTCGAGGCTGCGATAGCCCAAACGCGCCAGAATCTCGCGCACTTCTTCGGCGATAAAGGTCATCAGGTTGATGACTTTTTCCGGGGTGCCCGTGAATTTTGCGCGCAGCTTGTCATCCTGCGTACACACGCCGACGGGGCAAGTGTTGCTGTGGCACTGACGCACCATGATGCAGCCCATGGCGACAAGGCTGAGCGTCCCGATGCCATATTCCTCGGCCCCCAAAATGGCGGCAATCACAATATCGCGTCCGGTCTTTAGGCCACCATCGGTGCGGAGCCGGATGCGGTGGCGCAGGCCGTTGAGGGTGAGAACTTGATTGACCTCGCTCAGCCCCATTTCCCAAGGAGTGCCGGCATATTTTATGCTGGTTTGCGGGGACGCGCCGGTGCCGCCGGTGTTGCCCGAAACGAGGATGACGTCGGCATGGGCCTTGGCGACGCCCGCCGCGACGGTGCCGATGCCCGCCGAGCTGACCAGCTTGACGCACACCCGCGCGCGCGGGTTGATCTGTTTGAGGTCATAGATGAGCTGCGCCAGATCCTCGATCGAGTAAATATCATGGTGCGGCGGCGGCGATATGAGCATCACGCCAGGGGTCGAGTGGCGCAATTTGGCGATAAATTCGGTGACTTTGAAACCGGGAAGCTGGCCGCCCTCGCCGGGCTTGGCCCCTTGCGCAACCTTGATTTCCACCTCTTCGCACGCGCCCAGATATTCGGCATTCACGCCAAAACGGCCCGATGCAATCTGCTTGATGCTGCTGTTGGCATTGTCGCCATTGGCATAGGGCGTGTAGCGCGTTTTCGCCTCACCACCTTCGCCCGACACCGCCTTGGCGCCAATGCGGTTCATCGCGATGGCCAGCGTTTCATGCGCTTCGGGCGATAGTGCGCCGAGCGACATGCCGGGGGTGACAAAGCGTTTGCGGATTTCGGTAATCGCCTCGACGCTTTCCAGCGCCACACCTTCGGACGGAAAGTTGAATTCCATCAAATCGCGCAGATAGACGGGGGGCAAATCGGCGACCCCTCGCGAAAATTGCAGATAGGATGAATAGCTGTCGGTGCCGACCGCAGTTTGCAGCAGGTGCATCAACTGCGCCGAATAGGCATGTGTTTCGCCGCCAGCGCGCTGGCGATAGAAGCCGCCAATCGGCAGGGTCGCAACGCGCGTGTCAAAAGCGGCCTCATGCTTTTGGGTCGCATTGATGAACAGCGATTGATAGCCCTCACCCGAAATCTTGGCGGGCATACCGGGGAACAGATCGTTGACGAGCGCGCGGCTCAATCCGACGGCTTCGAAATTATAGCCGCCGCGATAACTGGAAATGACCGCGATCCCCATCTTGGACAGGATTTTGAGCAAACCGTCGTCGATCGCTTTGCGGAACCGTTTGCGGCATTCGACCAGGCTGAGGTCGCCGAGCAGACCGCGCGATTGTCGGTCGGCAATCGCTGCTTCGGCCAGATAGGCATGGACGGTGGTGGCGCCGACGCCGATCAGCACCGCAAAGGCATGGGTGTCGAGAATTTCCGCCGACCGGACGTTGATCGACGCATAGCTGCGCAGCCCCTTGCGGACGAGATGGGTGTGGACGGCGGCGGCGGCGAGCACCATCGCCATGCCGACGCGATCCTTGCCGATATTCTGATCGCTAAGAAATAATTCGCTGCGCCCCGCGCGCACCGCATCTTCGGCTTCGCGGCGGACGCGGGCGATGGCTTCGCGCAATGATGCGGCGTCACCTCCGGTAGGGAAGGTGCAATCGATATCGGCAACCGCATCGCCAAAATAGGCGCGCAGCCGGTCCCAATCATCGCCGACCAGCACGGGGGAATCGATCACCAGTACATGCTCGCTTTGCCCCTGCTCGTCGAGAATGTTGGCGAGGTTGGCAAAGCGGGTGTTGAGGCTCATCACATGCCGCTCGCGCAGGCTGTCGATCGGCGGATTGGTGACCTGACTGAAATTCTGACGGAAAAACTGCGCGACATGACGCGGTTTGTCCGAAATCACCGCGAGCGGGGTGTCGTCACCCATCGAACCGATGGCTTCCTTGGCATCCTCGACCATCGGCGCGAGGATGAGTTCCATATCCTCCATCGTCAGCCCCGCCGCGACCTGACGGCGCAGCAATTCGGGACGGTCAAATTCCGGCAACGTGCTTCGCCCGCCCTTGGGCAGATCGGCCATCGACCGGAATCCTTTGACCCGCGCGCCATAGTCTTGTGCGCCCGCAATCTTGTCCTTGATCGCGCGGTCTTCGAAAAGTTCGCCGCTGTCGAGATCGACCGCGATCATCTGGCCGGGGCCAAGGCGGCCCTTTTTGCGGACGCTGGCTTCGGGAAGCAGGACCATGCCGCTTTCGGAGCCGACGACGAGCAGATTGTCGGAAGTCAGCGTATAGCGGAGCGGACGAAGCGCATTGCGGTCCATCCCTGCCACGGCCCAGCGGCCATCGGTCATCGCCAAGGCGGCGGGGCCGTCCCACGGCTCCATCACGCTGGCGAGATAGCGATACATGTCGCGATGCGCCTCGGGCATCGTGTCGTCATTGCCCCAGGCTTCGGGAACCAGAATCAGTTTGGTCGTCGGCGCGTCGCGGCCGGCGCGGCACAGCGCTTCGAACGCGGCGTCGAGCGCGGCGGTGTCCGATGCTCCCGCCGGAATCACCGGCTTGATGTCTTCGCTATGCTCACCAAAGGCGAGGCTCGCCATCTTGATCTCGTGGCTTTTCATCCAGTTTTTGTTGCCACGGATGGTGTTGATTTCACCATTATGCGCTAGGCAGCGGAACGGCTGCGCCAGCCACCATTGCGGAAAGGTGTTGGTCGAATAGCGCTGATGGAAAATCGCCACACGGCTTTCGAATAATTTGTTCGTCAGGTCGGGGTAAAAATCCGAGAGGCTTTCGGCGAGGAAAAGGCCTTTATAGATGATCGAACGGCACGACAGGCTGCAGATATAAAAGTCGGCGATCTGCGCCGCGATGACCTTTTTCTCGATCCGGCGGCGAACGAGATAAAGCTGCTTTTCGAACTCGGCGAGCGAGGCGGCGTCGGGCAGTGGTCCGGCGACCATAATCTGTTCGATTTCGGGGCGCGTGCGTTGCGCCTTGTCGCCGATCACCGACACATCCACCGGCACCTGCCGCCAGCCATAGATGGTGAAACCGGCGTCGATTATTTCAGTTTCGATAATGGTCCGGCAATGTTCCTGCGCGTTCAAATCGGTACGCGGCAGAAAGATCATCCCGACGGCCAGCCGGTTCGGCAGCACCTTGTGCCCCGATGCGGCAATCGCATCGTCAAAGAAACGGATCGGCAGGTCGACATGGATGCCCGCGCCGTCGCCGGTCTTGCCATCGGCATCGACCGCGCCGCGATGCCACACCGCGCGCAACGCCTCGATCGCCGCCTCGACAACGCGGCGCGACGCCTTGCCATCGGTGGCCGCGACCAGCCCGACGCCGCAGGCATCGGATTCAAAGTCAGGACGATACATGCCTTCGTTGGCGAGACGCTCATGTTCGGGGGTAGGGAAATAGGTCATCGTCATGCTGCCTTTTTCTCAGCCGCGGCCTTGGCCTTCAGCCATTTCTGCATTTGTTCGCTGACGTCGCGCCCGTCGCGGATGCCCCAGACGACCAGGCTGGCACCGCGGACAATATCGCCCGCCGCGAACACGCCGGGCAGGCTGGTCATCATCGTTTGATGGTCGACGCGCAGCGTGCCCCAGCGGGTGACGCTGAGGTCGAGTGATCCGAACATATGGGGTAAGTCTTCGGGGTCAAAACCCAGCGCCTTGATCACCATGTCGGCGGGCAGATCGCTCTCGCCACCCGGGTCGCGCTCGGGGCTGCGGCGTCCGCTGGCATCGGGTGCGCCAAGGCGCATGGCGGCGACCTTTACCTGTTTGACCGTCTTGCCACCGACAAAACTGTCGGGGGCCGACAGCCAGACGAATTCGACGCCTTCTTCCTCGGCATTGCCGACTTCGCGTTGCGAGCCTGGCATATTGGCGCGGTCGCGGCGATAGAGGCATTTCACCGACTTGGCCCCTTGGCGAACCGCGGTGCGGACACAATCCATCGCGGTATCGCCGCCGCCGATCACCACGACATGCTTGCCATCGGCATTGAGGCTGCCGTCGTCAAAGGCGGGGACGCTGTCACCAAAGCCTTTGCGGTTCGACGCGATCAGATAATCGAGTGCAGGAATCACGCCCTTGGCATCGCCGCCGGGCAGTGAAATTTCGCGCGGTTTGTAAACGCCGGTCGCAACCAGAATCGCGTCATGTTTGTGGCGCAATTCCTCCAGCGTGGCGTCGCTGCCGACATCGAAGCCGGTGTGGATATGGATACCGCCCTCGATCAGCCGGTCGACGCGGCGCATGATCACGTCTTTTTCCAGCTTGAAGCCGGGGATGCCATAGGTCAGCAATCCGCCTGCGCGATCATGCCGGTCATAGACATGAACTTCATGCCCGGCACAGCGCAGATATTCGGCGGCGGTGAGGCCAGCGGGACCTGCTCCGATGACGCCAACCGACTGGCCGGTGTCGCGGCCAACATCCAGCGGTTCGACCCAGCCCTCGGCCCAGGCGGTGTCGGTGATATATTTTTCGACGCTGCCGATGGTGACAGCGCCATGCCCAGAAAATTCGATGACGCAATTGCCCTCGCACAGCCTGTCCTGCGGGCAGATGCGGCCACAGATTTCGGGCATGGTCGATGTCGCGTTCGACAATTCATAGGCTTCGCGCAGCCGCCCCTCGGCGGTCAGTTTCAGCCAGTCGGGAATATGATTGTGCAGCGGGCAATGGACCGCGCAATAGGGCACACCACATTGTGAGCAACGCGCCGCCTGGGCGTCGGCATCGTCCGCAGGATAGCGTTCCGAAATCTCGCGAAAATCGCGCGCACGCTCTTCGGCTGTCCGCTTGTCCGGATAGCTTTGGTCGTGTTCGACAAATTGTAACATGCGTTTGGCGGCCATTTGCAAAATTCCCTTGTTACCGGGGCAAATGCACCGCGCTGCCGCTATTGTCACGGCGGATTCGCAAAGTAGGACAATTATTATGTCCTAAAATTTGAAGTTTTTGGAGAAATCGTCAGATTTGACGAAAGATTATTACGTAACTAATACCGTTTCGGCCCTATCTAACCGCAAGCCATATCAGCGCCGCCGATCCGATGGCGATTCGGTACCAGGCGAAGGGGGCAAAGCCGAACCGCCCGACAAAGGCGACAAAGCCGCGCACCACGGCGAGCGCCACCAGAAACGCCACGACAAAGCCGATGCCCAGCGATGTGATGTCGCCCGTCTGAAAGCTGTCGACATTTTTATAGAAATCATAGGCGGTTGCCGCGACCATCGTCGGGATGGCAAGGAAAAAGGTGAACTCGGCCGCCGTCTTGCGATCGACCCCCAACATCAGCGCGCCCATGATGGTGGCGCCCGATCGCGACACGCCGGGGATCAACGACAGACACTGGACCATGCCGATACCGATGGCGACCTTTAACGGCATTCCTTCGACGGTGGTGGTCGTGTTGCGGTGGGGCAGGCGCTCGATAATCAAAATGGCGATACCGCCGACGATCAGTGCCCACGCGATGATGGCGGGGGTGCCGATGGCGGCCTTGATCGCGCTATAGGTCAACACGCCGAGGATGAGCGACGGGACGACCGCGACCAACACATTGCGCGTGAACAATTGGGCATCGCGTTCGGTGAACAGCCCCATCGCCACCGCCCACAGTCGCTTCCAATAAACCACGCACACGGCCAGGATCGCGCCGAGCTGGATGATGACCATAAAGCTGGCTTCGGCTGGTCCGGTAAAGCCGATCAGCTCGCCCGCCAGCGCCATATGGCCGGTCGAGGACACGGGCAGAAACTCGGTCAGCCCCTCGATTATCGCGATGAGGATGACTTGCAGCAAATGGAGGGAGGTCATGCACAATCCTGTATGAAGGTTAGGGTCGTCGCTGGGAGGAGGTTTGGAGCGTTGCCCGCACCGGCAAGCCTATGCCAGCGCTGGCTCTTTGGACGGGGGTAGGGCGAAGATTAGTCAGCCGCCATCTGGCCGAACCGGCCATGCCTGCGATAGAGCACCAGCCAGTCGTCGGCGACTGTCGCCATCGCGGTTGGTGTGACGCCCAGACTGGCCAGCCCGCCACCGCCGTCAGCGACGATATTGTCCGATTGCAGCATCAGCCATTGATCCTTGGTGATCGGCGCGCCGGGCATCCATCCCAAGCCGCTGGCAAGAAAGGCAGCGGCAAAATCGGGAACATCGACAAACATCGGCTTGCGCCCGATGGCATCGGCAATCCAGCGCAGCAGGTCGGCCATGCTCAAAACCTGCGGCCCGCCAAGCTCGATGGTCTGGCCCGCCGCATCGGCATCGGTCAACGCCGCGACGACGGCGTCGGCAACATCGCCGACATAGACGGGCTGGAATTTCGTTGCCGGCGCGATCACAGGGATGACCGGTGCCATGCGGATCATTGCGGCAAAGCGGTTGATGAACTGGTCCTCGCGGCCAAAGATGATCGACGGACGCAGCACGGTCGCGGTGGGGAATGCGGCCTTCACCGCCGCCTCGCCTTCGCCCTTGCTGCGGCCATAGGCTGACGCGCTGTTCCGGTCGGCGCCAATCGCCGACATATGGATCAGCGTTTTAATCCCCGCCGCGACGGCGGCCTTTGCGACATGGTCGGCACCGTCGGCCTGTACCGACTGCATATTGTCAAAGCTGCCCACCAGATTGATGACGACATCGCTGCCAGCAATCGCGCGGGCAACGCTGGCACCGTCGCGGACATCCATCGCAACAAATTGGGTCTGCCCCAGTCCGCCAAGCGGCCGAAGGAAAGTAGCGGCGCGCGGATCGCGCTGCGCAACCCGCACCCGTGCGCCAAGCGTCAAAAGCCGCTGGACAACATAGCGCCCGACAAAGCCTCCGCCGCCCAACACCGTGACCAATTTGCCGTCGATTGTTTGCATTATGCCTGTCCGTCCTGATTGGTTTGCGCTTCAATGGTGCCGGTCATGGCTCCCCATGCCGCGAAGCGATGCGACGGGCAAGGGGTGCAACGACCCGATGGCCCGCTTTTTGGTCGATAAGGCGCAAACAAGGCGAAAAATCGTTCGTCGCGGGCCGAGCGTTGTTGACAAGCAAAGCAAGTCGCCGCTAAGCGCCCGCTCCTACCCCGTGCCCAGATGGCGGAATTGGTAGACGCACCAGCTTCAGGTGCTGGCGATCGCAAGGTCGTGGAGGTTCGAGTCCTCTTCTGGGCACCATTTTCTTTAGAATACTGTGAAAATTCAATATCTTGCAGAAAGGATTGAATTTTAGACCACCTTTCTGGCCACCCTTGTACGGGCGATGACCTGAACCGTTATGTGCCAACATATTTCACCGATTGGCGAGTCTCCACGATCCTGATACCGTCACGACACCTCGGGGTATTGTCGTAACCGGGGCATCGCGATGCTCCCTTCTAAGGGAATATCGTGATGAGGATACTATCAAAGCGTCAGCTTAAGGAGCTAATTTTGTACTCACCGCAACACGTCGCACGATTGGAAAGGGCGGGGCAATTCCCCAAGCGGGTACACCTTGGCCCGAGCCGAGTGGGGTGGGTTGAGGATGAAGTGCTCGATTGGCTCCAGCAACGGTTGGATCGCCGCGAAGAACCAAACCGACACTCCTCTTGAAGGAGCGGGTGGCCGGGATTGCAAGCCTGGCCACCCTTTTGTCACGCGACAACAAATAGAAATTCGCGTATTATTGCAGTATATCCAATCATCAGAGTAACCGGATACAACTCGCATGAAAATTGATCGCATCGATATAAGGAATTTTCGCCGACTCGAGAATATATCGGCGGGGGTCGAAGAACGTGAGACGGTTTTCGTTGGACCAAATAATAGCGGAAAGACCTCAGCGACTGCAATTTTCAGATGCTTTCTTGGCCAGCGTAAATTCCGAATTTACGATTTCTCGGTCGCTCGAATGGCCGATTTTGACGCCTTTGGTGCAGGTGGAGCAGCAGATATCTTACCTGCAATTGAACTGGACATTTGGTTTAAGGTCGATCCTGACACTATCGAATATGGGCGGGCGATTGCGCTGCTACCCAATTTATTAAACGACTTCGACCGCCTAGGCGTTCGACTGCGTTACGCTACCCCCGATCCTGCCAAACTGCGCGAGGCATACTTAGCAGCTTACCCCCAAGAGGGAGAGGAGCCGCTGGAAAAGACGCTCTCTACTTTTCTTGCCAACGATAGTGAGCTGAATCGACATTTCGAAATTACATATGCATCGCTTGAGGTTTCCGACGAAGGTGTAGTAGCAACACCATTGGATAAGGATGAGGGCAGGAATCTGCTTCAAACTCTCGTTCGTGTCGACTTCGTGGATGCCCAAAGAAACATCGACGACGAGGAACGGAATCGCAGCAATAAGCTATCGAGTGCATTCGCCGGATTTTATCAAAAGAATCTTGAACGACCGGAGGTGGCTGAAGAAGCACACCGCGTCATCGACGAAAATAACCAACAACTCACCGCGCATTACGCTGAGCAGTTTTCTGGGATTATGGGCGTTATCAAGGGCATTGGCGTGCCTTCGGTGAATGACCGTGAGTTGCGAATCGTCTCGACGCTGAGTCCTGAAACTGCTCTGCGCGGCAATACCGACCTGCTCTATGTCGATACTGGTCGAGGCCATGAACTCCCGGAACTCTATAACGGGCTGGGATTCAAAAACCTTATCTACATGGCTATTCAGGCGAAGCACTACCATTCCCAATGGGTTCGCACTGCCCAGAATCGTCCGCTCTGCCAAATCATCTTTATTGAGGAACCAGAGGTTCACCTACATGCGCAGGTGCAGCAGACCTTCATCACCAACATTTGGGATGTGATCAAGCAATCGGCCCAAGCGGAAGATGCGGGTGATTGGATTCCGCAGCTCATTGTTACCACCCACTCTTCACACATTCTGGACGCTACTGAGTTCGGAAAGGTGCGATATTTTAGGCGCTGCCATCTACACGGCGAAGAGCAAGACGCTACAAAGATTTTGAATGCCACGCAGGTTCACTCCCTACGAGATTTTCAACCGACTGCTGTCGAAGTTGAAGGTCAGGAAGCTACTCAGGAAGAGGCGTTGGCGTTCCTGAAACGCTACCTACGTTTGACCCATTGCGACTTGTTTTTTGCCGACGCGGCGGTGCTGGTTGAAGGTTCGGTAGAGAAACTCTTAATGCCGACGATGATAGACAAAGCCGCAAACCGACTGCAGACGTCGTATCTCACCGTGCTTGAGATTGGCGGTGCATATGCCCACCGCTTCGACGAGTTGCTGTCGTTTTTGTGTATCCCGTATCTTATCGTGACCGATATCGACTCTGTTCATCCTGACGGGAATCACCCAGCGTGTCGCGCTGATTTTCTAGGCGCACTCACTTCAAACGCATCTCTGAAGCAGCTTCTAGGAGTGAAAACTGTTGCAGAATTGATGGCGGTTACACCGAACCAAAAGCACAACGAAGAACGGGGTCGATACGTCACGTTTCAGCAGGAAATCACGGTTGCGGAAGGTGCCACAGCGAGCGCCATGCGACCGCGTACCTTGGAGGAGGCCTTCGTCTATCAAAATTTCCAACTCTTTCGTGCCGGCACGTTGAACCTCCGGCTTGCCATCCCTATGGGACTCGATGACGCCTACGAAGCTATATACAACCGCATCAAATCGAGCAGCTTCAAAAAAACCGACTTCGCAATGGATGTGCTCGCCAGCGATGCGGATTGGCAGGTTCCCGCCTACATCGCCGAAGGACTTCAATGGCTCGAAGTTAGACTGCATGGCCCGGTCGAAACCGGGCAACAATAGCTATGCCAGATCACGTCCAAACTGCTGCAGATGAAGCCGTCCGAGAGTGCCTTGCAACCCATCGCAGCTTTGCGCTGGTTGCTGGCGCGGGTTCGGGAAAAACCACATCGCTGGTCGATGCCCTTGCCGAAATTAGAGCAACCCATGGCTTTACCCTGCGTCAAAATGGCCAGCGCATCGCCTGCATCACATTCACCAATCGAGCCGTTGATGTCATTCGCCAACGGCTAGGGTTTGACGATCTTTATTATGTATCAACGCTTCACAGCTTTCTATGGGGCGAGATTAGTCGATTTCAACGTGATATCCGCGAAGCACTGCAAAACTCTCGATTGCCTGCCTTGATAGCCAAGGCTGCCGATGATGATACCGGCAAAGACACCAAAACAGCGCGCAAGGCGCGGGAGAAGGTCGCTAGGCTTCAAAATGAATTAGCTGCCCTCCCAGACGTCCCTCAATTCTCATACGATGATGCCGCGTTCAGCGACTATCTGAATGGGAAGTTGAGTCATGACGACGTTATCGAAATTGCTGGTTACCTTTTCCGCGAACGACTGAATTTTCGCCGCCTAATTGGTGTGCGTTACCCCTACATCTTTGTCGATGAAGCACAGGACACGTTCGTGCCAATTGTTGAAGGTTTGAATCAAGCTTGTGCAGAACTTGGGCTGCCACTGGTCGGATATTTCGGTGATCCGTGGCAGCAGATTTACGAGGGAAGGGCCGGAGATTTCGCCCCTCCAGAGGGCGGACTATCAATCACAAAGGTCGAGAATTTTCGCTGTTCACCGCAAGTGATCGAGTTTTTGAATGCATTCAGGACCGATGTTACACAGGTAGCCGCTGGCCCAAACGCCGAATTGGATGGCAGCGTGGAGATACGTTTGGTTAAGGCGGAAGCCCCCGAAGGCGAACGCAAGCGCTATTCAGAGGCCCAGTTAGACCGCGCACTTGTGGCAATGGATCAGGCTATCCAAGGCTGGGGTTGGGCAGAACGCACTGATGTAATCAGGCTCTTTCTCGTGCGCCAGATGATCGCAAGACGCTTGAAATTCTCTGGCCTGCAACAGCTATTCACCGGACCATACGCCTCGCAGCGAGCTCAGGATGATTATGAGGCAGGGGAACACCTTCTCCTAAAGCCGTTCCTCAAAGTCATTTGCCCGCTCATCGAGGCATCTGCCAACGGAGAAAGCCGACGTGTCATAGACATTTTGCGCACCAATAGCGCCGCGTATGATTCGCATGGCCCCAATGCGAACCGCAAACTCAAAGAGATGGTTGACCAGTCGAAGGTGCAACTTGAGGAGTTGATTGAAATTTGGGGCGCAGCAACCACCAAGGACGTGTTGGCTTATTGTCAAGATAATGGGTTGATACGTGTGTCTGATCGCCTTGCCGAGCAACTTGCAAGGCCACCTCGCGACGAAGAATATGATGACGAGGTACACAGTGAGGAAAAGGGCGATTGGCTGGCCGACAGATTTTTTGCCATGCCTACAGACGAACTCTTTGCTTACCAGGACTTCATCCGGGAGAACACACCATACAGTACACAGCATGGTGTGAAGGGCGAAGAATACCGTAATGTTCTGGTGGTTTTTGATGACGTTGAAGCCAACTGGAACCTTTACAGCTTTTCTAAATTGCTAACGCCGGGAACTGCTGGCGAACCCACGGAAGGACAATATGAGCGCGGCCGGAAGCTCGCCTATGTGTGCTTCTCTCGCGCCGAACAGCATCTGAAAATTCTGTTTTTTACCCCAGTGCCAGAGGCGACTAAAGGTGAACTGATAGCAAAGGGATTGTTCAACGAGCATCAAATTGTAATTGCTTGATGGGTTTCTCTATCCCCATCCCGGCGCGAATCCGATCCCTAGACATAGCCGCACATGGCTTGCCACCTGTGCGCGCCGCTCAGGGTCAACTTGGCGCGACTTCATAATATTCTTCCAAGAAATATTATGAATTGCCCGTGACCCGAGTAGTTCGCCGGTGAAACCTCCAAATCACTTTTCGCTTGACCCGGCTGACTGATCTTTCAATCGTCACAGTTTGAAACAATCTATCAATCGGGGGGTAAGATGGATCTACTATTCAAACGAGAGCAGACGTCTGGCAGCAGTGGGCGGGTCAACTTCAAGCTTTGGAGTAAACTGGAACCAACCGAAGATGAGCGAGCATTGATTGATCGCTATCGATTTGACGAGTCCATTCTGATCGGCGCCGATGATTCCCAGCTATGGCGTGCTGCTCTCAGGCGCGGTCTGCTAGTCTTTATCTTGGCTTCTGCTCTGTTTGTCTATTTGGCTGGCACTACGGGTCTAGCATTCGGAGCCGTAGCGGGGATTGCTGCGATCTATTTGTATATGAACGAACGGCGCGAGACGGTTTACGTCAAGGATCTGCTGCATGGCCGGAACTTTGCTTGTTATAGCGTGGTCGAGCTGGCAAAAAAAGAAGCGTGGATTGAGGGTGCGAGTGCATTGTTCCGTCAGCTTATGGAAAGTGCCAAGCATTGGGATGGGGTTGAGCAACACACCATCGAGCCGCTTCCGAAAGACCAAGCGCGGGAATTGATCCAGCGGGCCTTCTGATATGGTTTGGCGCATCGGCGCGCGGGTGCATAGCTTCCTTCACGGCCTATTTCGGCCCAGCGAGGCAACCTTAGTCCGCGAGCACTATGCGTTGCTCACTGAGCAGTTTCGCGCTGCCGGATTGGTGGATGGTGCATCACGACAGTTGCTAATCGACAATTTGGCCACTGAATTGTTGCACAATCTTGGTTTTGCCACCGATCACCCGCAGGCTTCGCGTGTTTATTCCCTGCTAGAGCGGCTGTTCGACTATGATAGTCTGTTCTTATTGCCAGACATCGATTGGTCGCGAAGCCGCACTATTGCCGAGCTTTGGGACATCCGCGAAGAAATAACCCGTCAGCGGAGCTTGGTTGAACAATTTGAGACCATCTGCCCTGCGTTGCGCAATGCGGCTGGGCTCTTTTTGTTGCCGACCTACTCCGCCTGTCCCAGCCTGCAATTCGGCAGCCCTGAAAGTGACGGAATTTCAGTCACTACTCGTTTACTCGACAATATCGGTGACCCCGGCGAGGTGGTTGGCCAGATGCTCCGCACCGGATTTTCTGAAGAACTGGCTAAATTGGGCGTGCTGACATGCTTGTCGGCCCAGCTCGAACATAATCTGATTGCAGCCTCTGGCGGCAACCCGGCCGACCCAGCCAGTTTCAATCGCGCCCCAAAAATGCCCGAACAGTTTGATGCCAAAAATGCCGAGCATTTAGTGGCGACCTATCTGAGCGGCACCCCCTTGCTCGACTTGTTTGACCAGCAGATTGAATTCATCATTCCGCAGCAGGCGCGCTTTGAGCATCAGCATATTGTTGCCGGGTCCGGTCATGGTAAAACCCAAACGCTTCAATATCTGATCGCTCATGACATTGCCGCTATGATCCGCCAGCCATGTTCGGTCGTTGTGCTCGACAGTCAGGGCGATCTTATCCGCAACATCGCCAAGCTGGCGGTCTTTGCCAAGGGTGGGCCGTTGCATGACAAAATCGTCATCATCGATCCGAGCGATGTGGAATGGCCGGTATCTCTTAATCTGTTCGATGTCGGTATGGACCGCCTCCAAGGCTATGCACCGTTGGAACGTGAGCGGCTGATCAACAGCATTTTGGAACTCTATGATTTTGTGCTGGGCACTTTGCTCGATGCCCAGATGACGCAAAAGCAGAATGTCATATTCCGCTATGTCACGCGGTTGATGCTTCATATTCCCGATGCCACCATCCACACGCTACGCGAACTGATGGAGCCGGATAGCCACGTAAAATTTGCCGAGCATATTGCGAAATTGTCGGGCACCTCACGGCATTTTTTCGAGACCGAATTTGCATCCCGCGAGTTTGAGCAAACCAAACGCCAAGTGTTGCGCCGATTGTGGGGAATACTGGAAAACCAGACCTTCGAGCGGATGTTTTCTCATCCACGCTCGAAACTGGACCTGTTCAAGGAAATGAACGCTGGCAAGGTCATTCTGATCAATGCCGCCAAGGATTTGCTCAAGGAGCAAGGCACCGAGATATTCGGGCGCTTCTTCATCGCGATGATTGCACAGGCTGCGCAGGAACGGGCCACGCTCCAAACCAAAGACCGGGTGCCAACCTTTGTATATATCGATGAAGCGCAGGATTATTTTGACCGTAATATCGGGCTAATTCTAGCTCAGGCGCGCAAATTCAATGTCGGAATGGTGCTGGCGCATCAGTATCTCGGACAGTTGGAACCCAAGCTCCAAGAGGCTTTTTCGGCCAATACGGCGATTAAGTTTGCTGGCGGTGTATCAGCCAAGGATGCCCGCGCTCTGGCCCCGATGCTTTATACGCAAGCTGAGTTCATTGAGTCGCAAGGCAAGGGTAGTTTTGCCGCGCATATACGCGGCCAAACCAAACAAGCCGTGCCGCTTCAATTTCCCTTTGGTTATCTGGAAGACCAGCCGAAGATGACGGATGCAGAGCGGAGGGTGCTGCAAGCCATTATGCGCGAGCGTTATGCGATACATCACGAACAGCTCGGGGGTGATGATGAGCATTGTTCTGAAGCTAAGAGCGAAGAGCAGCCCCCATCTGCCGAAACGGACGAGCCAAAAGACTCGCCGACTGCTAATAGGCCACCACCTGGGCATGTCGATACAACTCCGAACGATGGCTGGTAGAAGCGAGAGGGATAAGCATGGCCGATGATCTAGACTCTAACAACAAGGACAAAATTGTTGCTGCCGCTCGTGGTGCATTGGCTGCTGTGCCTTTCGCCGGAGGTTTGCTTGGGGAGTTAGTTACGGAAGTCATACCCGGCCAGCGGCAAGAGCGGATAGTCGCCTATTTACGTGCCCTAGAAACCCGCGTGTCCGCCATGGAAGGAGGGGCTTTAAAGACGGCGCTTGAGAATCCAGAGAAAATTGATTTGATTGAAAGAGGCGGCTTTCAAGCTGCTCGCGCCACAACGCAGGAGCGCATTTCAAATATTGTGGAGATAGTTTCACGAGGTCTTGAGGGCGATGAAGCGGAGACCATCCGGCGCAAACGCCTTTTGGATCTTTTTGCTCAAATTGATGAAGACCAAGCGACTATTTTGACCGCCTATGGCCGGTCATATGCTGGTGGCGACCGAAACGCATGGGATACAGTCAGCAGGCCGCAACCTCCCGCACTTGGCTCCGGTCGGGCTGTCATCGAACAAAACCAACTTTATGATCTAGGTAAGGAACATCTTTTGCGATTAGGGTTGCTCAAAAGAAACTTTGGGACGGTGAAGAAGGGGCAAATTCCCGAGTTTGATACCAAGGCGGGAGCATTTAAAAGCAGGATTGAGATTTCCTATCTTGGCAGAATGCTGCTGCGAGAAATGGGCATTGAGCTACCTTTTGAAGATTGATCCTGTTGGCCCGAAAAAATTGTGCGCTTCTCAAGCCAACTCATACATGAAAACTACGGAACACAGCTGAAAATGCCGCACGGATACAGTCTGCGTCGGCCCGCCTAGATGGTTGATCCTCACCGCATGAGGATCAATATGGAATACGATCAAATTGGACGCCGAAACCGACTGAGCCCCAGCGCAACCGGCAAACGAATAACGCCGCAAGAGCGCGACCTGCTTTGGTTCTCCAAACTGGCTGAACACGGCCCTTTGCCATCATCATTTTTGCTCGAATACGGTCGGCAAACGCACAAATCTGATAAGCGCGCCAAAGAACGACTGACCGACCTGTTCAATGAGGATCGTACACCGCACGGCGGGACTTATCTCAATCGGCCCCCACAGCAATTTCGTACCATCGACAGCCGATACAATCAGCTGGTCTATGATCTCGCCCCGGCGGCATTGGCTGCACTGGCAGATCACGGGGTGACCATCAAACCAACCCGGTCCGGGCCGTGGCTGCACAGCCTCATGGTCAGCTGCGTCACCGCCTCGATTGAACTGGCCTGTCTGGCGCGAAGCGACATTGCCTTTATCCCGCAGAGCCAGATTTTGGCGCGGGCCGATGTAGAGCTGCGCTGGCCAACACAAATCGCTGACCCGAAAAGCGGCAATGTCTATCCCAAAGATTTGCTGCCCGATGCCGTGTTTGGTCTTGAATACAGAAGCGCCCACGGCAGCCGTTTCCGCTTCTTCGCGCTTGAAGCTGACCGGGCTACCGAACCGGTGACCTCGGCCAGTTTCAATCGGAAGAGCTTCGAGCGGCATCTACTGCAATATGCCGAATACATTGAAGCTGCCGGCTATCGAAAGCACCTTCGACTTTCTGCACCAATGTTGGTGCTCAACGTGACCAGCGACCGGACGCGAATGGAACGCCTGATCCGACTAACCGCTAAACATTTCCCACATGGAAACGACTATCAACTGTTCCAGCACTGGATGGATTTTGGGCCAGTTTTTGTGCCGCCAAAGCCATTATCTGCGTTGCTAAACGACGAATGGCAGCTCTCACCGCGAGGTAGCTTCAAGATCGGATTGCCATAAAAAAAGAGCCAAGCTGAGCTTGGCTCATAGCCGGTTGTCAGGATTAATACTCCGCAACCAGCATGATAGTAAGCACACGTTTTGTGACGCTAGGGTCAG
The DNA here is from genome assembly GCF_057365075.1 of Sphingopyxis sp. 10G20-10. Taxonomy (NCBI): domain Bacteria; kingdom Pseudomonadati; phylum Pseudomonadota; class Alphaproteobacteria; order Sphingomonadales; family Sphingopyxidaceae; genus Sphingopyxis; species Sphingopyxis sp. 10G20-10. Next base: position 1,089,978 of record NZ_CP195117.1, read on the forward strand.
CAGGATCGGGCGAACCCGATTCCAGATCGTTGCCATAATAGTCGATTTTCCAGAATAACTTGTTTTCATCGACATCAATAGAACCGAAATCGTGTTCCTGATACGGATCATTGTTGGCGCTAAAATCATCGAATGCCATCACTGCATGAGCGATCTGCCTCACAACGTCTTCGCCAAGATCATGGACTCCGGACGTGTGCATGATCATTCCGCCAACGCCCGTGCGGCGCAGCCGGTCATTGAGTGCACGGATGCGCGCCACCTTCTCATTCGTCATCTTTGTTCTCCTGATTTATCCGGCAGCAACAATTTACAGCCGGACTGGAACAGGCGAATTTTGCGGGATGGGGCATCAACTGGCCTGCGGCCAGCAAGCGCAGATCGTCTTTGGCTATTGGGTGGCCAGTCGCTCTGCGCTTGCGAAACAACAAAGGGCGACGCCTCATTGCACCGCCCTTTTATGAGGAACTGTCAGAGAACTATCCGTTACATCTCCGCCGCCAATCGGTCGGCAGGACTGCGGGCTACATGGTCCGCCAATGCCAACGCCTCAAAGAGCAGTATCGATCGGGGTTCATGATCGAAGAATCTTCGTTTAACCGGAAGCCACGGTAGCAGCGCCGGATAGCGCATCACCAGAGCTTCCGCTTCCTCATATTTACTGGGATGCGGATGGCGATGCTTCACAGCGACGTCGAGCACGTAATTCTCCGCTGCAATCATCGCGATGGCGGCGATAAGCTTGCGTGTCTCTTTGCCTTTATGGTGGCCCGAGACTTTTTCGGTTACCACCACATCAGGCTGATAGAAGTTGATCATCTTCTGCGCATATCCGGCAGCTTCGATTGATGATCGCGCCGCCCTCTTTGACGTGCGCCAATCTTTAAGCTTGCCTTCAACGAGCAGGACCAATCCGATGCGATCGGAGATCGCGGCGAAGGCCAGAACCCTAATCGGCATCATGGCGGCTAGAGTTATCGGCTGATCGTCTTTGCAGCTTTTCTATACTGGCCTCCCGATTGCGGGTCATCGCTAGCCCTTCCGTTGCCGGTGGCAGTGACGAGAGGTTGCTACGCAGTTTTGCGCGCCCATTTTCCAAGAGTTCGGCAAACAGATGTTCGAAAGAACGGCCAAAGATCAAAGAGAACAGGCAGATTTGCTCAATCGTCGGTAGCCATTTGTCGTTTTCGAGGGCTGCAATGGTTGATTGATGGCTATCAATCAGATGGGCGACATCACTTTGGGTGAAGCCCGATTTTCGACGTGCCAAACGCAGGTCGAGACCAAATTGTGTGGACATACAATTGATTGATTAAATTGGTAAATCCTCTCCTATTTTACCCAGTCCAAATCAAGCGCATAGTCACCACTTTATAGGCTCTGCCAATATTCATCTTCATACATCACCACCAGCGCGTCATGACCATTCGAGATAACGGAAAGGTGAAACCTTTCCGTCTCTGCCATGACGCGCTGGTGGTGATGTGACCGTCATTCCCAAGGGAAGAATATCGGAATTCCCACTTATCGCGCTAGACGCCACAAAAGCGGCAACACCTCTTTGGTGGTCGCTATCTGTGCCAACCAATGCACCGCACAATGTTGCCATGCCCGATATCACGCCCATCACAATGCTAGGTGAAGCCTATCACCGCTACGGTGACCGGCTCTTTGGTATAACGCAGGCTGACCGGATGCATTCGCTGTACATCATCGGTCAGACGGGCACTGGCAAATCAACCCTGCTGCACAATCTGGCAATGCAAGATGCGCTGAATGGCCAAGGCTTTTGCCTCATCGACCCGCACGGTGACTTGGCCGAGAGCCTGTCGCAGCGGATTGAACGCGAGCATATCTATTGGAATGTTGCCGATCCAAGCAGTTCCTATGGATACAATCCGATCACGCATGTGTCTGCGCGGTTTCGCCCACTGATAGCATCGGGCCTAATCGATGCTCTGAAGAAACAATGGGCCGATGCCTGGGGTGCAAGAATGGAGCACCTGTTGCGCTACGCCTTGCTCGCATTGCTGGAGTTACCACGAGCGGATTTGCGCGATGTCATTCGGCTCTATGTTGAGCCGGATTTCCGGCGCGAGGTCGTGTCCCAGATTACTGACCATCAAGTGCAGATGTTTTGGACGCGGGAATACAGCCGGATGAACTACCGCACCGCCTTTGACGGCGTGGCCCCAATCGCCAACAAGCTCGGAGCGCTGCTAGCGCACCCATTGCTGCGGACTGCCCTTTGTGAGCCGGAGCAACCACTGCGCTTTCGCCAGATCATGGATGGTGGCCAGATACTTATCATCAATCTGGCTAAGGGCCGTATCGGCAATGATAATGCCAATGTGCTGGGTGGCCTGATCGTCTCCAGCCTCATGAATGCCGCTTTCTCGCGCCTTGACTTGCCTGAAGGACAGCGCCGCCCCTTCGCGCTTCACATTGATGAGTTTCACAATTTCACGACCGAGGCTTTTGCCTCTGTTTTAGCCGAGGCACGAAAATACGGTCTGTCATTGACGCTGGCCCATCAGCACCTTTCCCAATTGGAACCCGGAGTACTGGATGCGATCTTCGGAAATGTCGGCAGTATCATCGCGTTTCGCCTTGGCGCTATCGATGCGCCGACTTTTTGCCGCCAGTTCGGTCAATTGGAGACGCAAAACTTGATCAATCTACCCAATTATCATGTCTGGGTTCAATTGATGATCGCGGGCCAGAAGAGCCGCGCTTTCTCCGCCAAGACCCATCCCGTCCAGCATTGATCATCCGCATAAAGTGGTGACTAGGCCATAACTGTAGCATCGATAGACTATGGCCATGGACGAAAAACTATATGCCTATTTGCAAATCTGCCGCCGCACCTATGAACGCCATATGCGAGAAGGCACTTGGCCGTGGGCAAGTGATTCGACGAATCCTGAGGATATGGTAGATTCGGAGTCCGATAACGACGACATATGACAAGGTGTTTTGCATACATTCGCGTCTCCACCGTCAAGCAAGGCGAAGGAGTTTCCCTGGAGGCGCAACGAGAAGCCATCACTGCCTTTGCGAGTCGCCATAATCTCACCATCACCAAGTGGTTCGAAGAGAAAGAAACCGCCGCTAAACGGGGACGCTCACTGTTCAACGCCATGGTGAAAGAGCTTCAGCAAAAGCGAGCGCAGGGACTCATCGTTCACAAGATCGACCGCTCCGCCCGCAACCTCACTGATTGGGCACGAATTGGTGACCTAGCCGATGCCGGTATTGATATTCATTTCGTGACCGAAAGCTTGGACTTCCGCTCGCGAGGGGGCAGGCTTGCCGCAGATGTGCAAGCGGTTGTCGCCGCTGACTTCATCCGCAACCTGCGTGAAGAAACAATCAAGGGTATGAATGGACGTCTAAAACAAGGCCTGTATCCATTCCGCGCACCAATCGGCTATCTCGACAATGGCAAAGGCAAGCCAAAGACGCTCGACCCGGTCCGCGCTTCGCTCGTGAAAGAGGCTTTTGAACTATATGCGGCCAGACGGCATTCGCTGCGTAGCCTTCTGGCACATCTCCAGCAACGCGGCCTCACTAATCGCGTCGGTCAAAAACTATCGATGTGCGGTCTCGAAACCATGCTCAACAATGTCTTCTATACCGGCGTGATCCATATCAAGCGAACCGGAGTGACCTATCAAGGGGTACATGAGCAACTGATCAGTCCGTCGCTGTTTAGCCGTGTCCAAGACGTCAAGTCCGGCAAGTCCGGGCCAAAGGTCACTCGGCACAATCATACCTACCAAGGGGTGTTTCGCTGCGGGTTATGCGATGCACCGATGGTGCCCGAACTTCAGAAAAGCCATGTCTATTATCGCTGCAAAACAGCAGAATGCCGCACCAAGACTGTGCGCGAGGAAACGCTGACAATTGCAGTGCAAGACTTTTTGCGAAGCGTTCAGCTGACAGAAGCGAACTTCGAAGAAGCTATAAGCCAGATTGATCGCTGGGCAGCCCAAACGGAAAATGACGATTGTGAAAAGGCGTGGGCGTTAAAGATGGCCAATCTTGCAGATCGTAAGAACCGGCTGACTGACGCGCTTATTGATGGCTTGATCGACCGTGACGCTCATACCGAAAGGATGAAAGCACTGGCGATTGAAGAGGAAGCTTTGCGGGTTGAGCGTTCAAACGGTGCAAATCGCGCCAGCCATGCTGCCCACCTCAGAACTTTGGCCGAACTGGCAAAAAACCTTTGTACAGGCCATGACTTGGCTTTCGGGCAGGATAAACGCGGAATCATCGAATTGGCCTCGCCGAACCGCCGGGTGATCGGAAAAGATGTATATTTTGAGCCACATAATTGGCTCGATGCCATGAAAAATGACCCTAATGTCCTCTGTGGTGCCCCAGCCCGAGACCGAGACCGAACTTTTGATCAGCTCCGCGAGATGTTGGATGCTACTAACCAACCTTCCAAATAGGGGCTTTTGGGCTGCATTGCTGCAAAAGCAGCCTCATCAATCCAAGGGCAGAGGATTTCATCGAAATAGGCTATAATGCCAAGACAATTTCCGATTTTATGTCTAATCATTCAGCAACAAAAGAATATATTAGGGGCAACAACTTGCAGCAATTTGGCGATATCGAAAAAAGGCTTTGGTCAGTGGCAGATCACCTGCGGGCCAATTCCAACTTTGCCAGCAATGAATATTTCTTGCCGGTCATGGGATTAATCTTCCTTCGGCACGCTTACAGCCGCTTTTTGCGCGTGAAGGCTGAGATTGAGGAAACGCTGCCATCACGCGGCGGCGTCACCCGTCCGCTCACGAAAGAAGATTTCTCGCAGCGCGGATCGATATTCCTCAAACCCGAAGCGCAATTTGATGCGCTTGTCGCCATACCTGACGGAGGCGACCGAGCGGGCGCTCTCATTGCGGCCATGGAAAGCATTGAGGCGGACTACCAATCGCTCGACGGCTCGCTGCCGAAAACCGAATATCAAGAACTGGGCGACGATGATCTTGGCCAGCTTCTACGCACCTTCAACGACCCAGCTCTCAAAAAAGCGGACGGCGATGTTTTTGGGCGTATTTACGAATATTTTCTCACCCAATTTGCCGACCAAAAGGCGCATGATGGCGGCGAGTTTTTTACCCCCGTTTCCATTGTGCAAACCATCGTCAATGTGATTGAGCCGGATCACGGCAAGATCATTGACCCCGCCTGCGGCTCTGGCGGGATGTTCGTGCAATCCGCGCATTTCATTGAACGGATGCAGCAAAACCCGAATGAGCGCGTGACATTTTATGGCATGGAGAAAAACCCGACCACGATCCGCCTCGCCAAAATGAACTTGGCGGTTCACGGGCTGGAAGGCGATATTCAAAAAGCCATTTCCTATTACGAAGACCCGCACGCGATGATTGGCAAGGCCGATTTCGTGATGGCCAATCCGCCGTTCAATGTGGACGAGATCGACGCGGAGAAAATCAAGGACGATCCGCGCCTGTCCTTTGGCCTTCCCGGCGTGAACAAGGGAGGCAAGGTCTCCAACGGTAATTATGTTTGGATGTCATTCTTCCATAGCTATTTGTCCAAGGAAGGCCGCGCAGGCATTGTTATGTCGTCGCAAGCCTCGTCTGCGGGCGGGCAGGAAGCCAAAGTGCGCGAGGCTATGGTAAAAACCGGCGATATGGATGTGATGATCGCCATTCGCAGCAATTTCTTTTATACCCGCTCCGTCCCTTGTGAGCTTTGGTTCATGGATAAAGGCAAGCCCGATGCCATGCGGGACAAAGTGCTGATGATTGATGCGCGACATATTTTCCGTAAAGTCACGCGCAAGATTTACGATTTTACGCCCGAACAGGCGCAGAATATCGCGGCTATTGTTTGGCTGTATCGCGGGCAGCAGGATCGCTTTCTGGCGCTAGTCGAAAGCTATCTAGAAACCGCCTTCACGGAAATGCAAAGCACCGACTTTGACTCGCTGGTCGCGGCGATGGATGCGGTAACGGTAGCGCATAAGGATGATGAACTAACAGCGCTGGCCAAGACATTAAAGGTCGATATGGCGGCGCTGACTAAAGCGGCTAAGGCAGCCAAGGCGGCGCATTGGGATAATAAAAAGCGCGATAATGCGGTGATGCTGGCCTCGGCGGACGCGCTACATCCGTTGGCAGATCAGGCCAAGGCGCTGACCAAAAGCATTGACCATTTTTTCAAAATGGCGGGCCGCGTGCATGACGGCGAGGTGGCAGATGGCACAAAGCCAGCGGAAGGCAAAAAGCGGCTGAATACGCTGGATGCGGAGCGCCACCTTGTGACCGAGCATCTGAAGCAGGCACGCTATTTTGTCGGCCAAGCCGAATGGCTGCAAAGCCGTTTCCCTGATGCCGGACTAAGCGATGTTGAGGGGCTGGTGAAGCTGACGGACCGCAAAGAGATTGCCGCCAATGACTGGCGCCTGACACCCGGGCGCTATGTTGGCGTCGCACCCGAAGAAGAGGATGAGGATTTCGATTTTGAAGAGGCGCTTCGCGATATTCATATCGAGATCGAAGGGCTGAACGATGAGGCGGTAGGGCTGGCAGCGATAATCAAAAAGAATTTTGAAGAGCTGATTGTATGAGTTGGCAAGTCGGTAAACTTGAAGACATTGCAACTCTCAATTACGGAAAATCACTTCCGGAAAGAAGTAGGGTTGCTGGAGACTTTCCGGTTTATGGATCGGGTGGCGAAGTAGGGTCAAATAAAACGGCTCTTGTCGACGGGCCTGGAATCATTGTTGGCAGGAAAGGAACTGTTGGCGCTGTTTACTGGGAAAATCGGGATTTTTTCCCTATTGATACCGTGTATTTTGCCGAGCCCGCAAAGGAAGAAATCGACAAAAAATGGCTGTACTATAAGCTCAAAAATTTGCCTCTTTCATCTATGAATTCTGATGCAGCAGTGCCCGGGTTGAATCGCAGCAACGCTTATTCAGTTAAATTGCGCTATCCTGAACTCCCGGCACAAAAACGCACCGCATCTATTCTCTCGGCCTATGATGATTTGATTGAGAATAATCGGCGGCGAATTGCTTTGTTGGAAGAGGCGGCGCGGCTGCTTTACCGCGAATGGTTCGTCCACTTACGCTTCCCCGGCCATGAACACACCAAAATCATCGACGGCGTGCCGGAGGGGTGGGAAGATTGTGTAGCTTCTGAGGCAATTTCAATAAATGAAAGGACAGATTGGGATCGGGAGAAAGAAATTCGTATGATCCCAATGGCGGCACTTTCGGAAAGCGGGTTGTCCATTGAACCAGCCACGTTTGAAATGCGTACTAAGCCAACAGGCGTTCGTTTTCAAAATGGCGACACCGTGTTCGCGCGCATCACCCCCTGTTTGGAAAACGGCAAAACTGGTTACGTGAATTTTCTCGATGATGGAGAAGTTGCCTGCGGTTCGACAGAGTTCATTGTTCTACGCAAAAATAAGGTGAGCCGATATTTTGTTTACCTGCTGGCACGGGAAGAGAGTTTTCGGAACGCTGCCATAAAAAGCATGGTTGGATCTTCGGGGAGGCAGCGAGTGCAGCCGAGCTGTTTTGATAAATATAAAGTAGCTGTTCCTACGGACCAAATTGGTTTGGAATTTGACGACCAAGTTCGACCGATTTTCGAACAAATTTCAAAGTTGCAAAACCAAGTGACACAGGCAGTGAAGGCCCGAGACTTATTACTCCCGCGCCTAATGGATGGTAGAATCGAAGTATGAGTTACAACGAGGACACGCTGACCCAACAGACAATGGCCGACTACCTGAGCGAGCAGCTCGGCTGGGAAAGCGTGTATGCATATAATCAGGAGGCATTCGGCCCCGAAGGCACTTTGGGCCGCAAAAGCGACCGTGACGTGCTGCTCACCCGTTATATTGGCGAGGCACTTCACCGCTATAATCCCGGCCTACCGGACGAAGCCTACACTCATGCGCTGCGCCAGATTACCGATACGCTGGGCTTTCAATCGATAGTCGCGACCAATCGTGAGAAATATGAGTTGATCCGCGACGGTGTGACCGCCAGCTATCATGAAGGCGGCGAGATTAAAAAGAAGCGCCTGCGCCTGTTTGATTTTGATAATCCCGAAAACAACCATTTCCTGTGTGTTCGCGAAATGTGGGTGCGCGGTGTGGCGCATCGCCGCCGACCGGACATTATCGGCTTTGTAAACGGCTTCCCGCTGTTGTTTGTGGAATGCAAGCGCCCCGACAAATCACTGCGCCGCGCTTATGAAGACAATATCGCCGATTATAAGGACACGATCCCGCACGCATTGCATTTCAATGCCTTCCTGATGCTGGCCAATGGCATCGAGGCGAAGATCGGATCAATCACCGCGAAATATGAGCATTTCAGCGACTGGAAGCGCCTTGCCGAAGGTGACAAGGGCGTGGTGCAGATGGAAACATTGCTGAAGGGCACCTGTACCAAAGCCAATTTCCTAGACCTGTTTGAAAACTTCATTCTGTTTGATGAAAGCGCCGGAACCCTCGCTAAGATCGTGGCGCGGAACCATCAATATCTGGGCGTGAACCGCGCTCTGCAATCTGTCATCGAGCGCAAAGAACGTGACGGTAAGTTGGGTGTGTTCTGGCACACGCAAGGCTCTGGCAAAAGCTATTCAATGGCGCTGTTCGCGCAAAAGGTGCGCCGCAAGCTGGGCGGGGATTTCACCTTCCTTGTGCTGACTGACCGAACCGATCTCGACAACCAGATTTACAAGACTTTTGCGGGTGTTGGCCTTGCCAATAATGACAAAGAAAAATGCCGTGCCGATAGCGGTGGAGAGCTGAAACAGATGCTCAGCGAGCATAAAGCGTTCGTGTTTTCGCTGATCCAAAAATTCAATGCAGAGGTGAAGGAAGGCGAAGGCTATTCCGACCGCGACAATATCATCGTGATGACCGACGAAGCGCACCGCACGCAATATGGGACGCTGGCCATGAATATGCGCAATGCCTTGCCGGGGGCGAGTTTCATCGGCTTTACCGGAACACCGTTGTTCACCAGTGATGAGATTACGCAGCGCGTCTTTGGCGGCTATGTTTCCACCTATGATTTCCAGCGGGCGATTGAGGATAAGGCGACCTTGCCGCTCTATTATGATGCACGCGGGGACAAGCTGGGCCTGACCGCCGAGGGGCTAAACGAAAAGCTGGCCAAAGCGATTGAAGAAGCGGAGATTGAAGACGCCGATGTTTCGGCAAAGCTCGAAAATGAACTCAAGCGCGAATATCATGTGGTGACGGCGGAGAAGCGACTGCGCCACATCGCGGAGGATTTTGCAGGCCATTATTCCACCAACTGGGAAACCGGCAAGGCAATGTATGTTGCCATCGACAAAATCACCGCCGTTCGGATGCACGGGTTTATAGGCGAGGCATGGGCCGCTGAAATTGCGGATCGCGAGCGTGATCTGAAAAATGCGACCGATGAGCAGGATTTGCAGGCGCGTAAACGGCAGATTGCATGGATGCAGGAAACCGAGATTGCAGTCGTGGTGAGCGATGAGCAAGGCGAGGTGGACAAGTTCCGTAAATGGGATTTGGACATTATGCCGCACCGCAAGCTCATCAAGGACGGCTTCACCGTCACCGATGCTAACGGCCAATCAAAGCGCTTGGACGTGGAAACGGCATTCAAAAAGGATGATCATCCGTTTCGCATCGTGATTGTTTGCGCGATGTGGCTAACCGGCTTTGACGTGCCTTCGCTATCCACGCTCTATCTCGACAAGCCATTACAGGCCCATACGCTCATGCAGGCGATTGCGCGGGCCAACCGCGTGAAGGAAGGGAAGAATAACGGCCTGATCGTCGATTATTGCGGTATTCTCAAAAACCTCCGCAAGGCACTGGCTACGTTCGCAGGGCACACCGGCGAAGGCGATCCCGGCGAGGGCGGCGGCGAAACCGATCCGCTGCATCCCGAAGAAGAATTGCTGGACGAACTTCGCGAAGCCATTGGGCTGGTAACGGAGCAACTGCAAGGCAATGGCTTTGACCTGGCATCGCTTCATGAAGCGACTGGCTTAGCCAAAAATGCCGCATTGGTTAGCGCCAAAGAGGCGGTGAATGTCGATGATGAAAGCCGCAAGAAATTCGAGATTTCCGCGCGTGCTGTTTTCCGAAAATATAAGGCCTGTCTGACATTCAAAGGTGTTCAAGAATTCCGGCGCGATTACGAGGCGATCAACTTCATCTATAAAATGCTGGAGGACGACCGCGAGAACGCAGACACATCAGCGATCATCCAAAAGCTGAATGCGATTGTCAGCGAAGCGATAGACGTGAAGGCCGATCCCGGTTCGGATGAAAAAATCTTCGATATTTCCAAGATCAATTTCGACCTGCTGCGTAAGGAATTTGAAAAAAGCCCGCAGAAGAAAACCGATGTCCAGAATTTGAAAGACAGCATTGAAAAGCGTTTGCGCAAAATGCTGATGGAAAATCCGCTGCGAACCGATTTCCAAGAGCGCTTTGATGAAATTGTGAGCGACTATAACAAGGAAAAAGACAAGAACACGATTGAGGCCACGTTTGAGGCGTTGATGCGCCTGACTGCCGAAATGCAGGAAGAAGAGTTGGAATATGTGGCCGAGGGCTTCGATACGCAGGAGCAGAAAACGATCTACGATATGCTCCGCAAGCCAGAGCTATCGAAGAGTGATATTCGCAAGATTAAGGCCGTCTCGGTTGACCTGTTGAAGCTCATTCAATCCCGCATGGAAGACGTGCAGGGCATCTTTGCTAAGCAAAGCACATCAGACGGGTTTAGACAGAGCATATACGATTTTCTCTACGATGAGAAAACAGGTTTGCCTGCAGATAGTTATACGCCGGAGGATGTGGATTTGATGACGGAGAGCGTGTTTTCGTTTGTGCAGGTTCGACATATGACGGATGCTAGAATATTTTAGGCCATATATCAGGAGGTTGATGGCGTGACTTTTCTAGAAACTTGTTTCTGGTGCTATTTATGCTAAATTTAAATTTGATGGCCTTTTAGGATTTTGGCGATCTTTGGTAATCTGGGGTTTGGGAATTTGATTTTGGGAATAGTTGAGAAAGACATAGACTTTGATGAAGGTAGCATAGTTTTCGATAGGCGCGTCGAAGGTCTGCAGAACCGTGTAAGTCAGAAGCGTATTCAGAAAGATATTGCTGAAGCGTTAGAGTCTGCGACTTCTGGAGATCGCGTGATCGTGGTCATTAAGAAAATGCGTAGTAACGATCATTCCCCTTCTAATTCCATTAGAAAAGCGAAAAAGTTTATCAGCGGTTTGGTCCAACGAGATGAGCATCAGAAGCATTCTGGTGTTCATGCACGGAGGACCAAAAAGATGAATATGAGCAAATTTAAGCCTGTTCAAGGAATCAAGCCGGGTAGTTATGATAAGTCCAATGCTCCAGTATTATCTGGTGCGGCGCAAAAGCTATTGTCCCGTATAAATGAACAAGCAGAAAAACGTCATATTGCTGGAGAGTTCCCTGACTCTTCCATAAATTCAGAAAAGATTTTCAGCAGACGTCATCCATCTGTGAACATCACTTCAAAGCATCATAAATCTATCTCTTGAAGAGGTTATTGATGAGCAACCGAGCCATAGTTTGGCTCGGTTTTCTGTTAAGGGGGCGTCGTGGATATAGGAAAGATGTTAGGGGCGGTTGGCAATAGCTCCTTTGCTGATAAAATATTCATTTATCTACCAGACAGAGATTCTAACAACCGTCCAGTTCGTGACATAGGCACTTGGATTGATGCAGCTTTCGGACTGCTGCTAGAAATTAACGGTGGTTGCACACGTATGCCAGCTTCTAAAGGAGGCTGGGTTACGAATGGAGGTGTGGTGGTTGTAGAAGATACCACTCTTATTTATAGTTATCTTTTAGACGCTGATAATTTCTCTAAAAACTTTTATCGAATAGTAGAATTCATCCATAGCTTTGGCCGAGAAACGGGACAGGATTCTGTTATGGTTGAAATGCTACGCTTCGAAGGAGAAAATTATCTTCAAGAATGTTTCATCATTCCTAAAGAAAGCTATTTACCTAAAGAAAGCTATTTAAAAATGGAATGACTTTCCTGCTTTGATCAACCTTATGATGATATAAACTTCGTCCATTTTGTCATGAGAACTCTTCGCTTATCTAGTCGATCAGAGCGTTGGTATGCGCCCACCACACCAGCATCCACGGCGTGGGCCAGCGCTGCCTCTTTGACCTCAAACGGCGTGTCGGTCTTTTCCTCGGCCCACGTTCGGAAAGTCGTTCGAAAGCCGTGAGGACGCGCCTCATAACCCTCGCGTTTCATAAAGCTCGACATTGCCATGTCAGAGATTGGTTTTCCTCTCAAAGCTGGAAACAAGAATTCGTTCTCGGATCTAGACCGTGCGCATTCAACCACTGCCAATGCTTCATCGGTCAATGGCACGCGGTGTTCGCGACCAGTTTTTGTTCTCTCTGGAGAAAGTGTCCAAACTTTGCCCTCGATTTCATCAAATGTCGCAAGCCGCACTTCACTCGTTCGCGCAGCAGTCAGGATGAGAAAACGCAGGGCAAGGGCGGCAGTATGATCGAGGCTGCGCAACCAATTATAGAATTTAGGCGCATCAGCATACAGCATGGCCGGAATATGAACCGTCTTATGGTTTTGCTTGCCGAGTAAAGCCCGCGCCTTGAGCGTCGCCTGCATATCAACATTTAAACCAAGTGCTGCTACATACTTTAGGGTTTGGCCAATATGCCCAAGCGATTTGCGGGCCGTCTCGGCCTTTGTATGCCAGATTGGTTCGAGCGTTTTCTTGATCAGATGTTGGTCGAGTTTTTCAATCGGCGTTGTGCCAATTTTAGGAAGAACATGTTGCTCTAACAGGCCAAGCCAACGTTTCCGGGCATTCGCGTTTTTAAGCTCAACCTTTTTGGCTTCAAAGCAGCCTTGAGCTGCCTCAGCTAAGGTAACTGCCGCTGGAGCTTCTTGCTTCTGTGCCCGCGCTGCAATCGGGTCAATGCCGTCGCGCAGTTCTTTGCGCGCCAATGCAGCCCTTTCCCGCGCCTCAGCGATTGTAACATCTGGCCATCGGCCCAAGCCCATCTCACGGCGCTTGCCACTCACAACAAATCGAAGAATCCACTTCCCAGCGGTCTTGGAGCGCTTGAACAACCACAGCCCTTGGCCGTCAGCATATTTGCCTGCATCATGGGCCTTCGCCTGCATTTGATTAAGCGCGTTATAGCGCACCAGCCCACCTTTTCGCATTTTGGGACTCGAACAAATGAGGCCACCCTTCAGGCCACCTTTTGGCATGCGAAATTGTGAAAATCAATGTTCAACGATGTTCAATTCATTCAATGCATATCTCTGTGATATAGAAGGAAAAAAGGCACATATGTTCAGCTATGGAGAAAGTGGTGTGAGTCCTCTTCTGGGCACCATTTACCCCTCAGAGGGTGTGTAACAAAGCATCGCTTAACATCATCTGCAGCTTATCCCTGTTATCCAAGGATTTGGCGAAATAGACGGTTGCGCCGCGCGCCAGTCTGGCCAATGATTGTGTGGGGTCTTGCAACGGTCGGAAGATTCGGTGGGTACTGCCTCTTTTGGCGCTCGACTTTCGGCTTCTTTGGGCTCTGGATTGAGAAAGCGGCCATATATTGTTGCTGGGACAGCCGCAAAACGGACTAGATTATGGCGACACATCAAGGCGTTGGTGTGTGCGTGTTGCGATGCTGCTTTGCGTGCTGGCGGCTGCGCCTGCTCTGGCTCAAACTTCTTTGCCCAATCCCGCCAGTCCCCCGGTCCAGGCTCCTCCGGGTCCCGACATGTTACGCGCGGGGGAGGTCGAGATTCCACCACCGCCCGCCGATGCCAACCTGCCTGTAGTCGAGCAGATTATTCCCGACGAAGAATTTAACGACACTATTCCGGCGCTTTCCCCCGACGATGATCCCGAACTGGCCAAACCGCTGGAATCGATAGCCGATTTCGAAGCGCGCATGGCGACCGAGCAAAGCGGTGCCAAGCCCGCCGACGGGCAGGAGCCGCCGCTGAATATGCCGGCACTGGCCGATGGGGATGCGGTGGAGGAGATCGGCGACGCGCCGGTGCGCGATGTCGAACTGGCCGCTCCGCTCCCGCCCCTGTCGGACTTTGAGGTCGCCCCGGTTACTTTTGCCGAGGAGGAAGTCGATCGCGAAACGGTCAGCATCAGCTATGCGACACAGATCACGGGTCTGGAAGCGGCTGATGACCTGACCTCCGCCCATATGGCAGGAGAGTTCAAACGCTATTCGGCGCTGCGTGATACAAAGGGCAAAGCGGCCAATGTCGCACAAATTCGCGCGCGGCTGACCGAGGACAGCGTGTTGATGCAGCGCATTCTGGCGTCGGAAGGCTGGTATGATGCCAAGGTGACGACGCGTATTGACCGCGAACGAACAGAAGAAGGCCGAACGCTGACCGCCGTGATCGACGTCGTGCCGGGTACGCGTTTCCATTTGTCCGACATCATCGTCACCGCCGACCCGACCGTGCCGCCGGGACTGATCGAAAAAAATCTGGCGCTCCAGATAGGCGAACCGATTATCGCCGCGCGGGTTCAGGGTGCCGAAGCGCAAGTGGCGGTGGCACTGCCGCAAGAAGGCTATCCCTTTGCCGCCGTCGGCCAACGCGATATTTTGCTCGATCAGGAAACGGGCGATGGCGTCTATACGCTGCCGGTCGATATCGGTCCGCGCGCACGCTTTGGCGGTTTCGCGACCAGCGGTGACGAGGCGTTCGATGCCGACCATATCGAGCTGATGGCGCGCTTTAAACGCGGCGAACTTTATGACAGCCGCAAGGTCGATGACCTGCGGCAGGCGCTGGTGGCAACCGGCCTGTTCAACACGGTCGCGATCCAGCCCGAACGCACCGACAGCGATGCGGGCGATGGCACCGAATATGTCACCATGGCGGTCGAGCAGGATGCGGGGCCGCCGCGGACGATTGCGGGCACATTGGGCTATGGCACGGGGGAGGGGATCCGTGTCGTCGGTAGCTGGACCCATCGCAATCTGTTCCCGCCCGAAGGCGCCTTGATTGCGCAGGGTGTGGCAGGGACGCGCGAGCAGGGGGCGGGCTTGACCTTTCGCCGTGCGAACGCGGGGCAGCGCGACCGAACGTTCGAGGTGGCGGCCAATCTATCGCACAGCAATTATGATGCGTTTGAGGCCTATACGGGGCGGCTGTCCGCCAAGGTCAGCTATGACTCCACCCCCATTTGGCAAAAGCGGCTGACCTATGCCTTTGGCGTCGAACTGTTGGGGACGAGCGAGGATGATTATGACTTCGCGCTCGGGCGGCGCAATCGTCGGACCTATGCGATTGCGGGGCTGAATGGTCAGGTCGGCCTTGATACGTCCGATGATCTTCTCAACCCGACCAAGGGCTTTCGGCTGACCACGCTCATTCAACCGGAGGGGTCGCTGCAGGGTCAGTTCTCGCCCTATGTCCGCGCGCGGGTTGACGGGACGGGCTATTTTCCGGTTGGCGATTCCGTCGTCCTGGCCGGTCGTTTCCGTCTGGGTACGATTCAGGGCGTATCGCGCAGCAATATTGCGCCCTCGCGGCGTTTCTATGGCGGTGGCGGCGGATCGGTGCGCGGCTTTGGCTATCAGCAATTGGGGCCGCGCGATCCCAACAATGATCCGCTCGGAGGTCGCAGCCTGAACGAGGGCGCCGCCGAAGTGCGCTATCGCTTTGGCAATTACGGCATTGTCGGATTTGTCGATGCCGGACAGGTGTATGAAAGCACCACGCCGCAATTCTCCAACATCCGATACGGGGTCGGCATTGGCGGACGTTTCTATACCAATTTCGGTCCGCTGCGCGTCGATGTGGCAACGCCGATCAACCGGATGCCGGGTGAAAGCCGGATCAATATCTATGTCTCGATTGGTCAGGCTTTCTGATGGCCGCAAAGGACAAAACACCCCCCGCAGAGGAGGCTTTGGTGGAGGCCCCGCCAGAGGGTAAAGCCGCACCGCGCCAGAGCAGCCTTACCCGGCGCGTCGGCAAGGGGATTGGCGTTATATTGCTGTCGCTCGTCGCGCTGGTGGCGCTGTTCCTCATCGGGTTGAACTCCGACGCCGGACGCCGCTTTGTCGTCAAACAGATCGAAGCGATGACATTCGAAAACGGGATGAAAATCGGCATCGGGCGGATCGAGGGGTCGCTCTATGGCCGGATGACGCTTCGCGAGCTGACGATTGCGGACCCGCAAGGCACTTTTGTCCGCGTCCCGCGCGCAGAGGTCGACTGGCGGCCGTTCAAATTCATCAACGGTCATATCGATGTCCGCAACGTCAATGCCGAGACGGTGACGCTGCAACGCCTGCCCATATTCAAAACGGTGCCGCCCAGCAACGAACCGTGGTTGCCCGATTATGACATAGACATCGGCAAGCTGGAGATTGCGAATTTCATTGCCGACCCGCCTGTGGCGGGCGCGCGGCAGGTGGCGCGCCTGTCTGGCAGCGCGCATATTGCCGACCGTCGCGCGCAGGTCCGGTTGAAGGGGGCGACAGTCGCGGCCCCGCAACGCTCGGGCGGCGATCGCATCGATCTGGTGCTCGATGCCGTTCCGGATGACAATCGGCTGGCGCTAACCCTGGCGGTCGATGCGCCGCGCGATGGTGTGCTGGCGGCGCTGATCGGGTCTCAGGAGCCCCTGACGATCCGGCTTGATGGTAAGGGCGACTGGGCGGCGTGGAACGGCCGGCTCAATGCCGATATGGGCGACGGTGAATTGTCGCGACTGACACTCACCGCACACGACGGCACCTTCGTGGTCAAAGGCCCGACCCGGATTGCGCGACTGTTTTCGGGGCCAACGGCAGCGCTGCTGGGTCCGGTCACCACGATTAATATGACTGCTGCGCTTGCGGAACGCCATGCGGCAATCAACGGGCAAGTGTCGAGCGATGCGTTTACGCTTGATACCAATGGCGGACTCGATCTGGCCGCCAATGAATATGACCAGCTGAACCTGGCCATTGCCCTGCGTAAGCCATCGGTACTCGCCCCCAATCTGGCCGGTCGCAACCTGCGGGCAAGGCTGACACTCGACGGGGGCTTTCAAACGCCCAAGGCCGATTATACCATCGACGCTGGCCTGCTGACCATGAACGACATGGGGATCGAAGGGCTGCATCTTGCGGGCGCGGCGCGCGTCGATGCCGACAATATATTAATCCCTGTCACTGCACGAGCCGCACGGATTACCGGGTTAGGCACCGTCGCCGGCGGCAAGCTCGACAATGTGCGGATGACCGGTGATCTGGCGATCGACGGGACACGCATCCTGTCGGACAATATGCGCATCCGGTCGGACCGGATTAACGCCGGTCTTGTGCTCGTCGCCGATACATCGACCGGGCTTTATACCGGCGCCATTGATGGCCGGATCGACAATTATCGGGTCGAAAGTGTCGGCCTCTTCAACATTCAGACCAACGTCGATTTGAAGAGCGTCCCGGCCGGTTTTGCGCTGACCGGCAATGTGCGCGCGCGGTCGACCAAGCTGTTCAACGATGGCGTGCGCAATTTCCTCGGCGGCAATCTCGTCGCGGCAAGCCAAGTCAATTATGGACCCGATGGCATTATCCGCTTTGCCAATTTGCGCCTTACGGCTCCGGCGTTGCGGGTGACGGGCGGACGCGGCAGCTATTCTCCGTCGGGTAAGATCAACCTGATCGCCAATGGACAATCGACCCAATATGGCCCGCTTGGGGTCGAAGTCGCGGGCACGATGTCCAACCCGCACGCGATCATAAAGGCTGAAAAGCCGGGACTGGGGGTTGGACTTGCCAAACTGGTCGCCGACATAAGAGGCGACCCGGCGGGCTATCGCGTCAACGCGACGGGGCAGAGCGATTATGGTCCGCTACGTGCCGATGTGACCATCGCAACTGCGGCAGGGCCGCTGACCCTGACGGTCAATGACGGCGAATTTGGCGGAATCGGATTATCGGGCGCCGTGAAGCAAACGGCGGCTGGCCCCTTCGCCGGACAACTGGCTGCAAAGGCCGACGGGCTTGGCGGAACCATCCGGCTGGACGCCGCAGGCGACAAGCAGCGTGCCGTGTTCAACCTGCGCGCCAATAATTATTCCTTCCCCGGCCCCGCGCAGCTCGCCATCGGATCGGCTATTATCGACGGGCGGGCGATATTATATGAGAAACCCGAAATCGTCGCCGATGTCCAACTGGCACAAACGCGTTTCGGTGCGGTCAATATTGCGGTGGCGCGCGCGCTGATCGATTATCGTGGCGGGCGCGGCCATGCCAAGCTGATGGCCGAAGGGGTCAGTGGTGCGCCATTCCGCGTCGCCGCCAATGCCGACCTGCAACCCGATTTGTGGCGCGTGGCGATGGATGGCCGGATGCGCGGCGTGCGGTTCAAGACCAGCGCACCTGCACGAATCATTCCGGGCAAGGACGGATATGAGCTTTTGCCTACCCGGCTGGATATGGGGCGCGGCCATATCCTGCTGGCCGGAACCTATGGCGACGGGCTGAAGCTGCAAAGCCGCATGGAAAAACTCAACATGCGGCTCGCCAATGCTTTTGCGCCCGATCTGGGGCTGGGCGGACTGGCAACGGGCAGCCTCGATTTTGAGCAGGCCAGCGCCAGTGCTTTCCCGCGCGCAGACGCACGATTGCACATCGATGATTTCACCCGCACCACGGCGATTGCGGTCAGCAATCCGGTCGATGTCAATTTTGTCGGCAAGCTGTTGCCCGATGGCGGAGAAGCGCGCGCGATCCTTCGCCAAAGAGGCTCGGTCATCGGTCGCATAGTCGCCTCGCTGCGCCCGCTCCCGCCGAGTGGCGGTACGTGGACCGAGCGGTTGATGGCGGCACCGCTGTCGGGCGGCATCCGCTATAATGGTCCCGCCGAGACCCTGTTTTCCTTTGTCGGTCAGGCGGATCAGAGCGTGTCGGGACCGGTTGGCCTCGCTGCCGATTTCTCCGGTCGGGTATCGCAACCAGCATTGGCTGGCATCGTGCGCGGCAACAATCTGGTCTATGAAAACCACACTTACGGGACGCGGCTGTCCAATATGGCGGTGCAGGGACAGTTCAAAGGCGACCGGCTGGAGATTGAAAAACTGACGGCGACGGCGGGCAACGGGACCGTGGCAGGGCAGGGTTATATCAGCCTTGCCGCCGACAGCGGCTACCCAATGGATGTGCGCATGACGCTCGACAATGCGCGGCTGGCGCGCAGCGATGCGGTGTCGGGCACCGCCACGGGAACGCTCGCGATTACCAAAAAGGCGGGCGAGACGGCGCTGTTGTCCGGCAAATTGCGCCTGCCCGAAACCCGCTATGCTTTGGTCCGTCAGGGCGCTGCGCAGATTCCCGAACTCACGGGTGTGCGATTCAAGCCGCCGCGCGGGCGTCAGCGTATAACCGGTGAAGAACCCGCAGCCCGCGCACCCGGCCTGTTTGCGCTCGTCCGGCTCGATCTGGAATTGGCGGCGCCCGAAAAGCTTTATGTCTCGGGCATGGGACTCGAAAGCGAATGGCGCGCCGACTTTACCGTCACGGGAACGAGCGCTGAACCGCAGATGGCGGGCAGCTTTGACCTCATCCGCGGAACATTGGGTTTTGCCAGCCGCTCGTTCACCCTCACCGAAGGGCGCGTGCGGTTCACCGGCGGTCGGACGATCGACCCGACCATCACCTTGGCGGCGAACGACGATATTGATGATGTGACCGTGACCGTGAATGTCACGGGACGCGCCTTTAATCCGCAAATCGCCTTCTCCTCCAGCCCCGGATTGCCGCAGGACGAAATTGTCTCGCGCATCCTGTTCGGAAGCTCGATTGGCAATTTGTCGGCCATTCAGGCGGTGCAATTGGCGGGGTCGCTCAATGCGTTGAGCGGGTCGGGCTCGGGAGGGCTCAATCCGCTGGGCAAGCTGCGCTCTGCCACCGGCATCGACCGACTGCGTATCCTTGGCGCTGACGAGGCATCGGGGCGCGGCACCGCGCTGGCGGCGGGGCAATATCTGACCGATGATATCTATATCGAGATCATCACCGATGCGCGCGGCTTTACCGCTACACAGCTGGAAATCAGCCTGACCCGGGCATTGTCAGTCCTGAGCCAGGCCGGCGGGTCGGGGGTCACCAACTTCAGTATTAGATATAAGAAGAACTATTAATGAGACGCCTTATAGTCTTTCCATGTCTATTTTTGGTGCCCTTGGCTCTCTCTGCCTGTCAGAAGGAGCCCGATTTCGACACGCGCTATGACGAGGCGCAAAACAAGATCGAGGCGACCGCCGCCGACATGGACAAGGATATGAAGGCGCCCGACGAAGCGGATGGCACGCCAGATCAATGACAAAGTCAGTCTATCGGGTGACTTAACAACGCTTTTTCGGAGGCTGTACTAGGCCGGAATCAGGGTTTTGAGCACCGTTTCGGGATCTGCGAGCTGCGCGGGATCGGCGGAGATTCCCGCCGTCACCAGCATCCGTCCCTGCACATAATCGCGGGTGGCGTTGACGCAATCGAGGGCAATCACTTTGCCGCGTTTCAAATAAATAACCGAAAAGCTGCGTGTTGCGGGGTCGCCGCGCAGCACCGTCTGGTCATGGCCGGTCGACAGGCCCGCCGTCTGCAGCTTCAGATCATATTGGTTCGACCAGAACCATGGAATGGCGTGATAGGGCGCTTCGGTGCCGCAGATGGATTTGGCGACGACATTGGCCTGATCATTGGCGTTTTGTACCGATTCGAGCCGGATGACGACCCCTTCGGCAAAGTGGTTTTCATGCGCCGCGCAATCGCCGATTGCATAAATGTCGGGCAGGCTGGTCTGGCAGTATGCGTTGACCAGCACGCCATTGCCGCCTTCGGCTCCTGCCGCGATCAGAGGCTCGACCGCTGGCACAATGCCGATGCCGACGATCACCAGATCGGCGGGGATGACCGTCCCGTCGGCAAGCCGCACACCGGTCGCATGGGTGGTGCCTTCAATCGCTTCGACCTGCGCCGACAGGCGAAGATCGACGCCATGATCGCGGTGCTCCTTTTCAAAAAAGCGCGACAAATCTTCGCCCGCAACGCGCGCCAACACGCGGTCGAGCGCTTCGAGCAAGACGACATTCTTGCCTGCTTTTCTTAGCACGGCCGCCGCCTCCAGCCCGATATAACCGCCGCCGATGACGACGATCTGTTCTGCCGTTTCGGACGCCGCCTTCATCGCATCGGCATCGGCCTTGGTGCGCACGCCCTGAACGCCGGGAAGGTCTCCGCCGGGAATCGGCAACATACGCGGATGGCCGCCGGTGGCCCACACCAACTTGCCATAGCCGATGGTCTCGCCGGTGTCGGTGGTGACGCTATGCGCGACAGGGTCGACGGACTCGACGCGCTTGCCGAGCAACATTGTCACGCCGCGTTCGACCCAATATTTGGCGGGGCGGAGCAGGATTCGCTCAAATTCCTTGTCCCCCGCAAAATATTCCTTCGACAGGGGAGGGCGTTCATAGGGAATTTCGGATTCGTCGCTGATGATGGCGATGCTGCCAGCGAATTTCTGACCGAGCAAGCCAATCGCGGCCTGCGCCCCGCCATGTCCGCCCCCGACAATCAGCACGTCAAAATTCAACACCTAAACTTCCCCTGTTCGCTGTCTGATATGGTCAGCCAGAGCGCCAAACTCACGGAGTACGTAACGGATATGGCGCACATATGGCCACGCCGATTGCTCACTTGCCTGCATATTGCGTAGCCAAAGCCGGAGCGCAAGGATGACAAGCCGCAAAGGTCCGACTATCGCCATCGTCATGGAAGAAGCCACTCCGCCCCCGACCCCACCACCCGGCGCAATTCCTGCGGCGACTCTTGTTATCATGCGGCCAGCGAAGGGCGCCGACGCCGACGAGATTTTGATGGTCAAACGGTCGACCACGATGGCCTTTGCTGCTGGTGCGGTCGTTTTTCCGGGGGGACGAGTTGATCCCGACGACCATGTTGTGGCCGAGCGCCATGGCTTTCGCGACGATGACGGTGAAGGCGCGGCGCGGGTCGCGGCGCTGCGTGAAACGCTGGAGGAAACGGGACTCGCAGTGGGTTGGCCGGGGTTAAAAGAAGAAGAGGTCGGCTCGGTCCGCAAGGCGCTGCTCGCCGGAGAACTGATGTCGGACATGCTGGCCAGTCGTTCGCAACAGCTGCAGTTGGATGCGCTTGTGCCCTTTGCCCGCTGGTGCCCCAATTTCAAGGAAACGCGCACCTTTGACACGCGATTCTTTGCGGTGGAGGCGCCCGAGCATCGTCATGAACTGACAGTCGAGGTGGCGGAGCATAGCCATATTTTCTGGGCCAGCGCGACCGAAACGCTGGCTATGGCCAACCGGGAGGAGGTGTCGGTGATCTTTCCCACCCGCCGTAATCTGGAACGATTGGCAAGCGCACCGACGTTCGAACGCTTTACGGCCCATGCCAGCGCGTTTCCGACCCGCTTGATAACGCCGTGGATCGAACAGCGCGACGATGCTCCCCACCTTTGTATTCCGGGAAATTTGGGCTATCCGACCACCAGCGAGCGGTTGGAAAAAATTCGCCGCGGATAAATTTGTCTTATCATGGAACCTTATGCGTTATTAGTAATTCCCTAAGGGATGACTGTTTAGGGAAAAACTTCGTTGCAATTGCAATATAGTGAGCTTAAGCAGTCTGAGCCGAAATGATCTGACGGAGAAATCTGGCGTTTCGATTCGTTAAGTTTAAGAAGTCCAGTGGATGGAGAATAAAATGAATTTACTCAAGAAAGCTGCGGTCTCCCTCGCCGCAACATCTTTGGTTCTGGCCCCGGTGGCAGCATCGGCTGCTCAGGCTACCAGCAATTCCCGCGCGGTCGCGACCGCGAAGGATAAAAGCGACCTCGAAGGTAGCAGCGGTATCCTGCTTGCTATTTTGGCTGCAGCTGCTGTGATCGCCGGTATCATCATTGCTGCCGACGGTAGCAGCAATGAACCGACCAGCCCGTAGGCTTAACTCACAAGATATACATTGGGGGCTCGGACTATGTTCGGGCCCCTTTTTGCTGTCCGGGACATATGTTTAAGCATCCCGTGGCGGAGCATATGCGCGCGCCCTATCTTGTGTTCAAGGCAGTCGGCAATATGGCCATCACCGATAGCAGAATCTGGATCGTCTAGAGATCAACCCTGCGAATCGCGCGGGAGCGATCCAGCGGAATGGCTTGGCGCGCCATGTCGGTGGCTGCTGGATCAATGGTCGCGAATATCAGCTCATATTCTGCCTTTGATACCGCGCCGCCCTCGGCCAAGATATTGCCCCACGGATCAACCGCCACACTATGACCAAAGGTCCTGCGACCGTCGGCATGTTCGCCCGACTGAGCGGCGGCTATGACGTGGCAACCGGTTTCTATGGCCCTTGCGCGCAGCAGCACATGCCAATGCGCTTCTCCGGTCGGAACGGTGAAGGCTGCGGGGACCGCGATCAGCGTTGCGCCGTCATCGACGAGGGCGCGAAAGAGTTCGGGAAAGCGCAGATCATAGCAAATGCTCAGGCCCAATCGTCCGATTGGCGTATCAATCACCACAATCGAATCTCCACCTTGATAGCTGGATGACTCACTCCATCGTTCGCCGGTGGGCAGATCGACGTCGAACATGTGGATCTTGTCATAACGGGCGCGAATACGACCCTCTTTGTCGATGACATGGCTTCTGTTGAGGCGCTTGTTTCCGTCATCGGTTCGCAGCGGCATAGAGCCGGTGTGCAGCCATAAGCTGTGGCGTCGCGCCATATCGCAAAGCGCCGTAAGCCAGGGACAATCCTGCTCGCGAACGATTGTCCCGTCTGATCGCGCGCGATCACGATCGAGCAATATCGACATTTCGGGCAAGAAGACCATGGCCGCCCCGCCCGCCGCGGCTTCGGCCATCGCTGCATCGACCAGCGCCAGATTGGCGACGGCGTCGATGCCGCTTGTCATTTGAACCACAGCGATAATCGGGGGAGCGTCTTTTTCCATCGAACCATCGCTAAGCTGGAGAGTTTCATTCGGCAAGGGCTTGGACAGTTCAGTGGCGAGTCAGCTTCAGAGGCGATAAGGGGGGATGATGACGATCTTATCTGTGCGCTCGCACTTTCACTCCTCCCGCCTATTGGCATGTTTTGCAACGCTCGCGCTGGTCCTTTTGCCAGTGGCGGCAACGGCCAGTGATGCCGATGCGACAACGGCGGCGAAAAACGCGTCATGGCTGTATGAAGGCAGCGATATTCCGCGCGATACCGAGTGGAAATTCGGCACTCTACCGAACGGCCTGCGCTATGCGGTGCGGCAAAATGGCGTGCCGCCTGGGCAAGTATCCATCCGCGTTCGTATGGATGTTGGTTCGATGTTCGAAACCGAACAGGAACGCGGCTTTGCCCATTTGATTGAACATCTCACCTTTCGCGGCTCGGTGAATGTTCCGGATGGCGAAGCCAAACGGATATGGCAGCGGTTTGGCGTGACATTTGGCAGCGACACCAACGCCCAAACCACCCCGACCCAAACGGCTTACCAGCTTGATTTGCCTAGTGTAACGCCCGCCAATCTTGACGAGAGTATGCGCTTGTTCGCGGGAATGATACGCGAACCGCGTATTACCGACAGTGCGCTCGATGCCGAACGCGGCGTTGTGCTGTCCGAACTGCGCGAATCGGAAGGTCCGCAGAAACGCATTGCCGACGCCACCAACGCCCACTTATTTGCCGGCCAATTATTGGGTAACCGCTCGCCGATCGGGACAGCAGCGTCATTGGAAGCGGCGCGGGCAGACAAGCTCTTGGCTTTTCACGACCGTTGGTATCGCCCCGATCGCGCGGTCGTTGTCATTGCGGGCGATGGTGATACCGAAGAATTTATTCGTCTGATCGGCAAATATTTTGGTGATTGGAAGGCAGACGGACCCAATCCGCCCCAGCCCGATTTCGGCACGCCTGACCCCAAGGCTCCCATCGCACTAGAGATAGTCGAGCCCAATCAGCCAACCGCCCTGACGCTCGCCTATGTCCGTCCTTGGATAAGGCGGATCGACACGGTCGAAAATACACGGCGCCTCTATCTGGAATTTCTGGCGCAAGCGCTGGTCAACCGGCGGCTGGAGAACCGAGCGCGCTCGGGCGGCAGCTTTTTGGTTGCGACGGTCGAACAGCAATATGTCAGCCGCAGCGCCGACGTGACATTGGCGCAGATTGTTCCGCTGGGTGACTGGAAAGCGGCGTTGACTGACGTTCGGGCCGTCATCGCTGATGCCACAAGAACAGCGCCATCGCAGGCCGATATTGACCGCGAATCGAACGAGATCGAAGCTTTTCTGCGCAAAGAGCTGGAGAATGCGCGCAACGAGCCGGGGACGAGCCTTGCCGATGATCTGGTCCATGCGGTCGATATTGGCGAAACCGTCACGAATCCGCAGGGTCAGGTTGATATGTTCGCCGCGATCCGAAAATCGGCGACACCGGCTGTCATGCTGGCGACCAGCAAAGCCATATTTTCCGCCCCCGCCCAACGGGTCATCCTGACGACGCCCAAAGCGATCAAGGGCGGCAATGCGACGTTGCAGGCCGCTCTGGAGGCTCCGATCGATGCCAATAACGGCAACCGTTTGGCGGCCCGCGATGTTAGCATGGACCAACTGCCATCGCTTGGGACACCGGGGACCATCAAAAGCGACACGCCTATGGCTGGCTTGCGTGCCCAACGGATAGAGTTTTCCAACGGAGTTACCGCGCTGATTTCCGACAATCTGGTCGAGCCGGGCAAAGTGCGTGTCACCGTCCGCTTTGGTGGCGGGTATCGCAGCGTTCCGGCGAAAGGGCCAAACCTGCTTTGGACCGGCGACTATGCGCTGATTGCCAGCGGTATCGGCCCATGGGGACAGAATGATTTTGACCAGCTAACCAATGGTCGGCAGATTCAGATGAATTTTTCTGTCGATGATGATGCCTTTGAACTGTCGGCAGAAAGCAAGCCTGCGGACCTCGCCGACCAGTTGCGCCTCATGGCTGCCAAGCTGGAATTTCCGCGTTGGGACAGCGCGCCGGTTGAGCGGATGCGCGTTGGCTATCTGACGGGTTATGATCTTCAGGATGCAACCCCCAATGCGGTATTGGATCGCGATATGCAGGGTTGGCTCAGCGATAAGGATGCGCGCTGGACCGCGCCCGACCGCGCTGCAATCGAGGCGCTGACGCCCGAAGCCTTCCGTGCTTTTTGGGAGCCCTTGCTCGCCAGCGGTCCGATTGAGGTGGAGATATTTGGCGACCTGCATTCGGTCGATTACAAGACATTGCTGGCGCAAACATTTGGCGCGCTCAAACCGCGTCAGCCGATTTTGCCGATGGGCGGGAAGCAGATTGCGTTTCCGGCACCCAACAAGACTCCCCAGATTGCGTTTCATCGCGGTGACAAGGGACAAGCCGCAGCCATGATGGCCTGGCCGACAAGCGGCGGCATTGCGTCTTTAAAAGATTCGCATATCCTCGATGTGCTTGCCGCCATATTCAACGACCGGCTGTTCGATCGGCTGCGCGCCGAAGATGGGGCCAGCTATGGCCCGACCGTCGATAGCCATTGGCCGACGGGTTTCGACAGCGGTGGGTATCTGCTGGTCGGCAGCTTGCTGGCCCCCAAGGATGTTGACCGCTTCTATACCATTGCCAATCAGATTGCCGCTGATCTGGTCGCCAAGCCGGTGAGTGCCGATGAATTGGCACGCAATCTTGGTCCGATCCGCGAACAGGTGATGCGGGCGTCCACCGGTAATGTTTATTGGATGTATCTGCTCGAAGGATCCACGCGCGATCCTCGGATCGCGGCAGCGGCGATCAATCTGGAAGATGATATCAATGCCATCACATCCGCCGATGTGCAGCGGCTGGCGCAGCGTTATCTGTTACCTGATAAGCGGTGGTCGATTGCGGTGCTGCCGCAAGGCATGACGTTGGCAGAGGCCAAAGCGAGCGGTGGAGGAGTGACGGCGGGAGCGCGATAACCCGACAATAGCCGGAAAGATTCAGGTCACCGCCTCGTCTGGTTCCGGCTTGCCCTTTGGTACGCTGTTTGGGCGAATATTTCGCAGCCTGGGTTCATTTGCCAATTTGCCCTTGGTCATAATGTCGTGGCGCAGTTTCGCGCGGACATCGTGGATGGACGCAATAACCGGACCCATTGCGATGCCTAGGTCGAGCAGCACCGCTTCGGCCAGTTGCAAGGAACTTTCGAGTGTTTCCGGAACGGCGTCGGAAGCCCCCGCCTGATAAAGCAGTGCGGCATGGTCGGCGTCACGGGCACGCGAGATGATTGGCAATTCAGGACATTGCTGCCGCATCTGCCGTGTCATCCGTAACTGTTGGACCGGATCATCCATCGTCAGGACAATGGCTTCGGCGAATTCGATTCCCAGCTGCTTCATGCTGCCGGGGTGAACGACATCGGCGTAACGGATGGCAAATCCATCGCGTTTCGCCGCCGCCACTGTGTCAATGTCTGCGTCAACGGCGACATAGGCACGGCCATGTTTTTGCAACAGCTCTGCGACAGTGCGTCCAACGCGACCGAAGCCGACGATAACCGTTCGGCCTGCGGGTGATTCACCGGCTTGCGGATCCTCATTCCCCATTTCGATCCGCCGCGAAAAATCATGCCCGACCCGCGCCAGAAGCGGCGTGATGGTAAGTCCGATCGCGGTGACCAACTGCCAGAACTCGGCGGTATTGCGGCCAATCAGTTGCGCCTCAAGTGCCGCGGCGAGGACGATCAGGGTTGTTTCCGACGGGCTGGACATCAGGACGCCAACTTCGGCCGACGTGCCGCGCCGGGCGCCGGAAAAGCGCAGTAGCGTCGCCGTGACGACGGCTTTGACGATCAGCACCCCGATGACCGCCGCAATCAGCTGGGGCCATTGATCGGCGATGGTGGCGAGGTTCAATCCCATGCCGACGCTGATCAGGAACACCCCGAGCGCCAGCCCCTTAAACGGCGCCGTAATCGATTCGACCTCGCCATGATATTCGGTCTCGGCAATCATCAGGCCAGCGAGGAGCGCGCCAACGATGGGTGACAGGCCGACGGTCGCGGTCGCCAAGGATGCGACGATGACGACCAGCAGACTGGCCGCAAGGAACAGTTCAGGATCTTTGGCGCGCGCGGCCTGCGCAAAAATGCGCGGCAACAAGAACCAGCCGGCGACGGCCAACACCGCCACAACCAGCGCCCCTTGCCATAACGTCCGGATTAACAATTCGGTGCTATCGCCGGTGACATTGGGACCAAAAGCGCCGAGCAGAAAGATGATCGGCACAATCGCCAGATCTTCGAACAAGAGCATCGAAAAAGCGGCGCGCCCGACCGCCGACCTTGTCCCCGCGATAGGCAGAACCAACGCGGTGGAGGAGAGGGCGAGGGCGATACCCAGCCCCATGGCAGCGGGGGTGGGAAAGCCACCGATCCACATCAGGGCGCCGCCAAGGATGACCCCCGAACCAACCAGTTCCGCCGCGCCGACCCCGAACACCAGCTTGCGCAATTGCCACAGGCGGCGAAAGGACAGCTCCAGACCAATGGAGAATAGCAGCAGAATGATGCCGAACTCGGCAAAGGGCGCAATTTCTTCGACCGACCCGATGGTGACATGTCGGAGCCAGGGGTAATTATGCGCCAGCGCGCCCAGTCCCGAGGGTCCGACGAGCAGGCCGACGAGAATGAAACCGATAACCGGCGTGATACGAAAACGGGAAAAGGCCGGAATAACAATGCCAGCGGCGCCCAGCACCACCAGCGCATTGCCCATTGCCATACTGTCCGTTTCCATCACCATGGAAACGGTCTTAGGCGAAGCAGCACGCCGTTGGCTAGCTACCTATCGTATGGAATTTGCTTCGTTCAGGCGTTCATCGCGGTTTCGAGATTATCGACCACAGCTTCAAAGAATTTTTCGGTCGTCAGCCACGGCTGGTCGGGGCCGATCAGGATTGCGAGATCCTTGGTCATTTGGCCGCCCTCAACCGTTTCGACGCACACGCGCTCCAGCGTTTCGGCGAATTTCGTCACTTCGGGAGTGCCGTCGAGCTTGCCGCGATGCTTGATCCCGCCGGTCCAGGCGAAAATTGATGCAATCGGGTTGGTCGAGGTGGCTTTGCCCTCTTGGTGCATACGGTAGTGGCGGGTGACGGTGCCGTGCGCGGCTTCGGATTCGACGGTGTGGCCATCGGGGGTCATCAACACGCTGGTCATCAGACCGAGCGAGCCAAAGCCCTGCGCGATGGTGTCCGATTGGACGTCGCCGTCGTAGTTTTTGCAGGCCCAGACGAATTTGCCCGACCATTTGAGCGCCGAAGCGACCATATCGTCGATCAGGCGATGCTCATAGGTGATGCCGGCCTTGGCGAACTTGTCTTTGAATTCGGCCTCGAACACTTCTTCGAACAGATCCTTGAAGCGGCCGTCATAGGCTTTCATGATCGTGTTCTTGGTCGACAGATAGACCGGCCATTTGCGGGCGAGGCCATAGTTCAGGCTGGCGCGGGCAAAGTCACGGATCGAATCGTCGAGGTTATACATGGCCATCGCAACGCCAGGTGACGGGAACTGGAACACTTCCTCGTCGATCAACGTGCCGTCTTCGCCTTCGAACACCAGCCGCAGTTTGCCGGGGCCGGGGACGAGGAAATCGGTGGCGCGATATTGGTCGCCAAAGGCATGGCGTCCGATAACGATCGGGTCGGTCCAGCCGGGGACGAGGCGGGGCACATTCTTCATGACAATCGGTTCGCGGAACACGACGCCGCCCAAAATGTTGCGGATGGTGCCGTTGGGCGACTTCCACATTTTCTTGAGCCCGAATTCTTCAACCCGTGCTTCATCGGGGGTAATCGTCGCGCATTTGACGCCGACACCATGTTTGCGGATGGCGTTGGCGGCATCGACGGTGATCTTGTCGTCGGTCTCGTCGCGCTTTTCGATGCTCAGGTCATAATAATGCAGGTCGACATCAAGATAGGGAAGGATCAGCCGTTCGCGGATCCATTGCCAGATGATCCGGGTCATTTCGTCGCCGTCGAGTTCGACAACGGGGTTGGCTACCTTGATCTTGCCCATGCTTGTGCCTTTTCCTGTGGGGGAGTGGAATAATTGTCGCGGCCTTAGGCAATGCAGCGCAATTGTTCAACTGTCGAGGCACCGATGCGCGTTGCGGTGGATGACAGGCGAATGCCATTGTCAGCCCAAGGCGGCGGCTCTAGAAGGAGCCATGTCCATATCTTCCCATAGCAACCGCCCCGGAGGCGGTATCAAGTGGCGCTGGCCTGCCATTCATCCCGAAGGCCGCAAATTCCTGTTGATCGCCGTGATCATCACCCTGTGCTTTGCCTTTCTCGCTTGGGAAACGCTGGCGTGGCCGATGGCGGGGCTGACCATTTGGGTTGCCGCATTCTTTCGCGATCCGGTGCGGGTGACACCAACCGATCCCGACCTCATCATTTCGCCCGCCGATGGGTTGGTGACGCAAATCGCCGAAGTCCTGCCCCCGCCTGAGGTCAACGGACCTGACGGCTTGGGTGACGAACCCATGCTGCGCGTGTCGATTTTCATGAATGTATTCGACGTGCATATCAACCGCACGCCGGTGGCGGGCACATTGCGCAAGCTCGCTTATATTCCCGGCAAGTTCATCAACGCCGATCTCGATAAGGCGAGCGAAGATAATGAGCGGCAGCATTTTGTTGTCGAGCGCGCCGACGGGGTGCGAATCGGCTTTACGCAAATTGCCGGACTCGTCGCGCGGCGGATCATGCCTTTTGTCAGCATCGGTCAGGAATTGACGACGGGGCAGCGGGTCGGTCTGATCCGTTTCGGCAGCCGGGTTGATGTATTTCTGCCCGCCGGCACGACGCCGCAAGTGTTGCTGGGCCAGCGCACGCTGGCGGGCGAGACGCTGATCGCGCGGTTGGGCGTGGCCGAGGAGCGCGACGGCGTTGGCCAATAATATGGACGATGCAGACGGACCTATGCCCGATCAGGGCGGTCGCCGCATCCGCGGGATCAGCTTGCGCGCTTTTGCACCCAATGCCGTCACCCTATTGGCGCTCTGTTTCGGGCTGACGGGCGTGCGGTTCGGTATTGCCGGCGAATGGGACAAGGCGCTGGCGGCCGTGATCTTTGCCGGGGTGCTTGATGGTATCGACGGACGCATCGCCCGGTTGCTGCGCGCGCAAAGCCGCTTTGGGGCCGAACTGGATTCGCTGTCGGACGTGATCGCCTTTGGCGTCGCCCCGGCGATGATCATGTTTCTGTGGTCGCTGGCCGACGCGCCCAAATTCGGTTGGACGGCGGCGCTGGCGCTGGCGATCTGCTGCGCCCTGCGACTGGCGCGATTCAATTCGATGATTGATGAGGAAAGCCAGCCGCATAAAGCCGCGGGCTATTTCACTGGCATACCGGCGCCTGCGGGTGCTGGTCTGGCTTTTGTGCCGATCTATTTGTGGTTGGTGTCTGATCTCGACATTTTCCGCGCCTGGTATGTCGTCATGCCGTGGGTGCTGCTGGTGGCGCTGCTGATGATTTCCAGCGTTGCGACCTACAGTTGGTCGTCGATCCGGCTACGGCGGTCGTGGCGATTATTTGCGCTGGCGGGTGTGGGATTGTTGGGGGCGGCGCTCGTCACCGCGCCCTGGCCGACCCTGTTGGTGGTCAGCATCGTCTATGTGGGGCTGATCCCCTTCAGCATGATAAGCTATGCCAAGGTCAAGCGGCAGCGCGGCTGAATTTTTGCGAACGGCTGGCGGCGAATGACGGGGCGCAACTTGTAGACGGAAATGTGATTCGACGCGTTGCGTGAGCGCGGCGGGTCGGTCCATTTACCGGCAGTGCAGTGCCCGCAAAGGCTCCTTCACCCATCAACGCCGACACTATGGCATCGGCATTGCTTTTCAGCATGGACAGGATGACGGTTAAAGCGAATCCGCAAGCAGCGACAAAGAGCAGTGAGGCAGCGACCTGAAACATTTTATTCTCCTGGTTCCTGTTTGCGAAACCTGTGGGTAGTACGGCTCCGTTACGCATTTTGTTGCATGTTCATGATATGTTCTCCAATCTTTTGCGGCGAACGGAGTCATTTTATCGATAAGTCGCGATAGGGCCGCTCGACGCTTGTGACGAAAATGAGGCTTCAGGGCCTTGCATTTCTGCCCCAACTTCTTTATCGGCCCCGCCATTCCACATGGAAGGCGCACATAAACCGGTGCCGGGTCATTCGCTTGCGGACCCCGGTTCTTGCTTTCCAGAGGACTAACCGGAAGGAGAAAGATTATGGCGGCCCCTGTCGTCACGATGCAGCATTTGATTGAAGCCGGAGCGCATTTCGGCCACCAAACCCACCGTTGGAACCCGCGCATGAAGCCGTATATTTTCGGCGCGCGTAACGGCATCCACATCATGGACCTGTCACAGACTGTTCCGCTGTTCGCCCGCGCGCTGGAATTTGTTGCCGCGTCGGCAGCCGCTGGCGGCAAGGTCTTGTTCGTCGGCACCAAGCGTCAGGCCCAAGGCCCGATCGCTGACGCTGCACGCGCCTCGGGTCAGCATTTCGTCAACCATCGCTGGTTGGGTGGAATGCTCACCAACTGGAAAACGATCTCGAACTCGATCAAGCGCCTCAAGACGCTCGAAGAGCAGCTTTCGGGCGACACCTCGGGCCTCACCAAAAAGGAAGTGCTCAACCGCACCCGCGAACGTGACAAGCTCGAAATGTCGCTGGGTGGCATCCGCGACATGGGCGGCATTCCCGACGTGATGTTCGTCGTCGATGCCAACAAGGAAGAGCTGGCGATCAAGGAAGCCAATGTTCTGGGTATCCCGGTTGTGGCCGTTCTCGATTCGAACGTTTCGCCTGACGGCATTGCGTTCCCGGTTCCGGCCAATGATGACGCCGCGCGCGCCATTCGCCTTTACTGCGACGCAGTGGCCCAGGCGGCCACGCGTGGCGGTCAACAGGCCCGCGTCGACAAGGGTGAAGATCTGGGCGCAATGGTCAACCCGCCGGCAGAAGCCGTGCAAGCCGAAGCTGCGGCACCAGTAGCTGAAGCAGCCGCTCCGGCAGCTGAAGAAGCCGCACCGGTAGCTGAAAAGGCTGCTCCGGCAGCGAAAAAGGCAGCCCCGGCCAAGAAGGCCAAGGCCGCTGCAGCTGCAGAAGAAGCACCCGCCGAAGCCGCGGCTCCCGCTGCGGACGAAGCGCCTGCTGAGGCCGAAAGCAAAAGCGAAGCCTGACATCGGGCTCGATTGATCCGGCGGCGGTTTGAAATATTTCAGCCGCCGCCGTGGTCATCACAAAGACTTTTGACGCCGCCATTGGCTGCGGCGCCGCGGCTGGCCCCTTTGGGCCGCCCTCTATTTGAAAGGACCAACCATGGCTGAAATCACGGCCTCCCTCGTCAAGGAACTGCGCGACCGTACCGGCGCCGGCATGATGGATTGCAAGAAAGCACTCACCGAAAACAATGGTGATGTCGAAGCCTCGATCGATTGGCTACGCACCAAGGGTCTTGCTGCTGCTGCCAAAAAGTCGGGCCGTGTTGCGTCCGAAGGTCTGGTCGGCGTTACCACCGATGGTGCGCGCGGCGCGATGGTCGAAGTCAACAGCGAGACCGACTTCGTCGCCAA
The DNA here is from genome assembly GCF_057365075.1 of Sphingopyxis sp. 10G20-10. Classification (NCBI taxonomy): domain Bacteria; kingdom Pseudomonadati; phylum Pseudomonadota; class Alphaproteobacteria; order Sphingomonadales; family Sphingopyxidaceae; genus Sphingopyxis; species Sphingopyxis sp. 10G20-10. The sequence goes on from NZ_CP195117.1 coordinate 1,123,738, forward strand.
GAATGAACAGTTTCAGGGCTTTGTTTCCGACGTGACCAATGCGGCGCTGTCGAGCAACATCACCGACATCGACGCCCTGGCGGCTTCGCCTTATCCGGCGGGTGGCACGGTGGCCGAAGCGTTGACGCAGAATATCGCCACCATTGGCGAGAACCAGTCGCTGCGCCGCGCAACGATCTTGACCGTTCCGTCAGGTATCGTCACCGGCTATGTCCATAACGCTGCAGCCCCCGGCCTTGGCAAAATCGGCGTCCTCGTGGCGCTGGAAAGCAGTGCGGGCGCCGATGTGCTCGAACCGCTGGGCAAGCAATTGGCCATGCACGTTGCTGCCGCTAATCCGCTGGCGCTGAACGGCGATGATCTCGACGCCGATCTGGTTGCGCGTGAGCGCGCCATCGCCGAGGAAAAGGCAGCCCAGTCGGGCAAGCCTGCCGAGATTGTTTCGAAAATGGTCGACGGCAGCATCGCCAAATTCCGCAAGGAAAATGCCCTGCTGTCGCAACTGTTCGTCATGGACAACAAGACGCCGGTTGCCGAAGTCGTTGCCGCCGCTGGCAAGGATGTCGGGGCAAGCATCACGCTGAAGGGCTTTGTCCGTTTTCAGCTGGGTGAAGGCATTGCCAAGGAAGAAAGCGATTTCGCCGCCGAAGTCGCCGCTGCCGCCGGCGCCTAAATTAATATCGAATTGCGATGCTTTGGCAGTGCTGTCTGCTTGGCAATGGCGCGCGCCTTCACTAGGGTGCGCGCCATTCGCATATTCAATCCCTTGCAAAGGTAAAAACAGACCATGGCACTGCCCGGCATGAAACGCATTTTGCTGAAACTGTCGGGCGAGGCGCTGATGGGCGGTGGTCAGTATGGTATCGACCCCGAAACGGTCGCCAGCATGGCGGCCGAGGTTAAGGCGGCCAAGGATCGCGGGCTGGAACTTTGTCTCGTTATTGGCGGCGGCAACATCTTTCGCGGCATCGCGGGCGCGGCCAAAGGCATGGACCGGGCGACCGCCGACTATATGGGTATGCTCGCGACGGTGATGAACGCGCTGGCGATGCAAAACGCGCTCGAACAACTGGGGGTCGATACCCGCGTCCAATCGGCGATTCAGATGGATGCCGTATGCGAGCCGGTGATTCGTCGCCGCGCCGAACGCCATTTGCAAAAAGGCCGTATCGTCATTTTTGCGGCGGGCGTCGGCAGTCCGTTTTTCACCACCGACAGCGGCGCCGCTTTGCGCGCCGCCGAAATGAAATGCGATGCCCTGTTCAAGGGCACCAGCGTCGATGGCGTCTATAACGCCGATCCCAAAAAGGATCCGGCGGCGGTGCGGTATGACCGGCTAAACTATGACCGCGTCCTCGCCGATAATCTGAAAGTGATGGACGCAAGTGCGGTGGCGCTTTGCCGCGACAATCAAATCCCGATTGTGGTGTTCAACATTCGTGAACCCGGAAATCTGGCGCGTGTGTTGGCTGGCGAAGGTGTTGCAACAGTGGTTGGCGATGCCGCCGGAAACGCCTAAACGCCCACGCGAAGAGAGGAAATACAATGGCAAAATATGACAAGCCCGACCTCGAACGACGCATGGCGGGCGCGCTGGAATCGCTCAAGCATGACCTGTCGGGTCTGCGCACCGGTCGTGCCCATTCGGGCCTGCTCGATCCGGTGACCGTCGAAGTTTATGGTTCGCAAATGCCGCTCAATCAGGTGGCGTCGATCAGCGTACCCGAACCGCGTATGTTGTCGGTGCAGGTCTGGGACAAATCCAATGTCCAACCTGTCGATAAGGCAATCCGGTCGGCGGGACTCGGCCTCAATCCGATTGTCGATGGCCAGATGCTACGGCTGCCCATCCCAGAGATGACACAAGAGCGGCGCAAGGATTTGTCAAAGCTGGCCGGTCAATATGCCGAAAAGGCGCGCGTCGCGGTGCGCAATGTCCGCCGCGACGGCATGGATATGCTCAAAGCCGATGAAGCCAAAAAGGAAATCGGCGAAGACGATCGCAAGCGCCACGAGACCGAAGTGCAAAAGCTGACCGACTCAACGATTGCCGACATCGACGCCGCGGCGGCGCACAAGGAAAAGGAAATTTTGGGCGAGTGACAAGGGTCGGCATCGCTGCCCATTTGATCCGCTTTTCCGGCGGGGAGGAATTGTGACCGAGCCGGTCAGCCACGGCGTGCGCCATGTCGCCATCATCATGGATGGTAACGGACGCTGGGCCAAAAAGCGCCATTTGCCGCGCATTGCCGGACACCGGGCCGGCGTCGAAGCGGTGCGCAAAGTCGTGCGCGCCGCCGCCGATATGGGGCTGGAGGCGCTGACGCTCTATGCCTTTTCGTCGGAAAACTGGAAACGACCCGAGGAAGAGGTGTCCGACCTCATGGGGCTGCTCAAACGCTTCATCCTTAGCGATATTGACGAATTTGCCGCCAATGATGTCCGGTTGAAGGTCATTGGTGACTGGCGCGGCTTGGCACCCGACGTTGTGGAATTGATCGAAGGCGCGATCCGCCGCACCGAAGGGAATAGCCGGACCACGCTGGCGGTGGCGCTCAACTATGGTTCGCAGGATGAACTGGTGCGCGCGGCCAATGCGGCGGCGGCGGCGGGGCCGATTACGACCGAAAGCTTTGCCGCGCACCTCGACACCGCCGACATGCCGCCGCTCGACCTGCTCATCCGCACGTCGGGTGAAGTGCGCCTGTCCAATTTTCTGTTGTGGCAATCGGCCTATGCCGAGCTGTTGTTTGTCGACCAACTGTGGCCGGACTTTGCGCCCGCCGACCTTCAGGCCGCGTTGGAGCATTTTGCGCGGCGTGAGCGCCGCTTTGGGGGATTGTGACGATGGCGACGGCGAAATCTGATTTGGGCGTCCGTGTATTTTCAGCGATCATACTGGTCGCGCTGGCCGCCACGGCGTTGTGGTTCGGCGGGCTGGCCTTTGCCGCGCTGTTGCTCGTCGGCGGCGGTCTGATGGTTGCCGAGTGGCTGGGGCTGACCAAAGCCATGGCGCTGAGCGGCGGCACCCGCGCGGCGATGCTGCTGCTTGGCGCGGTGGTGATTGCCGCAACGGTTGGCGGGCTGTGGCTGATCCGCGACACGCTGGGATTCACCGTGGCGCTGTGGGTGTTTGCCATGGTCTGGGCGACCGATATAGGGGCCTATTTTGCCGGACGCGCCTTTGGCGGTAAACGCCTTGCCCCGCGCATCAGCCCGTCCAAAACCTGGTCGGGCCTGATCGGCGGCATGATCGCCGCACTGGTCGTCGGGGCGACGCTGGGCGACCGCGCCGACATCATTGGCATCCCCTTGTGGATCGGCCTGCTGGTGGGCCTGATCGCGCAGTTGGGGGACCTTGCCGAAAGCGCGATGAAGCGCCGCGCCGGGGTTAAAGATTCGGGCAAGATTATTCCCGGGCATGGCGGCATTTTCGACCGGGTCGATGGATTGATTCCGGTGGCGATTTTGCTGGGCATGTTGACTGCGACGGGTCAGCTTGCTGTGCGGGTGATCGGTTAAGCCATGACACGCCGCCTCTCGCTTTTCGGTGCTACGGGATCGGTCGGGAAATCGACGCTTGATCTGGTGCGCCGTGATGCAGAGGCTTGGCAACTGACGCTGCTGACCGCCAACAGCGATGTCGAGGCGCTGGCCGTGCTGGCGCGCGAGTTTCGCCCTGATCTGGTCGTGATCGCCGACGAAAATCAGCATGGCGCGTTGCAGGATGCGCTGGCCGGTACCGGCCTCGCCACCGCAGCGGGGGCCGATGCCCTGGTTGATGCCGCACGCCTCCCTACCGATCTGGTGCTGGCGGCGATTGTCGGCTGTGCGGGGCTGGCGCCGACGATGGCGGCGCTGGAGGCGGGGCATGATGTTGCGCTCGCCAACAAGGAAGCGCTGGTGTCGGCGGGCGCGCTGATGACAGCGGCGGCGCAAGCGTCGGGGGCCACTATCCTGCCCGTCGATTCAGAGCATAATGCCATTTTCCAATGCCTCGCCGGAGCATCTATCGCAGAGGTGCGGCGTATTATCCTGACCGCAAGCGGCGGGCCGTTCCGGACGATGAGTGCCGCCGATATGGCCAAAGTGTCTCCCAGTCAGGCCGTCGCGCATCCCAATTGGTCGATGGGGGCCAAAATCAGCGTCGATTCGGCGACGATGATGAACAAGGGCCTCGAACTGATCGAGGCGCACCACCTGTTTCCGGTCGGTCTCGACCGCATAGAAATCCTCGTCCACCCGCAATCGGTGATCCACAGCTTGGTCGAGTTTCGCGACCGCTCTACATTGGCTCAACTGGGCTCACCAGATATGCGGATTCCGATCGCGAGTGCGCTCGCCTGGCCGCAACGGATGGAGACGCCTTGCGCGCCGCTGGATTTGGCGACCATCGGTCGGCTTGATTTCGAAGCGCCCGACGAGGTCCGCTTTCCCGCCACCGCTGTCTGCCGCGCCGCGATTACAGAGGGCGGAGCGAGGCCGGCACAGCTTAACGCCGCCAATGAAGTGGCGGTCGCGGCCTTTCTGGCGGGGCGCATTGCCTTTCCCGCAATAATCGATACGGTCCGCCACGTTCTCGATGCGCCAGCCCCCGCCGCGCCGACCTCGCTTCAGGACATATTCAGTGTCGATGCGGCATCGCGGGCCTCCGCGCAGCAATTTGTAGACAGATTTGAACATGCTTGAATCCCCCGGCTTCTTTCTGACGATCCTCGCCTTTCTGGTGGTGCTGGGGCCGCTCGTTTTTGTGCATGAATATGGGCATTATATTGTCGGGCGCTGGTGCGGGGTGAAGGCCGATGCCTTTTCGATCGGTTTTGGCCGCAAACTGCTGGGCTGGACCGACAAGCGCGGGACGGTGTGGAAAATCGGTTGGTTGCCGCTGGGCGGCTATGTCCAGTTTGCGGGCGACCGCGATGCGGTTAGCCAGCCCGATGCCGGTTGGAAGTCGCTGCCCGATGAAGCCCGTTCGCACAGTTTCCCGGCGCAACCGGTCTGGAAACGCACGCTGATTGTGCTGGCGGGGCCGGTGACCAACTTTCTGTTCGCGATCCTGATCTTTGCGGCCTTCGCTTTTGCCTATGGCGTTCCGCAAACGCCGCCCGTGATTGGCGCTGTCGAGGCAAAGAGCGCCGCCGCAGAGGCCGATCTGCGCGTCGGCGATCGCATTGTGCGCATCAACGGCCGCGATATGGATAAATTTGATGATATTCCGATGGCGATCGCCTTTGATCTGGGCGCGCCCGCCAAGCTGGAGATTGAACGCGGCGGCAGTCAGTTCAACCTGACCCTGCGTCCGCGGACAATTTCGGAAACGGATCGCTTTGGGAACAAGAGCGAGCGCGCCATCATCGGTATTCGTTCAGGCGAGCCGGTCTTCACGGCAGTCGGACCACTGGATGCGTTGCAGAGCGGTATTTCCCAGACCTATGGCATTGTTCGGCTCACCGGCAATGTGCTCGTCCAATTCGTCACCGGCCAGCGATCGATCAAGCAAATGGGTGGCCCGTTGCGGATCGCCAAGCAGTCGGGTGAAATGGCAACCATGGGCGTTGCGGCGCTGATTTTCTTTGTCGCCTTCATTTCCATCAATCTGGGGTTCATCAACCTGTTGCCATTGCCCATGCTGGATGGTGGCCATTTGCTTTTTTACAGCTATGAAGCAATCCGGCGGCGTCCGGCACCGGTCGCGGCGCAGGAATGGGCGTTTCGATTCGGCTTTGTGGCGATTGTCACACTGATGCTGGTCGTAACTTTCAATGATTTGGGCTCATTCGGCCTGTGGGACAGGATCGCCCGCTTGATTGGATAGCCGGAGTGGGGCAGGGAGTGCGCGCAATTCGCCGAGATATGCGGATTGTCGCTTTTGTGAATTTTTTTGCGGGATGAACAGCGTGGCATCAAATAATTTTTCGGCGCGAACGCGGATGGCGACGCTCCTTCTTGCCGGGACCATGCTGGCCGGGCCAGTCACCCCGGCGCTGGCGCAAGACGTCAAGCCGCCTCTCATCGAGACTACAGAGGCTACGGTTCCCGCAGCGGCGACAATCAAATCGATCACGGTCACCGGCAACCAGCGTCTCGAGTCCGAAACCATCCTGTCCTATCTGCGGCTGCGCATCGGCCAAACCTATAATCGCGCGGTGCTCGATCAGGCTTTGAAGGATTTGGCAGCGACCGAATTGTTCAAAGATTATCAGATTAGCGACGACAAGGGCGCGCTGACCATTCAGGTGTCCGAGAATCCGGTGATCAACCGTGTTATCCTGGAAGGGAATAAACGGCTTAAAGAAGAAAAGATCCGGCCCGAGATCAAATTGGCACCGCGTCAAATCTTTACCCGGTCGAAAGTGCGCGCCGATGTTGCGCGAATCATCGAACTTTATAAGCGTCAGGGCCGCTTTGCTGCGACGGTCGATCCCAAGATGGTCACGCTCGACCAGAATCGCGTCGATGTTGTGTTTGAAATCAACGAAGGGCCGAAATCAAAGGTCCGCCAGATCAACATTATCGGCAATGAGAAATTCAAGGATGGCGAATTAAAGGGCGAAATGGCGACGAAGGAAGCGGGTCTGCTGACATTCCTGTCGTCGAATACGACCTATGACCCCGACCGTCTGGCCTATGACCAGCAAAAGCTGCGGCTTTTTTACCTGCAGAACGGATATGCCGATTTCCGCGTGATTTCGGCCGTGGCAGAACTTACCAGCAACAAGCAGGACTTTATCATCACCTATGTGGTGGAAGAGGGCGAGCGTTATAAGTTCGGCAAGGTCGATGTGAACAGCGAATTGCGGGACTTCAAACCGGAGACGCTGAAAGCGTTGCTGCCGATGAAAGAGGGCGACTGGTATGACGCCAAACAGGTCGAAGATACGGTAGACTCGCTTAGCGAAACGGCCGGCCTGTTTGGCTATGCTTTTGCCGACATCAATCCCGAATTCCATCGCAATCCCGAAACACGGACGATGGACATCACGTTCAACGTCGCTGAAAGCCCGCGCACCTATGTCGAGCGCGTCGATGTCAACGGCAATACGCTGACACAGGACAAGGTTATTCGCCGCGAATTCCGCCTGAACGAAGGCGATGCGTTCAACAGCTTTGGCGTCAAGCGGACCGAGAACCGGCTCAACAGCCTGGGCTATTTCCAGGAAAATCTGGAGATCGAACGCAAGGAGGGCAGTGCCCCCGACCGCATCATCTTGGAAACCAATGTCGAAGAAAAGCCGACCGGCGAGCTTTCCTTGTCTGCCGGTTTCTCGTCGATTGAGAACTTCCTGCTCCAGGCCTCGATACGGCAGCGCAATTTCCGTGGACTGGGTCAGCAGCTGCAGGCGTCGGTCAATTACTCAAGCTATTCCAAATCGGTCGAACTCGGCTTTACTGAACCCTATTTGTTCGACCGCAATATCTCGGTGGGCGGCAGCGTTTTCCGCCGCGATTTAAACTCGTTCAACTTCATCAACAACAACCGCCAGACAACATTCCAGCAGATCACGACAGGGTTTCAGTTGAATGCCGGTGTGCCGCTGACCGAATTTATGTCCTTCTTTGGACGCTATAATATCAGCCTTGATGATGTGACGCTCGACCGGAATATCTATTTCTTTGGCGATCAGTGCGACCCGTTGGTTGCGGGCCGCTATCTGTGTGATGCTATTGGCACGCGCACGACTTCGTCGCTCGGTTACACATTGTCCTATGATGATCGCGACAACCGCATCCGCCCGACACGCGGACAGGCTTTGTCCCTCAGCCAGGATTTTGCGGGTCTGGGCGGCAGCGTTAAATATGTTCGCACGCGCCTGTCTGGCAGTAAGCATTTCAATCTGGGTAGCAATTTCATCCTGAGCACCTCGCTTGAGGGCGGGTATATTGTTCCATTTGGCGGGCGGCCGACGCCGACCAGCGACAAGGTTCGGCTGACCGACCGCTTTTTCCTTGGCGAGCCGCAAATGCGCGGATTTGATATTCGCGGCGTTGGCCCGCGCGTCATTCGCTATAGCAATGTCGATCTGACTGATCCGGCAAACCCGATCCTCAATACCGATGTCGACAGACGCAACGGTCGCGTTGATGACGCACTGGGTGGCCGTGCTTATTATCAGGGACGCATCGAGATGGATATTCCACTCGGCAGCGGCGCCAAAGAACTGGGTCTGCGGCCTTCGATCTTCCTGGATGTTGGTTCGGTGTTCGGTGTTCGTCAGCCAACGCTGACGACCTTGGCGAATTTCCGTGATCCCAGCGATGGACTGACCAAATTCCTCTGCCGTGATTCGGCGGCAGGAACGGTGCAATTCGGTACGCAGGCCTCCGTCACCAACCCTGACGGCAGTGTTACGCCGGCCGGTGATTATAATGTCTGCCCAGCCGGATTCTCCGCACTGCAACCCTTCGAGGAGCGCTTCTTCGGCGATTCCTGGAAACCGCGCGTGTCAATCGGCGCGGGCGTCAATTGGAAATCGCCGTTCGGCCCTTTCCGTATCGACTTTGCCTATGCGCTTCGGAAAGAGCTGGGCGATGACACCAAGAGATTTTCTTTCAACGTAGGAACCCAATTCTGATGAAAAAGCTATTAGTCGCCGCCACTTTCGCCGTGGCCAGCCTGTCCGTATCGCCGATCATGTCGGCCCCCGCCATGGCCCAGTCAAAGACGGGGATTGGCGTTGCCGATGTCCGCGCCGCTGCGGCCCGTTCCAACGCTTTCAAGACGGCTTCCGATCAGATTGAAACGACCTATAAATCGCTGATAGATCAGCAAAACTCACGGGCGCAGACGCTGCAGGCCGAAATCAACGTGCTGATCGCGCGTTATAATGAAGAAGCGAAGAAGACCCCGCAGAATCAGGCCAGCCTTCAGGCAGCAGCCAAAGCCGTGCAAGAAAAGCGCGCCTCTGCTACCCAGGAACTGAAAACGCTGACCGCGCCCGTCGATCTGGCGCTCGCCTATGTCGAGGATCAGATCAGCGTTCGTATGAACGAGGCCATCAAGGCCGCGATGGCCGCGCGCAAGGTTGATTTGCTGCTCAACCCGGATGCGGTGCTGGCGCGCGAAAATAACGTCGACATTACAGCTGCAGTGGTGACCGAACTCGACCGTATCCTGCCGAATGTTTCGACCGCTGTTCCTGCCGGATATCAGGCTGGGCAGTTGGTTGAAGAGCGGAACAAGCAGTTGATGGACGCCGCGCGCGCCGCGCAGGGTCAGCCGGCTGCGACCACGCCCACCACGACGCCGCCGACGTCCCGCTAAGCCATGACGGACGGAAGCGAAACGGCAGGAGCCAAAGGTCCGGCGGACATCCGTCGGATCATGGCGCTGATCCCGCATCGTTATCCGATGCTGCTGGTCGACCGGGTGGTGTCGATGGTGCCAGACACCTCGATCCACGCGGTCAAAGCGGTGACGATGAATGAGCCCTTCTTTCAGGGCCATTTTCCCGACCGCCCGATCATGCCCGGGGTTTTGATTGTCGAGGCGCTGGCGCAAGCCGCCGGCGTCCTCGCGATCGAATCGCTTGGTCTGGCCGGGTCGGGCAAGCTGGTTTACTTCATGGCCATCGACGGGGCGAAATTCCGCAAGCCAGTCGAGCCGGGATGCCTACTCGATCTGCACGCGACGATCATCCAGAGCAAGCGCAGCATTTGCCGCTTTGAAGGCAAAGCCATGCTGGGCGATGTTCTGGCTGCGGAATGTCAGTTCACCGCCATGATTGCCGATCCGCCGAGCGAATAGCCGGCTTTCGCGCGACCCCGTCTTCGCTTTGGCGGAAAAGACGAGGCGGACACTTGCCAAAACAGGCGCCACCCATTAGGGGACGCCGCTTCGCGACCCTCCGTTTTTGACGAAGGGGCGCATAGTCTCACGCATGCTGGTCGGTAACCAGTGGCACAGGAGCCCGGAATGAAAAAAGATCTGCACCCCGCCTATCATATGATCACGGTCAAGATGACCGATGGCACCGAATATCAGACGCGCTCGACATGGGGCAGCGAAGGCGACACGCTGACGCTCGAAATCGACCCGACGGCGCATCCGGCATGGACCGGCGGCAACTCGCGTATGCTCGACGCTGCGGGCCAGGTCGCCAAGTTCAACAAGCGTTTCGGTGGTCTGACCCTCAAGCGCTAAGCGTCTGCGCTGCTCGCTAGAACAGTGAGCACGCGACCTTAATCCAAAATATTCGCAAGCGCGCTTTGCCATCCGGCAAGGCGCGTTTCGCGTTTGGCGTCGGATAAGGCGGGGGTAAAGCGCGTGGTGCGGCCTCGCATGGCCTGCGCGGCGCTGGCAAGGTCGGGGTAAAGACCTGCGCCGGTTGCGGCGAGCATCGCGGCGCCCAGCGCGGTGCTTTCGACAAAATCGGGGCGCTCGACCGTCAGCTGCAAAATATCGGCCAGATCCTGCGCCATCCAGTCATTCGACGCCATGCCGCCATCGATGCGCAGGTCGGCCCAATCGACCCCATCGGCGGCAAAAGCGGATTTGAGGCCATGCGCCTGATAGGCCTGCGCCTCGAGCGCCGCGCGCGCGACATGCGCCTTGCCACTGGCAAAGCTGAGCCCCGATAGCGCGCCCAGCGCGTCGGGCCGCCAATGTGGTGCGCCCAGCCCGGCGAGCGCGGGGACCAGATAGACCCCGCCATTATCCTCGACTGACCGCGCCAGCCCCTCGCTCTCGGCGGCATTGGCGAGCAGGCCCAGCCCGTCACGCAGCCATTTGATCAGGCTGCCCGCGACAAACACCGATCCTTCCAACGCATAATGGCGTGCATCGCCGTCCTGCACCAATATGGTCGCGAGCAGGCGGTTGGACGAATAGGGACGTTCGGTGCCGCTGGCGGTCAGAATGAAAGCGCCTGTGCCAAAGGTTGCCTTGGTCTGTCCGGGGGTCAGACAGGCCTGCCCGATGGTGGCGGCCTGTTGGTCACCCGCCATGCCGCAAATCGGAATCGCACCGCCCAGCACATCGCTATCGCTGGTCCCGACCTGTTCGGTACAGCCGACAATCTCTGGCAGGATGGTGATCGGGACACCCAAGAGGTCGCACAGGCCAACGTCCCAGCCGCCCTGACTGTTGATGTCCATCAACAGTGTGCGCGAGGCGTTGGTGGCGTCGCTGATATGGGTGCCGCCGGTCAGGCGAAAGACGAGGTAGGATTCGATGGTGCCGGTCGCCAGTGCCTCGCCCGCTTCGCGCAACTGCGGCCAGTTTTTGAGCGCCCAGCCCATCTTGCTGCCCGAAAAATAGGGATCAAGGAGAAGACCGGTCTTTTCCTGCACCACCTCTTCATGCCCCTCGGCCTTGAGCGCGGCGCAATCGGCGGCGGTGCGGCGATCCTGCCAGACGATAGCGCGGGCGAGCGGCTCACCGCTATTCCTGTCCCAGAACACCACGGTCTCGCGCTGGTTGGTGATGCCGATGGCGGAAATCTTGTCGGCGCCTCCGGCTTTGGCAATCATCGTTCGCGTACAGGCGAGCGTCGCATCCCAAATTTCTGCGGCATCATGTTCGACCAGGCCGGGGCCGGGATAATATTGTTTGAATTCGCGCTGCGCGCTGCCCAGCGGGGTGCCGTCGGCGGCGAACAACATGGCGCGGGTCGATGTGGTGCCTGCGTCGATGACGATGATGTGCTCGGTCATATCTCGGTGGCTCCCTTTTCCTGCCTGTTCTAGATGAAGCAAGGGACGCAATTCGACAAGCGTCGGGATCACGTAATTATCTTGCAAAGCGGCGCAACACGTGCCATATATTGTGCAGCGCAGCATGGCGGCATAGCCCGCCAACATCCCGGCAGCGTGATTTTTCCGCCTTTTTGTCCTTGGACAAATATATGCGGGACGAGCCGGGCAGCGCTTTTGTCCCCAGAGGCACCCTTTCACGCGGGTCGTTTCGAACCCGCGGTCTCGTGCCGTCCGTTCGCAAACGAACGGTCGTTGTGCGCGACCCTTTTGTGAGTATTTTATGACGACATTCAATGACTTTGGCCTGCACGCCGACATTAATCGTGCGCTTGCCGCCAAGGATTATACCGTACCGACCCCGATTCAGGTTCAGGCGATCCCCGAACTGCTGAAGGGCCGCGATCTATGCGGTATCGCGCAGACGGGCACCGGTAAGACCGCTGCTTTTTCGCTGCCTTCCATCCACCACATGATCAGTAACCCGCGCAATCGCCCGACCCCGCGCGCCTGCCGTATGCTGATCCTGTCACCGACCCGCGAGCTCGCGGCACAGATTGCCCAGAGCTGCCGTGACTATGGCCGCTTTACCAATTTGACGGTTGCGACCGTCTTTGGCGGTGTGCCCGTCAACCGCCAGATCCGCGCGCTGTCTCCGGGTGTCGACATCCTCGTCGCCACGCCGGGCCGTTTGCTCGACCTGATCGACCAGCGCGCGCTGTCGCTCGCCGATGTTGATATTTTCGTCCTCGACGAGGCCGACCAGATGATGGACATGGGTTTCATTCATTCGCTGCGCCGCGTTGCCAAATTGCTGCCGCCGCGCCGCCAGAACCTGTTCTTCTCGGCCACCATGCCAAAGGAAATCGCTGGCCTGGCGCAGCAGTTCCTCGACGATCCGGTGACGGTATCGGTCACGCCGCAAGCGACGACCGTTGAAAAGATCCGCCAATTTTCGACCTTTGTCGAGCAAAAGGAAAAGCAGGCGCTGCTCACCGCTGTCATCCAAAAAGAAGACATTGAGCGCGCGCTGATCTTTTCGCGCACCAAACATGGCGCCGACCGGATTGTCCGCCATCTGGCGGGCGCCGGGATCAAGGCCATGGCGATTCATGGCAACAAGAGCCAGCCGCAACGCACCCATGCGCTGCAGGCTTTCCGCTCGGGCGACATCAAGCTGCTCGTCGCGACCGATATTGCGGCCCGCGGTATCGACGTGTCGGGCGTCAGCCATGTCATCAACTTTGAAATCCCCAATGTCGCCGAACAATATGTCCACCGCATCGGCCGCACCGCGCGCGCCGGCGCAGAGGGCGTAGCAATCAGCTTTGTCGCCCCCGACGAGCGCCCCTATATGAAGGCGATCGAGCGGGTCACTCGCTCGCGTCCCGAACCGATGGCGCTGCCCGAGAATTTCAACGAACTGGTGCGCAATCTGCCCAAGCCGGTGGCGCCGCCGCGCGATACTGGCAGTCGTGGCCGCGACCCCAACCGCCAGCGTCAGGATGCCAATCGTCAACGCGACGGCGGAAAGCCGCGCGGTGATCGTGGTCCGCGCCGCGACGGTGCGGCAGGCGAAGCGGCGCAGGGCCAGCGCAAGCGGAACTTTCGTCCCCGCAACAAAAGCGTCGGCGCACACCGAAATGCGGTGACGCGCGTTTAACTATCGTTGACCTCATCTATTCGCACGCTACCTTCCCGTCGCGACGGGGAGGGGCCTGCAATGCTTGACGATGATGACTTTGATCCGCCGCCACCGCCACGGCGTCCTTTATGGCGGCGCAAGCGGCTGATGATTCCGTTGATGGTGGTGATGGCCATCATCCTCAGCTTCTTTGCGCTCGAAACGCCCGACACCGATCGCGGCGCTATGGTCGCCAAATATGGCGGTCCGCACGCACAATTTGCCGATGGGCCAGCGGGCCAGCATGTCCATTATCGCGATCAGGGAAAGGCGGACGGCCCGCCCATCATCCTGCTTCACGGGTCAAACAGCAGTCTGCAAACCTGGGAACCGATGGTGGCGCGGCTGGGCGACCGCTATCGCATCATCACCCTCGACCTGCCCGGTCATGGCCTGACCGGCGCGACGCCTGACAAGGATTATGCCGCCAGCGGGATGATCGCGGCGGTCGATGTCGTCGCGGCAAAGCTGAACCTCGACCATTTCATTCTTGGCGGCAATTCGATGGGGGGCTGGATCAGCTGGCGCTATGCGCTCGCCGAACCGCACCGGGTCGATGCGCTGATCCTGCTGGATGCCTCTGGTATGCCGCCTCGCAAGGGCGATCCGGCACCCCCGTCGAACATCGGCTTTCGCATCCTCAAATACCCATTGGGACGCTGGCTCGCGGGCAAGATTACACCGCGCAGTCTGATTGAAAAATCGCTGCGTGAATCGGTCGAAAATCAGGCGATGGTCGACGATGCGATGGTCGATCGTTATTGGGAATTGCTACGCTTTCCCGGCAATCGCGCGGCGACCGCGCTGCGCTCTACCATCGATCGCGAGCCGGAGATGGCGGACAAGATCGGCGACATCAAAGTGCCGACGCTGATCCTGTTCGGAAAACAGGACCGGCTGATCAACGCCAGCGCCGCGCAGACATTTCATGAGCGTATTGCCGGGTCCGAAGTCGTGCTGCTCGATCATGTCGGGCATTTGCCGATGGAGGAAGCACCCGATGCGACAGCGAACGCCATCGCCGATTTCCTTAAGCGGCGGCTTGGCGATCCGACTGTGGCAGGTCCAGAAACGCCATAATCCGGGTCGCGACGGCGGCGCTGTTGGTAAAGGGAAAGAGGTGTGATCCGCCGGACACCACTTCCAGCTCGGCGCCGTCGATCAGGTCGGCGAGCATCTGGCCGTAACTGGCTGGCATGATCCCGTCATGCTCCCCCATCAGGATCAGCGTTGGCAAATCTTTCAGACTGGGAAGCAGCCCGACACTGGTCCAGCCTGCCATGGCGGTCGTCTGATAGGTGAGGCCCAGCGGGGTCGCGGTCGGCATTTTGAGCCCGCTCATGCGCATGTCGTCATCGAACAATGCGCCCCATCCAATACCGGGCGCCGACACCACGGGGCTAGTCGCCATCAGCACCAGATGACGGATACGTTGCGGGAACTGCACCGCGATCTGCTGCGCGAGCGCGCCGCCCCAGCTGAACCCGGCGATGTCGATTGAGGCATGGCCGAAATGATCGGCGATTTCCATGACCACCGCCGCCATCGTCGGCGCTGTATAAGGGAGCAGGGAGTCGGGCGATCCACCCACCCCCGGCATGTCGAGCGTCCAGACCTCGCGCCCGTGAATCTGCGTCAACAGCGGGGCGGCGGCGGCTATGTCGGCGCCGACGCCGTTGAGGAACAACAGAGGCGTGCCGTCTTCACTACCCGCCCGCCAACGCGCGACGCGCAGTCCAAAGCCGTACACGGATTCCATACTGATATCGGGGTTGCCGCTGATCCTGCTCATGCGGGCGTGCTTGGCAGCTTTTGCCGTCGGGTGAAAGGCCCGAAGCCGATCAGGCTGTGGTCAGATCGGTTTTGGCCTTCGCCTCCGCCTGCTCATAGCGCAGACAGTCGAAAATCTTAGCTCCGGCCAGAAACACCGATCCGCTGCACGCGATCAACAGCATTTTGCCGCCGAAGCCCGGATAATGGTCGAGATAAACCATGCCCCGCTCCATGGCCCCGACGCCCAACGCGTAAATGATCAAACAAGCTTCGAGGCGCGTCTTGATAATGAACAGTCGGCCGATCTTCTTCCACATATCCATATCCCCGCAAGAGCCATGCCAATGGCGCAAATGCGCGCATCGACGCGGCGGCATATGGTAAACTGTAAGTTAATCCGACAGCTAGGGAAAGCTCATAGAAGGTCGGTGAGTCCCATTTTGGCAAGCAGCGCCGCGCGTGCCGCCTTGGCGTCGCGGGCCAGTCCGGCGGAATCGAGGTCGGTGGGCGCGATCTGCTCGGGCCAATGCGCCGCTATCACGTCGCTCAGGCGGTCGAGCGTGTCTGCATCGGCCATAAAGCGGGAATCGACTGTCGCCGGATCGGCGACGACGCGCAGGCGCAGGCAAGCCGGGCCGCCGCCATTGGCCATCGACTGGCGGACATCGACGGGGATAAGTTTGCGGATCGGTCCGTTGCCCGCGACATGCGCCTCCAGCCATTGCCAGACGGCAGGGGTGTCGCGCGCCTCGGTGGGCAGAACCAGACCCATTCCGCCCCCATCGGGCAACGAGACAAGCTGGGCGTTGAACAGATAGGAAGAAATGGCATCGCCCAAACTGACCGCGCTTGTCGGAACCTCGACAATCTCTACCTCGGGCATCGCGGCACGAATGGCCGCATGGGCGCCCTCGCGATCCTGAAACGCGGTTTCGTGCGTGAACAGCACCCGTTCATTGGCCACCGCGACAACATCATTGTGAAAGGCACCGCCCGAAATCGCGGCATCGGCCTGTTGCACAAACAAGGTGCGTGCAGGGTCCAGCCCATGCCGCCGCGCAATCGCCTTTGACGCTTCCAGATTCTGCCGCGCCGGAAAGCGCCCGCCGCTGACCCCATAGACAAAAATCTCGATACCCGTCGAACCATGACCCGAACACAGCCGCATATGATTGGCCGCACCCTCATCACCAAAGGGGGCAGGGACAGGGCCATGAACGGCAAAGGCGGGGTTGGCAAAGGCGAGCTTTAGCTGCGCCAGCGTTCCCGGCCATTCATGGCTGCGGTGCGGCATCGTCACCAGATTGGCGACGGTCAGATGGCATTTGCCGTCGCTGGTGTCGGGGGCAGGGGAGACGGTTGCGGCATTGGCAGCCCACATCGCCGAGGCCGAAAAGGATTGTGCGCGGATATGCGGCTCGGCGGAATCGAGACGGGTCGACAATGTCTTCAGCCAGCCTTCGTTCGGCCGGTCGAGCGGCATGAAAAAGCCCTGCGGCAGGCCAAGCGCCAGATTGGCGCGCATCTTGTCGATGCCCTGCAAAGCGGCGGCGCGCGGCTCTGACACATCACCGGCATTGTTGGCCGAGGCAATATTGCCCGGGCTCAGCCCCGCATAATTATGCGTCGGGCCGATGATCCCGTCGAAGTTGATCTCTGTCAGCATAAGAGGGAATCACTCCGTTTCCATTGTTCCTCTAACCCCTCCCCTTCAGGGGAGGGCAGCGAGGCTTACGAACTTGTTCGTTAGCCGCAGCGGGTGGGGTCATCGACCTTGCGCTACTTCGGCAAACCCCACCCCAACCCCTCCCCTGAAGGGGAGGGGCTAAAATAAGCTACCGCGCGATCCAGCTCACATCATCACCCTTGCCGACGCCCAGCAATTCGGCGGCGTCGGTTTCGACATACAGGCTGTCGTCATCGCCCGCGTCAACCTTGCCATAGCAGCAACGGAAATCGGCGAGCCGCCCCGTGGCAATCAACGCGCTATCCGCCCCACCGTTCAGCGCGGTGATCGCGCCGGTGCGGGCGTTGGCGATGCTGGCAACGGCATCGGTGCGCGCGGTCATCGTCGGGCCGCCGTCAAAAATATCGACGTAATTTTCATAGGCAAAGCCCTCATTCTCCAGCATCCGCATCGCGGCGCGACCGCTGGGGTGCGGGACGCCGATGACGCTGCGCGATGTGTCGGGTAGCATCGCGATATAGACGGGATGTTTGGGCATCAGATCGGCGATGAACTGGTTGCCATGCACCGCGTTGAACTGGTCGGCTTCCTGAAAGCTCATGCCAAAGAATTTTCCGGCCACGCCATCCCAGAACGGCGATCCGCCCGCTTCGTCGATGACCCCGCGCAATTCGGCGAGGATGCGATCGGCAAAGCGCGCGCGGTGGCGGGCGATGA
The DNA here is from genome assembly GCF_057365075.1 of Sphingopyxis sp. 10G20-10. NCBI lineage: Bacteria > Pseudomonadati > Pseudomonadota > Alphaproteobacteria > Sphingomonadales > Sphingopyxidaceae > Sphingopyxis > Sphingopyxis sp. 10G20-10. Next base: position 1,141,290 of record NZ_CP195117.1, read on the forward strand.
ACAAATAGCGCGACCGCGCCAGCAACATGCCCAGCCCGCCCGCGCGCGCCGCCGGATGCAGGAACAATCCGCCGACTTCGCTGGCCCCGTTGAGGTCGTTGCTGAGCATCAAAATCTGCGCGTGAAAGGTGCGGTTCAACTGCTCGCTATGCTTGCTGTCGGTGCCGATGCGATAGGAATAAAAGGGCCAGCGCTGGCCGACCTGCCCGAAAATCTGACAGGTGCCGCGCACTTCGCCGCTATCGGTGTCCTCGAGGACCAGCAGGTACAGCTCGTCGGCAGGTTCTTCGGCGGGGCTGGCAAAGCTCGCCTCGGCGCGCTCCAGCTTGGACCGCAGCGCCTTTTTGTCGGGCGGCAAATTGGTAAAGCCGCCGCCGGTCAGCTTGGCCATTTCATAGATGGATTGCAGGTCGCTCGGTTGTACCGCGCGGATTACATAGCTCACAAAGTCCCCCGTTCCGCCAATCGTAAAATCGTCAGCGCCGACAGTTGGGCGCGCTCGGCCAGACTGTCGACAATCAAAAACTCGTCCGCAGAGTGAATCGCTCCGCCGCGCGGCCCCATGGTGTCGACCACGGGGATGCCGCAGGCGGCGATATTGTTGCCGTCGCACACGCCGCCGGTGGCGTTCCAGCTGATCGGCGGCAGGCCCAGCGCCGCGCCGCAATCGCGAACCAGCTCGAACAATTTGGTCGCTTGGGCATCGAGCGGCTTGGGTGGGCGGTTGAAGCCGCCGTGGAGGTGGGCGTGGACGTCATGGTCGCGTTCGATATTGGCTAAGGTGCCACGGAGCGCGTCCAGCGCGGCGTCCATCGCTGCGGGGGTCGATGGGCGCATATTGACGCGCAATATGGCGCTGTCGGGGACGACATTGTTCGGGCCGCCGCCGTCGATACGGGCAGGGTTGACCTTTAATTCCAGCGACTTGAGTGCATTGAGCTGCAGCGCCAGATCGGCGGCGGCGACCAGCGCGTTGCGCCCCTCTTCGGGGTTGCGTCCGGCATGGGCGCTGCGCCCGTGGATCGTGATCGAAAAGTTACCACTACCGGGCCGCGCGCCCGCCAATGTGCCGTCGGGAAGCGCGGGTTCATAGGTCAAAGCGGCGGTTTTGCCCTTGGCGAGTTCGGCAATCAGCGCCGCCGAGGCATGGCTGCCCGTCTCTTCGTCGCTGTTGATCATCACGTCATAGCCGATGCGTGCGGCGAGCGGCGACGCCTCCACCGCGCCCAGCGCGGCCAAAATGACCGACAGCCCGCCCTTCATATCGGCGGTGCCGGGACCGTTGAGCACGCCCTCTTCCAGCCACTGCATCGTCTGGAACGGATGATCGACACCGAACACCGTGTCCATATGGCCGGTCAGCAACAGCTGGACAGGCGCATCGGGGCGCACGCGCAGGTGCAGATGCTCGCCGCGCTCTATGGTGCGGACCTGGCCGCTACTATCGACACTTTCGACCGGATCGGGCGCGACAAGGCGGATATCACCGGGAAGCGCGGCAAAGGCATCGGCAAGTTGCCCCGCAACATTTTTCAATCCTGCAAGATTGCCCGTCCCGCTGTTGGTCGCCGCCCATTGTTCGACCTGCGCCAGCATCGGCGCAGCGGCGGCGCGGTCGAGGGTCTTGGTTTCATCTGCTGTGGGGCTTGTCATATTGTTGCGTATAGCCAGGAACAGGGGGGCTTGGCGAGGGGATGATTTGCATTCCATTTCAGCCCCTCCCCTTCAGGGGAGGGCAGCGAGACTTGCCAGCTTGCTGGTTAGTCGCAGCGGGTGGGGGCGTCGGCCTTGCGCCATGTCGCTGATCCCACCCAAACCTGCCACTCCTGAAGGGGAGGGGCTTTTCAGGGACGCGCAAACCAGATGATATGCCGCGGCCCCTTGCCATTGCTGCGCGCGCGCACCACGACCTCGTCGACGGCAAAACCCGCGCCGGTCAACCGCTGGACAAAGCGCGCGTCGGGCGCGGCGGACCAGATCGCCAGCACGCCGCCGGGCCGAAGCGCCGCCTTGGCGTGGGCCAGCCCCGCTCCCGAATAAATCCGGTCATTTCCGGCCCGCACCAACCCGTCGGGTCCATTGTCGACGTCGAGCAGGATCGCGTCATAACGCCGCGTCGCGCCGCTGATGGCGTCCGCAACGTCCCCCATGACCAGATCGACCCGCACATCGTCGAGGCAGCCCGCAGCCAGATCAGCCATCGGGCCGCGCGCCCAGTCGATAATCTCCGGAACCAGCTCGGCGACGGTGATGCGCGCCTCGGCCCCCAGCTTGGCGAGCGCCGCGCGCAGCGTGAACCCCATGCCATAGCCGCCGATCAAAAGATGCGGCGCGGCGGCGTTCAGCCGCTCGCACGTCATCACCGCCAGCGCCTCTTCGGACCCGCTCATCCGGCTGCTCATCAATTCGTTGCGACCCAGCGCAATGATGAAATCATCGCCGCGCCGAAACAGCCGCAATTCATCGCCGCCGGGAATGTGCGCGCTATCGATAAGGGTGCGGGGAGTCATGCGGCGTCTATAGCGACGGCAGGGTGTTTGGCGAGGGGGCTTTGTCATTCTTTGGGCCGTTCGCATATGGTCCGTTATCCTTCCGCCCCTCCCGCCAACCACCCCCTTGCCCTCCCGCGTCAATCGCGGCATAGGGCGGCCACCCTTCCTCCCCGGATTCACACAGGCGTTCTGCGCTGTACCAAAGGGTGTTTCATGACCGAATTTCTGAATCGCAACGGCCTGTCGATCGATGCGCGGCTGGTGGACTTTGTCGACCGGCTGGCTTTGCCCGGAACCGGACTGAAGTCCGACCGCTTCTGGGCCGATTTTGCCGCGCTGCTGAACAAGTTTGCGCCCGAAAATGCGGCTTTGCTGGCGAAGCGGGAGGATTTGCAGGCGCAGATTGACGCCTGGCATATCGCGCGCGACGGCAAGGGGCATGATGCGGCGGCTTATGAGGAGTTTCTGCGCGACATTGGCTATCTGGTGCCCGAACCGGCCTTTGCCGTCGGCACCGCCAATGTCGATCCCGAGATTGCGACAATGGCGGGGCCGCAGCTGGTGGTGCCCGCGCTCAACGCGCGCTTTGCGCTCAACGCCGCCAATGCGCGCTGGGGCAGCCTGTACGATGCCTTTTACGGCACCGACGCGCTCGACGCGCCGCCCGCCAAGCCCGGCGGCTATGATCCCGTTCGTGGCGCGGCGGTGATCGCGCGGGCGAAGGCGTTTCTGGACGAGGCGGTGCCGCTGGCGTCGGGGACATGGGCCGATTGGCAGGGCGGACAACTGATGCTGGCCGACAAATCGCAATGGGCGGGCAGCAAGCCCGGCGGCATTTTGCTGCGCCACAATGGCCTGCACATCGAACTGGTGATCGATCCCGACAGCGCGATCGGCAAAAGCGACCCCGCCGGCATCGCCGATGTGGTGCTGGAGGCCGCGCTGACCACGATCATCGATCTGGAAGACAGCGTCGCCGCGGTCGATGGCGAGGATAAGGTGCTCGGCTATACCAACTGGCTGGGCCTGATGCGCGGCGATTTGACCGAAAGCTTTGCCAAGGGCGGGCAGACGGTGACGCGCGCGATGGCACCCGACCGTCAATGGACCGCCCCCGACGGCAAAGCCTTTGCCCTGCACGGGCGCAGCGTCCTGTTCGTGCGCAATGTCGGCCATCTGATGACGACACCGATGGTGCGGCTAGCCGATGGCAGCGAAGCCCCCGAAGGCATTTGCGACGCCCTGTTCACCAGCCTGTGTGCGCTCCACGATGTGAAGGCGCTGGGCCGCCTGCGCAACAGCCGCGCGGGCAGCATTTATATCGTCAAGCCCAAGCAGCATGGGCCAGAGGAATGTGGCTTCACCGACCGCCTGTTCAATGCGGTCGAGGATATGCTCGGCCTGCCGCGCCACACAGTCAAAGTGGGCGTGATGGACGAGGAACGGCGCACCTCGGCGAACCTTGCCGCGTGCATCCAGGCGGTGAAAGACCGCATCGTGTTCATCAACACCGGCTTTCTTGATCGCACCGGCGACGAGATCCACACCTCGATGCGCGCGGGGCCGATGATCCCCAAGGGCGAGATGAAGGCGAGCGACTGGATCGCCAGTTACGAGGACCGCAACGTCCGTATCGGCCTCGCCTGTGGGCTGTCGGGCAAGGCGCAGATCGGCAAGGGCATGTGGGCGATGCCCGACCTGATGCACGCGATGATCGAGGCCAAGATCGGCCATCCGAAATCGGGCGCGAACACCGCATGGGTGCCGTCACCGACCGCCGCGACGCTCCACGCGATGCACTATCATGCCGTCGATGTGTTCGCCCGCCAACGCGAGATTGCGGGCGAGGCGGTGCCCTCGCTCGACCGCCTGCTGCGGATTCCGGTGGCGGAGGGCCGCAACTGGAGCGAGGCCGAAATCACCCGCGAACTCGACAATGGTTGTCAGGGCATTTTGGGCTATGTCGTGCGCTGGATCGATCAGGGTGTTGGCTGTTCCAAAGTCCCCGATATCGACGATATCGGCCTGATGGAGGACCGCGCAACGCTCCGCATCGCCAGTCAGGCGCTCGCCAACTGGCTGCTCCACGGCGTGTGCAGCGCAAGCCAAGTCGACGCCGCATTGGCGCGGATGGCAACCAAGGTCGACGCGCAAAATGCGGGCGATCCGCTCTACGAAAAACTGACCCCCGACGGCATAGCCTATCGCGCCGCGCGGGCGCTGATCTTTGAAGGCGTGACCCAGCCCAGCGGCTACACCGAACCGCTGCTCCATGCGTTCCGTTTGGAGAAAAAGGCGGCGGCGTAGAGGGCGCGTGGGGCGGTAGGCAGCGATTGTTGGCTAACGACCGTTACCGCCCCACACCCCTCATGCCAGTCCGCCCATCCCGTTCGCATCGAGCGAAGTCGAGAGGCCCCTCGGCGGGGTGCAAGGCCGATGGGTGTCTCGACTTCCACCACGGTGGAAGTTTATCCTGAGCGCCTGCTAAGGCAGTCGAAGGGCGCGACACGAACGGGTGTGAGAGGACGACAGCAAACGACCCAGTTGCGGACGATGGAGTTTCATTTTCTAGCTTCCCAGAAGCTGCCGTTGAAAGGGTCTTATTGGCCCTTTATTCGCAACATCACTTTCTGGCTGACCGAATATCTTCGGAATGGTCTGCGATCCGATCAAACATTGATCGGCGAGAAAGGGCAGCGTCAGGACGGTCTAGTGCAGCTATAGCATCATCAGCTTTCCGATTAAGCTTAACGGCGGTAGCCGCGAGTGCTCTCCATAATGGTAATAGTTTCTCGACAAGCTTGTTTCCGGCAGGCGTCACACTTAGCAGTCGCCGCCGTCGGTCCCTTGGATCGACTGCAGAAGTTATGTATCCAGCCTGCTCAAGCGATTGCCGCGATTGACTGATCGAGACATGCATTATGCACAGAGTTTCCGCAATTTCGCTGACGGTCATCGGTCCATTCAGCACCAGCTGACTGATAAGTCCCTACCAACGCTGTTCGAACTTTGCATCGTGAAATTGATAGGCGCGTGCAATGTCACCATCGATAATATTTATCAATCGCCTCAGCCGTGCGCTGAGTGCGACCGACCCAACTTGCTGGGTGTAATCTGTCTTGAATTTATCACTATACCCGTCATATGCGTAGGTATATTCATCATATGCGTAGGTATATTCATCATATGCGTAGGTATATTCATCATATGCGTAGGTATATTCATCATATGCGTAGGTACCTGCATATTATCAAGGGGGCTTTGTGAAATTTCGGCGAAGAACAGTTTTAGCAGCAATAGCAAGTTCAGCTGTTCTACCAGCAATTGCACGCGGACATACCAACCGACAACGCCGCCTTGATGAGTTCGTGCGAGACCAGATGCGTTCCGCGTCTATTCCGGGTTTGGCTGCAGGTTTAGCGCGGTCCGGAGAAATCGTTTTCGCAGGCGGTTATGGGTATGCAAACCTGGAGAACCGGCTTCCAGTTACGACCGACAGCATGTTTCACGTGGCATCACTGACGAAAACAGTTACGGCAGCTGCAATTGCCCAGCTTTCGATGCGCGGTGCACTCGACCTGGATGCACCAGTGACGCAATATCTCGATTTTCCCCTAGTGCACCCGCTTCATCCTGATGCCGCAATAACAGCTCGCCAGCTCCTCACACATACCTCAGGCATCTCTGACGAAAAGGCATATGAGATCGATTTCAGAGTGCTTGGGCGCGATGCAGAAATGCAGCTGTCCACTTTAGTGCGAGGCTATCTCGTCCCGGGCGGTCAGTTTTATGAACGCAACAAAGTGTTTCTAGAGACGGCGCCGGGAACTGCGTGGGCCTACAGCAACATCGGTTACGCTCTGCTCGGTTACATTGCCGAAAGGGTTTCCGGTGCGGACATGCGTATTCAAACGCGGGAGGATATATTCAGGCCGCTCGGAATGCAGCACAGTAGCTGGACAATCGCCGATACCCCTGCTGCCTTCAAAGTGACGCCATATGAGTCTATCGATGGTGTACAACATCCCGTTGAGCCAGTTGGGTTTCCAGATTGGCCCGCCGGAATGATCCGATCTTCCATCAATGATTTTACCAAGTTTGCAGGCTCCATAGCCAATCGTGGAACGGGTTCTGGTGTGAATATCATTTCGACCGACATGGCAGACGAGTTACTCACTATGCACAAGCCGTCGCAATTGCCGGACTGGCTCGATGGTCAAGGTCTGGGTTGGATGTCGTCTCCACTATCTGGAAGGTCGACAATAAATCATTGGGGCGGCGACCCCGGCGTTTTCACGGCTGCATACCTCAGGCCAGAGGAGAAGTTAGCGGTGTGCGTTTTTGCGAACGCATCGGCCACAACCGAATCCCGGACCGCCCTTAAATCTATCGCAACCAAGCTATTCGAATTCGCGTAATATCCCGCGTGCATCTCCATAGTCCGCTAATGGTACATCTTTGACGAAAGGGAGCCAGTCAGCTCCCCACCCCAAAACCACCATCCCCCAACCGCCCCGCCAAAAACCGCTGTCCTACAATCTTCCGCCGGACTAGCCTTGTGATGCTATGTCATGCCCCTGCCAGCCTTTCCTCACCAAAACTTCCGTCAGGACAGTCGGGGAGAGAGGGAATAGAGGGGGTACCTAGTGTGACCTTTGTGACCTTTCAAAGTAATTGCGCGCGGCGGGCGCACATGGGTTATGGTCCGATTCAGGGTGATGACGCGCGATTTCCGGTGCGCGGATTCGATCGAAAAGGGGCAGGGCGATGGTTGTTCCGTTCAATTTTGGCCAGCTGCGGTTTCTAAAGGCCTATAGCGAGGCGCTGTTTCATGGTGCCGAAATGGTGATTTCGGCCGATCAGGTCGTTGCCAATTTCACCGATTTGTTCGCCAAAATCGGTGGGACCAAGCTGGACGAAATCCGCCTGTCGCTGACGGTCAGCGAAGTGGTGCTGGGCGGGCCGTTCTTTATCAATGATGATATTGCGGGGCGTGCCGCGACGATCCGCCATCGGCTGCAAAACACCAATTTCGACTTTTTTCAGGATCTGGCGCGGGTGCGCGGGGTGATTTACGCCTGTTATTACGGCCATTGGGAACCCGGCGACGAAGACGCCAATCGCGACAATGTCGTCCACCGGCAAATCGCCTTCACCCTCCCCAAATTCCGCCAGCGCGGAGCGGGGGAGATGCCGATCGAGCCGGTGGCGGGGCGCGAGATTGATCCCGCGCATGTCATCGGCGCGGGCGAACTGGAACAAAGCTATGATGTGATCGTGCTGGGGTCGGGCGCGGGCGGCGCGGTGGCGGCGTTTCAAATGGCCAGCCGTGGTTACAAGGTGCTGATCGTCGAAGCCGGTCCTTTTTATCCCTCGCCGCGCATATCGCTTCACGAACTCGACATGATCGCACAGCTTTACAAACATGGCGCGCTGCAAACCTCGACCGACCATGATTTTGTGGTCTTTCAGGGGCGCTGTGTCGGCGGGTCGTCGACGATCAACAACGGCATCTGCCTGCGCGTCAACGAAGAGGGAAAGACCCACCCCGATGCGCCCGATATCTTCGACAAATGGGCGAGCATCGGCGCGCCCGTCGACAAGGCGGCGTTCAGCGCCAGCTATGATGCCATCGCCGCGCGACTGGGCATCGCGCCGATTGAACCGCGCAGCGGGCGGCACAATGGCCCGCATCTGATGCAGGGCTGGGCCGATTATGCCGCGACCTCGGGCGATCCAAAGGACAGCCGCGCCATTTCGGCCTGGTTCTCCAAGAATTTCGGCCCGCCGAACACGCCCACCGCCTGCGCCTATTGCGGCTATTGCAACACCGGCTGCGGCTATGGGCGGCGGTTGGGGATGGCTCAGACCTATTTGCCCGACGCCTGCCGCGACCATGGCGCGCGCATCCTGGCCGAGACCAAGGCCGACAAGATCATCTGGCGCGACGCCCCCGACGGCAAGCGCGTAGCGGCGGGGGTCAAGCTGATCCTGCCCGGCGGGGCCAAGACGGTGGTCCACGCCCATGTCGGGGTCGTCGTCGCGTGCGGGACGATTGCATCGAGCAAGCTGCTCGACCGCAGCGGGATATCGGGAACGGGCTATCAGGTGTCGCTCAACATCGCGTCGCCGGTCGTCGCGCTGATGCCCGAAGGCGCGCCGATCAACGCGTGGGACGAGGATCAGATGGCGACCTATGTCGATTGCGCCGATTTTCTGCTCGAATCGCATTTCCAGCCGCCGATGGCGATGGCGACCTTGATGCCGGGCTGGTTCGGTGACCATGCGGCAAGGATGCAGAATTTCGGGCGCGTCCACTCGGCGGGCATCCTGTTTCCCGCCGACCGGCGCGGGCGGGTGGTCGATGGCAAGCTGAAGTTCAAACTCGACACACAGGATGACCTGCCGGTGCTACGCCGCGCGATGGCGACGCTGACCAAGGTTCATTTCGCGGCTGGCGCTCTGGAATGTTACCCTGCGCTGGCGAAGGGGCAGGTGGTGACGCCCGACATGGATATCGACGCTTTCTTTCACGATGCGATCCGCGAGGCCGATGATGTGACGCTGTCGAGCAGCCACCCGCACGGCGGCAATGCGATGAATGTCGATCCCGCCAATGGCATCGTCGATACCGACTGCCGCGTGCATGGCACAACCAATGTGTTGGTCACCGACGCCAGCGTCTTTCCCAGCTGCATCCGCGTCAACGCGCAATTTACGACAATGGCGATGGCACATTATGCGACCGCAAGGGACGACCCGTTCGGGTAAGGCTCTAGCCCGCGCTGACCCGCTCAATGTCTGCGCCCACGGCCTGCAGCTTTTCCTCCAGCCGCTCATAGCCGCGGTCGAGGTGATAGACGCGGTTGACCTCGGTCTGTCCCTCTGCGGCAAGTCCGGCGATAATCAGGCTCATCGAGGCGCGCAGGTCGGTCGCCATGACCGGCGCACCGATCAGGCTCTCGACCCCGCGAACCACCGCGGTGCGGCCCTTGACCTGAATGTCGCAGCCCATGCGCGCCAGTTCGGGGACGTGCATATAACGGTTTTCAAAGATGGTCTCGGTGAACAGGCTGGCCCCTGTGCCCAGCGTCGCCATCGCCATGAATTGTGCCTGCATATCGGTGGCAAAGCCGGGGTAGGGCGCGGTCGACAACGTCACCGGCTCGGCTCGCCCGTCCATCGCGACGCGGACGCCGCCTTTGACGTCCTCGACCGTCGCACCGGCTTCGCGCAGCGCAAACAGCGTCGCTTCCATTTCGCTGGCCTTGGCCCCGACCAGCTCGACATCGCCCTGCGTGATGACAGCGGCGCAGGCATAGCTGCCCGCCTCGATGCGGTCGGCCATAACGCGATAGGTTGCGCCATGCAGGCGGTCGACGCCCTCGATGGTCAGCGTCTCGCTGCCGATCCCGTCAATCTCTGCCCCCATTGCGGTCAGGCAATTGCACAGGTCGATAATCTCCGGCTCGCGCGCCGCATTTTCGAGGGTGCTGGTGCCAGCGGCGAGGACGGCGGCCATCACCGCATTTTCGGTCGCGCCGACCGACACCACGGGAAAGGTGAAACTCCCGCCCGACAATCTCCCGCCGGGCGCGCTGGCTTTGACATAGCCCGACGCCAGCTCGATCTCGGCGCCCAGCGCTTCAAGCGCTTTCAGATGCAGGTCAATCGGCCGGTTGCCGATGGCGCAGCCACCGGGCAGCGACACCGTCGCTTCGCCTGCGCGGGCGAGGAGCGGGCCGAGCACGAGGATGGACGCGCGCATCTTGCGGACGATGTCATAGGGAGCAACCGACGAGGTGAGGTTGGTCGTCCGCGCGGTCATCACGCGGCCAAAATCTTCGGGGCGCGATCCCTCGATCGTGGTCGAACAGCCAAGCTGGTTGAGCAAATGCCCAAACCCGTCAACATCGGCGAGCCGCGGCAGATTGCGCAGCGTCAACGGCTCATCGGTGAGCAATGCGCAAGGGAGCAGGGTGAGCGCGGCGTTCTTTGCGCCGCTGATGGGAATACGGCCCGACAGGCGCTGACCGCCGCGAATGACAATTTGATCCATGATGTGTCTTTAGCGGAACAGGGGAAGGGCGCAAGCGAGGGCTTACGGCGTCGGCGGCGTTACCTTGTGCAGCGCCAATCGGAAGCGGAGAACGCTATTGGCGGGGATCGGGCCGCTCGCTGCCGCGCCATAGCCCAGTTCGGGCGGGATCCACACGATCCATTCATCACCAGGCCGCATGAGCTTGAGCGCCTCGGTGAAGCCGGGGACGAAGCGGTCGACTTCGCCGCTAAGCGGTTCGCCGCGTGAAAAGCTGCTGTCGAACGTCTTGCCCGTTGTCAGCTTGCCCTCATAATCAAAGGTCACGCTGTCCCCCGACACCGGCGACTGGCCTGTTTTTGGCCCTGATATGACGACAAAATATTGCAGCCCGCTCGGCGTGGTCACGACGCGCTTGGCCGCCGCATTGCGGATAAGAAAGTCGGTTCCCGGCGGGGTCAACGGCGGGGTCGGCACGGTGGCGCAGGCGGTGAGCAACGACAGGGGGACGACGATGGATGCGAGTTTGTTCATGGGCGCTTGTTTAGCCAAATCGCGGCAGATGAAAACAGCTAAGACATCAGGTCATGCCCGTATGGCGGCATGTCCCGACATCATCCATCAGATTGACAACCGCCCGTCGGCTGCCCACATTGAAAATGTGAAAACGCAAGTCATCTTTGAACGCTATCGCATACATGCAGGCCAACTCGCGGCGCGGGTTTAGCCCGTCTTCCTCGCACCCGCGATGAGGACGGGGTTTCGAGATTCAAAACGCCTGCACACCAGTTTTCAAGGACGACATCATGACCAGCATAAGCGTGGGGCTCACCACTGAGCGTCCTGCTATCCATCTGATAGACAGCGAAGCCGACATCCTCGCCGATCTTTCCGTTCGTATCGCATCGAAGCAGCCTGAACTGTCCCGACTGTTGCTTGAGGAAATCGATCGCGCAGAGGTTCATGCGGCGGCGGATATGCCCGCCAACATCGTGACGATGAACAGCCATGTTGATTTTATTGACGAAACCAGCGGTGTTCGCCGGTCGGTGCAGCTTGTTTATCCCAGCTATGCCGATATCGAAGCAGGCCGCATTTCCGTGATGACGCCCGTCGGCGCGGGTTTGATCGGGTTGACAGAGGGCGCGTCGATTTCGTGGCCTGACCGCGATAATCAACCGCATGTGCTGCGGATTGACCGCGTGCGCAGCGGTAAGTCGGTACATCAGTGACATATTGGCGCGGCGGGGTGCGGCCTGACATGTCCGCGGTGTGGTCGCGTGCCTATGTTTTGCTGACGCTGACCGCGCTGTTCTGGGCGGGGAATTCGATTGTCGGGCGCGCGGCTCGCGATCTGGTGCCCCCGGTGGCGCTGTCTTTCTGGCGCTGGAGCATCGCGCTGGCCTTGTTGTTGCCGCTGGCCTGGCCGCATCTGAAACGCGATTGGCCGGTGCTTCGGTCGCGCTGGCCGATCATGCTGATATTGGGCGCGCTGGGTCTCGGGGCTTTTAACACGCTGCTCTATACGGGGCTTCAGACGACGACGGCGCTTAATGCCATGTTGCTCCAATCGGCCCAGCCGGCGCTGATCTTGATGGTCGGTGCGGTGCTGATGCGCGACCGCACCAGCTGGCGCCAGATTGCGGGGATGCTGGTGTCGCTGGCTGGCGTGCTCGCGATTATCGCGCGCGGCGATCTTCACGCGCTGATCCATTTAAGGTTGAATGTCGGCGATGCCATTATCGGCGTCGCGGTCTTTTTGTGGGCGATTTATTCGGTGCTGTTGCGCCGCCGCCCGCCCGTGCATCCGCTCAGTTTTCTGGCAGCCTCGATCATGGTCGGAGTTTGTGTGATTGCGCCCGCCTATGCCGCCGAACTCTGGTCGGGCCGGTTCATTGTGCCGTCGACTGAAACATGGTTCGCCATCGGCTATGTTTCGATTTTCCCTTCCTTCCTCGCCTATCTCTTTTTCAATCGCGGGGTCGAACTCATCGGCTCTGCCGCGACCGGCCAATATATGAATGTGATGCCGCTTTTGGGGGCTGGGCTCGCGATGCTATTTCTGGGCGAGCGGCTGCATCTGTTTCATGTGGTGGGGTTGACGCTGGTTTTCGCTGGCATAGTGGTCGCGGGGCGCAACCTGCAGCCGCCGGTGGCGACAGCGAGCGGATAATATGCGGCAACTGGCCCATGAAGGAGACAAGAATCGACGTAATAATCTCAAGGAAAATTGCATATTTGAGCAAATTTGATTTCAGAATGACGTTCTGTACTGAAATATAGAAAGTTTGCGAAAAACAATGCTAGTCTGAGAAGCGGTCAATTTTTTGAAAGGGCAAGATTATGAGTCGCAGGATTGGCACGGTTGTTACAGCCGCAGCATTGGTCACTACGCAAATTGCGTTGCCGGTCTCAGCTCAAACTCAATATGCTCAAACCTGGCCTGGCTATAATGATACGCAAAACGCCCAATCAAGAACGAACTATGCGGGCACGATCCGCTGCGAATCGCACACGAACAGTATCGAGCGCTGTAAGGTTCGAACCGACAATCGCGTCACTTTACGGCGCACGATCAGCGGCCGCTGCACGCAGGGCCAAACCTGGGGCCATAGCGCGACTGAGGTCTGGGTTTCGAATGGGTGCCGTGCCGAATTTAACTATGGCTATGCGGGCGGGGTCTATCCGGGACAGCCGAACGACAATTTCACCGGAACCCTCCGCTGCGAATCGCGCAAGAACAAGACCGAACGGTGCAATGTTCGCACCGATAACCGCGTCACGCTGAAACGGACGCTTGGCGGTCGCTGCACGGAAGGGAGGACTTGGGGCTATACGGTTTCGCAAATCTGGGTTTCAGGCGGGTGTCGCGCTGAATTTAACTATGGCTATGCGGGCGGTGCTTATCCCGAACAGCCGATTGACAATTTCGTGGGAACTATCCGCTGTGAATCACGCAGCAAGCGCTATCAGCAATGCAATGTTTTGACCAATAACCGGGTGGAACTGACCCGTCGACTGGGGGGCAAGTGCAACGATGGTCGGCAATGGGGCTATACCGACACCTATATCTGGGTGAACGATGGCTGCCGCGCCGATTTCCAATATGGTTATAATAATCTTGTGCCGTTGCCCGGACCCGAACCCGAAAAGAAGAAAGGGCCGAGCACCGGATTGATCATTGGCGGCATCGTCGTCGCGGGCGGGTTGCTCGCGTTGCTGACCAGCAAAAAGAAGAAATCATCGACGAACGCGGACGCGGCGGACGAAACGCCAACAGCCTATCCAGAGGGGCCGCCAGCGGCACTGTCTGCCAGCCTTTCGAGCTTGCCGAGCGCTTCGCGTCCGGCAGTGCAAAATTGCATGAATGATGCGGCGCGTCAGATCGGTGTGACCGGCGGAACGCGCTTGTCCTATGACAGGCTGGTGTCGCTGGAAGAAGGCAATGGCGGATGGCGCATTAGGGCAGCGATGACGGCAAACTATCCCGATGGCGACCGGTCGCTGGAAATGTACTGCCGCGCAACGCCGAGTCAGATTGTTCAGCTGGATTTTAACTAAGCGGAGAAGGGAAGGGGTGCGCCGGGTTTAGCTCAGCGCCGCCTCGACCTGACCCAGACGGTCTTTGCCAAAGAATATCTGATCGCCGACGAAAAAGGTCGGGATGCCAAACACACCGCGCGCCACGGCGGCTTCGGTATTGGCGACTAGCGCGGCCTTGATTTCGGGCTCTTGCGTCCGGGCGAGCAGCGCGGGGCCGTCAAATCCGTTCGCGGACAGATATGGGGCGGCGACGTCGAGGTCGTCCATCTTGAGCCCTTCCTCCCACATCGCGCGGTTGATGGCATCGACATAGGCGGGCAAGCGGCCTTCTTCCCCAGCCACAATGGCGCCGCGCATCATCGTCAGTGTGTTGACCGGAAAATGCGGGTTGAAGCGGAAAGCGGTCAGGTCATGCGCCGCGATGAAACGCTGCATTTCCAACTGCTCATAGTCCATTCTGGCGGGGACATCGGCGAACTGGAGCATCGGCGCCTTATTGCCTGTGGCCTTAAAGATGCCGCCGAGCAGGCAGGGGGTGATGGTCAGACTCGCCCCCGTGCGTTCCAGCATATCGGGTAGCACCTTCATCGCCAGATAGGCATTGGGGCTGCCGCAATCATAGATGAATTCAAGCGTCTTGCTCACCATGTCTCTCCCCACGGTCTCAGATCCAACTCGTGGGTCCAGGCGCTGCGCGGTTGTTGGTGCAGCATGACATATTGGGCGGCGATGGCTTGCGGTGACAGGATCAGGTCCTGTGCCTTGGCGTGCTCGAAATCGGGGTGGCGCTGACGGATGAAGTCGGTGTCGATGGCGCCGTGATGACGCTGTGCGCGACATGGATGCCTTTTGGCCCCAGTTCGCGGGCTATCGACTGGGCGAGCATCCGCAAGCCCGCTTTGGCCCCTGAAAAAGCCGCATAGCCCGACCCGCCGCGCAAGCTTGCGGTGGCGCCGGTGAAGATGATGGTGCCGCGCTGGCGCGGGGTCATATGCTTTGCCGCCTCGCGCCCCGTCAGAAAGCCGCCGAGGCACGCCATTTCCCAGACTTTGGTGTAAACGCGCACAGTGGTTTCGGTGATCGGGAAGTTCACATTGGCCCCGATGTTGAATACGGCGACCTCGATAGGGCCGACTTCGGCCTCGACCTGTTCGAACAGTGCGATCATCGCTGCTTCATCGCGGGCGTCGGCGGGAAAGCGCGCGCCAGATGCCCGTCATCGCGGATCGATTGTGCGAGTGTTTCGAGGGCGTCGATGCTGCGGGGACGGCGGTTGACGCAGGCGGTCAGCCCTTCGGCGGCGAAGCCGCGGGCAATCGCGCCGCCGCTCACGCCTTTTCAAGCGTGCATTGTAGCGGATGCTGGTTCTGGCGCGCCGAATCCATCACCTGATTGACCTTGGTCTCGGCGACTTCATAGGTGAAGACGCCGCAGATGCCGACGCCTTGTTGATGAACGTGCAGCATCACCTGCGTCGCCTGTTCAATGTCCATGTTGAAAAAGCGCTGGAGCACCATCACGACGAATTCCATCGGGGTATAATCGTCGTTTAGCAGCAGCACTTTGTACATCGAGGGCTTTTTCGCCTTCGTCCGCGTGCGCGTCGCAATGCCGACGCCGGGATCGTCGGGGGTGTTATCCTTGCGGTCAGCCATGGCGCGGATGGAGTGTGGGAAGGCAGTGGGCGTCATCATGTTTCGGAATATCGCAATGCAGATGCGAAGCGCAAGGGGGAGGGCATTCTATTAACCCCCTTTTCGTCGTCGGGGCCTTTGTAGAGGTGACAGCGGCCCACATACAAAACCGCCCGCTTCCCGAAGGAGGCGAGCGGTGTTTGTTGGTCGTTGACGCAGACCGGGAGGGGGGGTGGCCTGCGTCAACGGGAAGGTGAAGGGCCTTTAGGCAACCTTCATCTTCGAAGTGATGACCGAAACGCGGTTCGAGATCGGAGCGAAGCTGTCGTTCGTCATTTTGACGAACATTTCGCTGGTCTTCGAGGTCTGTGCAACAGCGGCGTCAAAAGCCTTCTTGCTGTTCTCGGCATAAAGCTTGAAGAATTCGGTCGGCGACTTAACCGCGGTGTAACCCTTGAACGCTGCGGTCGTGTCTTCAAAGCTCTTGCGAGCGAAGGTTACGCCTTCTTGGCCCAGAACTTCAGCGTTCTTGGCAGCGATCTTGCCGGCTTCGACGATGGCTTCGAGGTTCGCTTTGTTGAACTCGGCAGCTTCTTCAGCCAGCTTGCTTGACTTGGCGACAGCTTCCTTGGCGCGGCTGTTGAAATCGGCGCTGAGGGTCTCGACGCGGGTCTTGGCTTCGTCGGCGAATTTCTTGACGGTATCGTTCATGGTTTTCAATCCTTTGGTGGCGGCGGAAACGGGCTTGCTCGCAGCTTTTACAGCGGGCTTGCGAGTGATTTTCTTTGCTGCAGTCTTTTTGGCAGCAACTTTCTTGGCTGCCTTGGGAGCAGCGACCTTCTTGGCGGCCGGCTTGGCTTTCGCCTTGACGGTCTTGGTTTTGACGGGGGCAGCCTTTACAGGAGCCGCAGTCTTGGCAGCGACGGGCGCCGCAGCAGGTGCAACCGAAGTCGCAACCGGCTTCGCAGCTGTATCCAGCGTGGCGGCTTCAAAAGCCTTCTCAGCGGTATCAATTTTCGTAGCCATGGGTGAACTCCTTTATGTTGCAGTGCACAATATAGGAGTTTTGGCAACATTTCAAGGAATTTTTTGTGCAGCGCACAATAAATTCCACCGCGCACGGCTGGCTGATGGTTATTTGTCAAACATTAGCGTTGTTTAACATAGGAGCCCGGCGCGTCCTCGATCGCCTTTTTGCTGCCCTTTCCGGGGATGCGCGCGCCCTTTGCGGCAGTTTTCGCGTCATCCTGAGCCTGAATCCAGTCCAACCAGTGCGGCCACCAGCTGCCTTTTGTCTCTTTTGCCCCTTCGACAAAGCTATCGAGCGTGTCGGCATCATTGTCGCCGGTCCAATATTGATATTTGTTCGCGGCGGGCGGGTTGACTACTCCTGCGATATGCCCCGACCCGGCGAGCAGAAAAGTTCTGGGGCCGCTGAGGTTGTTCATCAGCCGCCACACGCTTTGCACCGGAGCAATATGATCCTCGCGCCCCGCCTGAATATAGGCGGGCGTCACAATCTTGCGCAGGTCGATGGGGGTGCTGTCGACGGTCAGGCTGCCCGGCACGACCAGACGATTGTCGCGGTAGAGGTCGACCAGATATTGGCGATGCCACTTGGCGGGCAGGTTGGTGGTGTCGCCATTCCAGTACAACAGGTCAAAGGGCGGATAGTCGTTGCCGAGCAGGTAATTGTTGACGACATAGTTCCAGATCAGATCGCGCCCGCGCAAGCTGTTGAAGGTCGCGGCCATATAGCGCCCGTCGAGATAGCCGGGTGCCGATAGCTGCTCGAGCAGCGCCAGATAGGTCTCGTCGATAAAGAGTTTCAGTTCGCCCGCATGTTCAAAATCAACCTGCGCGGTGAAGAAGGTCACTGATTTGACCTTGTCTGCCTCTCCGCGTGCCGAGAGCAGTGCCAGCGTCGCGGCCAGCGTCGTGCCGGCAACGCAATAACCGATGCTGTGAACAGCGGGGACCTTTAACAGTGCGCGCACCGTGTCGATCGCATCGATCTGAGCGGCGATATAATCGTCCCAGATGATATCCTTCATCCCGGCGTCGGCCGATTTCCATGACACAATGAACACCGACAGGCCTTGTTCGACCGCCCATCCGACGAAGCTCTTTTTGGGATTGAGGTCGAGAATATAAAATCGATTGATCCACGGCGGAAAGATGACCAACGGCACTCCAAACACGTCCTTGGTCGTCGGTGCATAATGGATCAGCTGGTAAAGTTCGGTTTCGTGGATCACTTTGCCCGGGGTCGCCGCAATGTTCCGGCCCAGTTCAAAGGCCGAGGTGTCGACATGGGTCAGTTGCCCGCGCGACAGGTCGGTCAGCATATGCTGCAACCCTTTGAGCAGGCTTTCGCCCCGCGTTTCCACGGCGCGCTTGATGACTTCGGGATTAGTCACCGCCAAATTGGTCGGCGACAAAGCATCGGCGATGCTTTTGGCGGCAAATTCCATTTTGGCGTGCGCGGCGGGGTCAAGCCCCTCCATCTTTTGCGTCGTGGCCAGCATTTGGTCAGAGAGCATACCATAGGTTTGGCGGATCATCGCGAACACGGGATTCTCGGCCCAGTCGGGATCGGCAAAGCGGCGATCCTTGGACGCATCTGGCGTAATCGGCGGACTGCGACTGGCCATCGATGTCCAAAAAGCTACGCCTTGTTCCCACATCTGGGTCGATTGTTTCATCCAAGCCTGAGTTGCCGGCGATTCAACCCAGCGTGCGGGGTCGAACAGGGCGGCGGCATCGGTGCCTTTGTCATCGTTCGCCTGACCCAGCGCATATTCCAGCATCATTTGCTGCGCGCGCCCCATGACACCGGCCCAATGCTGCATGTCATCGAGAGACGGCATGAAAGGATGCTGGTCGGCCCCGCTGCTGTCTTTTCCTTGCTCGTCGCTCATACTGCTTCCCGCTAGTCAGTGCCGATTGCACTGCCTATAGCAAGAGCTGATGCAGGTGGCGACCGCCGACTGCGCGAACCGTACGAAGGGAGTTGTTCTAGTCCATCATGTCCGACGATGAATTTTATCGCATCAAGCGCCTGCCGCCCTATGTCATCGCTGAAGTCAATGCGATGCGTGCGGCGGCCCGTGCCGCTGGCGAGGATATCATCGACCTGGGGATGGGCAATCCCGACCTCCCGCCGCCGCAACATGTCATCGACAAATTGTGCGAAGTGGCGATGAAGCCCAACGCACATGGCTATTCGCAATCAAAGGGGATTCCGGGGCTGCGCAAGGCACAGGCCAATTATTATGGCCGCCGTTTCAACGTCGACCTCGACCCCGAAAGCGAAGTTGTGGTGACGATGGGGTCCAAGGAAGGGCTGGCCAGTCTGGCAACCGCGATCACAGGTCCCGGCGATGTCGTGCTGGCCCCGAACCCCAGCTATCCGATCCACACCTTTGGCTTCATCATCGCCGGTGCGACAATCCGCAGCGTGCCGACAACGCCCGACGAAGCCTATTTCACCGCCCTCGACCGCGCGATGGCGTTCACCGTACCGCGCCCGTCGATTTTGGTGGTCAACTATCCGTCGAATCCGACCGCCGAGGCGGTGGAACTTAGCTTTTACGAGCGGCTGGTTGCTTGGGCGAAAGAGAATAAGGTCTGGGTGCTTTCGGATCTGGCCTATTCGGAGCTTTATTATGACGGCAAGCCGACGCCGTCGATCTTGCAGGTGCCGGGGGCCAAGGATGTCGCGGTCGAATTCACCTCAATGTCGAAAACATATTCGATGGCGGGTTGGCGCATGGGCTTTGCGGTTGGCAACAAGCGGCTGATTGCGGCGATGACGCGGGTTAAATCCTATCTCGACTATGGTGCTTTTACGCCGATTCAGGCGGCTGCGTGCGCCGCGCTCAACGGGCCGCAGGATGTGGTTGATCGTAACCGAGAGTTGTATCAAAAGCGCCGCGATGTGATGGTCGAAAGCTTTGGCCGTGCGGGCTGGGATATTCCAAGCCCGCCGGCGTCGATGTTCGCTTGGGCTCCCTTGCCTCCCGCGCTGGCCGAAATGGGCAGTCTGGAATTTACCAAGCAATTGCTGATCCATGCCAAAGTCGCGGTCGCACCCGGCGTCGGTTATGGCGAGGATGGCGAAGGCTTTGTTCGCATCGCGATGGTCGAAAATGAACAGCGCATACGGCAAGCCGCGCGCAATGTTCGTAAATTCCTGACGATGCATGGCATCAACACGCCCTCGACCGTAAACGAAGGTTGATCGCATGATGGGCGCCGCAGGGCCGGTGATCGCGCAGACCATCCAATTGTCGGTGGCGCCGGTGTTTCTGTTGGTGGCGATGGGGAATTTGCTGGGCGTTTATTCGGGACGGCTGGCGCGCGTTGTCGATCGGTCGCGCGATTTAATGGTGCGCCATGCCGACACCCATGGTTCTGAACATCAAAATCTGGTGGCGGAGCTGCGCGCGCTGGATCGCCGGATGAGCGTTATCAATTTGTCGATGCTTTTTGCTGTCGGCAGCGGCGTCGTGGTGTGTCTGCTCGTGGCGTTGTTGTTCCTGCAATATGCTGGCGGTTTTGATTTGGGTACGGCGGTTTCGGCAGCCTTTGTTCTGGCCATGCTTTTAATGATGCTGTCGCTCGGTTGCTTTCTGGTCGAAGTGCGGCTTGCCATCCGTGATATCCATGTGCCGATGGAATTGCTCGAAAGGGAATGACGCGCCGCGCCGACTAAGGGGCGTCATTTTTCGACCAACAGCGATGTTACTGAGCGGAGTTGGCTGCTAAATTCCGGGCATAATCTTCAAGGGGAGAATGAACATGCGGAACAAAATTCACCTTATGGCACTATGCGCCAGCGCTTGCCTGCTGACCCTGTCGCCGATGGCCGTCATGGCCCAAACGGATGGCATTGCCGCTGCGGTCGCCGACACGACCCGGCAGGACGCCAATGTCAAACTTGACGAGGCGCGCCAACCGGCGACGGTTTTGGCCTTTTCGCAAATCAAGCCGGGGTCGACCGTCATCGATCTGGTCGCGGGCAACGGCTATTTCACCGAAATGCTCGCCGATCTAGTCGGGGCGAAGGGCGTGGTGATGCCGGTCAACCCGCCGAGCTTCAATCAGCCCGAAACCTGGGCAAAAATTGCCAAGGCGCATCGCAATATCGTGCCGATGGTCGTGGCACCGGGGGCGATGCAGTTCGCACCGGACAGCGTCGATATGATTTTCACCCATCTGGTCTATCACGACCTATATTGGACCAGCGAGAAGTATAAATATCCGACCCGCGATGTCGATGCGCTGATGGCCAACTGGTTCGCGGCGGTCAGGCCGGGTGGCAGCGTGATTGTCGTCGATCATGTCGGTCCGGCGGGTGACACACGTGCGCTTGTGGAGAAACTGCACCGGATTGATCCCGCGACGGTCAAGGCTGACCTCGAACGCGCCGGATTCGTGTTGGAAGACCAAAGCGATGCGCTTGCCAATCCCGACGATGATCATAGCAAAAATGTCTTTGATCCCGCCATTCGCGGCAACACCGACCGCTTTATGATGCGCTTTCGCAAACCCGAATGAGGGTCAGGGTGTGACGCTGGCCCGATAGGTTGGCGTCACGCGCTGATGGCTGGCCTGTTCATAGGCATAGCCAGCAGCCAGCACGGCGGCATCGGACCATTCGGGACCGATAAAGGAAATCCCGACCGGCAGCCCTTCGATCGCCCCCATCGGAACGGTCAGGTGCGGATAGCCCGCGATGGCGGGCATCTCGCTGACGCTGGGGCCGGTATAATGGTCGCCGACCACGAGGTCGCTGGTCCATGCCGGTCCGTTGGTGATGCCAACAAGCAGGTCGACATGATGATCGCTGAGCAGCTTGTCAATACCCTGTTCGCCTGCGAGCCGGAGCGATTTGGCGCGGGCTTCGCGATAGGTGGCACTGTTTAGGCCTGATTGCGCTTGGGACATTTCGAACATGGATTGGTCGAACCAGCGCAACTCCTCGGGATGCGCTTTGTTAAAGGCGATCAGATCCGCCAGCGTCTTTGGCTGATCCTTGCCGGGGAGTCCGGCCAGATAGCTATTCATATCGGCCTTGAGTTCGAACATCATCACGTCATGCTCTGCGTCGCCCATGCCGTTGAGACCGGACCTGCTATCCTTGATATCGACTATGGTCGCACCGGCAGCGGTCATTTGCGCCAGAGCCTTGTCGAACAGCGCGATCAGGTCGGGACGGCGGCCAATGCGATCGCGCAACACGCCGATGCGCTTGCCCTGCAGCGCGTCCGGCGACAGGGCCGCGGTGAAATCGGTGCGATGTGTATCAGCGTCGACCGTGGCAGGGTCGGCGGGATCGCTGCCGGCCATAGCGGTTAGCATGACCGCGGCGTCGCGGACGGTCAAAGTGATAGGGCCAGCCGTGTCCTGACTGTGACTGATCGGCACGATATGGGTGCGGCTGACCAGGCCAACCGTGGGTTTGAAGCCGACAACGCCATTGATTCCGGCCGGGCAAGTGACCGAGCCATCGGTTTCGGTTCCGACCGTCAGCGCGGCGAGACTGGCCGCCATCGCGGCGGCGCTCCCCGCCGACGAGCCGCATGTGTTGCGGTCCAGCGCATGGGGATTTTTGGTGAGCCCGCCCACCGCGCTCCAGCCGCTGGTCGAATTCATGGACCGGATATTGGCCCATTCGCTGAGGTTGGTTTTGCCAAGGATAATCGCGCCCGCCTGGCGCAGCCGTGCCACCAACGGCGCGTCGCGCTGTGTGACATTGTTTTTGAGAGCGAGCGAACCGGCGGTGGTCGGTAGCTGGCCTTTGGCCTCGATATTATCCTTTAGCAGCACCGGTATGCCATGCAGCGGCCCGCGAACATGACCCGCCTTACGCTCGGCATCGAACGCGCGGGCTTGTGCTATGACATCGGGGAAAGTCGCGAACACCGCATTGAGTGTCGGGCCGCTATCGTCAATCGCCTGAATCCGCGCCAGATAGGCCGCGACAAGGACTTCGCTGTTGGTCGTGCCTTTCGTCAGTTCGCTTTGCAATTCCGCCGCATCCTTGCCCACTATTTGCGGAGCCGCAGGTTCTGCACTGGCGGGCGCGGCGAGGATCAACAAAAGGGCGGGGATGAATGCGCGCATGTCTGGCAGTCCTTTACCGGCAAAGAGAGGCGGTTATGCGAGGAGCAACGCAAGACTTCAATAGGGCGGCGCGGCCTTGGCATGTTGGGCTATGGTGGCGTCGATCCACCAGTTGAGGTCGTCGGCAAAGAGGGGGAAGGCGCGGTTGAGGCGGCGTCCGTCGTCGCCGGTTGGCTGACCCTCGGCGTCGAAAGCGCCGCCGATGCGGCCAACGGGCAGGATCGATGAAATCACCGCCATGCCCATTTCGCCCAATGTCGCGCGCCATCCCATCATCGCCCGCACGCCGGCAAAGGGGCCGGCGGAATAGCAAGCGATGGCGGCGGGACGCCAAAACCATTCCTCGAGGAAATGGTCGGTCAGGTTTTTGAGCCCCGGCGGCGGCCCCCAATTATATTCGCCGGTAACAAAGATGAAGCCGTCGGCAGCGCGGATTTTTGCGGCGAGCGCAGACATGGCAGGCGGGGCTTCGCCTTCGGCATATTCCTTGTGCATACGATCAAGCATCGGCAGGTCCACTTCCTGCGCGTCGATCAGTTCCGCCGCGTCGCCGCGTGCGTTCAAAGCTTCAACCAGCCAGCGGGCAAGGGCAATCCCCTGCCGGTCGCGGCGATAACTGCCATAAAGGACCAAGATTTTTCGCGCCATACAGGCATGGTGGCATGTTTATTCGCGCAAAGGAAGCGCGCGGCAGGTCAGTCGGCGAAGGGGTCGCGGATCAATATCGTGTCTTCGCGCTCGGGGCTGGTTGATACGAGCGCAATTGGAGTTTCAATCAGTTCCTGTACGCGCTGGACATATTTGATTGCCTGCGCGGGCAGGTCGGCATAGCTGCGCGCGCCCGCCGTTGTTTCCTGCCACCCGTCCATTTCTTCATAGATCGGTTCGACATCGGCCTGATCGGCGGCGTGGGCGGGGAAATAGTCGAGGATCTTGCCACGCAGACGATAGCCGGTACAGATACGGATGGTGTCGAAGCCGTCGAGCACGTCGAGCTTGGTCAGCGCGATGCCGGTGACGCCCGATACGGCACAGCTTTGGCGCACGAGCACGGCGTCGAACCAGCCGCAGCGGCGCTTGCGGCCGGTGACGGTGCCGAATTCATGCCCGCGCTCACCCAGTTTCTGGCCGGTCGCGTCCTCTAACTCGGTGGGGAAGGGGCCGCTGCCGACGCGCGTCGTATAGGCTTTGGCAATCCCCAGCACGAAACCGACCGCGCTTGGCCCAAGCCCTGATCCGCTGGCGGCGGTGCCGCTGACTGTGTTGGAGCTGGTGACAAAGGGATAGGTGCCATGGTCGATGTCGAGGAGCACGCCCTGCGCGCCCTCGAACAGGATGCGCGCGCCGGCCTTGCGGACCTTTTTCAGGCGTTTCCACACCGGCTGCGCATATTCGAGCACATAATCGGCGATTTCAGCGAGGTCGGCCTTGAGCCGGTCGCGGTCGATTGGCGGTTCGCCAAATCCGACGCGCAGCGCATCATGATGTGCGGTCAGGCGATCGATCTGCGGATCGAGCTTGTCGAGATGGGCGAGATCGCAAACGCGGACCGCGCGGCGTCCGACCTTGTCCTCATAGGCGGGACCAATGCCGCGTCCGGTGGTGCCGATCTTGCCCGCGCCCGCCGCGGTCTCACGCAGCGCGTCGAGGTCGCGGTGAAAGGGCAGGATTAGCGCGCAATTGTCGGCGATGGCGAAATTTTCGGGATTGATGACCACGCCCTGACCGCGCAGCTTTGCAATCTCGTCACGCAGCGCCCACGGGTCGAGGACGACGCCATTGCCGATGACCGACAAGGTGCCGGTGACGATGCCCGACGGCAGCAGGGAGAGTTTATACGTCTGATCACCGACGACGAGTGTATGGCCCGCGTTGTGCCCGCCCTGAAAACGAACAACGGCGTCGGCGCGGCTGGCGAGCCAGTCGACAATCTTGCCCTTGCCCTCGTCGCCCCATTGCGACCCGATGACGGTTACATTGGCCATGATGCTGTCCTGTTGTTGCGGCGGCCCGAGGTTCGCCGAGTGCCGCGCGCGGCCTTAACCGATTTGGCGGGACGTGCAAGCATTGCGACGGGATTCAGTTCACGCAATAGCCTGCGTTAAATTTCAACCGGTCCGTCTGCGCTCAGTTGATAGGCGCATCCTTGCGCCGCACCATCGTCATTCTCTGACAAGGCCGCGACGGTCTGCCAGCCGTCGGCGCGCAGGCTGGCGGCGACCAGCGGGTCGTGACCAAGCGGCAGGAAGATATGTCGTTCGCCGTCATTATCAGCACCGAGGCCGTCGTCGATGAGCGGGTCGGGATAGAGCGAAAAGCCGACCGCGGTTTCGCTGTGGTCGTCGGCAGCGGTAACGGTATAGCTGCCGCCGCGCCCGATGGCGTCGCCCTGACCGGGAACGAAGATCGAAAAGCCAAACCAGCTTTGATAGGCGAAACCGTGGCGTTCGGTGGGGTCGAGGGTCAGCGATACGCGGTCGCGGACGGGCGCCGCAATCGCTTCGAGCGCGTCGAGGCGGCCGGATAGAGCGCCGCTGCTGTCAAAGGTGCGCAGGCGGGCCAATGCGTCATCAAACGGCCCTGTCGCGCCGAGAAGCGGCAAATAGGCGTCGGCACCAAGCCGCGTGAGAGCGCCTGCATCCTTGGCATCCAGTTCTTCGCGCAGTTGTTCGATATCGATCGCGATGGGCAGCGGGCCTGCGGCGAGCACGCCAATCGCGTCGGGCAGGGTGAAATCGATTGTGGCGTCGGTGATGCACGCCGCATCAAGGGCGTCGATGGCGACACTGACAATCTCGCTAGCGGCGGCGACGCTGTCGCTGCCGATCAGTTCGGCGCCGACTTGCAGCATCTCGCGCGCCGGACGTAGCTGGCTGGCGCGCAGCTTGGCCACTTGACCGGCATAGCAAAGGCGCAGCGGGCGAGGGGCGTCGGCAAGCAGCGAGGTGGCAATGCGACCGACTTGCCGTGTGATGTCGGGACGCAGCGCCAGCGTGCGCTGTGATACCGGATCGGTGAAGCGCAACAGGTCGCGGCTGCTGCGTTCATCGGAGCCGCCTAATGTTTCGCGAAATTCGGCCAGTGGTGGAGACACCCGCGCATATCCATGCCCGCGCATCGCGTCGATCAACGCGCGCGTCACACGCGACGCGGCCTCGGCCTGTTGGGGCAGGCGGTCGCGGAGACCTTCGGGGAGCAGGGCTGGGGTACGAGTCATGGGTTGGGCCTTAGGCGGGTGGGAAGGCTGTTTCAATATGTCTAAGTTTCTGAGGTCAAGGGTGTGAAAGTCCCTCCCCTTCAAGGGAAGGGTGGGGGTTCGCGACCCTGCACAAGGCTGCGAACCCCCCACCCGATGCGATTAGCCAGCAAGCTGGTAAGTCTCGCTGCCCTCCCCTGAAGCGGATGGCCGTGTCGGTTTTAGAACTTCAGTCCCTTGACGGTTTTGACACCGGGCAACTGGCACAGCTGCCACAACAAAGGTTCGGGCATCGCCGAATCGAGGCTGAGCAGCAGCACCGCTTCGCCCCCCCCCGCGCGGCGGCCGAGGTGGAAGGTGCCGATATTGAGTCCGGCATCGCCCAGCGTCGAACCGATACGACCGATAAAGCCGGGGGCGTCTTCGTTGACAATATAGAGCATGTCGCCGTCGAGATCGGCCTCGACCTTGACCCCGAAAATCTCGATGAGGCGCGGTTCATTGTTGCCGAACAAAGTGCCCGCGACCGAACGGTCGCCCTGGCTGGTGGCCACGGTGACGCGGATCAGCGTGTGATAATCGCCTTCACGGTCGTGGCGCACTTCGCGCACATCGAGCCCACGCTCGCGCGCCAGATGCGGGGCGTTGACCATGTTCACGCTGTCCGAATAGCGCCGCATCAGGCCCGTGAGCACAGCCGCCGTCATCGGTTTGAGGTTCAGTTCCGCCGCAGCACCCTCTGCTTCGATCGAGATGGTGGTGAGGTTATCATGCGCCAACTGGCCGATCAGGCTGCCCAGCTTTTCTGCAAGCTCCATATAGGGGCGCAGCTTGGGGGCTTCCTCTGCCGACAGGCTGGGGACGTTGAGCGCGTTCGTGATGCCGCCGGTCAGCAGATAGTCCGAAATCTGTTCGGCCACTTGTATGGCGACATTGACCTGCGCCTCGTCGGTCGACGCGCCGAGGTGCGGAGTGCAGATAAAGTTGGGAGCGGTGAACAACGGATGATCCGCCGCTGGGGGTTCCTGCACAAACACATCGAGCGCTGCGCCCGCGACTTGACCAGATTTGAGCGCCGCCTCAAGCGCCGCTTCGTCAATCAACCCACCGCGCGCACAGTTGATGATGCGCACGCCCTTTTTGCACTTGGCGATATTCTCTTCCGACAGGATGTTGCGTGTCTGGTCTGTCAGTGGCGTGTGCAGGGTTATGAAGTCGGCGCGAGTGAGAAGTCCGTCGAGGTCGACTTTTTCGACGCCCAATTCAATCGCGCGTTCGGGGGTGAGGAAGGGGTCAAAAGCGATGACTTTCATCCGCAGGCCCAAGGCGCGCTCGGCAACAATGCTGCCGATATTGCCGCAGCCGATCAGGCCGAGGGTCTTTTGCGTCAGTTCGACTCCCATGAAGCGACTCTTTTCCCATTTGCCTGCCTGCGTCGAGGTATCGGCTTCGGGGATCTGGCGGGCGAGGGCAAACATCATTGCGACGGCATGTTCGGCCGTAGTGATCGAGTTGCCGAACGGAGTGTTCATTACCACGACGCCCTTTGCAGATGCGGCAGGGATGTCGATATTATCGACTCCGATGCCTGCGCGGCCCACGACCTTAAGCTTGGTCGCTGCGTCCAGAACGTCGGCGGTGACTTTGGTTGCAGAGCGGATGGCAAGACCGTCATAATCACCGATCATCGCGATCAACTCTTCCTTGGTTTTGCCGGTGATTTCGTCGACCTGAATGCCGCGCTCCTTGAAGATGGCGGCGGCACGCGGGTCCATTTTGTCGCTGATGAGGACTTTGGGTTGGGTCATGATATTTTCCAGTTTTCTCACGGAGACGGGAATCCATCGTCCCGTGTCACGGTGTTGTAATGTCAGATGGTGGGTCCCCGCCTTTGCGGGGACACGAAATCAACCAAGCGAGGCGTGAGCCCAGTCGAGCCATGGGCCGAGCGCTTCGACATCGGCACTATCAACCGTCGCGCCGCACCAGATACGCAGCCCCGGCGGGGCATCGCGATAGCCGGCGATGTCATAGGCGGCGTTTTCGGCCTCAAGCAGCGCGGCGAATTTCTTGATGAAATCCGTGTCCGCACCGGCGACCGACAGGCAGACCGACGTTTTCGAGCGCGTGGCGGGATCGACGGCGAGATGTGACAGCCAGCCACGCTCGGCGACGATTTTGTCGAGCGCCGCCGCATTTGCGTCGCTGCGCGCCTTCAGCCCTTCGAGCCCGCCGAGCGATTTCGCCCATTCGAGCGCCCAGATCGCGTCTTCGACCGCCAGCATCGACGGTGTGTTGATCGTTTCGCCGCGGAAGATGCCTTCGGACAGGGTGCCCTTGCTCATCAGGCGGAACACCTTGGGTAGCGGCCAGGCGGGGGTGTGGTTTTCGAGCCGTTCGACCGCCCGCGGACCAAGAATTAGAACGCCATGCCCGCCTTCGCCGCCGAGCACTTTCTGCCAGCTGAAGGTCGCAACATCGATCTTGTCCCACGGCAGGTCATAGGCGAACACCGCGCTGGTCGCGTCGGCAAAGCTTAATCCTTGGCGGTCATCGGCGATCCAGTCGCCATTGGGAACGCGAACGCCGCTGGTGGTGCCGTTCCAGGTGAACAGCACGTCATCGGACCAATCGACCTGCGTCAGATCGGGAAGCTGGCCATAATCGGCGCGGATGACTTTGGGGTCGAGCTTGAGTTGCTTGGCCACATCGGTGACCCAGCCTTCGCCAAAGCTTTCCCATGCCAGTGCCGTGATGCCGCGCGCGCCGAGCATCGTCCACATTGCCATTTCAAAGGCACCGGTATCCGATCCGGGGACGATACCAATGCGGTGGGTATCCGGAAGCTGGAGCATCTCGCGCATCAGGTCGATGCAATATTGCAGACGCGTCTTGCCAATCTTGGCGCGGTGCGACCGGCCAAGCGATTGGGTGGCGATTTTTGAAGCGTCCCATCCCGGCGGCTTGGCGCAGGGTCCGGAAGAAAAAGTCGGGCGCGCTGGGCGCACCTGTGGCGTATTCAACTCACTCATTATAGTCTCTCCTTACAGAGAGCACGCGCGGCGTTGGGACCGCGTGGCCCGGCGCCGCGTTTAGGGATGCGAGCCGCGCTGTCAATGACAATGGTTCGACAGGGCTGATATTTCCGGTGTCTGGTCGCAGGCGTTTAGACCTTGTTAACCATGTCTGCTTAACCCCGTTGTAATGATCCATCGCTGTAAGAGACTGGCCCGAAATCTGGCTGCTGCCGCTGTAACGCTGGCGTTGGCGGGGTGCATTGGCGGAGCGGATCGTCCCAGCCGAAACGACAGAAGTCGACCCGACACATCATCGACGCCATCGTTCACTAGTGCCGCATCGCGGCAATGTCTGGCGGACCTTAAAAAGGCGAGGGTGCGGTTCACGCCGCTGCCGAATCGGGAATTTGGCGGTGGATGCACCGCGATTGATTCGGTGAAACTGCTCGACATCGGAACGCCGGCAACCAATTTGGGGGCGATGACCTGTCCACTGGCGCGCAACTTTGCCGCCTGGGTCCAATTTGCGGTGCGCCCCGCCGCGCGCCAATATTTCGACACCGATGTCGTGAAGGTCGAGACATACGGAACCTATAGCTGTCGCAATATCAATGGCGGTCGGTCAGGGCGATTGTCGCAACATGCGCTGTCCAACGCGGTCGATGTCTCGGGCTTTGTCTTGGCTGATGGACGTCGCATCATGCTCAATGGCGGATGGAACGGCGATCAGACGTCGCAGGAATTCCTGCGCGCTCTGCACAAATCGGCCTGTCGCCGCTTTGGCACCGTGCTCAGTCCCGATTATAATGCGGCCCATTATAATCACTTCCATCTCGACATGAGTGGAAACGGCTATTGTCGATAGAGCCCGAACGGGCTAGCTCCGACGAAATGACCGACAAACAACCCCATCGCTCGCGTTTCCATAAAGCCAAAGACGACGCGCAATTCGCCAATCAGGCGGTATCGACTCCGCAAACACAAGATCCCGCCTATCGACTGGCGTTTCAGGATACCGAATTCCTGTTGCGCGAAGATTTGCGTCCGGTGCGGTTCCAGCTTGAGCTGTTGAAGCCAGAATTGTTGCTCGACGAGGCCAAAATCGAATCGACGCTGGTCATCTATGGCTCGGCGCGCATTCCTTCGCCCGACACGGCGCAAGACGTGCTCGATGCAGCGCGCTCTCCCGAAGAAAAGCGCATAGCCGAGCGGCTGGTGGCCAAATCGGTCTATTATGATCAGGCGCGGGCGCTGGGGCGTCTGGCCAGTCAGGTGCCGTGCGACGACGACGGGTGTCGTCATTTTGTCGTTTGTTCGGGCGGCGGGCCGTCGATCATGGAGGCTGCCAACCGCGGCGCAGATGATGAGGGACGCGATTCGATCGGGCTCAACATCGTTTTGCCGCACGAGCAGGCGCCGAATCGCTTTGTGACGCCCAAGCTGAGTTTTCAATTCCATTATTTCGCGCTGCGCAAAATGCACTTTCTGTTGCGCGCACGCGCGGTTGCGGTGTTTCCAGGCGGTTTCGGGACGTTCGATGAGACGTTCGAGCTGTTGACGCTGATCCAGACTGGTAAGATCAAGCCGATCCCGATTCTGTTGTTCGGCAAGGATTTCTGGAACCGCGTTGTCAATTTTGAGGCGCTGGTCGAAGAGGGCGTGATCAGCGCGCGCGATCTGTCGCTGTTCCACTTCGTCGAAACCGCCGAAGAGGGGTGGGCGATCATTCAGGCCTCTTATACGGGCGCGAACGCTTAGCTGAGCGTTGGCTGAAGTCGCCGCTTAGTCGGACTGCGATTTCAGATAGAGGAACAGCGCGTCGCGGTCGGCCTTGTCGTAAATACCGGCAAAGGACATGCGCGATCCGGGGACGTCCTTCATCGGATTTTCAATCCACGCATCGAGCGTCGCTTCGTCCCAGACACCGCCCTTTGCCTTGAGCGCGGGGGAATAGGCAAAGCCGGGGTGCGACGCGAGCGCGCGGCCCACAACGCCATGCAGGTTGGGGCCAATCCCGTTGCGACCGTCCTTGTCGATGGTGTGACAAGCGGCGCAGCGTTTGAAAACCTGTTCGCCCATCGCTGCTGTTGGTGTTGCGGCTGGCGTCGTTGATTCGCCGGTTGCGGCATCGGTTGCGGCAGGCGCGGCGGCCTTGTCCTTACCGCCACAGGCCGACAGCGTCAGCGCCGACACCAGCAAAAGCGGCAAGAGGCGGCGCATTATTCTGCGGCGGGTTCGACCGGAGCTGCTTCTGGCGCTGCTGCGGCATCATCGGCGGGTGCGTCGGCGTCGGTCGCTGCGCCTTCCTCTGCCGGAACTTCCTCAACCTTGGGCAGCGGCAGGTTCGAACCCTGTGCGTTGAGATAGGCCAGCAGATTGGCGCGATCTTCGGGTTTGGACAGGCCAGCAAAGGTCATTTTGGTGCCGGGGGCAAATTTGCGCGGGCTGGTGAGCCATTCGCTCATATTGGCAAAGCCCCAAGTGCCGCCCACCGACTTGAGCGCGTCCGAAAAGGCAAAACCGCCCTTACCGGCGCCAATTTCTTCGCCCAGCGTTCCATAGAGATTCGGCCCGATGCCGTTGGCACCGCCCGAATTGATCGTGTGGCAAGCCGCGCATTTGGCAAAAATGGCTTCACCCTTGGCAGGGTCGGCTGCGGCCATCAGCACGCCAATCGGCGTTTCAGCCTTGGCGTCGCCCGGTCCGTCGGCGCTTTCGATCGGCAGCGCAAATGCCTCGGGCTTGTGCGGGGTGAACAACATGCGTGAGCCGATGGTGAGGCCGAGCGCGCAAATCAGCGCAAATAATACCCAACCGGCGATTGTGTTGTTGCGATTGTCCATGAAGGCCCCGTTCCGCTGTCCGCCCGTCCGTCCGAGCTTGTGTGAAGATTTGGAGGCTCCCTTACTGGGGCAAGCGCGGCGGCGCAAGACCATGAACGCGCCTTCGTCACCAGTTGCGCGGTTTGCCCACCTTCTATATGCGCCGCCAAACTTTCGCGAAGGACGCAATCCATGGGCAGTTATTCCGCATCAGCGCAAGAAATGGTCGATGCAATGACCGCGGCCGCACTGGCCGATCCGGCGCATGGGCTTGCCTTTCAAGGCGCGCCCGGGGCCAACAGCGATCTGGCTGCCCGCGAATTTGACGCCGATTCGCTCCCCATGCCCTGTTATGCCTTTGAAGATGCGATAGAGGCGGTGCGCGACGGGCGGGTCGAGCGCGCCATCATTCCGATCGAGAACAGCCTGCACGGTCGCGTCGCCGATATTCATTTTTTGCTGCCCGAATCCGGCCTGTCCATCGTCGGAGAGCATTTCTTGCCCATTCGATATGGCCTGATGAGTCGCGACCTTGGCCCCATTGCCCGTGCGATGAGCCATGAACAGGCGCTGGGCCAGTGCCGCCACTGGCTGCGCAAGCATGGAATCGCCCCCGTCGCGCACAGCGACACAGCGGGGGCCGCGGCCTGGGTCGCCGACAGCGACGAGTCAGGACTGGCCGCCATCGCCCCACCGCACGCTGCCGCGCTCTATGGGCTGAATCTGCACGAAGAGGGCATCGAAGATGCCGACCATAATATGACGCGCTTTGTCGTGCTGGCGCGCGAAGCAGTTGCCCCCCCGCCGAGCGCCGGTCCGGTGATGACGACATTTGTGTTCGAGGTGAAGAATATTCCCGCCGCGCTCTATAAGGCGCTGGGCGGCTTTGCGACCAATGGCGTCAATATGACCAAGCTGGAAAGCTATCAGGTCGGCGGCAGTTTTGCCGCGACCAAATTTTATGCGGACATTGTGGGCGCGCCGGGTGACGTAGCGGTAGACCATGCGCTGGAGGAACTGGAATTCCAGACCAAGTCATTGCGCTTGCTCGGCACTTATCCGATGGCGCGGGTTCGACCGACTTAAGCCGGGCCGGCAACAACAGGTCTAGTCCTGCCACGGCCCTATTTCTCCCACCTCGCCGATGCGGCGAAAGCGGACTTTGCCGTCCAGAAAAACCACTTCCCACATGGGCGCAGGGCGGGCCCATTCGCCGATGACATATAGCGGCACCTTGTTCGCGGCGACAAAGGCGAAGTCATCGGCGGTCGGGCCGGGGACAACGGTTTCGGATGTCTGGTGCAGCCGGATGATCGCCAGCGTGTCCGGTGGCGGTGCGGGCAGCGACTGGCGCGCCGGAAGGGCCAGACTGGTGGCGACAATGGGGTCGCCCTTGTCGTTGCGTGTGAGCAACAGCAATTTATCGGCTGTAGCAAAGGGCCCGAGCACTGGACGCCCGACCATTTTGCGACCGGTGAGCGCGGCCATGATTCGCATATCGTCGTCGGGAACCGCCGCGACGACCGGAGCAGCCGTGACCGGCGGCTTCGCGCTGGCGGTCTGTGCCGTGGCGGGGCCCGACATCATGTTGGAGGACAAACATGCGGCGACCGTCAAGACGTGGCGGATCAATGCGCCTCTCCCCAGCTTTTTCCGACGCCGATATCGACGTCGAGGGCGACGCTGAGTTTGACCAGAGGTTCGGCGGCGTCCGCCATCACGGCGCGAATCACCGGCTGGGCCGCTTCGATCAAAGCATCGGGGGCCTCGAACACCAGTTCGTCATGCACTTGCATAAGCATTTTGACGTCGCCGAGTCCCGCCTTGGCCAGCGCGGCAGGCATCCGCACCATCGCACGTTTGATGATGTCGGCGCTGGTGCCCTGAATCGGCGCGTTAATCGCGGCACGCTCGCTGCCCTGCCGTTCATTCTGGTTGGCGGCCTTGAGGCGCGGGAACCAGGTTTTACGCCCGAACAAAGTCTGGGTGTGGCCGGTGGCGCGGGCGTCTTCCAATGTGTCGCGGATATAGTCGCTAATCCCAGGAAAACGTTCAAAATAGCGGGCAATCAGCGCCTGTGCTTCGTCGGGAGTGATCTCCAGGCGGCCCGCAAGCCCCCAACGCGATATGCCATAGAGGATCGAGAAGTTGACCGTCTTTGCCTTGGCGCGGGTGTCGCGGTTGACTTCTCCGAACAGTTCGATGGCGGTCGCACTGTGGATGTCCTGTCCCTGCGCGAACGCCTCTTTGAGCTCGGGAACATCGGCCATATGCGCGGCAAGCCGCAGCTCGATCTGGCTATAGTCGGCGGCGATCAGTTGATGCCCCGGCGCGGCGATAAAGGCGTCGCGAATCTGCCGCCCGATTTCGCTGCGGATCGGGATATTCTGCAAGTTCGGGTCGGTCGACGACAGCCGTCCGGTCTGTGCGCCGACCAGACTGTAACTGGTGTGGACGCGGCCGGTTGTCGCATTGACCTGTTGTTGCAGCGCGTCGGTATAGGTTGATTTCAGCTTGGCAAGCTGACGCCATTCCAAAATCTTGCGCGCAATCGGGACACCATCGCGCTCGAGCCGTTCGAGCTCGTTCTGGTCGGTCGACCAGTCGCCCGACTTGCCCTTGCGTCCGCCTTTCAGGCCCAGCTTGTCGAACAGGATTTCGCCCAATTGTTTGGGGCTGGCGATGCTGAATGGCTGTCCCGCAAGCTCGTGGATTTCGCCTTCGATGCGCGCCATTTCAACCGCAAATTCACCCGACAATTTGGCCAGATATTCGCGGTCGACCATGATGCCATGACGTTCCATCTGCTCGACAACAGGAACAAGCGGACGATCGACCAATTCGTATATGCGCGTGCCGCCCTCGACCGGCAGGCGCAATTTAAGCAGACGCCACAGCCGCAGTGCGACATCGCTATCCTCGGCGGCATATTCGGTTGCGCGATCGAGCGGCACTTCGCCAAAGCTGATTTGCGATTTGCCGGTGCCGCACACCTCTTTGAACGACAGGCATTGATGGTCGAGGTGGAGCTTCGACAATTCGTCGAGCCCATGCCCATGCTGCCCCGCGTCGAGCGCGAAGCTCATCACCATCGTGTCGTCAAATGGCGCAACAATCACGTCATGCTGCTTGAGGACGCCCATGTCATATTTCAGATTATGCGCGACTTTCAGCACCGCATCGTCGGCGAACAAGGGCCGCAACAGGTCGAGCGCGGTATCGAGCGGGATCTGTTCGGGTTTTTCGGCGAACATGTCGCTGCCGCCATGACCGAGAGGGATATAGCAGGCTGTGTTCGGCGCGGTGGCGAGGCTGATGCCGACCAGACGGCCGGTCACGCTGTCCAGACTGGCGGTTTCGGTGTCGATGGCGACGACATGTGCGGCCTTTGCCGCCGCAATCCATTTTTCCAGCGCCGCCGTGGTGGTGACGCATTCATAGGCGCTGCGGTCGATGGGCGGCGCAGCGGGCAGGGCAGGCGTGGCGGGCGTGGCTGTGCCGGGAGCGGCGTCACCGGGGAGAGTTGGGGCGCCGCCGGGGGACGCACCCGCGTCGAGCTTGGCGCTGAGCGACCGAAAGCCATGCTCATCCAGAAACGTCTTGAGCGGAAGCGGTGGGATGGCGTCGAGTTTGAGCTCGTCGAGGGCTTGCGGCAGCGGCATGTCGCGCTTCAATTCGACGAGGATGCGCGACAGACGCGCCTTGTCCTCATGCTCGATGAGGTTTTCGCGCAGCTTGCTCTTCTTCATCGCCTCGGCGGCGGCGAGCACGGCATCAAGATCGCCATGTTCGACAATCAGCTTGGTCGCGGTCTTGGGGCCGATGCCGGGGACGCCGGGGACATTGTCGCTACTGTCGCCCATCAGCGCCAATATGTCGCCGACCAGTTCCGGCCCGACGCCGAATTTTTCCGTCACCCCGTCAACACCGACGCGGGCATTTTTCATCGTGTCGAGCATGTCGACGTGGGGCGCGTCGCCCGCCGGTTCGCGGACGAGCTGCATCAGATCCTTGTCGCTGGAAACGATGGTCACATCCCAGCCAGCGGCGACAGCCGCCTCGGTATAGCTGGCGATCAAATCGTCGGCCTCGAACCCCTCTTGCTCGATACAGGGCAGCGAGAAAGCGCGCGTTGCATCGCGGATCAAGGGGAATTGGGGCACCAGATCTTCGGGTGCGGGGGGGCGGTTGGCTTTATACTGGTCGTAGATATCGTTGCGGAACGATTTGCCGCTGTGATCCAATATGACCGCAAGGTGCGTCGGGCCGTCAGCCTCGTGCAAATCCTTCGCCAGTTTCCACAACATGGTGGTGTAGCCATAGACCGCACCAACCGGCGTTCCTTGCGGGTTGGTGAGGGGCGGGAGGCGGTGATAGGCGCGGAAAATATAGCCCGAGCCGTCGACGAGATAGAGGTGATTCTTGGCGCTCATGGCGCGGGTCTAGCAGGGGCATCGCAACGGGGCGAGACCTGCAATGACAGACGGGCGGCACAAGCCGAACTTGCCGCCACCCGCTCTCATCTTATCGGTGATTATTACCGGCCCAATTGTCCGCGAATGGCGCCATTGGGATAAGGTGCGGTGTGGATATTCACATAATAGTTTGTGTAATCCTGTTCGATCGCATCCTCTTTCCACTCGGCGCGGCCTTTGCAGCCTTTCCAACTGCCTTCGTTCGATTTGGTCAGTGCCATCACGACCGGGCCGTTGGTTCCGGCGGCTCCACGGTGAATGTGCATACCGGTAATCGGGTCGATGTTGCGGATATTTTTGACGTCATAGCAAATCTGGTTGAGCTCATCGCTCACCGTCACTTCGGCGGTGGCGGAGCCGTCGGGATCGCCGCCGCCGACTTCTTGGGCGCCGGTCAGATTGGCGTGGCGCGTTTCGGCAACCGCTTCCGCGGCGCCTTCTTCAATCGTCGCACAGGCGCCAAGCGCGGTGGCGGCGAGCAGGGGGGCAATCCAAAGTGTCTTTTTCATTTACTCTCTCCCACATTATCTTTGAGGTCGGTCGGGCCATGCAGGACTAACCCCCTGCAAGCGCGGGAGTTCCGGTTTCCCTACACCTCCGCCTAGTCTGGCGGCCGGACGCACGTGTTCAGCGATAGTCGATTCGAACCTTCGCGGCGGCGGCGACCGCTGCCGCCCGGGCCTGATCGGTGGTGCCGCCCGCAACCCGTGCCAGCGCGACGCCCATGCGGCGATAGGGGCGGGTGACGGGCTTGCCAAAGATGCGGACATCGGCCCGCGTGTCTCCATCGGGTGCGTCGAGCGCCTCGGTCAGGCCCGTGAAGGCAAAATCCTGCGCGTCACGGTCGGCGAGGATGACCGCGCTGGCGCTGGCCTCCGGCACCGTCACGGCGGGCAAGGGCAGGCCCAATATCGCGCGCACGTGCAGGTCAAACTGCGACAGGGTTTGCGAAATCAGCGTCACCATGCCGGTGTCGTGTGGGCGCGGCGACAATTCGGAGAAGATGACCGCGTCGCCTTTCACGAAAAACTCGACCCCGAAAATCCCGTGGCCGCCCAGCGAATCGACGACTTTGGCCGCCATATCCTGCGCGGTGGACAGCGCAGCGGGCGACATGGCGGCAGGTTGCCAGCTTTCGCGATAATCGCCGCGTTCCTGCCGGTGCCCGATGGGCGGACAAAAACTCACTCCGTCCTTGTGCCGCACGGTCAACAGCGTGATCTCATAATCGAAATCGACAAAGGCCTCGGCGATGACGCGCTGCCGGTCGCCGCGCATCCCTTTGGCGGCATAGTCCCAGGCGGCGGCGATGCCGTCGGCGTCCTTGACCGTGCTTTGCCCCTTACCCGAAGAAGACATGACGGGCTTGACGATGAGCGGAAAGCCGACACGCGCGGCGGCGGTCCTCAATTCGTCGCAGCTTGTCGCATATTCATAGGTCGAGGTGGCAAGCCCAAGCTCTGATGCCGCCAGATCGCGGATGGCATCGCGGTTCATCGTCAACTGCGCGGCGCGCGCGCTGGGCACGACATGATAACCCTCGGCTTCCATTTCAGCTAGCACCGACGTGCGGATTGCCTCGACCTCGGGGACGATATGATCGGGCTGATGCTGTTCAATAGTTGCGCGCAAGGCATCACCATCGAGCATCGAAAACACCGCAAAATCATCCGCCATCTGCATCGCCGGCGCTCCGGCATAGCTGTCGCAGGCAATGACACGGCAACCCAGCCGCTTGGCCGTAATCGTAAACTCGCGGCCCAACTCGCCCGAGCCGAGAAGCAGGATGGTGGCGGTGGGGGTCATGTCTGGCTCCTTCGTTCAGGCAGAGTGTGAGTCATTTCCCATGAGACGCCGAGCCACGAGGCTCACTCCCACTCAATCGTCCCCGGCGGCTTCGACGTATAGTCATAGACCACGCGGTTGATGCCGTTGACCTCGTTGATGATGCGCGTGGCGCAGCGGCTCAGAAAGGCGGCGTCGAAGGGGTAGATGTCGGCGGTCATGCCGTCGGTCGAAGTCACGGCGCGCAGGGCGCAGACATTGTCATAGGTGCGGCTGTCGCCCATCACGCCGACGGTTTTGACAGGAAGCAGCACGGCAAAAGCCTGCCAGATCGCGTCGTACAGTCCGGCGTTGCGGATTTCCTCCAGATAGATGGCGTCGGCCTTGCGCAAAATGTCGCAGCGATCCTTGCTGACTTCGCCGGGGATGCGGATCGCGAGGCCGGGACCGGGGAAGGGGTGGCGGCCGACAAAAATATCGGGGAGTCTCAATTCCTTGCCGAGCAGTCTGACTTCGTCCTTGAACAATTCGCGCAACGGTTCGACGAGCGCCATCTTCATCCGGGCGGGCAGGCCGCCGACATTGTGATGGCTCTTGATCGTGACGCTCGGTCCGCCGGTGAAAGACACGCTTTCGATGACGTCGGGATAAAGCGTGCCTTGCGCGAGGAAGTCGGCACCGCCCAGCTTTTTGGCTTCTTCGTCGAACACATTGATGAATTCGCCGCCGATGAATTTGCGCTTGGCCTCGGGGTCGCTGACGCCTGCTAGGCCCTCCATGAAGCGTGCTTCGGCATCAACGACGACGAGCGGGATGTTGTAATGATTGCGGAATAAGTCCTCGACCTGTGTGCGTTCGTTCATGCGAAGCAGGCCGTGATCGACAAAGACGCAGGTGAGTTGTTCGCCAATCGCCTCGTGGATCAGCACCGCTGCGACGGCGCTGTCGACCCCGCCCGACAGACCGCACAGAACGCGCTTGTCACCGACTTGGGCGCGGATGTCGGCGATCTTGCTGGCGCGAAATTCGGCCATTGTCCACTCGCCCGCACAGCCGCAGACATGGCGGACGAAATTGGCGATCAACTTGGCTCCGTCGGGCGTGTGGACGACTTCGGGGTGGAACTGGGTGCCATAATAGCGGCGTTCATCATCGGCGATCAGCGCGAAAGGCGCGCCGTCGCTGGTTGCAACGATGCGGAAACCGGGGGCGAACTTGGTGACCTTGTCGCCGTGGCTCATCCATACCTGATGACGGTCGCCGACCTCCCACAAACCGTCGAACAAGACGCAGGGTTCGGTGACGGTCAGAAAGGCGCGGCCGAATTCGCCGCCCCGTTCGCCGTCGAGCCCGCCCGGATCGACCTGTCCGCCCAATTGCTGGCTCATTACCTGCTGCCCATAGCAAATGCCGAGGATCGGCAGGCCGCTGTCAAAGACGCTCTGCGGCGCGCGTGGGCTGCCGTCAGTGGGAACAGAGGCGGGCGATCCCGACAGGATGATCCCCTGCGGCTGCATCCGTTCGAGCGCGGCCTCGGCCTGTGTGAACGGGACGATCTCGCTATAAACGCCGGCTTCGCGGACGCGGCGGGCGATCAACTGGGTGACCTGACTGCCGAAATCGACGATCAGGATGGATTCATCGATATGAGGGGAATGGGGGGCGAAAGAGGGGGATGGAGTCGGCATGTCAGGCCGATAAGGGTGCAGCGCCATGCTGTCTAGATGCTGCACTGTCGTCACGCTCGATAAGGCCGTTGTCGGGCGTCGTCGGTCGTTGGTGGAACTTTGCTTTTTCTGGGATAAAGTTGCGACAAATGGCCTTTAATTCCCAGTCTAAGTTTGTCGTTGCGACGGTTCATCTTGGCGACATCAAGAAAAACTAAGATCAAAATTATAAAAGGCTCTCCTCCTTATGACCTTCTCCCGCTTTTCCTTTCCGGTAAAGGCCGTATTGCTTGCGGCGACCGCGTCAATTGCGTTCCCCGCGACGGCAGCAACCGAGCAGCCCGTCAATTCAGCGGCAACAAGTTCTGACGAAGACGCCATTTATGATGATATCGACAACAGCGAGATCATCGTAACCGCGCCACGTCTCGCGGGGCAGCTCGATACGCGCATTGCCGCAGAGGTTGAACTCGATGAGGCCGCAATCACCAGCTATGGGGCTTCGTCGGTCGAAGATCTGATCAACGCTTTGGCTCCGCAAACGCGGTCGGGCCGTGGACGCGGCAGCGGGAGGCCGATCATATTGGTCAACGGACGCCGCATTTCGGGCTTTGGCGCAATCCGAAACCTGCCGCCCGAAGCGATCGTCAAGGTCGAGGTGTTTCCGGAGCAAGTGGCGCTAGAATATGGCTATGCCGCCGACGAACGGGTAGTCAATCTGGTCCTGAAGCCTGATTTCAAGCAAATCTCGCTCGAAGATGAAGCGGGATTGGCGACGCAGGGCGGGCGCTTTCGCAACGAGTTGCAGCCCGCGTTCACGAGCATTGGCAAGAATGGCCGGATCAATATCGACAGCAGGTGGGAAACCAACGGCATGTTGCTCGAAAGCGAGCGCAACCTGACCCCTGTCGCGGGCACCGCAGCCGACGCCAGTGCGCGCAGCCTGCTGCCAGAATCGGACAAATATGTCATCGACGGCACGTTGGTCCGCAATATCGACAAGCTCACCGAAGCCTCGATCAACCTGCGCTTTGACCAGACCGACAGCCTTAGCCTGCTCGGCCCCGGCGCGGGCGGTGTGTCTGATCCGTTGCGCCGGAACAGCCGCGAGCAGAATTTGGCCAGCTCGGCGAGCGTCAACGGCATGATCGGTAATTGGCGCTGGTCGGTGACGGGCAATTATTCGGACAGCGATTCGCGCATTTTTACCGATCAGATTAGCGGTGGCCGTGACCGTTTTGACAGCAGCAGCCAGAGTTTTGGCGTCAACGGCAATGTGTCGGGCACCCTGACCGAGGGATGGGCGGGGCCGGTCCAACTGACCTTTACCCCGGGCTATAGCGGCCTGCGCTTTGACAGCCGGTCGGAACGCGCCGGAACCGTGACGACCACACGCTTGTCGCGTGATTTGCCCGGCGCACTAGGCATCATCACCGTGCCGTTGCTCGATCCCGACTATGATGTCGGGAATATCGGGACGGTCACACTGACGCTCAATGGTCAGGTGCAGGAACCGAGCGACTTTGCGACGCTGAAGTCGTGGGGGGCCTCGCTCAACTGGGGCCTGACCAAAAATCTGTCGGTTCTGGCGAGCTATGCCAGCGATGAGGCGGCGCCGAGCATCACCCAATTGGGCGCGGCCCCGCTGGTGACGCCGCTGGTCAACTATTATGATTTCGCCACCGGCCAGACGGTCCAGATTACCACGACAACAGGCGGCAATCCGGCCTTGCTGGCCGAGCAGCGCCGCGATTTCGGGCTGGGGCTGAACTGGTCGCCGCCAATGGTCGAGGGGCTGAATCTCTCGGTCAATTACAACAGCAACCGCAGCTTTGACACCAGCAACGCCTTTCCGATCCTGACGCCAGAGATTGAGGCCGCGTTCCCCGGTCGGGTGACGCGCGACGGCAATGGCGTGTTGCAGGCGGTTGATCTGCGCCCCGTAAATTACAACCGCGCCACCAATTCGCAAATCCGCTGGGGCTTTAACTTCGGACGCAGTTTTGGTCAGCCCGAAGCGGCCAGCGGTGGCGGCGGTGGTCGTGGCGGCGGCGATGGTGCGCGTCCGCAACGCCCCGATGGTCCGCCGCCGGGTGCGCGCTCGCCCGATGGCAAAGCGCCGCCCGCTGACGGAGCCGCTCCCCCCGACGGCAATGCAGCAAAGTCCGGCGAGGGTGCCGCGCCGCCGCCGCGTCCTGCGGCTGGCGGGCGTGGTCGCGGTGGCGGGCGCAGTCCCTTTGGCAATCGTCAGAGTGGCCGCTGGCAAGTGTCGCTTTATCATACGATCAAGCTGACCGATCAGGTGCTGATCCGGCCGGGTGTGCCCGAGCTTGACCTGTTGAACGGGTCGGCGACCGGCAGCGATGGTGGCAGCAACCGCCACCTTTTCGAATTGGACGGCGGGGTCT
This sequence comes from Sphingopyxis sp. 10G20-10, assembly GCF_057365075.1. Lineage (NCBI taxonomy): Bacteria > Pseudomonadati > Pseudomonadota > Alphaproteobacteria > Sphingomonadales > Sphingopyxidaceae > Sphingopyxis > Sphingopyxis sp. 10G20-10. The sequence goes on from NZ_CP195117.1 coordinate 1,183,498, forward strand.
TTTATCAAGGCATCGGGGCGCGGATCAGTGCGCGCTATGACAGCGGCAGCCGCGTCAATGGCGGGCTGACCGGCGGCGATTTGAAGTTCGGCGATCTGGCGACGATCAACATGCGCTTTTTCATGCGCTTCGACAGCAAGCCCAAGCTGATCAAGGCGGCCCCCTTCCTTAAGGGCTCGCGTCTGCGGTTGTCGGTCAACAATCTGTTCGATGCCCAACGCCGCGTCACCGATGGCACCGGCGTGGTCCCGATCCGCTATCAGGCCGATTATCTCGACCCGCTTGGCCGCTATGTCGAACTGGAGCTGCGCAAGAGTTTCTAAATTCGTCGGATAATCAAATTACGGATTTCGCTCATATCTTCCATCGCAAAACGGATGCCTTCGCGGCCCAGGCCGCTGTCTTTGACTCCGCCGTAGGGCATATTGTCGACGCGATAGGAGGAGACATCGTTGACGACGACGCCGCCGACATCCAGCTTGTCCCATGCGCCGAGCACCTGGTGGATGTCGCGGGTGAAGATGCCGGCTTGCAGGCCAAATTTGCTGTCGTTGACCTCGGCCATCGCCTTGTCCCACTTTTTGAATTTGGACAGGATGGCCAGCGGACCAAAGGCTTCTTCGCGATAGGCCTTGGCCTTGCGGTCGACATTTTCCAGCAAGGTTGCTTCGAGCATCGCGCCGTCGCGTTTGCCGCCGCATAGCAATTTTGCGCCGCCATCGACGGCTTCCTTGATCCAGGTGTCGAGGCGTGTCGCTTCTTTTTCGGAAATCATCGGGCCGATGAAGGTCTCGCGCATTTTGGGATCGCCCGAAACCAGCGTCTTGGTTTTCTTGATCAGCATGGCGCGGAATTTGTCGTAGATATCTTCGTGGATGATGATCCGCTGGACTCCGATGCACGACTGGCCCGACTGATAAAAGGCGCCAAAAATGATACGTTCCAGCGCATGATTAAGATCAGCGTCCTTGTCGACGATGACCGCCGCATTGCCGCCGAGTTCAAGCACGACCTTCTTTTTCCCCGACTTGGCCTTGAGGTCCCAGCCGACGCCGGGTGAGCCGGTGAAGCTGAGTAATTTGAGCCGTTCGTCGGTGGTGAACAGGTCGGCCCCATCGCGCGTTGCGGGAAGGATACTGAACGCACCCTCGGGCAAATCACATTCGGCCAGCACTTCGCCCATGATGATTGCGCCGAGCGGGGTCATGCTGGCGGGTTTCATGACAAAGGGACAGCCGATCGCAATCGCGGGGGCGATTTTGTGTGCGGCCAGGTTCAGCGGGAAATTGAACGGAGAGATAAAGCTGCACGGACCGATCGGCACCCGTTTCCACATCCCCATATAGCCTTTGGCGCGGGGGGATATGTCGAGCGGCTGGACCTCGCCATAATTGCGGACCGCCTCTTCGGCGGCGATGCGGAAGGTGTCGATCAGCCGGGTAACTTCCCCCTCGGCATCGTTGATCGGCTTGCCGGCTTCGACGCACAGGGCATAGGCCAGCTCGTCAAACCGCTCCTGAAAGCGTTTGACGCAATGGGTCAGGACATTCTGCCGCTCATAGCTCGCCATTTCGGCCATAGGTTCGGCGGCTTTGACCGCACCGGCGATTGCCTTGTTGATGACGTCGGGTGTTGCCAGCGCAGTTTTGAACGCGGGTTTGCCGGTATATTTGTCGGTGACGACAAGGTCAGTGTTCGGCTGTTCCGCTTTGTTGTTCAAATAAAGTGGATAAGTGGATTTCAGTTTCATTGCTTAATACCGCCAAGCTTCAGTGGTGATTGAACGCGCTCACGTTCGACCTTGGGCTGGACTTTGCTCCGATCCCGAAATGGCTTATTGATACCATCTTGCCCAATCCACTCGAAAATTTCATCGGCTGACTTAGTGATGGGATTCCCTTCAGGAGTGCCAGAAGAGCTAATTCGATCGTAGAATTCGATTCCATCCTCCGAAACTTTTGCAAAAAACATTCTGTTCTCTGATGTGGTCAGTTTTAGTAGTACCGACCCGTAAATCGCCTTCGCGTCGATTATAGAAATTCCGGACATCACAATTCCTTCGACAACTTCTTGATGTCGTGGTTCAAAATCTGGTCATTCTCCGAATAATCGACCGGACAATCGATCAGATGCACACCCGGAACATCGCGTGTGTGGACCAAAAGTTCCTTCAAATGCGCAGCGCTTTCAACACGATGGCCGTGGGCGCCATAGCTTTCGGCATATTTGACGAAATCGGGGTTGCCATAGGTCAGCCCGAAATCCTTGAACCCCATATTGGCCTGTTTCCAACGGATCATGCCATAGCTGCTATCGTTGAGAACCAGCACCGTCAGGTTCAGTTTCAACCGCACGGCGGTTTCCATTTCCTGACTGTTCATCATAAAGCCGCCATCGCCGCAGATCGCCATAACATTGCGGTCGGGATAAACCATCGCCGACATCATCGCGCTCGGCAGGCCGGCACCCATGGTGGCGAGCGCATTGTCGAGCAGCACGGTGTTGGGACGATAGGCGGTATATCCCCTCGCAAACCAGATTTTATAGACGCCATTGTCGAGGCAGATGATGCCATCGTCGGGCATGGAGTCGCGGACCGATTGCACCAGATGGGGTGGAAAGATCGGGAAGCGTGTGTCTTTGGCCAGCGGCGCGGTATGCTCCACCTCGCCCTGACGATAGCGCAACATGTCGTCGAATTTCCAACCGCCGTTGGGGACGATATCCTCTTTGATCTGCCAAACCGCATTGGCGATATCGCCGATGACTTCGATATGCGGGAAATAGACCGGATCGACCTCGGCTGTCTTGGTCGACACATGGATGACGGTCGGACCACCCGTATGCATGAAAAAGGGTGGTTTTTCGATGACATCATGCCCCAGATTGACGATGCAATCCGACGCTTCGACGGCACGGTGGACGAAATCACCCGCGCTTAAGGCCGCACAGCCCAGGAATTTGGGATGCCGTTCGTCAATCACGCCCTTGCCTAATTGGGTGGTCAGAAAGGGAATGCCGGTTTTCTCGATGAATTGCAGCAACATGCGGCTTGTCATCGTCCGGTTGGCACCCGCGCCGATGACCAGCACCGGCGATTTGGCGTTTTCGATGGCCTTCACCGCTTCGCGGACCGATTTCACATCGGCGGTCGGACGGCGGACAAGGCTGCGCTTGATCGGGGTGGAATCGGTATGTTCGTCGGCAATATCTTCGGGCAATTCGATATGCACCGCGCCGGGTTTTTCTTCTTCGGCCAGCCGGATCGCTTCGCGAACACGACTGGGGATATTGTCCGAAGACGCCATCTGATGCGTATATTTGGTAATCGGCCCCATCATCGCGACGACGTCGAGGATCTGGAAACGCCCCTGTTTCGATTTCTTGATCGGCTTTTGGCCGGTGATCATCATCATCGGCATACCGCCCAATTGGGCATAGGCGGCGGCGGTGACGAAGTTGGTCGCACCGGGGCCGAGAGTGGCGAGGCAGACGCCGGTTTTGCCGGTGTGACGGCCATAGGTCGCCGCCATAAATCCTGCGCCTTGTTCGTGACGTGTCAGGATCAATCTGATTTTCTTCGATCGCGATAAGCTGTCGAGAAAGTCGAGATTTTCTTCGCCCGGAACCCCGAATATATATTCGACGCCTTCTTCCTCCAGACATTCGATGAACAGGTCAGATGCTTTTTTCATATACAGTCGCCCCCTCTGCCGTGCGCCAATATGGGCACGGAAAAATCATGGTGCTGGCGACCCTCAGCACATTTTTGTCACATCGGCCCCGACATTTGATCGCGAGTCCTTGGTTGTGGAAGAAGGGAATGTAACGAGGGGACAAGGAGTTGTCACGTGGGGCGTGGTAGAGGTGTAAACCATCGTCATTGCGAACGGAACGAAGCGGAGGCGGGGCCACGCAATTTCATTCCAAAGGTCACAAAGGTCACACTACGTCCCCCCTCTATCGCTCTCTGGGCAGTACGGCCTCTGCACGGCGGCGGCGAGAGCGAGGGCGGATATGCGGGTCATCCGTAAGCTTGGAGCATAGTCGGATATTGTAGGAAAGGGGATTTTGTGCGGCGGCGAGTTTGGCCGTTAAGGGAAGCCAGCGAATGTAACGAGGGAGATGGGCATCTCTTTCCAAAGCGCTTGGCCGCCAAGATTCATTCAATATCGAATAACCCTGCCAGTTGTTCGACCATGGTGCCGCCCAATTGTTCGGCGTCCATGATGGTGACGGCGCGGCTGTAGTATCGGGTGACGTCGTGGCCGATGCCGATGGCGGCGAGTTCGACGGGGGATTTTTTCTCTATCCAGTCGATGACCTGCCGCAGATGTTGGTCCAGATAGGCGCCGTGGTTGACCGACAAGGTGCTGTCATCGACGGGGGCGCCGTCCGAAATCACCATCAAAATCTTGCGCTCTTCGGGGCGGTTGATGATGCGGTGGTGCGCCCACATCAGCGCCTCGCCGTCGATATTCTCTTTGAGCAATCCTTCGCGCATCATCAGGCCCAGCGATTTGCGCGCGCGGCGATAGGGTTCGTCGGCCGGTTTATAGATGATGTGGCGCAAATCATTCAGGCGGCCCGGTTGCACCGGACGTCCGGCGGCGAGCCAGTCCTCGCGGCTTTGCCCGCCCTTCCACGTCCGGGTGGTGAAGCCCAATATTTCGGTTTTGACGCCGCAACGTTCGAGCGTGCGGGCGAGAATGTCGGCGCTGATCGCGGCGATGCTGATCGGACGTCCGCGCATCGACCCCGAATTGTCGATGAGCAGCGTGACGACGGTGTCGCGAAAATCGGTGTCGCGTTCGATTTTGTACGACAAGGACTGGCCGGGCGAGACGACAATTCGGGCCAGCCGCGCGGCGTCGAGCAAGCCTTCTTCCTGATCGAAATCCCATGCGCGGTTCTGTTGCGCCATCAACCGGCGCTGGAGCCGGTTGGCGAGCTTGGTCACCGCACCCTGCAGATGCGCCATTTGCTGGTCGAGATAGGCGCGCAGCCGGGTGAGCTCGTCGGCATCGCAAAGCTCGGTTGCCGCGATGATCTCATCATGCTTTTCGGTGAAGCGCAGATAGTTGAATTCGGGCACGTCGGTCGGCAGGCGGTTGGGGCGGACGGGAAGCATCCCCTCATCGCCTTCGCCGCCCATTTCGGGGTCTCCGTCGGCTTCCATTTCCTGAGCGTCGGGGTCGGTGTCGCCGTCGTCGGCCTCGTCACCCGCCATTTCGGCGCGGGCATCGGCCTGACTTTCGCTGCTGCTGCCTTCTTCGCTTTCCTGTTCCTGCTCGCTGTTTTCGGCCTGTTCCTGATCCTCGTCGCCGCCGTCCTCGGCACCATCGTCCATTGCGTCGTCGGCCTGGATCAGGTCGAGGTGCTGAAGCGCGAGCCGCGCCGTCTGGGCAAAGGCGGACTGGTCGTCGATCAGCATCGACAGTGCGGTCAGGTCGCCGCCCGCATGGCCCGCAATCCAGTCGCTGATCAGAGCCAGCCCGTCCTCGGTTCCTTGCGGCGGCGCGTCGCCGGTCAGCGCCTGACGCAGCATCAGCTCCAGCGCGCTCGACACCGGTACATCGTCGCGACTTTGGGCGCGCGATATCGGGTCGCTGCGCATCCGCATCGCGAGGCTCGCCGACAGATTATCGCGCATACCCGCCATCGAGCGGGCGCCGAGCGCCTCGACACGCGCGCGCTCCATCGCGTCAAAGCAAGCCGCGGCGATAGGTTCGGCAGGGCGGGCCGCATTGTGCAGCTTTTCATTGTGGTGCCGCATCCGCAGCGCATAGCTGTCGGCAAAACCGCGCGCTTCGGCCACCTGATCGGCGGGAAGGCCGCGCGACGGTGTCGGCACCTTGATCGCCTTGCCCACCTGCGCCGGAGCGTCGGCGGTAAAGCCGACCTCGACCTCTGCATCGCGGGTCACGGCGCGCGCCACGCTCGACAGCGCGGTCTTGAAATCGTCGAGGGGGGAGGGATTGGTCATAGCGGTTGCCTAAAGACAGAATATCAATGGATTCGGTTACAGATTTGATCGTCATCGGGTTTGGGGTCGGCGGGGTCGGGAAGCAAGCGAAAGACGTTGGCCACCATTGTGGCTGTGCGCTCGCTCCGCGTCATCTTTCCATCGACGACATCGATGAAGTCGCGGCACACGGCGGCGCTACGCAAAAAATTGCTGTGTCCCGTTGCGCTTCGCGACACGTCGGTGGTGTCGACCACGGTCACGCCCGGCTTGTCCTCGGCAGGATAACAGCGGACAGGAAGCCCGTTGGCCTTGAGCGCCTCGGCGTCGAACGGGTTGAAGCAATAGGGCGAGCCGAGCCGCGGATAGCCATGCAACGCACGCGATGCCGCCAGCGCCTTGTCGGCCAGCGAGACATAAAGCGTGATCCGCCGCGCCTGTTTGACGCGGCGCATCGCCAGCACTTCGGCACCAATATCGCGCTCAAAGGCTTCGCTGTCGATGTCGGGAGAGGCGAGGATGATGTTGGAGATGTTGCTGCTGTCGCTGTTGCTCGATGTGCGGTCGACATATTCGATCGCGGGCACCACCAGCCGCGCGCCCAGCGAGTGCGAAACGACCACGATTTCCTTGACCCACGGGCGCTCCGCCAATGTTTTCAGGAAGTCCCGAAAGTTGAGAACGTCGAAATACATATTGGTTTCATCGACGGCATAGCTGAGCAATTTGCCCTGCGACGGCCAGCTATATTCGATCACCGGTCCGTCGAACGCGGTCATGCGGGCGATTTGGGCCGCGTCTTTCGACGTGGTTTCAAATGTTTCGCGATAGCCATGGACATAGAGGAGAACGCGGCCCTGACGGGCGTCAGTTTCGGCCTGCAAGGCCCGCCACCAATCGCCCTTGTCCTGAAAGGCGAGCGGGGTCAGAAATTCCTTTTTGCCGCGCCCATCTTGCTGAACGCTTGGTGCCGCAAAACGCCCGTAGCGGACATGGTCGGCGCGATGGTGCAGCATGTGGATGGCCGGCGTCCGGCAATCGGGCAGCCGTGTGGTGACGACGAACAAGGGCAGCGCGTCCGCATCCACCGTCGTGCCGGGGGTGGGGTCGCAACGGGCATCGGCGACATAGTCCGCGTGCCTGATCTTCCCATATTCGACCGTTGCGGCGCAGCCGGTCAACGACAGCGCGGTGATGGCCGCCACCAGGATCGAGCAAGGCTTCATGGCGCACTACCGCTGTGACTAAGTCGTCTGGCGACAAGTTGAGCCCTCCCCCTTGATGGTGGAAGGTTGGGTGGGGGTGATGCTTCGGCCAGCGCCGCCGCCAATTGTATGGCAACGCCTTCAATGTTGGTCAGCGCATCCCTGTTCCAAAAGCGAATAACGCGATAGCCATCGGTTTCGATTATGGCCGTGCGCGTCGCATCGGCTTGCTCATTATGCTGTCCGCCGTCAATCTCGATTACTATTCGCGCCCGATGGCTGGCAAAATCTGCGATATATTGGCGGAAGGGAACCTGCCGACGGAATCTCCATTCAGGAAAGGCTGTACGCAGCAGTATCCACATTGCGCGTTCGGCATCTGTCACCTGCGTCCGCAATTGGCGTGCGCGTTTGGTTGCGCCCTCAGGTGGGGTTCGTTTCATGCCGCGACCGCACCCCCTCCGCTGCAACTAAGTCGCTCGGCTGATGCCGACCACCTAAGTTTCGCTACCTCCCCCATCAAGGGGGAGGAGGGCGCTGTAACAGTTTGAACCCTCCCTTCTGATGGCGGAAGGTTGGGTGGGGGCGACGCTTCGGTCAGCGCCGCCGCCAACTCTATGGCAACACCTTTACCCTGAACCATGTGTGCACCACCAAGCCGCGCCGTCGTCCCCCTCAACGGGAAGGGAAGGTGCGGCCAAGCTGTCATTTATTACCCGTCACGCTTTCGGGCAGATCTTCGCCGAATACGCGCTGATAATATTCGGCGACGATCATCCGCTCGGCCTCGTCGCATTTGTTGAGGAAGGTCAGGCGAAAGGCAAAGCCGAGGTTGTTGAAGATCGCCATATTCTGGGCCCAGCTGATCACGGTGCGCGGCGACATGACGGTCGAAATGTCGCCGTTCATAAAGCCCTGACGCGACAATTCGGCGACCTTGACCATATTGGCGACGGTGGTGTCGTCGGTTCCCGGCACCTTGGCGAGAACGATGGCGCTCTCGGTTGCGGCGGGGAGATAGTTGAGTGTGACGACGATGTTCCAGCGGTCCATCTGACCCTGGTTGATCTGTTGCGTCCCGTGATACAGCCCGCTGGTGTCGCCCAGACCGACGGTATTTGCGGTCGAGAACAGACGGAAATGCGGGTTCGGTCGGATGACGCGGTTCTGGTCGAGCAGGGTCAGCTTGCCCTCTGCCTCCAAAACGCGCTGGATGACGAACATCACATCGGGGCGACCGGCATCATATTCGTCGAACACCAGTGCGGTCGGGGTCTGCAGCGCCCAGGGGAGCAGGCCCTCGCGAAATTCGGTGACTTGCTGGCCTTCCCTCAGGACAATGGCATCGCGTCCGACCAAATCGATGCGGCTGATATGTGCGTCGAGGTTGACGCGGATCGTCGGCCAGTTGAGCCGCGCGGCCACTTGTTCGATGTGGGTCGATTTGCCGGTGCCATGATAGCCCTGCACCATCACGCGGCGGTTGTGCTTGAAGCCCGCAAGGATCGCCAGCGTGGTGTCGCCGTCAAAGACATAGGCGGGGTCGAGGTCGGGAACGCGCTCGTCGGCTTCGCTGAAGGCCGGTATCTTCATGTCGATATCGACGCCAAATACTTCGCGCGCATCAACCTCTGTATCGGGCGCGGCAAGCAGGGTCGATCCGTGATGATCGGGAAGGCTGTTGGGAATATCGGTCATCGCATTGGGCCTGAAGTTGGAGCGGCGGGAAGAGCGTCAGGCAAAAGCCGACGCTTTGGAAAGCGCGGTATAGGCCTCAATCACTGCTTGCAACGCCTTTTCATGGCTGCGGTCGCCGCCATTGCGGTCGGGGTGATAGCGGCGGAGCAGTTCGGCATAGCGTCGCCGTAGCGTCCGCCGGTCGGAGTCAGGCGAGAGATTGAGCAATTTCAGGGCGCGATGCTGTTCGCTGGTAAAGTGCGGGTGTGCCGCCTCGGCGCGGGCTTCGTCCATGCGCTGGCGAAAGCGGGCGCCAAGCGCATCGATGGGATCTTTGAAATCGGCCCAGCGCGGTGGCAGGTCGGCGCTGCCCGCCGCGCGAAAGGGGCGGCTTTCACTTGCCCAGCCCGCGACGGGCGATTGCGCGGCCAATATCTGGTCGGCGCTCATGCCGCTGAAATAATCATAGCCATCGTTAAATTCGCGCACATGATCGAGGCACAGCCAGCGATATTCGGGGGGTCCGTCGGCGGAGCGGCTGGCGGTGACGGGCGCGCGAAACTCGCCCGCATCGCGGCAACCGGGCACAGCGCATCGCTCTTCGCGTGGGACGCGGCCATGGAAGCGATTGGAACGGGCAGAGGAAGGCAATATCCGGCTTTCGGGCGGTGGCGGGGAGGTCTTTCATTTGTGCACTGCGGCGCTATGGTCAACCCCATGACTAGCAATGGACCCGTTCAAACCGAGATGGAAAGCCTGCTCCGTGCGGCTTTTCCCGATGCGCAATTTATCGTCACCAACGATAGCGCCCAGCATCATGGCCACAGCGGCGATGACGGCAGCGGCGAGTCGCATTTCAGCATTGCGATCGAATGGGCAGGCTTTGCCGCCATGAACCGCGTTGCGCGCCAGCGCAGCGTGAACAAGGCGCTGGGCGACCTGCCGGGACAGCGTGTCCATGCGCTCGCGATAAAGGCGCGGGCACCGGGAGAAGGCTGATGGTCGCCAAGGTCAATCTTGCGAAGGCTTTTGCGAGCATCAACGATCATTGGAACCCGCGCATTGCGGGCGATATCAACAATTTTCAGGTCAAGCTGGTCAAAATTTCCGGTGTCTTTGACTGGCACAGCCATGACGCAGAGGATGAATTGTTCCTTGTCGTTTCGGGGCGGATGACAATGGGGCTGCGAACCGGCAATGTGCTGGTCGAAACCGGCGAATTCATCATCGTCCCGCATGGTGTCGAGCATCGGCCCGAAGCGATGGATGGCGAATGCCAGATATTGTTGCTTGAACCATCGACGACGGTGAACACCGGTGGAATTGAATCTGCAAGAACGCGCGCACATCTGGAGCGACTGGCATGAGCATTTTGACCATTACCCCCACCACCCACGACCTTGGCAATTTCGAGGTGCGGCGTGTGTTGCCCAGCCGTGAACGCTCTATGGTCGGGCCTTTTATATTTGTCGACCAATTCGGTCCCGCCGTCCTGAAATCAGGCGCGGCGATGGATGTGCGGCCGCATCCGCATATCAACCTTGCCACCGTCACCTATTTGTTCGCCGGTGCGATCGACCATCGCGACAGTATCGGCAGCTTTGCAACCATCGAACCGGGCGCGGTCAACTTGATGACGGCAGGGCGCGGTATCGTTCACAGCGAACGATCCCCGCAAGCGACGCGCAATACCGACCGGCCGATGTTCGGGATGCAGACCTGGCTGGCGCTGCCCGACGGTTGTGAAGAAATTGATCCGGCCTTTGAACAGGTGAAACCGGATAACTTGCCAGTTATCGAAGACGGTGGGGCCACCGCGCGGGTGATTATGGGAACATTGTGGGGGCAAACGGCCCCCACCACGCAGCACGCCAGCACCATTTATGCCGATATCCAGATCGGGACTGAAGGAAGCATCCCCATTGATGCCGAGGCCGACGAGCGCGCGGTCATGCTGGTCGAGGGCGATGCCGCGCTCGATGCCGTGCCGCTGGAGCCTTATATTCTGTATATCCTTGCGCCGGGGCAGGCGATGGCGCTGCGGTCCAAGGCGGGTGGCCGCGTGATGTTGCTTGGTGGCGAAGCCTTTACGACCAAGCGCCACGCCTGGTGGAATTTCGTGTCGTCGAGCCGCGACCGGATCAATCAGGCCAAGGACGACTGGCGCGCCGGACGTTTCCCGCTCGTGCCCGGCGACAGCGAAGAACATATCCCGCTGCCCGAGGTGCCGAATACGGTGACCTATCCATGAGCGATTTTCCGATGACCCGTCACAGATTGGCGACGGGGGTAGAGATTGATGCGGTTGATATGGGGCCGCGCGATGCGCCGGTGCTGATCTTTCTCCACGGTTTTCCTGAATCGCACCGCACATGGCGCCATCAGCTGCCGCATTTGTCGAGCCGATTTCGCTGCATCGCGCCCGATCAGCGCGGCTATCGCGGATCGTCAAAGCCGCAGGATGTGGACAGCTATACGCCCGACAAGCTGATTGCCGATGTTTTCGCGCTCGCCGATGCGATGGGCGTCGGCGAGTTCACCATTGTCGGCCATGACTGGGGCGGGGCGATTGCATGGGGGGTCGCGCTCGGCGGGCAACCGGGCGGGCTGCATCCGGCTTGGGCGGGCCGCGTGACCCGCGCGGTGATCGCCAATGCGCCGCACCCGTTTCTTTTCCAAAAGCTGCTGTTCACCGATTTGAAACAGCGCGCCGCCAGCCAGTATATCAACGCTTTTCGCGACCCCGCCAATGACGGGTTGATCCGCGACCATGGGCTGACCGGCCTGTTGATGCAGGCGGTCAAATGGGACCGGCCCAGCACTATGGAGCCAGAAGAGCGCGCTGCGTTGCTCAGCGACTGGCAGGATCGCGACACCTGTTTCGGGATGATCAACTGGTATCGCGCCTCTTCGATGACGGTCCCCGATATGGACGCGCCCACCACGCTGCCGGTCGATATGCCGAGCGAATTTCCCCGACTGACCATCCCGACTTTGGTCATCTGGGCACTCGATGATCTGGCGCTGCCGCCGTCGAACCTCGACGGACTGGAAACACTGGTCCCCAACGCGACCATCGTCAAAATCCCCGACTGCGGCCATTTCGTGCCGTGGGAAGCGCCGCAAGCGGTCAACGCCGCGCTCGACGATTTTCTGGCGGAGTAGCGGGCGATGCAGGGGCATGGACATCTGTTTCGATCACGCGGCGACCATGACCATAGCCCCGTCACCTATATCGAGCTGTTCTTTGATTTGGTGTTCGTCTTTGCAATTACCCAGCTGGCGCATCGGTTGCTCGCGCATCTGACTGTCCTTGGGGCGGTCGAGACGCTGGTGCTGCTGTTCGCGGTGTGGTGGGTATGGATTTACACCAGCTGGGTGACCAACTGGCTCGACCCCGAACGCGCGCCTGTGCGGTTGATGCTGATTGTCATGATGCTGGCGGGGCTGGTGCTGTCGAGTGCGATTCCCGATGCCTTTGGCAAAACGGGATGGCTGTTTGTCGCAGCCTATTGCGCGATGCAGATCGGTCGCTCGCTTTACATGGTGTGGGTCAGCTGGCGCGTGCACCACGCCCGCGCGCGCAATTTCCTGCGCATCAGTTGCTGGTTTTTGCTGGCCCTGCCGCTGTGGGTGGCGGGAGCTCTTGCGCCGCATGATACGCGCTTGCTGTTGTGGGCGGCGGCACTGGCGGTTGAATATGCGGGTCCGTTCCTGTTGTTCCGCACGCCCGGACTGGGACACTCGCAAATGTCCGACTGGGATATTTCGGGCGCGCATATGGCCGAACGCTGCGCGCTGTTCATCATCATCGCGCTGGGTGAATCGGTGTTGATTACCGGCGCGACCTTTGCCCAACTGCCACAGGACGCGCTGCACTGGACCGCCTTTGCGACCTGCTTTTTGGGCAGCGCGACCTTGTGGTGGATATATTTCGACACCGGCGCGCGGCGCGGCGGAGAGGTGATCGCGCAAAGCGACAACGTCGGCCAGATCGCGCGTAACGCCTATACCTATTGGCACATCCCGATTGTTGCCGGTCTGGTGGTGACGGCGGTGGGGGACGAATTGATACTGATGCACCCGCACGACCATGTCACGCCATGGATATTGGTCGGGATCGTCGGCGGTCCAATACTGTTCCTATTCGGCAATTTGGGTTTCAAATGGGCGACATCGGGTCGGCGCTTCCCGCCCTTTTCACAAGTTTTGGGCCTGATCTTGCTGTTCGCGATCGCAGCGGGGGTCGCACTTGCGGGTTGGAACACCCTGCAAATCGGAATGGCCGTGCTCGCCGCACTCATTTTCACCGCAATTTGGGAATGGGGGTCTTTCCACGGTGGCTGGCAGCGCTGGATGCCATGGTTGGGGCGGCGGCTGAAGTGGTCCGATTGAGGATGGGGTTTTAGGGTGGAGTTGGTGTTTGGGAGTTGTCTGCTTTGGGGTGGTTAGCTGATGGTCTAGTTATTACTCGAAGTCGCAACTAGCTGCCGGTCACCTGATAGGAGATTCTGATCTCATCGACATTGTCGTTTTTATCAAACACCCTAGACTCGGCAGCGTATAGGACGCGGAGGTGATCGGCTGCTAGCCATTTCACTTCTGCCCATGGCCCGCCCCAATCACCAGCCTTCGCTTTCCCATGGTCGTCATCAGCCACAAAAGCATTGCCACTTCCCGACAGTGATTTTCCAGCTTCAAGAACGGAAATCTGAGTAGAAAATCCCGTCGTGGTTCCACAGTCACGTTGAAAAATGACGGCCTCATTCTTCCCATCGGGTGACAGCGTTTGTGAAACGATTGTGTTCTCGCAGGAGTCAGAACATCCACCGATGAAGGCGGTAGCAGTGAGAAGAATCAGCTTTCCCATCATGCGCCCCATCCTTAATTCGCTGGATCAAGCAAGCACCCCGACGCTCCCGCAAAGCGTGCGGTGCGGGTTGCTAGCAACGGGACGCTGCCGGTGACGCTTTTGGTCGCGGTGTCGTCGGCGACCGAGACGATTTCCATGCCCGGTTCAAAATCCCTCTGGCAGCTTTTGAGAGTCCGCCCTTCGACATAGCGGCACGAACAGCCGATGCGGGCGGCATAGGCGGCGCCCAGCTCGGCGCGCGCCTTGAACGCGGGATATTGCCAGATTGCGACACCGCCGATGATGATGAGGATGATAATCAACCAGAGCAGGCAGCCGCGCCGTTTCGGCTTTGTCGGCTTGGCCGCCATCGCCGGTTCTGCGGCTGGCGGCGTTTCTGGCGTTGCCGGGCTGGTCTGGTCGGTGCTAGTCACTCACCCTATGATCACGAAAAAGAAGGTGCTGGCAAGTGCTGCCGTGGCCGGTTTGGCGATATGGTCGCTGGCGCAAGCCACAGGACAGGATAAAGCGCCCCCCACTCCGACAGCACAAGCGTCGCCAAACGGGCTTGCGCCCTCGGTAAAGGCCAAGGCCGACGCGCTGTTCGACGACGCGGGGGCAGTGGGCGAAACGCGCGCGCTTTATGTGCTGCGCGACGGAGAGCCGGTTTATGAACGTTATGGCAGCGGCTTTGGACCTGACAGCAAGCTGATCAGCTGGTCGATGGCCAAGAGCATAACCGCCGTGCTGACCGGCTTTCTGGTCGCCGATGGACGGTTGGCGCTCGACGGTCCGGCACCGGTCGCGGGGTGGCAGCGCAGCGGCGATCCGCGCGGGGCGATCACCTTGCGCAACTTGCTGCACATGTCGTCGGGGCTGGAGCATGTCGAGGAAGGCGCGCCCAATTGGTCGGTCGATACCTTCACCATGCTGTTCGGGGCCGGTGCGCGCGATATGGCGGGTTTTGCCGAGGCCAAGCCCGCCGTGGCGCGGCCCGACGAGGTTTATAATTACAGTTCTGCCACCAGCGTCATCCTGTCGGACATATTGACCGACACGCTGACCACATCACCCAATCCGGAGGCGCGGCGCGAGGCGATGCTGGAATTCATCTCCGGCCGGCTGACCGAGCCGCTGGGCATCACCAGCCTGACCCCTGAATTTGATGCCAAGGGGACGATGATCGGCGGATCGATCATGCACGCGACCGCGCGTGATTATGGAAAGTTCGGTGAATTTCTGCGCAACCATGGCGTCGTCAACGGCCAGCGTTTGCTGCCCGAAAGCTGGATGCGCTTCATGCTGTCTTCGGCGCCGACCGACGCCGGCTATGGCGGCCATATCTGGCTGAACCGCCCGCGACCGGCAGGCTCTGCCGAGGCGCTATGGCCCGAGCGTGGCCCCAATGACCTGTTCGCCTGTATCGGCCATCAGGGGCAATATATCATTGTCTCCCCATCGCAGCGGCTGACGGTTGTGCGGTTGGGGATTACCAAGGACGACCAGTTTCCGGCCTTGCGGACGCATCTGGCAGATTTGATTGCAGCGCTCTGAGTAAAACCCCTCCCCTTCAGGGGAGGGCGAGGTTGTTTTCAAAGCAGAAGTTCGCCGGTCATTATCGTGACGCATTGGCCGTCGAGAAGAACGCGATCGCCATCGATCCGGCAACCGACATGCCCACCGCGCGTGCTGGCCTGATAGGCGGTAAAGGCGTCGCGGCCCAACCGGTCGGTCCAATAGGGGGTCAGCACGCTATGCGCCGATCCCGTGACCGGATCTTCGTCAATGCCCGCGCCGGGTGCAAAAACGCGGCTGATCACATCGGTTCCTGCGGCGTCCCCATCACCGTGGGCGGTGGCGATATACAAGACATCGCCCTGCGACCGCAGCGTGCGGAAATCGGGTGACAGCGCGCGGATCGCTGTCGCGTCGGGATAGACGATCAGTGCATAGCGCCCCGGATGCCACAGCGTTTCGAGCGCACCTTCGCCGAGTGCCGCGACGGTGTCGGGCAGCGGTTTGGGGTCGGCGCGATAGGCGGGCAGGGCCATGGCATAGCCATCGCCATCGCGCGTAACGCGCAGGACGCCTGCCTGTCGGGTGCGAAAGCTGACGCTATCGATTGCCGCGTTGGCGGTTAACATCACATGGCCGCTTGCCAGCGTGGCGTGACCGCATAGGGCAACCTCGACCGTCGGGGTGAACCAGCGCAGCTCATAATCGGCTTCACCGCTGCTGTCGGGAATCAGAAAGGCGGTTTCGGAGAGATTATTTTCGGCCGCTATGGCCTGTAGTGTCGCATCATCCAGCCAGGCGTCGAGCGGCATCACGGCGGCCGGATTACCGGTGAAGGCGCGCGATGCAAAGGCATCGACCTGGGCGATGGGCAGGCGCATTAGTGATGATGCTCCATTTTGCCGTCGGTCAGGCAAGCCTCGTCACTTGTCTGGCCCTCGGGTTCGGGGTGGATCAGGATTTCGGTGCCGGGGAATTCGCGGCCCAGCTTCTCCTCGATTTCATCCATGATCTGATGCGCTGCGGCCAGCGTCATGTCGGGGTCGACCCAGACATGGAATTGCGCGAAATCGCGTCCGCCGCTGGTACGCGTGCGCAGGTCGTGGATGCTGGCGAGTTCGGGGTGGGCCAACGCGACTTTCAAAAAAGCCTCTTTCTTGGCCGGGCTCCATTCGCGGTCCATCAATTCGTCGATCGCATGGCTCGCCGCGCGATAAGCGCCCCACAAAAGCCACAAGGCGATGATGACGCCGAACAACGGGTCGGCCCAGCGCCAGCCGACCAGTTGATCGAGCGCGAGCGCGGCGATAACCGCCAAGTTGAGCAGCAAGTCCGACTGATAATGCACATGGTCGGCCATAATCGCGACCGAGCCTGTCTTGCGGATGACATGGCGTTGATAGGCGAGCAGGCCGACGGTTGCCGCCATCGCGATCAGCGATACCGCAACGCCCATTTCCAGCCCCTCGGTCTCCGCGCCATTCCAGAACCGGTCGATGGCGCGCCAGCCGATGCCGATGGCCGACACCGATATCAACATGACCTGAAACAGCGCCGCCAGCCCCTCGGCCTTGCCATGGCCAAAGCGATGATCATCGTCGGCGGGCATGGCGGCATAGCGGACGCCGAGCAGGGTGACGATCGAGGCAATCAGGTCGAGTGTGGTGTCGGCAAGGCTGCCGAGCATCGCGACCGACCCCGTATCCCAGCTTGCCCAGACTTTGAGCAGGACAAGCGACAGCGCCATCGTAATGCTGGCCACCGCGGCGCGGCTGGTGAGGGTGCCGCGATCACTGGGGCCGTGATCATGGCCATGATGATGCAGGCCGCTCATGGATAGAGCATCCCGCTGGTCCAGCCGCCATCGGTGTGGGTGAACAGGGTGCGTTCGTGGAGGCGGTGCGCGCGGTCCTGCCAGAATTCGATGGCCGTGGGCGTCACGCGCCAGCCCGACCAACGCGGCGGACGCGGCACATCCTGCCCCTCGAATCGCGCCTGCATTGCGGCAAAGCGATCTTCGAAAATCTTGCGGCTGTTGAGTGGGCGCGATTGGTCGCTGGCCCAAGCCCCCAATTGCGAATCGCGGCTGCGGGTCGCGAAATAGGCGTCGGCGGTTGCCTCATCGACCGGACTCACCGTGCCTTCGATGCGGATCTGGCGACGCAGCGATTTCCAGTGAAAGAGCAGGGCGACATGCGCATTTGCGGCCAGTTCATTGCCCTTGCGGCTGTCGAGATTGGTATAAAAGACAAAACCGTCGGCCCCATGCCCTTTGAGCAGCACCATACGCAGCGACGGGTGTCCGTCGGGTGTCGCGGTGGCGAGCGCCATGGCATTGGCGTCATTCGGCTCGGTTTCGCGCGCCTCGGTGAACCAAGTGTCGAAGAGATGGAAAGGATCGGCTGTCATCGGCACGTCCATAATGCGCGCTGCCGCTATGGTCGAGAAAATCCGTAGACTTTGCTAGAACTTGACCCACTATGGGGTCGAACCCACATTCACGGGCAACTCTTCCCTCCCGATTGGGCATTTATCAGGCTATTGGACGTTTATGGCAGACCCTTATACAACATTGGGCTTAGCGAAATCGGCTAGCGAAGCGGAAATCAAATCCGCCTATCGCAAACTCGCCAAACAGCTTCATCCCGACAAGAATAAAGATAATCCAAAGGCTTCGGAGCGTTTTAGCGACGTGACCAAGGCTTATGACCTGTTGTCGGACAAGACAAAACGCGCGCAATTTGATCGCGGAGAGATTGACGGTGAGGGCAATCCGGCCATGCCCTTTGGCTATGGCGGCGGCGGTGGCGGCGGCTATCGCGGCGATCCGCGCGGCGGTTCGGGTGGCTTTGGCGGCGAGGGCGCCGATTTTTCCGACCTGTTCGAAGGGTTGTTTGGCGGTCGCAGCGCTGGCGGCGGAGGCGGTGGGCCGTTCGGCGGATTTGGCGGTCGCAGCGCGCCGCCGCCCAAGGGCGCGAATGTCGCCTATCGATTGGCGGTCAGCTTCGTCGATGCGGCCACGCGCGCACCGCAGCGGATCACGCTTTCCGACGGTGCAACAATCGATCTGAAGCTGCCTGCGGGCGTCGAGAACGGCACGCAAATGCGCCTTGCCGGCAAGGGGCAGGCGGGTCCGGGCGGCAATGGCGACGGCATATTGACGATCAGCGTCAAGGATCACCCCTTTTACGAACGCGATGGCGCCAATATCCGCCTCGACCTGCCGATCACGCTCAACGAGGCGGTGACGGGGGCGAAGATCAAGGTGCCGACGGTGGACGGGCCGGTGATGCTGTCAATCCCTGCCGGGTCGTCCTCGGGTAAAGTTATGCGGTTAAAGGGTAAGGGATTCAGCCAGAAAAGCGGCGGTCGCGGCGACCAGTTGGTGCGCCTGATGGTCGACCTGCCCGCCGATAATGCAGATTTGGCCAAGTTGGTCGGCGACTGGACCGACACGCGATCGGTGCGCGCCGAACTGGGCGTCTGACGCATGGCGGGTCGCCCGGTCCAACCATCGCGTGAAGATCGCAAAGCGGCAGATGCCCTTGCGCGCGAGGTGGCAGCCGAGGTTGATCGCGAATATCAGGCCGAGGGTCATTCCCCCCATTCGCCCGAAGCGCGGGCCGAGCGCGCCAAACGACGCAAGATTCGGGCAACGGCGCAAGGTCTGCTTGATCGCAGTCGGGCGCGCATAGGGCCGGGAACCCGCGCTTTTCGCATATTGCGCCGGGTTGTTATCGGCACCTATACCGATGGCTTCATCCATGCCGGCAATCTGGCCTATCTGGCGCTGATTGCGCTTTTCCCCTTCTTCATCCTGATGGCGGCAGCAATCAGCCTGTTTGGCGGCAGTGCCGGTGGAGAGGCCGTTGTGTCGGCGGTTTTTTCAACGATGCCGCCGACCGTTGCCAAAGCGCTGTCGGGGCCAATCCGCGAAGTGATGACGTCGCGTTCTGGGCCATTTTTATGGCTCGGTGCGTTGGTCGCGTTGTGGACCGTGGGCAGTCTGATCGAAACGGTGCGCGATATTTTGCGCCGTGCCTATGGCACACATTTCAGCAAGGGCTTTTTTCATCACCGATTATTGTCGATCGGCATTATCACCGGCGCTGTCGTGTTGATGATGCTATCCTTCAGTATGCAGGTGGCGATCGTGGGGGTGGAGCAGTTTATCGGGCGCGTGCTGCCGTCAGCCTATCAATCTGCGGGGTCGATTGCGATTTCGCGCATTGTGTCGGCGCTGGGCTTGTTTCTGGCGCTTTTCCTGCTGTTTATTTCGCTGACTCCGACGAAATATCGCGGGCGTCAGTTTCCCAAATGGCCCGGCGCGCTGTTCACGACCTCATGGTGGGTCGGGGTAACGTTGGCGCTGCCGCCGCTGCTTGCCAACCTGCTGCGCTATAACGCCACCTACGGCAGTCTTGCGGGGGTGATGGTGGCGCTGTTCTTTTTCTATCTGGTTGGATTGGGTATGGTGATGGGTGCGGAATTAAATGCGGCGCTTGTCGAGGTTGAGGATTTGGGCCACGACGCTAACGAAGATGGCGAAGACGCGAAGGGCGGAGATACAGAATGAGTGGTTTGATGAAGGGTAAGCGCGGACTGATCATGGGCCTTGCCAATGATAAGTCGCTCGCCTGGGGGATTGCCAAGGCGCTGCATGGCGCAGGCGCCGAGCTGGCGATCAGCTATCAGGGTGACGTGATGCTGAAGCGGGTAAAGCCGCTTGCTGACCAGTTGGGCTGTGATTTCCTGATTGATTGCGATGTGTCCGACATGGGCAATCTGGATGCGGCTTTTGCGACGCTGGCTGATCGCTGGCCGACCATCGACTTCATCGTCCATGCCATCGGCTATACGAACAAAGAGGCGCTGCGCGGCAAATATGCTGATGTCACGCTCGACGATTTCCTGATGACGATGAACATCAGCGTTTACAGCTTTACCGCCGTCGCCGCGCGCGCGGCGCTGTTGATGCCGGAGGGCGGGTCGATGTTGACGCTCAGCTATTATGGCGCCGAGAAAGTCATCCCGCATTATAACGTCATGGGCGTTGCCAAATCGGCGCTGGAAACCAGCGTCAAATATCTCGCCAATGATTATGGTCCGCAAAATGTGCGGGTGAATGCAATTTCGGCGGGTCCGATCAAGACGTTGGCGGCCAGCGGGATCGGCGATTTCCGCCTGATCCTGAAATGGAACGAGCATAATGCCCCGCTGCGCCGCAATGTCACCATCGATGATGTCGGCGGATCGGCGCTCTATCTGCTCAGCGATCTGGCATCGGGCGTGACGGGCGAGGCCCATCATGTTGATGCGGGTTATCATACCATCGGTATGAAGCAGGAAGACGCACCGGATATTGCGCTGGTGTGATGGGGACGCTTGCCCTTGACCATGTGCAGATGGCTATACCAGTCGGAGGGGAAGATCAGGCGCGGCAATTTTTTGGCGATTTGCTAGGGCTGACCGAACTACCCAAGCCTGCGGATATGGCGGCACGCGGGGGATGTTGGTTCGCTTTGGGAGGCCTGCAGTTGCATGTCGGGACAGAGGCGAATTTTCAGCCCGCAAAGAAAGCGCATGTTGCGCTGAGCACCGATGGTCTGGATACCTTGCGCAAGCGTCTGAAAACAGCAGGCTATGCGACGAAGGATGACAGCCCCGTCGATGGTCGGTATCGTTTCTTCACCCACGACCCCTTCGGCAACCGGATCGAATTTATGGACAGGATCGCGCGGCAATGAGTCTCAACAGTTTCGGCCATGTCCTGCGCTTTACGACCTGGGGGGAAAGCCATGGGCCTGCGCTGGGCGCTGTGGTTGACGGCTGCCCGCCACGGCTGTCGCTGACCGAGGATGATATTCAGCCCTGGCTCGACAAGCGCCGTCCGGGCACCTCGCGCCACACGACACAGCGGCGCGAGCCCGATGCCGTGCGTATCTTGTCAGGCGTGTTCGAGGGCAAGACGACGGGAACGCCGATCAGTCTGATGATCGAGAACACCGACCAGCGGTCCAAGGATTATGGCGACATCGCCAAAGCCTATCGCCCCGGTCATGCCGATTATAGCTATGACGCCAAATATGGCATTCGCGACTATCGCGGCGGCGGCCGGTCGAGCGCGCGCGAAACGGCGGCGCGGGTCGCGGCGGGCGCGGTGGCGCGGCTGGTCATCCCCGACGTGCAAATCCACGCCTGGGTGGCAGAGATTGGCGGCGACAAGATCAATCCGGATAACTTTGATCTCGAAGAGATTGACCGCAATCCCTTTTTCTGTCCCGATGCGGCGGCGGCGCAGCGTTGGGAGGGGGTGATGGATGAGGCGCGCAAGGCGGGCAGCTCGCTTGGCGCGGTTATCGAATGTGCGGCGAGCGGCGTTCCCGCTGGTTGGGGGGCGCCGGTCTATGCCAAGCTCGACGCCGAATTGGCGGGCGCGATGATGGGGATCAACGCGGTCAAGGGTGTCGAAATCGGTGCCGGATTTATCGCGGCGCGGCTGCGCGGCGAGGAAAATGCCGATCCGATGCGGCCCGCCAGCGACGGCAGCAACCACCCCGATTTCCTGTCGAATAATGCAGGGGGAATCGCTGGCGGCATTTCGACCGGACAGCCGGTGGTGGTGCGCGTGGCCTTTAAGCCGACCAGTTCGATTCTGACTCCGGTCCAAACGATCAACGATCAGGGAGAGGCGACCGATATTGTCACCAAAGGCCGCCACGATCCGTGTGTCGGCATCCGCGGCACGCCTGTGGTCGAAGCGATGATGGCGCTGGTCCTTGCCGACCATAAGCTGCTGCACCGGGCACAATGCGGATGATGCGCGGATGATTGCCGTCATTCAGGCCTTTATCACCGAACATCAGGCGGTGATCGGGCTGGTGGTGCTGGCGCTCATGTTCGTCGGTTTTGTTGTCGAGCGCTTTCCGGCGACCGTGGTTGCCATCCTTGGCACCTGCATCTTTCTGTTTCTGGGTATTTTGTCGGGCAAAGACCTGTTTTCGGTCTTTTCCAATTCGGCGCCTGTAACCATTGGCGCGATGTTCATATTGTCGGGCGCCTTGCTGCGCACCGGGACGCTTGATGCCATCGCCAGCCGCATCATCGCCCGCGCCCAGCACCATCCCAAGCTGGCGCTCGCCGAGATGTTTCTGGGGGTCTATGTTGCCTCCGCCTTCCTCAATAACACGCCGGTTGTAGTGGTGATGATCCCGATCATGCTCAAACTGGCCAATGCGTTGGGGGTCAGCGCCAAACGGCTGTTGATCCCGCTGTCTTATGTTTGCATTTTGGGCGGCACGACGACCCTGATCGGCACTTCGACCAACCTGCTGGTGGCGGCGGTGGCAGAGGATAACGGGCTCAACCGCTTTGGCATTTTCACGATTACGCCGGTCGGGCTGATAGCTGGTGTTGCAGGAATCGCGGCGCTTTTGCTCGTCTCGCGCCACCTGTTGCCCGATGATTCACCCTCGCAAATTGCGCTCAGTCAGGACCATCGCAGCTTTTTGTCGGAGGTCCGAATCTTGGGCGACGGCAATCTGGTCGGGCGGGTGATTGGCGAGGTTCCCTTTGTCAAACGCGCCAGTGTCAAGCTGGTCGGGCTCAAGCGCGGAGCGGTGCTGCGCCGCAGCGGAATCAACGACATGGAGCTAGAAGCCGACGACCGGCTGGTGCTGCGGCTTGAGCTGGCTGAATTGCTGTCGCTGCGTGCGAACAAGAATGTCGTTATCGGTCTCACTGCAGGCGCTGATGATATTCCGCAAGACGATGAGATGGTGGTCGAGGCGATGATCGCGCCCAGCCATCCGGCGATCGGGCGTCGGTTGATCGAAATTCCTTTTTTGTCGTCGCTGAAGGTCCGCATCCTTGGGGTTGCCCGCTTTCGCAAGACGCCGGGGCCGGACCTGCCCAATGCGCGTGTACAAGCTATTGACCGGGTGCTGGTGACAGGGCCGACCGAACAAATCGAACAAATCTATGGCAATCCGCATCTTTATGGCGTCGGGTCGACCAGCGAACGCGAATTCCGCCGCAGCAAGGCACCCATCGCCATCGGCGCGCTGGCCGGTGTGATCCTGCTCGCGACCTTCAATCTGATGAACATCGGGGTGGCCGCGATCATCGGCGTCGGGCTGATATTGGTCACGCGCTGCATTGATGCAGATGAGGCATGGGATTCGATCGACGGCAATGTGCTGGTGCTGATTTTCGCCATGCTCGCGGTGGGACTGTCGCTGGAAAATGCGGGAAGTGTTTCGCTGATCGTCGGCGAATTGACGCCCTGGCTGCGTCAGGTTCCACCCTGGGGTCTGGTTCTCGCAACCTATTTGATTTCGGTACTGCTGACCGAAGTGATCACCAATAATGCGGTCGCAATTCTGGTCACCCCGCTGGCCATCGCGCTGGCGCGCGAGTTGGGGGTCAATCCCTATCCGATGGTGGTGGCGGTGATGTTTGCGGCCTCGGCCAGCTTTGCGACGCCGATCGGCTATCAGACCAACACATTGGTTTATGCGGCGGGCAATTATCGCTTTATGGATTTTCTGCGCGCCGGTCTGCCGATGACGGTAGTTGTGGGGTCGGCCACAACCGTTGCCATCGCATTGTTGATGTAAGGCACCGCCGACCCGCTTGGCTTGCTGCCAACTGCATAGCGCCTTAGGGTCAATAAGCGGACCGCGAAGCACGCGGCGGGAAGGGTGAATATATGGCATTCTGGTTTCGGATTCCCTTGTGGCAGCGCGTGGTTGCGGCCCTTGTTCTGGGTATCATCACGGGCTTTGCATGGGGTCCCGAAGCGGCATCGCTCAAATGGATCGGCGATTTCTTTATCAAGTCGGTGAAGATGCTGGTCGTCCCGCTGATCTTTTTCTCGCTCGTGTCGGGGGTCGCGGCGATTGGTGATCTGCGCAAATTGGGCAAGGTCGGCGGCCGGGCGATGCTGATATTTGTCGTGACGGGGCAGATCGCCGTGTGGTTTGGGCTGATGCTCGGGTCGCTGGTCAAGCCCGGCGTTGGTCTCGACACCAGCGCCATTACGCTCGGGGCTACGCCCGAGCCCACGGCCACGGGCTGGACCGACATGATCCTGTCGATTGTCCCCGAAAGCCCGGTGCAGGTGATGGCCGATGTGCAGGTGCTGCCGCTCATCGTTTTTGCCCTGCTGGTCGGCATCGGCATTTTGATGGCCAAGGAAGAGGGCGAACCCGTCGCGCGCATCTTCGACAGCGGCGCGATCATCATGCAAAAGGTGACGATGATCGTCATGGAGCTGACGCCTTTTGGCGTCTTTGCGCTGATGGCATGGGTCGCCGGTGTGTTGGGGCTGGGGGCTCTGGAATCGCTCGCCAAGCTGGTGGCGCTCAACTATTTCGGCTGCTTGCTGATCATTTTCATCATGTATTCGCTGATGATCAAATTTCTGGCCAAGACGTCGGTCACGGGGTTTTTCCGCGGCATGATCGACGCGATGGCGGTCAGCTATTCGACCGCATCATCGAACGCGACATTGCCGGTCACGCTACGCTGTGCGCAGCGCAATTTGGGCGTATCGCGCAGCGTATCGAGCTTTGTCATCTCATTGGGCGCGACGATCAACATGAATGGCACGGCCATGTATTTGGGCCTCGCCACCCTGTTCGGGGCGCAGATTTTCGGCGTCGACCTTAGCTGGGGTGATTATTTCATGATCTCGATCACCGCGACACTCGGTGCCATTGGCGCGGCGGGGATTCCGGGCGCGGGCCTGATCATGATGGCGCTGGTGTTCGGCAGCGTCGGTGTGCCGCTGGAAACCATCGCCTTTGTGGCAGGGGTCGACCGGATCATGGATATGATGCGCACGACGACCAACGTCACCGGAGACGCTGCGGTCGCGGTCACGGTTGCCGCAATGACGGGCGAACTCGACGTCGAGGAACTAGTGTCCGCCGACGATATCTGAGACGTCAATCAGTCTGGTTGGACCCGCGGACGCTCACGACGGTTCTGAGAGGCCGCGCGTGCCGGAGCGCGGCGTCTTTCAGCGGCAGCGGGACGAGCTGCCGGTGCAGGCGCTGCTGCGGGCCGCGCACGTGCCGCAGGCTGACGCGGTGGCGCTTTGCGTGCAACACCGGGGCCGCGATTGGGACGGCGCGGGTTGCGGACGCCGGGCCGCACCGCATTGGTGATGGGCGTGGTGGTAGTGCTATCGCCCGCCACTCCTGTATGGTCGCCCCGGTGTCCGCCTTTGTGCCCGTCGCGATGGTCTCCGCGCCGTCCACTGTATCGACCATCCCCGCGATGGCCGTCACCGCGCTGGCCATCCTGCCATTTCCCTCCGCCACGATGACCTTTTCCATCATGGCCATGGTGGCGCCACCAGGCGCGGCGTCCGCCCCAATAAGTCAGATATTGGCCGCGCAATGGATAGCGGTTGTTATAGCTATCGAACAGAAACCGGCCGTATCCGGGGTAAAAATAATTGTCGTACCACCCACCACCGAATCCGATCTGGGCAAAGCCGCCACGATAATCTGCGGCATCATAGCAGTCATAGCCATAACCGTCGTCATAGCCGCCAATATCCTGATCATAATAATCACTGCCATAGCGGGTCGCGCAATCATCGTCGGCATAGGCATAATCGACGCTGTTCACGTCGCCATAATAGCAACCACCAAGCGCCGTCGTCGCTAACGCGCCAAGCGTGATGGAGAGGGGGCGGAATGGGAGTTTCATTTTTCGAGCCTTTATGGGCACCAACAGCGGTTACCGGTCATTGTGGGGATATAGATGCACGAGTCGAGTTGAATTTGCGGTGAATAGAGTCCTTCCCGTCGGCATAGCTTACTTGCATCAATGTAAGTAGTGAGGTAAACTTTCATCAACTGCCGCAAAGACAGAGGTTTTCGGTCCGATGAATGCTCCCGCCCGTACAATTTATGCCCCGTCGCGCTTTGGCCCCGATACGGCGCATTGGCTGCCCTATAACGGCAATGAAGCAACCGATCATATTCCCGGAGAAGACGGATTGCCGCTGATCGGCACGACGCTGGCGCAGCTTAAGGATTCGCGCGCGTTCACCCGCCGCATGGTCGACACCTATGGCAAAGTCTATCGCGTCCACAGCTTTGGCGGGCGCAGCGTTGCGCTCCACGGGCCCGAAGCCAATGAGCTGGTGATGTTCGACCGCGACAAGATTTTCTCGTCCGAACAGGGCTGGGGGCCGGTTCTCAACCTGTTGTTCCCGCGCGGGTTGATGTTGATGGATTTCGACAAGCACCGCATGGACCGCCGCACCCTATCGGTCGCGTTCAAGCCCGAACCGATGCGCCATTATGCCGACAGCCTGAATGTCGGCATCAAGGATCGCGTCGCAAGCTGGAGCGGCAAGACCTTCAAATTCTATCCGGCAATCAAGAAGCTGACCCTCGACCTCGCGGCGTCCAGCTTTTTGGGTATTCCGTTCGGGCCGGAAGCCGAAAAGGTCAACAAGGCCTTTGTCGACATGGTGCAGGCGTCGATCGGCATTGTCCGGCGTCCGCTGCCCTTTACTGCGATGGGGCGCGGCGTTGCGGGCCGCAAATATCTGGTCGAATATTTCAGCGCGATGGTCCCCGAACGCCGTCTGGCCGAAGGCGAGGATATTTTCAGCCAGATTTGCAAGGCCAAGGACGAAAATGGCGAATATCTGAGCGTCGAGGCGATTGTCGACCATATGAATTTCCTGATGATGGCGGCGCATGACACGATCACAAGTTCGGTGACATCACTCGTCTGGCTGCTCGCCAAAAATCCCGAATGGCAAGACAAGCTGCGCGAGGAAATGCTGGCAGTCGCCCCCGCTGGCGAGGGCGTCGGCCATAATGCGTTGGGCGAGTTGGAACTGACCGAATGGGCGTTTAAAGAGGCGCTGCGGATGATCCCGCCGGTGCCGAGTTTTCCGCGCCGCGCGCTCAAGGATTTCGAATTTGGCGGCTATACGATTCCAGCCGGCACCAGCGTCGGGGTCAATCCCGCCTTTACGCATATGATGGAGGAATATTGGCCCGAGCCTGCCAAGTTCGACCCGATGCGCTTTTCGCCCGAGATTGCCAAGGGGAGGCACAAATATGCCTGGGTGCCCTTTGGCGGCGGCGCGCATATGTGTCTGGGCTTGCACTTCGCCTATATGCAGGCGAAGATCTTTTTCCATCACGTCATCACGACGCACCGCATTGTAGTGGAAGACGGCTATGAACCCGCGTGGCAGACCTTGCCGATTCCGCGGCCAAAGGACGGACTGACGGTGCGGTTCGAACCGCTCGCTTAGTCCGGGTGTCGTGTCAAACCGTAAAGCTCTCGCCGCACCCGCACGCGCCCTTGGCGTTGGGATTTACAAAGGTGAAGCCGGCGGCGAAATCGTCGACGACCCAGTCCATCACGCTGCCGATCAGATAGAGTATGGATCCGCCATCGACGTAAAAGACGCCGCCGGGGGTCTCAATCTTCTCGTCGAATTTTTCCTCTTCGGTCACATAATCGACCGAGTAAGCGAGCCCCGAACAGCCACGGCGCGGGGTTGATAATTTGACGCCAATCGCATCGTCGGGGGCGGCGGCCATCAATTCTGCAATGCGCGCCTCGGCATTGGCGGTCAGCGTAATCGCGGCGGGGCGGGCTCGGGTTTTGGTTTCGCTCATCACAGCATCCCTAGCTCTAACCGCGCTTCGTCGCTCATATTGTCGGGCGACCAGGGCGGGTCCCAGACCAGATTGACTTCGGCATCGCCGACACCGGGGACCGCGCCGACGCGCAGCTCAACTTCGGCGGGCATGGATTCCGCGACGGGGCAATGCGGGGTGGTCAGCGTCATGGTGACGATCACATGGCCTTCGTCGACCTCGACATTATAGATCAGGCCAAGGTCGTAGATATTCACCGGAATTTCCGGATCGAAAATATCCTTGAGCGAGTTCACGACGGCTTCGTACAGGTCGCCGCCGACGGCGCCGGATGCAACAGGGGCTGGCTTGGCTGACAGGAATCCTTCGAGGTAGTCGCGCTTGCGTTCCAGCTTGTCGGGTGCGCTTTCCATATCGTCGACGCGCGCCTTGGGCGGCGCATCGACCGCTTCGACTTCTTCGACCTTGATGGTGCGTTCCTCGTTCATCCAAAAATCCTTTCGACGCGGGCCAGCCCATCGATCAGGGCCGCAACATCGTCGCTGTTGCTATAGAGTCCAAAACTTGCGCGTGCGGTCGCGGGAACGCCCAGATGGTCCATCAAAGGCTGAGCACAATGATGGCCGGCACGGATTGCGACCCCGCTTTCGTCCAAGATAGTGCCGATATCGTGCGGATGAACCCCCGCCATCGCAAAACTGACGATCCCCGCGCTGTCGGCAGGGCCAAATAGCGTGATGCTGTTCTTGCGTCCCAAGGCTTCGCGAAGCTCGGCAACGAGCGCACTTTCATGGGCGTTGATGGCGTCGAGCCCGATGGCGCTGACATAATCGATCGCCGCCGCCAGCCCGACCGCTTCGATGATCGCCGGGGTTCCGGCCTCAAAGCGTTGCGGTGCGGGAGCATAGGTGGTGCGTTCAAAGGTCACGCGGTCGATCATCGACCCGCCGCCCTGCCATGGCGGCATCGCGTCGAGCAGCGCCTTGCGCGCCCACAACACGCCAATACCGGTGGGGCCGTACAGCTTGTGGCCTGAAAAGACGTAAAAGTCACAATCAAGCGCGGCGACATCAACAGTGAGCCGTGGAACCGCCTGACAGCCGTCGATCAGCAGTTTAGCGCCGACCTTATGCGCCAGACCGGCGGCACGGCGGACGTCGAGCGTCGATCCCAGCACGTTCGAGACATGCGCCAGCGCGACAAGTTTGTGCGCGGGGGTGAGCATGGCGGCGGCGGCGTCGAGGTCGATGCGGCCGTCATCGGTCAGCGGGCAGACGTCGATGTGTGCGCCCACGCGTTCGGCCAGCAACTGCCAGGGGACGATATTGCTGTGATGCTCCAGCGTCGACAGCAGGATGCGGTCGCCCGCGCCAACATTGGTCTGACCCCAGCTTTGCGCCACCAGATTGATGCCCTCGCTTGCGCCGCGAACGAAAACGACCTCATCCTCTTGGCCGCCGATAAACTCTGCTATTCGCCGGCGGGCGGCCTCATAGGCGAGGGTCATGTCGGCCGAGCGCTGATAAACGCCGCGATGCACCGTCGCATAATCGCGGCCCATCGCATTGACCGTGGCGTCGATAACGGCTTGCGGCTTTTGCGACGTCGCAGCGGTGTCGAGATAGTGCCAATCGTTGGCGAGGCCGGGGAAGTCGGTGCGAAGAGGCTGTTCGCCAACGCGTCCGCCTTCATTCTCCCAGCGCGCCACAGCTTCGGGTTTGGCGGTGGCTGCGTCCATCACACCAATTCCCCAAGCTTCGCGAGCGCCAGGTCCTGCAACCGCTCCGCATCCTCTGCCCCGTCAAACACGCCCGCCACAAAGGCCTGCAGCATCAGCTTTTTGGCTTCACCGGGCGGAAGGCCGCGTGACTGAAGATAATAAAGCCCTATCGCGTCAAGCTCGCCAATCGCGCAACCGTGGGCGCATTTGACGTCGTCGGCGAAAATTTCGAGTTCGGGTTTGGCGTTGGCGGTGGCGCTGCGGTTGAGCAGCATCGCCTTTACATCCTGCGAACTGTCGGTTTGTTGTGCGTCGCGTGCAACCGCGACTTTGCCCAGATAGGTGCCGGTCGCGGTGCCGCCGAGGACCGACCGCACCACTTGCTTCGATGCTGCACCGGGTTCGGCGTGGGTGACGGTGGTGATAACCTCAAGATTCTGATCCTCGCCGCCGATCTGCACCGCGCCAAGCATGAAGTCTGCGCCCTCGTGCAGCGTCACGGCCAGTTCGATGCGCCCATAATCGCCGCCGATGTTCAGGATATGCAGCGTTGCGCTCGCGCCCTTGCCGACCGCCATCTCGATTTGATGGATGCCGCCGCTATCCTGCACAATCGCACGCGTGAACGCACCGCCCGCAGGCACGATAATGCTTTCGGGAGCAGGCAACGGCCATTGCCGTGCCAACGCATCCATATCGCTATAGCGCCAGGCTTCATCGCGGCGGGTGGGGAGGGCGTCTAGGTTCATCAGGCCACCACCTCGGCATAGCCATGTTCTTCGAGTTCATGCGCCAGTTCGGGGCCGCCGGTGCGCGTGATGCGGCCGCCGTCGAGGACGTGGACGAAATCGGGTTTCACATAGTCGAGCAGACGCTGGTAATGGGTGATCAGCAACACCGCCTTGTCGGGCGCGCGCATGATGCTGTTGATGCCGTGCCCGACGATCCGCAGCGCATCGATGTCGAGGCCGCTATCCGTCTCGTCTAGGATCGCGACAGCGGGGTTCAAAATCCCCATCTGCACCATCTCGTTGCGCTTTTTCTCGCCGCCCGAAAAGCCGACATTCACCGGCCGCTTGAGCATGTCCATATCCATTTTCAGCAGCGCCGCTTTCTCGCGTGCTACCTTTAGAAATTCTCCGCCGGTCAGCGGCTTTTCGTCGCGCCGCTTGCGCTGCGCATTGAGCGCCTCGCGCAGGAACTGGACGTTCGATACGCCGGGAATTTCGACCGGATATTGAAAGCCGAGGAACAGGCCCGCCGCGGCGCGCTCATGCGGTTCGAGGGCGAGCAAATCCTGCCCGTTGAACGTCACCGACCCATCGGTCACGTCGTAACCGGGCCGCCCGCCAAGGACATAAGACAGTGTCGATTTGCCCGCGCCATTGGGACCCATGATCGCATGGATTTCGCCTGCGTTGAGGGTGAGTGACAATCCTTTGAGGATGGGCTTATCAGCGACGGAGGCGTGGAGGTTTTCAATTTTTAGCATATCAAGTCCTAAGCTTTACGGCGGTGCCGTAGGCTAAAATGTCAGCGAACTCGTCACCCTGAACTTGTTTCAGCATCCATGGCCTGAGGCCTCGGCGTTCGGCCATGGATGCTGAAACAAGTTCAGCATGACGACGAGGTGAGAGGTGACGGGTCACCCCACGCTCCTCTCAAGGCTAATCCCCATCAATTTCTGTGCCTCGGCCCTCTGAAGCCCCTCCCCTGAAGGGGAGGGGTGGAGAGGCGCTTGGCCTGATCGAGGGGCGTCAGGCTGGTCATCCGACCGACCCTTCCAACGAAATCCCCAGCAATTTCTGCGCCTCGACGGCAAATTCCATCGGCAGTTGTTGCAGCACTTCCTTGGCGAAGCCGTTGACGATCAGCGCCACCGATTCCTCGGCATCGAGGCCGCGTTGCATCGCGTAGAAAAGCTGGTCGTCGCTGATCTTGCTCGTTGTGGCCTCGTGCTCGACTTGCGCCGACGGGTTGCGGACCTCGATATAGGGGACGGTGTGCGCGCCGCTGAGCGAGCCCAGCAGCAAGCTGTCGCATTGGGTGAAGTTGCGCACGCCCTCTGCCGTCGGGGCGACGCGGACGATGCCGCGATAGGTGTTGTTCGATTTGCCCGCGCTGATGCCTTTTGACACGATGGTAGATCGGGTGCCTTTGGCGTTGTGGATCATCTTGGTGCCGGTGTCGGCCTGCTGATAATTGTTGGTGACGGCGACCGAATAAAATTCGCCGACGCTGTCTTCGCCGTTCAAAACGCAGCTGGGGTATTTCCAGGTGATCGCGCTGCCGGTTTCGACCTGCGTCCAGCTGACCTTGCTGCGCTTGCCCTGACACAGCGCGCGCTTGGTCACGAAATTATAGATACCACCCAGTCCCTCGGCATTGCCGGGGTACCAGTTTTGCACCGTCGAATATTTGATCTCGGCATCGTCCAAGGCGATGAGTTCGACCACCGCGGCATGGAGCTGGTTTTCATCGCGCATCGGCGCGGTGCAGCCCTCCAGATAGCTGACGTGCGAACCTTTGTCGGCGATGATGAGCGTGCGTTCAAACTGTCCGGTATTTTCGGCATTGATGCGGAAATAGGTCGACAATTCCATCGGGCAACGCACGCCTTCGGGAATGTAAACGAAGGTTCCGTCGCTGAAGACGGCACAGTTGAGCGTGGCGAAATAATTATCCTGCATCGGCACCACCTTGCCGAGCCATTTTTTGACCAGATCGGGATATTCGCGGATCGCTTCGCTGATCGAACGAAAGATGACGCCCGCGCGCTCCAGTTCGGCGCGAAAGGTGGTGGCGACGCTGACGCTGTCGAACACCGCGTCAACGGCAACCTTGCGCGCGCCTTCGACGCCCGCGAGCACTTTCTGCTCCTCGATCGGTATGCCGAGCTTTTCATAGACGCGCAGGATTTCGGGGTCGACCTCGTCCAGACTGCCAATCTTTTCCTTCGTCTTGGGGGCCGCGAAATAATAGGCGTCCTGATAGTCGATGGGTGGCACGTTGAGCTTGGCCCAATCGGGCGGGGTCATGGTCAGCCAGTGGCGAAAGGCCTTGAGCCGCCAGTCGAGCATCCATTCGGGCTCGTTCTTCTTGGCCGAGATAAAGCGCACCGTATCTTCGGACAGGCCCTTGGGCGCGAAATCCTGTTCGATTTCGGACGACCAGCCATGTTCATAGTCGGCAACGCTCAAGGCAGCGTCGTGCGCGGCCTGATCTTTTACGGGGGTGTCGGTGCTGTCGGTCATAACTCTAACTCGTCGCCCGCGCCAATGCGGAGGCTGTTTGCGGTAAGGCGGACGGTGGCCGGATTGCGGCCCCCGTCTTTGCAGGGGCGGCGGCCAGGTTCGCCAGACTAATCTCTTCGAGCGCGGCACGAACGGCCGAGTTGACGACGCCCCAATGCGGCTGGACCTGACAGCTCCCTTCAAGGGCGCAGTCGTGGCGACCGTCCTCGACGCAAGAGGTAAGGGCAATCGGCCCTTCGACCGCTTCGATGATGTCGGCGACGCTGATTGATGCTGCCGGACGCGCAAGACGGACGCCGCCGCCGGTACCGCGTGACGCGACCAGCAGGTCGGCTCGGGCCAGGGTGCTGACCAGTTTCTGCGCTGTCGGTCCCGGTATCCCCGTTTGCTCAGCCAGCATAGCGGCGTGAATCGGCACCGACCCGCACTGGCGGGCGGCGGCGCTCATCAGCACCACGGCATAATCGGCAAGATTGGACAGGCGCATCGGCGCTCTCCTGCGAAATGGGGGCACAGGTCCTTAATTGGACCAAATCCTTCCACTTATGTAGGCGAAGGGCGCAGGCGGTGCAAGGGCGGCGGTCGCGCGCTTTGGTGACAGGCAAAAAAAAGGCACCCATCTGACCGGGGTCAAATGGGTGCCAAGATGAAGGTCTCAGTCCTCCGAGGAGGGCGAGCTCTTCTGGGTCGCAAGTCTGAACTAGGCGCTACGGGTGATTCGCTATTGGACGAAAACGCCAAATCGACATCGGGATAATCCTGATTGTAGAGGGGTATAGGGCCGAGCAGGAGGCTTGCCGCCTAGGTGTCCGAAACCAGCGGGCTGACTTTTCCAGCCATATCCTTGCGCCCCTTTGACGTTGCCTGGGTGTAGAGCGTCGGCGACGCAAGCTGGCCCGGGGTCGCGCCGGCGAAGCGCTTGATCTCGCGGATCAGGTGCGACTGGTCGTAAAAGGCATCACTGAGTGCGGCCTCATCCAAATCCTCTCCGCGCGCCAGAGCAGCGGCCGCACGCACGGCGCGATATTTGCGTGCCAACATGCGCGGCGGCAGTCCGTAAAAGCGCTTGGTCATGCGCTCGACTGAGCGGATTGACATGCCCGTTGCGCCCACCAAATCAGATATCTCTGGCGACAGACTTGCCGTCAGCCATTGATCGACAGTGCGGGTGAACCAGAGCGGTGCGGGTTCATTCTTGTTGAGAATTTCGCGCACGAAATTATTACCGATCACTTGCCGTTCCTCGGCATTTTTCGCCGCGAGCAGCGTATCGAGAACATCGTGAATCCAGCTACCGAACAAATCCTCGGCATTGATCGCACGATCGGTCAGGTTGTCGGCTTCGGAACCCATCAGCGTCGCCCAGCCCGCCGGCATCAACCCAAAGCCATAAAGTCGGGAGGTGCCGCGCACGATGGAGCGAACCCGTCCGCTGGTCGGCCCAATGATGATTGCGCGCGTTGCCGCAACGCGGTGGCCATCGGCAAAAATATACTCGCCATCGGGGTTTGACATGATGCGAAATTGCGGGCGGTCGGCGCGCTCATATTCTTCGAACAAAGGCATGTTGATGCGCGCAAAATAGAATGTCGAAACCATTTCCGCCAAATCGAGATCGGGCAAAAAATAGTTTAGTTCAAACGGAACGTCACCGTCCGACTCCGCAGAGGGCGAAGGTTTCTTCGACATCGTGCGACCATCCCCACAGTTTCAATACTGCTTTGTCTAATTAGAACAAAGCATTCGCCTTTTGTTAGGGCGCGTCAAGCCCGGATTTTCCCGCTATGGCTGCTGTGAGGCGATCCAGTCGTCGACCCGGCGCTCCAAAATGTCGAGTGGCACCGGGCCGCTCGACAGGACGACATCGTGAAAGCCGCGAATGTCGAATCTGTCCCCCAAAGCATTGCGCGCGCGGTCGCGCAATTCCATGATTTTCAGCTTGCCAATCATATAGGCGGTCGCTTGCCCCGGATAGACAATATAGCGTTCAATCGCCTTTCGGATATCGCCTTCGGGATTGGGGGTATTGGCTTGTAAATATGCGATCGCCTGCTCGCGGGTCCAGCGTTTGTCGTGGATGCCGGTATCGACGACCAACCGGCACGCGCGCCATAACTCCATCCCCAGCCGTCCGAAATCGCTGTACGGATCTTGATAAAAGCCCATGTCCTTGCCCAGTTCCTCGGCATAGAGGCCCCAGCCCTCGGTATAGGCGGTAAAGCCACCAAATCGGCGGAAGGGGGGCAGGTCTTTCATCTCGGTCTGGATCGTCCGCTGCAAATGATGCCCCGGAACACCCTCATGATAAACGAGCGCTTCCAGTTCATTTTTTGACATGTCGCGCAGATTATACAGGTTCACATAATAGGTGCCGGGTCGTGATCCGTCGGGTGATGGCGACTGGTAAAAGGCTTTGCCCGCCGATTTCTCGCGAAACGCCTCGACGGCCTTTATTTTCAGGGGGGCCTTGGGCAACGTGCTGAAATAGTCAGGCAGCTTGGCCTCCATCGCTGTCACCTTGGTGGCGACATCGGCCAAATAAGCCT
The DNA here is from genome assembly GCF_057365075.1 of Sphingopyxis sp. 10G20-10. Classification (NCBI taxonomy): domain Bacteria; kingdom Pseudomonadati; phylum Pseudomonadota; class Alphaproteobacteria; order Sphingomonadales; family Sphingopyxidaceae; genus Sphingopyxis; species Sphingopyxis sp. 10G20-10. The sequence goes on from NZ_CP195117.1 coordinate 1,218,879, forward strand.
CGCGACTCTTGTAAAAATATTGCGGATCGGTGCGCAGATGGACGAAAAATTCGGCCAGCGTTCCTTTGAAGCCGACCTTGGTCATGATCTTGCGCATTTCGCCATGAATACGGTCGACCTGCTCCAGCCCCAGCTCATGAATTTGCGCGGCGGTTAGGTTAGTGGTGGTGTAATTGGCCAGCAACGCCTGATAATAGGCCGCGCCATCAGGCATCCGCCACACGCCGTCATCGGTGGACGCACTCGCCTGCATCCTCGTCATACGCACCCGCAGGTCACGATAGCCTGGAACCGCGCTTGTCCGCCACGCATCGCGCGCCGCCTTTTTCAGCTCGGCCTTGCGGGCGTCAGGCAGGGTCAGTGCGTCGACCTTGGTATCGAAATCGGCGATGACGGCATTGCTTTCCACCTTGCCGTCGCTGCCGATCAGATTGTCGATGTCGGACAGGACATGGGCATAGACCCATTTGGGCGGACCCATGCCCGCATTGGCGCGGCGTTCGGCCTCGGCGGCCAGCTCGCTGATGACCGGCCCCATTCCCCCGATACGGCTGATATAGGCTTGCGCTTCACTGTCATCGGAAACGCGATGAATATTGATCAGAAAGGCAGGCATACGGCTTTGCGCGCCGTTCATCTGATCGAAAATATAACGATGGTCGCGGAACCGGAACAGGCGCGCCGATCGCTTGGCATCGGCATCGAACAGTTCAAAGGACAGCGCGTCCTCGGTCGACATTGTTTTTGGGTCATAGGCGGTGCGCATCGCCGCGGCGCTGGCTTGTTGCAGCTTTTCCCGGTTGACTTCGGCGGCGTCGGACACATCGTTCCACTGGCCATAATCACCGTCGCGAATGCCGCGATAGGCCTTGGATTGCGGGGATAGCGACAGCTGTGCCGCGTCATAATTCTGGAAAAATTCGTTCAGCCCTACTCCCGCCGGTGCCGTGGTGTCGGGTTGCGGTGCGTCTGTGGCGGGGGGCAGGGGGGCCGGTGCATCCTGCATCGCGGTCGAGACGCAGCCGGTGGCAGACAGGACCAGCAGGCTGGCGGACAATTTGACGGCTAAACGGATGTGCGACACGATTTTCTCCCGATTTTTCTGTTGGCCATGGCTTGCCATAGCCCTCTGGCCAGCGCAATGGCGGGGCATGTCGTTCCTCTCCTCTACTGCTGATGCCGCCTATGCACTCGTCCGCCCGCTTGTTCACGCCAGCGATGCGGAGGCCGCGCACAATTTGACGCTGTCGGCGCTGGAATTGCTACCGTGCGCGCACCGTTCTTTGACCAGCCCGATGCTGGCGAGCCGCGTTGCGGGTCTTGATTTTCCCAATCCTGTCGGCCTTGCGCCCGGTTTCGATAAGGATGCGCGCGTTCCGCATATCATGCCGCATTTCGGTTTTGGCTTTGTCGAGATCGGGACGCTGACGCCGATGCCCCAATCGGGCAATCCGCGCCCGCGCCTGTTTCGGCTGGTCGAGGATAAGGCGGTGATCAACCGGCTGGGATTCAATAATGGCGGACAGATCGCCGCCACGGCTCGCATAAAGGATCTGCGCGCGCGCGGGTTGGTCGCACCGTTGGGCATCAACATCGGGGCCAATAAGGACAGCGCCGACCGCATCGACGACTATGCCAAGGGCACGGCGGCGATGGCGCCGCTTGCCGACTATATGACCGTCAATATCAGTTCGCCGAACACGCCGGGGCTGCGCGCGTTGCAGGACAAGGGCGCGTTGGAGGCGTTGCTTGACGCGGTCGCGGCGGCGCAGCCCAAGGAATCCGCAAAGCCTGTGTTTTTGAAGGTCGCTCCCGACCTCATGCCCGCCGATATTGACGATATTGTCGCGGTTGCGATGGATGCAAAGCTTGCCGGCCTGATTGTGTCCAACACCACGATCAGCCGACCCGACCTGACCTCGCGCCACGCGCACGAAACGGGCGGGCTTTCAGGGGCACCCTTGCGCGATCTGGCGCAGCAGCGGCTCAGGGATTTTCGCCGCGCGAGTGGAGGCGCGTTGCCGCTGATCGCCGTGGGCGGTATCGGTTCGGCGGAGGATGCGTGGGATCGCATCCGTGCGGGCGCGAGTTTGGTGCAAATTTATTCGGCAATGGTTTTTTCCGGGCCGGGGCTTGCTGCGCGTATTGCACAGGGTCTTGAAAGCTGCGCGCGGCGCGATGGCTTCGCACGGGTGGCCGATGCGATCGGAACGGATGCTTGACGGGCTTGCGCTGACGCCGTGACCGCGCCAATGTCGCCGCCATGTTCAAACGAGTCCTTAGCTACTTCGCCCTCTTCTTCCTCATCCTTCCCACGCTTGCCAGCGCGCAAGGGGTTGTTACCTCGGCCGACCCGCGCGCGACCGAAGCGGGACGTGAAATCCTGCGCGAAGGCGGGTCAGCGGCCGATGCCGCGATGGCGATGATGCTGGTGCTGACGTTGGTCGAGCCGCAATCGAGCGGTATCGGCGGCGGTGGTTTCCTGCTTTACCATGATGCGAAGACCAACAGCATCTCGACAATTGATGGCCGCGAAAAGGCTCCTGCTGCGGCGACGCCGCAACGTTTTCTAGGTCCGGATGGTCAGCCGCGCGGCTTTATGGATGTTGTGCCTGGGGGGCTGTCTGTCGGCGTTCCGGGCAACGTGCGCTTGCTAGAGGAAACGCATAAACGCTGGGGCAAGCTGCCTTGGGCCGACCTGTTCCAACCGGCGATCAAATTGGCGGAAAGCGGCTATGCCGTCACCCCGATTCTGAATAAATATATGCAGTTGGTCCGGCCGGTCTGGAAAGATTTTCCGGAAGTGCGCGCCCTCTATTATGTCGATGGCAAACCGGCTCCGGTCGGGACGATCATCAAGAATCCGGCCTATGCCAAGGTGCTGCGCGAGCTTGCCGCCAAAGGCGCGGACAGCTTTTATACCGGCAGCAATGCCGCGACGATTGTCAAAACAGTGACCACCGCGCCGCGCAATCAGTCCAAAATGACGATGGCCGATCTCAAAGCCTATCAGGCCAAGGAACGTCCCGCCGTTTGCACCACCTATCGTGTCTATAAAGTCTGCGGCATGGGGCCGCCCTCGTCGGGGGCGACGACAGTGCTCGGCATCCTGGGGATGCTCGAAGCCTATGACATGAAGGCGATGGGCAAGGACAGCGTGATGAGCTGGCACCTGATCGCAGAGGCGATGCAACTCGCCTATGCTGATAGGGCTGAATATCTGGGTGACAGCGATTTTGTCGATGTGCCGGTCAAGGGATTGCTCGACAAGGAATATCTGGCCAGTCGCCGCAATCTGATTTCGCCCTTCGGCGTGGCAAAAGCCTATCCGGCGGGCAACCCACCGGGCGCAGAGCCGCGCACGACGTCGGGGCCGGTCAACGAACATGGCACCACCCATTTTGTCGCGGTCGACAGTGACGGCAATGTGGCCACCATGACCTCGACAGTGGAGTCACTGTTTGGCAGTCACCTCATCGCCAATGGCTATATCCTCAACAACGAACTCACCGACTTCACCTTTGCCCCCGAAAAGGACGGCAAGCCTGTCGCCAATCGGGTCGAGGCGAACAAACGCCCGCTGTCCTCTATGTCGCCGACGATCGTCTATGGTCCCGATGGCAAGGTCATATTGGCGCTTGGCTCGGCAGGCGGAAAGCGCATCATCATGCATGTGACCAAGACATTGATCGGGGTGCTCGATTGGGGTCTGCCGGTCGATCAGGCGATTGCGCTGCCCAATCTATTCTTCACCGGCGACGGCGCGATTATCGAAGATAATGCGATGGGACAGAAAATCGCGGCAGAATCTTCAGTGTTCGGCAATCCTATCCGGACGGCCGATTTCGGATCAAAAGTCAACGCCATAGAGCGCACTGCCGACGGCTGGCACGGCGTCGCCGACCCGCGCAGCCCCGGGAACGCGCTGGCCGAATAATCTGACTATGCTGTGTCTCTGTTCAATCGCTCCCCTGGAAAGGCTCTGGTCATGACCGCAACACGCCAGCCGACAGAGGTTCGCACTGTCGAGCATTTCGACAATCTGGTCGCCATGTTTTTCGCTCGTGCCGATCAGAATGGGGATGGCCCTTTTCTGTCGCGAAAAATTGATCGCTGCTGGCAATCGCAAAGCTGGCGCGAAGTCGCCGAACAAGTCGCCGCGCTGGCGCATCATTTGCGCGATTTGGGGATGCGCAAAGGCGATCGGGTGCTGCTCGTGTCCGAAAACCGCCCCGAATGGTGCATTGCCGATCTGGCGATCATGGCGGCGGGCTGTGTCACCGTTCCCACCTATGTGACCAACACCGAACGCGACCATCAGCATATATTGAACAACAGCGGTGCGCGCGCGGTCATCGTCTCGACCGCCAAACTGGCGCGCAGCCTGATGCCCGCCGTTTTGCGTTCCAGCGTCGAACTGGTGGTGACGATGGAATCGCTGCGCGTCGGGCAACAGGGCAATGTCAATGTCGTCGACTGGGCGGGATTGGTCAGCGATGGCGCGCAATATCTGGACGCTTGCCGGGCCGCGATTGCCGACATCAAGCGTCAGGATCTGGCGTGCCTGATCTATACCAGCGGCACCGGCGGCGCGCCGCGCGGGGTGATGCAACCGCATGGCGCGATCCTGCACAATGTCGAGGGTGCGGCCGCCGTGATTGCCGAGGATTTTGGCTGGGAAGACGAGGTGTTCCTGTCCTTCCTGCCGCTCAGCCATGCCTATGAACATTCGGGCGGCCAGTTTTTGCCTATCGGGCTTGGTGGGCAGATATACTATGCCGAAAGTCTGGAGAAACTGGTCGGCAATATCGAAGAGGTGCGCCCGACGATCATGGTCGTCGTTCCGCGTCTGTTCGAGGTGATCCGCGCGCGGATGATCAAGGCCGTCGGGAAGCAGGGGAAGATGGCGAACTGGATGTTGAACCAGGCGCTGCGCGTCGGTGAAAAGGATTATGAAATGCGGCTTGGTCTGCTTGATCGGCCGGTTGACCTGTTGCTGGGCAAATTGTTCCGGCCCAAGATCAACCAGCGTTTTGGCGGCCGGATGAAAGCGATGGTGTCGGGCGGGGCGCCGCTTAACCCCGAAATCGGGGTGTTTTTCCATTCGATCGGCCTGACCCTGCTCCAGGGCTATGGTCAGACAGAGGCGGGGCCGGTGATCAGCTGCAACCGCCCGTCGGCAGGGATCAAAATGGACACGGTCGGACCGCCGCTTAAAAATACCGAAGTGCGGATTGCCGATGATGGCGAGATTTGCGTGCGTGGCGAATTGGTGATGCTCGGTTATTGGCGCAACGAGGCCGAGACCGAACGGGTGCTGATTGACGGCTGGCTGCATACCGGCGACATCGGGCATATTGACGAGGCGGGGCGCGTGGTCATCACCGACCGCAAGAAAGACCTGATCGTCAACGACAAGGGCGACAATGTCTCGCCGCAACGCGTCGAAGGGATGCTAACACTCCAGCCCGAGATACTGCAGGCGATGGTTTATGGCGACAAAAGGCCGCACATCGTTGCGATCATTGTTCCCGATCCCGAATGGGCAATCGAATGGGCCGAGGCCGAGGGGCTGCCCAAGGACATGAAGCTGTTGCGTGAGCATGATAAATTCCGCAGCGCGGTGCGTGCCGCCATCGACCGCGTGAACGGCCAGCTATCGGTGGTTGAGAAAGTCCGCAAATACGCCTTTGCTGACGACGCTTTCACCATCGAGAATGAACAGATGACGCCGTCGATGAAAATTCGCCGCCATGTGCTGAAAGAGGTGTATGCCGACCGGATTGCGGCGCTTTATCGCGGGTGACAGGCGGGGGGCGACCCGAAAGAGCTCTCGGTGCAAACCGGACCCCGCCTATCGCTGAACCAGGCTCAGCCCGCGTCCCCCGCCGGCTTGCGATAAGGGACGAATTCGCCAAAGACGCAGGTCGGCCCGCGTATACCACTTGAACGGTCGACAAGGTGGAAGAAATCGCCTTCACAGGTTTGTGATCCAAACTGCCGCACGACCATGATGTCGCTGTCGCGCGCGAGGCCGGGACAACTGCCTTTTAAATTATTGCGGTAAACCAGACGTCCCGACGCCCGATACAGCAGAATGTTATCGGACACGCGGATCGTGCTGTAATTTTGCGTATTGGTCATGCAGTTCACGGGCTTGCCTGCGACTTTGTCTGCGAGTTGCTTGTCGAGCGTTTTCGCCTGTTTGGGGGTCAATGCCGCTGCGCCCGCCGCGCCAGAACCTGCCGGCGCACAACTGGCAAGCAAGGGCGAAACCGCGGCCATCAGCACCGCAGTGTGTAAAAGAGTCAGCTTTGCCATGATTTTGCTCCTCGCAAGGTTATGAACATAGGTGCGCCAAATGAATGGTTGCTGAAGCCGCGAGGCCTCACAGGCCGTCAGGCTGCATCTTTCAGCGCGCGAATGCGGCCCAGTTCGGCGGCGCTGCTGGCGCGCAGAAAGGGGTTGGTGGCGCGTTCGGCCCCGATAGTTGTCGGAACCGTCGCAACCCCCTTGGCCCGATCCGCTTCGACCGCCTGCAATCGCTCGGCCAGTGCGACATTGTCCGGATCGACGGTGATCGCAAAGCGCGCGTTCGACAGCGTATATTCATGCGCGCAATAGACATGAGTCGCATCGTCGAGTTCGCCCAATCGCCGCATGTTGGCGTACATTTGCTCCGCCGTGCCTTCGAACAAGCGACCGCAACCCATGGCGAACATCGTGTCGCCGACAAAAATCACATGCTCATCGGCAAAATGATAGGCGATATGGCCCGCCGTATGCGCGGGGACTTCCATCACTGTGGAGATATGCGCGCCAAGCTGCACAATATCGCCTTCGCTCACCAGCCGGTCGGCGGTGGGGATACGCGCGCGTTCGGCAGCGGGAGCAATAATCTCGCATCCGGTTTTGGCCTTTATGCCCGCATTGCCGCCGGTGTGGTCGGGATGCCAATGGGTGTTCCAGATTGCGGTGATCGGCCAGCCGCGTCGGTCGGCCTCCTCCAGCACCGGTTCGGCAACGGCGGGGTCGACCACCATCGTTTCGCCGCTGTCGTTGTCATGGACCAGCCAGACATAATTGTCGTTGAGAACGGGGATACGAACAATATCAAGTGCCATGCCTACCACTCCCCGACATTGGGCATCGACGCCCAAGGTTCCTGCGGCGGCAAGCTGCCGTCCTGCAGCAGTTCCACCGAAATGCCGTCGGGTGATCGAACAAAGGCCATATGGCCATCGCGCGGTGGGCGGTTGATCGTCACGCCCGCATCCATCAGCCGCTGGCACGTCTCGTATATATTGTCGACGCGATAGGCGAGGTGGCCGAAATTGCGCCCGCCACCATAAGTTTCGGGCGCGCTGCCATCCTCGGCTGGCCAATTATAGGTCAGTTCGACCTCGGCAATATCGGCTTGCCCCGGACAGGCGAGGAAGATGAGGGTGAAGCGGCCCTGTTCAACATCGAAACGGCGGACTTCTTCGAGTCCGACAAGGTTGAAAAAAGCGATAGTGGCGTCAGGGTCCGACACGCGGATCATGCTGTGGAGAAAATGGGTCATACCCCATCTTAACCCGCCGAGAGCAACTGTGCCAGCACATCAATCAACAGTGCAATGTCGCCATCACGCGACAGGCGATGGTCGCCGCCCTTGACCAACGTCACCCGCACATCTTCACTCGTCAGCGCGGCGGCCAGCCGCAAGCTGATATCGGGTGGAACATCGCCGTCATCCTGTCCATGAAGCAGGCGGACAGGGCAGGTGAGGGAGATGGCGTCGTCGAGCAGGCGGTTGGCCTCACCCGACTGCCAAAAGCCCAGCGTCGTGACATAAGGCTGGTCGCTATAGGGCGTTGCTTCGGCGAGCAGTCCTTCGGTCGCGATAATCGCTTTCTCGCTGGCGCTGAAACCCCAGTCGGTGAAATCGGGCGCGGCGGCGATGCCGACCAATCCTGACACGCGTTGCTGGTCATCGTCTTTGGTGAGCGCGAGCGCAACGAGCAGCATCAGCCACCCGCCCATCGACGATCCGACCAGCAGGACCGGCCCTTCGACGCGGTGGTTGATCAGGTCGATCACATCGTCGCGCCAATCGACCAAAGTCTGGTCCGTAAACAAACCGCCCGATTGACCGCATCCGGCATAATCGAGCAACAGGCAGGCGCGGTCGTTCGCGGCGGCCCAATCGAACAAGGCGGTCGCCTTGCCGCCTTCCATGTCGGACATATAGCCGGGCAAAAAGACGATGGTCGGTCCACGTCCCGCAACATGACGATAGGCCAATCGCGGTCGGCCGGCTCTGTCCAGATACAGGGGGGCGTCGGCGTCGCCCATTGTGGTCAAATCACCCAGTCGACGGTGCTCATCTGGGTCGCCGCTTGCCCCTTGGCCCGACGCTGTTCGACCATGATGCGGTTGAGCCGGACGATGGTGTTGCTGCCCGTGGTGATGCACCAGCCGGGAACGAGCGCATGAACCAGTGCGCACAGCCCGCCCCAGATCATGGTCACGCCAAAGCGCGACGCGACGCCGAAATGCTCGATGTAATTTTCATCGACGCTGCGCGGATGTTCGACAAACAGGCGGTGAAACATTGTGGCCCTCCAAAGCTGCTGCTGCCCTAGCGAGCGTGACTGGCGCAAGCAAGGGCAGCAGAGCGGGAGGGGCCGGGGAACCATGTCAGTCTCGTAGAAAAATCTCTTCGATCGGCATGTCGAACAGATCGGAGATACGAAAGGCGAGGGGAAGCGAGGGGTCATATTTTCCTGTCTCGATGGCGTTCACCGACTGGCGCGATACCGCCAGTTTTTCGGCAAGGTCGGCCTGGCTCCAGTCGCGCTCGGCACGGAGGATTCTGAGACGGTTATTCATGTCCCGCGCACCTTGTTAATCATGCCCCGCGCACCATGTTGATCAGGCCGCCGATCCCAAGTCCAACGCACCAGACCGGCACGGCGGCCCAGGCTTCGGGTTGCTGAACGACGTCAAAATTTGCAAGGAAGCCCCAGAAGGTGGCGACGGCGAGTAGCCAGCCGGTGGCGATCAGCGAGGCATTGACCTTGCGGATGCGCAGATATTCGTCGGTCTCTTCGACGAAATAACGCCCCATCGCCCAGATCATGCCAAAGACCGGCAATGTCGGCAGCAACGACAGAAGAGACTTTTGCAAGACATTGAGTTCATACTGTTTGAAAACGAGCGTCGCGATCAGCAGTCCGAACCCATAGAGAAAGCTGACCGTCAACAGACGCCGATTATACCGTGCGACAACCGGCGACGCGCAGCCCTTGCTTTTCTGTAGCTGTTCGCTTGCCCGGACCAAGGGGATCAGCAACAGCATAGGGATCAGCATTAGCGCCAGACCCCATGGTTTCGGAGCATAATCGGTCGCCGACAGAAACATCTCCATCGCAAAAATAGCGACCAGAAAAGCAAGTGCCCATAGGACGACAGCCCGCTTTTGATTACGTATATAATGTTCTTCCACGTCAAGTCTCCTTGCAAATCTGTAAAGGGTCATTAACACCGTTTGTTTGAACTTGTCAAGCGTCATTGTCATAATGTTTGGCTAACTTGTCTTGGTCTGCGTCATGCTGCCTCTTGCGGCGGCGCACCATGGCTGGCAAAGGGACGCGTGTATTTCGCTTGGAAAAGGCCGTTTTTCGATGTCTCAGATGATCCGCGTCACGCTTCCCGATGGCTCTGCCAGAGATGTAGCGCGCGGCACGACCCCGGCCCAGATCGCAGCCGATATCGGACCCGGCCTTGCCAAGGCGGCGCTTGCCGCGCGCGTCGATGGCGAATTGCGCGATATTATGCGCCCGCTCGACAGCGACACGACGCTGGCGCTGGTGACCAGCCGCGACGAGGCGGACGCGCTTGAGCTCGCGCGCCACGATTTCGCGCATGTGATGGCCGAGGCGGTGCAGAACCTCTTTCCCGGCACACAAATCACCTTTGGCCCGTCGACCAGCGACGGTTTCTATTATGACTTTGCTCCGACCGCCGAGCATGGACCGTTCCGCGATGAGGAACTGCCACTGATCGAAGACGAGATGCGCCGCATTATCGCCGCTGACCTGCCGCTCAACCGCGAAGTGTGGGAACGCGACAAGTTGATCGCCAAATGGCAGGCCGATGGCGAGACGTTCAAGGCCGAGTGGGCCGCCGAACTGCCGCAAGGTGAGGAACTGACCGTCTATCGGTCAGGCGACGGTTGGATGGACATGTGCCGCGGCCCGCATCTGGCGTCGACGGGGAAGCTTGATCCCGCGGCGTTCAAACTGACCCGCGTGTCTGGCGCCTATTGGCGCGGCGATCAGAAAAATGCCCAGCTCAGCCGCATTTACGGAACCGGCTGGCTCAACAAGAAACAGCTCGCCGAACATCTGGTCCGGCTGGAGGAAGCGGCGAAGCGCGACCACCGCAAGATCGGGCAGGACATGGACCTGTTCCATCTGCAACCCGAAGCACAAGGGTCGGTGTTCTGGCACGCCAAGGGCTTTCGCCTGTGGCGCACGCTCGAATCCTATATGCGTCGCCGCCTCGACGCCGCCGACTATGCCGAGGTCAAAACGCCACAACTGATGGATTCGCGGCAGTGGGAGCAGTCGGGCCATTGGGGCAAATATCGCGAGAATATGTTTATCGTCCCCGACGAGATTCCCTCGGTTGATGACGATGCGCCGGTCTTGTCGGGTGAGGGCGACCTGATGGCGCTCAAGCCCATGAACTGCCCCGCGCATGTTCTGGTCTTTCGTCAGGGCATCAAAAGCTATCGCGACCTGCCCATCCGCATGGCCGAATTTGGCTGCTGTCATCGCAACGAACCGCACGGCGCCCTCCACGGCATCATGCGGGTGCGCCAGTTTACACAGGACGATGCGCATATTTTCTGTCGCGAAGACCAGCTGATTTCGGAAATCGTCGATTTTTGCGACCTGCTCGACAGCGTGTATCGCGACCTTGGTTTTGAAAGTTACGCGATCAAATTGGCGCTGCGCCCCGACCAGCGATATGGCAGCGACGCCGAGTGGGATAAATCCGAACAGATTTTGCGCGAGGCCGTCGAAGCCTCTGGTCGCGCCACCGAGGATTATGGCTGGGAAGAGCTGCCCGGCGAGGGGGCATTTTATGCGCCCAAGCTCGAATTTCACCTGACCGATGCGATCGGTCGGACGTGGCAGGTCGGTACCATTCAGGCCGATACCGTGCTCCCCGAACGGCTCGACGCCAGCTATGTTGGTGAAGATGGGGCGCGCCATCGTCCCGTCATGCTCCACCGCGCGATATTGGGAACATTCGAACGCTTCATCGGCATATTGATCGAGCATCATGCCGGCCGTTTTCCGACTTGGCTGGCACCTGTGCAGGTGGTCGTCACAACCATCGTCAGCGACGCAGATGATTATGCCACCGAGGTGATGAAGACGCTTGAAAAGGCCGGTATCCGGGCCGAGCTCGACGTTCGCAATGAAAAGATCAATTACAAGGTTCGCGAGCACAGCCTTGCCAAAGTCCCGCACTTGTTCGTCGTCGGCAAGCGCGAGGCCGAAGAAGGCACGGTTGCGATCCGCACGTTGGGTCGTGATGGCCAGCGGATCATGCCGCTCGCCGATGCGCTTGCAATGCTCAATGACGAGGCGGTTCCGCCCGACTTGCGGGACGCTTGAGCAACCTGTTCGACCAGATTTCCGACATATCGCCGTTGCTCCTGTTCGGGGCGGCAGCGATGACTTTTGCCGCCGCCTTTGTGCGCGGGCTTACCGGCTTTGGTATGGCGATTATTTTGGTGCCGCTGCTGGGCATGATCATCCCGCCCGAACAGGCCGTCGTGTTGGGCATTTTTCTGCAACTGCTGATCGGTCCTGTGGGCATAAAGGCCATTGTGGCCGACGCGGATCGGCGCACTGCACTTCCCATCGCGATTATCGCCATGGTGGCGACACCGATTGGCATGCTGGCGCTCAACGCCATTGAACCCGATGTGGCGCGATTGATGATTACGTTGATCGCTGTGGGGGCGTTCGTCGCCGTGTTGCTTCCCAAGCAGCCCGAGGGGCATCAGCCGGGACGCATGGCGGTGACGGGAACGGGGATTGCGGCCGGGGTTCTCAACGGATTTGCCGCCATGCCGGGGCCGCCGGTCGTGCCGTTTTATATGCGACGTTCGCTTGCACCTAAAGTCGCCCGTGCATCGATGCTGCTGATCTTTTTCGGCACGGCTACGGCGGGAACGCTGGCGGCATGGTTCGTGAGCATCGCCTCGCTGCGCCTTGCCTTGCTGTCGCTCATCCTGTTTTTGCCCATGTGGCTCGGCAATTATGTTGGCGGCATGGCGTTCGGCAAAGTGCCCCCGTCTATCTGGCAAACGATCGTTGCTATCGTCTTGGGATTGGCGGGCTTATCCGCCATTATCAGAATGGCTAACTGACCACTATCTGTTTGACTAAAGGGCGGGGTCGGCGCCACCCTTTGGCATCAATCGCAGTTTGGTGAAGATTCGCGCAAGATTGGGCGTCTTGCAAATATGGGCAGTGAACGAATCGATGATCAATACGAGCATGTTGCCAGAGTAAAATTTCAGGGGGGATAATATGACACTTAAGGGAAAGAATCTACGTCGCGGGCTAATGCTTGGCGGCGCACTGGCGGCATTGGCGACGATGATGGCCGCAGCTCCGGCGATGGCGGGCGATCCCGACAATCAGGCGCAAATTGTTCCGAATGACAATTTTACACCGGATGACGTTGTCGACGATGCGGGCAGTGTGAACGGTGTCGGCATGTTTTTCCGCAATGATGGTTTTGTCTGCACCGGCACGCTGATCAATCCCCGCACCGTGTTGTTCGCGGCGCACTGCGTCGATGACCGTCCCGAAAGCGATTATGGTCCGGTGATCAAATCGGCATTCTCTTTTGGTAGCAACGCCCTGCCGGGGTTTCAGAACTGGATCGGCAATGGCTTTGCCAGCAATCCAGACATGTTCGTCTATAATATCAATCAGATATTCTATAATCCGGCGGCTGTGCAGCGTCCCGATGGACAGGGTTTTCTGGAGGGCGATATTGCCGTAGCCAGCCTTGACACGCCGGCCGCCAATGTCCCGACATGGGCGCTTTTATTTTCCGCTCTGCCGACCCCTGATAGTATCGATCCGGTCACCGGCACCGGCTATCATGTCAATATCACCGGCTATGGCAGCACGGGCAGCGGAACGACGGGAGCCTCAGTGGGTATAGACTGGCGTCGTCGCGCGGCTGAGAATATGATCGGTGCGCTGACCTCTTTTGATGACCGCAATAACTTTCTTTTCGGAGACCCGTTTGGCGATTTGCCGCAGGTTCTTTATCGTCTGGATTTTGACGATCCGAACAAGACAAATCCGTTTGATTTCAACCTCTACAAGGACGAAGCGCTTCCCAATGAAGGAGTGACAGCGGGCGGAGATTCGGGCGGGCCGCTGATTCTTGATGCTGCCAAAAACCCGGATTTCGGTGGTGAAGATCTGGTGATCGGAACCCTATCGGGCGGGTCACGCTTCTTTGGCCCGCAAGTGTTCAGCAGCTATGGTACCGAAAGCTATTATCAGCCGCTGTTCCTGTTTTGGGACTATATCGCAGAGACTAATCCCTATCGCTATGTCAGTGCGAACACAGGCGATGGCAACTGGGAAGACCCCAGTCATTGGACGACCGACCTCGACCCCGCTTATCGCGTCATCGACAGCAACGGCAATGTCGTCAACGGTATCCCGACAACACTAGGCGAAGGCATTTTGGGTGATACGCCGCAATGGGGCGAAGTTTGTTTTGACAATGAAGGCGATAATCCGGGCGATGAGTGCCAAGACCTGTCGACCGGAGATCCGACACCACCCGCGCGCAATCAGGCAGGGGCTGATCTTCAGTCGGGCATTGGTCAGGTCGATCCGGCCAGCCTGGCCGGGAATAATCGGAAAGATGCTGCGAACGAAGCACTGGATTCGGTCGCGACCTCAACTGGTAGGCAATCGGGTGACTCCAAAGCGGTCAGCCTAAAGGTTGAAAATGAAGCCCAGCGCGACGGCATGATGGTGGAAAACCGCGCGCAGGGTGAGGGGCTCGACCTTGCCGACAATGCGCTCCCGCCCACAGGGGTCGAGTTCGCGATCAATTCGTCACAAAAGACGGGCGTTGAATTTGCACTCAATTCGTCGCAAAAGACGAGTGTCGATTTCGCCAGCGAAGCGCCGCAGAACCACAACACCGACCCGGCCCCCGTGCCGACACCGGCGGCGACTCTCGACAATGGGTTGCCCGGCGCGACCAATTTTGTTCCCGACAATCTGGACCCGCCATCGGGGACGAATGGCCCGCGGCGTTATTTTGAAGTCACGCTGAACCAGGCGGGCATGACCACGCTCAGCAGCGCCAGGGCGATTGACCGGTTAAATGTCGGAGGGGCCGCCGCGCTCAATATCGCGGCTGCGGGCGATCTGACGGCGGTGAATGATGTCAACCAGACGGGCGGCAGGATTGTCGTCGATGGGGCGCTTTCCAGCGTCGGTGACTATACGATGTTTTCTGGTCTATTATCGGGTGCTGGGACGGTGAAAGCTCCCTTCCTGACCAATATCGCCGGTGCCATCGCACCCGGCACCATGGGTTCGACTGGCACGTTGACCGTCGATGGCAACCTGATTTTGGCATCGGCCTCCAGCCTGTTGCTCGATCTGACTTCGGCCGGCGCGTCCGATCGTGTCGACGTGACGGGCATGGCCAATGTGGGCGGTCAGGTGATGCTCAATTTCAATGGACGGGTGTCATCCAATGATCCCACCACCTATCGCATCTTGAATGCGACTGACGGCGTGACCGGTACATTTGAAGGCGGAGTCAGCAATGCGTCCGCCATTTTGCAGAGCAGCCTAGTCTACTCCACCAATGCTGTCGATCTGATGGTTCAGGCGGCGAGCTATTCGACAGTGGTTGATCCGAACAGTCAGGTTCAAACAAGCTATGCCAAGCTGCTAGACGATAATCGCGGGAATACGTCGCTCGTCGGCCTCTATGATGTCCTTGATTATGTTCCGACAGCAGAGGGTGTCCAGGCGGTACTCAACTCTCTGGCCCCTACCACCGAAACGACCCAGCGCACGCTGGTGCGCGGTATGATGAGCAATATCTCTAATTTCCAGAACGAACGTCTGAATCAGTCGTCGCGTGCCGACACAGGCGGCACCATTGCCGTGATTGGCCAGCCGCTACAGCTGGCTCAGGCTTCGCTGACCGGCCTGCCGGGCCAGACACAAGCGGTGCGAAGCGATGCCGGGATGGGTATGGGATCGAGCAGCCGCACCACGGGCGGCATCAACGAGGATATGGCGATCTATCTTGCCGGTGGCTATATTGATGGCAGCGGCAATGCCATGCCCGTAACCGGCGGTCTGCCTGACGACAAATTTGACGGTTACTTTATTTCCGGCGGCTTGGAATATTTCCCGTCGGAGGGCAAAATGGTCGGGGGATCGCTCTATTACAGCGATGTAGACGCCGATGCTGCCTTGGGTAACGCGACGTCAGGACGGATGATTGCAGGCAGCCTTTATGGTAGGGTGCGGACTCCATCGAATTGGCTGCTCGATGGCCAGTTCAACATTGGTAGCTATCGTTCGCGCACCCTGCGCAACGTCGTGCTTGGCCCGACGGCCTATCAGCTGAAGTCCAAGGATAATAATATCGTCTGGGCGGCCGAAGTTGGTGTGTCGAAAGAGTTGCCGGTTTTGGTCGGTCTGCTGACACCGGGTGTCGACCTGCGTTATGCCAGCGCCAATTTCGGTCCTGTAACCGAAACCGGCGGCTTGCCGGCTCTGACCATCACGCGCGAGGATTATGAAAGCCTTCAGGGCCGCGCGGGTTTGATGGTGGGGACTGCTAAATCGAACACGCTGTGGTTCAGTGGCAAATTCAACTTTGTCCATGAATTCCTGAACAATCCGACCAGCTTTGCGGCCAATTTCGTCGGTGGTCAGGGCAGTTCGGTTCCCTTTGCTCTAGCGAGCGATGACCGCAATTGGGGCGAATATGGGTTTGGCCTGCACTTTGGGCGCAGCAACGTCAAAGTTGATCTGACGATCGACTTCATGGTCGGGCGCAAGGATGTGTCGTCGCAGGTTTATCAGGGCGGCATCACCTTCATGTTCTGATCGCGTGCTGTGTCGATGAGATAGGGGCGCGGGCTTTTTGGTCCGCGCTCTTTTTCATGCGGGCAACGCTGAGGGGAATTGTGCAGCGCGGCGCTAGAGATCGCGCAGCGCCGCCGCCGGTCTAGCCGTCAGGACCGGCCAACTGCCCGCAATGCCGATAAGGAATGCCAGTCCTGCGCCGCCAAGCAAGGTCATGCCGACGGTTAGGGGATCGGGCGCAAAGGTAAATTCGAACAGGCTGACCACGACATAGCGCGCGGCTGCCAGCCCCAGCCCCAATGCCAGCGCGGCAAGGATCGCCGCCAGCACGGCATATTCCAGTCCCTGCGCGCCCAATATCTGCCCGCGTGTCGCGCCAAGCAGCTTAAGGATCACGCTGTCATACACCCGCCGCTGACGGCTGGCCGCTATGGCGCCGATCAACACCGCAATGCCCGCCAAAATGGCGATGCTGGCGGCTGCGGCAATCGCGCGGCTCATCTGCGTCAGCAATGTCGTCACCTGGCTCACCACGTCGCGCACAGCGATCAGCGAGGCAGAGGGGAAGGCGCGTGGGATGCTGCGCGCGAGGCTTGCCTCAGCAGAGGGCGGGACCGCGACCGTCGCGACCATATTATGCGGCGCAGCGTCAAAGCTGCCGGGCGAAAAGACGAGGACGTAGTTGAGGCCGAAATTGTCCCATTCGACCGTGCGGAACGATGCGACTTTCGCCTGCACCTCGACCCCCAGCACATTGACGGTCAGCGTATCGCCGATGCGCAGGCCCAACGTGGCGGCAACCTCTGCTTCGACGCTGACCAGCGGCGGTCCGGCATAATCCTTGGCCCACCACTTGCCAGCAGTTAGCGTGCTACCATTGGGCAGGGCGGCGCTATAAGTCAGCCCGCGATCGCCGCGCAGCACCCACGCCCCTTCGGGCAGGGTTTCCAGTTCATCGACGCGCTTTCCGGCAAATTCGGTGATGCTGCCGCGTAGCGCGGGAATGAGGTTCATCTGCGCGTCGGACGCTGCGTCCGTTACCATCTTGCGAAAAGCGGCGGCGCCGGGACGGGGGATGTCGAGGACGAAGAAGCTCGGCGCGCGCTGTGGCACGGTGCGCGCAATCTCGGCGGTGATGCTCGTCTGGATCGCGGCCAGCGTGACGAAAAGCGTCAGTCCCAAACCCAGTGCCACCACCAGCGCGCCGGTCGCGGCACCCGGACGGTGTAAATTGGCGAGGGCGAGGCGTAGCAAAGGACGGCGCGGACGCGGCAACCGGCTGGCGACACGTTGGATAATCCACGACAGGGCAACGAGCAGCAACAATAAGCCCACAGCTGCGCCGATAAAGCTGAGCGCGAACAGCGGGTCGCGGGCGGTCCCGACCGCGAGCGCCACAATGGCGGCAAGGGCGAGCACCACAGCCAGCGCGGTCTGTCTGTCGATGCGCGGCGCGGCGTCGAGGGTGGCACGATAAAGGCCCGCGGCAGGAACATGCCGCGTCGCGGCCAGCGGGGGCAGGGCAAAGGCGATGGCTATGAGCAAGCCATAGGCCGCGCTGACCGCCAGCGGCAGCGGATAGAGCGCTAACCCCGGCTTAACCGGCAGCACGTCACCCGCAATCGCAGCAATAATCGAGGGGGCGAGGCTGCCGACAATCAGGCCGGCGACAATCGACATCGCCGCGACCGCCAATATTTGCAGGCCATAAATGCGCAATAGTGTGGCGCTGTCGGCACCGAGCACTTTCAGCGTGGCAAGACCGGGGCGTTTGCCGGCCAAATAGCTGGCGACCCCATTGCCGACGCCTATTCCGGCGATGACCAGCGCAGCTAGCCCGACCAGCGACAGGAATTGCCCCATACGCTCGATAAAGCGGCGCGTACCGGGCGCGCCATTGCTGCGATCGGTGATGTCCCATCCGGCCTCGGGAAAGGCGGCGGTCAAATCCTTGCCGACCGTGTCGGGGCTGGCCGTAGCGGGCAGTTTGATGCGATATTTGCTTTCAAAGAGGCTGCCCGGCTGGATCAATTTCGTCGCAGGCAAATCATTGATGCTGATGATCGCGACGGGTCCCAGAGCGAATCCTTCACCCAGCCGGTCGGGCTCCTCGGCGATAATGCCGTCGATCCGGAACGATTTTTCGCCAAATTTCACCTGGCCGCCTACTTTCAGGTCAAGCCGCGAAGACAGGTCCGGCGCAATCCAGATGCTCCCCGCAGGCGGCGGGCCTTTGCGCGCGCCGCTGTCGAGATGCAGCGCGCCATAAAGCGGGTAGGAGTCATCGATTGCTTTGAGTTCGGACAAAAGGGCGTCGCCGTCCGGCGCATTCGCCATCGCGCGCATCCGCACAGTTGACGACGTCGTGCCTGCTTTACGGAATGCACTGAGTTCGGCGTCATTCGCCTCGCGCTGCGGAAGGCTGAATTCAATATCGCCGCCGAGAATCGTCTGACCGCGCCGCGATAGTTCGTCGGTGATGCCGCTTGTCAGACTGCCGATGGCGGCCAGCGTCGCTACGCCCAGAAACAGGCAGACGGCCAGCAGACGAAGCCCGCGAATTCGCGCCGCCAGATCACGCCGCGCAATGCGCCAGACGGCAGTGAGAGGGAGCCGCGCCCCGCTCACGCAGCGATGGTTTCGCTGATCCGGCCGTCATGCATTTCCAGCACGCGATCGCATAGGGACGCCAGTGCCGGGTCATGGGTAATGATCAGCAAGGTTGCGCCCAGCGCTTTGCGGCGGGCGAACAGCAGTTCGATGATCGCTTGGCCGGTGGCCGTGTCGAGATTTCCGGTGGGTTCATCGGCGAACAATATGGCGGGCGCGCTTGCCATGGCGCGCGCAATCGCGACCCGTTGTTGTTCACCGCCAGACAATTGCGCCGGATAGTGCGTCAGCCGGTGGCCCAGCCCGACCGCAATCAGCTCCGCTTCGGCGCGCTGGAACGGCCCGGTCATTCCGGCGAGTTCCAGAGGCACAGCGACATTTTCCAGCGCAGTCATCGTCGGCAACAGGTGGAACGCCTGCAACACAATGCCGATGCGCCCGCGCCGCGCCCGCGCTAGCTCATCCTCGTTCATCGTGCCAAAATCGAGCCCAGCAATATGGATGCTGCCGCCGCTCGCCTGCTCCAATCCGGCCAGAACGGCCATCAGCGAGCTTTTGCCCGATCCTGAGGGGCCGAGTAGTGCGACGGACTCACCTGCCGCTACCGACAGGTCGACGCCGCGCAAAATATCAACAGGGGCCTTGTCGCTGCCCAAAGTTAGCGTCACATTATGGGCATCGATAGCTAGGGCGGGCGCCACTTGCGGCATCGGTCGGATGGTATCGGTCAAGGAAGGACCCTTTGGAATGAACAAGGCCGGATGGCGTCGTGCCTTCATATATGGTTGCACCCTGTTGCTTTGCCAACCGCTGGGAGCTTGCGGATCGGCAGAAAAGCCGCAGGTTTCGACCGACGACCAGCGGGTTCAGGTGTCCGAGCCGGTCATCCCCGCCAACGCTCCGCTGGTCATTGCCTTTGGCGATAGCCTTTATGCGGGCTATCGGCTTGGTCCCAAGGAAGGCCTGGTGCCGCAGCTTCAGGCCGCTCTTGCGGCTGATGGCGTTGCTGTTCGGGTTCAAAATGCGGGCGTCTCGGGCGACACCACGGCGGCAGGTCGCGCGCGACTGGACTTTGTGCTGGATTCGACAAAGCAAAAGCCCGCGCTGGTCGTGCTCGGGCTGGGTGGCAATGACATGTTGCGCGGGATCAGTCCCGACCAGACGCGCGCCAATCTGGATGCGATGCTCGCCGATCTTCAGCGACGCAAGATCAAGGTGCTGCTGACCGGTATGCTTGCCTCGCCCAATATGGGGGCGGATTATGCCGCCGCATTCAACCCGATCTTTCCCGAACTGGCGACCAAATATGGCACCTCGCTCTATCCCTTCATCCTCGACGGGGTGGCGACAGTGCCGGGGATGCAGCTTGACGATGATATTCACCCCAATGCCAAGGGTGTGAAGGTGATGGTAAAGGCGCTGGCCCCGTTGGTAGAGGATGAACTGCCCGGTGACTCATGAAAAAGGGCGAGCCCGCAGGGCCGCCCTTTTCCGTATCAAAATCGTTGGATTAACGATTAAAAGGCAAAGCCGATACCGGCTGCCACGGTGTTGAAGTCACCAAAGTTGTTGATGAACTGGTGGCGATATTCGACCTTGCCATAGACGTTCTGACCGAACTTATGTTGATAGCCTGCACCGATGTAGGGATCATCGATGTCGCCGAAGGTATAGCCGGCGTTGGCGTATAGCTTTCCGTTGGCTCCGATGCGGGCACCCGCACGACCGCCAGCTGAAAACTGGACGTTGGCACCATTCTGAAGCACCTTGTCACCAGCGATCTCGGCACCGGCAAATGCCTTGTCGCCCAGATTCAGGTCATAGCCACCGGCGATGCCGGCGGTCGCTTCGTCGATACCATTGCCCCAAATATAACCGCCGCGCACTTCGACGTGGGATTCGCCATCAGCGGCGAGAGCGGGGGTGGAGAGCCCGGCAGCGAGGAGAGCTGCTGCTATTGCGAACTTGTTCATCTGTTTTTCCTTTTCATTGAACTGGGCCGCGCCTTTGACGTCGACCCACGCGCATAAATGGCGTTGCCATCTTGCTGTGCAATGAACGAAAAATATCAGTGCCAATTATTTTAATTGCTGTGTTGTTTTGGCAACACGCATTGAGCGATCAACCCAGAGCGGCCTGTTTTTCCTCGGCAATCCGGTCGAGTTCGGCGCGCGTAGGCTTTGTCGAGGCGCTTTTCAGCTGTCCACACGCTGCCATGATATCCCGTCCCCTGGGGGTGCGGATCGGCGCGCTGATCCCCAAGCCGAAAATGATGTTGCTGAACGCACGTACACGCTCGGGCGTTGAACATTCATACATGGCGCCGGGCCAGGGATTGAACGGGATCAGGTTGACCTTGGCGGGCAGGCGGTAGTGTTTGATCAGCCGCACCAGCTCGCGCGCATCTTCGTCGCTGTCATTCTTGTCCCTGAGCATCACATATTCAAAGGTGATGCGCCGCGAATTGCTCGAACGCGGGTAATCGGCACAGGCTTGCAGCAATTCCTCGATGCCATATTTGCGATTGAGCGGGACAATTTCGTCGCGCACTTCCTTGGTCACCGCGTGGAGAGAGACAGCCAGATTGACTCCGATTTCCTCGCTGGCGCGCTGCATCATCGGCACCACACCGCTCGTCGACAGGGTGATACGACGGCGCGACAGGCCCAGTCCTTCGCGGTTCATGACGATGTGGAGGGCGCTTTTGACCTCTTCAAAATTATACAGCGGTTCGCCCATGCCCATCATCACGATGTTGGTGAGCATCCGCCCGTCGGAGGTATAATTGCCGCCTTCATCAATTTCGCCGTCTGCTTCATCAGGGTCGGGGCCAAAGCCCGCCATTGTTCCCTTGGGCCATTCGCCCAACTCGTCGCGCGCCAGCATGACCTGTCCGACAATTTCGCCCGCCGACAGGTTGCGAACGAGCCGCATGGTGCCGGTGTGGCAGAATCGGCAATTGAGCGTGCAGCCGACCTGACTCGACACGCAGAGCGTTCCGCGATCGGCGTCGGGGATGAACACCATTTCATATTCCTGCCCGTCGGACGCGGCGAGCAGCCATTTGCGCGTGCCGTCGGTCGATACCTGCGCGGTGCGCACGGTGGGGCGGCCGATGATGAAGCGGTCGGTCAGCCACGGGCGCATCGTCTTGGCAATGTCGGTCATCGCCTCGAAATCGGTGACGCCGCGATGATAGATCCAGTGCCAGATCTGCTTGGCGCGCAGCTTTGCCGCCTTGGCGTCCAGCCCCGCTTCGGCCAGCACCCCGCCAATCACCTCACGGCTCAGGCCAACAAGGTCGATGCGGTTGCCGCCACGCGGCGGGACTAGGCCCGTCGTGACGGGGTCAATATGGCCAGGAATTTGCATGATGGGCGGGCATATAGGGAGGAAGCGACTGGAGCGCAACGTCAGGCCCACAAGACGACCCCCTGAAACGATGGAAAAAATGCTATCATTCTGTTCATGGCAAAAGGACTCGCAATTGTGCTCTCTGGCGGAGGCGCGAAGGGCGCTTTCCAGGTCGGCGTGCTTGATGAGCTGATTTCGCGCCGTGGGATCAATTTCGACATATTCGTGGGCGTCTCGACCGGCGCTATTCAGGCGCTCGCCGGGGCGCAGGACGATATTCCCGGCTTGATGCAGGAATGGCTGGCGCTACGCGGCAACAAGGACGTCTATACGGGCAAGTTCCTAGGGCTGGTCGGCGGATTGTTCGGTGCCGATTCCATCTATAATGCAAAGCCGATACGGACCCGGATCAACGCTTTTGCCGATGAGGAGAAATTGCGCGCGACCGGGAAAAAGCTTTTGCTCGGCGTCGTCAATCTGGGCGGCGGTGAGTTCCGCAGCGTCGATGAAAGCACCCCGGGTATCGCCAACTGGGTCTATGCGAGCAGCGCGATGCCGGTCTATTTTGAGCCGCTGACCACCCGCGATGCCGCTGGTCGTGAGGAACAATGGGTCGATGGCGGAGTGCGCAATGTGACACCATTGGGTGAAGCGATGAACCAGAATCCGCGAGCTATCTTGGTCGTCAAAACCGCACCGGTGCCGGTGCCGCCGCAAATGCCCGACAGCTTCGACGGCCTCATCAAAATCGGTCTGCGCTCGATTGATATATTGCAACAGGAAGTCAGCCTGAACGACACTGCCAATGCGGATTTGATCAACGACCTCATCGCTGCGCGCGCAGCGCAAGCGCAGGCGTTGGCACATGCAGGCATAACTGGCGATGCCGCCGCAACGATCCTCGCCCCGCTCGACACGCAGATTTCAGACTATCGATTCGTACCAATCCGTATCGTCCAACCAGAGCAGCAGGTATCGGACACGCTGGAATTTGACCCGGTGAAAATCCGCGCTGCGATAGAGGCGGGGCGTCAGGTCATTTCGGACCAATGGGATTCGTTGGAACCGTTCCTCAACTGACCTGAGCAACGTCAACGCAGATTCGCGCACCCCAATGCCGCCGCGTCGATCGCCGTGGCGGCTCCGCGCAGTTTATAGGTATCGGCAATCGCGCCGCCGCTGGTCGATGTGCTTTCGATGCTCATGCTCGGACTCGACCGCATCGCAGCGACGATGGCGGCGTCCATGCGCGGGTCGCTTGCCCAGCCGTGGATGCCATTGCCGGTCAGGATGAAGCGGCGGCTACCGATGGTCAGGCGCAGTTCGGACGCGGCGCGGCGCGATTTGGTCAACCGGACGTAAAATTGGCCGCGGAGCCGTGATTTCGGCCAATATCCGACCGTTGCAAAGCCTTTGACCTGTGGTGTGCCGATGGTGGCATCGGGCCGAGCGATGGCATAGCAGCGCGGCGTTGCCGGATCGCGAAAGGCACCCCAGCCGTCAAAAACACCCAGCGCGTCGCGCGGCGCGGCGCTGGCCATGGACGGAAGCAGCGCCAAAATAACCAGAAAGAAGAGAGAATAGCGCATCAGACTTCGATTGCGCGAATGCGCCTGATTTGCAAGCATGGCTTGCCTCCCACGACGCGCACGTTAAGGAAGGTGAACTATTTTTAAGAAGGGAATCGGGGCGCCGCACCGGCAACCGCATCCCCTTCTTTCAGGGACTTCTCCCGCAAAGAAGCACAGGGACGGCTGACGAAGATGAAAGCGACGATTGAACGCGCAGTGCTGCTCAAAAGTCTGGGCCATGTCCAGTCGGTTGTCGAACGGCGCAACACCATACCCATTTTGTCGAACGTCCTGATCGAGGCCGATGCTTCGGGTCAGCTTAAATTGATGGCAACCGACCTGGATTTACAGGTCGTCGAGACCATTGCAGCCAAGGTCGAAACGGCTGGCACGACAACCGTGTCGGCGCACACTTTGTTTGAGATTGCCCGCAAATTGCCCGAAGGGTCCGAGGTCAGCCTGAATGCCGCCGACGGCAAGATGCAGATCAAGGCCGGCCGGTCGAACTTTAACCTGCCGACGCTGCCCCGCGATGATTTTCCTGTCATTGCCGAGGGCGACCTGCCGACCAGCTTTGAATTGCCTGTCGCCGAGTTGATGCACATCATCGACAAGACACGCTTTGCCATTTCGACCGAAGAAACCCGCTATTATCTGAACGGCATTTTCTTTCATGTTGCCGAAGATGCCAGCGGCGCGGTGTTGAAAGCTGCGGCGACCGACGGTCACAGGCTTGCGCGCTATACCGTCACCCAGCCCGATGGTGCGGCCGGGATGCCCGACGTGATTGTCCCGCGCAAATGCATCGGCGAAATCCGCAAGCTGCTCGACGAGGCCGAGGGTAATGTCGAAATCAGCCTGTCAGTCTCCAAAATTCGCTTCACGCTTAATCAGGCAGTGCTGACGTCGAAACTGATCGACGGTACCTTCCCCGATTACAGTCGCGTCATCCCGACCGCGAATGACAAGCTGCTTACTGTCGATCCCAAAGCCTTGTATCAGGGCGTCGACCGCGTTTCGACCATCGCCAGCGAGAAAACGCGCGCGGTGAAGGTCAGCCTCGATAGCGATCGCATCACGTTGAGCGTGACCAGCCCCGAAAATGGCACCGCCGCCGAAGAAGTCGCTGCCACCTATGCGAACGACTCGATGGAAATTGGCTTCAATGCCCGTTATTTGTCCGATATTTTAGGACAGATTGACAGCGACAAGGTTGAGCTTCATCTCGCAGACGCCAATGCACCGACGCTGATCCGCGAAAGCGAAAAGAGCCCCGCGCTCTATGTTCTGATGCCGATGCGGGTCTGAACGGCCCGGCCTCTCCTCCAGAGGGGGAGCGCGCGAAACTAGCTTGCCTTCTTGCTCACCCGCCAGATGATACCCCCGGTATCGTCGGCCACCAGTGCGCTACCGTCCTTGGCAACCTGTACGTCGGCTGGACGGCCCAATGTGGTCTTTTCATCCTTGGCCAGAAAACCGTCAAGGAAGGGCAGTGGGAGCGCGTCGCTTGGCCGGTCATTGGCCCCGAACTTCACGAACACCACGTCATAACCCGACGCGGGCTTGCGGTTCCATGACCCGTGGCGCGCGATCAGCACGCCATTGGACCAGGCATCACCAAGGTCGAGTCCTTTGGTAAAGGTCATCCCCAACGGCGCGACATGCGCGCCCAGCGCATATTCGGGGCGTCGCACATATTCGCGGCGATCCTCGGCCTCCGGGGCGACGCGCGGGTCGATATAGCCGCCCCAATAATACCAGGGCCAGCCAAAGAAATCGCCTTCGTCGATATGCGCCAGATAGTCAGGGACCAGATCGCTGCCCAGCATGTCGCGCTCATTGACCACCGCCCACAAATCGTTGGTCGCCGGATTATAGGCCAGACCCGAAGGATTGCGAATTCCCGACGCAAAGGTCCGGATGTAATTCTGTTTGGGCCGCACTTCCATAATCCGCGCGCGCCGCACCTCACGGGCCGGACCCGCCTCGCCAATATTGCTGTCGGACCCCACGCCAATATAAAGGCGCGTGCCGTCGGCGTTCGCCACCAAGGGTTTTGTCCAGTGCCTGTTGGTCCCTGCGGCGGGCAGGTCGACGATTTTGACCGGCTTACCTGACATGGTCGTTTCGTCGGCTTTGTACGGAAAAGCGAGCAGTGCGTCGGTGTTGGCGACGTAAAGCGTGTCACCGACCAGCGCCATGCCATAGGGCGAGTTGAGTCCGGTGATATAGACGGACTTCACATCGGCCTTGCCGTCGCCATCACTATCGCGGAGTAAGGTGATGCGGTTAGCCGACTTGCCGCCGGCGCCAGCCTTGTCCATCAGATCCTTCATGATTTTGCCCTCGATGCCCGATGTGTCGCGGGGAGGGCTTTCGGTCTCAGCGACCAGCACATCGCCATTAGGCAGCACCAGCATTTTGCGCGGATGTTCCAGCCCCTCGGCAAAGCGTGCGACGCTCAGCCCTGCTGCGGCGTGCGGCGACTGACCGGCGGGCCAGCTCGTCGCGACAGGCACATGCATGGTCGGGATCGTCTCGGCCCGCTGACTGGCCATCACCGGCACTCTGCCGCTTAGCTCTGCGGTCGAGAAGCGCGCCACATCGGGGCGCGACATAACATATAGGGTTATGCCGCCGGCCAGAATCAGCACCAAAACAAGGAAGGCGAGGAATTTGAAAATCTTGCGCATGGTTGCTGTCTACACCGGCTTTGCGCAGCGGAAAAGGGGCGAAAGTGGGCGACATGCCTGGTTAATGAAATCGGGTGTGGCATTAACCTTACCCACGCGTTCATCACCATTGGGAACAGGGTAATCATGGCCGCGCATTAGAGGGGGAGGGCGTTTAAAGGACCAGACACTCCATGTTGCCAGCCCCTTTTCTTTCTGACCGTGCTGCGGTCGACGATGCAAACCAGCTGATCCATCAGCATGGCGACGAAGCGGGCTTTGCCGCTGCCGCGCGCGCCGAGCAATATCGCGTGCTGGGTAATCACCTGCATTTCGCGCGCTGGCGTCAGATTGAACGTCTGATCACCTATTTATCGATCGACGATATTCTCGATACGGTTCACTAAACCCGGATCGTCAGAGGCGCAGGCCCGTGGTTTCGGGCAGTCCCGCCATGATGTTCAGATTCTGCACACAGGCACCGCTGGCACCCTTGCCCAGATTGTCGAGCCGCGCGACCAGCCGCACCTGGGTGCCGGTGGTATCGCCAAAGAGCATCAACTCCATATGATCTGTGGCGGAATCTGTATCGGATAGCAGCAATTCGCTGGTCGGCGAGTTTGCGTCGTCGCGGCCCACGCTGATCAGCGGCGAGCCATCATAATGCCGCGCGAGCGTATCAAAGATTGCGTCCGCCGTGGGTGATTCAAAGCTCAATGGAACCTCGACAAGCATACCGCGATAAACCGGCACAACGGCGGGCGCAAACAAGGGCGGATGGACCAATTTCGCGCCTTGGGTCATCTCGGGAACATGCTTGTGGCCCATTTGCAGACCATAGCTGCGAAAGCCGATGTCGGGTGCGGCCTCAAATCGCGCGATCAGATCTTTGCCGCCGCCCGAATAGCCCGACACGGCATTGACGCTGAGCCGCGCGCCATGTGCGACCAGTCCGGCCTCAATCAGCGGCGCGACCAGCGCCAGAAAGCCGGTGGGGTAGCAGCCCGGATTGCTGACGCGCTTGGTCTTTGCAATTGCCTCGCGTTGTCCGTCGCGCAATTCGGGAAAGCCATAGGTCCAGCTGGTGGCGACGCGATGCGCGCTCGACGCATCGATAATCCGCACGGCTGGATTGCTGACCAGTGCGACCGCCTCGACCGCCGCGGCATCGGGCAAGCACAGAATGACGAAATCGGCATTGTTGAGTGCTTCAGAGCGGCGCGTAGGGTCTTTGCGTTCGGCATCGGGCAGGGTGATGAGCGAAAATTCGTTCCGCCCGCTCAGCCGTTCGGCGATTTCCAGCCCGGTCGTTCCCGCCGCGCCATCGATGAAGATGTTTTGTGCCATCGTTTAACGCGGCCGCTTATAGCCACAAACCGGCGGGGCATTGTCATCGGAAGCCGAGCGCGCGATCAGGTCGGCCAATGGCTCCGCCTTCACTTCCATCCAATGGCTGCTGGCATGAACGATGGTAGCAGCGTCGGCCATGATGCCGACATGGCCGGGAAAAAAGACCAGATCGCTACGTTCCAGCTTGGCCGGATCGACATCAGTGTCGGCGCCTAGGAACGCCAGTTGCAGATCAGTGTCGCGCGGCAATGGGACGCCGGCGGTTCCCCACGCCAGTTGAACCAGCCCCGAACAGTCGATGCCGTTGGGCGTGCGACCGCCCCAGACATAGGGCACGCCGATCATCTTTTCGGCCAAGGCGGCGGGGTCGTCGCGCTTCGCGTCAGCGTCTTCGACACTGTCGGCGGTCAGCCAGCCGTGCGCTGTTTCAATCCAGTCATCCCTTTGCGTGCCCATGACCAAGGCACCGTGCGGTATGCGCGCCGAACCACTGCTATTTGTATCGGGCGCAGAGTGAAGCATTGCTTCGGCGACGCGCACGCGGTGGGTCGGTGCAATCGGTGCGCCAAGCGCGTCGGCTGCCAAATAGCCGACATAATGATCGGACAGGCAATAGCCCCAAGCCCAGCCGCCAGTCAGGTCGAGTAGCGCAAAGCCTTCACCGAACAGCAATTCGCTGCGCTGCTCGGAATCCACTTTCGGTTCAGCCCGCAACGGCGAAGCGGCCAACACACAGCTTCGCATCATCGGCGCGGCATAATGCGGCGCGAAATGCTGTCCCGCGACGGCGATGTCGGCAAGGTCCGGGCGGATGGCCACGACACGCGGATCATAGTCAAATGACGTCCCGGCAAGGCCAAAACGGTCGCGTCCCGGCCCGACAACACCGGGACGGCCCATCCGGACGGGACCAGAAACCGCATTATCGCCCTGCATTGCTTTCACATATTTATCCTGTTGCGTCATGGCCGCGTCAACGGCTGACAATCGCGCGGCATTAGACCAGCCCTGCGGTCATTATCAAGGATGTTCAGGCTTTGCTGCCACGGCCATATCGCGCCTGCAACATGGCCCAGGCCGCGCGCAGACCCAGCGCCTCGCCGCCCTTGGGACGTCCGGGCTTGGCGGTTGGTCGCCAGGCAAAGGTGTCGAGATGCGCCCAAGGCGTGCCCGTAGCCACAAAGCGTTTGAGGAAAAGGGCAGCCGTAATCGATCCGGCAAACGGGCTCGATCCAGCATTACCAAGGTCGGCAATGTCTGTTTCGAGCAGATCCGCATAGCCATCCCATAGCGGCATACGCCATAACGGGTCGTCGCGGTCGGTGCCGCCTGCCAGCATATCCGATGCCAAATCATCATCTGTGGCAAACAAGGCGGGGAGGTCAGGGCCAAGCGCGACACGTGCCGCGCCGGTTAGTGTAGCAAAATCAAGGATCAGGACGGGCTTTTCCTCGCAAGCCCTGGCAAGTGCATCGCCGAGTACCAGCCGACCCTCGGCATCGGTGTTGCCGATCTCGACCGTCAGGCCGAGCCGACTGGTCAAGACGTCGCCGGGTCGGAATGAATCGCCTGAGATCGCATTTTCGGCCGCCGCGACAAGGCAATGCAGCCGCACCGGCAGCCCCGCCGCCATCACCAGTTCGGCCAGCGCCAGCGCATGAGCGCTGCCGCCCATATCCTTCTTCATCAACCGCATTCCGGCGGCAGATTTGATGTCGAGACCGCCGCTGTCAAAACTGATGCCCTTGCCGACGATCGCCAGTCTTGGGTGTGTGTCTTTCCCCCAGTTGATTTCGATGAGTCGCGGCGCGTGATGTTTGGCCGCTGCGCGTCCAACCGCGTGAATCATCGGATAGCCTTGCTCTAACTCGTCGCCCTTGGTGACGGTCAGCTTGCCGCCATGCGCCTTGGCCAAATCGGCTGCTTGTCGTTCAAGCGCGGCTGGCCCCATATCGGCGGCAGGCGTGTTGACGAGGTCGCGAACCAGCGCGACGCCGCGCATTTCGGCAATCACCGCGGCAATCGCGCCGACATCGCTGGTCAAGAGAACACGCGGGGCTTGTGGATCGGTCTTGGGACGATAGCGATCAAAGCGATATTGTCCGCTCATCCAGCCGAACAGCGCTTTTCCTGGCTGACGGTCGTCGGCGAGCCGATAGCGACCTTCGGGAAGCATGGCGCCCAGTTTGGCAAGGCACCAACTCGACAGACTGTCGACATTGGCGACGCAGGTTACGACAGACCAGTCATCGGGGTCGTCGCCTGGCAAAATGGCGTGGGCATAGGGTTTGGGTTTGAAATCGGCGGCAGAGAGGGCAGCACGCTCGCGTGTGCTGCGGCCCTTCAGCCAGTCCTCATAGCTGTCTTTGTCGACGAGGTGGATGGCGCGGGCGTCCTGCCCTTTGTCCGGCTGGATCAATGTGGAATAATCGGTCATGCGCCGGTTGCTAGTCGCAGACGGAAACATTGTCGATTCTGGGCCTTCTATTCGGCGGCTTCCAGCTCTGGCTCCGCGCTCTTGCTCGCCGCGCCGGTGGCGTGCTTGAACGCGATCACCCCGTCATCAACCGGATGTTGAAGCATGATGATCCGATCCTTCAGATAATCCTGATTCAGCCGCCAAGGCGCGGTCACGCTGTTGCGCGGCAAGCTGTTGATCGAACGCTGGATATAACCCGACGAGAAATCGAACAATTCTTCCTGCTCCAGCGGGCCATCAGGCGAAGCAACGACATAGTCGGCCCCCTTGCGGTCCATTTCATTGAGCAAACGACAGGCATAGCCCGATACGACATCGGCTTTGAGCGTCCAACTGGCGTTCAGATATCCGAACACCACGGCCATATTGGGAATGTCAGAGAACATGCAGCCTTTATAATAGAAATGGTCGTTCCATGTGACGGCCTTGCCATCGACCTTGAACGCCACCTTTCCGGCCACCGCGAGCTTTAGTCCGGTTGCGGTCACGATGATGTCCGCGTCGAGATGTTGGCCCGATTTCAGTTTGATGCCGGTCGCATCGAATTTATCGATATGGTCGGTAACAACATCCGCCTGACCGTCGCGGATGGCCATGAAGAAATCGCTGTCGGGCACAAGGCACAGCCGTTGCTCCCACGGATTATAAGGCGGAGAAAAGGCCTTTTCATCATATTTGTCGCCCAGATCTTCCTTGATCTTATTGGTCAGCATTTCCTTCATTTTTTCCGGCTCTGCCCGTGCCTTTTTGAAGGCGTAATTTTGCAAGCGGACATTTTTGAAGCGCGTGAAACGATAGGCGAGGCTGTCAGGCAGAATCTTGCGCAGAAAATTGGCGAGCCTGTCCTCTGCAGGGCGTATGAAATAATAGGTTGGGGTGCGTTGCAGCATCGTGACATGGGCGGCGCCTTTGCCGTCGCCCTTTTCGGTCAGTGAGGGGACCAGCGTCACCGCGGTGGCGCCCGATCCGATCACAACGACGCGTTTGCCGCTGACGTCGAGATCCTTGGGCCAGAATTGCGGGTGAACAATCTGTCCGGCAAAATCATCGCGGCCGGTGAAATCGGGATTATAGCCCTGATCATAGTCATAATAGCCCGACCCCATGTACAGGAATCGAGCTGTCGTTGTCGTCCGCTGTCCCGCTTCATCCTCCAGCGTCACTGTCCAGCGCGCGGTGGGCGTATCCCAATCAGCCGAGATGACCTTGCGGTTGAATTTCATATGCGGGCGCAAACCGCGATCATCGGTAATCTTGTTCAGGTAATTCAGGATCGATGGCCCGTCGGCGATGGCTTTTTGCTCGCGCCACGGTTCGAAAATAAAGCCCAGCGTGTGCATATCGCTGTCCGATCGGATGCCAGGATAGCGGAACAGGTCCCAAGTTCCGCCCAGATTGGCGCGTCTTTCGACCAACGTAAAACTCTTGCCCGGACAATGTTTTTGTAAATGCACGGCCATGCCGATGCCCGAAATGCCCGCGCCGACGATCAACACATCCTGATCGACGGGGGCTGCGCCCTCGGTCGCGGACCGTTTCATGGTTGCCGTGCTTGCCATCTTACCGTCTCCCATCACCTGTTTTGACACAGCTTACGCACCACGTTTCATTTTGCAATCGAATTGACGTTTACGGAAGGTGGGCATTTGGGCAGGCTGCCATTGCCGCTGCCAAAAAAGCGTCATAAGGACGCCATGCGTTTGAAATATTCGGCCAAGGCGCCGATACGGAATAAATGGGGGGGCAATTCTTGCGACAAATCGCTGTTCTTCCCTATCGATTTGCCGGACGCGAACAGGACGGACAAACCGAAATATTGCTGATTACCTCGCGCGAATCAAAGCGTTGGGTCATTCCCAAGGGCAACCCGCTGTCGGGCCATTCGCGCCATGCGGCGGCTGCGGTCGAGGCGGAAGAAGAGGCCGGTGTCATCGGCGCGGTCTGCCCGACCCCGGTTGGTAGCTATCACTATCGCAAACGTCGCGCCAACGGCGCGTCGGTCATGCTGGATGTCGAGGTGTTTCCGCTTGCGGTCACCGATGAACTGTCCGCGTGGAAGGAAATGGACGAGCGCGAGCGGCGCTGGTTCCCCTTTGACGAAGCGGCATCGGCGGTCGACGAGCCCGATTTACAGGCGCTGATTCGATCCTTTGGTGACACGGGATTTCGGGCTGCCGCCAAGCCGCGCGGTCTTGTCGAAAATGTTGCAGATAAAGCAGGGGTGAGTTGGATGTTCGGTTGGTTTCAGCGCCTGTTGCCGCAACAGGGCAATTTCTTTGAACTGTTCGAAAGCCATGCCGCAACGCTGGTCGCGGGTGCCGGTGCTTTGTCGCGCTTGTTGCAGGGCGGCGACGGATGGGCCGACCATATCCAGGAAGTGATCGAGCGCGAACATGACGCCGACGCGATCACCCGCGAAGTGTTGCAGACAGTCCGCCGTACCTTTTTGACGCCGTTCGACCGCAGCGCGATTACCGACCTGATCGCCTCGATGGATGATGCGCTCGACGAAATGCAAAAAACCGTCGGCGCGATCGACCTATATGATGTGCGCGAGTTCGAGCCCGAAATGCGCGACATGGCCGGCATCATTGTCGATGCCGCACGACTGACCGCAGAGGCACTGCCGCTGCTCCGCAAAATCGGGACCAACGGCGGGCGTTTGCACGAGTTGACCGAGCGGTTGGTGCGGATGGAGGGCCATGCAGATGAAATCCACGCCGCCGGATTGAAAAAACTGTTCAAGGAATATGGGCATAAGGATACGACCAAATTCCTGATTTACCGCGAACTTTACAGCCATCTTGAACGTGTCGTCGATCGGTTCGAGGATGTCGCGAACGAGATTGACGGTCTCGTGATCGATCACGCGTGATTGCGCGCTGACCCATGCATGAACTGGCTTTTCCCCTCCTCGTCGGGCTTATCGGACTGGCGCTGGCCTTTGATTTTCTCAACGGTATGCATGATGCCGCAAACAGCATTGCGACGGTTGTGGCGACGCGGCTTTTGCGGCCGATGCAGGCCGTCGCTTTTGCAGCCTTCTTCAACTTTGCCGCTTATTTCCTGACGATCGGCTTTCCGCAACTGCACAAGGTTGCCGAAACGATCGGAAAGGGCCTGATCGATAAGGATCTGGTGACTCCAGCCGTGGTGTTTGGCGCGCTGGTTGGGGCGATGTTCTGGAATATTGTCACTTGGCTAAAGGGCATTCCCAGCTCGTCCAGTCATGCCTTGGTTGGCGGCATTGTGGGGGCTGGTGTAGCCCATGCAGGTATCGAGGGCATTCAGTGGAACGGACTGAACAAGACCGTCATCGCTATCTTTCTGTCTCCGATGCTCGGCATGTTGCTCGCGTTGCTGATTATGCTGGCGAGCAGTTGGGCGCTACGGCGCGCGACGGCCAAGAGCGCAGAAAAAAGTTTTCGCTTCCTCCACCTTTTATCATCGGCGGCCTATTCGATCAGCCACGGACTCAATGACGCGCAAAAGACGATGGGGATCATCACCGTTCTGCTTTATTCGACCGGTTATCTGGGCGGCGAGTTCCACATTCCCCATTGGGTCGCGATCAGCTGTTATCTCGCGATAGCCCTTGGCACTTTGTCGGGGGGCTGGCGGATCATCGAGACAATGGGCGGGCGCATCACCAAATTGTCTCACCATCAGGGGTTCAGCGCCTCGCTGGGCGGTTCGGTCATGGTCTTCACTGCCTCGCTGCTCGGCATCCCGGTATCGACGACGCATACCATCACCGGCAGTATCATTGGTGCCGGTGTGGCGCGTCGTGCCTCGGCCGTGCGCTGGGGCGTCGCCAGCAATGTCGTCGTCGCTTGGTTCATCACGATCCCGGCCAGCGCGGCGGTGGCGGCGGCCTTTTATATGCTGACGCGGTTGTTCTGATCCGCGAGAATCGGATATTGCGTAAGGCAAACGCAAGGTGCGGATTTCGATGATGCTGAGCGTCTAGCCCAAGGGAGCCGAAATGGCTCCATCAACACGAATGGGGGGCACATTGGCATCGGATTCATCCACGACGGACTTGCTCTGCAAGGTTCCAGCCGCGACCGCCGCGTTCTGGCTGGTTAAGATTCTCGCGACGACAGTGGGTGAAGTGGGCGGAAATTTGCTCAGCATGGATTGGAACCTCGGTTATTTGGAGGCAACGGTCTTGCTTGCGGGAATTTTCGTTGCGCTCGCGTGGCTCCAGATCCGCGCCCGCCAGTTTCACCCCAGTCTGTATTGGGCAACGATTGTGGCCTCCACCACCGCAGGAACGACGCTTGCCGACTATGCGACACGCTCGATTGGGCTGGGCTATACTGGCGGTTCGCTTTTGCTGTTCGCCTTGGTGCTCGCATCCCTCTTGGCTTGGAAAATGGCGATTGGCCGCGTGTCCGCCGACGATATCGCCGACCGCAAAACAGAGGTTTTCTATTGGCTGACCATCACCTTTTCTCAGACGCTGGGCACGGCGCTCGGTGACTGGTTCGCCGATACCGCAGGTTTTGGATATAGTGGGTCAGCGTTGGTGTTCGGTGCCGTGATGCTGTTCATCCTCGGCCTCCATTATGCGCGGGCGGTCAATGGCGTTATCCTGTTCTGGGCCGCCTTCATCCTGTCGCGCCCCTTGGGTGCCGTGGTCGGCAACGTCTTTGACAAACCGCTCGATCATGGGGGGCTTGCCATGAGCCGTCCGCTGATCGTAATGACTTTGACGGGAGCGATGATCTTGGCATTGTTGGTTTTTCCGCAGCGTTCCGGTCACCACCGCGCGACATAGATACTGCCAGCTTGCCCTGGACAGCCTTATGTTAGGCATCGTCCCGTCAGGTGTCAGCGCGGCTGCCTGACTGAGCATGATGGAGGCGGTGAATATGCGGGTTGCGATAAATGGCGCGGGGATTGCGGGGCCGACGCTGGCCTGGTGGTTGCGGCATTATGGGCACGATCCCATTCTGTTTGAAAAAGCCGTAACACCGCGCACAGGCGGCTATATCATCGACTTCTGGGGATCAGGCTATGACGTGGCCGAAAAAATGGGATTGCTGCCTGCACTCACCCAGAACAGCTATTTAATTCAGACTTTGCGATCGGTATCGGCCAGCGGTCGCACCCGGTCCGCGCTCGATGCCCGTGTGTTCGACGACTTTACCGATGGCCGCTATTTTAGTCTCGCACGCAGCGACCTTGCCAACCGCATATTGCAGGCTTGCGACGGCATCGAGTGCCGGTTTGGTGTCTCGGTGGATAGCTATGACGAACGGCCCGATGGGGTGGTGGTGACCTTGTCGGATGGCACGACCGAAGCCTGTGATTTGTTGATCGGCGCGGACGGCCTGCATTCGCAGGTGCGTGCCTTGGCCTTTGGAGCGCAGAGCCAGTTTGAAGTGCCGCTAGACCTGCATGTCGCCGCCTTTGTCATCACCGGTTATCGTCCGCGTGAGGAACTGGCCTATGTCCAGTTCACGCGCCCCGACCGCCAGATTAATCGCGTCGCGCTGCGCGATGACCAGACATTGGTGTTGTTTGTTTTTCATGACCGCTTTGTGACCCGAAAGCCGCAGACTCCGGACGAACAAAGGGCGGCGTTGCGCGCGATATTTGGCGATATGGGATGGGAGGCCGATGCCATCCTGTCGCATCTGGATGTCGCCGATGATCTGTATTTCGATCGGGTG
Organism: Sphingopyxis sp. 10G20-10; assembly: GCF_057365075.1. Classification (NCBI taxonomy): domain Bacteria; kingdom Pseudomonadati; phylum Pseudomonadota; class Alphaproteobacteria; order Sphingomonadales; family Sphingopyxidaceae; genus Sphingopyxis; species Sphingopyxis sp. 10G20-10. The sequence continues at coordinate 1,254,765 of NZ_CP195117.1, forward strand.
AGCCAGATCCACATGCCACAATGGAGCAAAGGCCGTGTGTCGCTGGTGGGCGATGCCGTTGCGTGCCCGTCGCTGCTCGCCGGTGAAGGCAGCGGGATGGGGATGACAGAGGCCTATGTGCTGGCGGGCGAACTGCATCGGTGCGGCGGCGATTTCGCGGCGGCCTTTGCTGCTTACGCCGCCCAATTGCAGGATTATGCGCGCGCCAAACAAGAGGCGGCTGTCGGTTTCAAGGGCTTCTTTGCGCCACGCAGCGGGTTTGGCCTTTTCATGCGCGAGGCGGCGATTCATTTGATGCGGATTCCGGGCATGGCCAAGCGGCTGATCGGGCCGGGCTTCTCCAACAATTTCGCCTTGCCCGATTATTGAGCCTTGTACGCGCAACGCGCGTCAGGGCGAGGGACGATAGTCCACTCGGGCTGCGCCCTTCATCCGGACGGGCAGATATAGGCCGTTGCCATAGGCGTGAATCTGGCCGGTTTCAAAATCGTCGACGCTTGTATGGATGTTGAAGTCGCCTTCGCGCCGTTGTTCGAGCGCCAGCCGGATCTTGCCTTCCAGTTTTCCTACTTCGCCAGCAAAATTTTGTGTCAGGGCGTCGGCGATCATGGCCGAATAGGCGGGGCTTTTGCCAAAGGCCAGCAACAGATCGCCATCTACGCGGTTGGTGTCGCCACTGATGCTGAGGTCGGTAAAGCGCACGGTGGCGGACCCCGGATCATTCACCGGAACGGCGGTCATCCAGATGCGCCCGCTGATCGGCTTTTTGCGAAACAGCGGCGGCTGGACTTCCAGATCAATTCCAACCGCAATCTTGCCTTGGGGTGCGCCATAGGCGGTGACTTTCTTGAACACGGCCTTCACCGCGCCGATGTGCGGAATATCGAAGGGCCTCTCGGCGCGGCGCGTGACGGCGTTCAGGATGACCGGCTCTAGCTCGGCATAGTCGGCGATGACGGGCACGAATAGGGCGAGGTGTGGGCGCGGCGCATCCAACACGAGCGGCGGAAGCGGGGTCGGGGCCGGATTGTCCGGTCGGTTGGCGACAAAAGTCTCGGTGAGCGCCTCCAGCCCCAGGTCGAGCCGCAGCCGCTGGCCATCGACCCGATAACCACCATAAAGGATGCGCTGCGGCGTCACCCGCATCCAGACCGGCGGATTTTCGCGGTTCAGGCTGAGCGTCGTAAAGCTCTTGCGCCAGATATCGGCGGCCTGTTGCTTGATATTGATGCGCCCGATCTCGCGGTTCACGACGCGTTCGACATTGCTCACAACGGGGGCCAGTTTTTTGTCCGCCTGCTCGGTAAAGTGAATGCGCTGGCCCAGAAAATCGACGCCCGGCGGCTTGGTCCAGCCATAATGTATCCGGGCTTTCCCCCGCACGCTCCAGTCCGGTCGCAACTCCACGCGGACACGGGCAGAGGCCATGGCCGCCCCGGTGGCGGTTTCGCTTTTCAACACGCCCCCCACATCGCTGCCGGTGATCCGCGCCGTGATGGGCATCTCAACGACAAGTTCGTCCCTTTCGCCGCGCAGGCGCAGCGCGCCGCGTGTGACCTGACCCGTGATGGTGCATTTGATGGAAGGCGTGACTTTAATCTTGCGCCCGAAAACCTTGACCCGCTGTGGCGGCACGCATTGAGTGTCGCGCTTGTTGATCGTCCACAACACACGCGGCACCGCGCGCTCAAGCTCCTGACGCAGCAAGGCGGTGCTGGTTTCAATCGGGACGGCAATCAGCGATTGTTGCGACGGGGTCGGCGCGCTGTCGGTCGCGCGCGGCGGTGCGATGTCGGCCTTTTTGCTTTGCGTGCAGCCGGCGAGCGCCCCTGTCAGCAACAGGGCCGCGCCAATTCGCTTGATTGCGTGCATGATTCGGCCCCTGACCAATGCGCCCGCGACCAATTCAATCAGGTAAGGCCGCTACATGCAAATATTGGTTTAGGAGGCGACCGCTCCGAACAGATCATGCTCGTCGGCGTCTTCGACCGTCACATCGACTATATCGCCCGCGCGCAGCGTAGCCGCAACGTCCCGCAGATAGACATGGCCGTCGATTTCGGGCGCGTCAGCTTGTGAGCGGCCGGTAGCGCCGATGCTGCCGTCTTCGTCAGCCTCGCCCACCTCATCGATGATGACGGGCAAAGTGCGACCCACTTTGGCGGCCAGTTTGGCGGCGCTGATAGCGGCGGTTTTTTCCATGATGCGCTGAAACCGCTCTTCCTTGACCTCCTCGGGCACGGGGTCGGGCAGGGCGTTGGCCTGTGCGCCTGCGACGGGCTCAAAGCGAAAGGCACCAACGCGGTCGAGCTGCGCTTCGTCGAGCCAGTCGAGGAGATATTGGAAATCGGACTCGGTCTCGCCGGGGAAGCCGACGACAAAGCTCGACCGGACGGCAATGTCGGGGGCGATGTCGCGCCATGCTTTCAACCGTTCGAGCACCTTTGCCTCATTGGCGGGGCGCTTCATGCGTTTGAGGACGCTGGGGCTGGCATGTTGGAACGGGATATCGAGATAGGGGGTGAGCAGCCCCTCGGCCATCAGCGGGATGATCGCGTCGACATGCGGATAGGGATAGACATAATGGAGGCGGACCCACGGGGCGCGGCCTTCGCTGGTCTTGAGCTGGCCCAATTCGCGCGCAAGGTCGGTCATATGGGCGCGGACGGTGCGGCCCTTCCAATCGCGCGCATCATGGCGCGTATCGACGCCATAGGCCGATGTGTCCTGGCTGATGACCAGCAATTCCTTGGTCCCTGCCGCGACGAGCTTCTCGGCCTCGCGCAGCACCGCGTCGATGCGGCGGCTGACCAGTTTTCCGCGCAAATCGGGGATGATGCAAAAGGAGCAGCTGTGGTTGCAGCCTTCGCTGATCTTCAAATAGCCGTAATGGCGCGGGGTGAGCTTCAGCCCGCCTTCGGGCACCAAGTCGACGAAGGGGCCTTGCGTTGCCGGCGCGGCGTCATGGACGGCGTCGACGACTTGTTCATATTGATGCGCGCCGGTGACCGCAAGGATGCCCGGAAAGCGCGCGCGGATCGTGTCCGCTTCATTGCCCATACAGCCGGTGACGATGACGCGGCCATTTTCGGCCATCGCCTCGCCAATCGCGTCGAGGCTTTCTTCTTTGGCCGAATCGAGGAAGCCGCAAGTGTTGACCAGCACCACATCGGCGCCCGCATAATCGGCGGACAGGCCGTACCCATCGGCGCGCAGCTTGGTCAAAATGCGCTCGCTATCAACCAGCGCTTTCGGACAGCCGAGCGACACCATGCCGACCTTCGGCTGGGAGGGGAGGGATTTTGTTGCCATGATTGGGCGCGCGCATAAGCGATTTTTAGGTGCTTGTCACCTGCTGGTGGCGGCAGGAGTTGATCGATGCGATGAAAAAGCGGATTCGCGTTCAAAGGAGATGAAGGATTGCGAGTAGTGCAAAGCTGATAGTACCCAAGCCGATGAGGGACACAATGACGGTCGTCGTTACCCGTGCACCCGCCGAGGCAATGCTGCGCACATTTACGCCAAGGCCTAGTGCGGCCATAGAGACCACCGTCAAAAAGGTTGCAATAATATTGAAGGGCTTAAGGGCAGTCTGCGGCACTAAATCAAGTGAGCGTAATGCAACAAAGACCAGAAAGCCGACGATAAACCAAGGAACGAGATGTGCGAAAGGCGGGGTTTTTCGCTTTGGCCCTGAACCGGCCACGACGGCGTCGGCAGGTTCCGGTTGAGGATCGAGACGAGGTGCAACCAACGACAACAAGAGGCAAACCGGACCGAGCATCAAGACCCGGACTAGTTTGACAAGAGTCCCGATTTGCGCCGCGACGGCGCTGGTTGGCGCGGTTGCCGCGATCACTTGTGGCACGGCATAGACGGTCAGGCCGGCAAATGTTCCATAAGCAATGTCGCTCATCCCAGTGATGCCCCCGACTAGTGGCAAGCCAATAACAACGGCGACGCCAAGTACGGCGGTAAAGGCGATGGCGGCGGCAACATCATCGCCATCGGCGCTGATTACGGGGGCGATGGCCGCGATGGCCGAATTGCCGCAAATGGCATTGCCACAGGCAACCAGCAGCGCCATTCGTGTCGGTAATTGCAGCATTTTCCCGACGCCAAAGCCGAACAGAATGGCCGTGGCGACGATGACGGCGATACCCGCGAGCAGGGCAGGGCCAGCAGCTAGAATTGTCGCCGCGCTCACCGAAGCGCCGAGCAGCACGACAGCAATCTCGAGCAGATATTTCGCACTGAACGCGATACCTGAATGCCAGCGTTCGCCGGGCGTCCACAAACTACGCAGAAGTGTGCCGCCGACTATGGCTAGTACTAATGCTTCGAGCCATGCTTTGCCAAAGATAGCGCGCTCCGCCGACTCGCATAGATAGGCGGCTGCGGTAACGAGCAGGCATAACGCAACGCCGGGAATGATCGAGCCAACGGTCGGTGCGCCATGCCGTTCGGTGCGGGGGAAGGAAGCGGTGAGAGTCATGTATGACAATCCTTTCGTCCGCTTCATTCGGCCTATGCATTCAATCTATCCAACGCATTGTTATTGTCATTTCCATTGATAAAAGTGATGAGTTATGGCACTTCCCCTGCCATGAAATTGGAGCAGCTTCGAATCTTTGTTGGGGTGGCCGAGCGCCAGCATGTGACCGACGCAGCGCGCGCACTAAATATCACCCAGTCTGCCGCTTCTGCCGCCATCGCCGCATTGGAAGAACGTCATGCGATCAAATTATTTGATCGTGTCGGGCGCGGGATTCGTCTGACCGAGGTCGGCCACGCCTTTCTGGACGAGGCGCGGGCAGTGCTAGCAAGAGTCGCCGCAGCAGAGCTGTTACTTGACGAATTTGGGGGCTTGCGTCGCGGTGCGTTACGTATCGTAGCAAGCCAGACGATCGCCGCTTATTGGCTGCCCCCGATTCTTGCCGCTTTCCATCAGAAATATCCGCAAGTCGCCACTGATCTGGCGATTGGCAACACAGAGCAAGCGGCGTTAAAGGTGCGGGAGAGCGACGCGGATCTGGGCATCGTTGAAGGAAAGGTTGATGATCCGGCGCTGGCCCACTGGGCGCTGGGCGAAGATCGACTCATACTTGTTACATCCGATAAGACCAAACAACAGACGATTGATGCCGATTGGTTGCGCCGCGCGCGATGGGTCATTCGGGAATCAGGGTCGGGTACAAGGTCGAGCTTTAACGACGCCCTTCGCGCACTGAAGGTTGATCCGGACGCTCTGGACGTTGCGCTTGTATTGCCGTCTAACGAAAGCGTCCGCACAGCTGTCGAGGCAGGGGCGGGCATCGCCGCGTTATCGTCGCTGGTGGTTGCCCCGCTGATCGCTACGAATAGGCTCTATCCGCTACCCATTGATCTGGGCCATCGCTCATTTTACGCCGTGCGACACAAGGAACGCTATCGTTCCAAAGCTGCCGATGCCTTGCTGGACATCATTGCAGAATTACCGAGAAGCGCCGGAGCGCGACCCGCTGTTTGAAACAGAATCGCCTAGCCCCCCAGTGTATCGGCGATGATGCGCCATACCCTCGGGTTGATGCCGAGGCTGAGGTGGCCGCCGTCGACTTTGATGTTGCGCGCCTGGGGGTTGTAGATGTCGATGGCGATGTCGGGGCCGACGACGCCGTCGCGGTCGGTATAGATAACCGTCAGCGGCTGGGTCAGCCCTTCGCTGTTGCGGGCGTGGATCGCCTTTTCATAGCGGTCGAGGTCGAGGTTGCGCCGGTCGCTGACACGCGCGCCGATCGAGGTGTATTTGGGGCCGCCGATCAGCGGCGTGCCCATGGTGATGACTTCGCGCACCAATTCGGGGTGCAGCCGCGCGGTTTCGCGGGCGATGATGCCGCCGAGGCTCCAGCCGATGAGGGTGACGGGGTCGCCGTCGCTCCCTTCCGATATGCGGCGGGCATGGACGGCAAAACGCTCGACATCCTTCGCCACCTGACCTTCGTTGCGCCCCAGTCCCCAGTCGCTGACTTGATAGCCGAGATGGCGCAGCCATGCCTCCAACGGGCGCATCGACAGTTCGCTGGCGCGATAGCCGGGCATGACGATGACCGGTCGCCCATCGCCGCGCGGCGCTCCCAACAGCTCAAAGCCGCGCAGACCAAAGCGCATCATGTCCAAGGGCAGGGCAAGCTCCGCCAATTGTGCAAAGCTGCTGGGTGCGCGCAGATTGGTCGGCATGTCGATCGGGCTTTTGGCCGTGCTTTTGGTGCTGCGGGGCATGGAGTCGCCTTCCTGTGTGGTTGGGGTTAAGGTCGGCCCGCTGACCGGCTTTGGCAAGTCCGGCATCGGAGGGATGACAAATGGAACAAATGAATTGGATCGCAATCCCGATTGCGGCGCTCGCGGGCTTTGTGGTTGGCGGGCTGTGGTACGGGCCGATATTCGGCAAGGCGTGGATGAAAGAGCGCAAGCTGACCGAGGCCGATCTGACGCAGGGTAATATGGCGCTGATTTATGGCACCACATTCGTGCTGAGCGTCGTTTCGGCACTGTTTTTGGGCCATTTACTGGCTCATTTCGCCCCCGATGCGCACCGCACGATGATGTTGGCGACCGGCATTGCGCTGGGCTTTATCATTCCCGCCATCGGCATCAATTATCTGTTCAGCCGCGCGAGTATGAAGCTGTTCCTGATCGATGCCGGTTATTGGTTGGTGTTCTATGCCGCGATGGGCGGGGTGTTCGTCGCGCTAGGATGATGTGCTGTCATCGTCGCCATTGCGGCAACGGATGACCTCGACGACGATATCTCCGGTCTTTAGCTGCTGCGCCTCGGCTTCCCAAAAGCCATAGGCGATGCCGCCGCGATAGACGCGCAGCCCCTTGCCGCCGCTGCTGATCTCACCAAGCGCTTTGCCAATTTCTTCAGGCATGACCGGGCGTTCGTTAAGCTGGACCCGACCCGAGACCGAGGCGAGGTCGGCGAGATAGTCGGCGATATGCGCGCCCTGCGCCGAACCGGCGAGCAGCAGGCCGGTAAAGCTGACCGGGTTGATGACATTATTTGCCCCCGCCTGACGCGCCAGCAGTTCATTGTCCTGCGCGCGGATGACGACGCTGATCGGGACGTGCGGCGCCAGATGGCGGACAGTGAGAACGATGAGGATCGAACTGTCGTCGCGCCCTGCCGACACCAAGATCGTGCTCGCCTCCTTGATCCGGATGTCGAGCAGAATATTGTCGCGCGTGGCATCGCCGAGCATGACATTGCAGCCCAGTTCCTCAGCAGCGTTGATGCGCGCTTCGGAGCCGTCGATGACGACGATACAACTGGGGTCGGTGCCGCGTGCGATCAATTCCTTGACCGCCTCTGACCCGCTGATCCCGAACCCCAGGACGACGATATGGTTGCTGAGTGCTGATTGGATACGGGCCATGCGCCATTTTTCCCAACTGCGTTTGAAAACGAATCTATAGGCTGTGCCGACAAAAATGAAGAGCACGGCGATGCGGATCGGGGTGACGATGACCGATTCGATCAAGCGCGCTTGATCGCTGACCGGCGCAATGTCGCCAAACCCCGTCGTCGTCACCGAAATCATCGTGAAATAGATGACGTCCAGAAAGCTGACATTGCCGTCATGATGGTCGACCAGTCCGTCGCGGTCGAACCAATGCACCATGATGACAAAGAAAATCAGCAGAATGGCCAGAGCAATCCGCCCGGAAATATCGGCCCAGACCGGCACCTTGCTGGCGCGGCGCAGCGGGTGAAAGGTCCGTAACTGGGATTTGGCTGGGCGTTTAGCCATATTCCTCCTTAGCGCGGTGGCAATTTGCTCAGCGGATCGACAGGGACGCGGTCCTTGCGAAGCTGAAAGTTCAATTGCGGAGTTTGGACTTGTCCGGTCGCCCCGGCAAGCCCGATCACGTCGCCCGCCTTGACCGCCTGACCGCGCTGGACGCTTAATTTACCGGCATGGCCATAGGCGCTGATCCAGCCGCCGCCATGATTGATGAGGATTAGGCCGCCATAGACGCCGATCTGATCCCCCGCATAGGCGACAACGCCGTCGGCGGCGGCGTGGATCGGCGTGCCGGTCGCCGCCGCGATATTGATGCCGTCGTTGACCTTGCCCGGCGCAAGGCGACCGAAGCGGGCGATAATCGGCCCCGACAGCGGCCATTGGAAGCGTCCGTTAAAGCTGGCAGGCGGCGCGATGGCGGTGGTGACGGGGCGTCTGGGGGCGGCGGATGCAGCGGTGGGCAGGCTGCGCTGGGCCAGAGCGGGCTGGCTGCCGGTGATGATATCGTCAATATCGAGCGAGAATTTGGCCGCGCGCGCCGCGACATCGACGTCGGTATCGGCCGTGGCGGCGGCATGGGTCTCGGCGACGGGGTGCGCGTCCCTAGGCAGCTTCAACCGTTGGCCGATGCGCAAGATATAGGGTTCGGTCAGCGCGTTGATCGTCGCAATTTCTGACCAGTCGGTGCCATAAGCGGCAGCAATCGCGATTCCCGTTTCGCCCGCTGCGACCGTATGAAACAGTCCGGCGGGTATGCGTAACTGTTGCCCCGGCACCAGCGTATAGGGCGGGGCAAGGTCATTCTCTATCGCAATGGCATCGGTTCCTGCGCCGGTCATCACGCCAATCGCGCTCAATGTATCACCACGGCGCACCGTATAGAGGCTGGATTCCACAGTCCGGGCGTTGGTGGTGACCGGTTGCAGGGTCCATGTTGGGTGAGCGTCCCCGCCGGTAACACGACTTTCGTGGGGAAGGTCCGCCGATGCCGTCTGGCTGGTTTGAGGATAAGGTGCGTCACCGACGCGGGGCGCAGGCGTGGGGATGCAACCCGCGAGCGCGAGTGCTGCTATCAGCAGAATTGCATGAGACCCCCGACGCGACATTGCCGCCGTCATGCCAAAGCGCGCGTGCAAATGCCAGTGCCGTCGGGGATTGGGTGTAGCATATTGTGAAATAACCGCCCTTCAACAAGCTCTGAGTGAGCGGGGTGCGGGCTATGCCGGGTTATAGAGTGAGCGCAGCGCGTCAAGCGAGGCATCGTGGGTCAGGTCCAGTTGCAGCGGGGTGACGGAGACATAACCATCATCGATGGCTTCGAGGTCGCTGTCATTGCCCGGCGACTGTTCGATGCCGTGCAGCCCGAACCAATAATAGCGATAACCGCGCGGGTCGGTGCCTTCGACAATCGAACCGCGGCTATAATCGTGAAAGCCCTGCCGGACGACGCGCACACCGCGAATCTCATCGACGGGCAACGCAGGAAAATTGACATTGATCAAAGTGCGCGGCGGCATGTCCATCGTCAGCAGCGGGCGGAGGACACGCGCGCCCCATGCCTCGGCAGCCCCAAAGGGAACGCGGTCGCCCATGCCCTCGCGGGCGTATATCTGGCTGAGCGCGATCGATTTGATTCCGGCGAGCGCACCCTCCATCGCCGCCGACACTGTGCCCGAATAGGTGATGTCATCGCCCAGATTGGCGCCGCGATTGACCCCCGACAGGATGACATCGGGCCTTTCGGGCATCAGCTTGCCAATCGCCATCATCACCGCGTCGGTGGGAGTGCCGGACACCGACCAGCGTTGCGGCGCATGTTCGCGTACCCGCACCGGGCGCGACAGGGTGAGCGAATGGCCAGCGCCGGACTGTTCCTCGGCTGGCGCGCAGACCCAGATATCGTCGCTAATCTGCCGCGCAATCGCTTCCAACACGGCAAAGCCGGGGGCGTGATAGCCGTCGTCGTTGGTCAGAAGAATGCGCATCAGTTGCTAGGCTCGATCCGTTCGATGGTGCCCATATAGGGGCGCAGCGCCTCTGGAATGTCGATGCTGCCGTCGGCTTGCTGATAATTTTCCATCACCGCAACCAGTGTGCGCCCCACCGCGAGGCCTGACCCGTTGAGGGTGTGGACGAACTGCGTGCCTTTTTCGCCGTCGGGGCGATAGCGCGCGTTCATCCGCCGCGCTTGATATTCGCCAAAATTTGAGCAGCTTGAAATTTCGCGATAAGCGGACTGGCCGGGAAGCCAGACTTCGAGGTCAAAGGTTTTCATCGCCGTGGCTCCCATATCGCCGGTGCACAGCAGCATCTTGCGGTAAGGCAGGTTCAACAGCCGCAATATGCTCTCGGCGGCTTGAACGATATGCAGATGCTCGGCATCGCTATCCTCGGGGCGAGCAATCGTCACCAGTTCGACCTTGTCGAATTGATGCTGGCGGATATAGCCGCGCGTGTCGCGCCCCGCTGCACCGGCTTCGGACCGGAAGCAGGGAGTCAACGCAGTCAGCCGTTGCGGCAGGTCGGCAGCGGCAAGGATGCTCTCTCGCACGCTATTGGTCAGTGACACTTCCGACGTCGGGATCAGCCATCGACCATCGGTGGTCTGGAACAAATCTTCGGAGAATTTGGGCAGCTGTCCGGTGCCATAAACGGCCTCGTCGCGCACCAAGAGCGGCGGCGCGCATTCGGTAAAGCCATGATCGCCGGTCTGCACATCGAGCATGAATTGGCCGAGCGCGCGGGCGAGCCGTGCGATGGACCCCCGCAAAAAGGTAAAGCGCGCACCCGACATTTTGGCGGCAGTTGCAAAATCCATGCCCAGCGCGGGGCCGATATCGGCATGTTCCTGCGGCGGAAAATCAAATTCGCGCGGGGTTCCCCAGCGCGCGATCTCGACATTGGCATCTTCGTCATCGCCATCTGGCACATCGTCAGCGGGCAGATTGGGGAGCGCAGCGATCATCGCGGTGAGGATTTCGCGCGCTTCGCGTTCCTGATCTTCCTGCCCCGCCATCACGCCCTTTAGTGCGGCGACTTCGGCTTTCAGGGCTTCGGCGGCGTCCTTGTCGCCGCTGCCCATGGCCTGACCGATCGCCTTTGACGCTTCGTTACGCCGCGCCTGATTCGTCTGCATCGCGGTTTGCAATGCGCGAAGCTCGCTGTCGGCGGCCACTATCTTGTCAGCAATGGGGGCGACGCCACGGCGTGCGAGGCCGGCGTCGAATTGGGCGGGATTGTCCCGGATCAGGCGGATATCATGCATGGCAATGCGCTATGGCGAGCGAGCCGCGCGCGTGCAAGCCTGTCGTGCGGTGATGACGCTCAAGAAAAAAGGCCGCCCAAGTGGGGCGGCCTTTCAGGTTTGGGGTTCGGGGGTCGAATTCCGAACCTCCAGCGGATATTCTATGCGGCTTCGCGTTGTTCGCCATTTTTGTTGGCGGCACGACGACGCGCAACCAGCGCGGCCGCTGCGGCACCGAACAGCAACATCATCGGCGGAGCCGGAACCGGTGTCGGTGTGCCCGACGACCCGCCGCTCGTGCTGCCGCCGGAGCTCGACGAAGACGAAGATGACGACGAAGAACTGCTGCTCGACGAGGATCCGGTGCTGCCGGTTGAGCCGCCGAACGAGCTGCTGCCGCCGGTGGCGCCCGAAGAGGTTGCGCCGCCCGATGACGAGCTGGACGAAGAGGATGACGAAGAGCTGCTGCTCGACGAGGATCCGGTGCTGCCGGTCGAACCGCCGAACGAGCTGCCGCCGTTGCTTCCGCCCGAAGAGGAGCTGGACGACGACGAGGAGGAACTGCTGCTGCTCGAAGAGCCGCCGCTGGAACTGCCCGAGCTTCCCGAGCCGCCCGAAGACGACCCGCCTGAACCTCCCGACGATCCGCCATAGGAGGAGCTTCCACCGTGCGATGATCCACCACCGTGCGAAGACCCACCACCGTGCGAAGACCCGCCACCATGCGACGAGCTGCCGCCGTGCGAAGATCCACCGCCGAAGGACGATGATCCCCCCGAAGAGGAAGAACTGGACGACGAGGATGAAGAGGAACTCGACGAGGAACTGCTGCTCGACGAAGAGGTGGAGCTGACATTGCCCGACGAACTGGAAACGCCGCCGGTCGACGAGCTGACGTTACCCGACGAGCTGGAGACGCCACCGGTCGATGAACTGACATTGCCAGATGAACTCGACACGCCGCCCGTCGATGACGAGATGTTCACGCCACCGGTTGATGTGCTCACGCCGCCGGTTGAACCGATGTTGATATCGATATTGATACCTCCAGAGCTGGTCGTGCCGCTGCTGCTGGGCGGCGGCGTCGTGCCGCTGCTGCTGGGTGGTGTGGGATTGCCGCTGCTGCTGGGCGGTGTGGGATTGCCGCTGCTGCTGGGCGGTGTGGGATTGCCGCTGCTGCTGGGCGGCGGTGTAGTCCCGCCGCTGGTCGATGTCGTCGAGGAGATAACAACGCTGCCGCCGCCACCGCCGCTGCTGCCGCCAAAGAAGCCGCCGAAAAAGCCGCCGCCACCAAAGCCGCCGCCGAGTCCGCCGCCGATGACTGTAACGCCGCCGCCGCTGCTGCCGCCTTCAAAACCGCGACGTTGCGGGAAGGGGGCGTAGGGAATCGGGGGCAGAGGGATGGTCTGGGTGACCACGGTCTGCGTCGGAGTGGACTTTCGAATGATGCGCTTGGTGGTCACGACGCGACGAATACGTTTGACCGCCCGGCGCTTTGCATGACGCTTGCGCACCACTTTTTTGCAGCATGATTTGGCCTTTTGCACATGGGCCACGGCCGGAACGTCGGCAATTTGCATTGCGCCGCTGCCGATCAGCGCGCCGCCACAGGTGCAAGCGCAAAGCTTTGCGAGGGCCATTCGGACAGACATAGGCTTTTCTCTCTTTTCCTGTTGCTGGTTAAAACGGCTCCCGGTGGGGCACCTGATTCCAACCTCCGCTATCTGCAATTGGCCAATGTTTTGTGAACAGAGCAATTGCATTAACCGCGTTTCGCTGTCCTAGCCTGAAAATATAGTGGTGAAATCAGGATTGCTGACTGTGCCTGTCCCAAAATCATACGGAAATTGCGGAAAGATTGAGCGATTGGTTAATCGTGCCGCCTTTCGCGGAGGGTCTGGCCTGCGAATCCGGCAGGCTCTGTCCGTGCAACAGAGGGCGCTTTGGTTCAGCCGCGCTTCACCGTTCATCGTTATGGGGACGCTCTATGCTTGTGTCGCGACGGACGGCTGGTTATAGGCGCGGCCCATCCTTGGACGGTCCGATGACCGAAAGAGCAAGGGAGCAGGAAAGGACGTGGGGAGAACCATGCCGACCAATATTGCCGACGTAGGCGCGGATGCCCTGCGCGAAGCAAAGACGTCTCTTGATACGGACTATGTGCCCCGTGACGACGAGCCGTTCATGAACGAACGGCAGCAGGATTATTTTCGCGGATTGTTGCAGGCCTGGAAAAGGACGATTCTTTCAGAATCCGAATCGACCTTGGCGCATTTGCAGGATGGTCCGATGCGTGAACCCGATCTGGCCGATCGGGCATCGAGCGAGACCGACTGGGCCATCGAACTTCGCACCCGCGATCGCCAGCGCAAGCTGATTTCCAAAATTGATTCGGCCATTCGCCGGATTGAAGATGGCGAATATGGCTTTTGCATGGTCACCGGCGAGCCGATCTCGCTGGCTCGCTTGCAGGCGCGTCCGATCGCGACAATGACGCTGGAAGCGCAAGAGCGGCACGAGCGCAACGAGCGCATCTCACGCGAGGATTAACAACAGCCCATTTACCGTTCCGAAACAGCTTTCAGATAAGCCCTGTTCAACAACGAATAACAGGGAACTGGGCGCAGATGAATCCTTATGGCACGCGGCCTTTTGATGACGAACCCGGCATGGCGAGCCGCGAAAAGGAACGCGACAGCCTGTTCATGCAGGCACATATTGCAATCGGGGGCTTTTCAGACCCGGTCACAGTGCGGGTGCGCAACCTGTCACCCGGCGGAATGCTCGCCGAAACGAAGGTCGTCGCCGATAAAGGAACAAAGGTCATAGTCGACCTGCCCAATGTAGGACCGGTGCCCGGCCGCATCGTGTGGGCCGAAAGCGGAAAATTCGGAATTGCCTTTGATCTGGCTGTCGACCCCCAGGCGGTTCGCCGCAGGGTTGGCAAGGACGCCAACAAGCCGTCCGTTCTGACCAGTTTGGGATCGGGCCTCGATCAAGCGCCGTTTCGTCGCCGCTAGGGTGCAGCGACGCCACGGCGGCGGCGCATCAGTGTGCGCTTTCCATCGTTTCCTTGACCTTTAATTTCAGCTTTTTGAGCTCCGCCAACAGAGTCGTGTTGGGGGCAGGTCGCCGTTCTTCATTCGCAATTTTCACATCAAGATCCGCGTGGCGGGACTTCAAAGCGGATAGGTGCGACATGTTCATGGGCCATTCTCCTTTTTGCGACTCAGGGTAGCATGGGGATTAAACCACGGATTGCGACAATTGTCGCGTGGATACCGAACCAATTCGGTCAGATGGGCATGGTTGCGGACAGGCTGTGAGCGTGGCAGAGGATCGAGCGTGAGCCAGGAAGAAATCACCCAGCGTCTGGAACATCTGCGGATGGAGCATCGCGACCTCGATCAGGCCGTTCTCGCGCTGAGCGATCAGGCGGTTCCCGATCAGCTGGCGTTGGCGCGGCTCAAGAAACGCAAACTGCGCCTGCGCGATGAAATCAGCTGGTGCGAGGATCAGTTGGTGCCCGATATAATCGCCTGATTGTGGGCGCTGGCCCCGGTTCGGGACAGCTGCGCGGCAACAAAAATGGTTACCGCCGTTGCACTCCCCGCCTGCGGCATGGCATCGCATCGGCATGGGACAAGGGCTTATCACCGATCCGCCAATTTCCGCGCCAGTGCAAAAGGCGCTGGTCGAGAATCTATATGTCGAGGCGATGCTGCTCGCCGATGAGGCGCACACTGCTTTTGCCGGACTGCGCGACCGCTGGCGTGGCGGCACGGACGGGCTGACGCAAGTCGGACTTGCCTGCGAATCGTTGAAGACCACGACAAGGCTGATGCACATCATCGCCTGGCTGCTCCACCGCCGCGCGATAATGGCCGGTGAGCCCGGCGCACAGGCGCAGGACAGCGCCGCGCATATCGGTGACGCCATTCCGGCCGACTGGAAAATCTGTATCAATTTTGATTCGCATTGTCGGCATATCGTCGCGAGCAGCGAGCGGCTGTTTGACCGGATCGCCGCGATCGAAGCGGGTTGGGATGAAGAAGCCGGACCGACCTTAGCACCGGTTCAGCAGTTGCTAGCACGATTGGAAGCGCAGCTTTAGGGCTGTCTGTCCCTAGACTTCACCCCATTTTACCCACGCGCCATGCGGATGCGCCTGAGCGAGTTTGACGGGCGCGCTGTCACCCGGCCAGTGCCGCACCACCAGTTCATGATGATGGGCAGTCCGGTTCGCCTCTAGCGCGATCCACGCCAGCGGCCGGTCGTCCGTGGCGCGCGCGCCTGCCGCTTCCATCGCCTCTGTCACCCGCGCTTGCTGATCGGCGGGGACATATTGCCAGACGATTGAGTGCATCAGGACGCGCGTCGTACCCGCATCCTGCGGTCGCGCCAGTTCGGCCTCGACAAAATCGGCGGCATTGCTGTGGACCAGATCGGGACACTGCTGCTTTGCCGCGGCTATGGCGGCCTCCATACGTTCAAAGCGAACGGCATGCTCGGGCCAGATATAGGCTTTCAGACGCAAGGCTTGCTCCGGGTCGGTGAGATCGACCGGTGCAACATCGCAACCCTTCAGGCTGGCAATATCTATTTCATGATGTGGCGGCGGCGCGCCCTCCCATTCTGGCTTGAAAGCCATTGCGCCGGGATCGGGGCCGACAGCGACTCCGCCCAGATCATAATGATAACGGTCCAACATCAGGTTGATCCCGGCGCTGGACCCGATTTCCAGACAGTCGAATCGCGCATGCAGGCCTTGTTCGGCAAGCCACAGCATCGCGGCGATGAAATTGGCCGAGCGTCCTGCTTCATTGGTTTGTGGCGGTCCATCGAGCCACGGGAGCAGCGCCGATTCATGCTCTGCGATGATGGCGGCGACGATGGCGGCATCATCGACGCCCTGTGCATCCGCATAAATGAGCGCAAGGTTTGGCGCGGCTCCCGCCAGATGCAGGGCGTGCAGCCCGCCAGCCGCGCGCAGGGGCAGGGCGTCGGCCAGCGGCGCGCCTTGCCAATCAGCGATTTTTTGCATGAAAGCTGTGGCCGGCTTGTCGAGTTGCTTCGCGACTGCAGCAACAATGCGCGCGGTAATCGGCGCGCCGCTATGCTGGCAATACAGGACTTGATTGGCAAAGGCGGTGCGGATGGAGTCTGCTCCGGTCGCGTTCATATCAATAAAGTCATAGCGCTTGCTCATGTTGCCCTTTTCCTCGTCCGACCCTATGTGCCGCCTCGTTTATGCCTGAACCCATCATCTTTGCCATCCCCAAGGGACGGATCCTCGACGAGGCGCTGCCGCTGCTGGCGAAAGTCGGCATCGAGCCTGCCGCCGATTTTTTCGATTCGTCCAGTCGGGCGCTGATTTTCGGGACCAACCACCCACATATCTCGCTGATCCGTGTCCGCGCATTCGATGTCGCGACTTTTGTGGCGCATGGCGCGGCACAATTGGGGATTGTCGGGTCTGACGTCATCGACGAATTCGCCTATAGCGAGCTTTATGCGCCGGTGGACCTTGGCATTGGCGCATGTCGTCTGTCGCTGGCTGGGCCAGCAGGCAGCACTTTACCGGGCGTGCGCGACAGCCATATTCGCGTCGCAACCAAATATCCCGGCACCACCCGCCGTTGGTTTGAGGGGCAGGGAATTCAGGCCGAGTGCATCAAGCTGAATGGCGCGATGGAAATAGCGCCAAAGCTGGGGCTTGCCTCGCATATCGTAGATTTGGTGTCATCTGGGCGGACGCTGGTCGAAAATGCGTTGGAAGAGCAGATGGTGCTGAGTCAGGTTTCGGCGCGGCTGATCGTCAACCGCGCGGCGTTCAAATTGCGTTCGGCCGAGGTGCCCGCACTGGTCGAGCAGTTCCGTCTGGCGGTGGGTCAGAATCCGAATGGCACGGGTCATGCTGCGGCTTGATTCCCGCGCGCCCGATTTCGGGCCAGCCTTTGACGCACTTGTCGGGGCAAGGCGTGAAAGCGATGGCGATGTGTCGCGCGATGTCGCGGCGATGCTGGCCGATGTGCGGGCGCGTGGCGACGTGGCGGTTGCCGAACTAACCCAGCGTTTTGACGGATTTGACCTTGATGCAGAGGGCTGGCGGATCGATCCCGCCGATTGCACTGCCGCTTTGGAGGCCCTCGACCCCGATGTGCGCGCCGCGCTGGAGCTGGCGGCAACCCGCATTCGCACCTTCCACGAGCGTCAGCGTCCGCAGGATAGCGAAAGCATCGACTCCAGCGGTGCACGGCTAGGGAGCCGCTGGAATGCGGTCGATGCCGCCGGTCTCTATGTCCCTGGTGGCCGCGCCGCCTATCCCTCATCGCTGCTGATGAACGCTATTCCGGCGCAGGTGGCGGGCGTTGAACGCCTCGTCATGGTGACGCCGACGCCCAAAGGTGCAATCAATCCGCTGGTGCTGGCCGCTGCGGCGCTGGTCGGGATTGATGAGATTTGGCGCATTGGCGGGGCGCAGGCCATTGCCGCGCTCGCCTATGGCACCGACCGCATTTCGCCCGTCGATGTCATCACAGGCCCCGGCAATGCTTGGGTCGCAGAGGCCAAACGCCAGCTTTATGGCGTCGTCGGTATCGACATGGTGGCTGGACCGAGCGAGATTGTCGTCGTCGCGGATAGTGCCAACGACCCGCGCATCATCGCCGCCGACCTGCTCAGTCAGGCCGAGCATGACCCGACCAGTCAGTCGATCCTGTTCAGTGACGATCTGGATTTCGCCGACGCGGTCGCGGCTGCGGTAGATGCGATCATCCCGACGCTTTCCACCGCCGACACCATGGCGGCAAGTTGGTCCGCCAATGGTGCGATCATCCTTGTCGAGACATTGGCTGACGCCATCCCGCTATGTGACCGGCTGGCGCCCGAGCATCTGGAACTGGCGGTCGACGCCGCCAAGGCCGATGCGCTGTTCGCGAAGGTGCGCCATGCGGGCTCGGTCTTCCTCGGTCGCCACACCCCCGAAGCGATTGGCGATTATGTTGCCGGTCCGAACCACGTCTTACCGACCGGTCGCCGCGCCCGTTTTTCGAGCGGATTGTCGGTGACCGACTTTATGAAACGCACCAGCTTCCTTGCGCTCGACCAAGCCGCGCTAGGGGCCATCGGACCCGCCGCCGTTGCGCTGGCGGGCGTAGAGGGCTTGCCCGCGCACGCGCTTTCGGTCAGTCAGCGGTTAAAGTGAAAACAAAGATATGAACAAACGCGCCCAATCCCGCTCCGCCGCCCGGCTCGCCGCCGTGCAGGCGCTTTATCAGCAAGAGATGGAGGGCACCGCGCTCGCCAAGCTGCTGCACGAATTTCATCAGCATCGCATCGGCGCGATCATCGAAGACGCCGAATATGCCGACGCCGACATCGCCTTTTTCGACGATATTGTCGAAGGCGTCACGGCGCGCGCCGCCGAAATTGACGCTGCCATCATCGCGCGGCTGGCAAGCGGCTGGACGATGGAGCGGCTCGACCGGACGATGAAGGCGATTTTGCGCGCCGGATGCTATGAACTGATCGCGCGCCACGATGTGCCGGTCGGCGCGGTGGTCAGCGAATATGTCGATGTCGCCAAAGCCTTTTTCGACGCACGCGAAGCCGGTTTTACCAACGGATTGCTCGACGCCATTGGCAAGGATGCGCGGAGCGACAAATGACGGGCGCGGGCGAAGCTGACTTTATCGCTCGCCTTCGCGCTCTTGCCACCCATCCTGCCGCGCGCGGCCTTTTGGATGACACCGCGGTTCTGGACGATCTGGTGCTGACGCATGACATGATCGTTGAGGGCGTCCACTATCTTGCCGACGACACCCCCGCTGATGTCGCGTGGAAGCTGGTGGCGGTGAACCTGTCCGACTTGGCCGCAAAGGGCGCTGTGCCGCTGGGTGTGCTCATGGGATATGGCCTGTCGGGTGAACCGGAATGGGATGCGGGCTTCGTCGAGGGGCTGGGCGCGGCGCTGCGTCATTTCGATGTCGCGCTACTCGGTGGTGATACGGTGCGACTGCCCACCAATGCGCCGCGATGCTTTGGCCTGACTGCCATTGGCCGCGCGCCCATTGATGGCGCACCCAGCCGTGACGGAGCAAAGCCGGGCGATCAGCTATGGGTCACCGGCAGCATCGGCGATGCCGGAATCGGGCTGGCGACACGGCGCGACGGGGCCAACGGGTTGGAATCGCATTGCGCCGCCTATGCTAGACCGCAACCACAGCTGGCCTTTGGTCAGGCCGTGGCGGGCCATGTCCATGCGATGATGGATGTGTCCGACGGCTTGCTGATCGATGCGGAGCGTATGGCGGTCGCCAGCCGATGCCAGTTCGATATGGCGATGGAGGCTATTCCGCTGTCGCAAGCGACGTTGACCGTGCAGCGCGACGAACTGGCAACCCGCATGGCCGCCGCAACAGCGGGCGACGACTATCAATTATTTTTTGCCGCTGCCGCGAGTGCGGAAGCCGATATCCGCGAAATCGGAGAACGGCTGGGTGTGGCGGTGAGCTTGATCGGGTCGGTCGGTGAGGGGGCAGGACTGGCGCTAACCCATTGCGGCAATGCGGTCGCGATGCCCGATTGGCTGGGCTTTACGCACTAGCGTTCATCACGCTTCGAAAAACCGGTCTTGCCCTTCGTCTTCTTTCTTTCCATAAGCGCGGCACATTTTGGGGCGGTCGCGTCAGGGAGACGGCGATCCGGCAGCAAGTCGGACGCGCAAAATTTCGGGCCTGAATCCGCCCCGTCCAAGGGGAAGGAATCCATACATGAATCCGGTTATGATCGCGATAGCGTGCGGCCTAATTGCCGTGCTCTACGGTTTCGTTACCTCACGTCAGGTGCTCAGCGCCTCGGCTGGTAACGACAAAATGCAGGAAATTGCAGCAGCTATTCAAGAAGGCGCCAAGGCCTATCTCGGCCGCCAATATCGCACCATTGCGATCGTCGGCGTCGTCGTCGCCATTCTTGTGGCGCTGTTTCTAGGCACGATTTCGGCCACCGGCTTTGTGCTCGGTGCCGTCCTGTCGGGCGTCGCAGGCTTTGTCGGCATGAACATTTCGGTCAAGGCGAACGTCCGCACCGCGGCGGCGGCGCAGACCGGGCTGCAGGCCGGACTGACCATGGCGTTCCGCGCCGGTGCGATCACCGGTATGCTGGTCGCTGGTCTGGCCCTGCTCGCGATCTCTGGCTTCTTTTGGTATCTTACCGGCCCCGGCGGCTACACGGTTGGCGGCGACGACCGCACCGTGGTTGATGCGCTCGTCGCGCTGGCCTTTGGCGCCTCGCTCATCTCGATCTTTGCGCGTCTGGGCGGCGGTATCTTTACCAAAGCTGCTGACGTCGGCGCCGATCTGGTCGGCAAGGTCGAAGCGGGCATCCCAGAGGATGACCCACGCAACCCCGCCGTGATTGCCGATA
Organism: Sphingopyxis sp. 10G20-10; assembly: GCF_057365075.1. Taxonomy (NCBI): domain Bacteria; kingdom Pseudomonadati; phylum Pseudomonadota; class Alphaproteobacteria; order Sphingomonadales; family Sphingopyxidaceae; genus Sphingopyxis; species Sphingopyxis sp. 10G20-10. The sequence continues at coordinate 1,275,219 of NZ_CP195117.1, forward strand.
ATGTCGGCGACAATGTCGGCGATTGCGCCGGTATGGCCGCCGACTTGTTCGAAACCTATGTCGTCACCGTTGGTGCGACGATGGTGTTGATCGCCTTGTTGATGAAGGGTGCCGTTAATCTGGTCCCGATGATGAGCCTGCCGCTGATGATTGGCGGCGTCTGTGTGCTCACCTCTATCTTGGGGACCTATTTCGTTCGTTTGGGCGGTGGCACCAACATCATGGGCGCGATGTACAAGGGCTTTCTTGTCACCGCGATCAGCTCGGTTTTCGCCATCTACTTCGCAATCCAATATACCATCGGTGATATGGGAACGATGATGAGCTATACGGTGCTTGGCACCGAGAAAGCTTTCTCTGGAATGACGCTTTTCTATTGCTCGTTCCTGGGTCTGGCCATCACCGGCTTGATCATCTGGATCACCGAATATTACACCGGCACCAACTATCGTCCGGTGCGTAGCATCGCCAAGGCTTCGGAAACGGGCCACGGCACCAACGTCATTCAGGGTCTGGCGATCAGCCTTGAATCGACGGCCCTGCCGACGCTGGTAATCTGCGCCGGTATCATCATCGCCTATCAGCTGGCGGGCCTGATCGGGATTGCTTTTGCGGCGACCGCGATGCTGGCACTCGCCGGGATGGTCGTTGCGCTTGATGCCTATGGCCCCGTCACCGACAATGCCGGTGGTATCGCCGAAATGGCGGGCCTCGACGATAGCGTTCGGGAAAAGACCGACGCGCTCGACGCGGTGGGCAACACGACCAAGGCTGTCACCAAGGGCTATGCCATTGGTTCGGCAGGTCTGGCGGCGCTGGTGCTGTTCGCAGCTTATACCAGCGATCTACGGGAATTCTTCCCCGACCTGACGGTCAACTTCAGCCTCGAAAATCCGTATGTGATTGTCGGGCTGTTGCTTGGCGCGCTGCTCCCGTATCTCTTTGGTGCGATGGGCATGACCGCTGTGGGCCGTGCGGCGGGCGAAGTGGTCAAGGATGTTCGCGACCAGTTCGCCAATGATCCGGGAATCATGACCTATAAGAGCAAGCCAAACTATGCGCGCACCGTCGACCTCGTTACCAAGGCGGCAATCAAGGAAATGATCATTCCGTCGCTGCTACCGGTACTGACGCCGATTGCGGTCTATTACGTCATCTATTGGGTGGCCGATCAGGCGTCGGCTTTTGCCGCACTGGGCGCTTTGCTCTTGGGTGTGATCGTTGGCGGCCTGTTCGTTGCCATCTCGATGACATCGGGCGGCGGCGCATGGGACAATGCCAAGAAATATATCGAAGACGGCAACCATGGCGGCAAGGGCAGCGAAGCCCATAAAGCCGCGGTGACCGGCGACACAGTGGGCGATCCGTACAAGGATACCGCTGGCCCGGCGGTAAACCCGATGATCAAGATCACCAATATCGTGGCGCTCTTGCTCCTCGCAGCTCTGGCCCACGGCGCCGTCTAGGCACTCCGTACAAACCAAAAAAAGCCCCGTCGGAGCGATCCGGCGGGGCTTTTTGCTGCGTTCCTGTCAATTCAGCCGTCGCGACCCGCCTTCATCTGCGCGGCATAGCCCGCTTGAACCATCGCGCTCATCCGGTCGAACAGCGCATCGGGGTCGCTGCGGCGCAGCGATGCGATGCCCGCTTCCATATCTGCGGCGATAACCAGTTCGCGCGTACCGGCGTCCACCGCTGCCAGCATTTCGGCGGCGGCGAAGTCGGGTGACAGGCCATTGTCGATTGCGGCGTCGCTTGTCCCGCGCACGCTGCCATCGGCATTGAGCGCATTGCGGCTGACGTTGGTTTTGATGGAACCCGGCTCGACGACCAGGACTTTCAGCCCCAAATGCTCATTTTCGGCGCGCACGCTGTCATGATAACCGATGATGCCATGTTTGGCGGCGCAATAGGCGCTGCGCAGCGGTATTCCGGCAATACCCGCGACGCTGGAAATCGCGATAATCTGCCCCCCGCCCGCTTCGATCATCTTGGGCAACAGCGCTTGGGTGAGCGCGATGGGCGCGAGCAGGTCGACCGCGATAATTTGCTGATAGACGGCAAAGTCGGTGTCGACCGCGAGGCTGCGCTGCGAGATACCGGCATTGTTGACCAGCCCGTCGATGCGTCCCTGCCAGCCCCAGGCTTTTTCGACCAGCGTAGGGATGGCGGCATAGTCGGTGGCTTCAAATGGCAGGATCAGCGTGTCGGTCGCGCAATCGGCGGCTACGGCCTCCAGCGCCGCAACATTGCGCCCCGATAGAATCAGTTTGGCACCGCGAGCGGAAAGCGCGCGCGCCAGAGCGGCGCCAATTCCCGATGACGCGCCTGTAATCCACCAACATTGATCTTGCATCACACGCCCTTTCATCTGGCCCACATCTGGATTATTGCGTCAGCGTGGAGGGACTTGACGTGTCCGTCAACCGGCCAACCCACGCGTTTGCGTGCGGGGTGGCATTTTTGTTGCGACTCTGTTATAATCTTATCAACGCGCAGACAGTTTGTTACCTTTGGCCATCCGGCAAAGACCTGCTGCCCGCGTTCCAATGGAGCCCAATTCCTTGCCACTGTGACAGGCATGTGCCGACCAATGCTGATGTGATCCGGCCCATCGGGTCGGCAGTCATTGAGTTGTTGCGCTTATCCGCCCGATGGCAAGTGATCAGAAAGGATTTTGCATGTCTGCGAATACGCTTTTGTTCGAAGTCGGTGATTATGTTGTCTATCCCAAGCATGGCGTTGGCCGTGTAATTGAGCTGCAAAAGTCCGAAATCGCAGGGATGCAGCTGGAACTTTATGTGCTGCGTTTTGAAAAAGAAAAAATGACCCTTCGTGTGCCGACCAACAAGGCCGAAGGCGTCGGGATGCGCAAGCTGTCGTCGGACAAGACGCTGAAAGAAGCGCTGCAGGTCCTGACCACCAAGCCGAAGGTCAAGCGCACCATGTGGTCGCGCCGTGCACAGGAATATGAAGCCAAGATCAATTCGGGCGACCTGGTCTCGATTGCTGAAGTGACCCGCGACCTGTTCCGCGCCGATGATCAGCCCGAGCAGAGCTATTCGGAACGCCAGATCTTTGAAGCCGCCTCCAGCCGCCTTGCCCGCGAACTGGGCGCGATGGAAGAAAGTGACGAGAAAACGGCGCAGGCCAAGATTCTAGAAATCCTCAACGAACATGCGCCGCTCTATTATGTGGAAAAAGTGACCTAAGTTCACCAACGATATGCAAAAGAGGGCGGTTCCAAAAGGGCCGCCCTTTTTGATTCAGGGATAGGTTGCCCCAACGAAATAAAGCCCGTCGGGCGGGGCGTTAAGACCGAGTGCGTTGCGGTCGGCGGCTTTCAGCGCGGCGCGCAAATCCGCCGCGGTCCATTTGCCGCGCCCGACATAGGACAAACAGCCGACCATCGACCGCACCTGATGATGCAGGAAACTGCGCGCTGCGGCCTCGATAATCAGCTCATCGCCGTGACGGCTGACAGATAGCTTGTCGAGCGTTTTGACCGGGCTTTTCGATTGGCAATGCGCCGAACGAAAGGTGTTGAAGTCATGCTGACCGACCAGAATTTGGGCGGCATCATGCATCGCATCGGCGTCGAGCGATTTGGAGATCTGCCACGACAGTCCCTTGTCCCAGGTGAGCGGCGCGCGGCGGTTGACGATGCGATATTCATACGCCCGCCCGATGCAGGTGAAGCGCGCGTGCCAGTCATCGGGGACAACCTCTGCCGCCAACACCGAAATCGGGGCAGGGCGCAGCCGCGCGTTAAGCGCCTCGGTCAGTTTGAACGGCGTCATCGGTTTCGCAATGTCGACATGCGCGCGCATCGCGATGGCGTGGACGCCGGCATCGGTGCGTCCGGCGCTGAGCACCGTGACATCTTCGCCGGTAAAGCGATTGATGGCTTCCTCAATGGTCTGTTGCACGCTTGGCCCATGTGGCTGGCGTTGCCAGCCCATATAGGGGCGACCGTCAAATTCGATGGTGAGGGCAAAACGCGTCATGCCAGCCGCGTTCCCTTTGCGATGGCGTGTCCGCGCAGCAGGTCGGCAGCGTCCATCGCGGGCTTTCCGGCGCGCTGGATGCGGGTCACGCGCACCGCGCCGGGGTTGCAGGCGATGGTGAGGGCATCGTCCAGCGTGACGCCCGGGGCCGCCCCCGCGACCGTATCGGCGGGATGGGCGACATCGCACGCCAGCACCTTATACCGCTCGCCGTCTAGCTCGAAAAAGGCTCCCGGTATCGGGTTAAAGGCACGCACCTGCCGTTCGACCTGCACCGCGCTCAGCAGGAAATCGATTCGCGCCTCGCTCTTGTCGATTTTGGGCGCATAGATCGCGCCGTTATCATCCTGCGTCTGACGCGGATAGGCGTTGAGGTCGCCCAGCGCCTCGACCATCAACCCTGCGCCCAGCGTTGCCAGTTCGTCGGTCAGATCGCCCGCTGTTTTCCCCGCTATCGGTGTCCGGCCGATCAGCCGCATGTCGCCGGTGTCGAGTCCGGCATCCATCTGCATGATCGTGACACCGGTTTCGGCATCGCCTGCCAAAATCGCGCGCTGCACCGGAGCCGCCCCGCGCCAGCGCGGCAGAATCGAACCATGGACGTTGAGGCAACCTTGTGCCGGCGCTTCAAGCACCGCCTGAGGCAGGATCAGCCCATAAGCGGCGACCACCGCCACATCGGCGTTCAGTGCGGCAAAGTCCGCCTGCGCTTCAGGGTTTTTGAGGCTTTTGGGGGTGCGGACAATCAGCCCGTGCGACTCAGCCCAGTCATGCACCGCGCTCTGCTGCATCTTCTTGCCCCGATGCGCGGGGCGGGGCGGTTGGGTGTACACCGCACACACATCATGCCCCGCCGCCGCCAGCGCGGCGAGCGTCGGCACAGCAAAGGGCGGCGTTCCCATAAAGATGATGCGCATTGTCATTTCCTTCGCGCCGCTTAAGACCATAAGCCATGGCATCGCAAGACATCGAAGCATTGGTGCAGCAACTGGCGCGGCTCCCCGGCCTTGGTCCGCGATCGGCGCGGCGCGCGGTGCTGCATCTCATCAAAAAGCGCGAAACGGCCTTTACCCCGTTGCTCGCCGCGATGGGGGCGGTGGCGGAGCGGCTGGTGACGTGCGGATTGTGCGGCAACGTCGACACCGTCGATCCCTGCGGCATCTGTTCCGACCCGCGCCGCGATCAGCGCAGTCTGTGTGTGGTCGAGGATGTGTCCGACCTCTGGGCGCTCGACCGGTCGCGGCTGTTCCCCGGCAAATATCATGTGCTTGGCGGCCGATTGTCGGCGCTGGAAGGCATCCGCCCCCAAGACCTCAGCATCGACGCCCTCGTCGCGCGCGTCACGGCGGGCGGCATCGACGAGGTCGTGCTGGCGATGAATGCCACGCTGGAAGGGCAAACAACCGCGCATTATCTGGCGGAACGGCTGGAGGACTTGCCAGTGCGGCTGACCCAGTTGGCGCATGGCCTGCCGGTGGGGGGCGAACTGGACTATCTGGATGAGGGGACGCTGGCGCAGGCGCTCAGGGCGCGGAGGCCGGTGGGGTAGGAGTCTGAGATGGCAAATCCCGAATCCGTCATTGCGAACGAAGCGAAGCAATCTCCAGCCATCGTCCATCAATTCCGCTAGCTAGAGATTGCCGCGTCGCTTCGCTCCTCGCAATGACGATTTCTATGGCGCCACTCTTTTTCGCCCCCTTGACCCAACGCCGCTCCATCCATACCTGAGCCTCATGGCCCTGTTACCCATCATAGAGACCCCCGACCCGCGGTTGCGCGTGATTTCGAAGCCGGTTGAGACGTTCGACGACACGCTGAAACAGCTGATCGCCGATATGTTCGAGACGATGTACGAAGCCCCCGGCATCGGGCTGGCGGCGATTCAGGTGGGGCAGCCGCTGCGCTTGCTGGTCATCGACCTGCAGGAACCCGATCCCGACGATGAAACGGGCGAAAAGGTGATCCGCGAACCCCGCGTGTTCATCAACCCGATCTTTTCGGACGAGAGCGAAGAGCATAGCGTCTATTCCGAAGGCTGCCTGTCGGTCCCCGAACAATATGCCGAAGTCACCCGTCCCGCCGAAGTTACCGTCGACTGGCAGGACGCCGAGGGCACCCCGCATCAGGAACGCATGACCGGCATGATGGCGACGTGCATCCAGCACGAACATGACCATCTGGAAGGCATTCTCTTCATCGACCATCTGTCGCGGTTGAAGCGCGATATGGTGCTGAAGAAGCTGGCGAAAATCCGCAAGGCGGCGTGACGCCTTTCCGAAGCCAATCTATCTAGGGTGCTCCCGCGAAGGCGGGAGTCCATCATCTGCTGTTTCGAAATTCAGCCATCAGAAGATGAGTCCCCGCCTTCGCGGGGACACATGCAAATTTTTATGGTTGATGACCTACCCTGCCGCCTTCGCTACGCCCACCATCGCGGGACGCAGCAGGCGATCTTTCATCATATAACCGGCCTGCATTTCCTGCACGATTGTGCCGGCTTCCTTGTCGCTGGGGATTTCGACCATCGCCTGATGCTGGTTGGGGTCGAGCGGCAGGCCGATGGCGGCGATGCGGGTGATCCCGTGGCGTTCGAAAATGCTCAGCAGTTCGCGTTCGGTGGCTTCCAGCCCGGTAATCAGCGGTTTGATGAGATCATCGGCGCGTTGTTCATCGGACAGCGCGGCCAGCGCGCGGCCCAGATTGTCGGCGACCGACAAAATATCGCGGGCAAATTTGGTCGCGGCATAGGCGTGGGCGTCGGCGACCTCTTTCTCGGCGCGGCGACGGACGTTTTGCGTGTCGGCGCGCGCATAGAGCAGGTCCTGCTGCACTGTGGCCAGCTGTTCGTTCAGCTTTGCGACCTCATTGTCCACCGTGGGGGCGTCTGCGCCTTCGGCTGCCTGGGTTTCGGGGGCCAGTTCGTCCTGATCCGGCGTGTCATTGTCTGGAATGTTTGTCATATGCCTATCGTATCAGTTTGGAGAGCGATTGTGCGGTGAAATCAACCATGGGAACGATGCGGGCATAGTTCAAGCGTGTCGGACCAATTACGCCCACCACGCCGACCATCCGCCCGTCGCTGCCGTGATAGGGCGCCGCTATCACGGACGAGCCCGAAAGCGAAAAGAGTTTATTCTCTGACCCGATAAAAATGCGTGTCGCGCTGCCCTCACGCGCGCTGTCGAGCAGCCCGGCGATATCCTGTTTGGATTCGAGTTCGTCGAGCAACTGACGTACCCGGTCGAGGTCGCCAACCGCGCTATCGTCCAGCAAATTCGCTTGCCCGCGCACGATGAGGACGGGACGGTCGGAACCATCGGATGACCAGATGGCTAGTCCACGGCTGACCAGATCCTGTGCCGCACGGTCGATGGCGATGCGTTCGGCCTCTATTTCGTGGCGGACCCGTGCCATCGCTTCACCCAGCGTCAGCCCCGACAATGTGGCGCTAATATAATTGCCCGCTTCGATCAGCGCTGACGGGTTGAGCCCAGCCGGAATAGCGATAACGCGATTTTCGACCGCGCCGTCGCTGGCGACCAGCACGACCAACGCCTGTTCGGGCGACAGCGGCACAAAGGCGAGTTGTTTGAGCACGCGCTCATACTTGGGCACCAGCACCAGCCCGGCGCAGGCCGACAGGCCCGACAAAGCCGCCGTTGCCTGTGACAGCGCCGTTTCAATCGGTCCGGCCTCGTGGAGACTCGCCTCGATCTGGGCGCGGTCATCTGCCGATGGTTCCGCGACCTGCATCATCCCGTCGACAAACAGCCGCAGCCCTTGTTCGGTGGGCAGGCGTCCGGCACTGGTGTGCGGACTGGCGAGCAGGCCCATCTCTTCCAGGTCCTGCATCACATTGCGGATCGAGGCGGGCGACAGGTTGAGCGGCGAAAATTTCGACAGGGTGCGCGATCCCACCGGCTGTCCGGTGTCGAGATAGGCATCGACGACGAGCCGGAACACATCGCGCGCGCGCGTCGTCATTTCGCTGATGGGGGCGCTCGTCATGGCATGAAGGTAGGGGCTCGCACGACGCTGGGCAAGCGCGGAAGGGGTGGCCTATTGTGCGCCCGCCCGCTAAGCGCGCACCATCATTTTCAAGGAGAGTCCCCTATGCGCCCATCCGGCCGCGCGCCCGACCAAATGCGTTCCATCACCATCGAAACCGGCTTTACTATCCACGCCGAGGGATCGGTGCTGGTCAGCTTTGGCAATACCAAGGTGCTGGTCACCGCCAGCGTCGATGAAAAAGTCCCCGGCTGGATGCGCGGCAAGGGCGCGGGCTGGGTGACGGCCGAATATGGGATGCTGCCCCGCGCCACCCATACGCGCGGCAACCGCGAGGCGGCGCGCGGCAAGCAATCGGGACGGACGCAGGAAATTCAGCGGCTTATCGGGCGCAGCTTGCGCGCCGTGGTCGACATGAAAAAACTCGGCGAGCGCCAGATCGTGCTCGATTGCGACGTGATTCAGGCCGATGGCGGCACGCGCACCGCCTCCATTTCGGGCGCATGGGTCGCATTGCGCCTCGCGGTCGATAAATTGCTGGCCGACAAGCTGATTACCGAAGATCCGATCGAGGACAAGGTTGGCGCGATTTCGTGTGGCATTTTCATGGGCAATCCGGTGCTCGATCTCGATTATGACGAGGATTCAAACGCCGAGGCCGACGCCAATTTCGTCCTGACCGGCGCGGGCCGCATGGTCGAAGTACAGGCGAGCGCCGAAGGCGCGACCTATGACGAAGAAGGCCTTCTCCGCCTGCTACGTCTCGCCCGTATCGGCTGCGGAGAGATTTTCGCGGCGCAGGATAAGGCTGTGGGGCGGTAAGGTGACCCGCAAACTCGCCCCCGGCAAGTTGGTGATCGCCAGCCATAATGCGGGCAAGGTGCGCGAGATTCGGGCGCTGCTCGAACCGTTCGGTATCGATCCGGTATCGGCGGGCGATCTGGGACTGGCCGAACCGGAAGAGACGGGCACAACCTTTGTCGAAAACGCACTGCTCAAAGCACATGCGAGCGCTTCGGCCTCGGGCCTTCCCGCGCTCGCCGACGATAGCGGGCTTTGCGTTGACGCGCTGAATGGTCGTCCCGGCGTCTATACCGCCGATTGGGCCGAACGTCAGACGTTCGAGGGCGAGCCTGGCCGCGACTGGTATTTGGCGATGGGCAAGGTCGAGGGATTACTCGCCGAACAAGGGCCAAACGTCGACCGCAGCGCCCATTTCGTCTGCACCCTCGCGCTCGCATGGCCCGATGGCCATGCCGAAGTTTTTGAAGGTCGAGTGCAAGGCAGCTTGACCTGGCCACCGCGCGGGGCCTGGGGTTTCGGTTATGATCCGGTATTCGTTCCGGCGGGCAAGTCGCTGACTTTTGCGGAAATTGATCCAGAAGATAAACATGCGATCAGCCATCGCGCCGATGCGTTTGCCAAACTGGTGGCGGGCGTGTTTTGACGAAATCTGAACTCAATTTTCACGTCACCCTGAACTTGTTTCAGGGTCCATGGCCTGAGGAATCGGCGTCGGGCCATGGATGCTGAAACAAGTTCAGCATGACAGATAGTTGGATGGCACATGGCTGAACCTCTCGCCCTATATATCCATTGGCCGTTTTGCGTGTCGAAATGCCCCTATTGCGATTTCAACAGCCATGTCCGCGAAAGAGTCGATCAGGCGGCGTGGCGCGAGGCCTTGCTGACTGATATGGCGCATGAGGCGGCTTTGCTGACCGACCGGCGCGTCGGCTCGATCTTCTTTGGGGGTGGCACGCCCAGCCTGATGCTACCCGCGACCGTCGCGGCGCTGATTGCAGAGGCCGACCATTTATGGGGACTGACCAGCGATTGCGAGATTACGCTGGAGGCCAACCCCAATTCGGTCGAGGTCGCCAATTTCGCCGCGCTCGCAAGTGCTGGCGTCAATCGTGTTTCGATAGGGGTTCAAAGCCTTGACCCCCAAGCGCTTGAATTTCTTGGCCGCGCGCATAGCGGCGACGAGGCGCGGCGGGCGATTACGACCGCGCAATCGCATTTTGCGCGCGTCAGTTTCGACCTTATTTATGCGCGCCCCGGTCAGACGCTGGCCGCTTGGGAGGCGGAGCTAGCGCAGGCGCTGACCTTCGGCACCGACCATCTTTCGCTCTATCAACTCACCATCGAACCAGGCACCCGTTTCGCGACGCTCGCGGCGCGGGGCGATCTGGTCATCCCCGATGGCGATGCCGCCGCCGATCTTTTCGAGGCGACGCGGGCGCAGGCCTCCGCCGCCGGACTTCCCGCCTATGAGGTGTCGAACCATGCCGCGACAGGGCAGGAAAGCCGGCATAATCTGACCTATTGGCGCTATGGTGATTATGCGGGGATAGGCCCGGGCGCGCATGGGCGACGCTTGGCCCAGGCAACCGAGCGCCACAAAAAGCCCGAGAATTGGATGAATGCGGTCGAGCGCAACGGCCATGGCCTGAAGGTCGAGGCTGACCTGCCCGCGCACGAACGCGCTACAGAGGCAATGTTGATGGGCCTACGGCTCGCCGAGGGCATTGACCTGACGCGGGTCGAAGCGCGTAGCGGGCTGTCACGCGCGGCGTTTCTGGATGCTGCGGCGGTGGCGCGGCTGGCGGGGCAGGGGCTGATGGCGCAGGCGGGCGACCGGTTGTGCGTTACCGATACCGGCATCCTGCTGCTCGACTCCATCCTTTCCGATGTAGTCAAAACGCACTAACCTGCTTCTTGCCACGAACGCTTTTGAGGAGTGGATTTGCCGCAAGATCTAATCCGCGACTGGGATGCCCAACTGACGCATGAAAAGCGCCGGTCAGAGCATACGCGCCGCGCCTATCTGGCGACCGCCGAGCGGTTTTGCGATTTCCTGTCGCACCACCATGGCGGCGCGGTTGATGCGGCGATGTTGGCGGGGTTGAGCGCCAATGATCTACGCGCCTTCCTCGCCACGCGCCGCAGCGAGGGGTTGGGCAATGCTTCGGCGGCGCGCGAATTATCGGCGCTGCGCGGTTTTCTGCGCTTTGTGGGTGGCCCCGATGCGACGCTGCCGCAATTGCGCGGGCCGCGGGTCAAAAAAGGTCTGCCGCGACCTATCGCGCCGCAAGAGGCACTGGCACTGGCGCAGGATGTCGAGGATCAGGCGCGGCAATCTTGGGTCGGTGCACGCGATTTTGCGCTGCTGTTGCTGCTCTATGGCGCAGGATTGCGCATTGGTGAGGCGCTGGGGCTGACGGGCGAAGTGTCACCACTAGGGGAGACGCTACGTGTCACCGGCAAGCGCGGCAAGACGCGCATCGTTCCCATCCTGCCCGCCGTCGCCAAAGCGGTGGCGCGCTATGTCGAAGCCTGCCCCTATCCGTTGGCCGATGCCGAGCCGCTGTTTCGCGGCGCGCGCGGCGGCCCGCTGGCCCCCGGCGTGGTGCGAGCCAGCGTTCGTTCTGCCCGCCGCGCACTCGGGCTGCCAGAGCGCACGACCCCGCACGCACTGCGCCACAGTTTCGCGACCCATTTGCTGGCGGGCGGCGCCGATTTGCGCAGTTTGCAGGAATTGCTCGGTCATGCGAGCCTCGCCTCGACGCAAGTCTATACGGCAGTCGATGCCGCCCATCTACTCGACATTTACCGCACCGCGCATCCGCGGGCGGAGTGAGGTGAGGGGAAGAAATATGCGAATTATCTTGTTGAGCATGGTCTGTTTTGGATTGGCCGCTTGTAGCACGCCAAAGGTCGATAGTGCCGCTGCTGCAAAATCCGCCTTTGAGTCCTATGTCGCGGCCATCAATGACGGTGACATTGCCAAGGCAGCGTCCTTTTATGACGATGGACCGGGATTTCATTGGATCGAACGCGGTGCCGTCCAATATACCAAAGGTGCAGAGGCTGCGGCATCGCTAAAGCAATTGGCGGCTGGTGGTGGCAAATCGTCCATGACCATCGATCACGTACAGGTCGCACCTATGTCGGCAACCGCCGCTCTAGTTTCGGCCCATTTCGATTTTGCTATGCTTGACGCCAGCGGCAGCAAGGAATTTGGGTTTGATGGCTGGATGACGGTCGGGATGGTCGAACACAATGGCGGCTGGAAAATAGCTGGCGGGCAAACCGGTCCCGGCAAGGCTGCGCCGTAAAGCGATTGCGCGTTGGGCCTTGTGCGAGGGCGCGATACAAAACCCCACTCCTGAAGGGAGGGGCTAAGTTATCTCATCCGCCGTTCGATGGCGTCCCAGATCATCCCGACCGTATCGGTGCCGTTGAATTTATCGATGGCGACGATGCCGGTCGGCGAGGTGACGTTGATTTCGGTCAGCCATTCGCCGCCGATGACGTCGATGCCGACAAAGATCAGTCCGCGTTCTTTGAGTGCCGGCCCCAGCGCGGCGCAGATTTCGCTCTCGCGCGGTGTCAGTTCGGTTGCCTCGGCATAGCCACCGACGGCGAGGTTAGAGCGGAATTCGCCTTCGCCGGGTTTGCGGTTGATCGCGCCAGCGACTTCGCCGTCGATCAGCACGATACGCTTGTCGCCTGCACTGACGCTCGGCAGGAACTGCTGGACCATGAAGGGTTCGGGCCAAACTTGGCCGAATAGCTCGACCAGCGCGCCCAGATTACTGCCGTCGGCGTCGATCTTGAACACCGCCTTGCCGCCATTGCCGTGCAACGGCTTGATGACCACCGCACCGTGGCGCGCCTGAAAATCCTTCACCGCATCCAGACTGCGCGTGACCATCGTTGGCGGCATATATTGCGGGAAGTCGAGCACGAACACCTTTTCGGGCGCGTCACGCACCGATGCGGGGTCGTTGACCACCAGCGTCTGTCCCTTCAGCCGCTCGAGCAACCAGGTGCCCGTCAGATAACCCAGATCAAAGGGTGGGTCCTGCCGCATCATCACGACATCAACATCGGTTGCGAGGTCGAGGGTGACGCGCTCGCCAAAACGATAATATGCGCCCGCTTCGCGTTTCAGGTCATGCACCGGATGCGCGGGCGTGGTCAGCTTGCCAGTCTCCCACGTCAGGTCGCGGACATCATAATGGAAAATCGAATAGCCGCGCGCCTGTGCGCCCAGCATCAGTGCAAAACTACTGTCTCCGGCGATATTGATACCGTCCATCGGGTCCATTTGTACCGCAACGCGCAGGGTCATCGTCTTCTTCTCCTCATGCGCCGTCACGGCTGCCAGACATGGACCAGATGGCGTGGCAGGCGGCGCGGCGCAAGGAGCATCACGTCAATTCGCCAGTCATCGTCGGGCTTGGCATAGCGCGGGGCCAGCATTTCGGCGGCCGCCGCGACCCGGCGCAGGCGAAATTGGTCGATGGCATTGTCCAGATCAGCGGCTTGCTCGCGCCATTTGACTTCGACAAAGGCCAAAGTGCGTCCGCGCCGCGCGATCAGGTCAACCTCACCCACCGGCACGCGCAACCGCTCGCCCAATATGCGCCAGCCGTGCAGACGCAGCCACCATGCCGCCCATCGCTCGGCACGGCGTCCTCTTGCCTCGGCTCGCGCGCGTGTCATCGGCGCTCTTTGAGGGCGAGGGCGCGGGCGTAAATGGTGTGGCGGTCGAGACCATATTGCTTGGCGACAGCCTTGGCCGCCTGCGCGACGGGACGGTCGACCATGGCCGTGGTCAGCGCGGCATCGATGGTGGCATCATCGGCCACTTCGGGGGTTTTCTCACCGGGCGGGGCGATGATGATGACGATCTCGCCCTTTGGCGGGGCATCGGCATAGCGCGTGGCAAGGGTGGTCAGCGTTCCGGTGACGCACTCTTCGTAAATCTTGCTGATCTCGCGCGCTACCGCCGCTTCGCGTTCGCCCAGTCCGTCAGCCAAAGCGGTCAGGGTCGCGCCCAACCGCGGCCCGCTTTCATAGAAAACCAGCGTCGCTCTGACCGCGCCCAGTTCGGCGATGGTATCGACGCGCGCCTTGGCCTTGGCAGGCAGGAAGCCGGCAAACAGAAAACGGTCGGTGGGCAATCCGGCCAGCGTCATCGCGGCAATCGCGGCGCAAGGGCCGGGCAGGGTGGTGACGGCGCGCGCCGCCGCGCGGGCATCGCGCACCAATTTGTACCCCGGATCGGATATCAGCGGCGTTCCCGCATCCGACACCAAAGCGACAACCTCACGCTCCATCCGGTCGATCAGGCCCTCGCGAACTCGCGCATCGCTATGGTCATGATAGGGGACCAGCGGAACACGCAATCCCAGATGTTTAAGCAGCTTTGCGGTGACGCGAGTATCCTCGGCCGCAATCACATCGGCGCGCGCCAGCACCGCTATGGCGCGTTGGGTGATGTCTCCAAGGTTGCCGATGGGCGTGGCGACGATATAGAGACCGGGCAAGGGAGAATCTGTGATGGGCGAATTTGGCATGGCGTTGAAAATGGCAGAAACTGCCGCCAAGCGCCAAAACAATGCGCAGGGTTGGCGACAAATGATGCGCGTGCTGGGAACATTGACCTTCGCCGGACTGCTCGCGGCGTGCCAGATTGTGCCAAAATCCGCCGGTCCGGGCACACAAGCGCCGCCTGACAATCCCGCCGCAACCACGGTTCAACCCGGATTGCCGACCGATACCGATCGCCATCGTGTTGCCTTGCTGGTTCCGCAAACCGGCACCAATGCCGATGTCGGCACCTCGATCGCCAATGCGGTGACGCTCGCTTTGCTCGATTCGCGGACCGAGCGGGTACGCATCACCACTTATGACACCACGCTTGGCGCAGCCGCCGCAGCACGGCAGGCGGTGGCCGACGGCAACAAGCTGATCCTCGGCCCGCTGCTGAGCGAAAATGTCACGGCGGTCGCCCCGATTGCGCGCGCCGCCAAGGTTCCGGTGCTCAGCTTCTCGAACGACAGCAGTGTCGCGGGCAACGGCGTCTTCATCATGGGCTTTGTTCCCGGCCAGTCGGTCGAGCGCGTGGTGAGCTTTGCACGCGCCAAGGGGCATAAGAGCTTTGGCGCTCTGGTCCCCAAAAATGTCTATGGCGAACGGTCGCTGGCGGCGTTCCGCGCGGCTGTGGCCAGTGCCGGTGGAACGATTGCGGCGGTGGAAAGCTATGATCGCACGGCGGCAGCGCTGAGCGGCGCGGCACGACGGATTGCCAATACACCCGGCGTCGATGCGGTGCTGATCGCCGATGTCGGCGGCACGGCGGTTCGCGCGGTTCCGGTGATAAAGGGTGCCGGATCACCGCAGATTTTGGGAACCGAACTGTGGAACACCGACGCGGCCTTGGGCAGCAACCCTGTCATGCGCGGCGCGTGGTTCGCGAGCGTGTCGGACGGGCTTTATGGACAACTCGCGGGCAAATATCGCTCGCGCTATGGCAAGGCGCCCTATCGATTGTCGAGCCTTGGCTATGACTCGGTGCTGTTGACTGTGCGAATTGCGCGCGACTGGAAACCGGGAACCAATTTCCCGGTGAGCCAATTGATGACCAAGGACGGTTTTGGCGGCATTGACGGCATTTTCCGGTTCAGCAATCGCGGAATTGCCCAGCGCGCGCTAGAGGTCAGCGAAGTGGGGGCAGGCGGTTTCCGCGTCGTTGATGCCGCTCCGACCAAATGGTGACCGGCGCAAAGCGTGGCATTGTAACCACAGTCCGACGAAAACTGACATCATGATGCGACGGCTGGCCTTTACGTGCAGCTTTGCGTCACTATATGGGTTTTCTAAGGGCGTCCTCTGGGCGCCTGTCGCCATGTGTCCTTAATTTCAGGAGAATCCGCTATACCCCCGCCCTCAACTCGCCGTTCGCTAGCGCCTATGCCGCCCAAGAACGGCCCCCGTTACAATGAATTTATCGCCTCACCCAAAGTTCGAGTCATCGACGAGGAAGGCGAAAATCTGGGCGTAATGCTGACAGCCGAAGCGATAGAACAAGCGGCAGGCGTGGGGTTGGATTTGGTCGAAGTGTCTCCGAACGCCGACCCGCCGGTGTGCAAGTTCCTCGACGTTGGCAAATTCAAATATGAAGCGCAGAAAAAGGCTAACGCCGCGCGCAAGAGCCAAAAGACCCAGGAAATCAAAGAAATCAAGATGCGTCCGAACATCGACGACCATGATTTCGATGTGAAAATGCGCAAGGTTTTCGATTTTCTGGAAGTCGGCGACAAGGTCAAAATGACCATGCGCTTTCGCGGTCGTGAAATGAGCCACACCCAGCTTGGTCTCAACGTCCTGCAACGCGTCGCCGAACTGACATCTGAGGTTGCCAAGGTCGAAGCGCACCCGCGCACCGAAGGCCGGCAAATGCTGATGGTTCTCGCGCCCAAATAGACGCGATATCAGGCGGAGGAAAAGGGAAGGGCGGTTGTTCCATCGGGGCAGCCGCCTTTTTTATATCGTCGCTCGACAATCAGCCCGCGCCCTTTGTTGTCGACCGCCACCAGCGTCGATGCCCGCGTGCCATAGGCGTCGCCGTTCAGAAATAGTGCGGGATCATCATCGGCTGCCAGAAGTGACATAGCTTTGTCCGGTGCAAAGTCCGGCTGGTCCATTGCTGCGCGCAACGCGGATTTCAGCCGTTCGGCGCGCGAGCAGGACGCGTCGGTAGCTTCGTTCGCCAACGCATGGAGGCCGGGCTCTATCGCGGAGATATTAGGTGCCGGACGATTGGTCATCAGCACCGCCGCATCACCGGCGATGCTGATCAGGTTGAAGGCATTGAACCGGTCGAGGTCGCTCGCCACCGGATCGGCAAAGCGTCCATCGCCGCGCAGCAGGTCGAGTACCAACTGGCCGCGCGATTGTTTGGCGGGATCGGGCAGGCTGCCGCGTACATTAGTGACAACGACGATCCGCCGCTGTGCTGGCTGAACTCCCAGCCATGTCCCGCCCGCTTTCAGGTCGCGTCCGGCAAGGATGCCGCTATCATCGTCCCATGCTGCCAGTGACGCACTTGGCCGCTCGTGAAATTCATCCCGGTTGCCAATCAGGATCAGCGGCCATTCGGGATGGGCCTTCCAGGCGAGCGCAACAACACACATGCCCCGCCTATCGCGGCTGGCCCACGCTTTGCCAAGAGGTTGGGCGAGATTTGTTGCGTGCAGACGACGCTGGTCGAAGCGATGCCGACTGTGGTCGAAACGGGCTGGGTCGATCAGGAAAGGCGTGCTTGCCGTAACGGTAAAGCATGATAGTCTGACATCATCATTTGGGGGAGTGAAACAATATGGCAACTACCAATAAAACGCCCGTACATCTGTGGATGGTAGGGGTTTTGTCGCTGCTGTGGAATAGCTTTGGTGTCGTTGATTACACTATGACAAAGCTGCATAACGCAAGTTATTTGGCGGGTTTATCGCCTGAACAACTCGCTTATTTCGACAGCTTTCCGCTATGGGCCAATGCCGGTTGGGCCTTTGGTGTTTGGGGTGCGTTTGCCGGTTCGATTCTGTTGCTGATGCGCAGCCGCCATGCGGTGACAGCCTTCATTCTGTCGCTGGCCGGGTTGGCAGTCAGCTCGATCTTTCAATTCGGCGTTGCGCCGGTGAAGGCGACAGATTTGTTCGGGGCTTTCTCGATATATTTCACGCTGATCATCGCGGTCATTGCCGTCGCGCTGCTATTCTATGCACGACGGCAAGTGGCGGCGGGCGTGTTGCGCTAACGCCCTAGTGAGCTGGGGAAGCTAAGCCCGTCCCCGGCTGCTTCGTTCCGACCTTATCGAGCGCGAATAAATGCGCGGATATCCTGCGACAATTTGTGACGATCTTCGTCGTGAATATACATCATGTGGCCCGCCTGATAATAATGATATTGGATGCGGTCCTGCGGGATGCCGGTGCGTGACAGCGAATATTCTGCGGCGAAAAAGGGCGTCGCAAAGTCATAATATCCCTGTGCAACCATCACGCGCAGACCCGAATTTTCGCGCAAAGCCTGCCCAATATAGGGGGCGACGTTCAAATAGGCGTTGGTATCGCGTCCGCCGATGCGCCAGTCCCATTGGCTGCCAATGTTGCTGATCGATTGATATTCGCGGTCGGTTTTGAACCCCAATGTATCGCGTTCCCAGCTGTTGACGGCGGCGGTATAGGCGGCGTCGATGCCATAGAAACTGGGATCATTGTCGGGGCTTTCGCCCGCATTGTCATAATCTTTGCCCGTATAGCGTGAATCGAGCCGTCCGATCGTCAGCCCCTGATCGCGCAACAATTGCTTGTAAAAACGGTCGGGCGACACACGCAGATCGGCGCTTTCCAGATAGTCTTCGCTCAGCCCGGTAAAGCGCGCCAGTTCGCGCCGGATATTGGCGCGCTCCTCGCCTTGCAGCTTTTGCCCTTTCAGCAGCGCCGACGCATAGGGGCCAATCGCCCACTTGCGCGCCTCTTCGGCAATTTCTTCGGCTGACGACGCGGTGGCCTTGTGATGGTAATAGGCGGTCGTGGCCATCGATGGCAGGTTGGTGATATAGGACAGTTCATTGCCCGGCGTGTCCGACCCGGCGGCAAAATCAAGCACCGTCGACACCAATATGATGCCGTTTAGTCCGACATCATTATAGGTCACATTCATCAACTGGTTGGCAACCGCGGCCGACCGCGTGGTGCCATAGCTTTCACCACCCAGAAATTTGGGGCTGTTCCAGCGACCATTATCGTTGAGCCAGCGTCGGATCACCGTCGCCACGGCTTTGGCGTCCTGCGTAACACCATAATAATCCTTGGGATCGGCCTTGCCGATCAGGTGTGAAAATCCGGTGCCCGGCGGGTCGATAAAAACGATGTCGGTGGCATCAAGCAGCGCATCGGGATTGTCGACCAATGGATAGGGCGGCGCACCATCGTCGGTGCCGTTACCCGGAATGGCGACGCGCTTTGGCCCGAACGCCCCCATCATCAACCAGACGGTGCCAGACCCGGGGCCGCCGTTGAACAAAAAGGTGACGGGGCGATTCTTGTCGCGCGGTTCTTTGATATAGGCGGTGGTGACGATGGCGGCTTCGGGCACATCCTCTTTATTCTTGAGGATGGTTTCGCCAATTGTCGCCGAATAGTCGATACGCTGGCCGCCGAATGTGCCGGACATTTTCGTCGTATGGACTTGCGGTTGATAATCGGCGGCCTTTTCATCCGATGCCGTGGCTTCGGTGGTCGGTGCCTCTTTCGCATACAGCGTTATGGGCATGGCGGACGCAAGCGCCAGCGCGGCAATGGCCAGTTTTTTCATTGAATTTGTCTCCCCGATTTGGCGCGGACCCTAAGCAGGGAGGCACGAGGGGGCAAGGGCGTCCGTCGCCAGGATCAGACCATTTGTCGAAGCGCGCCGCGTCAGGCGGCTTTGGGTTGCACCGTCAATCGTAATCCGAGTGCATCAAGCACGGCAGTCAACGTTTCGAGGGTCGGATTGCCATTCTCAGACAGGGCGGCATAGAGCGCCTGTCGTCCCAATCCAGCCGTCCGCGCGATGTCGCTCATGCCCTTGGAACGCGCAATGTCACTAATCGTCCGCGCACTTTCTTGCGCTTGGTTCAGGCCGCTGCGTAAATCGCCGGACGATAGCGTGGAGGTGGTATAGGCAGGCCATTTTCTGCCGCCGTCTCCAGCCAAAGTTCGATAGCAATTTCAGCTTCGGCAATCGCTTCTGACGGTGTGTCTCCATGCGCGGAACAAGGCTTTAGATCGGGCACGTCGGCAATCCAGCAACCATCGTCAGGATACCAGAAAACATTGATGTGATAGCGGTGTTGCATCATTGATCCAAAGTTAAACCATACTCCTCGACCATATCAAGAAATTCGCGAACTTGGTAGCGCTTTGCGTCCTTGCCCTTCGGCTGCACGACCAGCAGTTTCGGGCATTTCGCGTGAACGAAACTTTGGTGGCTGCCCTTGGTTCGGGAATGAACAAAGCCAATGGCTGCGATCAAAGCCAGAAAATCGCGAAACGCCACATCGCGATTCGAATTTTCCAGCAACAGAGCAAATAACTTTGAGGGTTTGACCATGTTCCGCTTCCTTTTGCTGGTGACGTGTTATCGCCACCACAAGAGGGTTGTTACCGCCGTCAGGATCGACTTTCCATTCAACAGATTACGTGACTTGCTTTGTTGAACATCACCGCCCCCACTTGGTCTTGCTCTGCTTGCCGAACCGCCCTTTGCGTGTCCCCGGCTTCCCCTCGTTAGAGCGCCCGACTCTGGGCGCGACCTGTTGGTCGGCGGGCAATCCCAGTTCGTCGGCCTCCAGCTTGCGGATTTCGTCGCGCAGGCGACCGGCTTCTTCGAACTCCAGGTCGGCGGCGGCGTCGCGCATCTTTTTTTCCAGGTCCTGAATGTAAGCGCGCAGATTGTGGCCGACCATATGTTTGGGTTTGTCGTCGCCCAGGTCGACCGTGACGCTGTCTTTGGACGCGACATGCGCGATGATGTCGCCGATGTTGCGTTTGATTGTCGTCGGCGTGATGCCATGTTCGACGTTATAGGCTTCCTGCTTTTCGCGGCGGCGGTCGGTTTCTCGCAGTGCGCGCTCCATGCTGCCGGTGATGCGGTCGGCATAGAGGATGACGCGGCCATCGACGTTGCGCGCGGCGCGACCGATGGTCTGGACGAGGCTGGTTTCGCTGCGCAAAAATCCTTCCTTGTCGGCATCGAGGATCGCAACCAGCCCGCATTCGGGAATGTCGAGCCCTTCGCGCAGCAGGTTGATGCCGACCAGCACGTCGAACACGCCCAGCCGCAGGTCGCGGATGATCTCGATCCGCTCCAGTGTCTCGACATCGCTGTGCATATAGCGGACTTTCAACCCCGCCTCGTGGAGGAATTCGGTCAGATCCTCGGCCATGCGCTTGGTCAGCGTGGTGACAAGGGTGCGATAGCCCGCGGCGGCGGTGATTTTGGCTTCGTTGATCAGGTCGTTGACCTGTTCTTCGACCGGTTTGATTTCGACCGGCGGATCAATGAGGCCGGTGGGACGGATGATCTGTTCGGCGAACACGCCCTGCGTCCGTTCCATCTCCCATGTTCCCGGGGTCGCCGACACGCTGACCGTTTGTGGTCGCATGACGTCCCATTCGGCAAAGCGCAGCGGGCGGTTGTCGATGCACGACGGCAGGCGAAATCCATATTCGGCGAGGGTAATCTTGCGTCGCAAATCGCCTTTTGACATCGCGCCGATCTGCGGCACCGTCTGATGGCTTTCGTCGACGAACAACAGGGCATTGTCGGGCAGATATTCGAACAGGGTCGGCGGCGGTTCGCCGGGCAGGCGGCCGGTGAGGAATCGGCTGTAATTTTCGATTCCCGCGCAGCTTCCGGTGGCGGCGATCATCTCAAGGTCGAAATGGGTGCGTTGCTCGAGCCGCTGATGTTCGAGCAGCTTACCCTCGGCCTCCAGCTCTTTCAGCCGCTCGCCCAGCTCATGTTTGATCGCTTCGGTCGCTTGCTTCAGCGTTGGCCCCGGCGTCACATAGTGCGAATTGGCGTAAATACGGATGCTGTTGAGGTTGGCAATTTTCTTGCCGGTCAGCGGATCAAATTCGGTGATTTCCTCTATCTCGTCGCCAAAGAAACTGACGCGCCACGCCATATCTTCATAGTGAGAGGGGAAGATTTCCAGACTGTCCCCGCGCACGCGAAAATTGCCGCGCGCGAACGCTTGATCATTGCGCTTATATTGGAGCGCAACAAGCTTGCGGATAATCTCACGATTGTCGGCGACCTGTCCTTTTTTGAGGTCGAAAATCATCGCCGAATAGGTTTCGACCGACCCGATGCCATAAAGACAGGAAACCGATGCGACGATAATCACATCGTCACGTTCGAGCAGGGCGCGGGTCGCCGAATGGCGCATCCGGTCGATCGCTTCGTTTACGCTCGACTCTTTCTCGATATAGGTGTCGCTGCGCGGAACATAGGCTTCGGGCTGGTAATAATCATAATAGCTGACGAAATATTCGACCGCATTGTTCGGAAAAAAACTTTTGAACTCGCCATATAATTGGGCGGCGAGAATCTTGTTGGGGGCGAGGATGAGGGCGGGGCGTTGCAGCGCGTCGATCATCTTGGCCATGGTGAAAGTCTTGCCCGATCCGGTGACGCCCAGCAGCACCTGATCGCGTTCCCCTGCCAGCGCGGAATCGACCAGTTCGCGAATTGCGGTCGGCTGGTCGCCAGCGGGTTCATACTCGCTCACCAACTCGAACCTTTTCCCGCCCTCAACCTTATCTGGTCGGTCGGGACGGTGCGGGATATATTCGCCGCTGGTGTCGATTTCGTCGAGCGAAGTGCGAATCTGAATTGCCATCAGAGGCAATATGGGCAGGATGGGGCCGGTTCACAATCACAACCCACAGGGGATAGACATGAAAAAGATGCTTTTGCTCGCAGCGGCCAGCAGCCTGATGCTCGCTGGTTGCGGCGACAAGACCAAGGATGCGGCTGGCAAAGAGGCAAGTGCACTCGCGGGCGCAACGGCCGCTGCTAACGGCCCGCCGGAAAAACGCCAGCCGGGCAGTTGGTCGCAGAAAATCGATATCGTCAAATTGGAGGGCAGCGACGTCAAACCCGGCGACAAGGAACAGATGCAACAGATGTTCTCTATGCTCAGCGGCATGACCGTGTGCCTGACCCCCGAAGCGGCGGCGAAGGAAGATATGGAAAAGAAGCTGTCCGATATGGGTACGCGCGGCGAGAACTGCACCTTTGATAAACAGGCGGTCAATGGCAACAAGATCGACTTTGCAGCGACCTGCAAGGGCAAGGACGGCAAGGTGATGAACATGACCGCAACCGGGACCAGCGGAGCCACATCACAGGATATCACCATGTCGATTGCGGCGAAAAAGACCGATGGCAGCCCCGAAGGCGAAATGGTCATGCGTATCCAGAGCGAGCGCAAGGGCGAATGCGGACCCAAGGACATCACGCCGCCATCGGACGCCGGAGCTCCCGCTAAATCCTGATGGACTAGCGTTTATCGTGCGCGCCATGGTTTTTGCCGAGCCATGGCGTGTTTGGGTGTGCTGGGGGGATGGACTTGCCAGACGGGGTAATGGTGGGGGTATTCCCCCGTCTGGCAAAGTCGCAAATCTTAAGGCCGATACGTGCATCAGTCGGGCTAGGGACCAGCTTTGCCCCGTCGAATCATCGGCCTGTATTCCGGCTTGAGCACAAGGCCCAATCCACTCCGATCCACTCCATAAGATGTCATGATGCGTCTCGGTGACCAATATGTGGCACAGAATGTCCGTCAGTATGAGTTACATCAGGTCACGTCACGGGTTGTAGCGTTCTGATAACGCAAAATTAACTTCGTTTCCTATCCATTTTGATAATGGTTTGGGTGAAGAATCTCGTTGAAACCCTGTTTGGATGGTGATGTTGCCGCGACAATCGAGTAGCATGTTTTGTCTCGCGTTCGACCTGACAAATCCACCTTGCCGCGTGTCAGCCGTATGTCATAGGAATGGATTGCCCAAGTTAAATGGCTGAGCAGGAAATCAACAACAGCGACCGGATTGTCGCCGAGGAGCGAGATCGCCTCCTCGCGTCGCCTCAATTCCAACGTTCGCCGGTATTGTCTCGTTTGCTGAAATTCCTCATCGACCATCGGCTTCGGGGTGGAAGGGCCTCACCGAAAGCCTATGCGGTCGCGACCGAAGCCCTGGGGCGCGACGCCGATTTCGATCCCGCCGTGGACAGCTACCCACGCGTTATGGTGGGCCGCCTGCGCAATTTGCTCGACCGATATTATGCCGAAACCGATGGTCTGCATCGCTTGCGCATTCCACATGGCAGCTATGAAATTCTCATTCAGCGCCGCGACGAGCAGCCGGTCGCCGTGGTCGCTGAACAGCAGGCCGCACCCGGTCAGGACAGCGACGCCAGTACTGACCATCATGACGCCAAGCTATTTGGGCGAAATCGTCTGGCGGGGGGCAAGGCGTTGCTCATCACCTTGCTCGTTTTCGCTTTGGCAGGAAGCGTAGGATGGTGGCTCAATCAATCGCCCGAATCACCGATAGGCAGGGCGTTGGTGCCCGCGCCTTTGGTCGAAATTGCACCGCCCGTCGCTGGCGATTCGGACATAAGTCAGGCTTTGTCACGCGGACTTGAGGCAAAACTGCGCGATGGTTTGCGCCGCTTCGAGGCGATCCAGTTACACAGTGCGCGCGGAGCCAATGCGAAGGCGACTAAGCGCCAACCCGATTATCGACTCGATTCCACTATCGTGCGGACGATTGACGGGCCGATTGATGTAACGCTGGTTCTCAACCGGACGGATGATGAGCGGACAATCTGGTCGCAACAGATTCGGGTCACGGAACCAGAAGTGCCCGAATTTATCGCATTTGAGCCCGCCATATCAAAAATCGCGGGAGACTATGGGGTCATTGTTCAGGACCAATTGGAACGGGAACCACAGAATTATTCCGTGGGATACCCCTGTTTCGCGCAATATAATCGGGTTCGGCAAATGCGCACGGCAACGAACAGCAAGCCGGTCGCCAAATGCCTGCGCGCTTCGTTGAAACGGGATCCGACCAACCCGCAATTGCTCAGCGCACTGTCCCTGCTTCGCTTTAGTGAGTGGCAGCCGCTTCGGGATGATCTCGCTGGCAAGACAGCCTTTCTCGAGGCGGAGGATTTGGCGAAACGCGCCAGTGATGCAGGGCCTAATACGTCGGCCGGACTGTTCTCTCTGGCACGGGCGAATTTTTACAAAGGCAATTGCGAGCGAGGAATTTCGATTGGCGAAGCGGCGATTGAGCGCAACCCGTTTGATGCCGATATGATCGGATATTTTGGCTTATTTGATATGGCGTGCGGCGATATGGTGAATGGCGAGAAACTGCTGCGTAGGTCGCTTTGGCTGGATGATTCCCATGCCGGCGTGCCAGCAGTGACTTTGGCCTTCATCCTGTCCCAACGAGGTGAGAATGACGAAGGTCTTGCCGTGCTCAACCGTATGCCGTCGCCGAGTAATATGGAGCCTCAATATCTGATGGTACGGGCCATTATTTATGCACGCAACGGCAAAATGGTGGAGGCGCGTCAGCTTTGGAAGAAACTGCTTCTTTATACAAAACAACCGTCCGACGCTGCGCCCGAAACCGTGCTGCAGAAATTCATAATTACACCCAAGGTGATCAAACGCGCAGCAGAGGCGGTGCGTGAAACGGGCCTGTCAACAACACGGCCGCCATCTTGACATCGCGGTTGCCTGCAAACAGGGTCGGCTCAGTCGGACCTGGGGCACCGAAACAAAACAACATGTGGCTTTCGCATACCCGCGAACGCCCCCTTGTCAGTTTCGTCGCCGCACACTAGGGCAACACCAACATTAAGGCTTAGTCAGAAAAGGAACTGCGCATGAGCGATTCGGCCGAAAAGGTAAAAAAGATTGTCGTCGAACATCTGGGCGTCGAAGCCGACAAGGTCACCGAAGAAGCGAGCTTCATCGATGACCTGGGCGCAGACAGCCTGGACATTGTCGAACTGGTGATGGCGTTCGAAGAAGAATTTGGCGTCGAAATTCCTGATGACGCGGCCGAAAAGATCGGCACCGTCAAGGATGCGATCGACTATATCGAAGCGAACAAGGGCTAAGGCCGTTCGGTCCGGCACCGCCGGACGGGGCAGTTTATTGCGCTGCCCCTAGCTTTTCCGGCTTCCCGGTCCAGCCCGCTTGCGCGCTGTGACCGGGAAGCCTTTTTCTTGGGTTGTTGCGAGCCTATATGGCAGAACCCGACAGTCGGGTGATGGACGAGAGGAATGTATATGCGCCGCGTTGTGGTGACAGGTTTGGGTTTGGTGACGCCGCTGGGCGCCGATGTGGAAACCTGTTGGACCAACATCCTCGCCGGAAAATCGGGCGCTGGCCAGATTACCCATTTCGATGCGTCGGACCAGAAATGCACGATCGCCTGTGAGGTCAAAGGCCCGGACCATGAATATGGTTTCGACCCCGCCAAACGCGTCGATCATAAGGTGCAACGCCAGGTCGATCCTTTCATCATCTTTGGCATTGATGCGGCGGGGCAGGCGATCGAGGACGCTGGACTAGAGGATATGTCCGACGCGATGAAATTGCGCGCTGGTTGCTCGATCGGATCGGGCATAGGCGGCCTGCCAGGCATCGAAAGCGAAAGTCTGTTGCTCGCCGAAAAGGGGCCGGGCCGCGTTAGCCCGCATTTCGTCCATGGCCGCCTGATCAATCTGATCTCGGGTCAGGTCAGCATTAAATATGGCTTGCAAGGCCCCAACCATGCCGTCGTTACGGCTTGCTCGACCGGTGCCCATTCGATTGGCGATGCGGCGCGGATGATCCGCGACGATGATGCCGATATCATGCTGGCGGGCGGGGCAGAGGCCACCATCTGCCCCATCGGCATTGCCGGTTTTGCCCAAGCGCGCGCCCTCAACATGAGCAGCAACGACGCCCCCGAAAAGGCCAGCCGTCCTTATGACAAGGATCGCGACGGTTTTGTGATGGGTGAGGGCGCAGGCGTCGTCGTGCTCGAAGAATATGAACATGCCAAGGCGCGCGGTGCCAAAATTTATGCCGAAGTCGTCGGCTATGGCCTGTCGGGTGATGCCCATCACGTCACCGCGCCGCATCCAGACGGGTCTGGCGCGTTTCGGTCGATGGAAATGGCGCTCAAAAAAGCGGGCATGACCGTCTCCGACATCGATTATGTCAACGCCCACGGCACCTCGACCATGGCCGACACCATCGAACTGGGCGCAGTGAAGCGGCTGTTCGGCGATGCCATTGGCGGCATGTCGATGAGCTCGACCAAATCGGCCATCGGCCATTTGCTAGGCGGAGCGGGAGCGGTCGAGACGATTTTCTGCATCCTTTCCATCCGCGACCAGGTTGTGCCGCCGACGCTCAACCTCGACAATCCGGACGAAGGGACCGAAGGCGTCGACCTCGTCCCGCACACCGCCCGCAAGCGGCAGGTGCGTGCGGCGCTGAACAACAGCTTCGGCTTTGGCGGCACCAACGCAAGTTTGATTGTGAAGGCGGTGGATTGACCATCTTCGTCACCCTGAACTTGTTTCGGGGTCCACGGCCACAGCGAGCGACATCAGGCCATGGATGCTGAAACAAGTTCGGCATGACAAATGAAGTGAGGTTATAATTTTGGCTCGCATCTTTTTAACCGCCTTCCTCGCCCTTCTCCTCGCGGCCTGCTCGGGCGGTGCGCCGCGCGATACGGTCGTCGTCATCCCGTCGGGGTCCAGCATCGCCAAGGCGGGCGAAATTTTGGCAGAGGCGGATGCCGTTTCGTCTGCGTCAGCCTTTGTGAATCAGGCGCGTTTTTTTGGCTCCGATGCACCGATCAAGCCCGGCGAGTATAAGATAACCGCCGGCATGGACACCGGCGACGTGCTCAAACTGTTGCAATCGGGCAAGACGATCCAGCGCTTTGTCACCATCCCCGAAGGTATGCCGTCGATCATGGTCTGGGACCGGCTGATGGCCGAAAAACGGCTGACCGGTAAAATCACCGTTCCCGCCGAAGGCAGTATTTTGCCCGATACCTATGCCTTCACCACTGGCGACAGCCGCGCCAAGATGATCGCGCGGATGCAGGCGGCGATGGACAAATATTTCGACGCACAATGGAAAAAACGCAACCCGCGCACCGGCGTTAAAGACCGCAATGAGACGCTGGCGCTGGCTTCGATTGTCGAGAAGGAAACTGCGCTACCGTCTGAGCGGAAACGTGTTGCGGGGGTCTATACCAACCGTCTCGCGCTTGGCATGAAATTGCAGGCCGACCCGACGATCATTTATCCGATCACCAAGGGAAAACCGCTCGGTCGCCGCATCAAACGCTCCGAAATTCAGGCGGTCAACGACTATAATACCTACAGCATGATTGGTCTGCCCAAAGGCCCCATCGCCAACCCCGGCCGCGCGTCGATCGCCGCCGTCCTCAACCCCGAAGCCAATGACTATCTCTATTTCGTGGCAAAGGGTGATGGCGGCCACATCTTTTCGCGCAGCCTTGCCGAGCATGATGCCAATGTGCAGAAATGGTATGCATTGAGGCGCGAGCGAGGGGAAATGTGACCACCGCCAAACTCTTCCTGCACGGCGTGCCCGACAGCCCTGCCATCTGGGGGCCGCCCATCGCGGCACTCGCGCTCGGCGATACGCCAGTCGCAGTGCCCGCGCTTCCCGGCTTCACCGGTTCGCTTCCCGCTGGATTTGCCGCAACCAAAGAGGCTTATGCCGACTGGGCAGTTGGCGAAGTACAGGCGCTGTTTGCAGCGCATGGCCCGATCGACATTATCGGTCATGATTGGGGCGCGCTGATTGCCCAGCGCGTGGCAATGCTGCGCCCCGACCTGATCCGCAGCTGGTGCGTATCGAACGCCGTCATCGACCCCGATTATCGCGGTCATCGCATCGCGCGCATCTGGAACACGCCGGTGCTGGGCGAGATTTTCATGGCGTTGAGCAAGCCTGCGGCGCTGGCCAAAGGACTCGTCGAGCAGGGCATGCCCGCCGACATTGCCGCCGAAGAGGCGAGCCAGTGGATCAACAAGGATAAACGCCGCGCCATCCTGCGTCTTTATCGCTCGGCCAATGGGCTGAATTTCAGCCACGACTGGGCAAGGGATGTCAGCAGGCTGCCGTCAAATGGCCTGCTCATCTGGGGAGCGGGCGACCCCTATGTTGACCTGTCGGTTGCGCAGCGTTTTTCCAACAATCATGGCACGCCGCTGCACATCATCGAGGAAGCGGGCCATTGGGCGATTGCCCAGCGTCCCCATGCGGTCGCGGCGGCGCTGCAAAGCTTTTGGGTCAGCCTGTAAAGTTGACCGCAAGGATCCCATGAGGAAGCCCGGCAACGTCTTATTGAAAAAATCGATTAAACTTAGCGATACACTCCGTTGGAGCGATTAAGCCTTTCGCGCGTAGAAGACATGTAACGCAACCAAAGCAAAAAAGGATAATCTCCCAATGATCAACCAACCCGTTCCCGCCGTCACCCTTCACACCCGCGTTCGCGACGAAAATGTCGAAGGTCCGAACCCGTTTCGCTGGCAGGATATCGACACCGGCGCGCATTTCGCCAAGGGCCGCCATGTCCTGTTCGGTCTGCCCGGCGCCTATACCCCGACCTGCTCGAATGAACAGTGCCCCGGTTTTGAACGCCTTTATGAAGATTTCGCCGCCGAGGATGTGACCGACATTCACTGCATCAGCGTCAATGACGCCTTTGTGATGTTCAACTGGGCCAAGCATCTGGGCGTCGACAAGGTCAAGATGCTTCCCGATGGGTCGGGTGCTTTCACCCGTCGTATGGGGATGCTCATCAACAAGGATCACCTCGGCTTCGGGATGCGCAGCTGGCGCTACACCGCGATTGTTGACGACGGTGTCATCGTCCAGATGTTCGTCGAACCCGGCATCAATGATGAGGGCAGCGACAGCGATCCCTATGGCGAATCGACCCCCGAAAAGGCGCTCGAATGGGTGAAGGCCAACCCGTACACGGGCGTTCTGGCCAAGGCGGCCTGACGATCTCCGGGCCGGATTTGTCCCCTCCGTTCCGGCCCGCTGGTGCCGCACCCATCATCGTAGCGGCGATGATGGGTGCGGCTGATCAGCGCCACTTCAACGCTCTGCGAACCGCCCACTATCCGCCCGCCCGCAATCAGGTGGCGGCGCATATCAGCCTGTTCCATCAACTGCCGCCTTCCTGTCTTGCCGAACTCGATCGACTGATCAAAGCGATCGTCGTCGATGCCCCGCCCGCAGCGATGCTCGTCGACCTCATCTCGCTTGGCGGTGGCACCGCCTTTCGCATCCACAGCCCCGATCTGCTTGATATTCGGGCGCGTATAGCCGACTGGTTTGCCGGTTCGCTGTCGGCGCAGGATCAGGGCACCCCGCGCCTCCACATCACCATCCAGAACAAAGTTACCTCCGCCACGGCCAAGGCGCTGCTTGCGGACCTGGCGGCCGATTTCCAGCCGCGCGCCCTCGCCATCACTGGCCTCGCGGCGCATCATTATCGCGGCGGCCCATGGGAACCCGCCTTCGAACGCAAGTTTCGCGGCTGAGGCCAAGATATGGCCGGGGGTTATTGACCGCACCGCGCCGCCTATCTATAGGCGCTGCTCGCCCCACGCGGCGGCCTTTCGGGGCGGAGTAGCTCAGCTGGTTAGAGCACCGGAATCATAATCCGGGTGTCGGGGGTTCAAGTCCCTCCTCCGCTACCAATTTCCCTATAATCCTATGTCGTTGCAAACGACGCGAGCCGTGCTTTCTGAGCATCGCAGATTCTCACGTAAAGCCGGATCAGTCGAGCTCCGGTTCGGGCGTGCGGATCGTTTCGCGCCGTGCCACGAAGTAGAGTGCGAACCCCAGTGCAATCAGGCCGGTCAAAAGTGCAAAGGCGGTCGCTGGTGCCTGGACGATTGTGAATATTGCAAACAGCGCTCCCACCGCGATGACGGGCCACCAGTATAGCGACAGCCGTCCGTCGTGACCGTTATCGGACCGACGCATCAAAACCACGAATGCCGCGATCATCACCAACGTAACGCCTTGCGCTCCCAGCGAGGTGACTGACGCAAGGAATGCAAATGCGCCGCTCGCGAGCATGATACACACGATGGTCGAGAACAAAAGAATCGAACGGTCGGGCGTCTGGAAGCGCGGCGAAATATGAGCAAATGTTTCAGGCAGGAGGCCCCTGTCCGCCATTCCATAAGTGACGCGGGCGCCTGCAATGTAGAAGTTCAGGGAGTTGGTCGCGACGGAAAAAATCGCCGCCAGACTGAGAATAAGTGCTCCATGATCGCCCATTACGGTTTTCGCTGCTGCAGCAAGCGGCGTGGCGTCGCCTTCACTTTGCGGAGCGCCCGCTGCGATGAACGCCCATTGCACGGCCATATAGAATGCGATGATCAGAGCCAATGAGCCAATCATCGTTATTGGCAGATCGCGGCGTGGATTCTTGAGCTCTCCTGCTGAGAAACTCGAACTGTTGGCGCCGGAATAGGCAAAGAACACAAGCAGTGCGACGCTCTCGACAGAACCGAAATCCGGCAGCGTGAATGATGTGGCGATCCCGCCCGAAGCATAGGCCAATATGCACAGTAGGACGATCGGCGAGAGCTTGAGAACGGTGCCCACTACAAGGCCGCCGATACTGTTCTTCATGCCCGAAATGGTGATCCAAGTGAGAACCAGAACGAGAAAGGCAAGCGCGATTCCCTTCATGACCGGATCAGCGAAGATCGGGAAAATAACGGCTAGATAGGACACGAGGACATAGAGTGTCGCGGCACGCCCTGCTGCCATAGCCAGCACCAGGATCCATCCGGCCTGAAAACCGGCGAAAGGTCCGAATGCGACTTGGATCCACAACTGAGGCCCACCTGACGAGCGGAACATACCGGATAACCGAGCGGAGATCAGAATGCCGCAAGCGAACAGCAGACCGAACACCAGAAATAGCCACGGGGCGAATGTCCCGACTTCGGCATGGAGCAGAGCGGGGAGGGCAAAAATCCCTGCTCCGATCATGCCGTTGATGCTCATCAATGCCGCACCATATTTGCCGACGACGCGCGGTGGCCGCTTTGCTTCCTGCATCTACTGTCCCCCCCAGGGAAAAGTGGACACCTTTGCTGGTTTTCTGTCAAAAGTTTTTTGCTGGCGCAGCCGTTGGAATCATAATCCGGGTGTCGGGGGTTCAAGTCCCTCCTCCGCTACCAGAAACCAATGACTTAGCTGCATTATTGAGGTGATTTCTCACGCAATGGAGTGGTTATACGCCTTCATCCAACCTTCTCGCGCAGAGGCTGGTGGCCTTATTGTGGCTGACCTGAGGAAGTCCGCAATCTGGTGGTCGCCCCTCGCTTGCCGTTGATCGCAAACCATGTTCTCATGCTTCCATGGTGGCCGTGATGGGTCTGGTGAAACTCTTTGGTCGGATTGCATTTATTACAGATAGATAGTCCGCTTTCCGCCGCCTAATTGCTGCTATCTGGATATGACGTGCAAACTTTCCTTGCCCTCCCACTGGCGCACGCGGCGCCGACTGGTTACATGGGCCGCCACCAACGAATCGATGTCCGCTGACCCTTCGCCTGTCGAAGGCACGGCTGTCCGCACCAGAAAGTGGCCCAGATGGAAATAAAAACCGGTTTGACCTTTGACGATGTTTTGCTGGTTCCGGGGCCGTCGGATATGCTGCCCAGCGAAGCCAATCTGTCGACGCGGCTGACCAGCGAAATCAACCTTAATATCCCCATCCTGTCTTCGGCCATGGATACGGTGACAGAGGGTGATATGGCGATTTTGATGGCGCAGATCGGCGGCATCGGCGTCCTTCATCGCAATCTGACCATCGACGAACAGGCGGCGGCGGTGCGGCAGGTCAAACGCTTTGAAAGCGGGATGATCGTCAATCCGATTACCATCGGTCCCGATGCCTCGCTAGCCGAGGCCACCGCTTTGATGGCGCAGCACAAGATTTCGGGCATTCCGGTGGTCGAAAATGGCGGCAAACTTGTCGGCATATTGACCCATCGTGATGTGCGCTTTGCCGCCAATCCGCAACAACCCGTGCGCGAGTTGATGACCGCGGACAATCTGGCGACGGTTCGTCCCGGCGTCGGGCAGGAAGAAGCGCGCAAATTGCTCCACCAGCGCCGCATCGAAAAATTGCTGGTCGTTGACGACGCCTATCAATGCGTTGGCCTGATTACCGTCAAAGACATGGAAAAAGCGGTCAATTTCCCCGATGCGACCAAAGACGACACTGGGCGGCTGCGCGTTGCGGCGGCCACCACGTCGGGCGAATCGGGCATCGCCCGCACCGAGGCTTTGTTAGAGGCCGAATGTGACCTGATCGTCGTCGATACCGCGCATGGCCACAGCAAGATGGTCGGCGCGACGGTCGAGCGGATCAAGGCGATGTCGAACCGGGTTCAGGTGCTGGCCGGCAATGTCGCCACCGGCGACGCCACCCGCGCGCTGATCGATGCGGGAGCCGATGGCATCAAAGTCGGTATCGGACCGGGGTCCATCTGCACAACGCGCGTTGTCGCCGGTGTTGGCGTGCCGCAACTTACCGCGATCATGGACAGCGTCGCGGTCGCCGAAAAGCAAAATGTGCCGGTCATCGCCGACGGCGGCCTCCGCACCTCGGGCGATATTGCCAAGGCACTGGCCGCAGGCGCCAGCAGCGTCATGGTCGGATCCTTGCTGGCCGGAACCGCCGAAGCCCCGGGGGAAACCTTCCTCTATCAGGGCCGCACCTATAAAAGCTATCGCGGTATGGGCAGTGTCGGCGCGATGGCGCGCGGCTCGGCCGACCGCTATTTTCAGCAGGACATCAAAGACCATATGAAACTCGTCCCCGAAGGGATTGAGGGGCAGGTGCCGTTCAAAGGTGCCGCCAAGGACGTCATTCATCAGCTTGTCGGCGGCGTAAAAGCGGCGATGGGCTACACAGGTTCGCGCACTCTTGCCGATTTTCGCGAACGCGCCACATTTGTGCGGATCACCAATGCGGGCCTTAGCGAAAGCCATGTCCATGACGTTGCCATCACCCGCGAGGCCCCCAATTACCCGACACGCTGATATCGAAAAGATGCAGCGATTTGCGGCCATCATAAGCCCCTCCTCTTTAGGGGAGGGGTTGGGGTGGGGGCTGTCGGCACAGCGCCGTGCCGACAGCCCCCACCCCGCTGCGACTAAACTCGGCTGGGCCGAGCCAAGTCTCGCAACCCCTCCCCTAAAGAAGAGGGGCTATTTAGCATGACCCCCGCCGCCCGCGTCCAGACCGCAATTGAAATCCTCGATGCGATCAGCGTCGCCGCGCGCGATGGCGGGCCACCTGCCGATGCCATTGTCGCCGAAGCCATGCGCCAGCGCCGCTATGCCGGATCAAAGGACCGCCGCGCCATTCGGGCGCTGGTCTATGATGCCATCCGCATCATCCGCTCGGTGCCCGATACGGGCCGCGCCGCGATGCTCACGCTCGTTGACGAACGGCCCGAACTGGCGGACCTGTTCGACGGAACAGGCTATGGCCCCGCCGCCATCGCGCCTGACGAAGCGCGTGCGGAAACCGGACTGGCTGCTCCGGCATTGGTCGACTTGTTTGATCCGCTGGTGGGAGAGGACGAGCGCGGGGCCATGATCGAGCGCGCGGCGCTCGATTTGCGGGTCAATCCGCATAAGGCCGCCCGCGACGAAGTGGCGGCGCTTTTTGACAGCGCTGAACCCATCGCGCATCTGGCGAACGGCCTGCGCCTTCCTGCCGAAACCGCCGCGGCGCAACAGCCCGCCTATACGGCGGGCCAATATGAAATTCAGGACGCGGCGAGCCAACATGCCGCGATGGCGCTGCAAGCCGCCGCCGGGCAACGCATTGTCGATCTGTGCGCCGGGGCAGGGGGCAAGACGCTCGCCATTGCCGCGGCGACCGGCGATCAGGCCGAGATATTGGCCTGCGACACCAATCGCGCGCGGCTACAGCAATTGCCGCCGCGCGCCGAGCGTGCCGGCTTGTCCTCGATCACGACGCTGTTGCTCAATCCGGGGCAGGAACGCGCCATGCTCGACATATGGGTGGGACAGGCCGATCGGGTGATCGTCGATGCGCCCTGCTCGGGGTCGGGCACCTGGCGGCGCAGCCCCGAACTGCGCTGGCGGCTCACCCCCTCGCGGCTCGACCGTCATGTCGCCGATCAGGCCATGTTGATGGACTTGGGCGCCGAATTGGTGGCCCCCGGCGGCAAACTCCTCTATGCTGTCTGCTCGGTCATCGCAGGCGAGGGGCGAGAGCAAGTGGATCGTTTTTTGGCGGCCCATCCGGGCTGGACAGCCGAACAGGACATCGTGCCCGAGGGTGTGGGACGCGCCGCCGGGGCCGGATATTTGCTGACACCCGGCCATGATGGCTGCGACGGATTTTTCCTCGCCCGATTGCGCGCGCCATGATAGCGTCTCTTAAAATGAATCGATGGGAGAATGCGATGCGCGTCAGTTTCTTCGCTTTGGGTGCCGGACTGATTTTAGCCAGCTTGCCGGTGGCATCCGATGCGCAACGCGCCGACAATGACATATTGCCGCGCTCGGTTGCTTTGCTCGACGAAGGCTCGGCGGCGCAAAAAACAGGCGACCTGAACGCAGCGGTCGACTTTTTCGAGTCGGCACTGGCCGCCGATCCCCGCAATCGCTCCGCGATTATCGCGCTGGCTCAGGTGGCACGCGCCCAGGCGCTACCGGGAAAATCCATCGCCCTGTATCGTGAGGCTTTGCTGCTTGAACCCAATGATATTGTCGCCCTGACCGGACAGGGAGAGGCGATGGTCGATAAGGGCGCGATCGAATTGGCGCGCCAAAAGCTGGCGGCTGCTCAGCGGGTGTGCGCGACCAAATGCCCGCAGATTGCGGCGCTGGAGCGTGCGATCAAGTCCAAGGACGAGCAGCATATGGTTGCCGCCGAAGCGATTAAGCCCAAGGCGGTGGTCAGCGAAGCAGACGACAGCGCGCAAAATTGATCGGCGCGCCCTATTGACTGAGCGTGCGGGCCAGCGCGACCCATTCATCCACCGTCACCGTTTCGGCGCGGCGGGTTGCCTCTATTCCCAATGATTCCAGTGCATCGATGGCTCCTGCCACCGACTTCAGGCTCTGGCGCAGCATTTTGCGGCGCTGTCCGAATCCTTGCGCCGTCAATTGCGACAATAAGGCGGGCCGGACCCCGTCGGGTGCCTCCTTTGGCTCCACATGGACAATCGCCGACATGACTTTGGGCGGCGGGGTAAAGGCGGAGCGATGGACGCGCATCGCGATTTTTGGCGAGGATCGCCACTGGGCGAGCACGCTCAGCCGGCCATAGGCCGACGTGTCGGGCTTGGCGACGATCCGCTCGGCCACTTCAGCCTGAAACATCAGTGTCAGCGACTGCCATTGCGGGGGCCATGCCGGTGGTTCCAGCCAGCGGGTAAACAGCGCAGTGCCGACATTATAGGGCAGGTTGGCGACGATATGGAACGGCGCACCGCCGGTCAGCGCAGCAACATCGACCGCCATCGCATCGTCCGCGACCACTGTCAGTTGGCCGGGAAAGGCCGTTTCCAGTTCAGCCAGCACAGGTAGGCAGCGGTCGTCGCGCTCGACCGCGATGACATTTGCCCCAGCGCGGAGCAGCGCGCGAGTGAGGCCGCCCGGTCCTGGCCCGACTTCAAATATGGTTTGTCCATCCAGATCGCCGGGCAGCGCCGCAATCCGGGCCAGCAATTGCTCGTCAAACAGGAAATTCTGGCCCAGCGCCTTGCTGGCGGTCAGCCCATGAGCGCGGATAACCTCTCGCAAGGGCGGCAGCGCAGGAGCCTTGTCACTTGCCATTGGCGTTCACTTGCCATCACCGGCTCGGCGGGACACGCGATCGGGACGGTCAGCCAATTGAGCGGCGAGCGCGATGGCGGCGATGGTCGGGCCGGGATCGGCCACATTCGTCCCGGCGATGGGAAAGGCTGTGCCATGATCGGGTGAGGTGCGAATGATGGGGAGGCCGAGCGTCATATTGACCCCGTCGTTGAAATGCAGCGCCTTGAACGGCGCCAGCGCCTGATCGTGATAGGCGCACAGCAGGGCGTCATAGCGGCTGCGGACATGCGGCGCGAACAGGCTGTCGGCGGCCAGCGGGCCTTCGATGGCGATGCCCTCGCTTAGCAATTGCGCGATGGCGGGGGCGAATATTCGCGCCTCTTCATCGCCCATTTCGCCGCTTTCGCCCGCATGGGGGTTGAGCCCTGCGATGCCCAGCAAGGGCGATTCAATGCCGAAGTCGCGCTGGAGCCCGCGTGCGACCACTCGCGCCTTGCCGACGATCACATCATGGGTCAGCGCGGCGGGCACCTCGGATATCGCAATATGGACGGTCAGAGGTACGACACGCAGCGATCCCGCCGCCAGCATCATCACCGCATTGGTGGACGTAACGCCGCACCGCTCGGCGATGAATTCGGTTTGGCCGGGGTGGGTGTAGCCGACCTTGTGCAGTTCATGCTTGGACACTGGTCCGGTGACGAGCGCGGATGTTGCTTGACTGCGCGTCAGGCCGATCCCGGCTTCCAACGTATGTAACGCACAAAGCGCGCCTTGCTCTGTCGGCGTGCCTGGGGTCACCGGACCGCTAGCTTCCAGAAACCAGACCGGCAGGGCATGGTTGAACACCCGCGCTGCGGCGGCCACATCGGCGACCCGCTCAATCGGGCCGTCCCATACTTTCGCGATGGTCGCATCGTCGCCGATGACCACAAAGGGCGGCAGGTCATATTGTTCGCGCGCCGTCCAGGCCTTGGCGGTGACTTCGGGGCCGATTCCGGCGGGGTCACCCAAGGTAACCGCAATCGGGGGCCGCATCGGATCGTGGGGCATCAGCTATATTCGATCACGGCGTCCCGTCGCAAATCGCGCAGATAGCGCTGGGCGCGCTTGTTGACCTTTTCTTCGAGCAGGCGGTTCTCAATCTGCTGCAGGTCGGGTGCGGTCGCTGTGCTGGGCATGTCGCGACCGCACAGCACCAGAACGCTAATACCCTCTTCCGCCGACCCAAAGGGTTGTGTCGTCTGGCCAACTTGCAGGGTGCTGAGTGTGGATTGCAGCGGTGCGGGTAAGGACCGCATGGCGATATTGTCACGCGAAACGACGCTCGCACCCAGGTTTTTGGCCACTGAGTCGGCCATGCCGCAGCCAGCGATATTTTTCGTTGCTTCAGCAAACTTACCGGCCAGATCGGCGGCTTGGGCCGATGATGTTCCCTTCGCAAACTCAAGGCTCAATTGCTTCAGACTCAATACGGCATCGCGGGGATCGGCGGTCAGCACCTTACGACGGTCGACCATCAACAGGATGGAATAGCCGCCCGGAACCTGAATCGGACCTACCAGTTGGCCAGGCTGCATCTGTGTTGCGGCTTGCGCCATTGATGGCGGCAGTTGCGCCGCACGCACCCAGCCTAGATCCCCGCCAACCACCGCGGTGGAAGCTTCGGAGAATTGGCGGGCATAGGCGGCAAAGGACCCGCCGCGTTGCAACGCTTCGATTATTTTGTTCGCGTTTTCGGCAATCGCCTGCTGCGTCTCGGTCGTTGACGACATATAAATTTCGCCAAGATGATATTCGTCGGTGCCCTTGGCCTCTTCCATACGCTTGACCACCGCTTCGACTTCGTCGGTCGAGACATTGGTCGTCGATTGGACATTGCGCGAGAGCAAGCGATCCCAGGCATATTCTCCCCGAATCTGTTGCTTTACGGCCGCTGCCGACGATCCCTTGGACGCCAGATATTTGGCGAATTCCTCGGGCGTCTGCTTATATTGCACCGCCAACCGCGCGAATTGCTGATTGATCAGATTCTCGTCAATTTTGATATCGGCGGCTTTCGCCTCCTGAATCTGCAATTTTTCATCGATCAGGTTGCTGAACACCTGTTGACGCAGCCGCTGTTCCTCGTCGGGGGGCAGGATGGCATTGTTGTTGGCGACACGGATCAGCGCCAGCCGTTGTTCAATATCGGTTGCGGTGATGATTTCGCCATTTACTTTTGCCGATGGGCGATAAACATTGGCTTTGCCGTCCCCGAACAATTGCACATTGCCGGGAATGTTCAGACTGGTGGTCGGAACGTCCGTATCGCTGACAGTCTGCGCTATTACGGGCGCTGCGGCTAAGCTGGCCAAGGCAAACAGGCCGATAATTTTCGAAAAATTGGTCATTGTCACCCTTGTGTGAAATTAAGGTCCGCTCCGTATCAGCGCAAACGCCTTATGGTCCAGCGCAATCGGCCTATGGTGCCTTTATCAACAGTTGCAGTAACGGACAAACGCTGAACGCTAGCTGAGCGGATTTGCCTCAAAACCCCAAATTGCGGAATGCAATGCGGAACAAGAAGCTGTTCCCGCGCCGCGCATCGCCGGTATCGATATAGTCGCGCTTCCAAGTCAGCGCGATCGACAGGCAATCATCGTCATAGGCCACTCCCAGTCTATGCCGGATCGGTTCAAAACCGTCGGAAACAGACAGCGGATCCTCGCCCTTGCTGGTCAAATCCACGATGGCCGACCCAAAGATCGACCAGTTTTTTGCCACCGCCAGGCGCCCGCCGATGCGGCCCTCCTCGCGGTCCTGCAAATCTTCGGCAACGCTGACAATGTCACGATTGAGCCGCGAATAGCCGACAACAGCATAGGTCGACCGGCTACCGATGGTCGCATCCAATTCGTTGCGACGGATGGCCAGATTATCCTTGTCGAGCCGGAACCGGTGGGTCAGCCGCAAAAAATCCTTAAAGGCGACGGTGGTGCGGCCAACGACATCCGACGTCCGGTCGGTCAGTCCGGTGCCATCTAGGAACAATGTCGGTTTGTTCGACAAGCGATAGCTTTGCCCGATGATTGTGTTGATGTTGAAACCCGGCTTGCTGAAATTCCATTCGAAACCATAAGTGATGCGTGCGCCATCCTCGAACCGGTCATGGCCTGCAAAGCGATTGATCGAGAATAAATTACTGTCCTCTAGGTCAAATGCGCGCGAATCTTCGTTGGGGATCGACAGGTTTTTGATCGGCGGGGTGGCGACAATTTGCACGCGCGGGGTCAACGTCTGCGTTCCGCCCATAAACTGTCCGACGAAAGGCCAGCGCATGTCGGCGGCAACCGCCGCAATGCCGCGCACTTGCCAACCCGATTCGCCGCGATAACCTGGAATTGCGGTCAGCAGATTCTCGTCGCTATGATAAACATCGCCGCGCATCTGCGCCGACAGGGTGATTTCCTGTCCCAACGGGGTCAGCCGCCGCAGGTCCCATTTTGCACTGGCAAATGCGCGCTGCGTGTCCTGTCCCGACGTCCGGCCAATCGCCAGGCTGTTGAGCTGTATCTCGAACTGTCCGCCCAGCCAGGGATCTGCCAGCCGCTGGCGATAGTCGATGATGGGCAACGCGATCGGCTGTTGACCTTGCGAATCATTGACGCGCAGCGTTTGCGTTGCCCAGCCGGCAATCGACAAATAACTCGAACCGCCGATCCGTTCGAGCTCGAACGTCGAACGTAGCCTGTCATCGCGACTAATATCATAACGCCGCATAAACGTCCGGTCGGTCGCAATTCGACCCGAAAAGCTCAGGCTCCATTTTGGATCAAATTGAAACTTGCCC
This sequence comes from Sphingopyxis sp. 10G20-10, assembly GCF_057365075.1. Lineage (NCBI taxonomy): Bacteria > Pseudomonadati > Pseudomonadota > Alphaproteobacteria > Sphingomonadales > Sphingopyxidaceae > Sphingopyxis > Sphingopyxis sp. 10G20-10. Next base: position 1,315,393 of record NZ_CP195117.1, read on the forward strand.
GCCGCTTCCAAATATCCGCGAAAATCGTCGCGCTGGCTGGTCGATGGCCCCGACACAGGAACAACCGAACTATAGGTGGTGTACCCGTTGATGCGAAAAGCACCCAGATCGGTCAAAGCGCGAAACTCGCCCTGAATCATCGGCGCTGCGCTCGTAAAAAGGTGCGGGGTGATTGTGATGTCACGATCGGACGACAATCGTAGATAATAGGGTATCGCGATTTCAAAGCCGTTGACGCGGTCGATGCGGGCTTCGGGAACCAGCAAACCGCTCCCCGCCTCACTATTCGCAGGATGGCTCAGCCCCGGCAGCGGTATTAACGGCAGGCCGAACATCTCGATGCGCGCGCCTTTGTATCGGACTTTGTTCTTGGCGCGGTCATAGAGCACACGGACAGCACGGATCTGCCAGCTCGGGTTCTTGGGGCAACCGGCATTATCCTCGACCGGACAAGGCGTGTAGGCGGCATTTTCCAGCTCGATATTGCCATTGTCGAACCGCGTCCCGCGATTCGCCGCCAGCCGCGCCCCATTTTCCATCACGACGAGCATGTTTTCGACCAGTCCGTCGCGCAATGTGTCGGTCAGCACGATGCGGTCACCATAGGCAGTATCGCCTTCGGGATTGGTGATCGCGACATTGCCCTCTGCGGTCACTTCGCCGGTCTTGCGATTCCAAACAACCTCGTCGGCGCGCAAGGCAATAGCCTCGCGATTCAGGACGACATTCCCTGACGCCGTGACGATGTCGGCATCATTATCATAATGGACATCATCGGCGGCAAAACCGATCTGGTCCTCGGTCTGGGGTGCAGGGGCGTCGGCGGGGCTGGTTTCAACGTCGGGCACTTGCAGGTCTGGTGCGTCCTGTGCGACGGCGGGGCTCGCAATCAGGACAGCAACCGCACTGGCGGACATCAGCCACAGCCTGCGGGGCAAAGCCGGTAGGGGAAGCAAAGCCCAAGTCATCCGATCCGTATTTCCTATATTCTGTCAGCCGTCACCAAAAATGCGTCGCAATGGCTTGTTTGCTGCTTTGTTTTGCAACTCGCGTGCGAAACCCCTATCGGTCCCGCACGTTCCAATCAATCACCGCTTATGAAAGACACAAGATGGAAATTCATTTTGTCGCGCAAATCGACGATTCTGCCGATGTTGTCGCCTTCCCCGTCCGCAAGGGCGACCTGGCCGGCCTGACCAAGGCGCTTGGCACGCCGCATGGCACATTGCTCGCTGGGGTCGCTGCGCAGGCGCGCTTTGAGGGTGCAGCGGGGACGATTGCAGAAACGGCGGCGGTCGATGGCGGTCGAGTCTTGCGATTGGTACTCGTCGGCATCGGTGAGGGGACGACCCGCGATCTGGAAAAGGCAGGAGCGGCGCTCACGGCGCGCCTGCAAACCAGCGGCGTCACCGCGGTTCATGTCGACTTTGCAGGCGCATCGGATTGTTCAGAGGATGATGTGCTGGCTTTTGCGATGGGCGCACGGCTACGCAACTGGCGGCTGGACCGCTATCGCACGCGGCTGGCCGATAACAGCAAACCCAGCCTCACCAGCCTGACGATTGCCTCGGGCCATGCCAATCTGGCGACGCGCTGGCCGGCGCTGGCGGCGGTTGCTGATGGCGTTGCGCTGACGCAGGAACTGGTCGCAGAGCCGGCCAATATTCTTTATCCTGAAAGCTTCGTCGAACGATGCCAGCATCTGGCCGACCTCGGCGTCGAAATCGAAGTGCTCGACGAACGGCAGATGAAGGCGCTTGGTATGGGCGCGCTGCTTGGCGTGGCGCAGGGGTCGGTTCGCCCGCCGCGGCTGTTGTCGATGCGCTGGAACGGCGGCGCGGCTGACGCAAAACCGGTCGTTTTTGTCGGTAAGGGCGTCACCTTTGACACCGGCGGCATCAGCCTCAAGCCCGGACCGGGCATGGAAATGATGAAATGGGACATGGGCGGCGCAGGCGCGGTTGCCGGTGCGATGAAGGCGATTGCCGGACGCAAGGCCAAGGCCAATGTCGTCGGTATTTGCGGCCTTGTCGAAAATATGCCCGATGGCAACGCCCAGCGGCCGGGCGACATCGTCACCACCATGTCGGGTCAGACGGTCGAGGTGCTCAACACCGACGCCGAGGGACGGCTGGTGCTCTGTGATGCGCTGTGCTGGGCGCAGCAAACCTATGAGCCCGAGGTCATTATCGATCTGGCGACTCTGACGGGTGCGATGGTGATTGCGCTGGGGCATGAACATGGCGGCATGTTCAGCAATGACGACGCGCTGGCCGACGGGCTCCTCGCGGCGGGCAAGGCCAGCGGTAATCCGCTGTGGCGCTTTCCGCTGTCGCCCGCTTATGACAAGCTGCTCGACAGCCCGATAGCCGATATGAAGAACATCGGCCCGCGTGAAGCGGGGTCGATTACGGCGGCGCAATTCCTGAAACGCTATATCGAAGATGGCGTCAAATGGGCGCATCTCGACATTGCGGGCATGGCGTGGGCTGACAAGGATGGTCCGGTTTGGGCGAAGGGCGCGACCGGATATGGTGTGCGCTTGCTCGACAGCTTCATCGCCGATAATTTCGAACACTGAGCTTGATGGTGTCGCGCGTCGATTTCTATCGTCTGACCCGCGACCCCGTTGAACGGGTAATCCCCGCCATCGCCGGCAAGATATTGGACGGTGACGCCCAATTGCTGGTGGTGGCGGCCTCCGAAGCCCAGCGCCGCGCAATCGACGAGGCGCTCTGGACGGTACAGCCGACGAGCTTCCTGCCCCACGGCCATGCCGACGTCCCCGATGCGGCGGGCGATCCGATTGTGATCACGGCGTCGCTCGATACACCGCCCGCCAATGGGGCGACTCATGTCGCGCTCGCCGATGGCGAATGGAACGACGGTGCGCTGGCATTTGACCGCGCCTTCCTCTTCTTTGATAATAGCCGCATCGACGACGCCCGCGCGACCTGGCGCAAATTGGGTGCGACGGACGATGTCGAGATTCATTTCTGGAAGCAGGATGATCATGGTCGCTGGTCGGAAGGCCCTTGATTGAGATGAAGCGATGATGCGTAATATTTTGATTATGGCTACATTATTATTAGCAGCCTGTGGTTCCAAGACGGAAAAGGAAGTGGCCAGCGGCACCTTTACCGACCCCGAAACGGGTGAAACTGCGCAATATTCCGTCGCCACCGACCATGCCGGAACCGGCAACATCTCGATCAAGACCGACGATGGTGAAATGAAGATTGGCGCCGGAGCAAACAACAGCAAGCTTCCTGACGGCTTTACACCCTATCCCGGATCGAAAATGACCGGCGGCTTTGCGGCCAAAGGCAAAGATGGCTCCGGCGGCATGGCGAGTTTTGAGGTCAGGGCCAAAGCCGCCGACGTCATTGCCCATTTTCGCAAACAAGCCGAATCCGCAGGGATGAAGATCAATACCGAACTGACATCGGGTGACATGATGATGATCGGCGCGGAAAAGGTCGGCGACAAGAAGACGGGGATGCAGGTCACGGCAACCCAGGCCGGGGATTTGGTGCGCGGCAGCGTGACCTATGGCATCGGCGGCTGACTGGCCCCAATCGACAAACATCCGGCCCTGACGCTCTTTTCTTGCAGTGCAGCAAAAGCGCCGCTAGAGGCGCGCGCATCACAAACAAACAATATCAGGAGCAATTTTCATGGCGGGAACCCGCACTTTTTCGATCATCAAACCCGACGCGACGCGCCGCAACCTGACCGGCGCGGTCACCAAGATGCTGGAAGATGCCGGCCTGCGTGTCGTCGCATCAAAGCGCATTCACATGAGCCGCGAACAGGCCGAAGGCTTTTATGCGGTCCACAAGGAACGCCCCTTCTTCGGTGAACTGGTCGAATTCATGACCAGCGGCCCCGTCGTCGTTCAGGTGCTCGAAGGCGAAAACGCCATGCAGCGTAACCGCGACATCATGGGCGCCACCAACCCCAAGGACGCGGCTCCCGGCACGATCCGCAAAGAACTCGCCGAAAGCATCGAAGCGAACACGGTGCATGGGTCGGACAGCGATGAAAATGCCGCGATTGAGATCGCCTATTTCTTTAAGCCCGAAGAAATCGTTGGCTGATCGCCATCCAAATTCGGTACAAACAAAAAGGCCGTCGGAGCAATCCGGCGGCCTTTTTTCCTAGAATTCTTCCGCTGCGCCGATCATGCCCGCCAGTTTTTTGGGTGCGACCGCGAGCCAGCTTTTGCGAAGCCAGTCGGCGATGCCGTCCCAGTCATTGTCGCCCAAATCGAGCCGGATGCTGATCCAGCTATCGCCGAAATAGGCGGGACGGAAATAGCGGTCTGCGTCGAGCTCGATCAACATCGCCTGTTCCTCGATCCCACTGATTTTGACGAGCAGGGCGGTGCGGCCGTCGCCATGATGATCGTCGGTGAAATAGGCGAATTTCTTGCCCTTGATGATGCCGAAACAGGGCATACCATGCGAGGTCACTTCATCGGCCTCAGGAAGCGCCATTGCCAGCTCGCGCACCCGACCAAGCAAATAATCAGGTGACGATTCGCGGCCCACGAATTCGCCCAACACCCGCGCATAAAGTTGATGCTCGGCAATTTTCACTCGCGCGGCCAGTGTTTCGACGCTGTCGCCCGTCAGGATCGCGACGGGCGTTTGCGCCAGCACAGGCCCATCGTCGAGGGTCGGGGTCACAACATGGACGCTGCACCCGCCAAAAGCGTCGCCCGCGTCGATGGCGCGCTGATGCGTGTCGAGACCTTTGTACAGCGGCAGCAGGCTGGGATGGATATTGACCATGCGGCCGGTCCAGCGGGTCACAAAATCATCGCTCAAAATGCGCATATAGCCCGCCAGCGCGACATAATCGGCACCCGCTTTGCGCAATTGGGTTTCGACCAGCGCGTCAAACGCATCGCGGTTCAGCCCCTTGTGCGACAGGCCCCATGTCGCCACGCCCTCGGCCTTGGCTAATGTCAGTCCCGGCGCGTCAGGGTTATTGCTGGCGACCAGAACAATCTGGAACGGGCAATCGGGGTCTTTGGCCGCATAGATGAGCGCCGCCATATTGGTGCCCTGACCCGATATCAGGATGGCGACTTTGGCCTTGGTCATCAAATCCTCTCCGCTTGCGGGGAGGGGGACCGCCGCGAAGCGGTGGTGGAGGGGGGCTGCGCCATAAAGCTGCATCGCCCAAGGACGCCAACCCCCTCCGTCAGGCCTGCGGCCTGCCACCTCCCCGGACCGGGGAGGATTTTACCCATTATGTGTCGCTTGCCAGTCACCCATCGCGCTCCATGTCTCGGCGCTTCCCGTCACGGTACAGCCTTTCGCACCGTCCGTGATATGGCCGATCCGATGGACGGTCTCGCCAGCGGCCTCCAGCGCCGTCGTTACATCGGCAACATCACTTTCGGCGACAACCACCGCCATGCCGATGCCGCAGTTAAAGGTGCGCGCCATTTCTTCCGGCTCGATCTGGCCTTGTGCCTGCAGGAACGCCATCAGGCGTGGCTGGCTCCATGCGTCGGCATCGACATGCGCGTGAAGCTCGGCGGGCAATATACGCGGGATATTTTCCAGCAATCCGCCACCGGTAATATGGGCGAGCGCGTGAATTTTGCCACTTTTCACCAGCGGCAACAGGCTTTTCACATAGATGCGGGTCGGCGCCATCAGCGCGTCGATTAGCCGGATGTTCTGGTCGAACAGGGCTGGCCGGTCGAGTTTCCAACCCTTGTCTGTGGCGAGTCGGCGGACCAGTGAAAATCCGTTGGAATGAACGCCCGACGAGGCGAGGCCCAAAATGACATCGCCAGCGGCGACCTTGTCGGCGGTCAGCACGGCATCGCGCTCGACAGCACCAACACAGAATCCGGCGAGATCATAATCACCGTCGCTATACATGCCCGGCATTTCGGCGGTTTCGCCGCCGATCAGCGCGCAGCCCGCTTGTTTGCACCCCTCGGCGATGCTGGCGACAACGGCGGTGGCGACGTCCTGATCCAGCTTGGCCGTGGCATAATAGTCGAGGAAGAAGAGCGGCTCGGCACCCTGCACGATCAGATCGTTGACGCACATCGCGACCAGATCGATTCCCACGCCGTCATGCTGACCCGATTCGATGGCCAGTTTCAGTTTGGTCCCGACGCCGTCATTCGCCGCGACCAGCAACGGATCAGAAAACCCGGCCGCCTTTAAATCGAAAAATCCGCCGAATCCCCCCAGATCGGCGTTTGCACCGGGGCGGCGGGTGGCGCGGGCGAGCGGGGCGATAGCGCGGACCAACGCATTTCCGGCGTCAATCGACACGCCGGCCTGCGCATAAGTGTATCCACCCGGTTGGTTGTGCTTGGCATCCATGGCCAGCGCGACTAACGGTTTCAGCCGATAATTGCCACGATTTCCTTGTGTGTCTTTCGTGGCTTCGCCTAGCATAGGGTCATGATGCGTCTCGCTACCAATTCTTCGATCGCTTTTCGCCGCCATGGACGACTGTTCGTCTTGCTCGGACTAGGGCTGGCAATTGCTGCCGCCACCGTTGTTTTCGGGCAGGTTGGCGCCGGTAACCGCGGCATTCAGCCGATCAATAGCAGCAGCGATCTTGTCGCCACAGACATTCATGTCGATGTAACGGCGGACAATGCCGAAGACGCGCGCCACGAAGGCTGGCGCGAGGCGCAGCGGCTGGGTTGGATTCAACTGAACAAAAAAGTGCGCGGGTCCAACGGGCCGACGCTGTCCGATTCGGCGCTCGACGGAATTGTGACGGCGGTGGTGGTCGATCATGAACAAATCGGCCCGCGCCGTTATATCGCGACACTGGGCATTTTGTTTGATCGTGTGCGTGCGGGTCAGATTTTGGGGGTCAGCGGTCGCGTGCTGCGCTCGCCGCCGCTGCTCGTCATTCCCGTTTATTCGATCGACGGGATGCAGCAGGTGTTTGAACAGCGCAATGCGTGGCAACAGGCTTGGGCCGAATATCATACCGGCGACAGCGCAATCGACTATGTCCGCACGGCGGGCACGGGCGCGGACACGTTGCTGCTTAATTCGGGTCAGATTAACCGGCGCGGTCGTATCTGGTGGCGCGCCATCCTCGATCAATATGGTGCCGCCGATGTCATCGTGCCGATGGCCCGGCTGGAATATAGCTATCCGGGTGGCCCCGTAACCGGGCGCTTTACCGCGCGCTTTGGCCCCGACAATAAATTGATCGACAGCTTTACGATGACCGCGCCCGGCAATGCTGCATTGCCCGATATGATGAACAAGGCGGTCGCGCGTATGGATGCGATTTACACCAACGCGCTTTCGGCCGGCATCCTTAAGGCGGATACGTCGCTCATCCTTGAAAAGCCGGTGCAAAAAGAGGAGTTGCCCGACGAAGCCGACGCTGTCGATGCGAGCGGCCTGTTTCCCGAAATCGATAGCAGCGTTGCCCATGCGGCACCCACCGGCACGGCGAGCTATAGCGTCCAATATAGCTCGCCCGATGTCGCGTCGGTCTCGGCGACCGAGCGCGCGATTGGCGGCGTTGCCGGTGTCCAGTCGGCCTCTACTACCAGTCTTGCGCTGGGTGGCACATCGGTCATGCGTGTCACCTTCCGCGGTGATCTTGCCGGACTAAAGGCCGCACTCGTCGCGCGCGGCTATACGGTGCAAGAGGGCGGCGGGACGCTGCGCATTTCGCGCTGATGTCCGCTGCCAAGCGCGCCTCAGGCCAGATCGCCCTGCCACTGGACTGGAGCGCAGGCGGAGCCAATGCGGTTCCCTTGATTGTCGGTCCCAGCAATGGAGACGCTGTTCGCTATCTTCAGCACGTATCAACATGGCCCGTCCGCACTGCCGTTCTGACCGGACCGGCGCGATCAGGACGCAGCCTGATGGGACGGCTCTTTGCCCGCAGCACCGGCGGGCGTGTCATTGATGGTGCGACCAGCGTTGATGAAGAGGCGATGTTCCACGCCTGGAACGAGGCGCAGGCCAGCGGCAAGCCGCTACTGATCATTGCCGATACGCCACCCGCGGAGTGGCACGTACAGCTCCCCGATTTGCAGTCACGGCTGCGTGCGGTACCGGTGCTGCGCATTGGCGAGCCCGATGATTGTCTGGCTCGCGATCTGATTGAAACCCTGTTTGCCCAACGCGGCATCATCATCGCGCCCGATCTTGCAGGCTATGTCGTGCCGCGCATGGAACGCAGCTACGCGATGATTCACAAAATTGTCACAGCTCTCGACGAAGCATCACTCGATCAGGGGCGGCGCATCGGCATCAGGCTGGCGCGTGACCTGCTGATCGGTAAGGGGCTTATCGATCCCGATCTGGTGGAACGGCAGGGGGAATGGGAGTGACGGTGCCGGGCCGCAATCTGGCGGGCGAAGATCGGGCCGGGACGGTTGCCGGTAAGGATGCGCGGCATCGATTTTTCAACCGCGAAATCAGCTGGCTGGCGTTCAACCGCCGCGTGATGGAAGAAGCGCATAACCGCGCCCACCCGCTGCTCGAACGCCTGCGCTTCCTGTCGATTTCGGGCAGCAATCTCGACGAATTTTTCATGGTACGAGTCGCCGGACTGAAGGGGCAACAGCTTCAGGGTATTGGTACGCCCTCTGCCGATGGCCGCACACCCGGCCAGCAACTCGCGGAAATTGAGGCGGAGGTGAACCGCCTTGTCGATGAACAGCAAAGCGAGTGGAAGGACCTGCGCGACTTGCTCGGTCAAAAGGGGCTGATTGTCCACGGCCCGAAGTCCGAGGCGGCCCCTATTCGTGAGGCGTTGCGACAATATTTTATCGATCAAATTTTCCCGATCCTCACGCCGCAAGTGCTTGATCCGGCCCATCCCTTTCCGTTCGTACCCAATCGTGGATTGGGTCTGATATTCGACCTTGAACGCACCGCGACGGGCGAAAATATCCGCGAACTGGTTCTTATTCCCTCATCGCTGCCGCGCTTTGTGCCGGTTGAGGGTGGGGCGGCGGGATTTGTTCCGATCGAATTTCTTATAGAATTATTCGGGGATCTGCTTTTTCCTGGCTATCGCATCCGCGCGCGCGGCGTCTTTCGCATCATTCGCGACAGCGACATTGAAATAGAAGAAGAGGCCGAAGATCTGGTTCGGTTGTTTCGTACGGCTATTCGTCGCCGTCGGCGTGGCCGTGTTATCTTGCTTGAGCTGGGTGCCGATATGCCGGCGGAGCTGGCGGCGGTGCTTAATGCCGATATTCAGGGGCATGAGGCGATTGTTGCGAAGATTGACGGTTTTGTCGGACTGGCCGCTTTGTCGGTGCTTGTTGACGTCGATCGGCCCGATCTGAAGTTCCCTGCCTTTTCGGCGCGTTTTCCCGAGCGTATCCGCGAACATGGCGGCGATTGTTTTGCCGCTATTCGCAGCAAGGATATATTGGTTCATCATCCCTATGAAAGCTTTGACGTCGTCCTGTCCTTTCTGCGACAGGCCGCCGCCGACCCCGATGTCGTTGCGATCAAGCAGACGCTCTATCGCGCTGGCCACCAGTCGCCGGTTATTCGCGCACTGATCGAGGCGGCGGAGGCGGGGAAATCGGTGACCGCTGTCGTCGAGCTGAAGGCGCGTTTTGACGAGGAACAGAATCTGCTGTGGGCGAACCAGCTGGAACGCGCGGGCGTTCAGGTTGTTTACGGCTTTATCGAGTGGAAGACCCACGCCAAAATATCGATGGTCGTGCGCCGTGAAGGGCAGGGGTATCGCACCTATTGCCACTTCGGAACCGGCAATTATCATCCGGTGACGGCGCGCATTTACACCGACCTCAGCTTTTTCACCGCCGACCCGCGCGCGGGACGCGATGCGGCGCAATTGTTCAATTATATCACCGGCTATGTCGAACCCGAACGGCTCGACATGATTACCATGTCGCCGCTTGATATGCGCGGGCATTTGTGCCGCCTGATCGACGCCGAAATTGCCACCGCGAACAAAGGGCTTCCGTCAGGCATTTGGGCCAAGATGAACAGTCTGGTCGACCCGGAAATCATCGACAAACTATATGAGGCCAGCGCTGCAGGGGTTCCGGTCGAATTGATCGTGCGCGGAATCTGTTGCCTGCGTCCCGGTGTTTCCGGCCTCTCTGAAACCATCCGTGTCAAATCGGTGGTGGGCCGTTTTCTGGAACACAGCCGCATCTGGGCGTTCGCCAACGGCGCAGCGCTGCCCCATGGTAAGGCCAAGCTGTTCATCAGTAGCGCCGACTGGATGCCGCGCAATTTTGACCGCCGCGTCGAATATATGATTCCGATCGAAAACCCGACCGTCCATGACCAGATCCTGGACCAAGTCCTCGTCGCCAATCTCATCGACAATGAACAAAGCTGGATATTGGAATCCGATGGTACATACATACGGGTTGAAAAGGGTGATAAGCCATTTAATTTGCACCATTATTTCATGACGAACCCGTCACTATCCGGTCGCGGAACCGCGCTCCATCAACGTCATGATGTCCCGACCCTCGACTTTCATGTCCGCGAGGGCTGACAAGTTGGCCAAGCACCGCTCCGGCAAGTCTTCGGTTCATCGCTCTGCGGTTATTGATATCGGGTCGAACTCGGTTCGCCTCGTCGTGTACGAAGGTCCGCGCCGCGCGCCTGCTGTCATCTTCAACGAGAAAGTGGCGGCGGGCCTTGGGCGTGGTCTGCCGATTGATGGCCGGATTGCGGATGAAGACGCCGGACGCGGACTGCGCGCCCTCCAGCGCTATGCGCTCCTCGCCCGCCATATGGAGGTCGATGAACTTCATTGCGTTGCCACCGCGGCGGTGCGCGATGCCGAAAACGGTCCCGATTTCGTGGCGGGAGCAGCGAAGGCCGGGCTCGAAATATCCTTGCTGTCCGGCATGGCGGAAGCGCGTGCATCGGGTCATGGTGTGTTGGCGGCGATCCCCGATGCACACGGAATTGCGGTCGATCTGGGAGGCGGGAGCCTAGAGCTTGCCGAGGTGTCGGGGGGAAAGGTCGGCACCACCGTCTCCTTTCCGCTGGGCGTGCTGCGACTGCCCGCGCTCCGTGTGAATGGGCAGCAGAAATTTGAGCATCATATCCTCAAAATGCTCAAGGCAGAGGGCTGGCCGGGTACGCTCAAGGGCCAGCCGCTTTACCTTGTCGGCGGATCGTGGCGCGCGCTTGCGCGGTTGGACTTAGAACTGACCGGAGATCCGCTCGCCGTGCTTGACCAGCATGAAATGTCGCGCAGCGCGATCCGCCGTCTTGTGCGTGCGACCAATAGGCTGAGCTTTGAGCAGTTGAAGGCGATTTCCGGCATGGCATCAAACCGGGCCGCGACGTTGCCCGATGCGGCGGCGTTGCTTGCCGCGCTGGTCAATATTATCGACGTGCCCGAAATGACGGTCTCGTCATCGGGGCTGCGCGAAGGGCTGTTGTTTCAGGCGCTCGACAATCCGACGCGGCAGCAGGACCCGCTCATCGTAGCGGCGGAATTTGAAGGACGCAAACTCGCGCGCTTCGCGCCGCATGGCCGCGCCATCGCCGACTGGATAGCGCCGTTGTTCGATGACCGGGATATGGTCGAAAACCGTATCCGTCTTGCGGCCTGTCTGCTCAGCGATGTGGCGTGGTCGGCCAATCCCGATTTTCGTGCCGAGCGCGGCACCGAAATCGGACTGCATGGCAATTGGCGCGGGATCGACATTCCGGGTCGAGTCCTGCTCGCTCGCGCGCTTCATGCGGGCTTTGGTGGCTCCGACAATGATTTTCCGTCGATGCCGACCCTGATCGATGATGAGCGGCTGGCGCGGGCGCGGCAATGGGGATTGGCAATCCGGCTCGCGCAGCGGCTCACCGGCGGCATAGAGGCTCCGCTGGAAGGGGCCGTGATTGGACTTTCGGACGGTCAGTTGACGCTTGGCCTTAAGCCCGATTGGCATGCGCTGGCCGGTGAGGGTGTCGAGCGGCGATTGCGCGCGCTGGCGCAAGCATTGGATGCGAAACCGGAACTGGTGCTGCTTTAATCCGCGACGGGTTCTGCCGTATCGATATAGCTCATCACCAGCTTGCCGCCTTTGACGGCAAAGCCCATACGCCCGTCAACCAGATCCTGTGCCTCGCGGCCAAAAATATCATAGCGCCAGCCCTGCATCATCGGAATGTCGTCGCGGCGGCGACCGGCGGCCAGAGCCTCCAGATCATCGCTGCGTGCGATCAAACGCGACGCGACATTAAGCTCTCGGGCGCGAATTTTGAGCAGGAGTTTGAGGAGGTCGGCGACCAGTGCGCCTTCCTTGCCCAGTCCCGGCCCACGGGCGCTGCGGTCCGGAATCGCGTCGCGCGCCATCGGCTGGGCTTTGCTGATCGCATCCATCAACCGGCCGCCAATATCGTTGGATTTCCACGTCGCCGAAAGCCCGCGCACGCGGCCCAGCCCGTCCTGATCCTTGGGCGGATGCGCCGCCAGATCGGCCAGCGTCTCATCCTTGACGATGCGCCCGCGCGGTAAATTCTTGCCGCGCGCTTCGCGTTCGCGCCACGCCGCCAGAGCTTGCAACCGGCCCAAGACTTCCGGTTTGCGTGACGGGATTTTGACCCGCTGCCATGCATTTTCGGGATCGACGCTATAGTTGCTGGGGTCGGCGAGCTTTTCCATTTCCTCGTCGAGCCAATGGCCACGGTCGGTAGAAACAAGCTTGTCGAGCATCATCGGGAATATCTTGGCCAGATGCGTCACATCGCCGATGGCATAGTCGATCTGGCGCTTGTCGAGCGGGCGGCGGCTCCAGTCGGTAAAGCGTGCGCCCTTGTCGAGGACAAAGCCGAGCCAGCTTTCCACCAGATTGGCATATCCGACCTGTTCGGCCTGTCCCATGGCCATCTGGCCGATCTGGGTGTCGAAAATAGGGTGCGGCGTCTTACCAGTCAGGTTGAAGATGATTTCGACATCCTGCCCGCCGGCGTGGAACACCTTCAGCATATCCTCATTCTCGACGATCAGGTCGAGCAACGGCTTCAGGTCCATGTCGGGAGCCAGCGGATCGATGCCCGCCGCATGGTTGCGGTCGGCGACCTGAATCAGGCACAGCTCTGGCCAAAACGTATTTTCGCGCATGAACTCTGTATCGACGGCGATGAAGTCGCTGTCTTTGATGAGGTCGCAAAATTCGCGGAGAGCAGCGTTGGTTTCGATAAGCGGATGGACTTGCATGTTGCGCCTATACATCTAGGTTTACGCGATGGGCAGGGAAAAATTGCTCATTCTCTTCGGGGTCGTGAGCCGGAACACCGGCCGAGCAATATCGAGGGGACAAAATGATGATCTGGTTGGGTTGGGCCTTGGCGTTACTGGGGCTGGCGTTGCTGATCGGCCAGTATGCGGCCGGGCAGGCGGATATTTTTCTTTCGATCGCCAATCCACGTCCGCTGGATGAAGTAAAAATGGTCATCACGCTGAAGGGCTGGGGTTTTGCGACCCATGCGGCGCAGCCTTTCATCGCATCGGCGAGCGACTGGGGATTCTGCGATGTGCGAATCTTTGCAACGCGCCGACAGATGCTGATCGCGATTGCCAGCTTTGGCTTTCTTCGGCCCGTCACAGTCGCGTGGCGGGCGCACGCCGGTGTGCTGCCTTTGGGAGAGGCGTGATGCCGATTATCCAGCTGGATAAGCCGGGTGTCGATTGGACAAATTATCATGGCACCGGCTGTGCGCATAATGTGTCGCGCTTTGGCCTGCGTAGCGGCGATGCCATAAGCGGTCGCGACGAGTTGGCGATTGCAGCCAGATTGGTGAAGGACTGGCTGGGTCAGGCGAAGGCGGCGGGCAAATTTGTGCGCCCCGTCGGCTCTGGCTGGTCGCCATCGAACATCAATATCTGCGATGATAGCTGGCTGTTGCACACGCGCCGGTTCAACCGCTGTTTCCGCCTGTCGGACGCCGACGTCCGTCCCGGCATTGACGCTTCTGCGTTGATGCTGATCGAGGCCGGGGCGCTGGTCGACGAGGTGTCCGACAAGCTGGAATCGCAAGGCCGGTCTTTATGGACAAGCGGCGCGGGCAATGGCCAGACCTTTGCCGGTGCCTGTGCGTCGGGCACCCACGGCTCCATGGTCGCGCGGGGTGCCATTCAGGACCATATTCGCGCCGTTCAGCTGGTCACGCCTTCGGGCATCCACTGGATCGAACCGACCGCCGGGTTGATGAGCGACGATTTTATTGCCGCCACGGGTTCGAAAGGACTGCGCAACTCGGAAGTTTTTTCAGCGGCCTGCCTGCCGGTCGGGGCTTTGGGGATTGTCACGGCGTTTGTGGTCGACAGCGTTCCGAAATTCCTTGTCCGGCCTATCCAGAATTTGCGCCGCGTCGATGCAGATGCTCTCAACTGGTTGGCGGATGGAGATTTTCGCCGCTTTTCTGGGGCCTATGCACTCGACCAAGAGCCTGATTTCGTTCAGATGATCGTCAATCCCTATCATCCGTTCAAGCGCCCGGCGATGCTTCGTTTTCTCTATGCCGAGCCGTGGCGACCCGATTATCCGCACGCGACGCCGGGAGCCCTTGGGGCGGGCTATGATGCGCTGAGTATGTTGGGAAAGCTGCTCAACGATTTTCCATGGGCGCGCGGCGCGTTGCTGCAATTTGCGATGAAGCAGGGCTATGCGAGCGGGCCTGATGTCGACGATCCGCCAGTTTATGGCACATGGGGCGAGGGGCTGGATACGCATCGGCCCCTTGCCGATTTGTTCAACGCCTCTGTCACCATTGATCGCGCCGATTTGGCACGTGTGTTTGAACATATCTGCCGCATCTATGCACGGCACGGTGGCTCGACGGTTATCACGCTGCGTTTCATGGAACGCGCGCAGGGGCTGTTGGCGCAGGCGAAATTTGCCCATAATGCCGTGATCGATTTTGATGGACCACGAAGCGAACGAACCGCGCAGGCCTATGGCTATGTGACCGAGGCTCTCGACGCCGATGGCATCGATTTTACGCGTCACTGGGCAAAAAGCTGTCAGCTTGACGCCGCGCGCATCGGCATCGACTATGGCGCCGATCTGGCGATATGGAAGGCCGCCCGCGATCGGCTGATCCCCAAAACGGCGGATCGACACTTGTTTTGCAGCCCCGTTCTCAACCATCTGGGGCTGACAGGATAGGTCGTCGAATGGCCCCGAAATTCGCGTCAACCCTTGACAAAAGGCGCTGCGCCCTGCCTTAGGCGCGGCCATATGTCCGGCCTTTGGCCGTGCCTCCTTCGATAGATTGAAAGACCAAAAACATGCACGCCTATCGCACTCATCATTGCGGCCAGCTTCGCGCCGAGGCCGTCGGTCAGTCGGTTCGTATTTCCGGCTGGGTGCATCGCAAGCGCGATCATGGCGGGCTGTTGTTCGTCGATCTGCGCGATCATCATGGGCTGACCCAGATTGTCGCCGATTCGAGCGATGCCGTGTTCGCCACCCTCGATGCGCTGCGTAGCGAAAGCGTGGTGACGGTGACGGGTGATGTCGTGGCGCGGTCGCCCGAGACGGTGAACAGCGGTTTGCCAACGGGTGCTATCGAAGTGCGCGCGCGCGAAGTGGTCGTGCAATCGGCCGCCGCCGAACTGCCGATGCCGGTGGCGGGGGAGCAGGAATATCCCGAGGACATCCGCCTGAAATATCGCTTCCTCGATTTGCGCCGCGAACGGCTCCACGCCAATATCATGCTGCGGTCGAACGTCATTGCCAGCCTGCGCCGCCGGATGACCGATCAGGGCTTTACCGAATATCAGACCCCCATTCTGACCGCGTCGTCGCCCGAAGGCGCGCGTGATTATCTGGTGCCGAGCCGCGTCCATCCCGGCAAATTCTATGCGCTGCCGCAGGCACCGCAGATGTTCAAACAATTGCTGATGGTCGCGGGCTTTGACCGTTATTTCCAGATTGCACCCTGCTTTCGCGATGAAGACGCCCGCGCTGATCGCAGTCCGGGCGAATTTTACCAGCTCGATTTCGAAATGAGCTTTGTCACGCAGGACGATGTTTTTAATGCCATCGAACCCGTGCTGGCGGGTGTGTTCGAGGAATTTGCCAACGGCAAGTCGGTGACGCCTTCGGGCCAGTTCCCGCGCATTCCCTATAAGGAATCGATGCTGAAATATGGCAGCGACAAGCCCGACCTTCGCAACCCGATTTTGATCAGCGATGTGTCGGAGCATTTCACCGGTTCGGGATTTGGCCGCTTTGCCGATATTGTGGCCGCTGGCGACGTGGTGCGCGCTATTCCGGCCCCCGGCACCGCCGAAAAAAGCCGCAAATTCTTTGACGAGATGAACAGCTGGGCACAGGGCGAAGGCTTTGCCGGGCTGGGTTATGCGACGCGCAAGGGCGGCGAATGGGGTGGCCCGATCGCCAAAAACCATGGCCCCGACAAGATGGACGTGATGGCGGACGCGCTGGGGCTTGGTCCCGATGATGGCCTGTTCTTTGCCGCTGGCAAGGAAGCGCAAGCCGCCAAGCTGGCCGGTCTGGCGCGCACCCGCGCTGCCGAACAGCTTGACCTCATCGACCCCAATGCGTTCAAATTGTGCTGGATCGTCGATTTCCCGATGTTCGAGGCCGACGAAGACACCGGCAAGATCGACTTTTCGCACAACCCGTTTTCGATGCCGCAGGGGGAGTTGGAGGCGCTGGAAACCAAGGACCCGCTCGACATATTGGCGTGGCAATATGACATTGTCTGCAACGGCGTCGAGCTGTCGTCGGGCGCGATCCGGAACCATCGCCCCGACATCATGTACAAGGCGTTCGGAATTGCCGGTTATAGCCAGGCCGAGGTCGATGCGAATTTCAGCGGCATGATCAATGCGTTCAAATATGGCGCTCCGCCGCATGGTGGCTCGGCACCGGGTGTGGACCGGATCGTCATGCTGCTCGCCGATGAACCCAATATCCGCGAAGTCGTGATCTTCCCGATGAACCAAAAGGCCGAAGATCTGATGATGGGCGCACCGGCTCCGGTCGGCGACAAACAGCTGAAGGAATTGGGCATCCGCATTATCGACGGCCCAAAAAGCTAGAGTGAACAGCCCGCGCGAGCATTATACAGCCAGTGATGGCGGGGACATTTGCTGGTTCGAATGGGGCCAACGGAGCGATGCGCCGACGTTGCTTTTGCTCCATGCGACCGGATTTCATGCGCGGCTTTGGGATCAGGTTGTCGCGTATCTGCCGCCAGAAACACATGTCATTGCGCCCGATCTTCCGGGACATGGGCGCAGTTTCCGGCCAGCGACGCTCGGCGACTGGCGCGTAACCGCCGACGCGCTGTTGCCGCTCGTTGATCTGTTGGCCGACACGCCGCTCGTCGGTTGCGGGCATAGTATGGGCGGTTATGTGCTGTCGCGCCTCGCCGCCGAACGTCCCGCGGCGTTTTGCCATCTTGTGCTGATCGATCCGACGATATTTGACCCCGCAGCTTATGCCAGTTCGACGGACATAATGTTTCCCGATCCCGCCGACCATCCGATTGCGCGGCGGCGCAATGACTGGGAGGGACCGGCTCAGATGGTCGCTCGTTTTGCGGATAGGCTGCCCTATTCAGCATGGCAGCCAGACGTGTTGGCCGACTATGCCAGTTATGGCTTGCTCCCTTCAACCGAAGGGGCGGGATGGGAGCTTGCCTGTCCGCCTGCGCTTGAGGCATCGGTCTATCAGGGGGCGCTGCGGAACAGCCCGCATGGCTGGCTGACCAACATGACGGCTCCTGCGACCGTCATTCGTGCCAAATCCGGCGACCGCGATGGTATGCTCGACTTTTCGCAAAGCCCGACATGGCCCGATCTAGGCGCATCCATCGGCGCGGTGCGTAACGAGCAATGGGCCGAGCATAGCCACTTTATTCCGATGGAAGCACCGCAGCGCGTGGCAGACCTGTTGGCGTTGCAGCTTGGGACGGTAAATCAGGGTTAATCGCGTCGATTTGGCTGCTCTGCTGTGTTAGCGCAAACGCCAGAAAATGGGGTGCTATGATGGCGATTGAGCTTTCCGACTTTGAATCGGGTGACAAATATGACGGCCATTATGCCGACGATCTGGTCGCGTTGCAAAAACGGCTGGAGCGTATTCAGGCCGCGCATATCACTCACGGTCAGCGCAGCGTCATCATGTTCGAAGGTTGGGATGCAGGCGGCAAGGGCGGCACCATCAAGCGACTGACCGCGCGGCTCGACCCGCGCTATTTCGAGGTTTGGCCGATTGGCGCACCGACCGACGAGGCGAAAGCGCGGCATTTCCTGTGGCGTTTCTGGACGCGGCTTCCCGGCAAGCGCGAGATCGCGGTCTTTGACCGCAGCTGGTACGGGCGGGTGCTGGTCGAACGGGTCGAGGGTTTCGCGACCGAAACCGAATGGCGCAAAGGCTATGACGAGATCAACGAGTTCGAGGCGCAGCTGACCGGCAGCAATACCAATTTGGTCAAAATCTTTCTGCACATCACGCAGGAAGAACAGGACAAGCGCTTTGCCGATCGCCTCAATAGCCCTTGGAAGCGGTGGAAAACCGGCACAGAAGATTATCGCAATCGGGCAAAACGAGCCGACTATCTGACCGCCATGACCGAGATGTTCGAGCATACCGACACGCGCTGGGCGCCGTGGAAGGTCATCGACGGCAACAACAAAAAAGCGGCACGGATCGCCGCGCTAACTCATATTGCCGACACGTTGGAGGCCGCGGTATCGATGATTCCGCCCGAACTTGATCCGGCAGTGGCAAAACTCGCGACCAAGGCTTTTGGATATAGGTCGAAAGATTAGCTCTGGCCCGGTGTGCGGCTGGTAATCAGCGGCTCGCGTCGCTACATGCACCGGGATGAAACGTGCCAAAAGATCCGATGACTGGGGATTTCCCCGCTGGCGCAGCTATGAATCGAGCCGCGAAGCCCAAACGGTCAAGCTGTGTGATCGCCATGGCTGCACCAATCCGGGGCGCTGCCCCGCGCCCAAATCGCCCAACAGCCCAGACCGCTGGCTCTTTTGTGAAACCCATGCCGCCGAATATAATCGCGGCTGGGACTATTTCGAAGGCTTGAGCGCCGAAGAAGCCGCCGCCCGCGCCGCCGAGGAAACGCGCGGTGCGCGGAGCTATGCCAAGGCACAGCATTATGAATGGAGCGGTCCCGGTGACGGGACGCGGAGCGGTGACGAGATGCGCGCGCTCGACATCCTCGATTGTGAAGTCGATGCTGATTTTGAGACGATTAAAAAGGCGTGGCGCGCGCTTGCCAAAGAAACGCATCCCGACGTGAAGCCAGGCGATGCCGAAGCCGCCAAACGCTTTCAGGCGGGGCAGGCGGCGTTTGACGTGCTCAAACAAGCCGAAGATTTGCGCAACTGGGTTCCCAAAAACGCCCGAACATAGCGGTCAGTTATAGATGCAGGCGTCCAGCCCATCGCGCCGCACCGCGCCGATGCGGGCGCGGATGGTGTTGCCGTAACGGCGGGTGAAGCCGCTGGGGCTGATGGCGGCGCGCTTTTTGGGGAGCGGCAGGATCGCGGCGAGTTTTGCCGCCTCGGTCGGCGACAATTTCGCTGCACCATGTTTGAAATAGCGCCGCGCCCCCTCTTCGACGCCATAGGTGCCAATGCCGGTTTCGGCGACGTTGAGGTACATTTCCATAATCCGCCGCTTGCCCCAGATTTTTTCGATCAGGAAGGTGAACCACACCTCTGGCACTTTGCGGACATAGCGCGTCCAGCCGCTGCCCTGCCACAGAAAGACGTTTTTGGCGGTTTGTTGACTGATCGTCGATCCGCCGCGCAATTTTTTGCCTTTGGCATTGCGCGCGATCGCTTTTTCAATCGCCTCACGGTCAAAGCCGTCATGGCTGCAAAATTTGCCATCCTCGGCGGCGATCACAGCGCGCACCATATTGCGGTCGATAGAGGATAGCCGCGTCCAGTCCTTTGTGATGCCGTTGCTGTCGGCCAGCATGGTGAAGGTGACGGGCGGCGGAATCACGGCATAGATCAGCACCCAAGCCGCAGAAATCGCCATGAACCACAACAGCCATTTGAACGGCCGCAGATACCAGGGCAATTTGCGGCGCGTTGATCGCCGACGGGAAAATGACCGCTTTTTGCGGCGACTATCTGCATGAGTCATGATGCGTGATTAGCGGGACGTTCCGTCTCTGTCACGACATGGCGTTGGGTGACCGGTGTCGTGTTCAATCGACGGTGATGGTTCCGGTCATGCCAAAGCTGCTGTGCAGGAAGTGCGAGCAATGCACGTCATATTTTCCGGCGGCGGGGGTCAGCACAATGTCGACGCTTCCGTCGCGTTCCAGCGAAACACGCCCTTTCTTTCCGACCATTTTACGGGTCGCGGCGTCCATATTGGCCTGCGCAAAAAATTCCGGGGCCGTAAAATCATGCCCGCCCGAGCCTTCATTCGTAAAATGAATCGTCACTTTCTGGCCGGCGTGGAGGTGCAAATTTTCGGGGGTAAAGCTGAAATTGGAGAGGACGACCGTTGCGTGCCCCTGCGGATCGGCAGCGTGAACCGGCTGCATAGCCATGGTCAGGGTCGCTGCACCAAGCAAAAACATACGCATCACGATCGTTCTCCTCTCGTTCGAACGGGCGCAGGCGGGCGCTGTTGCGCGCGGTTTACGTCGCTAGCAGTTGCCGGTCACCCGCAAGGTTGAGCATCGCCTTTTGCAGCTTTTCAAAGGCGCGCACTTCGATCTGGCGAACCCGTTCGCGGCTGACATTATAGACTTGGCTCAAGTCCTCGAGCGTCTTGGGGTCGTCGGTCAGGCGTCGTTCGGTCAGGATATGGCGTTCGCGCTCGTTGAGCGTTTCCAGCGCTTCACCGAGCAGCGCATGGCGTGTGTCACGCTCTTCGGCTTCGGCAACACGTTCGTCCTGCAACGGGCCTTCATCGCCGAGCAGATCCTGCCACTGGCTGTCGCCATCTTCGCCCATCGGGACGTTCAGCGAGGTGTCGCCGCCCATCGCCATACGGCGGTTCATGCTGACCACTTCGGCCTCTGTGACGCCTAAATCTGTCGCGATTTTTTTGACGTTTTCGGGTGATAGATCGCCATCCTCGAAAGCTTCGAGGTTGTTCTTCATCCGGCGGAGGTTGAAGAACAGCTTTTTCTGCGCGGCGGTGGTGCCCATTTTGACAAGGCTCCACGAACGCAGGATGAATTCCTGAATCGAGGCGCGGATCCACCACATCGCATAGGTGGCGAGGCGGAAACCGCGCTCGGGGTCGAATTTCTTTACGCCCTGCATCAGCCCGATATTGCCTTCGCTGATCAGTTCGCTGACCGGCAGGCCATAGCCGCGATAGCCCATAGCGATTTTGGCCACGAGCCGCAGGTGAGACGTCACCAGCTGCGCCGCGGCTTCGCTGTCGCCATGTTCCTGAAAACGCTTGGCGAGCATATATTCCTGCTCGGGCTTCAGAAGCGGAAATTTGCGAATTTCCGACAAATAGCGGTTCAAGCTGGCTTCGCTACCCAGCGCAGGCACCACGGCCGGAACATTGCTTTTATTTGCCATTGGAAGAGTGTCTTTCCTAAATTCTGTAGTGATTATGCCGCCGTATTGTCCCGCGGTCGAGATAGATTTTCATTCGCAACTTAAACGCGTAATTTGTCCAAAAGTTCCCGCATGTCTGTGGGGAGTTCGCTGTCGAGCGCGATCTTGTTACCGGACACAGGATGAATAAAACCCAAATGGGCGGCGTGCAAGGCTTGGCGGACGAATTCCCGCGCTTTTAGCACGTCTGACAGAGGTTTTCGCGCCCGACTATACACCGGATCACCGACGAGCGGGTGACCGATATGCGCCATATGGACGCGGACCTGATGCGTGCGACCCGTTTCGAGTCGACATTCGATCAGGCTGGCGTGCTGCAAAGGCTCAATGGTCCGGTAGTGGGTCACAGCGCGTTTTCCGCGTCCTTCGGTGACAACCGCCATTTTTTTGCGGTTGGTGTTCGACCGGCCGAGCGGCGCATCAATGGTGCCGCTCACCGGCATCGGCCGGCCGGTGGCGAGCGCCAGATAGCGGCGGTCGATGCTGTGTGCGGCAAATTGCTTGGCCAGCCCTTCGTGGGCACGATCATGCTTGGCGGCGATAATCAGCCCGCTGGTATCCTTGTCGATGCGATGAACAATGCCCGGGCGTGCCACACCGCCGATGCCCGAAAGCTGGCCTTTGCAATGGTGGAGCAGCGCGTTGACCAGCGTCCCGTCGGCGTTGCCCGCAGCGGGATGGACGACCATTCCGGCGGGCTTGTCGATGACGATAACATCGGCGTCTTCATAGGCGATGACGAGCGCCAGATCCTGGGCGACCGCTTCGGACGGAGCGGCTTCGGGGACGTTGATGGCCAGTGTTTCGGCGATGGCGACCTTGGCAGACGCGTCGCGGAACAGCGCGCCGCTGGCCGAGGCGACATGGCCGCCCTTGATCAGCGCCTTCACCCTCTCCCGCGAAAATTGGGGGAGGGCGTCGGTCAGCGCCCGGTCAAGCCGCGCGCCGACAGCCGTTGCCGGCAGTTCAATTTTCAAATGATCGTCCCCCAACACCATGACTGGAAATGTGGTCCGGCGCGGGCAAAGTTCAAGGGGGTGATCCGCTGTATCGGCTGCCCCCTTGCCCTACCGGCACGCCGTGGCCTAGGTACAGCGCCAATTCGAAACCGCTGAACCCTTGGGGAGCACCACCATCCATGACCGCTGACCGCGTCGATTTCGCCAGCCTGATTGCCTCGCGCCTGTGCCATGACTTGCTGAGTCCGGTTGGTGCCTTTGCCAACGGGCTGGAGTTGCTGAGTGACGAACAAGACCCCGCGATGCGCGACCGCTGCTTTGAATTGCTCGAACAAAGCGCGCGAGCATCGGCGGCCAAGCTGAAATTCTTTCGCCTCGCCTTTGGGTCGGCGGGCGGATTTGGCGAGATGGTGCCGCCCGATGAGGCCAAGTCGGCGATTCAGGGCCTGATGACAGACCGGCCCATCGAATTGAACTGGATGATCAGCGACGATCCGATGCCCAAACCGGCGGTCAAGATCATCCTCAACCTGTCGCTTATACTGATTGATGCGCTGGTGCGTGGCGGGCGGCTGGATATTGGTTGTGAAAAGCAGGGCGACAATATCGAAATCGCCCTTCATGCCGAGGCCGAACGTATTTTGGTCGACAAGGATGTCGAACGTATCCTTGCCGAGGGCGAGAGTGCGACCGAGATGACGTCGCGCACGGCCCCGGCGGTGCTGGTACAGGCCGTGGCGGCACAGAATGACGGAACGGTCATGCTGGCGCGTGAGACTCCGACGTCCTTGCTCGTCGGTGCTGTTCTGCGCGGTTGATTATTCAGCCCGTTGGCCCGGGGTAAACGCGGCCTTAACCATTGTGCGCCATGGATGCGGCTTGACTGCAAGCCAACCGGAATGGTGCAATGGACGAACTGCTAACTGACTTTCTGGCCGAAACGGCGGAAATTCTGGCCGAGGCCGGCAGTGTCATCGTTGCCTGGGAAGCCGCCCCCGCCGACCGCGAGCGGCTCGATACGATTTTCCGCCTTGTCCACACGATCAAGGGCAGCTCTGGCTTTCTGGATTTACCGCGCGTCACGGCGCTGGCCCATGCGGCCGAGGACGCACTTGATCAGGTGCGGCGCGGCAACCGCATACCCGACGCGGCTTTGATTACTGCGGTGCTTGCGATTGTTGATCGCCTGTCCAAATTATGCGCCAACCTCGGCAGCAGCGGCGTCGAACCAGAGGGCGATGATCAGGATGTCATCGGAGCCCTTTATGCAGGAGAGGGTGAAGAAACAGCCCCTGTCGCCACGGGCATTGCCTTGGCCGACGATATGGATTCGGGGACTGACAACCAGAGCTGGCACTCGATCCGCGTGCCGCTCCCGCTGCTCGACAGCGTGATGACCGGCGTCACCGATATTGTGCTCGCGCGCAACGAATTCGCGCAGCAACTGCGCGAATCGGGCTGTAGCCCCGCGGTCATCGCCTCTTTTGACCGTCTTTCTGATTCCATCGCCGGAATGCGTCATTCGGTCAGCCAGATGCGGATGCAGCGGATCGACAAATTATTTGCACCCCTGCCGCGCATTGTCCGCGATCTGGCGCAGGGGTTAGGCAAAAAGGTCAAATTCATCACGCATGGCGGCGAGGTGGAGCTGGACCGCGAGATGATGGAAAATATTCGCGATCCCCTGATCCACATCATTCGCAACGCCATCGACCATGGAATTGAAACGCTCGAAGATCGGGTTGCAGAGGGCAAGGATATCACCGCCAGCCTGTCGGTGTCGGCTCGCCAATCGGGCAACCAGATCGAGATAGAGATTAGCGACGACGGTCAGGGTCTGTCGCCCGACGCGCTGGTCGCCAAAGCGCTGGCGGCGAAAATCATCAAAAGCAAAGACGTCAGCGCCATGTCTCCGAAAGAGAAGCTTGATCTTGTCTTTGCCGCCGGTTTGTCGACGGCGGCCAAAATCACGTCCATTTCGGGGCGCGGTGTCGGCATGGATATCGTCAAATCCAATCTTGGCAAAATCGGCGGGGTCGTCGAGCTCAAAAATGAGGAAGGGCGCGGGCTGACTGTCATTTTGCGCGTGCCCATGACGTTGACGATTATCTCGGGCCTCCTTGTCTCCGCAGCCGGTCAATTCTTCGCCGTCCCGCGCGGCGCCGTGCGGGAAATTTTGCTCGAGACCAACGACATGGTGCGCATTGAAAAGCTGGGCGGGGGCGAAGTGGCGACGGTTCGCGGTGAGCGGCTGGCGCTTGTGCGTCTGGAAACGATACTCGGCGGCGTGCCGCAGCCCGATGACGATCCCGAAGATCGCGCCTTGATGATTATCCAACCCGGACAGGGCCAAGCCTATGCGCTGAGCGTAGCAGCCATTCACGATCATGAAGAGTTGGTGATCAAACCGGCGGCACCCATGATCATGGCGACCAATCTTTATGCGGGCACGACCCTCACCGACAACGGCAAGCCCGTTTTGTTGCTCGACGTCAAAGGGCTGGTGGACGTTGCCGCCATCGACATCGGTGTAACGGGGAACGACCGCGAAACAGAAGAACGCCGCGAGGCCGTCAACGACCGTGATGCGACGCAGATTCTGCTCTTTCGTGACTGCGATGCGCGCGTGCGCGCGGTGCGCCTGTCGGTGGTGGAACGCGTCGAAGACGTGCCGGCAACGCTATTGTTTGAAAGTGCTGGCGCGGTCCATGTCACAATCGGTGACGATATTTTCCCAGTCCATATGAACGGATTGCCGGACAGAGCTGCCCGAACGGTGAAGCTGATCCGGATGAATGACGGCGCGACCATGCTATGTTATCCGATCGAAGCGGTCATCGACATTGTCCGTATGCCGGACACGTTACAGCACAGCAATGTGCCGGGGTTGGTTGCCGGAGTGATGCTGGTCGGCGGCGAGCCGGTCGACCTGCTTGATCCTTTTTGGCTGATGCAGGACTATGCCAGCAGAGATGGCAAGGGTGCCACAGAGCGCCAGCCGCTTTGCCGCCTTGCGGCGGATCGGGACGGTTGGGCGGCAAACTTCCTCGCGCCCATATTGCGCGCCTCTGGCTATCGCGTGATCACCGACTCGAAGGCAACCGCCACAACGACCGAGGTCGCGGATGTTTTCCTGTGCATGGACGACAGCGCAGAGGAAGCTTTGACCGTATCCGACATGCCCGTCGTGCGTTTACGCATGTCGCCGACTTCGACCGGGCCAGATGATGACAGCATTTATCGCTATGACAGGGATGCCGTGCTGAACGCGCTCTGTCGTCATACGGCAGGAGCCAAGAAATGATGGAAAAACTCTATCTCGTTGCGCGCATCGCCGACACCCGTGTTGCGCTACGCTCGCGGGCAATCAATTCGGTGGTGACTCTGGCTGACCCCGAATCCGTGCCAGGCGCACCGCCGCATGTCGCCGGTCTGTTCGCCTTGCGAAGCCGTGTTTTTACACTGATCGATCCGCATGTCGTCGTCGGGCTGCCTGCGATTGAAGTGTCTGCTGGCCAGCGCGTGATCGTCGTCGATGTCGCCGACCATGGTTATGCCTTGCTTGCCGACGAGATAGAGGATGTTTGCTTTATCGAGGCCGCCGAAAGCCCGATCAAGGCGCGGCTTTCGCTCGGCTGGGCGCGGGTTGCCGATGCCGTAATCGAACATGATGGGGCGTCATTGCTGGTGGTCGATCCATCGCATTTCATCACCATGCCGATCGCAAAAGCAGCGTAAAGCCAAGCGCAGGGCATTAACGCGGTGAATACGGTTTGCGGTTTACAAGCGACGATGAGGGTCCCCGGGAGTTCTAGAATGACAAAATATTGCCTGGTCGTTGATGACAGCAAAGTGATTCGCAAGGTCGCGCGCCACATCTTGGAAGGGATGGCCTTTACGGTCGTCGAAGCCGCCGATGGGCAGGAAGCGCTGGCCTATTGCCGCAACAACCGTCCCGACGTGATCTTGCTCGACTGGAACATGCCGGTGATGAGCGGGATGGAGTTTCTGACCCTGTTCAATGATCTGGACTATGGCCATGAAGAACGGCCGCGCGTGGTTTTTTGCACCACCGAAAACAGCATCGATCATATCCGGGCGGCTATCGAGGCAGGGGCCGACGAATATGTCATGAAGCCCTTTGACCGCGAAACATTGGAAGGAAAGCTGCAACTGGTCGGCGTGGCCTGAGCGGCCCGATGAGCCGACACCAATCCATCAATCAATCGGCTGCCGGTCGGGAGATGACGCCCGATCTTCGCACGGTCAGGGTCATGCTTGTCGATGACAGCCTTGTCGTTCGCAGCATTCTTGAACGCATCATCGATTCGCGTGAGGGGCTGAAAGTTGTTGCCTCGGTTGCATCGGCGCAGGACGCGCTGACCTTTTTGTCATGCGAACCCGTGGATGTTGTCCTGCTCGATATCGAAATGCCGGGCATGAACGGGATCACTGCGCTGCCCCACATCCTCGAGCTTGCCGAAAATTCGCGCGTGCTGATATTGTCGTCCAATTGCGAGGAAGGCGGACCAGCGGCAATCGAGGCGCTGTCGCTTGGCGCCAGCGACACGCTGGCCAAACCGGGGCGCGGTAGTTTCTCGGGCGGCTTCGCTGAAAAACTGATCGAGCGGATTCTGGCATTGGGCCACCGGTCGCGTATGACGTCGGGGTCTTCCGCCGCTGTTCGTGCTCCTGCTGCGACGGCCGCACAACCGCCGTTCGACCTTGATGGGCCGCTGGAATGTATTGCAGTGGCGGCATCGACGGGCGGCATTCCTGCTTTCACCAGCTTTCTGACCCATCTGGATCCGCGCATAGGCGCTCCGATCCTACTAACCCAGCATTTGCCGGATGCTTTTATCGGTTATTATGCCCGCCAAATCGCCACGCTGACACAGCGTCATGTCAAGGTTGCCGAGGCTGGAATGCGGGTCGAGCCGCACCATATTTATCTGGCACCGGGCGGCAGTCATATGCGGACGGTTCGCAGCGGACGGCATGTGGAAATTGCACTAGACACGCAGCCGATGGCCAGCGGATGCTGCCCGTCGGCAGACCCGATGCTGGCTTCAATGGCCGACAGCTATGGCGCGCATAGTGTCGCCGTGATCCTGAGCGGGATGGGGCGCGACGGGGCCGATGGCGCGGCCCGGTTAAAGAGGGCTGGCGGTACGATTTTTGCGCAGGCGCCCGAAAGCTGCGTCGTCTGGGGTATGCCCGGTGCGGTCAGCAAGTCGGGTATTGCCGCCGCGACGCTTAACCCCGATGCTATCGCGGTGATGCTGGGCATTATCGCCAACAAAGCAGAGCGCAGATCATGAGCGGATCGAATGACTCGGCCTATCGTGTCCTGATGGGCGTGCTCGAATCACGCACCGGACAGACATTGTCGCCGAACCGTATCTGGCGCATCGAAATGTCGCTGAAACCGGTAATGACACGGCATGGCATTGCCGATCTTGACGCGCTGGTTGCGGCGCTTGTGACATCGACAAGCCGCCATTTGCTCGACGACACGGTCGATGCAATGCTCAACAATGAGACCTTTTTCTATCGCGAACACAGCCTGTTTGACGATACCGCGCAATCCGCGCTCGACCGGCTGCGCGTAATCAAGGCGCAGGAGCGCCGGATTACAATCTGGCATTGCGGGGTTTCTACTGGGCAGGAAGCCTATTCGCTGGCGATGGAATTTGCCGAACGGCCCGATAAATGGCGCGGCTGGACGATCGAAATTGTCGGCACCGATGTCAGCTATCATGCCATATCGCGCGCCCGCGTTGGCCTGTTCAGCCAGTTCGAGATTCAGCGCGGTCTGCCGGTCCACCGCATGGTGCGCTGGTTTGACCAGACCGACGCGGGCTGGCTGGCCAAAGCTGACTTGCGCCGTCGGGTCGAATTTTCGGTGCAGAATATGTTGACCGACCGGCCGCCGCTGTCTGATCCGGCTGATCTGATTTTTTGCCGCAATCTATTACTCTATTTCTCGCCTGACATGCGGCGAAAGGCCTTTGCGCGATTGCGCGCCGCTGGTGCCGCGCAGAGCTTTCTGGTTCTTGGTGCGGGTGAAACGGTTTTGGGTCAGACCGACCAATTTGTCGCGAGCCCCCGTTTGCGCGGACTTTATGAGCCTGCCAACCAGCAAATGCGGCGCGCCGCGTTCGACCGCAACGCGGCCTGAAGTCCCCGCTTGGCTTGCATTTCTGACGGCAGAGGCGCAGGGCAGATGCGGCGGTAGAGGCCGGATCGGGCGTTGATGGGCGAGTGAAAGCATGAGCGATTTTATTGAGCGTTGGTCGCCCAATTTCGACGAGCGCGCGTTGCCGATTTCCCTGATTGTGCTTCACTATACGGGAATGAAATCCGGTGCCGAAGCGATCGATCGCCTTGCTGATCCTGACGCCAAAGTATCGGCGCATTATGTCGTGAGCGAGGACGGCCAGATTACTGTCATGGTGCCCGAAGACAAACGTGCCTGGCACGCCGGAAAATCGCACTGGCGCGGACAAAGCGACATCAATTCGGCCAGCGTTGGCATTGAAATCGTCAATCCCGGGCATGAATGGGGCTATGTGCCCTTTCCTGACCCGCAAGTCGCATCGGTCGTCCGGCTCGTCCACCAGATCAAGGACCGGTACGAAATCACGCGCGGCAATGTCATCGGCCATTCGGACATCGCCCCGACGCGCAAACAGGACCCCGGCGAGCTTTTCCCGTGGGACGAACTGGCGCGCCGCCGCCTCGCGCTGCCGCGTCCGACCAAGAGGCTCACCGATCCTTTGTGGACCGATGCCGGTTTCCTGTTGGCGCTCGAGCGGTTCGGTTATGATGTGACCGATGGCTTTGCCGCTACCGTTGCCTTTCAAAGGCGCTTTCGCCCCGAACTGATCGACGGGACCATCGATGGCGAGAGCCGCGCAATATTGCTGGCGTTGTTGCTGCCACAGCCCGAAGGCGACGGGGCTTAGACAAGTCTTCGCTGGCCGCGAGAGACATGCGCGGAGCCACTCGCCAAACAGAAGAACTGCCGTTATAGCGCGCCTTGCCAGAGGGTCAGGCGATCGCCGCCGGTGGGGTATCCCGCCGGGGGAGGAAAGTCCGGGCTCCACGGAGACCACGGTGCCGGATAACGTCCGGCGAGGGTGACCTTAGGGAAAGTGCCACAGAGAGTAGATCGCCAAGGCTTTGGCCCGGCGAAAAGTGAAAGGGTGCGGTAAGAGCGCACCGCGCGGCTGGTAACAGGCGCGGCATGGTAAACCCCACCGGGAGCAAGGTCGAATAGGGATGACATGGGGGCAACCCCAAGGCTGGTTCCGGCCCGTCATCCGGGTTGACTGCTGGAGCCGTCGGGTAACCGCCGGCCTAGAGGAATGATCGCCCATTCCCCGCAAGGGGAGGGACAGAACCCGGCTTACCGACCCTCTGGCATCTTATACAAATATGAAGCGGTTGCCCCGGTCAGAAGGTTCTTTCCGGTTTTGCCGTGCGGAAAGACGCCGTGCATGATATGCAGGCACAGCAGGGGCGGCAAATTAGGGAGCATTTCCATGAAAATTGTCGACGACCATGTTGAGGTAGATACAGAGGAAGCCAGTGGCGGCGTGACCGGCCATAATGTGCGCTATGTGCTGGGCGGATCGCTGTTGTTTGCCATCATCATCTTGTCCGCTGTGTGGATTGTTCCGGTCTTGTTGAAATAAGCAACGGCGCAATCGCGGCGGCATTTATCGAGCTTTGACACCAAATACGGCCACCGGCCGTGACGGTCCGCTATTCCTTGACCTTTGCGGGATAGGTGATCGTAACGACCTCCCACTCCTTGGCTCCGGCTGGAAGTTGTACCGTTCGCAAATCACCCACAGCCGCGCCGCGTAGGGCGCGGGCGAGGGGGCTGTTCCAGCCGATATGGCCGGTGCCTGCGTCGGCCTCGTCATCGCCGACCAGACTGACAATGCGCCGCTCATCCTCTTCATCGGCGAGTTCGGCCGTTGCGCCGAACCAGATGCGACTCTTGTCGGGCTGTTCGGCCGGGTCGATGACGCGTGCCGCCTTCATCCGGCGGGAAAGGAAGGATAGGCGCCGGTCGATCTCGCGCAGCCGTTTGCGGCCATAGATATAGTCGCCATTTTCGCTGCGGTCGCCATTGCCCGCGGCCCAACTGATGACCTCGACCAGCTTGGGGCGTTCGTCGCCGAACAGCGCGTCATATTCGGCGCGCAGTGCGGCGAATCCTGTTGGGCTGATGATGTTGCTGCGTTCGCCCGCCACAAAGGTCAGCCGGGTGTGGTTTTGCCGAGATAAAAGCTGAGCGGATTGTTCGGCAATGGGTGGTCTTTCTCGCGCAACGTGTCGTAAACCACTGCATTTTCCAGCACCCGCTGAACATAGTTGCGTGTCTCGTAAATCGGGATAGCCTCTATCCAGTCGATTATATCGACGCCGCTGTTACGCGGATCGCCGTTGGCGCGCAGCCATTTGTTCACATTGCCCGGCCCCGCATTATAGGCGGCTACCGCCAGCGGATAGCTGCCATCAAAATAACGCAGCATCTGTTGGAAATAGGTCGAACCCAGCGTGATGTTGTAATTGGTGTCGGTGGTCAGAGCGCCGCCGTTGTATGAGAGGCCCAGCTTGCCAGCAACTTCGCGCGCCGTTCCGGGCATCAACTGCATCAATCCGCGCGCACCGGCGTGGCTGACAATCGCCTTGTCAAACTGGCTTTCCTGACGCGAAATGGCGTGGATGAAGGTCCAGTTACTCTCTTGCCCCGCCGGAATGCGGACGGTGGGAAAGCCCATCATCTCCACCGCATCCATGCTGTTGGCCTGCGCACTGCGGCCAATCATCACGCCAAGGTCAGGCCGCCCGATGGCGGCTGACAGCTGTCCCGCCAGCACATGCTCGGTCGGCGATGATGCGCGGTTGGCGAGCGCGCGCAGAAACAAGGATTGTTCACGCCATGCCCCAATTTCACCCAGCGCGCGCGTCGCCCGCACCAATCGGTCATCGTCAAAGGCCGTCTTGTCGGCGGCGCTAATCTGGGTCGATGGCTCGTTCACGGGACGCGGTTGAGGTTTGTTCAGTCGTTCGAGCGATAACTGGCCATAAAATTGATCATAATATTGGGCGGCATTGGAAAAATCGGCCTTGGCGGTGGCATTGTCGCCCGCCGCCAATGCGGCTCGACCGGCCCAATAATAGCCTTTGGTGCGCGTCTGCGCGGAACGGGCAGCGTCTCCATAGGCGCGGAACAAAGCAACGGCCTCCGCCGGACGGCGCAAGTCGTTGAGCGCCAACGTGCCGGCCAGCCAAGCCAGCGAGGTATAATCATCGCGCACACCTAGCGGCGTTTCACGCACTACGGTGCCAGCGGGCAGTGCGTCATCAAGCTGACGGGCGATATTATAGGCGGTGAATTTGTCGCCGCCGGAATCAGCCAGTCGCGCATTGGTCAGCAGGGTTTCGAGCCATTCCTCGGCATCGGTTGGCGCCGATTTGAGCGCGCGCGGGGCCGCCAGTAATGCTTGAGCATCGCGCGTGCGGCCCGCTTTGCGCAGCCATGTTGCCTTGGCGGTAATATAGCCGGGATCGGTGCGGGTCAGGCTGGGGTCTGCGCTTTCCACCGAGGCGGCTTGCAGGGCCGCGTCGACGGCGTTGGTCCGCATCGCCAGCCGTGCCGCGAAAACAGCGCGCTTCGACGCCGAGGTGAAGCCAAGCTGACGACCGGCGGCTGAGGTGGCGTTCAACCACAATAATTTGTCCATGCGCGCGTCATGGTCGGCGAGGCTGAGCGCGCCGGGGAAGAGCGACAAGACGCGGCTTTCTTCGGACTCGTCAAGCGTGCCGCTGGTCCACGCCTTGCGGACAGCGGCATTGGCTTCGTCGCGGCGACCGGTGGCATTGAGAGCCAGCGCAAGGCGGAGTTCGCCGCTGGCGGTGCGCGGCGGATAGCTATTGAAAAAGGCGAGTGTTCGCGCCGGGTCGAAGCTGTCGACAGCGATTGCCTTTTCAGCCCGCACGCGCATTTTGGCGGCGTCGGGCCAGTCGCGATTGGCAAGCAGGAAGCGCGACAATGTGTCGAATGATGCGCCGCTATCTTGTGTCAGGCGTCGCCATTCCATAACGGCATCGCCGACCGAGTTGGGCGAGCTCGGCGGAGCGGCTGTAGCAGCGAGCCCCATTTGGGCGCGGTACCAGGCCATTTGATCGGGTGTCAGCTCGCTCGCATGAGCAACAGCGGGCAACAACAACGCCGCAGCGAGGGCAAGGCGGGAAATATTGGGAAGAGATTTCATGTGAGCCATGCTAGTGGCAAACTCCTTGCGGGACGCTGAATAGGCGTCCATGGGCGTGCGCGATGGCCAATTCTATCGGCTAATTCGTGGAATTGTAAAGGAGTCTGGGATGTTTTCAGGGTCAATTCCGGCCTTGGTGACACCATTTCGCGATGGGGCGTTCGACGACGCCGCTTTTGCGCGGTTGGTTGATTGGCAGATTGCCGAGGGGACGAGCGCGCTTGTTCCGTGCGGTACGACGGGTGAGAGCCCGACCTTGAGCTTTGACGAGCATTATCAGGTGATTGACGCCTGTATTGCCGCGGCTGATGGTCGGGTACCGGTTATTGCAGGGTGCGGATCAAACGACACGGCCACGGCCATTCGCCACATGCGCCACGCCCAATCCTCCGGTGCCGCTGCGGCGCTGGTCGTTGCCCCTTATTATAATCGCCCGACTCAGGATGGCCTGATCGCCCATTATGCGGCGCTGGCTGCCGCCTGTGACATTCCGATTGTCGTTTACAATGTTCCCGGGCGTACCGTTACTGATATCCATGCCGATACGATGTGCAAACTGGCGGAGATCCCGTCGGTCGTCGCCATCAAAGATGCGAGCGGCGATTTGGCGCGCGTGTCGTTACAGCGGGCCGGTGCTGGTGCTGGTTTTTGCCAGTTGAGCGGCAATGATGATTTGTGGCTGGCTCATGCTGTGATGGGCGGCGCGGGCTGCATTTCGGTGACGGCCAATGTCGCGCCCGGCCTTTGCGCAAAATTTGCCTCCGCCTGCCAGACGGGTGACTGGGCCGCCGCGTTGCAATTGCACGACCGCTTGTTCCCGCTGCATCAAGCGATGTTCACCGATGCGTCGCCCGGTCCGGTGAAATATGCCTTGTCGCGGGTGCTGGATGGTTTCGACCCTGAAGTGCGTTTGCCGATTATGGCCGCTTCGCCGGCGTCGCGAGCGGCGGTTGATGCGGCGCTTATCCATGCAGGGCTGGTGTAGGACCGGTCATGGCACGCCCGCAGTCAGCCGCTGAATTCGACAAGAAAAAGGTCGTCGCCGAAAACCGGCGCGCGCGCTTTGATTTTGCCATCGATCAGGTGTTCGAGGCCGGAATCGCGCTGCACGGGACAGAGGTTAAATCGCTGCGCTTTGGCGAAGGGACAATTGCCGAAAGCTATGCCGAGGTGAAGGGTAATGAGGTCTGGCTGATCAACGCCAATATCCCCGAATTCAGCCATGGCAACCGGTTCAACCATGAACCGAAACGCCCGCGCAAGCTGTTGCTCAATGGGCGAGAGATTAACAAGATGCACGCCGCCGTGGCGCGGCAGGGCATGACACTGGTGCCGCTGTCGGTCTACTTCAACAGCCGTGGCCGGGCAAAGGTTGAACTGGCGATTGCCAAGGGCAAGAAGGCGCATGACAAGCGCGAATCGATCAAAGAGCGTGACTGGAAGCGCGACAAGCAACGCCTGATGAAAGAGCGCGGATGACCGAAACACCCGAAGCCCCCAAGAAGGCCGGATTCATGAACTGGGTCCGCCGCAACTCGCCGACGCGTGACGAGCTGCTCGCCAGCCGCTTTGTCCGGCCGTTCGCGCATCGTGTTGCGCATAGTCATTTGTGGCGGTTCACCCGCACGTCGGTGCCGCGCGGAGTCGCTTTGGGGCTGTTTATCGGCATCTTCTTTCTGATCCCGGGTGTTCAAATTCTTGGTGTGGCTTTGTTGGCGCTGCCGTTTCGCGCCAATATTCCGATCGGCGCGGCGATGACGTTCCTGTCGAACCCGGCGACCACGCCGTTCATTCTGGCCGGATCTGTCTGGCTGGGCAATCGCGCCACCGGTTTGCATGCCGATATTCAGACATTTACAGTGCTGGCCGACAATGGGGCAAGCATTGGGGAGTGGACGCGCTGGTTCGTATCAGACGCGGCACCGGCGATGGTGGCCGGATTGTTTATCATCTCGGTCATTGCGTCGATTGTTGGCTATATTCTTGCATCGGTGATCTGGGACAATTGGATTCGCCTGCGCTGGCGTCGCAAGATGGCACGGATGCGCGCCGACAAACGACTTGATTCATCGACGAGCGACCTGCCTCACGGTTGAACCGATTGGCGAGCAGACTATAGCAAGGCCATGTTCCGACGGTCTGACTTTGGCAGGCCGTGACGGATGAAGACTTATTGGGAGCAGTTCATGACAAAATTGGTAAAATCTTCGCGCCTGTTGGTGACGAGCGCACTGGCGCTTGCGCTGACCGCCCTTCCGAGTGCTGGCAGCATAGCAGCGGACACAGGCGACAGCGCCGCCTCCACTGACGCGGCCGCATCGCAAAAGGGCAAGCCGGAGTTTGGTGACTATGGTTTCGACACCGCCGGGATGGATACCAGTGTGACACCAGGCAATGATTTTTATGCCTATGCCAATGGCACCTGGGCCAAGAATACTGCGATTCCATCCGACAAGTCGAACTATGGCTCTTTCAGTGTCCTCGCCGACCTTTCCGAATCGCGGACCAAGGACATTTTGGAAGCGGCGGCCAAGGACCCCAACTCGAATATCGGTCGTGCCTATGCGACCTATCTTGATCGTGACGCGATCGACGCCAAGGGCCTGACCCCGATCGCAGGCTGGCTGACCAAGGTGAAAGGCATCACCCGCGATACTTATGCAGCGGTGGTTGGCGAAGGCAGCCGTGCCGGGATCAAGGCTCCGTTTGGCGGCTATGTCGGACAGGATGACAAGCATCCCCAAATCTATGCGGTCACCATGTTCCAGTCGGGCCTTGGGATGCCCGACCGCGACTATTATCTCAGCGACGATGCAAAACTCGTCAAAACCAGAGCGGCCTATCTGGCGCATCTGACCAGAGTGATGACATTGGCGGGCGAACCCAATGCGGCAGCGCGCGCCAAGGCGGTGCTCGATTTCGAAACCGGGGTCGCCAATGCCAGCTGGACACGTACCGAAAGCCGCGACGCGACCAAAACCTATAACAAGATGACGCTGGCCGAATTGGCGCAAATGGCCCCCGGATTCGACTTCGCGACTTGGCTCAAGGGCCAAGGGATGGACGTCGACAGTCTGATCGTTGCCCAGCCATCAGCCGTGAAAGGCATCGCGGCGCTGGTCGGCAAGACGCCGGTCGCTGTGCTGCGCGACCAGCTGATGATCCGCAGTCTCGACAATTTCTCCGATGTGCTGCCCAAGGCCTTCGATGATGAGCATTTTGCGTTTTACGGCACTACTTTATCTGGCACGCCCGAACAGGAGGCACGCTGGAAGCGCGCGGTGCAGTTTACCTCGGCGGCGCTCGACGACGAAGTGAGCAAAATCTATGTGTCCAAATATTTCCCGCCCGCGACCAAGGCGGCGGCGGACACTTTGGTCAAAAATATCATCGCGGCGATGGATGCGCGGCTCGACAAGCTGGACTGGATGACCCCCGAAACCAAGGTGCGGGCGCACGCCAAGCTGGCGGCCTTTAAACCGAAGATCGGTTATCCCGATCAGTGGAAGGATTATTCGGGGCTAGAGATCGATCAGGGCGACGCCTTTGGCAATAATTGGCGTGCCAATATCTGGGCCAATGACTATAATGTCGGCCATCTTGGCAAGCCGCTCCAGCGCTGGGAGTGGGGCATGACGCCGATGACAGTGAACGCCTATGCCAATCCCCCGATGGTAGAGATCGTCTTCCCCGCCGCGATCCTGCAGCCGCCCTTCTTTGATCCCAATGCCGACGATGCGGTCAATTATGGTGGCATCGGCGCTGTGATTGGACATGAATTGTCGCATCACTTCGACGATCAAGGCGCCAAATATAATGAAAAGGGCGAGCTCAGCGATTGGTGGACCCCCGCCGACGTCACTGCGTTCAACGCCCGGACTGAGGCGTTGGCAAAGGAATATGACGCCTATGAGCCGCTGCCCGGCAAGCACGTCAACGGCCATTTGACACTGGGTGAGAATACCGCCGACCTTGCCGGTCTGACGGTCGCGCACGATGCCTATATCCGCAGCCTCGACGGCAAGACCCCCCCGGTGGTCGACGGGATGACTGCCGATCAGCGATTCTATCTTGGCTGGGCTCAGATATGGCGGCGTAATTATCGCGAGGCCAATCTGATGCAGCGCCTTCTGACCGACCCGCACAGCCCGTCGATCCAGCGCGCTTGGGTCGTTCGCAATCTTGACCCGTGGTATGAAGCGTTCCAAGTGTCAGCAGACCAGAAACTCTATCTGGCACCGACGGATCGCGTCCGCATCTGGTAGCGCCAAACATATAAGGGAATTTCGTTGACCGCGGACAGTCTGTCATCCTCTTCTGCTAACCGAAGAATGGCGACTGGCCCGGTCGGCGACCTGCTTGCTGTGCCTGCCTTGTCGCGGCTTGATGTGGCGATGATCGGCGTCCTGATATTGACGTCGGTCGGTTTGCTGTTCTGGGCAACGCGCGATTGGGTGATCGCTGCCGGATTTACGGCTGGCGTCGCTGTTGCAGCGGCGGGATTGATCCTGTTTCGTCGATTTTTTCCGGTGGAAGCCGGAGTCGAGGCAAATGTTCCCGACTGGACCATGTTGCGTCAGGCGCTGGACCATGACGACATTGCAATTGCCGTCACCGACCGGGCCGGACGGTTGGTGTGTGCGAATGATCTGTTTGCAAGCTGGTTCAACGGTTTTGCAACACCACCCGGATTGCCATTGCAGGGACGCGGGGCCGAGCTTTTGAAAAATGCCGGTCGTGCGGCTTGGCGTGACGGCGAAGGTAGCGTCGACGATCTGGTGATGGGAACATTGCGTTTGCGGGCACAGGTCGTCCGCGCGGGGCAGGCCGAAGATTATCTGGTGTGGCGCTTTGCCTCTGAGGAACGGTTGGACCTTGCCACGGAGATTATCCGCCATCTGGACGGGCCGGCCGGGCTGACGCTGGGGCAAGCGGGGATTATGGCCGCATTGGTCAATACCGAAGGGCGGTTGCGGGTTGCCAACAGCGCCTTTCTGCTGCGTGCTTTGGGGGATGCTGCCGGTCCCTATGCCGGACGTGACATTGGCGCCATGCTGCGCCTTGACGACAATGGGGCCTTGTTTTTTGATCGCGAGGGCGAGAAAGCTCCGCCTGTCCGCTTGCTCCAGATCCCATTGGCCCCCGCCGATGCCAATGCGCCGGTGCTGATTGTCCTGATCGATGAAGCGACCGGCGCCGTGGAACGCGGAGCGGCCCAAAACTACGTCGAGACACTGGTGTCCATGCTGCCCTTTGGGCTGGCGATGGTCGATCGTGATGGTCGGTTCATTTATATGAACAAGGCGTTCGCGCGCGCCGCCGGCCAGTCCGATGACAAGCGTCCCCGCTATCCCGGCGACCTTGTCGTCGCTGAGGACAAGGGGCCGCTCTCTGACATGATTCGCCGCCACAGCGGGGGGCAGCAAGCGGGCGGCGACCTATCGATCCGGCTGACCGTTCAGCCCGATGATCCGGTGCCGATGCGGATCGTTGGTGTGCGCGGGCTGGGCGAAGCGACGGTGTTGCTGAGTTTGAAGGACAGCAGCGAGGAATCGCGGTTGAAGCGACAAGTGGCGCAAGCGTCAAAAATGCAGGCGGTGGGTCAGCTCGCGGGCGGCGTGGCGCACGACTTCAACAATATTTTGACGGCCGTTCTGGGCAGTTGCGACCTGATGCTGATGCGTCATACGCCGGGCGATGGCGATTATGACGATATTCAGCAAATTCGCAGTAACGCCAATCGTGCTGCCAGCCTGACCCGGCAGTTGCTGGCCTTTTCGCGTCAACAGACGTTGCGACCGCAAATCCTGCAATTGCCCGATGTGGTTTCAGAGGTCTCACATTTGCTCAAGCGGTTGCTCGGTGAACGGATCGAATTGTCGGTGCGGCACGGGCGTGACCTGGGCGCGGTGCGCGCCGATCCGGGGCAACTGGAGCAGGTGATTGTCAATCTGGCCGTAAACGCGCGCGATGCGATGCCGGGCGGTGGCACGCTGACCATCGAAACCTATATGGTGTCGGCTGCCGAAGTTCGCCGTATGAGCAATGAAATCATGCCGCCCGCCGATTATTGCGCGCTCAAGATCAGCGACACGGGGACGGGCATTCCTGCCGATGTGCTGCCCAAGGTGTTTGAACCCTTTTTTACCACCAAGGATGTGGGCAAGGGCACGGGCCTTGGCCTGTCCACAGTCTATGGAATCATCAAACAATCAGCGGGTTATATTTTCGCCGATACCAAGCCGGGGGAGGGGTCGTTTTTCACTATCTATCTGCCCGTCCATCGCTCCGAAACGGCCCCCGCCAAGCCGACGACCCTGCCGCCGCCCGAAAAGCGCAAGGAATGGGGCAGCGGGACGATCTTGCTGGTTGAGGATGAAGATATTGTCCGTGCCGTGGCCGAGCGCGCCCTCGTTCGCGCGGGCTATACTGTCATCACGGCCTCTCAAGGCGAAGAGGGGCTTGAGCGCTTTGCCGACAATGACAAGATTGACCTGATTATCAGCGACGTCGTGATGCCAACGATGGATGGTCCGGCGATGGTGCGGAAAATTCGCAGCGAGCGGCCCGACCTGCCGGTATTGTTTATGTCGGGCTATGCCGAGGAACAGTTACGCCAATCGATCAACATTGACGATGTGGCCTTTTTGCCCAAACCTTTCTCTGTGGTGCAATTGACCGAGGCGACGCTCGACACTCTAAATCGTGTGGCGCGTCGGATCGGTGATAATGGCTGAGGTCGGGAAAATTCTGATCGTCGAGGATGATGTGCTTATTGGCATGATGCTGGCCGATATGCTCGAGGCGTTGGGGTTTCCAGAGTCGGTGCAGGCGACGACGGTCGAAGATGCCGAGGTCGCGATTGCCCTCGGCCATATTTCGGCGGCGCTGATCGACATCAATCTGGGCGAACAAAAGGTCTGGCCGCTCGCCGATGTCTTGGCCGAAAGGCATATTCCCTTTGCGTTCACGACCGGTGGCGGCGATGTTATTCCGGCGGCGCATCAACAGCGGGGGCTGGTGTCCAAGCCGTTCCGGCTGGTCGAGATCGATTCGGTGCTGAAGGATCTGCTGGCCCGGACCGAATAAAACCAAGGGCGCGAATGATTAATGGCGTAAATCCAATAATGTTCCCCTCTTGTTCGCAGAGAACAAATGCTGTACACCGGTCTGGCGTTGCGATGCTTCGGGCTTCGCTTTAGAGCAGGAGGGGTACGGTTATGGCCGGTCAATTGTCACTCGTCGAAACGGGGAAATCAGTGAATAGCATGGACAGACAAAAGGCGCTCGACGCCGCGCTCGCGCAGATAGATCGCGCCTTTGGTAAAGGCTCGGTGATGAAATTGGGGTCGAAGGAAGCGATGCAGGTCGAATCGATTTCGACCGGATCGCTGGGGCTCGATATTGCGCTGGGCGTTGGCGGATTACCGCGTGGCCGCGTGATCGAAATTTACGGGCCTGAAAGCTCGGGTAAAACGACGCTGGCCTTGCACGCCATTGCCGAAGCGCAAAAAACCGGCGGAACCGCGGCCTTTGTCGATGCCGAACATGCACTCGACCCGGTCTATGCCCGCAAGCTCGGAGTCAATATTGACGAGCTTATCGTGTCACAGCCCGATACTGGCGAACAGGCGCTGGAGATTGTCGATACGCTGGTGCGATCAAACGCGATTGACATATTGGTGATCGATTCGGTCGCCGCGCTGGTGCCGCGCGCCGAAATCGAAGGCGAAATGGGCGACAGCCATGTCGGCCTGCAGGCGCGGTTGATGTCGCAATCGCTGCGCAAGCTGACCGGTTCGATAAGCCGTTCGCGCTGCATGGTCATTTTCATCAACCAGCTGCGGATGAAAATTGGCGTGATGTACGGCAACCCCGAAACCACGACCGGGGGCAACGCACTGAAATTCTATGCCAGCGTCCGGCTCGATATTCGTCGTACCGGCCAGATCAAGAATGGCGATGATATTGTCGGCAACTCGACGCGTGTCAAAGTGGTCAAGAATAAGGTCGCGCCACCGTTCAAGCAGGTCGAATTCGACATCATGTACGGGCAGGGTATCTCGAAAATTGGCGAGATTTTGGACCTTGGTGTCAAGGCGGGGCTTGTCGAGAAATCGGGTGCCTGGTTCAGCTATGACTCGATCCGCATCGGTCAGGGCCGCGAAAATTCCAAGAATTTCCTCAAGGAAAATCCCGAACTGATGGAGCGGCTGGAACAGGCGATCCGCGGCCGTACCGATGAAGTGGCCGAGGAGATGATGACCGGGCCGGACGATAGCAGCGATAACGACGACGATAAATAATTGCCTCGACGCGTCCTCCTTGTTGGTGGCGCGGAACGATATCGGGACACCTTGCGTCCTGAACGATGGCTGGCATCTGCCCCTCTCACCATGGCCTCTGGCTATGGTCCCGGTGTCAGCCATCGCCTAGTCGGTATAGTAGATAGGCGTTTTTACGAGGGATTGGCTTAGATGCTGGTGCCCCTTGTTGCGCGTAACCAGGCCGCATACAACGCCCTATGTCTTCGATCCGCCTGTTTGGCTTACCCACCGATGTGAATAGCTCTTTTGAACGCGGCGCTGCGGGTGGCCCCGCCGCCATTCGCGCCGCGCTGTGGAGTGATCGCGGTAATTTGGCGAGCGAAAGCGGGCTCGAAATCGGACGCGACATTGCCTTTGTCGATGATGGCGATCTGCCACTCACCGAAGATGTGGCGTCGGACGACGCCGCAATTGGCCGCCATGTCGCTATGCTGCTTGAAAGCGGCGAAGTGCCGCTTGCGCTGGGCGGCGACCATGCCGTGAGCCTCCCGCTTGTCGAGGCCGTCGCGAACCGTTTCGGCGCGCTTAACATCCTACATTTCGATGCACACCCCGATCTCTATGATGATTTTGAAGGCAATCCGCGCAGCCATGCTTCGCCCTTTGCCCGCATTTGTGAGCGCGGGTTCGCCTCGCGTCTGGTTCAGGTCGGCATCCGCACGATGAATCGCCATTGTGACGAACAGGCGAAGCGCTTTGGAGTCGAAGTCATTCCTATGACCTCATTTGCCGCGACATTGGTACCAGTGCTCGATGGTCCGCTTTATATATCGATCGATCTTGATGGTCTCGATCCGGCAGCGGCGCCGGGTGTCGCCCATCCCGAACCCGGCGGTTTGACTGTGCGCGAATTGCTGGCCGTGCTCGACCGGCAGCGAGCCCCCATAGTTGGCGCGGACATTGTCGAACATCATCCGGGCCGCGACATCGGCGGTGTCACCGCGATTGTTGGCGCCAAATTGGTCCGCGAGCTTGCCGCGCTCATTCATCGCAACGCAATCCGCTAAACCCCAAGGAGAAAATCATGTCCCTCATCGTCCACCATCTGAACAACAGCCGTTCGCAGCGTATCCTCTGGCTGCTGGAGGAAATTGGCGCGTCTTATGAGATTAAATATTATCAGCGTGATGCGGAGACCAACCTCGCTCCGCCCGAACTG
Source organism: Sphingopyxis sp. 10G20-10 (assembly GCF_057365075.1). NCBI lineage: Bacteria > Pseudomonadati > Pseudomonadota > Alphaproteobacteria > Sphingomonadales > Sphingopyxidaceae > Sphingopyxis > Sphingopyxis sp. 10G20-10. Next base: position 1,357,715 of record NZ_CP195117.1, read on the forward strand.
ATCGCGGTGCATCCGCTCGGCAAGTCGCCGATGCTGGAGCATGATGGGCGCGTGATTATCGAATCGGGCGCGATCACCGAATATGTGTGCGAGCAACTGGGCGGCTCTGATCTGGTTCCGGCGCGCGGGACGGACGATCATATCAGCCACCTCGAATGGCTGCACTTTGCCGAAGGGTCGGCGATGACGCCGGTTCTGTTGCGGCTTTATACCAGTCGTCTGGGCGATGCCGCCGCGCCCTTGAATCCGCGTATTGATGAGCAGTTGAATTCTCATTTTTCCTATATGGAGCAGCGGATTGGCGACAATGGCTGCTTTATTGGCGATCATCTTTCCGCCGCCGACATCATGCTAAGCTTTCCCGCCGAGATTGCAGTGATGCAGGGCATGGGCGATCGCTATCCCAAACTCGCTGCTTTTGTCGCCGCAGCCCACGCGCGCCCGGCGTGGAAGCGCGCGCGTGAAAAGGGCGGCGCCTATTATGCCTATTGAGTGGCAGCGGCTGACGATTTTGGTGGGTGCGGTCATCCTCTCGATGACCGGCGCCTCGCCTGCGATGGCTCAAGGGCATCCGGCACTTGGGCCAGAGGTTGAGCGGCATGTCTCGCCTGACACCAGCGATTTTCACGCCAGTGAGTCCGATGAAGCGCAAGCGATGGCGCGCATCGTCGATTTTACCAAAGCCTTGGCTCGCCGTGACTATGCGGCGGCCTATGCGATGCTGCGACTGTCGATGCAGGCCAATACGCCGCGGCTCGAATGGGAAATGAACCTGCGCAAACGCGACGGCCTGTGGGCCGACGGGACGATCCGCATCCTGCGCCTGACCTGGTACCCCAACCCGGCAGGTCAGCCCCCCGGACTGTATGCCGCCTTTGATTTTCGCGGCGACCGGCCCGATGGCGCGATGGATTGTGGCTATCTGGTGGTGCATCGCGCGACACCGGGATCGGCGTTCAGCATCGTCCGCACCGACACGTCCGAAGTGCCCGCGTCGATGATGGAAGAGGGGGTGCCCAAGGCCGATGTGTTGCACAAATTGCCCTGTTATCTGGGCAAAGGCATCGCCACTGACTTCTGAATTGGTCAGGCAATTGCGCGCAACGACACTTCGCGACTTGTCGCATCGCGTCAAAGCCCCTAATTCGCGGCCATGACCTCGACCAATGACATTCGCCGCGCATTCCTCGACTATTTCGCCGGGGCGGGCCACCATATCGTACCATCGTCGCCGCTGGTGCCGCATAATGACCCGACGCTGATGTTCATCAACGCGGGCATGGTGCCGTTCAAGAATGTCTTTACCGGTCTGGAAAAGCGCCCGTACACGACCGCCACCTCGTCGCAGAAATGCGTTCGCGCGGGCGGCAAGCATAATGACCTCGACAATGTCGGCTTCACCGCGCGGCACCATACATTCTTTGAAATGCTGGGGAATTTCTCGTTTGGCGATTATTTCAAGGAACAGGCGATTCTTCATGCCTGGACGTTGGTGCACAAGGTTTGGGGCATCCCCGCCGACAAGCTGACCGTCACCGTTTTTCACACCGATGACGAGGCATTTGCGCTGTGGAAAAAGATCGCTGGTCTGCCCGACGAGCGCATCATCCGTATCGCGACCAATGATAATTTCTGGTCGATGGGCGACACCGGGCCGTGCGGGCCGTGCAGCGAAATCTTCTATGACCATGGCGATCATATCCCCGGTGGCCCGCCCGGATCGCCCGATGAGGATGGCGACCGCTTCGTCGAAATCTGGAATCTGGTGTTCATGCAATATGACCAGCGCGGCGAAGGCGACCGCGTTGATTTGCCGCGTCCGAGCATCGACACCGGCATGGGACTGGAGCGGATTGCCGCAGTTTTGCAGGGCGTTCATGACAATTATGATACCGACACGTTCAAGGCGCTGATCGCGGCGTCGGTCGACCAGACCGGCGTTCCAGCCGAGGGCGCGAACCGGTCGAGCCATCGCGTCATTGTCGACCATCTGCGCGCGTCGAGTTTCCTGATTGCCGATGGCGTGCTGCCCTCGAACGAAGGGCGCGGTTATGTGCTGCGGCGGATCATGCGCCGTGCGATGCGTCATGCCCATCTGCTGGGCGCGAAGGATCCGTTGATGCATCGCCTGTTGCCGTCGCTGACCACCGAAATGGGCGCGGCCTATCCCGAACTGATCCGCGCCCAGCCGCTGATCGGCGAGACGATGGAGCGCGAGGAAGTGAAATTCCGCCAGACGCTCGACAAGGGGTTGCGGCTGTTGGAGGATGCAACGACGGGCATGAGCGAAGGCGCGACGCTGGCGGGTGATGTTGCCTTTAAACTCTATGACACTTTTGGTTTCCCCTATGATCTGACCGAGGATGCGCTGCGTTTGCAGGGCATTTCGGTCGACCGCGCCGGATTTGACAGCGCGATGGCGCAGCAAAAAGCGGCAGCGCGCGCGGCGTGGAAGGGAAGCGGAGAAAAGGCGTCTGACGAAATCTGGTTCGACCTTGCCGAGACGCATGGCAGCACCGAATTCATCGGCTATGAGGCTAGCGAAGGCGAAGGCACGGTCCTCGCGTTGATCAAGGATGGCGCGCCGGTCGAAGAGGCCGCCAAGGGGGACGAGGTGGTTGTGCTGACCAACCAGACCCCCTTTTATGGGGAGAGCGGCGGGCAGATGGGTGACAGCGGCCGAATCTGGACCCCCGCAGGATTGCAGGCCGAGGTTGCGGAAACCGCCAAGCCATTGGGGCGGCTCCATGCGCATCAGGCGAAGCTGACGGCGGGCAGCATCAAGGTCGGTGATGCAGTGCATATGACGGTCGATGAGGGGCGGCGGAATCGCATTCGCGCCAATCATAGCGCCACCCATTTGCTGCACGCCGCGCTGCGTGAGCGGCTGGGCGGGCATGTTACGCAAAAGGGCAGCTTGGTTGCCGCTGACCGGTTCCGCTTTGACTATTCGCATCCCAAAGCGTTGACGCCGGACGAGATTGCGACGGTCGAGGTCGATGTGAACGCGCAGATCCGCGGCAATGACGCGGTGACGACGCGGTTGATGACCCCCGATGATGCGATCGAAGCGGGTGCGATGGCGCTGTTCGGGGAGAAATATGGGGACGAAGTGCGCGTGCTGAGCATGGGACAGGGGAGCGAGCATAGTTATTCGGTCGAGCTGTGCGGTGGTACGCATGTGCGGGCGCTGGGCGATATTGCGCTGTTCAAGATTGTTGGCGAGAGCGCCGTGTCGTCGGGCGTGCGGCGGATCGAGGCGCTGACGGGTGAGGCCGCACGGCAATGGCTGACGGCGCGCGAAGAGGCGTTGAAAGCGGCGGCGGCGACGCTCAAAACCGCGCCTGACGATGTGCCCGCCCGCGTGGCGGCGTTGAGCGATGCGTTGAAGAAGGCCGAGCGCGAACTGGCCGAGGCGAAGAAGGCGCTGGCGATGGGCGGCGGGGCTGGCGCGGCGAGCGGGCCTGCGGTTGAGGAGATTGGCGGCACGGCGTTTCTGGCGCAGGTCGTTGAGGGGCTCGACCCCAAGGGATTGCGCGGCGCGGTGGATGAGATGAAGAAGCAGATCGGGTCGGGCGTCGCGATGCTGGTCGCGGTGAATGATGGCCGCGCGTCGGTTGCGGTCGGGGTGTCCGGCGATGTGACCGCTACGCACAGCGCCGTCGAGCTGGTGAAGCTGGCGGTGGCGGCGCTGGGTGGACAGGGCGGCGGAGGCCGTCCCGACATGGCGCAAGGTGGCGGTCCCGATGGCGGCGCGGCGGAAGCTGCCGTGGCGGCAGTCAAGACCGCGCTCGCCGGTTAGCCCTTGGCGTCGGCAGGCGCGGCCTCGCGCACCGCTTCGAGACGGCGGGCCTTGGGCGGCTTGTCGCCTGCGGGCCAGCCTTCGCGCTGTTGGGTGCGGTCGCCGTCGCCTTCTTCGGTCTGGTCGTGGAACAGCATGATCTGGGTCGGGAAGGGCAGGTCGATGCCCTGTTCGGCGGCGGCTTCGTATATAGCCAGCACGACACGCGCGCGGACATGGGTCTGGTCGGTCTGCTTTGACCCCGCCCACCAACGGGCCTTGAGGTCGACGGTGCTGTCATTGAGCGCCCAGGGCAGAACCTCGGGCGCCGGATCGGCGAGCACGCCCTCAACTTTGCCGATGGCCTCGCGGAAAATTTCAGCGGCGGCCGATGGCTTGTCGCCATAGCCGATGCCGATGATGAAATCGTCGCGGCGCTTGTCATAGGCGGTGTTGACCACCACCGGCGACGTATAGACATCGCCATTGGGGATGATGACATGGCGCCCGTCATAGGTTTTGATCAGCGTCGCGCGGCTTTCGACCGATTCGACGGTGCCTTCAAAACCCTTGACGACTATCTGGTCGCCGCGCTGATAGGGGCGGCGGATCAACAGCAGCAGTCCGGCGAGCAGATTCTGCAAAATATCCTTGAATGCAAAGCCGATAGCGACCGATCCGATGCCCAGCGTCGCGACGATATCGCCCGGATTGACGCTGGGAAAGACAATCGCCGCCGCGAACAGGCCCGCCGCTATCAATAGCGCGCCCTTGGCCAGCGACCCGAGCAATTGCCCCAGATCGCGTCGCCCGCGCCGCGCCGCCAAGCGCGCTATGCCAACGGCGAGGAGGCGCGCGGCGAGCCATGCCAGAACAAGAAAACCGATCGCGGCGGCGATGTTGGGAAGTTGAAGAAAGAAGCCGTTGGCAAAGCCGTTCAGTTTGGACGTGATCAGGTCTAACGGCGCTTGCATGGTGGCTCCCAGAGTTTTCGGTGGATGCCCTATCTACGAAACCCAGCCGTGAAGGTTCCTTTCCCGCGCATTTCCGCCAGATATGGCCATTCTATATCTCCACCCCCTTGGCCTTTCCCCAACTGCGCGCGGCGGTGTAGCCGAGATAGCCGGTGCCAAAGAGCGCGTAGAGCGGTTCGGGGATGCCGGCGAGATAGGCGTTCATGCCCGCCGCAATGCCCTGCGCCATGTCGGGGCGGACGGCGGCGATCAGGCCCATCGGGATGGCCCAGAGCAACAGCGCATACATGACATAGAGAAAGCTGGGGCGGGCGCGGCTGGTCCAGGGGTCGGCGCTGTTGGCCTCGGCGACAATCGCCGACATTTGCGTGCGGATCGTCTCCATCTCTTGACTGCCCTGCAGTTTGAGCAGTTCCAGCTTGGCGCGGTCACGCGCTTCGGGGTCGGGAATGATTTTGTCGATCAGTTTGGCAATGGGGCTGATCAGGCCGTCGATAATGCTCATTTTATTCTCCTATTTTGGGCGAAAGGTCACAAAGGTCACACTAGGCACCCCCTGTGTTGCGCTCCTTGCTCAGGAACCAATCCGGTTCGCGAGCCAGCCATAAAGAAAGGCCTCTTGGCTCGGTCGGCGTTCGGCAAGGTGGATATAACGCTCGCCCTGCAAGGCCTCGATTGCGCGCAGCAGCACCGTCTCGCCGCCGCTCCCGCGCGCCTTCAAAAAGCCGTCGAGCGCCGAGATGGTGCGCGGGCCGATGACGCGATCGACACTGATGTCGGGATAGTCGCGCGCCGAACGGTTGAGGGCATTGAGCGCGCGCTGAAGAAAGCCGATGGCGACGCCGGTTCCCATATTGACCCCGGTATCAAAGAGTTCGGCGGCAATGGCGGGCGCGCGCCGCGCCACTTCATCAAAGCGCGGACGCAGCCAATAGATGCGGCGATAAATGGCTTCGGCCTCGCTGCGCGGAAGCTGACGCATCGCCCCGTCATAGCCCTGCGCCCGCGCCACGGCCTCGCTGATCCCCCACCGCGTCGGCCCGCCGCGATCAGCGGGATGGTTGCTATAATACCCCTCGCGGTCGATGACGTCTGCGATCAGACTGTCGATGGATATAAGGTTCGGCATGATATTCTCCTTGGTTCAACAAAGGAGATAAACGAACCATATAGGGATAATGTAGGACAGCGATATTTTTGTGTGGGGTTCGGCCATGGATAGATTCAGGGATGGAGCTGGGTCCCGGCATCCTAGTGAGCCGATAAGCGGGTTAGGTGAGAATATTGTAATGACCGCTAACGACCCATAAGTTGCCATTCCAAGGATGATCGCCCATGCCTAGAAGCAGCCGCATCGCCGACACCGGCTTCCGAGGACCTTATGGTGATTAGCAATGTTTTGTTCGAATTGTTGTGTCTGCTAGTCGCCGCACTCGCTTGGTGGCAATTCACGCGGTCGCTAAGATCGGCCAAGCTCGTATCAAGGGCTGGATATTCGAACGGAAAGTCGAGCCTTTTCACTACTGGTCAAATACCATCATGTTCGGGATAGCTGCACTGATGATGACTGGATTGGGAACTTTCCTGTTATTTGCCTTCATAACTGGGGCTAGCTATTTCTAGGATTGAACCGGCGCATCACGGTCATAGGCCGGAACGGCAGGTGGAATCCGCTTCCCCCTTTTATCCCTGAAAGCAGACCGTCACAAAACCACCCCATATTGGACACCTATGTTTGTAAACAGCAGTGACGCCGACATTGCTAGGGGTAGCTACAGAGATTCCGTGGCGAAGCTTACAACAGGCTAATGCAAATGTTCACGAAAACGGGCAGCTTTCGCCGCCCGTACTACCCGTCAAATCTGCCTGAAATAATTGGTCGGGACGAGAGGATTCGAACCTCCGACCCCCACACCCCCAGTGTGATGCGCTACCAGGCTGCGCTACGTCCCGACCGGCCCCGTGGGGCAGGCGAGGCCCCTAGCGCGGGTGGCGCGGCGATGCAAGCAGATGCTGTGGCTATTCGCCGCGCACGACCAGCGGCCGGGCTTCGCCGGCAACGTCGTAGCGATGGATGGACAGGGCCTCGGGCGCGGCGGCGCCCATTGCGGCGTTGAAGGCGGCCATGTGCGGCGTGGCGAAATGCGCCGTCAGCGCCGCTTCGCTGTCCCACACTTCGCTGATCCGCACGAGGCGCGGGTCGTTGATGTCGCGGGCCATGGCGTAATCGATGCAGCCATCCTCTTTGCGGGTGGCGTTGACCATCGTCTGAACCGCCGATTCCAAGGCGGTGATGGCGGCGGCGTCGGGCAGTCGTGCCCAGCCCTGAACGATAATCATTGTGCTTCTCACTTGAACATGGCGTCCTTGTCGCTATTTTTCGGGAGCCTGCCAAGGGGGGATTGGCCGCAGCGACCAGTTGCACCGCCGCGCCCCGCGTGATAGGCGCCGCGCCATCAAGACGCGCGCTGTTCCATCGGAATGGCGCCGCTGTTCATTGGAAAGTTGCTCAATTCATGTCGACCCAATTACTCCTTGCCCAGGCGGCCGGTTCCGGGGGCGGAGCCGCCGGTTTCCTTATGCTGGTGCCCTATCTGCTGATTTTTGTTGTGTTCTGGTTCTTCCTCATCCGCCCGCAACAGGTGCGGATGAAGCAGCATCGCGCCAAGGTTGCGGCGGTCAAGCCGCGCGACCAGGTGGTGACCGGCGGCGGTATCGTCGGCAAAGTCACCCGCGTTGACGATGATTTCGCCGATGTTGAAATCGCCCAGGGCGTCAAGATCAAGGTGGTGAAGTCCACCTTGTCCGACGTGTTGCAACCCGGCGGCAAGCCCGCAAACGATTGACCTGGCGGGTGGCCGCGCGCCGCCCACCGCGCTTTGCTATCGGACCAAAACTATGCTCGATTTCCCGCGTTGGAAAACTATCAGCGTCAGCATCCTCATGGTGCTGGGCCTTATCTTTGCGGCCCCCAGCCTGTTGCCGGAAAAGGTAACGGCGAACCTGCCGTCTTTTCTTCAGGCGCGGGTCAATCTGGGGCTCGATCTGGCGGGCGGTAGCCATTTGCTGCTCGAAGCCGACATCAATGACCTGACCAAGACCCAGTTGTCGACGATGGAAAAGACCGTGCGGACGGCGATGAAGGGCGAGCGCGGGCCTGATGACGATATTGCGATTGGCGATCTGAGCACCGCAGGCGGCAAGATCAGTTTTCTGGTGCGCGACCAAAAGCAGTTGGACGACGCGCGCGACCGGCTGTTCCGTGAAACGCAGGGCGCGGCGCTGACCGGTCAGCGCGACTGGAACATCGATATTGTCGACACGACGCGCATCGTGATGACGCCGACGGCGGCGGGGCAGGCGCAGGCGATCGACCGCGCGATGGATACCGCGCGCGAGATTATCGACAAGCGCGTCAACGCGCTGGGCACGCGTGAGCCGACGATCATCCGTGAGGGCAATGACCGGATCGTCGTGCAGGTGCCGGGGCTTCAGGACCCCAAAGCGCTCAAGGAACTGATCGGCAAGACCGCGCGGCTGGAATTCCGCATGGTCGATGAAAATGCCGACCCTGCCGAAGTGGCGGCCGGGCGAGTGCCGGTGGGCAGCGAAATCGTTCCCTATGCCGAAGGTGCGGGTAACGGCGTCCCCTATGAAGTGCTGCGCCGTCAGGTGATGATCAGCGGCGAACAGTTGATCAACGCCCAGCAAGGCTATGACCAGCAGGGCGGGCTGCCCGTGGTCAACATCCGCTTTGATTCGGGCGGGTCCAACACCTTTGCCCGCGTGACATCGCAAAGCGTCGGCAAGCGTTTTGCCATGGTGCTTGACGGTCAGGTGCTGTCGGCCCCTTCGATCAACGAACCGATTCTGGGCGGACAAGCACAGATTTCGGGTAACTTCACGGTGGCGAGCGCCAACGCGCTGTCGATCTCGCTGCGGTCCGGCGCGCTTCCGGTCAAGATGGCGGTGGTCGAAGAACGCACCGTATCGCCCGAACTGGGCGCCGATTCGATCCGCAAGGGCGCGATTGCCGGCATCATCGCGACCGTCGCGGTGCTGACCTTCATGATCATCGTTTATGGCCGTTTCGGCATCTATGCCAATATCGCCCTAATCTTTAACATCGGTATGATTATCGCCATCATGGCGGCATTCAACGCGACATTGACCCTGCCGGGTATCGCCGGTTTCGTGCTGACCATCGGCGCGGCGGTCGACGCCAACGTGCTGATCAACGAGCGAATACGCGAGGAATTGAAACGCGGGCGCAAGGTGATGCAGGCGATCGACATCGGCTATAAAGAGGCCAGCCGCGCGATTTTCGACGCCAATATCACCAACGTCATCGCCGCCGCGCTGATGTTCTGGTTCGGGTCCGGCCCGATCAAGGGCTTTGCCGTGGTGTTGACCATCGGCATCATCACCAGCGTTTTCACCGCCGTCACCGTGACGCGCATGTTCGCCGCCTATTGGCTGCGCAGCAAGCGCCCCACGACGATCAATCTGTAAGGGAGGACAAGAGATGCGCCTGCTGAAACTCGTCCCCGACGACACCAATATCCAGTTCATCAAGTGGCGGAACGTCGCGATGGCGATCAGCATCGCGATGATCATTGCGTCGATCGTGCTGGTCGCGGTGCGCGGCCTGAACCTTGGCGTCGATTTCGTCGGCGGCCAGTCGGTTCGCGTCGAATTTTCCAAAGCGCCGCAGATCGACGAAATCCGCGAGAAAGTGGCCGCCATCGGGCTGGGCGAGGCGACGATCCAGCAATTTGGATCGAGCAAGGCTGTGGCCATCCGCACCGCTCTCCCGAAAGGTGACAAGGCGGCTGCCGACCGCGCCGGCGACCGATTGGTCGAAGGCATCAAGGCCGCTTTCCCGCTGGCCAAGACCGGATCGGTCGAGACGGTTTCGGGCAAGGTTTCGGCCGAATTGCTGCAAACCGGCGCCCTGTCGCTGGCGCTCGCGATGGTGGCGATTGCGCTCTACATCTGGATCCGGTTTGAATGGCAATTCGGGGTCGGCGCCTTGTTCGCGCTGTTCCACGACGTTTCGCTGACATTCGGTTTCTTTGCGTTGACCCAGTTGCAGTTCGACCTCAACATCGTCGCCGCGCTGCTGACCATCATCGGCTATTCGCTCAACGATACGATTGTGATTTTTGACCGTATTCGCGAGAATTTGAAGAAATACCGCAAGATGGAAATCCTGCCGCTGCTCGACCTCAGCATCAACGAAACTTTGGCGCGGACGGTGATGACCAGTTTGACGATGCTGATTGCGCTGGGCGTGTTGCTGTGGATCGGCCCCGACGTCATCTTTGGCTTTGTTGCGGCGATGCTGCTCGGCATTTTCATCGGTACCTATTCGTCGGTCTATATGGCCGCGCCGATCCTCGTGTGGTTGAAGGTCGGTCCCGACAGCTTTGTTCCGCGCACGACCGTGGGACATGGCGGGGCCGAGCGGACCGAGCGCAACGACGATGGTGCGGTGGTCTGAGCCTAGGATTTAGCGCAGCGGCGCAGGTGGGCGGCGAGTTCGCGGCCGTTGCGCGTCCAGTCAAAACGCCCTGACAGGCTGGCCGCGACCGCAGACGGTGCGGGTGGGTTGGCGAGGATCGTTTGGACCGCAGTCGCGATGGCGGCGGGCGTGCGCTCGACGATCCGGCCCGCAACATCGCTGGTCACGAGCTCGGCGGCTCCGCCCGCATTGCTGATGACAATCGGGGTGCCGCACGCCAGCGCCTCGACCCACGCATTGGCCAATCCCTCGCTGACCGAGGGCATCACGACGACATCGGCAGCGCGATAAAGATCGGGCAGATCGGCATGGGCGACCGGGCCGAGGAAGCGGACGCGATCGCTAACCCCCAGCGCTTCGGCGCGGGCGCGATAGTTTCGTTCCTCTTCGCCCGACCCTGCGAGCAGATAGATGGTGTCGGACAGCGCAGGCAGGGCGTCGATCACCAGCGCCTGTCCTTTGCGCGGAATGAGCGCGCCAACGGTGAGGATGACCGGCCCGTCGCCGAGGCCAAGCCCAGCGCGCGCGGCGGCGCGGTCGCCGGGCGAAAAGCGCGTGCTGTCTATGCCGGTGTAATGCACCGCGACCTTGGCCGCATCCACGCCGATGGCGGCCATATCGCGGCGCATTGCGTCGGAGACGGCAAGCAAGCCGGCGGCTGCGTCGGCGGCAGCGAGCAACGGGCCGCGCGTGGCGGGATCATGGCCGAAATGGCTGATGTCCGCCCCTCGCGCCTTGACCGAAAAGGGCAGAGCGAGCGTAGCGGCTATCCGCATGGCGGCGGGGCCGTCGGGATAGAAGAATTGCGCGTCGATGACGTCGAGGCCGCCGGAACGCTGAATCTCTTGCGCGATGGGCAGGGCAGCGCGGGCAATTTGTGCCGGATTGAAGCGCGCACCAAAGCGCGGGATCAGGTGGAAACGGGGGCGGTGGACGGTGAGGCCGTTCCATTGTTCCTGCTTGGGCAAGGCAGCTAGCGCGCGGTAACGCGGGTGGAGTGACAGCGGCCAAGGGGGCAGGCCAACCGGGGCAATGATGGTCAGATCGACGTCGGGTTCGTCGGCGAGTGCGGCGAGGCTTTTTTCGACAAACAGCCCGAAAGTGGGGCGGGCGGTGTCGGGGAAAAGCGTGGCGATGGAGAGGACGTGCAGGAGCTTCATAGCCCTGTTTCCTCCGGTTTGGGCGCGCATTTGGTAAACTGAAACTCATCGTCATTGCGAGCGAAGCGAAGCAATCCAGGGGCGGCCTTGCACAGCTCTGGATTGCCGCGTCGCCTGCGGCTCCTCGCAATGACGGGTCCGTTGACATGGGCCATGGTCTAAAGGCTTCGGATCAGGCGCACCGCCACCGCCGCCCAGGGCGGGTTGGCGACGACTTGCTGGCGCTGGCCCGCACCCAATGGCAGCAGGTGGAGTTTCTCGCCATCGACATTGAGCAGGCGGGCAAAGATGAAGCGACCGGCGGGGCGCGGCACCAATATGTCGCGGTTGAGCGCGCTCGCCCAGTCGGAGCTGATGCGGCGGCACCATATCTCGTCACCGGCGCGATAATCACCGATGGACGATGTGACGCGGACCGCGAGCATATCCTCGGTTGGGCGCGCGGTGATCGCCTGTTCGACGCGGGTCGGGGCGTGTGCGCCATCGGCACCCAGCATGGCGGTGATCGTGAGTTGGGTGTCCTGTGGCAAGTGAACCAGCTCGGCGGCGTCGACCCCCAGCGCGGCGGCGATGCGGTTCATCCAGTCGAGCGACAGGGTGCGCGTGCCCGTTTCCAGTCGGCCAATGGTTTGCGCGGTCGTCGCGGGATCGCAGCGCTTTGCCACCTCATCAAGCGTCAGCCCCTTGGCGCGGCGGACGGTACGGATATTGTTGATCATGGCCTATCCTTCAAAATCGGACGACGATTAACCGAATAGGTTTCTTATTTCCTACAAAATGTTCCGGTGTCAAGAGTCGAGCTTGTTCCAAAGGAGAAGCCTATGACCGCGCCGCGCCGACTCGAAACGCAAATCCATCCTGATGATCGTCTTGATCCCGACAAGGCCGGGCCTCAGGTCATGCGCCATGTGACGGTCAATATCGCCGAAAGCCCGCTGGCTTGGCTCGCCGCGCGCGGACATTTGAGCGCGGCGCAGTTGCGCGCGGGCGAGCGGCTGCGTGTCGATTATGAGCGCGCGGGGTTGAGCGCGCGGGTGACGATGCGCTGGGATGCCGCCGCGTCGGGCAAAACCCGCGGCGGTGCGCGGGCCAGTGATGTGTCGCTGGCGCGGATCGATGCGCAACGCCGCTTTCACGCCGCGCTCGATACCGCAGGGCCGGGGCTGGCCGATATTTGCTGGCGGGTGATTTGCGGCGGGGACGCGATCGGCGGAGCTGAGAAGGCGCTGGGCTGGCCGACGCGATCGGGGAAGCTGGTGCTGGGGTTGGCGCTCGACCGGCTGGCGCGGTTTTATGGGGTGGGGTGAGTAGGGCTAGAGGCGATCAGTTGTGGACGTCATCCAACCTCAGCGCCGTGCCGCGAGTTCATTTTCAGTGGATTTACGGAAATGATTCGGCGAGGCGCTGGATTTTGATCAATTACGCATCGACACGGGAGATGCGTAATTGATTTGAACGCAGCTGTCAATTCACTATATATTCACCCCTGTGGTGACATTCATTGTCAACCGAGCTGGCAACCCGCCAGCTCCCAGATTAGGAGGCTCATATGGCAGCGCAGTTAGCTGACAAGGGGCACCCGCCCTTGCAGACCGTTTCTGCCGATAGCTTCGCAAAGTTGTTGGCGGAATGCAATAGTTCCAAGGCCCCCACAGCGGGCATGTTGAAGCTCATTGCAAACGGGAAAAAGTCTCTGCAAAAAGGCTGAGTGTCCGATACAGCAATCACAATAAACATTGAGCCCCTCGATCAGGATCATGATCGAGGGGTTTTCTATTGTGGTGTCAAATTCATTGATCACTTCATCGCGAAGAAGTGCCTCGACACGCACGATCGCTATAAGGCACGCGTCTATGTCGCCACCGAAGTGGGCGCGAAGAGTGTAATTGGGTTTTACACCCTTTCCCTTACCGCGATAAAACCACAGGAGACGTCGCCCGATGAGGCTCACGAGAAATTCGGGGCTTGGGTTGTTCCGCTAGTCTATCTCGGTCAAATCGGCGTGCACGAGGCTTTCCAGAAAGGAAAGGGAGTTGGGCCGGCGCTTATGCTTCATGCATTCGAGCGCACTCTACAGATTGCGGAAATAGCGGGAACGTTCGGGCTTGCTCTTGACGCGATCGACGAGCAGCGCGCCACCTGGTACGAGAACATCGGTTTCACTAGGTTCGATATCGAACCTGATGGGCGTATAAAAATGCTCTGCCCCCTCACTACTATCCGGGCCGCATTGGAGGCCGTCTAGAGATCCAGTCGTAAACGTTTGCATCTGGCTCCCATTGGACCAGCATTGGTCAACAGCCCCGCGCAGGGCCGGGTCTTGGTCGGACCTCTTGGTGTTGCGGATGGCGTCCGATCAAGCGTGCTATCCCTCAATGGTGAACGATGTGGAAGATATCTTACTCAACCAGCTGCCTGGCCGAAAGCCGCTCAATTGCAGCCAACATAAGTCCGGCGTGCGGCGCGGGTTAGCCCAGCGCCTCGACCGCTTCGGCCAGTTCCAGCCAGCGATCTTCTGCTGCTGCCTTTTCGCTACGCAATTTGTCCAGTTGCTCGGTCAGTGACGTGAAGCGGGCATGGTCGCGGGTGAAGAGGGTGCCGTCCGACAGTTCGGTTTCGGCCGTCGCCATTTCGGCCTCGATCGCTTCAATCCGCTTGGGCAGCAGGTCGTAATCGCGTTGATCTTTATAGGTGAGTTTTTTGCGCGGCGCGGGCTTGGTTGGGGCGGATTTTGCGCCGTTGCCGGACTTGCCTTTGGTCGCGGTTTTAACGCTGCGTTTGGCTTCCCAATCGGCATAGCCGCCCGCGACGATGTCGACCTTTCCCGACCCGTCGAGACCGAGCGTGACGGTGACGGTGCGGTCGAGGAAATCGCGGTCGTGGCTGACTAGCAGCACGGTACCGGCATAATCGGCAATCACTTCCTGCAACAGGTCGAGCGTTTCCAGATCAAGGTCGTTGGTCGGCTCGTCGAGCACCAGCAGGTTCGATTCGCGGGCAAATTCGCGGGCGAGGAGCAGGCGCGAGCGCTCGCCGCCCGACAGGGTGCTGACCTGCGCCTCGATGACGCCGGGATCAAAGAGAAACTCTTTCAGATAGCCCTGAATATGCTTTTTGACCCCGCGCACTTCGATCCAGTCGCCGCCATCGGCGAGCACGTCGCGGATGCGCTTGTCGCCGCTGAGCAGGCTGCGTTGCTGGTCGATGATGATGCCGTCGAGGGTGGGGGCGAGGGTGATGGTGCCGCTGTCGGGTTTCAGGTCGTCGGTGAGCAGTTTGAGCAAGGTCGTCTTGCCCGCGCCATTGGCGCCGACGATGCCGATGCGGTCGCCGCGCTGGACACGGAAATTGAAGTCCTTGATGATGGGGCGACCGTCAAAGCTGACCGAAACCTGTTCGGCGACAATCACCGATTTGGACCGCACATCGTCATTGGCAAGGCCGAGTTTGGCGACGCCGGGGCCGCCGATCATCGCGGCGCGGGTGGCGCGCATGTCTTTGAGTTTTTCGAGCCGTCCCTGATTGCGCTTGCGCCGCGCGGTGACGCCGCGTTCCAGCCAATGCGCCTCTAGCCGCAGTTTCGAATCGAGCTTTTGGGCGGCGCGGGCTTCTTCGGCGAACACCGCCTCGGTCCATTCCTCGAAGCCGCCAAAGCCGATTTCCTTGCGGCGGATGCTGCCCCGGTCGAGCCACAGTGTCTGGCGCGTGAGGCGGGTCAGAAAGGTCCGGTCATGGCTGATTGCGACAAAAGCGCCATTGTAGCGGGCGAGCCAGGATTCGAGCCAGTCGATCGCCGCGAGATCGAGGTGGTTGGTGGGTTCATCAAGCAACAGCACATCGGGTTTTTGCGCCAGCGCACGGGCCAGCGCGGCGCGACGGCGCTCTCCGCCCGAGGCGCTGACGGCAGGGCGGTCCATGTCGATGCCCAACTGATCGGCGATGGCCGCGACTTCATATTCGGGCGGGGCGTCGTCGCCCGAGATGGCGAAATCCATCAGGCGGGCAAAGGGCGCGAAATCGGGTTCCTGTTCAAGGATCACGACATGCGTGCCCGGAACGATAACGCGCTTGCCCTTGTCGGAATCGATCTGATTCGCGAGCAATTTGAGCAAGGTCGTCTTGCCCGCGCCGTTGCGCCCGATCAGCGCCAACCGGTCACGCTCGCCAATATAGATGTCGATATCCTGGAACAGCCAGCCGCTGCCCTGGATAAGGCCAAGGCCTTCATAAGATAAAATCGGAGCGGCCATGATGAACGGCGCGCTAGCGGCTCGTTCAGCGTGGCGCAAGCGCAGCGGGGGCAAAGGCGGCGGAACGGCCTTGGCGCTTTTGCGTTAGGGACACAGGAACATGCAAAGGGCGGCGTGCCGCCGAACAGGAGATTATTATGACAAAGCAGCACATTATGGGATGGATGAGCGGTCTCGCCATCATGGCTGTGATGCCCGTTGCGGCACAGGCGCAAACCACCACCACGGCGACAGCGCAGGGGCCGGTGCTGAGTTTTAGCGTCGATCAAGAGGTGCGCTCGCGCCCCGACCGCGCCAGCATCGGGGCCGGTGTCACGAGCAAGGGCGCGACTGCCGTTGAGGCCTTGCGTGCGAACAGCGCCGCGATGGAAAAGCTGGTGGCCGCCGCAAAGAAGCGCGGAATCAAGGCCGAGGATATTCAGACGAGCGGCATCAACCTGTCGCCGCAATATGATTACAACAACCGTGTTGACAGCCAGCCGCCGCGCTTTTTGGGGTATCAGGTCAGCAATATGGTGCGCGTAACCACCGACAAGATTGATCAGCTGGGTGAATTGCTCGACGCGCTGATCGCGGCGGGCGGGACCAATGTCGACGGCCCCAATTTCAGCATGAAAGATGCCGACGCGATGCTGGTTCCGGCGCGCAAGGCGGCGTTCGCCGAAGCCAATGCCAAGGCCGCCGATTATGCGCAGCTGGCAGGCTATAGCAGCGCCGAATTGCTGTCGGTGAGCGAAGGCGGCGGGATGCAGGGGCCGCGCCCGATGGCCTTTGCCGCCGAAGCGCGGGTGGCGAGCGCGCCCAAAGCGGTGATCGAGCCCGGACAGGTGGGCAACACGCTGACGCTGAGTTTCCAATATCGATTGGTGCGTTAGTCGACGTCGCCGGGATTCCATGGCCAGGGGCGTTCGCGAAGCCATTTGGTGATGATATATTTGCGCCCCTTGCGCACTTTCATCCCGTGGTGGAGCGTCGCCTCGTTCGATTGACCATCGGCTCCGACATTATTCCACGCCAGTAATTTGCCCGTTTCTGGCTTGTGCAGCTTTCCGGTCGCAAGAAAGCGGGTGGCGCCGCCGGCGTCGGGTTGATTGAGATAGACCATCAGGGTCCAGGTGCGCTGGCCCGGCACGGCGCAATATTGCTCCCAGTCGGGGCCGTCGGGCGTGAAGAAATCGGTGTGCGCCTTAAATTCCTGACCCACGTCATAGCGTTGCCCTTGCAGCGGTTCGCCGAATCGCTGGGGGATGCCGGTGAGGGTGTGCAGCCGCGCATTGAGCGCACGGACGAAGGGATCATTATGGTCGAGGTCGCAGGTGCTGCTGGTGCGAAAACCCGCATCGCCATTGTCATCGGCAAGCGTCGAAGGACGTATCCCGGCATCGATGCGATCGATCAGTTCCGCGCAGGTGGCGGCATCGAGGAAGGCGGGGAGGATATATTGTTCGAGCTTTGGCGTCGGTGCGCGGCGTATTTTGGGTACAGTCGCCAGCCGCGCGGACGCCGCATCTGCGCCTGAACTTGCCATGTCCACGATATAGGGTTCCGCCATGCGCCCTTCATAAGCAGGCTGTGCGTTGCGAACAATGCTTGACGAGTCCGCCCCGTCGCGACTATCGCCGCGCCGCTGCGCGCTGGGATTTTGCCCACGCCAGCACAATGTGGCGATCGTAGCTCAGTTGGTTAGAGCACCGGTTTGTGGTACCGGGGGTCGTGGGTTCAAGCCCCATCGGTCGCCCCATTTCCCCCCTTTTATTGCGGATATTCGGGCCTGGTTCGAATTGAACGTGACTCCATGTCGCTATTTGATTATTACTCCTTTGCGTAATTTATTATCGTGAGGATAGAGTCTATGACCGCCGTCTGGGATTTCGCCGATTTTGACGATCATGAACATGTCCACATGTTCCGCGATCGTGAGAGCGGGCTGACCGCTGTTATTGCGGTTCATTCGACCCACCTCGGCCCCGGCGCGGGCGGCGTTCGTTACTGGCACTATCCGTTGCGCACAGATGCGATCATCGACGCGCTGCGCCTGTCGCGCGGCATGAGCTATAAAAATGCGATGGCCGGACTGCCGATGGGCGGCGGTAAAGGCGTTATTCTGGCTGATGATGGTGCCGCGAAGACTCCGGCGCAGCTGGCAGCCTTTGGCCGCGCGGTCAATTCACTCGGCGGCGCTTATATCACCGCCGAAGATGTTGGAATCAATGACACGGACATGGTCGCGATCGCCAAAGAAACCAAATATGTGAGCGGCCTGCCGGTGGCGAGCGGCGAAGCGGGCGGTGATCCCGGCCCGTTGACAGCGCTGGGTGTCTATCTGGGCGTTAAAGCCGCGATAAAGAACGGACTGGGGACCGACAGCGCCAAGGGCGTACATGTCGCCATTCAGGGCGTCGGCAGTGTCGGCGGCGGCGTCGCACGGCGTCTGGCAGCAGAGGGCGCGCGTCTGACGCTGGCCGATGTGAATCTGACCCGCGCCAAGGCGCTCGCCGATGAGCTGGGCGCTGATCTGGCCGATTCGGGTGCGATCATGGAAATCGAGGCCGATGTGCTGAGCCCCAATGCGTTGGGCGCCATTTTGACCGAGGACAGCATTGCCAAGCTGCGGGTTCCGATTGTCGCGGGCGGGGCGAACAACCAGCTCGCCACGGTCAGCGACGGACAGCGCATCCATGACCGCGGCATTACCTATGCCCCCGACTATGTCATCAATGCCGGCGGCATCATCAATGTTGCGTTGGAATATCTGGGGCAGGGCAGCCGCGAGGAAGTCGAAAGCCGCATCCACCTGATCCCTGAACGGCTTGCCGACATTTGGGCCGAGAGCAAGGCGAGTGCGACTCCGGCATCGGACGTCGCCGACCGCATGGCGCAGAAACTGATCGGGCGCGGATAGGCGCGCGAACGGAAAGACTTGGCGCGGTCCATGCCCGCGTCTAGGTCCGGCGTGATGAAGCGCCATTTCTTTCTTGCGAGCGGCTGGCTGTCTCTTGGGCTGGGCGGCATCGGGGCCTTTTTGCCGCTGCTGCCCACTGTTCCCTTTGTGATTCTGGCGGCTTTTTGCTTTGCGCGCTCGTCGCCGCGGCTGGAGGCGTGGTTGCTCACCCATCCGGTGTTCGGCCAGCATATTGTCGCGTGGCGCGACAAGGGCGCGATCAGCCGCAAAGGGAAAATTGCGGCGATGATCGCCTTTGCCTTCAGCATCATCGTGGCGTTGCTGTTCGCGCCCTGGCCGTGGATGCTCGCGCCGATTGTCGCGGCGGTCGTTACAGGAAGCTGGCTGTGGACTCGCCCCGAAGCCTGAATGAAGCGCTTGCGGTCAGCATAAGGCTGGACCCGCGCGACATGCTCGCTTAAGGCTGCGCGCGCCATGCACGCCTATGCGAATCCAACCCGTTTTCTGGGACTGGCCCGCCCATTGACACCTTGGCTGTTGGGGTTGGGACTGGTGCTGACCTTGGTCGGCGGCTGGGCCGGGCTTGTGCTGACTCCTCCGGATTATCTGCAGGGCGAGACGGTCCGCATCCTTTATGTCCATGTTCCGTCGGCCTGGCTGGGCATGGCGGGCTGGTCGGCACTGGCGGTGACGGGATTGATCCAGCTGGTCTGGCGCCACCCTTTGTCGGGCATTGCGGCGCGTGCGATTGCGGTGCCGGGGATGTTGTTTACCGCGCTGTGCCTTGCCACCGGCTCCATCTGGGGCAAGCCGACCTGGGGAACCTGGTGGGAATGGGATGGCCGCATGACGTCGATGCTGGTGCTGTTGTTCCTCTATGCCGGATTCATCGCGCTGACCAATGGCGATGGAAGTGATCGCCAGACAAGTGGGTCGCTGTCGCGCGGGGCAGCGATTTATGCGCTGGTTGGCGCGATCAATATTCCGATCATCAACCGCAGCGTGGTATGGTGGAACAGCCTGCATCAAGGCCCTAGTATTACGCTAAGTGGTTCGACCATCGACAATAGCCTGTTATGGCCATTGGGACTGACAGTTTTGGGATTCTCCTTGCTGTTTGCCGCTATAGTCTTGATGCGGATGCGGCGGATCATCGCCGACAATCGTGTCGCGGCGCGCTTGCGCCGATTGGCCGATGAAGAGGGGGACGTGGAATGAGCGGGCAATGGGCTTATGTCGCGGCGGCTTACGCGTTGACCATCGTGCTGACGGGCTTTGTGCTGGCGCATAGCTGGCAGGTGATGCGCAAAGCCGAACGGCGAAGCGACGCGCTGCGTAAAGACCGGTCATGAAAGCCAAGCATCAACGCCTGATCCTTGCCGTTGTGGCGCTGTTCGCGGTGGGTGGTGCCGGTTTGCTGGCGGCCAGCGCCTTACGCGACGAGGCAGCCTATTTCCGTACTCCGACTGAAATTCAAAGCGGCAAGGTCGATGCGGGCGACGCCATGCGGCTGGGCGGCATGGTCGAGGCGGGCAGCATTGTGCGCCAGCGCGATGGCGTGACGATCCATTTTGTCGCTACCGACGGCAAGGCGTCGGTGCCGGTCCAGTTTACCGGCATTGTCCCCGACCTGTTCAAAGAGGGGTCGGGAATGGTCGCCGACGGCCGTATGCGCGCCGATGGCACCTTTGTTGCCGACCGCATCCTCGCCAAACATGACGAGCGTTATATGCCGCCGCAAATGGGCGACATGCCCGAGGGCGCCGGAAAGAAATCCAGGGTGGCTGTTAAATGATTGCTGAATTGGGGCTTGCCCTCTTGTGGATGGCGGCAGGGCTGGCGTGCCTGCAACTGGTTGCAGGGGCCGTTTTCCTGCGCACCGGACAGCGCGATCTGGCGGCGCTGGTGCGTCCGGCGAGCGTGGCACAAGGCGTTCTGACCGCGGCGGCCTTTGCCATGTTGATCGCGGTGTTCGTCCGGTCGGACATGTCGGTCGAACTGGTTGTTCGCAACAGCCATAGTTTGAAACCGATGCTGTTCAAGATCGCCGGAACCTGGGGCAATCATGAAGGCTCGATGCTGTTGTGGTTGACCATTTTGGGCCTGGCAGGCGGCGCGGTGGCGCTGTTTGAAAAGCGGCTGAACGAAGATACGCTGATCGCGACGCTGGCGGCGCAAGCGGCTCTCGGGCTTGGATTTTTTGCCTTTTTGCTATTCTCGTCCAACCCGTTTGCGCGGCTGGCGGTGGCACCGCCCGACGGGCAGGGACTCAACCCTCTGTTGCAGGACCCCGGTCTCGCCTTTCACCCGCCGACACTATACATCGGCTATGTCGGGATATCGATCGCGTTCAGCTTTGCCGTGGGTGCGCTGATTACCCGCGATGTCGGTTCGGCCTTTGCCCGCGCGATGCGGCCATGGGTGCTCGGGAGCTGGATTTTCCTGACATTGGGAATCACGGCAGGCAGTTACTGGGCCTATTATGAACTGGGCTGGGGCGGCTGGTGGTTCTGGGATCCGGTCGAGAATGTTTCACTGATGCCATGGCTTGCGGGGGCGGCGCTGCTCCATTCGGTCAGCGTCACCGCGACCCGCAACGCGCTGCGCGCCTGGACGGTGATGCTCGCAGTGATCGCTTTTTCGATGTCGATCGTCGGCACCTTCATCGTGCGGTCGGGCTTGTTGACAAGCGTCCACAGCTTTGCGGTCGATCCCGAGCGCGGCACCTTTTTGCTGGTGTTGATGGCGATATATATTGGCGGCGCGCTGACCCTGTTCGCGCTGCGCGCCGGAACGGTCGCCGAGGGCAAGAAATTTGCGTTGCTGAGCCGTGAGGGCGCGTTGGTCATCAACAATCTGTTGCTGACGACGATATTGGCGCTGGTGCTGCTCGGCACGCTCTATCCCATTTTCGCCGAAGCGGTGGGGGAGAAGATTTCGGTCGGGCCGCCCTATTTCAACCGTGTCGCGGGGCCGATAGCGCTGGCGCTGTGTCTGGTCATGGTTGCCGGACCGCTGTTAAAGTGGCGCAAGGATGACGGCAGCAAGCTGTGGTCGCGCCTGCCGATACCGTTGCTGGTAGGCGCGATTGTGGTGGTCGGACTGGTGTTGTTTGGCGGCAAAATTGGCATACTTCCCTTTGCCGGAATGGCGGTTGCGGCGATTGTCGGGGTGGCCAGCCTTGCGCCGCTCTGGCGTCGCAACCTGCGCCGCACGCCGTTGCCGGTCTATGGCATGGTGATCGCCCATCTGGGGGTCGCGGTGGCGCTGGCCGGCATGGCGGCTGAAAGCGCCTTCATCAAGGAACGTCTGGTCGCAGCGGCACCCGGTGATGTGATAAAAGTCGGCGATTATGCAGTGCGCTTTGTCGGCGTGAAGCCGATTGCCGGACCCAATTGGACCGCGATCGAGGCCGATATGCGCGTCACCGCGCCGGGCGGCTCCACCTTTGTCCTCCATCCACAGGCGCGCATGTTTCCGGGCCTGATGGGCACCGCGCCAACCGAAACCAATGAATCGGCGCTGCTGACGCGCCCGGGCGGGCAGCTTTATGCCGTGCTGGGCCAGCCGGTGCCGGGTGAAGATGCGGTCGTCGGGCGCTATCAGTTGCGGCTGTGGTGGAAACCGTTGGTGTGGTGGATCTGGCTTGGCGGCGCGATGATCGCGCTGGGCGCGTCGCTGTCGCTGCTGGGTCGCGCCCAGTTGCTGACCATGTGGCGGCGCTATCGCCATCGCAAGTCGCAGGAGCCTTTCGCATGAAACGGCCCTGGATCCTTTTCGCACCGCTGGCGCTGATGTGTCTGTTGTTCGGCGCCTTTGTCTATCGGCTGGTCATTCCGTCCGAGACGTTGATCCAGTCGCAATGGATCAACAAGCCGATGCCGCTGTTCGATCTGCCGCCCGCGACCGAGGGGGTGCTGGGGTTCAAGAGCAGTGATCTGGCCGATGGTCGTCCGCGGCTGGTCAATGTTTTTGCCAGCTGGTGCATCCCGTGCCGCGCCGAAGCGCCGCAGCTGGAAGCGTTGAAGGCAGCGGGAGTCCCGATTGACGGCATCGCGATCCGTGACCGGCCCGAAGATGTCGCGACCTTTTTGCGTGAAAATGGCAATCCGTTTGAGCGCATCGGATCGGACCAGCAAAGCAGCGTGCAAATCGCCCTGGGTTCGTCGGGCGTGCCAGAGACATTTTTGATCGACAGCAAGGGCATTATTCGCGAGCAGATTCAGGGTGTTATCATGCCCGATCAGGTTCCGGAAATTGTCGCCAAGCTGAAGGCAATGCAATGAGCTTTACCCATCAAATCGCCCGTGCCCCTGCGCAGGCAGGGGGCCATCATCTGCCGTCAGATCATCAAAGCACCCGTGGTTTGTCGACGCTATCTTTGGTGATAGGCCCCTGCCTGCGCAGGGGCACGATGGTTTTTTTCTTTGCTGTTGTCTTATTGGGCCTTGGCCTTTCTTCGCCGGTGGTCGCGCAGGACCGATTGCCGCCGTCGCCCTATGCCTATCAGCAATTGGCCGATCCGGCGCAGGAGGAAAAGGCGCGGGACTTGATGGAAACCTTGCGCTGTCTCGTCTGTCAGGGGCAGTCGATTGCCGACAGCGATGCGCCGCTGGCGGGCGATATGCGCCACGAAGTTCGCTCCAAAATTGCGGCGGGCGAGGACCCGGAGGCGATCCGCGCGTGGTTGGTGGCGCGTTACGGCAATTGGGTAAGCTATGACCCGCCCTTTGATGCAGAGACGGCGCTGCTCTGGCTTGGCCCCTTGCTGTTCCTGTTGATTGGCGGCTGGATGGCTTTTGGCCGGTTCAGGCGCGGCAATTCCGACACGGAGGATGACGCATGATCTGGTTCTGGCTGGCACTGGCGGCATTGGTGACATGGGGCGCCCTGATCTGGGGCGGCCACCTGCCCAAGGGCGCGCGCCCGCTAGCCGGAGCGGCGATCATGCTCGGGCTTACCGGCTATGCGTTGCAGGGCAGCCCGTCGCTGGCGGGCAAGCCGGTGCAGGTTGCGTCCGAGCCCGAAGGCTTTGGCGATGTCTTGAAGGACGAGCGCAAGGGTATGGCCGACCGCTTTGGTCCTGCGGCGCAGTGGCTGGGCATGTCCGATGGCTTTGCGCGCATCGGCAAAACCGAACTTGCCGCACAGACGCTGGAAAAGGGGCTGGCGAAATATCCTGACAATGTCGACCTGTGGGTGGGCCTTGGCAATGCGCTGGTTGCGCATGGCGGCGGCGTCATGTCGCCCGCTGCCGCGCTTGCCTTTGACGAGGCGGCAAGGCGCGACCCCAGCCATCCTGCACCGCCTTTCTTTGCCGGTCTCGCGCTGGCGCAGAGCGGCGATTTGCAGGGAGCCGAGGGGGTGTGGAACCAGCTTTTGGAGCGCAGCCCCGCCGATGCGCCCTGGCGGCCTGATCTGGAATTGCGGCTGGAGCAATTGCGTCAGGCGATGGGTCCCGGCCTGACCAATGATGGCGATGTCGCGAAACCGTGACCGGTGAACTTTTCTGTTGTTCTTTCCGTTGCTGGGCTAAGGGGCGCCGATGACCTCTGAGTCGCCTCCGGCTCATATAAGCCAACACGCTGAGCAGGGGTCAGCTTCGTCGTCGCATCATCGCGATGGCAAGATGAAGCTGGCCGTGGGCGCAGTCGGTGTCGTTTTTGGCGACATCGGCACCAGCCCCCTATACGCTTTTCGCGAGACATTTTCGGGGCATCATTCGATCGATGCCGACCAGCTGCATATCTATGGTGTGCTGAGCCTCGTCTTTTGGTCGATGATGATGGTCGTCACGTTCAAATATGTGCTGACCATCATGCGCGCCGACAATAAGGGCGAGGGCGGCAGTCTGGCGCTATTGGCGCTCATCAGCCGGCAGAAGGGCGGGGCGCGCTGGACGTGGCCGATCGTGCTGCTCGGCGTGTTCGCCACCGCACTTTTCTATGGCGATTCGATGATTACGCCGGCGATGTCGGTGCTCTCGGCGACCGAGGGGCTGAGCTATGTCCATGAAGGGTTCCGCGGCTATATCGTGCCGATTGCGCTGACGATCCTGATCGGATTGTTCGCCATTCAGTCGCGCGGGACCGCCAAGGTGGGGGCGCTGTTCGGCCCGATCATGCTTGCCTATTTCTTGATGCTGTCGGTTCTGGGCATCATGCACATCGTCGATCATCCATCGATCATGTATCAGACTATCAATCCATTGAATGCGCTATATTTTTTCGAGTCCGACCCCTATCGGGCGTTCATCTCGCTCGGGTCGGTGGTGCTGGCGGTGACGGGGGCCGAGGCGCTTTATGCCGATATGGGCCATTTTGGCCGCGCGCCCATCGGGATCAGCTGGCTATGCTTTGTTCTGCCCGCGCTGATGCTCAACTATATGGGGCAGGGCGCGATGGTGTTGTCCGACGATATGGGCGCGACGGCGCAATTGATCAAAGACCCCTTCTTTTTGATGATGCCCGATGCGTGGCAAATTCCCGTGGTGCTGCTCGCATTGCTGGCGACCATCATCGCGAGTCAGGCGGTGATATCCGGTGCATTTTCGCTCACCCAGCAGGCGATCCAGCTGGGCTTTATGCCGCGCCTGCGGGTGGAACATACCAGCGCGTCGGCGGCGGGGCAGATTTATATTCCGGTGGTCAACTGGTTCCTGATGACGATGGTCATCATCCTTGTGCTGTTCTTTGGGTCGTCGAGCAATCTGGCCTCGGCCTATGGGATTGCGGTGACGGGGGCGATGTTCATCGACACCTGTTTGATGTCGGTCGTCCTGTTCAGCCTGTGGCGCTGGCCGTGGTGGAAAGCCCTGCCGATATTGGCCGCCTTCTTTGTCGTCGACATCGCCTATTTCAGTGCGAATTTGATCAAGGTTCCCGATGGTGGCTGGGTGCCGCTGGCGATCGGGTTGATCATCTTTACGATGCTGACCACCTGGTCACGCGGACGCTCGCTGATGCAGCGCGAAATGGCCGAAGGCGCGATGCCGATCCCGATCTTTGTGAGTTCGGCAGCGAACAGCGCGACGCGCGTTCCCGGCACTGCCGTCTTTATGACCTCCAGTTCGGACGGCGTTCCCCATGCGCTGCTCCACAATCTGAAGCATAACAAGGTGCTGCACGAACGGATCATATTGTTGACCATCAAGGTTGCGGATGTGCCCTATGTCGACCCTGATCGTTTCTGTTCGATCGACGATCTGGGTCAGGGATTCCACCGCATGGTCCTGCATTATGGCTTTATGCAGCCCGTTGATGTGCCCGAGGGCCTTAATCGCGCGCAGGGCTGTGGCGCGGCGTTCAAAATGCTGGAAACCAGTTTCTTCCTGTCGCGCCAGACGCTGATTGCCGCCAAAAAGCCCGCCATGCCGATCTGGCGCGAAAAGCTGTTCGCGTGGATGCTGCGTAATTCGGAAAGCGCGATGGAATATTTCCGTTTGCCAACGAACCGTGTGGTCGAGCTGGGCAGTCAGGTCGCGATCTGATCGATCATATCTCGACAGTGCCATCGACCGGTTATTTTCAGAGGTTAGGTTCTGACCCTAAAGCCTGACCTTTGCTTCGAGTTCGCGGCGCGCGGCGATATATTGGGTTTCGAGCTGGGCGACGAAATCGGCGACGCTGAGCACGTCCTTGACCGCACCAATGCCCTGGCCGGAACCCCAGATATCCTTCCACGCCTTGGCATCGGTGTTGCCGCCCGAGCCAAAGTTCATTGTTTTGAGGTCGCCCGCAGGCAGATTGTCGGGGTCGAGCCCCGCCGCCGAAATCGAGCCGCGCAGATAATTGCCATGGACGCCGGTAAACAGGTCCGAATAGACGATGTCGGCCGCGCGACCCTCTACGATGCCCGACTTATAGCCTTCCATCGCATTGGCCTCTTTCGTCGCGATAAAGGCTGAACCGATATAGCCGAGATCGGCACCGCACGCCTGCGCCGCCAGCACCGAACGACCGTGGGCGATGGCCCCCGACAGGGCGATGGGGCCGTCGAACCAATCGCGAATTTCCTGCACCAGCGCAAAGGGCGATTGCACGCCAGCATGACCGCCTGCGCCCGACGCGACGGGAATCAGGCCGTCGGCACCTTTTTCAACCGCCTTGCGGGCAAAGCGGTCGTTGATGATGTCGTGCAGCGTGATCCCGCCCCAGCTATGCACCGCCTGATTCAATTCCTCGCGCGCACCAAGCGAGGTGATGGTGATCGGCACCTTCCATTTGGCGCAAGTCGCAATGTCGGCCTCTAGCCGGTCGTTCGAGCGGTGGACGATCTGGTTGACCGCATAGGGCGCCGAAAGCCGGTCGGGATTGTCACGGTCCCAGGCGGCGAGCTCTTCGGTGATCCGGTGGAGCCATTCGTCGAGAATATTTTGAGGGCGCGCGTTCAGCGCCGGAAAAGCGCCGACAATCCCGGCTTTGCACTGCGCGATGACCAGTTCGGGACCCGACACCAGAAAGAGGGGGGAACCGATGACAGGAAGGCGCAGACGGTCAAAGATCGGGGGTAGGGACATGCGTGATTCTCCAGTTGCGTGTTGCAACTGACCTTAACGTAAACGGAAAGGGTGGCAAGAGGGAGCGTGTGGATGAGCGCGCGGCGCACGCACCATTTCTCCCTAACGGCTGCGGTGGCTTTCGGATCGGGTGCTGCTGTGGCGCGCCTTGAGCAGATCCTGCCGGGTCAATATGCCGACGACCCGCCCTGTGGCGGGATCGATGATCGGAATGCGTCCGATGCCGGTTTCGACCATGAGATCGGCAACTTCGCCGATGGGCGAATCGGTTCTGGCAAAGGGCTGCGACGCATCAGAAAGTATCTCTGCGATGGTCGCATCGGCGCGCGCCTTATCGACTTGCCAGCGCAGCACGTCCGACCGCGAAATCAGCGCCAGCAGCCGTCCCGCTTCGTCGATGACCGGATAGCTGCGATGTTCGGCCTGCTCGGCGAAAAAGGCGATGGCATCGCCGACCACCATCGCTCCCGACAGCGTCGCCGGATCGGGCGTCATCACGTCGCCTGCCTGCAGAAATTCCAGTGCGTCGACAGTATATTCCTGCAACACATGGCGTCCGCGACGGGCGATTTTCTCGGTCAGGATGGACCGGCGCATGATCAGCACGCTGACCGCATAGGCGCTCGCCGATGCAGCGATGGTCAGCGGAAGGGCGGCAAAATGTCCGGTGAGCTCGACCGCGAACAGCGCCCCGGTCAAAGGCGCGCGCATCGCCCCGCTCATGATAGCTGCCATGCCGATCATCGCCCAGAATCCCGACCCGCCGGGCAGATATTGGCCGATCAGCGCGCCGAGTGCGCCGCCAAGGATGAGCAGGGGGGCCAGCACACCACCCGACGTTCCCGACCCGAGCGCAATCAGCCAGACAAAGGCTTTGACGACCAGCAGCGCCAGCACGGCGCGGGTTGCGAGCGAATGATCGAGTAGCGCCTGGATGCTTTGATAGCCTGCGCCCAGCACATGCGCGTCGATCAGGCCGCCGAGTCCGACAAAGACGCCGCCGACGGCCGGCCACCACATCCAATGCAGCGGAAGGCGGTGGAAAAGATCTTCGATCCTATAGAGGAGAGCGGACAGAAAAGTGGCTTCTAGTCCGACGAGCAGGCCGACACCGACGGCGGTCAGCGTGGGTTGCCAGCCTGCCATCGCGGGGGCAGAAAAGGGAAACATCGGCCCCACGCCAATCAGCGTTGGACGCCAGACCATAGCAACCACAGCGCCGACCACGACCGGTACAAAACTGCGCGGTTTCCATTCGAACAGCAGCACCTCTATTGCGAGCAGGATGGCAGCGATGGGGGTACCGAAAATGGCGGTCATGCCAGCGGCGGCGCCGGTCACCAGCAATGTCTTGCGCTCGGCGGCGCTGAGCTTGAAACGCTGGGCAAACAGCGAACCGATGGCGCCGCCGGTCATGATGATCGGCCCTTCGGCGCCGAAAGGACCGCCGCTGCCAATCGAAATGGCCGAGGAGATCGGTTTGAGCACCGCGACCTTTAGTGTCAGTCGGCTTTCGCCATAGAGTATCGCCTCTATCGCTTCGGGGATGCCATGGCCGCGGATCTTGTCCGACCCGAAATAGGCCATGAGTCCGATCATCACGCTGCCGATGACGGGGATGAGGATGATCGCCAGGCCCACGCTATTGTCGGTGATGAGCGAAGGGGTTGCCGACAATCGTCCGAACCAAAAGAGGTTGGTGGCGATGGCAATGAGCCTGAGCAATAGCCATGCGCCAAAGGCACCGCCGCTGCCGACAAGGACCGCCGCGAGTGCGAGCATGACCATGCGGCGGTCGGCACTATGGTCGCCGAGACGCGGGGATTTGGTAATCTTAGCCGAAGCCATTACATGATGTCCTGTTGTTTGTGCGGCCCATTATATCGTATAGCGACATTTATCAACGCGGGAGGCATTGAGAGTGGTGAAGACAGTGCTGTGTGACGCAGACTATGAGGCGCTGGCCGAATTTCGCTTTACGTTGCGCGAATTTATGGCGTTCAGTGAGGGGCGGGCCGCCGAATTCGGGCTGAGTCCACAGCAGCATCAGGCACTGCTCATCATTCGCGCGGCCAATGGCGAGACTGCCTCGATCGGCTATGTGGCCGCACGGCTGTTGCTCAAACCGCATAGCGCCAGCGGGCTCATCGACCGGCTGGAGAATTTCGGTCTTGTCGAACGACACCCTTCGCCGCTCGACCGCCGTCAGTCACTTTTGAAACTGACGGCCAAGGCGCTGTCTCTGCTTGCTGCGTTGAGCAGCACGCATTTTGAAGAAATCCGGCGATTGCGCCCGATGCTGGTGGAGTTGCTGGGTCGGATTGACGACGTGTAAGCTGCCCGCGCGGGGCGCTTCGCACTGCGCTGAAGACGTGCCTATGATGAGCCGCTCAGCTGTTCACGCCCCATTTGCCGCCGACAATATCGCGCGCACGCTCGCTGTCGCGACGTCGGTGTCGAGGCCGCAGCCGAACAGGCTTTTGCCATCTGCTGTTTTACATTCGACATAGGCGGCGGCTTGCACGTCGCTGCCATGGCCGATCGCATGTTCGCTATAGTCGGCGATGTCCATGACCGGGCCGCCATTTTCGGCGAGGGCGGCGACGACACTGCTCATCAGACCGTTACCGCGGCCCGACACGCTGCGGATTTCACCGTCGATGCGGAGCTTTCCGGCAAAAATGCGATCAGTCCCGCTATGGCTTTCGGTCCATTCGACGAGCGTGAAGCGCTTGTCACTTTCGCCCAGATAGGTGGCCTCGAACGCTTGCCAGATATCGTCGGCGGCGAGTTCGCGGCTGGCGCTGTCGGCGAGCGCTTGCACGGTGTGGCTGAACGATGCCTGCATCCGTTTGGGCAGTTTCAGCCCCTTGTCCTGTTCGAGCACCCAGGCGACGCCGCCCTTGCCCGACTGGCTGTTGACGCGGATCACCGCTTCATAGCTGCGCCCCAGATCGGCGGGATCGATGGGGAGGTAAGGGACTTCCCATTTTTCATCATTCTGACGCTCGCGCGCGGCGAAACCCTTTTTGATCGCGTCCTGATGACTGCCCGAAAAGGCGGTGTACACGAGTTCGCCGCCATAGGGGTGGCGCGGGTGGACGGGGAGCTGGTTGCAATATTCGACCGTCTTGATGACCTCATCAATGTCCGAAAAGTCGAGCTGGGGATCGAGCCCCTGCGTGTACATATTGAGTGCGATGGTGACGAGACATGTATTGCCGGTGCGTTCGCCATTGCCGAACAGGCAGCCCTCGACGCGATCCGCGCCCGCGAGCAGGCCGAGTTCGGCCGCCGCGACGCCGGTACCGCGATCATTATGGGTGTGCAGGCTGATGACCGCATGGTCGCGGTCTGGCAGATGTTTGCAAAAATATTCGATCTGGTCGGCATAGATATTGGGCGTCGCCGCCTCGACCGTCGCGGGCAGGTTGAGGATGATGGGTTTGTCGGCGGTCGGCTGCAAAATCTCCATCACCGCCGCGCAAACTTCGATGCTGAAATCAATCTCTGCGGTGGAGAAGGTTTCGGGACTATATTCGAAATGCCAGTCGGTCGCGGGACGTGCCGCCGCTTCGTCGCGCAGGATTTTGGCTCCGGCGACGGCGATGGCCTTGACCTCGGCTGGCTCCATGCCGAACACGATGCGGCGCCACGCAGGGCTGACCGCATTATAGAGGTGGACGATCGCGGCGCGTGCGCCGTCGAGGGCTTCGAAGCTGGTGTGGATGAGGTCTTGGCGGCTTTGGGTGAGCACTTGCACCATCACATCGTCGGGGATGCGATCCGAGCGGACGAGGCCAGAGATAAAATCAAACTCGGTTGCGCCGGCGCTGGGGAAACCGACCTCGATTTCCTTGAGACCGACCCGGCACAGCAAGTCAAAAAAGCGGGCCTTTTTTTCGGCATCCATCGGGTCGATGAGCGCCTGATTGCCGTCGCGCATGTCGGTCGACAGCCAGCGCGGTGCGACGGTGATGGTGCGGGCGGGCCACTGCCTGTCGGTCAGCGGAACTTGCGGAAAAGGTCGGTATTTGGCTGAAGGGTCGCGGAGCATAGTCATGATATCGGGTCTTCTGCGAAGGGATGTGTTTGGTCGGATTACCCTTGGGCGGTCGCGCGCCACATTGGGCGCAGCGGTATCGTCACGCCCAAGGGCGTGTAAGTCGCAGAAGTAGGAGGCCGTTGCCGCGCATGACCAAGCTAGTGGTCGAAAATGTCGTCTGTTGCAAGAGGGGCGGACGAAAATAACCGCCCTAAGGGTCGCAAACCGTCAGACTATTGCGCCTTGCTGCGTTGCCCTGCGAACCATTCGCGCAGCATCAACGCGGTGCAACCCGTAAATCCGTTGGACCCGACTGGTGAACAGCTGTTGGGCCGCGTCACGCGCCCCGGGCCATTGTCATAATCTTCGACCGCCGTCGCCCAAGATCGTCCGCCAATCGCGGCGTCTCTTTCTGCTTCGCGCAGTTTTTTTGGGACACGATAGCGTTCGGATTCAGGTTCATTCGCGCAGACGACGATCTCGTCACCCTGCGCCTCGGGGCAGGGCTCATCGCCATAGGTCACGAGAATCGAGAATTTCTGGGGCGGGTCATCGGCCATGGCAGGGACGGCCAAAACTGTTGCGGCAAGCGCCAATGCGGAAAGAATGAGGGGCAGCGGTGATGTCCGCAGAATCTTTACTCCGTCTCTGCCCCTGATGCGACCGGTTTAGCCCTATTGGATGAACCTAGTCCGAACCTGGCGCGGAAAAGGTGCCTCGCTGACCGGCACTAGGCGTGGTCTAGCGCCGCCGCGATAGCCTTCCATACCTGTGTCAGCTCCTCATCGGTGATGCAATAGGGCGGCATCACATAAAGGCTGTTGCCGAGTGGTCGGAGGAGCACGCCCTGACTGCGGAAAAAGGCGATCAGGCGCGGCGCGAGATTCGAAAGATAGCCGCTGTCTGTTACGCGGATATCGAGCGCGGCAATGGTGCCAAGCTGGCGCGGATTTTCGATACGGCTATCGGCCGTCAGGATGGCGAGATGGCTCGCTTGCGCCGTTGATAACGTGTCGATGCGGTCCTGCACCGGCTCGTCGCGCCAGATGGCAAGGTTGGCGTTGGCGGCGGCACAGGCGATCGGGTTCGCGGTATAGCTGCTCGAATGATAAAAGATGCGGGCGCGGTCGGTCGACCAATGGGCCGCGAAAATGGGTTCGATGCACAGCGTCACCGCCAGTGGCATCGCGCCGCCGGTCAGCCCCTTGGACAGGCAGATGATCTCGGGAATGATACCCGCCTGATCGCAGGCAAAGCGGGTGCCGGTGCGACCCCAGCCGGTCATAACCTCGTCGGCAATGAAGATCACATCGTGGCGCGCGCAAATGGCGCGCATTTCGGCAAGTATCCACGCCGGATAGATGAGCATCCCGCCCGCCCCGAGGATCAGCGGTTCGACGATGAAGGCGGCCGGACGCGCGCGACACGCGGCCTCTAGTGCGTCGAGCGTATCTTGCTCGCGACCCTCGACGGGAAAAGGGATGGTATCGACGTCGAACAGCAAGGGCGCATAGGGTTGATTGAATACCCCGCGCGCGCCGACAGACATCGCACCGATCGTATCGCCGTGATAACTATGCTCCATAACCAGGATGCGGTGGCGATCCTCGCCGATATTGGCCCAATAACCGAGCGCCATTTTGAGCGCGACCTCGACGCTGGTTGATCCAGAGTCCGAGAAAAAGACGCGGGTGAGCGGATCGGGCGTGATGCGAACCAGCTCGGCAGCCAGCGTTTCGGCTGGTTCGTGGGTCCAGCCTGCGAAGATCAACTGATCCAGCTTTTCGGTCTGGGCGCGGATCGCCGCCATAATTTTCGGGTGGGCATGGCCGTGCGTCGTCACCCACCAAGAGGAAATGGCGTCGATCCAGCTGTTGCCATCGGCGTCATAAAGGCGCGCGCCCTCGCCGCGATCAATCAGCGGAATGGGTTCGCCGAGGCCATGCTGGGTGAAAGGGTGCCAGATGGGGGACATGACGACTTTCCTACCTATCGTTCGTGCTGAGCTTGTCGAAGCAGCGTTTTTTCTTCGGGCGTCGGATAGAGAAAAGGGCGACCCTTCGACAAGCTCAGAGCGAACGGATTTTTGGTTTTAAGCGAAATTTGCGAGATCGAAATTCGCGGCGAAAGCCGCCGCCAGCGTTTCTGGGGTGAGCGGATTAAGCTGTGGGAGGCGACCGAGGCGGCAGATTCCCGCCATCGCCGCGATGGTCGTTTCGCTGTCGCGCATCGGGTCGCCGATGAAGGCAATACCGTGAATGGGCACGCCGCGTGCGCGCAAGGCCTCGATGGTGAGCAGGCTGTGGTTGATGGTGCCAAGCGACGTGCGCGCGCAGAGGATTGTCGGGATTTGCCAGCGCGCGAAAAGGTCAGCGTAAACTGTGTCGCGGGTCAGCGGCACGAGCGCCCCTCCCGCGCCTTCGATGACGAGATCGCCTGTGGGTGGTGCAAGATTGTTCAGGTCGATGGAAACCGAGTCCAGCTCGGCGGAGAGATGCGGCGAGGCGGGCGTGTTCAGACGATAGGTTTCGGCAAGGATGGGAACGCGCGCGAGGCGGACGACGGCTTCGCTATCGGTTTCATCCTCCAGTCCCGCTTGCACCGGTTTCCAATAGCGAACGCCCAGCGCGCCTGCGAGCGCTGCCGAAAACACCGTCTTGCCAATTCCGGTATCGGTGCCGGTGACGACGAAGCGCTTGGTCATGACAGCGCCATCGCTTGCGCCATGACATCGGCCATCGCATCAATATCGGCCTCATCAACGTGGAGCGTCATCGCAATGCGAAGCCGCGCCGTCCCTTGCGGCACAGTCGGTGGTCGGATGGCACGAATGTCCAGGCCAGCCTCTTGCAGCATATTTGCGATGCGCAGAGTCCGGCCATTGTCGCCAATCATGACCGGCAGGATCTGCGACCCGCTGGGCGGCAGGCCAAGCGCCTGAAACCGCATTTCGGCATGGCGGATCAGGCTTTGCAGACGGGCAGCCCGCTCGGGCTCGGTCGCAACAAGTTCGAGCGCCTGATGCACGAGCCACGCGATCAAGGGTGAGGGGGCGTCGAAAAGATGAAGGGACGGCCGCGATTGACGATGAAATCGCTGACAACGGCAGGCGCGCAAAGCAGCGCGCCTTCGCAACCGAGTGCTTTGCCGCAGGTGTGCAGCGTGATGAGGTTCGGGTGGCCAGCAAGGTCGTGGGCGAGGCCAGCACCGGCAGGGCCATAAACACCCGTGGCATGGGCCTCATCGACGATAAGGATTGCGTCGTGGCGACCGGCAACCACGGCGAGATCGGCAAGCGGGGCAAAATCGCCGTCCATGCTGTACAGGCTTTCGACCGCGATCCACGGCGTGCCGGTGCCGCCCTTGGCGCGCCACTGGTTTATCGTATCGTCAAAGGCTTGCGGGTCGTTGTGGGCTGCGCTGGTGCGCGTCGCGCGGCCTAGCTTCATCCCGTCATGGGCGCTGGCGTGGATGAGCGCATCATGGACGACAAGGTCACCACGTTGCGGCAGCGTTGCGAAGATCGCGGCGTTGGCGGCAAAGCCGGTCGGGAAGAAAAGCGCCGCTTCGCTGCCAAAATGACGCGCGGCGTGCGCTTCGAGCGCTTCATGCTCGGCGTGATTACCGCGCAGCAGGCGTGAGCCGCCCGATCCGACGGGCAAGCCGCGCGCGATGCCGTCAGCAAGTGCGGCGCGAAGTTCGTCCGATGCGGCCAGACCAAGATAGTCGTTGGAGGCAAAGTCGATACCGGCGCGCCGACTGAGGACGCGGCGGCGGCTTTCGGTGGCCAGTGCATCGAGGTCGGCGCGGTGCGCCGCGAAGGGGTGACCCATCACTTTCTCCGTTCGTCATTGCGAGCGAAGCGAAGCAATCCAGAGCGGTTTGTCGCGCCCTGGATTGCTTCGTCGCTACGCTCCTCGCAATGACGAGGCTTAATTCTTCGTCTTGTCGACCAGCTGGTTCTTGGCGATCCACGGCATCATGGCCCGCAGTTCGCCGCCGACCTTTTCGATTGGGTGCGCAGCGGCGGCTTTGCGGCTCGCCTTCAGCTCGGGTTGCCCCGCCTGATTGTCGAGGACGAAATCCTTGACGAAGCGGCCCGACTGGATGTCCTGAAGAACGCGCTTCATCTCGGCCTTGGTTTCGTCGGTGATGATGCGCGGGCCGGTTTTGATGTCGCCATATTCGGCGGTGTTCGAAATCGAATAGCGCATGTTGGCGATGCCGCCTTCATAGAGCAGATCGACGATCAACTTGGTTTCGTGCAGACATTCGAAATAGGCCATTTCGGGGGCGTAGCCCGCCTCGACCAGCGTTTCGAACCCGGCCTGGATCAGGTGGGTGATGCCGCCGCACAGCACGGCCTGTTCGCCAAACAGATCGGTTTCGCATTCTTCCCTGAAGGTGGTTTCGATCACGCCGCTGCGTCCGCCGCCGACGGCGCTGGCATAGGAGAGGGCGAGCGCTTTGGCATAGCCGTTGCCGCTGTTGCCGCTGGCTTCCTGCGCCACCGCGATCAGGCAGGGGACGCCGCCGCCGCGCTGATATTCACTGCGCACTGTGTGTCCGGGGCCTTTGGGGGCGACCATGAACACGTCGATGTCGGGGCGGGCCTCGATCAGGCCGAAATGGATGTTGAGGCCGTGGGCAAAGGCGAGCGCGGCGCCGGACTTCATGTTTTTGCCAAGATCATCGGCATAAATCTGCGCCTGATGCTCGTCGGGGGCGGCGACCATGATGACGTCGGCCCATTCTGCGGCTTCCTTGTTCGACAGCACCTTGAAGCCTGCAGCTTCGGCCTTTTTGGCCGTGGCGGAGCCGCTACGCAGCGCAATCGCGACCTCTTTGACGCCACTGTCGCGCAGATTCTGCGCATGGGCGTGGCCCTGGCTGCCATAGCCGACGACGGCGACCTTTTTATTCTTGATCAGGTCCTGGTCGGCGTCGCGGTCGTAGTAAACTTGCATGATATTCTTTCCTGTTTGAGGCGGTCAATGGGATGAAGGGGGAATGGTGAGGGGCTAGACAGCCTCTGCACCGCGCGCGATGGCGACAATGCCGGTGCGACCGACCTCGACCAGACCGCATTCGCGCATCAGCGCCACAAAGCTGTCGATCTTCTCGGTCGTGCCGGTGAGTTCGAAGATGAAGCTTTCGATGGTCGTGTCGACCACCTTGGCGCGAAAAACATCGGCCATGCGCAGCGCCTCGATACGCTTGTCGCCGCCGCCTGCGACCTTGACCAGCGCCAGTTCGCGTTCGACATGCGCGCCGATTTCGGTGAGGTCGGTAACGCGGTGGACGGGAACCAGCCGGTCGAGCTGGGCGATAATCTGGTCGATCACCGGCGGCGGACCGTTGGTGACGATGGTGATGCGCGACACCGCATGGTCGATGCTGATGTCAGCGACGGTCAGGCTCTCGATATTATAGCCGCGCGCCGAGAACATGCCGGTAATCTTGGCCAATATGCCCGATTCATTGTCGACAGTGACGGCGAGAACGTGGCGTTCGCCGATTTCGGTGGTGATTTTCATAGGTATTCCTTCCCCTCCCGCAGGCGGGCGGGGTGAGCGAAGCGAACATGCGACGTAGCGAGGCCCACCCCGCTGCGACAAAACAGCAAGCTGTTAAGGCTCGCTGCCCCTCCCGCTTGCGGGTGGGGATTAAAAGATTTGCGCTTCTCCATCACACCAGCGCCTTGGCTTCGTCATCCATCGTGCCGATGACGTCGCTCGGTTGAAGGATCATGTCGGTATGCGCTGCGCCCGACGGAATCATCGGGAAACAGTTGGCAAGTTTGGCGACGCGGCAGTCGACGATGACCGGGCCGGGGGTTTCGATCATCGTCGCGATACCATCCTCCAGCTCTCCGAGCGTGTCGATGCGAAGGCCGGTCCAGCCATAGGCATCGGCCAGTTTCACAAAGTCGGGCAGGCTGTCCGAATAGCTGTTCGAATAGCGGCCTTCATAGGTGAGTTCCTGCCACTGGCGGACCATGCCCATATATTCATTGTTGAGGATGAAGATTTTGACCGGCAGCTGATATTGGCTGACCGTCCCCATTTCCTGAATATTCATTTGCAGGCTCGCCTCGCCCGCGATGCAGATGACCAGACGATCGGGATGCGCAATCTGGGCGCCGACGGCTGACGGAAAACCATAGCCCATCGTCCCCAGACCGCCGCTCGTGAGCCAGCGGTTGGGGGCGTCGAAATGGAAATGCTGCGCCGCCCACATCTGGTGTTGGCCGACTTCGGTGGTGATGATCGGGTCCATCCCGCGCGTCGCGTCGAACAAAGCTTTCACGGCGCGCTGCGGCATGATTTCGGCCTTGGCGTCCTTGACCTCTGGAAAATCGAGGCAGCGGGTTGCGCGCCAGCCGTCGATGCGCCGCCACCATTCGCCCAGATCGCGGGCTTTGTGCTTGGCGGCTTCCCATCCCGCGATGATCGCGTCGAGCGCGCGGCCCGCATCGCCGACAATGGCGACGTCGATCGGGACGATTTTGTTGATCGAGCTGCGGTCGATATCGATGTGGATTTTCTTCGCTTCGGGGGCAAAGGCGTCGAGGCGGCCGGTAACGCGGTCGTCAAAGCGCGCGCCGACCGCAATGATGAGGTCGGAACGGTTCATCGCCATATTGGCCTCGAACGTCCCGTGCATCCCCAACATGCCGAGCCATTTGTCGTCATCGGCGGGAAAGGCGCCCAGCCCCATCAGGGTCGAGGTGATCGGCGCGCCGGTGAGCGCGACAAGCTGACGCAGCGCCGCACTGGCGTCGGGTCCGGCATTGATGACGCCGCCGCCGGTGTAAAAAACCGGGCGCTCTGCCGCCGCGATCAGCGCCACAGTTTGGGCAATCGCGTCGGTATCGGGTTCGATTTGCGGGCGATAGCTTTTGTGCGCGATCTTTTTCGGAACCGTATAGGTGCCGGTTGCGACCTGAACATTTTTGGGGATGTCGATAACCACCGGGCCGGGGCGGCCATTGGTGGCGATGTAAAAAGCCTCGTGCAGGATGGGAGCGAGCCGTTCGGTGTCCATCACCAGATAATTATGCTTGGTGCAGTGGCGCGTGATGCCGACAGTGTCACATTCCTGAAAGGCATCGGTGCCGATCAGATTGGTCGGCACCTGTCCGGTGAGGACGATCATCGGGATCGAATCCATCAGCGCGTCGGTGATGCCGGTGACCGCATTGGTCGCGCCCGGTCCCGATGTAACCAACACGACGCCGGGCTTGCCGCTGGACCGGGCATAGCCCTCGGCAGCATGGGTCGCGGCCTGTTCGTGACGGACCAGAATGTGCTGGATACTGGGGTGTTTATACAGCGCGTCGTAAATCGGAAGCACGGCGCCGCCGGGATAGCCGAACACTGTATCGACCCCAAGGTCGACCAGCGCTTGCACCACCATGCTGGCACCACTCATTTCCGTCACGACATAATTCCTTTCCTGCGAATATTACCTTTGCGCCGCGCGTTGTGCATTGCAACAGGAACGGGCGCAATAAGAACATGAATCTATCTTGTCAATACCATATCACGTAATTTAGTTGCGAATTTGTTGGTATTATCAACTGATAATGACTCATCCCATCGCAACCACTCGGCGGGCGGCTGGCGTCGGAACCAAGTATATTGACGTTTGGCATATTGGCGCGTGGCGGCCTGAGCCAGTTCCAGAGCCGCATCGCGGTCGATTTCACCGGTCAGGAAGCGTGCAATTTGCGGCACCCCTATGGCGCGCATGACCGGAAGGTCCGGCGACAGATTGCGCGCAGACAGCGCCTCGACCTCGGCAATCGCACCCCCGTTGAACATCTGGACGAGCCGCCTGTCGCAGCGATCGCGCAGCCAGTCGCGCGGCGGAAGGAGGAGCGCAGGCGCCAGAACAATGTCGTCGGCAATCCCGCCAACCCGTTCGGCCTGCCAGTCGGCGAGCGGGCGTCCGGTCGATTGAAAGACCTCAAGTGCGCGGGCGACGCGGGTGCTGTCGGCCGGATGAAGACGCTCTGCCGCCGCCGGGTCGGTCTCCGCAAGCGCGGCATGGGCTTCGGCACTGGGCATCGCGCGGACGGCGGCGCGAACATCGGCGTCGATGGGTGGCACGGGGGCAATCCCGAACAGCAAAGTGCGTAAATAGAGGCCGGTGCCGCCCACCATTATGGGGATGCGGCCCTCTGCCTGTACCGCAGTGATGACGGCTTTCGCATCGGTGGCCCAGCGCGCGACATTGTAATTTTCGGCGCCATCGACATGGCCGAACAGATGGTGCGGCACCCCGTCCATCTCGTCGTCATTGGGGCGGGCTGACAGGATGGCGAGGTCGCGGTAAACTTGGCTGGCATCGGCATTGATGATGCTGGCCTTGCCCAGCTGCTTTGCGAGCGCGACCGCTAATCCGCTCTTGCCGCTGGCGGTTGGTCCGGCGATAAGTGCCAGAGGAGGCCGCTGGGGCCGGAAGGATGGAGGAGATGCCATGTTCGTTGCAACGCTGATAGCAGCCGGAAGGCTGACGAGCGAGGTGGTACGCGAAGCCATCGACCGACTTTATGTGACCGAGCATAGCGTCGATGCCCCGCACTGGATTGATGAAGGCGATGCGGCGGACATTGTCTTTACCGGGAGCCTGATCAGCGCGCGCAAGGAACTGGCGGCGATTGGCCATGACGTCGATATTGTCGTCCAGCCCGCCGGCCACCGACGCAAACGGCTGATCGTCGCCGATATGGATTCAACGATGATCGCGGTCGAATGTATCGACGAACTGGCCGACTATGCCGACCTCAAACCGCAGATTGCAGCGATAACCGCGCGGGCCATGCGCGGCGAGATTGATTTCCGCACCGCACTGGCCGAACGGGTGGGCCTGCTCGCGGGACTGGAGGCGACGATGCTCGCCGATTGTCTGGCAGAACGGGTGCGGTTGACCCCCGGCGCGCGCACTCTGATCCAGACGATGAAGGCGCATGACGCGCGGGCCTTATTGGTGACGGGCGGCTTTTATGCCTTTGCACAGCCGATTGCCAATCTGATCGGTTTTGACCATGCGCTGGCCAACACATTGGAAATTGTCGATGGCAAGTTGACCGGCAAGACCATCGACCCGATTATCGATCGCGATGCCAAATTGGCGGCGCTTGAAGCAGAATGTAAAGCATTTGACATTTCACCCGCCGACGTTCTGGCGGTGGGCGATGGCGCGAATGACATCCCGATGCTGACGGCGGCGGGTCTGGGCGTCGCCTATCATGCGCACCCGACAGCAGCCGCTGCCGCCGCTGCGTCGATCAAGCATAATAACCTGACCGCCTTGTTATGGGCGCAGGGCTATCCGCGCGCCGAATGGGTGGTGGGGTAAAGGAGGCGGCACAACGCTAGAGCATCGTGCCGCCCCGTATAGCTGTGGCTATTTGTCGATGACCATACAGGCCTGACCGCCCTTGCGGACGGTGGCGCAGAAACTGTCGGCGGCGCCTTTGTTGGCGAAGCCTCCCGCTTGCAGGCGGGTGAGCTTGCCGCTTTTGACCAGATAGGGCTGGCGGTTTGCGAAAGCCGGATATTGTTTTTCGAGCGACGACCAGAGATTGCGGGCATTGGTTTCGACCGAGAAAGCGCCGAGCTGGGCGCGCCATTTTGAGGCGCCGGCGGTGCTGACGGGGGCCGGTTTTGCAGGCGCAGGCGCGGGTGCCGCTTTGGGTGGCGGGGGCGCACTGTGGACGACAACCTGCGCGGGCGGCGACACCGGAATGTCAGCGGTCGGCGGCAGTTCTTCGAGTCCTTCTGGCGCGACATAGTCGGTGCCGGCCGATGAGGCGGGCAGGGCGGCGCTGGGGATCGGCTGCGGCACCTTTTGAGCCACCGAAGGCGCGGGTGCAGGCACCGGAACCTTGCTGCCGGGCTTTATGACCGGCGGCGGAACATAGCTGGTGCCGGGAAGCGACTGAGGCAGACTGGCGGTGCGGACGTTTGACTTGGCGGGCTTGGGCGGCGGCGGGGCGGCGGCGTTCACCGCTGCAAGGCGTGCTCGTTGTTCGTTGCGTTCCATTTCGGGCAGCATTGCCAGTCCTGCTTGTCGCTGTTCGAGCGGGATGAGCTGGTCAAGCTGGGCCAGTCGGGCCGACGCGATTGACAGACCGGCATCGCTGGCGCGCTTGGTGAGCGCATAGGCGAGTGGCCAATTTTGCGTGGCAAGGTCGCCGTTGAAATGAGCTGTTCCCAGAACATATTGCGCGCGCGGCTCTCCGCGCTGGGCGGACCGTGTAATCATCGGCATCGCCTCTTCGCGGCGATTGGCGGTGAACAGGACAAGCCCGAGATTATCTTCGGCCTGCAAATGGCCCTGATCGGCGGCGCGGCGATACCAAGCCTCTGCTTGTCCCAGATCGGCAGGAACACCGCGGCCCAATTTATAGGCCTGACCCAGATTGAACTGGGCATCGGGATTGCCCGCGAGAGCAAGCGGACGCCAGATCGCGACCGCCTGTTGATTGTCACCTTTTTCCCAAGCATCGACGCCATCTTTGACATTGGCCTGCACGGGGCTGTCCTTGGCGGCGGCATAGGCCGGTGCCGTCAGCATCAGGGCGGTGAGCGCCGAAGCGGCCAGTCTTAGCGGATAGGAAAGAGGACGCATAAGAGTCTCCATAGGCACCGGCTTTGGTGCCATCATAACATATTGCCAATGTCGCTAACGCAATTTGGCTAACAGCGCGTTATCGACAGACCCACAGCTACGCCGAAAGAGTTAAGCCCGCATTTACCTTGTTGCGGAAATGCCCGTTCATCTTCTTTCTTTGATGTTAACCTAATCTTAGCTCCCTGCGTGTCACTTTGCAGTCAATTCGTGGCCATTTTTTTTCAGGGGGACACCTGTGCGCGTTTTAGCATTGGCTTCACAAAAGGGCGGTTCGGGGAAGACGACTTTGTCGGGACACCTCGCTGTTCAAGCACAACTCGCCGGGGCTGGCCCCGTCGTTTTGATCGATATTGACCCCCAGGGTTCGCTCGCCGATTGGTGGAACGAGCGCGAAACCGATCTGCCGGCTTTTGCCCAGACCACGGTTGCGCGACTGGCGTCTGACCTGGAAATTTTGCGCCAGCAGGGGTTCAAGCTCGCGGTCGTCGATACGCCGCCAGCGATTACCATGGCAATTCAAAGCGTCATTTCGGTCGCCGAACTGATCGTTGTGCCGACGCGACCCAGCCCGCATGACTTGCGCGCCGTGGGAGCGACGGTCGACCTTTGTGAACGCGCGGGCAAGCCGCTGATCTTTGTCGTCAACGGGGCGACACCGAAAGCCAAGATTACATCCGAAGCTGCTGTTGCCTTGTCGCAGCATGGTACGGTTGCACCGGTCACCTTGCACCATCGCACCGATTATGCCGCATCAATGATCGACGGCCGCACGGTGATGGAAGTCGATCCGAACGGTCGTTCGGCCGACGAGATTCGCACCTTGTGGAGCTATATCAGCGACCGGCTGGAAAAGAATTTCCGCCGCACCATTTTCAGCGCACCGCTGCCAACCCAGGCGGGCTATGGAACTGCCCGACCTGCCGCCGGGGGCTTCGGCCGCCGCGTGGCTGGCCAGTAAGAGCGGGGGGCGGACATGGGTGAAGCCAAACCTCTCGCATCACTGAGCGCCGGACTGCTCGCCCGCAAGGGTGCGGCGCGTCCCGCGATGCGGCGCGCACCGCTGGGCAGTGGCCCGGCCAATATTACCGGTAACAGCTATGACGATCTGGGCTGGAACGACATGGGTTATGATGTCGATCCTGAACAGTCGAGCGAACCGACGCGTATTGTCGACTTGAAACCTTTGCTCAATGGATCGCGACCGGCGCATAATGTCGAGGCCGAAAATGCCGTCGAAGAATCGATGCATGGCGAAAAATCATCGAATGCGAGTGATGAAACTGCGGCTGATAGGCTGTGGCAATCGTCCGATGCCGTCGATGATCTGGCGCCGCTGGCCAATGGCGTGGAAAGCGTCAAGCCGCCGGTTGTGCAACAACAGGAATCG
Organism: Sphingopyxis sp. 10G20-10; assembly: GCF_057365075.1. Classification (NCBI taxonomy): domain Bacteria; kingdom Pseudomonadati; phylum Pseudomonadota; class Alphaproteobacteria; order Sphingomonadales; family Sphingopyxidaceae; genus Sphingopyxis; species Sphingopyxis sp. 10G20-10. Next base: position 1,400,900 of record NZ_CP195117.1, read on the forward strand.
CTGGAGGACCGGGTCGCTGCGGTTGCTCGCAAGGTCGAATCTGCCGATGAACCGGTCCAGCGCAAGCCGCGCCGGGTTCGGGCACGCGAAAAGGCAGCCTTTACGCTGCGGCTCGATGCCGAACGGCATTTGCGCCTGCGTCTTGCCAGTGCGGTCAACAACCGCTCGGCCCAGACGATCCTGACCGACCTGCTCGACAATTATTTGTCAACGCTACCTGAAATCGAAGCAATGGCGAGTCGCCTGCCAGCGGCCAAGAAGTCCAAGAATGTCATCCAGAACGAGGAATTGTCATGAAGCGCGATCTGTTATTCAAGCTGGCCGTGTCCAGCCTGGTTCTCGGGGCAACCACATCGGGTTGCAGCGGCATGGGAAAAATGAGCGCTGTGCCCGCAAACTTCGCGGGACGGCCTGAAGTCGCGGCAAAGACCGCCGACAAGGCGCGCAAAGCCCTCGAAGCCGGAAAGATTACAAAGGCCGTCGCACTGGCCGAGGCCACCGTTTCGGCGTCGCCGCGCGATGGCGCTTATCGCGCGCTTTTGGGTCAGGCCTATCTGAACGATGGCCGGTTCCAGTCCGCAGATACGGCGTTGACCGAGGCGATGGACCTTGGCGTTGTCGATTCGCATACTGTCATCGCCTTGGCACTGGCGCAGGTCGCTCAGGGAAAGAATGACGAAGCGATTGCATTAATCAAAGGCCATAGCGATGTGGTTCCGGCTTCGGATGCCGGTCTGGCGCTGGCCTTGGCTGGCGACTTGAACCCTGCCATTTATGTGCTGACCACCGCTGCGCGCCAACCCGACGCCACGGCCCGCACGCGCCAGAATCTCGCGCTCGCGCTCGCGCTTTCCGGCAAATGGGTCCAGGCTCGTTTGATTGCGGGACAGGATTTGTCGCCTGCCAAGATCGAATCGCGCATGACCGAATGGTCGGCGATGGCACAGCAGGCGAACCCGCAGCTGCGCGTTGCCAGCCTGATCGGCACCAAAGCGCGTAGCGATGATGGTATGCCGGTTCGCCTGGCGCTCAGCAATTTTGCCGAACCAACAGCGGTAGCCGCCGTGGCCAACGATTCTGTCGTGGTGGCTAGTGCCGATCCGGCGCCGGTCGCCGACTTTGCGCCGCCGCCCGCCGCCACTCAGGTCGCCGACGCCAGCTCTGCCATCCGGTCTGTGGAATTGCCGATGCCGGAGCGCAACGCCAATGGCGTGGTGCCCGTCACCGAATTGCCGAGTCCCGCCGCCGCCGATACCGATGCCAAACCCGGTGCCGGTCAGATCATCCTGGCCAAAGCTGCCCCTTATCGCGCAGCGCCGCGCGTGTCGGGCGAATATAGCCTGGAGCAGCGCCCGTTGCAGAAAGAGGCGCGGGCCATCGTTGCCAAGTTGCTGCTGCCGCAAATTGCCAGCTTTGACGCCAAAAAGCCATCGGGCTGGGCCGTCCAGTTGGGCGCCTATGACAATCTTGCTGTCGCCAAGGAAAAATGGGGCACGCTAAGCCGGAAGAACGCCATTTTGGCCAATTTCCCGGCATCGAGCCACGCCGCGACAGTGAAGGGGCGCGAGTATTACCGCCTGACCGTCAACGGCCTGACGAGCCGCAACGATGCGGTCAATCTGTGTCGCGATCTTAAAGCCAATGGTCAGCGCTGCTTTGTGCGCCATATGGAAGGCAATGAGATGGTCCAATGGGCCTCTCGTTCCACCGTTCGGGTCGCTTCGCGGTAAATTCAGACTTGGGGCCACTGGCCTGGGCGGCTCGTATCGTGCCGGCCACCCGATCTTAACTCCTTACGCTTATTCTGCGTTCGTGAATCATCGGCAAGGCGAGATATTGTGACGGTCCATATGGCTATTAGCGGGGATGTCGCGGGCGCTCAGCCTGTTGACGCGAACGCCACGCCGACCCTGCATGTCGTCGATCCGCTTGCCCTGACGCCCGAGCTCGCCGCTGCATGGGACAGGCTGGCCGAGGACGCCAGCGAGCCCAATCCCTTTGTCGAACGCTGGTGCCTGCAATCGGCGCTGCATCTGCTTGATCCCGAACGTCAGGCGCGCCTGTTGATGGTGCGTGACGGTATGGACGGACCGATTATCGGCGTCATGCCGTTGGCGTCGGCGACGCGCTATGGTCGCTTGCCGCTGAGCCATGTGACCGGATGGGCGCATCCCAACCATTTCCACGGCGCACCGCTGGTTCGCGCCGGAACGGAGACTCTATTCTGGTCGGCGTTGCTGCAATGGTGCGACGCTCAGGCCTGGACAGGGACGCTGGCCCACTTGCCGCGCCTGACCGAGGATGGCCCCTTGCACCGCGCGCTGATTGATGTCGCGCGGGTTCGTGGTGGCGAGGCGCTGACCGTCCACCGTGAGGAACGCGCGCTGCTGGAAAGCGACCTGTCGCCCACCGAATATTGGGACGCCGCCGTTCGGGCCAAGAAGCGCAAGGAATTGCGCCGCCGCGCCAAGCGGCTTGCCGAAATGGGCGACGTCAGCTTTCGAAGCTGGCAGCCGGGCGAAGATATTGCCCCGTGGATCGCGACGTTTCTGACGCTGGAGTCGCAGGGCTGGAAAGGCCGGGCGGAGTCTGCGCTTGCCAGTCATGGTGATACCGAAGCCTGGTTCCGTGCCATCATGGCGGGGGCCGCCGACGCGGAACGGCTTGATATGCGCGGCATGTATCTCGACGACCGGCCCTTGGGGATGCTCATCAGCTTTATGTGCCCGCCGGGCAGTTTCGGCTTCAAAACCGCCTATGACGAAGAATTTGCCCGCTTTTCGCCCGGTGTGATGTTGCAGCAGGCCAATCTTGATCTGCTTGACCGCGAGGGAATCGCCTGGTGCGATAGCTGTGCGGCACCCGATCATCCGATGATCGACAGCATCTGGCGCGAGCGGCGGGCGCTGGTTTGGGTCAATATAGCCCTGTCGGGTGCGGCCAACCGCTTCCGCTTTGCCGCGCTCACCCGCATCGAGCGGCTGTGGCGGCGCTGGAAGGATGCGGCGGCAAAATCCGACCCCAGTGAAGCAATCGAGAACGACCAATGACGGCCCATCAACCCATTTCCCGCCCGACCTTTCCGCCCGAATCGCTGACACGTCTGTCGGAGCTTTATCCCGACACGGCCGGTCGATTTTATCATCATCTGCCCGATCATCCCTTGCTGTCGCTTGAGGCACTGGCCCAGCTTGGCGAGACTTTGCCCGCAGCGCAGGTGGAGTTTAATCCCGGCGATCTTCCGGTCGGTATCCGGCCCGAAGAAATCCCCGCCAACGGCCTGTCGATCGGCGAAACGATCCGATCCATCGACAGCAGCAAAAGTTGGGCGGTGCTCAAGAATATCGAGAGCGTCGACGCTTATCGCAACCTGTTGCTCTGCTTGTTGGAAGAGATCCGCCCCATCGTCGAGCCGACCACAGGCGAAATGTTGACGCCGCAGGGCTATATTTTTGTCTCGTCACCGGGATCGATCACGCCCTTTCATTTTGACCCCGAACATAACATCCTGCTGCAACTGCGCGGGCAGAAAGAGATGTCTGTGTGGCCGTCGGGCGACGAGCGTTTTGCCGGTCGTGTCGAACATGAACGCTATCATACCGGCGGTCACCGCAATTTGCCGTGGCAGAACAGATTCCGTGACGCCGCCGAGGTTGTGCCGCTGACCCCCGGCGATGCGGTTTTCGTGCCGGTGATGGCGCCGCATTATGTTGCTAATGGCGATGCGCCGTCGGTATCCTTGTCGATTACCTGGCGGTCCACATGGAGTTATCGCGAGTCCGAAGCCCATGCGGCCAATGCGGCGTTACGGCGCATCGGCTTTGACCCCTCCATGCCGCCGCGCTGGCCGCGTCATGCGCGCGCCAAGACGGTGGCGTGGCGTATCCTGAGGCGCTTGCGCCTCGTGCAGTAATCCGCCGCGCGACCGGTGACGGTCAACCACTTTCCTTTTCACTATTTTAGGGCTATGGGCGCGCATTATTGAAATTCGAGCCCCTTGAGGACTGATGGCGAAAGAAGAATTACTGGAAATGCGCGGCCAGGTGGTCGAACTGCTCCCCAACGCGATGTTTCGCGTCAAACTGGAAAATGATCACGAAATTTTGGGCCATACGGCGGGCAAGATGCGCAAGAACCGCATCCGCGTGTTGGTGGGCGATGAAGTTCTCGTCGAACTGACCCCTTATGATCTGAGCAAGGGCCGGATCACCTATCGCTTCATGCCGGGTCGCGGCGGCCCTGGCCCCCAATAATCGGGATGAATGTCAGCAACGGTGAAGCCTCGTGAAGCTTGTTCTGGCTTCCACGTCACCGCGACGCCGTGAACTGCTGGCGCAACTGGGTATAGAGCCCCAGCGTATTGCTGCCCCCGACATTGATGAAACACCGCTGAAAGACGAACTGCCGCGCGCCTATGCCCTGCGTATGGCGCACCAGAAGGCGCTGGCCATCGCGCCCGAACCGGGGACCGTGTTGCTGGCGGGTGATACGGTCGTTGCCGTCGGTCGGCGTATCTTGCCGCAAGCCGCCGATGCTGCCGAAGTGCGCCGCTGCCTCGCCTTGCTGTCGGGGCGCCGCCACCGCGTGTTCAGTGCTGTCGCCGTGCGCGCAGGCGATGGGGCGGTGCGGGTGAAGCTGTCCGAAACGATTTTGACCTTCAAACGCCTGCACCCTCAGGAAATAGACGCCTATGCCGCCAGCAAAGAGGGCGAGGGCAAGGCCGGAGGCTATGCCATTCAAGGATTGGCCGCTGCCTTTGTACGCAATCTGGCCGGCAGCTATTCGGGGGTCGTCGGCCTGCCGCTCTATGAAACCGCCGCCTTGCTGACCGCTGCGGGTTGGCGGGCGTCCGATGGCTGAATGGCTGTATGAAGACGGTATAGGTGAGCGCCGCGCGGCGCTCGTTGACGGTGACCGGATCATTGAGGCGCGGATAGAACGCGATGGCGAAGGGCCGCGCGTCGGGGCCATCTTATCTGCGCGGTTGGTCGAGGCGCGGCGCGGGGGCAGGGGGGCGCTGGTCGTGCTGGCGCTGCCGGACGAGCCGCAGGCGGTGTTGAGTGATGTGCCACCGTCCACGGCAATTGGCGCGAAGCTGCTGGTCAACATCACGCGCATGGGTTTGCGCGAGCGTGGACGTGTCAAACTGGCCAAAGCACGCTTGGCGGAACCCGACAGCGCGCCGCACGATGGGCCTGATCTGCTTGCGCGTATCACCGCAACGGGGCTGCCGGTTCAAAAGCCGGGGCCGACCGGACCCGATCTGCTGGAAGCGGCGGGTTGGTCGGAACGGATCGACGCAGCGCGCACCGGACGCTGGCCTTTTGCGGACGGCGAGCTGTGGATTGATCTGACCCCGGCGATGACCATGATCGACATAGATGGCGATGGCGGCGGGCTGGCGCTGGCAACCGCTGGTGCAAAGGCGGCGGTCGAGGCCATCCGATGCTTTGATATCGGCGGGTCGATCGGCATCGACTTTCCTTCGCTGGGCTCGCGGGCCGAGCGGCTGGGCATTGATGCGGTTATTGATGCGGCCTTGCCACAGCCTTTTGAGCGGACAGCGGTCAACGGCTTTGGCCTGATGCAGATTATTCGCCGCCGCGACCGCCCCTCGCTGATCGAGCAGGTGCAATTTGATCCGGTGGCAACCGACGCCGCCGCGCTGCTGCGTCAGGCGGAGCGTGCGCAAGGGACGGACGAGCTTGTGCTGACGGCGCGGGCGGCGGTGATCGACTATATTGGCCGGAGCAGCGAATGGACCGACATGCTACAGGCGCGAACCGGGCGGCGCGTCCGTCTTTGTAGCGATGATAGTTTGAAAGGAGCGGGCCATGCCCAGTGAAGGCATATCAAAACCGCGAAAATGCCCGCTGTGCGGCCAGCCACGGCAGGCGGAGTATAAGCCTTTCTGCAGTCAGGGATGCCGTGACCGCGATCTGCTCAACTGGTTTGGCGAAGGCTATCGTGTGCCTGTGGCACAGCCACCCGACGGCACATTGGACGAAGATAATTTTACGGATGAATAAGGTCGCGATTACAACAGAAACGCTGCGCGACAAAGGTGCTGGACACAGGGCGATGCCCTGCTTATAGCCGCCGCTCGCCCGCACAGCCGACCGGCTGATGCAGCAAAATGCCCGGGTAGCTCAGTTGGTAGAGCATGCGACTGAAAATCGCAGTGTCGGCGGTTCGACCCCGTCCCCGGGCACCATTTCCCTGAACAGCCAAGCAATCGAAACGCTTGCCACTTTAGCCAGTGGGATGTCGGATCGCCGAATGGCGTGGCTCGGACTATGGCGACATTGCCTGTCACTCAAAACTGTCTAAACAATGCTTCTGGTTTCTTGACCATCATTTGATCTGTCGATGTTTTTTCATGCGTAACGATTGAATATGACACAGAAGCTAGCGCAGACTCGGACCTGTTTGGGTAGAAAGGCCGATCATCATGGCCCGTGCACCAAATATTTTCTTAACCATCTTTCAAATCGGTCGTTAAGAAGCAGAGACCTTGTACCAGCCAAGAGACCAGAGCACGACAATGAACAATAACTTCTTTAGCCGCCTGACCAACCGAATTGGCGGGCTCGCTTTGCCTAACCGGACTCATCTGCAGGACGGTGGAAAGACACTTGGTTTTTTGATCGGGAATAGAATTGCGCCAGTCCCGACGGCCTATGAACTGGCCTATCGTTTCAAAGTCACCAAAGAGGCAGGCCTTGAAGAGAAAATTGCCAAGCTGATCGCGGAACGGGATACGATTGCCTGGCAGCCGACGGATTTGTCGAACTCCGATCTCAACGAATTATGCGAGATTGCCGATCAGCTGCGCGTTCAGGTCGGCAGCACACAGGCCTTTGTACAGCAATATCAGGATGATACCAAAACTATCGATTCCGAGGTGGAATCGCTAAGCACAGAGGGCGTCAGTCTGGATCGTGTCATTTTTGAAATTCGCAAGAATACGAAAAAGCTCATTGAAATCAGCGCCGAGTTTCAGGATGGATTGGAAGAGAAGAACAAAAAAATCCAATCGATGAGTAACAAGATGAAGGCGGCCATCCACGATTCGGAAACCGACTTTTTGACCGGGCTTGCCAACCGCCGTAGCTTTGAGCGGAAATTGGGCGGGCTTTGTGAGCGGGCGAGCCTGATCAACAGCAAATTCTGTGTCGCCATTTGCGACATTGATCTGTTCAAGTCGGTCAATGATCGCTTCGGCCATGACACGGGTGATCGCGTTATCAAATTGGTCAGTTCGATCCTGCGCGATCATTGTGGCGCCTACGGCGAAGCCTTTCGTTTTGGCGGCGAGGAGTTTGTCGTCCTGTTTGAAGGGATGGACTCCGATGAAGCCTATGATCTCATCGATTCAGCGCGCGCTGACCTAACCAGCCGCAACGTTGTTAAACGAGAGACGCATGAGGCGCTGGGGCGCTTGTCTTTCTCCGCTGGTCTGGCGTGCAGTTCGCAGACGCTAGAAGCCAGCAAGCTTTTGAAGTTTGCCGACCTGGCACTTTATGAAGCCAAGGCCGCTGGCCGCGATTGCATCTATCCCAACAGCATGACGGCGCATTAGTCGGGCATTCGGGACCCGAAACACGTCTTGTCACGGTAACATTATGCCATGTTACCGTTGCAGATAGCAGCTTCTACGCCTTGAAAATTCAGGTGGGATTGACATTGTTACCACCTTGCTACCCAGAATCCTTTGAAAGATAGGTCCAATGTGGTAGTTTCTCAGCCGTGCAAAATGATGACTTGTTCTTGGATGCGAGGCTGGCGAGCCATCAAGTAGAGACTTTATGGCTCGTTTACAATCACATGAATTCGAAACAGATTGCGCGTGAATTGAATGTCTCGCCGCATACTGTGGACCAGCGCATTCGGCAATCCATGAAGATATTGGGCGTTGATTCCAGGACTGCAGCCGCCCGAAAGTTGGCGGCATTGGGGAGCTTTGCCGATTATCAACCCTTGATATATCAAGCCCCGCACCTTGTAGGTAACGCTGTTTCGCCAGACGACAGCGTTGAGCCAAGCAGAAAAGTTAGTTCTACCCAATTCTCGATTGGATGGCCTTTCCCGACCGCAGCTCAACCTACGAACTTGCACGGATTGAAGGAACGCCTAGTCTGGCCCATCTTGTTAGCCATTGCCACGATCTTAGGCTTCGCTGCACTTTACTCCGTCATGGTCGGTCTGGGACGCATCTTGTCCCGATAGCAATCGGACGTTCGGTTTTTTCCGAATGCTCCGGGCCAATGTTTGGAGAACAAAATGTTGAATGATCGTATTGCTGCAGCCCGTCAAATCACAAAAGAATTACACGCTGCAGAAGACGCGGTTGACGAAGCTATTGTCAAGCTTGCCAGTCTTGTGGCGTCCTTGCCAGCCGCGCGACGCATGACCCGAATGTCGGCAATTGTCGGACAGGACGCTTTTGCCAATATTACAAAGGCTATTTCTGCAGCAGGCGAAGTCCGCCAAATGCTGACCGATGCCCATCATGCCCTGCAGGTAACCCAAAAGCAGGTCGGCCTTGGCACACGCATGTTTGGTGCGGGTGTTGCCAAACCTAGTTTTGCGCAGCTCGATCAAAGCAATGATGTCGGCGAAGAGTCCGAAGACGTTTCGGCACTTCAGACCGTCAACGGCTAGGCTTAGCCAAACAGCCGTGGCTCATGTTTATATATATTACGCAATGCTGGTCATTGCCGTGCTCTCCGCGACGTTTCGCGGAGAGCAATGGGCAAAGGAGGCGGCCTATGTTGCATTGGGCGCTTCGCTCGCAACGTCCTTGGCATCGCCTTTTCCGATATGGAACGGAATTGACGCTTCGATTGCATTGATCGACCTAGTCGTCCTTGTGGCATTCTGGTCCATCGCGATCCGATCAAATCGTTTCTGGCCCTATTGGATTACGGCGTGGCAGCTGATTGCAATGATGTCGCATGTGCAGCGGCTAATTTTCGATGAAATACAACCCGTGTCCTATGCGTTTCTGACCATGAATATCGCATATCCGACACTGGCGTTGATAACAATCATCTCGTTTTCAAATTTCAAAAGAACAGACAAGATCCGGGTTCGCAAAAAATGATCTGTTTGTCGGAAAGTGATATCCAGTGGATATAAAAGTTGATGACGTCGTTTATCTGAAATCCCGTATTGACGAAATTCACAAGCTGATCATTAATGACCATTCGGAGTTGAATTCTTCGGTTACACGGCAATCCTCATCACCGGGTTATGAGCTGGGTGATATTGTCAACTGGACAGTGAAGATCCGCAGGGCGCGTCAGGCGCATTTGGCCAAGGGTTTGTTCGACTGGCCGGCCTGGGACATGCTTTTGGATCTGACACTGGCCGAAAAGAACCAGCGCAGTTTGTGCGCGAGCGATCTGGCCAATGGTGCGAATGTCGCTTTGACGTCAGGATTGCGGGTTGTTGATAATCTGGTCCGCACCGGAATGGCGTCGCGCGAAAGCGACAGCAGAGACCGGCGCCGTTCGTTGATCAGATTGACCCCACAAGGCCGGTCAACGATTGAATCCTATTTCCAGTCCATCGCGCCCAGTTTTTCGGAGCTGACTATGGTGCAAAACGTCAAAGAAGTTGCGTGAGTGATCCGGTCGTCGGCGAGGGGGTCATTCCTCCACGCTGACCAGCGCGCGTAGGGCCAATAGAGCGTCGCGTTTGATCTGACAGACGCGCGCGGCGCTGACGTCCAATACCAGCCCGACCTCGTGGAGATTGAGTTCGTCCACAAAGATTAGCTTGAGCACCATAGCCTGGCGATCAGGCAGCGTTTTGATCGCGTCGGCGACGCGCGCCATTGTCTGGGCATTGGCAAACAGCTCTTCGACCGATTCCGCCTCGTCAGCAAACATGGCGCTTTCGTCATTATAGACGTCGTCGAGACTCGCTCGCTGATTGCGTGAAGCGGCATAGTCGAGATCATGAAATTCGGCGGTGCTGATGTTCAATTCCTCTGCAAGCTCGTCGACCGTCGGCTGACGCATATATTTCTGCGAGGCGCTTTCGCGTGCTGCGGCAATGCGTTTGCGGGCGACCAGTGCCGATCGCGTTGTTCCCGCTTCCTTACGCAGCTGGTCGATCATCGCGCCGCGGATGCGGACACCGGCATAGGTGGCAAAGGCAAAGCCCTGTTCCTTATAGGTGGCCGCAGCTTCGATCAGCGCGATGAGCCCGATCTGAATCAAATCCTCCAGATCGACGGCGCGCGACGGGCTGGTGCAAACCTGCCATGCGATTTTGCGCACAAGGCCCAGATTATCGCGCACGATTTCCTCTTTGGACATCGCATAGGGAGCCGCCGGTTCGCGTCCATGGGCGGGTTTTTCGAACTGGATCTGCGATTCAGGACGCATATTATGTCTCCTGGCCTTGGTCTTGCATCTGGTTTTGCATTGGATTTTGTAACAGCGGCGTGGTCGCGGCTGGCGCACCGATCGAACCGATGATCTCGGTCGATTTTGTCGCCGGTATCTCAAGGAATGAAATGACCGCGAGGTCGGCAAAGCTGGCGCGGACAAGCCGCGACAGCGACGGCCGACAGATGGGAGAGGTGACAAGCGCAACGCCGCGCGTGCCGAGCAGCAGCGGCTCAACATTTTGCTTTAACTGCTGGATCAACGTCATCGACAGGCCCGATTCAATCGGCCATTCGCTGTCGGGATTGGCGCGCACGGACTGGTTGATGAGCGTTTCAAGCTCGGGCGCGAGGGTCAGAACCGGCAGCGGCATTTTTGACGGAGCGATGGTCTGCACGATCATCGCGCCATTGCGTTGCCGTACCGCCTCGACCAACTCGCCATCGGTGGCGCATCGGCCAGCCTCTTGCACCATCGCCTCGGCAATCTTGCGGAAATCGCGCAACGGCACTTGTTCGGCGAGTAGCGCCCGGCAAACCGATGCCACGCGCGGCAAGCTGACTGCTTGCGGCACCAGCGCCTGAACCAGGTTCGGATAATGAATTTTGAGGTTGTCGATGATCGCCTGCGCGTCATCCAGACCAAAGAGGTCGGCACCCGCCCCGACGATGCTGTTGTTCAAATGGGTCGCCATGACGGTGGCCGGATCGACCACGGTATAGCCCATCGCGATGGCGTCATTCTGTGCTGATTGCGCGATCCAGATGGCGTCGAGACCAAAGCTGGGATCTTTGCAGGGGGTTCCGTCCAGTGTTTGGACAAGTCCACCCGAATCGAGCGCGAGCAACTGGTGGGGAAAGACCTGATCTTCGGCCACGGCAACGCCATCGACAACGATGCGATAGCTGTTGGCGGGCAGCGACAGATCGTCGCTGACTTTGACCGCGGGGATGACAAAGCCGAGTTCGTTGGACAGCTGACGTCGGATGCCGGTGATGCGGCCCATCAGCGGCGCGCCCTTGCCCTCGTCGACCAAGTCGATGAGACCATAACCAATCTCGAGGCGGATCGGAGCGGAATCGCTGACATCGGCCCAGCTGATAGTGGCAGGATCCGCAATATCGCTTTCGATCAGTTGCGGCGCTGCAGCGGCGGCGGCCTGTGACTGACGGATTTTCCAAGCGATGGTCCCAGCAATCGCAGCAGCGGGGAGGACAATCAATTGCGGCATGGCAGGGATGAGGCCGAGTGCGCCCAAAATCGCCGAAACACCGCCCCAGGCTCGCGAGGAGCTGAACTGGCTGCCGATCTGACCGGTCAGATCGAGCGGCGAGGCAACGCGGGTCACAACCGCCGCCGCTGCAATCGACAGCAACAGGGCCGGAATCTGCGCGACCAGCGCATCACCAATGGCGAGGGTCAGATAGGTGCTGGCGGCTTCTCCGGCCGAGAGGCCATGCTTGCTCATGCCGATGATCAGACCGCCAATGATATTGACGAACAGGATCAGCAGGCCGGCGATGGCATCGCCTTTCACAAATTTGGAGGCACCGTCCATCGAACCGTAAAAATCGGCTTCGGTGGCGACTTCCTGACGCCGTTGCTTGGCCTCTTCGGGGGTGAGCAGGCCAGCGTTCAAATCGGCGTCGATCGCCATTTGCTTGCCGGGCATGGCGTCGAGGGTGAAGCGCGCCGAAACTTCGGAAACGCGGCCCGCACCCTTGGTAATCACGACCAGGTTGATAATCAGCAGGACCATGAAGACCAAGATGCCGACCAGATAATCGCCGCCGATCAGGAAGGCGCCAAAGGCTTCGATCACATGACCCGCCGCCGCCGGACCCTGATGACCCTCCATCAACACAACGCGCGTCGAGGCGACGTTGAGCGCGAGGCGGAACAGGGTTGCCAGCAAGAGCACGGTCGGGAAGGAGGAAAATTCGAGCGGGCGTGAAACCGACAGCGCGATCATCAGGACCGCGAGGCTGATCATGACATTGGTCATGAAGCCCATGTCCAAAATGGTTGGCGAAACCGGTACGACCATCAGCCCGACAAGGGCCAAAATGCCGAAAGGAAGCATCGCCGAAAAGGCGAGGGACTTGCCCATATTGGTGACGGAGCCGGTCATGACTGACGCCCTCCCATCTCAGAGAGGCGCCGATAGGCCGCGGCGGCAAATTCCATTGATAGTCCGGTTGGCATCGCTTCGATCGAGCGCAATTCCAGCGGACGCGTGGCGGATGGCGAGCGATGCTCAAGCCATTGGGTGGTACTCATCGCGGTTGGCGGGGCCTTGGCGAACTGAACCGTCGGGTTGGACGCATCGAGCTTAGCGCTGAAACGGTTGCGCACCTCGTCGAGGCTGCGCATCGATCCGTCAGAGGCATAGAAAACAGGGCGGTTCGATCCGGCAGCGGCGGGGAAGAGCGCGGCGGCCGGCTGATCGGGGTTCGCCTGCCATGCCTGCAGAAAGCGTGTCGCGCCCGAACTGCCCAGAAAATGAGCCAGATACAGGTCGACCGATTCAATTGTGCCCGACGTGCCCTGCGACAGTGCCTTGTGATTGTCGGAGGTCAGTTCGGCGGCCATCAGCGAGGCGACGTCAGGATTTTTGCGCAGTTCCAATATTTGCTGACGCAAGGCCGGGTCGGCCACGCGATGGGTGCCGCGCGCATCGCGCTGAATGGCGTCGGCGGCCCAACCCAGGCCATGCTGGGCGCCGTGGCGTTGAAGGGTCGAGAGCCAGGTTTCGCGTGTGAATTGAAACAGGCCGGTGGCCGACGACGTCCGCGCTTTTGCTTCGGGGCGGAGATCGCTTTCCACGCGGGCAACGTCGAGCAAATAGTCGAAATCGACGCCCGTTCTGGCCGCCGCCGACTGAATCGACTGCGGAACGTTGGACGCAGCGCCATAAGAGGCCAAAGGGCCGGGCGTTAGGGTCATGATTTGCTTTTCCGTGTCATCGACAGAAGAAAAGCAAAAGCCATGCCAATTGGCATTAAACCTGATTTAACAGGTGTATATCAATAGCTTAATATCTTGGCGCTGGTGTTGATTCCGCGCAGGCGATTGGTCCGGTCAATCCTTTGACGCGTCCAGTCTTTCAGGATGTTGGTGCTGATCGCTGTCTCGGTCAGCCCCTGCTGGAGCGTTTCGAGGCGACCGACCACAGCCTTGTCGTTCGCAATGTCGTTCGCGTCATGGTTCCGCAATCGCGCAACGGCCGCAGCCAAGGCCTCGGTCGCAGCCGTAATCGCCGTGGCATCCAGCGTCGTCAGCGCATCCTGTAGCGCCTGCTGGCTGGCTTCAACCTCAGAGACGAGAGCGTCCATCATCCGCCCATGATGCCATAGTGGCGTGCAAGCGCCGAAGCGACCTGCTCTGCGTCGACATTATTATGGCCCTGCGCGATGGCGGTGCGGATCTGGGCGATCTTGGCGTGATCGATCGGCGGTTCCTGCCGCGATAGTTGTCGCGCCAGATCGGTAAGGACCGTAACCGCAACGCTCGACGTGGCTTTGACTGGCGGCACTGGGGCCGCCTCTGTCTTGGCCGCAGCCGGAGTCAGTTTGTCATAGGTTTGCGAAGCGACTACGCGGCCGACTTTGTTCAATGGGGTCATCGTACATCTCCTCGCAGAAGGCGTCGAAATAGCGACAAGCTTCCTCTGTGATGAATGACGACCGAAGGGACCGAAATTTAAGCCATGGGGCGTTAATTTTTTGTTCTTTTTTTGGAAATGACGGTTTTTCAAAGCATTATAGACAGCTTTGGCCGTCAAAACATTGGCACCAAATCCTCCGCCTGGCGTGGAGGCGCTGCTTTGGCTGTCCGCAAAGGCTTCACGGATTCGATGGGGCGATCATTCCGCGACGACCGCCTGACCGGGACCGGATACCTCTCCTTCGATGACGGTGTTTTTGTCACCAAAACGTAGCCCGATCAATTCGCCCTCGCGACCGTTCTCCATCGCAGTGGCCGTATAATCGATGGCGAAGGTGGCCGAGCTGATTGTTACGCGAACATTGTCGCCGCGTTTGACGAGGATCGGAGCATTGGCCTGGCTTACACGGGCGCTGGCGGGTCGGTTGAGCGATACGCGCATTCTCCACCCCAGATCAGGGCACCGCACCGCGAGCGAGCCGGGAGTGTCGGGCTCTATCGTGGCGGGCTGTGGACATTTCATCAACCGGATCCGCCGGTCGATCGGGACGGCGGTCGTCCCCATGCCAGCTGCAAAAGCGGCGACGCGGGCATCAAGGGCCTGCAAGTCCTCATTGGCCGTCTGCGCCACTCCAGGCGTTGCGAGCAACAAGGCTGCGGCTGTTCCGGCCAAAAGGACCGGGAGTTTGGAAAGCGTCATATCAGTCTCCTGCGCCATGGAAAGCGGTTGCCATCTTCTAAGCAGGAACTGTGCCAGTCACCGTTTTTCGCGGCTTTGCGCCGGGTGGATAAGGGCAGGTCAAAAATTTGACCGGGCTGCCATGTCTCCGATGAGGCGCGATAAAGATATGATGTCAGGATATTGAATTAACGCCATTAAATCAGTTTGGCACGCAGTTTGCTTATATCCTTATCAGATACGCAGGTGTCCCCACCACGACCCCTGCTGCGACGAAAGGAATTGGACGATGCAGACGGAATCTCTCCTCGGCTCCAGCGCGACGGCACTGCGACTTCGCAGTGAACGCATGAACATGCTGGCATCCAATATCGCGAATGCCGCGACCCCGCATTACAAAGCGCGCGACATTGATTTTGGGCAGGCCATGAAGCTCGCCGAGCAGGGGCAGTCGCCCGAAGCCGCGATTGAGTATCGCGTCCCGGTCCAGCCGTCGCTCGACGGTAATACCGTGGAGATGTCGACCGAACAGACCGCCTTTGCCGAGAACGCCTTGGCCTATCGGTCCACGCTGTCCTTTCTCCAGGGCCGCATCAGCACGCTCAAGCGCGCCATTGCAGGAGAATGACAATGACTTCGCAAATGTCGATTTTTGATATCAGCGGCCGCGCCATGTCGGCGCAGCTCGTCCGGTTGAACACAACCGCGTCCAACCTTGCCAATGCCGGCAGCGTCGCGGGCAGCAAGGAAGAGGCCTATCGCTCCATGAAGCCGGTGTTCCGCACCGTCATGGGCGAACAGGGCAAGGCAACGGTTGCGATCGACAGGATTGCCCAGTCCGACGCCAGTCCCGTCATGCGGCACGACCCCTCCAATCCGGTGGCCGATGCCGATGGCAATGTTTGGGAAGCGGCGGTCGATAGCGCCGCCGAACTGGTCGAGATGGTCGAGACCGCCCGCCAATATCAAAACAACGTCCAGGTCCTGCAAACCGCAAAGGGCCTGATCAACGAAACCCTGCGGTTAGGACAATAATCATGGCAACCTCTATCAACCCCGTGAACAGTTATAACCTGCCGGTTGTGCCAAAAGGTCAGGCCGACAAACAATTGGGTCAGACCGATTTCCTGCGTCTGATGACAACGCAGTTGCAGCAACAGGATCCCTTCAAACCGGTCGATAACCAGGCGATGGTGGCCCAGATGGCGCAGTTTTCCAGCGTCTCCGGGATTTCCGAAATGAATGTTTCGCTGAAAGGTATCGGCGATCAGATCGCGGCGCAAACCGCGCTGTTGCAAGACATTAAAACCGCTTCTGCTGCTCCCGCACAACCTGCTGAATAAGGAGAATATCCATGTCTTTTTACACCTCGCTATCGGGCCTTAAAGGCGCCCAGACCGACCTGTCGGTCGTCTCGAACAACCTCGCCAACGTCGGCTCGACCGGGTTTAAGCGCAGCCGCGCGCAATTTGGCGACCTGTTCGCCAGCGCTCCGACCCAGACGACCAAGATGATTGCCGGTCAGGGAACCCGCCTCAACAGTGTCGTCCAGCAATTCACGCAGGGCACGCTAGAGGCCAGCGATAAAACGCTCGATCTGGCGATTGCCGGCGAAGGGTTTTTCATGGCACGCAGCGAGCCCCCGCGCTCGGCTGTTACCTATACCCGCAACGGCGCGTTCCAGGTCAACGCCGACCGCAAGGTGGTCGACACCACCGGCTCGGTCCTCCAGCTGCTTCCCATTGATGCCAATGGCGATGTGACCGGCAATACGCTGGGCGACATCAATGACTTTATCCTGCCCGCCAATGCTCCCGGCAATCCGAATGTCGCACTGGTCAATGTCTCGATCGGTATCGACGGGTTGGTGACGGCAACCTATGCCGACGGCACCGACGAGAAGCTGGGTAAGGTGGCGATGGCCAGCTTTACCGCGCAGGACGGATTGCGCCCCGTGGGCGATGCCCATTGGCAGTCAACCGGAGAGAGCGGCCCGCCCGCCATCAACGCCGCAACCAACGGCCCGCTGGGCACCGTCCGGTCGGGCGCGCTCGAACGGGCGAACGTCGATGTGACCGAAGAGCTGGTGCTGCTGATCGCGGCCCAGCGCAACTTTCAAGCGAATGCCAAGGCCATCGAGACGGCGTCCAATATGACGCAAGCGGTCATGAACATTCGTTGATGAGCCTGATTTAGCAAGGACTTAACCCATGGATCGTCTGATCTATACGAGCCTGAGCGCCATGCGCGGCAGCATGGCACGGCAGACCGCAGTGGCCAATAATCTGGCCAACGCACAGACGCCGGGCTTTCGTGCCGACATGGCCGACGCCCAGTCGCTGTGGTTAAACGGCAACGGCCTCGATGCGCGCGCTTTTTCTTCGGAACAAGTGCTGGGCGCCGATATGCGGTCGGGAACCGTGACAACCACAGGCCGCGACCTCGATGTTGCCATTGACGGTGATTCGATGCTGGTGGTTCAGACGCCCGACGGGGAAGAAGGCTATACACGGCGTGGCGACTTGAAAGTCGCGTCGAGTGGACTGTTGACGACAGGGGACGGGCATCCGGTGCAAGGTGCCGGCGGTCCGATCACCCTGCCGCCAGCGGACAAGATTTCTATCGACGAACAAGGTCGGGTCTGGATCGTCCCGCAGGGCGGCCCTGCCGACCAGCCGCAGGAGGTTGATCGTCTGCGATTGGCCACTCCGGCCGGGTCAGACGTCGTCAAAGGGCTCGACGGGCTGTTCCGCGTTCGCGGTGGCGGGGCGTTGCCAGATGATCCTGACGCCCGCGTGACATCGGGATCGCTCGAAGGATCGAACGTCGCCGCAACCACCGCGCTGGTCGACATGATCGACGCCAGCCGTAGCTGGGATTCACAACTTAAACTCATCAGCAGCGTCCGCGACCTCGATATGTCGACGGCCGATCTGATGCGCTTGCCGCAATAGGAGAATAGTCATGACCATGGGAGCATTGCACGTCGCGCGCACAGGGCTCGACGCCCAGAATTATCGGATGCAGGTGATCGCCAATAACCTGGCGAACGTCAACACCACCGGATTCAAGCGCGACCGTGCCAATTTTGAAACATTGGCCTATCAATTGGTGACCGCCCCCGGCGCCAATTCGTCGGCGGAAAATCGCTATGCGGTGGGGCTGAACCTCGGCACCGGCGCGCAGTTGACCGGCACGATGCGGATCGAAACGCAGGGCACCATGGCGGCTACGGGCAATGCGCTCGATATGGCCATCGAAGGCGCGGGCTATTTTCAGGTCCAGATGCCCGACGGGCGCACCGCCTATACCCGCGACGGCAGTTTTACCCTGTCGGCCGAAGGCAATATCGTGACGCCGAGCGGGATGCCGGTCAAGCCGCAAATTCAGGTCCCCGACGGGGCTACCTCTATCACCGTTGGTGCCGATGGCACGGTTTCGGCGACGCAGGCTGGTCAGTCTGAATCGGTTGAAATCGGCCGCATCGAAACCGCCCGCTTTACCAGCCCGTCGGGTTTGCAAGCGACGAGCGGCAACCTGCTCCTCGAAACTGCCGCTTCGGGTGCGCCGCAAGTCGGTGCCGCCGGTGAAGAAGGGCGCGGAACAATACGCAGCGGATCGCTTGAAGGGTCGAACGTCAATGTCGTCGAAGAACTGGTCGACATGATTGAAACCCAACGCGCCTATGAAGTGAACAGCAAGATGATCCAGGCGTCCGATGAAATGATGCGCAATGCTACACAAGCGCTCTAAATCCTCGCGCCTGATGGCAGCATTGGCCTGCGCCGCTTTGGTGGTGCCGGGCGCTGCCGAGGCCCGCAAAAAGAAGGAAGATGATGCCTTTGTTGCGACCCCCGTGCCAGCGGCACCGGCGGTTGTGGCCAATGGCTCCATCTTTCAGGCCGGCGTCTATGCGCCGCTGACGTCGGGCAATCGGGCTTCGCATGTCGGCGATGTGCTGACCATTTTGCTGGTCGAGCGTCTGCAGGCGCAAAAGCAGAATAGCGCCGGAACCCAGCGTGGCGGCAAGGTCGGTTTGACCCCGCCGTCGACCGGCCTCCTCAGTCTGTTCGTCCCCAGCGACATTAATATGGGCGGCGATCAGTCGTTCAAAGGGAAAGGCGAAGCGGCCCAGTCGAGCCAGTTGTCGGGAGAGTTGAGCGTGACGATCGCAGCAGTTTATCCCAACGGCACCATGCTGGTGAAGGGCGAAAAGCTGCTGACACTCAATCGCGGCGACGACCGGATCCAGTTTTCGGGCATCGTTCGCCTTGCCGATATCAGCACCGACAACCGCGTCATCTCGTCGCGCGTGGCCGATGCGAAAATTCGTTACGTGGGCAAGGGCGAGATCGCCCGCGCCAGCCGCCAGGGTTGGTTGCAACGTTTCTTTTCCGCCATCAGCCCATTCTGATCAGGGACCAAATCATGCGCATTCGCCTTTCACTCTCGCTCTTGTTTCTCGCGCTCTGCGGACTGCCCCAAATGGCGTCGGCGGAACGGATCAAGGACATCGGGCAGTTCCAGGGACTGCGTGACAACCAGCTGACAGGCTATGGCGTTGTCGTGGGCCTTGCGGGGACCGGAGACGACAGCCTCGATTATTCGACGCTGGGCGTGAAGGGCGCGATCTCGCGCTTTGGCCTGCAATTGCCGCCGGGCGTGAACCCGTCTTTGAAAAATGCCGCCGCCGTGATGGTGACCGCTGACTTGCCAGCCTTTGCCAAGCCGGGACAGCGTCTCGACATCACCGTGTCGGCGATCGGTAAATCCAAATCCTTACGCGGCGGCACGCTCGTGCTCGCGCCGCTATATGGAGCTGACGGGCAAATTTATGCGATGGCTCAGGGCAATCTGGTGGTGGGTGGACTGGGCGTTGACGCGGCGGACGGATCGCATCTCTCGGTCAATATTCCGTCGACCGGGCGGATCGCCAATGGCGCGACGGTTGAACGGTCGGTCGACACCGGCTTTGCCACCAGCAACCGCCTGATATTCAACCTGCACCAGTTTGATGCGACCAATGCCGGCCGCGTGGCCGATGCCATTAACGCTGCGATTCAACCCGGCATGGCCACAGTTATTGACGGCGCGAGCATCAGCATTCGTGCCGATGGCGACGCCAATATGCGCACGCGCCTGATCGGCACGATCCAGAATCTGCCCATTCAACGGGCGCAGGCACCGGCGCGTGTCGTCATCAACGCGCGCACCGGCACCGTCGTCATCAACGGCGCGGTGACGGTCGAGCCCGCAGCGGTCAGCCACGGCAAATTGACCGTGCGCGTCAAGGAATCGCCGCGTGTGATCCAGCCGGCCCCTTTCAGCAAGGGCCAGACCGCCATCGAACCGTCGAGCGACATCGCCGTGTCAGAAGAGCGCAACCCCGCCTTTCTGCTTCCGCGTGCGGCGTCGCTGGCCGACATCGTCAACAGCATCAACAGGATCGGCGTGTCGCCAGGTGATCTGGTCGCTATTTTGGAAGCGCTCAGTCAGGCTGGCGCTCTGAACGCCGAATTGGTGATCATATGATCCGCCCGACCATCCCCGCCAGCGTCTCGCTTAACAACGCTATGCCCGTCACGAAACCGGTCGCAACGCCGGGTGCGTCGTCCACACAGACGCGCGACCCCGCGCTTCGCAAGGCAGCAGAGAATTTTGAAGCGGTGATGCTACGCCAGCTGATCGGCACCATGCGTAAGGCCAAGCTGGCCGATGACTTCCTCGGGTCCAGTGCGACCGACAGCTTCCGTGAAATGGCGGATGCCAAGGTTGCGGATTCGATGGCGTCGCTGGGTCAGTTCGGCATCGCCGACATGGTTGAAAAACAACTGCAGAGCAAGACGGGGGCAGGAAAATGACCGATCTTCTGAGTCTGGGGACAACCGGATTGCGCGCCTATTCGCGCGCGTTGTCCACCGTGGGCGACAATATCGCCAACGCGCAAACCCCTGGTTATGCCAAACGCTCTATCCAACTGCGCGAAGCCTTGCCCGCGGGCGATGTCATTTTGTCGCGCAACAGTATCAATCCTGGTGGCGTCGCAGTGCAAGGCGTCACACGGTCGGTGGACCAGTGGCTGGTTGACGATGCGCGCATCTCGGCCGGGGACGCCGGTCGAGCCGCGACCCGGCTGCAATGGATGACCGCCGCTGAAAGCACGCTCGACAGCAATAGCAACGGGATCGAGGCTGCGTTGACGTCGGTGTTCACGACGGCGGACCGGCTGAGTAGCAATCCCGGTGATGCGACAATGCGCGGCCAGTTTCTCCAATCGGTCGATGAAGTCGCCGCCGGATTTCGCACGACAGCGACACGGCTGTCGTCGATGTCCGATGGCATCGACAAGAACGCCGATGTCTCGGTGGATCAGCTGAACACCGACATGGCGGCGCTGGAGCGCGTCAATGGCGGACTCCGCCGTGCGCGCGCAGGATCTTCGAACGAAGCCACCTTGCTTGACGAGCGCGACCGGCTGGTCGACCGGATCGGCGAACAGATTGGTGTGTCGGCCAGCTTTGGTGATCGCGGCGTGGTGACGTTGCGCGCTGCGGGCAGCGGAGAATCGCTGGTCGAAAATGGCGCTGTGGCCACCATGTCAAAGACGATGGCACCCGATGGACGCCTGAGCTTTTCCCTATCGACCGGCGGCGGTCCTTTTTCGCCGATGACAGGAACCTTCGCTGGTTTGTCCGATGCGGCTGATCATGTTGCCGATTTGCGTGCCAATCTTGATACGCTGGCAGGGCAGGTCGCAGGCGATCTAAATGCAGCACATCAAGCGGGTATCGATGCCAATGGCAATCCCGGTCAGGCTTTGTTTACGGGTACTGCTAGCGCGGCGACCCTAAGCGCCACGGCGCTGACCGCCGATGATGTGGCGGCGGCCGGTCCCGGCGGCTCCAACCAGAACATCCTGTCGCTGGCATCGCTGCGCACCGACAGTGGCCCCGAGGCGCTATGGTCGAAATATGTCGCAGGGCAGGCGCTCTCGACCTCTTCGGCGCGGGCGCAAGACTCTGCGGCCTCGACGCGGGCTAGCGGTGCGCAAGCAGCGCGCGATTCCGTCAGCGAAGTTGATCTGGATCACGAAGCGGCGGATTTGTTGCGCTTCCAGCAATCCTATGAAGCGGCGGCGCGTGTGATTCAGGTGGCGCGCGAAACCATCCAATCCATATTGAACATCAGATAGGGCGGCTGACCGATGATCAACGCAACCGGAAATCGCATGACGCGAGAGATTTAACGCCAGTCGGTGCTGGCCAATGATATCGCCCATACGCAAAGCCAGATTTCGACCGGCAAAAGGCTGCAGCGTGCATCTGACGATGCCGCAGTCGCGCCGCGCCTTGCTGCGCTGCGCCGAGCAGACAGTTCGTCTGCGGCCTGGTCGGACAATATCACTGCCGCCAAATCGCTCGTCTCTGCTGCCGATACGGCCATGGGGTCGACATCCGATTTGTTGGCACGCAGTCGCGAATTGGCTCTTGCAGGGGCTAACGCAACATTGTCGCCCAGCGACCGCTCTAGTTTGGTGGCCGAACTGACGGCGATCGCTGATGAAATCGACAGCATAGCGAACAGCACAGATTCCAACGGCAATGCGCTCTTCTCGAACGGCAACCCGCTGGTCATGCGATTTGATTCCGGGACCGCCTTTGCGCCTGTGCCATCGCGCGCCGATGCCTTTTCTGTTGGCGGTGTCGATATTGCCCAACGCGTGCGCGACGCAGCCACGGGTGTACAAAGCGGCAACCAGTCATCAATCGACACGGCTCTCGACAGCCTGAACCAATCCATAAACCATATTTCCGACAGACATGCGGCGGTTGGTATTCAGGCGCAGCGGCTCGACCGGTTATCCGACCATCTGCAATCGCAGAACATCGACCGGACTGCCGAGCGATCTTCGCTGGAAGATACCGATCTCACGACCGCCATCGCCAATCTGAACGCCCAAACGATCACGCTGGATGCTGCCCAAGCGGCCTTTGCGCGGATCAACCGGCGGACCTTATTCGATATTTTGAGCTAACGGCCTCAATTTTCTGGTTGTGCCGCCGTTAACCAGTGTGGGGTGACCCGCATTTATTCGCCTGCTCTGGGCAAGGAGTTTTCCACGCATGTTCCCCGCCATCGGCATCATAGTTTTAATCGTGCTAGTGTTTGGCGGGTTCGCGTTTACTGGCGGCAATCTGGAGCCTGTGCTCCATGCCTTGCCGCATGAAATGCTGATCATCGGCGGTGCCGGCATTGGTTCGCTGATTATCGGCAATTCGGGCAAGGATTTGAAATCGCTGGGCGCTGGCATGGGATCGGTCTTCAAAGGGCCGAAATATACCAAGCAGGATTTTCTCGACTGCATTTTTCTGGTTGCGAAACTGATGAAGATGCTGCGGACCGAAGGACCGGTCGCGCTCGAACCCCATATCGAAAACCCGGCTGAGTCAGCCATTTTTGCCGAAGCCCCCAAGCTGCTTAAAGATCAGACGCTCATCCACCTGATCTGTGACTCGCTGCGGCTGGTTGTGGTGTCGTCGGGAACGCTCGACCCTCATGCGGTCGAAGAGGTTATGGATAATGGCATCAAGAACCACCATCATCATGCGCTAAAGCCTGCCGAAGGCTTGCAGGGGCTTGCCGACGCGCTGCCTGCGCTGGGCATTGTGGCGGCGGTGCTGGGCGTGGTTAAAACCATGGGTGCGATCGATCAGCCGCCTGCCGTTCTGGGGGCCATGATCGGCTCAGCCCTTGTCGGGACCTTTCTTGGCGTGCTGCTCGCCTATGGCTTTGTCGGCCCGTTCGCCAATCGCGCCAAGCATATCGTCGAAAATGACAGCGCCATCTATCAGACCGTGAAACAGCTGATCATCGCGTCGCTGCATGGGCACCCGCAACCGCTGGTTATCGAGGCCGCGCGGACGGGGATTGAACATTCAAACCAGCCGAGCTTTGCCGAGGTGTTTGACGGAATGCGGGGCCGCTGATGGCGTCGCGAAAAAATGAGCCTGTCCGACCGATCATCGTCAAGAAGATCATCCAGCAAGCCCATGCCGGGCATCATGGCGGCGCCTGGAAGGTGGCCTATGCCGACTTTGTGACGGCGATGATGGCCTTCTTTCTTTTGATGTGGCTGCTGGGTGCGACGACAGAGAAGCAGCGCAAGGCGCTGGCCGACTATTTCTCCCCGACGCTGGTACAGACAAAACAAGAGAGCGCGGGTTCCAACGGATTCTTTGGTGGAGATTCCATCGTATCGGTTGATAATTACCCGCACCGCGCCGGTCAGACGGGCACGCGCACCATGACCATTCCGCGCGATGCCACCGGTGGCCCCAAGGAAGGGTCGGCCATCGGGCGCGATAAGGAAAGATTTACCCAGCTGAAACGCGCGATTGCCAAGAAGGTGATGTCCGACCGTCAGTTGCGCCGCTTTGCCAAGAATATCCGGTTCACCGATACGCGCGAAGGATTGCGTATCGACCTGATCGATGAATCCGATTTTTCGATGTTTGCGCTGGGCAGCGATGTCCTGTCACCCGACGCGATCCGGTTGCTCGATCAGATTGGTCCGATGGTTCGCGATTTGCCGAACAGCATCATCATTCGTGGCCATACCGACGCGAGCCGGTTTGCCCGGAGCAAGAGCCTGAACAATTGGCAACTGTCGACCTTGCGGGCAGAGGCGACGCGCGCCTACCTCAACTTCAAGGGCATTCCGACGCGGCGCTTTGTCCGCATCGAAGGTGTGTCGGATCGCGAACCCTATATCCCGGCCGATCCGAATGACGCGCGCAATCGCCGTATCTCGATCACCCTTGGTAATAGTCGCCACTAACAATTAAAACCACATTGGTGCCATTGCGGAGGGCGGCCTACGCAAAAGCGTGGCCAATACAACCAAATCGGATATATTAGTTATTTATCAATATCTTAGCCGGGGGTCAGTAAGCTTCTGTTTACCAATTTCATCAAATGTCTCTTCACCAAAGCGAGGACCTAACAACGCTGCGGCTGGAGAATGAAAATGGTGGCGAATGCGACAACTGGCTCGACCGAGATGACTTTGGAAGAGCTGATCATTGGCAAGAGCGAGGCGATGGTCGCGCTGCGTCAGATGATTGAACTCGTCGCCCGCTCCAACATCTCTGTGCTGCTATCGGGTCCGTCGGGTTCGGGTAAAGAATTGGTCGCCAAGGCGATCCACCAGGCCAGTCAGCGCGGAGATAAACCCTTTGTTGCGCTGAACTGCGGCGCCATTCCCAACGAGTTGATTGAATCCGAACTGTTCGGCCATGAAAAAGGGTCGTTCACCGGCGCCCATGCGCGGCGGATCGGTCATTTCGAGGCGGCCCATAACAGCACCTTGTTCCTCGACGAAATCGGCGACATGCGTTTCGACATGCAGGTTAAACTGCTCCGCGTGCTCGAAGAACATACGGTGAGCCGGATCGGTAGCAGTGACGTCAAGCCGGTCGATGTTCGCGTCATTTCGGCGACCCACCAAAATCTGGAGGAGGCCATTGCACAAGGCCGTTTTCGCGAAGACCTGTTCTTTCGCCTGGGTGTTGTCGTCATTCATGTGCCCGATCTGGCCAGCCGCGTCGAAGATATCGCGGAGCTGATCACCATGTTCCAAAAGCGTCATCCGGCGGCGCAGCGTTGCACCTATGACGAAAGCGCCCTCGACGTGCTGATGGACCATGAATGGCCCGGCAATGTTCGCGAGTTGCGCAACTTTGTCGATCGTGCAGCTGTGCTGTTCGGCGGCGAGCAGCTGAGTGCTGCGAATATCGAATTTCTTTTGCGGCCAACAGCCCCGCTCAGCTTTGGAATGCTGACGCGGTTGAAAGCGCCGCAAGCCACGGCCGTTCCCGATGTTGTCCCCACCACATCGGGAACGGTTGTGCCCCTTCGCCGCGATTGTCCCATCGACCTGAAGCGCGAAGTGGAATCGATCGAGCTTGATCGTATTCACGCCGCGCTGGATCTGGCCGATGGCATCATCGCCGAAGCGGCGCGCCTGTTGTCGCTGAAGCGCACGACGCTGATCGAAAAAATGCGCAAATATGGCGTCTCGGTCGCCGCCTGACCGGCGCGCGTCGGTTCCACCGTCTATTTAATTTGCTGCCAGGCCTCTGCGACGGTCTGGATACCGCTGTGCAGCGTTTTCAACAGATTCTGATCACCGGCAATCAGCGCGGCGTTCAGCTGTTTTCTCATGCTGCGATAAAGGCTGGCAAGCGAGGCGGCGAGGTCGCCGGCTGAATCCATGTCGAGGCTGACCTCGAGCGAGGTCAATATGCTGTGCGCGCGCTGCGCCTGATGGCTATTGAGCACGGGTTCGCCGCGTTCGGCCAGCACTTGCAGTACGCCCACCGAAATCAGCAGCTCGTCATACAGGATGCTGACGAGTGCCATCCGGTCGGCGCCAGCGAGGCGCGTTTCCAGATGCAGGCGGCGATATTGGTCATGGCCGTAAGAGGGGGATCGCTGAAGCAAAATGAACCTCGTGCTGTTTTAATTATTGCTCGAGTTCCAGAGCTTAATCTGTTGTTCCAGATAGGATTGGGTCGCGTGCAGCGAGGCTATGCGCGCATCGAGCGAGCCGAATTGTTTTTCCAGTCGGGCGCGATAATTGCTTTCGGTCGTTTCGACCCGTTCGCGATTCTTGCTGATCGAATCGGCTTCATTCTGCAATTGTTTGGTTAGTCCGTCGATCGAGCCGCCAGCTGCGATGGCCTTGTCACGAATGGCGTCGAGTGCCCCGGCAATCCCGGGATCGCTTTCCGCCGTATGATTGGCGTCTCGCAAGGGATTGAACATGGCTTCGACCGCATCGGGATTGGAGGCGAGCACGGCCGATAATTTGGCTTCGTCGATGGTCAGAGAGCCGTCGCGACCCGTGCTGATGCCGATGTCGGACAACCGGCTGATATTGGGGTCGCTGGTCAGCGCATTGCCGGTCATCGCGGTCAATTCGCGTTCGAGTGTGCGCAGCCCCGATGCGCCATTGGACAGGTCACGCGCTGACTTAAGACTTTTCTTCATATCATTGAAAACAGAAACAAAGTCAGAGATGGTTTGACGCAGGGCATCGGTCGGGCGGGTCGCGCCAACCGAAACGATTTCACCCGGAGCCGCTTTTTTGAGCTGCAGGGTCATGCCGGGGACAATATCGTCGACGCTGTTGCTGTCGCGGGAGAATAATATGCCGTCGACGCGCACTTGCGCATCATTGGCACTTTGCGCCAGCGTCATCGCGCCGCTGCCGCCATAGGCAAATTGTTGCAGGCCAGGATCGCCGCCTGCATCAGCGGACAGGGTGAAGGCATTAGCCGCGCCTGTCGCGCCTTTCAGCACCAAGCGGACACTGCCCGCATCATTGATGACCGAGGCTTTGACGCCGCTGCCTGCTGCGTTGATCGCATCGGCCAGACCGCTCACGCTGTTGTTGGTGGAATCGATCGTGATGTTGAAATCAGTGCCGCCAACCGACAGCGTCATGGCGCCTTCGCCGACCGCCGTATCCGCGCCAGCCACCAGTGCCGAATAAACCGACTGTGAGTGGGCCAGCTGTAGTACTTCAAATTCGCCGCTATAATCGCCCAGCTTCACGCCCGATTTGGCCTCGGCGCTCATCACCGTATCGTTGGAAATCGTCGGCTGGCTGCGCAAACTTCCCTCTGTTACCAGATTTTCCAGCGTCGTGGCAAAGCTGTCGAGATCCGACCGCGCTTTACCAACGGCGCTGATCCGCGCCTGATTTTGTTGAACCAGCTCGTCGAGCCGCTTGATCTTTGGGTCGCGTGAGGCAGAGGCCAAATCCTCAACCAACTGGCTGACATTGATCCCGGAACCGGCGCCGAGGCTGTTGGCAATAGAGGTGAGCATGAAATCAATTCCTTCGCTCTAGTTACGGCGCTGATGGCCCTTGATTAAGGGCTGCATTGTTCGAAAAGTGACAAGTGTCAGCCGCCCTCGCGCTCGCCATTGGCGTCGAAACGCTTGTCGGCCGGAATGTCGACGACGGGCTGAGCCAGCCCTTCGGCGATGGCGGTGTCGAGGCGGAAGACGAAGGCAAGTACGGTTGCGACGGCAAGGTACAGATCCTCCGACACCGTCCGGCCCGCGCGTGAGGTGAAGTAAATGGCACGGGTCAGTGGCGGATATTCGAGGCACGGAATATTATTGTCGCGGCCCAGCGCCTTGATGGCCAAGGCAATGTCGTCGCGGCCACGCGCGGTCACCATCGGGGCTTCGTCGATGCCCGGGCGATAGCGCAGTGCCACCGCGAAATGCGACGGGTTGGTCAGGATGACGGTCGCCTCTGCGACAGCTTTACGCGCAGAATTGGACAGAAATTCCATCTGACGCGCGCGCTGCGCCTGTTTGATTTCGGGCGTGCCTTCGGCCTCGCGCATTTCGTCGCGCACTTCCTTGCGCGACATTTTCAGCCGGTTGTTACGCTGAAGAATTTGGGCTGGGACATCGACCAATGCGATCGCGAGCAGACCAACCGACAACCACAAGACCGAATAGCCGACCGTCGACCCGACATAGAGGATCGCCTCTTGGGGGTCGGTCGCCGCCAGTCCCATGGTGGTGGGCAGGGCGCGGGTGACGACATGATAGCCGACCAGCGACAGCACTGCGACCTTGGCCAGCGCCTTGCCCAGTTCAATCGCACCATGGGCGCCGAACATGCGTTTGATGCCTGCACCGGGATTGATCCGGCTGCCTTTGAACTTCATGGCTTTGGAACGCCAGCCGAGCGATCCCAGCGCCATCGGCACGGCCAGCGCGGCGATTGTCGTCAGTGCAAAAAGACTGGCCATCGGCCACAAGATGTTCTGACCAATAGCGACGGCCTTTTCACCCGGCGCAAAATGATCGAGGTCGCCGGCTCCTAGCGTCAATCCGGACGACACCATCATGCCGATGTTGGTGACGACCCATTTTCCGGCGAGCAGCATCCATGCCGAACCGGCCAGCATCATGATGGCGGTGGCGAGTTCGCGCGACATCAACACATCGCCATCACGCGAGGCATCGGCGCGCCTCTTTGCGGTTGGCGCTTCGGTTTTCTGGTCTTTTTCGGGGGCTTCAGACATGGATCAACCGCCCGCGATCAAGCGCGCTTGGTCGAGCGACTGATTGATAACCTGATTGATCGCATCCGCCATGGCCGGGGTGGCCATCGCCAGCAACACAACGGCGGCGAGGATGGTGGCCGGCAGGCCGACGGCAAACAGGTTGAGTGCCGGTGCCGAACGGGCGACCAGTCCCATGATGATCTGAACCAGCAACAGGACAAAGCCGACGGGCAGGGCGATAATCAGACCCGCCGAGAACATCAATCCGCCAAACTGGACGATGCCGCCGATGGCCGAAAAGGACAGCCACGCCTGACCCGGCGGCAGCGCGCGATAGCTGTCGGCGATGATCTGCATCAACGCCAGATGGCCGTTCATGGATAGAAACAGGACCAGCGTCAGCATCGACAGATATTGGCTTATCGTCGTGCTCATAACCCCTGTCGAAGGGTCCGACATGGCGGCAAAGCTGAGGCCGGAAACATTGCTGATCGCCTCTCCGGCGAGCAGCGCCGAGGCGAAGCCGATCTGAAGCACGAAACCGATGGCGAGCCCGACCAATATTTCGCTGACTACCAGCAGAAAGCCGAACCAGGACACCAGCGATTCCGTCGGAAAGGCCATCGCCGAAGCCGAAACGCCCGAGATGCCAACCGCAAGCGCCAGCACAAGGCGCAGCTGTATGGGAACATTTCGTGCCCCGAACATCGGTGCGGCGAACAGCGCGGCACCCGGCCGGATCATCGCGATCAGCCACAGCTGCAGCGTCGCTTCGATATGTTCAAATCCTGGCGGCATGACGGCCTTATCGGGTCAGGGTGGGAATGAGGCCGAACAGCTCGCGCGTGAAATCGGTCAGCAACACCAATATGCTGCTCCCGAAAATGGCGAGACAAACAGCGACAATAATCAACTTCGGGACAAAACTGAGCGTGGCTTCGTTGACCGAAGTTGCGGCCTGCACCATGCCCAGCAACACACCGACGATAAGCGCGGGGAGCAGGATGGGGGCGGCGGCGAGCGCCAGCACCCACAGGGCCTGTTGTGCGACGCCGACGAAGAAATCACTCTCCATCTCACCCACCCCCATAGGAGGCGGCGAGTGATCCCACCGTCAAGGCCCATCCATCGACAAGAACGAACAGCAACAGTTTGAACGGCATGGATATAATGACAGGCGACAGCATCATCATCCCGAGCGACATCAAAGCCGAAGCGACGATCAGATCGATGATGAGAAAAGGCAGGAAGATCAGAAAGCCGATCTGGAATGCGGTCTTGAGTTCGCTGGTGACAAAGGCCGGCAGCAGCACAGAGAAGGGAATGTCAGCCGCTTTGGCGACACGCGGGGTTTTCGACAATTCGGTGAACAGTCGCAGGTCGGACTTGCGCGTCTGGGTGACCATGAATTTGTGCAGGGCGGTGCCCGAGCGGCCAATCGCTTCCTGAATATCAATTTGCTGCGCGCCATAGGGTTCGATGGCGGTATGATTAATCTCTGTAATCACGGGCTGCATCACCAGCAGAGAGAGGAACAGGCTGAGCCCGACGAGCACCTGGTTTGGAGGCGTTTGTTGTAAACCCAGTGCGTGACGTAAAATTGACAACACAATGATGATGCGCGTGAAGCTGGTCATCATGAGCAACAGCGACGGCAAAATCGTCAGCAGGCTCATCAGGAGGAGGATTTGCAGCGACAGGGTCAAGGGGCGACCATCGCCAGCCAATTCACCCATCGCGCGGTCCAGACCGCCGCTCGACCCGGTTTGGGCCAGCGCGGTGCCGGAAATGGCGACGGCACAAATCGCCGCAACAAAGATCAGGAGCAGGCGCGGCAATTGGCGGCGCGCTCCGGCAACATCAGTCTGCATGGAAATCACCACGATTATCTTCGGCCAACAGCGAAACACCGCTGCGCGCCACCGCGACCAGCAATTGCTTGCCCCCAAAATCGACGACCGCCAATTTGGTACCGGGCCCCATCGGCAGGACATCGACGACATGGGCGGCGCGGCGCGCGGCGGCCTTTATGGGCAGGCCCAACTGAACGCGGCGCCACAGCCACAGGCTGCCCCAGGCCAGACCGGCAACAACCGGCAGCAAGACGAACAAGCGCAGGAAATAGTCGACGATCATGACCGGCGTTCCATCGACCCCAGCCGCTGACCGGCTTCGGCAACATGGACGATCTGGATGCCATAGCGGCCATCAACATTGACGATTTCGCCGCGGGCAACCAACGTGCCATTGGCAAAAACTTCCAACAGATCATTGGCTTGGCGGTCGAGTTCGACAACGCTTCCTTCGTTCAGGTCAAGCAAGTCCGCCAGCGTCAACGAGGCCGAACCGACCTCTACTGACAGGCGTACAGACACGCCGGACAGCAGGTCGAAGTTGGCACCGCTGGCAAGCGAGCTGGTCGGGCGACTGCTGCGTTCAGCGGTCGAAACAGGGGCTTCAGACATGTCACTCATTGGGTCGGTCCTTTGTTGATATGGTCAATCATGATGGCGGCGCGGCCGTTTGATTCCCCGACGCGGCCATAGGCAAAGACGCGGCCTGCGACGGTCAGCGGAACCAGTTTCGGGATCAAAAGCGGAATGACGTCGCCCGCTTTCAGGTCGAGCAGCCGCGAAAAGGGAAGGTCGGGACGAGCCAGCACCGAACGGGCGGGGAAATGGATGTCGCGCGCGCTGTTGCTCAGCTGACGCACCCATTCGGGATCGGCTGGCACTTTGTTGGTTGCGCTGCCCTCAACACCCAGACCCGGCGCGTCGCGCAGCGCGGTCGCCAGATAGATGCAGTGCAACTCATGCTCACCCAAGGCTTCGTCGGCGAGCGAGAAGGTCTGAACGACGACGGTATCGCTCGGCTTGGGAACGCCGGGGACAACCAGTTCGACGCCTGCTCCGGCATAATGCGGGTGGATCGGCATACAGTCGGCCCATGACGCAGCGAGTTGACCGGCCATGTCGCGGCCAATCCGGTCGGCGAAACGTTCTTCGGCCGAGGTCCATTCTTCGCGCACCACAGTGTCTTTTCCGGTCCCGCCGTAAAAAATATCGACAAGGACTGGCAGGACTTTGCGCGGCCAGACAACCAGCACCGGCCCCTTGAGAGGGAGGGCGCGAAACTGCCAGCAAAGGCTGGATTCCTGAAGTTTGCAAAAAGCATCATAGGTCATTTGCTGCGCCGGGTTGCTATCGACCGATGCGTCGGGCGATCCCAGCAAATGCAGCATGTCGCGCCATTGCTTTTTCAATCGGTCGCCGATGCGGTCCAGACCGGTGATCGGCTGGCCGGCGGTTGCCGAACGAAACAGGCTGACAGGCTCTGACGGGGCGGCGGTTTGGGTCATTGGATCACCAGATTGGTGAAGTAGACATTGTCGATGCCGCCAAAGCCTTCTTTGTTGCGCAAGACTTGGTTGATCGCTTTGGTTAGCTGCTTTTGCAGCTGTTCCTTGCCGGGTTTGGATGACAGGACCATCGGATTCTGTTCGGCAAGAACCATCAAAATGGCCGAGCGGATGGGGACCGACTGGCGGCGGATATTGCTGATGACCTGACCGTCATAATAGGTCGACAGGCTGATCCCGATCTGGATGAAGCCCGACCCATCCTCCAGATTGGCCGTGAAATTCTGCTCAATCGGGAAATAGGTGATCTCATATTTGCGCGGATCGACTTTGACGCGGTCGTCCGCAACCGCAACCGTTCCGACTTTCAACGGAACGTCCTTCGCATCAAGGACTGCTTCGGTATCAACCGGCTCTTCGCTGCGCAGGACCAGCTTGGGCAGGTTGTTGACCTCGGTCTTGGCGCTGGCGGACATTCCGCCCGAGAAATAGAGGCCTGCACCGGTGCCTGCGCCAGCCAGTGCGATGGCGCCGGTACCCAGCATCAGCATCTTTTTGAGCTTGCCGCCGCTTTTTGGTTCGGTGTCTTTTGCTTTGGTCATGGTTCGTCTCTCTCTGATTAGGCGAAGCGGCCGCGGCGGGCCGGGGTGGGGGTTGCGGTGTCCTGGTCATCGTTGGCGACGCCGGTTTCGACGGTCCAAAAGGGATAGTCAGGGTTGCGCGTGCGTTGTTCGTGACCGCGCTGACCAGATGAATTTCCGGTGTAGCTGATGTCGGTGCTGGCGACGTGGATGCCCTGACGGCGCAATTCATCGCTGAGGTGCGACTGATGCTGGGCCATGATGCGCGAGGCATCCTCGTTGCGGGTTTCCATCCTGAGCGCCATGCCATTGTCGCCAATCCGCATCTGGACGGTCATTTCGCCAAGCTGGGCTGGCATCAGGCGAAAGCGCAGATCGCCCTTTTTATCGACCGTGGATGCAATATCTTTGGACAGCTGATCGAGCCAGAGTGACGACTGCGACATATCCAGCGTGCCGTCGAATTTCGGCTGTGCCATCGCGGCGGCGGCGGACAGGGGCAGGGTGGTTGTGGCCTGAAGCGGATTGGATTGCGTTGCGAGCAACGACGGGCTGGCGTCCGGCTGGCCAATCCGCAGCTTGTCGCGCAAGTCCGCGAAAGTGAGGATCTGCTGTTGATTGGCGGCATCGCGCGTAACGGCGGCGGTTTTCGATCCGGCAATGCTGGTGAATTCGCTGGTTTTGGCGGCCGTGCCAGCATCGCCTTTGGACAGCTCTGCACTGACGGGAGCTTTCCCGTCAGCCTGTTTGCCTCCGTCCGGCTTTGCCATCATGGCGGCAACATTTGCTGCAACAGGGGCCGGTGTAGCGGCGGGGTCTGTTGCGGGCGCTTGGGTCGTGCCGGCCACTTGCGTTGCGGCGACAATGACCGGAGCAATTGCTGCTGTCGGCGTGGCAGGGGCGGCGTCCGTTGCTGCGGCGACCGTTACCGGGGCTTTACCATCGGCTTTACCATCGGTTTTGACAGTGGCGTCGGGCGTATCCGTTGCGTCGGTTGCGTCGGCGTCGTCGCTCGCATCGTCGGTCTCGATCGCTGCCGCGCTGGGCGCGGGCTTGGCGGTTGCCGTGGCTGCAACCAATTGTTCGGCGGTTACAACAGCAGGCTGCGGGGCGGTGGTTGCCACGTCCTGAGCGACCATATCCGAAGCCTCCGTCTGACCGGCGGCGCGGGTTGCGGATGCTGCGATACCGGCAATGTCGATGATATTGGCGCGAACGGGCAGGGCGTCGGGTTCCGTCGCAGTCGCGGCCATATCATCAGCGACTGCTGCCACCGTCGGCAACAGCGAGGCAAAATCAGTGGTTGCGGCGGCGGACGTCAGGGCGGCAGTGCGGCCTGCTGTGGTCGTCGGGTTAGCGGTCTGAAGCGACATCGGAAGCATCAGTTTTGCTCCATTTCATTGTGGTAACAGGCTTGCATCCGGCGGAGGCGCGGTGCGTTGGCGTCGGCGGCGCGTTCGCGGGCGAGTTCGGCGGCGGCGCGGCTGCGGTCATAAAGACGGCTGGCGCTCTCTTCGCGGGCATGGGCGCTGCGCTGGATTGCGGTCATATCATCGCGATGTTCGATCGCGTCGTTGATCGGGTTTTTCAGTTGCTCGCGCGCGGCTTCCAAACGCATGGCCATTTCACCGAGCGAATTGAGCGCCATGCCTTGCACTTCGCCGGTTCCGACATTGAGGTCAGAGCGCAGCGATTCGAGCCGCGACGCCAGCCGGGCCAGGTCGCTGAGGTCGCCCTGAGCCTTGGCCAGGCGCGCTTGCGCGGCGCGATGTTCGACGGCACGGATACGGATCATCCGTTTGCGTCGGGCAAGCTGCTCATCATTCATGCAAAATTCTCCATCAATTTTTGACTGGCGGTGGCAAAGGGGACAAGGTCGCCAATGGATTGGGCGACAAAGGCCAAAAGGTCGGGGTGGCGGACGATGGCTTCGTCGAGCACAACATCATTGCCGGGCGCATAAGCCCCCATCATCATCAGGTCGCGGTTGTCTTCGAACACAGACCAGAGCTGGCGGAATTTGGCGGCGGCGCGCTGATGGTCGGGGCTGACCGAATCGACCATCGTGCGCGACAATGATTTGCCGATATCGATGGCGGGATAGACGCCCTGTTCGGCGAGGGTGCGCGACAGGATGATATGGCCGTCGGCAATCGCGCGGGCGCTATCGACGATCGGATCGTCAATATCGCCGCCATCGGCGAGCACGGTGTAAAGGGCTGTAATCGATCCGCCCGACTGGCTGTCATTGCCGGCGCGTTCGATCAGCGAAGGGATGAGGCCGAGCGCCGAGGGGGGATAGCCCTTCATCGTCGGCGGCTCGCCCAATGACAGGCCGATTTCGCGCTGGGCGTGGGCGACGCGGGTCAGGCTGTCGATCAGCAACAGGACGCGCTTGCCCTCGGCGCGGAAAGATTCGGCGATGGCGGTAGCGCGCATCGCGGCACGCAGACGGAGCAGCGGGGCCTGATCGGCGGGAACAGCAACCACAACCGCTTTTTTGCGAACGGCGGGGGGCAATTTGGTTTCGACGAAATCGGTGACTTCGCGGCTGCGTTCGCCAACCAGCCCGACAACGATAACATCGCAGTCGGAACCGGCCAGCATCTGACCCATCAGGACCGATTTGCCGACGCCTGACCCGGCGATGATGGCGACGCGCTGGCCTTCGCCGATGGTGAGCAAGCCGTTGATGGCGCGCACGCCGACATCCATCGGCTTTGTGACGCGGCTGCGGACCAGCGGATTGACTTTGCGGCCCGCGAGCGGCCATTGGAAACGCGACCGGACCGGCTCACGCCCGTCCAGCGGTTCGCCAAGCGCGCCGATAACGCGGCCGAGCAAAGCTTTGCCGCAGGCGACCATCGCGCCGGCGCCATAAGGCTCGACTCGTGCACCGGCGACGAAGGGAACATTGGTGTCAAAAGGCAGGACAATGCTGCGATGACCGCGAAAGCCGACGACTTCTCCTGCTGTATGCTGGTTCTTGGCTGTGCGGATACGGACGTTGCTGCCGATGGGAAGCGGAAAGCCGGTGACTTCGAGCATCAAGCCTTCGTGCGCGACCAACTTGCCGACATGACGCGGCACGGCATTGGTGCAATCCAGACCTTCGAGCAATTGCTGGGCGCTGAGGGCCATACGCTGGGTCATTGACCGACACCCGCGACGCTCTGGGCCGTGCGGACGGCGCGCAAAGTCGGGCGGCGGGTTGGCAGCTCCTGGCTTTGGGTCGTCATCAACATGATTGCGTGCCTTTGGTTTTAAACATCGCAGGGCATCATGCCTGCGATTAACCAAAAGCAATCATCGTGCCATTTTGTCTTTATGGCGTAATTTCAGGGTTGTGTGGGGCAGGCGACAGTCAATTTTCGTGCCGCCGACATTTTTCTGACGCTATGCGCTTAACTTTATGGTCGTCCGGTCGTTACTTAGCCCTCGTCGGCCTCGGCGACGCCCAGTGCGGTGCGTAGCTCCACCAGAAATTGCGCGCGCCCATGTTCAATCCAGCCCGCGGAAGAATCGATGCGGATCGACCCGCGCGGTAAGTCGGGGTCTGCGCGCATTTCCAGCGGCATGGCCTGCCCGTCGAGCAGCGCCATATCTTCGGGATGGAGGCACATGGTGCGCACCGCGTCGCAATCGCCAATAAGTCGCGCGGCCTTGTGCGCCTGACCCGACAGCCATTCGGCGTCTATGGGCGCAGTTTCGACAATCTGCGTCACCAGGGAAGCGACGGTTTCGGCAATCAGCCGCGCCAGCTCTTCGCTGGGTTCATCTTGCAGCGCCTCGGCATTGGCCAGCAGTGCCTGCATTTGTTGGCGTTCGACGTCGAACGCCGCAGCGGCGAGCGCTTGGCCTTCTTCGACACCGCGCGCGAAGGGATCGTCGGGCTCGTCCGGGGCCATGGCTTCGGCATCCGGTGCGGGCTGATCCTGCGAAAAGAGCGGGCGAAAGCTGGCCGCCCCTGCGTTGGCCGACGCCATAAAGGATGGCTGGAACCCCGCATTAGACATAATCTTCGCCCTTGCTGGCGAGCATGATTTCGCCGCTGGCGGCCATCTGGCGCGCAATCAGCATGATCGTGCGTTGCGCATCTTCGACATCGGCCCTTTTGACCATGCCCATTTCGGCAATCTCGTCGCGGATGGTATCGGCGGCGCGCGCCGACATGGTCGCAAGGCAGCGTTCGGCCATGCTCTTGTCCGTGCCCTTGAGCGCGATGCTGAGCACCGCAGCGTCCGCCGACCGAAGCACTGCCCCAAGGCTCTTGAAATCCAGCTCGCGCAGATTTTCAAAGATGAACATCTCATCCTCGATCGTATCAGCCATCGCGCGGTCGCGGCGTTTCATATTCTTGATGAGTTTTTCGCTGAGCGTGCGCGGCATTTCTTTCATAATCTTGGCGACATCGGTGGGTCCGCCGACCTTATGCTGGACGCGGTGCTGTTCGGCCCCATTGGCGCGGGACAGGATATATTCCAGATCCTCAATCGCCGCCGCCGATACCGAAGACAGGCGCGCGGCGCGATAGATCAAATCCATTTGCAGCGTGTCATCGACGGTTTCCAGCGCTTGTGCGGCAATATCGGGAAGTAGGACCGACAGGATAATAGCGCCCACCTGCGCATGTTCATTGGCGAGTAAGCGGCTCAGTGCGGGCACTTCCATCCATCGCAGCATTTCAAGCGATGCGGCGCTCGACTGCGGTGCGACGGCGGCCAATATATTATCGGCGCGGATATTGCCGACCGCTTCGTTGATGACGGTGCGGATGCGTTGATTGGCACCGACGCCCAACGTCGTGACCGATCGGCTGCCGATGACGAAGCGTTCTAGTGCTTCTTCAATCTCAACTTCCGATGCTTGCGCGGAGTCATACATCGCCTTGGCGAGCTGTTTGACCTCATCGGCTTCGAAATGCTTGAGGATCGAGGCGGCATCACCTTCCTCCAACAGCATCAACAGGATGGCCGCCGCGGCAGACCCCTGGATACCGGCCAGACCTTCGGCCTCTTCGCCGCTGCCGTTTTCGACTTCGATCAGATCAGGCTGCATGGCTGCTCTCGAGCATCAGATGGCGGACGACCTGCGCCGCGCGCGCCGCATCCTGTTGGACAAAGGCACGAACAAGGTTGGCGCGGGCCTCATAACTGGGCGCGGCTTCGATCATTTCCAGCGTGATTTCACGCCCGTTGGTTTTTTGACTCACCGCTTTCAGGTCGGTCGAGGTCAACAGCGTTTCCTCGATGGCGGCTTCGGTCAGCTCGCGCTGCTGGGTCTTGCGCTTGACGGCGCGAATGAGCGGGCGGCCAAAGAAGAAGAAAGCAAGCAAAGCGACCATCACGGCACCGATTTGACGCGCAAGCGGCAGGAACCATGTCTGGTTCCACATCGGCAGATCGACTTTCTCGGCCTGCACAAAGGCGCGTTGACCAATGGCAACGGTGTCGCCGCGCTGTTCATCATAACCGACGGCGCCCTTAACCAGCGCTTCGATTTTGCTCATCTCAGCAGATGAAATTGCTTTTTTGCCTTTGACCTGGCTGAGCGCGACAGCGACCGAGACGCGGTTCAGGCGCCCCTGCGGCTGATGGGTCACCGAAATCTCACGACCGACATCAAAACTGCGCGAGAATGTTTCGTTGCTGGCCGGCGGGTCGGCCGGAGATGCGGCGTTGGTGCCGGTGCTCGGGCGGTTAGCGAGTGTGGGGTCGGGCGGCGGTTGATTGCTGAGCGCGCCGGGAATGCCCATTGCAGGCTTGCCAGCCGAGGCGACTTCGGTGCGATTGCCTTCTTCGCTGCGCAACGCGCGGTCATCCTTGGGATAGGTTTCGCGGGTTGCCTGACTTTCCGACATATCGACATCGGCGTGAACTTCGACGCTGAAATTCCCCATGCCCAGCATCGGGGCCAAAAGCGATACGACCGATTGACGCAGACGATCTTCGATCCGGGTTTGTAACTGGAATGCCGCCATGTCGCCATTGTCGGCATCGGCGGACAAGAGCGCGCCCGACTGATCGATGATCGAAACCTGTTCGGCATCGAGGCCGGGCACCGACGATGCGACCAGATAGCGCATCGCGCGTACTTGCGCCGCAGCGAGCGAGCGACCGGGCAATAAGGTAAGCATGACCGAGGCCGCCGTCGGGCGGCTGTCGCGTACAAAGACGCTGGGTTCGGAAATGGCCAGATGGACGCGCGCCGACGATACGGCGTCGATTCCTTCGATGGTGCGGGCCAAGTCAGCCTCGCGGGCGGCTTGCAGCGCTTGATCTTCGATCGCACGGCTGGACCCCATCGGCAACGAGGCGATCAACGAGTCCGCGCTGGGCTTTGCCTTGGGCAGGCCCTGACCGGCGAGCAATATGCGGGCCTGTTGCAGCTGATCGGCGTCGACCAGGACTGCGCCAGTGCCGCTATCGATGCTGTGATTCAGCCCCGATGTTTGCAAGGCTTCGGATATGGCGGCCTTGTCGGCATCGGCGAGGCCGGTGAATACGGGAACTTGCGGCGCTGATTGCATTGCGAAATAGGCCATAGCGGCGATGCCCAGCGCAGTGGAAATCGAAATTGCCGGGAGCGCGCGCTGGATCATCGGCTGGCGCAGGAACTGCGTAACAGGCGCAAAGATGGGGGGTATAGAACCCGGTCGTGCAAGCTCGGTGCCGGACAAGGTTTGTGAAACGGGGACGGGAAGGTCTGTCATCGATTATACCGGCATGTTCATAATGTCGCGATAGGCGGACAATAATTTGTTACGTACCTGAAGCGTCGCTTCGAAACCGAGCGAGGCCTTTTGGCGTTCGATCATCACATTGACGATGTCGTGGGTGTCGCCACGCTGATAGGCATCGGTTACGTCGCCGGCCTTGACCTGTTGTGCGTTGACCTTTTCCAGCGCCGCCGAAATGGTCTGGCTGAAATCCGTGGCACCTGCGCCAGCGTCTGCGCCTGGTCCACCG
Organism: Sphingopyxis sp. 10G20-10; assembly: GCF_057365075.1. Classification (NCBI taxonomy): domain Bacteria; kingdom Pseudomonadati; phylum Pseudomonadota; class Alphaproteobacteria; order Sphingomonadales; family Sphingopyxidaceae; genus Sphingopyxis; species Sphingopyxis sp. 10G20-10. Next base: position 1,440,648 of record NZ_CP195117.1, read on the forward strand.
ACCTGGTTTCGTCCCGCGGCCTTTTGCAACGCCGTGTTCTGATTCAGAATGGACGAGCGCATTTGCAGCAGCCTGCTTTGGTCAATCGTCGACATCAGTTTATGCCTTTGGTTGCGTCTTACTTACGAGGCACCATGCCTGTGTAATTGTAAAAGCAATCATCGTGCCAAAATATTTTTGCATATATATTTCAGCATGTTGATATGGTTGCATAGTTGGTAAATCTGAAATTCGACATTTTTCTGACGGCGGATGCTTAACGCTGTCCGCGTGCCGTCGTTACCTAATTCGTGGCTGCTCACCGAGCACCATTTTATTTCAGGGCCATGCGCCGGAAAGGAAGATCGATGACAGTTATCAACACCAATGTGAGCGCCCTTCGTTCGCAGAACAGCTCGCGGATCGCCAACAACATGCTGAGTTCGGCCATGGAACGCCTGTCGAGCGGCAAGCGTATCAACAGCGCCAAGGATGACGCTGCTGGCCTCGCCATTGCAACCCGTATGGATGCCAAGGTTCGCGGCTTTAATCAGGCTGTTCGTAACGCCAATGACGGTATCTCGCTGTCGCAGACCGCTGAAGGCGCGATGGGCGAAGTTTCCAACATCCTGGTTCGTATGCGCGAACTGTCGGTTCAAGCCGCCAACGGCACCGCCGGTACGTCTGACCGCGCCGCAGTCCAGACCGAAGTGACGGCCTTGTTGGGCCAGATCGATGACATCGCAGGCCGCACGGACTTTAACGGCGTCAACCTGTTCAACGCTGCTGGTACGTTCAAGATCCAGACGGGTGTTGATTCGGGTCAAACCGTCGACATCACGCTTGCTTCCATGAACTCGACCGGTCTGGCCGTGAACACGGTTGATATGTCGACCGCCGCCGGTGCATCGACCGCTATGGGCCTGATCAGCACCGCCATCGATACGGTTGCGACGCAGCGGGCCAATCTGGGTGCCGCTCAGAACCGCCTCGAGGCCACCGTCAACAATCTGACGTCGACCTCGACCAACCTGTTGGCTGCAAAATCGCGCATCGAAGATGCCGACTTCAGCGCAGAATCGACGAAATTGGCAGCAGCGCAGATCCTCTCGCAGGCATCGACCGCCATGCTCGCCCAGGCAAATCAGAGCCAGCAGGGTGTTATGAACCTGCTCCGCTAAGACCGAGCCCCACCCCATGTGCCAATTGAGGCTGGTCCCTCCAGTTGGCACTGGACGCGATGCCCCGACGTTTCGACGCCGGGGCATCAAGTCGTTCTGGCGCCTTGAACTAGCGCGCTCGACCTAGCCTGCCCACATCAGCACACACCCATGATGCCGTAACGGCGACGATTGCCCGCCCGCATATCCAAGGGGCATCATACAGCCTGATTCCTCCCTCCATATATGATGAGAATTTTGTCCGTAACCTTTCCGGTTCCCGGACGGAGGCGGCCTCAACCTGTTGCAGATAGGTCACAAATGGCGGGTAAAAATCAAACCTTGCACTCTGATCTGTTGACGCGTGGTGTCTCGATAATACAGGAGGACCGCTCTTGCCGGTGTCTCCCCTATGAGGGACGGTCGCGTCCCCGCCCGGCAATCTGGAGAGTGAATATGACATTGCGATCAATGATGCTGGGTGCCACCATGTTGTGCGCCGCAACCACCCCTGTTCTGGCCTTTGCCCAGGACACCGCCCCGACTGACGATACGGATTATGGCAATGCCATCATCGTTACCGCGAGCAAACGGTCACAGACATTGCAGGATACGCCGGTCGCCGTTTCGGTAACATCAGCACAGCAGATCGAAGAATCGCAGATCCGCGACCTCATCGACCTGCAATCGGCGGTTCCCAGCTTGCGCGTGTTGCAGCTGCAATCGAGCGCCAACACCAACTTCATCATTCGTGGTTTCGGCAATGGCGCCAATAATGCCGGCATCGAGCCCTCGGTCGGGGTTTTTATCGACGGCGTTTATCGGTCGCGCTCAGCGGCTCAGATCGGTGATCTGCCCAATCTGGAGCGCGTCGAAGTTCTGCGTGGTCCGCAATCGACGCTGTTTGGCAAGAACGCCTCGGCCGGCGTCATCAGCATCGTCACGCAAAAGCCGCAGTTTACCTTCGGCGGCTCGGTCGAAGCGACTTATGGAAATTTTGACGCCGTGACCGTCAAAGGCGATGTAACCGGCCCAATCAGCGATACGCTGGCTTTCTCGCTCGGCGGAAATTACAACCGCCGCGATGGCTATGCACAGGATTTGAACCTGGGCACTGACGTCAATGACCGCAACCGTTGGGGTGTACGTGGCCAGTTGTTGTTTGAACCGACCGATGCGCTCAGCATCCGTTTGATCGGCGATTATGACAAGGTTGATGAGAATTGCTGCATCGCCGGCAATGTTGTTGCCGGTCCGACGATTGGAATCACCAACGCCCTGGTTGGCGGCCCCAGCGTCGATGCGAATAATCCGTTTTCCTTTGATGTTTACAATAATTTCCTGTCGACGAACCGGATCGAAAATTACGGCGGTTCGGCGCAGATTGACTATGACATGGGCGCGCTCGCGCTGACGTCGATCACGGCCTATCGCGAAGTTCGCGCTGACACCAATCAGGATTCGGATTTCACCAGTGCCGACCTGCTGGGCCGCAACAGCCAGAATCTAGGTATCGACACCTTCACTCAGGAAGTGCGGTTGACGTCCGATTTTGACGGCCCGGTCAATTTCCTGTTGGGCGGCTATTATTTCCACGAAAAAATTGACCAGCAAAACGACATTCAGTTCGGCGCGGATTTCCGTAACTATGGCAATGCGTTGATTCAGGCCGCCACCGGTGGGGCGCTAAGCGTGCCCGCACTGGAAGGAACTTTGGGCGCGCTTGATGGCGATCCTACCCAATATGTTGGCGCCTTTTTCCGTACCGGTGACGGTCTTGATGAAGCCTATAAATTGAAGGACGAAGCTTATTCGATCTTCGGTACGGTTGATTTCGACGTTACCGATCGACTGACCCTGACCGGCGGGTTCAACTATACCAAGGACCGCAAACATTTTTCGACCAACGTCATCAGCAATGACGTTTTTTCGGGCATTGATCTCGACGCACCGCAATATACGCCGTTCCGTCAGGCTCTGCTGATCGGTGGCGGGGCTGATGCGGCTACCGCAGCCTTTTTGGCGGCGAACCCGACCATTGTTCTGCCCGACGGCAGCAGCGCCAACCCGCTGGCTCCGCTCAAGGCGTTCCAGTTTCTGCCGCCTTTCGTCAACGTGCCGAACAGCGTTGAACCCGGCAAAACGAGCGACGGCGATCTGGCTTACAGCCTGCGCGCTTCTTATGAGCTGACCGACACGGTCAATGTCTATGCGACCTATGCAACCGGGTTTAAGGCTAGCTCGGTCAACTTGTCGCGTGACAGCCGTCCGCTGGCGTCGAATATTGCCGCCATCAACGGCGCTGGTCTGGCGACCCCGAACCTGCGCAGCGGTTCACGCTTTGCCGGACCGGAAGATGCAGAAGTCTATGAATTCGGGCTCAAAGGCCAATGGTCGCTGGTGGCGCTCAATCTGGCGGTGTTCAAACAGTCGATCAAGGGGTTCCAGTCGAACGTCTTTAACGGCACGGGCTTTGAACTGGTCAACGCCGAAAAGCAGTCGACCTTTGGTGTCGAATTTGACGGGTCGGTGCGGCCGGTCGAAGGGTTGAACCTGAATCTGGCGGTCACTTATCTCGACCCCAAATATGACCGCTTTACCAATTCGTCGTTCGGCGACATTTCGGGCGCCACCCCGGCGGGTATCCCCGCGCTGTCCATGTCAGCCGGCGGAACCTATACGCATGAGTTTGCTGGCGGCACCAAGGCCGTGTTGCACGCGGATTATCTGTATGAGAGCCCGGTCGATGTCGTCGACGGGCTGGCCGGTTTCTCGGCTGGTTTTGTCGGCGGATTGCAGCGTGAAGTGAACCAACTCAACGCCTCCTTCACCATCAAGCTGGTCAACGGGCTGGACGTGGGCGTCTGGGGTCGCAACCTCACCAACGCGCAATATCTGACCACGATATTCCCGGCTGTGGCGCAAGCAGGCAGCGTGTCGGGCTATCCCAGCCAGCCGCGCACCTATGGTGTGACCGGTCGGTTCAAATTCTAAACGGGTAATCGGGGCAGGGGCGGCGCGCGCGCCCTCTGTCTTGGTTCGCCTATTGTTTAGCGGACAAAAAACGACCCGGCCATTCGATGGAATGGCCGGGCCTTTTTTGTTTCACTGGTCAGTCGAGGGTTAGAATTTGACCCCGGCTGCGATGCCGTAACGGCGCGGTTCCAGCGTAAAGATGTTGGTGTAGTTCCCCGACGACTGGTCGGTGATGTACAGGCCGGTGACGCTGTTGGCATCAAAGACATTCTGGATGAACCCTTTGACGAACCATTTGTCATCGGCACTGTTCAACTGCAGCTGGGCATTGACCTGGGCATAGCCTTTGATCTTGTTGACGTTGCCGTTGAAGATGCTGCCATAGCTGTCGCCGGTATAGGCAAGGTCAAAGCGCGGAACGAGCGTCATGTCGCTGTCGCCCAGGTGCGCCGTATATTGGATGCCAGCGCTGAACTTATAGTTCGGTGCCTGCGGCAACTTGTTGCCCTTGATGTTGACGGGGATACCGGCGGAGAAGACCTGTATTCCGGCTGTATCAAAGACGGTCGGGTCGAACACACCGGGGATACCGGCTGCAAAGGCTTGCAACGCACCGCAGACGCTGAAGGCACCCGTAGAGGCGATCCCGCCGTCGGCCGGGAAGGGTGTTGTGGGCTGCAATCCGGCACCTGCCGCCAGTCCTGGCACTGCGCCAGCGTTGATCGCGCCGTTGACGGCGTTGACGAAGGCGTTGGCACCTGCTGCATTTCCAGCGGTTCCCGGTGCAACAGCGCAGTTCGCCGCATTGGTGATGTCCTTGATAATCACCGAGTCAGCACGGCCACCGCCAAAGTCGCGCGGGTTGCTGGTGAATTTGTCTTCAGATACTTTGGTATGCAGATAGCTGAAACCCAAATTGATAACCCAATCGGGATCGGGGCGAACAATGCCTTCAGCTTCAAACCCGTAAATGTCAGCACCGACATTGTCGTTGACCGCCGTACGGGCGACGATCTTACTCAACTGAAGGTCCTTATATTTATAGTAAAAGCCGGTCAGGTTCAGCTGGAGTGCACCATTGCCAAAAGTGTTCTTTGACCCGATTTCAAACGCATCGACCTGCTCGGGTTTGAATGATTCAGGAACGGCAAAGATCGGTTGCAATGGTGGGTTGATACCGCCCGATTTATAGCCGCGCGAGTATGAGGCATAAATCAGATTGTCCGGCGAAATTTTGAAGTCGAGGACGGCCCGGCCCGTCAATTTGTTGAACGAAACGCTGCGCGTTTGGAACAATTGATTGCCAGGCGTGCCCGGGTCGGCATCAAAAGAGCCGACAAATGGCGAGTCAAATGCCGTTCCGGTTTGCCCGAAGGGGACGAGGAAGCTGGCAAGGGTTGACCGCGCGATAACTGTTTTCTTGTCGTTATTGTAGCGCAAACCAAGGGTCAGCTTCACCCGATCATTGAACTCAAAATAGGTTTCGCCGAAAATCCCGTAAGATTTGATTTTCAGATCATCCGTGTTGTTGCGGAAGAATGGAGTACCGAGATAGGACGGCGGAAGCGGGCCAGCCGGAGGACCATTCGTCGCTGCGGTAAAGGCCCCCAAAACGCCCGACAGATAATCGATTGGGAAGGCGTTCACATAATAGCTGTTCTCGGTCAGATGATAATCGGCATAAATGCCACCGAGCAGGAAGTTGAACGGCCCGTCGAAATCGCTGCTTACAATGCCTTCTGCCGACCAACTGCTGTTATATTGGTTTGACCGGTCGAATTGCAGGGGTGTCGCGGCACAAAAACTATTGCCACCGAAGGCACCAAAGCCTGTATCATCGGCCTGCGATGCGCAGAGTTGCCCGGTGGGGCCGTCCGGAATCAGCGCAGCGGCGATGGGAGCGAAATATGGTGTGAACCCCGGACCAAACGCGCCGCCTGCTGCTGCCTGCAATGTTGCAAGACCACCTGCATAAAGCGAGCGGTCCCCGACATTGCTGTTGTAATCCTGCATCGCGTCGAGCTTGACCTTTTGATACTGGCCAGAAAGCTGTGCCTTGATCGGCCCGAAATTATGCTCGATCCTGCCCTGCAGCGTTAGTTCGCTGGTGAAATATTGAGGTGTGAAGGCGGTGTTAACGACACGCGGATCACTGGGGACTGTCGTGTTGGCATAGATGTCTGGGCCATAGAGGCTGCCGAGCGCGAATGCGGTAGGGATTCCCTGTGTTGCGAGGAATTCCTGGGAGGTCAGCGCTGCCGTGAACGTGGCATTGCCGTTAAATGGGGAATTGTCCAGGCGGGTGTTCAAACACCCAAGAATGCCGGTTGGATCGCGCTGGCATTGTTGTTTCTGAATGCGTGTGCGATTGTCGCGTTCGTGGAAATAGGATGCCAGGAAATCAACCGAGGTGTCGGGGCTGGGTTCCCAACGCAGCGAACCGCGGATCGAATATAGATCGCGGTCGTCGATGCGGGTGTTGAGGAATGTGTTCTTGGTATAGCCGTCGCGGTTCAGATAAATGCCTGCGACGCGCAGGGCCAATGTGTCGCCAATCGGGATGTTGACCATCCCTTTGACCTTCATCGAATCATAATTGCCATATTCGCCCTCGGCCGAAGCCTGAAAGACGCCCATTTTGGGTTTGGCAGTAATGACGTTGACCACGCCCGACGTCGCGTTACGTCCGAACAGGGTGCCCTGTGGACCACGAAGAACTTCGACGCGTTCCAGATCAAAAAATTCGGTTTCGAACAGGCGGGTTGAGAACAGCGGGTCGCCGTTCAAGTGAATTGCGGTGGCGCTGTCGCAAGTCGTTCCGACGCACAGATCGCCGATGCCGCGAATGGTAAAGCTCGCGCCGGTGAAGTTGGTCTTGGTAAAGGTGACGTTCGGCAGGGTCAGTTGAAGGTCAGAAGGCGTCTTGATCTGCTGCGCTTCGAGTGCTTCGGCAGAAAAGGCGCTGACCGCGATCGGCACATCCTGCAGTCGTTCCGACTGGCGTTGGGCGGTAACGACGATTTCGCCCCCAAACGCGTCACGCTCGGGTGCTGCAGGCGCATCCTGAGCGAGTGCCGGACTCGCCAGCGTCATCGCCAGGACCGAGGTTCCGATCAATGCCTTGCACTTCATATTCTTTCCTCCCTCTTACAGACCGATTGTTGCGGGCTGCTGATGATAATCAACCATTTTGGGAGGGGAATTTTGCGCGCAATCATCCTGACGCCAAATCCTGATGGACTGGCGCTGGGCCATGTACACGCTGCCAGCTGTGCTGGTCATCATCCTCTCCCGTCGGTGCTGGGGAAGCCCCGACCTCTCCGATTCCGACCCGCTTGAACGGGTTCTGTATCCACATAAAGCTGCGCCTAGTTGACCAAAGCGTCAAGTCACTTGTTTGCGATGATGTTGCGAAATGAAATTATCTTACAACAAAGTTGAAAAATGCCCGTTTCCGCAACGTCACCCTTGATTCAGGACGAAATAAATTGGGCGTTAGCTCTTGCCCCGGACGCTATTCCCCCCGAAATGTGCGACATGTTAGCAACAGTGAAAGCGAGCAAATGACGAAAAGCAGCATAGAGATTGGCGCCGATGGCAAGCCCGTTGTTCCCGACTCTGTCGCGGATGCCGTGCGCACGCTGATCGAATGGGCGGGAGAGGATCCGGCGCGTGAAGGATTGCGCGACACCCCGCACCGCGTTGCGCGGGCATGGCTCGAATATTGCCAAGGCTATCAAGAGGATCCGGCGGATCATCTGAGCCGCACTTTTCAGGAAGTTGGCGGCTATGACGAGTTGGTGTTGCTCCGCGACATTCCGTTTCAGTCGCACTGCGAACATCATATGGCGCCGATCACCGGCAAGGCGTCGATCGCCTATATGCCCAAGGATCGGGTCGTCGGCATTTCCAAACTGGCACGCGTGCTGCACGGCTATGCGCGGCGATTGCAGGTGCAGGAACGGCTGACTGCTCAGGTCGCGCAATGTATCTGGGATAATCTCCAGCCGTCCGGCGTCGCCGTGGTGATTGATGCACAGCATGGCTGCATGACCGGTCGCGGCGTCCGCACGCCGGGTGTCGGCATGGTGACAAGCCGCTTGCTTGGCTGTTTCCTAGATGATCAACGCAGCCGCAAGGAAGTGCTGAGCCTGATGGGATATTGACCCTGTTCTCGGAGAGTCTAGCGCCGCCACATCCGCGTCAGATGGTGCTGGACGGCTTGCAGCCGCGTATAGTTGTCGGGCTCCATCTTTAATCCCTCAAGTGCCGCCACTTCATTGAGCTCATAAATTATTCCGCGATGCGCCACGTTGGGGATCACACTCTGGATGAAGGTGATCGCGACCAGTCGTTCGCCTTTCAATATGGGTTCGACCTCATGCAGTGTATGCGAGGGGTAAATGATTGCCGTGCCCGCAGCCCCTTTGAATCGCAAATCGGCATCGCCAAGCTGAACATGCAGCGCGCCGCCTTCATAGCTGTCCGGATCGTTCAGGAAAATTGTTGCACTAACATCGGTGCGGATGGGGCCATTAGGCAAAGAGATATAGGCAGCGTCAGGGTGCAGACCATAGTGCATACCGGGCGTATAGCGCGTCATCATTGGCGGCGCGATGCGGGCCGGCAGAGCGAATTCCATAAATTCTGGATTTGCGAGCATTGCGTCGAGAATCATTTGGGATGATTTGTCATAGGCGGCGGCGTCGTGCAGCTGCAGGTTATTTTTGATCTGTGAATGCGGGTTGCTGATCTTGCCATCGACAAAAGCGGCGTTCGCGGCAATGGCACGTAGTTCGTCAAGGCTCGCTTCGTCGAGTAGGTCGATTTGCTTGAACATTTAGTACGTCCCTAAGTCTTGCTGATTGGCAGATCGCCGAGATTTTCGTAGCGCGCCATAATCGATTCCACCCATTTCATGCCGGCGTCAATGGCATCACGATGCCGTGAAGCCGCATCGTGTTGCAGCTCGCGGCGAAGGGCGGGGCTATAGCGATGCTCCGGGGCTTTGGAATATTGGTGCATGACAGGGCCAGCCAACAATGCCTCGATCTCTGCCGGTTCTATGGGCAGGTTCAAATGTCGCATTATGGCGCCTAACTGTTCTTCGGGGCGGCGTAAAAAATCCTCGAAGTCTTGCCATCGCGTCTGGCCGTTGTCGGCGGAAAGCGTTCGCAATGCCGTCGCCATTTCACAAAGCCAGCCCATCGCGATGCGCGTGACGGGAGGCAATTCCCACAGCTGAAAAGGGAAATCTGGCAGCATCTGATCCAGCCGGGTGATTCTTGCCGAGGCCATGGTCAACGCCTCCTGCGTCGAGGCCGGTCCAGCAAGCATTGTTTCAAGATAACGATCAAGCGGCGTAAAAAGAAACAGCGCGCGTGCGCTCGATCCGATCAGCTGGTCGGCAATGCTCGTCACGAAACTGGTTGTCTTGATCTGTGCCTGCTGGTGGGGCGCACAGAAACTGTTTAGCCATCCCAGAATCTGCTGTCGACGATTGGAATAGTCTTGCGTATTCCAACAGGCGCCAGCGGTGCTCAGTTGGCCATGAACTTCGGCCAATGTTCGGAGCAACAGCGGCTCGCGCAGGGGCAGAATTTTCTCACTCTGCGACACGAGACGCGACAATAAAGTTGAGCCGACATGGCCGATATGAAAGATAAACTGTCCGTCGCCGACGCTTTCGGGAGGTGACGTGTCAGGCCAAGCCGCCCATTGTCGCGGCATCGCGTCATGGAATAGTCGCTGGTCAAGAAAACTGGCATTGCGAATGTCTGCGTCGGTTACGTCACACAGCAGGATGCGGTCATTAACGACATCGGCCATCATCGGAAACCGCCTCGTGCCAGCGGTTGTCCCTGCTCTATGCTCTTTTTTTGTCATGGGTCAGGCGGATTGTAACGCTTCACAAAGGCAATCAGCGATTTCAGCATTGCGATGCGTGTTGGTGATCGCGACAACCAATGATCTTCATCGGGCAGCTTGATCAATTCAACAGACTTGCCGCTGTCTTCCAGAGCGTCCTCCATAACCTTGCTTTGCTTATAGGGCACCACCGTATCATCTTCACCGTGGATCAACAAAATAGGTGCGTCAGCGCGCGCGGCAAAGTTGCGAGGCGACACTTCAGACAATTCACGGCCCTTTCCGATTTCTATCGCGAGGCCGCGTTTTAGCATCGGATTATTGCCACTTTCGCGTAAATCGGTGGAAGTCATAAGCTTCAAATCGCTTACTCCCGCAACCGATACCGCGCAACGATACAGGCCCTGCTGCAACGTAACGCCTGCAAGCGCGGCATAACCGCCATAGCTAGCCCCGACTATACAGGCACGCTTTGGATCGACAATTCCTTGTTTGGCCAGATAGGCAAGGCCATCGGAAATATCTGATTGCATCTTACGGCCCCATTCGCCGCGTCCTGCGCGCATGAAGGCGGCATCCTGATTGGTCGAGCCACGGAAATTGGGCTGAAATACGGCATAGCCTTGCGCCGCCATTGCCTGCGCCCACCAGTCGAATGTCGCATCATCCTGCGCTGTTGGGCCGCCATGAGGCAAGAGGATGACCGGCAGATTCTTGGCCTCTATAGCGGGCGGCAGGGTCAGGATTCCGCTGAGTGCCAAACCGTCTGCCGCCTGATAGTCCACCGTTGAGATCGCGCCGACACTTGCGGCGGGAATTTTGGGTCGCTCATAGCCAATGGCATTGGCCGATAGGGCAGCGCGATCGAGCTGCCACCAAGTGCCTGAATCCTGATTGCCGCTGCTACGTGCGATGAAATTATTCATTTGGTCATCCCAGCTGACCAGCCGGAAATGAACTTTGCGAAACGCGTGCTTGATCTTGCCGACCCAAGCATTGAGTTTCGGGTCGAAAAACTGAATACCGACTGCAGGGTCCTGGCTGCGATAGCCGATCAGCAATCCCGTGCGCGGATGGAAGATCAGTTCTTCCAAATTTATGTCTGCAAACATCTCTTTTGGCAGCGACTGCATATCAAGTGGCGCTTCGAAAGCACGAGAGATGCTGGTATCTTCGTCCTCCAGAAAATATATGATTCCCTTCCCATCGGCGCTCATGCCAGCCAATGAAACGCCGCCTTGGGGGCTTGTCCCGCTGGCCAAGGTTTCGCCATCGACATTTCGGATCGTCCAATCGCCGGTCTTTACTACGACATTCAAAATCGCGGCAATATTCCCGTTGGCATCGATCTGCCAATCGCGCCACTCACCTTGGCGTGCCGGGCCATAGATTCGGGTGACTTTTTTGTCGGCTAGGCCGACGCGGAATAGGGACCTGCTACCGCCCTGAAAGATACCGCCGGCCGCAGCGTGATCGCCAGCGGCCAGTTCGATCCCACCGAAATATCCGACTTGTTCGCCATCAACCAATCGGGTTCCGAATTGCCCGAAGGTTCCGGTGGCGATGTCGCGCTTGTTGGCAAACAACCAATTAGGATCGTCTCCATTAAGCGGCACAAAGACGGTTCGCGAAATTTCATATTGGTCGGCAGTGAAATTCTGGCCCAGATTTTCGGTTTGCGAAATAAGCAGCATGACCTGATCATTGTCGGCCCAATCCATGGCGCGGACCTTTTGGTCAGCAAGGACAAATTTTTTCACGACCTTGCCGGCTTGCGTGACCAGTAAAACCAACTTGTCGTCAAGTGTAACCAAGAGGGCAATTGATTTGCCGTCGGGAGAAATCGCCGCATTTTCGAACGCCGGAAGGGCACCAAAATCCTCGATCTTCGGTGCCGCGTTGGCGGCCGTTGTCAGGAAAAGCGTGGACGTCAGCACGCTTGCAGCAAATAATATGGCAGTCCATTTTATCCAACCCAGCATTTTCTACTCGCCCCCTATGTATCACGTCTCTACTAAGCCTTGCAGAATAGACGTCAAGCATCGGGCATGATGCGCGGGATATGGTCATGAAAAAGGGCTCCGAATCCGAAGATCGGGAGCCCTGATTCTTGGCAGACTGAGTGGAAACGATTATTTTTCGTTGGTCTCTTCTTCCGACGTCTCGTCAGCAACTGTGGCATCAGCCTCAGCTTCTGTCTCTGTCGTTGCTTCGCCATCGTCCGAGTCAGCCGTTTCTGAAGGCGGCGTTGCGTCGTCAAATTCGTCTTCGCTGTCGGGCTCAAGGGCCGTTGCGGCGATTTCTGCCTGTTCTTCTTCGAACATGGCAGCGATAACGTCGATACCTTGCTTTTGCAGCTCGGCCTCGTCGGGCGAGCGCGCAACGTTGACGCCAACGGTCACGACAACTTCAGGGTGCAAGCGCACCTTGACGTCGACGAGGCCCAGCGCCTTGATCGGGCGTTCGAGCTCGACCATCGCTTTGGTCACGCCTTCGACGCCGGTTTCGGTCAGCGCTTCGGCAATGTCACGAACCGAGACCGACCCGTAAAGCTGGCCGGTGTTCGATGCCTGGCGGATCAGGACGATCTGCTTGTCATCGACATTCTTGGCATGGCCTTCGGCGGCGGTGCGGCGCTCGGCATTGTCGGCTTCGATCTTGGCACGATTGGCTTCGAACAATTTGCGGTTGGCTTCGTTCGCACGGAGCGCCTTGTTGTTCGGGAGCAAAAAGTTGCGGGCAAAGCCGTTCTTGACGGTGACGATATCGCCAATACCGCCCAGCTTCTCGATACGTTCGAGCAGGATGATTTCCATCGGACTAGCCCTCCTTATTTCACAATGTAAGGCAGCAGGCCGATGTGGCGGGCGCGCTTGATCGCACGGGCCAGCTCACGCTGCTTCTTGGTGGAGACGGCGGTAATCCGCGACGGGACGATCTTGCCGCGCTCGGACAAATAGCCCTGGAGCAGACGAACGTCTTTATAGTCGATGACCGGTGCGTCCTTCGCCGTGAAGGGGCAGGTCTTGCGGCGGCGGAAAAAGGGGCGTGCCATATCGGTTCTCCTATTCGTCGCCGTCGCGGTCACGACCGCGGCCGCCACGACGTTCCTGCTTGCGCATCATGACCGACGGACCTTTTTCATGTTCGTCGACGCGGATGGTGAGCCAGCGGATGATATCTTCGTTGATTGCGGCCTGCCGTTCGATTTCGGCTACCGCTTCGCCCGAAACATCGGCCGACAACATCACATAATGACCCTTGCGGTTCTTCTGGATTTTGTAGGCGAGCTGCTTAAGGCCCCAGGTTTCGGTCTTTTCGACCTTGCCTTTAAATTCGGTGATGACGTTGGTGACGGTTTCCGCCAGCGCGTCGACCTGAGCTTGGCTCAGGTCCTGACGCGCGATAAAAACATGCTCGTAAAACGGCATGGTGCGCTTCCTTACTTTGGCCGATCGTTGATCTGCGCCAATCGCAGACCCCTCCGGCTGTCGTCGTTGCGTTGCGAATCTGTGCAAAGCAAACGGGGCGACGGCATTGAGCCTCGCCCCGATGGCTGCGCCTATACAGCAGTGCGCGGGGGAATCAAGCGGGGATGTCGCCCAGCTTGCCCAGCAATTCGCGCCCGAACTCGGTCAGCGTGTCGTCGCGCGCGCCGAGGATGAGAATGCGGTCGCCGGGCTTAGCTTCGTCCAGCATGGCGGCGCCGCAATTGGCGCGTGTGGTTAGATGGACGGCATCGCCGCCGCCCGCAACAATATCGGCGACCAGCGCCTCGCTGCCGATGCTGCGGTCGACGGTGCCGCCGAAATAGACGGGATCGCAGACGAAAAGCTTGTCACCATCGCGCATTGCGGTGGCAAAGCTGGCCGCGAGTAGCTTGCCCATCTGGCGCAGCGGGCCATAGCCATGTGGTTGAAAAAACAGCAGTGCGCGGCCGGGGAGTTCGGCGACGGCGGCTAGGGTCGCGGCGACTTTATCCGGATTATGCGCGAAATCGTCGATCATAGTGACGCCGTTGGATTGACCCAGCACTTCATAGCGGCGGGCAAGACCTGCGAATGTCGCGAGCGCTCGGACAGAGTCGGCGACAGATATATTGACGGCGCGGGCGGCGGCCATAGCGGCGAGCGCGTTGGCGGCATTGTGGCGGCCGGGCATTGCCAGCTTCACATCGTGCCGGTCGCTGGCAAAGCTGACGGTAAAGCGGCTGCCATCGGGCAGCGCTTCAAAATCGCCGCCACGCATGGCGGCCCCGTCGCCAAAGCCAAAGGTGATCAGATTGGCGCCTTTTAGCAGCGGCGCAGATTCGGAATCGTCGGCATTGATGACGGCAATTCGTGCTTTGGACGAAAAATCTCCAAATAGTTGGTGCAACTCGTCCAGGCTTTTGTGATCGAGGCTGATGTTGGTGACGACTGCGACGTCGGGCGTATAAAGCGCAATTGAGCCATCGCTTTCGTCCACCTCGCTGACATAGGTTTCGGTTCCACCGGCAAGGGCGCTGGCATAGGGCTGATCCGGACCCGAAAAATTGCGCATCACGGCGCCGTTCATCACCGTCGGATTGCGGCCAGTCTGGTGCAATATCCATGCGACCATGGCGGTCACGGTGGATTTGCCGCTGGTGCCAGCGACCCCGATCGCGCGGTCGGCGGCATTGAACAGCGCGGCGTTGAGCTCGGCGCGGGTCAGGCGTGGGCAGCCGAGAGCCTTTGCCGCCGCTACATCGGGCACGCTGTCTTCTACCGCTGCTGAAGCAACAAGCGTTTGGCCCTTGGTAAGCCCGCTGCCATCTTGTTCAAACAGCCGAACGCTCTGCTTTTCTAGCCATGCAAATTTGTCGGGCGTGCGGCCTTGGTCATGGCTACGGTCGGAGCCTGCGACCTGTGCGCCGCGGGCCGCGACGATCATGGCGAGCGGCAACATGCCCGATCCGCCGATGCCGCAAAAGAAATAGGATTTGTTTTCGTCCATCGCGGCGCGTTATGGCTTGTGCCATGAATTGGCAAGACAGGGGTTGGTTGCAACATGCGTATCGGAATAGTTGCCCCCAGCACCCCGATCCTTCCCGAAGATGCAGAGGGCGTGCGGGCGTTGGCCAGTCTGGGCTATGCCGACGCCGAACTGGTCTTTGATCCGCAATGCTTTGCCAGCGCCGGTCATTTCGCCGGCGATGATGCGCTGCGGTTGTCCGCCTTGGTCGATATGGCCAACCGCCCCGACATTGATGCGATCTGGTTCGCGCGCGGGGGATATGGCGCGGCGCGGATTGCCGAGGCGGCGGTGGCGGCGATGGGACCGGCTGCACGGGACAAGGCGTTTCTTGGCTATTCGGATCAGGGCAACCTGCTCGGCTGTTTGTATCGCGAAGGTTTTGACCATGTCGCACACGGACCGATGGTAGCTGATCTTCGCCGTGAAGGCGGCGAGGCAGCGGTGTTGCGCGCGCTCGACTGGCTGGTCGCGCGCGATCCCAGAGCGTGTGAGGGCGGTTTGCAACATGGCGCGCGCCATGCAGCGTTCAATCTGATGACCTTGTCGATGCTGCTCGGTACGCCGCTGGAGCCCGATCTGGCGGGCCATATATTGATCGTTGAAGAGGTCAGCGAGCATCTTTATGCTTTTGACCGCGCCTTTTTTCATGTGGCGACCAATTTGGCCCAGCGGGGGCTCGCCGGACTGCGTCTGGGGCGGGTGAGCGATATACCAGAGAATGACCGGCCCTTTGGCATTGAAGCCGAAGACATTGCGCGTTTCTGGTGTGATCGCTGCGGTATAAACTATCTGGGCCGCGCCGATATCGGCCATGATGCCGATAATAAGGTCGTCCCCTTCGGCTTGCATCGCGCCGGATGAGGCAATAGGCGCGGCGCACGCAATTTTAACAGGGGACGCAAAATGCGCGCATTTCTTTTTCCGGGGCAGGGCAGCCAATCGGTCGGCATGGGCAGCGTGCTCGCCGCTGCGTCGCCGGTGGCCCGCGAGGTTTTTCAGGAAGTGGACGAGGCGCTCGGCCAGCATCTGTTCAAGCTGATGACCGAGGGGCCGGAGGATCAATTGACCCTCACCGAAAATGCCCAGCCCGCGATCATGGCCAACGCCATCGCGACGCTGCGGGTGCTGGAAAAGGAAGGCGGCGTGACGCTGTCGGCCAAGGCCGATTATGTCGCTGGCCACAGCCTTGGTGAATATAGCGCGCTCTGTGCGGCGGGGGCCTTTGATCTGGGGACGACGGCGCGGCTGCTCAAACTGCGCGGACAGGCGATGCAGGCGGCGGTGCCGGTTGGCATCGGCGCCATGGCGGCGCTGCTGGGGGCCAATGTCGATCAGGCACAGGCGCTGGCCGATGCCGCCGCTGAAGGCGAAACCTGCACCGTCGCCAATGACAATGACCCGTCGCAGGTCGTGATTTCGGGACATAAAGGCGCGATTGAACGGGCAATCGCGCTGGTGAAAGACCATGGCATCAAGCGCGGTATCTTGCTGCCCGTGTCAGCCCCCTTTCACTGCCCGCTGATGCAGCCTGCCGCCGACGCGATGGCCGAAGCGCTGGCGGCCAATCCGCCGGGGTCGCCGACGGTGCCTGTGGTCGCCAACGTCACCGCCTCGCCGGTCAGCGAGCCCGATGAGGTTCGCGAACTGTTGGTCGAACAAGTCACCGGTCGTGTCCGCTGGCGCGAAAGCGTCGCCACAATGGAAGGCGCCGGCGTGAGCCATTTTGCCGAATTCGGCGGCAAGGTGCTCGGCCCCATGGTCAAACGCAGCGCATCGGGCGACGTCGATGTCGCAAGCGTGATGAGTATGGACGACATAGAGGCGCTGCTGAAAGCGCTCTAAGACAGGAATTCAGGAGAAACATATGTTCGATCTCACAGGAATGACCGCGCTTGTTACCGGCGCATCGGGCGGTATTGGCTCGGCTATTGCGCAGGCCTTGGCGGGGCAGGGCGCAAGGATTGCGGTTTCGGGGTCCAATGCGGGCAAGCTTGATGCTTTTCGCGACACGCTTGGTGGCGATCATGTGGCTTTGCCCTGTGACCTTGGCGATGCTGCGGCGGTTGATGCGTTAGTGCCCTCGGCAATCGAGGCACTGGGACAGCTTGATATTCTCGTCAACAATGCCGGGGTGACGCGCGACAATCTGATCCTGCGGATGAAGGATGACGAGTGGACCGATGTCATCCGCATCAATTTGGAGGCCAATTTCCGCCTCGCGCGTGCCGCCGCCAAACCGATGATGAAGGCGCGCTTTGGCCGCATCATTTCGGTGACGAGCGTCGTCGGGGCGACCGGCAACCCAGGACAGGCCAACTATGCCGCGTCCAAGGCGGGGGTCGTTGGCATGTCCAAGGCGCTGGCACAGGAATTGGCGAGCCGCGGCATCACAGTGAACTGCGTCGCACCGGGCTTTATCGTGTCGGCGATGACCGACGGATTGCCCGACGCGCAAAAGGACGCGCTCAACGCCCGCATCCCGATCGGGCGTATGGGTGAGGGTAGCGACATTGGCGCGGCGGTCGTCTATCTGGCATCGCGTGAGGCCGGCTATGTCACCGGCCAGACCGTCCATGTGAACGGCGGGATGGCGATGCTGTCCTGACGCGCGGGCGTTAGAAGCTTGCCCGCGCGGTCAAGCGAATGTCGCGACCGGGCAGCGGCGCATAATCCTTGGTAAAGCTGGCGTGGCGGCGGGCGTCGACATCGAGCAGATTGTTCGCAGCCAGCGTCAACGACAGATGCTTGGTCTCGGGCAAGGGGCGCCATGTCAGCGACAGGTTGACGAGGGTGAAGCCCTTGGTCGGAGTCTCGAAGGCCGCGATCCGGTCCTGATGGTCGGTCCATTCGACCTCGGCGCGCGCGTCTATATGGTCGCTGTTGGCCTCGATCCCGCTTAGCACGCGAAGCGCGGGGATACGGGGGACATTGCCCTTGGTGCCGCCAGTGATTTTGGCGCGGGTCATGTCCGCCGTGACATCGCCGGATACGTCGAACCCGCCAATCTGGGCAATCGGGGCCTTGCCTTCAAATTCGAAACCCCATGTTCGGGCCTTGTCCTGATAAAATTGGAAAACGGGCAGGTCGTCAAGCGTCAGGCCGGTGTCCTGTTCATAGATGAAACCGTCGAACCAGCTTGCGTAGCCGGTCAGCGCCAGTGCAAAGCCGTCGCGGTTGATCTTGATCGAGGATTCGCCGCCCCAACTGGTTTCCTTGCCGAAATTCGGGTTGCCGCGTTCATAGGTTAAGGTTGCGGCATGGGGCCCGTCGGCCAACAGCTCTTCGGCGGCGGGTGCGCGCTCGCTATGCGATCCCGACACACTCAGCTTGACCCCATCGGCAACCTTCCAGCTCAGGCCACCCGCGCCCGACAGAGCGTCAAAGCTGCGGTTGTAACCGATGGTCGAGGCCTTGATGCCTGAATTTTCATAGCGCAGCGCGCCTTCGGCGGTAACCGCACCAAATTCATATTCCTGTAGCGTGAACAGTGCTTTACGGGTGGTTTCATTGGGCGGCAGGAATGCTTCGTCGCCAATCGCGGCGAAATCACGGAAACTATATTGCAACCCGCTGGCACCGCGCCAGCCACCACGGTCATTTTGCGCCAGTTCGGTACGGAACTCGATGCCTTTGTTGAGGAAGGTGGTTCCCGGCACGCCATCGTCAAATTCGGTGTGTGCATAATCGCCATAGGCACCGCGGATACGCAGCTTGTCGAACAAACCGTCACCCAGACTGACTTCGCCGCGCAGGTCGAGGCGGTATTGGCGCAGTTTGATGGTGGGCTCCTCGCCTATATCGGCGCGCGGCGGGGTGCCATATTGACTATCGAGATAGCCGAACGACAATCCGAGTGACCCGCCATCATTGACGAAGGCTCCGCCAATCCCGACGCTGGTGCTGGTGCTGGCGGTATTGGGGATGCGACCGCGACTGTTGGCGGCGGAGGTCAGCCGCTCTGCCTCGGCAGCATCACCATTGTTGGTTGCATCGGATGCCAGCATCAGCAGCGACTGGCGCAGCGGCTCCGCATAGATCAGTCCGCCGACGCGGACATCATTAGACTTGCTGTAATTGCCATCGACATGCACCACGAATTGCGTGCCGACCGGAACGTCGACCGAGGCGCCGACGCTCTTGTCATCGGCGGCGCTTCCATAACTGGCAAGTGCGTCGACATGGAACGGGGATTCGGGGATGCCGCGCGGAATGCGGCGATCAAAGACATTGACCGCGCCGCCTATCGCCTGACTGCTGAACAACAGCACCGACGGGCCGCGCAGCACTTCTATCCGCTCGGCCGTCAGTGGGTCGATGGTCACGCCATGGTCGGCAGAAGTGGACGAAGCATCGATCGACCCCAGACCATCAACCAATACGCTCACGCGCTCACCCGAAAATCCGCGCAAGACAGGTCGCGATGCGCCGGGGGCAAAGCTGGTCGCCGATACACCGGCCTGATGCGTCAGGGTGTCGCCGATCTGGCCGCGAATGTCCTGCGCCAGTTTTTCACCCTCCATCACCGTCACATTGCCCAGAATATCGAGGCTACGGACATAAGGAGCCGTCACGATGATTGCCTGATCCGTGTGATAATCATCGTCGCCGGTCGGCGGCGTAGGGGGCGTTCCGGCTTGCTGGGCAAAAGCAGGTGATGCGAGCAACAGCGTGAGCGTAAGACAAGCGGAAGCGAGTTTGCACATGGTAAGTTATGTCCTTTGGATGGAGAGAGGCCCGTGTTGCGGTGCTCTGTAATGATATAATATCACCGAAGCAAGAGCATAGGTTGATGCAACATGTCATTGGTCGTGCACGGCCATCCGTTGGTCGAGAAAGTCGGGCCATGGTGCGTCCAAGCGATGCTGTCTTGCGGCGCAGCGATCCGAGTTCTAAATCAGGACCCATGATGATTGCTAAGAATAGTCTGGACCTGATTGGCAATACGCCGCTGGTCCTGCTCCACGGCCCGAGTGAAGAGACTGGCTGCGAAATTTGGGGCAAGTGCGAATTTGCCAACCCCGGCGGGTCTGTGAAGGACCGTGCTGCCCTTTATATTGTCCGTGAGGCCGAAGCCAATGGCAGCTTGCGCCCCGGCGGCACCATTGTCGAAGGGACGGCGGGTAACACCGGCATCGGACTGGCGCTCGTCGGCAATGCGCTGGGGTATAAGACGATTATCGTCATGCCTGACAATCAAAGCGAAGAGAAAATGGCGACGATCCGCGCACTGGGTGCCGAACTGGTGCTGGTGCCGCCTGCGCCTTTCGCCAATCCGGGCCATTTTGTGCATACATCCCGTCGCATCGCCGAAGACACCGACAATGCCATCTGGGCCAATCAGTTTGACAATATCGCCAACCGCAAAGCGCATATTCATGGTACGGCCGAAGAGATTTGGACGCAGATGGATGGTCGCATCGACGGCTTTACCTGCGCGGCCGGCACGGGGGGCACCATCGCGGGCACCGGCATGGGACTGAAAGCCAAGAGCGCCGATGTCATTGTCGCGCTGACCGACCCACATGGCGCGGGGCTGTATAATTATTACAAATGCGGCGAACTAAAGCCCGAAGGATCGAGCGTCGCCGAGGGCATCGGCCAGAACAGGATTACCGCCAATCTGGAAGGCGCACCCATCGACACCCAGTTTCGCATTTCTGACGCCGAAGGGCTGGCGGTTGTGCATCGCCTGCTCAACGAAGAGGGGCTGTGTCTTGGCCTGTCGTCGGGAATCAATGTTGCCGGAGCCATCGAACTGGCGCGCGAACTGGGGCCAGGCAAACGCATTGCGACGATATTATGCGACAGCGGCTTTCGCTATTTGTCGACCCTCTTCAACCCCGAATGGTGCGCCAGCAAGGGACTGGCGGCGGAGGCCACATGACCACGATCCCGCCCATCAAGGAACCAAAGCCCCGTCATAATGACACGATGCGGCGGCTGCAGATCGGCGTTTCGGGTGTGCTGGCAGTGCTTTTGCTTGTTGGCCTCGCCGGACTGATCGGTGACCGCGCCCGCGAAGAGGCCGGAGCGACTGCCAAGGCGTCCAACACTGTCAATATGCCCGGAGAGGATGAGAAAACCACAGGCGGTGAGCCGCTCGCAGAACTGGGTATCCAGCCTTCGGCATCGTCTGACCCGGCGGCCAAGACCGCACAGGAAACGGTCATGCCGCCGCGAGTGGCCGTGCCCGACCTTGAGCCCGACCCCGAGTTGGAGCGCGCGCGCAAGACGGATCAGTGAGCACGACGGTGATGCTGCGTAACAGTCAGTTGGCCGGTCCGGTGTTTGCCTTTGCGACTTCAACTCTCCTGCTCGGCTGGACTATTGGCGGTCAGGCTCTGCTCGGCCGCATCGATCCTGCGCTGGCTCTACCCATTGTGTTTGTTCCGGCATGGCTGCTCGCGCTCTGGCAGCGCCGCCGCGACACGCGTGCGCGCATCACAACGATGGTCTTGGCGATTGCTGCACTGTTTTTGGGGCAGAGTGCGCTGGTGGCGTTGTTCGGCCAAGGCTTTGCTATTCTGCAATTGCTGCTCTCTATGGCGAGCTCCGCAGCAGCGTTGGTCCTCGCGGACCAGCTATGGCACTGGCGAAGGTCTGTGCCCCGATGGGTCAAAGCGGCAACCGCGCTATGTGTCGCGATCGGCTGGTTCATAGGGGGGCATATGCTGCTCGCGGCTCTCTATTCGGTCGGCACGCCGTCATCGGCGCGGCCGCTGGTCACGATGATGACCAGCCTGCCTCTGCGATGGGGCGGGGGAGGGGAACCGTCGACGATATTGTCCAAGGGCACAGGGTCGGCACCTGCTCTGATTGCGTTAGAGGACAGCTTTCGGGTCGATTTGGTCGATAGTCTGGTCAATCCTCCGGTCGCACCCGATGCGGTGCTGTTGCTTGCCCATCCGCGCGCGCTGGCGCCCGAGGAGTTGGTGGCTATCGATGCTTATGTTCGGACGGGGGGTCATGCGGTTATCCTTGCCGATGCTCTGTCAGGCTGGCCCATCGATCATCCGCTTGGCGATCCGCGCAACCCGCCGGTGACGAGCTTACTGACGCCGCTGCTCGACCATTGGGGCATTACCCTCGATGCCGCCACGCCCGGTGAGTCAAAAGCAAGGACGGTATGGCAGGCTGGATACCGCTTATCCTTGTTCAGCGCTGGTCGCTTCAGTCGCTTGCCAGACGAGTGTCGCGCCTATGCCGAACGCCAGATAGCCCAATGTCCTATCGGGCGTGGCAATGTCTGGCTGGTGGGGGATGCAGATCTTTTGTTTGCGCCGCTCTGGCAACCGCTGGTCGGCGGCGCGGCGCATTTGAATCGCGCCGACAATTTGCAATGGCTGACCTACCGGCTGGGCGGAAGCACCGCAAAAGGACGTGCCTGGTTGCGTCCGGTTTGGATCGAGTCGTCCGCCGACTCAGGAAAAATCGCGGCAAATTAGGGCTGCGTAACCCAAGCGCCCACCATCATGGCTTGATCCAGATACGACAATCCGGCAGCGACCGGAGGTGATTTCGGCCTGAAAGGGGTTCCATACCCGCCCATTTGCCGCTTTTTTGGGGTGTAATCCCCGTTTAGCCCTAATTTTCCCCTTTTCACCCCAATTAATAGTTGGTAGGCAGGTGATGGAGAGGGGCAATTCTCCACCCACAATATTTGGTTCGAAATCTTTGGATTCCGAAGCCGGGGAACTGATGCCCGAAGGTTGGTGACAGGGGGCAGAGCGATGGCGATTGTAACGCCCGGCCGATATTCGGGAACCAGCTTCGCCGCTGTCGATGGGAAGGGCCGGGTCGCGGTTCCTGCTTCTCTACGTAACAATGTGCCCCTGACCGAAGATGGCGAGCGCGTCCTGTGGGTCGGCCATCACGAACATCTGCCTTGCCTCGTCGCCTATGGGAATGACCAGTTCGACCGGTTGAACGGAGAGATTGAGCGCGACCGCCAAACCGCGCTCGCCCGCAATCAGGATTTCGACGAGGACGAGGCTTTCAAGCAGCGCTTCAAATTCACCGATCCATATGTCCTTGACGGCAGTGGCCGATTTTTGCCCAACTTCACCGCGCGCGAGCTTGTCGGCGACAGCGGCGCGACCGCTTTTGTCGGGTCGGGTCGCCGCTTTGAAATCTGGTGGTTGCCGACGCTGATCGACAGCACGGTCGCAGACCCAGTGCTGCGCCGTTTGGCGCAGGCCTTCTCGGAAAAAGGGAAGGGGCGCAAATGACCGCCACTGACCCCTCCTCACCAACTCAGCACGACCCGCGTCACGCGCCTGTTCTGTGCGACGAAATCGTCGCTGCGCTCGCTATTGCCCCCGGTGAGCGACATGTTGATGCGACCTTTGGTGCCGGCGGCTACACCCGCGCCATGCTCGCCGCTGGTGCAGAGGTCATCGCCTGTGACCGCGACCCCGATGCGATTGCCGAGGGGCAGGCGCTGGTTGCTGCAAACGACGGCAAGCTGACGCTCGTCCATGGCCGCTTCGGAGAAATCGACCGCTTGCTGGCCGAGAGCGGCATCGATTCCGTTGATGGTATTGTCTTTGATATCGGCGTGTCGTCGATGCAGATCGACCGCGCCGAACGTGGCTTTTCCTTTCAGTCCGACGGCCCCCTCGACATGCGAATGGCGCAGGATGGCGAGAGTGCGGGCGACTGGCTCAACCGCGCTGACGAGGCCGACATTGCCGATGTGCTTTATGTCTATGGTGAAGAGCGCCAGTCGCGGCGCATCGCCCGCGCCATTGTCGCGGCGCGCCCCCTGACCCGGACCAGCGAACTGGCGGTTTTGGTGCGTAAGGCGCTGCGCCACCCGCCGGGTGCGCCCAAAGACCCCGCGACGCGCAGCTTTCAGGCCATTCGGATCTTCATCAATGGTGAGCTTGATGAACTGATTGCAGGCCTTGATGCCGCAGAACGGTTGCTCCGTCCTGGCGGTCGTCTGGTCGTGGTCAGCTTTCACAGCCTCGAAGATCGTATTGTCAAAAACTTCTTTCGCGAACGCAGCGGCGGCATGGCGGGTGGGTCGCGCCATCGCCCCGCTGCGACTAGTTTGGTGCCCGCGCCAAGCTTTCATCCCCCGGCACGCCGGGTGCGGCCGGGCAAGGCCGAAGAAGCGCGCAACCCGCGCGCCCGTTCGGCGACGCTGCGTAGTGCCGTGCGCACAACCGCCCCGGCCTGGCCGACTCGCAATAGCAACAAAGAGGTGCTCTCATGCTGATGGCAGCGCGCAAATTACAGGGCATTGGCCTTGTCTTGCTGGTTTTGGTTTTTGCTATGCTGCTTTATCCGGTGTCGCTAAAAGTCGCCGCGACCCGCAGCGAGCTTTCGCAGGTCAACCATCAGATCAGTCGCACACGCGACAATATCCGTTATCTCGAATCCGAACTCGCCGTGCGCGGATCAATGCGCCAGTTGGAGCGGTGGAACAGCGAATCCTTTGGCTATTCGGCGCCCGATGCATCGCAATTCCTGTCTAACGAGCGCCAACTGGCTTCGCTTGGTCGTGTTCCGCGTGCCCGTGGTGCCAATGATGTTGCACCGGTTCTGATGGCTATGGTTTCACCCGTCGCCATACCGGCGAGCACCGGATCCGCCGATGCTCCCGCGATGGCGGCTGTTAAAGCCAAGGCCGATATTGTCCGCACTGACACCCCGGCGATAGCCGTAGTTCCTTCGCGTCGCCGTCAACAACTGAGTATGCTTGATGGTCAGTTGCTCGCTGAATTGACGCTTGCCGACCTGAAGCGTCAGGCCGCCGTCGAGGCAAAGGGGACGGTCAACTAATGAACACGCTGGTTGTCAGGCCTGCCCGCGTGCGCACCGCCGGTGTGCGGCAGAAAATGCTGCTGACCGCGCAACAACGCCTCATGATCCTGATGCTGCTGTTTATGGCGGCCTTTACAATGGTCGCGCTGCGGCTCGTCTATTTCGCGGCTTTTGACACCGGCAGCGCCGGGCATCGTGGTGCGGCGGCCTTTGTGCCAGTGCGCGCCGATATAGTCGATCGCAACAATGTGCCGCTGGCCCGCACGATTGATGGCTATTCCATCCGCGTCGTTCCGTCGCGCTTGATTAACAATCGCGCCTATCTGGCCGATGAGCTGGTCAAGATTTTTCCCGACATGACACGCGACGAATTGCTGGCGAAGCTCAGCGGTCCGCGCCCGACCTATATTCGCCGCCGCGCCCTGCCCGAAGAAGTGGCCGCCGTGAACGCGATTGGTGAAGTGGGATTTGAATATCCGCGTGAAAAAGAGCGGCTTTATCCGCAGCTTTCGCTAGCGGCTCATATTCTGGGCTTTACCAATGCCGAGGGACAAGGCGTGACGGGCATTGAAGGGGCCATGAACGACCGTTTGACCAACCCGGCCTTGCGCGCCGAACCGCTGTCACTATCGATCGATTCGCGCGTGCAGGGCATTTTGGAGACTGAACTCAGCTCTGCGGTTACCAAATTGGAGGCGATTGGCGGTGCCGGTATCATACTCGACGTTCATACGGGCGAAATTGAAGCGATGACGTCGCTCCCGACCTTTAATCCGAACAAGCTGCTGCCCGAAAATTCAGAGGCTCGGCGCAATGCCGTGACCTATAATGACTATGAACTTGGTTCGACCTTCAAGCCGCTAACGGTCGCCGCCGCCATTGATGCGGGAACGGTTACCAGCATGTCGCGCCGCTATGATGCGACCAAACCTTTGGCGATTGCCGGATTCCTGATCCGCGATTCGCACAATCTGGGCCGCTGGTTGAACGTCCCCGAAACGCTGATCCACAGCTCGAACATCGTCACCGCGCAAATCGCCGATAATCTGGGTCGCGAAAAGATGGAGGCGATGTTCCGCAGCCTTGAATTTGACAAGAAACCGCACATTGAATTGCACGAACGAGCCGCGCCGATCTGGCCCAAGCGCTGGGGTCGCGTTACAACGATGACGGCAGGCTATGGCCATGGCATCGCCGTGACACCGCTTCACCTTGCCAGCGCTTACGCCGCGCTGGTTAATGGCGGCATCTGGCGCCCAGCAACTTTGCTCAAGCTGGGAGACAAGGCGCCGCCGCAGGGACGCCGCGTTTTCAAAGCATCGACCAGCGCTCGTATGCGCCAGCTGCTCCGCTTGATCGTTTCGGACGGAACGGGACGCTCGGCCGATGCGCCGGGCTATCGCGTTGGTGGCAAGACGGGGTCTGCCGAAAAACCTGGCATCGGCGGCTATGTCCATACCTCGGTCGTCGCGACCTTTGCGGCCGCCTTTCCTATGGATAATCCGCGCTATGTCATATTGGTGATGGTCGATCAGCCCAAGGGCAACGCCTATAGCTCGGGTCAGCGCACCGCCGCCTACACCGCTGCGCCGGTTGTGAAAAAAGTCATAATGCGCGCCGCACCGATGCTGGGCGTCTACCCAGACGAAACGCGCGATGTTGACGTGTCTGAACTGACGCCATTGGTGTGGAAAGGTGGGGATAAGGAATAATGCGCCTCGCTACGCTGATCGACAGCGTATCCAAGGAATTTGCTGAACAGACGGTCACGGGCCTGGCCATTGACCACCGCAAAGTTGCGCCCGGTACGATTTTTGGTGCCTTTGTCGGTGAGCGGTTCAACGGCGAGGATTTCATCTCGGCAGCGATAGAGGCTGGTGCCATTGCGGTGGTCGCTCGTCCTGAGGCCAAGGTCGACGGGGCGGTGCATATTGCCGACACCAATCCCCGTCGCGCTTTTGCCCACCTTGCCGCCCGCTATTACAACCGCTTTCCCGCGACCTGCGTTGCGGTGACGGGAACCAATGGCAAGACCTCGACGGTTGAAATGACGCGCCAGTTGTGGCGCATGGCGGGTTTTCATGCCGCGTCCATCGGAACCTTGGGGGTCACTACATCGAACGAAAGCGCCTCGACCGGCCTGACGACGCCCGACATTGTGACCTTTTTGGGCAATATGGCGGGGCTTGCCGCCGAAGGCGTGACTCACGCCGCCTTTGAAGCGTCGAGCCACGGCCTCGACCAATATCGCACCGAGGGTCTGCCGGTGAAGGCCGCCGCCTTTACCAATTTCAGTCAGGACCATCTCGATTATCATGGCACGATGGAGGCGTATCTTGCCGCCAAGATGCGCCTGTTTTCCGAAGTCGTCGATGCCGATGGCTCTGTTGTGGTCTGGGCTGATGATCCGGTGGCGTCCAAGGTCGAAGACACGGCGTTGAAGCGCGGCGTCCGTTTGCTGACGGTCGGCTCGAAAGGGGAGGCGCTGCGACTGGTTTCGCATACGCCCACCCAGCTTGGGCAAACATTGGTCATTGCCGTTGGTGATGTTGTCCAGACCGTCGAGCTTCCGTTGATCGGTGCCTATCAGGTCGCCAATGCACTGGTTTCCGCGGGGCTGGTGATTGCCACCGGCGGCGATGTCACAACAACGCTGGCCAATCTGGGGCGACTTCAGCCGGTTCGGGGGCGGTTGGAGCGGGCAGCGATTACCCGCGTCGGGGCGCCGGTCTATATTGATTATGCCCACACACCTGCCGCGCTCGAAGCAGCGCTCGATGCCTTGCGCCCGCATACACAGGGCCGGCTGATATTGGTGTTCGGTGCAGGCGGCGACCGCGATCAGGGCAAGCGCGCCGCGATGGGCGAAGTCGCCGCGGCAAAGGCCGATCTTGCCATTATCACCGACGATAATCCGCGCGGCGAAGATCCCGCCGCCATCCGTGCGGCCATAGCCAAAGGGGCGCCGGACGCGCGCGACATTGGCGATCGCCGCGACGCCATCACCGCTGCCATGGCCGAGGCGGATGCCGGCGATATCGTCTGCATTGCCGGAAAAGGCCATGAACAGGGACAGATTATCGGTCGAGCGCCCGATATTCGCATCATTCCCTTTGACGATGTCGGCGTTGCGCGCGAGTGTGCGATATGACCGCGCTCTGGACATCCCGCGCCATCGCTGCCGCCACAGACGGCACTGCCAGTGCTGAATTTTCGGTGCAGGGCGTCGCCTTTGATTCGCGCGAAGTGCAGGCGGGTGACTTGTTCGTTGCGATGCGCGGAGAGGCGACCGACGGGCATTTGTATATCGACAAGGCTGTTGCGGCAGGGGCCGCCGCTATTGTCTGCGAAACTGAAATAGACCATCCGCATGTTCGTGTTACCGACAGTGTCGCGGCGCTCAACGCGTTGGGAGTGGCGGCCCGCGCGCGCTGTCATGGCCGCATCATCGGCGT
The DNA here is from genome assembly GCF_057365075.1 of Sphingopyxis sp. 10G20-10. Taxonomy (NCBI): domain Bacteria; kingdom Pseudomonadati; phylum Pseudomonadota; class Alphaproteobacteria; order Sphingomonadales; family Sphingopyxidaceae; genus Sphingopyxis; species Sphingopyxis sp. 10G20-10. Next base: position 1,468,855 of record NZ_CP195117.1, read on the forward strand.
CACCGGATCGGCGGGCAAGACGGGGACCAAGGAAGCATTGTTCTCCGCGCTCGATCGATACCGCCCTGGTCGTGCACACCGCTCGGTTAAAAGCTATAACAATCACACAGGCGTACCCCTCAGCTTGGCGCGGATGCGGTCGACCGCTGATTTTGGCGTGTTCGAGATGGGCATGAACCATGCGGGCGAGCTGTCCAACCTGACCCGGATGGTCCGCCCGCACGTCGCCATCGTCACCACCATTGCCCCTGCACATATGGAGTTTTTCGGCAGCGAAGCCGCGATTGCCGACGCCAAGGGAGAAATTTTCGAGGGGCTTGAGCCGGGCGGTACCGCGATCATCCCCTTTGACAGCCCGCATTATGACCGGTTGCGCGCCAAGGCCGAAAAACATGCAGCCCATATCGTCAGCTTTGGTCTGGGTGCCGAGGCCGATGTGCGCGCGCTCGACTGGTTGCCCAACGGGCATGGCGGATCGTTACTGACCGCGCAGGTGCTCGACGCGACTTTGTGTTGCACCATCGCACAGGCGGGGGCGCATTGGGTGTCCAACGCGCTGGCGGTGCTCGCGGCGGTCAAGTCTGTAGGTGGCGACCTGCCAGCGGCGGGCCTTGCCTTTGCGGAAATGACAGGACTTGCCGGACGCGGCGCGCGCCATCGTATCGGGGTCGGGAATGCTCACGCGCTGGTGATCGACGAAAGCTACAATGCCAATCCCGCCTCGATGGTGGCGACGATTGAACAATTGCCCGCCGAAAGCGCCGATCGCCGTGTCGCCATTTTGGGTTCGATGCGTGAACTGGGGCCGGGAAGCGACGCTTATCATGCCGATCTGTCGGATCCGCTGGTCACAGCGGGCGTGGATTTTGCTCTGCTCGTCGGAGAAGAAATGGAGCCCCTCGCCAAAGCGCTTGAGGGCCGGATAGAATTCGCGCATGTCGCTGACCATCAGGCGGCGGCGCAGCGACTGGGTGAGGTGATCCGCGCGGGCGATGTCATTCTGGTCAAGGGATCGAACAGCGTCGGCCTGTCGCATCTGGTGACGGCGCTGACCAACGGGGATTTTTGATGCTATATTGGCTGGCCGAGTGGCTGGGTTTTCCGGGGGCACTCAACCTCATCCGCTATTTGAGCTTTCGGTCGGGCGCGGCGGTTGCGACCGCGATGATCATCGGCTTGTGGATCGGGCCGCGCTTCATCCTGATGCTCCGCACCAAACAGGGCAAAGGGCAGCCGATCCGCGAAGACGGCCCGCAAAGTCATTTTGCCAAGCGTGGCACGCCAACGATGGGCGGGCTGATGATCCTGATTTCGCTGATGATTTCGGCGCTGTTGTGGATGGATTTGTCCAACCGCTTTGTCTGGGCCTGCCTGTTCGTGACCGGCGGCTTTGCCGCGGTCGGTTTTCTGGACGATCTGGACAAGGTTACGAAGGGCAGCCATCGCGGCATTTCGGCACGGACGCGGCTTTTGATCGAATTTATCATCGCCGGAATCGCGGTATTGTTGATCGTGTCGCGCACCGGGACCGACCTGTATCTGCCCTTTTTCAGCGGCGTTTATCTCAAGCTTGGCCCGCTCTATTATGTCTTTGCGATGACCTTGATTGTCGGCTTTGGCAATGCGGTGAATTTGACCGACGGGCTCGACGGGCTTGCGACTTTTCCGGTTATCATCGCCAGCTTGGCTTTCCTCGTCATCGTGTATCTGTCAGGCAACGTAAAGTTTGCCGCCTATCTGGGCATTCCGCATGTGCCGGGTGCAGGTGAGCTAGCGATTTATGCCGCCGCCATCATCGGGTCTTGCCTTGCCTTCCTGTGGTTTAACGCGCCCCCTGCGTCGGTGTTCATGGGTGATACCGGCAGCCTTGCGCTTGGCGGCGCGCTGGCAACTATCGCGGTGACGGCGCAGCATGAACTGGTGCTGGTTATCATCGGCGGGTTGTTCGTGGTCGAAGCCTTGTCGGTCATCATTCAGGTGTTCTGGTATAAACGCACCGGTAAGCGTGTGTTTAAAATGGCGCCGATCCACCATCATTTCGAACAGCTTGGCTGGCCCGAATCGACGGTTGTCATCCGTTTCTGGATCATCTCGATCGTCTTGGCGCTCGCCGGTCTTTCGACGTTGAAATTGCGATGATTACCAGCCGCGCCTTTGCTGGACGCCGCTATGCGGTGCTGGGACTGGCGCGCTCGGGATTGGCGAGTGTTGAGGCGCTGGTCGCCAGCGGAGCCGGGGTCACAGCGTGGGATGACCGTGAATCGGCGCGCGACGATGCGATGGCGCTGGGCGCTGATATTGGTGATCCGATGGACATTGACCTCATCGGTTTCGCTGGTGTCGTGGTGTCGCCTGGGGTGCCGATCAACCGTCACCCCATCGCCGACCACGCCCGTCAAGCGCATGTCTCGTTGATCGGCGACATTGAATTATTCGCCGAGGCCCGCGCGGAACTGCCGCCGCATCGCGTTGTCGGGATTACCGGCACCAACGGCAAATCGACAGTCACAGCACTGATCCATCACCTGTTGGAAAGTGCAGGGGTGCCATCTTTGATGGGCGGCAATATCGGCCTGCCCATATTGTCGCGTGATCCGCTGAGCCCGAATGACAAGGGCACCGGCGTCTATGTTCTCGAGCTGTCGAGTTATCAGATCGATCTGTCACATAGCTTGGCCTGCGATGTCGCGGTGCTGACAAATCTTACTCCCGATCATCTGGACCGCTATGATGGTTTTGCCGGTTATGCCGCATCAAAGGAGCGGCTTTTTGGCCTCCAACATGCCGATCAGGTCAGCATCGTGGCGACCGATGATGATCCTTCGCGGATGATCGCGTCGCGCATCAACCATCGACTGTTCCGCGTGTCGGCCCAGGATATTGCGCTCGACGACCAGCAAGGCTGGCCCGCATTGCAGGGACCGCATAACGCCCAGAACGCTGCCTGTGCGATTGCCGTTGCCCGCGCGTTGGGGCTGGACGATGCTGCTATCGAGCGCGGACTGGCGAGCTTTACCAGCCTGCCACACCGTATGGAATTTGTCGGCGAACATGCCGGCGTTCGCTATTTCAACGACAGCAAGGCGACAAATGCCGCCTCTGCTTCACCGGCGCTGGCGGCTTTTCCGCCGGCGCCGGACAAGCGACTGCACTGGCTTGCCGGGGGGCAAGCCAAGGGCGACGGGCTGACCGCTTGTCGCCCTTGGTTCCCGCATATCAAAGCTGCCTATCTGATTGGCGAGGCGATGGAGCCTTTTGCGACCGAGATAGGTGACGCCTTACCCGTCGACCAAGCAGGCGACCTTGCAACCGCCGTTGCCCATGCCGCTGCTGCGGCTGTTGCGGGCGACATCGTCCTTTTGTCGCCGGCCTGCGCGTCGTTCGATCAATTCAGCGACTATGAAGCGCGCGGCGATATGTTTCGCGATCTGGTAAAGGCTTTGGCACGATGAGCGGCGATCCCGACAATATCGATGCCACAACCCATTCGATCAACCCGACGCTAGTCAAGCCGCGCTCGGTCAAACGCCGCGGTCCGCGCCTCAGCCGTGCCGACCGCACGCCACTGGGGCTATGGTTCTGGGAAATCGACCGGGTGCTGTTGTTGCTCGTGTCGATCCTGATCGCGATCGGTCTTGTCGCGGTGGCTGCGGCATCACCAGTTGCGGCCCAGAAATTGTCGACCACGACCGCCGCGCTCGACCCGCTTTATTATTTCTATCGCCAGATGATGTGGGTGATGCTGGCGGTTCCCGCGATGCTGGCGGTTTCGATGCTGCCCAAGGCGCAGGCGCGGCGGCTAGCCATTTATGGCGCATTGTTCTTCCTCGTGCTGCTGTTCCTCGTTCCAATCATCGGAACGTCGGTGAACGGCGCGCAACGCTGGATCGGCACCGGCATTTTCCGCCTGCAACCCTCCGAATTCCTCAAGCCGGTTTTTGCGGTGGCGCTGGCGTGGATATTGTCGCTGCGGCTTCAGGACCAAAGTCTGCCGGTCGTGCCTTTGTCCTTTGTCCTTACCGGCGTTATTGCGCTGTTGCTGATGGGGCAGCCTGACCTTGGTCAGACGATCATTTTTGGCGGCACCTGGCTGGTATTGGTGATGGTTGCGGGGCTGTCCATGCGGATTATGGCCGGTCTTGGAGTCGGCGGGTTCGCTGGTATCGTCCTTGCCTATTTCTTCTATCCGGTCGCGAACCAGCGGATCAACATCTGGCTGTTCGCCGACGGTGACAGCTTTCAGGTCGACAAGGCTCATGCGACGCTTACTGCCGGTGGTCTGATCGGCACTGGCCCCGGCGCGGGCCTCGCCAAATTCCAACTGCCAGAGGCGCATACCGACTATATATTTTCGGTCATAGGTGAAGAATTTGGCCTGATCGCCTGTATCGCCATCGCCATTCTCTATCTGGCGATCATTGTTCGCGTGCTGGTGCGCTTGCTCGATGAAGAAGACAGCTTTCTGATCCTTGCGGTCACGGGCCTTATCGCGCAATTTGGTGGCCAGGCGATTATCAATATGGCGGTGAACACCCAGCTTTTTCCGTCGAAGGGCATGACCTTGCCCTTTATCAGCTATGGCGGATCGTCGATGATCGCGCTGTCGATCGGCATGGGTTTGCTCTTGTCGCTGACCCGTCGGAACCCCTATGCGGCGCGGGTGTCCATGACCGGCAATTGGAATAAGAAATGACCGCAACACGCCACTTCCTTCTCGCCGCAGGCGGTACCGGCGGGCATATGCTTCCCGCTTATGCGCTGGCGGGTGAGCTTTTGACGCGCGGGCATCGTGTGGCTCTGGTCAGCGATGACCGCGGGCTGAAGATTCCGGGTGCGCCGCATGATCTGGAAATTCACAGCTTGCCCGCCGGTCGCATGGCCGGTGGTCCGGTTGGCTGGGTCAAGGGTGTGCTGGCAATCCGGCGTGGCCGTGCGCGGGCGCTCGACCTTATTCGCGACTTTGAGCCTGCCGTTGTGGTTGGTTTTGGCGGCTATCCCTCGCTCCCCAGCCTGCTTGCGGCGCGTTCGGCCAAACTGCCCACGGTCATCCACGAACAAAATGCTGTGCTTGGCCGCGTCAACCGGCTGATGGCCTCTCGTGTCGATGCCATCGCCGTTGCCTATCGCAACATCCACCGCTTCCCCGCCAAATGCGAATTGAAGCGGCATCTGACGGGCAATCCGGTGCGCGAAGAGGTTATTGCCATTCGCGATGAGGGTTTTCCGCCCTTGACCGAGGAGGGGATTTTTCGCTTATTGATCGTCGGTGGCAGTTTGGGCGCCACAGTGCTCAGCGAGGTTGTGCCAGCCGCCGTCGCCATGCTGCCGCAGGCGCTTCTCAGCCGGCTTCAGGTCGTGCAGCAATGCCGCGCTGATGACTTGGAAGACGTGCGCGCCAAATATGCCGCCTTGGGCGTCGCCGCCGAATGTGCCGATTATATTCAGGATATTCCGCAGCGGCTGCGCTGGGCACATCTGGTCATCGCGCGGGCAGGGGCTTCTACGGTCGCCGAACTAAGCTGCGCCGGTCGTCCTGCCATTTTCGTTCCCTATCCCTCGGCGATGGACAATCACCAGATGCATAATGTCCGCGACATGGTCGAGGCGGGCGGTGCCCGTTCGATACCGCAGCCGCAATTTATCCCGTCAGAGCTGGCCAAGCAGATTCAACGCATGGCGCTGGAACCCGGCGCGCTCGAAAATGCGGCGACCCGCGCGGCGAGCTGCGGCTTACCCGACGCGACCCGCGATCTTGCCGATCTGGTCGAATCCTTTGCCGCGCCGCCGATGATGGATGTCATTCGTGTTGGCGCTAAGTCTGCTCAGCGGGCGCCCGCTTCGGGCATCGCTCCGGCGCGCAAGGGAGCCGACTGATGCGCGGCGTTGCGACCGATATCGGCACCATCCACTTCATCGGCATTGGCGGCATCGGCATGTCGGGCATTGCCGAGGTCATGCACAATCTGGGCTATCAGGTGCAGGGCAGCGACATCGCCGACGGCTATGTGATCGAGGGTTTACGCAAGCGCGGAATCAAGGTCGCGATCGGCCATTCGCCCGACAATGTCGAAGGCGTTGCCGTTGTCGTCACCTCGACCGCGGTTCATCGCGGAAATCCAGAGGTTGAGGCCGCGCTGGCTCATCGTATTCCCGTTGTCCGGCGCGCCGAAATGCTCGCCGAACTGATGCGGCTGAAATCGACCGTCGCGGTCGCCGGAACACATGGCAAGACGACGACGACCAGCATGGTCGCGGCGCTGCTCGATGCAGGCGGGATTGACCCGACCGTCATCAACGGCGGCATCATCAACAGCTATGGCAGCAACGCGCGGCTTGGTGCGAGCGAGTGGATGGTGGTCGAGGCGGACGAGAGCGATGGCAGTTTTCTGCGTCTTGACGGCACCATCGCAGTTGTCACCAATATTGACCCCGAACATCTCGACCATTGGGGCAGTTTTGACGCGGTCAAGAACGGCTTTGTCGAATTTATCGAGAATGTCCCCTTTTATGGCGCGGCGATCCTGTGCATCGATCATCCCGAAGTGCAGGCGATCATTCCGCGTATCCGCGACCGGCAAATCCTGACCTATGGCTTTTCGGCGCAGGCCGATGTGCGCGGCCAGAATCTGGTGCCGGTTGTCGGCGGCACGCGCTTTGACGTGGTGGTGCGTGATCGCGACGGAGAAACCCGCGAAATCAGCGGGATCGAACTGCCGATGCCGGGACGCCACAATGTCCAAAACGCGCTCGCGGCGATTGCAGTCGCGCTACAGCTGCGCGTCAGCGATACGGCGATCCAGACGGGCTTTGAACGCTTCACCGGGGTCAAACGCCGCTTTACGCAGGTCGGCGAGATCGCCTGTGACGGTGGCAAAGCGACGGTCATCGACGACTATGCGCATCACCCGGTTGAAATTCGCGCCGTACTGTCTGCCGCGCGCGAGACGGCGGCGGCTGGTTCTCCGGCAGGGCGCGTCATCGCGGTGGTGCAACCGCACCGTTACTCGCGCCTTGGCGGGTTGATGGAAGATTTTGCCGCTGCATTTAACGATGCCGACGCCGTGTTGGCACTGCCCGTTTTTGCCGCGGGCGAAGAGCCGGTCGAAGGCGTCTCGTCTGACGCGCTCGCGGCAAAGCTGCGCGAACGGGGCCACCGCGAGGCAATTGCCATCGCCGATGCCGCCGCGCTCGCCGATCAGCTTGGTGCAACGGTGCAGGCGGGCGACCTGATTGTTTGCCTGGGAGCTGGGGATATTACCAAGATTGCGGCGGGGTTGGCGCAGGCTGTGACGGAGGCACGTGGATGACCGCCGCCGACACTATGCCCCAAGTGCGCGGGAAGCTGACGCCGCACGCACCGCTGGCTCCGCTCGTCTGGTTCAAATCGGGCGGTCCTGCCGACTGGTTGCTCGAGCCGAAGGATGCCGACGATCTTGCCGACTTCCTCGCCGATCTTGACCCCAAAACACAGGTGATGGCGTTGGGCCTTGGGTCCAACCTGATTATCCGCGATGGCGGCTGGCCGGGCGTCGTCGTTCGGCTCGGCAAAGCCTTTGCCAGCGTCGAGCGGCTGGATGCCACCACGCTGCGCTGCGGCGGCGGGGCTTCGGGCATCCTTGTGTCCTCGACCGCGCGCGATGCGGGCATTACGGGTCTGGAGTTTCTGCGCTCTATCCCAGGCACCGTCGGCGGCTTTGTCCGCATGAACGGCGGTGCCTATGGCCGCGAGGTCAAGGATATCCTTGTCGAATGTGATGTGGTGTTGCGAAACGGTCAGCGCCAGACGCTGTCGCTCGCTGATCTCGCCTATCGCTATCGCCATAGCGATCTGCCCGAACAGGCCATCGTTGTCGCTGCCGTCTTTCGCGGTGAGACGGGCGAATCCGCCGCCATTCAGGCCGAGATGGATCGCATCAGCGCCTCACGCGAAGCCTCTCAGCCGTTACGTTCGAAAACCGGCGGATCGACCTTCAAAAACCCCGACGGGCATAAAGCCTGGCAGTTGGTCGATGAAGCCGGTTGTCGCGGTCTGACGGTCGGCGGCGCGCAGGTCAGCGAAAAGCACACCAACTTTCTGATTAATACCGGCACCGCGACCAGCGCCGATATCGAGGCGCTGGGTGACGAGGTCCGTCGGCGGGTCAAGGATAAGAGCGGGATTGATTTGCAGTGGGAAATTCAACGCGTGGGAGAGGCGAAGTGACCCGTGGTCCATGGCATGTTGCCGTCCTGATGGGTGGCTGGTCCGCCGAGCGCGATGTGTCGCTGTCGAGCGGCGCGGGAATTGCCGATGCGCTCGAATCGCGGGGCCATTGCGTCACGCGGATCGACATGGACCGCAATGTCGCTGCGCGACTGGCCGAGGCAAAGCCCGATGTCGTATTCAATGCGCTTCATGGTGTCCCGGGTGAGGATGGCACTGTGCAAGGGATGCTCGACCTGATGGGGTTGAAATATACGCACAGCGGCCTCGTCACTTCGGTCATTGCCATCGACAAGGAACTGACCAAGCAACGCCTTGTTCCGCATGGCATTCCTATGCCCAAAGGCACGATGGTCGCCAGCGAAAGCCTGTACACCGCCGACCCGTTGCCGCGTCCTTATGTGTTGAAACCGGTCAACGAGGGCTCTTCGGTCGGGGTCGCCATCGTCCGCGACGACAGCAATTATGGCAACCCCATCGCGCGCGACGCAGTGGGGCCGTGGCAGGAATTTTCGCAGCTTCTGGCCGAGCCCTTTATCAAGGGCCGCGAGTTGACCGTCGCTGTTCTGGGCGGAAAGGCGCTGGCCGTCACCGAATTGCGCGTAAAGTCGGGCTTTTATGATTATGACGCCAAATACACCGACGGGCTGACCGTACATGTCTGCCCCGCCGATGTCCCTGCAGCTATCGCCGAGCGCATGAAGGCGATTGCGGTTGAGGCGCATGAATTGCTTGGGTGCAGCGGCACCTCGCGGTCTGATTTTCGCTGGGATGACGAACTGGGTGCCGACGGGATTTTCTTGCTTGAGGTCAATACCCAGCCAGGCATGACCCCGCTCAGTCTTGTGCCAGAACAAGCCAAGGCGTGCGGCATCGACTATGCCGAGCTGGTCGAAATTATCGTGGAGGAAGCGCTATGAGCAGCACCCGGATCAAGCGAGCAAAATCGCCGCCGCGCCGCCCGGCCCGGCGACCCAAAAAGCGCAAGACGATCAAGACATCGCGGGTCAACCGGATCATCAACGCCCTGCCGATCAGCCCCGAACGGCTACAGAAAGTCGCCAATTGGACGATCACGACCAGCCTTGTCGTGGCGGTCGGCATTGCGGCCCATGCGACGGGCGTGACGGCCAAGATTAATGAGGAATGGGCGCAGGCCGTCGGTCGGGCCGGATTCCAGGTCCGCAAGGTCGAGGTTGTCGGGGCCGAACGCATCGATCGCATGAAAGTGTACGACATTGCGCTGGCGCAACAGAATCGCTCGATGGCAGCGGTGGATCTGGATGGCGTGCGCCGCGACCTGATGAAATATGGGTGGATTAAGGACGCGCGCGTGTCGCGCCGCCTGCCCGAAACACTGGTCATCGACATTGTCGAACGCTCCCCCGCCGCAATCTGGCAGCATAATGAGAAATTGTCGCTGATCGACAAAAAGGGAGTCGTCCTAGAGCCTGTCACCGTTGCCACCATGCCTGACCTTCCGCTGGTCATCGGTCCCAACGCCAACCAGCGTTCGCAAGAGCTGGACGAGGTGCTTGGCGCTGCCAGCTCGCTCAAGCAGTTGCTGGCCGGTGCAACTTGGGTGGGCAACCGGCGTTGGGATTTGCGCTTTCGGAGCGGCGAGACCTTGTCATTGCCCGAAGGCGAAGAGGCGGCCAAAGCGGCGCTCGCCAAATTTGCCCATCTCGACGGAGCAAATCGCTTATTGGGGCGCGGGATTTTACGCTTTGATATGCGCGACCCCAGCCGTTTTGTGCTAAGGCTTCCGCACGAAGGGCAGGTGGTTCCGACCAATGCCAAGGCATCGGCTCAAGACGCAATATCTGCTGCTTCCGAGGAGGGGTAACGCATGGCACCGCCGCGGATTGAAAAAATCATCACCGCGCTGGACGTCGGGTCGTGGAAAGTCTGTGCGCTGATCGCCGGACAAAGCGCCGATGGCGCATTGCATGTGCTGGGAACCGGCCAGCGCGAAAGCCGCGGTATCCAACGCGGCTATGTCGCCGATATGGAACAGACCGAGCATGTGGTGCGCGAAGCGATCGAGCAGGCCGAGCGTATCGCTGGTTTAAACATTGACGATGTCTGGGTTGCCTTTTCGGCGGGTGGGATGGTCAGCGATGTGGCGCCAATCGAAAGCGAGCTTGGTGGTCACAGGATAGAACAGGATGATATTGACGATCTGCTTGCCGCCGGACGGGCGGGCATCGACCCCGAAGGGCGGATCATTCTCCACGCGCAACCCGCGCTCTATACGCTCGACGGGCTGACCGGAGTCAAAAACCCTATCGGCCTTCACGCCGACCGGCTGGGGGTCGATATTCACATCATACTTGCCGATGCGGGGCCGGTTCGCAATCTGGAACGCGCGGTGCGTCAGGCGCATCTTGATGTACAGGCGGTGGTGGCCTCTCCTGTCGCGGCGGGCTTGTCGTGCCTGTCGGAGGAAGAGCGGGATCTGGGCGTTGCGCTTGTCGAACTGGGCGCTGCGGTGACGACTGTTTCGCTGTTTGCTGGCGGTATGCTCGTTGAAATGGCATCGCTGCCCTTTGGTGCCAGCGATATTACCGACGACATCGCCTCAGCCTTTGGCATCCGGCGCAGTCAGGCGCAGCGTTTGCAAAGCTTTTACGGATCGGCGGCGGCCAGTCCGCGCGACAATGTTGAAGTTATCGATCTGGAACCCGGCGCGCCTTCGGGCAGCGATAATCCGCGCATCACGCGCGCGCAATTGGTCACCGTTATTCGCCAACGCCTCGACGCAATGATCGGAGAGGTGGGCAAAACTCTGAAAGACCTTCATTTTGTTGGCCCGATCGGGCGGCAGGTTGTGCTTGTTGGGGGCGGTGCGGATTTAAAGGGCATTGCCGAATATACGCAAAGCGCGCTGGGCCGTGCGGCGCGGGTCGGCAGGCCAAAGGGTTTGCTCGGGCTGCCCGATGCCCATTCGGGGCCAGCTTTTGCAACGCTGGCCGGGCTTGTGCAATATGCCGCATCAGACCCGGTGGATCTGCGAAATTTACCTATGATGGCGCAGGATATTTACCGACCGCGCAATGTTTCCATCGTCAATCGGCTGATGGCGGCATTGAAAAATAGTTTTTGACCTGTCAGACCAAGAAAAGGGTTAATTTTTTGGGTGATATTGCTGACACAATAGTGCAATGCGGGACAAAGCTGAGCAGGACCGGTCTGTTGAACCGTCCGCCGCAGAGGGGTCGCAAGGTGAGGGAAGCTGTGCAAATGTACAGCTGCAGGGAGATTATTTGATGAGCATCAATATTGGCCCGCCGCAGGTCGATGAATTAAAACCGCGCATCGCCGTCGTCGGCGTTGGCGGTGCTGGTGGCAATGCCATCGCCAACATGATCGCGGCCAGCGTCGCAGGGGTCGACTTCATCGTCGCCAATACGGACGCGCAGGCGCTGAACGCGTCGGCAGCAGAGCGGCGGATTCAGCTGGGGGCACAGATCACTCAAGGTCTGGGCGCGGGGTCGCGGCCAGAGGTCGGGCGCGCAGCGGCTGAGGAAACCATCGCTCAGGTCGAAGAGGCGCTGGATGGCGCGCATATGTGCTTCATCGCGGCCGGCATGGGCGGCGGCACCGGAACCGGCGCTGCTCCCGTTATTGCCAAGGCGGCGCGTGATCGCGGCATCCTGACTGTCGGCGTTGTGACCAAACCTTTCACCTTTGAAGGGCAGCGCCGGATGCGCTCTGCCGAAGCCGGGATCACCGAGCTGCAAGAGCATGTCGATACTTTGATCGTCATTCCGAACCAGAATCTATTCCTGGTCGCCAACCCGAACACAACCTTCAAAGAAGCCTTCACCATGGCGGATGAAGTGCTGCAACAGGGCGTGCGCGGGATTACCGACCTGATGGTCATGCCGGGGCTCATCAACCTCGACTTTGCTGACGTTCGCAGCGTGATGCGCGAAATGGGCAAGGCGATGATGGGGACGGGCGAGGCCGATGGCGATGGTCGCGCGCTCGAGGCGGCGCAAAAGGCGATTGCGAACCCGCTGCTCGACGGTGTCTCCATGGCAGGTGCCAAGGGGGTTATCATCTCGATCACCGGCGGCGAAGATATGCGCCTGATGGAGGTCGACGAAGCCGCGAATCATATCCGCGAACTGGTTGATCCTGACGCCAACATCATTTGGGGGTCCGCTTTCAACGAATCGCTTGAAGGCAAGATCCGCGTGTCGGTCGTCGCCACGGGCATCGAAGCCAATGGCGAAACGCGGAGCGCACCCGCCGCAAACCGAGGATTTTCTTTCACGTCGGCCAAGTCTCCGGCGGCGGCCCCGGCACCCTTTGTTGACGATGCGGTGGCCGCAGAAGCCGACGCCGAAGCGGAAGCCGCAAGGGCAGTTGAGGACGATCCCAAACCAGGATTTTCCATTGCTGAAGAAGCCGAAGTCGCAGCGGATGGGTCGCAGGCAGACGAAGAACCCATCGAATTGACCGACGTTGCGAGCATCGACGAAGAGGAAAGCGATGAGCTGGTCCTCGGCGCGCCCGACACGCCGGTGGATGCGACGGCGGAGCCCGAACCGGCTCCGGCGGCGCAATCATCGCTGTACGAACAGGCACACGCGGGTTCGGCTGCTGTACCGGCCGAAAAGCCGGCGAGTGGTGGGACGTTGTTTGAGCGGATGTCGCGCCTCTCGCGTGGGTCGGGCTCGACCGATGAAGAGGCCGGTGACAAGGATGATGGCGTGGATATTCCACGCTTCCTCAACCGCCAGAATAATCAGTAACAGGGCCAGAAAACGGCCATTGCGATGGGTTAAGCGATGGCCGGGAACGGGATGAATTGTCCATGCGGTACGCCCGCACTGACCATATTGAGAAACCGGTGAAGCGCTTCGGGTGGCTGACGGCTGTGGGTGGTTTGGCGCTCATGGCGTCGGGTGTTCCTGTCCATGCGTGGCAGGCGCAACAGCCGGACCCTGCAACGCAGGCCGCACTGGACCGGCGCACGGCGGCAAAGACCGAGCTGACCTCTGCACTCGCCCGGATTGCGGTCAAATCGACGGATTCCAATGCCTTGCTAGCGGCAGGGCGTGCCTCGCTTGACCTAGAGGATTATCGCGCTGCGCTCGGCTTCCTGGCGCGTGCAGAGAAGCTGGCTCCGCGCGATGGCGCGATCAAGGCGGCGATGGGGTCCGCGCTGGTGCGGATGGAAAACCCCAGCCGTGCGCTCGATTATTTTGGTGAGGCGCAGTTGAACGGCGCGCCCGAACGGCTCTTTTTGTCCGACCGTGGCCTTGCACGCGATTTGCTGGGTCAGCAGGACGCCGCGCAACGCGATTATCAACTTGCTCTTTCGGTCGCGCCCAATGACGAAACCACCCGCCGTTATGCGCTTTCGCTGGGGATCAGCGGTCAGGCCGATCAGGGTGTTAATCTGCTCGTCCCGCAATTGCGCAGGCAAAGCCGGGCGGCCTGGCGCACGCGTGCAATGATTCTTGCGATCAACGGTCGTGATAGCGAAGCGACGCAAATCGTCAAAGCGACGATGCCGCCCGAGCTTGCAACAAATATTCTGCCCTATCTGACCCAAATGGACCGGCTGACCGCGCCGCAGCAGGCCGCCGCTGCCCATTTCGGGCGGTTTCCATCGGGGCCTTTGCCGCCGCGTCCGCCGCGTACACAGATTGCCTCTGCAGCAACGACGCCGCCCGCTGCGTCGACGCCCAAGGCCAGAACGCGACCCGGTCGAGACAAGCAGCCACCCGCAGCAATGCCGGTGGCCAAGCCAACTCCGCCGCCCGCCGCAGCTAGACCCGCCAAACCAACGCCCGTGCCGACCCGTGTCGCGGCGCTTCCCGTGCGGCGGGCCGAACCGGCACCACCGCCCGCAGGGAAAGCACAGCCCACGCCCGAGCCCGAGCCCGAGCCAGAGACCTCAACCGCGTCGGCTATTCAGGGACCGCCCGACACGCCCGTCGTGCCCGGCTTTTCCATCTCTAACATCGCTTCGTCATCATCTGCTGCTCCGCCGTCCAGTGCGTCGGCACCGCTTGCCTCGCTGGCCGATATTGTCGGCTCGATTGAAATTCCGCCCGAGGAATTGGAGCGGACCAAGGGCGCGGTCGATGCGGCAACGCTGGCAAAGATGCAGGAAGACAAACGTCGGGCAGAAGCCGCCGAAGAGGCGAAGCGCGCGAAAGAAGCCGCCGTCGCCAAAGCCAAGGCAGATGCCGATGCCAAGGCCAAGGCAGAAGCCGAGCAAAAGAAGGCCAATCCGGCGCGCGACTGGGTTCAGATTGCGACCGGCGCCAATGCCAAGGCTCTGGCCTTTGATTTCCGTCGCTTTACCAAAAAACACCCCGAGGCCTTCAAGGGGCAGGACGGCGCGACGACCGAATGGGGTCAGACTCGCCGCCTGCTCGTTGGACCGTTCAAGGATCGCAAGACAGCGCAGGCATGGCTTTCCGACTATAAGAAAGCGGGCGGCGACGCCTTTTTGTTCAGCAGCGACGCGGGTCAGACCGTCGATCCGATCAAGTGAGCAGCCCGCGCGATTGCGCCAGTGATCCGGCGCAAAGTCGTGGGCGATTGCATGATGAGGGCGCGCGGGTGGTGCGCGGGCCGCGCGATGCGTTTCAGCGCGACCGCGACCGCATCATCCACTCGATTGCGTTTCGCCGATTGCGCCACAAAACGCAGGTGTTCGTCGCCCCCGACGGTGACCATTATCGCGTCCGGCTGACCCACAGCATCGAAGTTGCGCAGATCGGGCGAGGCATTGCGCGTGCGTTGGGGCTTAACGAGGATCTGACCGAGGCGCTATGCCTCGCGCATGACATCGGGCACCCGCCCTTTGGCCATGCCGGTGAGGATGCGTTGAAGGTTGCGATGGCGGACCATGGCGGATTTGACCACAATGGTCACACGCTGCGTAGCTTGATGCGGCTTGAATGCGCCTATCCGCGCCACGACGGGCTTAATCTGACGTGGGAGACGCTCGAGGGCTTGGCCAAGCATAATGGTCCGGTCACCCATCCCGGCTGGGCGCTTCAGGATATCGACGACAGCGTTGCGCTCGACCTTGCCAGCCATGCGTCGCTCGAGGCGCAGGTTGCCGCCGTCGCCGATGACATCGCTTATGATAATCATGACATTGACGATGGACTGCGCGCCGGTTTGCTCAGCCTTGACCAGTTGATGGAACAGCCATTCGTTGCTGCCAATTATCGTGCCGTCGAGGGCCGCTTTCCCGGCGCACCGCGCGACCGTTTGCTGCGCGAGCTGGTGCGCGACCAGATCGGGGTGATGGTCAATGATGTGATCGCCGCGACCACCGCGAATGTCGCCGATTCGGGCGTCAACAGCGTCGCCGATGTCCGTGCTGTCGGTCGCACGCTTGGTGGTTTTACGCCTGGGCTTGCCGAACAGGAACGCGCGCTGAAGCGTTTCATGTACGACAATCTCTATCATCACCCCGAACAGGTCGCCGCTGCCGAGGCCGCGAACCACATACTCGGTCAGCTGTTTGCCGCCTATGCCGCTGACCCTGCGCTGATGGGTGAGGATTGGGCGGCGCGGCTGCCCACCGACGAAACCGCAACCATCCGCCACATCGGCGATTATATTGCCGGTATGACCGACAAATTCGCCATTGACCGTTTTGCAGGGATTTTCGGGCGCGGCGCGGTTCCGGAGGCGCTGGCCCATGTCTAAAACGCTGATCGTCGGGGCTACGGGGCTGGTCGGAAAGGCCGTGGTCGAGCAGCTTGCGGGCGACGATCTGGTTCTGCTGTCCCGCCGCGCCTCTAAAGAATTGCCGACCGGCGCGCGCGAAATCGTCGAACCGACAGAGGGTTGGCCGAGCGCCATTGCCGCCGAAGCACCCGCTATCGTCATCAACTGCCTCGGCACGACGATAAAACAAGCGGGATCGCAGGCCGCCTTTCATGCCGTCGACCATGACCTTGTGCTGGCGATCGCCACCGCGGCCAAGGCGGCACGTGCGCGGCATATGATCAGCATCAGCTCGGTTGGTGCATCGGCGCGCAGCAGCAACTTTTACTTAAAGACCAAAGGCGAAGCCGAAGAGGCACTGTCCGCTCTCGGTTACGACCGGCTCGACATCATGCGTCCCGGCTTGCTGACGGGGGATCGCCAAGGCCCGCCGCGTCTGGGCGAAAGCATGGCGATGCTGGCCGCACCGCTCACCAATGCATTGTTGCACGGCGGGCTGCGTCGCTATCGCTCGATTGCGGCGGAAACGGTTGCCGCAGCGATTGTCGCGCTCGTCAAGCAAGGCGGGGCAGGGACTCATGTGCATGAAAATGATGCCATGCACCGCCTCGCCGATTGACTCCCCGCAAGGCCATCGCCAAGGCTTGATCGTCTGCCGCGTCTCCTCACCGGGATTCGGCCAGCCGCGCGGGAGAGCGTGAGAGTCGGGAAACCGGCGTCTCACCACCGAAGGAGCAACCGCCCCGGAAACTCTCAGGTCAGCAGGACCGCGCGGATTGGACTGGACACTCTGGAAAGCGTTTCGGCATCCGCCGGATCCACCGAAGGGGTAACTTCGCAGTTGCGGAGGAAAACTCTCAGGTTCCCGTGACAGAGGGGGCATGGCGAAAGGACCGGCATGTGGCCGCGAAGCGCCATGTCATCGACGGGAGACGGACATGAGCGAAACAGACAGTGACGAAGAGATTGCGGTAGCGACCGAATTGCTGCCCCTTGACGCATGGCATCGCGAGCAGGGCGCGCGAATGGTCGAATTCGCGGGCTATTGGATGCCGATTCACTATGACGGCATTATGGCCGAGCATCAATGGACCCGCGAAAGTGCCGGACTGTTCGACGTCAGCCATATGGGCCAGCTTGTCCTGACCGGCGATGGCGTTGCGGAGGCGCTGGAGGCGCTGGTCCCCGGCGATATTTCAGTGCTCAAGCCGGGGCGTATGCGCTATTCGCTGCTGCTTGCCGAGGATGGCGGCATCCTTGATGATCTGATGATTACCAATAACGGGCACGGCCTCTATCTGGTCGTCAATGGCGCGGTGAAATGGGATGACATCGCCCATTTGCGCGATCATCTGCCCGACAAAATCACCCTCAACCATATGGATGATCACGCCTTGCTCGCCTTGCAGGGGCCGAAAGCGGTTGATGCGCTGGCACGGATTGGGCTTGCGCCATTGCAGCCTGATTGGCCAACGGTCAGTCAGCTCGTTTTCATGCAAGCCAGCCCCTATGACTGGAATGGTGTGCCGGTTGGGGTCAGCCGATCAGGCTATACCGGCGAGGATGGCTTTGAAATTTCGCTTCCCGCCGATCAGGTCACAGCCTTTGCCGATGCGCTGTGCGCGCAGCCGGAGGTTAAACCCATCGGGCTTGGCGCGCGCGATTCGCTGCGGTTGGAGGCGGGGCTGCCGCTATACGGGCATGATCTTTCGCCCGAAACCGATCCGATCGAGGCTGACCTGTCCTTTGCCATTTCCAAAAGACGTCGCGAAGAGGGCGGGTTTCCCGGTTCGGCGCGCATTCTTGGTCATTTGGCGGCCGGCAGCCCGCGCAAGCGCGTCGGGCTGACCATTGACGGCAAAATGCCCGTCCGCGAAGGCGCAAAGATTTTTGACGGCAACACCGAAGTCGGGATTGTCACATCGGGCGGCTTTGCCCCCAGCGTCGGCATGCCGATCGCGATGGGCTATGTCCCGCGCGGGCTGTCCGAACCGGGGACGCCGCTCGCCGCGGAGGTGCGCGGGAAGCGCGTTGCCGTCACCGTTACTGCCATGCCATTTGTTCCGCACAATTACGTCCGAAGGGGAGGTTGAGCCATGCCGCGTTACTACACAGAAGAACATGAATGGGTCGACGTCGACGGCGAGATCGCGACGGTCGGCATCACCGATTTCGCGCAAGAGCAACTTGGCGATATTGTTTTCGTCGAAGTTCCCGATACGGGAACCGAGCTGAGCAAGGGCGGTGATGCGGCGGTTGTCGAATCGGTCAAGGCTGCGTCGGATGTTTATGCGCCCGTCGATGGCACTGTCACCGATGGCAATAGCGCGCTCGAGGATGAGCCCGCGCTCGTCAACTCGGACCCCGAAGGCGAAGGCTGGTTCTTTCGCATGGCGCTGTCCGACGCGAGCCAGCTCGAAGGTCTGATGAACGCCAAAGCCTATAAGGCCTTTTGCGACGACCAATGACGGGTGCGCTGCCCAGCGGCTGGCACGACGAAAGGTGCGCTGTGATCGGCCCTCGGCTGGTCGCAGAGTGACGATCGACGCCGCCTTGTCCCGATGCCGCCTGATGGTTGCGACGCCGATTTATGAAGGCGCGCAGGGCGGTTATGTGCGAGCCGCGCTGGCGCTTGCGCTTGCGGCTGAATCGCAGGGGATTTCCGTTCGTTTCGAATTCGTCCTCAATCAGCCGTCGATTGATCGGACGCGCAATGTCTTGGCAAACCTGTTTCTGCAGGGCGATTATACGCATCTGTTGTTCATCGATTCCGATGTGGATTTTAATGCTGAGGATATATTCTCGCTGGTGCGGGCGATGGACGGCAATCCCGATTGCGCCATGCTGGGCGCGCCGGTGCCGCGCCGCGTCGTCAACTGGACCAATGTGGCCCGCGCTGCGGATCAGGGACTGGGAAAGGACAGGGCGGCAGACCTTGCCCGTTATTCGGGCGAATTTGCCTTTTCCTTTCTACGACCGGACCAGAATTTTGCGCTCACCGATCTGGTGGAGCTGGCGCGTATTGGCACAGGGTTGCTGTTGATCCGTCGCGATGTCCTCACGGTTTTGCGCGACGCGCATCCCGACCTTGCTTATCGAACCGACCCGTCCGAGCAACAGGGTTATCGCATTGCCGAAACCGCGCGCGCCTTTTTCCTGCCCATGATTGATCCCGACACGCGCCATCTGTTGTCAGAGGATTTCGCCTTTTGCCGACGCGTGCGCGATGCCGGCTTTCGCATCTGGCTTGCCCCCTGGGTGCGAACTGCCCAGAGCGGCCCCGCCACTTTTGGCGGTTCGCTGGCCGATCTCGCACCGCTTTTTAACGCTCAACCTGCCCCGACACCGGAGTAATATATGCGCTACCTGCCTCTCACGCCCGATGATCGCACCGCGATGCTCGCGACCATTGGCGCGGCGAATATTGACGATCTGTTCGCCGATGTGCCCGCCGAGGCGCGGCTCGACGGGCCGATCCATGGCCTGCCGCTTCACGCCAGCGAAATGGCGGTCGAGCGCCATATGGGCGCGCTCGCACGCGCCAACCGCGCGGCGGGTGATGGTCCCTTCTTTCTTGGGGCGGGGGCCTATCGCCACCATGTTCCGGCGAGCGTCGATCATCTGATCCAACGCGGCGAGTTTTTGACCGCCTACACCCCCTATCAGCCCGAAATTGCCCAAGGCACGTTGCAGATGCTGTTCGAATTCCAGTCGCAGGTCGCGCGGCTGTTCGGTTGCGATGTCGCCAATGCATCGATGTACGACGGCTCGACGGCATGCTGGGAAGCGATTGTGATGGCGCGACGCATCACCAAGCGCAGCAAGGCGCTGCTGTCGACCGGACTGCATCCCCATTATCGCAGCGTCGCGCGGACGATGGCGAAATATACGCGTGACACACTGGTCGACGGCGATCCTGTTCTGCAGTCCGGGACCGATTGGGCCGAACTGGCGGCGGCGGTCGATGAGGAAACGAGCTGTGTCGTCGTTCAATATCCCGACATATTGGGCCGGATAAGCGATATGACCGCGCTGGCAACGGCGTGTCAGGAAGCGGGCGCGTTGCTGATTGCAGTTGTGACCGAACCGGTCGCCCTCGGCCTGATCAAATCGCCGGGAGAGATGGGCGCCGACATTGTCGTTGGCGAGGGGCAGGCTATCGGGGTCGGGTTGCAGTTCGGCGGACCCTATGTCGGTCTGTTCGCCTGCAAGTCCAAATATGTTCGGCAAATGCCGGGACGACTGTGCGGTGAAACGGTCGATGCCAATGGCAAGCGCGGCTTTGTGCTGACGTTATCGACCCGCGAGCAGCATATCCGTCGCGAAAAGGCGACATCAAATATCTGCACCAATTCAGGGCTTTGTGCGCTGGCTTTTAGTATTCATATGACCTTGTTGGGTGAGGCTGGGTTGCGACAGTTGGCCGCCATCAACCATGAACGGGCGAACTCCGCTGCCGAACAGCTTATGGCGATTCCCGGCGTGTCGCTGCTTAATCAGGGCTATTTCAACGAATTTACATTGAAACTGCCGACCGATGCGCGCGCGCTGATTCATAAACTGGCCCAAAAGGATATATTGGGCGGCGTGTCACTGGGGCGGCTTTATCCGGACAATGAGGCGCTGGCCAACGGACTGGTTGTTGCCGTGACCGAGACTGTCAGCGAGGCGGATATTGCGGCCTTTGCGGCGACGTTGAAGGAGTGTCTGGCATGACGGTTATCAACCAGAGCGGCTGGCGCCCCGAAATGAATGTAGCGGGAGGTGCGGACGACAAGACCACCTTCACCGGCAACCGTGCGCTGATGCTGGAGGAAGCGCTGATCTTTGAGATTGGTTCGACCGAAACCACCGGGGTCGATTTTGACGACGCCACCCCCGCCGCCGATTTTGGTGCCTTGACGCGCACCGCGCCGATCGGCCTGCCGGGGCTGAGCGAAGCAGAGGCTGTGCGTCATTATACGCGCCTGTCGCGTCAGAATTACGCCATCGACCTGGGCCTGTTCCCGCTGGGGTCATGCACCATGAAGCACAATCCGCGCCTGAATGAAAAGGTCGCGCGGATGCCGGGTTTTGCCGACGTCCATCCGCTCCAACCGCAGGAAACGGTGCAGGGCGCGCTGGCGGTTATCGACCAGCTGGCCGAATGGCTGCTGCTGCTGACGGGCATGAGCAGCGTCGCCATGTCGCCCAAGGCGGGCGCGCATGGCGAGCTGTGCGGCATATTGTGCATCAAGGCGGCGCTTGAGGCGCGCGGCGAGGATCGCCGCGTCATTCTGGTACCTGAAAGCGCGCATGGCACCAATCCGGCGACGGCGGCCTATGCCGGCTATGCGGTCGAGGATATTCCAGCAACGCCCGCAGGCCGCGTTGATCTGGCAGCGCTCAAGGCGCGGCTTGGCCCTGACATTGCCGGGGTGATGATTACCAACCCCAACACCTGCGGCCTGTTTGAGCGCGACATGAAAGCGATCAGCGATGCGGTTCATGCGGTCGGCGGCTATGTCTATTGCGACGGGGCCAATTTCAACGCGATCGTTGGTAAAGTCCGCCCCGGCGACCTGGGCGTCGATGCGATGCACATCAATTTGCACAAAACCTTCTCAACTCCGCATGGCGGCGGCGGTCCGGGGTCGGGACCGGTGGTGCTGTCGGCGGCGCTCGCCCCCTTTGCGCCGCTGCCTTTTGTGGCGCGTCAGGCCGATGGTCGTTTTCATCTGGTCGAGGAAGAAACGGCGGGTGATAATCACCCCGACAGTTTCGGCCGCATGACTGCCTTTCATGGCCAGATGGGCATGTTCACGCGCGCGCTGACCTATATGCTCAGCCACGGCGCCGACGGGCTGGCTCAGGTGGCGGAAGACGCCGTGCTCAACGCCAATTATATCCTGCGCAGCCTGTCCGACGTATTGGACGCGCCCTTTGCCGCCTCCGGCCACTGTATGCACGAAGCGCTGTTCAGCGATGCCGGACTGGCCGAGGGTTTTACGACACTTGACGTTGCCAAGGGGCTGATCGACGAGGGCTATCATCCGATGACCGTCTATTTCCCGCTTGTCGTCCATGGTGCGATGCTGATCGAGCCGACCGAGACCGAGAGCAAGGCCGCGCTCGACCAGTTCATCGGGGCGTTACGCAGCGTCGCGATGCGCGCCAAGCAGGGCGAGCCGTCGCTCAAATCCGCACCGCACTTCGCCCCCCGCGCCCGTCTCGACGAAACCGGTGCGGCACGCAAACCTGTACTGGCGTGGAGCGAGGGGGAGGGTTGATATGAGCTGGGAGGCGCTGTTTTCGCTCACCAACGGTTGGGCCATAATCGCTTGGGTGGCGCTGGCTTTATTACCGCGTCATCCCAGAATATTGGCGCTCATCCTTTATGCTGGCGTGCTGCTCTTGTGCCTCGCCTATGCCATCATGCTGGGCGGTCTGATGTTCGGCGGCTGGGATGCCGAAGGGCCGAAGGCGGCGATGGATTTCACGACCTTGGCGGGCGTGATGGCGCTGTTCGCGACAAAGGGCGGCGCGGTCATTGGCTGGACCCATTATCTGGCGTTTGATCTGTTCACCGGCCTGTGGATCGCGCGCGATGCCGATAACAAGGGGTTCAACCGCATCGTCCAGATCCCGTTCCTGTTCCTGACCCTGATGTTCGGTCCGGTCGGTCTGCTCTGCTGGTTGATCGTGCGCGAACGGCGCGCGCGGGCGATGGCGAAGGCGGCATGACGTCAAAGCCGTGGCTGGCCGCCGAAGCGGGCGAGGGGGCCAAGCGCCACGCCCCCGCAACGCTGCGCAACCGCGATGCGATTGTTGATGTCCTCGCCGACTGGTTACCCGAAACCGGAACCGTGCTGGAAGTTGCCAGCGGATCGGGCGAGCATATCGTCCAATTCGCGGCGCGCTTTCCGGCGCTGAACTGGCAACCGAGCGACCCCGATCCGGCGGCTCTGGCGTCAATTGCGGCGTGGAGCAGCGAAAGCAACCTTGCCAACATCGCTGCCCCGCTTGAACTGGATGCATCCGCGCCCGATTGGCCCGTCGCCCAAGCCGCCGCAATCCTGTGTATCAACATGGTCCATATAAGCCCGTGGGACGCGACTCTGGGGCTGCTTGCAGGCGCCGCGCGCCTGTTGCCTTCCGCCGCGCCGCTGATCCTCTATGGCCCGTATCGCGAAGCCGATGTCGACACAGCCGCCAGCAATCGCGCCTTTGACGAGTCGCTCCGCGCCCGCAATCCGGCATGGGGTCTGCGCGACATCGCGACGATCAAGGCCGCAGCGGCGGATGCGGGCCTGACCTTCACCGAACGCCGCGCCATGCCAGCGAATAATCTGATGCTGCTGTTCCGCCGCGATTGATCGTCCTGCGATGGCGCTTGGCAAATGCCGATCCGTCCTGATACCGTTGCCCCAACGCCGAGACAGGCGACCAGCGGAGAGAGCGTGATGACGGACATGGCGGAGCATATTACCTTTGATCAGTTTCTGCGCCACTGGGCGCAAACCGCGCCTTCGCGCACCGCGCTGACCGAGGAAGACCGCGAGGTCGATTTTGCTGCAATGGAGGAACTAACCGCCAAGGTCGCGGCAATGCTGCTCGATCTCGGGTTGGCCAAGGGCGACCGCATCGCGTGGATCGGCAAGAATAGCGATGTCTATGCGCTGCTCTTTTTCGGCGCGGCGCGCGTGGGCATCGTCATGGTGCCGATCGGGTGGCGGCTGGCGGGCGAGGAATGGGCCTATATCGTCAATGATACCCGCGCCAAAGCGCTGTTTACCGGCCCCGGTTTCGACGCGCCGGTTGCGGCGATCCGCGACAAACTGACCCATGTCGAGCATGTGATCGGTGCCGACGACGCGCGGCAACGCATCGCCGCCGCCGCCCGCCGCGATTTTGCCCCCTCGGGCGAGCATGACGCGGTGCTGCAGCTTTATACCAGCGGCACGACCGGCAAGCCCAAGGGCGCGGTGCTGTCGAACCGCAACCTGTTCGGTCTGCGTTTGCCCAATATGCGGACCAATGAGCCATGGACACAATGGGACGAGGATGAGGGCGTGCTGGTCGCGATGCCTTGCGCTCATATCGGTGGCACCGGGCTGAACGTGATGGCGCTGGCGGCGGGCGTGGCCAGCCATGTGCTCGCCGAATTTGACACCGACCGCGTGCTCGATCTGGTGCAGAAGGGACGGATTACCCGCTTTTTCATGGTCCCCGCCGCATTGCAGATGATACTACAGAACCCGCGCTGTGCGACGATGGATTTTTCGCGGCTGAAATATATCCTCTATGGCGCCGCGCCGATCCCGCTCGAATTGCTGCGCGAATGTATCAAGGTTTTCGGGGCCGACTTCATTCAGGCCTATGGCATGACCGAAACCACCGGCACCGTCATCCTGTTGCCGCCAGAGGATCATGATCCCAACGGCAATCCGCGGATGCGCTCGGCAGGTCGCCCGATGGCGGGGGTCGAAGTGCGCGTGATTGATCCTGACGGCAACGACGTCGCGACCGGCGCGGTGGGGGAGATTATCACCCGGTCATCGAACAATATGATCGAATATTGGAACCTGCCCGACGCCACCGCATCGACGCTGGACAAGGACGGCTGGGTCCATACCGGCGACGCGGGATATATGGACGAAGACGGCTATATCTTCATCCACGACCGGATGAAGGACATGATCATAACCGGCGGCGAAAATGTCTATCCCGCCGAGGTCGAAAGCGCGATCTATGGCCACCCGCAAGTGCTGGAAGTCGCCGTGATCGGCATTCCCGACGAGCGCTGGGGCGAGGCGGTCAAAGCCATCTGCGTCGCCAAACCGGGCGCAGAAGTCGATCCCGCCAGCATCATCGCCTGGACCCGCGACCGCATCGCCCCGTTCAAAGTGCCCAAGACAGTTGATGTGATTGCGGCCCTGCCAAGAAACGCCAGCGGCAAGATATTGCGCAAGGATTTACGCGCGCCCTATTGGGAAGGGCGCGAGCGGATGGTGAATTGAGGGGGTAGTGGAGATTCGGTACTCTGGGCAAGAACAGATTGTAACTGCAATAATGCGTTCTGGTCAGTCTATCGGCTCTACTTTCCAAAACAGCGAATAAGAGAGAAACGCGATAACAGCAATTTGTGCGTAAGAAGCAAGTTTCTCCCATTCGAAAGGGAGAATGACAAGATACATGTAGGCTAACAAGGCGACAACAATCGAATAAACGAAAAAAACCGACTGCGGGACATATCCCGTTAAATATTTGTCGCAAAAGGCGCGAGCCGCATACATTCCCGCGATTCCTCCTATGACTGCTGCCAGGAAGCCAATAATTCCTGGTCGGATAACTGTCATTAGGCTGTAGAATATCCCGAAGATACCGCCGACCAATCCTGCCAGCACAACAGTGACGATGGGAGCTAACACACACGCTGCAACGGTTTTTAGCAATCCTTTACCCGTCGCTCCCTGCGTGTGCATTGTATGTCCCCTAAACGATACTCGCTATCACAAGATAGCGAGTGGTCCAATCAATTGTTTGCCAAGATATTTAGAATATTGTGACAGTTGCAATGAATCTCTTATAGTTTTGAAGTCGTTGCATGTGTCACCATAATCTTCCGCATTATCGTGTTTTTCAGGCATCGATCTTTTGCCGCTTCCTCGCCCGCACAAAGCCATCCCTCACCATGCACCGCGCCAGCCACGCTTGGGTCTGCTCGCCCAACACATCGTCTGCACCTAGCGTCGTCGCCAGAAATGCCGCATAGCCGATGACAATATCGGCTATCGTGAAGCGCCCTGCGACCAGCCATTCGCGGCCATCGGCCAGCGCCTTCTCGATGCTTTTTGCCCGTCCGCCGAAGAAGGCTTTGTAGTCCTCGACCGCTTGGCTCAGCCGTCGTTCCTCTGGTTCGACGCGGGTGTAGCGGATCATGATCGCGAGCGGGAAGGTCAGCGTCGCGTCGCTGCGGTGGAGCCAGTTGCGCCACTCCCAAAAATCGGCTTCGTCGCGGCGCACCTCCAGCGGCGTTCCTTCGGCAATGCGCTCGCAAATCGCACTCGATTCGGTCATCAAGCGTCCATCCTCAAACCAACCGGGCACGGTCATCAACGGGTTCACGGCGCGATATTCGGGGGCAAAGGCGCGCGGGGGAAAGGGCAGGACGCGCAGGTCGACCTCCATCCCTGCTTCCTCGGCCGCCCATAAACAGCGCAGCGAGCGCGCATCGGCGCAATGATAGAGGATGGGCAGCGTCATACGGCAATCTCTCTGACACGAATGATGTGGCGGCGATGCTCACGCCACGCAATGAACAGTCCGCTGGCGACAATGATCGGCGCGCCAATCCAGGTGGTCGCGGCGGGGATGGTGGCGAATATCCACCAGCCAAAGACTATTGACCAGAGCAGGCTGGAATAATCCATCGGCATCACCACCGCGACGGGGGCGAGACGCAGCGCCGCCGTCAGCGCCACCTGCCCGATTGCTCCCGACAGGCCTAGCCCGACCAGCAGGCCCCATTGGTACGCGCTGTGCGCTTGAATGAAAAAGGGCAGGGCGATGCTCAGCGGAATGAGCGAGAGGAGGCTGAACCAGAACACGGTCGTCGCCGCATTTTCGGTGCGGCCCAGATCGCGCAGCGCGATGGTGACGAGCGCGGTCAGCACCGCGCCGGTGATGGCAATGAGTGTTCCGGTCAGATGCACGCTGCCCAGATGACCGTTGAGCGAGGCGGCGGGGTTGAGCACGATCAGCACCCCGACAAAGCCGATCACCGCCGCGCTCCACCGCGCCGGACCGGTGGGTTCGCGCAGCATCAATGCCGCAAAAACCACCGCAAAAATCGGCACCGACAGCGCAATGGTCGTCGCCTCCGCCATGGGGAGATAGATCATCGCACCGAAATTGCACGCCATGCCGGCCAAGCCCAAAATCATGCGGCGGCTGTGCGCCCCGATTCTTTTGGTGGCGACGCTGGACAGGCCGCCGTGCGTCATCGCCCAGCCAAAAACAAAGGGGAGGGCAAAGGCCTGTCGCCAGAACATGCTCTCGACAATATGAAGGCCCGATGCGGCCAGCAGTTTGACCATCACGAACAGCACCGCGAGTGCGAACATCGCCAGCAAGCGCAGCAGGATACCGCCCAGATAATGCGGCGGCGATGCGCCAGAGGATGCTGGGGGCGTCATGTGGCCTAGCGCATAACAGGCCGGTTGCGGGGTGCAACCCATCGTCTGATCTATTCGCCAATCCTCCGCTTTGGATGAAATGCGACGGAGGGAGTAGCGAAACGGACCACATCGGCGTAAAGTGATGCCATTCCTCTTGCGTCATCCCCTTCACTGGGGCTAAAGGCGCGACCGGCCTAGGGGTATAGCTCAGTTGGTAGAGCATCGGTCTCCAAAACCGAGGGCCGTAGGTTCGAGTCCTACTGCCCCTGCCAGGTCCGCGCATCGCGCAACCGGTTGTCGTTGACATCAATGTAAATAACTGGATGCTCCCGTTTTAGTGACGGGAGCGCGCGATGGCGACGAATCAGGACAGGGCATCGCGGCCCCATGGCGACACGGTTTCGCCTGTGGCGCTTGGCAAGAAAACCGTCGCCGCTTTTGCCGTGACCGCTGGTCCCAGCGTGATGTTCAGCCTGCCGTTCAGCGTTTATCTGCCGCCCTATATCGCGGCGGGCGGGGCGATTCCGGTGGCGTTGGTGGGCGTGCTGTTTTCGCTGACGACGATTTGGGACGGCATCATTGACCCGCTGATCGGATCGATGATCGACCGCGTCGACACCCGTACCGGCGCGCATCGGCGGTGGATGATGCGCGGCATCATTCCCTTGCTGATGCTGTTGCTGGTCATCCTTATGGTGGGCGATCGATTGCCTTTTCTGGCGCTGCTGCCGGTGCTGCTGCTCTTTTATTCCAGCTACAGCCTATATGATGTGGCGCAGCTGTCATGGGGGGCGGCGCTCGTCGGCAATCCCGATGAAAGCGCGCGGCTGTTTGGCGCGCGCGACTGGTATTCAAAGGGCGTTTTCCTGGCGGCTTTTGCGGCGCCCGCAGTGGCGCAGCAGTTGATTCCGGGGCTCGATTTGCAGGGCCGGATATTGGCCTATTCCAGCCTTGTGCTGGTGACGGTTCCGCTTGCGCTACTGGCATTGCGACGGCTGCCGTCGCGGCCGGTGGGGGCGGCGCCGGGTATCGGCTGGCGCGCGGAAATTCGGGCATCGCTGACCTTCAAGCCGCTCATGCTCTTGTTCGGAATCCATTTTTGCAACAGTTTTGCCTTTGGATCTCTGACCGCGCTATTTGTCTATTTTGCCGATGCGGTGCTGGGGCTGGATGGGCAAAGCGCGCTCATCCTGTTCAGCAGCTTTGTTGGCGGGGCGATTGCGGTGCCGATTTGGACCCAGCTCGCGCGCCGGTATGGCAAACCGTTGATGCTCATTGCGATGGGCAGTTTTGTTTCGACCGTTTTGCTGGCGTCGCTGGTGATTCCGCCGGTCGGTCTGGTTCAGGCGATGATCTTTTCAATGGTGCTGGGGAGCGGCTTTGTCGGTGCGCTTTTCGCCTATGCGATGCTGTCCGACCTCATCCCCCAAGACCGTATGCGCTGTCATCGCGACCGCTCGGCCTTTTTGTTCGCGATCGTCAATCTGATGCAGAAATTCGGCGTCGCGATGGCGATTGCCATCAGCTATGTCTTGCTGGACTGGATGGGCTTTGACCCCGCCAACGCTCGGCAATCGGCGGGGCCGGTTCATCTGATTTTTGCGATCATGCCCGCGCTCGCATGGGGGCTTATGGTCGTCTTGTTGCTGCAAATTGTGCGTGAACCGGCCTTTGCCATTGTCCGCCCCGTTCCGCGCCCTGCCGCGCCTCTATGACTTGCAATGCCCTTGGCACATGGCTAAAGGCCGCTTCATTCGGACAGATGTGCCGCTATTCTCCGCCTTTCGCCGAATTGCTTCGGGAGGGGTGGGCGGATTATTGCCTGAAAGGCCGCTTGACGCGGCGCAGGCGGCGACCCATTTGGACAGCGTAACCTACGCAAACAGGATTGGACGATCATCATGGCCAAGACCAGCCCCGGGCAATTCATCAATCAGGTGAAGGACGAAGCCAGGAAGATTGTGTGGCCGACGGGTCGCGAAACGATGCAAACGACGATCATGGTGTTGATCATGACGGTGATTTTGGCGATGTTCTTCGTCGGAATTGATACGGTATTCAGTGCCATCGTGCGCTGGCTGACGTCACTCGCCGGCTAGAAATTTCAGGGACGGGATAGATAGAGATTATGGCGCGCTGGTACATCATACACGCCTATTCGGGCTTCGAGAACAAGGTGCGCGATTCGGTCGTCGCAGAGGCAGAGCGTATGGGGCTGACCCCGCTCGTTGAATCGGTCGAGGTTCCCACCGAAACCGTGACCGAGGTTAAACGCGGCAAGAAGGTTCAGGCCGAACGCAAATTCTTCCCCGGCTATGTCCTCGCCAAGCTGACGATGACCGACGATGTTTATCACTTGGTCAAAAATACGCCGAAAGTGACCGGCTTCCTCGGATCGATGGGCAAGCCCCAAGCAATCAGCGAGGCGGAAGCCGCGCGCATCCTGAACAGTAAGGAAGAGGCTGCGGCCCGTCCGAAGCAGGAAATCCGCGTCGATTATGAAATCGGCGATCAGGTCAAGGTTCTCGACGGCCCCTTCGCCAGCTTCAACGGGCTGGTCGAGGAACTGGATTTCGAAAAGGCGCGCGTCAAAGTGTCGGTGTCGATCTTTGGTCGCGCCACCCCGGTCGAGCTGGATTTTGAACAGGTCGAACGGATGAAGTGACGGCCCGACGGGTCGTTTCCATTGTTTGCAAGGCTCCAAAAGCCTTGCGACACAAGGTCATTCTCGTTAAAGGCGCGCCTTCGCGTCAGATACGGGCGTGATTCCGCGCGGGAGGAAGGCTTTCTGCCTTCTGTTTGACCGCTTATTTTGAGGACCCTTGTTTTCGGGGGTTCAACAGAAAGAACAGGAGGCCACCATGGCCAAGAAGATCAGCGGCTATATCAAGCTGCAAGTACCGGCAGGGACCGCAAACCCCTCGCCGCCGCTCGGGCCGGCACTCGGCCAGCGTGGCGTCAACATCATGGAATTTTGTAAGGCGTTCAACGCCGCGACCGACGGGATCGACAAAGGCACACCGACGCCGACGATCATCACCGTCTTCGCCGACAAGAGCTTTTCGTTCATCACCAAGACGCCGCCTGCGTCCTACCTGATCAAGAAAGCTGCCAATCTGAAATCGGGTTCGAAAGAGCCTGGCAAGATCAGCGGCGGCAAGATTGCCCGTTCGAAACTCACCGCCATTGCAGAGATCAAGATGAAAGATCTCAACGCCAATGACCTCGACCAAGCAACCAAGATCATCGAGGGCAGTGCCCGTTCGATGGGTCTTGAAGTGACGGAGGGCTGAACCGATGGCAAAGCTGACCAAAAAGCAGAAAGCCCTTGAGGGCAAGGTTGACGCGCTGAAGCTCCACGCTGTGGACGAAGCGATCAAGACCATTCGTGACCTGTCGTCGACCAAGTTTGACGAGACTCTGGAAGTCGCGATGAACCTGGGTGTCGACCCGCGCCACGCCGACCAGATGGTCCGCGGCGTTGTGACGCTGCCCGCCGGCACCGGCAAAGACGTCAAGGTCGCCGTGTTCGCTCGCGGTGACAAGGCCGAAGAAGCCGAGAAAGCTGGCGCCGACAAGGTCGGTGCCGAAGACCTGATGGAAGAAATGCAGGCCGGTAACCTCGACTATGGCCGCGTCATCGCTACCCCCGACATGATGGGTATCGTTGGCCGCCTTGGCAAGGTGTTGGGTCCCAAGGGCCTGATGCCGAACCCGAAACTGGGCACCGTCACCCCCAACGTCGCCGAAGCCGTGAAAGCAGCCAAGGGCGGCCAGATCGAATTCCGCGTCGAAAAGGCCGGGATCATCCATGCCGGCATCGGCAAGCTGTCGTTTGGCGAGGAAAAGCTCCGCCAGAACTTCGACGCTTTTGTTGATGCGATCGTCAAGGCAAAGCCGGCAGGCGCCAAGGGCAAATATGTCAAGAAGGTTGCCCTGTCGTCGTCGATGGGCCCGGGCGTAAAGGTTGATACCGCCGAACTCGGCGCGTAACCTGAAACCAATTCTATAAGCGAAAGGGCCGGGGGAAACCTCGGCCCTTTTTCTATCTCAAGCCCCTCCCCTTCAGGGGAGGGGTTGGGGTGGGGGTTTTCGGGTTTGCGCAAGACCGATGGCCCCCACCCGCTGCGACTAGGCAGCAAGCTGCTAAGTCTCGCTGCCCTCCCCTGAAGGAGAGGCGTAGATAGGCTTATTCCCGCAGCGCCCGCATTGCGCCGCCAGCCGCGAACGGCCCGATCGCGGTCAGCAACAAACTTGTTGCCCCCAGAAACTGCATCGCCCCGCGTCCCGCCGGATCAAGCATCCCGGCCCCGAAAATCAAGAGAGGCACCGCCAGCGGCAGCACCAGCAGTCCGCCAATCGCATTGCCGCCACGCAGTCCCGCGGTCAGCGCCGCGCTGAGCAACGCGAGCGACGCCAGCGCCGGAATCGCTATGGCAAGCCCCAGTGCCAGCACGGCCACGCGCGTGCCATCCTGTGCGAGCAATGCTGCTGCGGGCAATAGTGCAAGCAACAACGGCAATCCAAAGGCCAAGGCATGGGCCGCAATCTTGACCGCAGCAATCGCCTCATCGGCGATGCCCCGCACCGCCAGTTGGTCGAGCACGCCCGCATCCTTGTCTGGCCGCACCAGCCGGTCGATAGGCAACAGCGCGGCGAGGAGCGCCGCCACCCACACCATGCCGCCGCCGGTGCGCGCCAGCAACGGCGCATCGGGGCCAACCGCGAATGGAAAGGCGGTGGCGACGAGCAGGAAGAACAGCACCGGCAACCACAGCGCGCCGCTGCCCCATGCGCGCCGCAAATCGCGCCAGAACAGGGCCGACAGCGCGCTCACGCCAGCACCTCCATGCCGTCATTGCGAGCGTAGCGAAGCAATCCAGAGCGGCCTTGCATTGCACTGGATTGCCGCGTCGCCTTTGGCTTCTCGCAATGACGAAGATAGCAACGCATCACGCCATCGCTCCCATGTCGAGTTCGTCCAAATTGTCGAGGCCAAGCGATTGGTGCGACGCGAGCAGTACTGCGCCGCCGCCTGCGCGATGCGCCGCAATGGCTGCCACCAACCGTGCCCGTGCTGCATCGTCCAGCCCGTTGGCGGGCTCGTCAAGCAGCCACAGCGGTGCGGCGCTTGCGATCACCCGAGCGACGCCGGCACGTTTGCGCTGTCCGGTCGACAGCATCGCCACCGGCACTTCAGAAAGCGGCGTCAGGGCCATCGCTGCCATTGCGGACGTTACCGCGTCGCTAACAACGCCATCGACCGCCGCCCAAAAGCCCAGCGCCCGCGCGAGCGGCAATTCGGGGTCTAGTGCCGATGCTTCGTCGATCAGCGCACAGGGGCCGCCACGCGTCACATTGCCCGTCGCTGGCCGAAGCAGCCCCGCCGCCAGCCGGATCAGGCTCGACTTTCCGACTCCATTTGGCCCACGCAGCCACAGCGCCGCGCCGGGAGCAATCTCCAGCGACAGTCCCTCGAACAACAGACGCTCGCCGCGAATGCAGGTGACGTCATTGAGCCGCAACAGGGCGCTCAATTCATATCCTCCAGCCGGTGCATGTCATCGTCCGAAAATCCGAAATGATGGCCAATCTCGTGAATCAAGACATGGCGGACCAGCGTTTCGAGCCGCTCTCCGCCTTCGATCCACTCCAGCAACAAGGGGATGCGATACAGCGTCACGCGGTCGGGCATCCCGCCGCTCGCATCGATGCTCCGCTCGGTCAGCGGACGGCCTTCATACAGGCCGCTCAGTTGATAGGGATGGTCGATGTCGAGCGAGCGCAGTATTTCCTCAGACGCAAACTCCTCGATCGAAAGGACGACGTCGGCGACATGCGGCGTGAAAACCGAGGGCAGGGTGGTCAGGGCCGTCTCGGCCATTGCAAACAGCGTGTTGCTGTCCGGCGCGGTTCCGGCCCATAGTCGGGCCGCCTCTGAAATTATGGCAGACTTGTCGCTCATCGCGTCCACCCTTATGGCGGACAAGCCGTGAAAACCAGCACCGAAAGGAAGATCGCGCGATGGTAAAGAAACTCGACGAGAATGAGCGCGCCGCCCTTTTGGCGCGATTCCCCGACTGGACGCACGATAGCGCGCGTGACGCGATCTCTCGCCAGTTCAAATTCCCCGACTTTGCGGCGGCCTTTGGTTTTATGACCAGCGTCGCGATTGTTGCCGAAAAAATGGACCACCACCCCGAATGGTCGAACGTTTACAATCGCGTCGACATCTTGCTCACAACGCATGATTGCGACGGGTTGTCGGAACGCGATGCAAAGCTGGCGGAGGCGATTGAGGGGTATTGGGCGAAGTAAATCATGCAAAGGAGCTTCGCGGACAGGGCGTTCTGCAACGCCATTGATTGATATTGGTAAGGGATGAGCGATGAGCGAGCGCGACGCGCTGCAACTGACCAGCGAGGAAATGCGAGCTTTTGGCTATCGGGTGATCGACCTGTTGGTTGGCCATGTCGAAGAACAGCATGACGGCCCCGTCGGGCGCAAGGCCGGGCGAGGCGAGCTAGAGGCCCTGTTGCGCGAACCCGTGCCCAACGGCCCGGGTGATCCGATGGCACTGCTCGAGCGGCTCCAGCGTGACGTGTTCGCCAATATGCTGCATGTCGATCATCCGCGCTTTTTCTCTTTTGTGCCCGGACCCAGCAATTTCGTCAGCGTGATGGCGGACACGCTCGCCACCGGGTTCAACAGTTTTGCCGGCACCTGGTTCGCGGGATCAGGGCCAGCCCAGATAGAGTTGGTTGTGGTGGACTGGCTGCGCCAGATCTGCGGGATGCCCGATGCGGCTGGCGGCTTGTTTGTCAGCGGTGGGTCTATGGCCAATCTGACGGCGCTTGCGGTCGCGCGCAAAGTGATCCTGGACGACAAGATTACAGGGTCGGTCGCCTATACCAGCGATCAGACCCATTCGTCGGTGGCGCGCGCGTTGCGCGTTCTGGGGTTTGCTGCTGACCAGATTCGGGTGTTGCCCAGCGACACCGATTTTCGGCTGGATGTCGAAAATTTGGAAGCGGCGATGGCGGAAGATCGCGCCGCCGGTCGCCGTCCTTTTTGCGTTATCGCGAATGCCGGCACCACCAACACCGGGGCGGTCGATCCGCTACAACAACTGTCAGCGCTGTGCGGGCGCGAGGCCATGTGGTTGCATGTCGACGGTGCCTATGGCGCGCCTGCGGTGCTCACCGAGCAAGGCAAGCCGTTGCTCGAAGGACTGGGTCTTGCCGACTCGTTGTCGCTCGATCCCCATAAGTGGTTGTTCCAGTCGTTTGAAACCGGCTGTGTGTTGGTCCGCGACCAGACGCTGTTGCGCGATACGTTTCAGGTCATGCCCGAATATTTGCGCGACACCGAAGGTGTGTCGGAGGAAGTGAACTTCGGCAACTATGGCGTTCAACTAACGCGATCTTTTCGGTCGCTGAAGCTCTGGTTGTCGCTTCAGGTCTTTGGGCTGGATAAGTTTCGCGCAGCCATTGCGCGCGGCATTACACTGGCTGAAACGACCGAAGCCGCTTTGATCGGCGGGGCGACCGAATGGGAAGTTATCACACCCGCACGGTTGGGTGTGGTTTGCTTTCGCTATCGACCGGCGGGATTGGCCGAGGCCGTTGTGGACAGGTTGCAGGGTCAGATTGTCGAAGCGATGATGGCCGACGGCTATGCCTTGGCAACGTCCACGGTGCTCAAGGGACGGCCTGCCTTGCGCTTTTGCACGATTAATCCGCGGACGAGCGATGATGAAATTCGCGAATCCATCCGCCGTATGGCTGCGATGGGCCAATCGCTCAGCGAAAACCGGGATGTGCCGGCGGATTGAAAGCCGCACCGCTTGACTTCACCGCCCTAACCGCCATTGGCAATTCCGCACAATTCCGCAATTCTGGACAATTCCGGGGACACGACAATTCCTGCACAATTCCGGGGACACAATACTAAATACCTACGCTTGACCGGCGCGCGGAATGACGGTGCGAATGTATTAAAACGCTCCTCATCGCAGTGATCGAAAAACCGCTTTCCTATATTATCGCGCCATGCTCCAAGCTGGTGGATGACGCGCACCGTCCCTCTTGCTCACCATCAGCCCGTTTGCCTTGGCCGCTTCGCCGTCGGGGAGCAAACACAGGGGGGACCTAGTGTGACCTTTGTGACCTTTGGAATATTGTTGCGCGGCTATGGTCGCTGGGCAAGGCGTGCCCATCACCGCCGTTGGCTGGTTCTGCGCCCCCCCTGTTCTTTCGGAACGGGCCTTTTATCCGCTCGGCTTGCGCCGCGGCTTGACTTCACCACCCCACCCGCTATTGGCCGTCGCGCATTGTTTGTGCCTCGGCACAGGCAATTCCGTCCGAGACAGTTGGTGAAGGGACTATGCCCTTCTTAATTTCCAGCCGAGACGGGGAACAGTCTTTTTCGGTCGCCCGCCTGTATATCTGGCGTTGCGGCTTGACCGACCCCTTCGGACATCGTTGCGTGAATGGCAGGCGAGCCTTGGCTCGTGTCGGCATTCACGTGTGTTAGCCGCCCGGCGGTGCGCATTCGCGCGCATTTTCGGGCACAGAGTGGAGTATAGGCATGGATCGTACGGAAAAGGCCGAAGCCGTATCCTCGCTGAACGCTACGCTGGCATCAGCTGCCTCGGTTGTGGTCGTCCGCAACCTGGGTCTAACCGTCGCGCAATCGACGGTGCTGCGCCAGCAAATGCGCGATGCAGGAGCCGACTTTCGAGTCACGAAGAACCGTCTTGCCAAAATCGCGCTCGATGGCACGTCCTACACCGCGATCAGCGACCTGCTGACCGGACCCACGGCGCTTGCAACCTCCACCGATCCGGTGGCTGCTGCGAAAATTGCTGTGGAATTTGCCAAGACCAACAACAAACTTGAAATTGTTGGCGGCGGCATGGGGGATGTGGTCCTCGACGTTGATGGCGTTAAGGCGCTTGCTTCGCTGCCCTCGCTTGACGAGCTGCGTGCCAAGATCATCGGTCTGGTACAGGCTCCGGCCACCAAGGTTGCGCAAATCGCCGCAGCCCCGGCGGGTCAGTTGGCGCGGGTTTTTGGCGCATATGCCGCCAAAGAAGCAGCGTAATTTCGAACTGAGTTAAACTTATACGCCGGGCCAAGCCCGGTTTTGATGGAGAATGAACATGGCTGATCTTGCAAAGATCGTTGATCAATTGTCGGAACTGACTGTCCTTGAAGCGGCAGACCTTTCGAAGATGCTTGAAGAAAAATGGGGCGTTTCGGCTGCCGCTGCTGTTGCTGCTGCACCGGCTGCTGCCGCTGCTGGTCCGGCTGCTGATGAGCAGACCGAATTCGACGTTATCCTGACGGGTGACGGCGGCAACAAGATCAACGCGATTAAGGAAGTTCGCGCGATCACCGGTTTGGGTCTGGGCGAAGCCAAGGCACTCGTCGAAGGCGCGCCGAAGGCCGTCAAGGAAGGCGTCAGCAAAGCCGAAGCCGAAGAGCTCAAGAAGCGTCTCGAAGGCGTTGGCGCGACTGTCGAACTGAAGTAATTCGGTTTGGCTGGGTCGGGCAATCCGGCCTTGTCATGCTAAAAAAGGGCGGCACCTCGCGGTGTCGCCCTTTTTCTGTGGCTGCTGTAATTCAGGCCGCAACCCAATTACCATGAAAGCCGGGCGGAATGCGGTGCGGTAGGTGGATGGAGGCTTGGGCGGGACCTTGAAAATCATCGGCGTTCAGGATCATGAGCTCGGTCGTGTCCTGAGTCATGTCGACGACCAGCCCGATCAGCCAGCCATCATCTTCCGCGCCTGTATCGGTGCGGGGAACAAAGACAAATTCTCCGGGGTGGTGGCCGGGGCCGAAATCGCGGACGAGGGTTTCGCCTGTCGTCAGATCGTGCCGGTATATTGTCGTGCCGTCGGCTCCCATTTCCACACAATCATCATCGGGCACCGCGACGCTGTAGATATAGCGATAGGGGCGGGTGGTCAGCCGCTCGTCATAGCGAGGAAATTCCTGCGGCTGGTCGTGGATCACCGACCGCACCGAGGTGCGCGCCACCGGATCGAGTGTCCAGCGCTCCATCCGGGACTTTTCGCTGTCGGGGCCGCGTGTTGAGCGGTCGAACATCGTATCATGCGCAACGACGTCGACGATGACTTTGCCGTCCTCTGCTTCAAAGGCATT
This sequence comes from Sphingopyxis sp. 10G20-10, assembly GCF_057365075.1. Lineage (NCBI taxonomy): Bacteria > Pseudomonadati > Pseudomonadota > Alphaproteobacteria > Sphingomonadales > Sphingopyxidaceae > Sphingopyxis > Sphingopyxis sp. 10G20-10. The sequence continues at coordinate 1,506,102 of NZ_CP195117.1, forward strand.
GGCGGGGTGGAAGACATAGCAAGGTTCGATCGGAACCCAGATGATGTCGCCAGCGCTGCCATTACGCGGCAACAGGCCGACCCGTGCGGCATGATTTTCGTTCCAGTGATAGGGGAAAGAAAAGCCTGAAATCAGCATCTTCATTGAGAAGGTAACTGGCAAGTCCAGGACAAGCACATAATTTTCAGTGAGGGCGCAGTCATGCACCGACGGGCCATCGCTGACCGGAACGGCGAGCTCGCGGATCACATGCCCGTCAGAGTCGAGCACGACATGATAAACGCGGTCGGGTTTGGTCGCGTCATAGGTGATGGCGTGCGTTTCTCCGGTCGTGGGGTCGTAATGCGGGTGGGCAGTGTAGGGGCCTGCAAGCGTGCCATCGAAGGGATTGTGGGCGATGGTGTCGAGCATATCGTCCAGTTCGACGGGTTTTCCTCCAGCCTCGACGATGGCGAAGGTGCGTCCAGCAAGGCCGACGACATTGGTGTTGGGAGCATCGGAGCGTTCGACGCGCGGGCCGGGCGGGACCTGTTCGTTGAGATATTCGCACGCCTCTGCGCCGCGAACCCAGCGGTTGCGATACCATTGCGCTTCGCCATTTTCGATGCGGATGCCATGCACCATGCCGGCACCGGTGAACCAATGATAGCTGGCGGGGTCGGGCGCCTTGGCGGGGTTCGGGCCGTTGCGCAGATAGCGTCCGTTGAGCGCGGTGGGGATGCTGCCCTCGACACGGAGCGATTCGAGCGTGAACTCTTCGGTCATCGGGGTGTGGATGCCGTTTAGATAGGGATGCGCGTCGCTCGGACGCGGGAGGCGTTTGCGGTTGAAGTCGGCGACTTTGGTGATGCCCTTGGTCACGGCACCGCGGATGAGTGTTTCGACTGCACTGGCCATGGTGAGGCTCCTGATTGGAAATTGGCAAAGGCGCCGCGCAACCTAGTTGATTGACGCGAGGTTTCATGTTTATGGTGTCAACATGGCGAACGATGATAACAGTGTCAACATAAAAGAGACGGAAGCGCCCGATCGGCGCGCCTATCATCATGGCGATTTGCGCGCGAGCGTGCTGGAGGCGGGGCTGGCGCGGCTTGATTCCGATGCACAGACCGACCTGGGGCTGCGTAGTCTGGCGCGCGATGTCGGGGTCAGCGCGACGGCGCTGTATCGGCATTTCCCCGACAAAGAGGCGCTGCTCGACGCGCTGGCAGGCGAGGGGTTGAAACAGCTTGGGGCGCGGCAGGCCAGGGCATGGGAGGCGAGCGGTGGTGGCCGCGAAGGTTTTGAAGCGACGGGCATTGCCTATGTCCGCTTTGCCCACGACCATCCGGCGTTGTTTCGTTTGACCTTTACCCGTCGGATTCCCGACCGGACCCCGTCCGATGATTGTGACCAGCAGGATATGGCCTATCGCCTGCTTCGACGCGGTGTCGAGGCCGTGCTGCCCGCCGCCAGCCCGAATCAGGAAGTTGCGGCGCTTCACGCCTGGTCACTGGTGCATGGATTGGCCATGTTGGTGCTTGATGGCAGGATCGACTGGGACGAGAAAAAAGTTGCCGATGTTGTCGGCCTGTCCTTTGACACGCACGGCTGAGCGTCCAGCGTAAAGATAATCCTGTGACGGGCCGGTTTTAGCCGCGCAACATTAGCAATTTATTGGGAAGTTTCTGTCAGCGTGCGCGCCATGACACGCGCGTGGATTAACCGGTTCGAAGCGCCCCTTTGGGTGCTTGCGACAGCTCTGGGCTATTTCTTGCTCGCCATCGTGTCGCTCTATGCCACCAAAGGCGAGAACAGCATCGCGGCCATTTGGCCGCCAAGCGGCTATTTTCTGGGCATGGTGTTGTTGATGCCGGGCCGGGCGCGGCCGGCGGCGTTTGCCTTGATGGCGTTGGCCAGCACGATGGCCAACTGGCTGGGCGGTGCGGCCATCGTCGAAGCTCTGGCTTTCACAGTGGCCAACCTGACCGAAGCCGCCATCGCCCTTGCCATAATCCGACGGCACGAGCCCGGACAACTGTCCTTCATGGTTCCGCAGTCGGTCGGCAATTTCTGCATTGCGGCGCTGACAGCCACGTTGGTGGCTGCTGGGCTGGTGACGTTGTTGGTGAACGAAGACGCCAATTTCTTTTTGTCCTGGTTCACAACCGTAGGGCTGGGCATATTTATCGTGACGCCGCCGATCCTCATGCTGGCTCGACTGTTTAAGTCGGGTGTGCTTGCCAATCTGTCGTCGGCGATGAAATTTGAATCGGTCGCTATCCTGACGGCCGTCGCAACAATCTCTGCTGCCGCATTTAGCCAATCACAATTTCCGCTCCTTTTTCTGCCCTTTGTCGCCGTGGTTGGAGCCACCTATCGCCTTGGTCCCTTTGGCGCGGCCACCAGCATCCTGATTGTCGCGATCATCGGATCGCTGCTGACCGGCCATGCGTTTGGCCTGTCGGTCATGATTGCTGGCGGCCAAAGGACCGTCATCCTTTTCCTGCAATTCTATCTGGTGACGATGCTCTTTTCCGCTTTGCCACTAGCGGCCATGCTGGTGGTGCAACAGAGGCTGACAAAGCGGCTGGAGCAGAGCAACCGCTGGCTGCTGCAGGCTGAGGCCGCAGCGCTGGTGGGGCATTGGCGGGTCGATTTGAACCGGTGGGAAATTTACTGGTCGGACCAAAGCTATCGCATCCACGGTCTGACTCCCGGTGATGCAGTGAGTGTGAAACAAAGTCTGGATTATTATGTGCCCGAAGATCGCGACAGGATTAGCGCGACGCTAAGAGTAGCGCATCGAACCGGAGAAGCGTTCGAATTTGTCGGTCAGATTGTTCGGGCTGACGGGCAGGTGCGGCATGTCAAATCATCCGGGTCCATCGAAAAGAACCGCAGAGGCAAGAGCGTTGGAATTTTTGGTAGCATTCAAGATGTGACCCAAACCGTAGAAGATGCTCAGAATCTTCACGCGGCGCGGATTACGGCCGAAGAGGCGGCGAACACCGATATGTTGACCGGGCTGCCCAATCGTCGACATACGCTGAGCGTTCTGGCCGAGGCGATAGAGCGGGCGCGATCGTCATCGGCCTCGCTGGCGGTTGCCGTTTTTGATATCGATCATTTCAAGCTGGTCAACGACAGCTATGGCCATGCTGTTGGCGATGCTGTCATTCGTCGCGTCGCCGCGCGTGCCAAGGACGCGTTGCGTGACGAGGATATGGTTGGCCGTTTCGGGGGTGAGGAATTTGTCTGTGTCTTGCAAGGCGAGAGCGCCAAAGCGGCAACAGCGGCTGCCGAACGCGTGCGCAAGGCCATCGAGACTCAGCATGAAGGCGAAGACGGGTCGCCAAGAGTGACCGTGAGTGTGGGGTTGGCCCTATACGCTGGTGAAACGGCGATAGAGGAGTTGCTCCACCGCGCCGACAAGGCGCTATATCTCGCCAAGCATGAAGGCAGAAACCGGCTGCGTCAGGCAGCATAAGGCGGCGTGAGGGCCATTATGCCCCCACGCCTGTCCCTGATTAGTTGGTCGCATCTGCTTCGGCTTCGGCCTCAGTCGCCGGCTCGGCGACAGCCGCCGCATTGGCTGCGTCGGCCTGTGCAACAGCCGCTGCTTTGGCCTCGGCCACGGCGGACGTGAACTGCTCTGCCGTAAAGCTGGTCGCCAGACCCGCCTGCGACATAAAGAAGGCCGCGTGCGGCAGGCGCACATCACCGGCGGGCGTCGTCACAACGGCGCCATCAGCGTCGGCAAGTTTGATTTTGCCAACGATTGCGGTGCCGCCGGCACTGAGCACATCGGCACCTGGTTGCAGGGCGGCCACAACAGCGGCTTTCTGGTCGGCTGCCATTTTATCGACCGCTGCCGTCAATTGGGCCAGTGTGATCGTAATGGCGGGGCCTTTGTCGGTGGCGGCAAAAGCGTTTCCGGGCAGTGTGACCGACCGGTTACCTGCCATGGCTACGGCGACATTGTCACCGGAGGCGGACGAGATCTTGCCGATTTCGGCGCCTTCAGAATCATAAACCACCGTTCCCGGGGCAAGGTTGACGGTCGTTTCGGCCGATGCGGCTTGCTGGGCCATCGCAGGGGCGGCGATGGCAACAGCCATGCCGAGGGAAATTGATGTCAAAAAACTCGCGAAATGTCGCATCTGTATTTGTCTCCAAAATGAATTGCGGAATGGAATGGACACGCCCTGAACCCGCCAAGAGCCTAGATGGCTAATGGAATAGTGCCGAACCGTTGCTCACGTGCGACGAACCGAGGCGTGGAGACGAAATTATCATATCCATGATGCACGAACAATGAATGGATTGGACGGGATTCGGACAGAAAGTCGCAGTCTGACTGAGGTCGTTCACGGCATTTTTTTGCGTGAAGCTGTTGTAACAAAGTCGGTGCCGTCAGATCTCATCCTCATGTGCAAAGACGATCTGGTCGCCGATTTGGCAGACAAGCGCGTTGCGCAAGGCGCTGAGGGTTGAAAAGTGGATGGCCTGCGCCTTGCTGCGGTATTGAGGATCGACAAGTTGGCGAGGATGACCTGCATAGCTTGGTCCGGCTTGACCAGCAGGGGCGGTGCACCTATATGCCTCCTCACACCCCAACCGTCCGAGATAGAGTCTGCCGTTGCGCAGCGGGCTGTACGGATAGGGCGGCAGGGAATTCGACAGGCGTTAGGAAGCTGCGGTAAACCGGCAACGGTTGCCTGCGGCTTTTTTCGCGTCGAAGCGCCCGAGAAAAGAATTTCTGACGTTTTTACACAGCGAGAAAAACACTCATGGCAACCAAGGCGAAGTCGGTGGGCAAAGCCCTCGAAGCAACCGCGACCAAGCGTATCCGCAAGCTGTTCGGTAACATCCACGAAGCCGTGGAAATGCCTAACCTGATTGAGGTGCAGCGCGAATCATATGAACAGTTTCTGCGGTCGGACCCCAGCATCGGATATGTATCCGGCCTGGAAAAGACGCTGCGCAGCGTGTTCCCGATCCGCGACTTTGCTGGCACGGCCGAGCTCGACTTTGTTCATTATGAGTTGGAACCGCCCAAATATGACGTCGATGAATGCCGTCAGCGCGGGATCACCTATGCCGCGCCGATGAAGGTCACGCTGCGTCTGATCGTTTTTGAGGTCGACAGCGAAACCGACACGCGGTCTGTGCTCGATATCAAGGAGCAGGACGTTTACATGGGCGACATGCCGCTCATGACCGGCAATGGCACCTTCTTTGTCAACGGGACCGAGCGCGTTATCGTGTCGCAAATGCACCGTTCGCCGGGTGTGCTGTTCGACCATGATCGCGGCAAGACCCACTCGTCGGGCAAGTTTCTGTTCGCTGCGCGCGTCATCCCGTATCGCGGTTCGTGGCTCGATTTCGAGTTTGACGCCAAAGACATCGTCAACGTCCGTATCGACCGTAAGCGCAAGCTGCCTGTGACCAGTCTGCTCTATGCGCTGGGCATGTCGGGCGAAGAAATCCTCAACTTCTTTTATGATCGTCTGGTTTTTGAACGCGCCGACAACGGCTGGAAAATCCCGTTCATGATCGAGAATTGGCGCGGCGCGAAGCCAGCGTTTGACGTTGTCGATGCCAAAACCGGCGAAGTCGTGTTCGCCGCCGGTCATAAGATCAGCCCGCGGCTTGCCAACAAGGCGGCCAAGGACGGTCTCGACACGCTGCTTATCCCGACCGAGGAAATCTTTGGCCGCTATTCGGCCTATGATCTGGTCAACGACAAGACCGGCGAGATTTATATCGAAGCCGGTGATGAAGTGACCGCCGAAAATCTGGAATTGATCGACGGGGCCGGCATCGACAAGCTGGTGCTGCTCGACATCGACCATAACAATACCGGTCCGTGGATCCGCAACACGTTGAAAGCCGACAAGGCCGAAGATCGCGATCAAGCCCTTTCCGATATCTATCGCGTCATGCGCCCCGGCGAGCCGCCGACGCGCGAAACCGCCGAAGCTTTGTTCGAAGGCCTGTTCTTTGACAGCGAGCGTTATGATCTGTCGGCGGTTGGCCGCGTCAAGCTGAACATGCGACTGGGCATGGATGTCGATGACACGGTAACGACGCTGCGGTCAGAGGATATTCTGGCGGTCGTCAAGGAACTGGTGAACCTGAAGGACGGCAAGGGCGAAATCGACGATATCGATAACCTTGGTAACCGTCGTGTCCGCTCGGTGGGTGAACTGCTGGAAAATCAGTATCGCGTCGGCCTGCTGCGCATGGAACGTGCGGTCAAGGAACGGATGAGCTCGGTCGATGTGTCGACGGTGATGCCGAACGACCTGATCAACGCCAAACCTGCGGTTGCCGCGGTGCGCGAATTTTTCGGTTCGTCACAGCTGTCGCAGTTTATGGATCAGACCAATCCCTTGTCGGAAGTCACCCACAAGCGCCGCGTCTCTGCGCTTGGCCCGGGCGGCTTGACGCGTGAGCGGGCAGGCTTTGAGGTCCGCGACGTTCACCCGACCCACTATGGTCGTATCTGCCCGATTGAAACGCCCGAAGGCCCGAACATCGGTCTGATCAACAGCCTCGCAACCTTTGCGCGGGTGAATAAATATGGCTTTATCGAAACCCCGTACCGCAAAATTGTCGACGGCAAGGTAACGACCGACGTCGTCTATCTGTCGGCGATGGAAGAGCAGAAGCATACGGTGGCACAGGCCAACGCCGACCTGAACAAGGACGGCAGCTTTGTCGAAGAGTTGATCTCGGCACGCGAAGCCGGCGAATTCCTGATGGCACCAAAGGGGCAGATTACCCTGATGGACGTGTCGCCGAAACAGCTGGTTTCGGTTGCGGCGTCGCTCATCCCCTTCCTGGAAAATGATGACGCCAACCGCGCCTTGATGGGATCGAACATGCAGCGTCAGGCTGTGCCTTTGCTGCGCGCCGAAGCGCCTGTAGTCGGTACCGGCATGGAAGAGACGGTAGCCCGCGATTCGGGGGCCGCAATCGGCGCTCGTCGCGGCGGCATCATCGATCAGGTCGATGCGACCCGTATCGTGATCCGTGCAACCGATCTGGTCGAACCCGGCAAGTCGGGCGTCGACATTTATCGCCTGCAAAAATTCCAGCGGTCGAACCAGAACACCTGCATCAACCAGCGTCCGCTGGTGAAGGTGGGCGATGTGGTCAACACCGGCGACATCATTGCCGACGGCCCCTCGACCGAACTGGGCGAATTGGCGCTGGGCAAAAATGTGCTCGTCGCCTTCATGCCCTGGAACGGCTATAACTATGAGGATAGTATCCTCATTTCCGAACGCATCGTGAAGGACGACGTCTTCACCTCGATCCACATCGAGGAATTTGAAGTCACCGCCCGCGACACGCGGCTTGGCCCCGAAGACATCACCCGCGACATTCCGAATGTCGGCGAGGAAGCGCTGCGCAACCTCGACGAAGCGGGCATTGTCTATATCGGTGCCGAAGTTGGCCCCGGCGACATTCTCGCCGGTAAGATCACGCCCAAGGGCGAAAGCCCGATGACGCCGGAAGAGAAATTGCTGCGCGCCATCTTTGGTGAAAAGGCTAGCGATGTGCGAGACACGTCGCTGCGCCTGCCGCCGGGTGTGTCGGGAACGGTCGTCGAAGTCCGCGTCTTTAACCGTCATGGTATCGACAAGGACGAGCGCGCGATTGCGATCGAACGCGAAGAAATCGAGCGTTTGAAGCAGGACGCCGATGACGAGCGCGCCATTTTGAACCGTGCGACTTTCTCTAGCCTCAAGGAATTGCTGGTCGGTCAGACCACCAGCGCCGTTCCCAAGGGGATGAAGAAGGGCGATGCCATCACCGAAGAGACGCTGGCCGAAATGGACCGCGTCGACTGGTGGAAACTGGCGGTGGTCGAGGACAATGTCCAGGCCGCGCTGGAAGCCGTGAAGGCGCAATATGACGATGCCGTAAAGCTGATCACCGCAAAATATGAAGATCGCGTCGAAAAGCTGCAACGCGGTGACGAGCTTGCGCCGGGTGTTCTCAAGATGGTCAAGGTGTTCGTCGCGGTGAAGCGCAAGCTGCAACCGGGTGATAAGATGGCAGGCCGCCACGGCAACAAGGGTGTTATCAGCCGCATGTTGCCGCAGGAGGACATGCCGTTCCTCGACGACGGAACGCCGGTCGACATCGTGCTCAACCCTCTGGGTGTGCCGAGCCGTATGAACGTCGGGCAGATTCTGGAAACCCACCTTGGCTGGGCCTCTCGCGGGCTCGGCAAGCGGGTGACCGAGGCGCTGGATGACTGGCGCAACGCCAATCCCGATGCCGAAGGCGGCGACATGCCGACGCCAGTGCGCGATGCGCTGGTCCATGTCTATGGCGACAAATATGCCGACGACATCAAAGGTCGCAGTGCCGAGAGCATCTGCGAACTGGCGGGCAATCTGCGCGTCGGTGTGCCGTTCGCGACGCCGGTGTTCGACGGTGCCAAGGAAGCCGATGTTTCGGCAATGCTGTCGCTCGCTGGGCTGGATGAATTGGGTCAGTCGGACCTGTACGACGGCCGCACTGGTGATCGCTTCGACCGCAAGGTGACTGTCGGTTATATCTATATGCTGAAACTGCATCACTTGGTAGACGACAAGATCCACGCCCGTTCGATCGGCCCCTACAGCCTCGTCACCCAGCAACCGCTGGGCGGTAAGGCGCAGTTCGGCGGCCAGCGCTTCGGTGAAATGGAAGTGTGGGCGCTCCAAGCCTATGGCGCCGCCTACACGCTGCAGGAAATGCTGACGGTGAAGTCGGACGACGTGATCGGCCGCACCAAGGTTTACGAAGCGATCGTCAAGGGCGACGACACCTTCGAGGCCGGCATTCCCGAAAGCTTCAACGTGCTCGTCAAGGAAATGCGCTCGCTGGGCCTCAACGTCGAATTGTCGTCCTATTCGGACGATGACGACGATCAGGGTCCGGACGCGTTGCCTAAGGCTGCCGAATGATTCGGCGGGGTGGTCGGATGCCGATCTTTGTGGGCATGATCCTGTTGTTGCAGGGCGCCTATGTGCTGATCGACGGTCCCGAAACCACCCTCCGAATGTTCGCGGTCGTGGCGCAGGTCGTGGCAGCCGTGATCCTGATCGGCACCGGCCTCGTGATGCGCCGCCACCAAGACGTTTGAATTTTCGCCCTAAACGAGGGAAATAGAGATGAACCAGCTTACCAACTTCATGAACCCGGTCGCGAAGCCCGAAACCTTCGACATGATCAAGATCGGCATCGCGAGCCCGGAGCGTATTCGCTCGTGGTCGTTCGGCGAGATCAAGAAGCCCGAAACGATCAACTACCGCACGTTCAAGCCCGAACGCGACGGCCTGTTCTGCGCGCGCATCTTCGGTCCGATCAAGGATTATGAATGCCTGTGCGGCAAATATAAGCGCATGAAATACAAGGGCATCGTCTGCGAAAAATGCGGTGTCGAAGTTACGGTGACCAAGGTCCGCCGCGAACGCATGGGCCATATCGAGCTCGCCGCGCCGGTCGCGCATATCTGGTTCCTGAAGTCGCTGCCGTCGCGCATCGGCCTGTTGCTCGACATGCAGTTGAAGCAGCTCGAACGCGTGCTGTATTTCGAAGCCTATATCGTTCTTGAGCCCGGCCTGACGCCGCTTGAGAAGATGCAGTTGCTCACCGAAGATGAACTGCTCGACGCGCAGGATGAATATGGCGAAGACGCCTTCAGTGCCGGCATCGGTGCCGAGGCGATCCGGGTTCTGCTGGAACAGCTCGACCTGGAAACAGAGCGCGCCGACCTGATGGAAGATCTGGCGACGACCAAGTCGGAACTGAAGCCCAAGAAGATCATCAAGCGCCTGAAAGTCGTCGAAAGCTTTATCGATTCGGGCAACCGCCCCGAATGGATGATCCTCGAAGTCGTTCCGGTTATTCCGCCCGAACTGCGCCCGCTGGTGCCGCTCGACGGTGGCCGCTTTGCGACCTCCGATCTCAACGATCTGTATCGCCGCGTCATCAACCGCAACAATCGTTTGAAGCGCCTGATGGAATTGCGCGCGCCGGACATCATCGTCCGTAACGAAAAGCGCATGTTGCAGGAATCGGTCGACGCCCTGTTCGATAACGGCCGCCGTGGCCGCACGATTACGGGTGCCAACAAACGTCCGCTGAAATCGCTGTCCGACATGCTGAAGGGCAAACAGGGTCGCTTCCGTCAGAACCTGCTCGGCAAGCGCGTCGATTATTCGGGCCGTTCGGTCATCGTGACCGGCCCCGAACTCAAGCTGCATCAGTGCGGCCTACCCAAGAAGATGGCGCTCGAGCTGTTCAAGCCGTTCATCTATGCCCGCCTTGATGCCAAGGGTCTGTCGATGACCCTGAAGCAGGCCAAGAAGTGGGTCGAGAAAGAGCGCAAGGAAGTCTGGGACATCCTCGACGAGGTGATCCGCGAACATCCGGTGATGCTGAACCGCGCCCCGACGCTTCACCGTCTGGGTATCCAAGCGTTCGAGCCGGTCCTGATCGAAGGCAAGGCGATCCAGCTTCACCCGCTGGTCTGCTCGGCCTTTAACGCCGACTTTGACGGCGACCAAATGGCCGTTCACGTTCCGCTGAGCCTTGAGGCGCAGCTCGAATGTCGCGTGTTGATGATGTCGACCAACAACATCCTCTCGCCTGCGAATGGCAAGCCGATCATCGTTCCGTCGCAGGATATGGTGCTAGGTCTTTATTATCTGTCGATGGAGCGCGAAGGCGAACCCGGCGAGGGCATGTTGCTGGCCGATATGGCCGAAGTGCATCAGGCGCTGTTCATTGGCGCGGTCACGCTGCACACAAAGGTGACCAGCCGCATCCCGCAAACCGATGAAAAGGGTAAGGAATATTTCCAGCGCTTTGAAACGACACCGGGTCGCATGTTGATCGCCGAATGTCTGCCCAAATCGCACACCGTTCCCTTTGACGTCGTCAATCGTTTGCTTACGAAAAAGGAAATCGGCGATGTGATCGATCAGGTCTATCGTCACACCGGCCAGAAAGAGACCGTGTTGTTTGCCGACGCCATCATGGCGCTGGGCTTCCGCCACGCGTTCAAGGCTGGCATCAGCTTTGGCAAGGATGACATGATCATCCCGGCGTCGAAGGAAAAGACCGTCGACGACACCCGCGCTTTGGTGAAGGATTTCGAGCAGCAATATCAGGACGGCCTGATCACGCAGCAGGAAAAATATAACAAAGCGATCGACGCCTGGTCACAGTGCGGCGACAAGGTTGCCAACGCAATGATGGACGAGATTCGTGCCGAGCCGAAGGACCCCAAAACGGGTCGTCTGGCACCGATCAACTCCATCTATATGATGGCCCACTCTGGCGCGCGTGGTTCGCAGGCCCAGATGAAGCAGCTTGCTGGTATGCGCGGCCTGATGGCCAAGCCGTCGGGCGAGATCATCGAAACGCCGATCATCTCGAACTTCAAGGAAGGTCTGACCGTTCTTGAATATTTCAACTCGACCCACGGCGCCCGCAAGGGGCTCGCCGATACGGCGCTCAAGACGGCAAACTCGGGTTATTTGACCCGCCGTCTGGTCGACGTGTCGCAGGATTGCGTTGTTATCGAGGAAGATTGCGGCACCGACCGCGGTATGGAAATGCGCGCGATCATCCAGGGCGGTTCGACCATTGCCTCGCTTGGTGAGCGCATCCTTGGTCGCACGACCTTGGAAGATGTCGTCGACAAGGACGGCAAGGTGCTCGCACCCGTCGGGACCTTGCTCGACGAGCCGACGACCGCGCTGATCGAGGAAGCCGAAGTGCAGGCGGTCAAGATCCGCTCGCCGCTGGTTTGCGAATTGGTGTTGGGCGTTTGCGGCAAATGCTATGGTCGTGACCTTGCCCGCGGTACCCCGGTGAACATCGGTGAAGCGGTTGGCGTTATCGCCGCCCAGTCGATCGGTGAGCCTGGTACCCAGCTGACGATGCGGACCTTCCACATAGGCGGCGCAGCGCAGGTCAACGAGCAGTCGAACGCCGAAGCGATTTCGGACGGCACGATCGAATATCGCGACATGCACACGATCGTCGATCAGCGTGGTCGTCGTCTGGCGCTCGCGCGGTCTGGTGAAATCGCCATCATCGACAGCGAAGGCCGCGAACGCGCGTCGCACAAGCTGCCCTATGGTGCGCAGATCATGCACAAGGACGGCGCCAAGGTGAAGAAGGGCGACCGGATTGCCGAATGGGATCCGTTCACCATGCCGCTCATCACCGAAAAGCAGGGTGTGGTGAAATATCAGGATCTTGAAGACACCAAGACGCTGATCGAACAGGTCGACGAAGCGACGGGTATCGCCCAGCGCGTCGTGATCGAATATCGCGCCGCCGGTCGCAGCAAGAAAGAAGATCTGCAACCGCGTCTGACCTTGCTCGACGATGAGTCGGGAGAGGCTGCACGCTATCTGCTGGCCGTTGGTACGATGTTGTCGGTCGAGGATGGCCAGACGGTTCAGGCGGGTGACGTTCTGGCCCGTGTCAGCCGCGAAGCATCGAAAACGCGCGACATCACCGGCGGTCTGCCGCGGGTGGCCGAGCTGTTCGAAGCCCGCATCCCCAAGGACAATAGCGTGATCGCAAAGATCAGCGGTCGCATTGAATTCGTCAAGGATTACAAAGCGAAGCGCAAGATTGCGATTGTCCCTGAAGAAGGCGACACGATCGAATATCTGATTCCCAAGTCCAAGGTTTTGGAAGTGCAGGAGGGCGATCAGGTCAAGCGCGGCGATGCGCTGATCAGCGGCTCGCCGAATCCGCATGACATTTTGGACGTCATGGGTGTCGAGGCTTTGGCCGAATATCTGGTCGCGGAAATCCAGGAAGTCTATCGTCTGCAGGGCGTGAAGATCAACGATAAGCATATCGAAGTGATCGTGCGTCAGATGCTGCAGAAGGTCGAAATCACAGCAGGCGGCGACACCACGCTGCTGCCGGGCGAGCAGCTCGATTATCTGGAAATGATGGAATATAACGCCAAGCTGCCCAAAAATGGCAAGCGTGCCGAAGGGCGCCCTGTCTTGCTGGGCATCACAAAGGCGAGCCTGCAAACGCGCAGCTTTGTCTCGGCGGCATCGTTCCAGGAAACGACCCGCGTGCTCACCGAAGCGTCGGTGCAGGGCAAGATCGACTCGCTTGTCGGGCTCAAGGAAAATGTCATCGTGGGCCGTCTCATCCCCGCCGGTACCGGCGCGGCGATGAACCGGGCGCGCGTCACCGCTTCCAGCAAGGATGCGGCACTGCGGGCGGCGATGCGGGCGGCCAATCAGGAACATCTGATTGCTCCGGCCACAGCCGAAGAAGAGCATAAGGCCGAATTGGCTCAAGGCCCCGAAGCCGCCATGGGCGACGATCCGCTGGGCGCCGTTCAGGGTAGCGCATCGGGCAGTGACGAAGTCGCGGTCGAGGATCGCCCCGAAGGTGATAGTGAAGCCTAAGCGGCAAGCGCGCTTGTCACTTGGCTAGATAAAAGGCCCGTCGGACAAACCGGCGGGCCTTTTTGTTGGGAAATGTGGGAGCGGGCGGGGAGGCTGTTTGGCGTCCGGCCCGGCTCAGGCTATTTGGCGAGGATGGCTACGATCAAATAGAGCAGCAGCGGCAGGCCAAATCCGAGCAGCGTCAAGCCGACAAAGGCGACGCGCGTCCAGAGCAGGTCAAAACCGAACTGGTCCGACATGCCGGCGCATACGCCAAATATCACGCCATTCTGCCGATTTTTACGAAAACCCTGTTTCATTATAGTCCTTTCTGGCCGACGCCCTGTCACAGGTTACGTCGGAAATTCCGGGGAAGTGTGGGCGGCTGGTCAGATGACCAGCCGACCGAGTTCCGCACTGTTAACGCCGGTAGCGGCGAGAAGCATAACCGAGCAATAGAGCGAAGCGACGGCTGCGATTGCATAGCTGCGGAATGCGTCGATGTTGAAATGTGCCATGATATTAAGTCCTTTCAGTTGGTTCGGAGCGGGCTATCCGTCCGATGCCCAATACTATGCAGGGACCGTGCCAATTTCATTCATTGGCGGTTAACCGCGGTTTTTTGATTTTCCGCACATATGCTCGATGGAAAAAATACCATCAAAGTGAAAAAAATGCCATTGATTGGAATTTATGTTCACACGTCTGTCGCGCGCAGGGTCTGGTGAAGCCGGTGGGGCTCGGCTAGGCGACAAGACCTATGTCCTTGCTTCGCCTCTCGCTGACCGATTTTCGCAACCATGCCGGTGCCGAGCTGGCCGTTGCGCCGGGGCTGGTCGCGTTGTTCGGCGACAATGGCGCGGGCAAGACCAACATCCTGGAGGCGGTATCGCTGCTCGCGCCCGGACGCGGTCTGCGCCGCGCGCCGCTCGCCGATATGGCCCGCGACACGGCGGCTGGCGGCTTTACCATCTTTGCCGAGGTGCAGGCGGGCGCGGACCTGCCTCCCGTTGCCATCGGCACCGGAACCGAGGCCAGTCAGCCGGGGCGGCGGCTGGTGCGCGTCAATGGCAGTGCGGCGGCAGCGGCGGCGCTGGGGGACTGGCTCTCTATACTATGGCTGACCCCGGCGATGGATCGCCTGTTCGTCGAGGCGGCGGGCAACCGGCGGCGCTTTCTCGACCGGCTGGTGCTCGCGCTGGAACCGGGTCATGCGCGACATAGCAGCCGGCTGGAGGCCGCCCTGCGCGCGCGCGGCAAGCTGCTCGCCGAACCGGGAAGCGCCGACGACACATGGCTCGACAGTTTGGAAAGCCAGATTGGCGAGCATGGCGCGGCGGTTGATGGCGCGCGGTTGCGGACGGTGGCGGCGCTGGGACAGGAGCTGGCGGCCTTGCCCGACGCGCCCTTTGCCAAGCCTCATCTCACTCTTGTGGATATGCAGGGTGACGCACGCGATGCGCAGATGACGCCAGAGGCGCTCCAGAGCGGGCTTAAGCAGCGGCGTCGGGTCGATGCGGCGGCGGGGCGTGCGACCTTTGGCCCGCACCGCGACGATTTACAGGCGGTGCATGGGGCATCGGGCCGCGCGGCGGCGCGCTGTTCGACCGGCGAGCAAAAAGCGATGCTGCTGTCGTTGATCCTCGCGCATGGCGATTGCGTTGCGCGATTGCGCGGCGACCGCCCAATCCTGTTACTAGACGAAGTCGCCGCCCACCTCGACCCTCTGCGGCGCGGCGCGCTCTATGAGCGGCTGGCGGGGCAGGGTGGACAGGCGTGGCTGACCGGCACCGAGGCGGCGCTGTTCGACGACATGCCGGGACCGGTGACGCGGTTTCGGATTGCGAGCGGACGGATTGAGGCGGGCGTTTCCTAACGAAGCCCGAATCTGCGCTCCATATTCTTCAGTGCGATTTCATATTCCGCCATTCCGCGCGCAAATATCGGTTTGATGAGGTGGTTGTCCCTTACGCAGGTCAGGGAAGGAATGACATCCATGCCGGGGTCCGTTCCGTGTACAGCGTCGTAAGCCTTCTTTAGCCGCTTGATCCTTCTTTCGAAGCGTCGGTTAAAAAGTGATTCCTGCTGCTTTCGGATCGATTTGTCACAGGCCATCCGTCCCTTGTTGATCGGATGCTCATACCATAGGAAATGCGCCAGCGTTTGTTCATCCTCTGGTGAGGGCGCGTTTGGGGATTCAGCTACTTGGAATGCCAACGCTAATGCGAGCACTGTGCCTATGATAGACATGTGCCATCTAATACCATGCGTCTAATGCGGTGCCAGCTTTAAAATGTGAATAGCCGCTCCGCACCCAAAAACTGCCGCTCAGATAATCTCGCGCACTACGTCCTGCGGGCGGCAGAAGCGGACGCCTTTGTCGGTTTCGACGAAAGGGCGGTTCACATAGGCGGGGTTGGTGACCATCGCGGCTATGATGGCGTCTTCGCTGGCGTCAGACAGGCCCTGTTCCTCGGCATCGGTGCCGCGTAAGCGGAGCGCCTCTTTGGCGGTCACGCCGGCGTCCGTGAACAACTGGCGCAATTTGTCGGCAGTGTAGGGCGATTTGAGATATTCGATGACGGACAGATCGACGCCGGGCGTCTCTTCCAGAATGGCGAGGGTTTTGCGTGATGTGCCGCACGCGGGGTTATGCCAGATTGTTGCTTTCATGGCGGATGCTTACTGTGGGATGGTGGATTGGGCAAGATGTCGGGTGACATCTTGTGACCATTTCCCCCTTTTTTTGCTGTTGCGAGGTATTTGCAGGTTTACAAATGAGAATGACTCGCATTAAAGGCTTCTGCAGCAAGGGGCGGCAAGTTTTCGGATGACCGGCTCCTCATTTCTTTGATCAACAGGAGCCGTCATGTCCAAAAGCCTTCGTCCCGTCCCCGTTACCGCCTCGCTGCTCGGAGCCGTCTTTGCCTCCGCCATCGCACCAGGGGCGCATGCTGCCGAAGCCGCTGCGGACCAGACGATCATCGTCAACGGCCAGCGTTTGGTCGATGCCAACCCCAACGCCAATGCCGACGCTCCCTATAAGGTCGAACGCAGCGCCGATGGCAAATTCACCGAGCCGGTGCGCGACACGCCCAAGAGTGTCACCATCATCCCCAAGGAAGTGATCGACGACATCGGCGCGAACAGCTTTCGCGAAGTCGTGCGGTCGACCCCTGGCGTGACGCTGGGCACAGGTGAGGGTGGCAATGCCTTTGGCGACCGCATTTTCATCCGCGGTTTTGAAGCGCGCAACGATGTCTATATCGACGGCCTGCGCGATCCCGGTGTGACCAGCCGCGAGATTTTTGCGGTCGAGCAGATCGAAGTCATCAAGGGGCCGTCGGGCAGCTTTGGCGGACGCGGCACGACCGGCGGGCTGGTCAGCCTGCAATCCAAGCGGCCGCAATTTGGCAATGATTTTCTGGTCGCCGAGGGCGGTATCGGGACCGAGAATTATTATCGCGGTACCCTCGACGCCAACTATGCGCTGGGCGACAAGCTCGCGATGCGGATCAACGGCCTTTATCATAATGCCGATACGCCGGGGCGCGACTATGTCGGGGCCGAACGTTGGGGCGTCGCCGCGTCGGGGCTGTGGCAGGCGACCGATAATCTGTCGATCATGGCCGATTATTATGGCTACCGGCTCGACGGCATGTCCGATTATGGCCACCCCTTCGATGTTACGACGCAGCAGCCGTACAAGGTCAATGGCGACAATTTCTATGGCGCGGTGGGGCGCGATTTTCTCGACAATGGCTCGGATATCGGCACGCTGACCGTGCGCTATGAGCCCAATGAGCATATCTCGCTGCGGTCGACCGCGCGTTATGGCAAAACCTGGAACTATTATGTCGTCAGCGTCCCGCGTGCACCGCGCACAGTGACGCCGGGTGCGTCGCAATATGCGGGCGATATTGCGAACGGATTTACCGACGGTCAGATCGTCGTCGACACCGGCACGCCGCAACGCCACGGCGACAACCGCAGCTATGCGATGCTGACCGATGCGACGATGCGTTTTGATACGGGCGGGATCGGGCACACGCTGGTCGCCGGGGTCGAGATGTCGAACGAAAAGATCGTCACCCGCCGCTATGCCATCCCCGCGACAGTCGAGGATGGAAATGGCAATATCGTGTCGGGATCGGGCTTTACCCGCGATCTGTTCAACCCCGATCCGGTGCTGGGTTTCGATATTCCGCTGGCGCTTGATCCCACGGTGCCGGCAACGACGGTAAAGGTCGAGACGATGTCGGCTTACGTGATCGATACGGTGAAATTTTCGCCGCAGTGGCAGGCGACTTTTGGTTTGCGCTATGACACATTTGATATCGGTGCGGTGGGAGTGAGCCGCGGTGTGGCCTTTGCACGTCGCCAGTCGATCGATTTCCTGAACGGGCAGGCGAGCCTGCTGTACAAGCCCGTCGAAGCGGTCAGCCTCTACGCATCCTACAGCACATCGTCGAACCCGTCGGGCGAACAGGTCGACAGCATCGGCGCCGATTATGGCGGGCTTGCCGCCGGTCTTGAGACACTGGAGCCCGAACGCAACAAGGCGTATGAAATCGGGGCAAAGGTCGAACTGAACCCCGATTTCCTGATCACCGCCGCAGTGTTCCAGATCGACAAGGACAATGCCCGCGAACAAGTGTCGCCCGGTATCTTCCAGCTCGCCGGAAAGCTGCGCTCACGCGGTGCCGAAATTGGTGCGAACGGCAATATCACGCCGCGATGGTCGGTGTTTGGCGGCTTCACCTATCTTGATGCGACGATCACCGATTCGGTCGATCCGGCCAACGAAGGATCGCGTTTTCCCAATGTGCCGAAATATAATGCCTCGCTGTTGTCGACCTATCAGATGACAGACTGGCTGACGCTGGGCGGGCAGGCCTATTATCAGAGCAACCTGCATGGCGGCACCTTTGCTTCGACCCCCGCTACCGTGCCCGGATACTGGCGCTTTGATGCGGTGGCGCGGGTTGTGATTGCCAAACGCTATCAGGTGCGGCTGAACGTGCTCAACCTGACCGACAAGCGTTATTATGATGCCATCTATCGCTCGGGCGCGCCCTTTGCCTATATTGCGCCGGGCCGGTCGGCGATGCTGACCTTTTCGGCGTCGTTATGATTGGCACCCTGCGCAGTGGCGGGGGCGAGAGGATAGGGGACAGGCGATGTTGCTGGAAATAGCCGATGTGCTGAGCCCCGCCACGTGCCGCGCGCTGCGCGACGAGATTGCCGCGGCAGACTGGGTCGACGGCAATGCGACGAGCGGCGCGGGCGCGGCGCTGACCAAGCGCAACCGCCAATTGCCCGAAGATGGCGCGGTTGCAACCCGCGCGCGCACCGTGGTTGAACAGGCACTGGCGGGCAGCGCGCTGTTCCTGGGGGCCGCCCTGCCGCGCCGCATCTATCCGCCGCTGTTCAACCGCTATGGCGCGGGCGAGTCGTTTGGCGCGCATGTCGACAATGCCATTCGCGTCCACCCCGCCACCGGCGCGCAGATGCGGACCGATGTGTCGGCGACCCTGTTCCTGACCGATCCCGCCGATTATGACGGTGGCGAGCTGGTGATGGAGGGCAGTTTTGGCACGACAAGGCACAAGTTGTCCGCCGGTTCGCTGCTCCTCTATCCCTCGACCAGCCTGCACCGTGTCGAGCCGGTGACGCGGGGCGAACGGATTTCGGCGTTTTTCTGGGTGGAATCGCTGATTGCCGATGCGGCCGAACGGTCGATGTTGTTCGATCTGGACCAGTCGATCCAGCGGCTCGTGGCGGCGCAGGGGCTGGAAGATCCGACCGTTCTGCAACTGACCGGCGTCTATCATAATCTGGTCCGCCGTTTCTCTCGCGGCTGAATTTTTCATTTTTAAACGGCGCTAACCCGCTGTTCATAGCGAATCTGCCACACTCCCCCGCATGAAGGATTCATCCGATGTTGCCTTTTCGCCGCATCTGACGGCTTATGCTGACCAGACAGCCGCAACGGCGGCGCGAGGGTTTGCAATGCGGGGAACGACGCCACTACATCGGCGATCAATTTTGGGTGCCATCGGACTGGGTAGCGCGCTGGCCGCACTGCCGGTGCGGGCGCAGGATTTCGGCGCCATTTTCGCCCCGCGATCACCGCCGGTCGATTATCTGGCGGTCGCGCGCCAGCAACTCGCGCAACAAAACCACGCCATCGTCCAGACCGACCGTGTCGGCATTGTCGATTTCGGCCTGCCGTCATCGCAGCCGCGCTTCATGTTGATCGATATGGTTGCGGGCAAAATCGAGCGCTTTCCCGTCACCCATGGCCGCGGGTCGGACCCTCAGCATGACGGCTGGCTCAAAAGCTTTTCCAATACACCGGGGTCGCTGGCGACATCGCGCGGGGCATACCGCACCAGCGATTATTATTGGGGTCAGAACGGCTCCTCGATGCGGCTCGACGGGTTGGAGGCGGACAACAGCAACGCCGATATGCGCGCCATCGTCGTGCATGGCGCCTGGTACGCCGAACCGTCGCTGATTGCGACACAGGGCAAGCTGGGCCGCAGCGAAGGATGTTTCGTGTTCGGCGAGGAATTGCTGCCGGAAATCCTGTACAAGCTGGGTCCGGGCCGCATGCTGTTCGCCGACAGGTTAAGCACCCGGCCGCCCGCACTGCCGCCGCTATACGGCACCGAAAATATCATCCGCACGTCATCTCAGACGGGCGCGATGCCGGGAACGGCGGACTGAGGGCGTCTGTTTTGGGGCCGCAAGCTGGCAACTCTCAATCCGTCACGCTGAAACAAGTTCAGGGTGACCATTAAGAGGCGCATGATCTTCCGCACGAGTGGCAGCGATCCCCTCTTCGCCGCTCAATATACCCCCGACGTTGCCGCCGTGGTCACTGTGGGCTCGTTGGACATGGGCGTCGCGGGGACGACCTTTGGCGGCGTGACGACAGGCGCGATGATTTCGGCGGCGGCACGGCCTGGTTTGGCGAAGCTGGCAATCACCGGTGCGTCGCGATCATATATATCGGCGAATTTCTTGACCTTGCCGTCTTTGCCGGGGACTCGCGTCCAATAGGCGATATACACGGGGAAGGGGTCGTCAAAGCCATAGCGGGTGGTCTTGCCGCTGGCGATGGCTTCACCAAACTCCTCGGGCGTATGACCGGCGAACATCACCGCCATCAGGCCGGAAAAGTGCAAGGCGTGCTCGGTCCGGATGCACCCGTGGCTGAAGGCGCGCGCGGCGGCGTTGAAGGCGTTCTTTGACGGTGTGTCGTGCAGGTAAATGGCGTGCGGGTTGAGCATTTCGAGCTTCATCACGCCCAGCGCATTGTTCGATCCGGGTTGTTGCACTACCGACAAGGTCTTGCCGCTGCCGGTCCAGGTATAGCCCTGCGCGCGGGCGCGGGCGGGGTTGTTCGCGATGGTGGAGCCAATCCCTTCGGCAATGATGCTGCGCGGCAGCGTCCATGTCGGGTTGAGGATGATGCCGGTCGCCATGGGGTTAAGCTGGGGCGTGGCGGTGCTCTTTTTGCCAACAACCGCCTTATGTTCAGCGATAATGCGGCCGCTATAGACGACGCGCGTCAGATATTCGGGCACGTTCGACACGATATAGCGTTCGCCCAGATCGCGCGGCATCCAGCGCCAGCGTTCCATATTGACGCGAATCTCATCGGCCTCTTCGGGCGTGGCGGCATTGGGGAGCGCGGCTTTGAGCGCGGCAAAATCGGGATTGTCGGGGTCGAGATTGAGCAACATCCCGATCACATCATTCTGACCCAGCGCCGACGTGAGGAGCGGAATGAGCGGTGAGCCATCGGCATCGTTGTCGGTCATAAACCATTGTTTGCGCGCGGCATTGGGGGTGCGGCCATCGCGCAAATGGGTGGCGAGCAGCAAAAAGCTGTCGGTTGCGACCTTGTCGATCAGCGGTTGTATGCCGCTATCGATCGCGGCTTGCAGATCATCGGGGGCATAGTCCTGCGGGAACAGGCCTTCGCTGCCGATATTGTGGATGAGGGTGAGCAGCGACGAGGCGTTGACCAGCGACCAGCTCGGTAAATCCGCTGGGGCGATGTCTTCGATGATCGGAGCGGCATCATCGACCTTGTCGGGCATGACGACGACCGAATCCTCGGCAACCTTTTGATTTTGCGCAAGCGCAGGGGACGCGACAAGCGTCAGCGGAACGATCAGCGTCGCAAGGGTGCGCGCCGACAGGGGGGAGATGGGGGCCATGGTCCAATCATAGCCGCTATTCGGGCGGTTTAAAAGACGGCGCGGCGACGCGTGGTCGCGCTCAGGCGCTACCCTCTGCGTCTTCGCGATTCAGCCATTCTTCGAGCCATTTGATCGTATAATCGCCGTGAATGACGTCGGGATCGGCGAGCAGGGCCTGATGCAGCGGGATATTGGTCTTGATCCCGCCAATGACCATTTCGTCGAGCGCGCGGCGCATCCGCATCATACAGCTTTCGCGGGTGCGGCCATAGACGATCAGCTTGCCAATCATGCTGTCATAATAAGGCGGCACCGAATAACCGGCGTAAAGCCCGCTATCGACGCGGACGTGCATTCCGCCCGCCGCATGATATTGGGCGATCTTGCCCGGCGAGGGCATGAAGGTGCGGGGATCTTCGGCGTTGATGCGGCATTCCATCGAATGGCCTCGAAACTCCAGATCCTCTTGCTTCACCGACAGACCGCGCCCGTCGGCGATGCGGATTTGTTCGCGGACAAGGTCAAAACCGGTAATCATCTCTGTTACCGGATGCTCGACCTGGATGCGGGTGTTCATCTCGATGAAGAAAAACTCGCCGTTTTCCCACAGAAATTCAATGGTTCCGGCCCCGCGATACTGCATCTTGGCCATCGCATCGGCAACGATCCCGCCCATCCGAGCCCGCTCTTCAGCGGAAATGACCGGTGACGGCGCTTCTTCGAGCACTTTCTGGTGGCGACGTTGCAGCGAGCAGTCGCGTTCGCCCAGATGGATGGCGTTGCCTTTGCCGTCACCGAATATCTGAAATTCGATGTGGCGCGGGTTGCCAAGATATTTTTCCATATAGACGGTGGGGTCGCCAAAGGCGGCATCGGCCTCCGAACTCGCCTGACTGATCAGCGTTTCAAGGCTGTCGGCGCCGGGCACGACCTTCATACCGCGACCACCGCCGCCCGATGCAGCTTTGATGAGGACCGGATAACCAGCTTCTTCGGCCATTTTGCGACATTCAGCGCCATAGGTGACAGCACCGGGTGAGCCCGGCACAACCGGCATCCCCAGTTCAACGGCGGTGCGCTTTGCTTCGACCTTGTCGCCCATGGTGCGGATATGTTCGGGCTTCGGCCCGACAAAGATCATGTCATGCGCTTCGATGATTTCGGCGAAACGGGCGTTCTCGGATAAAAAGCCATAGCCGGGGTGGATGGCGTTGGCGTTGGTGACCTCGGCCGCCGAAATGATCGCGGGAATGTTGAGATAGCTGTCTTTGGCCGCAGGCGGGCCGATGCACACCGCTTCATCGGCGAGGCGCACATGCATCGCTTCGGCATCGGCGGTCGAGTGGACCGCGACCGTCTTGATCCCCATTTCGTGCGCGGCACGGTGGATACGCAGGGCGATTTCCCCGCGATTGGCAATCAGCAGCTTTTCAATCGACATAGGGGCGCTCAGCCGATGGTGAACAGCGGCTGGTCAAATTCGACCGGCTGGCTGTTTTCAACATGGATGGCCTTGATCGTGCCGCCGCGCGGGGCGAGGATCGGGTTCATCACCTTCATCGCCTCGATAATCAGGACCGTGTCGCCTTCCTTGACGGTCGAGCCAGCGGAGGCAAATTCGGGCGCGCCGGGTTCGGCGGCGAGATAGACGGTGCCCACCATCGGCGATTTCACCGCGTCGGCATGGGCGTCTGCGGCGGGGGCAGCTGCGGGTGCCGCTGCTGCTGCAGGCGTATGAACGGGAGCGGCAGGTGCGGCGGCCACTGCCACCGGGGCCGCCGCCTGAATCGCGCGCGCAACGCGCACTTTACGCTCCCCATCTTCGACTTCGATTTCCGATAAGCCCGTTTTGTCGAGCATTTCAGCCAAGGCCTGAACATAGGCCGGATCGATATTGATACCACGATCCTTTTGATCACCCATTTTGATATTCCCGATGTTGTGCCGCCAATCCCCTTGGCGGCTGGACCCAATTATTTGACGGCATCTTTGTCAGAGTCGCGCGGCGGCGTCTAGCGCCAGCGTATAGCTGTTTGCACCATGCCCGGCAAAACTGCTGTGTGCAGCCAGCTCTATATAGCTGATATGCCGGAATTTCTCGCGGGTTTGCGGGTCGGACAAATGCACCTCGATCACCGGAACTGCGATGGATTTGATGGCATCATGCAGCGCAATGGATGTGTGCGTATATCCGCCGGCATTCAGCAAGACCGCCTTTGCCCCTGCAAAATGCGCCTCATGCAGCCAGTCGATCAACTGCCCTTCATGATTCGACTGATGACAGATCAGCCGCACGCCAAGGCTGCCCGCCTGATATGATAGCCGCGCGTTGATGTCGTCGAGCGTGCCGGACCCATAGATTTCGGGTTCACGCGTTCCCAGCAAGTTCAGATTAGGGCCGTTGAGGACATAGATGAGCGGAAGGTCGGACAGGGCACAGGCTTTCGGTTGCGACGTTGCTCGCACCTCCTATATGGGCTGCATGTGAAAAGGCAATGTGAGGCGAGGCAGCTAGTGATTTCGATCATGCTCAATGGCGAGCAGCGACAGGTACGGTCGGGCAGCATTGCCGCGCTGGTCGCCTCGATCGGTCTCGACCCCAAAAAGGTCGCGGTCGAGCGGAACCGAGAGATTGTACCGCGTTCGACGCTGGCCGATGTGGCGCTGGCCGAAGGCGACACGCTGGAAATTGTTCATTTTGTAGGGGGCGGGTGAGTCTTGTCAGCAGATAGTTGGAGTGTTGCCGGGCGGACATTTACGTCGCGCCTGATTGTCGGAACCGGAAAATATAAGGATTTTGCCGAAAATGCCGCCGCATTGGCGGCGTCGGGGGCAGAAATCGTCACCGTCGCGGTGCGCCGCGTCAATGTGTCCGATCCGTCGGCCCCGATGCTGACCGACTTTATCGACCCCAAGAAAGTGACCTATCTGCCCAACACCGCCGGTTGCTTCACCGCCGATGATGCCATCCGCACGCTGCGGCTGGCGCGCGAAGCAGGGGGCTGGGATCTCGTCAAGCTGGAGGTGCTGGGTGAGGCCAAGACGCTCTATCCCGACATGCGCGAAACACTGAAAGCCACCGAGGTTTTGGCCAAGGAAGGCTTTTTGCCCATGGTCTATTGCGTCGATGACCCCATCGGCGCCAAGCAGCTTGAAGAAGCGGGCGCGGTGGCAATCATGCCGCTGGGCGCACCCATCGGGTCGGGGCTGGGTATCCAGAACCGCGTGACCATCCGCCTGATCGTCGAGGGCGCATCGGTCCCCGTGCTGGTCGATGCCGGAGTTGGAACCGCCAGTGATGCTGCCGTGGCGATGGAGCTAGGCTGCGACGGGGTGTTGATGAACACCGCCATTGCCGAGGCCAAAGACCCGATCCGGATGGCGCGGGCGATGAAAGCAGCGGTCGAGGCCGGACGCGATGCCTATCTGGCAGGGCGCATGGGACTTCGGCGCTATGCCGACCCGTCGAGCCCGTTGGCGGGGTTGATTTAGTCTTTCCCGATAACGGTCTTGTCGGAACCATTGTTCAGGCTGCAATCCGCTCTGGTTTGTTTTGCAAAACCAAGCTTATCTGATTTCTGCCCGATTTCTTTGCTTTGTAAAGTGCCTTGTCGGCTATGCGAAAGCTTGCTTCCAGATTGGCCCCACGGTCCTTTTCTAGGACGTGCAGGCCCATGCTTATCGTCACCTGACCTACATCATACTCGCCATCGTTGAAATCATATGCGGCACAGCTTTCGACCAGTTTTTGTGCGAACCTTGCTAGATCATCTGTGGTTCGGGCGGACATCAGCAGGGCAAATTCCTCTCCCCCAAAACGGGCGAGATAATCGCCAGGACGGCAGCGACTGTCCATAATTCCTGCCACTTGTTTTAATATTTTGTCGCCCACGTCATGACCGTGCAGGTCATTCACATTTTTGAAATGATCAATATCGACAATGGCGAGTGCCCATATCTGATCGCGCTTTTCACTGCGCGCGGAGAATGCGGAGAATGTCCTTACAAAAGCACGGCGGTTTGGCAGACCGGTAAGCTCGTCGGTATAGGCGATATCCTCCAGCCCTCGCTTGACCTGCAGCGCATCATCGCGTTCGCGCCGCATCTGTATGGCGCGGTATCCCACGACAATGCTGGTCGCCAAGGCCTCGGCCAAAATGGCAATATAGAATCCGAAATCAAAAATCGGCAGATCGTCAATCCAGCCCAGAGCACGGACAATCCGGCATAATGCTATAAAGCCCGCGCCCGACAGGCCCAGCAATTGCAACATAGCCATTTTGTCGCCCTTGACTGCGCAGCGCAACAGATTGCCGAGCGCTATCAAGGCCATTGTTCCATACACGGCATGAAAGATCAGAGAGCCGGTAAGTGACAGGGATTCGGCAAAAATCATGATGATGCTTGTCGTGATCAGCGTCGTCCAAGCCATGAATTTTAGGGATAAAGCACCCCATTTTCCCAGCTTATCTGAGTCGCATAATGACCGTATCAGCATACACCCGCCAAAGGCCAAAACCGCCAAGGCGATAAAGGCAATCCACGACCGATCCACCAATGTCGCTGATGGATAGAGGTCGAATATCTGACCCGACCAACAGATATGATTGACCAAAATGGCCACCACCATCAGGCTGTGATAGAAAATGAATCGCTGACGCATCACGATGAAAAATACGAGATCCAGTAGCAAGGGCGCGAATAGCAATCCGGCGACCAAAGCGCTGACCAACTCGCCGCGTTCATGCAGCGCCAGATCATCCTTGGCATCGACCAATTCGCTATCATTCCAGTTCGACGGATCCCATGGATTGGCCGCACCGATCAGCACAGTTTCGGGAAATTGGCCGTTGCGGCTGACCAAAGGCAGGGCGATCGCATAAGGCGAGCGCCAACGTGCCGTCATATCGGCTTGATCATAACGCTGCGTCTGTGTGCTTCCATCGGGATAGATGCTGTGCAGCGTGACCGCACCCTGTCGCGCCGCACGAAAGCGCAGGACAGGTTCGGCCATGCCCTTTTGCAAATCGCCAATATTGGCGACCATCCACAGCATATCAGTTTTTTTGGTCAGCTTGTCAGGACTGCAATCAAAGGTGGGGCGGAGCTTTAAAATCTCTTCCGGGCTAGCCTTGGCATGACCCGTCAGGCTGCAAATCCGGTGGCTGAAATTGGTTATCGTCCCCGTATCCGCCAATGCGGGTGACGTGGATGCAAGGTACGGAAGAACTCCGATTAGAAGCAGGCACAATAGAAATCGCAATTTCATCCTTGGCGCACCCGACATCCAACCACTTCCATTTTTCCACTGCCGAATATTAGCGTGTCATGGTTGATGGAGTGTAAACGTCTGATTTTGTTGGCACGTCAGAGCGGTTTTGCTGTCAATCGCATCCGCCACCTTTCGCCGCCATACGGGTATGTGGAGAAAATGGTCTGCGACAAACGGTTGGTCCCGTTTGTCGGAACGTCATGGGGTTCCACGCATTGGTTCTATATGAGGCTATGCTGCCTCGGCTAGACAAGGAGACTCCCCATGGGCGAATTCAAGGACAAAGCCAAAGGCGCTGCGAATGAAGCGATTGGCAACACCAAACAGGCAATCGGCAAAGCCACCGACAATGACAAATTGACCGGCGAAGGCATCCTTCAGGAAAAGAAGGGCGAAGCCCAGAAGGTCAAGGGCGAGGTCGAAGGCGCGTTGGGCGACAAGATCTGACGCAACACGCCATCATATGAAAAAAGAAAGGCCCCCGGAGCGATCCGCGGGCCTTTTTTGGTCTGGGCCTAAGCTGAGCGGATAGGATGACGGGCAGACGCGATCACCACAGCGCCGGTTTGGCAGCCATCAGCCAGAAGATGCCAACGAGACTGAAAAATGCGGGCCAGCCCAAGGCAAACCATATGTGCATGATGCGGTGATAATCCGCCCCGAGTTCGGTGTTTTTGCGCTCAGCCGTGGCGGCGAGTTTCTGTGCGCGGATTTGCAAGCCAACGACTGGCACCCAACAGGCAAAGGCGAGCCCATATAGCCAATAGGTCAGGACGAGCCAGGGTTCGGTTAGTGAATAGCCGGTGGAATGAATGAGCCACAGCCCGCTTAATGGTTGGACGATGCCGCTGGTGCCGGTGAATATCCAGTCCGCGCGCACGACCATCTGTCCCACGGTAGCAATGGTGGCGGGATTGCGCGTGCGATGCGCGTTCCAAAAATACCAAGCCGTCCCCATCCCAAATCCGAACAATATGGTGCTGCTGATGATGTGGAGGGCTTTGACAAGAAAATAGGGTTCCATCAGCGCTGGTCCGCAATTGCGCCATGAACCGCAATCAGCAGCAGGATGGGCAAATTTTTGAGCAACGGGCCAAGCGGATCGAACCAAAGGTGCGGAAGGGCAAAGCCAATGACGAGCGTATATCCGGCCACGACAGCCAATTGAACGCAACTGCTCCAGTGGGCACGCCGATCGAGCAGCACAAGCGCGGCGATGGCCATGTCCAAGAGACTGCCGCCGATGCGGAGCGGGTCTGCCATGCCCTGCGGAAGCCCGAGGCTCGCCACGAGCTTTTGCGTTGTTTCATCGCCATGGGCGAGGCCAAGATAGGCCGAGGCGAGCCACAGGAGGATCAGGACGGCCTTCATGGCCGGTGCGAGGAAATAGAGGCGCGCGTGCCAGCGGTCTTGCACCTGCGCCGGTCGCGCGAGCAGGGCCGCGTCGAGCCGACGCGGTGAAAACCCGATAGCCTTGGCAAAGGCGGCGCTGTCGCCTTGGTTGCCGACGACGAACTGTGCCAGACTGTTGCTGGCGATCGGTCCGTTGCCGAATTTGTCACCCACACGTGCCATCAGGCGCATCAGCGGCATGGGTATGGACAGAAAAGACGCGCGCCCGAAGCCCAGCCAAGCGCGATAACGACCAAGCAAGGCCTTTAGGCTGAGCGTGTCGGGACCTACGGGTTCGAGCTGCTGGCCATAAAATGTGGGGTCGCCACAAATCCGCGTCACGCTGCGCGCCAGATCGCGGGCATGAATTGGAGTGAAGAGCGGAGCGCCGTCACCGGGAAGCAGAGTCAGAAACGGCAGTCCGGCCATAGCGCGCATCAGCGAGGTGCCGCCATAGCTGCCATCGCCATAGACCAGCGAAGGGCGCAGGATGGTTCCATTCAAACCCGACTTGCGCAGGACCTCTTCTCCGGCGAGCTTGGACTGTGAATAGTCGGTGGCCACATCCTCGCGTGCGCTGATTGCGGAGATAAGCAGAACATGCCTCACGCCGTTTCTCTTTGCCGCGCGGTACAAGGCCTGTGGCATTTTGACATGAACGGCGTCCATGGTGGAACCGCGCAGGATACCGGCCGCATTGACGATGCAATCGACGCCTTGGAGATGCTGTTGCCAGTTGATGTCATCGGTAGCGTCGGCCAGGTTTATCTGAAGAAATTTGGCGGTCGGAAATGTGGAATCAAGATCGGCAATCTCGCGCACCACAGCTATCAAATCATGGCCCGCCGCCAATAATTCGGCCATGATATGACGACCGATAAATCCGCCGGCTCCCAGCACCATAACCTGCATTCATCGCCCCCTTTGCAAAGTCGTTAGCGGCTGCGCGCCGAAACGTCAGCAGGAATGTCCAATGACCAGCAGGCATGGCAGAAGCAAAAGAAAGGCCCCCGGAGCGATCCGCGGGCCTTTCCCTTTACCGTGTGCTTTGCGCGGCCGTGACTGATTAGCGTCCCCCCGACGCAACCAGGTCGACGTCGGTCATCCCGCCGTCGGCGCGCAGCATCACGACAAAGGCCAGGTTACCCTTGGTTCCGCCGAGCAGATGTTCATTGCCACGCAGGCGGTGGTCGCTGGTGTATCCGGCGCGGCGGGCCATGGTGTGATAATAGTTGAGCACCGTCTGCATCGACGCAGCGGTCTGGAAATTGACGACGCGGATATTGCATTTGCCGCCCGCAACGCCGGCGGCTTCTTTTAACAGAGCCTTTGGAAAGACGGGGAAGGCGGCGGGCAGGCGTCGTGCCCAGTCATTGCCATATGTAAGCTTGGCGTCGCATTTGCCCTTTTGTTGGTCGCGGGCAAGCGCGCCGATGGTGACCGGCTCTTTGACGGCTTTGCAGCCATCACAATTGGCCTCAAACGGTTTGGCCGCCGGGGCCTTGAGAATTTTTCCGGCCGAGCGCAGCGCCGCATATTCGGCCGCTGCTGCGGCTTTGCCTGCGGCGACACTGGGTACGCCGCCATCGACGGGGCGATTGCCGGGAGTGGCGCTGTTGCGGTTGGCCTGACCGGTCAGATTGGGATCGACCATGATCTTGTCTTCAAGCGCGCCCTTTACCGTCGGGTCGGCATTGGTCAGGCCATCATCAAGCGGTGAAAGTTCGGACTTGGCATCGGGCTCCTTACGGCACGCGGCGAGCGGCAGCGTTGCCAGCACCAATCCGGTTACGAGGTATTTCCCGCCAAAATTCATCGCTAACACTCCCTTAATCTATCCCTGGGAATGACCTCCAAAGGTTAACAAGACGTAAGGAAAAAGCGTTAACGGGTAAGGCTTTGTTAGCCAAAAACTGTGCCGCTGTGGGAATCGACGCTGCCGGGATCGCAGCGGATGAGCCGCGAGGTGGCCACGGCGGCCTGCCGATGGACTACCGCCTGACGATATACGGGATCGGTGACCATTTCCATAAAGGCGCCGCTGTCGGGATAGGCGGCGATAAACAGCGCGTCCCATTGTTTGTCATCGGGACCGATGACCATCGCCTCCATTCGCCCGCGCCAGACAATAGTTCCTCCAACGCGTTGAAAAATCGGTCCGCTTGCACGGCCATAATTGGCATAGGCATCGGCACCGGTCAGCCCTTTTGCCGCTAGATCATGGTCAGCGGGATAGGCCGCCTTGTCGAGAAAGCGCACAAGGTTGAACATATGGATCGGCTTGTCGCGCGGCAGCGCCTTGAAGGCGTCGAACTGCTCGCGGTCGGGATCGATATATTTGTCCGTCATGACGTCATCCTTTCTTTCGGCTGGCACGCCACTGATCGGCGCTTTGGGTCCAGGCATCAATGGGGGTGTTGTGAAAGGGCTCGGGCAAGCGTGTCGGGCCGCTATTCGTAGCTCCCAGTCGCTTTGCGAGCGCCTGCGACCGGATATTGGCGGGATCGATACAGTGCATCAACTGATCCCATTTCAGAAATTCGACCGCAAAGTCGCAGGCCGCGACGCTGCCTTCATAGGCATAGCCCTTGCCCGCATATTCACGGAGCACGCCATAGCCGATTTCGGGGGCGGGCCAGTCGGCCGGTTCCCATGGACCGAGACGCCCGACCCATTTTCCACTGTCGCGTTCGATCACAGAGAACATGGAAAAACCCCGGATATGCCATGCACCGGCGAGCGTACACCAGAGTCTCCACGCCTGCGCGCGTGGCTGTGCACCGCCAAGATACTCCATCGTGTCGGCCTCTGCACACATGATGGCGAAAGCTTCAAAATCCTCGGCCGCAGGGGGGCGCAGGATAAGCCGTTCGGTAACGAGCAAAGGTCCGTTGAGCATTGCGATAATTCCCTGATGTCGGCGTTATATCTTAGCTCTAGGGCGTTTGAGGGAAGGGGGGCAAGCCCCCAAAAGCGAGGGCGCCAACCTTTCGGTCGACGCCCTCTCCATTAGCTGATGTGGTCGGAGGGGTCTCGCTCCCGCATCAGCAACGGTAGCTGTTTAGCGACAGCGATATTTGTCGCGATCGATTGCGCGGCCCAACAGGGCACCACCGGCAGCACCCAATAGGGTACCAAGCAGCTTGTCGTCGCGACCGGCAATCTCGTTACCGGCTAGGCCACCGACGGCTCCGCCAATGAGCAGGCCGGTTGTGCCATTGTCGCGTTTGCAACGATAGCGACCGTCCTTGCCGCGCCAGACGCGGGTGTTGCTGTGGATGCGTTGGTCGTGACGGGCATAATAGTTGCGGTCATGCTTATGGTGCTTCTTGCGCTTGTGATAATCGCTCGAGGCGGCGAGCTGGTGATAGCTGTGGGTGGGCGCCCAGCTGGGCGGCGCGGCAAAGACGGGGGCGGTCATCATGACGCCCGTTGCAGCGATCACGCCCATCATTTTTTTGGTCAAATAGGTCATGGTCATTCCTTCCTGGTTACGGAAACGCGAATTATCCCGGAGCACGGTGCGCTTCATGGGAAAAACGGTTCGGCTGTCCGGGCGTTGCATGAACCTGTCACAACAGGATGAAGCGCGCTGAAATGTCGATGAAGCGAAAGCCTCTTGTTCCACCCTCTAACGCGTGCGAGAGGCCGGTTATGCCTCAGCCAGTCTCTTTGGCCGTCAGCCCGATGACGCACCTATGACCCATAAAACCGTATCGCCCACGGGTGAGGGAAGCGGCCTGCCCTATGCGTTGGGTGCCTATATGATCTGGGGCTTTGTCCCTTTATTCTTTAAACTTTTGAGTAGCCTGCCGCCGCTGGAAGTGTTGGCGCAACGCATCATATGGTCGCTGCCGCTTTGCTTCATCATCCTCTATTTCCGCCGTCAGATGGGCGATTATCGTGCCGCGTTGCGCGATTGGCGGTCGCTGCGCGTCTTGCTGGCGAGCGGAACGCTCATCGCGATCAACTGGCTCGTCTATATCTTCGCCGTCTTTAGCGATCATGTGCTGGCGGCCAGCCTCGGCTATTACCTCAATCCGTTATTCAACGTATTGTTAGGGATGGTTTTTCTGGGTGAGAGATTAAGTCGTCTTCAGGCTGTGGCGGTGGCTATCGCGGCAGTCGGTGTCGCAATTCTGCTCGCAGGGGCGCTTGATACATTGTGGATCAGCCTGACCCTGGCGGTAAGTTTTGGCACCTATGGGCTGCTTCGCAAGATCGCGCCGGTGGGTTCGCTGCCGGGGCTGGCGATCGAGACGACACTGCTTATGCCGCTTTCGGTGGTCGCGGCGGGATATTATTTGTGGCTGGGTGACGGGCTGGGCTTTGGCGCCGATACCAGGATCAGCCTGTTGCTGATGTGCGGAGGTGTCGTCACCGCCGTTCCCTTGCTGCTCTTTGCCACAGCGGCGCGGCGGATGAGCTATGCGGCGCTGGGCTTTGTCCAATATCTGGCGCCGAGCATCGTCTTTTTGCTGAGTCTGTTCGCTTTCAAGGAGCCGTTGATGCCCGCGCAGCTTGCCTGCTTCCTGCTCATCTGGACCAGCATAGCCCTGTTCAGCTTTGATATGTGGCGCAAGATGCGCGCCGACCGAATGGTGGCAGTGGCTTAACTCAAATCAGTTTCCAGCCGAGCGTTTCGCCGGCGTGAAAAGGGACGACATCGCCGATCTTGTCGGGCACCAGTGTCGCGCTACGTTCCAATGTGACGCGGCTTTCGTTGAGCGGCAGGCCATAGAAGCGCGGGCCATGCTCGCTAGCAAAGCCTTCGAAACGGTCGAGCGCGCCGTCCTGATCAAAGGCGGTGACATAGCTTTCGAGAGCAAAAGGCGCATTGAAAATGCCTGCGCAGCCGCACGCATTTTCCTTGGCTTGGGCAGTGTGGGGGGCGCTGTCGGTGCCGAGGAAAAATTTGGGCGAACCCGATGTAGCCGCTTTGCGAACCGCGATTCGATGCGCCTCGCGCTTGGCGACGGGCAGGCAATAGGCGTGCGGGCGGATGCCGCCGACGAGCATCGCGTTACGGTTGATGTGGAGATGCTGCGGCGTGATCGTTGCGGCGACCGTATTGGGTGCGCCGTGCACAAAATCGACAGCCTGCTTTGTGGTGATATGTTCAAAGACGATCTTGAGGTTGGGCATTTGATGCACCAGCGGCGCGAGGATGCGGTCGATAAACACCGCCTCGCGGTCGAAAATGTCGACATCGGCGTCGGTGACTTCGCCGTGGATGAGCAGCGGCATCCCGATTTCCTGCATCTTTTCGAGCACGGGCCTGATTTTTGCGATGTCTGTGACGCCCTGCGCGCTGCCGGTGGTTGCGTTGGCGGGATAGAGTTTGCAGGCGGTGAACACGCCTTCGGCATGGCCGCGCGCGATTTCGAGCGGATCGCTGTGATCGGTGAGATAGGCAACGATCAGCGGGGTAAAGTCCAGATCGGTCGGGACGGCGGCGGTAATCCGGTCGCGATAGGCGATGCCTTCGGTCACAGTGGCGACCGGCGGCGTCAAGTTGGGCATGATGATCGCACGGGCAAATTGTCGCGCCGTAAACTGCGCCACGGCCTCCATCATCGCTCCGTCGCGCAAATGGACGTGCCAGTCGTCAGGGCGGCGGATGGTCAGGCGGTCGGTCATCAGGGGCCTTCGAACAAATGGGTGCTGGGATATGCGCGACCGTCCTAAGGGTCAGTGCCCCCATAATCCAGCTTCGAGGTTTGAGGCAATTTTGTTCGGTGCAAGCCGACAAGGTGCAGGAGCATAGCGACAGGTCAAATTTTGCCAGCGCGGCAAGGACAGGATCGGCCAGATTTACGGGCGCAATTTTGACACCTCGACGGCGGATGGACTGGGCGCTGGCCCTAGTCAGGCGACGTTGCGCTGTCCGACCGCCGCATGGGACCATTGCTGGTCAGGCCACAGGCCGCGCGTGTCATAGACAATCTTGCCACTGCGTTCTTCCAACGGCACCGATTTGAACACATCATGATCGACAAGGACGATCAGTACGTCGCAATCGGCAAGGGCGTCATCGAGTTCGACCAGTTCGGCGCCGCTGCCTGCAAAATCCATCGTCAGGCCGCGCGCATAGGGTTCGACAATCTGGATGCGTTTGCCGAATTGACGTGCCAGTGCGGCGGCGACTTCGACCGCCGGGCTTTCGCGAAAATCGTCGATATTGGGTTTGAAGGCTAGGCCGAGACAGCCGATCTTGGCATCGGGGTGCGTTGCGACAAGCGCCGCAGTGGCAGCGATGACATGCTGGGTCTTGGCCAGATTGACCTCGCGCGCGGTGCGGATCAGGCGGCTGTTCTTGGGGTCACCATGGACGAGGAACCAGGGGTCAACCGCAATGCAATGGCCGCCGACGCCCGGTCCTGGCTGCAAGATATTGACGCGCGGGTGGCGATTGGCGAGGCGGATGACGTCCCATACATCGACCCCCATATTGTCGGCCATCATCGATAATTCATTGGCAAAGGCGATGTTGACGTCGCGATAGCTGTTTTCGACCAGCTTTACCATTTCGGCGGCGCGCGCGGTCGTGGTGACACAGGCCCCGCGAACAAACTGACGATAGAAAGTCATCGCGCGGCGCGCGCAGCGCGGCGTAATCCCGCCGATGCAGCGGTCATTATCGACGAGCTCGACAAGAATGCGACCGGGCAGCACCCGTTCGGGGCAATAAGCGACGAAAATGTCGGGAGTGCCGGTGCAACGCCCCGGAACTTTAAGATCGGGACGCTCTTCGGCGAGCAGGGCGGCGACCTTTTCAGTCGTGCCGACCGGCGAGGTCAATTCAAGAATGACCAGATTGCCCGGCTCCAGCATCTTGGCGATGGCTTTGGCGGCGCTCAACACATGGCCGATATCGGGGCGATGCTCCGCGTCATGCGGCGTGGGAACGGCGATGACAAAGGTGTCGGCGACGGACATTTCGGTGGATGCGCGTAGCGCGCCGCGGGAAACGACGCCTTGAACCAGACCGTCGAGATCCACTTCCTCGATATGAACTTTGCCGCTGTTGACCGTTTCGACAACGGCTTCACTGACGTCGATGCCGGTGACTTTACAGCCCGAACGCGCGATCAGCGCGGCGGTTGGCAGGCCTATATAGCCCAGCCCGACGACGGTAACTTTCTGTTCGATATCAACCGGCACGCGCCACAATCTCCGCTATCTGGGTGCCTGCTGTGCCGTCGCCAAAAGGATTATGGGCGCGCGCCATGCTGGCGTAAGCCTCTTCATCGTCCAAAAGGGTGTATATTTCGGAAACAATGTGGTTTTTATCGGTGCCGACGAGGCGTGCTGTGCCCGCCTCTATTCCTTCGGGGCGCTCGGTTGTTTCGCGCATCACCAGCACCGGCTTGCCAAAGCTGGGCGCTTCTTCCTGCACCCCGCCGCTGTCGGTGAGGACGAGGTCGGAGATGGCCAGCAGCCTGACAAAATGCGGATAATCGAGCGGATCGATCAGAGCGACATTGTGAAGCGCGCCAAGAATTGGCTCCATCGCGCTGCGGACATGCGGATTGGGATGAACGGGAAAGACCACCGCGACGTCGGGACGGGCGGCGATAGCGGCGATGGCGTTGGCGATCGCATCCATCCCGTCGCCGAAATTCTCGCGCCGGTGCGAGGTGACGGCGATCAGCCTTTTTCCTTGAAAACGCGCGACGAGCGGGTCGAGTCCGGCCGCGAGCGCGGGTTCCTCTTCGATACGCGCTTTGGTCGCCAGCAGTGCATCAATGACCGTGTTGCCGGTAATATGTATACGTTCTGCAGGCACATTTTCGGCGCGCAAAGCGGCGGCTGCGGTTTCGGTTGGGGCAAAGTGCATGTCTGCGACTGCGCCCGTCACCTTGCGGTTCACCTCTTCGGGCCAAGGGTGATAAATATCGCCGCTTCGAAGGCCTGCTTCGACATGACCGACAGGGATCTTGCGGAAATAGGCGGCAAGCGTCGCAGCCATTGTCGTTAGCGTATCACCATGAACGAGGATGCGATCGGGCTTTTCGGCGTCGAAACTTTCGCCCAGTCCCGTCACCAGTCGCGCGAGCAAGGCGTCGAGGCTCTGGTTCGCCTGCATGACGTCAAGATCAATGTCGGGCGTGATACGGGCGATGGCGAGCACCTGATCGAGCATCTCGCGATGCTGCGCGGTGACGCACACACGAACGTCTAGTCCGGGTTGGCGCTGTAAGGCGTGCACCACCGGAAACATCTTGATCGCCTCTGGCCGCGTGCCAAAGACCGTCATCACCTTCATCGACATGACTCCCGGGTCATTTGATCAATATCTGGCTTGGCTGGTCAGCCAAGTGGCATGTCTATGCCCTGAAATCCTTGCGACGGCATTAAATTGGCCTAAATTCTGAATCGTTGAAACTTTACCTTGGCCTGCGTGTTGGGCATTCTGGAATGACGATTTGATAAGGTTGTCAGCAATTGTATCTGGGCCTAGAGCGTTGGCCTGATAACCGCCCAGGCCTAGCGACAGCAATGCGCCAGATGGCCGTAAGATTGAGTGATGCATTGGGTATGTTCTGGAAGCGTAAGGAGCGATCACGACCGACTGCACGGCGTGGATATTCTATACCAGAGGGCCAGCGCGTATACGCCATTGGCGACATCCATGGCCGCGACGACCTGTTCTCGAAAATGATCGATCTGCTCCATGCGGACGATCTGTCGCATCCGGTCGCCAATACGACATTGATCTTGTTGGGCGACCTTGTTGATCGCGGTCCGCAATCTTCGGAGGTGGTCGAGCGAGCTATTGGCCTGCAGAAATTCTTTCCCGATACAAGGCTACTGATCGGCAATCACGAAGAATGTTTTTTGGCAGCGCTGACCGGTGATATCGGGCGTTTGAAATATTTCATCCGAATTGGTGGTGAAGCCACAATTCGAAGTTATTGGACGGACGCTAGCCCACTATCCGACGCAAGCTTTGAAGATGTTGCGCAAAAGCTGCCACTAATGGTCCCCTCCGAACATGTCGAGTTTCTGGGGTCGGGCGACGATCTCATTGAAATTGGCGACTATGCTTTCGTCCATGCCGGTGTCAGACCGGGCGTGCCCCTTGAGAAGCAGTCGTTGAATGATTTGCGCTGGATCCGGGATGATTTTCTTGATGATATGAGCGATCACGGCAAAATGATCGTTCACGGCCACAGCATTACTGGCACACCCGATGAGCAGTCAAACCGGATCGGCATAGATATTGGCGCGTTCCGCAGCGGTGCGCTTGCCGCTATTGCCCTTGAAGGCGATCAGCGCCGCTATATTTATGCGCGCGACGCCACGGCTTGAAAATCGGCCAGAGGCTTGTATTGAAATTATCCTGCGGGGGCATGGCTGCTGCCTGCCTTCCAACTGGTGCGACTCGTCATTTCATTCCTTGCCTCGCCCGTGTTGACCGTCTAAGCGCCCACCCAAATGGAGCCTTCCGGCTCTTTATAGTTACGATTCATGGTAAGAATTGAATGCAAAAAGAGTTGAAATATACCAAGCTTAAAAAGCATAGAATTAATGTTGAAGTAGCTGGCTGGATTCCAGTGCTGTTCTTGGTATTTGTCTTTCTTGTCGGTGGCGGATCGAGGAGTGACATCAATTCGCTGCCTTTGTTGCGCGGCGCTTCGGTTCTGTTCGCCTGTTGGGCAATCAGCGGAATGAGTCGGGAGGATTGGCGCCGCATTCGTGTGCCCTTCGCACTGCTGATGGCTCTGACGCTGTGGATTGGTGCGCAATTGGTACCATTGCCACCATCGATTTGGCATGATTTGCCTGGTCGCGAGATAGTCGTCGCTATTGACCGTGTGCTCGGTCAAGCCGATCTCTGGCGTCCCATCTCTCTGACGCCATCGGAAACTTGGAATAGCTTGTTGGCTATGACGGTACCCATCGCCGCCGTGTTGATGGGAGCACGGCTGATGGCTGATGATTATCGGCGGATGATGTTTACCATTGTAGCTATCGCTTGCTTCAGCGCCTTTCTGGGCTTCGTGCAAATTTTGTCCGGAAGTGGAAATGCGGCCTATCTATATCGCATCACGAATCCAGATTCGATTGTCGGTCTTTTTGCCAATCGCAATCATCATGCCATATTTCTTGCTTGCACTACGATGGTTGCGGCGATGCTATTACGCGACGAACTTATGCTCAAACGACAGAATAGGCTGGTCCAGAGTGCCCTGATTTTTGCGGCCCTTCTGCTGACCACCACAACGACGCTGATTGGGTCGCGAGCCGGATTTGCGGCGGGGGTGGCAGTGTTTGGGCTTGGATATGTCATGGTCATTGCGACATGGAGCGACAAAAGGGGCAAGCGTAATAGCCGAACGCCAGTCGCGTTGAATTCACGCATCAGCAAAATTTTCCTCTACTCTCCCCCTGTTTTGCTTGTGCTTTTTTTGGGTACAGCGCTTTGGTTGTCGAACCGGGTAACCGGGTTGAGTCGACTGGCGGGGCAGACTGTCGCCGACGACCTGAGAGTACAGGCCTGGCCCACTGTACAAGCGATGATAGAGAATTATTGGGGGGTGGGCAGCGGCTTTGGATCCTTCCCCAATGTCTACAAGATGTTTGAACTGGATGCGCTGCTACAGCCAGCCTATTTTAATCATGCCCACAATGATTGGGCAGAAATTGTGATTACAGGCGGACTACCTTTTGCAGTCATTCTGCTGGTAGCTTTACTATGGCTTGGCCGCAATCTCGCCTTGCAGGGCGTGCGCAACCTGATCAAAGGACATAGGGGCGATTACCGCCTGCCGGTAATCGCAGTGATTGCGGTGCTTTCTGCTGCTAGCTTGGTTGATTATCCCCTCCGTGTTCCGTCATTGCAGGTCCTAGCCATCCTGCTATTGACTTTGCTTTGCTGTCCAAAACCCATGCGTGCTCTCCGGGATTTAACCTTGCGGGTGCATTCCTAACCTCTATAGACTCCCTATCGTCGGAGCTTTTGGATCCCACATTTATTCTATGATTAAACTTCATTTTTTGACCGCCCTTTGCGTTGTTCTCTTGGCCGGATGTGCCAAGGATGCACCGCCGGTAGCGAGCGCCCCTAACAGCCCGATTACGGCACTCACTGAGTTGCCTCGACCAGAGGGAAGCGACGTGGCGCGTTCGGCACGGACATCTTTCATTGGCCCCTTCACCGAGTTGCGCGTTGAGGTATTCGACGTCGATGAAATGCAGCGTGACATCATGACAGACGGAGAGGGTAATTTTGCCTTTCCGTTGATCGGGACTATCGCCGCTGCCGGTAAGACGCCCGGTATGATAGCCAGTGAAATTCGATCCAAACTGATGGGCCGCTATGTTCGCGACCCAAGGGTAACCGTTAATTTCAAGTCGCCAACCAGCGAGCTTGCTATGCAATCCATGTCGATTACGGTTGATGGCCAAGTCAACAAAGCGGGGGCATATCCGGCTGCGGGCCGCATGACCCTGATGCGCGCGGTGGCACTTGCTGGCGGACTTTCCGAATTTGCCAAACTGGAAGATGTTGTGGTGTTTCGCGACGTTGGGGACAAGCGGTATGTCGGCATCTATAATTTGGAGGCTATCCGTCGGGGCAATTATGCCGACCCTGAGGTTTTTCCGAATGACGTTGTAATTGTTGGTGATTTACCACAGCGTAGGCAGTTCCAAAATATGCTAAAGGCCTTCCCAGCATTTCTGTCTCCGCTGGTCCTTTTAGCCACAAGAATATAGACCGAGGACGGCTCGCATAATGAATGATTTGGTGAATAGCCGCGGCTCCATGTCGCCAGGCGACTCCCTCGATCCGCGATATGAGGACTGGGAAGAGAGATCCGGCCTGCCCGTGATCGAACATTTGATGATGGCGGTTGTGAATCACCGCAATTTGGTGATTGGCATAATCCTAGCGTTCCTCACGCTGGGATTGCTCGCAACTTTGTTGGCCACACCGCAATATACGTCGAGTGCGCGGATCGAGATTTTGCCTGATTCCCCAGTGGCTACTTCGGTTGAAGGGTCACGGGATAACGCCCAGATCAATGAGATATCCTTTTACAACACACAATATTCGTTGCTCCAGTCACGGTCGCTTGCCGAACGTGTGGTGCGTGCTGGTAATCTGACCGCAGACAAAAGCTTCACTGCGGCGTTCAAGCTGGACAATCCCGAATCAGGCATGACAAGTGGTGAACGCCGGAATCTTGCGAATAAGGCCTCGGATATTTTGCTGGAGAAACTGGCTGTCTCTCCCGTGCGCACATCCAGCCTTGTCGATATTAACTTCTCGACACCGTCGCCTTATTTGTCGGCAAAACTGGCTGACCTATGGGTTACACAATTTGTTCGGGCCACGATTGATCGTCGTTTTGCCGCGACATCTGACGCTCGAAAATATCTGGAAACCCGCCTCGAGAATCTGCGGCAAAATCTGGAAGTATCTGAACGAGCCCTGATCAACTATGCTATGAATAAAGGCATTGTCACCGTCTCATCGGAAACCGATGTAAATGGCAAGACCAGGACCCAGACCCTTGTTGGCTCCGATATTGCCGAGGTCAGCAAAGCTCTCGCGGACGCGAGGCAGGCGCGCATCGCCGCGGAAGCCGAACTTGCCAACACGCAGACTGGCAGTGCTCAGAATAATGCGATTGCAACTGGAAACCTGCGGCAGAAACGGGCAGAGGCCGCAGCCGAGTTGGCGCGTCTGCGATCCTTGTTCGAGGAAGATTATCCGGCTGTCATATCGTTACGCGCCCAGGTTGAGAACTTCGACCGCAGCATAGCGGTGGAAAAGGCCCGATCATCACAAAGCAATCGCGAGGCCTATAACGCCTCGGTCAAGCTCGAGCGTGATTTGCGAACTGAGCTCGATCAGTTGACTCGTAAGTATAGTAAGCAACAGCGTGATTCCGTCCAGATGGCGATCCTCCAGCGCGAGGTGGATTCCAACCGCCAACTTTATGATGGTCTTTTGCAACGCTATAAAGAGATCGGCGTCGCGGGTGTCGGCACGAACAACATCTCCGTTGTCGATCGCGCCAAGCCGACAGAGAAGCCATCCAGCCCGGTACTTATTACTAATCTGGTTCTATCGCTTCTTGCAGGTGTCCTGTTTTCGGGCGGCATAGTCTTTCTGATTGAAAAGCTGGACAGTTCGGTTCGCGATCCCCAGGATGTTGCTTCTCGCTTCGGGCTCCCGCTCCTCGGCGCGATTCCAGAGTTGGTGGGTCAGGAAGTGGCTGACGCGATACTCGATAAAAAATCGGCGATCTATGAAGCCTATCTGTCACTGATGACCAATCTGGCCTTTTTGACGGAACATGGCGCACCGCGATCCATCATGCTGACGTCGTCACGACCGCAGGAAGGGAAGAGCAATTCTTCGTTGAGCCTTGCCACCGTGTTGGCCGCGACGGGTAAGTCAGTCATTCTGGTTGATGCCGATGTCCGCAATCCTTCGTTGAACCGCTATCTCGACATTGAAAATAGCATTGGTCTTAGTCACTTCCTGTCTGGTGACGACGACATCGAGGCTATGATCCACCCCCTGTCAAAATTTGGATTCTCGATTGTTACGGCAGGACAGATGCCCCCGAACGCGGCGGAGCTTTTGGGTAGTGACCGGCTTGCCACGCTGATCGAGATGCTGCTCGCACGCTATGATCATGTCCTGATCGATTCGCCACCTCTACTGGGTCTTGCCGACGCACCACTGATTGCGCGGCGCGTAGAGGGCGTCCTGTTTACCATTGAGGCCAATGCCACGAAAAACCGTGTTATTGCTACTGCCCTAGGCCGACTTCGCATGTCGGGCGCCAAATTATTCGGTGCACTGGTAACGAAGGTTGGGGCGAAGAACCAAGTATATGGCTATGGCTATGGCTATGGCTATGGTTATGAATATGGGGCCAAACAGAAAAAGATTGACGGTTAATCGTCGATTTTAAGAGTAGGAATCGAAAGTGAGCATCGTTCGCACGGCGGGATGG
The DNA here is from genome assembly GCF_057365075.1 of Sphingopyxis sp. 10G20-10. Classification (NCBI taxonomy): domain Bacteria; kingdom Pseudomonadati; phylum Pseudomonadota; class Alphaproteobacteria; order Sphingomonadales; family Sphingopyxidaceae; genus Sphingopyxis; species Sphingopyxis sp. 10G20-10. The sequence continues at coordinate 1,548,388 of NZ_CP195117.1, forward strand.
TTGGCGGCAGTCGCGCTAGCGTTATGCGTTGGTTTGGCCAGCTTCAATATTGCCAATCAGGTGAAGGCGCCCGCCCGAGCTTACGCCACCGGCTTTTTTCCATTTGGCACCACTCGGGGCAATGTCGCTATTGGGTTCTTCAAGTCGCAATCGTTAAAAGATCCCGATGCGGATGTTACGACTGTCGAACGCGAACTGGCACGGTTGGCATATAGAGCAGAGCCGCTTTCGTCGAATGCGCTCGCCCTTCTGGTCAAAGCAATGACCGGTCGTGCTGATCGTCCAAAACGGCAAGTGTTGCTCGATCTCGCCGGAAAACTCACACGTCGTAATTCATTCCTCAGTTCAGAGCATATTCGGTCGGCTGGCGCGAGAGACGACCAAGCGACGTTTTTTCTGTGGATGTCACGATCCGTTCTGACGAACTATGATTTGCGCAACACCTATGTTGGCGCAATGGCTACAGTCACGGCACGCGACGGAGCGGTGGAGGCGCTAGCACCTGTAGTCGGACGATCGCCCAAATGGGCTGACTATTATTGGCAACAAGTGGCGCAGAGTGCGCCAAGTCTGGTGAATGCGGCAAAACTGCGCGTGGCGATTTTCCGCGCGCCCTGGCGGCAAACAGAAATCACAAAGAATGACAAGAGCCTCGTGCTGGCCTTGTCGAATTCGGGGCAATTTTCTGCCGCATACCAACTTGTCAGGGTGCTTGCTAAACCAGCGATATCGCAGGATCAACGATCAAATCTTTTGGCCAACGGCCAATTCTCTCGGCAACCGCTATTGCCACCGTTTGATTGGCGTTTGTCTGCTTCAGGAACATTGGGTGCTTCGATTGACGAGAAAGACAAAAGTCTCCTTGTGTCGGCCATAGACGGCGCTAGGGGGATCGCCGCGAGCCAGATCGTACAGCTTTCGCCCGGCCGCTATGATTTTGGCTGGACCCTTGCTGCCAATGCTCCAATCGACCCATCTGCGCTGACAGCAAAGATTTATTGTGCCGAAGCGGGGGTGAAATCACAGCGACCGTTTCCTGTGCCGCTTGTCGCGGGAAAGAAAAAAGCAGTTGTGACTATCGATGACAGTGCATGTCGTTGGTATTGGGTTAATATATATGTAGCCCTTGCCGACAATGATCCTGGAATTGATGCCACTTTGCGCGACGTTTCGCTGACTCCTGCGGCTCGTAACGGGACTAATCCCTCGTTATAATTTGTGCATTTTTTGAGTGATTGCGCGACGACACGAACTGAGGATGTAGCTTTGCAACGAAAAATTTTTGTAACAGGGACCGCCGGCTTTATCGGCTTTCATCTTGCGAAATTGCTGTTGGCCGAAGGCTTTACGGTGATGGGTTATGATGGAATGACCGATTATTATGACGTGCAGTTAAAGCAGCGGCGTCATCAAGAATTGCTCAAGAACGCGGCCTTTTCTGCGGTCGAGGGTATGTTGGAAGATCAGGCACTGCTCGACAAGACAATCGATGCGTTCGCCCCTGACATCATCGTTCATCTCGCTGCGCAGGCCGGTGTGCGCTATAGTCTCGAAAATCCACGGGCCTATCTCGACAGCAATGTCATCGGCACCTTCAATGTCATGGAGGCGGCGCGGCGTCTTGCCGTGCAGCATCTGCTGATGGCATCAACCTCCTCTGTTTATGGCGCGAATGAAGATATGCCCTTCATTGAAACCGAAAAGGCCGACACGCAGCTCACCATCTATGCCGCGACAAAAAAGACTAATGAATCGATGGCGCACGCTTATGCGCATTTGTGGAATCTTCCGACCACGATGTTTCGATTTTTCACCGTTTATGGACCTTGGGGGCGACCGGATCTTGCGCTGTATAAATTCGTCGATGCCATGCTCGAGGGACAACCAATCGACATATACAACCACGGTGACATGTATCGCGACTTTACCTATGTCGATGATCTTGTGCGTGCCATCCGCCTGTTGATTGATGCCGTGCCGGTACGCCCTGCATCGAAGGATGAAATTATCGACGGGGACTCACTTAGCCCCGTCGCGCCGTTCCGGATCGTCAACATCGGCAATAATGACAAAGTTCGTCTGCTCGATTTCATCGACGCGATTGAGGAGAGTCTGGGTATAAAGGCGATCCGCAACTATATGCCCATGCAGTTGGGCGATGTTCCCGCGACATGGGCCGACGCCTCGCTGCTCGAGCGACTGACGGGATACCGGCCGGCAACAGATTTCCGCGATGGGATCGCCACTTTTGTTCGGTGGTTCCGGGAGTATGCTGGGAAATGAGCCAGAGTCGGATCCACCCTATGTTGCTGGATGATCTCAAGATCGGCATTATCGGGCTTGGCTATGTTGGTCTGCCTCTCGCGGTTGAATTTGGTTATATTCGCTCAGTCGTCGGCTTTGACATCAATCACGAGCGTATCGAAGCGTTGCGACGGGGCGAAGACAGGACGCGGGAAACCGACGCAGAAGAATTAGCGGCTGCGACAAATCTCAACTTCACATCCGATCCCGCCGACCTTGCCGATTGTAATCTTTATATCGTCACAGTGCCGACGCCCATTGATGCCCATCGGCGACCGGACCTCACGCCGCTAATCAAAGCGTCAGAGACGGTTGGCAAGCTTTTGAAATCCGGCGACATCATTGTCTATGAATCAACCGTCTATCCCGGCGCGACCGAGGAAGATTGTGTTCCCGTTCTCGAATACATGTCGGGGCTGACCTATAATCGTGATTTCTTTTGTGGCTACAGTCCCGAACGGATCAATCCTGGCGACAAGGAGCACCGTCTGCCCTCCATTCGCAAAGTGACATCGGGATCGACGCCGGAGGTGGCCAGTCTGATTGATGGGCTGTATGCGTCAATCATCACGGCGGGCACCTATAAGGCGGAATCCATCCGCGTCGCCGAAGCCGCCAAAGTCATCGAGAATACGCAGCGCGATCTCAACATCGCCTTGATTAATGAACTGGCGATCATCTTCAATCGCATGGAGATCGATACAGAGGCGGTGTTGAAAGCGGCTGGGACCAAGTGGAATTTCCTGCCCTTCCGTCCCGGCCTGGTGGGGGGGCACTGCATCGGCGTCGACCCCTATTATCTGACGCACAAGGCAGAAGCGATTGGCTATCGGCCAGAGATTATCCTCGCAGGACGTCGCCTGAACGATGGGATGGGAGCCTATGTTGCCGAACGGTTGGTGAAGGCCATGCTGAAGCGTCGCATTCAGGTCAACGGTGCGCGCGTTCTGATGATGGGTTTGACGTTCAAGGAAAACTGCCCGGACTTGCGCAATACGCGGGTGGTCGATGTCATTTCCGAGCTGGAAACATATGGGGTCGATGTCGATGTCTATGACCCTTGGGCTGATGCAGCCGAAGCCAAGCAGGAATATGGACTGGTACTTGTCAAAACTCTGCCGCCAGCCGCCTATGACGGAGTGATGGTTGCGGTGGCGCATGATGAATTTCGGAAGGATGGTCGCGCGCTGATTGCGGGATGTGTGAAGCCCGATCATGTTGTTTATGATCTGAAGAATATATTGCCGCGCGAAACGGGTGCGTTGCGTTTGTAACCGGAAGAATGATTTGTGAGATTTATATTCTGGCCCGCGCTGCCCCGAACTGAGAAAAAGCGACAAGCGATTTTTTCGCAGCGCAGTTTCTCTGGATTTCAGCTGGAAGGTTTTGGACGATGAGCGCAAAAGAAATCAAGCGCGTATTGATCACCGGGGGCACGGGCTCCTTTGGGAAAACGATGGTCAACGAACTGCTTGCCGGTGGCATTGAGGAAGTCCGTATTCTCAGCCGCGACGAAGAAAAGCAGGACATGCTGCGAAACCTGTTGGGCGATGTTCGCGCACGCTTTTTCGTCGGAGATGTTCGCGATCGGGAAAGTGTAGAACGCGCGGTCAAGGGTGTGGATGCCGTTTTCCATGCCGCCGCATTAAAACAGGTGCCGAGTTGCGAATTCTTCCCGATGGAAGCGGTGCGAACGAACATCGTCGGGTCCGAAAACGTCATTCGCGCTTCGATCGAGCATGGTGTCGGCAGTCTCGTATGCCTGTCGACAGACAAGGCGGTTCAGCCGATCAACGCGATGGGCATGAGTAAGGCCATGATGGAGAAGATGGCGCAAGCGGCATCACGCGAGATTGGCGCCGATGCCAAGACGGTTATCAGCTGCGTCCGTTATGGCAATGTCATGTGTTCGCGCGGTTCGGTGATCCCGTTGTTCATCCGGCAAATCAAGAATGACCAGCCGATCACGGTGACAGAACCGAACATGACACGCTTTCTGATGCCACTTCGCGACAGTGTTGCGTTGGTGCGTTTCGCCTTTGATCACGCTCGTCAAGGCGATCTGTTCATCAAAAAGGCCGCCGCTTCGACAATCGCTGACCTTGCGGCGGCACTTGTCGAACTTTTCGGTGCGCCCGACCATCCGGTGAAGGCAATCGGTTGGCGTCACGCGGAAAAACTATACGAAACGCTGGCGAGTGCCCAGGAATTGGGAACCGCCGAAGACATGGGCGATTATTGGCGGCTTAGGCTCGATAGTCGCGACCTCAACTATGCGGCCTATTTCAGCGAAGGTGAAACGACCACTGTGATGAAGGACGACTACCATTCGCACAATACCCAGCGGCTTGATGTCGCAGGTGTCAAGTCGCTGTTGGTGAGTCTTCCCGAGGTTCGGGCAGAGCTTGAAAACTTGGCGAAGCGTTGAGAGATTTGGCCCATTTCATTCCTGAATCGGGCATGGTCGAAGGAGGCAGTTTTTTGGTTAACCCCGTTCGGATTTTGGTGTTGGGCGCAAATGGAATGCTTGGTATGGCAATGCTGCGCGCTTTTGCGGACTCACCAGACTATGTAGCGCTCGGTGCGGTGCGAGCCGTGAATCCGCAGTTGGCTGCTATGGTTCCCGGCGCGGAAATCATTGCCGGACTGGATGCTGAAAGCGCCGACAGCCTCGCGGCGATTTTTGCCGCTATGCACCCTGAAGTCGTGATCAATTGTGTCGGGCTAATCAAGCAGCTGTCGGGCGGCAATGCCGTTCCCACGGCGATTCCCATCAACAGTTTACTGCCGCACCGTCTGCTTCAGCTCGCCGAGATCGCTGGCGCGCGGCTGGTGCATATTAGTACCGATTGTGTTTTTTCTGGAGAGAAGGGCGATTATCTGGAATCGGATCAACCCGACGCGACAGATATCTATGGTCTCAGTAAATATCTGGGCGAGGTCGGGGGAGCTCATGCGATCACACTGCGCACGTCGATTATCGGCCATGAACTAGCGTCGTCAAATGGGCTTGTAGAGTGGTTTCTTTCCAAGAAAGATGGCATTCGCGGCTTTACCAAGGCGATCTTTTCGGGCCTGCCGACTGTCGAGCTGGCACGTGTCGTTCGCGATCATGTGCTACCCGACCCAACGCTCATGGGACTCTATCATGTCGCGGCCGAACCGATCGCCAAATATGACTTGCTGCGCCTCGTTGGTGCCGCCTATGGCCACGACATCCCGATTGAGCCTGATGCGTCGCTGATCATCGACCGGTCCCTGAATTCTGAACGCTTTCGCAACGCAACCGGCTATATGCCGCCGTCATGGCCCGAACTTGTCGAGGTCATGAAGCGCAGCAAGATGGAAAGACGATAATATGATCAAGGTCATGACGATTGTCGGAACCCGTCCTGAAATCATAAAAATGTGCCGCGTTATTGCTGAATTTGAACAGCATGTGGACCATGTTCTTGTCCACACCGGCCAGAATTATGATTATGAACTGAATGAGGTGTTCTTCGAGAATCTGGGTGTTCGCAAACCCGATCATTTCCTTAATGCAGCCGGAGCCAATGCTGCGAAGACGATTGCCGAGGTTATTTCGAAAGTCGACGATGTGCTCGACCTCGAAAAGCCGGACGCGGTTATGCTCTATGGCGATACCAACAGCTGCCTTGCGGTCATTCCTGCCAAGCGCCGCCAGATTCCTGTTTTTCACATGGAAGCGGGCAACCGCTGTTTTGACCAGCGCGTACCCGAAGAGCTGAACCGCAAGGTGCTTGATCACCTCAGCGACATCAACTTTGTACTGACCGAACATGCACGCCGCTATCTGATGGCCGAAGGCATCCGGCCTGAAACGATCATCAAGTCGGGTAGTCATATGCGCGAAGTGCTCGATTATTATGCCAAGGACATCGATGCGTCGGACATTTTGGAACGCGAAGGGCTGGAAGCTGGAAAATTTTTCATCGCCAGCGTCCATCGCGAGGAAAATGTCGATGATCCGCGCAATCTGGAACAACTGATGCAGGGGCTTTCCGCAGCGGCGCAAGAATTTGACATGCCGGTGATTGTGTCGACCCATCCGCGCACACAAAAGCGTATCGCGGAACTGCCGGACGCGCCAATGGACGAGCGGGTACGCTATCAGGCGCCGATGGGCTTTTTCGATTATGTAAAGCTCCAGAAATCGGCCTTTTGCGTCTTGTCGGACAGCGGCACGATTTCCGAGGAGGGCAGTTTGCTCAACCTGCCGGCGATTACGTTGCGCAACGCGCACGAACGGCCCGAGGGCATGGACGTCGGCACGCTGATCATGACTGGCCTGCGCCGTGATGACATATTGGATGCGATCCGCGTCGTCACTTCGCAGCATGATGCCAAAGAGCGGCAGTTTGAAATCGTCGGCGATTATGATGTGCCCAATGTGTCGCGAAAGATATTGCGCGTGGTGATGAGCTACACCGGTTATGTGAATCGCACCGTCTGGAAAAAACAGGGCTGAATTGGAAAGCATCCGGTGCAAACCATTGTCTATATCGGCGGGTTCGAACTGCCTGACAAGAATGCCGCCGCGCAGCGGGTGCTGAATAACGCGCGGGTGCTGCGCGCGCTTGGTTATCGTGTCGTGCTGATCGGAATCAGCCACGCGAGAGTTTATGACCGGACGATCCATGCCGCGGATACCGGGGGCGCGGATGTCGAGGCGTGGGAGGTCGGTTATCCGCAAAGCCGTGGGCAGTGGTTCGACATGATCCGCTCCGATTGGCCACTTCGCCAACTGTTGGAACGCGGTGTGGTGCATACCGAAGAGGTCGCGGCGGTCATCTGTTATAACCACCCTGCGCTGGCACAGCGCAAAATTGCCGCGCTGGCGCGTCAGTGGGGTGCTGCGGCGTTGGCCGACTGCACCGAATGGTATGCTGCACGACCATGGAGCAGCCCCGCCAATATCGTGAAGAATTTCGACGTTCCGTTGCGGATGCGCTGGGTTAACCGGCGAATGGACGGCATCATCACAACCTCGCCCTTTATGACCGACTTTTACCGGTCGACGGGCTTGCCGATCGTCGAGATTCCGACGCTGATGGACAGCCCTGCGGAAGCAGGGCCGCATGATGAGGCGCTTCGGTCGCCGATGCCGTTGTTTGCAATCGCATCGGGCTTTGCTGACGGCGCGAGGGCGGAGGCAATCCACGACCGGATCGACTGGATCATCGAGTTACTCGATACCGTCGCCCAGCGCGGAAAACATTTTGTGCTGCGCGTCGTGGGGGTCGAGCGTGAGCGCTTTCTGGCACTGTTTCCGCGTCATCGCGTCCTGCTTGAGCGTCTGGGGAATAGTGTCGTATTCCTGGGGCGCCGGCCCAGAAACGAAGTACTGCACCTGCTTCAGGCCTCGGCCTTTGCTTTCGTCCTGCGACATGAATCCAGGGTGACGCTAGCGGGTTTTCCGACCAAATATTCCGAAGCGGTGACCTATGGCACCCCCTGTATCATCAATGCGTTGCCCAGCGTGCGCGCCTACCATGTCGAGGGGCAAACCGGATTCTCCATCAATCCCGACGACCGGGATGACGCGGCGAAGCGCCTATGCGATATCCTTACGATAGATAAGGAAGCGATCATGGCGATGAAGCAATTTTGCAGCAACTATGGAGCCTTTACCGTTCAGGCCTTTGAAGCGCCGGTGACCGCATTCCTATCGGAAGTTTTGGGAAGGGAAAATCGATGTCCTTCTATCGGCTGAAGAGAGCCTTATCCTGGCCATTTAACTATCTATATGCGCGCCTGAGGCCTGTCGGTTATGCGAAGATGATCGGCGTCAACCTGAAGGGGCAAGTTAGAATTTATGGCAGCAGCTATGATATGTTTAGCTCCGAACCTTTTCTTGTCACGTTGCACGACAATGTATTCATTAGCGTCGGGGCAAAATTCATATGCCATGATGGCGGTGTCCTTCCGTTTCGGCAGAAATTTCCCACTCTTGATCTCGCAGCGCCTATCGTCGTTAAAGCCAACTGCTTCATTGGCGCCGGTGCTTTGGTGATGCGTGGTGTGACCATCGGCGAAAACTGCATTGTTGCAGCCAATGCCGTGGTTGCGAAGGATGTGCCAGCTGGCTCTATCGTCGGAGGCAATCCTGCTCGTGTGATTAAATCGACCGAGGAATATTTGCACAAAGCCCATAAGACTTCTCTTGGGATCGGCCACCTTGAAGGGGATGATAAACTTGCTGCTTATCGGCGCATATTCAGCGAGGCATTGAAGTGAAATTTCCCCGAACCAAGCTTCGGCCGGCGCCGCAATTTGCTGCCTTTGCCCCGCTCAAATTTTTTATTGCCTATCTGGCCGTGACGCTATCAATAGCAGTCTGGGGGCCAATTGATTATTATGCGTTTCCAATCGGCAAGACGCTGTTCTTTATGGGTGCGGTGATGATAGCAATCACCTTCGGCTATATTTACGGCAACCAGATTGGTGTGCGCCCTGCACAACGACATCGGTTGGGTAACGATGCGTTTGTCCGGATATTATTCGATATTTCGCTGATTATCTCACTGATCGCCTTGGCCGTATCGATTGGGTCTGCCCTGACTTCAGGACAGCTGAATACCGACCTGTCGGGCATCGGCGATGCCTATATGACCGGCTATGAAGGTTATGAGCGGAACTCAGGAAGTTATTCTCTTATTTTCATACTATATTCTTTTTCATTGCCTTTCAACTTTATCGCTATGGTGTTGGGATTATATTATTTCTTTTCTATGAACCGAACGCGCAGAACGCTTCTGACCGCCTTCATCATAGCGAGTTTACTTTTTTACGTTGTTGGTTCGGGCAAGCAAAAGCAGATCGGTGACGTATTGGTTTACTTGATCGCCGTTGCTGCCTTGAAATATGGCGTCTGGCGGCGCCCCATAAAGATCAAATGGGTCTTAGTTAGCGCGGCTTCGGCCATAATGGCCATTATGCTGTTCGTTGCTGTGCTAGGTCAACGCTATTCGGTGATAGGTGTTGACGTTGGAAATGTGAATCAGCGCATCAACGATCGAGTTTTTTTTGACACTAGCCACCCGATTTTCAAACTCTTCGGGCTCGACTATGGTCTGACATTGTCCATGTTTTTGAGTTATCTGTCGCAGGGCTATTATGGCCTCGGACTCGCGCTCGAAACACCTTGGCATTGGACTCATTTTCTGGGCTTCTCTTATTCTGTCTCGGTCTTGGCGAACCGCTTGTTCGGATTGGATTGGGAGTGGCCGAACGCATTGGTCAGCCAAGTCGCCGCTACGACCGGTTGGGACGAATCCAAATGGCATACGGTCTTTACGCATTTCGCGACCGACTTTACCTTTCCCGGAACGGTTCTGATCTTCGGCTATTTTGCTTACGTCTATTCCCGCGCTTGGACGTCCGCCGTCAGGTACGAAAATCCGTTTGCCATTTTGACTTTTGCACTGCTCACCATGGGTGCATTTTTTATGCCAGCCAACAATCAACTACTTCATTCCCCGGGGGCCTTGTTTACGACGATCGTCGTGACAGGCTTGTATCTGTGGTTTGGGCGGCGTTTTAATCGCGTTTCGACGCCGTGGACGATCGAAAACAGGCGGCGACCGCGCACGCCGTCTAAACTATGATCGTAGCAGCACTCATCCTGCTGACCATCGCTGGCAAGATTGCGGCACTGGCAAAGGATATTGTATTCGCGTCTTTGTTCGGTGCCAGCCCGGTAACTGATGCATATTTTATTTCAAACCAACTCCCTGGCGTGCTCTGGCTCGCGATTTATGCGACTATCGGGGCGGTATTTGCACCCATGTATGTGCGACAGATGGCGGACCAGTCTGCTGCACAGAAATTCGCCAATGAATCGATTCGCTACTACGCCTATGTTGCCATCATCATGTCGGGCATTTGTTGGGTCCTTGCTGGTGTTCTGGTCTCTGTCGTTGCACCGTCAATCAACGATTACACACATAATCTTGCGGTCAAACTTACGCGGATCATGCTTCTCGGCTTTGTTTTGACCGGGTATGTCGGTGTCCAAAGTTCAATTCAGCAAGCCAACCGGCACTTCCTTCCTCCGCTCGCTGTTCCGGTGATCAACAATCTGATCGCCATTGTGGCAATCTATGTTGCTTATCTGATGCAAGATGTGACAATCGCGGTGATCGGCGCCGTTGGTGCCTATGCGGTGCAAGGCGTTATCCAGCGCCGCCAGACGCGTCGCCTTTATGACACCCAATGGGGGTGGAAGATTCAGCCGGAGACATTGCGGCGGCTTTCGCTGTTGTCCGCTCCGATGATCTTTGCGGTGATCCTCGATCAACTCAACATCTTTATCGGGACTGCGATCGCGTCTGATTTCGGCCCCGGTGCGATATCGCATCTGAACTATGCCAGTCGCCTGACGCTATTCATATCCGGCGTGTTTTCGTGGCTTGTATCCTATCTTTTCTTTCCGTCGCTGGCGACCAATGCCGCCCGCGATGACGACATGGCGAACGCCGATGTTCTGACCCGCGCTCTGGGGCTGATCCTGGTGTCGACCGCACCAGCGGCGGCGGGCGCTTTGGCGCTGCGTACCGATGTCGTCGCCTTGATTTACCAGCGCGGTGCCTTCCGGCCAGAGGATGTGCAGACGACGGCGACCCTGTTCGGCATTTTGGGCGTAGGGATTATGTTTGTTGCGATGCGCGAACTGCTCAACCGTGTGTATTTTTCTTATCAAAAGACGATGGCACCGCTGCTGATCGGCATCGTCGCGGCGGCAGCAAATCTTGCGAGCAGCCTTGCCTTGTCGCGGGCTTATGGCATTTGGGGGATTGCCGCTGGGGCATCGATTTCGGCACTGGTCTTTTGCATCGGTCAGTTTGGTATTTTGGCGCTGTGGAAACCCGCCTTGCTCACCGGGCGTCTTGCGGCCTATTTTGTCTCTGCCGTTACCGCGGGGGCAACCGCCTATTTTTCCGTTTTGATGGCTTATGACGCCTTTGCCGGCTGGCCGTTGCTGGCGCGCTTTGCCTTGGCTGGCCTGATCGTCGTTGGTGTTTATGTCCCGCTCTTGTTCGCCCTGCTGTCAGCATTCGGCATCAAGCCGTCGATGGTACACGCGCAATTGCGGGGGCTGCCGCAAGGCGACCCACAGGTGGTTCTGTAATGGCGCCTCCGTCGAACTCGCGGCATCCGGTGTGCTTTCTGTTGATTGGCGCGCTCCCGCAGTCACTCGTTAATTTTCGCGGACCCTTGCTGAGCGCGCTGCGCGATGCCGGGGGCGATGTTCACGTCGCAGCCGCTGCCCTCGAAGAGGATCCGGCGATATCGCGTGCGTTATGCGATATGGGGGTAAAGGCCCATTCGGTGCCGATTGCCCGCGCGGGACTGAACCCCATTGCCGACCTGAAAGCCTTTGTCGCGCTGGTCCGGTTGATGCGACAGATAAAACCGACGATAGTTCTGGGTTATACCATCAAGCCCGTCGTCTGGGGCACGCTGGCCGCGTGGATTGCAGGGGTGCCGCAGCGCTATGCGATGATCACCGGGCTGGGTTATGCCTTCACAGGCGATGCCAAGGGTATGCGCGGCCATGTCCAGCGTATTGCGCGGATGCTTTATCGTGTCGCCCTGTCGCGCACCACTCGCGTCTTTTTTCAGAACCCCGACGATCTGGCGCTGTTCCACGCGCTCGACCTGATCGGGGTGGACAAGCCGGTGACGATCGTCAACGGGTCGGGCGTCGACCTGTTGCACTATCCGCCGCAACCGCTGCCCAAGGGGCCGCTGCGCTTTTTGATGATCGCGCGGTTGCTGGGTGACAAGGGCGTGCGCGAATATGCCGCCGCCGCAACGAAGGTGAGGGTGCAGCATCCTGAGGCCAGCTTTCATCTGGTCGGCGGGCTCGATCCCAATCCCGATGCGGTTGACGAGGCAGAGGTGGCGCAATGGGTCAACGAAGGTGATCTCGTCTGGCACGGGCCGCAAGCCGACGTACGACCGTTTCTGGTCGATGCCCATGTTTTTGTGCTTCCCAGCTATCGCGAGGGAACGCCGCGAGCCGTTCTCGAAGCGATGGCAACGGGCCGACCGATCATTACGACCGATGCGCCCGGTTGCAGGGAAACGGTTACGGACGGCGATAATGGTTTTCTCGTTCCGCCGCGTTCAATCGACGCTCTGGCGCATTCCATGCTGCGGTTTGTTGAGGCACCCGCCATAATCGCTCCTATGGCGACGCGCTCACTCGCCATTGTCCGGGAAAAATATAGCGCCGAAAAGGTAACGGCTTCGATGATGGAGGCGATGGGTATAGCGAACGGTGACCAAAGGTGAAAAGGCTGCTCGACATCATTGTCTCGGCTCTCGTTCTGACGCTTTTGTCACCGGTCATACTCGCCACCGCTATCGTCATTCGTCTGCGCATGGGCGCGCCGATATTATTTGCCCAGCACCGCCCGGGGCGGGGTGAGAGAGCATTTTTGATGTATAAATTTAGGACAATGTTGAACGCTCTGGATAGCGAAGGGCGCCCGCTGCCCGACAGCGAGCGGCTTACATATTTGGGCCGCATTCTGCGCTCGACCAGCATTGATGAACTGCCGGGGCTGTGGAATGTTTTGAAGGGCGACATGAGCATGGTCGGGCCACGCCCGCTGTTGATGAGTTATTTACCCCTTTACAGTCCTGAACAGGCGCGTCGTCACGAAGTGCGACCGGGCATCACGGGGTGGGCGCAGGTGAACGGACGCAATGCCCTGTCCTGGGAGGAGAAGTTCGCCCTAGATGTCTGGTATGTAGACCACCAGTCGCTTTGGCTTGATTGTAAAATCCTGTTTTTGACCGTGCGCAAAGTTCTCGTCCGGGATGGGATTAGCGCGGAAGGTGAAGCAACGATGCCAGCGTTCAAAGGTAGGGAATTATGACGAATTTGATCGGAATATACGGAGCGAGCGGTTTCGGTCGTGAAGTGATGCCAATTGTCCGTAATGACCTTGAACTTAAAAAGGCAAAGATCGTTTTCATAGATGATGGCGTTCCTGACGAATCTCGACAGGCTGAGCAGTTCTCATGGGAAGCATTTCTGGCGCATTCAGCTGAATCGAAGGCAGTTGCCATTGCAATCGCCGATTCTCGCGTGCGAGAGATGCTCTATGAACGCTGTCTGGCCGAGGGGATACCCATGTATGATGTTGCCGCTAGCAATGTCGTGATCGGTGATAATGTCTACATAGCTGAAGGCGCAATATTGCAGACATTCGTTGCGCTCACTGCTGACATCTCAATCGGGCGCTGCTTTCATGCGAATATTTATAGCTATGTCGCGCATGACTGGGTGATAGGCGATTTCGTAACATTCGCGCCGAGGGTGAGGTGCAATAGCAATGTGCACATTCAAGATCACGCTTATGTTGGCACTGGTGCAATCCTTCGTCAGGGGACGCCAGACAAACCGCTCGTTATAGGCGTTCGAGCCGTTATCGACATGGGCGCAGTGGTGACAAAAGACTTTCCTCCCGGAGTTGCCGTCGTCGGCAACCCCGCCCGACCAATCGAAATAAAGTGACATGCTAAATACCAACTTTGCCCCTTGGCCCAGCTTTAGCGACGAAGAGGTCGAGGCGGTGGCGGCTGTGCTGCGGTCGAACAAGGTCAATTATTGGACAGGTGAAGAGTGCCGCAATTTTGAGCGTGAGTTCGCTGACTGGGTCGGCACCCGGCATGCCATCGCTGTGGCAAATGGCACCGTCGCACTCGACCTTGCGTTGCACGGCCTTGGTATCGGCAGTGTGAATGGCGGGCGCAGCGATGACGAGGTCGTTGTCACGCCGCGGACATTCCTTGCTTCGGTAAGCTGCGTTTTTAACGCGGGAGCGGTGCCGGTTTTTGCCGATGTTGAACGGGACAGCGGGAATATCTCTGCCGCTACAATCGCCCCAAGACTGACCGAGAAGACCCGCGCGATTCTGGTCGTCCACCTTGCCGGCTGGCCTGCGGACATGGACCCGATCATGCAACTTGCGGCGAAACAGGAAATTCGAGTGATCGAGGATTGCGCCCAAGCCCATGGGGCCCGTTACAAGGGGCGCAGCGTCGGTTCGATTGGCGATATCGGGGCATGGTCCTTTTGTCAGGACAAAATCATGACCACAGGCGGGGAGGGCGGAATGATCACCTGTAACGACCGTGATTTATGGTCGCGCATGTGGTCGTTCAAGGATCATGGGAAAAGCTGGGAAGCGGTTTACAAACGCGAACATGCGCCTGGTTTTCGCTGGTTGCATGAAAGTATCGGTACGAACTGGCGGATGCTGGAAATACAGGCTGCCATCGGTCGGATACAGCTTCGGCGCATGGCGGATTGGACAGCAGCTCGAACGCGCAACGCGGCCATGTTGCGGGACGCTCTGCGCGGTTTTGCTGACGGTTCCGACGCTGTCATTCGCCTGCCGCGGTTGACGGATGAGGGAAGCGTGCATGCCGAGTATAAATTTTACGCTTATGTGAATGACGAAAAACTAGCCGAAGGCTGGGATCGTGATCGCATTGTTAGCGAAATTACGGCGCGCGGTGTTCCCTGTTTTCAGGGGAGCTGTTCAGAGGTTTATCTGGAGAAAGCGTTCGACGGGACGGGCACACGACCTACGCAGCGCTTGCCTGCTGCGCGCGCAATGGGGGAAACCAGCCTGATGTGGCTGGTTCACCCGACTTTGACATCGGATCAGATGGAGCAAGCCGCCGCAGTGAGCCGAGAGGTCATCACAGTAGCATCCAGTTAAGCGGCTATATGTTCGTTCTTTTGACGCGTTGCGTATAGATAGAAAGCTCAGACGGCTCTGCTTTCCGCCCCTTCCTGGCCGGAAATATCCGGCGTATATTCAGGCACAAGTCGGCTGATAATCTCCATTGCGGTATCCTTGTCGCCGCTCGCCCGGATCGTTGCTTCCAAAGCCGTCAATTCGCGTTCGA
Organism: Sphingopyxis sp. 10G20-10; assembly: GCF_057365075.1. Lineage (NCBI taxonomy): Bacteria > Pseudomonadati > Pseudomonadota > Alphaproteobacteria > Sphingomonadales > Sphingopyxidaceae > Sphingopyxis > Sphingopyxis sp. 10G20-10. The sequence continues at coordinate 1,563,646 of NZ_CP195117.1, forward strand.
GATCGCTCCACGGCCAAAGATTTTCGCGCGCGCGCATGATACGTGGATGGTTCGTCGGTTCCGGGTTGTTGCCGATGAGCAGTTCTTCATAAAGCTTCTCCCCTGGCCGCAATCCGGTTTCGACAATTTCGATATCGCCGTCGGGGTTTTCCTCATCGCGAACGCTAAGCCCTGTTAAATGAACCATGGATCGCGCAAGGTCGGCAATTCGTACCGGCTGACCCATATCGAGGACAAAGACTTCGCCATGTCTGGCCATGGCACTTGCCTGAATTACAAGCTGTGCAGCCTCGGGAATCGTCATGAAATAGCGGGTAATCTCGCGGTGAGTCAGTGTCACGGGGCCGCCCGCAGCAATCTGTGCCTTGAACCGTGGCACGACCGACCCGCTAGACCCCAGCACATTGCCGAAACGGACCATGCTGAATACAGTGCGCGCATCGGGTTGCGCGGCGCGAGCCTGCAATATGAGTTCGCAGACGCGCTTTGACGCCCCCATGATGTTGGTCGGGCGAACAGCCTTGTCAGTACTGACAAGGATGAAATTGGCGACGCCTAACTCCTCGGCGGCTGCGACACTGTGGAGTGTACCCATGATATTATTACGCAGGCCAGAGATCGGGTTGGCCTCAACCAACGGCACATGCTTATAGGCCGCGGCATGGAACACGGTTTCGGGACGATAGTGCGAATAAACCCGGCGCATCGACGACCGCTCCGAAGCGTTGGCAAGCTCTGGTGCAATCGGTACCGAAATGCCAAGCTCGCTCATCATTGCGGATAGTTCCTGCTCAATCGCATAGAGCGCAAATTCCGACTGTTCCAGCAGGATCAGGCGGGCCGGGTGACAGCGCAAAATCTGGCGGCAAAGCTCGCTACCGATTGATCCGCCAGCACCCGATACCAGAACGGTCTTGCCGGCGATGGTCTTGCCCATCAACAGTTGATTGGGGACAACCGATTCACGGCCGAGCAATTCTTCGATCTGGATTTCGCGTAGATCGTTGACAGTCACACTGCCGTCGATGACGTTCGTCAGGCTGGGCAGGGATCGAACGTAGACTTCCTCGTCCTGCAGCGTCTCGATAATTTCACGGCGGCGGGTTCGCGACGCGCTTGGAATTGCTAACAATATTTCGTCGACTTTGGTCTCTTTTAGTAACTGGTGCAGACGATCCGAGAAAAAGACGGGAGTGCCATCGAGCCGCTGGCCGTTAAGCCGCCTATCATCATCAACGAACCCAACCAGATGAACCTGCGATTCGTGGCGTAGCGACAGTGCCAATTGCTGGCCAGCGCGCCCTGCGCCATAGATCAGGACGCGCCGCGCATTCACGGACACCACTTTCAACAAATCGAGCAGAACGAAGCGAATGGCGATGCGGCTGGAGCTCAGCATCAGCAGAAACAGAATCGGATGCAGGATGCACAGCGTTCTTGGAACGCCGGGTAGCCGGAAAATCACGCAGACAATGAACAGGGGGAGCGTCATGGCAGCGCAGGCGAACGCCAATCCGGCGATTGATCGCGCTCCGGAAAACCGGATCAGTGATCGATAAACGCCGGTCCATAATGCGATTGCAAACCAAAACAGCAAAGTAATCGCCGCAAACTTCAGGACAGGCGGTGAGAAAAAATCCCAGACGCCTAGCCGCAGCGAAAAGGCGATCCATACGGCCATGACGCACAGGATCCCGTCAATCACTGCAGCCATTATCTGTCGTTGAACTCGAGAAAGATTGACAATAAATGCCAGAACAGTTGCGCGTAAACTGCGCCAACGATCATAGTCTTCAAGCAACATTTTATGGCCATTCGCTTTCTAATGGGGCCGCGACCGGAAGGACAGAGTTGGGTTTAATCGATTCTGTAGGGGCAACTCACCGGCTCGTCTCATATGTAACCGACGATCATCCACGGCAGGTCCGTAAAGTCCGGTACATTATTGTCAAAAACAGTTCAATAACCATCAGATGAAGTGGCCCCCCGGTCCTGTGTAAAAATCCCCAATCGTTCCCTAATGCACCAGAGCTTCAATCGTTCCCGCGATGTTCAGACATATAGTGACGCGAGCGGCGGGATGCGCCAATCTTCAGGTGAAGAGAAGGGCGTCAAGTATGTTTGTGGTCAAGCGGGTGTGATCGAAGTGCGCCAGCCTATCGCATGAGACTCTATTCAGCGCTCGGTTATCGCCAGACCGAGCATCGTTCCGTCACTGTCATAAAGGGGGGTTGCTGTCACACCAAAGACCCTGTCGACCAGCGCCACAACGGACTGGGGATTTGCGTCGCTTTCCGCGACAATGACTCCGTCCGCCATCCAGACGATGCGGTCGGCAAACTTTACGGCCAGATTGATATCGTGGGCGACCAGAGCGACACCGGCACCTCCATCTACCTTGGTGCGAAGCGACGCCATCGTTGATAGCTGACGGGCGGGATCGAGTGCCGCGACGGGCTCATCTAGCAACAAGAGAGGGGCGTCCGCTGCAAATATGCGCCCCAGAGCGCATAGGGCCAGTTCGCCGCCTGAAAGCTCTGCGGTCGAACGATGGGCCAGATGGCTTGCACCAACATCAGCCAAAGCTGCAGAGACCGGTCCCGCAAAATCGCGTTCAGAGGTCAGCGCGGGACCATAGGCAAAGCGACCGAGGGCCACCATCTCGGCCACGCGGATAGGCCATGCGACCTCGGTGCGTTGCGGGAGATAGGCGAGCGCGCGGGCGCGTTGGCGGGGCGTCAATGTGTCGATCGGGCGATTGCCGTGATGGATCGTGCCATGGTCAGTTTTTTGTATGCCTGAGAGCAGGCGCAGCAGGCTGGTCTTTCCTGATCCGTTGGGTCCCACGATAGCAACAAGCTCACCGGGCTTTAAGGTGAAATCCACCGCTTCAACTCGATTATCGAGGGTCAGGTCTTTTGCAACGAGGTCAGTCATGGCGGACATTCCCCCGGCGCATGGCGATCCACAGGAACACCGGAGCTCCGGCGAGCGCTGCAACGACCCCCAATCTGAGCTCGGTATCAGTCGGCAACAGACGCACCAGCATATCGGCGGCGATCAGCATGATTGCGCCGGCAAAGGCGGAAGGCAGGAGGGTGCGGCCGGGGTCATGTCCGACCCACGGACGCACGACATGCGGGGCGACGATGCCGACAAAGCCCACCGCTCCGGCCAAGGCCACAGAGGCTCCTGTTGCCAACCCCGTTGCGATGACAACAACCAGACGAGTGCGGCGAAAGTCGAGGCCGTGGGCGAAGGCGGCTTCTTCGCCGATCGCCAGCAGCGAAAGATTGCGGCGCTGGGTTAGCAGCATGGCCATGCCGACGAGCATGAAGGGGAGGGTGAAGGCGAGGTCGCCGAGCGAGCGATTGGCGACCGACCCCAAGGTCCAGTTGATAAGGTCCGACAGCGAAAAGGGATTGGGCGCAAAGTTGAGGATGAGCGCCATCAGCGCGCCTGCGAGGCTCGAAATCCCGACGCCGATCAGGATCAGGCTCGCCATGCCGCGCATTCGCACAGCCGCTGATGCGAGCAGCGTGGTGACCAGCGCCGATGCGCCGATGGCGCCTGCGGGCAATATCCATGGCGAAATCGCCGCAAAACCAAAATAGAGCGTCAAGGTTGCGCCCAAAGTCGCCCCGGCGGAGACCCCCAATATTCCCGGTTCGGCGAGCGGATTGCGCGTCAGCGCCTGCAAGGCCGCACCGCACATCCCCAGAGCGGCGCCGACGAACCCGGCACTGAGCATGCGCGGCAGACGAATATCCTGAAGGATGATGGTCGCGAGCGGGTCTTGCCCGCGCAGCCATGCCATCACCACCGCTGGTGACACGCCATCGGGGCCAATGACCAGCGCGGCGGTGGCCATGATGAGGAGAAGAGCAAGGAGCGCGAAATGGACGCGATATTGGCTCATGATGACGGCGCGCCTTTTCGCGTTGCGGCAATCGCGTCGACGGCCTTGCCGGTCAGCCAGTTGCCGCAAGCCAGCCAGCTTCCGGGCACCTCGACCTGCCTGGCCTTTCGCGTCGCCATCAAAGTGACCGGATGGCGCGATGCGGCCCAATGGTCCTGACGATAGCGGGTGCTGTCAAAAAAGGCGCGGAACACCATGTCGGGCGGACGGCGCACCATCTCCTCAAGCGGCAGACTGCCCCAGCCGGGCTTGCGGCGATAGGGCTGCCTGCCAGCGGCCTGCATCACCTCGGCGACCAGCGATCCGGGACCGGTCGTGACATCCCCGGGGGTAACGTACAATGTGGTTGGCGCGGCGGCATTGGTGCTGGCAGCATGGGCATTTGCAATTTGGGTGTCAAAGGTTGCGATCCGTTGCTGCGCTGTTTCGGTTGCAGCCAATTCGCCGCCGACACGCAGCATATCGGCGCGAACCTCCGCCAGCGTGTTCGGAAAGCCCAGCTGGACGACCCTTATGCCGATAGCTTGTAATTGCCGGTCGAGCCTTGCACCGCCGCCATAGCTGCGGACCACCACGGCGGGGTGCAGGCGGACAATATCTTCGAGTTGCGGGCGCACGCGGACCACGCCAACGGCATGTGGCGCGGAAAAGCTGGCATCGCTGTCTGCCTCGAACGACACGGCTTTGATTTGATCCTTGGGCAACAGGCCCAGCACCATTTGGTCGGCGCAAAAATCGATGCTGACGATCCCGTCGAGGGGCGGGGAGGCGGAGCGCGGCTGGCACCCTGCGATCAGGGGTAGGAGGGCAAGGGCAGCCGCGCCGCGCATCAATAGGACCAGCGCAGGCCGACAAAAGCCGAGCGGCCCGGCGTGCCATATGTGGCGACGGTCTGATATTTCTCGTCGAACAGATTTTCGATCCTTCCGAACAGGTCAACCGATGCCGTCACCGGATAGCGAGCGCGGATGTCGAACAGCCAATAGCTGTCCAACCGCACCAGATTGGAGCGATCATCATAGCTCGCTCCGGCATAGCGCGCCGCCAGCGACAGGTCTGCCCCCTGCATTTTGCCGCCCGGCGACCAGGTCAGGTCGACATTGGCGTTGTGGCGCGGGCGGCGGGCGAGGCGATTACCTTGTAGCGCCGATCCGAAGGTCCTGTCCTTGACCGACAACAGGCTGTAATTGGCGCCAAGGCGCAAAGCATCGGAAAAGCGAAAGCTGCCTTCTATTTCACCACCCTCGGCGCGGGCGCGGTTGATATTGTCATAGGTGCCAAAGGGGCGATTACCGGTCGCGCAGATGGCGGGCAGGGGATTGGGGCCTGCCAGGCAGCTGACAAAATCGATCAGGTTGCGGCTATCGCGGCGGAACAGGGCAATATCGATAAACCAGAGATTATTGCCGTGGAAGCGGGTGCCGATCTCGAACGAGCGGGCACGCTCGGGGGCGAGCGCGGGATTACCAAAGGCCGATGCGGTCGCGGACAGCTGGAACAGGGTTGGCGCCTTATACCCTTCGCGATAGCTGGCACGCAGCGACCAGTTCGGAGTGATTTCCTGTCCCGCGTCCAGCGCAAAGGTCGTGGCGCCGCCGAACTGGCGGTGATGATCATAGCGTACACCCGCGGTCAGCGAGAGTGTGTTGGTCGGCTTGCCGACGATCATGCCCCAAAGCGAAGAGGTTGCTGTGCGGCCGCTATCGCTTGAAAAGGCATCGCTGGTCAGCGACCGCGTCCATTCGCGGTCCGCGCCCGCGCGCAGGCGCAGCACATTTTCTCCCGCCTGATCGCTGCCGCCTCCAAAGGGTAGCCAGTCGACGCTATAGCTCAGCCGTTCGTTGCGACCGCGCGCGCCGAAGCTGGGGGCAGTGCCCTGTGCGGGATCATAATTGTCACGGTTAATATCGGAAAAGCCGAAGCCGAGCTGCTGCGAAATGCCTGACGATCCATGTTCGCCTCCGGGCTGATGTTTGAGTGTCACCCCGGCATAATGTTCGCGGGTGCGCTGAAATTCCGCCGTGTCGCCAAAAGTGAAAGTTGGCGGACCAAAACCGTCGAGGTCGACCCGGCTGTTGGAATAAAGGCCAAAGGCGCTAAGCGCCAAGCTGTTGCTGATCCGGGTCTGGTTGGTCAGGTTGAGGCTATATTGCCGATAGCCATCGCGTTCGGTTCCGATCGCGGCAGTGCTGATCCCGTCGGTCCGCACATAGCCGCCGCCAAATCCAAAGCTGGTGGGGCCGAGTTTGAGGTGATGCAACTGGCTGTTGAACCGCACCGTATCGCGTGCGCCATATTCGCCCTGAACCTGTCCGCTGGTGACATTGGACACGCCGTCCTGTGTGCCGGTCGTGCTGATCGCCACGACGCCGCCAATCGCCTGACTGCCCCATGGCAGGCTGTTCGCCCCTCGTAGCACTTCGATGCGATCTATCGCGCCGAGCATCAGCGATCCAAAGTCAAAGCCGCCGCCCGGAGATGATGGGTCGCCCACGCGCACGCCATCGATCACAACGAGCGTTTGTTCGGCTTCGGCGCCGCGAATACGCACACCGGTAAAGCTGCCCAGTCCGCCGTTGCGCGTCGTGCTGATGCCGGGAAGGCGCTCGAGAAGGTTGGATGCGGCCCCATTTTGCGCGCGCTTGATGTCAGCTTTGTCGATCAGCGACCAGGAGGCGTTGGTTTGCGACGCATCGAGATGGTCGCCAATGACGGTGATCGAATAATCGTCATTGGCGGTCGCCGACTGATCTTGCGCCCAAAGCGGGTTTGCGGACGCGAGCGCCAACAGCGACAGGCTGGTTTTCAAAAGACAGGTGTTCATTGTGATTCCTCATTCGTAACGGCATTGCCGTCACGCGAGGTTCCTCGCCTGCTCTCGGTACACCCCGCCCGCGCGCAGATAACGGCGACGCCCGGGCAGGTCTCCTGGCTCATCGGGTCAGCGGAGGATGCAACCTTCCCAGAGCAAGGTGCTCCAGTGGTATCTTTGCATCCACCTCACCGATTACAGTTGCGGGGGCAGCGCCGGTCTTTGATTCCGGACTTCCCTTTTCATCCCCGTTACCGGGGAACCTGAGGTCACAAGTGCGCCGCTAGCAAGAGTTTGGCCGTTTCGCAATCGCCAAAGCTTGCAATCTGCCCACCTACCCCCGAAGTGTGGCACCCAAGGAGCCGCTTCATGCAGATGACGTTCGACAATAGTTTCTTCCGCGACATGGAGGGATTTTACGCCCCCGTAGTGGCCAGCTCTCCACCGCAGCCGTCATTACTGATCTTCAACCATGCGCTCGCCGCGACGCTGGGCATGGAGATGTCCGAGACGTCGGGTGAGCAATTGGCGCGGCTCTTTTCGGGTGCCGAGACGCCCGCAGGGGCCAACCCGTTGGCACAGGCCTATGCCGGACACCAGTTCGGCCATTTCTCGTCGCAACTGGGCGATGGTCGGGCGTTGTTGCTGGGCGAAATAGTCGCGCCCGATGGCGAACGCTATGACATCCAGCTCAAAGGATCAGGGCCGACGCCCTTTTCGCGTAATGGCGATGGCAAGGCAGCGATTGGGCCGGTTTTGCGCGAATATCTTGTGTCCGAAGCGATGGCGGCGTTGAACATAGCAACCACAAGGTCGCTAGCGGCGGTGGCGACGGGGGAGCGTGTGCAGCGCGAACAGGGGCATCCCGGCGCGGTTCTGACGCGTATCGCAAAGAGCCACATCCGCGTCGGCACTTTTCAGTTCTTTGCGGCGCATTTCGGTGCTGGCCATCTGACCCAATTGGCCGATTACAGCATCGCCCGCCATTTTCCGGACATTGCGGACGCGCCCAACCCTTATCTGGCTTTGCTCGATCAGGTCATCGAGCGTCAGTGCGCGCTGGTGGCGGCGTGGCTATCGGTCGGCTTTGTCCATGGTGTGATGAACACCGACAATGTCGCCATCAGCGGGGAGACGATTGACTATGGCCCCTGTGCCTTCATGGATGGTTTCGCGGTCGAGACGGTGTTCAGTTCGATTGATGCGACCGGACGCTATGCCTTTGGTCGGCAACCCGAAATCATGCAGTGGAATATGGCGCGCTTTGCTGAGGCGTTGCTGCCTATCATCCATGCGGTGAACCCGGATGATGTAGAGGCGGCCAAGACGATGGTCGGAGACGTCACTGACCGCTTTCGGACCCACTGGTTCGCCCGGATGCGCGCCAAATTGGGCCTAGTAAAGGATGATGCGGCCGATGCTGATTTGATCGACACGCTGATTGACCGGCTCGAAGCGTTGGGGCTTGATTATACTCTGTTCTTTCGTGCGCTTGCCGACCTGCTGCGCGGTGATTCCTCGTCGCTAGAGGCCTTGCTGCCCGAAGCAGACGCGATGGCGACATGGGTCGCGAAATGGTGGGAGCAGCTGGAGCGCGAAGCGATCAGTCCGCTTGACCGCGCCGATGCAATGGATCGGATTAACCCGCTTTATATTCCCCGCAATCATCGTGTCGAGCAGGTGCTCACCGCGGCAGAGGCCGGCGATATGGCGCCGTCCCATGCGTTGTTGGACGTTGTGCAGAACCCCTATGTGGCGCGCAGCGAATGGGCGGATTTTGCCGCGCCTCCGCCTGTGGATTTTGGACCTTACACTACTTTTTGCGGGACCTGACGGGTCTTCGTCAGGGTAAAGTCAGCACCTGATCCGTCAGGCGCGCGACTTCGCGGCGCTGGTGGCTGACATAGAGGATCGGGATGGCCAGTTCGTCGCGGATGCGTTCGATAACCTGCAATATCTCTTCACCGCGTGCCGCGTCGAGCGAGGTTAAAGGCTCGTCGAGCAACAGAAAGCGCGGTGCCGCCAACAGCGCGCGTCCGATGGCAACGCGGCGGGCTTCGCCGCCCGACAGCGCAACCGGCCAGCGTTCAAGCAAATGGCCGATGCCGAGCAGGTCGATCACTTCGGATTTTGATATCCAGCGGTCTTGCGGTGGGGACAGACGCTCACCGAATGCCAGATTGGCCGCAACGCGCAAATGGGGAAACAGTCGGTCGTCTTGAAACACATAACCGGCACGCCGCTTTTCGAGGGGCAAGTTGATCCCTGTTGCGGCGTCGAACAACAGAGTGTCGGCGACGCGGATATGCCCCCGGTCGGGCTGTAACAGGCCGGCGATCATGTTGAGGATGGTGGTCTTGCCAACGCCCGATGGACCGCTGAGCGCGGTCAGTCGCGCGGTGGATTTTGCTTTCAGGGCAACGTCATGCGTTCCGATGCTAAGCTGGATGTCGATGTCAAAGGACATGCTGCTGCCTTTCGCCAGACCGGCGAACAAGCCATTCGGACAGCAGCAAAGCCCCGATCGACAGGATGACCGACAAGATGGCGAGTCGGGTCACATCGCCCTCCGCCCCCGGGATTTGTAACTTGGCATAGATGGCGAGCGGCAGCGTTTGCGTCTCGCCCGGAATGTTCGATACAAAGGTAATCGTCGCGCCAAACTCACCGATGGACCGGGCAAAGCCGAGGACGGCTCCGGCCAATATGCCCGGCAGACTGAGCGGAAGGGTGATGCGCCAAAAGGCGTGCCAGCGACTGGCACCCAACGTGCGCGCTGCGCCGACAAGCTTTTGATCGACCGCCTCTATCGACAGGCGCATGGCACGGACCATCAGCGGCAGCGCCATGATGGCGGCGGCGACCGCGGCGCCTGTCCAGCGAAAAACCAGCACAACGCCAAAGCTTTCATACAGCCATTGCCCCACGAAACCCTGCTGTCCTAACAGGATGAGCAAGAGCCAGCCGGTGACGACGGGCGGGACGACCAGTGGCAAATGGACAAGCGCGTCGAGGAGCAGTTTGCCGCGAAACTGTGGCCGTGCGAGGAGCAGCGCCAGCCCATAGGCGATAGGAAGTGTGAACAGGATCGCGACGAGGCTGACCTTGAGCGATAAGCCGATGATGGCCCACTCGACCGAAGATAACGGACCGATCATGGTAGCGGCTCGAACCCGTAGCGGGTGAAACTGCGCCGCGCCGTTGCCGAGGTCAGAAAAGCGCGAAAGGCCATGGCATCGGGGTGCCTCGAAGCGCGCAACGCTGCGACAGGATAGCGAATGGGCGCGTGGCTGTCGGCCGGAAAAATGGCAACAATTCGGACGCGCTGCGACGCTTTGGCGTCGGTGGCGTACACGATCCCCAGCGGCGCCTCCCCTCGCTCGACGAGCGCCAGAGCCGCGCGGACATTTTCTGCTGGCGCGATATGCGAGCGGAGCAACGGCCAGAGCATGAGCTTTTGCAGCGCCGATTTGCCATATTTACCGGCGGGCACAGCATCGGGATCGGCCATGGCGAGACGGCCATTGCCAAGCGCCGCAGAAACTGAAGTGGGATTGCTCAGATGGATCTGAGCAGTGCTGGTGTTGGGGGTGATCAACACCAGCCTGTTGGCGAGCAGGTTCGCGCGCGTTCCATCGCGCAACAATCCCTTGGCCTCGATTGCATCCATCCATGCCGGATCTGCCGAGAGGAAAATATCGGCTGGCGCGCCACTTTCGATCTGACGCGCAAGCGCCGATGAGGCGGCAAAGGCAATAACAGGGCGATCATGACCGGCGGCGGCCCAATCATCGGCAACGGCGGACAGCGCCTCTTGCAAGCTCGACGCCGCAAGCACCACCGGTGCGCCTTTCGCGTCGGGCGTCCCGCAGCCGATCAGCAGGGCAGCAAGCAACAAGACAAAAGGGGCAAGGGCTATAGCGAGCCGGTTTGGAACCATGTCCGGGCTATAGGGGCAGTGATTTGTGACTGCAATCTGGCTGGCGTGTTTGAATGACGGTGCCGCTCGCGGCTCTATTGGTCGATGATTATCGATCCGGGATGGTGCTTGTCGAGGTGGCTCTTGATGATTTTGAGGTTCCGGCTGTTAGAACGGAAAAACAGGTCGAAAGCGTCGCCAACCAGAGGAATCGCGCCAAGCGCCGTATCAACGCCCAAATTACCCATCATCCGCCAGATTTTCCACTTGGGCATACCCAGGTTGCGCGCCTCCCAGATCAGATAGGCGCCCATAATACCTGTGACAATATCGCCGACCACCGGAACCAGTCCGACGATGGCGTCAAGGCCAACATGGCGATTGATGCCGGGAATGACAAAGCTGCGTTCAAGCAGGATTTCGAGCATCTCGACCCGCTGGCGCAAGGCTTCAGGGTCGTTGCGGTTGGCAATTAACGCCTCAAACATTGCGTCGGGCGGGGGAGGGGGCAGAGCCATATCGTCCTTTCCGGGAGCCATATGTCCCGTCATGCTTCCCCAGTTAGGTGGGATTGGCGATCAGGCGAGTCAATGGGTGCTGCGCGCGGGTGTTGGCGCGAAGGCCCGTCAGGCGAGGCGAGGCGACCGACCAGCGCAGCGGGGTCGCGATCGGGATAAAGGGCGTGTAGCGCACCAAAATCGTCTCGGCATCGCTGATCAGCTTGGCGCGTTCTATAGGGTCTTCGGTCAGCTGAGCCTGCTCTATCAGCAACTGGGCATCGCGGTTGCAGATCGTGTCGCTTTGACACGACAGCCGCCGCAGCGCCCACAGCGGATCGTCATTGGGAATTTTCTGGTCAATCAGCCGCAGGTCGGCGCTGACGTTCATCCCGACCCGCTGGCTCGGTACGCCAACGCGGCTGAAATCGGCGGCGACATAGGCGAACAAGATGCGTCCGCCGGGTGAATCGGGAACGGCGATGCGGATGGGGGCGATGGTCCGGCCACCGCTGCGATATTGGTCGACGGCGCGTTTGGCCTGTGCCAGCCGCGACGCATCATCATAATTGCTCCAACCGGGGAGCAGTACGGACGGTGCCTGGTTGGCAATATAGAGCGTTGGGCGCAGCGTGTCCTGCACCATCCATTCGGTCAAACCAAAGGCATCGACAACGCGCTGGCGGCGGATAACACGCGATAGTGCATCGCGATTGACGTCGGTGGCCAAAAATCCCTCGGCGCGGACAAAGGCTAAGCCGAACAACCCCGGAACCGGGTCGACAATCAGGCGCGAGCGCCCGATGTCCGATGCAACAAAATAGGGCAGGGTAGAAAAGCGACCGCCGATGATGCCGTCTGCATATCCATTCTGAAAGCGCGCAATGGCACCCGCCGCGCTGGTGCCGACCAGATCGATGGCCGCCGAGGGGGCGGCTGCGGTGGCAGCGGCCTCTTCGGGGTCCTCTGCCAGCGGATCAGGCACAGGCGACAACCGGATTGTGCGCTTTATCCGCTTAGCGCGCATCGGCCCCCAACCCATTTGATTCTTGATCACCGCCATGGATGGTTGCGCCAAAAGCTCGAGCAGATCAGCCTGTGGTGTCTTTAGCCGCACCTCGATGACATAGTCTGTCATCGCACGGATGGTCTCGACTTCGGGAAAGTCGTTGCGTAGCAGATGCTTGCTCTTTGGACCCAAATAGGCGCGAAGGATGCCCGCCACCTCCTGCGCTGTTACCTTTTTGCCGTTGCTCCACTTGGCCTCGCGGATTCGAAAAATATAGCTGCGTGCGTCGGCGGTCACCGTCCAGCGGTCGGCCAGCCCGACATCAATCTGTCCGTCGCCATCATAGCTGACCAGTCCCTGCGCGATGGCATTGAGCATCGCTCCATTGGGTGCGGACAATTCGCCGTTGATCGGATTGGCGCGGGTGTTGAGCGGCCCGATGCCCGCGATGCGTATCGCGCCGCTTTCACCAAACAGGCCGCAACTCGACAGCGACAGCGCACAGGCGGTGGCCTGCAAGACACGTAGCCTAGCTCTCATGCGTCACCGCCAACGGGTCCGGCCCGTGTTAGTGGTATCAAGTGACGATTGGCCGCTGCCATTTTGTCCTGCCCCTCCCGGTTTTGTTGCTCAGCTGTGGCGCTAGTCAGCAACGCATCATAGCGCCGCCCGGCAAAACCGGAATAGGCGATGGCCCGCGTCAACGCTGCTGTGTTGCCTTTTAGTGGTGCGGACGGCGGGACTCGAACCCGCACACCCATTCGGATAGCAGATTTTAAGTCTGCTGCGTCTACCGGTTCCGCCACGTCCGCGCACCACGGATGCGCAAAGCGCAAGCCTGTGGAGAGGTCAAGCGCTGTTTGCCGCTTCACCTCATGCCTCCAAGCGCTTACATGGCACACATGACGGAATCCATCCTTATGATATCCGGTCTCGGCAAGACCTATGCGAGCGGCGAGCAAGCACTGACCAATGTCGATCTGGGTATCGCGAAGGGTGAGATTTTTGCGCTGCTTGGGCCAAATGGGGCGGGCAAGACGACGCTAATCAGTATCATCTGCGGCATCGTGACGGCGAGCCATGGAACGGTGACCGTCGACGGGCATGACCATCAACGGGATTTCCGCACTGTTCGCGCGATGATCGGGCTGGTACCGCAGGAACTCCACACCGACGCTTTTGAAAAGGTCATCACGACGGTCAAATTCTCGCGCGGGCTGTTCGGCAAGAAACCCGACCCAGCCTATATTGAGCAGTTGCTGAGAGATTTGTCGCTGTGGGACAAACGCAACGCCAAAATTCTGGAACTGTCGGGCGGGATGAAGCGGCGCGTGATGATTGCCAAAGCGCTCAGCCATGAGCCCGAAATTTTGTTCCTCGATGAACCGACCGCCGGGGTCGATGTCGAGCTACGCCGCGACATGTGGAATATGGTGCGCGGTTTGCGCGAACGCGGGGTCACGATCATCCTCACCACCCATTATATCGAGGAAGCCGAAGAAATGGCCGACCGCGTCGGGGTGATTAGCAAAGGCCAACTGATTTTGGTCGAAGAGAAGCAGGCGTTGATGAAAAAGCTGGGCCGCAAGACGCTGACCCTTAACCTTGCTGAACCCTTGGACGGGCTGCCCGCCGAATTGTCCGATTGGGACTTGGCCATCGCCGCCGACGGGCATGAACTAGTCTATGAATTCGACACCCATGCCGAGGCGACTGGCGTACCATCCCTGCTGCGGCGAATGAGCGACATCGGGATCGCGTTCAAGGATCTCAACACAAAGCAAAGCTCGCTCGAGGATATCTTCGTCGGACTGGTGCATCAAGACAAGCCGAAAGCCGCTGCCGAGGGGGGAGCCGCATGATGATCGCCAATCTGCGCGGTATTCGCGCCGTTTACATGTTTGAAATGGCGCGCTTTGCCCGCACCTTTTGGACCAGTCTGTTGATGCCGGTCGTGACTACCACGCTGTATTTTGTGGTGTTCGGTTCGGCGATCGGCAGCCGGATGAGCGAGGTCAGCGATGTCCCCTATGGCGCGTTCATCGTGCCGGGGTTGATGATGCTGACGATGTTCACCGAAAGCATCAGCAACGCCTCTTTCGGCATTTATATGCCCAAATGGACTGGAACCATTTACGAGATGTTGTCGGCACCCATGTCGCCGTTTGAACTGGTGATTGCCTATGTAGGTGCAGCGACGACGAAATCAGTGGTGATCGGTGCCATAATATTCGGCACCGCGCATTTTTTCGTCGATGTTCAGGTCGCGCACCCGTGGCTGATGGCCGCCTTCATGGTGCTGATGGCGGTGACATTCTGTTTGTTCGGATTCATCATTGGCATCTGGGCGCAGAGTTTTGAACAGCTGCAGATTATCCCGCTGCTGGTCGTTTATCCGCTGACATTTCTGGGCGGCGCCTTTTATTCGATCACCATGTTGCCGCCAGCGTGGCAGACGGTGACGCTGTTCAATCCAGTCGTCTATCTGATCAGCGGGTTTCGCTGGACATTCTTTGGCCATGGCGATGTAGGCATCGAGGTCAGTATGGCTGCTGTCGCGCTGTTCTTTGCCCTGTGCCTAGGCGTCATATATTGGGTGTTCCGGACAGGGTACCGGTTGAAAAGCTAAACGCAGACAACTCCCGATATGCATCGAGAGGGCTGTAGCTAATTCATCAATCCAACAATATCGTATCTCAGGGGCGACCCTAGTCGTTCAAACGCTCGCGCATTTCCTTGCCGGGTTTGAAATAGGGCACATTTTTGGCCTCTACGGCAACCGCTTCACCAGTGCGCGGATTGCGCCCCGTCCGCGAGTCGCGGCTACGGGTGGAAAATGCGCCAAACCCGCGCAACTCCACACGCCCGCCACTGGCGAGTTGATCGACGATTGAATCAAAGAATGTATCCACGATCTTTTCTACCTCTTCGAGGCGCAAGTCGCTGTTTTCACTAGCGATCATTTGGACCAGTTCAGACCGGATCATCTGCTTTCCCTTTTATATCACGCGCACCGAAATGATGCGAAGCGTCCGGTCGTCGCCGGATGTCTGCGTGAGACCCCTCCCAGCGCATAACATAGAGTAACATGAATCACTTTTCCGTCAAACATATCGAGACAAATGAAAACCCCGCCGGGCGCTGGCCCGACGGGGTTTTTCAAGATGCCGTGCGGCAGGGAAGGATTAGTCCTTCTTGCCGGCTTTCAGCGCTTCGCCGAGGATGTCGCCAAGCGATGCGCCCGAATCGGACGAACCATATTGGGCAACCGCCTGCTTCTCGTCGGCAATCTGCATTGCCTTGATCGAGAAGTTGGGCTTTTTCGAGCGGTCGAAACCGACGACCATGGCATCGAACTTCTGACCGACCTGATAGCGGTCGGGGCGCTGTTCGTCGCGGTCGCGACCAAGGTCGGCGCGCTTGATGAAGCCGGTGGCGCCATCTTCGCCAGCCTGAACTTCCAGCCCATTGTCACGGACTTCAAGAACGGTGACGGTAACGACGTCATTCTTCTTCATCGCACCCGCAACGGCGGTTGCGCCAACGGCGGGCGCGCCCTTTTCAAGCTGCTTGATGCCCAGGCTGATGCGTTCCTTTTCGACATCGACGTCGAGCACGACGACCTGAACCGCCTCACCTTTGCGATGCAGATGCAGTGCGTCTTCGCCAGAGATGCCCCAAGCGATATCCGACATGTGAACCATGCCGTCGACGTCGCCGGGAAGGCCAACGAACAGACCGAATTCGGTTGCGTTCTTGACTTCGCCTTCGACGACGCTGCCGACCGGATGGGTGTCTGCAAAGGCACCCCACGGGTTCGACTGAGCCTGTTTGAGGCCCAGGCTGATGCGACGCTTTTCGCTGTCGACTTCCAGAACCAGAACTTCGACTTCCTGGCTGGTGGCGACGATCTTGCCCGGATGTACATTCTTTTTCACCCAGCTCATTTCGCTGACATGGACTAGACCTTCGATGCCCGCTTCCAGTTCGACGAATGCGCCGTAATCGGTGATGTTGGTGACAACGCCAGCCAATTTCGCGCCGACAGGATATTTGGCGACGACGCCTTCCCACGGATCGCTTTCCAACTGCTTCATGCCCAGGCTGATGCGCTGGGTCTCGCGGTTGATGCGAACGATCTGAACCTTGACCGTGTCACCAATGTTGATGACTTCGCTGGGGTGGTTGACGCGCTTGTAGCTCATGTCGGTGACATGCAGCAGGCCGTCGATGCCGCCGAGATCGACGAATGCGCCGTAATCGGTGATGTTCTTCACCGCGCCCTCGATAACCTGGCCCTCTTCGAGGTTCTGGATCAGGCCGCTGCGCTGTTCGGCGCGCGTTTCTTCCAAGATGGCCCGACGCGAGACGACGATATTGCCGCGGCGACGGTCCATTTTCAGTATCTGAAAAGGCTGGGGCAGGTCCATCAACGGGCCAACATCGCGCACGGGGCGGATATCGACCTGGCTGCCGGGCAGGAAGGCCACGGCACCGCCGAGGTCGACGGTGAAGCCACCCTTGACGCGACCAAAGATAACGCCTTCGACGCGCTCTTCCTTGTTGAATTCTTCTTCCAGACGGTCCCAAGCGGCTTCGCGGCGGGCGCGATCGCGGGACAGCATGGTTTCGCCATTGGCGTTTTCGACGCGGTCGACGTAAACTTCGACTTCGTCACCGACGCTGAGGTCGGCCTTCTGGCCCGGCATAGCGAATTCGCGAAGCGGCACGCGGCCTTCGCTCTTCAAACCAATATCGATAACTGCCAGGTCGTTTTCGATCGCAGTGACGGTGCCCTTGACGACGCGGCCTTCAAAGCCGCCGTCAGCACCACCAAGCGATTCATCGAGCATCGCGGCGAAATCGTCGCGTGTCGGAAAAGCCGTTGTGGCCATAAATTAAGTTTCCTTCGTCGTATTATTTCCGGCCGAGCGGTTGGTTCCGCTGGTCTTGTGGCCGATCTGCCATACCTGCCGAATGCAAAGCACAGCATCCGCTGGACAAGTGGATGGCCAAGGTTCGGGCAAAGCAAAAAAGGCGTGAAGGGTCACCCCATCACGCCCGACGCTCAATCAGAGCGGCGGTTCAACCGAGCCTCAACCAGCGCAATCGCCCGTTGGACGGCTTGGTCTATACCCAAATCGCTCGTATCGAGCAAGTCAGCATCTGCTGCCTGCCGCAAGGGTGCATCGGTTCGGCCGCTATCGCGTGCGTCGCGGGCATGAATATCGGTCAAGATGGCGGCATAGTCGGCATCGCTGTCGCGCGCCTGCATTTCCGAAAAGCGGCGGCGCGCGCGCTCCTCGGCGCTGGCGGTGACGAACAGTTTGGCGTCGGCATCGGGCGCAATGACCGTACCGATGTCACGCCCGTCGAGCACCGCGCCGCCCGGCTGGTTGGCGAAATCGACTTGCCGCGACAGAAGCGCCGCGCGAACCTGTGAGTGGATCGACACGCGGCTGGCCAGCCCGCCGGTTGCCTCCAACCGCAGCGCCGGATCAGCGAGCAGCGCATCGGGAAAGGTGCAAGCCGCCATCGCGTCCTCCGGATTGTCGGCATCACCGCCATTTTGCGCGACCTGATACCCGACCGCGCGATATAGTAACCCTGTATCGAGAACCGGCAGGTTGAAGTGCGCGGCGAGGGCCTTGGCAATTGTGCCTTTTCCCGATGCGGTGGGGCCGTCGACGGCGATAATCATGGCGCGCTTTTGCGTCGCTGTGCCAGCACCGAAATAATTCCAAAGGTGGCAATGGCCATCCATGACAATTCCAGCATCAGCACCGGCAGATTATAATTGATATAGAGCGAAACCGACAGCAGCGCGGCTCCGAGAAAATTGATGCCGTTAAAAATCAGGTCGGGCGCCCGCTTCAGAATATTGACATAGGCAAAGCCCGCGAGGATCAAAATCGAACCCAGCGATCCAGTTACGTCGGCGATATTATTCATGGTTGGTTATCCTGCGCATTGATCAGTAGTTGTTCAAATCCCGGAAAGCTGGTGGCTATCGGTGCGATGTCGTCGATGGTGACCGGTGCCTTGCTGACAAGGCCGGCGATGGCAAAGCTCATACAGATGCGGTGGTCGAGATGCCCGGCGATGGTTGCGCCTCCGCTCAACGGGTCGCCGCCGCTGCCCTCGATGATGAGGCCGTCGGCCTGTTCCTCGACGCGCGCGCCTATCGCCGTGAGACCGGTTGCCATGACCGCGAGGCGATCGCTTTCCTTGACTCGCAATTCGTCGAGGCCGGTTGTTGTTGTGCACCCTTTGGCCAGAGCGGCGGTGACGAACAATATCGGAAACTCGTCGATCATGCTTGGTGCGATGGCAGGGTCGATGGCGATACCGGTCAGCGGACTGTGGCGCACGCGCAGATCGGCGACGGGCTCGCCGCCAACGTCGCGGTGGTTGAGTGCATCAATCTGTCCGCCCATTTCGCGGAGCACACCGATCAGTCCGGCGCGGGTGGGATTGAGCCCGACATTGGTAATGGTGACGTCGGAACCAGGGACGAGCAGTGCGGCAACGATAAAGAAAGCCGCCGAAGACGGGTCGCCAGGGACAGTGATGGTCTGCGGTCTGAGGTCGACTTCGCCGCGAATACGGATGTGGCGCGTGCCGTCCGTGTCGGTATCGATGCTAAGGTCGGCACCAAAGCCGCGCAGCATCCGTTCGCTATGGTCACGCGTCGGCACCGGTTCGATGACTTCGCTGATGCCGGGGGTGTTAAGACCGGCGAGCAATATGGCGCTTTTCACCTGTGCCGATGCGACCGGCAAGCGATAGGATAACGCGACGGCGGGGCACAGCCCGCGCAGCATCAGCGGCAGGCGACCGCCGGGGGAGGCGCTGATATCGGCACCCATCTGACTCAGCGGATCAATCACGCGGGCCATCGGGCGGGCCGACAGGCTGGCATCACCGACAAAGGTGGCGGTGATGGCATGACTGGCGACCAGCCCCATCAACAATCGCGTCGATGTGCCGCTGTTTCCCATGTCGAGCGCGGTGTCGGGCTGAAGCAGTCCGCCAACCCCCACGCCATGGATACGCCATTCGCCCGACCCGCATCGTTCAATATGGGCTCCCATGGCGCGCATGGCGGCGGCAGTGGCAATCACATCATGGCCTTCGAGCAGCCCGGTGACGCGACTTTCACCGACGGCGAGCGCCGATAAAATCAGCGCGCGATGCGAGATGCTTTTGTCGCCGGGAATGGCAATTGTGCCAGTCAGAGGACCAGCCAAAGCGAAGCTTTGCGAGAAGGGAGATTTTTGCGTCATGGCGAGCGGCTTTTGACAGCGCCCTTACAATCTGGCAAGGCGCACGCCGATTTGATGGATAGCCCAGTTGCTTCCGTCCCTTCCCGAAATTATATTCCTATTTTCAATGGATTAAGAGGCATTTATGGTAAAGGCTGAATGGGGCGTCAAACGGAGTTGTCCGAAATGCGCCACGCGATTCTATGATTTGACGAAAGAAGACCCGATAACCTGCATCAGTTGCGGCTATGCTTGGTTGCCGGAATCGGTGTTGAAATCGAAGCAGCCGATGCCGTTTGAAGCGGCTGAAAAGCCAGCCAAGCCGGAGAAGGAAGAATCGTCCGACGACGATCTGGATCTGGATGTTGATGTCGATGAAGACAGCGATTCGCCCGACAATGATGTCGACCTGGGCGGCGATGACGATCTGGGCGTTACCAAGTCGAAAGACGATGACGACGACAATTAATTGAATCGGCAAGGGGCCAAAAGGCATCAAGCGATGCAATTGGCCCCTTGCATCTCTCTGCCGCGCTGAATAAAGGCGGGCACCCGATCGCGGCACCCTTGTCCGATCGGCACGAAGATGTGGGGCCTTAGCTCAGCTGGGAGAGCGCCTGCATGGCATGCAGGAGGTCAGCGGTTCGATCCCGCTAGGCTCCACCACTTCTTCACATCCGACAATTTTATCCGAAAATTTGACCGGTGCGGTGTTCAGGCCGCGTCCATCAGTATCGACGGGGCGGCCTGATCGGCCAAGCTGATCTGGTCGAGAATGGCCGCGGTATCGTCGCGGACTTTCAGCATCAGACTACGCATCCGGCATTCGGTTTCGGGCACGCAATTCTTGCAATGCTCATGTGCGTTGCGGCTGGCGCAGGGTACAAGCGCCAGCGACCCGCGGGTCAGCCGCACCAGATCGCCATAGCTGATATCGACGGGGGGCAAAGCGAGTCGATAGCCGCCGTCGCGCCCGCGCTGTGACAAAACCAGCCCTTCGCGGCCCATTTCCGACAAAATAACGGTGAGGAACTTGGGTGGAATCCGCTGCGCCGCCGCTATTTCGGCCAACTGCACGGCTCGCCCACCGAAATGATCGGCAAGGTGCTGAAGCGCACGAATGGTATAGCGAGTCTTTTGCGACAGCATGGAAGGCCGTTTGCGCGAGAAAATAATATAATTCAACCGGTCAGGATGACAATGTTGCCCCGGGTTGATTGAAATCACATGCAAGCGCGATTTTTACGCTATAACAAGCTCGGATAATGGCCGCAGAGACGGCTTCCGCGGATGGGATTTGGAGCAAATGATGCGAGGATTATTGTGGGGGCCGGCATGGCTGGCGCTAAGCTTGATGGCGGTTACGCCGGCGCAGGCCCAGTTTGGTGGGCTGCTGGGTAAGCTGAAGCCGCCATCGACCAGCAAGCAAAGCAGCGATGACGCGGGTGGCTGTCCCAAAGGCAAAAAAGGCAGCCGCGCCGGTCGCAATATTTTAGGCGGCGTATTGGGCAATGTGCTGGGCGATGTTGCGGGCAAGACCGGTTTTGGCAGTTATATCCCTACTGCCGATGTTGCCGGAACGCTGACCGACGCCATCGCATGTCGGCTCGACCCTGCCGAACAATTGCAAGCCGCCAATGCCACCGAAGCGGCGACGCGCGGCGAAGAGGTTGGATCGACGGCCAATTGGACGAGCGAAACCCGCGAGGGAGTCAGCGGAACTTCGACCGTAATCGCGCGCAACGACGAAGGCGGAGGGCGACGCTGTATGAACGTCAACGACGTTATTATCGTTGGCGGTGAAGAGACGACAGTGTCCAAGCGCATGTGCAAAGGTCCAGGTGAATCGCGTTATGTTCTGGCGGCCTGATCTTCGGCCATGGCGCAATGGCATAGCGGTGCTGACCATGGGGTTGGTGCTGGCAGGTGCGACGAAACCTGATCCTGCAAATCCGACTTGCCCGATCAATCCGGGCTGGTCGACAAATAGTACCATGGTTCTGACGCCCAAGAAAATCGGCAATCGTCTTGTCTTGTTGGCCGAAGGAAAAATCGATGCCGGTTTGCCGGATCGCATGGGAAAGATGCTCGCCAACAACCCCGATATAGGGGAGATATGGTTGTCCTCACCTGGGGGCCTCGCGCGGGCGGGAAACGCCACCGGGCGCATCATTCGGTCGCACCCCGGACTGGTTACCCGCGTTCCGAAAGGATGGGTGTGCTTTAGCGCCTGCAATTTTGTTTTCATGGGCGGCCAGTTGCGCGCGGTTGAACCCGGCGGCGTGTTCATGGTGCATATGTTCACCCGCACTGGTGACCGCAGTACCATCGACATGAGCGTCGCCCTAGGTACAGAAGCAACCACTGAACTGATTGGTGACATCGAACAGGATAGCGCGCTGCTGGCCAGCGAGGACAATGATTTTTTGATCCGCATGGGCGTATCGCGCAAATTGCTGACCGAGGTTATGTATCAGCAAAAGGCCGTGGCGGGGCAGGGGGACGACCGATCGACGCGGCGTTGCTTGACGCAGGCCGAGGTCCACAAATACAATGTCGCCAATATTGACGAGTGACCGGTCAGGAGAGAGCGATGAACGAGATGACCCACGCGCATGCGACATTCCGCAGCATGGATGAAAGTACACAGGAAGACTGGGCGATCATCGCCAAGGAGCAACAGCAATTTGCCCCGCAAAATGGCGCGCGCATTCTGGAACATCTGAAACTTTTGAGTGGCGATTATGGCGGCTTTCCGGTCGACCGGCTGGAGCATTGCCTGCAAACCGCGACACGCGCCCACCGCGATGGGCGTGACGAGGAATATATCGTGATGGCGCTGCTCCATGACATTGGCGATACGCTGGGTGCGTTCAATCACCCCGATGTTGCCGCGGCGATCCTCAAGCCCTTTTTGTCAGAAGAGAATCTGTGGATCGTCCAGCATCATGGCATTTTTCAAGGCTATTATTTTTTCCACCACCTCGGGCTGGATCGCAACATGCGCGACCAGTTTCGCGATCACCCCCATTTCAACGCCTGCGCCGAATTCTGTGAAAAATATGACGGTCCTGCCTTTGATGCCGATTATGACAGCGAGCCGCTGGAGTTTTTCGAGCCGATGGTGATGCGGCTATGTTCAAAGCCCAAGCAGAGCATTTACAAAAAAGCCTTGGAGCCTGCGCTCGCCGACGGCGAGTAAGCGACACGCCAGCCCCTCCCTGAAGGGAGGGGCTCGGCTTGGCCTCTTCCCACATAAGCGCGCACCTGCTAGGCGCCGCCGCCATGTCTGCATCCCAACCCGACCGCCGCACCTTTGCCATTATTTCGCACCCCGATGCGGGTAAGACGACGCTGACCGAAAAGCTGCTCGTTGCGGGCGGTGCGATCCATATCGCGGGCGCAGTCAAGGCACGCGGGCAGGCGCGACGCGCGCGATCAGACTGGATGAAGATCGAGCAACAGCGCGGAATTTCGGTCACATCGTCGGTGATGACGTTCGAACATGACGGGTTGATCTTCAACCTGCTCGACACTCCGGGACACGAAGATTTTTCCGAAGATACCTATCGCACCCTGACCGCTGTCGACAGCGCGGTGATGGTGATCGATGCCGCCAAGGGTATCGAGCCGCAGACGCTGAAATTGTTCGAAGTCTGCCGCTTGCGCTCGGTGCCGATCATCACCTTCATCAACAAGGTCGACCGCGAAGGCCTGCCACCGTTTGAATTGCTCGACGAGGTTGCCGACCGGCTGGCGCTCGATGTGTGTCCGATGAACTGGCCTGCGGGCATGGGCGGGCAGTTTGAAGGGATTTACGACCTGGTCGACCCCGCCATCATGCGGCCGGGCGGCGATGCGTCGCGGATGTATGAAGGCAACCGGACCGCTGTGGCTGGACTCGACGATCCCAAGCTGGCGGAGGTGCTGAGCGCCGACGGACTTGCGCGCCTGAAGGAAGAGACCGAGCTGGCGTCGGCCTGCTATGCCGATTTCGATGCGGCGGCCTATCGCCACGGCGATTTGACGCCGGTCTATTTCGGCTCGGCGCTCAAGGAATTTGGC
The DNA here is from genome assembly GCF_057365075.1 of Sphingopyxis sp. 10G20-10. Lineage (NCBI taxonomy): Bacteria > Pseudomonadati > Pseudomonadota > Alphaproteobacteria > Sphingomonadales > Sphingopyxidaceae > Sphingopyxis > Sphingopyxis sp. 10G20-10. The sequence continues at coordinate 1,587,132 of NZ_CP195117.1, forward strand.
GTGACCGATCTACTGGCGGCGCTGGGTGCGCATGCGCCCGGTCCACAGCCTCAACCCGCCGAACCCGCGCCGGTTCAGCCCGATGATGAAGCCGTCACCGGCTTTGTTTTCAAAGTGCAGGCGAATATGAACCCCGCGCACCGCGACCGTATCGCGTTCATGCGGCTGTGCTCGGGAAAATTTACACGCGGGATGCGCTTGATGCAGGGCGGAACCGGCAAAGCCATCGCCATCAGCCGCCCGATGCTGTTCCTCGCGCAGGACCGGGAAATGGCCGAGGAAGCCTTTCCCGGCGACATTATCGGCATTCCCAACCATGGCACGCTGCGCGTCGGCGATACTTTGTCCGAACGCAGCGATGTGACGATCACCGGCTTGCCCAATTTCGCACCCGAAGTGCTGCGCCGCGTCGCCCTGGTCGACCCGACGCAAACTAAAAAGCTGCGTAAAGCGCTCGACGATATGGCCGAGGAAGGGATCATCCAGGTCTTCTATCCCGAAATCGGGTCAAACATGATTGTCGGCGTTGTCGGGCAGCTGCAACTCGACGTGCTGATCAGCCGGCTGGAGGCCGAATATAAGGTCGAGGCCAAGCTGGAAGTCTCACCATGGGATACCGCGCGCTGGATTGCTTGCGACGATGCGGCGAAGCTCAAAGCCTTTCAGTCAGAGCATCGCGGCGCCAGTGCAACAGACCGCGATGGAGCGCCGGTGTTCATGGCGAAAGACGCGTGGGAACTGGGTTATGTGACCCAGCGCAATGCCGACATTCGCTTTACTGCGACCAAGGAGCGGCGGTTAAGCGCGTTGGCGGAATGAATTTGCGTTAGAGGAGACTCAGCAGGTCTTGCGGGACCTCGGTTTCAGCTGCGTTGGCCTGATACTCTTCGCCCTCAAACTTGCTTAGCGTCACACCCAGCAACCTGATTCCCAGCTCGGTCGGCAAGAGCGGTGCCAGTATGGCTTCGCCTGCCGCCAGCAAGGACGCTCCGTCGGATACGGGTAAAGGCAGCGATTTAGCCCGCGTGATCGTCTTGAAATCGGCATAGCGCAGTTTGAGCGTCACCGTCCGGCCTCGCGCGCCTTTCCTAACCGCCCGGTCCCACACCACGGTGCAGACATGCGCGAGCGCTTCACGGATTTCGCTATCAGTCATCAGGTCGTTGAAAAAGGTCCGCTCGCCGCCCAGCGATTTGAGGGGGCGGTTCGATTTGACGCGGCGATGGTCGATGCCGCGCGCCAGATTATACAGCCAGTCGGCGCTGTTGCCGAAATGCTCGACCAGCCAGCCGCGCTTCTGCGCGGCCAGATCGGCGCCTGAGTAAATCCCCAACCCCTCCATCTTGGCTGCCGTCACCGGTCCGATGCCGTGAAAGCGACGGATCGACAGTGTGGCTACAAAGGCCACGCCTTTGCCGGGCGGGATGACGGTCATGCCATCGGGCTTGTTCTGGTCCGACGCCAGCTTGGCGATGAACTTGTTATAGGAGACGCCGGCGGAGGCGGTGAGGCGGGTTTCGTCGAATATGCGCTGGCGGATCAGCCGCGCGGTGGCTGTGGCGCTGCCCAGTCCCGCTTTGTCAGCGCTGACATCCAGATAGGCTTCGTCGAGCGACAATGGCTCGACCTCGTCGGCATAGTCGCGAAATATGGCACGGATTTGCTGCGACACCTCGCGATAGGCGTCAAAACGCGGTGGAACAAAGATCAGCGAGGGGCATTGGCGCTTGGCGGTGACGCTGGGCATCGCAGATCGCACCCCGAATTTGCGCGCCTCATAGCTGGCCGCTGCGACCACACCGCGCCGTGATGATCCGCCCACCGCCACGGGTTTGTCGCGGAGTTCCGGATTGTCGCGCTGCTCAACCGACGCGAAAAAAGCGTCCATATCGACATGGATGATTTTGCGGCCAGCGGGTTCCCTCGCTGCTGCGTCGCTGTCTTCGGCCTCTTTCACCACGATTGTCTAGCATGTTGCCAACATGTTCTCAATCCACCTGCTTGACGCGCCGCCGAAAAACAGGCAATCGCCGCCAACCTTGGACATGCGGGTATAGCATAGTGGTAATGCTCTAGCCTTCCAAGCTAGCTAGGCGGGTTCGATTCCCGCTACCCGCTCCAAGGGCCTGTTTCAGGCCGTCCCAGAACATTTAATAATCTGAAAAAATGGCGGTATTCTGCCATTCATCGATTCGTGGGTTTTGCCCCGTTTCGGGGGCGCATCGGCACCTAGGAAGCGATTGAAAAACGGGTTGAGGCTGATTGTTTCCGGCTTGTCCATGGCCTTCTTCCCTTTGAGCGCGAAGATAACTTACCAATACTGGTTGACATATAAGTCCAAATTGCCACATATTGGCCTGACCAAAATGTTGAATCTCAATAAATCGCTGAAAAGGCGACGTTTAGGGGAGTGTTATGAAATATAAGTTCGCACTACTGGCCTCGGTTGGCATCGGAATGGTAACCACGCCTGCTTTGGGGCAAGAGGCAAAGGCTGGCGATAAGGGCGGCCTAGAAGAAATTATCGTTACAGCCCAGAAGCGCGAAGAGAATTTGCAGTCTGTTCCGGTATCGGTGACAGCTGTATCGGCCGAAGAGGTCAAGAATCAACGCATTGTTGATTTTACAGATTTGACGCGTGTGGCGCCGTCGCTGACATTGTCCGAAAGCACAACAGCACCAGCCAGCGCCATTGTTTTGCGCGGCATCGGAACCTTTGCCTTTTCAGTTGGTGTGGAGCCGAGCGTCGCGGTCATCGTAGACGATGTGGCGGTTGTGCAGCAGGCACAAGCCTTCAACAATCTGAGCGATGTCCAACGTATCGAAGTGTTGCGTGGGCCACAGGGGACGTTATTTGGCAAAAATGCTTCTGCCGGTGTTGTCAATATCGTAACCCAGGCGCCGTCGGCGAACTTTACCGCATCGGGTGAAGTTACAGGCACGACCGATGGTGAAATGCGTGTAGACGCCGCCATCTCCGGACCGGTGAGCGACAGCCTCGGATTTCGGTTGAACGGCTATTATGTCAATCGGGAAGGCAATGTCCGCAACCTGACAACGGGAACGTTGCTGAATGGCGAGAAAAGCTATGGCATTCGCGGCAAGGTCCGTTTCGAGCCGACAAGCAGGTTTAGCCTTACGCTGACCGGCGATTATTCTGTGCGCGACCAAAAGGGTACCGGCAGCACCCTGTTGTCATTGGATCCGGGTGTGAAGGTGTTCGGGATTGCCAGCATGCCGACGATCGCATCGACCCTGAAAGGCATCAAGCCGGGGCCGGGAAATTATCAAGCCCAACTTAGCGAAGATGCGCCGACGAGCAGCGAACAATTCAGCTTTAGCGCCCGTGCTGTGCTGGACCTTAGCCTGGGTAGCTTAATCTCGATCACAAGCTATCAGGACTGGCGCTACGACTTCCTTAATGACTTCGACAACACCGATAACGATATCCTTGCGCCATTGACTGGCAACACATTGCATGGCGGTATTGTCCAGGGCGGGCCTTATCACTCCAAACAGTTCACGCAGGAGCTGCGGCTCGTGTCAGGACCGGGGCCGTTGAAATATGTTGTTGGAGCCTATTATTCGGATTCGAGCACAACGCGCGCCTTTGACCGTCATCCGGCGCCTAGCCTGCTTTCGAATTGGCTGTCCGACACGGGTACGCGCAGTCTGGCCGCCTTCGCACAGGTTGATTATAGTTTGACCGACAGCACCCGGATAAGTGGTGGCGTACGCCTCAACAATGAACGGATTGACGTCAACTACGACAATCTTCTGCCCGGTGCCACGGTTTGCGCACCCAATGATGCGCTGTGCAATCAAAGCGCCCGTGACACTGTCGTGACGTGGAAAGCCGCCTTGCAACAAGATCTGTCCAGGCAGGTGATGGTTTTTGCGACCGTTGCAACCGGATATAAGGGGCAGGCCTATGACATTGTAACCGGCTTTTCACCGCGTCTGGCCGCCAACCCAGTTAAGCCGGAACATTCATGGGCCTATGAATTGGGGATCAAGAGTCGCTTTCTTGATAATCATGTGCAGTTGAACGCGACGGCTTTCTGGACCGACTATGATAATTTCCAGGCGCAATCGACGATTATCGACAGCACGACAAACCCGCCATCGTTACGCAACCAGCTGAATAATGTAGGTAAATTGCGGACTCGTGGTTTCGAGGGTGAGCTCTCGGTCAAGCCGTTGAGCTGGCTGCGTTTCGATGCTTCGGCCGCCTATACCGACGCTGAAATCAGATCCTTCCCGCTGGGGAATTGCTATGCTGGGCTTCAAGTCGGCATGTTGGGTTGCCAGTTTTTGGTCGTCGATGGTGTCCCCACGACCACAAAGGTTCGCGACCTTGCCGGGGAACAATTGTCGAATTCGCCGAAGTTCAAATATACGCTGGGTGCATCCGCTGATTTTCCGATCGGCGATATGACAGGCGGGTTCAACCTGAATTACCAGCATCAAAGCAAAGTGAACTTTGACCTTTATCGCAACCCGCTGACGGTTCAGCCCGCCTATGGCATTATGAATGCTTCGGTCCGGCTGACAACTGCGGGGGAAGGGCCGCGCGCTCAGTTCACGCTGTTTGTCAACAATCTGTTCGACAAACATTATGCATCGAGCATCGGCGACAGTTTCTCGAATGGCCATGCCTTGCGCCAAGTGCTGAGCCGGAATTCCGAACGCTACTTCGGGATCAAGGCACGTTTTGAATATTAATCGAGCAGATTGAGTTCCTTCACCAAGAATGGCCAGACGCTCAACGGAGTATCTGGCCATTCTTTTGTCAGTTAAACAAGTTGCGGCGGTTATTGCGCGGCTCGGCTAACCTCTTCCGGTCAGTGAGGCGAGCCCGTTCCCGTGTGGAGGTCGATGCCCTCCTGCTGTAACAGTTGCGCCCAACCGCCGAGACGGTCAGACCGCTCGCCCTCTGCCATTATAGGTTGCATGCGTTCATAGTGCGGCAGCATGACCGAGGCTTCGTCCAGATTGGTGAGTAGGCCCGCGCCGATGGCCGCTAACATCGCGGCGCCTCTTGCGGTGGTTTCAACATCGGAGGGCCGTTCAACGGGAATGTGCAGGATATTGGCGAGATCCTGCGACAGCCAATTGTTCGCGCTCATGCCGCCGTCGACTCTGAGCTTTCGCCATGGCGCGCGGTCCGCAGCAAAAGCCTGCATCAAATCAAAACATTGATGGGAGAGCGATTCCAGCGCAGCACGCACAACATGGGTGTGATTGGAGTTGAAGGTCAAGCCGGCAATTTTTGCGGTCGCCTGTGGTCGCCAATAAGGCGCGCCCAGCCCCACCAAAGCTGGAAGGATATGCACCCCACCATTATCTTTGACCGTGCCAGCAATCGTGTCGGTATCTGCGGCATTGTCAATGATGCCAAGTCCGTCCCTCAACCATTTCACCAGACTGCCGGCGGCGAATATCGAACCTTCAAGGGCGTAATAGCGCTGGCCGTCCAGTTGGCAGGCGATAGTCGCGATCAGCCTGTGGGTGGACAGCGGGCGCGTCGTGCCGGCACAGCTCAGAATGAAAGCGCCAGTGCCGAAAGTGGCCTTGGTATCGCCAGGCGCTGTGCATCCCTGTCCGATCAAGGCAGCTTGTTGGTCCCCGACAAGGCCGCAAATCGATATGGGTTGGCCAAAGAGCTCGGGTATTGTTTCGCCAAATGCGCCTGCACAATCGACGATCTGAGGCAGGCTTCTTTCCGTTATTCCCATCAGACTGCACAAGCCGGAATCCCATTGACCGGTTTCCAGATTCATTAATTGCGTCCGGCTGGCGTTGCTCGCATCGGTTATGTGTCGGCCACCGGTCAGCTTCCAAACCAGCCAGCTTTCAATGGTGCCAAAGGCCAGGGCATCTCCGATTTCCTTGGCCCGTGGGACATTGTTGAGGATCCAGCGCATCTTTGTCGCGGAAAAATAGGGATCAATCAAAAGCCCAGTTCGCTCTTGTAGATGCTCCTCCATCCCTGCCTCACGTAACTCGATGCAATAGTCGGCTGTGCGTCTGTCCTGCCAAACGATTGCGGGACAGATGGGCATGCCGCTACGCTTGTCCCATGCGACGATGGTTTCGCGCTGATTGGTGATTCCGATCGCTGCGATCGCGTCGCATCCACTCGACCGGTCGATAATTTGCCGGGCACAGGCAAGCGAGGCGCGCCATATCTCGTCGGCATCATGTTCGACCCACCCGGGTCGGGGAAAGTGTTGTTCAAGATCGGCACGTGCCGTGTCGAGGCAAAGACCGGAGCGATCATAGAGCATGGCGCGGGTACAGGTGGTTCCTTCGTCCAGAACCAGCAGATGTTCCCCGCTCATTTGCCGGCTCCTTTCTGTGCCTGCTCGCTGTCCTTCAAGTAGTGGCCTAGCGCCTCCAACTGGTCTGACGTCATTCTGAGGCCAAGCTTGGACCGTCTCCACACAATGTCTTCCACTGTCACGGCCCATTCGCGCGTGACTAAGTAATCGACTTCGGTCTGGGTCAAGCCATGGCCGAAGTGCAGTCCTAGATCCTCGAGTGTCGCAGCGTTGCCAAGCCAGTTCCTAGCGAGAGTTCCATAAGCCTTGACCAGCCGGTCAACCCATTCCGGCAACAGGAACGGATAGGTTTGTGAATAGGACTGCATCAGCACCGATGCGCAATCCTTGGGGAAATCTCCTCCGGGTAAGGGTGTGGTCGCCGTCCAATCATCGCTGCGTACTGCGGGCAGCCATGGGCGCAATTTGGCAACGGCTTCTTTCGCCAAATGTCGGTACGTTGTTATTTTTCCGCCGAACACAGACAGAAGGACGGGATGGCCAACTTCACCATCGATTTCAAAACCATAACCGCGCGTCGCGGCTTCGGGTCTTCCAGATCCGTCGTCGATCAGAGGGCGAATCCCCGAATAGGACCAGTGCACATCGTCGGGTGTTATTTGCCGTTTGAAATATTGGTTTGCTCCATCGCATAAATAGGCAATTTCCTCTGCGCTTGCTTGCGCCTTAAGCTGTGGATCGGTTTGATCGCTATCGGTGGTGCCGATTAGCGTGAAATCGCGTTCATAGGGTATTGCAAAGAAAATGCGCCCGTCAGGTAGCTGAAAAAAATAGGCGCTCGCTGTGTCAAAAAGACTTTTGACCACGATATGCGACCCGCGGACCAAACGCATCTTGTGTGACGAATGCTGTTGGGCTCGACCCAGAACATCCAAAACGGCCGGCCCGGCGGCATTGACCACCGCGCGCGCCTGAAACATATGCTTTCCATGACGTCCGCTGTTGGTGGCAATCGTCCAATGGTCTCCAGTTCGATCGAGTTGTGTCACTTCGGTGCGTGTCATGATGGTGGCACCGCAATTTGCCGCGTCGCGGGCATTGAGAACAACCAGCCGCGCATCGTCGACCCATGCGTCGGAATAAGCATAGCCATGCTTGAACTGGTCATGCAGCGGGGTGCCGACCGGATCGGTCGTTAAATCGATTGCCGTTGTCGAGGGGAGCGCCTTTCTCCCGCCGATATGATCATATAAGAACAGGCCGAGACGAAGCAGCCAGCGCGGGCGCAACCCTTTGCGGTGGGGGAGGACAAAACGAAGCGGGCGGATGATATGCGGTGCAATAGCCCATAATCTCTCGCGCTCGCTAAGTGCCTCACGTACCAGTGAAAACTCATAATGCTCTAGATAACGCAGCCCGCCATGGATGAGTTTGGTTGAGGCGGAGGATGTTCCACTCGCCAGATCGTCGCGCTCCAGCAAGACTGTATTAACGCCGCGACCAGCAAGATCGCGCGCGATTCCGCACCCGTTTACGCCACCGCCAATGACCGCGACGTCGAACATCATTTTCTCATGATCAACCATGTTTGGCTGGCCCCGTTCGACAAGGAGCTTGAAGCACGGGATGCCGCGTGTCTCTTTCTACTCCACAGGTTCTGGTCATCGTCATATGCGATCCTTTTAGGTGTGCCGTTCGTTGGATTGGGAACCGGTGCTCGCCATGCACCACCTGTGAAAGGTCACATTATATTGGCCAAGCCATATGTCAATAATTGGACAGGCCAAAATATATGATCAAACATAGCCTGACGCGATGGCGATTTTGAGGAGGCTGATGGTGGATCGTTAAATTTCGCTAAAATTAGATGTAGTTCGCTACCGTCTTGCGCTGGAAATTCAATTATCTCTTGTGTACACACTATGAACTGGTCATACCAGTCATTCACTTAAGTGCCACGAGTGCAGGAGAATGAATATGGGAATCGCGCTAAGGCTGCCGGTGAATAGCCGAGCGCGTCCCGAGAGGGAAGCCACGAAAAGCGCGAGTCTCTTCCGGGCTGCCAAGTCGCTTCATCTGCAAGCCGCGCGCCAAATAAAGTGCGCGTCATGACAAAAATTCGCAATCTGCGCTGGTATATCGTCGGCCTCATTTGTCTCGGCACGATCATGAACTATCTTGCCCGCAACTCGCTGGCTGTTCTTGCCCCTGAGTTGAAAGCCGAACTTGGCTTCACTACCGAGCAATATAGCTATGTGGTTGGCGCTTTTCAGCTCACCTATACGGTGATGCAGCCCGTCTGTGGCTGGATTATCGATCATATCGGGCTGCGAGTCGGTTTTGCCTTGTTCGCCATAGCTTGGTCCGTCGCCAATATGCTGCATGCATTTGCCGCTGGCTGGCCATCGCTGGCATTTTTTAGAGGACTGCTTGGGCTGAGCGAGGCTGCGGCTATTCCGGCGGGGATCAAGGCGATTTCAGAATGGTTCCCGGCTCGTGAACGTTCTGTTGCCGTTGGGTATTTCAATGTCGGCACGTCCCTTGGCGCGTTGCTGGCTCCGCCGATTGTTATCGGATTAAGTCTTGCATTCAACTGGCGCATTGCCTTTGCCGCGACGGGAATGATCGGTGTTGCATGGGCCGGTCTTTGGTATGCATTTTACCGCCATCCCAATGAACATCCCGCGATTACTCTAGAAGAACGGAGCATGATCGCCGCCGATGTGAATGCGCAGCCTGCAGCGTCGGCCAGCATGTCGGCACTTGTCCGCACGCGCCGTTTCTGGGTGCTTGCCGGCCCACGTTTCCTGATCGAACCGGCGTGGCAGACCTTTAGTTTCTGGATACCTCTTTATCTGGCTACTGAGCGCGGGATGGACCTGAAGACCATTGCGATGTTTGCATGGCTTCCGTTTCTTGCAGCGGATCTTGGTGGCATCGTCGGAGGCTATATCTCTCCCTTTTTCATGAAGCATTTCAACTCCAGCGTCGTGGCGTCCCGTATTCAGGGGTTCGCGCTCGCGTCGCTGCTGATGATTGCACCGGCATGTATCGGCTTGGCCGCTAGCCCGTTTATGGCGATTGCGCTGTTCTGCGTTGGCGGCTTTGCGCATCAGATTCTTAGCGTGCTGGTGAATACGCTGACGGCGGATGTATTCAGCAGCGGAGAGGTCGGAACCGCAAACGGGCTGGTGGGCATGGCCGGATGGACCGGCGGTCTGATCTTCTCGCTCGCGGTGGGGCAACTTGCAGATGGTATAGGTTATGCGCCTCTGTTCGCTGCGCTGGGTGTGTTCGATATTGTTGCAGGTGTGATTTTGATGCTGAACCTTCGTTATCTGGTGCGTACGTCATGAGGACAGCGACTCTCGATAATCCGCCGCTTTTTCGCGTCGCTGACGAGCGGCGAGGCCATATCGTCCTTGAATCCGACACAGGTGCTGTTGCGCACCTAGTGGTAGCCGAAAATGATATCATGCGGCTGCTCTTGCTCGCCGATGGATGCGTGACCAGCCCGCCAAGCTGGGCCATCGCACCGGGGGCCGAAGATATTGACGAACCCGGCCGTGACCGCTTATCGCTCGAAGGCTTTTCCTGCCCGTCCTTCACTTCAACACTACTTGACGGAGTATTGCTGATCGCCACAACGCAAATGCGCGTGTCGATCCGGTTGCATGGCTTGTTTTGCCACTGGGAGCAGCGTGTGGATCAAGAATGGCGCACGATGCAGCAGGACCGCCCGACCCAAAGCTGGAATTTCGGTTGGTGGGATGCCCGCGCGCATCACTATGTTGCCCGGCAATCTGGAGAGAGGTTTTACGGGTTGGGTGAGAAGACCGGCTCTTTGAATCGGGCCGGACGCCGCTTTCGGATGCTGGCGCTCGATCCGATGGGCTATGACGCAGAGCGGACCGATCCTTTATATAAATCGATCAACTATCTGCTGACGGCGCAGTCAGACGGCACGTGTCATGGCAGTTTTTACGATAGCGTCGCCGAAGCCAGCTTTGACCTTGGTGAAGAGCTCGATAATTATCACGGACCCTATCGGCATTTTGCCGCAGAGGCCGGGGACATTGATCTGTGGATGATCTCTGGACCATCGCCGGCTGCCGTTACCCAGCGTTTCACTTGGTTGACCGGCAAGCCGGCCAGCACGCCGGAATGGGCATTGTCCTACTCCGGTTCCACCATGCATTATACTGACCATCCGCAGGCGCAGGTTCAGATGGACCGGTTTCTAGAGGCAATTGCGGAGCACCACATTCCGTGTAAATCTTTTCATCTGTCGTCGGGATACACGTCGATCGGCGACAAGCGGTACGTCTTTCACTGGAACCGGGAAAAATTTCCCGATCCAGCCGAGTTTGCCGCGCGATATGCCGACCATGGAGTCCGGCTGATTGCCAATATCAAGCCTGCCTTGCTGGTTAGTCACCCGCTGTTCGCAGAGGCCGCCGCGTCCAATCTGTTCATCCGTAACGCCGATGGCGGACCCTTGTTATGCCAGTTTTGGGATGATCTGGGCTCATATTTGGACTTCACCAATCCGGCGACCGCTGATTGGTGGCACGACCAAGTCATCACGCAGCTTCTTGATGTCGGGATTACTGCGACATGGAATGACAATAATGAATATGAGATATGGGATAGTAAGGCCACAATATACGGCTTTGGCCAAGGCGGTACAGCGATTGCGTCTAGGCCATTACAACCGCTCTTGATGGCGCGCGCGTCGCGCCATGCGCAGATCGCACATAAACCTGACGAGACGCCCTATGTCGTTACCCGGTCTGGCGGGGCGGGGTTGCACCGTTATGCCCAGACATGGACAGGCGACAACCGAACCAATTGGGCCAGCCTGAAATGGAATATTCAGACCGCGCTTGGCCTTGCCTTGTCGGGCGTGTCCAATATCGGCCATGATGTTGGCGGCTTTGCCGGTCCGGCTCCCGATCCTGAGCTTTTTCTCCGATGGATACAGGCGGGCGTTACCTTGCCCCGCTTTAGTATTCACAGCTGGAATGACGACGGCACAGTCAACGAGCCTTGGATGTATCCCGAGATATTGCCGACGGTCCGAAAGCTGATGCAATTGCGTGAGGCCATAGTGCCGGTGCTCGCCGAATTGCTAGACGATTACAGGGAGAACTATGCTCCTGTTCTGCGTCCTATTTGGTATCAGTATCCCGATGCGCCAGATCTTTGGTCAGATAGCGACGCTTTCTTGCTTGGTGATCATATATTGGTGGCACCTGTCACTGCAGCAGGAGTCACTTGTGCTACCGTCTCGCTGCCGCCTGCGGGGCAGTGGATGGATTTGCGGTCGGGGGATAATGTCAGCGGAACCGTGGTAACTGTTCCAGCGGCCCTCGATGCTCCTCCGGCCATTCTTGTGCGCACCGATGGCTTGGTTATGTCACCTGCACTTTCTGGCCTGCAAGAAGCGCTTGCTAATTGGTGAGGACTAGGGGCCCGCCGCGACGGCCCTGTTCAAGAGCGTCAGATTGGCTGGTGTGGCCGTCCACGCGCGCTCAAAAAGCCCATTCGTGCCAAAGAGTGCGGACGCTATTCCAGCGGATCCTGCCGTCGACCATGTTGCGCGCAACGAATCGGCCATCGGGTCGTCGACCGTGAATTGATCACCGCGGATATAGCGAATCCATGCTGCCAAAGCCGTGGTGATGGCAGGGCATTTCTGGTCATGTTTCTGATGCCAGGCCAGCGTTTCAAGCCAGCGTTGGGGAATCTTTTGACTGCCATCCATCGCGATCTGGGCCAAGCTATGTTCCAGCGCGGGATTGTGGAAGCGCTCGACTAGCGCGGTGGCATAATCCGCCAGATTCTGACCCGATGCGGGTTCAAAGCTGGCGGCGGCCTCGACCCGCAGCAACCTGTCGATAATCGGCGATAGCGTTGGGTCGGCGATAGCCTGATGGACATAGCTGTGTCCGCGTTCGAGGCCTAGATAGGCAAGCGCGGAATGTGCACCATTCAACAAGCGTAACTTGGCCGTTTCATAGGCATGGACATTGGCGGTGAATTGCGCGCCCGCCATTTCCCAGCGCGGACGGGGCCCTGCAAATTGATCCTGGATAACCCACTGGGAAAAGGGCTCGGTCACGACAGCCGCTTTATCGCACACGTCAATGGACGCCGCAATCTGGTCGCGTTCCTTGTTGGTGGTTGCAGGAACGATGCGGTCGACCATTGTCGATGGGCATCTGCACTCGGCGACGAACCAGCTTGCCAATGTCGGTGCATGGCGGTCGATATATTGACCGAGCAAGAAGGCAAGCTGTTCGCCATTGCCTGCTAGGTTGTCGCAACTGATCAAAGTAACACCAGAATGTCCAGCCCTTTGGCGTTGGACCAACCCGGCGATGAGCAGAGGATAGACAGAATTTTCATCGGCCGCGTCAACGTCAAGGCTGCCATCTGCGGCGCGGCAATATCCTTTTTCCGTGATGGTAAAACTGATGATATGCGTTGTTGGAAGCGCAATAGCGTCAATGATTTTTGCGGCGGATTCGCGCGCTACCAATATCTTCTGCACAGCACCGATTAGGCGAGTGGTGTTTCCTGAACGTGATCGTTCGGTGATCGTATAGAAGCCGTCCTGCGGGTTCATCTGGTGCGCGACCCCGGCCGAACGCATCGATACGCCGGTGATACCCCAGTCGCGATCGCCGCCGTTCATTGCGCTGTCGGTATAATATGCCTGATGCGCGCGATGAAAAGCGCCGATCCCGATGTGCAAAATGCCGCATGCTTGGACGCTGCGGTCATAGTGCGGGCGCATGACTGTATCGGGCAGAGTGAGGATTGAGGCTGACGATAGTCTCATAATTTATAAGCTTGCTTCGCCAATGCATATGCCAGATCAACCGCGACTTCTGCGGCTTCCCAGTCTTCCATTCGATGTTCGGTCACCAGCGCGGCCAGAAATCCGCAATCGATCCGTCGGGCCAGGTCATGGCGGGCGGGAATTGACAGAAAGGCGCGGGTGTCATCGTTAAAGCCCACGCTGTTATAGAATCCGGCGGTTTCTACGGTTTGTGACCGAAATCTGCGCATACCTTCCGGACTGTCATGGAACCACCACGCAGGCCCGAGCCTGAGTGCTGGATAATGGCCGGCAAGCGGTGCGAGTTCGCGAGAATATGCGGTCTCGTCGAGCGTGAAGATGATGATGCTGAGGCCGGGATGATTGCCGTAACGCGCAAGCAATGGCCGCAGTGCTTGGACATATTCGGTACGCATGGGAATATCTGCACCCTTGTCGCGCCCGAACTTGGCAAAGAGGGAGGGGTTGTGATTGCGGTAAGAGCCCGGATGAATCTGCATCACCAGACCGTCATCAATGCTCATCGCAGCCATTTCGGTCAGCATATGAGCGCGGAACATTTCAGCGTCGGCTGCCTGTGCCTTGCCGCCTGTTACCCGCCCGAACAATTGCTCGGCCTCTGCATAGGTCAGATCGGCGGTATTGGCTGTCGGATGGCCATGATCGGTCGATGTAGCACCCATTTTTGCAAAAAAGGCGCGGCGGTTTCTGTGTGCTGAAAGATAGCCGCTATAGGAAAACGCATCTTCGCCTGTCAGATCCGAAAGGGCGCGAAGATTATCGCTAAACCCTTCATACTCGGGGTCGATGACCGGGTCGGGCCGATAGGCAGTTATGATGCGCCCCTGCCAGCCGCTGTCACGAATGGACTGGTGATGCCGCAGCGAATCGAGCGGGGATTCGGTCGTCGCCAGAACTTCGATGTTAAAACGGTCGAACAGCGCCCGCGGACGAAATGCATCGGTTGCTAGCGCCTCGGTAATCCGGTCAAAATAAAGGTCTGCGGTGGCGGATTCCAGCTGTACGTCGATACCAAAGACTTCGGCGAATACCCAGTCGAGCCAGATGCGCGAGGGCGTCCCGCGGAATAGATGATAATTATCGGTGAACAAGGCCCAGGCCCTTCTCGGGTCCGCCCCCGATCCGCCGATTCCCAAATTCTCGAGCGCAATGCCCTGACTATACAGCATCCGGAACACATAATGGTCCGGCGTCAGTAGCATTTCGCTGGCATTGGTAAAATGGGCGTTGGTCGCAAACCATTTTGGGTCTGTGTGGCCATGTGGACTGATGATCGGCAATTCGGCGACGTTGGCATATAATTGCCGCGCGAGCCGGCGTGTGTCGGGATCGACCGGGAACAAACGGTCGGGGTGAAGCAGCAAGGGGCGCGGCATGCTACATCCAGCCGTGATTGTGGCCGAAGCCAACCAGAAGATCCGGCCATACGGAAACCGGAAGGCCCTTGGTCAGACGCAGGCCGAAGCCATGGCCTCCCTTTTCAAACAAATGTGTTTCAACGGGGATTCCATTCTCTTTTAACGCCGCGCGGAGAGCGAGCGCATTGGCCGGCGCAACGGCTGGGTCATCCTCAGCCAATGCCATAAAATGCGGCGGCGAATCTGCTGTTACATGTCGGTAGGGCGCGTGAATTCGTGTTTGTTCCAACGTCACGCCCTTGCCAAAGGCATGCTCTATGTCCCCGCTCGCCTCTGCCAGCTTGTCGATCAGGATCAGCGGATAGATGGGCGCGGCGATAAAAGGCTTGGCTGACAGTGTATCGGCAGAATCGACCGGGGTATAAGTTTTGCGCGCATATTGGGCTGCCAGATCAGCGCACAAATGCCCTCCCGCCGAATATCCGAGCGCAGCGACGCGATTAGGATCAATGCTGAATTCATGGGCTCGCGAACGGATTATCCGCATGGCGCGTTGGGCATCTGCCAGCGGCGCGTCCAGTCCTGATGGCCAACCCTCTGGTGGCAGACGATAGAAGAGGACGAACGCCGTTACGCCCCGTTCTGCCAACCATTGGCCAAGCTCATAGCCTTCTTTATCCATCACAATGTAGCGATAGCCGCCGCCCGGCATGATCAGCATGGAGGCACCATTGGGATTGTCGGGACGAAACACAGCCATGTCGGGGTGTGCGATACCCCTGCGGGATCTGTCACGAACGTCCAGGTTTTTTGAACGTTCGAGGATTTGTGCCTTGATTGGCGCAAGGGACTGTTCCGGCGCGCCATCGGGCCAAAGCGCAATATGCTGCGGATCGCTGACACTGGTTGCCTGGGCAAGCACCGACTGGGGAAGGCTGGCGGCCAACCCTGCTGTCAAAAGAAGAGAGCGGCGATCCATCATGGTCGCGCTCACAAGCCAGTCGCTTGCGTATAGCGGGTTCGTTTGGTTTGAGCGGCCTCGCGGGCAATCGCGATAGCCTTTTCTTCGGTCGCAAATAGCAGGCTTTCCAGAACTGCACTCAAATGCAAGCGCATGGCCGCGCGAGCTGCATTCGGATCGCGTGCGCGCAAGGCGTCCAGAATGGCGGAATGTTCGTCCACGACCGGTTTGATATTCGCGGTGCGAGCTTTTTCATGGAGGAGTGCGCTTTCGGGGGAAGTGGCGCGTAATTGCCATAGATTTTCAATGACATTGGATATCGCGGTGTTGCGCGTGACCTTTGCAATGAAAAGATGAAAAGCGCGATCGGCTTGTTCGGTGCCGCTGTCTTTGTGATTTTCGTCGACAATTTCGCCAACAATCGCCTCAAGCGCCAGAATTTCTTCATCGCTAATCTGCGTTGCCGCCAGTGCCGCAGCTTCGCCTTCGAACAACAAGCGTGCCTCGGTCAGTTCAAAGGCGGTAACATTGAATCCGGGAATATCATCCTTGCCGGGCAAGCGCCTCACATAAGCGCCCGATCCAACCCGAACCTCGAGCAGTCCCTGGACTTCCAGTGCAATGATCGCTTCGCGCACGGTTGGGCGACTGACGCTAAATTCAATCGCCAACTCGCGTTCTGCGGGCAATCGGTCGCCTAGCCCATATTTGCCGCTCGCCAGCTCTTCGATAAGCTTGCGCGCCAGTTCTTGGTAGAGTCTGTCCTGACCTTTATGATCGGGTGCTCCGTGCAAATTGCCATGCGCATTGCCGCCGGTTGAAGTCATAACAAATGATCCCTAAAAATGGTCTTACCAATATCGTCCAACTTGACAGGCCAAATCACTTTGGTCAAGGAAGTGAGATAGCAGACGCGCTGAAAAACTGGAATTACCCCTTATGAAGATTGAATCCGCTAAACTTATCATAACCAGCCCCGGGCGCAATTTTGTTACGCTCAAAATCCATACGGATCAGGGCGTCTATGGTATTGGTGACGCAACGCTAAACGGGCGTGAGCTTGCCGTTGTATCCTATCTGGAGGACCATGTGATTCCATGCCTGATCGGTATGGACCCCCGCCGGATAGAGGATATCTGGCAATATCTTTATCGCGGTGCCTATTGGCGGCGTGGGCCGATCACCATGACAGCAATCTCTGCGGTCGATACCGCGCTATGGGACATCAAGGCCAAAATGGCGAATATGCCATTATATGAATTGCTGGGAGGAAAAAGTCGCGATGCTGTAACCGTTTATGGTCATGCCAATGGCACTGATATTGCTGAAACGGTGGACGAAGTCGGCCGATATATCGATATGGGCTATAAGGCTATTCGGGCGCAAACTGGTGTCCCCGGAATCAAAGACGCTTATGGCGTCGGCCGAGGTAAATTATTCTATGAGCCTGCCGATGCGGTTTTGCCCAGCGCGACCGTCTGGGACACCCAGAAATATCTGAATTATGTTCCGAAGCTGTTTGAAAAACTGCGTGAGACTTATGGGTTTGGTCCGCATCTGTTGCATGATGCCCATCATCGTCTGACTCCAATGGAGGCGGCCGGTTTCGGCAAAGCCCTTGAGCCTTACCGCCTATTCTGGCTTGAGGATGCGACCGCCGCGGAAAATCAGGAGGCGTTCAAACTCATACGCCAGCATACGACAACCCCGTTGGCCGTTGGTGAAATCTTCAACACAATCTGGGACTGCAAGGATCTGATTCAGAGCCAGTTGATCGACTATATCCGTACAACGGTGGTTCGCGCCGGGGGAATCACGCATTTGCGCCGAATTGCCGATCTGGCATCGCTCTATCAAATTCGTACCGGCAGTCATGGTGCGACAGATTTGTCGCCGGTTTCTATGGGCGCGGCACTACATTTTGACACATGGGTGCCCAATTTTGGTATCCAGGAATATATGCGACACACGCCAGAAACAGACGCCGTATTCCCTCATGATTATTCATTCGACAAGGGTTGCTTGCTGGTCGGCGAAACGGTTGGCCATGGTGTCGATATAGACGAGACGGAGGCAGCTAAATATCCTTATAAACCTGCCTGTCTGCCGGTCGCGCGGCTTGAAGATGGAACGATGTGGAACTGGTGAATGCGGATTGTTCTTATAGGGGAGGGCATGCTGGAACTGGCTGGCCCTTGCGGGCAGACGCAACTGGGATATGGCGGCGATACACTTAACACAGCGATCCACCTTGCGCGCTGCGGCCATGATGTTGCCTATCTAACTGCGTTGGGCACTGATCCCTATAGCGCAGACTTGCGCGCATTCTGGTCGGACGAAGGGATCGATACCAGCCTGATCCAGTCGCATCCGGAATTTTTGCCGGGACTTTACGCCATCCGGACCGATGAGACGGGTGAACGTAGTTTCCATTATTGGCGCCACCAGAGCGCGGCGCGGACCTTGTTCGATTTGCCCTGTACGGACCAAATTCTTGAGGATGTCTGCAAAGCAGATCTTGTCTGTCATTCTCTGATTTCTATGGCCATCCTGCCCGACGTGGGGCGAGACCGGTTGCTGAATCTTTGCCAGAGCGTCCGTGCACATGGTGGCCGAGTTGCTTTTGATGGCAACTATCGGCCGAGACTTTGGCGTAACCCACAAAGCGCCGCCGCATGGCGCGACCGCGCTCTCGGTTGTGCAGACATTGGCTTTCCCACTTGCGAAGACGAGGTCGCGCTTTCGAGATTCGCCAATTCCGATTCCATCGCCACCCATTGGTCCGGATCGGGCGTTGCGGAAACTATCGTAAAGCTGGGTGACGCGGGGTGTCGCTTGCCTGATGGCGCTATTGTCGCTCCGCCGGTCCTGCTGAGCCCGGTGGATACGAGCGGAGCAGGCGATGCGTTTAACGCAGGCTATCTCGACGCACGTTTACGCGGAGAGTCGATAACTGAGGCTGTGGACAGGGGGCAGCAACTTGCGGGCTGGGTGATCATGCGCTCCGGCGCAATACCGCCGCGCGATGCGAATGCTCCATACCGAGATTGAACAAAATTTCCTGTTATTCTAGATTTTTAGCTGCTTCCATATGCGTGCGATCTAGATATACGCCAGCGGCCTTGTTGCTCTTTGAATCGTTCACAGACGAGGTCGGAGTTTGACGTCTGGAAATAATCCGAATGCGCATAATAGCTGAGATCCTGCCACTAATATCCATTACGCCCATCGTACGGCTAGAGAAAGTCACGTGACTGCAGGAGCTGCTTTCAGGGATCACGCCGAGACGATTAAGGCGATCTGGCACTTGGCCGTGTTTGGCTAAATTGGTGCGTCGCGCCCAAGGTTACTCAAACAATGCTCGACCGGCACGTGTTGATTAAATTATGCTGCGAGAGGACAATAAGGGATTAGCCGGCGGTTGACGGGCCACATGTGGACGGGAATTTAATCTGCCTTAGTCATCCTTACGGTTGACTTGCGGCTCTCAGTAGGAGGAATCGTGCGAATAATCGCCGCATATTCGGCCAACAGCACCAAAATCCAAAACTCGATCCCCGCCCACTCGCTGGTAACAAAGCTTTTCACCACATCCAGGATGAGTAGGACTATTGCCAAAAGCCGGAAGACCATGAAGCTGGCTGTAGGGCTATCAGCCCACTGAACGGCTGACACCATCATAACAATGCTGAGGCCGCCCCATAGGAGCGAGCCGAACAGAGATTCAGCGCGGTAAAAGCCGTCCATAGCCGCGATGAACCAAAACAGACGCGAGACGGCGAACTGGCTTTGACGCGTAAGCTGACAAAATTTGATGATCGGTGGGACGAAGAGCGTCGTACCTATCCAATGATCGATCTTTGTGAATGACATCTGTGTAGCATAGCGGCAGGAACGGATGGCCGCCACGGGCAAGTGACCTGTAACAGATGAGAGAGGGAGATGCCGTTGTCCAAAATCGTCAATGGTACCAGCCTGAAGCCTCGCTCCGGATCGCCGCCCAAGAATATTGTGATGTTACTTCACGGTTTCGGCTCGAGCGGCACCGACATGATCGCTTTGGCACCCCATTGGCAGGAAGCACTGCCCGATGCGCTATTCCTCGCTCCGCACGCGCCGCAGCGCTGCGGGATAATGGGGGCGGGGTATCAGTGGTGGGGATTGTCGGGATTTGCGCCATCAGCGCTGGCTGCGGGCGCAGCCTCGGCAGCACCAGCCCTCGACGCGTTCATCGACCGCAAATTGACACAATATGGCTTGACCGAGGCGGACCTGGCGCTGGTCGGCTTTAGCCAAGGAACGATGATGGCGCTTCATATCGGATTGCGCCGACCGCGAGCTGTGGCCGCTGTGGTCGGCTACTCCGGGATGCTGACGGGCACAGCCGAACTGGCGCGCCATGACTTTCCCAAACCACCGGTGCTGTTGGTACACGGAACAGCCGATCCAGTGGTTCCCATCGCGGCGCTCCATATGACGGAGAGCGAGCTCAAGCGTATCGGCGTCGATGCCACGACGCACATATCTTATGGAGTGGCTCACAGCATCGACCCCGTCGGCATGAGGCTGGGCCGCGATTTTGTGGCGGGAGCATTCAGACTTTAAAGAGAGATGTCGGCGACGACACGCAACGGAACGATAGTTTTGACACTATTTTCTGTGTTGGCTGGTCGTGGCGCCACCCCATGCTTGCGGGCTTATGAATGCGACGCCGCTTTTGCGACAAATTGCGACAATTTTTCGTTGGATTGGTACAGGCAGCGGACAAGTGGCGCCTATTCCTTTGTCATCGGGATTGGCAGTTGGCCGGTCCCACGACCAAGGAGTTTTTGGGATGAAGAAGCAGATTTCACTTTTCGCACTGGCCGCAGCTATTTTGACGGTACCTGTCCTTGCGGCCCCAGGCGGCGGCAAGATGGGCGATGCCAATGGCGATGGCGTGATCACGCGCAGCGAGGCGCAGACCGCCGCCACGCAGATGTTCACCAAGATGGATGTGAACAAGGATGGCAAGATTAATGCCACCGACCGCGCCGAGCGCAAGGCCGAACGTCAGGGTAAACGCTTTGCGGCGATGGATGCCGACAGCAATGGTGCCATCAGCCGCGCCGAGTGGGACGCACATAGTGCCCAACGCGATGCAAGGCGCGGTGAACGAGCCGGCAAGCGCGGCGGACATGCCATGCGCGGCCATCGTGGCCATCACGGGATGATGGGCATGATGAAAAAGGCCGACACCAATGGTGACAAAGCGATCAGCCAGGCCGAATTTCAGGCTGCTGCCCTGACGCGCTTTGATGCCGCCGATGCCAACAAGGATGGTCAGGTGACCGCCGAAGAACGCAAGGCCGCCCATGAAGCGATGCGCGCCAAACGCGGCGCACGGCACGCTCCGGCAGGCCAATAATCCAGCTGGCATGGTGACGGGTGAAACAAGGGCAAGTCTTCTCCCCCTCCCTTGGCATTGCCTTTGCCGTCTGTCGCTGCCAGCAAGGACGCGCCCCGATGATCCAGACGGATTGTCGGGGCGCTCGACTTTTCCTCTTTCAGGCGATTGACGATGAGTGACAGTGACGCCCCCCGCATCTTGCTGGTCGATGACGAACCATCGATCCGCGAGCCGCTGGGCGAATATCTGACCGCGCAAGGCTTTGCCGTCTCCGAGGCTGCTACCGCGGCCGAAGCGCGCTCGATTCTGCTTGCCCAATCGATCGATCTGGTGGTCAGCGACATCATGATGCCCGGTGAGGATGGCCTGTCCTTTACCCGCCATATCCGCGCGACGAGCGAGACGCCGGTGATCCTGTTGACCGCGCGGGTCGAGGATACCGAGCGGATTATCGGACTGGAAATCGGTGCCGATGATTATGTCGTCAAACCCTTTAACCCCCGCGAACTGGTCGCGCGCATCCGCACGGTCCTGCGCCGGACGCAGCATAATGGCCGGACTGTTGATGCGGGCGGGGCGAGTTTTGCCTTTGGGCCATGGTTGCTGCGCGAAGTGGAGCGGGTTTTGGTCGATGGCGACGGGCAGGAAGTGGCGCTGTCGTCGGGTGAATATCATCTGCTTCACGCGCTGGTCCGCCACCCGCGCCAGATTATGAGCCGCGACCGGTTGCTCGATATGGTGCGAGGGCGCGAGGCCGATATTTTTGACCGCGCGATCGACAATTTGATCAGCCGGTTGCGCAAGAAGATCGAAGAAGACCCCGCGCACCCGCAACTGGTCAAGACCGTCTGGGGCGGGGGCTATACGCTGGCGTGTGAGGTCAAGCGGCTGGGGGCGTCGGCATGACCGTCCGCTTGTGTCCGCGCAGCCTGATCGGTCAATTGGTGCTGGCCGTTGCAGTGACATTATTTATTGCCCAAGCCATCAACCTGGGCCTGTTGGCGCGGGGACAGCAGCAGCAACAGCTCGCCCATGGCGGCGGCATGGCGGCCGCCCGCATCATCGATGCTATCGAGCGGCAAGGGCGCGGGCTGCCCGTCGCATCGACTTTTAAGCCTCGGGGCGAGCGACACAGCCGCAGGGCGCGGGTCACCATGTCCACGCAACCGATGACATTTCCGCCTTCGGCAAGGTCCGCCCCCGATCTTGCCGATTATGTTGCGACTTTGCTGATTGAGGCGGATGTTCAGGCGACCGAGATCAAGGCGGTGATCTTGCCTGCACGAGAGCGGCGAAGCCGAGCGGGCAAGCAAAATAATTGGCAGACGGTCGTCGTTCAGGCGAAGATCGACGGGCGCTATTATGCTGTGCGCGGGCGCACGCCGGGTGCGAATAGCCGGTTTCATGGCTTTCTGATCTGGCAGACCTTGTTCCTCTATGTGCTGTTGCTGGTGCCGCTGTTGATGATTGCCTGGCGGGCGTCGCGGCCTTTGCGGGCGCTGACCAGAGCGGCGCGGGCTGATCCGACCGATCGTTATGCGGAACCGGTTGCCGAGCGTGGGCCGTCGGATGTGCGCGAACTCATCGCTGCATTTAACACCTATCGTTCGCGGATCATGACCATGTTGTCGGACAAGGACCGGATGTTGGGGGCGGTCGGCCACGACCTGCGGACTCCCTTGGCCAGTCTGCGCGTGCGGGTTGAGCAAGTCGACGATGATGCGCTGCGCGAAAAGATGATCGGGTCGATCGAGGAAATGACCGCGATGCTGACCGACATATTGGCGCTGGCGCGGTCGGGGGCCGGAACCGAGGCCGCCCAAGCCTATAATCCGGGGCAATTGCTGTTTGCGGTGGGCGAGGATTATCGGGCGATGGGCAAGCTGGTGCGCGGGCCGGACGATCTGAGCGTGATGCCGATGCTGAGCGGACGTCCGGTGCTGGTGCGCCGCGCGCTGCGTAACCTGATCGATAATGCGCTGGCCTATGGCGGCAATGCGATCTTGTCGGTCGAGAAGGGCGATGATGGCGTGCGGCTGATCGTCCGCGATGATGGGCCGGGGGTCGATCCGGCCCGCCTTGCCGACCTGATCGAGCCCTTTGCGCGCGGTAAATCGTCGCGCAACCGGGCAACCGGCGGTGCCGGACTGGGGCTGGCGATTGCGCGCGACCTGGCCGAAGGGGAGGGCGGACGACTGACCCTGTCCAATCGCGCCGATGCGACCGGACTCGAAGCAGTCCTTACGCTTCCCACCACTGCTCAGCAGTAGATTGCGATACCCTGACTGCCGCTGAGCACCGGGTCTCCGGCACGGTTCCAGATCATCATGTCCTGCACCGAAAATCCGCCACGCGCATAGCCGGTTTTGGCCGACAACAGCCACCAGCCGTCGTCGGTCTGCGGCTGGCCGGTGAGCATATTGACGGTCCAGTTCATCGAGCTGATCGGCCCGAATTCGCTGAACAGCGCCATGGCCGCAGGGGGCAGGGCATCGCCCATGGCGAGGAGCGCGATGGCGGGATGGCACGCAGGTTCCTCGACGAAGCGCACCCAGGTCAGATATTCGCCGACATCGCTTTTCCAGCCGAAGCGTGGCCCGTTGGTCGGGCGCATATCGAAATGATGGGTAAAGGGCGGGCGCGCCTTATGTTCGGGAACGGGGCTCAGGCTTTCGGGAGCGGGGGCGTCGGGCATTTGCAGCCGGTTGTGGTCGACATGGCTGGTCCGGTCGCCCGAAAAGGCAAAGGTTGCGGCGGTGCCAAAGCCCATGTCGCTCGACACGCCCGCCTCGACAAACAGGCTCGATTTCGATTGGCGCAGGACGCGCGTGTCGACGGTGCAGTCGCCGCCGACCGGCCCGACGAAACTGATCTGCGCGTAGCGCAAAGGCGTTTCGGTCGGGTGCAGGGCCAGGGTTCCGGCCAAGGCGATGGCCGAACTGACCCCGCCATAGGCGGTGCGGCCCTGCATCCAACCGCTGTCGATATGGGCTTTCGCCACACCGTCTTCGGTACGCAGGGTAGAGAGCAGCGCGTCGAGGGCGCTGGGTTGGTCGGTCATATGCGGAGCTATTCCTCGATCTGGAAGGTCAGGCCGGCATTGTCGGTCAGACGCTTGACGAGTGCGTTGCCGAGCAACGCGCCGGGGGTCCATATCCCGCCCTTGCCCTTGTTTTCCAGCAGCGCGATTCCGGTTTCGGCGAGCATCTTTGACGTTGAGCCATAGCCGGGGTCGCGGTCGCCCTGAACCGACGCGCGGATCGATGTGCCGTCGGGATATTCACCAATGAAGAGAATGTCATAAAAGCCGTTCTTGCGCTCGTCCGCACTCGGCCCTTCGCCGGGTTTCAGATTGGCTTCGCCGAACGGATTGGCTTTGGCAATCGCCTCGGCCATCGCCTTTCCGGCGTCGCCGATCGTCGTCATCATCATTTCGTCATAGACCAGATTTTCGCCCCATTGATGACCGAGCAGAAAGTTGGTGCGGTGGACATTTTTGGTGTTGATCGGTGCCATGACAAAGGGCGCGGTCCAGGTGCCGGTCGCTTTATCATATTCGGGGACCAGTCCGGTCGGCTGTGACGGCCCGTCGAAACCGGGGGTCAGGGCAAAGCTGCTGCGGAGCAAAAGCGCCAGCGACGGCTTTTTGGCGATGGCTTTCATGGTTTCGGTCAGGCTGGCAATGGTGCCGCCTGACGCGCCGCCCTGCATTTTGCGGACGCGGCCTTTGACGCGCGGAGCGGGGACGCCTTTGGCCATTTTGGCGGCATCCTGCAGGAACAACACACCCAGATCGAACGGGATCGAATCAAAACCGCAGCTAAAGGTGATGCGCGCGCCCGACGCCTCTGCCGCGGCTTGATGCGTGTCGATCATTTCGCGCATCCAGCCGGGTTCGCCGCACAAATCGGCATAGGCGGTGCCCGCCTTGACACAGGCGGCAACCAGATCGCTGCCATAAAGCTGATAGGGACCGACGGTGGTCAGGATCACCTGCGCCCGCTCTGCCATGGCGTCGAGACTGGCGGGATTGCTGGCATCGGCGACGACCAGCGGCGTATCCTTTGGTGCGCCAATCAGGTCGCGGACTTCGGCCAGCTTGTCGGCACTGCGCCCCGCCATCGCCCATTTGGGTGCGCCCTTTTTGGCCCCATATTGCTGGACAAGATATTCGGCGACGAGCCGACCGGTGAAACCGGTGGCGCCGTAAACAATGATGTCAAATTCGCGATTGGTGGGCATGATGTCTTTCCCTTTCCGTAAACGTCAAGTGGAAGCTAGCGCAGATGGGGGGTGATTCATAGGGGCGATGGGAAGCGGGGAAGGGATGAGTTGATTCGACGCCGGTTTGGGCGCGTCAAAGCGCGATGATGCGCGACATTTTGTTCGAAAGGTCACAAAGGTCACACTACGTCCCCCCTTAGTTGCCTTCCTCCGCGCGGCCACCACAGCGCCCATGCGGGGCGGCTTCGGACAGCGGATGATGTTTGTATAATCGACATGGGGCAGAGGCTGTCACGACGGGATAATGTAGGACAGCAAATATTTTGGCGTGTTGATTTGTCTTTCCGTTGCGGTGGAGCAAGTTCGAGGGGGGAGCAGTAGCGGGACACGAACCAGTTGCGCCCTTCCTATCCCGTTCGCATCGAGCGAAGTCGAGATGCCCTTCGGCGGGGTGCAAGGTCGTTGGGTGTCTCGACTTCGCTCGACACGAACGGATATAGAATGATGACTGCTAGCGATCCATTTACGGACATGCCCCCACTCCTCTTGCCCGTCACCCTGAACTTGTTTCAGGGTCCATGGCCCAAGGCATCATCGTCAGACCATGGATGCTGAAACAAGTTCAGCATGACGAAAAGTGGGGGGGGGATGACGCGATAGTTTTCCACCCCATTGCGGACATTCGCTGCCGATCTGGATGCAGTGACCGGAAACGACCCGGTTGCAGACATTTGCGTTGGTCGTATTTAACGTAAGTGTATGGGCGCGAAATCGGACGATATCATGAACGAAACATAAGCTATGAATGTGCGGCCACTGGCTACATTCTTTGGTGCGGAAATAGGGGATTACAATGACGACACACCTTTCAAGAAACCCATCCCCCATCTTACGTTTGTTGACTGTCGGTGCCTTGGCGGCTTTGACAGTGGGGTGCAGCAATCCCCTAAGTGACAGCACCAATTCTGTCAGCTCAATCGAACCCGCGCCTGATATATCGTGGCCGCAAGAAGAATGGGACTATTCGACGCTCGAGGCGGAAGGTTTTGATCCCGAGCCCGTCAATCGGTTCATCGAGGATCTGGTCGCTGAAAAATACGGCCGCGTTGACCATTTTCTGCTCATTCGGCACGGTCGCATTGTCGCCGAAAAACACATCGAGCGGGACTATGCAGCGCTGGCCGCGAACCTTGCCAAGGATGACCGGTTAACGCCGAACTTCAGCAATCCCATGTATAATTATGACGATGCCGATTTGCATCCTTATTATCGGGGAACGGATTTGCATACGGTGCAGTCCGTCACGAAAAGCATCAATTCCGCTGCCTTGGGTATCGCGATTGACGAGGGACATATCGAAGGAACCGACGCGCCGATACTGCCCTTCTTTGACGCATATGAAGTCGATAAATCGGACCCGCGCAAGGGGCGAATAACGATCAGCGATCTCCTGACCATGCGGACCGGCATCGCGTGGGATGATGAGGGTGGTTTCGGGTCTGAAACCGACAGTACTTACGCACTTGAAAACTCCGATACATGGATTCAGTACATTCTTGACCAGCCGATGTATGCGGAGCCTGGCACAGTCTTCAAATATAATGACGGCGCGAGTGTACTCCTCGGTAAAATTCTGCACGAGGCGACCGGCAAGCGCGTCGATGAGTGGGCGCGAGAAAAACTGTTTAGCCCCATCGGTATCGATGAGATTTACTGGAAAATCTCGCCCGATGGCGAAGCGGATACGGAAGGCGGGCTTTACCTTTCAGCCCATGATATGGCGCGGATCGGGTATCTGTTCCTGCGGGACGGGCTATGGGACGGCAAGCGCGTCATTTCAAAAAATTGGGTCCGCCGTTCCGTGGCCTCTATTGTTCCGTCCAGCGCAACCGGAGACAACTCTTCCCCTTATGGTTACGGCTATCAATGGTGGGTACCAGAGGACGGAAGCGGGCACTCACTCGGTTTTGGAGGATATGGTCTTGGGGGACAGCGGATCATGGTGTTCCCGGAACATGATGTCGTTGTTGTGCTCTTGGGCTGGGATCCTGCGGGTGAATTCTGGAAAGCCGGTAATGCCTTCCAGATGACTGTACTGCCTGCGTCACTAGCAGAGCCGAAATAGAGGGTTATCCCAACGTCCGCTTCCCACCCAAAGCGGCTATCACGTCATCGACCTCGCGCAGGGCCGATGGCCCCACCCGCTGCAACTAGCCAGCAAGCTGGCAAGTTTCGCTGCCCTCCCCTGAAGGGGAGGGCGTGATTCGACCTAAGTCAGACAGACTCTAAAGCTTCGGCAGGGTGACTCCGCGCTGGCCCATATATTTGCCCGCGCGGTCGGCGTAGCTGGTCTCGCACGGCTCATTCCCTTTCAGGAACAGGAACTGGCACGCGCCTTCATTGGCGTAAATTTTGGCGGGCAGGGGGGTGGTGTTGGAAAATTCCAGCGTCACATGGCCTTCCCAGCCCGGCTCCAGCGGGGTGACGTTGACGATGATGCCGCAGCGGGCATAGGTGGATTTGCCAAGACAGATGACCAGCACGTCGCGTGGCACGCGGAAATATTCGACGGTGCGCGCCAAGGCAAAGCTGTTGGGCGGGATGATGCAGCAATCGGTTTTGCGGTCGACGAAATTCTTGGGGTCGAAATCCTTGGGATCGACGATGGACGAATCGACATTGGTGAAAATCTTGAACTCGTCGGCGACGCGCGCGTCATAGCCATAGGATGACAGGCCATAGCTGATACAGCCGTCGCGGCGCTGCGCCTCGACAAAAGGTTCAATCATGCCCTGTGTTTGGGCGGCTTCGCGAATCCAGCGATCGGATAAAATAGACATGGGGCGTGTTTGAAAGGCTGCGGATAAATGTGCAAGCCCGTCAGTCGCCGATCAGTCCCAGATCCTTGGGACCAAAGCTGTGCGGCAACAGCGCGCTGAGACGATAGCTGATGATGTGTCCGCCGTCGCCCGAGGCGCAATGGACCTGAATGTCGCGTTTTGACCGTTCGGCGGCCTCGTTCAATATCTGACGGCATCGTCCGCAGGGGTGGACCGGCTCCGTCCCCACCAGCGTATCGCCTTCGGGCCGCCCGCCGACGATCATCACCGCGACCAGATCGCCCAGCCGCCCCTCATTGGCGAGTATGGCGACCGCGACGGTTTCGGCGCACAGCGTCAGGCCATAGCTGGCGTTCTCGACATTGGCGCCGGTTACGACCGCGCCATCGCTGAGCAGCAGGGCCGCGCCGACATGATAGCCCGAATAGGGGGCATAGGCGTTGGCGGCGGCTGTGCGGGCGGCGCCGAGCAGCTTTTCACGGTCCAGCTTGCTCATCTCTTCGCTCATGGCACCTCTCCCTCCGACTGGACGACATTCCAGCCGACGGTGCCGTCGACACCGCTCAGCCGGATATAATCATTGGCTTGCCACATTGCCCAGGGATGTTCGCCATAGCTGGGGGCAAAAAAGTCGCGGCGCAGCCAGGTGGTGCGCGCGATGCCGCTGGCGACATGATAGCGGCTTTCAAAGGCGGCGCTGGGCGCGATGATGCTGGATTTGCCCAGATGCGCCTCTATCTGCGCCAGAAAGGTTGCAAGTTCTGACAGGACAAGCGCGCGCGTCGGGCGTTCGGAGCAGCTATCATCCAGATCGAGCCATACCGCGGGGGGCAGGGCATCCTTGCGACGCGGGACGTGGCGGATGAAGTTGGCGGCCTGATCCGATGCAAACTGGCACAGGTTATAGCGGTGGATGGCGCCGGTGCGGATGCCCATGGCGCGCGCCGCATCCTCGTTACGCGCGAACATCGGGTCGGAGCGCTTGTCGCCGTTGGTCGCCATGAGATAGGCGAAATCGGCCCCCGCCGCCTTCACCGAGCCCCAATGCACTTTGCCGTTGGCGGCGTTGATCGTCACGCCTTGCAGGGGATATTGGTCACGCGGGGGTGTCCAGCGCGCGGCCCACCACATCGCCAGCCCCGCCACGAGCAGAAACAGGACGGCAAAGGCGCCAGCGCGACGGACCCATTTGCGGCCGAGCGCACGCCAATCGCGGCTGGGGGCGGGGCGCGGGGCGCCTTTTTTGGATTTGGCTGCGGCCACCCTTTTCATCCCTTGATGTGGAGGACGCAGATCAGGGTGAACAGGCGGCGCGCTGTGTCAAAATCGACCGCAATCTTGCCGTCGAGCCGGTCCATCAACATTTCGGCGGCTTCATTATGTAGCCCGCGCCGCGCCATATCGACGGTTTCAATCTGTTGCGCGGTCGAGCTGCGGATGGCCTGATAATAACTGTCGCAGATCGCAAAATAATCGCGGATCGGGCGACGGAAACGCCCCAGCCCGAGGATGATGGCTTCGAGCGGCGAATGATCCTCGCGCGCGATTTCGAAAATCAACCGCCCTTCCTCGACCCGCAATTTCAGCCGGTACGGCCCCGCATAGCCATCATCATGGCCGCGCTGTGGCACGAATTTATTGTCTTCGATCAGGTCGAAAATGGCGACGCGCCGTTCCTGCTCGACATCGGCGTTGCGCCAGACGATCGAGCTTTCGTCGAGGTCAACCGAGATGATGCGTTGTGTCGAGGGGTCTGCGTCCGCCATGCTGTTGCGCTTCTACCGGTCCGCGCGCGAAGGGCAAGCGCGACTTATACACAGGCAGCCCACAGCAAAGTTGCGCGCCGCCGCATCATCTGTTGCGCGGCCCCGCCGCCCGACGCATGGTGCCGCCATGCCTGAACCTGTCCGCCTTGCCGCCCCCAACCCGTCTGGCGATGAACGCCAATTGCCACGTAATATCGAGGCCGAAGCCGCCTTTTTGGGCGCAATCCTGATCGACAATCGAGTCGTTGAGGATTTGCCGGTCCACCTGAATCCCGAGCATTTCCACGAGCCGCTGCATGGCCGCATCTATCAGCAGGCGATGGCGCTGATCGAGCGCAACAGCATCGCGACGCCGGTGACGCTGAAGCCCTATTTCGAGAATGACGAGGCGATGAAGGCGGTCGGCGGACCGGGCTATCTGGCGCAACTGACCGGCAGCGGCGCGGGGTTGATCGGTGCGCGCGATTTTGCGCGGCAGATTTTCGACCTCGCGCTCCTCCGCGAACTGGTGGGCGTCGGGCGCACTTTGGTCGAAAGCGCGCTCGACACCAGCGAAAGCGTCGACCCGCAGGCGCAGATCGAGGAAGCCGAAACATCGCTCTATCGCGTCGCGGGGGGCGAGGCCGAACTGGGGTCGGTCAAAAGCTTTGGCACCGCGACCAAGGCCGCCATCGATGTCGCCGAACGCGCACTCAATTCGGGCGGCCATTTGTCGGGGATCACCACCGGCCTTGCCAGCGTCAACGCCAAGCTGGGCGGACTGCACAATTCGGATTTGCTGATCCTTGCGGGTCGTCCCGGCATGGGCAAGACCTCGCTCGCCACCAATATCGCCTTCAACGCCGCCGAACGCTATCGCCGCGATGAAGAAGACGGCATTCCGCCCGAGAAGAATATGGGAGCCAAAACCGTTTTCTTCAGCCTGGAAATGTCCGCCGATCAGCTCGCGACGCGCGTGCTGGCCGAACAATCGGGGATTTCGGGCGAAGCCCTGCGCATGGGCAAGATCAGCAAGGATGATTTTCAGGCGCTGTCGCGCGCCGCACAGGCCTTGCAGTCGCTGCCGTTGTTCATCGACGATACGCCGGGCCTGACCATTGCAGGCTTGCGTACCCGCGCGCGGCGCTTGCAACGGCGGCACGGCATCGGGATGGTGATCGTCGACTATCTGCAATTGCTGCAAGGCAGTGGCAGGTCGAGCGACAATCGCGTGCAGGAAATCAGTGAGATATCGCGCGGACTTAAGACACTGGCGAAGGAGCTGAATGTTCCCGTGATGGCGCTGTCGCAGCTTAGCCGTGCGGTCGAACAGCGCGAGGACAAGCGCCCGATGCTGTCTGACCTGCGCGAATCGGGATCGATCGAGCAGGACGCCGATATGGTGCTGTTCGTGTTCCGTGAGGATTATTATGTCGGGTCGCGCGAGCCCAAAAGGCCGATCGAAGGCGACGATGTCAAAATCCACGCCGCGCATGAGGAATGGGCGCAGGAAATGGAGAGGGTCTATGGTCTCGCCGAACTGATTGTCGCCAAACAGCGCCATGGTTCGACCGGCAAGGTGCGTCTGCATTTCGAGGCCAAGACGACGAAATTCACCGATCTGGCCGACGAGAGTCAGGCCTATGCGGATTATGAATAGGGCGCACTGATGGTGCAGCCGACCCGACTGAGCCGCCAATACGGCCTGACCCTGCCGGTCCTGCTTGCCCCCATGGCGATTGCCGGTGGCGGCGCTCTGGCAGCGGCCTGCGCCTCTGCCGGAATCGGCGGGCTTGTCGGCGGCGGCTATGGCAATCCGGACTGGGTGCTGGCGCAATATCAAATAGCCCAGGACCAATGTGCTGATGATGCGGCGCGGGCCAGACTGGGCTGTGGTTTCATCACCTGGTGTCTCGACAAGGATAGTCGGGCGCTGGATGCGTTGCTGGATCAATATGCGCCCGCGACCATCTTTTTATCCTTTGGCGATGCACGGCCCCATGCCCGCAAGATCAAGGCGGGCGGGGCGCGGTTGATCCTGCAGTTGCAAGAGATAGCCGATCTGGCCGAGGCCATCGAAGCCGAGCCTGATGTCATCGTCGTGCAAGGCGGCGAAGCGGGCGGTCATGGCCGCAAAGTGTCGCGTGCGCGCGGCACCATGGCGCTGGTGCCGGAGGCGGCCGACTGGCTGGCGCAGCACTCGCCCGATGTGTTGCTCTTGGCGGCGGGCGGGATTGCCGATGGTCGCGGCATTGCGGCGGCGTTGGCGCTTGGCGCGGATGGCGTGGTCATGGGATCGCGGTTCTGGGCGAGCGCGGAAAGCCTTGCCGCTGGAACAGCCAAGCAGATTGCAGCGCAAAGCGATGGGGACAGTACGGCCCGCAATGCGGTCTTTGATATTTTGCGGCGCAAGAATTGGCCGTCAGACTATGATTTTCGGGCGCTACGCAACCGGCTGTCGCGTCAGTGGGACGACGATATTGCGGGTCTGATGAGTGACCCGGCCCCCGCCATTGCCGATTATGAGGCCGGTGTTGCGGCACAGGATTTCACGCGCGCCCATATCACCGTGGGTGAGGCGGTCGGGCTGATCCGCGATGTCCCGTCGGCACCTGACATTGTCGAGCGATTGAAGGCCGAACTGGCGGCTAGCGCCAGCCGCTTTGCGCCGACCTAGAAGGCTGGATAGTTGGCCGGATCGTCGTCGATGGGCGTCACCTCTTCGTGGATGCCGCATTCGGTTTTGTCCCAACCGCGCCAGCGGCCCGATCGCGGGTCTTCGCCGGGCTGGACTTTCGAGGTGCAGGGCGCGCAGCCGATCGACGGATAGCCTTCGGCCTCCAACGGGTGGCGGGGCAGGTCATGTTCGGCGAAGTAGGCGTCAAGCTGTTCGCGCGTCCAGTTGGCGAGGGGGTTGAATTTCAACCGCCCTGTATCGCCGTCGAGTTCAAAACGCGGCAGACCTTGGCGCGTCGCGGATTGAAAGCCTTTGCGACCCGTGACCGAGCTGTCGAAATTCACCATCGCCTTTTCCAGCGGTTTGACCTTGCGAATCTCGCAGCAGCCATCGGGATCATAGGACCAGCGCAATTCGGTCGCATCTTTCGCGGCCAATTCTGTGGGGTCGGGGGTCAGATTGACGAGGTTGAGCCCCAGCTTTTCCGTGAGAGCATCGCGATAGGCGAGCGTTTCCGGAAAATGCTTGCCGGTTTCGAGGAACAGCACCGGCATATCGGGCGCGGCCTGTGACATCAGGTGCAACAACACCGCGCTCTCGGCCCCGAAGCTGGAGACGATGGCGGTTTCGCCGAGCAGGCCGGCGCCGATGACGCTGGCCACCACCTCGGCGGCATCCTGCCCGCGAAACAGATTGTTGAGCCGGATGACATCGGTCTGCGTGAACCGTGGGGTTACATCAATCCGGTCTCGGGCGCGCTCCTGTGTCATTGCTTCAGCCATGCCGCAATTTCCAGATCGGCACATAATCGTCGGCGGCGCCCTGATAGGCATGGTTCCAGCGGGTCAGCGCCGCCTCGGCGGCCACCGGGTCGAGTGATTTTTCGGGCGCAAAACTGTCGAAGCCGCAGCGGCGCATCAGCGACAGTTGGTCGACCAGCACATCGCCCTGCGCGCGCAATTCGCCCTTATATCCCGCTTCACGCAGGATGCGCCCCGCCGAATAGCCGCGCCCGTCGCGAAAGCGCGGAAAAGCGACTTCGATCAGCTGGAGCCGGTCGAGAAAGGGAATGAGGACGCGCGCGTCATCGCCGCCTTCCAGCCGCACTGCGGTGGCGTTGGTCTGATCAAGGAAAGCATCGAGGGTGACTGCCGGTTGTTCATGGGCGTCATCGTCGCGAAAGCGCAGTTCAACCATATAGCGTCTCCTTGAAGGCATCCATGCCGATCCGGCGATAGGTGTCGATAAAGCGTTCGCCGTCTTCGCGGGTCTTGAGGTAAAGGTCGGTGACCTTTTCGACCGCATCGACGATGCCGTCTTCGTCAAAGCCGGGGCCGGTAATCTTGGCGAGCGTTGCGTCTTCGGCACCCGATCCACCCAGCAACAGCTGGTAATTTTCGGTGCCTTTGCGGTCGACGCCCAAGATGCCGATATGTCCGGCATGATGGTGCCCGCACGCGTTGATGCAGCCCGAAATTTTGAGTTTCAGTTCGCCCAGCTCCTCTTGCCGACCCTGATCGGCAAAACGGGTCGCGATTTTCTGGGCGACAGGGATCGAGCGGGCATTGGCGAGGCTGCAATAATCGAGGCCGGGGCAGGCGATAATGTCGCTGATCAGATCAAGATTGGTTTCGGCCAAGCCTGCCGCTTCCAGCTTTTGCCAGATTTCATAAAGATCCGATTTCCTCACATGCGGCAACACGACATTCTGGCCATGTGTGACGCGCAATTCGTCAAAGCTATATTGCTCTGCCAGGTCGGCGAGCAGGTCCATCTGTTCGTCGGTCACATCGCCGGGAATCCCGCCGATCGGGCTGAGGCTGACCGTTGCAATGGCGTAACCGGGGGCTTTGTGGGCATCGACCTGCTGATTGACCCAGATCGCAAAGCCGGGGTCGCTGAGGTCAAGGTCATCCGAAAGCCCGGTTTCAAACGGCGGCGGCGTGAAATAGGCGGCGATACGGTCGAACTCGGCCATCGGCACGTCCGAGGCATTGGGCAGGATTTCTTGCCATTCTTCCTCGACCTGCCGCGTGAATTCCTCATGGCCCAGATCGTGGACGAGGATCTTGATGCGCTGCTTGTGGATATTGTCGCGGCGGCCCCAACGGTTCCACACGCGCAATGCCGCCTCGCAATAGCTGAACAGATGCTTGGCGGGGAGGAAGGGGCGGATGAGCGGGGCGACGAAGGGCGTGCGGCCCATGCCGCCGCCGATATACACCTCGAACCCCAGCTCGCCGGCGTCATTCTTGACCAGCTTCAATCCGATGTCGTGCAGGCGGATCGCGGCACGGTCATTGTCGGATGCGGTCAGTGCGAATTTAAACTTGCGCGGCAAATAGCTGAATTCAGGATGGAAAGTTGTCACCTGACGCAACAGTTCGGCCCAAGGGCGCGGGTCGCAGATTTCGTCGGCGGCGGCTCCGGCAAACTGATCGGCAGAGATGTTACGGATGCTTTCACCGCTGGTCTGGATGCAGTGCATTTCGACCGTCGCCAGCTTGGCGAGGATTTCGGGAGCCTGTTCGAGCTTGATCCAGTGATACTGGATATTCTGGCGCGTCGTGAAATGACCATAGCCGCGATCATATTCGCGCGCGATCTGCGCCAGCATCCGCACCTGTTTGCTGCTCAGAGTGCCATAGGGGATGGCGACGCGCAGCATATAGGCGTGGAGTTGCAGGTAGAGGCCGTTCTTGAGCCGCAGCGGCTTGAACTGATCCTCGGTCATCTCGCCAGCGATGCGGCGTTTCACCTGATCGGCGAATTCTTCGACGCGCGTGTCGACCATTTCCTGGTCATATTTGTCATATTGATACATGTCAGATTACCCAGTCGCCGGCAGCGGGATCGGCCGGTTTCAATGTCAGGTCGGGACGAACGGTGGGGCCGAGTGCGCGCACCCGGTCCTTGATATGCGCGGGGCGCGGTCCTTCGGGGGTGTCCTCACCCTCGATCAGATAGGGCGAGTTGACGCGGCGCGCGCCTTCCTCTTCGGACAGGATCGCTTCGCCATGGTCGCCGACATCGGCGGCGTCCTCGACATGGATCGACCAGTCATGGCCGGTCCACCAGATGACAGCCCCAGTCTTGAGGTCATTTCCGGTCAGAATTCGCATATATATTCCTTTGCGGCGGCCACCACGGCGGGCGCGTTCAGACAGTCAGTGGCATCGGCGCGCGCCGCGACTTTGCCGACGATAATCAGGGCGGGGCTTTTCACCGCTTCGCGCGCCACCAGATCGCCAAGGTCGGCCAGCAGGCTGCGCAGCACGCGCGCATCGGCGCTGGTGCCGCGTTCGATGACCGCGACCGGAATTCCGGGTGATACGCCGTCGGCGATCAGCTTGTCGGCAATCGCGGCGGCAGTTGCGACGCCCATATAGATGACGAGGGTGCGGCCATGACCAGCGAGGCCCGACCAGTCCTGATCGGTCAGATCCTTGCACTGGCCCGCAACAAAGCTGACCGCGCTGGCGTCTTCGCGATGGGTGAGGGGAAGGCCCGCCTGCGCCGCGCAACCGGCGGCTGCGGTAATGCCGGGAACGACTTCAACGGCGAGGCCTGCCTTGCGTGCCGCATCCAGCTCTTCGCCGCCGCGTCCGAAAATAAACGGATCGCCGCCTTTCAGCCGCACCACTTGCTTGCCGGCGAGGGTTTCGCGGACCAGCAGCGCGTTAATCTCGTCCTGCGGCAAGGTGTGGCGGCTGCGTTGCTTGGCGACCGAAATCCGTTCGACGCCCGACGGGATGAGCGCCAGCACGCCTTTGCCAACCAGGCCGTCGTGGACGACCAGATCGGCGTTTTCGATCAAACGTGCGGCGCGCAACGTCAGAAGGTCGGGATCACCGGGGCCGGCGCCTACGAGCCATAGCTTGCCCGTGGTCAGGCAGGGGGAGAGTCTTTTTTCCATCCGGCGAAGATGGTGAAACCGGTGCAAAATGGCAAAGCAGGCTTTGTTGAGGCGGTGCAAGGCAAACTTGCACCCTATATCGGTGCGGGCGAATGGGTCGCCTAGTCGCTGTCTTTTTCGGCGTCGCGCAGACCAACGCCGATAGAGACGCGCATCGATTCACTTTCCGAAGAGGCGACCGGATAGGCGCAATAATCGGCGGCATAAAAGGCGCTTGGCCGGTGATTGCCCGACAGGCCGACGCCGCCGAAAGGGGCCGCCGACGAGGCACCGTTGGTCGGCCGGTTCCAATTGATGACTCCGGCGCGAACATTGGCCCAGAACTGGTCGTAAAGCTGGGGCGATCCGCCAACCAGTGATGCCGACAGTCCAAAATTCGTGTTGTTGGCTTCGGCAATCGCGGCTTCGAAGCTGTCGACACGGATAACCTGCAGCAGCGGGCCGAATAGTTCGATATCGGGCCGTTCTTTCATATCGGTAACGTCGATGATGCCGGGCGTCAGAAACGGGCGATCGCGGACGGGGCGCGTCATATGCCGGATGACTTTGCCGCCATGGGACATCAGAATCAGGAATGAATCGGTCAGGCCATCGGCAGCTTCATTGTCGATAACCGGCCCCATATAGGGGGTCGGCGTGGCATGGGGCGCATCAACGATTAGCCGGTTCGCAAGTGTACGCACCTCGGT
The DNA here is from genome assembly GCF_057365075.1 of Sphingopyxis sp. 10G20-10. Taxonomy (NCBI): domain Bacteria; kingdom Pseudomonadati; phylum Pseudomonadota; class Alphaproteobacteria; order Sphingomonadales; family Sphingopyxidaceae; genus Sphingopyxis; species Sphingopyxis sp. 10G20-10. The sequence goes on from NZ_CP195117.1 coordinate 1,624,083, forward strand.
CATCAGGCGGTCGGCGAGCGTGTCGCGGACGATCAACCGGCGGGCCGCCGTGCAGCGTTGGCCCGCACTCATAAAGGCCGATTGAACCACCAATATGGCCGCGCTGTGGATGTCGGGCGTGTCCCAAACCACGATCGGATTATTGCCGCCCATTTCCAGCGCCAATAATTTGTCGGGACGGTTGGCGAACTGTCGGTGGAGCGCCAGACCGGTGCGAGATGATCCGGTAAACAGCAAACCATCAATGCCGGGATGACCCGCGAGAGCTTTACCGGTGTCGGGACCGCCGATGACCAGACGCAGCACCTGTTCGGGGATGCCTGCGCTGTGAAACAAATCGACCAGCATGGCGCCGGTAGCAGGCGTTTTTTCGGATGGTTTGAACACGACGGCATTGCCGGCGATCAGGGCAGGAACGATGTGTCCGTTGGGCAAATGGGCCGGGAAATTATAGGGGCCAAGCACCGCCAGCAGGCCGTGCGGCTTGTGCCGAACCGCGTTGCGCTGTCCCATTGCCCCTTCGATCCGGCGATGTGAGGCGCGTTCGGCATAGGCCTGAACCGAAATATTGACCTTGGCGGCGACCGATTCCACCTCGGTCCGCGCTTCCCACAATGGCTTGCCTGTTTCGCGCGCAATCATATCGGCCAGCTTGTCACTCTCGGCCTTGACCTTGTCGACAAAGCGCCGGAGCGTTTCTGTACGGAATGTAACGGGTTTTGCCGCCCAATCGGGCCAGGCGCGGCGGGCCAATTCGACTTCCTGGTCGACATTGCTCGCTTCGCGGCGCCACAATTCCTCGCCGGTTGCTGGCTCAAAGGAGATGATTTCAGCGGTCATTTCACGATGGCCCGATTCCCCACATGGTCCCCCCGCCACCTATTTGGCGGCCTTGCGTGCTCATTTTAACGGCCAAGAACTAACAAGTTGAAAGGCCAAGCCATGATTTCCGGCTCTACCTGTGAAGTTTCGAGGCCGCAACCGGCTTGACCCACCTCAAACTGGTTGGTTCGCTTGCACAATTCGCCTTGGTTCGCGATAGGTTGGACTGCGCCAGACATGGGGTCTGGCACGGGGAGGCTGAAAACGACGTGGGACAGGTTCAAGCTCGGCAAGAATGGCAAGACCATATCTGGTGGTCGAGCGACGAAGTGCGCCTGCACGCGCGGCTTTATCCCGGTCCCGATGACGCGGCAGACCAGCCGCCTATATTATGCCTGCCGGGATTGACCCGGAACGCCCGGGATTTTGAATTGCTGGCCCCGCATCTGGCGGAGCAGCGCCGCGTTTATGTTCTGGAGTTTCGCGGACGCGGCGAAAGCGCCTTTGCCCGTGACCCGATGACCTATGCCCCGCTGACTTATGTTCAGGATGTGGTGGCTTTGCTCGACGAGCAAAAGATCGGACGTTTCGCGACGGTCGGCACTTCGCTGGGCGGTCTGGTGTCGATGCTGATGGCGGCGAGCCTGCCCGACCGTTTGGTCGGCGCTGTGCTCAATGATGTGGGACCAGAGCTGCAAGCGGCAGGTCTCGACCGGATTCGTGACAATTTTGGCGGCGGCGGGAGCCAGCCGACATGGATGCACGCCGCGCGATCCTTTGGCGAATTGAATGCGGCCATCTATCCCGATTACAAGATCCACGACTGGCTGCGTTTGGTGCGGCGGACCCACCGATTGACTCCAGAGGGACGGATCGTTGCCGATTATGACAAACAGATCGCCGCGCCACTGAAAATTCCGGGGAGCGATGAGGCGGTCGATATGTGGCCCGCCTATCGCGCGCTTGGCGATATTCCGCTGTTGATCCTGCGCGGCGCGTTATCGGACATATTGGCCGCCGATGCCGCGCAAAAAATGGCGGACATGATGCCCAAAGCGCGCTTGGTCGAAGTGCCGCGCGTTGGCCATGCGCCAACGATGGACGAACCCGAGGCGCTGGCCGCGATTGACGGCTGGATGGCGGAACTGCCGACTTCGTGAGCGCGGAGGCTGCGCCTGTCCGCTTGCTGCACCTTCATTCCAGCTTTTCGCTGGGCGGCAAAGAGGCGCGGGCGACGCGGCTGATGAACCTGATGGGCGCGCGGGCGCAGCATGTCATTTTGTCGGCTGTTCCCGATGCACTGGGCGCACGCGATGCCATAGATTCTTCAATAGCCGTGGATTTTCCGACCGATGCGCCGCCGCTCCATGGCAAACCGGGGCTTCGCCGCTATCGCGATCTGGCGCGTTATATGCAGCAATTCGACCTTGTCTTAAGCTATAATTGGGGCGCGATGGACGGGGTGATGGCGCACCGTGTCTTTGCACCTTTCAAAGACTTGCCGCCGCTGATTCATCACGAAGACGGGTTTAACGAGGATGAAACGGCACGGCGCAACTGGAAACGCAACGGCTTTCGCCGTCTTGCATTGCCGACCGCCGAGGCGCTGGTCGTGCCGTCCAAATTGCTCGCCGGAATTGCGGCGCGCGAGTGGAAGGCGGGCGCGCAAATCCGGTTGATTGCGAATGGCATTGACGTCACGCGCTATGGAGACGGCACCAGCGTACCGATTGCAGGGCTGGAGCGACGGGACGGTGAGGTGATTATCGGCACAGTCGCCGGGCTGCGTAAGGTCAAGGATTTGCCGCGGTTGGTGCGTGCCGTCGCACCACTGCCGCCGCATGTGCGGCTGGTCATCGTCGGGGCAGGGCCAGAGGCTGAGGCGATCCGGTCGGAAGCTGCGGATTGCGGCATGACCGATAGGCTCGTGATGCCGGGATTTATGGCCGACCCGGCGCGTTGGATCGGCCATTTCGACCTGCTGGCGCTGTCATCGCAAAGCGAACAGGCGCCCATCGCCGTGATTGAAGCCATGGCGGCGGGATTGCCCGTTGTCAGCCCGCAGGTCGGTGATGTCGCAGCCATGGTATCAGACGACAATCGGCGCTATATTGCCAAGGATGACGCGGATTTTCGATCCGCACTGGGGATTTTGACCGGAGATGCGCCCTTGCGAAAGGCCATAGGGCGCGCAAACTTGGCCGTCGCCGTGGCAAAATATGACGAGACAAAGATGGTCGCGGCTTATGGAAAATTATATGCTGCGGCCTTGGGCGGGCGTCGGCTCTTTGCCGGTAATTAGGGCTCAGCCATTGACTTTCACCATGCCCTTCCGTTTACGGAAAAGGCCTAGCGTCGGTCCCCGTGGGAAACGACAGGACTGACAGAGAAGAGGTATCACGTGTTCAAAGGATTGAAGTCCATCGTCTATGGCGGTCGCGAAGTATGGCCACTGGTCGAAGGCGGCAAAGGCGTTTCGGCGACCAACCATGCATCGAGCGGTGCCTGGGCAGCGGCGGGCGGAATCGGGACTGTGTCGGCGGTCAACGCCGACAGCTATGACCCCGAGGGCAAGATTATCCCGCAAGTGTATAAAGCCCTGACGCGGCGCGAACGGCACGAAGAGCTGATTGATTTTGGCATCGCCGGCGCGGTCGATCAGGTGCGTCGCGCCCATGATATTTCGGGCGGCAAGGGCGCAATCAACATCAACGTCTTGTGGGAAATGGGCGGCGCGCAGCGCATTCTGGAGGGCGTGCTCGAAAAGACCAAGGGGATGATCACCGGCGTCACCTGCGGCGCCGGGATGCCCTATAAGCTCAGCGAAATCGCCGCGAAGCACAATGTCCATTATCTGCCGATCATCTCGTCTGCCCGAGCGTTTCGCGCCCTGTGGAAACGCGCCTATCACAAGGTTCCCGACCTGTTGGGCGCGGTCGTTTATGAAGATCCGTGGCTGGCGGGCGGGCATAACGGCCTGTCCAACGCCGAAGACCCGCTGGTTCCGCAAGATCCCTATCCGCGCGTCAAGGCGTTGCGCGATGTGATGCGCGCCGAAGGGATTGCGGACAGCCTGCCCATCGTGATGGCGGGCGGCGTCTGGTTCCTGCGCGATTGGGAGGATTGGATCGACAACCCCGAACTGGGCCAAATCGTCTTTCAATATGGCACACGCCCGCTGTTGACCGAGGAAAGCCCTATCCCTCAAGGGTGGAAAGACCGGCTGCGCACGCTCGACGATGGCGACGTGCTGCTGCACCGCTTTTCACCGACGGGGTTTTATTCGAGCGCGGTTCGCACGCCGTTCCTGCGCGATCTGGAATCGCGGTCCGAACGCCAAATCCCTTATTCCAAGCAAGAGGCCGGCGACCATATCGTCCAACTGGATGTCGGGGTGAAGGGCAAGAATTTCTGGGTCACCCCGCACGACCGCGCCCGCGCCCGTGATTGGGCGACCGAAGGCTATAGCGAAGCGCTGAAAACTCCCGATAATACGGTTGTTTTCGTCACCGAAGCCGACAAGGCGATGATCCGCAAGGATCAGACCGATTGCATGGGATGCCTGTCGCATTGCGGTTTTTCGTCGTGGAAAGACCATGATGATTACACCACCGGCTACCTCGCCGATCCGCGCAGTTTCTGTATCCAGAAAACGCTGCAGGACATTGCGCATGGCGGAGATGTCGAACAAAATCTGATGTTTGCTGGCCATGCCGCCTTCAACTTCAAGACCGATCCCTTTTATTCGAACAATTTCACCCCGACGGTGAAGCAGCTTGTCGACCGGATTTTGACGGGGGATTGAGGGCGCTTCGTCATTGCGAGGAGCGCAGCGACGAAGCAATCCAGAGTGGCCTTGAACTGACGTCAGACCGCATGGCCTTTATCGACTTAAACCCATCCCTCCAGCACCTGATCGGGCGGGCGGTGCCCGTCACTCCAGGCCCGGATGTTGGCGATGACTTTTTCGCCAGAGGCTTCGCGACCCTCGATGGTGGCCGAGCCAAGGTGCGGAAGCAGCACGACATTGTCGAGCGCCAGCAGCGCCGGATCGACCGCCGGTTCGTGCGTGTAAACGTCGAGCCCCGCGCCCGCGATATGACCCGTCTTGAGCGCAGCGATCAGCGCCTTTTCATCGACAATGTCGCCGCGCGCCGTGTTGATGAGATAGGCGGTCGGTTTCATCTTGGCGATGCGTGCGGCGCTGACCAACTCGTGCGTCTCGCTGGTGTGCGGGCAATGGATTGTGACAATGTCGCTGATCCGCAGCAATGTATCGACACTCGCATGATAACTCGCGCCCAACTCTTCCTCGATCGCTTCGGGCAGGCGTTTGCGGTTGTGATAGTGGATCGACAGGCCAAAGGCGCGGGCGCGCCGCGCCACGGCGAGGCCGATGCGACCCATGCCGATGATACCGAGTAGCTTGCCGCCGACGCGGTGGCCCAGCATCGTGCTGGGCGCCCAGCCTTGCCAATTGCCCGACCGCATCAGTTTTTCGCCCTCTGCCAACCGGCGCGGGACGCTGAGGATCAGGGCCATCGTCATGTCGGCGGTGTCCTCGGTAAACACGCCCGGCGTGTTCGCCACCATGATGCCCTTGGCGCGCGCGGCGGCCAGATCGATATGGTCGATGCCGGCGCCAAAATTGGCGATGAGTTTCAACCGGCCCTCGCTCGCATCCAATATATCGGCGGTGATTTCATCGGTGACGGTCGGCACCAACACATCGCAATCGGCCACAGCGGCCTTGAGCTCAGCCATGCTGAACGCATGGTCATGCGCCGACAACGCGACGTCGAACAATTCGGCCATGCGCGCTTCGACAGCGGGTCGAAGCTGGCGGGTGACGATGACGCGCGGGCGTTTGGGACGGGAAGATTCGGGCATGGCGCTGATAGAGCGCGGGAGCGGGAAGGGGTCAAGGGGCGCCGTGCCGATAATCTTGGGGACAAACGTCCGATAGCATGGAGCAACCGGTTGAATGTCGCGACGAATTTTGGCAGGACTGGCCCATGAAAATTCGGCATTTCCTAGTATTTTCGGCCCTTCTGGCGTCGAGCGGCCCGACGGTCGCGCAATCGGTGGAGGTGCCTTATTGGGCGTCGATCAGCGTCGACGAGGCGCGGATGCGCAAGGGGCCGTCGATGGACGTGCCCGTCATGTGGGAATATCGACGCCGCGACCTGCCGGTGAAGGTGATCAAACGCTTTGAAAATTGGCGCAAGATAGAGGATCCCGACGGGACGCAAGGCTGGATGGCGGCCCGTCTGCTCAGCCGGACGCGCACTGCGATCATCACAGGAGAGTTGCGCCCCCTGCGCGAATCGCCCAACCTGTCGGCCGCTATTTTATATCGTGCAGAGCCGGGTGTTGTCGGCCGCATCACAGATTGCGCCAATGGTTGGTGCCAGTTCGACGTGCAGGGACGGCACGGATGGGTGCAGGTCGATCATATCTGGGGCGACTGAGACCGCGCTGCGGCCCCCGTCGCCCAATCAGGTTCAGCCCTTGCTTGGCGTTACCGTAACCACAGTGCCGTCTGGTGATGTTGCGGTAAAGCTGCCGTCGGCGCCCGGGGCGCTCGTTGCCCAGCACATCTCGGGCTCATCGCCTTCTGGATCGAAGCAGTCCTTGCCGTCCTTGTTCACGAACGTGCCCTTGATTTCCTTGCCATTGGCGTCGGTATCGACATAGGTGCCGTCGGCGTTGATGAGGGTCTTGCCCATCGTGCCGTCGGGCAGTTTGACATCATAGGTTCCGGGCGCGGATGTCGCGTTGGCGGGTGCGGCCATAGTCTCTTCGACCGGAGCGGCGGTGGCATCGTTCGCGTCGTCGGCTTTTTGTGTGCAGGCCGAAAGCGCCGCGACCGTAGCCAGCAGAATAAGCTTCTTCATGATGTTTCTCCCCTGTGTTGAGATATGGGAGGCTAAGCCGATGCTGGCGTTTCGGCAATCATATTCTGGGCTGGGGCAATGGCAAAGGGCCGGGCGGTTTCCCGCCCAGCCCGATGCGTTGAAGGTCAAAGCTTACCAATAGAAGTTCCGGTAGGCCCGCACCACCACGCCACTACGCACGTTGACCAGCAACAGGTCATTATAGTGGCGGACATAGGTGAGGTTGCGTCCGGCGCGGGGAACACCCCAGTGGCTGTTATAGGCGACGCGATAGCGCGGGGCATAATAGGTTGAGTTCAACCGCGTGCCCGCATTGAACCGATGATAGCGGAACGTGGCTCGCGGTGCGGCATAGTGCCGGTCGGCGCGATAGTCGCGGCGGTCGGAACGATACTCACGCTTCGCTTGACGCACGTCGCGCTTTTCGCGGTGCACATCGCGGGCCGTGCCATAACGCTGTGCCTGACGCACATCGCGCTGTTCATGCCGGATGTCGTGGCGGTCGCTGCGCAGCTCAGCCTGAGAGGTTCGCGCCGACGCCATGGACGGGACCATCAGGGCGGCGATCAGGCCGACAGAGAGAAATTTGCTTTTCATCTTTCATATCCTTTCAATCCGTCAGGGGGAGAGGAACCCGATGACAAGAGAAGGATTAGGCGAGTCGATTTGAACGGTGGCAAAATGCCGCGTTTATTTTCGAGACAGGAGTGTCGCAGATTGTCGCAGGGCGGCGGCAGGGCGAACGGATCAAATTTCGGCGACAGAAAATGATATGATTTAGCTGTTCCCCTGCCTGCGCAGGGGAACGTGGGTGGGTTAGATAAGCTCTACCGCCACCGCCGTGGCTTCGCCGCCGCCGATGCACAGGCTGGCGATACCGCGCTTTTTGCCATGGCGTTGCAGCGCCGCGATCAGGGTCGTGACGATGCGTGTGCCGCTGGCGCCGATCGGATGACCGAGAGCGGTTGCGCCGCCGTGGACGTTGATCTTGTCATGGGGGATGCCCAGATCGTGCATCGCAAACATGGCGACGCAGGCAAAGGCTTCATTGACTTCGAACAGCTCGACATCGCCGATGGTCCAGCCGGCCTTGGCGAGGCATTTGTTGATCGCGCCGACGGGGGCGATGGTGAAATCCTTGGGCTCTTGGGCATGAGCGGCGTGGGCCACCAGCCGTGCAATAGCCTTCACACCCTTGGCGTCGGCGACCGACTGGCGGGTCAGCACAACTGCTGCCGCGCCGTCGCTGATCGACGAACTGGTGGCGGCGGTGATCGTGCCGTCCTTGGCAAAGGCGGCGCGAAGGGTCGGGATCTTGTCGGGCATCCCTTTGCCGGGGGCTTCGTCGGTGTCGACGACAGTGTCGCCCTTGCGTCCGGCGATGGTCACGGGTGCGATTTCAGCGGCAAAGGCACCATCTGTAATCGCCGCCTTGGCGCGGCTTAGCGATTCAATCGCATAATCGTCCATCGACTGGCGGCTCAGTTGATAGCTGTCGGCGGTGTCCTGGGCAAAGGTGCCCATTGCGCGACCGGCATCATAGGCGTCTTCCAGTCCGTCGAGGAACATATGGTCATAGGCGGTGTCATGGCCGATGCGCGCGCCGCCGCGATGCTTTTTCAGCAGATAAGGCGCGTTGGTCATCGATTCCATGCCGCCGGCAACGACCATGTCGATGCTGCCAGCCGTCAGAGCTTCGGCGCCCATGATGACGGTCTGCATCCCCGAACCGCAAACCTTGTTCACCGTGGTGGCTTGCACCGATTTGGGCAGACCCGCCTTGATTGCCGCCTGACGCGCCGGAGCCTGGCCCAGACCGGCGGGAAGGACACAGCCCATATAGATGCGCTCGACATCATCGCCCGCAACGCCAGCACGCTCGACGGCGGCCTTGACGGCGGTGGCACCCAAGTCGGTGGCGCTGGCGCCGGAAAGGGCGCCCTGCATGCTGCCCATCGGGGTGCGGGCATAGGAAAGAAATACGACGGGATCGCTGGCGGACATGGTGGGAGACTCCGATCAAAATGGAATGGACTGATCTGCTTCTACCCAAAATGCTGCACCTGCGAAAGAGGAACTAGCTATGCAGCCGTGCGGCGGAGAGGCGCGTTTCATCTTGCAACGCGACCTTTGTCATGGTGAGATGGTCAAAAGCACAATGGAGAGATGAATATGGCCACCGCGGCACAGGATATCGCAAGCGAAACCGACCGTATGGAGCGTATATTGCGCAACCAGCGTGCCGCCTTCACGGTGGCCCAACCCGAAAGTCTGTCGGTCCGCACCGACCGGATCGACCGTGCGATCGCGATGCTGGTCGATCATGCCGAGGATTTTGCCAAGGCCGTGAGCGAGGATTTCGGTCATCGGAGCCGCGAACAGACGCTGATGACCGACATTATGCCGTCGGTGAGTGCGCTGAAACATGCCAAAAAACATATGGCGAGTTGGGCCAAGGGGGAAAAGCGCAAACCGACCTTTCCGCTGGGATTGCTGGGGGCCAAGGCCGAAGTGCAATTTCAGCCCAAGGGTGTCGTCGGCATTGTCGCACCATGGAATTTCCCGGTCGGGATGGTGATGGTGCCGATGGCGGGCGTGCTCGCGGCGGGCAATCGTGCGATGATAAAACCGAGCGAGTTTACCGAAAATGTGTCGGCCCTGCTCGCGCGTCTGGTTCCCGAATATTTTGACGAGAATGAAATGGCGGTGTTCACCGGCGACGCCGATGTCGGGATCGCCTTTTCCAAGCTCGCCTTTGACCATATGATCTTTACCGGCGCGACGAGCGTCGGGCGCCACATCATGCGCGCCGCCGCCGACAATCTGGTTCCGGTAACGCTGGAACTGGGCGGCAAGTCGCCGACCTTCATTGGCCGCTCAGCCGACACAACCCGCGCCGGTCAACGCATTGCGCTGGGCAAGATGATGAATGCGGGGCAAATCTGTCTGGCCCCCGATTATCTTTTGGTTGCCGACGATCAGGAACAAAATGTCATCGACAGCGTGTCGAAAAGCGCGGCGTCGCTCTACCCGACGCTCTTGGGCAATGATGATTACACATCGGTGGTCAACACGCGCAATTATGACCGGCTGCAATCCTATCTGACCGACGCGCGCGAAAAGGGCGCCGAGGTGATCGAGGTCAATCCGGGGCAAGAGGATTTCGCCAGCTCGAACGGGCACAAGATGCCGCTCCACATCGTGCGCAATCCGACCGATGATATGAAGGTCATGCAGGAAGAAATCTTTGGACCCATCCTGCCGGTCAAAACCTATCGCACGATCGACGAAGCCATCGACTATGTGAACGACCATGACCGTCCGCTCGGCCTTTATTATTTCGGGCAGGACAAAAGCGAAGAGGATCGCGTGCTGTCGCGCACCGTTTCGGGCGGTGTGACCGTCAATGACGTCTTGTTCCATAATGCGATGGAGGACTTGCCCTTTGGCGGGGTCGGGCCGTCGGGCATGGGCAATTATCATGGCGTCGACGGGTTTCGAACCTTCAGCCACGCGCGCGCCGTCTATCGCCAACCCAAGCTGGATGTCGCAGGGATGGCGGGGTTCAAACCGCCCTATGGCAAGTCGACCGCAAAAACTCTGGCCCGCGAACTCAAGAAATAGCTTGGCAAAGACGGGGGTCCCGCATTAGGGGAGCCTCCGTCCATGGGCCCCTGTGGTGAAATTGGTAGACGCGCCGCACTCAAAATGCGGTATCGAAAGATGTGCTGGTTCGAGTCCGGCCAGGGGCACCACCACCGTTCATCGGTATTCCTGCAAATTATAGCCTCTGATAGGGCCAGGGAAATTCCCTGCGGTCGCCCGCTTCGCGCGCGATTTTATTCTTGGCGATCAATATTTTCGCCGTGGGAATCATAAAAATACAAAGAATCTATAGCGGCTTGTCATATCGCAATACCTCGTAGTGCGACCTGTCCTACCACAGTCGGGCCGCTTCTGGCGGTGAAGTACAGGGCATCTTACCCCCCTTTTCACACTTTGGGCCTGGGAATCCTAAGACGCCTTCGACCCTAAGGAGAATGACGATGAGAAGCATGAAACTATTGGCGGCATCAGCCGCTCTTTGTGGTCTGGCTCTTGGCGCTCCGGCCATGGCTCAGCAAGCACAAGACAATGACAACACCACCACCGGTGCCGCTGGTAACAACAGCGACACGATCGTGGTCAATGACTTGCTGGATGTCTATCTTCAGGCACAGAATAACTCGCAGGACAATGACACGCTGACCGTCGGTGATGTTAACAGCAAAAACAACACCATCACGGCGTTTCAAATCCTGAACGCAGTCAACACCAACCAGAATATGGATGAGTTGGTTGACCTTGACGGTGAAGACGGAACGCCTGCTCCGGTTGGCTATAATAGCGGCAACAACGAAGTGCGTGGAAGCGCCTTTGCTGCCTATGCCGGTATCTTGAACCAAGCATGGAACACGGGGATTAACTCCAACGCCCAGGCTGCAACCAATATTGCAGCACAAGGCACCATCAACTTTGGTGACGGCGGCGGCGCAGCAGCTGGTGACGGCGGCGGCGGTGGTGGCGACTGACCACTGGCAGGATGGGTCGGCTTTCAAGGGAAAGCCGACCCTCGATCCTTTTTTCCGGAGTAGGGACAATGAAAACAACGATAATCTTTCTGGCTCCACTGGCTCTGGTCGCCGCAAATGCCAGCGCGCAGACCGCCGAAGTGGCACCCACCTCTCCGCATCTGACCTTGGTGGTCGAGGCTGAACCGCAGGATAATGACCAACTGGCGTTGCCTCAAGCGGTGCCCGCCTTGCCGATTCTGCCGCTCACCGACCTTGAGGACATGAACAGCGGCAACCAGATTGCGATCAACAGCCAGGCGCTGAACGCCCAAAATACCGGCAACACCATTGGCGGTGATTATACGGCCGGCGATATCAATCTGTCCGACAATGCCTTTTCAAATTACAGCGGTCTCGGCAATTTTGTGTTTAACACCGGCGCACAATCCTCGCTTCAGGCGGGCATGAGCGTAACGATCATTGTCAGCGACTAAGATGATGCAGCTGCCCTCTCACCTTTGGCGCGATTTTCCGTCCTTCGGTCAGGCTTTGAAGGGCAGTATATTGGCGCTTGCCGGACTGTCCGTATTGACGGGGTCCGCCGCCAACGCCGAAGTGCGGCTTGGACGCGAGGCCATAGGCGGCGACTATCATGTCAATGTGATGACCTGGTGGGACATACCCTTCCGGTCGGTCGTCCGTCAGCGTTATGATTTTAGCTGCGGCTCGGCTGCGGTCGCGACATTGCTGACCTATCATTATGACCGTCCGACTGCAGAAGGCGCGCCCTTTAAGGCCATGTGGGATCTTGGCGAGAAGGAAACCATCCGCAAAGTCGGGTTCTCGATGCTCGATATGCGTAAATATCTAGAGTCGATCGGGTACCGGGCCGAAGGATTCAGGCTCGAACCGGGACAGCTTTTTCAAGTCAAACGTCCGGTTATCGTCCTGCTCGACCTTAAAGGTTTCAAGCATTTCGTGGTCGTCAAAGGTCAGACGAAGGACCAGATACTGGTCGGTGATTCCATTCTGGGGCTGACCAAATATCCGACGGAAGAGTTCGCAAAATACTGGAATGGTGTCGCGCTAGCAATTGTCGACGGGCCGATCCGCAAACGCCCGCTTTACAATGTCAGGGGTGATTGGAGCCCGTGGGCGACGGCGCCTACCGACCAACTGGCCGACGCAAATATCGGCGATCTGACCACCCATCTGCCTCCCCTTTATCAACTCACGCCCGAATTTCTGGTCGATGTTCGAGTGGGAACAGTCAGATGAGCCAACCGATGAAAAACATCCTCCTATTTGTCACAGCGGCTGCCATGCTTGCATTGCCGTCTCCCCTGACCGCCCGAACACCCCCCCCTGTTCGGCCAACGGTCGACCTGCCCGCACTTGTCCCGGATGAAGATCTGGACAAGTTGCGTGGCGGGTTTGTCTGGGCAGGGCTCGACATTGATTTTGGGGCCGATATTCTCACCTATGTGGATGGCCAATTGTTGCTGCACACCGTGTTAAGCTGGACCGATCAAGGAGCGATCGTCGAACGCACGGCAGCGGCCGGATTGAATCCGACAGATGCTGCATCGCTGGAAAACGGGGTGCTGGCCAATGGCTTTATCCGCATGAAGGTCGGGGAGTCGCCGGTCTATTTGCTCAATGGCGGACGGACGGCGCTTTTGCATGACACAGACAATGGAGTGCGCAATGTGCTGGTGAATACAGCCAACGGATTCAACAGCGTGCAGGAAGTCAATGCGACGATAGGTCTTGGCGGTTATGAAGCCTTCAACAATGATTTGATGCATGACCGCTTGGCGAGCGCGCTGGGTGATGTTGCCGCGCAGACAGCGATCGGTTCCCTGGGATATTGATGCCGGCTTGATCGAAGCGTCGGCCTGTTGGCTGAACGATTCCCCGTGCCCTAGAACCGAATTGGAATTCTGAGGGTCATCCCGACATCGGGGGCATCCTCTGTGACCCCAAAGACAAATCCCAAACTCACCGACTGCCTTTCGCTCACACGATAGGACATGCCAAGGTTCAGCGAACCCACCTGGATGTCGTTGCTGTTCTGCACGGTGCCGCCCAGCTCTGTACTGGTCGAGAAAATATAATTGTGCCGATAGCCGAGCGAGAAGGAGAAGCGCGGATTGAGTGCGAAACCGAAACCGACATTTGCGCTGACGGCATCGCCCGGATCAACCTCGCCGACAAGCACATCGCCAACCACGCGATTGATGTTGCGTTTGATATTCCACAAATAGCCGGCACCGCCGTAAATGACGACGGGGTCGGACGGCATGAGGAAGCTAAAGCTAGGCTGTACGCCCCAGAATCCTGAACCGGTGGCGAGGCCCGTCGCCACGCCAAATTCATCAAATGGAATCTCATAGGGACTCTTGCCCGTATGCGATTTCAGACGCAAACCTGCGACCCAGATCGGCTTTTGTCCGGTCGGGCGGTTGAGTTGATAGCGTAGGGAGAATTCCGCATCGCCAATTGCGGTTTCCTTGAGGCCGATTTCGCGGACGAGTTGATCCTCGCGCTGCTGAACGACGGTAATCCTGTCGCGGCGATAGAGCAGGGGGATGCGGCCCTCAATCTCGAGCCGGTCAGTCAAGCCATAGCGCATGGCATAGGTTGCGATCAGCGTTTCGCGATCGGCGTCGCTCGCCTCCAGCGCGCCAATCTGAATCCCGGGAATAAGTTCGATGCCGCGAAACACCAGACGGTTGGTGCTGGATAGCGTATATTCGATCGAGGGATCGAGGACGAACTGACCCTTGGGCGTCAGGACGCCCTGTCCTTCCGGGACGGCTTCGACCTTGCGGGTCAGGCTTTGTGACTCGGGTGGGGCTTCGCCGACCGGCCCATCGGGGAGCGCCGGGTCACCCGATACATTGGCGCCGTTGGTCGCCGGTTGGCCGCTATATCCGGCACCGCGTATCTGACTGAGTGAGAAGGGCGACTGTGTTTGCGGGATAGTGGTGCGGACCAGGCTGTTGCGCTGTTCCAGCTCTTGGATTCTCGCATTTTGCGCCTCGATGAGGTCGCGTTGTTCAGCGATCAGCTGCTTTTGCTGCGATAGTTCGGACTGAATATTCTGGAGCGCAGACAAGACATCGTTCGGGTCGGCTGCCATGACCGGGGCGGGTGCCTTGATCGCAGCTTGATCACTGCCTGGTTGGCCCGTGCTGGCTTGCTCAGGAGTAAGATGTGCCACTCTGATCTGTCGATAGGGTGGTGTCTGCTTTTGCGGCCAGAGAGGGTTGCTGTTGACCATCGCGTCAGTGCGGTCCCGCGTGACGGACGCTTCGCCTGCAGCCTCGGCTTGCGCTGCCGATAACAGGCCAACCGGCATAGCGGTCATGCAGGCCAGTGCTTGTTTCATGTTCATAACCATCGCGTTTCTCCGGTTGAAATTCAGACAGCCGAAGGCCGGTCCGGGCAAAGCTCATCTGTCCTTGCCAAATCGATGTTGTGATCATCGAAGGAGATCTCTTGATACTCACCGGCTAGTTCGCACAGTCCGGCGTGGTCGCAGATGGTGACAAGGTGGCGCCCGTCCACATCGATCAGGCCACGGCGGATAAGGTCGGAAAAGGTCCGGCTGACCGTGTGGATGGTGAGGCCCAGAAAGTCGGCGATGTCGACGCGCGACATGGGCAATTGCAAGCGGCGTCGATTGCCAGCACGCATCTGGATCATGAGCAGGAAGGCCGCCAGTCGCTCATTGGCGGCGCGGTGGCCGAGGATGGATTGATATTGCTGGGCGCTCGTCATGGCGCGAAACAGAATATCGACCGCATGGTCCATCTGCTGTTCCGGTTGTCGTTCGCAGGCAAATTGGCCCACACGATAGCTATTGAGCAGAACGTCGGTCACGGCTTCAGCGCCGACTCCATAGGTGCCATAATCGGCCCCGAAAACATCGCCGCCAAAGAAGAACCCGGTCAGATGCCGCTGGCCCTCGATATTGAAACGACAGGTGCGCACGGTTCCGCGCACGACCTCATACCAGCGGGTCGCCCTTTGGCCTTCGTCAAAGATCGTTTGTCCTGCCCGAAATCTCACCGATGTGGTGTTTAATCCCGAGGTGTCCCGCGAAATCGGTGCGGGAGATTTTGATACCTGTTGCATTTGCGCTGGCTCCTTAAAGACCCTCAGCGCGACCCTGTGTCACTGCGTTTCGGCATGTTGCCAATCACGCAACCCCAGAAAAGTTGCCCTCTTTGTGGTGTTTATGGTATAGATCATTAGAATATTTCACGTCTATCCTGTGATTCGCTCAAGTAGAGTCGCAAGGGTTTTTAATGGCGGTAAATACTGGGGGTTTTTAACCATATTGCATTGTTGACGTTGCGCACGTTTGCAAATTCTATAGTCAAAGACCGACTTGGTCGCATCCGTCCTATATTCGATCACGGGCAAGCGGTAAGACACCAACAGGATTTGAAGGCGAATTGAACTGGTTGCAAAGGGCATGGGGGTTCTTTGCTAAACGAAGGAGACAAGTGGGGGGCGCCACAGGGGGACAGCTTCATGCTGGACCGAGATTATGTTAGGGATCCCAAGTGACGCTGCATTCTAGAGATTTTACCAGCGATCCAGAGCTTACGGGTCGCGAACTCGAAATCATCGAGCTTGTTGCTCAAGGGCTTTCGAGCAAAAAAGTGGCGCAGCTCGTTGGCATCGCGCCGCGCACAGTCGAACGGCATATAGAGAATATGCGCTTGAAACTTCGCGCTAAAAATCGGACCCATATGGTCGCCTGTGCGGTCATGGAAGGATTAATCCAGGTCCGCGAATAGAGTTTCATCATCCACATCAGGGCAGGCAGGGCACAACCCGCATGATTGGGCACCATGTCGTCCCGGCTCTTTCTGACCTAGCGGCCATATTTGGCTGCTAGGCTTGCGTTTTGCAGGTAGCGTGCGCTGGCAAAGCGCCCTAATGTTGCGTCTGAATTTCAATCAGGGCGAACAAGGGTGAGGTAATGGCGGGACTTTGGTTTGATGAATTGACGGTCGGGCAGCGCTTTGACCATGCGATCCGCCGCACGGTTACCGAAACCGACAATGTGATGTTCACGGCCATGACGCACAATCCGGCGCAGCTTCACCTCGACGAAGAGTATATGAAGGGCACCGAATATGGTCAGCGGATCGTCAATTCGGTGTTCACACTGGGTCTGATGGTCGGCATTTCGGTCGGCGACACGACATTGGGCACCGCCGTCGCCAACCTGGGTTGGGACGAAGTGCGTTTCCCCAAGCCCTTGTTCCATGGCGACACGGTGAATGTGGTCACGGAAGTCATTGCGCTACGCGAATCCAAATCGCGGCCCGAGACGGGTATCGTCACTTTTTTACATGAAGCCTATAATCAGCACGGTGATCTGGTGGCCTCATGCAAACGGTCGGGTCTTCAGCGCAAGAATCCAGCGGCATGAGCATCCTTCCCCTGCGCTCGATGCTGTTCATCCCCGGCGACAGTGAAAAGAAACTCGGCAAGGTGGACGGCTGCGGTGCCGACGCCGTGATATTGGACCTCGAAGATTCGGTGGCCCCGGCGAACAAGGCGGCGGCCCGCGCTTTGGTCGCGAGCTTTATTCGGGACCGACCGCGCGGCAAGCGGACGACGCAGCTGTGGGTGCGGGTCAATCCGCTCGATAGCGGGTTGACGCTCGATGATCTGGCTGCGGTCGTGTCGGCGGCTCCCGACGGAATTGTGCAGCCCAAGACCGACACGCCCGATGATGTTTGGCAATTGTCGCATTATCTGGATGCGCTCGAAACCGCCGCAGGTGTCGAGGCAGGGTCGATCAAAATCATTCCCGTTGCGACCGAAACAGCGGTTGCGCCCTTTCATCTGGGTGAATTTGCGACGGCCGGGCTCGACCGGCTGGCCGGGATGACCTGGGGGGCGGAAGATTTGTCAGCCGCCGTGGGGGCGAGCAGCAACCTTGATGCGAGCGGCGAATGGGCCTTCACCTATAAAATGGCGCGGTCGCTGTGCCTGCTTGCGGCGCACGCGAGCGGTGTACCCGCGATCGACACGCTCTATGTGGATTTCCGCGATAATGAAGGCTTGCGCGCCTCTTGCCGCGCCGCGCGGGCCGAGGGCTTCACCGGACGGCTGGCGATCCATCCTGCCCAAGTGGCGGGGATCAACGAATCCTTTCAGCCGTCGCCGGACGATATTGCCCATGCGCAACGCGTCATTGCGGCTTTTGCCGACAATCCGGGCGCAGGAACGGTTGGACTGGACGGCAAGATGATCGACATTCCGCATCAAAAGGCGGCGGAGCGTATTTTGGCGCAGGCCAAGGCCTTTGGCGCGGCCTGACTTTTAGATATCTTCGACGAGTCGCCTGTAAAGTTGCGGGCGGCGGTCGCGGAAGAAACCCATGCCGGCGCGATGTTTGGTGGCGCGGTCTAGGTCGATGGTCTCGATCAGCACACCGCTTTCGCCCGCGCCAAATTCCTGCGTCAGATCACCCCATTCGTCGGTGATAAAGCTGTGGCCGTAAAAATTTGCGTCGCCTTCGGTGCCGATGCGATTGGCGGCGATGACGGGCATACAGTTGGACACGGCGTGGCCCTGCATGGCGCGGCGCCACATGCGGCTGGTGTCGAGGTCGGCGTCATAGGGCTCTGACCCGATGGCGGTGGGATAGAAGAGCAGCTCTGCCCCCATCAGCGCCATCGTGCGCGCCGTTTCGGGATACCATTGATCCCAGCACACTCCGACACCGATGCGGGTGCCAAAGACGTCCCAGACCTTGAACCCCGTATTGCCGGGGCGGAAATAATATTTTTCCTCATAGCCGGGGCCGTCAGGGATGTGGCTCTTGCGATACGTGCCCATGATCGCGCCGTCAGGACCGATCATCGCCAGCGTGTTGTAATAATGCTGTCCGTCGCGTTCGAAAAAGCTGGTGGGAATGGCGACCTTCAACTCTGCCGCCAGCGCCTGCATGGCGAGGACGCTGGGGTGATCGGCGGTCGGTCGGGCGTTGGCGAACAGCGCCTCATCCTCGACCTGACAGAAATAGGGGCTTTCGAACAATTCGGGCGGCAGGATGATTTGCGCGCCCTGTGCTGCGGCCTGCCGGACCTGTGTCGTCACAGCCCCGATATTGGGTTCGACGGGGCCGGGCAGGGCAAGCTGAAGTGCGGCGACGGTGATGGTGCGGGTCATCCCCACCCTATAAGGTCAGGCCCCAAGCCGACGCAATCCGTATCGTCAGCAGATAGAGCAGCACTGTAGTTGCGATGCCTGTGCCAAGCGCCAGCCAAAAGGGCTGTCCGTTGCGCAGCATCAACGGGATGATGAGGAACATCGGGACCGAGGGCAGGAAATAAACAAAGGTAGACAGCGCATAATCGGCCACCAGTTGCTCGTCGCGGCTGTCGCTCCAAAGCCAGATCATCGCGAGGGTGGAGACGAGCGGGACCGAAGCGATCAGTCCGCCGATTCCGGGGCTCTTTCGTGCCACAAAGGCAATGATCGCCACCAAAGCCCCGCTGATGAGCGCGCGGAGAACAAAGGCGGCGGTCAGCACGGCAATTGCTGGCTGGAGCAATGGAAGCTGCCGCCACCAGCAAGGATGCCGCGCGCGGGAACGCCGACAATGCGACGGTCGGGGAAGCAGGCGGCGAGGGCATCGCACGCGGGCTGGTCGTTCGGCGCACCATAGAGCGGCACGACGACCGTGCTGTTGCCGATGTAAAAGTTCATATAGCTCGCCGCAGCGAGGTCGCCGCCGATTTCGACGCGACCGGGGGAGGGGAGGTCAACAATCTCGACTCCAAACGCCTGCGCGAGCTGGCGGGCATCGGCATAAATGGCGGCGTTGGGATCATCGTCGCTTGCCGCGACAGGCAGCGCCAGCCGTCCTTCGCCGACAAAGCGGGCCAGATTATCGACATGGCCATCGGTATGGTCACCGACCAAGCCTTTGCCGAGCCACAGTAATCGGTTGATGCCGAGGGTCTCGGCCAAGCGCGCTTCCAAGTCTGCACGGGTCAGCGACGGGTTGCGGTTGGGGTTGAGCAGGCATTCCTCTGTGGTAACGGCCAGTCCGTTACCATCGACGTCGATCGCACCGCCTTCGAACACCCAGTCATAGTTTTGCAGCGGCAGGCCGGTTTCGCTGGCCAAGAGGTGGCCCACTTCCTGATCGCCCGGCATGACGAATTTCTCGCCCCACCAATTAAAGGCAAAGTTGCGCGCCGCGCGGTGGTTCCCCGTTCCGACGATAATCGGCCCGGTGTCGCGCAGCCAGATGTCGCCAAAGGGGCGGATCAGCAGCTCGACACCGGGCGCGACAAGTTGTGCGGCCAGTTCGGCATTGGTTTCGTCGCGGACCAGTAGGCGGACCTGCTCGCCTTTGCCGCCGTCGTGGACGGCATTGGCAAAGGCGGCAACGTCGCGGCGGGCCGCGTCAATCTGGCCGTCCCATTCGTCGGCCAGATGGGGAAATCCGATCCACACCGCGTCATGCGGCGCCCATTCGGCGGGCATGAGCGGTGTCATCGGTTTAGTCCTGACTCCCTAGATCAGTTTGCTTTGAGGCTCTTGTCCCGCGTGGCGCGGAACTCGTCGCCCTCGACCCAATTGGGCCAAGCGTCGGTCATCGCCAGCATCCGGCCAACGACATAATAAAGTTTCAAGTCAGCGATCATGCCGTCCCAATTCTTGATCGCATCATATTCATCGGACGGGGCGTGATAACGGTTTTCGACATAGTCATCGGCCGCTTTCTTGCCGGCTTCCTTGCCGCCGTCGATCAGATCCTGGCCGCTGCCGAAATCGATCATCGGGACACCTTGTTTGGCAAAGCTGAAGTGATCGGAGCGGTAATAATGACCCTTTTCAGGCGACGGATCGACGCCGATTACGCGGCCTTCGGCGGCAACCGCCTTGTCCAGATAGGCATCCAATTCCGACTTTCCGCGTCCGGTGACCACAACATCTTTCGACGGGCCGATGCTGTTGAGCGCGTCCATATTTACGCCGCCAACCGTCTGCTTCAACGGGAAGATCGGGTTTTTGGCATAATAGTCTGACCCCAACAGGCCCGATTCCTCAGCCGTTACAGCCATGAAGACCATGCTGCGATCAGGGGCGCCCGCTTTGACTTGCGCCTCGGCCAGCGTGACCAGACCGCCAACGCCGGTGGCATTGTCGACGGCTCCGTTGCAGATACCGTCGCCGTTGACAGGCGCGCAATGGCCCAGATGGTCCCAGTGCGCTGTGTACAGCACATATTCGTGAGGCCGCTTCGCCCCCGGCAAGAGGCCAACCACATTGTGCGACAATTTCTTGGCGATCTGGTTGTCAAAGCCAAAAGAGGCTTTGACGCCGGTAAGCGCAACCGGCTTAAAGCCTTTTTTCTTGGCCGCAGCACGCAGGGCGTCGAAATCCTGACCGGCGCTGGCAAAGAGTTCCTTGGCCTTGGGCAATTGAATCCAGCCATTGGCAACGGTCTGGTCGGCCCCGCCATCGGCGCTTTCAGCAAGATATTGGGTGCCGGTCCAGCTAGATTCAACGACGTTCCAACCATAAGCTGCCGGCTCGGTGTCGTGGACGATCAGGGCAGCGGCCGCACCCTGACGGGCCGCTTCCTCATATTTATAGGTCCAGCGCCCATAATAGGTCATTGCGCGACCGTTGAATTCGCCCTTGGTATCTTTGGTTTCCCAATCGGGGTCATTGACCAAGATGACGACGGTTTTGCCCTTCACATCGACGTCGGCATAATCGTTCCAGCCCTTTTCGGGGGCGTTGATGCCATAGCCGACAAAGACAACGTCGCTGTCCTTGACGCGGGTTTCGGGCTGGACGCGATAGCTGCCCGCAACATAATCGCTACCAAATTGCAGCGTCACCGGAGTCTTGCCGCCGGTAAAGGTCAGCGGCGTCGGGTTGGTCGCGGTGATTTCCACCAGCGGAACATCCTGTGTCCACTTGCCGTTGTTGCCCGGCTGGAGCCCGGCGTCCGTGAATTTCTTGATCAGATAGGCGAGGGTCTTTTCCTCCCCAACCGTGCCGGGCGCGCGCCCTTCATAGGAATCGGATGATAATTCCTTGGTCACATCCTGCAAGGTGCCGAGCGACAGATCGGGCATCTGCACATCGGGCAACGCAGACTGCGACGAAGCGGCGGGTTTGCATCCGGCGGCAGCGAGCATCGCCAGACATGCCAAGGGCACGGCTATTTTATTCCTCATCTATCTTCCTCTTGTTCCTTAGGGAGTTCAGTGGGGGCGTTGTGACATCCCCACGCGAACGGCGCAAGTATGTCGCTTTACGATTGGACCTAAGCTGGCAGTTTCGCGCGAACACGAAAAAGGGCGGCCCGTTTGCGGACCGCCCTTTTGCAACTTGTTGTGAAGTAGCCGATTAGCGCGAATAAAATTCGACGACCAGATTGGGTTCCATCTTCACCGGATAGGGAACTTCGTCGAGCGTCGGGACGCGAACGAAGGTGATCTTTGCGGTGTCGGTGGCTGCGACATAATCGGGAATGTCGCGCTCGGGCAGGCTCTGGGCTTCGGCGACCAGCGCCATATCCTGTGCCTTTTTGCCCAGCGTGACTTCGTCACCCGGATTGACCTTGCGGCTGGCAATGTTGCACTTCACACCGTTCACATAGACATGGCCGTGGCTGACCAGCTGACGCGCCGAAAAGATGGTCGGGGTGAATTTGGCGCGATAGACGACGGCGTCGAGACGCTGTTCGAGCAGGCCGATCAGATTCTGGCCGGTATCGCCCTTCATCCGCGATGCTTCGAAATAATTGCGCTTGAACTGCTTTTCGGTGATGTCGCCGTAATAGCCCTTCAGCTTTTGCTTTGCGCGCAGCTGGATACCGAAATCGGACACTTTGCTTTTGCGGCGCTGGCCGTGCTGACCGGGGCCATATTCGCGGCGGTTGACCGGGGATTTGGGGCGGCCCCAGATGTTCTCGCCCATCCGGCGGTCGAGTTTGTACTTGGCGCTATGGCGCTTAGACATAATCGTCTCCAATATGCTGTGTGCCGAAGGATTTCGGCGGTTCCCGGGTCGCACCGCATGGGCAGGCCTGGTGGGGCTTTGCCATGCGCGACCGCCGCTTCACCGGGGTGCGGGGTCCATTGCGAAGGCGCGCGATTAGGCGGGAGCAGCTCAGAAGTCAAGCATTGCAGCGATGCCTCGACAGAAGATAAAAAGCCGCTAAAGGCTGACCGCATGAGCAAGACCAAGGACCCAGAGCTTTGCGGAACCATGCGCGATGTCCGCGCCGGGGTCGACGAGACCGACCGCCAACTCGTCGCCCTGCTCGTCCGCCGCTTTGGCTATATGGACGCAGCCGCACGGATCAAGCCCGACCGTGCGAGTGTGCGCGACGAGCCCCGCAAGGCGCAGGTGCTTGATAATGTGGCGCGTGAGGCCGCTGCGGTGGGATTGGACCCCGACCGATTGCGCGCCGTGTGGGATGTGCTGGTCGAACAATCGATCGCCCATGAATTTGGCAAGTGGGATGCGGAGCGGATCAAAAGCCAAGCGTAAGCCCGCGCGGGCACAGACCTGCCTGTCAGTCGCGCGCCTGATTGCGGCCAAGCGCCGAAATTACACCATGCAGCATCCGAACTTCATTACTCGACCACCCTGTTTTGGTGAGCGCCGTCCGCAGCGTGCGTAAAGTCGCTTTTTTGCGGTCGGGCGGAAAGAAATAGCCGGAAGCGTCGAGATCGCGTGTCAGATGGTCGATAAACTCTTCCAACTCGCCATGCGGGGCGGGCGGATCGGGTTCAACCAACGGCGGACTGGCGAGGCTTTCCCCGCGCGACCATTCATAAGCGAGCAGGATGACCGCCTGTGCCAGATTCAGCGACGCAAATTCCGGATTGATCGGCACGGTGATGATGGTCTGCGCCAGGGCAACATCGTCGCTGTCGAGTCCCGATCGTTCGGGACCAAAAACGAAAGCGGATCGACCGGATCGGGTGCGCACCTCTTGTGCCGCGATTTCAGGTGTCAGGACGGGCTTGGTAACGCCGCGTTTGCGGACGGTCGTGGCATAGATATGCGCGCAATCAGCAACCGCGTCGGCCAGGCTGTCAAACACTGTGGCGCCGGACAGGACAATATCGGCGCCCGACGCCGTTGGTCCGGCATCAGGGTTGGGCCAGCCATCGCGCGGTGCCACCAGCCGCAATTCGGTAAGTCCGAAATTGAGCATTGCGCGCGCCGTCTTGCCGATATTCTCACCAAGCTGCGGGCGGACAAGGACAATGATGGGTTTGGAGGCGGGGTCGGTCAAATCTTGGGCGCTGCCGCGTTGACGCTTGAGGCGAAATCTTCGAAATCCTTGGCTTCGGTGAATTCGCGATAGACGCTGGCGAAGCGGATATAGGCGACGCTGTCAAAGCCCTTGAGCGCCTCCATCACCATCGCCCCGATTTGTGCCGCCTTGACCTCATTGTCGCCGGAGGTTTCCAGCTGACGCTGGATTCCGGACACCAGCCGTTCAATCCGCACTGCGTCAATCGGGCGCTTGCGGCACGCGATCTGGACGCTGCGCATCAGTTTTTCGCGATCGAATGGCTCGCGCCGGCCATCGGCCTTTGACACGCCGACTTCGCGCAACTGGATGCGTTCAAAGGTGGTGAAACGCGCACCGCAATCCTCGCACTGCCGCCGCCGCCGGATCGCCGCCCCATCTTCGGTAGGACGGCTGTCTTTCACCTGACTGTCTTCATGGCCGCAATAGGGACACCGCATCGGTCAGCGACGCACCCGACTATAAAGCGCAATGCCCGCTCCGGCGAGAAGGCCGAGTGGCCAGCTAATGACGGGAAGTATCGCGCCTGCGGCCGCGCCAATCACGCCGCCGGTCAGGACAGGCCGGGTCGAGGGGTGGCTCATCCCTTGCTTGCCCATCTCCTTGATCTCGTCGATTGAAGCTTCGAGCAAATTGTCGTTGTCATGTTCGGCCATGATCAGCCTCCATAGATGGGGAAGCGTTCGCACAGGGTGCGGACTCGGGTGCGGACATCGGCTTCGACGGCGGCATCGCCCGCTTCGCCTTTGTCGCGCAACGCTTCGAGGACGTCGGCAACCATATCACCAATTTCCTCAAATTCAGCGACGCCAAAACCGCGCGTGGTGCCGGCGGGCGAGCCGACGCGGATGCCGCTGGTCTTGACGGGGGGCAGCGGATCAAAGGGGATGCCGTTTTTGTTGCAGGTAATTGCTGACCGTTCGAGCGCTTCGTCGGCGTCGCGTCCGGTGACGCCAAGCGGACGGAGATCAACCAGAGCGAGATGCGTGTCGGTGCCGCCAGCGACGATGTCGGCGCCGCGTGCCTTGAGCCGCGCCGCCAGAGCTTGTGCATTGGCGACGGTGGCCTTGGCATAATGTTTGAACTCGGGGCGCAATGCCTCGCCGAATGCCACGGCCTTGGCGGCGATGACGTGCATTAGCGGGCCACCCTGAAGCCCCGGGAACACTGCCGAATTGATGCGCTTGGCAATGGCCTCGTCATTGGTGAGGATCATGCCGCCGCGTGGGCCGCGCAATGTCTTGTGCGTGGTGGTGGTCACGACATGGGCGTGGGTCAGCGGCGAGGGATGAGCGTCGCCCGCAACCAGTCCGGCGAAATGCGCCATATCGACCATCAGCAGCGCCCCGACATCGTCGGCAATGGCGCGAAAGCGCGCGAAGTCGATGGTGCGCGGATAGGCGGAGCCGCCCGCGATGATCAGCGAGGGGCGATGTTCCTTGGCCAAGGCTTCGACCTGATCGAAATCAATCAGATGATCGTCGGGGCGGACCCCATATTGCACGGCGTTGAACCATTTGCCCGACATGGCGGGCGGCGCGCCGTGGGTCAGGTGACCGCCGGCGTCGAGGCTCATGCCCAAAATCGTCGCGCCGGGCTTGGTCAGCGCCAGCATGACGGCGCCATTGGCTTGCGCGCCCGAATGCGGCTGTACATTGACATAACCGCAATCAAACAATTGCTTGGCACGATCAATGGCCAAGCTTTCGACCTCGTCGGACGGCGCGCAACCCTGATAGTAACGGCGGCCCGGATAGCCCTCGGCATATTTGTTGGTGAAGACCGACCCTTGCGCGTCCAGCACCGCTTGGCTGACGATATTCTCGCTGGCGATCAGTTCGATCTGAAATTGCTCGCGCTGCATTTCATGGGTCATCGCGGCGGCGACGGCGGGGTCGGAGGTGGCGACTCCATGGGTGAAATATCCGGCCGATCGGATGGCAACGGGCTTGTTGAGCGTGTCTGTGGTCATCGGCTGGTCTCCAATTGCGCCGGGTGGGAAAGCTTGTCGACACGGCGCGCATGGCGGTCGCCGGCAAAGTCGGTGGTCAGAAAGGCGGTGAGGCAGGCCTTGGCCATATCGATGCCGACAAGACGCGCGCCCATGGCGATGACATTGGCGTCATTATGTTCGCGCGCCAGTTGGGCCGACAAAGGCTCGTCGACGCGCGCGCAGCGGCACGCGGGGTTGCGGTTGACCGCGATTGAAATGCCGATGCCCGATCCGCACAAAGCGACGCCGCGCTCGGCGTCGCCCTTGGCGATGGCGTCGGCTAGGCGATAGCCATAGTCGGGATAATCGACGCTGTCGGCGCTGTTGGTGCCCAGATCCTGAACTTCATGTCCGGCGTCGCGCAGCCAGTCGGCCAACATCGCCTTTAGTTCGAAAGCGGCATGGTCCGAAGCGATAGCGATACGCATGGGGGCGGCTCCTGTCGGTCGCGGGGAATCGATGAGGGCGCTTTAGGCCAAGCTGCCGCCGTTGACCATAAGCGAGGTGGCAAAAAGCGAATGTGGTCGATAGGAGGGCGGCATGACCGACACGATCCTGTCCATACTGATGCTAACCGGCGTCCTGTTGACCGCCGGTGCTATCTTTGTGTTTCGCAACGGGGATCGCCGCCGCGCGCTGCTGATGCTGGTCGCGGCTTTGGTGATGTTCGCCAATATGGTGATTTGGCTGATGCCGACGACATAGATGTTCTAGCTAGCCGTCGATGTTCTAGCCAGCCGTCATTGCGAGGAGCCGAAGGCGACGCGGCAATCCAGAGCTGTGCAAGGCCGCTCTGGATTGCTTCGCTTCGCATGCAATGACGAGAGCCATAGATATCAGCGTATCGGCAAATCGGGGGCGAGCCGCATATCCAGATAATTGTCGAGGCTTTTCATCAACTGGTCGAGTTCATGTTCGAAGAAGTGATTGGCGCGCGGGATTTCATCATGGTGGATGGTGATGCCCTTTTGCGTGCGCAGCTTGTCGACCAGTTTCTGGACGGCGCTCGGAGGGACAATCTCGTCCTGACCGCCGGCGACAAGGATGCCCGACGAGGGGCAGGGAGCCAGAAAGCTGAAATCATACATGTTGGCGGGCGGAGCCACCGATAGGAAGCCACGGATTTCGGGCCGGCGCATCAGCAATTGCATACCGATCCACGCGCCAAAGCTGAAACCGGCGATCCAGGTGGTCTGCGCTTCGGGGTGGATCGACTGGACCCAATCGAGCGCCGATGCGGCATCGCTGAGTTCGCCGATGCCGTTGTCGAACGTGCCCTGGCTGCGACCAACACCGCGAAAGTTAAAGCGCAACACCGCAAAGCCGCGGGCGACAAAACTTTTGTACATCGCTTGGGTGATGCGGTCGTTCATCGTGCCGCCGCCTTGTGGATGCGGGTGAAGGATCAGTGCAACCGGCGCACGGGCGCGCGGCGGCGGGCTGAATCGGCCTTCGATACGACCTTCGGGGCCGGGAAAAATCACGTCGGGCATGGGAGCACCTCTTATTGTTATGGGTTGCTTGCCGAATCACCGTGCAGGTGGGGTGGCGAAGCCGAGGCGCGGCCTATATAGAAAAAGTGATGCAAGATGCAACTTTTGCGAATCACTCGCAATAACGCTCGAGGGTTCGAATGATTTACCTTGATTATCAAGCAACCACGCCGCTGGCGCCAGAGGCCCGCGAAGCGATGCTGCGCTGGCTTGGCGGGCCGGATGAGAAGGACGGCTTTGCCAACCCGTCGAGCACGCACAAGGCCGGACGCGCCGCCGCCGCTGCGGTAGAGGTGGCGCGCGATCAGGTGGCCGCGTTGTTGCCAAAGGGTGGGCGGCTCTATTTTACATCGGGCGCGACCGAGGCGTTGAACTGGGCTCTGCTATGCGGGCCAAAGACGCATCAGGGCGGGGCCGCCGGCTTGTCGGTGGAACATGCGGCGTCCTTGCAATGCCTCGAACGGCTTGGCGCGACGGTGCTTCCGGTCGATAGCGATGGCGTGGCCTTGCCGATTGATCCCGACCTGATCCCGCAAAACGGGGTGGTCGCGGCCATGCTGGTCAACAATGAAGTCGGGACCATTCAGCCGGTCGCCGATATTGCCGAGGCGGCCCATGCCAAGGGCAGTTTGCTGCTGTGCGATGCGGTGCAGGGCTATGGGCGTGTTGCGATTCCGGAGGAGGCTGATCTCGTGGCCCTGTCCGCGCACAAAATTCACGGACCGAAAGGCATTGGCGCCTTGTGGGTGCGCGACGGGATTGATCTGCCGTCGCTGATGGTTGGAGGCGCGCAGGAACAGGGGATGCGGGCGGGCACCGTGTCGCCCGCGCTGTGCGCCGGTTTTGGTGCAGCAGCGGCGCTTGCGGCCGAATGCTTTGACGACGATACGGCACATGCCGAACATTTATGGTCGATCGCCATGGAGACGCTGCCCGAATGGCGCGTCAACGGGTCGCTGACGCAGCGTTACCATGGCAACCTCAATATCCGGCGCGATGGCGTCAATGCGCTCCGGCTGATGTCCGATGCGCGCGATGTCGCCTTTTCGCTGGGCAGTGCGTGCGGCAGCGGATCGGGGAAAGTCAGCCATGTGCTGCGCGCCATGGGGGTCAGCGAGGGCGATGCCCGCGCCTCGATCCGGCTTGGCTGGGGGCGCTATACCAGCGAACAGGATCTGCGCGACGGGCTGGACGCTATCAAGGCCGCGGCGCGGTTGCAGGGTGTGAATTGATGCGCGTCACCTTCATTCATGCCGACGGTGAGGGACTCACCATGGCAGAAGGAGAGGTTGGCACCAGCCTGCTCGATCTGGCGCAAGCACATGACATGCCGCTCGAAGGAACCTGCGAGGGCCAGATGGCCTGTTCGACCTGCCATGTTATCGTCGAGAAGGCTGATTTTGAGCGCCTGCCTGTCGCGAGTGAGATGGAAGAGGATATGCTCGATCTGGCGGCCGGAGTTCGACGCACGAGTCGACTGGCGTGCCAAATCTTGCTCACCGACGCGCTCGACGGGCTGACCGTGCATATTCCGGGTGAAAGCCGCAACATGCAGGGGCCGCGCTGAGCGCGACTTGCATTTCGTCCGCGTCATCGCCATATGCGCCGCGGGAGTCGGGCGGACGCCGTCTTCGCCAACCCGGTCAGATCCGGAAGGAAGCAGCCGCAACGAATTTGCGGCGGGTCGTTCCGGCTCCCAACCCATTTCCCCCTTCGACAAGAACAGCACGTTTGCCTAAGACGGTCGCATGAGCGATTCCGCCGATGATGATATGCCGATGAACGCGCTGGGCCTTGATGAGCCCACGCCTCCTGCGACGCCCGCGAACAGCGGGCCATATCGCGTGCTGGCGCGCAAATATCGCCCGCAAACCTTTGCCGAACTCATCGGTCAGGATGCGATGGTGCGCACGCTGGGCAACGCCATTGCCCGCGACCGGCTGGCCCATGCGTTCCTGATGACCGGTGTGCGAGGAGTCGGGAAAACCTCGACTGCGCGATTGATTGCCAAGGCGATGAACTGCATCGGGCCGGACGGGCAGGGCGGACCGACGATTGATCCGTGCGGCGTGTGCGAGCCGTGCCGCGCGATCACCGAAGGGCGCCATATCGACGTCATCGAAATGGATGCCGCGTCGAACACCGGCGTCGACGATGTGCGCGAGATTATCGAAGCGGTGCGTTATGCCGCCGTGTCGGCGCGTTTCAAAATCTATATCATCGACGAAGTGCATATGTTGTCGCGTAACGCCTTCAATGCGCTGTTGAAAACGCTCGAAGAACCGCCGCCGCACGTCAAATTTCTGTTCGCAACGACCGAGGTGAACAAGGTTCCGGTGACGGTTTTGTCACGGTGCCAGCGCTTCGATCTGCGGCGGATTACGCCCGACATGTTGTTCGCCCATTTCAGCCAGATTTTGCAGAAAGAGGGCGTCGAGGCCGAGGCTCCGGCGATCTGGTTGATCGCGAGTGCCGCCGAAGGGTCGGTGCGCGACGGACTATCGATCTTGGATCAGGCGATTGCCCATGCCGATCTTGATGGCGGTAGCAAGATTAGCGCCGACCATGTCCGCACGATGCTGGGCCTGTCCGACCGCTCGACCATCGCGCAATTGATGGCGACGATATTGGAAGGCGATTCGGCAGGCGCGATTGATCTGGCGCGCGCGCAATATGCGCTGGGGATCGAGCCGGTGGCGTTGGTGCGCGGGCTGATGGAGCTAACCCATGCGGTGACGCTTGCCAAAGTATCGCGCCACGATGACCCCGCTTTGCCGGAGGCAGACCGCGAACGAATCGCCGACTGGGCGACCAAGATGGGCTTCGCACCGCTCAATCGGCTGTGGCAGTTGTTGATCAAGGGCCATGAAGAGGTGCTGCGCGCCAATAATCCGCTTGAGCATATGGAAATGCTGTTGCTGCGGATTATTTACGCCGCCTCAATGCCCGATCCGGGCGAACTGGCCAAATTGCTCAAATCGGGCGGCGCCAATGTTGCGGCCCCTGCTGCGGCACCTTCGGCGGCGGCTGGACCGGCGCCTACAGCGCAGGATTCGCAAGAGACGACCGGCGAGGCGTCAGCGCCGACCGACCTGTCGCTGGTTCAACTGCATCATCTGCTCGAAAGCCAAGGAAATCATCGGCTTGCGGGAATGGTGTTCGACCATTTGCGCCCGATCAGTCTGACACCGGGCGCGATTGTTTTCGATGCCAAACCCGAACTGTCGGGCGGATTTTCCCGCGAACTTGCCGATGCGCTCTTTGCTGCAACCGGCAGCCGCTGGCAGGTCGAAGCCGGTGAGGGTGACGCAACGCCGAGCATGGGCGAGCAACGTGCTGCGGGCGCAGCCGACAAGGAACGCCGGATCCTTGATTTGCCCGTCGTCAAAGCAGCATTCGCCGCATTTCCCGACGCAAGGCTTGTCGGCAATGACGAGTCACGGCATAGGTCGGCGTCATGAAGTCTATCGAAGAAATGATGCAGGCGGCGCAGGAAGCGGCCGCTACGGTGCAATCCCAGATGCAGGAGGCGCAGGCCAAGCTCGACACGATCGAGGTTGAGGGTGTGTCGGGCGGCGGATTGGTCCGCATACAGGCCTCTGCCAAAGGGCGGATCAAGGCGATTTCGATCGACGACAGCCTGATGCAGGTGCCGGAAAAGCAAATGCTCGAGGATTTGCTCGCTGCTGCGTTCAATGATGCGCGAGCTAAGGCCGATCAGGTTAGCAACGATGAAATGGGCAAAATGACAAGCGGTCTGCCGCTCCCGCCCGGCTTCAAACTGCCATTCTAAGGCATGTTTTACGCCCGCCATGCCCCTGACGGCGTTGAATGTGCAGCCGGTTACGCCATATTAGCCATAATGACCTTATAATGTGGATGCCGTGCCTTCGTCGGACGCGGACCCTGGAGCAATAATGACCGATACTTTCCCCCTGTTGCCTTTGCGTGACATTGTTGTGTTCCCGCACATGATTGTGCCGCTGTTCGTCGGGCGCGACCGTTCGGTTGCCGCGCTCGAAGTCGCGATGGAAGCCGACAAGGAAATTTTCCTCGTCGCCCAGCTTGATCCGGGCGAAGATGATCCGTCGCGCGATGACCTGTATGACATTGGCGTCATCGCTACGGTGCTCCAGCTTTTGAAGCTGCCTGACGGGACGGTCCGCGTCCTTGTCGAGGGCAAGGAACGGGCGAAATTGAAATCGCTGAAGACCGAATCCGACGCGGTTATGGCGACCGTGGAGTCGCTTGGCGACACCGCCGACGACAGTGTCGACACCGCGGCCTTGATGCGTTCAGTCGTCGACCAGTTCGAGCAATATGCCAAGCTCAACAAAAAAATGCCGGCGGAAACCGCCGTGCAATTGTCGCAAATCGATGAAGCCTCGCGGCTCGCCGACTCGGTCGCGGGCAATCTCAACATCAAGGTGGCCGACAAGCAGGCACTGTTGGTCGAGGATCAGCCCGCCAAACGGCTGGAGATGGTGTTTGCCTTCATGGAGGGTGAACTTGGTGTCCTGCAGGTTGAAAAGAAGATCCGCGGCCGCGTGAAGCGCCAAATGGAAAAGAGCCAGCGCGAATATTATCTCAACGAACAGTTGAAGGCGATTCAGCGCGAACTGGGGAACGATCATGGCGAAGGCGGCGATGATCTGACCGAACTGCAGTCCAAGATCGACACGATGAAACTGTCGAAAGAGGCCAAGGCCAAGGGGCAAGCGGAGTTGAAAAAACTGCGCGCTATGGCCCCGATGTCGGCCGAGGCGACGGTTGTGCGCAACTATCTCGATACGCTGATCGGATTGCCCTGGGGTAAAAAATCAAAGCTCAAGAAGGACATCGCCAAGGCGCAGGAGGTCCTCGACGATGACCATTATGCGCTCGACAAGGTCAAGGACCGGATCGTCGAACATCTGGCGGTGCAGGCACGCACCAACAAGCTGAAGGGGCCGATTTTGTGCCTCGTCGGACCGCCGGGCGTGGGCAAGACGTCACTGGGGCGCAGCATTGCGCGCGCCACCGGCCGCCAATTTGTCCGCCAGTCACTGGGCGGGGTGCGCGACGAAGCCGAAATTCGCGGCCACCGCCGCACCTATATTGGTTCGCTGCCGGGCAAGATCGTCACCAATCTGAAAAAAGCGGGGGCGATGAACCCGTTGTTCCTGCTCGACGAGATCGACAAGCTGGGCCAGGATTTTCGTGGCGATCCGGCTTCGGCGCTGCTCGAAGTGCTCGACCCCGAACAGAATGGCAAATTCCAGGACCATTATCTGGAAATCGACATGGACCTGTCGGACGTAATGTTTGTCACCACCGCCAACTCGCTCAACCTGCCGCAAGCCTTGCTCGACCGGATGGAGATCATCCGTCTCGAAGGCTATACAGAGGATGAGAAGGTCGAGATTGCCAAACGCCATCTCATTGCCAAACAGGTCGAGGCGCATGGGCTGAAGGACGGCGAGTTTGAGCTGACCGAAGACGGGCTGCGCGACCTGATCCGCTATTACACCCGCGAAGCCGGCGTCCGCACGCTAGAGCGCGAGATTGCCCGGCTGGCGCGCAAGGTGCTGCGCCGGATATTGGAAGGCAAGGACAAGGCCATTGTCATCACGCCAGACAATCTGGGCGAATTTTCCGGCGTGCGTAAATATCGTCACGGCATGGGCGACGCCGAAGATGAAATTGGTGCGGTCACCGGTCTTGCCTGGACCGAAGTGGGTGGCGAGTTGCTGACCATCGAGGCCGTGACGGCCACTGGCAAAGGCCAGATTCGCACCACCGGCAAATTGGGCGAGGTGATGACCGAATCGGTGCAGGCTGCGCTCTCATTTGTGAAGGCGCGGGCCCCCAGTTACGGGATTCGCCCGAGTCTTTTTGCCCGAAAAGACATTCATATCCATTTGCCCGAAGGCGCTGTGCCCAAGGACGGGCCATCGGCGGGCGTCGGCATGGTGACGGCGATGATATCGACGCTTACCGGCATTGCCGTTCGCAGCGATGTGGCGATGACGGGCGAAGTGACGCTGCGTGGTCGCGTTCTTGCCATCGGTGGATTGAAGGAAAAGCTGCTTGCGGCACTGCGCGGCGGGATAAAGACCGTTCTGATTCCCGAAGAGAATGAGAAGGATCTGGTTGAAATACCAGCGAATATTACCGAAGGCTTGGAGATTATCCCGGTCGCGCATGTCGATGAGGTTATTGCACGCGCGCTGGTGTCGCCGGTCGTGCCGATCGAGTGGACCGAGGCCGATGAGCTGGCTGCTTCGCCTCCGCTCGCCGGCGGGATCGAGCCCGATCCGGCTATCCGGCACTAATCCAGATTGTCTTTTTGCCTAAATTCATCGTATTTTTGCGACCGCAGACAGTAAAAACCCACATTTTGCTTTGACAAGACAGGGTGAAAGAGGGTTAGTGCCGACACATGGCTTGACCATGAATCATTCAATCAACCACAGACAGGGGTTCCTTAGGCATGAACAAACAAGACCTGATCGCTAGTGTCGCTGACAGCAGCGGCCTGACCAAAGGCGACGCGAGCAAGGCTGTTGAGGCCGTATTTGACGCGATCACCGGCGAACTCAAAAAGAACGGTGAAGTCCGCCTCGTTGGCTTTGGCACATTCTCTGTCAGCAAGCGCAAGGCATCGACGGGTCGCAACCCGCGCACCGGCGAAACGATGACGATCAAGGCATCGAACCAGCCGAAGTTCAAGGCTGGCAAGGCTTTGAAAGATGCTTGCAACTAATCAGTTGCGGTATCGCTAGAAATTCTATCGGGTCGCGACGAAAGTTGCGGCCCGATTTCATTGGCGGTTCTTAAATTCCCGACAAAAGCCCGTTGCATTCATTGTCGCAGCGGCTATGGACGGGCGGCTTTCGGTTCGGGTGCTTTGGGCATCTGCCGAACGGGCGCGTAGCTCAGTGGTAGAGCACACCCTTCACACGGGTGGGGTCGCAAGTTCAATCCTTGCCGCGCCCACCATGGCCCGACTGACGGGCATTCTTGATACATCGCAGACGATA
Organism: Sphingopyxis sp. 10G20-10; assembly: GCF_057365075.1. Taxonomy (NCBI): domain Bacteria; kingdom Pseudomonadati; phylum Pseudomonadota; class Alphaproteobacteria; order Sphingomonadales; family Sphingopyxidaceae; genus Sphingopyxis; species Sphingopyxis sp. 10G20-10. Next base: position 1,658,200 of record NZ_CP195117.1, read on the forward strand.
GCCCTATCCTGACCCCCACAAGACAGCCGACGGCCTATGTCTGTATGGGATCAACCGGATTCAGGATGCGCCAAGGTTCCTGACGATACCATTTGGTGATGACATGTTTGATCCCGCGCCGGACTGGGGTTCCGGCATGGAGGGTTTTCATGTTCGGTCGGCCGTTGGCGTCCATATTGTTCCAGATGATGAGCGTGCCCGGCTGTTGGCGCAAAGCGATACCAAGATGCGGGAATTCGGTTTCGCCGCCTTCTTTGGGAGCATTGAGTGAAACCATTGCGGTCCAAGTTCGCTGACCGCCGCGTTCGGCTTCCTGGCGCCAATATCCTTCGCCGACATGAAAAAAATCATGGTGCGGTTTGAATTGTTGGCCGACCTGATAACGCTGTCCCTGCATGATCTCGGAATAATCATTGTCGATCCCCAGCAGATCCGAAATATAGAGTTCGACATCGCTCACTAGCGGATCGTCGCGGTCGAAATGATGCGTGAAACTGGTGCGAAACCCCTCACGCTCGGCCCCTCGATAAAGCGTTGAGGGGACGGCGCGGCTGTTAATGACGTCGATGATGGCGCGGCAATCGCGCCGGGTCATAAACCCGGGCACCACATAGAGATCGATATCAGGGACATCGACTCGCTCGACTTGCGGGATTGAGGCCAGATGCTGACGGACCATAAATCCCAGATGGGCGAGTTTCTTTGGATCGGCGTAGCGATCAAAACACGCATCCTTCTGCGGAGATGAAATAGCGTCGGTCATGGATAATCCCATAGCCTAGCCCCCGTTAAAATTGGATGCATGATGGCAAATCAAGGTCGGTCACCGATCCACAGCCCCTTGTTCAAGCCAATTAGTGGTTGACCCGACCATTCATCGCCTATTCAATGCGAGCACAATAGACGGGTGGGCATGAAGAGTTTTCGGACACAGGTTTTTATTATGATGCTTCTTGCGCCTCTGCTGGCGTTGGAAGCCCCGGTTGGCGCGCGCGGAGACAAGGATCAGGATCATCTGCGTCAAGCCGCCGCCGAGGGGCAGGTCATCCCGCTCAAGCGGTTGATCGCCAATGTCCGGTCTAAGGCACCCTATAAGGACATGACCTATTTGGGCGGCCCGCAGTTCGACGCATCGACGATGCGCTATGGCCTTAAATTTCTCGATGGAAATCAAGTGGTCATTGTCTATGTCGATGCGCGTACCGGTCGTATAGTCGGTCGCAATCCCTAACATTCCGGTCTGTGCAACGACGCTTTGCGATGTTCGTTCGGGCTGATACAGTCATTGCTAACATGGGTCGGCCCAGTCCGCCCAAGAGGTTGAAAGGCGCATTATGCGAATTCTGATTGTCGAGGATGAACCCACCTTGGGTCCGCAGTTGAAATCGACGTTGGAAGGGGCGGGCTATGCCGTTGATCTTGCCACCGATGGGGAAGACGGCCATTTTCTGGGATCTACCGAAAGTTATGACGCGGCGATCCTCGATCTGGGTTTGCCCGAAGTCGATGGGCTGACCGTGCTCGACCGCTGGCGCAAGGAGAAGCGCAATTTTCCGGTCCTCGTTCTCACCGCGCGCGATAGCTGGTCCGATAAGGTTGCGGGATTGGACGCAGGCGCTGACGATTATCTGGCCAAACCGTTCCAGACCGAGGAACTGATCGCGCGATTGCGTGCCCTGATCCGGCGTGCATCGGGCAATGCGTCGAGCGAATTGACGGCGGGCCAGGTCCGCCTCGATACGCGTTCGGGCCGGGTTACGCTGGCAGGTGAGCCGGTCAAGCTGACCGCGCAAGAATATAAGCTCTTGTCCTACCTGCTTCATCATAAAGGCAAGGTCGTATCGCGCACCGAGTTGATCGAGCATATTTACGATCAGGATTTTGATCGTGATTCCAACACGATCGAAGTCTTTGTTACGCGTATCCGCAAGAAATTGGGTGCCGAAATCATCACCACCATTCGCGGGCTTGGCTATCAACTCGACGATCCGCAGGGCTGAGTCGATAGCCGATGATCGACGACCCGGTCGCGACATCTGATGACGGTCTGAAAGCGCCGCCGCTGACCAATCGGTCGACGGGGTCTCTCGTTCGCCGCATGATCGGTATCGCGGCGCTATGGATTTCGCTTCTGCTGATTGGCGGCGGCTTTGCCCTTGATAGGGTTCTGACCACGGCCATCACTCGCAACTTTGATACCGGGCTCGACTATGTCCTGCTGGCGATGATCCGGTCGTCGGAAGTCGGCCCCGATGGCGAAGTGCGTCTGTTGCAGCCGTTAGGTGATCAGCGCTTTCTGGAGCCCTATAGCGGCCTGTACTGGCAGATTAGCGGCGGCAAACAGGAACCCTATCCATCGCGTTCCTTGTGGGAACGCCGCCTGGCGACACCGAATGATCATGTCGATTCGGCGCTGCACACTTATGACAGCAATCAATTTCCCGACGAGCAGTTGCGCGTATTGGAGCGCGATGTTGTGCTGCCGGGCAGCAAGGTCAATTGGCGTTTTCAAATTGCCCAATCACGCGACGCACTGGATGAGCAAATCGGTGCGGTTCGCTCTACATTAATCCCCAGTCTGGCGCTGCTGGGGCTGGGTCTTATCATCCTTGCCGCCTTGCAGACGATTTACGGGCTTTGGCCACTGCGCCACATACGTCAGGCAATCGCTGCGATGCGTGGCGGTAAAAAACGTCGCGTCGATGCGCCGCTGCCGGTTGAGGTGCGTCCGATGGTGGATGAGTTGAACGCGCTGTTGGCGCATAATGAAAAACAGGCGGAGGAAGCCCGATTACATGCGGGCAATCTTGCCCATGCGCTCAAAACCCCGCTGACCGTGCTGATCAACAGCGCAACCAATTCTGACGCAGAGCTGGCGGATACGATCCGCCGCGAAGCATCGACCATGCAACGTCAGATCGAGCATCATCTGGCTCGCGCGCGGGCGGTGGGGCGTCGCGGCGCGGCGCTGGCGCGTGCCAATATCTGGGATAGCGTGGCCAGCGTATCGCGCGCGGTGGGCAGGCTTTATCCCCACCTGCGCCTCGATGCGGCTGGCGATCATGCGGTGATCGCGCAGGTCGAGCGACAGGATCTGGACGAGCTAGTCGGGAATCTGCTGGAAAATGCAGCCAAATATGGCGGCGGCAGCGTCTTTGTGACCATCCAGAATGACGACGGCACCGCCGAAATTCTGGTCGAAGATGATGGCCCGGGCATTGCTCTTGCTGACCGCGAACGAATTTTCGACCGCGGGGTGCGACTGGATAGCGGCAAGCCGGGGACGGGGTTGGGGCTGGCAATCGTGCGCGATGTGGCAGAGATTTATGGTGGCAGGATTGCGCTGGAAGAAAGCGAAGATTTGGGCGGTTTGCTGGTTCGCCTTCGCCTGCCTGCGGTCTGAATCCGGTTTCAAACCTCAGCGCTGGGCTATGCTCACTGGTCCCGCTTGGCCTGTTCGTGGTGGCGAATCACCTCTTCGATGATGAAGCGCAGGAATTTCTCGCTGAAAGCCGGATCCAAGTCGGCTTCGGCGGCGAGGGTGCGTAACCGCTCAATCTGGCGGGCTTCGCGGTCGGGGTCGGCGGGGGGGAGGTCTATCTGCGCCTTGAGTTCGCCCACCGCTTTGGTGACTTTGAAACGCTCGGCCAGCATGAACACCAAGGCTGCATCGATATTGTCTATGCTCTGGCGATAGCGGCTTAATTGGTCATCCATCGGCGTTGATCCTCTTTGATAGGGTCTCGCTTGGCATTGCCACTACCCCGCTGGCAAGCTGAAATTCGTTGCAAAATGCGCCCCGCATCGTCATGGCTGCGCCCATTATGACCGCTGAAATTCATCGCCTCCACTCTGGCCAGCCGCCTTCGCTCGATCCGATGATGGCGCTGGTCGCCTCGGACATGAACGAGGTCAATGCGGTGATTCTCGACCGGATGCAGTCGGACATCCCGCTTATTCCCGAACTGGCTGGTCATTTGATCGCCGGTGGCGGCAAGCGGCTGCGCCCGATGCTGACGCTCGCTTGCGCGCAGATGCTCGATTATCCGGGGCATCGCCATTGCAAGCTCGCTGCTGCGGTCGAGTTTATTCACACCGCCACATTGCTGCACGACGATGTCGTCGACGGGTCAGACCTGCGCCGCGGCAAAAAAACCGCAAACCTTATCTGGGGTAACAGCGCGTCGGTGCTGGTCGGTGATTTTCTGTTCAGCCGCGCCTTTGAATTGATGGTCGAAGACGGATCTTTGAAAGTCCTCAAAATATTGTCACGCGCGTCGGCGGTGATCGCAGAGGGCGAAGTCAACCAGCTTTCGGCGCAGCGCCGCGTCGAAACGAGCGAGGACCAATATCTGGCAATCATCGGTGCCAAGACCGCCGAATTATTTGCCGCAGCGAGCAAGATTGCCGCCGTGGTCGCGGAGCGCGACGAAGCGATTGAAGCCTCGTTGGACGCCTATGGCCGCAACCTTGGCATCGCATTCCAACTGGTTGACGACGCGATTGACTATGTTTCCGATGAAGCGACGATGGGCAAAGGCGTCGGTGATGATTTCCGCGACGGCAAGCTGACGCTTCCGGTCATCCTCGCCTATGCGCGCGGTAGCGCCGAGGAGCGCGAGTTCTGGAAATTGGCGATGACGGGACACCGCGATTCGGACGAAGATCTGGCCTATGCAACGCAGCTGCTTCACGATCATAATGCGATTACCGACACGCTGGCGCGGGCACGCCATTATGGCCAGCGTGCGGTTGATGCCATCGGCGGTTTCCCGCCCAGTCAGGCGCGTTCGGCGTTGACCGAGGCTGTGGGTTTCGCGGTCGCCCGCGCTTATTAAATTCCTATGACATCCTCCCGGATGGCCTTGCCGATCGATGCGGTTTTGCCCGACATTATGGCGGCGCTGATTATCAAGCCCAATGCGGTGGTAGTCGCGCCGCCGGGGGCAGGCAAAACGACGCGTGTAGCCCCCGCCTTACTGGAGCAACCCTGGTGTGACGGCGCGATATGGCTGTTGTCACCACGCCGGTTGGCGGCGCGCGCAGCGGCGGAGCGAATTGCGTCAGAACTTGATGAAAAAGTGGGCGAGCGCGTGGGCTATGCGACCCGCCTCGACAGCAAGCGGTCGGCGGCGACGCGCCTGCTGGTGATGACGCCGGGCTTGTTTCGCACCCGTATTTTGAACGACCCTGAACTCACCGGCGTGTCGGCTGTGCTGTTTGACGAGGTGCATGAGCGCAGTCTCGACAGCGACTTCGCACTCGCGCTCGCGATTGATGCCCAGCAAGGGTTGCGCGAGGATATTCGGCTCTTGGCCATGTCGGCGACGCTCGACGGCGCGCGCTTTGGGGCCTTGCTTGGCAACGCGCCGGTGGTGGCCAGTGAAGGCAAGATTTTTCCGCTAACCGCCCGATATCTTGGACGCCGCGCAGAGGAGCCGCTACCCAACGCCATCGTGTCGGCGGTGCGACAGGCTCTCGGCGATGAAGCGGATGGTGACATATTGGTATTCCTGCCCGGTGCTGGTGATATTGAACGGGCGGCAACGCTGTTGGAGCAAAGCCGCTTGCCGGTCGTCGTTCACCGTCTCCACGGGCAGATCGATCCGGCCCTTCAGCGGGCGGCGCTGGTCCGCGATACAGATGGTCAGCGCAAAGTCATTTTGGCGACCAGCATCGCCGAGACCAGTCTGACCATCGACGGTGTGCGCATCGTCATCGACGCAGGGCTCGCGCGCCGCCCGCGCTTTGACAAGGCGGCAGGCATCTCGCGGCTTGTCACCGAACGCGCCAGTCAGGCATCGGCGACGCAGCGCGCGGGACGGGCGGCGCGGCAGACGGCAGGGGTGGTGTATCGTTTGTGGGAAGAGGCTGCGACGATGGGTATGCCGCCGTTCGATCCGCCCGAGATTCACGAGAATGACCTGATGCCGATGGTGCTCGATTGTGCCAGCTGGGGCATTGTTGATCCGCGCCAGCTCGGTTGGCTCGACCCGCCATCGCCCGCCGCCGTTGCCGAGGCGAAGACGCGCCTGCGTGCCATTGGCGCTTTAACCAACGATGGCCGCATTACCGATGAGGGGCGTGCGTTGGTGGCGGTGCCGCTGCCTGTGCCGCTTGCCCATATGCTGATCCATGCAGCGCGGGCGGGGCAGGGCGAACAGGCCGCGCAGCTGGCGGTGCTTTTGACCGAACCGGGGCTTGGCGGGCGTGTGGTCGATATCGAGCAGCGGCTGCAACGCTGGAAATCCAGCCGTGGCGAACGATCCGAAGGCGCGTGGCGACTGGCGCGGCGGCTGGCCAGATTGGCGTCGGAGATTGATGGCCGTGTAGGTGGTGGAGTTAGTGAGCAGTCGATCGGTGGCTGGGTGGCGACGGCGTGGCCCGACCGGGTCGCGCGCCGCCGCGCCGGTCAGCGCGGTGACTATCTGGGTGCTGGCGGGCGAGCCTATCGGCTTGATCCCACCGACAGCCTGGCGGGAAGCGAATGGCTGGCCATTGCCGATGCACAAGGACAGGCATCGGGCGTCCGTATTCTGGCTGCGGCGGCGATTGATTTGACCGAGGTCGAGGCCTTGTTCGCCGATCAGATCATCACCCAAACCGCGAGCCGCTATGACGCCATTGCTGACCGCGTCGACCATCGCCGCGAACGACGGTTGGGCGCTATCGCGCTGGCGAGTGGCACGATGGCGCGGCAGGGCGACACGGCGACCGAAGATGTGGCGCTGCGGATTGCGGCGGTGCGCGATAAAGGGCTGGGGTTGATCGGGTGGGGCGGGCGTTCGCAATCGCTGCGCCAGCGCGCGTCTTTTTCAGGGATGGATGCGTTGACTGGTGCGGCTCTGATGGAAAGTCTCGACCTCTGGCTCGCGCCATTGCTCGACCAATGCCGTGGACTGCGCGATATTGACGACGGGCGATTGGCCGAGGCTTTGTTGGGGCAGCTGGATTGGCCCAACCGCCAGCGCCTGACCACCGTGGCGCCTGACCATTTTGTTACGCCAGCAGGGACCGAGCATCGCATCGATTATGCCCATGACGGCGGGCCGCAAGTTGCCGTGCGCGTGCAGGAAATGTTCGGATTGTCACGACATCCGACGGTCGGCGACCCACCGGTGCCGTTGGTCCTCGCGCTCACTTCTCCGGCGCATCGTCCGTTACAGACTACGCGTGATATCGAATCCTTTTGGACTGGAAGCTGGGCCGATGTCGCGCGCGAAATGCGGGGGCGTTATCCCAAACACAGCTGGCCCGATGACCCCGCACAAGCCCGCCCCACCTTGCTGACCAAGGCGGCGCAGGCGCGACGGGGAGAAGGATGATGACGGCGCAAATCTACTTCCCCGCCATCGGCAGACGGGCTATGGCGGCGACAGAACGCCATGCAACAGGATAGCTGAATGACCGCTCGTATCTTTCAACAACCCAAAAACGCCATGCAATCGGGTCGTGCGCGGACCGCTGGCTGGATGCTGGAATTTGCGCCGATTGAAGCGAAAAAGCCCGATCCCTTGATGGGCTGGGCAGGAAGCGGCGACACACGCCGCCAGATTCGTTTGAGCTTTGCCAGCCATGACGAAGCGCTGGCCTATGCTGCCCGCAACGGCATTGAAGCAGAGGTTATTGCGACCCCCGAGCGTCGACTCAAGATTCAAGCCTACGCCGATAATTTTCGTTAAAAATGGCGCATGACGCGTCGGCGTCATGCGGGTGCCGTTCAGGCGTCGTCGCCACCTTCGGGTTGCAGCATCCGGTGCAGATGGACGACAACATATTTCATTTCGGCGTCGTCAACGGTGCGCTGTGCCGCGCTGCGCCACGCCTTTTCGGCTGATTTATAGTCTGGGAACAGGCCGACAACATCCAGATTGGCCAGGTCGACAAAATCCAGACCCTGTGGGTCGGTTACGCGTCCACCAAAAACCAGATGCAATTTGCTCATATCTATAATCCTGTTGGGGGCGGGATGCGCCTGTTGCGCCGCGCCACTAACAGGGTGATGTCGCTACGGCAAGCGGCTCAATCGCCACGTTTGGGCAGCAGCGACCCCAGCAAAGCGCCCAGAGCCACGGCTCCGGCAACCAGCGCCATCGGTTGCTCCTTGGCGGCTTCCTTCAGCTTGCTGTTGGCGCGCGTGGCCTGCTTTTTGCCTTTTTCCAGCGCATCGGCGGATACCCGTGCGAGGCTTTCGGCCTGTTCGCGGCCTTTGGATGCCAGTTCGCCGCCGACTTCGCGCGCGCGACCATAGCTTCCCTGGATCCGCACCCGTGCTGCTTCGGCGGTTTGGCGGGCGCTTTCGGCGAGCTCTTCGGCTTTGGCCTGCGCTTCGCGCGTTGCTTCATTCAGTGTTTTCATCATCTTCCTCCGCAATATCCTGATCAATTTCAGCGCCGACGGCTGCCTTTGCTATATCGATGGCCTGATCTGCCAGACCACCCAATTTTTCTGCCACATGGGGTATCGCGCGCCGCAAGGGATCGCGAAAAGCATAGGCCAATCCGGCCACTGCGGCGAGTGCGATCGGAACCCGATATTCCTTCAGTCCGGTTTGTGCCGAATCGACGGCGGCGTCGACCTTTTTACCCACACGATATTTGCCGCGATTAATCAGCGACTTTGGCGCCAGCTCGCCTTTGGCTTTGTTGACGCTGCCACGCAGTTGCGCGCGCTGTAACATCGCATTGCGCAGTGCATTGTCGAGCCGGACACGCATCGGGTTCATTCGCCATCCTCTTCGATGGAATCGGCAAAAGCATCCGACCGGAACGCCGCCGTCACATTGGCTGCGCTTTGCCGCGCACGAAAGCCGGCAAAGGTGGCGAGGAGCAACAAGGCCGCAAAAACAATCAAGGTTGCCAGCAAGGGGCCGACATAGGTCGCCAGAATCAGGATCGCACCAAAGGCCAGCGCGAGGAGCGCTACAAGCAGCGCGCTTGCGGCTATGAATCCCCAGATTCCGGCGCGTTGAACGCCATGTCCGGCCATCGTTGCGCGCGCTTCGAGTAGGCGAAGCTCTGCGCGCGCCGCCGCTGTGACATTCTGCACAACGTCGCCGACCACATCGTTGAGCGGGTCGGGCGGCGGCGGTGTGGCTGGCGTTTTGGGCGCATAGCCATGACTCAGCCGGTCCAGCGGACCGACCGTATCGGATGCAGGGGCGTTGCTATCTGTGTGCTTCAAGACAGGTCAGCCGTTATCGCTGCCGCCTTTCAGCATTCGTGCCAGCACAAAACCGATCACGGCCGCTGCGCCAACCGCGACGGCGGGGCTTTTCTTCACAAAATCGCGCGTTGATTCGGCCAGCTCTTCAAGATCTTTTTGTTCGAGCGTGGTGGCGAGTCCGGCAACCGTGGTCGCGGCGGAGCGGGCATAGTCGCCATATTGCTTGCCGAATTTATCATCAACGGTTCCGGCGCTGTCTTCGAGCATCTTGGCCAGACTGCTGACCGAATCAGCGGCTTTACCCTTGCCCTTTTCGGCGGCTTCGCGTGCTTTGGTCGATGCCTGTGAGGCAAAGGTTGACGCTTCTTTGCGGATCGAGCTGGCCTTTTTGCTGGCCTCTGATTTGATGGTGTCGCGTGTTGCGGCCAGTTGATCACGGATCGGTTTGTCCGACTTTGCCGCCGCTTTTTTCGCCGCCGGTTTGGCGACGGTTTTGCGCGGTGTAGCGGTCTTGGCGCGGGCAGGCGTTTTGGTCGTGGAGGATGTCGCAGGCTTGGCCATGTTTTTTGGTCCTTTTTTCCGTGGCACCACCGTTGCGCGAATTGGCAACAGCGATATTCTTGTCCTTACCTATAATATAGCAACGCAGGGGCAAAGGTTCCATAGGCGCGCTAAATTCCTATGCATTATTGCCTTGGCCCTGCCGCGCCGATAGGAGGCGGGCGCTTAATCCATGGACCGGCAGACAGGCCGGTCTTTCACGCTAACCAGCAGGACATTTCACATGACCGCGATAATCGACATTCATGGCCGCGAAATATTGGACAGCCGGGGCAACCCGACGGTCGAAGTCGAAGTGTTGCTGGAGGATGGCAGTCTGGGCCGCGCCGCTGTGCCTTCGGGCGCATCGACGGGCGCGCATGAAGCGGTTGAACTGCGTGACGGCGACAAGAGCCGCTATCTTGGCAAGGGTGTTTTGAAAGCGGTCGAGGCGGTCAACGGTGAACTCGCCGATGCACTGGTCGGGATCGAGGTCGAGGATCAACTGGAACTCGACCATATGATGATCGATCTGGACGGCACACCGAACAAAGCGCGGTTGGGCGCCAACGCCATTTTGGGGGTGAGCCTTGCCGCCGCCAAAGCCGCCGCCGATGCGCGCGGACTGCCGCTTTATCGCTATGTCGGCGGCGTGTCGGCGCGCACCTTGCCCGTGCCGATGATGAACATCATCAATGGCGGCGAACATGCCGACAACCCGATCGACATTCAGGAATTCATGGTCATGCCCGTTGGGGCGGGCAGCATTGCAGAGGCTGTGCGCTGGGGCAGCGAGATTTTCCATACGTTGAAAAAGGGACTCGCGGCCAAGGGGCTGGCAACGGCGGTCGGCGATGAGGGCGGTTTTGCCCCCAACCTCGCCTCGACCCGCGACGCGCTCGATTTTATTGCCGCCTCGGTGGAACAGGCCGGGTTCAAGCTGGGCAGCGACGTCGTGCTCGCCCTTGATTGCGCCGCGACCGAATTTTTCAAGAACGGCAAATACGAGATTTCGGGCGAGAAGCTGTCGCTTTCCCCCACCGAAATGGCCGACTATCTGGCCAAACTGGTCGCCGACTATCCGATCCTGTCGATCGAGGACGGGATGAGCGAAGATGATTTTGCGGGCTGGAAGGCGCTGACCGACCTGATCGGCGACAAATGTCAGCTTGTCGGTGATGATTTGTTCGTGACCAATCCGGTGCGGCTGGAACAGGGGATCAAGGACGGCCTCGCCAATTCGTTGCTGGTTAAGGTCAACCAGATCGGCACCTTGTCGGAAACCCTTGATGCCGTCGATATGGCGCGCCGGGCGCGCTATACGGCGGTGATGTCGCATCGTTCGGGCGAGACCGAGGATGCGACCATCGCCGACCTTGCCGTTGCCACCAACTGCGGTCAGATCAAAACCGGCAGCCTCGCTCGGTCGGACCGGTTGGCCAAATATAACCAACTGATCCGCATCGAAGAAGAATTGGGCGACATGGCGCATTTTCCGGGCATGGCCATTTTCGGCTGAGACCGATTGAGCCGATTGCGGGCGAAATCAAAACGGACTGTTTCAGGCCTACCCTTAGAGTTACAAACCTGTTCTTCTATCGTCATTGCGAGGAGCGAAGAGACGCGGCAATCCAGTGCGGTTCAAGGTTGCTCTGGATTGCCGCGCTTCGCTCGCAATGACGATGAACATCAACCTGAAGTTAGTTTGTTCCTAATTCCCCAGCACATTCTTGAGCAAACCGCCCGCTTTGCCGAGCGGATTGTCGCGCAAATTGCCTTCTTCGGTACCGATATATTTGAAGATTCCGTCCAGCCCCTTGTCGGTGACCCATTTGCCAAGACCGTCGCGATTGATGCCGGCAAGGCCAAGGACAGTTTGCTTGCTGTTGAGCTTGTCCATCTCATCATAGACGCCATGGTCCCCAAGCGCGCTGTCGACCAGTGGGCGAAGCTTGCCGTGCAACGCATCGCCCGAACTCGTGCGCAAATATTGGGTGGCGCCGTCTTTTTTCGAGACGATGGAGGGAACGTCCTTGATCGTCAGGCCATCGATGGCCGATCGAAAAATCGGTTTGGCTTCCCCTGCCGCAACCCCGGCGGCATCGTTCATCTTGCGGGTCAATCCGTCAAGCAGGCCGGTCTTCTTGCCAGCGTTGAGCACCGAAGATAGCGCGCCAAGCTTGCGACTCGCGCCGCCCACAATGGGCAAATCGATGCGAATGTCCGGATCATTGTAAAAGGCCCCGGGCTGCGCCAGCTTGTCCAGCGCGCTGTCGGATGCCTTCCCCAATATGCTGCCCAGTCCCAAACCCTTGGCATGAGCGATGCCTGCGAAAGGTAGATACAGGGCTGTTGTGATAATTCCGCCAAGGAACAGTCGGCGACCTTGCAAATCTCCAGAAATGCCCATCTTTCAATTCCTTCCTGTCAACCGGGGTAGCATCCCACGTTTGCCCCGTGGGCACAAGGCAGGGGCCAAACCGTGCAAGGCAGGGCTTCTCAGTTCCGCATCGCCTGTTAAGACAGGGTCATGGCCACCAATGCGTCGCACGATCCGAATCCTCCTTCGCCGCTGGTCATTCCCATTTTCCGCGCGGTCTGGATTGCCAGCCTGTTTTCGAATTTCGGTGGACTGATCCAGTCGGTCGGCGCGTCATGGACAATGACATCGCTTTCCACGTCGCCGGTTCTTGTAGCGCTTGTCCAATCGTCAACGACGCTGCCGATCATGCTCCTGTCGCTCTGGTCGGGCGCGATTGCCGATAATCTTGACCGGCGTCTGGTGATGATCTTTGCGCAAAGCTTCATGCTGATCATCTCTATGGCGCTGGCGGTGGTGGCGTGGAATGGCTGGCTGACGCCTTGGCTGCTTTTGGTCTTTACCTTTGCGATCGGCTGCGGAACCGCGCTCAACGCACCAGCATGGCAGGCTTCGGTCGGCGAGATGGTGCCGCGTCCGGTCTTGCCTGCGGCGGTTGCCTATAACAGCATGGGGTTCAATGTGGCGCGCAGCGTTGGCCCGGCCATTGGCGGTGCTATCGTGGCGATTGCGGGCGCGGCGGCGGCGTTTCTGGTCAACGCCTTTTCCTATCTGGGGCTGATCGGGGTCTTGCTGAAATGGCGGCCGGTGCGGCCCGAGAACAGCTTGCCGCGCGAATCCATTGGCTCCGCGATGCGCGCCGGCGTGCGTTATGTCATCATGTCGCCGTCGTTGCGCACGGTGATGGGCCGGGCGGCGCTGTTCGGCATGGGGGCGGCGGGTGTGCCCGCTCTGATGCCCCTTGTTGCCCGCCACATCGTCGGCGGCGGCGCGCTGGGATATGGCGTGTTGTTGGGGGCATTCGGGATTGGGGCGGTGATGGGTGCGCTGGGATCGCAGCGGCTGCGCGCGAGATTCAGTAGTGAATTGCTCATTCGTTTCGGCGCTTTGGCGCTCGGCGCAGCAGCGATTGTGATTGCGCTGAGCAACTGGCTTATCTTGAGCGGGCTGGCGTTGGTGGTGGCCGGGGCAGGGTGGTTGGTGACCCTGTCGACATTCAATGTCACCGTGCAACTGGCCACCCCGCGTTGGGTCGTCGCACGAGCCTTGGCGATCTATCAGATGATGGCGTTCGGAGGCATGGCGATTGGCAGTTGGCTGTTTGGATGGGTAGCTCAAGTCTTCGCCATCGAGGCTTCGCTGATGGCGACGGCGGCGGTAACAATCGTCGGTGCCATGGCGGGGCTGATCCGTCCGCTGCCCAATCTAGAGAGCGCCAATCTTGACCCGCTGGGTCGTTGGCGCGAGCCGCAGACCGCTCTCCCCGTGGAAGCACGAAGCGGCCCGGTCGTTATCATGATCGAATATCATATCCGTGCAGAGAATGAAGATGCGTTTCTGCACGCCATCGCAGAGCGGCGGCGGATCCGGTTGCGTGACGGAGCCAAGGGCTGGGCGCTGCAACGCGATATGGGCGATCCGGAGATATGGGTTGAGCGCTATCATGTTCCCACTTGGCTGGATTATGTGCGCCACAATCAAAGGCGAACTCAGGCGGATGCAGAAAATTCGAAGCTCTTAAGCACATTGAGCGACGGCGATATAGCGCCCAAGGTTAGGCGCTTTCTGGAGCGCGGGCCAAGCAAGCTGCTCCATGATCCGCATGTCGATTTTCTGGAGCCACTGACCGACGCCACCCGCACCAATTGAGTCTCCTGTCCAAAGACAAGGCGACATTGGAGCGCACGGTCAATTATTTTGGCGATTCCGTACCTTTTCTGCGCAGACTTCTTGCCATGCGTTCGTGCTTGATCGCCGCTTCGCGGAGACGGCGCGCGAGGAACGGATCCGCGCTCGCGTCGGCCTTTTGCCGCGCGACCCGAGCCAGTTGCTCATAATAGATGGCATCCCGAATCTGTTCCATTGTGGCGCACATACCATGATTTGCGTCACCAAAGACCTAATGAGGAGCCGTTTTACGTTGATGGTCTTGCTGCGTTGGTTGCTTGATCAGGGAGTGTCGGTGGAGATGGCAATGGTCGTTGAAACTATGGGCCTAGTGGAAAACGCGCACTTCCCGGCTTGACGGCACGAATTTGCTGTGATTCAAGGGCTTTGATGACGCAGCGCCACAAAATTCATAAATCACTTAATCGGGCTATTGGTCCGGCCATTGCTGCGTTGGCGGTGCTGGCGATGATTGGCTATGCTATTTTCGGGCCGACCGGTCTTTATGCTTGGGGCGATTACAACCAGTCGGTGGAAAAGCGTCAGGCCGTGTTGGCGCAGCTAACCAAGCGGCAGAGCGAGCTTAAGAACCGCGTGAACCTGCTCGACCAGCGGCGGGTCGACCCCGACCTAGCCGACGAGATGATCCGCAAGGAATTGGGAGTCACGCATCCCGATGATGTAATCATCCCGATGAAGCCCGACCCCGCACCCTGACGCATCGCCGTCGCATACGTAAAATTGGTGAATTTGAGTGGCTCGGGCCGTTGCCAAGCGGAGCGTTGCCGCCCTATAGGAGCCTATGCCCTAACGGCAACACGTAAAGGATAAAGGCCTTGGCCAAAGCACCTGCGCGCAAAAAAGCCGCGCCCTCAAAATCCGCAGCGACGCCTGCGCCCACCAGCAACCGCGCCAAGCCGCGTGACCCGACGCCCTATAAGGCGACACCCGAGGAGCTGGAAAAATTCTATCGCGAAATGTTGCTCATCCGGCGCTTTGAAGAAAAGGCGGGGCAGCTTTACGGTCTGGGGCTGATTGGCGGTTTTTGCCACCTGTATATCGGTCAGGAAGCCGTGGCCGTCGGGCTGCAGAGCGCGCTTGATGGCGACAAGGACAGCGTCATCACCGGCTATCGTGATCATGGCCATATGCTGGCTTATGGTATCGACCCCAAACTGATCATGTCGGAACTCACCGGCCGTGCTGCGGGCATTTCGCGCGGCAAGGGCGGGTCGATGCACATGTTCAGCGTCGAGCATAAATTTTACGGCGGCCACGGCATCGTCGGGGCGCAGGTCGCGCTGGGCACCGGGCTCGCCTTTGGCCATAAATACCGCGACGATGGCGGCATTTGCATGGCCTATTTCGGCGACGGAGCGGCGAACCAAGGGCAGGTTTATGAAAGCTTCAACATGGCCGAGCTGTGGAAACTGCCGATCATCTTTGTGATCGAGAATAACCAATATGCGATGGGCACTTCTGTCAACCGGTCGTCAGCCGAAGATCAACTGTATCGGCGCGGTGAAAGTTTCCGCATCCCGGGGATGCAGGTTGACGGTATGGACGTACTAGCCGTGCGCGGTGCCGCAGAAGCGGCGATTGAATGGGTGCGCGCCGGCAAGGGGCCGGTGCTGATGGAACTCAAAACCTATCGCTATCGCGGCCACAGCATGTCCGATCCCGCCAAATATCGCAGCCGCGAGGAAGTGCAGGCGGTGCGCGACAAGTCTGATGCGATTGAGGGGCTGAAAAAGCTGATGCTCGACGCCGGCATGACCGAGGATGCCATCAAGGCCATCGACAAGGAAATTCGCCAAGTGGTGAACGAGTCCGCGGACTTTGCCGAAAATGCGCCCGAACCTGAACTGGAAGAACTTTATACCAACGTGCTGGTGGAGCAATATTGATGGCCATCGAACTGAAAATGCCGGCACTGTCCCCGACGATGGAAGAGGGGACATTGGCCAAATGGCTCGTCAAAGAAGGCGATGAGGTCAAATCGGGCGACATATTGGCCGAGATTGAAACCGACAAGGCGACGATGGAATTCGAAGCGGTCGACGAAGGGACCGTTGGCAAAATCCTGATTGCCGAGGGCACCGACAATGTGAAGGTCGGCACCGTCATCGCACTGATCGCTGGCGAGGACGAGGATGCCTCATCAAGTTCCGCTCGTGCTGAGCCTGTCGAAGCACCGTCCTCCACGTCCTCGGAAACAAAGAAGGACGGCCCTTCGACAAGCTCAGGGCAAACGGAAGAGAAGGCCGCGAAACCAGAACCGACCGAGCGTGCCTCTGATCCGGCGATCCCCGAAGGGACAGCGATGGCCCGCATGACCGTGCGCGAAGCGCTGCGCGATGCGATGGCCGAGGAAATGCGACGCGATGACCGCGTCTTTGTCATGGGCGAAGAGGTCGCCGAATATCAGGGCGCCTATAAGGTTACGCAGGGCTTGCTCGCTGAATTTGGCGAGCGCCGCGTCATCGATACGCCGATTACCGAATATGGCTTTGCGGGGCTTGGTGCCGGGGCGGCGATGGGCGGGCTGCGTCCGGTCATCGAATTCATGACGTTTAACTTTGCGATGCAAGCCATTGATCATATTATCAATAGTGCGGCGAAAACCAATTATATGTCGGGTGGCCAGATGCGCTGTCCCATCGTCTTTCGCGGTCCCAATGGTGCGGCCTCTCGCGTAGGCGCGCAGCATAGCCAGAATTATGCACCCTGGTATGCCAGTGTGCCGGGACTGATCGTCATTTGTCCCTATGACGCCGCCGATGCCAAGGGGCTGATGAAGGCAGCGATCCGCAGCGAAGATCCGGTTGTTTTCCTTGAAAATGAACTGCTTTACGGTCGAAGCTTTGATATTCCCGACATCGAGGATTTCGTGCTGCCGATTGGTAAAGCGCGAACGATGCGCGAGGGTGCAGACGTTACGGTCGTCAGCTATTCGATCGGCGTCGGACTGGCGCTGGAGGCGGCCGATACGTTGGCGGGCGAGGGGATTGAGGCCGAAGTTATCGATTTGCGTACCATCCGTCCGCTCGACACGGCAACTGTGCTGGAAAGCCTTAAAAAGACGAACCGGCTGGTGATTGTCGAAGAAGGCTGGCCGACCTGCTCCATCGCAAGCGAACTGGCGATGGTGGCGATGGAACAGGGCTTTGACGATCTGGATGCGCCCGTCATGCGCGTGTGCAACGAGGATGTGCCGCTGCCCTATGCCGCCAATCTGGAAAAGGCAGCGCTGGTCGATACGGCGCGTGTCATCGCGGCGGTAAAATTTGCCTGCAATCGCGGCTGATACCGCCCCGACGACAGTTGTCGGTGGCGCTTATCCCGACATGCGCGACCCGCGCGTGATGGTGATGGTCGGGCGCGAAGAGCGTGCCGCCATGACGTCACTCTGGGCGCTGGTCGAGCGACTGGCGCAGCTTTTGGTCAACGCCCGCGAGCCGCTAGTGGCACAAATCAAGCTCGTCTGGTGGCGCGACATGCTGGGGTATTTGGCGAATGACCCGACCAAATTACCACAGGGTGAGCCATTATTGGCCGATTTGCAGAGCAGTTGGCCGCAGGGCAGCGACCTGGCTTCGCTTACCGGTCCCGTCGAAATGCTGATTTTTGCCGAAGATGACGCGGCGCGCATTGCCGCCGCCAGCGACTTTGGCGACCGGACATTCGCCCTTTGTTACGGCAACAGCCCCCTTGAAGGGCGCGGTGCAGCGGGTGCCCGCTGGGGGCTTGTCTGGGGCGCGTCGGTGCAGGCGGAGGCGCAAGCCGCGCACACGCTGTTGGCTCGCGCGGGGCGCCTGCCAAAGACAGGTCGCGCCGATTTTCACGATCAAAAGGTGCTGTTCATGCTGGATCGCTGGGCGCAAGCCATCGCTTTGAAGGGTGGGGAGCGCCATTGGCGGCGCGAAGCCCTGTTGTTGCTGAGGCTTGGCATTTTTGGACGCTGACGGGGCGATTTTCGTTCGGGGGTGGAAATCATGCGCCTCACACTCTATCTTTCACCTTAGTTTTGATCGCAGGAGACAATGCGATGTTCCGAGGGCTGGTCGCTTATCTCGATTCCATCAAGGCGCGTGACCCTGCGCCGCGTTCACGCTGGGAAATCTTGCTTTATCCAGGTTTGCTGGCGGTCGGTCTGCACCGTATTGCGCATTGGCTGTTCGAAGCCGACCTGTATTTCCTCGCTCGATTTTTTAATCATCTGTCGCGCTGGCTGACGGCGATCGACATTCATCCGGGCGCGCAAATCGGGCGGCATTTGTTCATCGATCATGGTTTTACCGTGATTGGCGAAACGGCTGAAATCGGTGATAATGTGACTATTTATCAGTGCGTAACGCTGGGCGGCACCGATCCGGCCAATGGCATTGGCGGCAAACGTCACCCGACATTGTCCGATGATGTGATCGTCGGGTCGGGCGCCCAGATTTTGGGACCGGTGATCGTTGGTCCGCGCGCCCGCGTGGGGGCCAATGCGGTGGTGACCAAAGATGTCCCCGAAGGCGCTGTGATGATCGGCATTCCTGCGCGTTCTACGCTGGTTGATGCCAGCGAATATGCGCGGGAATTTGTGCCTTATGGCACGCCGTGCTGCGATACATTTGATCCGGCGACGCAGAAGGTCGAACTGCTCCAGTGCCAACTCGAATTGTTGCAAAAGCAGATTAACGAGCTGATCGAGGATAAAGACGACGACGGTAAATCCAGCCGGAAAGGCAGCCAGAACCGCGCCTGATGGGAATAGTGACGCCTTGGCCAGTCAATAGCCGGTCGGTGACCACGCAAATTGGCTTTGACCGGCAGGAACTGACACGCATCATGGATCTGTATGGCCGAATGGTCGCCGCCGGTAACTGGCGCGACTATGCGATGGATTTTGAGCGCGAGGTTGCCAGCTTTTCGGCCTTTCGCCGCGCCGCCGAACGCCCCGAATATCGCATAGAAAAACGCCCCGCCTTGCGGAACCGCCAGGGCATGTGGGCGCTGGTATCCGAAGGCGGGGCGATTTTGAAGCGTGGGGACGAGCTGACGAATATACTCGCCCCCGTAGAACGCAAACTTATGAAGCTGGTTGCGGACTGACCAGTGCCGTCGTTGCGGGAAGCTGTCCGGCCAGGCTGTCCGGTAGTAAACCCACCACTGCATGGCGCGCGTTCTGCCAGAAGGCCGAGAGCAGCAACAATGACGATCCGATGAAAAAGGCGGTCAGCGCGACATTGAGTTCCACCGCACCAAATTCGCGGAACAGCTGGGTCAGGGCAAAGAGCACATAAGCCAGTGCCGAGACAAGCAAGGCGCGCCGGTCGATCGCCAGTGCGATCAGGCCAAAGCCGATATAGATGACGACGACCATCGCCGCGGCCATGACGGTGATATTGTCACCCTCTGTCACGCCCAACAGCGCGAAGATCGGATGCGCCATCATCGGCGCGGCCAAGAGGTGGAGCCAGAAAGCCACGTCGCTGCGGCGGGTCTGGCGAACCTTGTCGCTGCGGTCCCACCACATGGCTATCGAGAAGACGCCAATACCGGCGACGAGCACGAGCGACAGGATGAGATTGACCGGCGGCTCGGTTCCACCAACTATTGCGAGGATGAGGGCAATTGCGGTGCCAGCGAGCGCTGCGCTGCCCGCCGCGACCGTTATCGGCACCATGAAGCGTTTCCAGTGAAGCCAGGTCGCGCCAGCGGTTATCAAGGCTATGCCGCTTGCCAGGATGGCCATTGTCGATTCGGCTGGATGATGGCCGAAAATGGCTTCGCCATGTTTGACCAGGAACCCAACCATCGTGCCCATAACGCCGCCCGCAAAGGCGAGGACAAGCACGATACTGGGGAGTGCCATGCGGCGCTGGCGGGTGAAATATTCCGCTAAACCCCAAGCGGTACCTGCAACCGCGACACCAGCGAGGGCCGGATGGATGGATTCGCCGATCCATCCCACCGCGACGAGCAATATCACCGCAGCAATACTGACAAATATATCGTTGAAGCCGGTAATCAGGCGAAAATGCTCTTCGTCGGCACCGGGGGCGTAACGCGCCGACGCAATATGGGCGCGAAAGGCTGTTACGGCCTCTGGCGTCAATATATTCGCATCGACCGCAGTTTGCAGGTCGCTATCGCTATACATTAGGGTCGTCCTCTATGGTTCGATCCCCTTGCCCCGCGTCGACCATGCCACACGCGTATTACTGTGTCAATACAGCGAGGCAGCGATGCCACCCCCGCCGCTGTGTTGGCACAATCAGCCTAGCTGTGCCTGCAACGCTTTCAGGATAGACATGGACTGTTCTGACCCCGATTGCGGGACGGTTTCGCCGGTGCGGTCGCAGATTTTCTCCCATGCCGCGGCGACCCCTTCGACCGTGCGGTCTTCGGGGGGCAACGCAACGCCGGGGGTCAGTGTGACATAGCTCGTCTGATAGACGCCCGCACCCGCACCAACGATGGCGTTGGACGGGGAATCTTCGGACACCAGGAACAGCGCGGCAGGAACGACGTTTTCGGGATTGAACTGGGCGAAGAGTTCGGGCGGGAAAATATCCTCGGTCATCCGCGTTGCGGCGACAGGGGCCAGCGTGTTGACGCGGATATTATATTTTGCGCCTTCCAGATAAAGCGACTTGGTGAAACCGGCGAGGCCAAGCTTGGCGGCGCCATAGTTGGTCTGACCAAAATTGCCGAACAATCCGGTTGACGAGGCGGTCATCAGGATGCGGCCATAGGCCTGTTCTCGCATGGTTTCCCAGCAAGCCTTGGTGACATTGGCGCTGCCGATCAGGTGGACGTCGACGACCATGTCGAAATCCTTCGGCTCCATCTTGGCAAAGCTTTTGTCGCGCAGGATACCGGCGTTGTTGATCAATATGTCGATCTGGCCCCAAGCCTCTTTGGTCTTGGCGACCATTTCGACCATATGGTCATATTCGGTGACGCTGCCGCCATTCGACATGGCGGTTCCGCCCGCCGCCTTGATTTCTTCGACGACTTGCAGTGCGGCATCCGAATGGCCCGTGCCATCGCGTGATCCACCGAGATCGTTGACCACCACTTTCGCGCCGCGCCGTGCCAGTTCGAGGGCATAGGCGCGACCGAGCCCGCCACCGGCACCGGTGACAATGGCAACGCGTCCGTTAAAATTGATGGTCATAATTTTCTCCCTAAATCTATGTGCCGTCCATACTCGCTGGCGAAGCCGAGGCAAGGGGCCGCACAAAGGATGACGGTGAAACAATAATGTCATCATACCGTCGCGCGATTGTCATTTAAAGGCCATAGGAGTGACGCTAGATCATTCTACTCGAATCCGGAACTTCCCCTCATGCGCTATAAATTCTCCATCGCTTTGCTGGCCACATCGATGCTGACACTGCCAACTGTCGCCTCGGCTGAAGAGTGGACCGCCAGCGACGTTGCCGCCATGCGCGCTGAAATCGCCGCGCTGCGGGCGCAGGTCGAAACGCTGGAATCACGACTTGATGCCGCGACTGCACCCGCGCCAGCGGCTGCCGCGCCAACCGCTGCTCCACAGTCCAAAACAGAGATTAGCTGGAAAGGCGCGCCGGAGGTTAAATCCTCTGATGGGTGGAGCTTTAAGCCGCGCGGACGGTTGCTCATCGACGCTGCGCGGGTCAGCGCTCCGGACGGTATTAACGACGCCGGACTAGGTTTTTCGAACGAATTGCGTCGCGTTCGGCTGGGTGTTTCGGGGGCGATTCCAGGCGGATTTGGCTATAAGCTTGAAGGCGATTTCGCCAGCGGTGGTGTCGAACTGACCGACACAATTTTGACCTATCAGGATGGCCCGATAAAGCTGACTGTTGGCCAGCATAATAGCTTCCAGAGTTTGGAGGAGCTGACGAGCAGCAACGACAGCAGTTTCATGGAACGCGCCGCCTTTACCGATTCGTTCGGCTTTGAACGGCGCGTGGGCGTGTCGGGTGAATATGCGGCAGGCGATGTGCTGGTTCAGGGTGGTGTTTTCACCGCCAACTTCACCGATTTGAGTGATGATGAAAACAACGCCGTTGGCGTCGATGGCCGTGTAGTCTTCGCTCCGAAACTGGGGCGCACGCAGCTGCATTTCGGCGCATCAACGCATTGGCGCGACTTTGGTGATGCCAATACCAGCGTCCGCTATCGTCAGCGCCCGCTCGTCCATTCCACCGACACGCGGTTCATCGCCACGCCCAACATCGCGGCAGAGCAGGAAACGGGCTATGGGCTAGAAGCCGCGATTATTCGCGGGCGCGTGCATGGCATGGCCGAGGCCCATTGGCAGAATGTGGACCGCCTCGGCGCGCCCGACCCGACCTTTTTTGGTGGCGCGGCCGAGGCCGGGATTTTCCTGACCGACGACACGCGCAGCTATAAGGGCGGGGTTTTCAAAGGGGTCAAAGTCAAAAAGCCGGTCGGAGATGGTGGGATTGGCGCGATCCAGTTGAATTTGCGCTATGATTATCTTGACCTGACTGATGCTGGCATCGTCGGCGGCACGCAAAATGGCTATATGGCGTCGCTGATCTGGACCCCGATCGACTATGTCCGTTTCATGATCAATTACGCCCGGCTCGACTATCATGACGCGGTGATCGCGGTAGGTGGCGATCGCAACTATGGCGTCAACTCTCTTGGAGCCCGCGCCCAAATTGCTTTCTAAGGAGCGGGGCAAAGATATGTGTAAAAGGGGGTGTTCATTTGCCCCCTATTTGGCTTTCTTGTCGAGTAGAACGGCTTGTTGCCACCGGCTTGGCGCTTTGTCGGTGCGGTGTATGCACCCTGGCCAACAACAGGGGCGTCTTTTTCCTTCCAACAGTTCCTCGCAAGTTCGCGCGATGCGACGCTGCCGTGTTTTAGACTGCTTGGCGTCATCGACCCAACAGATAAATTCGTTGCGACCGAGCGGTGTCAGGCTTTGCCAAAGCGCCAATATTTCAGGGTCTGCCTGCACGGCCGCCTGCATGTCGGCTTGCGCTTCGTGAACGGTTCCGTGGGAAAAGTCTTTGGTCACAACAGGATTTTATAAATGTTGCGTCCGCATTGCAAATCCTGATGAAGGCAGAACAAACTCAGATGACTTTGCTGGCATCCAGAGCATAGCCCGCCGAGCGCACGGTGCGAATGATGTCACTGGTGCCCGGCAGATTGATAGCCTTACGCAACCGGCGAATATGGACGTCGACCGTTCGCAACTCGATATCGCTATCCTGGCCCCATACGCTGTCGAGCAATTGGCCGCGTGAAAAAACGCGACCGGGATGCTCCATGAAATGGCGCAGCAGGCGAAACTCGGTCGGCCCCATGCTGATGATCTGTCCATTGCGGATCACTTTGTGCGCGACTGAATCGAGTTCGATATCCGCATAGCTCAGGGTTTCGCCTGCGAGGGCTGGGCGCAAACGGCGCAGCACCGCCGAGGCGCGCGCCACCAACTCGCGCGGGCTGAACGGTTTGGTGACATAGTCATCGGCGCCGGTTTCGAGCCCGCGGATACGGTCTTCCTCTTCGCCGCGGGCGGTCAGCATGATGATCGGAACATTCGCCGATTTGGGATTGCGGCGCAGGCGCCGGCAAACCTCGATGCCGGGCAGGCTTTCTATCATCCAGTCGAGCAACACGATGTCGGGCATCCGTTCCTCGACGAGGATCAAGGCCTGTTCTCCGTCGGGGGTCTGTCGCACGGAAAAGCCTTCGCGGGCGAAATGCCAGACGATGAGCTCGGCAATCGCCTCGTCATCTTCGATCAGCAAGAGGTCGGGCTGGGGCATTACTTGCGCTCCGCATCACCATCTTCGGGGGCACCGCCGCGTTCGCGCTCGTCCATATGCTCGCCGGTCACGACATAATAGACCATCTCTGCAATGTTGGTCGCATGGTCGCCCATGCGTTCCAGATTTTTCGCGACGAAAAGCAGGTGCGCCGATTCGGTGATATGCTTTGGATTTTCCATCATGAAAGTGACGAGCGTGCGGAAGATGCTGTTGTAGAAATCATCGACCGACTTGTCGCGAACGGTCACACGCACAGCGAGGTCGGCGTCGCGCGCCGCAAAGCTGTCTAGGGCGTCATGAATAAGCTCTGCGACGATGGTCGACATCGACATCAGCAACGGGATGGCCTCGATCTTGCGCGACTGGTCCATCAACGACACGCGCTTGGCGATATTCTTGGCATAGTCGCCGATCCGTTCGACGACCGAGACGATTTTCAACGCCGCAATCATCTCGCGCAGATCGTCGGCCATCGGTGCGCGCAGCGCGATGGTCTGGACCGCCAGTTGTTCGACCTCGGTTTCCAGTGCGTCGATTTTCTTGTCGTCGCGAACCACCGTGGCGGCGAGGTCGAGGTCGCCTTTGCTGAGCGCGCTCATCGCCTGGATCAGGGCTTGTTCGGCGCGCCCGCCCATTTCGCTGATCAGCCCGCGCAGCCGATTAATGTCTTCGTCAAAAGCCTTGACGGTATGATCGTTGACGAGTGCCATGATCCTAAATCCTTTCGCGCTTGGCGGCGTCAGCCGTAGCGGCCGGTGATATAATCCTTCGTCCGTTCCTGACGTGGATTGGTGAAAATGTCTGTGGTCTTTCCATATTCGACAAGATTGCCGAGGTGGAAAAAAGCCGTGCGCTGCGACACGCGGGCCGCTTGCTGCATATTATGGGTGACGATGACGATGGCATAGTTGCCGCGCAATTCGTGGATGAGTTCCTCGATCTTCGCCGTCGCTATCGGGTCGAGCGCCGAGCAGGGTTCGTCCATCAAGATGACTTCGGGATCGACCGCAATAGCGCGAGCAATACACAATCGCTGTTGCTGGCCGCCCGACAAGGCGGTGCCGCTTTCGTTCAGCCGGTCTTTGACCTCGTCCCACAAACCCGCGCGATGAAGCGCCCGCTCTACGATGACATCAAGGTCAGCTTTGCTCGTGGCCAGTCCGTGAATACGCGCACCATAACCAACATTGTCATAGATGGATTTGGGGAAGGGATTCGGTTTCTGGAACACCATGCCGACCCGGGCGCGCAGTTGGACCACGTCCATCGACGGACTGTAGATATCTTCGCCGTCGAGTTCGATTTTACCCTCGACCCGCGCCCCGGCTATGGTGTCGTTCATGCGGTTCATCGAGCGCAAGAAGGTCGATTTTCCGCACCCCGACGGGCCGATAAAGGCGGTGACAAGATCGACGCCGACGTCAATCGATACGTCGATAATCGCTTGTTTGTCGCCGTAAAAGACGTTGACGCCGCGCGCGGTCATCTTGGGGTCGGTGGGCAAGAGGTCGGACGGTTCGGTCATGATCACCAGCGTTTTTCAAATTTGTTGCGCAGATAAATGGCAAAGGCATTCATCGACAGGAGCACGATCAGCAAGACGATGATCGCAGCGGAGGTTTTTTCGACAAAGCCGCGGTCGACTTCATCGGACCAGAGGAATATCTGCATCGGCAGCACCGTCGACGGCGCGCAAATCCCGCCAGGAACATCGCCGATAAAGGCGCGCATGCCAATGAGCAGCAGTGGCGCGGTTTCACCCAATGCGCGCGCCATGCCGATAATCGTGCCGGTCAAAATGCCGGGCAGCGCCAGCGGCAGGACATGATGAAAGACGACCTGCACCGGGCTTGCCCCGACGCCCAGCGCCGCATCGCGGATCGATGGCGGGACCGATTTGATGGCGTTGCGGCTGGCGATGACGATTACCGGCATCGTCATTAGCGCGAGCGTCAACCCGCCGACGAGCGCGCTGGCTTGGCATAGGCCGAACCAGTTGATGAATACGGCGAGGGCTAGGAGGCCGAATATGATCGAAGGTACCGCGGCGAGGTTGTTGATCGAGACCTCTATCATGTCGGTCCAGCGGTTGCGCGGGGCATATTCTTCTAGGTACAGCGCGGCGAGGACGCCGGTCGGAAACGCCACGATAAAGGCGATGAAAATTGTCAGCAGCGAGCCTTTGAGCGCGCCCCATATGCCCGCAACCGCCGGATCGGTGGCGTCGGCGTTGCGGAAGAACGGCCAGTGGATGCCGGTCGACAGCTTGCCCGCGCGCTCCAATTCCGCCACCCGCTTCGCCAATGGCCCCTCTCCGCCGGTCTTGGCGATGATATCGACGTTGCTGGCGACGGGCACCGTATATGTGGTCTTGGACCCCAGCAATTCCGGGTCATTTTTGATCCGCGTGCGGACCTCTTTCCAGCCGTTTTCCGAGATCAGCGCCGCGCCGCCGTCGCCCAAAGCCTCGTCGGCCGAGAAGGCGACGATGTCGGACAGACCGGCGTTGGCGATGACCTGATCGGCGTCGGCATCACCCAGACGCGAGGCATCGACGGTCAGCGGATTGGCGGCAAAATCGATGGGGACTTCGACGTTGGTATAGGTAAAACCGCGCAGTCCGTTGCCGACCATCACGACCAACAGGAAGGCCAGGAAGGCCCCCGACGCCAGCACCGCGAGCAGCCCGATCAGCTTGAACCGGCGTTCGGCGCCATAGCGCGCGGCGATGCGCGCCTTCATCGCGGGGCTGGTCCAGTTGGTGGGGGAGGTGGCCTTATTCATAAGCTTCGCGATACCGTTTGACGATGCGCAGCGCGACGATGTTCAAAAGCAGCGTGACGATGAACAGCACCAGACCCAGCGCAAAGGCGGCGAGCGTTTTGGCGCTGTCAAATTCCTGATCGCCGGTGAGCAGTTTGACGATTTGCGCGGTCACGGTGGTGACGCTGGCAAAGGGGTTGGCGGTAAGGTTCGCCGACAGGCCCGCCGCCATCACCACGATCATCGTTTCCCCGATCGCACGGCTGACCGCGAGCAATATGCCGCCCATCACACCGGGGAGAGCGGCGGGGATGAGAACCTGGCGGATGGTTTCGTTGGGTGTTGCCCCCAGCGCCAGCGATCCGTCGCGCATAGATTGCGGCACCGCGTTGATGCTGTCGTCTGCCATCGAGGAGACGAAGGGGATGATCATCACCCCCATGACGATGCCCGCCGCCAGCGCGCTTTCGGTGCTGGCACCGGGAATACCCAGCATCACCGCGAAATTGCGCAGCGCCGGTGCGATGGTCAGCGCGGCGAAATAGCCGTACACCACGGTCGGGACGCCCGCCAAAATTTCCAGCATCGGTTTGACCCAGCGGCGCACGCGCGGCGCGGCATATTGGGTGAGATAGACCGCGCTCATCATGCCGATGGGAATGGCGACGATCATCGCGATAATCGCGCCGATCAACACGGTGCCCCAGAACAACGGGATGCCGCCGAATGTCCCCGCCACCGGCGCGCCGCTTTGCGGGTTCCAATAGGTGCCGGTGAGCAGCTCGACGGGGGACACCAGCCGGAAGAACTGGATCGATTCAAAGAGCAGCGACAACACAATGCCAAAGGTCGTCAAAATGGCGACCAGCGAAGCGAGGAACAGCACCGCCATGACGATGCGTTCAACCTGCGTTCGGGCGCGGAAATCGGGACGGATGCGGGTGAAGGCATAAAGCCCGCCCGCCAGCGTCAGCGCCAGCATCGCGGCGATGCCGATCCACGCATAGCGCTTTGTTTGCTTGGCATAAGCGGGCACCAGCTTTGCCGCCACCGGATTGCTCACCGCCGGTTGCTCGCCCAGCGCGACACTGCGCGCATCGGCAAGGATGGCGCCGCGTTCAAAACCGAAGGCGGGAAGCGACGACGCCGCCTCGCTGGCCAGCACCTGATTGGTGATGAGCGCAGGTGACACGCTGGTCCACACCGCCAGAAATATCGCGGCGGGCGCGAACAGCCACAGTGCGACATACCAGCCGTGATAATTGGGCAATGAATGGAGTTTGCGGCCCGTGCGATTGGCCAGCATCGCCGAGCGCGCCCGCCCGACGAGCCAACCGATCAGCGCCAGCCCGGCCATCAACAATAACAAGACGGTCGCGTTGAAAGTCACTTGGTCCTCACCGATTCAAACCCTTTAGTCCGTTCGCCCTGAGCCTGTCGAAGGGTTGCACTTCCTTCATAAAAGAAGAAGCACGTCACTTCGACAAGCTCAACACGAACGGGGTAGGAGTCACCCGCCGCGCTTATTTCAACTGCGCGCCGTCGAGAGTCATCATATTATTCGCGTTGGTTGCGGCAAGCTCGCTGACTTCCTTGGGCGATACGATCAGGCCCTTGTCGGTCAGATAGCCACCCTTGGCCGCACCTTTCAGGAATTCGGCGACATATTCGGTGATCCCCGGAACGACGCCGACATGCGCTTTCTTGATATAGATGAACAAGGGGCGCGAGCCGGGATAGCTGCCGTCGGCAATCGCGTCATAGGTGGGGGAGACGCCCTGAATCGGCACCGCTTTGATCTTGTCCAGATTCGATTCCAGATAGGAATAACCGAAAATGCCCAGGCTTTGCGGGTTCTTGTCGAGTTTCGAGATGATCAGATTGTCATTCTCTCCCTGCTCGACGTAATAGGGCGATCCGCGCAGCCCTTCGCAAACCTGTTGATGCTTGTCGGAATCGCTGGCTTTCAGCGCCTTCATCGCGGGGTCGGCGTCGCAACCCTTGCCAAGGATCAGTTCCTTGAACGCATCATAAGTGCCGCTGGTCGACGGCGGGCCGAACACCGAAATGGCGACATCGGGCAGCGCCGGATTGACGTCTTTCCACGTTTTGGCGGTGTTGGGTTTGCCATAGGGGTTGGCGGCGAGCGCCTTGTAAATATCTTCCTCGGTCAGTTTCAGCCCCGGTCCGCGCTGCGATTCACCAAAGGCGATGCCATCGATGCCGATCTGGATCTCGACAATGTCGGTCACGCCATTGGACGCGCATTTGTCAAATTCGGATTTCTTCATGCGGCGCGATGCGTTGGAAATGTCGGGGGTGTCGCCACCGACGCCCGCGCAGAAACGTTCAAAGCCGCCGCCGGTACCGGTCGAATCAATCTTGGGAGTCTTGTTGCCCGTCGCCTCTGCAAATTTCTCGCCCGCCGCGGTCGCGAAGGGATAGACGGTCGAGGAGCCAACCGCGCTGATATAATCGCGCGCTGCGCCGCCCGAAGCGGCCTGATCCTGACACGCCGACAGCGCCAGTGTGGAAACGGCAAGGAGAGCAATTTTCTTGAACATCAATTTTCCCGTCAAAAGTGAAACCACCGAGACGGCAAGCGACCGCCGACTCGTTACCGGCCCTCTGCGGGATTAGTGTGACGGGTTTGTGACATGGGGAGTCATGGAAGTGTCATGTGGTAAATAGCTTATTTGGGTGGTTTGGCGCAAGGCCAGCACGCCGATGTGCAAGCTCTGAATTGCAATCAGAGGGACTGGCGGGCGTGTCGGATGGGGGGAGAGGCCCCGCACGGTTGCGCGCGGGGCCGGGTCCGGTTTGGCTTAAAGTGCCTTGAGGTTGACGGCGCTGGACTTGCCCTTGCGCTCGTCAAGTTCTTCCTCATAGCTGACATTCTGGCCTTCGTTGAGGCTGCTCATTCCCGAGCGCTCAACAGCCGAAATGTGGACGAAAACGTCCGCGCCGCCCGTTTCGGGGGCGATAAAGCCGAAGCCCTTGGTGGGGTTGAACCATTTAACAGTGCCGGTGGGCATAACGTGAAACTCCGTGTGCGCCCATCACAACATGCGGGGCGCTGCGAAGCCTCATGTCAGATTCTCGCAAAAAAGCGAGGATTGTTTTGCCAAATGTGCGGATTTGGTGCGATTTACTCCAAAATCGACTGGTTTTCCCTCTGCCGCGATCAGGATGCCACGGATTTTTGTGCGGCGAGCATGGGTTTGAGATAGTGGCCAGTAAAGCTGCGCGGGTTGGCGGCTACGGCTTCGGGGGTGCCCGCCGCGACAATTTCGCCGCCCTTGACCCCGCCCTCTGGCCCCAGATCGATAATCCAGTCGGCGGTTTTGATGACATCGAGATTATGTTCGATGACGATGACGCTGTTGCCCTGTTCGACGAGCGCCTGCAGCACCTCTAGCAATTTGCGCACATCCTCGAAATGCAGGCCGGTGGTCGGTTCGTCGAGGATGTACAGCGTCTGCCCCGTTGACCGGCGGCTGAGCTCCTTGGCCAGCTTGACGCGCTGCGCCTCGCCGCCCGACAAGGTCGTCGCCTGTTGCCCGACCTTGATATAGCCAAGGCCGACACGGCACAGCATTGCCATCTTGTCGCGGATCGACGGGACGGCCTTGAAGAAATCGGCCGCCTTTTCGACCGTCATGTCGAGCACATCGGCGATGCTGTGGCCCTTGAACTTCACCTCCAGCGTCTCGCGGTTATAGCGTTTGCCGTGACAGGTTTCGCAGGTGACATAGACGTCGGGCAGAAAGTGCATCTCGATCTTGATCAGCCCGTCGCCGGTGCAGGTTTCGCAGCGCCCGCCCTTGACGTTAAAGCTGAACCGTCCGGGTTTATAGCCGCGCGCCTGACTTTCGGGGAGGCCGGCGAACCAGTCGCGGATGACGGTGAAGGCGCCGGTATAGGTTGCGGGGTTGCTGCGCGGGGTGCGGCCGATGGGTGACTGGTCGATGTCGATGACCTTGTCGCAATGCTCCAGGCCTTTGAGGCTGTCGTGCGGCCCCGCGACCATGCGCGCGCCGTTGAGGATGCGCGCCGCGCTGGCGTATAGCGTGTCGATGATGAGGCTGGATTTTCCGCTGCCCGACAGGCCGGTGATGCAGGTGAAGGTGCCGAGCGGGATGGTCGCGGTGACATCCTGCAGATTATTGGCGCGCGCGCCTTTTAGCACCAGATCAAAGCCGTTGCCGGCGCGGCGGTGCGCGGGAATGTCGATCTGGCGCGTGCCGTTGAGATAGGCGGCGGTGAGGCTGGTCTTGCTTTTGAGCACCTGTTTCAGCGTACCCTCGGCGACAATTTCTCCGCCATGCAGCCCCGCGCCCGGCCCCATGTCGACCAGATAGTCGGCGTGGCGGATCGCATCCTCGTCATGCTCGACGACGATGACGGTGTTGCCAAGGTCGCGCAGGCGCTTGAGCGTCGCGAGCAGGCGGTCATTGTCGCGCTGGTGCAGCCCGATGCTGGGTTCGTCGAGGACATAGAGGACGCCCGACAGGCCGCTGCCGATTTGCGAGGCGAGGCGGATGCGCTGGCTCTCGCCGCCGCTGAGCGTGCCGCTGGTGCGGTTGAGGTTGAGATAGTCGAGCCCGACATTGTTGAGAAAGCCGAGACGCTCGTTGATTTCCTTGAGGATGGCGCGGGCGATCTGCTGTTGCTGGTCGGTCAGCTTGGCTTCGAGGCTGCCGAACCAGGCGAGCGCGTCGGCGACGCTGCGCTGCGCCGACAGGCTGATGTCCTCGCCCGCGATCTTGACCGCGAGCGGTTCGGGACGAAGGCGCGCGCCGTGGCACGTCTCGCACGGCTGCGCGGTCTGATACTTGCCCAGCTCCTCGCGCATCCACGCGCTTTCGGTCTGCAACATGCGGCGGTTGAGGTTGCCGATGACGCCGTCGAAGGGCTTGTGCGTCGAATAGCTGCGGCGACCGTCCTTGAACGTCAGCTCGACGGGCATCCCGCCGCTGCCGAACAGGATGATCTGCTGCACCCCGCCGGGCAAATCCTGCCACGGCGTCGTCAGGTCGAAGTCATAGGCTTTGCCGAGGCTGTCGAGCACCTGCATATAATAGGGCGAAGGCGGGTTCGATTTGGCCCACGGCACAATCGCGCCCTTTTTCAGGGTCAGCGCATGGTTGGGGACGACAAGGTCGGGATCGAACTCCAACCGCTCGCCCAAGCCGTCGCAAGCGGGGCAGGCGCCTTGCGGGGCGTTGAAGCTGAACAGGCGCGGTTCGATTTCGGCGATCGTGAAGCCCGACACGGGGCAGGCGAATTTCTCGCTGAACACGATGCGGTTGGCGGGCAACCCCGCGCCCTTCATCGCGCCGCCGCTCTCTTCGTCTTCGCGGCTCGGCACGACACCATCGGCAAGGTCGAGATAGGCCAGCCCCTCGGCGAGCTTCAACGCGGTTTCCAAACTGTCGGCGAGGCGGGTTTCCAGACCTTCGCGCACCGCGATGCGGTCGACCACTACTTCTATGTCATGCTTGTATTTTTTATCGAGCGCGGGGGCTTCGCCAATTTCGTAAAATTTGCCGTCGATGCGGACGCGGGTGAAGCCCTCTTTCTGCCATTGCGCCAGCTCCTTGCGATACTCGCCCTTGCGCCCGCGCACGACGGGGGCGAGCAGATAGGCGCGGGTGCCCTCTGGCAATTCCATCACGCGGTCGACCATCATGCTGACCGTCTGCGCGGTAATCGGCTCGCCGGTTGCAGGCGAATAGGGGATGCCGACGCGCGCCCACAACAGGCGCATATAGTCATAGATTTCGGTGACCGTCGCGACCGTCGAGCGCGGGTTGCGGCTGGTCGTTTTCTGTTCGATGCTGATCGCCGGAGACAGGCCGTCGATATGCTCGACATCGGGCTTTTGCATCATTTCGAGGAACTGGCGGGCATAGGCCGACAGGCTCTCGACATAGCGCCGCTGCCCCTCGGCATAAATGGTGTCAAAGGCGAGGCTGGATTTGCCGCTGCCGCTGAGTCCGGTGATGACGATCAACTTGTCGCGCGGCAAGTCGACATCGACGCCTTTGAGATTATGTTCGCGCGCGCCGCGGACAGAGATGTGGGTGAGACTCATGGGAGGGCTTTGTTCCAGATTTGTTCTTAACGCGCAAGGGGCGCACGGGGGTCGCCATCAAATGGGGCAGGGGGCGGAGCGATGCAAGGTTGTCGGTGGTGGCATCGGCCAAGCCGGGTGAGGATATCGTCGAGGGTAAATTCTACCAAAGCATCTGTCGCATCGACCAACGACCATTGTCTGCTTGACGGTAAGCGGCGGGAGTGAAAGACAATTCAGCAGAGGTCGCGCGTTTGAGACGGTGGCCACGGGGACCAGGAGAATTTTTATGCAGATGAATTGGCTTACGTCGTCAGCCGCCTTGGCGCTGGCAATGGGCGCGATGACGGGAACACCGCAAGCGCAACAGATGATCGCGCAGACGCAGATTATGGCAGACGGTGACGCAGCGGCAAGTGACGACACATCCGTCGCCCCGCTGACCTTTGGCGACTGGGGCGTCGATCTGACAGCGCGCGATACCAGCGTGAAACCGGGCGATGATTTTGATGCCTATGCCAATGGTGCATGGTTCGCCCACACCGAAATTCCCGACGATCAAGGGTCCGCAGGGGTCGGCTATGACGTCTATAATCTGACCCAGCGGCAGTTGCGCGCGCTGGTGCTGGGCGCCCCGGCCGATGGTCAAGTGGGCGGCCTGTATCAAAGCTTTATGGACGAAGCGCGCGTGGACGCGTTGGGTGCCAAGCCGCTGCTGGCCGATATTGCCAAGGTCGAGGCGATCCAGACCAAGAGCGACATGGCGCGGTTTATGGGAACGACGCAGGGCGGTTTTGGCCTTTCTATCGTCAGCGCTGGACCTTATTCTGACCCCGATGATCCCACCATGAATTCGCTGTGGATGGGCCAGGATGGTTTGGGCCTACCCGAGCGCGAATATTATTTGGACGACCAATTCAAGCCCCAGCGTGACGCCTATCGCGCTTATATCGTGCGGACGCTGACCGCGGTCGGCACCAAAGATCCCGAGGCCGCCGCCGATGCGATCATGGCGTTCGAGACCGATATCGCCAAGGCGAGCTGGAAAATCGCCGACCGCCGCGACATCAGCAAGATCAACAATCCCATGTCATCGGCCGAGCTAAGCGCCTATGCGCCCGGCCTCGACTGGACAGCCTGGTTTGCTGGGGCCGGGATTGGGCCACAGGACCGGATTATCGTCAACGAGAATACGGCGATCCGTGACATTGCGGCGCTTTATGCCAAGACGCCGATCGCGACGTTGAAACTGTGGCAGGAATTTCATGTCGCCGACAATGCCGCACCCTATTTGTCCAAGGATTTTGTCGACAGCCGGTTCGAGCTGTCCAAGGTTTTGAGCGGGGTCAAGGAATTGCGTCCGCGCTGGAAGCGCGGCCTGCGGCTCGTTGACGGCAGCCTGGGCGAGTTGGTTGGGCAGACTTATGCCAAAACCTATTTCCCGGCGAGCGCAAAAGCGAAAATGGAAGAGTTGGTGGCCAATTTGAAACTGGCCATGGGCGACCGGATTCGCAGCAACAACTGGATGGCACCCGCGACCAAAGAAGCGGCGCTGACCAAATTGTCGCGCATGGATGTCATGGTAGGCTATCCCGACAAATGGCGCGATTATTCGGCGCTGACAATCAGCCCGACTGATCTGTACGGCAATGTCCAGCGCAGCGGGAAATTCGAATATGCCTATGCGATGGCCGATTTGAACAAACCGGTTGACCGCAAGAAATGGGCGATGAACCCGCAAACGGTGAACGCCTATAATGGCGGGCTGGAGAACAAGATTGTGTTTCCGGCGGGCATTTTGCAGGCTCCTTATTTCAGCGAAAGCGCGGATGAAGCGGTCAACTATGGGTCGATCGGTGCGATCATCGGGCATGAAATCAGCCATGGTTTCGACGATCAGGGTCGCAAGATTGATGCCGATGGAGCGGTGCATGACTGGTGGACGCCCGCCGATGCCAAGCGGTTTGACGCCGAGGCCAAGGGCTTTGGGGCGCAATATGCGACCTATGAGGCGGTGCCGGGCATGTTCATCAATCCCGATCTGACGATGGGTGAGAATATCGCCGATCTCGCTGGGCTACAGATTGCTTATGACGCCTATCATCGCGCGCTTGGTGGCAAGGATGCGCCGGTAATCGACGGGTTGACGGGCGATCAGCGCTTCTTCCTCTCCTTTGCCCAATCATGGCGTGACAAGCAGCGTGAGGATAGCACCCGTCAGCAAATGGCAAGCGACCCGCACAGCCCCGCAAAATGGCGTGTCATCGGGCCAGTGCGCAATCTGGACGCTTGGTACAAGGCGTTCAATATCGGCGCGGATTCCAAATATTATGTCGCGCCCGACAAGCGCACGCGCATTTGGTAATGTGATGTCAGATGGTGGCGGGGGCGGCGGTTTGCTGTCCCCGCACCATCATCACGGCCAGCGACAGTGCGGCACAAAGAATAACGAACAGCGCCGGAAAACCGCCGAGCACCGACATCATGCGAATACCCTCTAGCCCCGATGCCGATACCAAAACCGTCGCGACAAGCCCGACTGTTATTCCCCAGACAATCTTGATCATCAATGGGGCCTCTGGCGCCTCGGGCGAAATGCCATGCGTCGACAGCGCGCTCATGGCCGAAACATTGCTGTCGGCGGCGGTGACATAGGACAGGAAAATTGCGACGATCAGAAAGATCAGCGCGATGGGGCCGCCGCGCAATTCGCTGAAGAGTTGATAGAGCAAGGGGTCGGGTCCGTCGCGAACCAACATCGCATAGAGGCCGCCTCCGTTCTGATCGATGATGATGGTGGTGCCGGCGATGGCGATCATCCAGATGGCTCCGAACAGCGATGGCAGCAGCAGATTGTAAAGAATGAAATCGCGCACGCTGTACCCAACGGCGAGCCGACCGAGGAACAGGGCGGTCACTGGCGCCCAAGCGAACCAGTTTGACCAATAGGTGATGGTCCAGGTGCGGCTCCAGTCGGCATCAATGCCAATGGCTAGGTTACGCGGCAGAAAAGTCGCGGCATAGCTCGACAGACTCCGCTCGCCGAGGCCCAGTGCCTGAATCGTTGGTCCAGCGATCAGGACAAACAGGATCAGGCCGATGAACAGCCACAGGTTGATGACCGACAAGCGCGCAATGCCACGTTGAAGCCCGCTTGCTGCCGAGAGGATGAAGGTCGCGACAATCGCCGTCGCGATCAGCCAGTGCAAGGACGCACCGCCCTGAAACCCTCCCAGCCCCTCGATACCGCCCGCCAACGCAATGATCCCCGCGCCGAGAGCGGCGGCCATTCCGGCGACAAGCGCGAACAGGCAAATAATATCGACGCCGGTCCCGAACAGGCCATGCGCGCGCCGCCCTATTAAGGGTGTGAAAAGCGACGACAGGCTGAACGGTTCGCGGCGATTGTAATAGACGAGCGCGAAGGCGAGCGCGGCTACGGTGTAGATGGCATAGGGTGTTAGCGTCCAATGCAGGAACATTGTCGACATGGCGAAGGCCGCCGCCGCGTTGCTGCCCGGTGTCAGCCCCAGCATCGTGGGCGGTTCGTTCAAATGAAAGAGCGGTTCGGCAACGCCCCAGAACAATATGCCGGTAGCGATGGTGGTGCACAGCGTCACGGCGAACCAGCGCCAGCGCCCGAGGATGGGCGTTGCATCAGCGCCGCCGATGATCGACTTGCCAAGGGGTGACAGCGCCACAATCAGAAGCAAGATCAGGAAGCTGATGCCAGCGCCAGTGAATAACCAGCCGAAATGAACAAGAATCCAGTCATTGACCTGTTGCTCGGCTGCCGTGAAGCTGGCGCCGAACCATAAACTTAGGACAACGGTGGTCAGCAGGACGACAAGCGGGATGAGAAAGACGGGATAATTGATTTTATGAGACAATGGCGCTCGCCAGTTGTTGGAAAGGATGCGGCCAAGATGACGGTTGGGGGTCTTGAGGTCAAATGAAGGCGACGGGACCGTGCGGGAACGGCTTTATGCCCGATGCGTTTATGCCCTATGTGCTCAGACGATGGAGCGCGACAGAATGAAGCCATGGAGTTTAGTGATGACAAGATTTTCTATGTGTTCCGCGGCCTTTGCCCCGCTGTTGATGGCCGGTCAGGCGGCCGCGTTTGAACCGCTGCCCGATGGTACCACCACCGAAGAGCGCGCCAACACCGCGCAGTTGAACGCCGAACAGGCCGCGCGTGCCGAAGCAGAAACCGCCGCTTACCGCTTGAGTGTCGATCAGGCTGAGCGCGAGGAGGCGCAGGATCAGCAGCTCTTCACCGACGAAACGGCGGCCTATGAAGCCGAAAAGAAGCGGATTTCTGAGATGTCTGCCGCCGAACGCATGGCTTGGGAAGCTGATGTGGCAGCATGCAAGGCAGGCGATACAAGCCGTTGCGCACCATCGCCACAAAAGCCGCGTTGATAACGGTTCAATAGATGAGCGGGGTGGTGTTCCGGTCTAGCGGGGCTGCGTCTGGCTGCGCTTCCAGCGGCTGCACGACCACCCGTTTTGTCTCGCCCCTTTTGGGCGTTGTCGTATCGGTGGACGTGTGACGGTCAGCTAGTAGCGCTGCGTCTTCGAGGGGCGACATTTCAGAAAAGCCTCCGCCATAGCGATAATCGTCGGCGTGGTTTTCGGACTGTGGATAATCGACCGCAACGCGGCCCAAAGCGCGATAGCCGTCATCATAGTCACGGGCGCGCTGTTCGTTCGCATAGCGGGCGCTGCCATAACTATCCGCGCAGTTCTCGCAGGGGGTGAAGGGGTGACTGTCGGCGGACAGGGCATCCGGATTGCCGGACAATTCGGCATAGGGCGTGATGTTCGCGCCCGTCAGAGGTCGGAAGTCAGAGACTATCATATTGCCTAACCAGACGCCGACGACAGAGCCGATCGCGAGGAAAATCAGCCAGAGCAATGTCTTTCGAGCCCAGTCGTCCGGTGTCATCAAGGCAAAGTCTTTCCGATCATCGTATCGATAGTTTATCGCAGCATGGTGCAAATTCCTAGGCGCAGTACCCATGGCCGAAAAATGGTGTCTGACCATTCGTCGACGCCTCAGGACATTTCGTCTGCTAGTCGAGTGCATATATTTTTCTGTCGAAACTGAACTGAATTGCGTAACAAGATGTCGCATAACCAAGATGCGGGATATGGAAAAGGCGATCTTCCCCGGTCCGAGTTTTCATGTCCCGCATATCTCCCCCCCTGGTCGAGAGAGGATGCGACGATGAAACTTTCCAAACTATTATTGATGGCAGCGCCGATTGCGCTAGCCGGAATTGGAACGGCTGCTCATGCAGAAAGCCCCATTGAAAGCCGAAATCAGATTGTGGTCAATCACGACGATCTGAATCTTTCCAGCCCGAAAGGGCAAGCGGCGCTAAAGTCGCGTATACGAATGGCGATTCGTAATGTCTGTCTTTACCGGACAGGAAGAGAGCTAAGCGAGCGGGTAAAGACGCAGAAATGTATGGAGGCAGCAAGGCATGATGCGAATGAACAGTTAGCTAGGTTATTCGACAGGCATGGCAGCCAATTTGCAGCCCAGGATGTAAGACTCGAAACCGCCCGTTGACTCGTCACAAATGGCAGCGAGTCACTACGTTCATGCCTCGCGGTCCTTAAAGGCGATCATGTCCCTTGCATGATCGCCTTTACATCGTGGAGATAAGTGCGGCCAATGCGGTGGACGCCGCCTTCGCCCAAATCGACGCTCCATGCCCCGTCGCCATGATGTTTCAGGCCGATAATGCCATCGCGGCGAACCATTTTTGATCGGTGAATACGCATGAAGCGCGCGGGATCCATTCGCGCTTCCAATTCCTTGATTGTTTGATGGATGAGCCAACTGCGCTGACCCAGATGCAGGCGCATATAGTCGCGTTCAGCCTCGATCAAATCGACATGGTTCGCATCGACACGCAGCATATCCCCGCGGTTCTGCACCCAAAACTCACTGATCCAGTGTCCTTTGCTAACAGGATTGCGTTCGCTGGCGTGCCATTCGCGCACCCGGGCAATGGCGCGCGCCAACCGGTCGGTTGCGACGGGTTTGAGCAGATAGTCGACGGCGGCAACGTCAAAAGCGGCGACGGCATAGCGATCAAAGGCTGTGACAAAGACAACGGCCGGTGGATTGTCGAGCCGTTCGATGGCCGCCGCCACTTCTAATCCGTTGAGATCGGGCATGGCGATATCACAGAGTAACAAATCGGGCGCCAGCGCCTCGACCAGCCGCAGCGCAGATGCGCCATCACCAGCCGTTCCGACCAGCGAGATGCCGTCCTGTTGTCCCGCCATGATTTGTAGCCGTTCGATGGCCAGAGGTTCATCGTCAACGATGAGTGTACGAAGCACCTGGCTCATCATCAGCACCCCGCTCGCGTCAAGGGCAACCAGAGCGATACCATAAAGCCGCCACGGTCGCTTTTACCCCATTCGCAGCCCGCCGTTGGGCCATAGCGGGTCAGCAGCCGCTCGCGCACATTGCCGAGGCCAAGTCCGGTTCCTGCCGGTGGAACCGGCGCGTTTTCGTCGATGTCATTTTCCACGCGCAGGATCAGCAGTCCATATTCCGCGCCTGCGGACAAGCGAATGGCAATCGTTCCCTTGCTGGGGCCAACACCATATTTGATCGCATTCTCGATAATCGGTTGCAGGATCAGTACCGGCAAACAGGCGTCCTTAAGCTCATCCGGCATATTCATTTCAACACGCAAGCGGTCGGGGAATCGCGCCTGTTCAATATCCAGATAAAGTCGCTGAAGTGCAATTTCCTCATCGAGGCTGACCAATTGTTCGGGATCGACCGCGAGGCTGGAACGGAGGAAGGCCGACAGGTTCATGATCATCTTTTCCGCGTCGTCACGCGACCCACGCATCACCAATGTCGACAACGAATTCAGAGTGTTGAACAGAAAGTGCGGATTGACCTGATAGTGGAGCGCGCGAAGCTGGGCATTTTTGGCTTCGAGCCGATAGCTGTTGGCGCGCCGTTCGACCGCACGCATTTCATTGGCATAACCAAGCGCAACATAAAGTGCGGCCCAGACAGCAAAGAAAAAATACCAGCGGATCGAGCTGTCGAGGATCAACACCGTTTCCCATGCGATCGGAAACTTCTGCTGAATTTCGGCAATGATCTTTTCTGTGTCGCTGGATGGCAACCAGTAAAAGAAAACGAGAAGATTGACCGTCGCATACACAATGACAAGCGGCACGGCGGTTCCAAGCGCGGCAGCGAGACGCGCACCAAAGCCCTGCGGCTGGACACGCTGCAACAGCTGATAGAGGATGAAAGTGCACAGTATGCCCGCGACCACCACGGTGGCGCGACGGCCGATATAATCCCACTGATCGGGCGCACCGGTGAGCATAGCGAGTCCGGTGGTGATGAGGAAATAGAGCAGCCACATGGCGAGAATCGAGCCAATGGCGACGCGTGGATTGACGCGCGCATCCGACGCCCGCCAATCGGGGGCGGCGGCAAGCATTTTGGCGCGCTTGTCACGAAGCGCGGCTTGGCGTGGTGATAAGGTCATTGCCGCAGTTTTACCGCCAAATGGTCAACAAAGGCCAGCATCGGTTGGGTCGCCAGTCGAACGGCAGCGGGGGTTGGTCGAATCGCCTTGCCGTTGCGGATGGCTTATTACGTCGCCTCTGCCAATCGGTCGGCGGCTTGCAGCGCATCGGTAGACCGCCGCCAGCCGCCATGCTTATAGACCGCCCAGGCCATGGCCAGCGAAGCGAGCGAGGACAGCGGGAAGCTCCACCAAATGGCGTCGCCGCCCAACGTCGGATAGCCAAGATAATAGATACCCAGCCGGATCGGGAACATCGCCAGCGCCAATATGATGAGCGGCGGGATCACCGAGCCATTGGCGCGCAAGGTGCCGATGATAACGATGGTGGCGCCAAAGGGCAGAAAGGTCCAGGTCGCCAGATATTGGATGTGACGCGCAATATCGATCGCGGGGCTTTCAGCACCGAGGAAAAGGGCGAGAATAGCGCGATCAAACAGCAGCAGCAATGCAATCAGCAAGCCCGTCAAGACGGTGTTCACCGCCAAACCGGCGTTGGTGATCGGGGCGAGCCGGTCCCACTGACGCGCGCCGATATTCTGCGCCGCCATCGCGCTGACCGCCGCGCCGATGGCGAGCGCGGGCATCTGGACATAGCTCCACAGTTGCAGGGTCGCGCCATAGGCGGCTGTCGTCATGAGTCCTTCGCGATTGACGAGGCTGACCATCACCAGCCCGGCGCTGGAAATAACCAGCATCTGTGCGCCCATCGGGACACCTTTGGAGATGGTAAAGCGCAATTCTGCCCAGCGCGGGATGAGATAGGATAATTCGGCCCCGCGCAGTCGCAGCGGGTGATCTTTGATGTAAAACCAGCAAATCATACCGATGAGGCTGATCGTCCCGGCAATGGCGGTCGCCAGCGCGCTGCCCGCTATGCCGAGGCGCGGGAAGGGGCTAAGCCCGAGGATGAGCACGGGGTTGAGGACAATGTCGATGGCGACCGAAACCATCATGAATCGCAATGGCGTGACCGCATCGCCCGCGCCGCGCGACGCCATCATCAACATGACGGCGAGCATAGAGGCCGGAATCGCCAGAAAGGTGATACGCAAATAGGATTGCGCCAAGGCAAATGCGTCGGGTGGCGTAGCCAGCCAGCGCAGGATGGTCGCGGCGGTGAACCAGCCGACAATGGAGATGGCCACCGAGAATAACGCCGCCAGACCAATCGCTCCGCCGCTGGCGCGGCGCGCCGCATCAATGTCACCGCGCCCGATCGACTGTCCGATGAGCACCGTTGCTGCCATGCCAAAGCCAAAGAATGTCGCGAACATCAGGAACATGATGATGTTGGCATTGGCGGTCGCGGCGAGCGCGCTTTCTCCCAGAAAACGACCTACCCATATGGCGTTCACTGACCCGTTGAGCGTTTGCAATATGTTCGATGCCAGCGTCGGCAGCGCAAAGATGATCAGCGTTTTTGTGACCGGGCCGCTGGTTAGGTCCGGTCCGCCGCGCGCAACCTGACGCGGTGGGACGGGACCAGAGGCCGGGTCTGCCGCGCTGGCGATAGGCGGACCGGCGGGGCGGCCATCCCCGCTCATCCCAGGCGCGCCAAGGCGGCGGTCAGTCGCTCCACTTCGGCGTCCTTGGCGGCGTGGTCGGCGCGTGCCTTTTCGACCGCCTCGGGCTTGGCACGTTCAACGAAGCTAGGATTGTTCAGGCGTCCGGCGAGACTATCGCGTTCCTTTGTCGCGGCGGTCAGGGCCTTGGTCAGCCTATCACGTTCGGCATCCAGGTCGATGACGCCGTCGAGCGGTACGGTGATCGTCTCGCCTTCGACGACCAGTTGCGCCGACGCACCCGATGGGGCGGGTTCGAAGCTGATCGGGGATAGGCGGGCGACACGCTCTAGCGGTGCGGCGAGGGTGATGGCGCGCGATTTCAGGCTGGCCGGGAAATGCGCTGGCAAGCGGGCGCCGGGGGGCAAGCCGAGTTCGGATTTGGCGCCGCGCAATTCGCCGACCAGTTTGATCAACCAGTCGATATCGGCGCTGGCGGCGGCGTCGCGGGTTGTCTGTGGCTCGGGCCATTTGGCGGTGATCAGTGGATAATTCGCACGGTCGCCTGTCGCACTCCATAGCTCTTCGGTGACGAAAGGCATGAAAGGGTGGAGCAAAACGAGAATCTGGTCGAGCACCCATCCGGCGACGGCCTTGGTCTCATCGTCCATCGCGCCTTTGATCAGTTCAAGATACCAGTCGCAGAAACGGTCCCATGCGAAGTGATAAATGGCGTTGGCGGCTTCGTCGAAGCGAAATTCGGCGAAGGCTTTGTCGATTTTGCCCACCGTGTCGGCAACTTCACCGATAATCCACCGGTTGACGGCCAGCGTGGCTGTCGGCGCGGTGAGGGTTGTGCTGGCGGCAATGCCGTTGGCTTCGCAGAAACGTGCGGCATTCCACAGCTTGGTGGCAAAGTTGCGATAGCCTGCAAGCCGTGCGTCATCCATTTTGATGTCGCGGCCCTGACTTTCCATCGCGGCCATGAAAAAGCGCAGCGCGTCGGCGCCATATTGGTCGATCAGGCCGAGCGGATCGACCACATTGCCCTTGGACTTGGACATTTTCTGGCCATCGGGTGCGCGGACCAAACCGTGGAGATACAGGGTCTTCCACGGCGCTTCTTTCATGAAGTGAAGCCCTTGCATCGCCATGCGCGCATCCCAGAAGAAGAGGATGTCAAAGCCCGAGATGAGCACGTCGTTGGGGTAATGGCGCTGGACGAGTTCGCTATTTTCGGGCCAGCCGAGCGTGGCAAAAGGCCAGAGCGCGGAGCTGAACCATGTGTCGAGGACGTCGGGGTCGCGGCGAAGCATAATCGCGTCAGGATCGATCGGAGGCAATTCGTGATCGAAATGCCGTGAGCCGAGCGTTTCTGTATCGAAAAATATGATCTGACTGAAATTTCGGCCTTGGGCTTCAAAATATTTGGTCGCTTTTTGGCGAGCTTCTTCTTCGTTCGCTGCGACAAAGCATTCCATTTCAGGTCCAAACCAAGCCGGAATCCGATGCCCCCACCATAATTGCCGTGAGACGCACCAAGGCTGGATATTGTCCATCCAGTTAAAATAGGTTTTTTCCCATGATTTGGGGACGATATCGATGTCGCCCTTTTTGACCGCCGCAATGGCGGGCTGCGCCAGCGTTTCGGCGTCGACATACCATTGGTCGGTGAGCCATGGTTCGATGACGACGTTCGACCGGTCGCCATAGGGCGTCTGGATCGTGCGCGGCTCGGCGTCATGTTCCACACCCTCCTTGTCGACATGCGGGATGAGGTTGCCGTCTGTCTTGAGGCGCTTGATAACCGCTTCGCGGGCACCATCGACCCCGTCGCGGGCGAAGCGGTGCAGGCCGATAAATTCGTCGGGGATGCGACCGTCGCTGGTCTGGATGACATTGGCATCGCCGTCGAACATGTTGAGCATCTCGCCGGCCTTGAAGCCCGCACGCTTGCCGACCTCGAAATCGTTGAAATCATGACCGGGGGTGATTTTCACCGCGCCTGACCCCAGTGCAGGGTCGGCATGATCGTCGGTGATGATCGGGATGATACGTCCGGTAATCGGCAGCACGACCTTTGCGTCTGATGCAATCAGGCTGGCATAGCGTTCGTCGCTGGCGTTCACCGCAACCGCCATGTCGGCGAGCATCGTTTCAGGGCGCGTTGTCGCAACGACGATATAGTCTT
Source organism: Sphingopyxis sp. 10G20-10 (assembly GCF_057365075.1). NCBI lineage: Bacteria > Pseudomonadati > Pseudomonadota > Alphaproteobacteria > Sphingomonadales > Sphingopyxidaceae > Sphingopyxis > Sphingopyxis sp. 10G20-10. The sequence continues at coordinate 1,702,024 of NZ_CP195117.1, forward strand.
TGCCGTCAGTGGTTTTCACACCGTCAGCGAGCGGATAGCGGAAATGCCAGAAATGCCCCTGTTTTTCGACCGTTTCGACTTCGAGGTCGGAAATCGCAGTCTTGAAACCAGGATCCCAATTGACCAACCGTTTGTCGCGGTAAATCAGGCCCTGATTATAGAGGTCGACAAAGACCTTCACCACCGCTTTGGTGAAATGCGGGTCCATCGTGAACTGCTCGCGGCTCCAGTCCATCGAACAGCCCAAACGCCGCAGCTGGCGCGTAATCTGGCCGCCGCTTTCCTCTTTCCATTCCCAAACTTTGGCGACGAAATCTTCACGGCTGAAATCGGTGCGCTTTTGCTGATGGGCGTTGAGTTGGCGTTCGACCACCATCTGCGTTGCGATGCCCGCATGGTCGGTGCCGACAACCCACAGCGCATCCTTGCCGCGCAGCCGTTCATAGCGGACAAGCACGTCCTGCAACGTATTGTCGAGCGCATGGCCGATATGCAGCGCGCCTGTGACGTTCGGCGGCGGGTTGACGATCGTGAAGGGGGTCGCGTCGGGGCGGTGGGGGCGGAACAGTCCCTCCGCCTCCCAATGCGTGGCCCATTTCGCCTCTATCGCGGCGGGATCGAATATTTTTTCCATCGTCATAATGGACGGCGCTTTGCCAGTCATGGTGCAGCGCGGCAAGGGGGTGCAAGCGGTCGCACCCCCTTGCGTAGCTATTTCTTGAGGTGCGCGGCCAGCCAGCCGAAGACGGTGTTGTGCCACTGGATGCTATTCTTGCCCTTGAGCACCCAGTGATTTTCGTCGGGGAAGACCAGCAATTGCGATTCCACACCGCGCCGCTGCAGCGCGGTAAAAGCGGCGAGGCCTTGGGTGTAAGGGATGCGGAAATCCTTTTCGCTGGTGATCACCAGCATCGGCGTTTTCCACTGGTCGACATGGTTGACCGGATTCCATTTTTCAAATTCTTGCGGCACTTCGAAATAAGCGCCGCCATGTTCCCATTCGTCGAACCATAATTCCTCGGTTTCATAGGCCATGGCGCGGGCGTCAAAGACGCCGTCGTGCTGAACCAGACATTTGAAGCCATCGGTCCATTTGCCGGCAATCCAGTTCATCATATAGCCGCCATAGGAGGCACCAAGCGCACAGGCGTTGTCGATATCAAGCTGGCTGTCCTGCGCGCCTGCCGCGGCGAGGCCGAGTTTCAGGTCTGTGAGCGGCTTTCCGCCCCAATCCTTGTTGATGCTGTCGGTGAAGGCCTGACCATAGCCGGTGGACCCGTGGAAATCGACGGTGACGGCGCCATAGCCCTGTTCGGCATAAATGCGCGGGTTCCAGCGCGTCGACCAGCTGTTGCCGAAACTGCCCTGCGGTCCGCCGTGAACGAGGAAAGCGACGGGGAGTTTGCCGGTTGTGTTGGCGGGCTTGATAATCTGCCCCCATATTGTGTCGCCATTGGCACCGGCAAATTTCATGCGGGTGACGGAAATGGGGTCCAATTCGGCCATTTGTTCGCGATTTACGTCGGTCAACTGGCGGACCTTGCCCTTGGCATCGCGGACAAAAACATCGGTCGGGTCGGTGATGCTGTTGTGGGTATAGAGCAAGCTGCCGTCCGACAGCGGCGTGACACTGCCGATATTGCCGTCATTGGTATCGGTTGTCGCCTTCAGCCGTGATACTTTGCTGCTGGCCACATCGACACGGAATACGGGATGGTCGAGCATATCCTGCGCGGTGACATAGAGCGATTTGCCGTCGGGTGCCCAGGCAATCGAGCCGACCGATCGATCCCAGGCATCGGTCAATCTGCGCTCCTCTCCCGTTTTCAGGTTACGTAGAATGACCACTTGCCGGTCGGATTCATACGCTGGGCGCGCCATCGCGGCATAGGCGAGCCATTGGCCGTCGGGTGAAGGGGCGGGCAGCGTATCGGTCGCCTGATTTTCGGCGGTAAGATTGGTCGGCATCATCCGTGCATCGACAAGCACCTTGTAGATGTCGAGATTGGTCGAACGCGGCTCGACCGCGTCCGATTTACGCATGGTGAAATAGAGGGTGCGGCTGTCAGGCCCCCACGCCAGTTCTTCGCCACCGCCAAAGGGCTTTGACGGGGTATCGCCAACAAGCCCCGCATCCATCGGGCGGCCCATGACCGCTTTGCCGTCCTGAAGGTTGAAGACGAAGGGGCGGCTATAGGTGCCGGGGGTTTCCCATTTGTCCCAATGGCGGACAAAGCCGACGCCATCCTTGTAGAGGCGACCGCTACCGGGGCCGACGAGGGCGCCCTTGTCTTTGGCGTCGCAGCCGAAGCTGGTGCATTCACGGGAGATATCGCCCCAAGCGAGAATTTTGCTGCCGTCGGGCGACAGTTTAAAGCCCGCGACATCGGCCTTTTCATTGGTGACCTGAACGGCGGGTGTGCTTATCGATTGGGTGTTGATGCTCCAGATCTGGTCACTGCCCGAGGCATCGGAGATGAAGAATAGCGTGCCGTCCTTGCCAAAGCTGGGGGAGCTTTCATTCTTGCCGGCGACATCGGCCACGCGCACAGGCTTGGCCTCTTTTGCACTACGGTCGACGAGCCACAGGCCGGTCGTGCGGTCATAGGTTTCAGGCGCCGTTTCGGTCATTTGAAACACGACCCAGCGGCCATCGGGCGACGCGGTCGGCGCGGCAACACGTTTGAGCGTGGCCAGATCGACGGCAGTCATCGGTCGCGCAAGAGCGGGCGTGGCAAGGGCGGCGGAGAGCGCGATGGCGCTCGTCAGGATAAGGTTTCGCATGAAACGGGTTTAGCGTGGTGCCGCCATGATGCAAGCCAACAGGTTGAAATCAGCGCACGACCGCGCCGCCTTTCATCACATGGTCGATATGTTCGAGGCTGCGGATATTGGTGAGCGGGTCGGCCTTGACCGCCACCATATCGGCATAGCGCCCCGGTGCGATGGCCCCGATATCGTCGCGGCCCATTTCAATCGCGGCATTTCCGGTCGCGGCCTGAATGGCCTGCATCGGGGTCATGCCATATTTGACCATATAGGCGAATTGGCGGGCGTTTATACCGTGGGGATAGACGCCGGCGTCAGTGCCAAAGCCGAGTTTGACGCCGATCTGAACGGCGCGACTGAAGGCCTTTCGCTGTTCGTCGGTCGTCTCGCGATTCTTGCGCAGATATTCTTCCGGCCAGCCCTCTTTGGTGCCGATTTCATTGATATAATCGCCGTTGAAAATATCCATTACCAGCCATGTGCCATGCGCCTTGGCCATTTGCAGCGCCTCTTCATCGGCAAGGCTGGCATGTTCGATGCTGTCGACACCGGCGGTGATGGCATTTCTGATGCCCTGCGCGCCGTGGGCGTGCGCGGTGACGCGCTTGCCGCGGGCATGGGCGACCTTCACAACCGCACGAAGCTGCGCCTCGGTCAGCTCTGGCGCGCCGGGTTCGGTGCCGATGGCGAGCACGGCGCCGGTGGCGATGGTCTTGATGAAATTGGCGCCATGGTCGAGCAGGAAAGCGGTCTTTTCGGCGGCTTCTTCGGGTGTCGCGGCGACCCCGAGACGCATATCGGCGGGCAGCTTGCTATTGTCATCGAGCACGCCGTTCAACTCGCCGCCGCCGCCGGGGATCGTGATATAGGCCCCCGCAACCCACATGCGCGGCCCCGGCACATCGCCGCGCTCAATCGCATCGCGCAAGGCAACATCGGTGAGCCCGCGATAGGTGCCGACATCGCGTACGGCGGTGAATCCGGCATCGAGCGTAATGCGGGCATGGCGGGCGCCCATTAACGCCGTATCTGCGGGTGAAGCCTTGAGCGGCGCGGCAAGGTCGGCGCTTTGTCCGGTATCGGCCAAGTGGGTGTGCAAATCGATGAGGCCGGGCAGGACGGTATAGGCCGACCAGTCGAGCCGCGTTGCCCCGTCGGGCGTGTCGACGCAGCCGGCAACGGCGGTGATGCGATCATCGGTAATGGTGACGCACTGGCCGGTGCGGACTTCATTGGTTAGGCCATCAATCAGCCGCCCTGTCTCCACATATAGCGTTGCCGCCGATGCGGGCGTCGCGGCGGCAAGCGTTGCCGCGAATACCGCCGTCAGCGCCGAACCTAAAGCGTGCCGTTGAATGTGTCGCATTGTTGTGGATCCCCTGTTTGCAGTCCCTTGCGCAGCCACGCCATACGTTGCTCGCTCGACCCATGCGTAAAGCTTTCGGGCACCGGACGTTGGCCCGCCGAACGTTGCAGCGTGTCGTCGCCAATGGCGTTGGCGGCGGCCATCGCTTCTTCGATATCGCCGGGTTCGATGGACCTTTGACCATCGCTGGTGCGCGCGCGGTTGGCCCAGACGCCGGCATAGCAGTCGGCCTGTAATTCCATGCGGACTTGCAACGCATTGCCATCAGTCTGCGAGGCGCGTTGCTGGGCGCGGCGGACCTTGTCCGAAATGCCGGTCAGCGTTTGGATATGGTGGCCGACTTCATGCGCGACGACATAGGCCTGCGCCGCATCGCCCGCTGCGCCATAACGTTGGGCGAGTTCGTCGAAAAAGGCGGTGTCGAGATAGACGCCCTGATCGGCGGGGCAATAAAAGGGACCCATTGCGGATTGCGCTGCGCCGCAACCTGACTGATTCTTATCGGTGTAAAAGTTGAGCGTCGGTTTGCGATAATTGTTGATCAGACTGCCCCACACCTGATGTGTCGACCCAAAGACATTACAGGCAAATTTTTCAGCAGCCGTATCGCAGGCAACGGGTGTGGCACCGCTGCGACTGTCTGCCATCGGATCGACCGTGCCACCGCCACCACCGCTGAGAAAATTTGCGCCGCCGCCAAAAAAGACAAGGGCGAGCACGCCGAGGATCAGGATTGAGCCACAGCCCATCTTGCGGCTAAGCAACATCGGCAGCAGTGCGAATATGAGACCGCCCATGCCACCCCCGCCGCCGCGCCCGCCGCCAAATCCACCGCCGCCGCGCCCCAGATCACGAATATCGTCTCCGGGCTCATAATCGTCGAGGCGCATCCATGCTCTCCAGCCGTTGAAAAATTCTTGTGCGTTGTTTGTGGCAGCAGCACCGGGCAATTGGAAGTGTCTTCGGCAGGGCGGCGGGACATTGGCTTGCAATGAACGGGGGAGGGGTGCAACGAGCAGCCCGTTGCCCCCTCCAGCCAAATGGGATTACCCGAGTCCATGCCCCGTCGCGCCGCGCCCGCCACCCTTCCGCTTCCCGACCTCGTCGTGTTGGTTTTGCAAGGGGGGGGAGCCTTGGGGGCCTATCAGGCCGGTGTATATGAGGCGCTGATCGATCTGGGCATCGAACTGGACTGGGTTGCCGGGATTTCGATTGGAGCGATCAATTCGGCGATCATCGCGGGCAATCCGCGCGAACAGGCGGTCGGTCGGTTGCGCGAATTTTGGGATGGCGTGTCGTCGTCGCTGCCCTCGCTCCCGACGCTCGACAATGACAATGCGCGCGAATGGAGCCATTTGGCGGCGGCCGGACAGGTCGCGACCTTTGGTGTGCCCGGATTTTTTACCCCGCGTTGGCCGCCATCATTTTTTGCCGAGCGGCAGACACCGGCTGCGGTCAGCCTTTATGATACCGGGCCGCTGGTCGATACACTCAACCGTCTGGTAGACTGGGACCGGGTGAACAATGGAAACGTCCGCCTGTCGGTGGGCGCTGTTGCCGTCGAGACGGGCAATTTTCGTTATTTCGATACACAGACCGACATAATCGACGCGCGCCACATACTCGCCTCCGGCGCTCTGCCGCCGGGATTGCCGCCGGTCGAGATAGATGGCGTCTGGTATTGGGATGGCGGGCTGGTTTCCAACACGCCGCTGGAGCATGTCGTCCAGTCGGCGCACGAAGATATGTTGGCCTTTCAGGTTGACCTGTTTCCTGCACGAGGAACGCGCCCGCATGATATGCAAGAGGCCTGGTCGCGTGAGAAAGACATTCGCTTTTCCAGCCGCACCCGCCGGATTTCCGACGGGCTGATGCGGCAGCGCAAAGAGCACCGACTGGTCGACAAAATGCTGAAGGCTCTGCCCGATGAGGCGTTTGATCTGGCCGAGGTGAAGGCGGTGCAAAAGATGGTCAACTGTAAGGCGCTCAATGTCGTCCAACTGATCCACCAGCCGCCTGCATGGCAGACCGGCGCGCGCGATTTCGAGTTTTCGCGTTCCTCGATGGAGGTCAATTGGAAGCTGGGTCATGCGGCGGTCGAGGATGCAATGAAAGACGGTCATTTGCTGGCCGAAAGTATCGCAGAAGGCCGGTCAAACAGTTTTTCTATCCAATCAGAGGCGCTGCGACCAAAGCCTGTTTGATGCTGTAAACTATCGAAACTCTCCCCCAAGAACTGAAAGGAAAATTTGATGCGACTGAAAGGCAAAACTGCCCTTGTGACCGGCTCAACTTCGGGCATTGGACTCGGCATCGCAAAGGCGCTGGCAGCGGACGGCGCGTCCATCATCATCAACGGATTTGGCGACGCCGATGCGATCGAGGCCGAACGCGCCGCGCTGGAAGTGCTCAACAATGGCAAAGTCATTTATGACGGAACAGACCTCACCAAGCCCGATGAAATCGAGGCCATGTTCGCGCGCGCCGACAAGGATATGGGCGGCGTCGACATATTGGTGAACAATGCGGGCACGCAATTTGTCGCGCCGGTCGAGGAATTTCCTGTCGAGAAATGGGATCTGATTCTCGCGCTGAACCTGACCGCCGCCTTTCACACCACTCGCCACGCCGTGCCGGGTATGCGCAAAAAGAAATGGGGCCGGATTATCGCAACCGCATCGGCCCATTCGTTGGTCGCCTCGCCGTTCAAATCGGCATATGTCACCGCGAAACATGGGCTGGCCGGGCTGACCAAAACGGTTGCACTGGAAGTCGCCGATGCCGGGATTACCGTCAATTGTATCAGCCCCGGCTATGTCTGGACCCCGCTGGTCGAGAACCAGATTCCCGATACGATGAAGGCACGCAAAATGACGCGCGAACAGGTTATCAACGATGTGTTGCTGGCCGGTCAGCCGACGAAGTCCTTTGTGACGGTCGAACAGGTCGCGGCAATGGCGAGCTTTCTGACCCGTGACGAGGCGGCGAATATCACCGGTGCCAATATGAGCATTGATGGCGGCTGGACCGCTCAATAATCAACGGCTTGAGGATTTTGGTGTGTGCACCTAAGCTTTATGCAAAACCGGACCGGGGGAGACGAATAATGACGGGTCGCACGTCAAAATTTTTAGCCATTATGTCGCTTGCTGGGTCGTTCGCCGGTCTGGCGGCCTGTCAGTCGGTGCCAATTGTGCCGCCGTCAGCGGCAGACAGACCGGCTGAGGCGGGAACATGGCGCGGCACGGCGACCGATGCCGATCGCCTGCGTATTCGCCGATGGCATAGCAGTTGGCTTGCCGCGCTCGCCGATGCGCGGGCCAAAGGCTATGGCGCAGCAATTGAGCAGGAGGGTGCATTGCTTGACCCTATGGCGGGGCTGCCCAATGCCTATTTGCCGGCCGGTGAGTATCGATGCCGGACGATCAAGATAGGGGCTCAGGCTGGTGCGTTGGGCTATATCGCCTATGGCTGGTTCCGATGTCAGGTGAAGGCGGAGCAGGGAATTTTCAGCCTGACCAAACTCAGCGGGTCGCAGCGTCCGATCGGCCTGATTTTTCCGGACAATCTGAAACGTCAGGTGTTTTTGGGCACGCTGGAATTGGGCGATGAGCAGCGACCAGTGGATTATGGCAGCGACCGGATGCGTGATATGGCGGGTCTGATCGAACGGATCGGCGAGGAGCGCTGGCGTTTGGTTTTGCCAGCACCGGCCTATGAATCTTTGCTGGATGTGATTGAATTGCGGCCTGCGGACTGAGGATAAACAAGAGAACAATGAACAGGGGATAACAGATGCGATGGATTGCGATGAGCGCGGCGGCGCTGGCCTTTACCACACCGGCGATGGCGCAAAGCCTGAGCGAGCAAGTGCAATCGGATCTGCCCTCGCTGATGACGATCTATAAGGATCTGCACGCGCACCCTGAACTCAGCTTTATGGAAGTGCGGACGGCCGGAATCCTCGCCGCCGAGGCACGTTCTTTGGGTTTTGACGTGACCGAAAAAGTCGGCGGCACCGGCATCGTTGCTGTGATGAAGAACGGCCCCGGACCCGTCGTGATGCTGCGTACCGATATGGACGGATTGCCGGTGACCGAACAGACGGGCCTGCCTGGTGCATCCAAGGTCCGCGTGACGACGGCAGAAGGCATCGAGACCGGCGTCATGCACGCCTGTGGCCACGACACCCATATGACGACCTGGGTCGGCGTTGCGAGGCGACTGGCCGCGAACAAGGATAAATGGTCGGGGACGCTGGTGATGATTGGCCAGCCCGCCGAAGAACGCGGTGCGGGTGCGCGGATGATGCTGGAGGATGGGCTGTTCACCCGCTTTCCCAAACCGCAATATGCGCTGGCGTTTCACGATGCGGCGCAGTTTCCGGCAGGCAAGATCGGCTATACCCCCGGCTATGCCCTCGCCAATGTCGATAGCGTCGATGTTTTGGTCAAAGGGGTCGGTGGGCATGGAGCCTATCCGCAGGCGACCAAAGACCCGATTGTGCTCGCTAGCCGGATTGTCACTGCCCTGCAGACTTTGGTGTCGCGGGAGATCAGCCCGCTTGATTCTGCCGTCGTCACGGTGGGGAGTTTTCACGCGGGTGCGAAACACAACATCATCTCCGACGAGGCGCGGCTGCAACTAACAGTGCGCAGCTACACCGACGAAGTGCGCGACCATTTGCTGACAGGCATTGCACGGATAGCCAAAGGCGAGGCGATTGCCGCCGGTATGGCCGAGGACAAGATGCCGGTCGTGTCGGTGCAAAAGGATGAATATACTCCCGCGACGTTCAACACGCCCGATTTCACCAAGGACATGGCGGGCCTGTTGAAAGGTGAATTTGGCGACAAGCGGGTTGCCCAAATGCCTCCGGTAATGGGCGGTGAAGATTTCGGGCGCTATGTCCGCGCTGACCCGAGCATCAAAAGCCTGATCATCTGGGTTGGCGGCGTTCCGCAAGCAGAGATGGATGCGGCGAAGAAGGAAGGGCGGACGCTGCCCAGCCTGCACTCGCCCTTCTGGGCTCCGGACGCGCCTGCTGTCGTAGCAACAGCAACGGAGGCCCTGACCGCGATGACGTTGAAATTAATGGCGAAGTGAGGCAGTTGATTGGCGAATAGCGGAGCCGGAACGGTGGGACACATCCCAAGACGCCAAGCATTCCTGCAACTAAGTCGCAATAACATCCCTGTTTTTCATTGACTTAGTCAATCAGTGTGACGCATTTTCCTTGTTAGTGCGCGCCCGCTCGTGCGCGTAAGGCAGGTAAGAGGCTGGCGGTTCCGTCAGCACGTCTGTTGTCGCAAATAAGGAGAGAAATCATGGATCTCAAAGGATCAAAAACCGAAGACAATCTGAAAGCTGCCTTTGCCGGCGAGAGTCAAGCCAATCGCCGCTATCTCTATTTTGCACAGCAGGCCGATGTCGAAGGCCATAATGATGTTTCGGCGGTGTTCCGCTCGACCGCCGAGGGTGAGACGGGCCATGCGCATGGGCATCTGGAATTTCTGCAAGGCGGCGGCGGCGATCCCGCAACCGACATGCCGATCGGCAACACCGTGGACAATCTGAAATCGGCGATCGCGGGTGAAACCCACGAATATACCGATATGTATCCCGGCATGGCGCGTACCGCGCGTGACGAGAATTTCGACGAGATCGCCGATTGGTTTGAAACGTTGGCCAAGGCAGAAAAGAGCCATGCCGGCAAATTCCAAAAGACGCTCGACGAGGTGATGGCGAACGCCTGACCAAAGGCTTTTGCGGCATCTATCCCTTGTTTGCCGCAATGATCCCCGCGCTGAATTGCGGGGAAACCGCTCCCGTGTCCAGCCCCCCCCTCCCAGGACACGGGAGCTACTTCATTTTGACGCCTAGGAGCCAGCGATGAAGGAAGGCAGCCTTGACGCGCCGACCCGCCACCCGATTGCGTGGGCCGAAGAGAGCTTTTACGACGAGGCCGCGCTCGACAAAGAGCTGCGCCGGACTTTTGATATCTGCCACGGCTGCCGACGCTGCTTTAACTTGTGCGATAGTTTTCCGACCCTGTTCGATCTGGTCGATGAAAGTCCGAACGAGAGTGTCGACGACCTGACGACGGGTGATCTGAAGGCCGTCGTCGATGGCTGCACTTTGTGCGACATGTGCTTCATGACCAAATGTCCCTATGTGCCGCCGCACGAATGGGAACTGGACTTCCCGCACCTGATGTTGCGCCACCGCGCGGTTGAACATCGCAAAGGCCAAACTGGCTTTGCCGACCGCGAGCTCGCCAAGACCGATCGCAACGGGCAATTCGGCAGCATGTTGAGCGGGGTCGCCAATTGGGCCACGAAAGATGGCAATGGGCTGACGCGCCCGTTGATGGAGGCGACAGTCGGCATCGACACGCGCGCCCATCTGCCCAGCTTTGCTGCCGAACCGCTGACTCATACGGCCCACATTCCCGCGCCCAATCCCGATGCGCCGGGCTTTGGCCGCAAGGTCGCGCTCTATGCCAGCTGTTATGGCAATTTCAACGACCAGACGCCGGGCGAAGCGGCGATGAAGGTGCTGGCGCATAATGGCGTGCAGATCCGCATCGAACATCCCGAATGTTGCGGTATGCCCAAATTTGAAAATGGTGATCTGGCTGCTGTCGCCAGTGCGGCGGAACGGGTGGCTGCTCATTTTGGCGCGTTGATTGATGACGGCTGGGATGTCGTACCACTGACCACCAGTTGTGCACTGATGCTGAAATTCGAATGGCCGCTGTTGGAGCCCGAGAATGAAGCCGTTGGGCATCTCGCTGCCAACTGCTATGATCTGTCGCAATATATGGTGCGGCTGTCGAAAGAGGCGGGGCTGGTGCCGTTGCCCGAAATGGAAGCAAAAATTGCGGTCCATTTCGCCTGCCACGCACGGGCGCAGAATATGGGGCCAAAGGCGCTGGAGATGCTGCGGCTGATCCCCGGAGCGCAACCGGCACTCACCGATCGTTGCTCGGGCCACGGCGGCAAATGGGGGATCTTCAAGGAAAATTTCGACAAGGCGGTCAAGATCGGCCGTCCGGCCGCGCGTAACCTGATGAAGGATGACCCCGACCTGGTCGTCAGCGAATGTCCGCTCGCCGGTCCGCACCTGCAACAGGTGATTGCGGCGTCCAACCCCGACAAACGACCCGATCGCATCAGTCACCCGATTGAAGTGGTCGCCAAAGCTTATGGATTGACCTGATATGCCCCGCGATAAACGGAACATCACCCGCGAAGACATCATGCCGCTCGACCAATATGAGACGATCCGCCCCGAAAAGCGGCAGGACAATGTGCTGCGCAAGAAATTTCGGCGACTGTCGATCGGACCACACGCGACGATCATCTTTGAAAATTGGGACAGCATGTGGTGGCAGGTCCATGAAATGCTGCGCATCGAAAAGGGCGGGGAGGAACAGATCGCCGATGAGCTGGCGGCCTATAACCCGATGGTGCCTGATGGAAGCGAGCTGACCGCGACCCTGTTGTTCGAGGTCGATGATCCGGTGCGCCGCACCGCTTTTCTAAAGCAATTGGGCGGGGTCGAGGATCATATCTTTATCGATATTGCCGGTCTGCGCGTGGGGGCGTCCCCAGAGGGCGATGTCGAGAGGACGCGCGATGACGGCAAGGCCAGCGCGGTGCAATTCCTGCACTTTCACTTCTCCGCCGAAGCGATTGTCGCCTTCAAAAGCGGCGAAGGCATGGTGACGGTCGGTATCGACCATCCCGCCTATGGCCATTTGGCCGTGATCGGCGACGAAGCCCGTCACGAACTGGCGCGCGATTTCGCCTGATTTCAATTGAGGGCGCCGCGCCCGGAAAAATGCCCGCCAGACGTCCGAGGACATCTGACGGGCAGGCTTTCCTCCCCAGGAAAGATCGGGTGCGGTTAGCCGACAGGCCCGCCGCGAAACAGGGTCAGGCGGCGAACTGATTCATCGTGTTGTGCTTGCCACCGGCTTTGAGCGCGGCGTCGCCGGCGAAATATTCCTTATGATCGTCGCCAATGTCGCTGCCGGACATGTTCTGGTGCTTCACGCAGGCGATGCCTTCACGGATTTCGGTGCGCTGGACGTTTTTGACATAGCCCAGCATGGCTTCGTCACCGAAATATTCACGCGCCAGATTGTCGGTCGACAGCGCCGCGGTGTGATAGGTCGGCAAGGTGATGAGGTGGTGGAAGATGCCCGCCCGCTTCGCCGCGTCGCGCTGGAAGGTGCGAATGCGGTTGTCGGCTTCGTTGCCGAGTTCGGTGCCGTCATAATCAACACTCATCAGCTTGGCGCGGTCATAGGCCGAAAGGTCGCGGTCTTCCTCTGCCCAGGCGTCATAAACCTGCTGGCGGAAGTTGAGCGTCCAGTTGAAGCTGGGTGAGTTGTTATAGGCGAGCTTGGCATTGGGGACGACAGCGCGGATGCGGTCGACCATGCCGGCGATTTGCTCGATGTGCGGCTTTTCGGTTTCAATCCACAGCAAGTCCGCACCATTTTGCAGACTTGCGATGCAATCGAGCACGCAGCGGTCTTTACCGGTTCCGGAACGGAACTGATAGAGGTTCGAGGGCAGGCGCTTCGGACGCATCAGTTTGCCATCGCGGTTGATCAGAACGTCGCCGGGGTTGCCCGCGCCGTCGACTTCTTCGCAATCGAGGAAGCTGTTATATTGGTCGGCCAGATCGCCCGGTTCCTTGGAAAAGGCGATCTGCTTGGTGAGGCCTGCACCGAGGCTGTCGGTGCGGGTGACGATGATGCCATCCTCGACGCCCAATTCCATGAAGGCATAGCGGCAAGCGCGGATTTTTGCGATGAAGTCTTCGTGCGGAACGGTGACTTTGCCGTCTTGATGCCCGCACTGCTTTTCGTCGCTGACCTGATTTTCGATCTGCAGCGCGCAGGCACCAGCTTCGATCATCTTTTTGGCGAGCAAATAGGTCGCTTCGGCATTGCCAAAGCCTGCGTCGATGTCGGCGATGATCGGGACAACATGGGTTTCATGATTGTCGATGCTAGCCTGAATCTGCTTGGCTTTCAGCTCGTCGCCTTCTTCGCGCGCGGCGTCGAGTTCGCGGAACATCATGCCCAGTTCGCGGGCATCGGCCTGACGCAGGAAGGTGTAGATTTCCTCGATCAGCGCCGGAACGCTGGTCTTTTCGTGCATAGACTGGTCGGGCAGGGGGCCAAATTCGCTACGCAACGCAGCAATCATCCAGCCCGACAGATAGATGTAACGACCCTTGGTGGTGCCGAAATGCTTTTTGACCGAAATCATTTTTTGCTGCGCAATAAACCCGTGCCAGCAACCCAGCGACTGGGTGTAGTTGGCGGGGTCTGCGTCATAAGCAGCCATATCTGTGCGCATGATGCGGGCGGTGTAGCGGGCCACGTCGAGGCCGGTGCGAAAGCGGTTCTGGTGCCGCATACGGGCGATCGATTCGGCGCTGATGCCATCCCATGTACCGTCATAATCGCGGATGAGACGGCCAGCCTGTGCCATGTCTTCGTTGTAGCCCATCATGTGATCCCTTCGTTGAAGCTGCCTGTTGAGAGGCAGAAACCATGAGACGGTTGTAGCTGGGGAAGGGCTGGCTTTGAAAAGTTTTGTGAATATATCTTGTCAATAACTTCAAAATTGTGTGAATAGTAGTGTAAAGATGTAAAGGATGTTACAATGGCTGCACAGCGCATCTTTGCCGGCCCCGCCATTCGCGGATTGCGGCGGCGGTCAGGTCTGACGCAAGTCGCGATGGCCGAGGCGCTCGATATTTCGCCGAGTTACCTCAATCTGATCGAGCATGGCCAGCGGCCTTTGTCGGCGGCGCTGATCGTGCGTCTAGCAGAGCGTTTTGATTTCGATCCGGCGCGGTTGACCGATGATATTGTGCCTGGTGGGTTGACCGGTCTGCGCCGACGTCTTTCCGATCCGCGCTTTGCCGATCTGGGTATCGAGGCGCAGGACGCCGAGGAGTGGCTGGCGAGCGCGCCGACCACTGCCGCCGCCTTTGCGCGATTGTTCGACGGGCAGGATCAGGCTCCTGCAGCGACCGGTACCGAGCTGGCCGATGCGCCCGAAGTGCATGAGGTCAGGCTGGCCATCGAAAAATGGCGCAACCATTTTGCCGACCTCGATGGTCAGGCCGAAATGCTGTTTGATGAATTGCGGCTCACCGGTGGCGATCTTTATGGCACCATATCTGAGCGACTGCGTGTGCAGCATCAGCTGGGCATTCGCATCCTGCCGAGCGACGTAATGCCCGATCGGTTGCGCTGGCTCGACTGGCATGCGCGGCAGTTGCAGCTTTCCGAATTGCTGCGGCCCGCTTCGCGAACCTTTCAGGCTGCTGCGACATTGGCGCAAATCGAAGCAAAGGATGAGATAGACGCACTGGTTGCGGGAGCTGACTTTACCCAGCCTGCGGCGGAGCGGCTGTTCCGGCGTCATTTGATCCATTATTTCGCTGCGGCCCTGATGATGCCTTATGGTCGATTCCTGCGGGCCTGCGATGCCACCGGTTATGATCTGTTGCTGCTTCAGCGCCGCTTTGGTGCAGGATTTGAGCAAGTGGCGCACCGGTTGACCACGTTGCAGCGCGTAGGCGCGCGCGGACTTCCCTTTTTCATGTTGCGGATCGACCGCGCGGGGCAGGGGTCGAAACGCTATGTCGGGGCCAGCCAGTCACCGCTGGTCGAGAGTGACCTGCGCTGTCCGCTGTGGGCGATTCACGAAGCCTTTGCCCGGCCCGGTGAAGTGGTGGCTGATCTGGTCGAGCTGGAGGATGGGTCGCGCTGGTTCAGCCAGTCGCGCATCGTCACTGCGCCGGGCGAGTCCGGGTCGGGACCACCGGCACGTTTTGCGATTTGCGTTGGCGTCGATGCCAAGGTCGCGCCGTCGCTAGTGGCCGCGCGCGGCATTGATTTGATGCGCGATACCGCAACGCCCATTGGGTTGGGCTGTCGCCGTTGTACGCGCACTGGTTGTATTCAGCGCTCGGCCCCGCCGATGGGGCGCCCCTTACGTTTCCGCGACGGCGAACGCGGGGTTAGTGCGTTTGATTTCGCCGGGGATTGAGAAGATGAGGGGACTGGTTTTGGGCCGATCGCTCAATCATTTCGCACAAATCACGCTGCACCTTGCACCAAATATGTGGCGTTCCCGATGAACTATTAGCGTGAAATTGAAATGGGGGCGCTGGCGGAAAATTGCGAGTCGCCCTGATAGCCTTTAAACAGCAACACACCGTTGCCCGAGTTGGGGCTGTCGAACCTCACGACCATCGTCATGACCATCTGTCCGGGAGCAGGCTCAGGAGCCTCTGGTGGAGGATTGCAATAGTCGGATTCCCCCTCTTGCACAATAACGGGGACTGGAGCGAAGCCTCCCTGAAATATCTGGAAGTTGGAGGTCGCGGCATCGGTTGACCCATTGTAGCAATAGCCGAAGCTCACGCCCAAAACCTGACCAAATACGCCGTTGCTGGGGCTTTGCGGGCCAGGCCGCAGGTCATAAATGTTGCTTCCGATCATGAGCGGAAGAGTCGACCAGTTGCACCCACCCGCAGACGTCGGTCCGCCGCCTGCCTGTTCAAGCGCATCGGCGGCAATTTGGGCATTTTGTGCATTGGCAGGCAAAAGCAACAGCGATTCATCTGGCGCAGCCCCTTCAAGCAAGGCTGTTCCGTTCGATGGATTATAGTCAAGTGACAGGCTTTGGGGGCCATGGCCGGGCAGGGGAATCGCCATCGCGCCTTGTGATGTACGTGCTGTGGCAGTACCCGGGCTTTGCGTAATCTTCCACGTGCCGTCGAGCGCCTGCAGTGCCGCTGTCGGCGAGGCGGAGCAAAAAGCGCTCGATCCAGTGGATTGCGCATGGGCGGGCGCCGCCATTGCAAACAACATCCCTATGAGAGCGATGAGGATATTCTTGGGCATCCGTCCTAATAGCACAGAAGGGCCAGATTTTGAATTTGCCTCCTATGCGGCGCAGATTTCGCGCGATTTCACGCCACGACAGTGGCGGGGCCGATAGGCGTTGGTGCGTCCTCCGGACTGATCTCGGCCTTGTCCGTGATCAGTCTGCGTAGAAAGGGAATGAGCAGAATGAGTGCGATACCGACCACGAGGCTGCCGACCCCAAGCGCACCAAAGAGTTCGGCATATTGGTGATTGCTGTCCGCTAGCGTGGTGTGAGACGGCTCGGGTATCATGCCCGAGAAATCACCGGCAAAGAGCGACGCCACTCCGGTGATCAGCATCCAGGACCCCATCATTACGCCCTGATATTGTTTCGGCGCGATCTTACCGATCATCGCGTAGCCGACAGGCGAGATGAGCAACTCTCCTATGCTTTGAAGCACGTAGCTGATGAAGAGCCAGGCGAACGCACTTTTTGCGTTACCGGCTATCTCTATGCCAAGCGGGAGAATGAGGAAGCCCAGCGCCATTAATATGAGTGATGTTGCAAACTGCTGGGGAATGTCCACAGGCCACCCTCTTGCACGCATCCGGGTAAACATCGCCGCAAGCAAGGGTCCGCCGATTACGATGCAGGCTGTGTTGATGTTTTGAATCCACTGCGGCTAAATCATGACGGACCCGATCGTCAGGTCCACATTGTTAACCGCGAAGAGCTGCAGGCCGCTTGGCGCCATTTGATAGAGGGACTAAAAGGCGAGCGAACCCATGGCGAGTATCAAATAGGCCGCCATATTTCTTCGCTCGCGGCGATCCTGATGACGAATTGTGAGATATAAAAGCGAGAGGGCGACGATGCCGCAGATGCCTTTGATGAATGTCTCGGTCCTGCCGGGGTGCTGAAGCATGATCCAGACAATCGGGATTATCCCGAGGACAATGGCAACACCGGCGAGCAGGCGCCTACGGAACTGTTTTACCGTGACCTCAAGTAGCGGCGTGTTCCGGTCCGCAAGAGTCTTCCACGAAAACCATGCCAGAAGAATGGCCACGAAATTGCCGAGTGTTGCGAAGAGAAAAAGCTCTCCGTAACTTTCGGTTCCCTGAAAGTAACCGGCGACCGTGAAGCCGATGAAAAAGCCGACGTTCATGCCAGCGTAATTCCACAGAAAAGCACCCTCGCGCCGTGGGTCATCGGAGGTGAAACGCTGGGTGAGCATCATGTTGATGCAGGTGACGTTGAGACCGCTTCCGGTGAGGAACAAGGCGAGGCCGATATAGAACATTGAGAGCGAACCCAACGCTATGCTGGCGCAGCCCATGACTTGCAGTGCCATGCCCCCGACGAAGAGGTTGCGGTTCGAAAGGAATCTGCCCCCGAGATAGCCGCCGAAGAGATGCAGGCCATAGTTGAAGGCGCCAAACACGCCCAACAATGTTGTGGCTATTTTTACCGAAAGGTTCAGGTGCTTCGTCGCGTAGAGAATGAACGTCGATAAAAGAACAGCGAACCCGAGGGTGCAAAATATCTGAATGAAGAAGAGTACTGCCGTTCCTTCGGGAGCGGCGGAGAAAAGACGCTTGGCTTTATTCATCGAGCGGGCTTTTGACTCCGCCAACAGTTGCAGTCAAGTCGCGTTTGAGTCGTTCTTATATCGTTGCGACTGGCGCGTCCGATTTCACTCTTCCTCGACCTTCGCTCCATTGACCGCAGTACCGCCAAAAGGGAAATTCTACTCCCGAGCTTTTGCGGCGGCCCGGACATCCTGTGAGCGGTTGAGTGGCATGACCAATATGTCGTCGCCATCGACGATCACGGCGACATCGTTCATCCCGACCAGCGACACGCGCTTGTCTCCGGCGCGGACGAGGCAGTTCCGGCTGTCATGGGCAAACACATCGCCGCGTGTTGCGTTGCCCGCGTCGTCACGCGGGGCAAGCGTGTGAACGGCTTGCCAGCTGCCCAGGTCAGACCAGCCCATCGATGTCGGAACGGTTGCGACGCGCGCGTCTTTTTCCATCACGGCATAGTCTATCGAGTCACTGGGTGCGTGTCCAAACTGGTCGGCGTCGGCATATAGGGCGTCGCCGTCCCATTGGCCAGCAGCAAGAGCCTTGTCAGCCGCTTCGAAAATGGGACGGCAATGCTTTAGCATCGCGTCGCGCATACGTCCGGCACGAAACAGGAAAATGCCTGCATTCCAGCTATATCCGCCGTGACTGAGCATGGCCTGGGCGTCGGCGAGTGGCGGTTTTTCGACAAAGCGGGCGACGGCAAATCCGTCGTCGCCAACCGCCTTGCCGCTCGCGATATAGCCAAAACCGGTGTCGGGACGGTCAGGGGTGATGCCGAATGTGACCAGATAGTCCTGTTCTGCCAGTCGGGCCGCCTTGGCTACGGCGGCTTGAAACGCAGGAATATCAAGGATGACATGGTCGCTGGGCATGACAAGGAGCAAGGTATCGGTGTCGGCCTGCGCCACCGCAAGCGCAATGGCGGCGGCGGTGTTGCGCGGCATGGGCTCTATGATCAGTTTGGCCTGGCAGCCACCAAGCTGATCGCGCACAGTGGAGACATGCGCGGCGCCGCAAAGGATGAGCGGTGCTGCAAAACCAGCGTCTTGCGGAGCGCGTGTTAGCGTCTGTTGAAACAGGCTGCCCGAGGGGCCGGCCAAAGATAGAAATTGCTTGGCATGGGTGCCGCGCGATTCGGGCCAGAGCCGTGTGCCAGCGCCGCCGCACAGGATAACAGGTTGGGTCATTTGGGTCATGGCCGCGGTCTATCGCCTCGGTGCTCTCTGGTCACCTCCAAAATGGCGCCAATTTTATGTGTAAAATTAACCGACACTTCATGCCTAGCAACTAGTAAACAGAGATGAAAGGGCACGTGCGTCGATGTTCAGACTGTTCAAACATTATGTGCCGCGTGCCGTTGTCTGGCTGGCGCTTATAGAATTTTGCGCGCTGCTTGTTTCGGCAGAGGCAGGCTGGCAGCTTTATGCGCAGCAAGTGGCCATCGATTCCGGCATCATCATCGACCGCGCCTTACCGCTCACAACCTTTGCTCTCGCCAATATGCTCGCAATGATGGCGACCGGTATGTACGGCAATGAGGCGCTGCGTTCGATGCGGTTTGGCACCGCGCGTTTGCTCGCCGCAATTTCGCTGGGCGTGATCTTTCTGTCGGTGCTGCGCTTTGTGCTGCCGACCATCACGCTGTGGCGCGCGAACAGCATCTACGCGATGGTGCTGGCGATCGCGCTATTATTTGTCATCCGCTTACTGCTGACCCAATCGGCCGGGGCCGATGCCTTTCGGCGGCGGATACTGGTTTTGGGGGCAGGTCCGCGTGCGGCGCGGCTGGGCGCTTTGGCTGCCGAGCCGGGGAGTGGGCTCGTCGTCGTCGGTTATGTCGCGATGAATGCGGGCGAGCGCTCGGTAGAGCGCGCCGTCTCGCGTGAGGCGATTAGCAATCTGTCGCACCATGTGGTCGCGCTTGAGGCTGGCGAAGTGGTATTGGCGCTGGAAGAACGGCGTAATGCGCTGCCGCTCGGCGACCTGTTGCGGATCAAGACGACGGGGGTTCATGTCAACGATATTGCCAGTTTTCTGGAACGGGAAACCGGGCGTGTTGATCTGGAGACTACCAATCCAAGCGGGCTGATTTTCTCCGACGGATTTTCGGCCGGCCAACGCATTTCAAAAGTGAGCAAGCGCGTGTTCGACATTGTCGTCAGCCTGTTGCTGCTGGTTATTGGTCTGCCGTTGATCCTGATCGCGGGCCTTGCCGTCAAACTGGATAGCAAGGGGCCGATATTCTATCGCCAATCGCGCGTCGGATTGTTCGGCGAACCCTATGATATCTTCAAAATCCGGTCGATGCGCACCGATGCCGAAGCAGCGGGCAAAGCGGTTTGGGCGTCCGAAAATGACCCCCGCATTACACGGGTTGGCAACATCATCCGCAAGCTACGGATCGACGAATTGCCGCAAACCTGGTGCGTGCTAAAAGGCGATATGAGCTTTGTCGGGCCGCGGCCCGAACGTCCAAGCTTCGTCGATGAGCTGGAAGAAAAGCTGCCCTTTTATGCCGAACGCCACATGGTCAAACCAGGGCTGACCGGTTGGGCGCAAATCAACTTTCCCTATGGTGCCTCGGTCGAGGATGCACGGACCAAGCTGGAATATGATCTTTATTACGCCAAAAATTATTCGCCTTTTCTCGACCTGTTGATCCTGTTGCAGACGGTCCGCGTGGTGCTGTGGCCGGAAGGGGCGCGCTGATCATGTCGGCTGCGCTCGCCAACATCTATTCCATTTTATCGGGTCTGGCATTGCTCAGCTTTGCCGGCGTGACACTGTGGCTGATGATGCGACCGCGCGATCGCATGGCCGCGCTGATGCCTTCGCATCGCTGGCTGGTGCTCGCGGCTGCTGCGATGACGGGCTGGTGCGGCGCACTCTATGGCTTTGGGTCTGAAGGCTCCGATGCTCTGGTTGGCGTGGCGCTTCGTAATATGGCTATGCTCGGCTGGCTGGCTGCAACCTTTTGGGGGGCTGCGCCGCCGCCGCGCACCCTTCGTCTGACCATCAGGTTGTTGATGACGATCTGCGGTGTGGCGCTGCTTTTTGGTATCGTCGCCATGGTGATGGCGCGCGGTTCGCCAGTCGTGCTGGATGAAGACTGGATGTATCCGGGGCTTGCGTTGGTCGCGATGCTCGCTGCTTCGGGCGGATTGTTGTTGATCGATTACGGGGTGCGACGCAACAGCACGGGGTTGCGTATGCCGGTGCTGTCGGTGGCTGGCGGCTTTGCGATGCTGTGGGCTTACGAACTAAATGCTCAGTTGATCGGAGCGCTCACCGGACAACCGGCGACAATGTTGGCGCTGCTCTTGCCAGCCGTGGCGTTATTGATTCTCCCGACTTTCATATTGGCGGCAATGGATGTCGGGCGCGAAAAATTGCGTTTGTCGCGAAGCGTGGCGGTGCGCGCGATCATCTTGCTGGTGGTCGCGGCCTATCTGGTATTGATCGGGCTGACGGGTGCCTTCGCGCGCTTGCTTGGTGGTGACTATGGCCAGTTGGCGCAGGGCATGTTCCTGATTGTCGCGCTGGGCGTTGGAGGAGTGTTGTTCGCCTCGGTCAAGTCGCGGGCGTGGTTGTCTGTGATGATTTCGAAACATTTTTTCGAGCACCGCTATGATTATCGCACTGAATGGATGCGCTTTACTGCGACGCTGGGCCAGGATGAAGGCGGCGACCGCGATATTTATCGCCAGGCAGGCAAGGCGTTAGCGGAACTGAGCGGTAGTCCGGGGGCGCTGGTGATGCTGCCGGACACGCAAGGTGAGTTTCGCGTCACCGATCGCTGGCATTGGCCGATTGATGGCGAAGGTGAGGCGGTCCTGCCTTTGCGGTCGGGGTTTATGCTGCAGGAATCCGAGCATATCGTCGACCTTGACGAACTACGCCATGGCGATGCGCCCGAACATATCGATCTTGCGATCCCTGACTGGTTGATGACCGATCTGCGAGCATGGGTTATCGTGCCCGTGCTGCATTTTGGGCGGATGATGGCGGTGGTTATCGTGCAACGACCGGCCGTAACACGGACACTCGATTGGGAAGATCTGGATGTGCTGCGCATCGCGGGCAAACAGGCAGCGAGCTATTTGGCCGAATCGCAAAGCCAACAGGCGTTGTCGGAAGCCAAACGCTTCGACGAGTTCAATCGCCGATTTGCTTTCATCATGCATGACATCAAAAATCTGGCGAGTCAGCTGAGTCTGTTGTCAGCAAATGCCGAACGTCATGCCGACAATCCCGAGTTTCGTGCTGACATGATCGACACGCTGCGGCTGTCGGTCGGACGGCTCAACGAACTGCTTGCCCGATTGTCTCCACGGCAGCGCAGCCGCGCCAGCGAAGCGGACGCAGTCGCTCTCGAACCGTTGCTGGAAAGCGTCGCGGCCAGAGCGCGGCAACGGCACCCGGTCTTTTTGGGGGTGAGCTTCGGTTTGTCGGCATGGGGAGATGCCGAGGGGATCAGCCAAATTATCGACCACCTCATAGCGAACGCTATTGATGCCAGCAGCAGCGACGCGCCGGTTCAGATTATTGCCGCGAGCGATCGGGGTCGTGTTCGGATCGACATTCTCGATCAGGGCGAAGGAATGAGCGCTGACTTTATTCGTGGCCAATTGTTCAAGCCCTTTGTCTCGACCAAAGATGCGGGATTTGGCCTTGGCGCGTTTGAAGCCCTGCAACTTGCGCAGGCGATGGGCGGCACCATCGAGGTGGTGAGCGAGCCCGGAAAAGGGAGCAGCTTCACCCTTTGGCTGCCTGCCGACAAAGTTACTGCCGAGCCGGGCGACCCTGAAATGTGTGTAAAGGCCGCCAATTCATGACCATCAACCCCTCCACCGAACCGCGCAAGCTGTTGGTTGTCGAAGATGATCCGGGGCTGCAGAAACAGCTCAAATGGGCCTATGACGATTATGAGGTCGTTATTGCTGGCGACCATGACAGCGCGCTCGATATGCTGCGCGCCGAAGAGCCTGCTGTGGTCACGCTTGACCTTGGTCTGCCGCCTGATCCCGACGGAACGAGTGAGGGGTTTCGCACCCTGACGGCGATTTTGGCGCAAAAGCCGAACACCAAAGTCATTGTTGTATCGGGGCATGGCGCGCGCGAAAGCGCCTTGTCGGCCATCGCGGCGGGTGCGTGGGATTTTTACCAGAAACCGATCAACATAGAGGAATTGGGACTGATCGTGCGCCGCGCCTTTCATGTCCGCGCGCTGGAACTGGAAAACCTGCGGCTCGCATCCGAAGGAAGCGGTGACAATCGCGTGCTTGGCGGGATGATTACCGGCGCGCCCGAAATGCTGAAAGTCGCGCGGACGATAGAGCGCGTCGCCAATCTGGCTGTCAGTGTCATGCTGTTGGGGGCCAGTGGGACCGGCAAAGAGTTGCTGGCGCGCGGGCTGCATCAGGCAAGCGATCGGCGTGACGGCGCCTTTGTCGCCATTAACTGCGCTGCCATCCCTGAAAATCTGCTCGAAAGCGAATTGTTCGGGCATGAAAAAGGGGCGTTTACCGGCGCGGTCAAAATGACCGAAGGCAAGATCGAACTGGCGCATGGCGGCACTTTGTTCCTTGATGAAGTGGGCGATATCCCGCTGCCCTTACAGGTCAAATTGCTGCGCTTTTTGCAAGAGCGGACGATCGAGCGCATTGGCGGGCGTAAGCCGATTGCGGTCGATACGCGCATCGTTTGTGCCACGCACCGCGACCTTGATGCGATGATCGCAACGGGCGATTTTCGTGACGACCTTTATTATCGTCTTGCCGAAATGGTCATAAAGATCCCAGCGCTTTCCGAAAGACCGGGGGATGCCGTGCTGCTGGCCCGCCATTTCTTGCACCAATATGCGCCCGAGATGAACCCGGCGGTACGCGGACTTGCACCCGATGCGCTGCAGGCCATCGACGAGGCTGCGTGGCCGGGCAATGTGCGCGAGTTGGAGAACAGACTGAAACGCGCCGTCATCATGGCCGATGGCAAGCTGGTGACGCGCGACGATCTGGATATGGCGGCGCAGAGTGGCGATGGCGATACGGCTTACCTTAACCTGCGTAGCGCGCGCGAGGCCGCGGACCGGGTCGCGATCCGTCGCGCCCTGACCCAAAGCGAAGGCAATATATCCACGACGGCAAAACTGCTCGGGATCAGCCGCCCGACGCTATATGATCTGCTCAAACAATATCAGATGCAGGGCTGAATGACGCGTCCATTTATCCGATGGACGCGACTGGTTGCGCCGCTGTTGCTGACGGCCTGTTTGGCCGCGTGCGGCGGACAGGATGATGTGAGCCCACGCGAGCAGCGCGAGGCGAAGCGCATTGATCTGCTCACCACCCTGAAAGACGATCCCAAAAATGCCGCCGCGCAAGTGGAGCTTGCACGCGTGTTGTTTGACTCCGGCGACGGTATCGGAGCCGAGGCGGCGCTCGACGCGGCGCGGGCCGCAGGCGATCCAGAAGAGGAACTGCGTCCGCTGTTTGCCAAAGCGGTGGCGATGCAGGGTGATAGCGACCGAGCGCTGGCGATCATGGATGGAGGGCCGATCGCAGACGATATGTATGGCGAGGGGGCCTGGATTGCCGGTTCGATTTATCTGGATCGTGGCGACTTGAATGCAGCCCGCAACGCGCTGGATATTGCAGTCAAGGAGTTGCCACGAGAATCGAGCCTGTGGGTCGACGTGGCGCGGTTTCGCAATGCCAATGCCGAGGCGCTGGGTGCGCGCGATGCAATCGATTTTGCCATCGAACTCGACAAGGGGAACAGTCGGGCGCTGGCGTTCAAGGCCAATTTGGTGCGGACGCAGGCGGGATTAAATGCTTCTTTGCCCTGGTATGAGGCTGCGTTGGCGGCGGACCCTGACAATGTGTCGGCGCTGATCGACCGGGCGGCGACGCTGGGCGACCTTGGACGATATAAAGACATGCTGGTGGCTGTGCGGCGTGCGACCGAATTGGCGCCGCGCGATCCGCGTCCCTATTTCCTGCAGGCGGTGCTCGCGGCACGCGCCGACAATTATTTGCTGGCCCGTAGCCTGTTACAAAGGACGCGCGGGATGCTCGATAACCAGCCATCCTTTCTGTTGGTGAGCGCCATTGTCGAGCTGCAACTGGGCGGGGAGGCCGTGGCGGCTGATCTGTCGGAAAAGCTGCTCGACCAGCAACCGAATAATATGACCGCACGGCGATTGCTGGCGGTGGCAAATTGGGCCAGCGGCGATCCCGATGGAGCGGAAGAGGCGCTGGCTCCGCTGGTGGCCCGTGGCGACGCGGACAGCTGGTCGCTGCAACTGGCAGCGCGCGTTGCCGCCGAACTGGACAAACCGAAAGGGGCCGCCGCATTTCTGGCGCGCGGCGCAAGCTTGCAGCGCGGCGAGGCTGAACCCTTTGCGGAGGACAATCGCTATGGTCAATTGGCGGCAGATGCCAATGCGAACCCGCTTGACCCGGCGGTCGTTATCCCCGCCATTGCCGCCGAAATGTCGGCAGGGCAGACCCGTTCAGCACTGGCTCGCGCCGAAAAATTGCGGGCGGCCAATCGCGGCGTCACCGAAGCGCAGTTGCTGGTCGGTGATGCGGCAATGGCGGCGGGGGATATGACCAAGGCGATTCTTGCTTATCGTGCGGCGCGGGACCTTGATGCCAGCGAGCGCACAACTTTGCGCCTTGCCAACGCCCAACGCCGTGCGGGTGACGAAGCGGGGTCGGGGGCAACGATATTGGCCCTGCGCGACAGCGAGCCGTCGAGCATCGCTGCTGACCGATTGGCCGGACATCTGGCCATGGATCTGGAACATTGGGATGACGCCATAGGCCATTTTGAACGGGTACGGCGACGCATCGGTAATCGCGATGTTGTGGTGCTGCGCGAATTGTCGCTGGCTTGGTCGGCCAAGGGAGATGATGGACGCGCGCTGCAATTTATTGCGCTCGCCTATCACTTGCAGCCGCTGAATGCGGGCATCATGCGAATCTATGCGAATTTGCTAGCGAAAAAGGACGACGGTCAGGCCGCACGCGACCTGAGGGACAAGGCGGCGGCAATTGGTCAGTAGTGGAGGAAAGTGGCCCTTGTCAGGCGTCGGATGTGTCTAACAGGGTCCGTGCATCCAAACCGATGCGGCGAATCTGCTGTGCCACTGGCGGCCAGATATTGGTGAGGAAATCTTCGCGCATCAGGGTGCGTAGGCGCGCGGTTGCGCCTTCGGCGACGAACATGCCGACCCCGCGCTTGACCGTTACCAATTCTTCGTCCTGAAAGGTTTGGTAGGCCTTTGCCACCGTCAACGGATTGGCGCCTTCCTCTGCCGCAAGCGAGCGGACCGAGGGCAACATGTCGCCATCGCCATAGGTGCCATCGAGAATGGCATTGGCAATCACGTCGCGCAGACGCTGATAAACGGGTTTTGATTGATCCAGCATGGCGACTTAATGCCATAAGACAGCAGCACAGTCAAACGAGATTCATTGCATCTGGATGGTCAATGACGAAATTAAATGTCCCAAATGGCAACGACATCATCATAATTAGGGCGCGGTCGCTCCTGTAAGGCTTTGCTCGGCGTGCCGAGGAAGAAATAACCGACAATAGTGTCGCCTTCTCCGGCGCCAAATGCTGCGGCGACATCGCGGTTATAGGCGGCCCAGCCGGTCAGCCAGCTACCGACGAAACCATGGGCGTGGGCTGCATGTAGCAGGTTCATGCCAAGAGCGCCTGCTGACAATTGCTGCTCCCAGACGGGGATTTTGGAGTCGCGCTTTGGCGTCGAGAGGAGGAGGAGCAGCCTTGGCGCTTGAAAGGCAAATTCGTCGAGAGGCTTCAGATCCATGTCGGCTGCGGCCGGGAACTCGGCAATATAGGCGCGCTTGAGCAGGGCCGCGAGATCGGATCGCTGCTCATCGGCAACAGTTACAATGCGCCACGGCGCCAATTTGCCATGGTCGGGCGTGCGCAAGGCAAGGGCGATGATCGCACGGAGCTGGGCGTCGTCCGGGCCGGGCTCAATCATGTCGCGTGCCTTGCCGGAACGGCGCGAGGAAAGATGGGCGAGGAGCGAGGATGTGTCGTTGAACATGGCGTGCATGTGGCAATTTTGGATGGCCCAGACAAGCCTGTGATCGGACCCGAACTGGTTACGCACGCAATTAGATTCTTCCCTTACGCAATTTTCTCGTTAGGTTGCCCCCCAAAGCACGGCGCTCGCCGTCGATAAATCAAACTTACCCAGGGAAGGGTCGCTGATGACCGAAGCTTATGCACAGGATGGAGATGCCGCAGGGACGTGGCTTGGACACCCCAAAGGATTGTTCGTTCTCTTTTTCGCGGAGATGTGGGAACGATTTTCCTATTATGGGATGCGCGCGCTCCTGATTTTCTACCTGACCCAGCATTGGCTATATTCTGATGGTGAAGCGAGCGTCATCTATGGGGCCTATACGGCGCTGGTTTATATCACGCCGGTGATCGGCGGTTATCTTGCGGATCGATGGTTAGGGCAACGAAAGGCGGTGCTTTATGGTGCCGTACTGCTGACTTTCGGTCACTTCCTGATGGGGTTTGAAGGCAATGGCGGACAAGATGCCGCCAGCCTGAATATCTTTTGGCTTGCACTGGCGTTTATCATTGTCGGCTCGGGTTTCCTGAAAGCCAATATTTCGGTGATTGTCGGACAGCTTTATCCGCGGACTGATGTGCGCCGTGACGGTGCTTACACCATTTTCTATATGGGAATTAACCTCGGTGCGGCGCTTGGTTCGTTGCTCTGCGGCTATCTTGGTCAGGTCTATGGCTGGTCATATGGTTTCGGCGCTGCCGGATTTGGTATGCTGCTCGGCCTTGTTGTCTTTGTCATCTTCAAACCCTTGCTGCTCGGTCGCGGCGAGCCTGCCGATCCGGTGAAACTGGCCGCGCCTTATATGGGGATCAAGCTGGAGTGGCTGCTCTATGTTGCGGGACTTGGTGCCGTGGCGATCGTTTGGTGGCTTGTCCAGAATCAGGCAGTGGTTGGAACCTTGCTTGGCGTTGCTGGCGGATTGTTGGTTCTTTATGTTCTGGGCACAGCGGTCATCAAACTGCCTGCCGAAGATCGCGACCGCATTTTTGCCGCGATGTTCCTGATCCTAGGCTCGATCCTGTTTTGGGCTTTGTTCGAGCAAGCGGGCTCGTCGCTCAACCTGTTCACTGATCGGCATGTTGATCGTGGCGGGGTTCCGGCGTCCGTGTTCCAGTCGATCAATGCGATTTATATCGTCCTGTTGGCCCCCTTGTTCGCAGGCTTGTGGACATGGTTGGGGCGCCGCAACATGGAGCCTTCGACGCCAGTTAAGTTCGGCCTCGCGATGCTGCAACTTGGCTTTGGTTTTCTTGTGCTCAAATGGGGCGCTCAGGCTGTCGGGATGGAAAATGCCACTCCTGTCATCTTCATCTTCCTGATCTATCTGTTCCACACGACGGGTGAGCTTTGCTTGTCGCCGGTTGGGTTGAGCGCGATGAACCGACTTGCGCCAGCGCATATGGCGAGCCTGATCATGGGCACATGGTTCTTTGCCTCGGCTACGGGTAATTTTGCGGCGGGGCTGATCTCATCGGCGACGGGTGCTGAACATGCCACGGGCGAAGGTGCTGGCAAGGAATTGGTGTTGTCGGTTTATAGCACCATCGGCCTGTATGCGATTGGCTTTGGCGTTCTGGTGATCGTGATTTCGCCGTTGATCAAAAAGCTGATGCATCTCGACACCTTGCGCGATGCGGATAGCCAGCTCGAAGGCAGCGCCGAACTGGGCGAGCCACAGGCGGCAGGCGTACATCCTACTAACCCAGGGGCATAATATGACGATCTTGATGCGTACCGGCGCGGCTTCGCTTGCGCTTGCCTTGGTCATAAGTGGTTGTGCGGCGTCGGGTACGACACCGTCCTCTGCCGGCGACAAACCCGCAACCGCAGACAAAGCGGCGCCCTTTAACAAGAACCCCTATCCGTCGACCTATCACGCCTATCCCGGTGTGCCGACGGTGGTGACGGGCGTTACCATTTTTGACGGTGTCGGCGGACGAATCGATAAGGGTGCGATCTTGTTGCGCGATGGCAAGATCGCGGCGGTGGGGGCCAGCCTTGCCGAACTGGATGCGCCAGATGGCGCGACAATGATCGACGGCACGGGCAAATATGTGACCCCCGGCATCATCGATATTCACAGCCATTTGGGCGTCTATCCCACGCCGAGTGTCGAGGGCATGTCGGACGGGAATGAGGCGACCAACCCGACCACGCCAGAAGTCTGGGCCGAACATAGTGTGTGGCCGCAAGACCCGGGGTTCAGCCGTGCGCTGACCAATGGCGGAATTACCACATTGGAAATTCTTCCCGGATCGGCCAATTTGATGGGTGGTCGGTCGGTGGTGCTCAAAAATGTGCCCGCCCGCACCGTTCAGGGGATGAAATTTCCGGGCGCGCCCTATGGCCTGAAAATGGCGTGCGGCGAAAACCCCAAGCGTGTTTATGGCGGCAAAGGACGTATGCCATCGACGCGCATGGGCAATTTTGCGGTCAACCGCGAAACCTGGGCCAAAGCGGTGGCGTATAAAAAGAAACTCGATAGCGGGAAGCCGGTCGATCGCGATTTGGCGATGGAAACACTGGCGGGTGTTCTGTCGGGCGACATTCTGATTCAGAACCACTGCTATCGCGCCGACGAAATGGCGCAGGTCATCGATATGAGCCATGAATTCGGCTATAAGGTTACGGCGTTTCACCATGCCGTCGAAGCCTATAAAATTGCCGACCTTCTCAAGAAAGAGGGCATTTGCGCGGCGATGTGGGCGGACTGGTGGGGCTTTAAGATGGAAGCCTATGATGCCATCCCCGAAAATATCGCGCTGGTGCAAAATGCCGGGGCGTGCGCGATTGTCCACTCGGATGATGAAAACCAGATCCAGCGTCTCAATCAGGAAGCGGCCAAGGCGCTGGCATCGGGTCGGCGTATGGGCATCCAGATCAGCGACGCGCAAGCCTGGACCTGGTTGTCGTCCAATCCCGCCAAAGCGCTGGGCATTGCAGACAAGACCGGCAGCCTGACTCCCGGCAAAATGGCCGATGTCGTACTGTGGAACGGCAATCCGTTCAGCGTCTATTCGCGGCCCGAGAAAGTATGGATTGACGGCGCACTGATGTATGATGCGCTGAACCCCAAATATCGGCCCGTGAGCGATTTCGAACTCGGCCAACCCGGTGAAGGGGATGTGAAATGATCCGCGCATTGATGTTGTCCGCGGCGATGCTGGTCGCTGCTCCGGTCGCGGCACAGGATGTCGCCATCACTCATGCCAAGCTGGTGATTGGCGATGGCAGTGCGCCGATTGAGAATGGAACTGTCGTTATCCGTGGCGGCAAGGTTGTCGCAGCGGGCAGCGGCGTTGCGGTTCCCGGTGGGATGACCGCCGTCGACGCCAAGGGGCAATATGTGACCCCCGGTGTTGTCGCAGCCTTCAGTCGCATAGGGCTGGTTGAAGTTGATGCGGTGAGCGGGTCAAATGATAGGTCGTCGCGCCGGTCGCGCTTTTCGGCCGCGATTGATATTTCACCAGCGCTCAACCCCATGGGGTCGCCGATCGCCGTCAACCGCGCAACGGGCGTCACCCGCGCCATTGTTGCGCCGGGCGACAGTGGCGGCCTGTTCGATGGGCTGGGCGCGGTCGTCGACTTGGGCGATGACAATGATATGGTGACCAAACCGCGCGCTTTCCAATTTGTGGAATTTGGCGAGGATGGCGCGTCGAACGCGGGCGGCAGTCGTGCCGCAACCTTCCTGTTGTTTCGCGAGCAATTGCTCGCCGCGCGAAGCTATGCGCGCAATCCGGCAAGCTTTGCCGAATGGTCATCCGATGCGCTGATTCAGCGTGCCGATGCCGAGGCGCTGGTGCGGGTGATTAAAGGCGAGGATCGTCTGTTCGTTCGCGTCGACCGCGCCGCCGATATCTTGAATGTGCTGAAACTCCGCCAAGAATTTCCTGCGTTGAAACTGGTGCTGGTCGGTGCGACCGAGGGCTGGCTGGTTGCGCGCGATATAGCTGCGGCAAAGGTGCCGGTGCTGGTGTCGCCGCTGACCGATTTGCCGGAGACTTTTGAACGGCTGGCGGCGACCCAATCCAATGCTGGGCGGTTGGAAGCCGCCGGGGTGGATGTGTCCATCGGCGTGTTTGACGACGACGACGCGCACAAAATGGGCTATGCCATGCAATATGCCGGCAACATCGTGGGCCAGTCGCGCATAGCAGGCGCTTCGGGGTTGAGCTGGGATCAGGCCTTTGCCGCTATTACCAGCGCGCCGGCACGTGCCGTCGGGATGGGCGACACAATCGGTTCTTTGCAACCCGGACGGGTCGGCGATGTGGTAATTTGGGATGGCGACCCTCTGGAACTTGGCAGCCGCCCGACCGCGATTTGGATCGACGGCAAGCCCCAGTCACTGACGACGCGGCAGGATCGGTTACGCGATCGGTATAGAACGCTGCAGGAAGGGGCCTTGCCCAAAGCCTATACGCATTGAGCGTGACGCCGCTCATAAGATAGCGAGGAGGATAACGGCTGTGGACCCGCATTATTCCTTACTGATGGCCTGTCTGCTATTCGTCGGTACCCATTTCCTGTTGTCGCATCCCTTGCGTGCGCCGTTGGCTGATCGCATCGGTACGGCAGGGTTCCAGATCGTCTATTCGCTCATCGCGATCGCAACCTTTCTGATAGTGGTTCAGTCCTTTCGGGGCCTGCCGCCCGATGAACCTTATTGGGTGGCGGGCCATGCCTTGTGGATGATTTCCTCGATATTGGTCCTGTTTGCGTCGGTCCTGTTTGTCGGATCGCTGGTCGGAAATCCTGCCTTGCCTGTGTCAAATGCGGCTCAAGTAGCGCAAGGTGCACCACGCGGAGTCTATGCCATGACCCGCCATCCGATGATGTGGGGTTTTACATTGTGGGCTCTGGCACATGCTTTGGTCGTGCCAACGCTTGGACAATGGATTTTATCGGGCACCATATCCTTTCTCGCGCTTGCCGGATCGGCTGGGCAGGACGCCAAAAAGGCGCGATTGATGGGGGATAGCTGGCGGCATTGGGCGGCGCGCACTAGTTTTGTTCCGCTGGGACGCCAGTTTAGCGGCCGCAGCCCATGGGGCGATGCAATCCTGCGCGGGCGCGCGCTGTTCGGCGGGATCTCGCTGTGGTTGGCCGCAAGCTGGGCGCATGGTGCGCTCGGCTATATGCCCGCCGAATTCTGGCGCTGGATCGGTTAGATCCGCACCATCCGCATTCCCATTTCGCCGTAACGTGGACCACTGGTGCCTCCACGCGGGGCGGCGGCGTCGATGGCGGCGAGATCGTCGGCGGTCAACGCAACGTCAGCCGCGCCGACGCTATCTTCCATCGTTGCACGCCGTTTGGTGCCGGGGATGGGGACAATGTCTTCGCCCTGCGCAAGCAGCCATGCGAGTGCGACCTGTGCCTTTGATACACCATGTCCATCGGCAACCGCGCCAATCGCATCGACGATGGCGAGGTTGGCAGGCAGGTTCTCATCAGAGTAGCGTGGATCATTGCGGCGCCAATCTGTTTCGGGCAGCTCATCGCGGCTGCGCACTGCACCGGCCAGAAAACCACGACCAAGCGGCGAATAGGGGACGAAACCTATGCCATGTTCGTGGCAGATGCCCAATATTTCGTCTTCTACATCGCGCTCCCAGATCGAATATTCGCTCTGCAAGGCGCTGATCGGTGCCGCATTGGCAGCGCGGCGCAGCGTGTCGGGACCAGCCTCGGACAGGGCGATGTGACGCACCTTACCCTCGTTCACCAATTCCATCATGCCGCCCACGACCTCTTCGATGGGGAGTGCGGGATCGACGCGATGCTGATAGAAGAGGTCGATGGTGTCGACGCCCAGTCGTTTGAGCGACTGCTCGCACGTCGCGCGGGCATTGGCGGGCGACCCATCGACGCCGGTAATTTGATTGCCGTCGAATTTGAATCCGAATTTGGTGGCGATGACCAACCCGTCGCGTTTGCCTTTGATGGCGGCGCCCAACAATTCTTCATTGCTGAACGGGCCATAGATTTGTGCGGTGTCAAAGAAGGTGACGCCCATATCGATGGCGCGGTGGATAGTGTGCGTAGATTCATCCAGATCGGCCGCTTCGCCATAGAGGATGTTGCCCCCCTTGATCATCGGCATACAACCGATGCCGATGGCCGACACTTTCAGGCCGTGGCCGAGATTGCGATATTTCATGGTGCCGTTTCCTCTTCTTTGATGCCGTTGCTGACCATTTTGGTCACCGCCACATCCATCGTAACATTGCCGACCGTCCGCCAGATATCAGGCAGTTGTTCCACCGCGACCAATATGGCGAGCGGGGCGATAGGCACCCCCATCGCGGCGGCAATCGGCGCGATGGCGGTGATAAAACTGATCGTGCCGGGCAGGCTGACCGAAGCCAGCGTTGTCGTAGCCGCCACCGCTACGCCCGCTGCCAACATGGGCAGCGTCAACGGCATATCGAATAGATGCGCCACATAGATGACAACCGCAAGGTTCATCGCGGGACCGGTGAAGCGAAACAGAGCAACCGCGAGCGGCAATGTCACGTCCGAACGCTCCTCTGGCACGCCGATGGCTTTGGCCGATTCAAGCATTGCGGGGAGCGAGGCGAGCGAGCTTTGGGTTGATACGGCCACGGCTTGCGATGGCAATATGGCACGGACAAAATTACGCGCTCCGCCGCGCGAGACCCATATTCCCAACCCCAATGCGATAAGAGTTTGCAGGACGCCGATAGACGATACGGTCGCAACATAATGGGCGAGACCGCCGAGCGCCGCGAGTCCGGTTTTGACGGCGACGGCATAGCCGAGTGCGAAAATGCCGATCGGGGCGACCAGCAACACCCATCCGATAACGACCAGCATCGCATCGCCCAGGGAGTCGAAAAAGCGGGTCAGCGGCGCGCGCTTTTCTTCGGGAAGCCGTGTGATGGCAAAGGCAAAGACGGTGGTGAAGACGATCAGCGGCAGGATTGCATCATTGGCGGCGGCCGCAATCGGGTTGGTCGGGACGAGCGATTGCAGGAAGTCTGCAAAACCCGGAACATTGGCGCCTGCGCTATCAACCCCCGCCGCTGTGCGGAGCGCGGCGGCTGCCTCGGCCGAAGCAGGGAAGGCCTGCAGGATCAAGGGCATGACAATCGCCGCAAAAATTGCCGAACACCAAAGGATGACAATGAATGTCACGACCGATCGCGCCGCGATGCGTCCGGCGCGCGCGGCGCTTGATGCCGCGTTGATGCCGGTAATCAACAACGAAACAATCAGCGGAATGATCGTCATTTGCAGAGCCGACAGCCATAGCCCGCCTATTGGTTGGGCTATGGCCGCCGAGTTAACGGCAAAATCGGGCACAGTGGTCCCCGCCAGCGCGCCGAGCAATATTCCGGCAAGCAAAGCGCCGACGATAAACAGCGCTGCTTTCATGCCCGAATGCCCTTGCCCCGCTTGCCAAGCGCGGTCTGCTTTCCTAGGCGGGATGGGAACGGGCGGAGGCGGACGTCAGGCGCTGGTTTCATGATTCATGGGCGTAAGGAGCGGCTACGCAATGCGCAAGTTTTTCGGCACCGACGGGATTCGCGGGCTGACCAACCAGATTCCGATGACGGTCGAGGTCGCGATGCGGGTCGGCATGGCGGCAGGCGCCTATTTTCTGCGTGGCGACCACAAGCATCGGGTTGTGATTGGTAAGGACACGCGTTTGTCGGGCTATATGCTCGAAAATGCGCTGGTTGCGGGTTTTACGAGCGTCGGCATGGATGTGGTGCAGGTTGGGCCGATGCCAACCCCTGCAGTGGCAATGCTCACCCGTTCGATGCGCGCCGACTTGGGCGTGATGCTGTCGGCGAGCCACAATCCGTTTTACGATAATGGCATTAAGTTGTTTGGCCCCGATGGGTATAAATTGTCTGACGAGGATGAAGCCCAGATTGAACTCTTGCTGGCCAGTGAACCGAGGCTTGCCGAGCCAGCACAGATTGGCCGTGCCAAGCGGATCGAGGATGCGCGCGGCCGCTATATCCATGCCGTAAAGTTGAGCTTGCCCGAGGATGTCCGCCTCGATGGACTGAAAATCGTCCTCGATTGCGCCAATGGTGCCGCTTATAACAGCGCGCCGACGGTATTTTGGGAATTGGGGGCCGATGTCGTGACGCTTGGCGTCACACCCAATGGTACCAATATCAATGATAAATGCGGGTCGACCGCACCCGGCCTGTTACAGGAAACCGTTGTGGCTAGCGGGGCGGATATCGGTATCGCGCTGGATGGCGACGCCGACCGTCTTATCCTTGTCGATGAGAAAGGCGCGATCATTGATGGCGACCAGATTATGGCGCTGCTGGGGTCAAGCTGGGTCAAGGATGGGCGGCTGACAGGCGGCGGTGTCGTTGCAACGGTGATGTCCAACCTGGGGCTAGAGCGGTTCTTGCAAAGCGAGGGACTGACACTGGAGCGCACTGCGGTTGGCGACCGGCATGTGCTAGAAAAAATGCGGGCTGGCGGGTTTAATGTCGGAGGCGAGCAGTCGGGACATATGATCCTGACCGATCATGCGACGACAGGTGACGGGACATTGGCGGCGCTGCAGGTGCTTGCCGAACTGGTTGCATCGGGCAAGCCGGCGAGCCAATTGCTGCACCTGTTTGACCCGGTGCCGCAATTGTTAAAGAATGTGCGTTTCGCTGGAGGTGCACCATTGGAGGATGCCAGTGTGAAAGCCGCCATTGCGCATGGCGAACGCGCATTGGAAGGCAAGGGACGGCTGGTGATCCGCGCGTCGGGTACCGAACCCCTCATCCGGGTGATGGCCGAAGGTGATGATGCCGCAGAGGTTGAAGCTGTCGTCGACAGCATCTGTGCGGCGGTAAGAAAGGTAGTGAACTGATATGCTGGAAATGCGACCCGATTGTGAACGGTGCGGCCGTGATTTGCCTGCCGATAAGCACGGTGCTTTTATCTGCTCCTTTGAGTGCACATTTTGCGCCAATTGCGCCGACAAGTTAGAAGAAACTTGTCCCAATTGCGGCGGTGACCTTCTCGACCGGCCGATGCGTCACGGCGCGCAACTCGCAAAATTCCCGGCCTCGACCGAGCGCAAACATCCCGGCGCACGCAACGCGTGACGGAGTGACAGCGTGACCGCGCGCATCCTGATCATCGCCGGTTCGGATAGCGGCGGCGGGGCAGGCATTCAGGCTGATATCAAAAGCGTTACCATGCTTGGTGGTCATGCGATGACCGCGGTCACCGCGATCACCGCGCAAAATACGCTGGGCGTGCAGACGGTGCATCCAATCCCCACCGATATGGTGCTGGCGCAGATCGACAGTGTCGTCAGCGATATTGGCGTCGATGCGATCAAGATCGGCATGATCGGCAGCGCCGAAACTGCCGCCGCGGTGGCAGATCGCTTGCGCGGTTTGGCGGTGCCGATTGTTTTTGATCCGGTGATGGTGGCGACGAGCGGATCGGCCCTCGCCGATGCATCGACCATCGCTGCCTTTGAACAATTGCTCGACCTCGCCACCATCGCCACCCCGAACTTGCCTGAGATGAAAGCGCTGGGTGGCGAGGTTGCGATCATGGCTCACCAATGCGCTTTGCTGGTTAAGGGTGGACATGGCGAGGGCGAGACGATTGTCGACCGACTGCTCGAACCTGACGAAGGTGAGGTTGCGCGCTGGGAAGCGCCGCGTATCGACACACTGCATACGCACGGCACCGGCTGTACCTTGGCGAGTGCTATTGCGGTCGGACTGGGGCAGGGAATGGCGTTGGTTCCGGCGGTTGCGCGGGCGCGCGATTTTGTTCGCCTGTCGCTGCTCAATGCGCCCGGTTTGGGGCAGGGGCATGGACCGATGGGTCAGCAAGCCACGCGCAATGACGGCCTTTTTCCGGGACCGGCTCTCAATCAGATAACATTGCCTGCCGCTCATTATGAATCTTCGGTGGCCTTTTACAAATTACTGGGGCTGACGCAGATCGTTGACAGCCCGGAAAATGGCTATGCGCGCCTCGAAGCCATCAATGGCGTGACCTTGTCGATCCATGTCGGTGAGGGGCAGGCGGGCGGTGCGGTGACCTATCTGGAATCGGGTGCGCTCGATGCGTGGCACGCCTATTTGTGTCGCAAGGGCGTGCGCTTTGATTCTGCGCCGCGCGATGAGGATTGGGGCTGGCGCGAGGCGCGGTTTTCCGATCCGGCAGGCAACCCGATTTGCCTGTATCAGGCGGGTGAATATCGCCGTTTTCCGCCGTGGCGGATATGATCGTCGGTGTCGATGAGGCAGGGCGCGGTCCTCTCGCGGGACCAGTGGTCGCGGGTGCGGTTATTTTGTGTGAGGGCGGCATATCAGGGCTGGCCGACAGCAAAACTCTCTCTGCGCGCCGACGTGAGGCGCTGGATACCGAGATTAAGGCAAAATGCCGATGGGCTATTGGCGAGGCCAGTGTCGCCGAAATCGACAGCATCAATATTTTGCGGGCGACGATGCTGGCGATGACGCGCGCCGTAGATGCGCTGGGGATCGAGCCCGGCGAAGTGCTGGTCGATGGCAACCGGTTGCCGCAATGGCGTTACGCCGCAACCGCGGTGGTGCGCGGCGATGCTATTCATCCCTGCATCTCGGCGGCGAGCATCATTGCCAAGCAATATCGCGACCGGATGATGGTAGCGGCGGCGCGCGATTACCCCGGCTATGGTTGGGAACGCAATATGGGCTATGGTACGGCTCAGCATCTGGCGGCGTTGCGGCAAATTGGCCCGACGCCGCTCCACCGGACAAGCTTTGCTCCCGTGGCGCAAATGCAGCTTGTTTAAGGCAGGAGCATTAGCATGAGCAGCGGATTCACGGCCGATGATGTCGGCACGCAGACCGGCCGAACCTTTCTGGTTACGGGGGCCAACGCTGGCTTGGGGTTCGAGACGACCAAAAGATTGGCGGCGCGCGGTGCGACCGTCATTCTGGCGTGCCGCGACCAGGGCAAAGCGAGCGCGGCGATGGACAAAATACGCGCCGACCTGCCTGATGCCGATCTATCCTTCCTCGCGCTCGACCTTGCTGATCTGGATCAGATACGCGAAGCGGCGGCGGCTGTGCTGGCGGGGCCGCGCATTGACGTTCTGGTCAACAATGCCGGCGTGATGATCCCGCCGCGCACCCTGACCAAGCAGGGCTTTGAACTGCAATTCGGGGTCAATCATCTCGGCACGTTTGCGTTCACGGGATTGGTCCATGGTCATGTAGAGGACCGCATCGTCATCACCGCTAGTCTGGCGCATAAGGGCGGCAAGATGGATTATAGCGATCTGCCGGCGGAGCGCGGCTATCAGCAGTGGGGGCGTTATCAGATGAGCAAGCTCGCCAATCTTCTGACCCTTTATGAACTCGACCGTCGGCTCGGCGCAGCGGGACGGGCGACGCAAGCCATCGGGTGTCACCCCGGCGTCGCCTTGACCGAATTGACGCGTCATGTGCCCCTGCCGCTCAGGATGTTCACCCCGCTTGCGGCGCCCTTTTTCAACAGCGCGGCGCATGGGGCGTGGCCGACATTGCAAGCCGCGACCGGCGCCGACGTGCAGGGCGGCGACTATCTGGGACCACAGGGTCTGGGCGAAGTGTCGGGGAAATCGGGACCGGCGCGTTCGACCCGTACAGCGCGCGATCCTGCGCTGGCGCGCGAATTGTGGGAACGATCGGTCGATCTGACTGGAGTTGACCCCGGAATTTGATCGACGTGAACTAGCGTTGGCTACATTCGATGATCGAACAAAATTTGCCCTTTTTTGGGTGTGTGAGTTTTCCGCGCCACACCACTAGTCCTTGAGTCTACACCACCACCCAGACGCCATATGTCGCGCCAGACTCGTTTCGTTCTCACCGCGTTAACCATTTCGTGACGCGGAATCCCTAAGCTTTTGAACTTGACGGCGGACTCTGCCGGATTCACTTTGCCCGAATATGGGCGGTGCAAATCGCATCGCAGCATCATCGTGGGGGAATTTATGGGGGTTTTGGAACGCGTCGGCACTCGGACGGCAAAGTCGGGCAAAACAGCCCCCAGCTTACCGCTCGACAGCATTTTGAAGGGCGATTGTATCGAACAGATGCGCGCCCTGCCAGCCGCAAGCGTCGACCTAGTCTTCGCCGATCCGCCCTATAATCTTCAGCTTGGTGGCGATCTGCATCGTCCCGATGGCAGTCAGGTCGATGCGGTGGATGATGATTGGGACAAATTCGACAGTCTAGCCGTCTATGACCGTTTTACCCACGCATGGCTGGCCGAAGCGCGCCGGATATTGAAGCCGGGTGGCAGCATCTGGGTAATAGGCAGCTATCACAACATCTTCCGCGTCGGAGCTGCGTTGCAGGATCAAGGCTATTGGATCCTCAATGATGTTGTCTGGCGCAAAGCGAACCCGATGCCCAATTTCAAGGGCACCCGCTTTACCAACGCGCATGAAACGCTGATCTGGGCGTCGATGGGCGAAAAGGCGCGCTATACTTTCAACTATCGGGCGATGAAGACGCTCAACGACGAATTGCAGATGCGGTCTGACTGGCTGATCCCGATTTGTGGCGGGCAGGAGCGGATCAAAAGGGGCGGCACCAAAGCGCATCCGACGCAAAAGCCAGAGGCTTTGCTGTATCGCGTGCTGCTCGCCTGCTCGAACCCCGGCGATGTCGTTCTGGACCCGTTTTTCGGGACAGGAACGACCGGCGCAGTGGCCAAACGTTTGGGCCGCCATTTCATCGGTATCGAGCGCGAGGATGATTATATCGCTGTCGCCGAAGAACGCATCGCCATGGCACTGCCGCTTGACGAAAGCACGATCAAAACGATGCAGGCGCCCAAGGCCGCGACGCGGGTTGCGTTCGGCACGCTGGTCGAAGGCGGCATGATTGCGCCGGGGTCGGTACTGACCGACGCCAAGCGGCGTTGGAAAGCCAAGGTGCGCGCCGATGGCAGCCTTGATTGTGAGGGAGAGCAAGCCTCTATCCACAAGATGGGGGCGGCGCTGCAAGGTGCACCAAGCTGTAACGGCTGGACATTCTGGCACGTCGACACACCCAAGGGCTTGCGGCTGATCGACAAGGTCCGACAGGAATGGCTGCTCGCCAACGAGGCGTAGGGGATGTTTCAGCCCTTGACGAAGGCCGATCTTGGCAAGCTTTCTGCCGAAGCCCGCATCTATTGCCGCCCGACCTGTTTTGTTGATCGTCCGCACGAAATGGACGACGATGCGCTGCGGATTGCCGACACGATGGTCTGGTTCGCCAGCTGGCACGTCAGCGTGCACGATGGTGATGCGGTCAAAAGCGCAATTATTGCTGCTCCCGCACTCGATGACTGGATTGCGGCTCTGCCAGATCCATTGGGCGTCTCTGCCGCAGCGCAGCGGGATGCGGTCGCGCGTCCGCGCGACAATTTGACGCTGGGAGAGCGCAATGTCCGGCTGAGCGAGCCGCAATTGATGGGGATCATCAACGCAACCCCCGACAGCTTTTCC
This sequence comes from Sphingopyxis sp. 10G20-10, assembly GCF_057365075.1. Classification (NCBI taxonomy): domain Bacteria; kingdom Pseudomonadati; phylum Pseudomonadota; class Alphaproteobacteria; order Sphingomonadales; family Sphingopyxidaceae; genus Sphingopyxis; species Sphingopyxis sp. 10G20-10. Next base: position 1,742,279 of record NZ_CP195117.1, read on the forward strand.
GATGGTGGCAAACATGTCGATGCGGCGGCAGCGATTGATGCCGGTTTCGCGATGGCATCGGTTGGGGCTGCAATTATCGACGTTGGCGGTGAATCCACCCGACCGGGCGCACCGTTGATCTGGGAAGGTGACGAGATTGAGCGGGTGCAACCCGTGGTCGCGGGCCTCGCCAAGGGCGGCGTAGCGGTGTCGGTTGATACCCGCAAAGCCGCGGTGATGGAGGCGGCGCTTGCCGCCGGGGCGACGATGGTCAACGATATTTCGGCGCTTCGCTATGACGAGCGCGCGATGGAGGTGGTGGCGAAATCCGGCTGCGCCGTGGTGTTGATGCACGCGCCTAGCGCCAAGAGCGATCCGCATGAAGGCGGCGACTATCAGCACGTGCTGTTTGATGTTTATGATTTGCTGGCCGAGCGTGTTGCAGCGTGCATTGCGGGTGGCATTGATGCGGGCCGGATCTTGGTCGATCCGGGCATTGGTTTTGGCAAAGGCGTCGCCGACAATCTGGCGCTAATCAACGGATTGGCGTTGTTCCACACGCTGGGTTGCCCGTTGTTGTTCGGGGCGAGCCGCAAGCGGATGATTGGGGCGCTCGACAATGAGGCCGCCGCAGATCAGCGGCTGGGCGGCACTGTGGCGCTTCACTATCAGGCTGCGAGTCAGGGCGCACAGTTGCTGCGCGTTCACGATATCGCCGAAAATCGTCAGGCGCTTCGCGTCTGGCGCGGTCTGCGCGATGCGGCACTGGTCGGTTAGAGGCTGTATCCGCCGTCGCTGGTGAGCACCGTTCCGGTGATCGTCGCGGCAGCATCGGACAAGAGAAACAGGATTTGCGCCGCAATTTCCGACGCGCTGGCATAGCGGCCAAGCGGCGTCGCCATGCGTGCGAGCGCTGCGATAGCGGCATCACGGCTGCCCTCTGATTTTATCATATCGGCAAAGAAGGACATATTGTCCCAGATCGGTGTGTCGACACCGCCGGGTGCAACGGCATTGACGCGAATATTATGCGCCGCGCCTTCTTTGGCAGCGACCTTGGTCATTTGAATCAGCGCCGCCTTTGACGCACCATAAGCCGCCGTTCCCGGCTCGGCCTTTATGCCCGAGATGGAAGCCGTCGTGACAATCGCACCGCCGCGCCCGTGCGCAATCATCGCGCGCTGCGCGGCTTGCAGCGTCAGCATCGCGCCATCGAGATTGCTGTGCATCAACCGCCGCCATTGCCCTAGTTCGATGTCGGCAATGGGCGCAGCATCGCTCATCCCCGCATTGACGATTGCGATATCGATAGCGGCCAGATCACCGGCCATTGCTTGCCAGAGGGTGGGGTCGCCGACATCCTGATCACGGACGAGGTCGACGCCGATTACCGTGGCACCAGCGGCCCGCAGCGCGTCTGCGACTGCTAGCCCGATGCCCGAAGCATCGCCGGTAACGAGCGCAGTCTTGCCTGAAAAATCATGGGTCATGCCAATATCATAAAGACGCCAATCGGCGGTGTCGATTCTCAGATCGGTGCCAGCCGAAATGACAAAACCGCAGCCGACTAATGGCTAGGCAGCAACTTCGGACGCTGGTCCCGCGTATCTTTCCTATCACGGTCATTCCGACCGTTATCGAACTGGAGATTTATATGCAGCTGTCCCACGGAACCCATATCGCCGTTGCCGACGGCACGCGCTTTGTTCTGTTTCGCAACGATGGTGATGAGGCGATATTGAACCTTGTCGACGCGACCACGCCCGAAGTCAGCGACAGCAATCGCAGCGGAGCCAATCCCGAAGTGCGCAACATTGACGAACGGGGACATGCCGCCGGTGTGGCAGAGTTGCTTAATCGCCGGGTGCTGGCCCATGAGATTGAAAAATTACTGGTCATCGCGGACCCCGCCACTCTGGGCGTGATGCGTAGCCATTATCATGGCGAACTGGAAAAGCGGCTGGTCGGCGAGCTGCCCAATACGCTGACCAATGTCGAAACGGTGCAAATTGAAAAGGCGATTGCAGCAGCGTGATTCTTAGCACGCTTTCGCGGGGGGATAAATCTCGCCATGCTTATCAGGCGGCAGTGTCGATTCCCAGATCGCTGAGTTTGCGATAGAGCGTCGAGCGACCGATACCCAGCCGCCGTGCAACTTCGCTCATCCGGCCACGATAGTGGCCAATCGCAAGCCGAATAACATCGGCCTCAATCTCTTCGAGCGGGCGCAAATTGCCGTCAGGCATATAAAGCGTGATGCCGATGGCTTCGCCGTTGATAGCGACATCGCTGTCACTGCTGGATGTGCCGCCGCCAAGCGCGGCCTCTATGGCGGGAAAGTCGGCGCTGGTCAGCACATCGGTTTCGCTGGCGACAGCGGCGCGGAACAGGACGTCCTGAAGCTGACGGACATTTCCCGGCCAGGCATAGGCGGCGAGGAGGCGCAGCGCATCGTCGGTAACGCCCAGCGGCCGCATTGTCGGCAAGCCGCCAATCCGGGTCAACAAATGACGCGTGAGTGGCCCGACGTCGCTGCGTCGTTCAGAGAGCGAGGGCAGGATGAGTTGCGCGGTTGAAAGCGCATAGAACAGGTCTTCGCGGAAATGGCCGGCCTCGATCAACTGGTCGAGCGGACTGGCACTGGTTGCGATAATCCGCACATCGACGCTGGCGCGGATCGTGCCGCCTATGGTCTGAACTTCGCCGCTTTTGATGAATTCGACAAGGCGTTCTTGTGTATCAAGCGGGATGCATTCGATATGATCGATGATGATGCTGCCGCCGTCGGCCTGAACCAACCGTCCGACCTGATGGTCAAAGGCACCGGGGAAAGCACCGCGTTCATGGCCAAACAGGCCCGAGCCGATGAGGCCCGGTGATACCGCCGAGCAGTCGACCATTACCAGCGGCGCTTTGGCACGCGGTGAAGCGCTGTGGATGGCGCGGGCAAAGACTTCCTTGCCTACACCCGGCTTGCCATTGATGAGCACGGGGACGCGTGCGCGTGCGGCCTTGGCCGCAATGGCCAGTGCGCTACGGAAATTGGGGCTCGACCCGATAATTTCTTCGAATGCCAGAGGCGCACGGAGTTTTTCGGTCAGCGGACGAAGCTCTGCTTGCGGTCCTGTGTCAGAGGTCACGCGGTCCAGCGCGCCGAGCAGGCGATCGGGGGCGATGGGCTTTTGGACGAAATCGCTGGCTCCGGCGCGCATGGCGCCTACGGCAACTTCGACATTATTGCGCATAGTGACAACAATAAGCGGCAGGGCCGGTCGCCAGCGGCGCAGTTCGGTGACGAATTTGTCGACCGCCATGCCGGGAGCGCCTTGATCGACGATCACCGCGTCAAGCGCCAGTCCTTCCTGGGTTCCGAGTTTTGCAAGCGCGGTATCGGTATCGGCGGCCAAAACAGTGCGCCAGCCTCCGCGCGACAGAAGGGCCGCCATGAAGCGCTGCTGCGCCGCTTCATTGTCAACCACCATGACTGTTCGCGTGTCGCGCGCAGATGCCATCTTGTTCATCGCCCTGTAAAATGTCCGTACAGAGCCATTTTCCCCGCTCTGTCCGCCCGGCATAACGGGGAGGGGTAAAGGGGCGATTAAGCCAAAAGATTATTTGGGCGGAGCGCGGTGAGGTCAAACCATCTATTGAGCATCCCGTCCTGCGTGGGTAAGACCGCAGCGAAGGCCGATTCTTGGCTAGAGTAATATTGCGCGGCATAAAGCGGGCCGTCCTATCAACAAGGGGAAGATCGCCATGGCAAATCAGGAAATGAAAGCAGCAGAGCAAACCTATTCGAGTTTCATCGAGCTGTTCAAGGTTGGTAGCGTTGCAGTGGCAATCACGACCATCATTGTCGTCCTGCTGATCAGCTGAGCTGACGCGGGATATGCGCATTGCGGTTCTGAAAGAACAAGCTGCTGGTGAGATGCGGGTTGCCGCGACTCCTGAAACGGCACGTAAATTCATTGGCTTGGGGGCTGAAGTTGTCGTCGAGTCCAATGCTGGAGTGACGGCATCGATTTCGGACGCCGACTATGAGGCCGCAGGCGCCACAGTCGAAACGCGCGCCAAAGCCCTGAAAGGCGCCAATATCATCCTTGCGATCCAAGGCCCTGATCCGGCGTCGCTGAAAGATATGGCGGAGGGCGCATGGCTTGCGGCAGGCCTTAATCCCTTTGGCGAGCGTGAGCGGATTGATGCCTACGCCAAATTGGGAATCGAGGCGCTGGCGATGGAGTTCATGCCGCGCATCACCCGCGCTCAGTCGATGGATATCTTGTCGAGTCAGGCCAATCTTGCCGGCTATAAAGCGGTGCTGATGGCGGCAAGCGCCTATGGCCGTGCCTTTCCGATGATGATGACCGCCGCTGGCACCGTCAGCGCGGCCAAGGCTTTTGTCATGGGCGTCGGCGTCGCCGGACTGCAAGCCATCGCCACCGCACGGCGGCTGGGCGCACAGGTCAGTGCGACCGATGTGCGCAGCGCGACCAAAGAGCAGATTATGTCGCTGGGGGCCAAGCCGATCTTTGTTGAGGATGTCGCGGGCATCGAAGGCGAAGGGGCCGGTGGTTATGCCACGGAAATGTCCGATGAATATAAGGCCGCGCAAGCAGAGCTGGTGTCATCGCATATCGCAAAACAAGACATTGTCATCACCACCGCACTGATTCCCGGACGCCCCGCGCCGCGGCTGATTTCCGACGCGCAACTGGCGACGATGCGTGCTGGCAGCGTCATCGTTGATATGGCAGCCGAAAGCGGGGGCAATGTCGAGGGCGCTGTTTCCGGCGAAACTGTGCAAATTCATGGTGTCACTGTCATTGGGGCAAAGAATATTGCTGCGTTGATGCCTGCCGATACGAGTGCGCTGTTCAGCCGCAATCTGTTCAATTTCCTGTCGGCTTTTTGGGACAAGGAAGCGGGCAAACCGGTGCTTGATGAAGAAATCGGCGACGCGGTGCGACTGACGCAGGGTGGCAAGGTTGTGAACGCACGCCTTCTGGGTTGAATCCGCGGCGAAATTATTTCCTCCTCTCAGCAACAATTCGCCCGATTCATACGTCATAAGTTCGGGGGAGTTTTCCCGCCTGATGGAGAATTGAACTATGCGAGTTGCGAAGCTTGTCGCCTTTACCATGCTGTCTGTTGCGATAGCAGGCTGTTCGATGATGAGCGGTCCGGCGGGCGTCGACGTGGAAGCGCAGCCTGAACCTGTTGTTGAAAACAAAGTCGTAGTGACCGAAGTTGATGGCGCTACGATGTATTCTGATCGCTCAATCATACATAATGTGACCAATTCACCGGTTCACAAGACGTTGGTGCAATGGATCACGACGGCCGGTCTGATCGACACGCTCAACAGCGCGGGGCCTTTCACCCTGTTTGCACCGACCGACAAAGCCTTTGCCGCGGTGCCGAAAGATGTGACCAGTTATCTGACAAAAAAGCGCAACCGGGCAACGCTGATCAAGGTTTTGAACTATCATATTGTGCCCGGTCGCATCACCTTTGCCGATCTGATGGACAAGATCAAAGAGGGCGACGGGCGCGCCACGCTGACTACGCTTGCGGGTGAAAAACTGGCCTTTACCCAGGTCAACACCAGCATAAAGATTGACGGGATGAGCGGCAGTACGGGCTATATTACAACGCCGGACGTCATGCAGTCGAACGGTGTCATCCATGTCGTAAACGGCGTGCTGGTCCCGACCTGGTAGCTAGCGAACGTAATAAAGTGTCGCTGGGAATCACTTCATGGCACTCAATCAATCGCCAGCCTGTGGAATGTCTGCCTTGCAAGATGGCGCGGCCCTATTCTGGGGGTCGACAGCGGCGCGGCGGAGCGGCAATAGGGGAGGATTGCGGAATCAACAGGGGGAACAGCCCGTGGACTTCATTGCCATTTTTTCGATCTTCGTTCTGGCCTGTTTTATTGGCTATTTTGTCGTCTGGTCGGTGACGCCGGCGCTGCACACACCGCTGATGAGCGTCACCAATGCCATTTCGTCTGTGATTATCGTCGGGGCGCTGATCGCTAGCGCCGCCGCCGGATCGGCGACGTCGAAGTGGCTGGGGCTGGCTGCCGTGGTGATGGCCAGCATCAACATCTTTGGCGGCTTTGCGGTCACCCAGCGCATGTTGGCGATGTACAAGAAAAAAGAGCGTTAAAGCGCAAAACGACGTTAGTTTGAAGGGTCAGACCCGGCTACGCACCGGCTCGACAGGGGAAGAAGACTATGCACGAGGTTGCACCAATCAATCCATGGGTGGCACTGGCCTATCTGGTCGCGGGGGTGTGTTTCATTCTCGCCCTGCGCGGACTGTCGTCACCGGCGAGTAGCCGTCGCGGCAACCAGTTTGGCATGTTGGGGATGACGATTGCCGTCGTCACGACGCTGGTGACTCATATTCCGGGATCGGGTGGTGATGCCGGGGTCGGCAGCGCTGGCTGGACTTTGGACAGTAGGGCGCTGATCGAACTGCTGATTGCCATCGGCATTGGCGCGACGATCGGGATCGTGATGGCGCGGCGCATTGCGATGACCGCGATGCCGCAGCTCGTTGCCGCTTTTCACAGCCTTGTCGGTCTGGCGGCGGTCGCGGTGGCGGCGGCGGCCTATCTTAACCCTTCAGCCTTTCATATCGCCGATTCAGCGGGTCAGATTTTTGCGGTTAGCCGCATCGAAATGGGCCTCGGTATAGCCATTGGTGCGATCACCTTCTCGGGTTCGGTCATCGCCTTCCTTAAACTTAACGGGAACATGTCGGGCGCGCCGATTACCCTGCCTGGTCGGCATGTCATCAATCTGGCGGTTCTGGCCGCCATATTGGGGCTGATCGGCTATTTCCTCGCCGACCAGTCGCCTTGGGTGTTCTGGACCATCACGGGCCTCAGCTTTGCCATCGGTTTCTTGCTGATCATACCGATTGGCGGCGCCGACATGCCGGTCGTTGTGTCGATGCTCAACAGCTATTCGGGCTGGGCCGCCGCAGCGATGGGCTTTACGCTGGGCAACACCGCGATGATCATTACGGGCGCCCTAGTTGGTTCGTCGGGTGCGATCCTGTCCTACATCATGTGCAAGGCGATGAATCGCAGCTTTATCAGCGTGATTGCTGGTGGCTTTGGGGCCGATGCCGGTGCCAGCGATGGCGGATCAAAGGAACAGCGTCCGTGGAAACCGGGCAGCGCCGAAGATGCGGCCTTCCTGATGAAACAGGCCGACAGCGTCATCATCGTTCCCGGTTACGGCATGGCGGTTGCACAGGCACAACATGCGCTGCGCGAAATGGCCGATGTGCTGAAGAAAGAGGGCGTGACGGTCAAATATGCGATCCATCCGGTCGCCGGTCGTATGCCGGGGCATATGAATGTGCTGCTGGCCGAAGCGAATGTGCCTTATGACGAGGTGTTCGAGCTGGAGGATATCAACAGCGAATTTGCACAAGCCGATGTCGCCTTTGTCATCGGTGCGAATGATGTCACCAATCCGTCGGCCAAAACCGACAAGACATCGCCGATTTACGGGATGCCGGTGCTCGACGTTGAAAAGGCAAAGACGGTATTGTTCGTGAAACGCAGCATGGGCGGTGTCGGCTATGCTGGCGTCGACAATGACGTATTCTACATGGACCAGACGATGATGTTGCTCGCCGATGCGAAAAAGATGGTCGACGATATTGTCAAAGCGATGGCGCACTGATGCGAAAGCTTGGCTTAATCGGCGGGATGAGCTGGGCTTCGACGGAGCGTTATTATCGCCGCATCAATACAGGGATTCAGCAACGGGTCGGACCTGCTTGTTCGGCACCCTTGCTGATCGAAAGCCTGAATTTTTGCGATTTGGCGCGATTGACGACGCCCGAGCAATGGGACCATGCGCGTGATGTGCTGATTGAATCGGCACAGCGGTTGGAAACGGCGGGGGCCACTGCCGTGATGATCGCGGCCAACAGCATGTATCGGGTCGCGAGCGAGGTCGCTGCGGCCATCTCTGTTCCGCTCATCCATATTGTCGATGTAACTGGTGACGCCATGCGCGTCGATGGCATCAAGGCCGCAGCGGTGATTGGTACCCAGAATGTGATGACAGGCCGCTGGTATCGTCAGCGGCTTGTCCAGCATGGTCTGACCCTAGCCCCCTATGACGCCACGCGCGCCGAAGAGATCGACCGCATCATTTATGACGAGTTGACGCAGGGCAAGGTGACCGAGAATTCGCGCCGGACGATGCGGACCTTTATTACGGATATTGCCAAGCAGGACGTGCAGGCGTTGATCCTTGCCTGCACCGAATTGGAAATATTGGTCGATGCCAACGCCAATGTGCTGCCGATTTACGACACCACACGCATCCACGCCGCCGCAGGGGTGGATTGGATAGTGGGCGACTCGGCCTAAGGCCAGAACCGGCGCCGTTTCTATTTCATCCGTGTCCAGGTGACGGTGCGGCAGAATATCGCCACGCACCCCTTCATGGTGAGTCGGTTGCCCGATGTGCTCAAATTGGCTTTGTAATAACGGCCGTCTTCTGGGCTATAGCCTTGCCCTTTCCAGCTATCGCCATCGGGCGCCAGATCCCAATAAATTCGCAAACCTTGCAGTTTGCGTCCGCGCTTTGCCTTGTCAGGGTTGCGCTCGTCGCGTTGGCCGCCCGTTGGCTCTGTACCGAGCAAGCGGACGATGCGTCCGCAAATTTTGGCACCGCAGGACGCGATCTCTACGATCGCTTTGCCATCGTCGGTTGTCCAGCGGCCGGTGATCGCGGTTGGCGCGGCAAGCGCAGGGCTGGCAAAACAAAAGGCGGCAACGGCCAATAAAAGGGGGCGGGTCATAATATTCTCGATCAGGGAAAGGAAGCGAGCGGTTTGGCGACTTGGTTTTAATATGCAATTGAAGCATTACAGCATAAAAGCAGGGAGAGAGATATGCGATTCCATTCTTTGAGCAGCGGGCCTCTGGCAACTTTGGCCTGTGTTGCGGTTTTGGCCGCCAGTCCGGTTTGTGCCAAAACGCTTTCGGTATCCGCCGACAGTGATCGACCCGCCGAAAAATTGCAGGAAGCGCTGATCCTTGCCGAACCGGGTGACGTGGTTGAAATGGGCGCGGGGACTTGGCATCTGACCGATGGCCTGTCGCTCGATGTAGATGGCGTGACGCTGCGCGGGGCTGGCGCGGGCGATGGCGGCACCATATTGGACTTCACGAACCAGCAGGGGTCGGGCGAGGGGCTGCTTGTCACATCCGATGATGTGATGCTGACCGAATTCGCTGTCCTCAACACGCGCGGCGATGGAGTCAAGTCCAAGGACGCCGACCGTATCGTCTATCACCACCTGCGCGTCGAATGGACCGCCGGTCCCAAGGCCACCAATGGCGCCTATGGCATTTATCCGGTCGAAAGTCAGGATGTGCTGGTCGACAGCGTCTATGTGCGGGGGGCGTCGGATGCGGGCATTTATGTCGGCCAATCGCGCAATGTCGTCGTGCGCGATTCGATTGCGAAAGAAAATGTCGCCGGGATCGAAATTGAAAATTGCTATGATGCCGATGTTCACGATAATCTGGCGACGATGAATACGGGCGGCATATTGGTGTTCGACCTGCCCAGCCTACCGCAACAGGGCGGGCATAATGTCCGCGTTTTTGATAATCTGGTGCTCAACAATATGACGCCAAATTTTGCGCCGAAGGGCAATATTGTCGCGGGCGTACCGACCGGCACCGGGGTGTTGGTGATGGCCAATCGCCACGTCGAGGTGTTTGACAATGTGCTGAATGATAACGGCACCGCCAATGTGATGATCGTCGGCTATCGCAACAAAACGGACGACGCCAAATATCTGCCGCTGCCGCGTGACATTGTGGTCCGCGACAATATGCATGGCAAAGCCGGATATGCCCCCGATTTCGAAGGTGGGGCCGCGATTGCCAAGGCCATGGGCGGCAGCATTTTGCCGATCCTGTGGGACGGGTCGGGCAATGCGGTCGTGCTCGATAGCGTCGGCACATTGTCGCTTAACCTTCCGGACGTATCGACCCCGCAAAGCGAGGCCAAGCCAACGCCGGTCGACCTGTCGAAAGGGACAGTGCCCCCTGCCTTGCCGGGCATCACGCTGCCAGCAAGCATGGAAGACAAGGTTAAGTGAAGCGGATTGGCGCAGCGCTGGCGGCGGCCTGGCTCTGCGCCAGCGGGGTGACTGCCTTGCCCGCCTCTGCCCCCGATCAGGCGCTGATCGACGGCACCACCATGCCTGCCAAATTGTCCGCCTTTGGCTTTTTTCAGCCGGGGACGAGCAAGCTGGACGAGGCGGTGCTGCCCTATACGCTGCAAACGCCGTTGTTCAGCGATTATGCCGACAAACATCGCGGAGTGTGGACCCCGGCAGGGCAAAAGGCGAAGGTCGGACAGGATGGCGCGATCGACTTTCCGGTTGGCAGTGTACTCATCAAAAGCTTTGGCTGGGTCGGGCGCAATGACGCCAAGCCGGTGGAAACGCGGCTGCTGATCCACCGCGCGAACGGGTGGGTGGGTTTGCCCTATATCTGGGACGCCGATGGCAAGGACGCCTCGCTGGCGCTCGCGGGACGCCGTGTTCCGGTCAAATTTACCGCTCCGGACGGCGATGCGTACAGCATAAACTATGCCGTTCCGAACAAGAACCAGTGCAAGGAATGTCATAATCGCGCCGGCGTCGTGTTGCCCATCGGCCCCAAACAGCGCAACTTCACGCCCGATCCCGCCGCTAGTCCGCAAAAACTGGCGCGATTCTTTGCCGACCCCGCGGTGCTTAAGCCCACCTTGCCGCGCTGGGATGACCCCAGCACCGGCACGGTGGCCGAACGCGCGCGCGCTTATCTAGAGGGTAATTGCAGCCACTGTCACAATCCCGAAGGCAGCGCATCAAACAGCGGATTATTCTTGCGCTGGACCGACCCGATGGGAACCAATTTCGGGATATACAAGCGCCCGACGGCCGCAGGGCGCGGGAGCGGCGACCGCGACTTTGCCATCGCGCCCGGTGAGCCCGAGAGCAGTTTCTTGATCTATCGCCTCGAAAGCCTCGACCCTGGTATCGCCATGCCCGAACTGGGACGGTCGACGGTGCACAAAGAAGGCGTCGCGCTGTTGCGGCAATGGATTGCCGAAATGCCCAAAGACGTGCAGGGCGCGGGATCATGACAGAATTGGTCCTTCACGATTATTTTCGATCCACCGCCAGCTATCGCGTGCGTATCGCGCTGAACCTCAAAGGGCTTGATTACAGCCGTGTCGAAGTCAGCCTGATCGCCGGTGAGCAACGCAGCGATGCCTATCTGGAGCAAAATGCCCAAGGCTTTGTGCCGATGCTTGTCGCGGGCGATGATGTTATCATCCAGAGTCTGGCGATTATCGACTGGATCGATCGCACGCACCCCGATCCGCGCCTGATCCCCGACGATCCGATGCCCCGCGCCGTCGCACTGGCGCAGGCGCATGTCGTGGCGTGCGACATCCACCCGCTCAACAATCTGCGCGTGCTGAAATATCTGACCAAGGATCTGGGGCTCAACGAGCAAACGAAAAACCGCTGGTATCACCATTGGATTCTCGAAGGATTTGACGCGCTTGAGGCGATGGCCGGAAACGGAACATTTTTGGGCGGCGATGCCCCCAATATCGCCGACGCCTGCCTGATCCCACAAATCTATAACGCCCGGCGATTTGATGTGCCGCTCGACACCTATCCGCGCCTGCTGGAAATCGAGGCCGCGTGCGGCGAAATTGAAGCTTTTCAGCGCGCGCACCCGGACGCCGTCAAAGCGAAATGATCCGTTTCCTGATCGGTACAGCCGCGCTGGTCTTGCCAGCGGCGGCCTTGGCACAGTCCGCAGACGACAACAGTGGCGTGGCGGACCCAAGCTCCAAACAGATCATTGTCGTGCGCACCAGTGGGCTGTTGAGTATTGATAGCGGCGATGAGATTCAGGCGGGAGCGCTTTTGACCGACCTCGACCCCGGATTGGGTGTTCGCGTTGAAAACCGATTGCGCGACGAGGCGGGGATCGCCCAGTTCCGTCGATCCGATGCACGCTCGGCCCACCCGACGAGTCAGGGCGTGACGCTGCGGGGTCTCGGCGGCAATGCATCCAGCCGCGCCTTGGTGACACTCGACGGTATACCGCAGGCCGATCCGTTCGGCGGCTGGGTCGCGTGGACCGCCTATGACGCCATCAGCCTTGGCGGCATCCAGATTAATCGTGGCGGCGGCAGCGGGGCCGATGGTCCGGGTGCGCTGGCGGGAACCATCGCTCTGCTATCCGATATGACCGACGGCGCGGCGGCCAGTCTGGCTTATGGCAGCCGCAACAGTTGGGATGCGGCGGCGAGCGTTGGGACAAGCCTTGGAAACGGGCAAGTTGCGATTGATGGCCGCTATGCGCGCGGCGATGGTTTCACTCCGATCGTCGCCAGCCAGCGCGGACTCGTTGATCGCGCCGCCCCCTATGAGCAAGGCGGTTTGGGGCTGCGCACGCGTATTGATGCGGGCGACAACAGCCGGGTCGATGTCAGCATGCGAGGCTTTTTCGACCGGCGTGATCGCGGGTTCGATTTTTCGCAAAGCAAGGTCGATGGTGTCGATGCCAGCGCGCGATTTGTCCATGATCCGGCAGGCGAAACGCAGGCCATTGCGCTGGCCTATATCCAGCTCCGCACCTTTGACACAGGCTTTGGCAGCGTCGCTGCCGACCGCAACAGCGTTAACCCCGCGCTGCGCCAGCATGTGCCAGCAACGGGGCTTGGCGCGCGGCTCGAACTGCGGCCCGCCATCGCCGGTGCAAACCCGTTGCGTCTTGGCATGGATTGGCGGCGCACTGTCGGGCGCACGTCCGAAGATTTCCTGTTCAGCGACCTGACACCAGCGCGTCATCGCGATGCCGGTGGCACCAGCGATACGCTGGGCGGCTTTGCCCAATGGACGTCGGGCTCGTCCGCCGACGACTTGCTGTGGACAGTGAGCGGTCGGCTCGACCATTGGTGGCTCGGCACAGGCTATCGCACCGAACGCAACATTGGCGGTAGTATCCGGTCTGACGAGAGTTTTGCGGCGCGGCAGGGTTGGGAAGCCAGCGGGCGCGCCGGCGTGCGTTGGAGCGCCGGACCTGTCGCGTTCCGCGCCGCCGCCTATCGCGAGTGGCGTTTGCCGACGCTGAATGAATTATATCGCCCCTTTCGGGTCGGCCCCGATGCGACCGCCGCGAATGAGATGCTGAAGCCTGAACGATTGTGGGGCGGAGAGGCCGGAATCGAATGGCAGGCTGAGGGTACCCAATTGTCGGCGACCCTGTTTGCGAATCGCCTGAACAATGCCATTGCGAATGTTACGCTGGGGCAGGGGCCGGGCCTGTTTCCGGGTGTTGGATTTGTCGCGGCAGGCGCGACTTACAGCCAGCGTCAGAATCTAGATGCGATCACCAGCAAGGGCATGGAGTTGAGCGTCGAACAATCGCTTGGCGCGATTACGCTGCGGGCGACCTATGCCTATGTCAATGCGCGCGTTGACGCGTCGGGCGTGGCGGCGGCGCTTGATGGCCGCCGTCCGGCGCAGATTGCCCGACATAATGGCAGCGCGTCACTGCGCTATGACCACGGACCGGTGCGCGCGTCGACGACTTTGCGCTACGTCGGTGCGCAGAATGAGGATGATCTGGGGCTGCAGGTGCTCGACGATGCGGTGACCGTTGATGCGATGCTCGCATGGCAAATTGCGGCGTCCATGAGCATCGAAGCGCGCGGCGAAAATCTGTTCAATGCGCTTGTCCCTGCCGCCATTTCGTCGGCGGGCATATTGGAACGTGCGACCCCACGCACCTTGTGGATTGGTGGGCGCCTGTCATTCTGACCTTCACAGACGTCAGATAAGCGATAAGATGAGGGCTATGGCTGCTAATTCGCTCAATATTGATCAATTCCTGCCGTATCGGCTGTCGATTGCGTCCTATGCGGTCAGCGGGCGGCTGGCATCCGAATATCAAAGCCGCTTCGGGCTTAAAGTCCCCGAGTGGCGGTTGATGGCGGTGCTGGGTGAGGGCAAGCCGCTGACCCAGCGCGAGCTTGTCGCGGCAACACGGATGGACAAGGTGACGGTCAATCGCGCGGCCAAGGGATTGGCTGACCGGCGCTTGATTGCGCGACAAGCGCATGAAGCCGACGGGCGATCGCACCATTTGGAACTCACTGACGCCGGGCAATCGCTTTACGACGAGATTGTGCCGGCGACGCTGGCAATGGAGGCGCGACTCGAATCACGGTTGAGTGATGACGAGCGCACGACGTTGATGACCCTTTTGACCAAGATGACGATTGCCGCCGAAGAATATGATTGAACGGCACTATCGGGCCGCCCCCCGTGAAGCGTTGAGACGTGAAGCTTTGGGACCGCTGGTTGTCCTTTATGACCGTCGTTCGACGCAGACGCATGTGCTGGCGTCGCCTTTGCCCGAAATGTTGCGCGCCATGGGCGACGATATTTGCAGCGTGATCGAAATCGCCGAGCGGCTGGCCCAGCAATTTGATCTGGGCGGTGAAGGTGATGCCAAGGCCCTTCTGACCGAACGGCTGAATGAGTTGGTCGCGCTCGGTCTGGTCGAGTCACTATGAGGCATCACACCCGCCTTGCCGTTGGCCCGGTGCAATTCCGGATCGGCAGCGACTGGGCGGAACCGATTGCCGCGCTCGACCGGCTCTACGCCGATTATCCGAAAGATCCTGAACGCCCCGCCGATGCCACGGTGCGGTTGTTCGCGGCGCGGCCATGGCGGCGCTGGTTGCGGCCGTCGGTGCATATCGGCGGCGATTATATTGTGCCCGACGCGCTGCCGCTGCCGCTGCCGATGGGGCTGCTCGCTGCGGAAATGGCGATGAATTTGCAGCTCGCGCTCGGCTGGCGGCGGCATATGATGCTCCACGCCAGCGCGGTCGCGCGCGATGGACGCGCACTCATCCTGTCAGGCGAGTCGGGGTCGGGAAAATCGACGCTGGCGGCGCTGCTGGGTGAGGGTGACTGGCGGCTGATGGGGGATGAATTCACGCTGATCGAACCGACAAGCGGCGATGCTCTGGCTTTTCCGCGCGCGGTCAGTTTGAAGAATGAGGCGATTGCCGAAGTGGCGGCGCGCGTGGATGCGCCGCGACTGGGGCCGTTGTTGGCGGGAACACCGAAAGGCGATATTCGGCACCTGATTCCGCGATCCGATGCCATCGCCGCCATGCATGAACCCGCCCGTCCGGCGCTGTTGTTGTTTCCGGCCTTTGGCGGAGCGCCGGGAATTGAGCGATTGGGCGAAGGCGAAGCCTTTGTCCGTCTGACCCAAGCCTCGACAAATTATGGGACACTGGGCGAGGTTGGCTTTGCCGCGCTGACCAATTTGGTGCGTAGCATGCCGGCCTTTGCCGTTTCCTATCCCGATAGCGCCAGCGGGCTGGCGCTGGTCGAGCAGCTATGGGCGGAGGTGGATCGGTGAGCGCGATGAGCTGCCTCGTCGATTTACTGGCCGGACGGCGAAAGAGTGGCGGCCTGACGCCGCGCGACTGGGACGCGGTGATCAGCGTCGCCCGCGCCGAGGCGCTGTTATCGACACTGGCGCATCAGCTCAAAGCGGACGACATGCCCGATAGCGTGGCGGCGCTGTTTGCCGATTTGCGCGTCTCCTCTGATCTGGCGCGGCAACAGGCTTTGTGGGAGGGCGAAATGGCGCGCCGTGCGCTGACGCCGCTCGGCCTTGAGTTTGTGCTGCTCAAGGGCACGGCCTATGCCGCCGCCGATATGCCCTGCGCCGCCGGACGTCAGATAGGCGACCTCGACATCATGGTCGCTGTACACAATCTCGCGCGGGCGGAAAATGCGTTACTGGCGGCGGGGTGGGAATGGGTCAAACCCGACCCCTATGACGACGCTTATTACCGCGACCATATGCATGAACTGCCGCCGTTGATCCACAAGGACCGCGACCGCATGATCGATGTCCACCATACGATTTTGCCAGTGACTCATCGCGTGACGCCCGACGCCGTCGCCATGATGGCGGAAGCGATGACGCTGGAGTCGGGGCTGCGCATATTGTCCCCGACCGACATGGTCTGTCATTGCGCGGCGCATATGATGGCGGACGGCGATTTGCAGGGCGGGCTGCGCAACCTGTGGGATTTTCATTGCCTGACTCGCGATTTTGTTGCGGCGGACAAGACGTTTTGGAACAAGCTGGATGTGCGTGCTGAGAGACATGGGCTAGTTTATGCGGTACATCGTGCAGCGCGTTTGGCCCATGACCTTTATGGCAGCACGGCTCCCTCAGACTGGACCAAGCCAAGTAATGGTGATCGCTGGTTTCGCCAGCGGTTTCTGGCACGTGACGACTGGGGACGGCCGACCCGGCCCATCATTCAACAGGGTTTTTACATTAGGTCGCATTGGCTGCGGATGCCGCCGCTGATGCTGGCCAAGCATTTGTGGACCAAGTGGCGGCGGCCTTAAAGTCGGGCCAAGAGCGGCAACAACTCATCAAAATGGTCGATGATATGGTCGGCGCCCAGCTCTTCGATTGGCTGGTGTAGAAACCCGAAACTCACTGCCACGCTGGTCACGTCCGCGCCCTTTGCCGCCATGACGTCATAGATGCTGTCGCCGATGAAAGCTGCACGCCCGCCGCCGCACCGTTTGATCATCTCGTGGATCGGTGCGGGAGACGGCTTGGCGTTTTCGATGCCCAATGTGTCCGCGCCCAATATGGTGCCCATACGCGATGACAGGGAAAGTTCGTCGAGCAGTTTGCGTGCCAGACTTTCAAATTTGTTCGTCACCACCGCATAGCGCACACCCATTTCGTCAAGGCTGTCGAGCAGCGCGAGCAGGCCGGGGAAAGGGCGGCTGTGAACAGAGACATGCGCCTCATAATAGCCGAGCAGTGCGCGATAGAGCGGTTTGAAGTCGTCTGCAGGCAATCCGCCGCTGGCTGCTAGCCCTTGCTCCAGCATATGCTTTGCGCCGAGACCGATCATCGGTTGGACCTGCGCTTCGCTGAGCGGCGGACGGTCGACTAGGGCCAAGGCATGATTGACCGAAGCGGTGAGATCGCCCGATGTGTCGATCAATGTGCCGTCGAGATCGAACCCGACAATCTGAAAAGGAAAATCCGTCATGGGGTCCGCATGGCGCGAAGCTATGGAATCCGCAACCATTTGCTGGCATGGCGCGGATATGAGCAATCCAGTCGCCGCCATCATCCTTGCCGCGGGCCAGGGCACCCGCATGAAATCATCGCTGCACAAGGTGCTGCACCCGATTGCCGGTCTCCCGATGCTGATGCATTTGATGGCCAGCGTCGATGCGCTGAATCCCGCAAAGAAGGTTGTCGTTGTCGGCAGCGGCAAGGACCAGCTTGAGGCGGCGCTTGCCGGTTCGGCAGACCTTGCGGTGCAGGAGCCACAGCTTGGTACCGGCCATGCGGTACAACAGGCCGAAGCGGCTCTCGCCGGTTTTGCTGGCGATGCTCTGATTCTCTATGGCGATGTGCCCTTTGTCCCGACCGCGACGATGCAAGCGATGATCGACCGGTTGAATGCCGATGATTCTCCCGCTGTGGTGGTTTTGGCCTTCGAGCCTGACGACCCCACCGGTTATGGCCGCGTGATCGTGAGCGAAAGCCGCATCACCAAAATGGTCGAGCAAAAGGATGCAAGCGACGACGAGAAGGCTGTGAAACTGTCCAATTCGGGCCTGATGGCGGTCAAGGCGCATGATTTGTTCTCCTTGCTGGGACGCGTCACCGACGACAATGTGCAAAAGGAATTTTACCTCACCGACATCGTCAATATCGCCAATGCGGATGGTCGTGTCTGCGTTGCTGTGACGACCGATCCCTTTGACGTTGCCGGTATCAACAGTCGCGCGCAACTCGCCGAGATGGAGGCCGCGTGGCAGCAGCGCCGCCGCCGCGCCGCGATGGCCGATGGCGTGACGCTGATCGCCCCCGAAACGGTGTGGTTCGCATGGGACACACAAATTGCCCGCGACGTGACGATTGAGCCCAATGTCTTTTTCGGACCCCGCGTGACCATTGCCGAGGGCGCGACGATCCGCGCGCACAGCCATATCGAAGGCGCGACCATTGGACCAAAGTGCGAGGTCGGGCCTTTCGCCCGGCTACGCCCCGGCGCGGTGATGGAAGAGAAGGCGAAAGTCGGCAATTTCGTCGAGATGAAAAAGGCAGTGCTGGGCAAGGGGGCCAAGGCCAATCACCTGACCTATTTGGGCGACGCGACGGTGGGGGCGGGCGCCAACATCGGGGCAGGAACGATAACCTGTAATTATGACGGCTATTTCAAATATCAGACGATCATCGGCGAACGCGCCTTCATCGGCAGCAACAGCGCGCTGATCGCGCCAGTGACAATCGGTAAAGACGCCATCGTCGCGGCGGGCAGCGCGGTGAGCCGCGATGTGGCCAACGGCGATTTGCGTATGGTCCGCGCCGAACAGTTGGTCAAACCGGGCTGGGCCGATCGCTTTCACGACACCATGCGCAAAAAGAAGGCAGCGGAGAAAAAAACGTGAGCGACCGTTATACCGACAAGCCGTTCCTGCGTTTCGTCGACGCCTATGTGCTCAAAGCCATCGGCCATCTTGATGAAGCGACTGACACCTGGTGCACTGCGATGGTGCCGCAGCTTGAGCAGAGTTTCGGATTGAAAGGCAGCTGGTCAGAGATTGTCGCGCAGCAGATGAAATTTTCGCCGCAATTGCCCGCCGAGATTCTGCGCATTTGGGCGGATGGCAAGAAGCGCTTTGAAGATGCGAATAAAGAGCCAGCCGATCCGGTGCAATTTGCCATGATCTATGTTGACAGGAACCTGCAGACAGTCTGAGCAGTGCCGCGCTACCTTCTCCTTTGCGTCACGCATTATTCCCCGAATATGTTGGTGGGTCGCATCCTTTAGTCGCTGTGAACGAAAGCAAATAGCATGTGCGGAATTATAGGTATTGTTGGCAAAGCAGCAGCGACCGACCGGCTGGTCGATGGGCTCAAGCGCATGGAGTATCGCGGCTATGACTCGGCGGGCGTTTGCATGGTCGAAGATGGTCAGCTTGTCCGCCGCCGCGCCGAAGGGAAATTGGCAAATCTGGTCAAGGAACTGAGCGGCAATCCGGCACCCGGCAATGTCGGTATCGCCCACACCCGCTGGGCCACCCATGGCGCGCCCACCACCAGCAACGCGCACCCCCATGCGACGGATGAAGTCGCGCTGGTCCACAATGGCATTATCGAGAATTTCAAGCCGCTGCGTGACGCTCTGATCGCGCGCGGACGTGTGTTCGAAAGCGAGACCGACACCGAAGTCGTTGCGCATCTGCTGAGCGAGCAGGTCGAGGCAGGCAAGTCTCCGCAAGAGGCCGTGCAAGCCGTGTTGCCGCAATTGCGCGGCGCTTTTGCGCTGGCGATTGCCTTTCGCCAGCATCCCGACTTGTTGATCGGAGCGCGATTGGGCTCCCCCTTGGTCGTCGGGTTTGGCGATGGCGAAACCTATTTGGGGTCAGACGCGCTGGCGCTGGCACCGCTCACCCAAAAGATCAGCTATCTTGAAGAGGGCGACTGGGCCGTGATCCGGCGCGATGACGCAGAGATATTTGACTCAGCAAACAAACCCGTCACCCGCGAAGTGACGACCAGTGGCCTTTCAGCGGCGACGACCGAAAAAGGACCCTATCGCCACTATATGCTCAAAGAGATTTTCGAGCAGCCGACGGTCGTGGCGCAAACATTGCGTAGTTATATCCGGCCACTCGAGCAGGCGGTGGCATTGCCGCAAATGGACTTTGACCTGTCGAGCATAAAGCGCGTCACCATCGTCGCCTGCGGCACCAGTTACTATGCCGGCATGGTCGCCAAATATTGGTTCGAACAGTTCGCGCGTGTCCCCGTCGACCTGGATTTCGCATCCGAGTTTCGATACCGCGAGCCGGTGCTGGAAAATGGGGGTCTTGCCCTGTTCATCAGCCAGTCCGGCGAGACGGCAGACACGCTCGCGGCGTTGCGTCATGCCCGGCAAGAAGGGCAGAAAATCGCCGTCGTCGTCAACGTCCCGACGAGCAGCATGGCGCGCGAAGCTGATTTGCTCCTTCCCACCCATGCCGGACCCGAAATCGGGGTGGCCTCGACCAAAGCCTTTTCATGCCAACTCGCCGTCCTCGCTGCGCTCGCCGCGCATCTGGCCGTCGTCAAAGGCCGCATGACGCGTGACGAGGAGCGCGCCGTGGTCAAGCATCTGACCGAGACGCCCGCCGCGCTCAACGAGGCGCTGGCGCATGATGAAGAGATTGCTGCGATGGCGCATCTGATCGCGCCTGCGCGCGACGTGCTCTATCTGGGGCGCGGCCCCGACTATCCGCTGGCGCTCGAAGGCGCACTGAAGCTCAAGGAAATCAGCTATATTCATGCCGAGGGCTATGCGAGCGGCGAGATGAAGCACGGCCCCATCGCGCTGATCGACGAGGCGGTTCCGGTGATCGTCATCGCGCCCAGCGGAGCGCTATTTGAAAAGACCGTCAGCAACATGCAGGAAGTCCGCGCGCGCGGCGGCAAGATCGTGCTGATATCTGACGCCGAAGGGCTGGCCGAGGCGGGCGAAGGCTGCATTGCGACCATCGAAATGCCCAAGGTTCACCCGCTGATCGCGCCGCTGGTCTATGCGGTGCCGGTGCAACTGCTCGCCTATCATGTGGCGGTGGCCAAGGGGACAGATGTCGACCAGCCGCGCAATCTGGCGAAGTCTGTTACGGTCGAATAGCGACGGGCGAGCCACCGGCTGCGCCCCAAGTTCGTTACCCCAGAGAGTTGGCCTGAGCGAGGATGCTTTCTGCGGTAGCCGCGATCGTGCCGACGACGAGCAGCGGTGCACCGCCGACCATGCCGACATTGGTTTGGCCGTTTTCGGCTTCGCGCAGCCAGGCGACATTGGCTGCGACGACCAGATAATCGCCGCCGCGCGAGTTTAGGGAAATGAACTTCATACTTAATGTCTCCTGACACAACCCCACTGGGCTCAAGACATTGCGTTGGTATGAAGATTTGCTGTCTTTAAGAAAAAATGCGGGACGTGACGGTCATCCCATCGGGTAGAGGATGTCCTTCCCGACCTGATTGATCGCCTTGATGACATCATTATCGAGGACCAATTCGGATGCCGCCAATATCGGATCGAGCTGATCATATTGGCTGACCCCAACAATCGTCGAGGCGACAAAATCATGCTGCTTGGACCATGCCGTTGCCAACGTCACCGGATGCACCCCGGCCTCGGCGGCAATTGCCATATAGCGCTCTGTTGCGGAAAGGCTGCGGTCGTTGACGAAGCGTTGTGCCATTGCCGTGTGCCGTCCGCCTTTGCTCAGATAGTCTGAAAAACGGGCGCCTTCGGGGGTCGCGCCGTCCTGATATTTTCCTGACAATACGCCGCCAGCCAGCGGGGAGTAGGAGATCAGGCTGACGCCTTCCTGACGACATACCTGCTTCAGTTCATCCTCGAACCGGCGGTTGTTGAGGCTGAAATTATTCTGGATGGTGTGGAAGCGCGCGGTACCAAGGCGTTCGGCCACTGCGATGCTTTTCATCAAACCCCAGCTGGTCTCGTTCGAACAGCCCAACACCCGCACCTTGCCCGCGCGCACCAGTTCGTCGAGCACCTCCATAACCTCGTCATAAGGACCGTCATGGTCGGGCCAATGGGTCTGGTACAGATCAATATAGTCGGTTTGCAGCCGTTGCAGGCTGTCCTCGACAGCGGTGGTGATATGGTGGCGATCGAGTGCGGTCATGCCGCCGCGCTTGGGGGATTTGAACCAGACATGGCTCGGTCCCGAAACCTTGGTTGCCACGATCAGCGAATGGCGGTCTTTGGTTTTGAGCCAGCGCCCGACAATCTCTTCGGTCCGTCCGACCCATTTGACATCGGGCGGGACCGGATAGCCCTCTGCGGTGTCGAAAAAGTCAATTCCTTCATCGACGCAGCGGTCAAGGATGCGAAAGGCCTCGGCTTCGTCGGTCTGGCTGCCAAAGGTCATGGTACCCATGCAAATGTCGGAAACATAAAGGGCGCTCTTGCCCAGTCGGCGGCTTTTCATTGCGGGTCATTCCTTCAAAGCGGAGGGAAGATGTACATAGGTTGCCGAATGAAACCTTGCAATCGACGCATTCAGATAATTAACGCGAGCGAGGCGATGAGAAGCGTTGCCATCGTCCAGTTGAAGGCGCGTAGCCGAGAGCGGCTAGATAGCCAGTTGCGCACCGCCTGCCCCATCACTACCCACAGGCTGGTCGAGGGCAGGTTGATGATGCCGAATATCAGCGCGACGAACAATATAGTGCTGATACTGCGTTCGGGGGCATAAAGCGCGATCGCAGTTAGTGCCATGGACCACGCCTTTGGATTAACCCATTGAAATAAAATCGCCTGTAAAAAATTCATAGGTCGCCCTGCAGCGCCGCCTTGCACATCGGGGGCAGCGGCGTTGGCAATTTTCCATGCAAGCCACAAGAGATAGGAGACGCTGAGAGCCTTTAAGGCGATACTGAACAGCGGGAACATATTCAGCATCCCCATCAAACCTATGCCGACGAGGGTAATCATCAGCATGAAACCGAAGGCTACGCCCAAAGCGTGCGGAAAGGTACGGCGCAGGCCGAAATTGGCGCCAGATGCCATCAACATCATAGTGTTTGGCCCTGGCGTTATGGACGAGACGAGTGCGTACGCTGACAGCGCGAGGAGCATGGATTGGTTCATGATGAGCAATATAATGCGATCTATAGCGCTGTGAGTTGCAAATGTGCCGCATATCTGAATATAATATGCAATATATGAGTGAAATAGACGCCATTGGACGAAATATATTGTGTCATCTGTCTCAAGATGGACGAATCTCTAATGTCGACCTTGCCGACCGGGTCGGGCTGTCACCTTCGGCCTGTTTGCGGCGGGTGCAGGAGTTAGAACGCAGCGGGGTGATTAAAGGCTATCGTGCACAGATCGATGCAACAAAGATAGGATTGACCTTTATCGCCTATGTCACTGTGGGCTTGTCTCGGCATGCCAAAGATTCCCAACAGGGATTTGAAGCCGCAGTCGCGTTGGCACCCGAAGTTCGCGAATGCCACAATGTTACGGGATCGATCACATATATACTGCGGGTCGAGACGGTCGATCTTGCAGCATACAAGCATTTCCACACCGAAATTCTTGGCGTATTGCCGCAGGTCAATTCTATCACGACCTATGTGCTGATGGATTCGCCAAAGGACGAACGTGCTTAATCGAACCTTGAACCTTTATACTCGTGCCCGCATATCGGTTGCATGACGAAACTCTCCTTGCTCGACCTTGTTCCTGTCACCAATACCGGGACAATAGCTCAATCACTTGCCAATGCAGCGGACCTTGCCAAACATGCCGAGGCGCTGGGCTATCAACGCTATTGGGTTGCCGAACATCATGGAATGACGGGGATCGCGAGTGCTGCGACAGCGGTTGTGCTCGCGCATGTGGGTGCGGCGACCTCGACCATTCGGATCGGGTCAGCAGGCATCATGCTGCCCAATCATGCGCCGATGGTGATTGCCGAACAATTTGGCACATTGGAAGCGCTGTTTCCCGGACGCATCGATTTGGGGTTGGGACGTGCTCCGGGATCGGATGGGCGCGTGGCGCAGGCGTTGCGCCGCAATCTTTCCGGCGATGAACGGCAATTCCCACAAGATGTTGTCGAACTCCAGGCGTTTCTGGCAGGTGATGATCGGCTGGGCATCACGGCGGTGCCGGGCGGCGGCAGCAACGTCCCGCTGTGGTTGTTGGGATCGAGCCTGTTCGGGGCGCAACTCGCCGCGATGTTGGGGCTGCCCTATGCCTTTGCTTCGCATTTTGCGCCCGACGCGCTCGATGAGGCGCTCGCCAACTATCGCCGCGATTTCAAACCCTCGGCGCAGCTTGATGCGCCTTATGCGGCGGCTGCCTTCAATGTCTTTGCCGCCGACACACGCGAGGAAGCGGCTTTGCTGGCGACATCGCAGCAGCAGGCGTTTGTCGCGCTGCGTACCGGCAATCCCGGTCGGATGAAGCCGCCGCTGGCCGGATATCCCGACTCGCTGCCGCCCAGCGCCCGCGCGATTCTGGACCATGTGTTGCAATGCAGCGCCATAGGTACGGTCGACGATGTTGAGGACGGCCTGAAAGGCTTTATCGAGCGCACCGGCGTTGACGAAGTCATCCTCTCCTCGTCCATCTATGATCATGATGCGCGCAAGCATTCGGTGGCACTTGCCATAGAAGCGGCAGCCCGTGTTGACGCGGCTTCGACGCGGGCAGTATAGGAAAGCCCCGACTTAGGGCGGCCCGCACGGGGTCGCCTTTTTACTTTGCCAGAATTGAAAGGTTTGTCCGATGGCTATTACCCCGTTGATGCCCGTCTACCCCCGGTGTGGGGTGCGTCCGGTTCGCGGAGAGGGTGCCTATTTGATTGGCGAGCGCGGCGAGCGTTATCTGGATTTCGCCAGCGGTATCGCCGTCAATTTGCTCGGCCACGGGCACCCGCATCTGACCAAGGCCATTCAGGATCAGGCGGCGACGCTGATGCATGTGTCGAACCTGTATGGCAGCCCGCAGGGAGAGGCCTATGCCGACCGGCTGGTTGATCATACATTCGCCGATACGGTTTTCTTCACCAACTCGGGTGCCGAGGCGGTGGAATGTGCGATCAAAACGGCGCGTGCCTATCATTCCAGCGCAGGTAACGCCCAGAAACACACGCTCATCACCTTCAACAACGCCTTCCACGGCCGCACCTTGGGGACGATTTCGGCGACCAATCAGGAAAAACTGCGCAAAGGGTTCGATCCGTTGTTGCCCGGTTTTGCCTATGCGCCCTTCGATGATCTGAATGCGGCGCTTGATTTGGTCGATGACAATACGGCGGGATTTTTGGTTGAACCGATTCAGGGCGAAGGCGGCATCCGTCCCGCGTCGCAGCCCTTCCTTCAGGGCTTGCGCGACATTTGCAACAAACGCGACATGATGCTGGTGTTTGACGAAGTGCAATGCGGCGTGGCGCGCACCGGCACGCTCTACGCGCATGAACAATTTGATGTGACACCCGACATTATGGCGAGCGCCAAAGGTATCGGCGGCGGCTTTCCGATGGGGGCATGTCTGGCAACCGAGGCGGCGGCGCGTGGCATGGTCATTGGCACCCATGGATCGACCTATGGCGGCAACCCGCTGGCGATGGCGGCAGGGCAGGCTGTGCTGGACGTTGTATTGGAAGAAGGCTTTCTCGACTCGGTCAAGGCAACCGGTGAGCGTCTGCGCGGCGCGCTGGAGCAGATGATTCCCAATCACGACCAGCTGTTCGACAGCGTGCGTGGCATGGGGTTGATGCTTGGCGTCAAAATGAAGAGTGAGAGCCGTCCTTTTGTAGCCCATTTGCGTGATAATCACGGGCTTTTGACAGTTGCGGCGGGCGACAATGTTATCCGCATCTTGCCGCCGCTCAACATCGAAGAATCGCACATCCACGAGTGCATCGAAAAATTGTCTGCGGGCGCGGCGAGTTATACGCCGCCCACCGCATGACACGTCACTTCCTGAACCTGTCCGACGCGGGCGGGGACGCGGTGGCGGCGATGCTCGCCGATGCGATTGACCGCAAGGCGGCGCGGACAGGATGGCCAAAGGGCAAGGCAGACGCTGATGCGCCTTTGGCGGATCATGTGCTGGCGATGATATTCGAAAAAAGCTCGACCCGCACGCGCGCTTCTTTCGACCTTGCCATCCGCCAGCTTGGTGGCTCGGCGATGGTGATGGAGGGCGGGCAGATGCAACTGGGGCGCGGCGAGACAATCGCCGATACTGCGCGCGTGCTGTCGCGTTATGTCGATGCCATCATGATCCGCACCGACGATCATGCCAAGATCGAGGAACTGGCGGAATATGCGACTGTGCCGGTTATCAATGGTCTGACGGACCTGTCGCATCCGTGTCAGATCGTCGCTGACCTTCTGACTCTGGTCGAGCAGGGCAAGGCGCTGTCGGGGCTCGAAATCGCGTGGATGGGGGACGGCAACAATGTCCTGTCATCGCTGATCGAGGCGGCGGGGCTGTTCGGATTTAACATTCGTGCGGGTTGTCCGCAGGGCTATGAACCAGACCCCAACTTTGTCGCCACAGCTCAAGAGCGCGGCGCGCGGATCAGCGTGATGCGCGATGCCAGCGAGGCTGCGTCAGGTGCCGATGTCATTGTGACCGATACCTGGGTGTCGATGGGGCAGGACCATGCCCATAGCAAACTGGCGGCGATGGCACCCTATCAGGTTACCGACCGCTTGATGGGCGAAGCGAAAAGCGACGCCTTGTTCCTGCATTGCCTGCCCGCACATCGCGATGAAGAGGTCATCGCGTCGGTGATCGACGGGCCGCAATCGCGCGTATGGGACGAGGCAGAAAACCGCGTTCATGCGCAAAAGTCGGTCCTGCTATGGGCTTTGGGAAAATTGTGAGCGAAAGAGTTGAAACATGGTTTGACCAGCCCATGCTGTTCACCATTGCGGCGCGGCATGTGCGGGGGCGTTTCGTGCGTCTGGGGCCAGCGCTCAAAATGATTTTGGTAGCGCATAATTATCCGCCAGTGGCTGAAAAGCTGCTCGCTGAGTCGCTGGTGCTGACCGTGTTGCTCGGCTCCACGCTCAAGACTGCCGATGGCCAGTTGACGATGCAGGCCCAAACGGGGGGTGGCCCGATTGAACTCCTCGTTTGTGACTATAAAGCAGGCGAACTGCGTGGATATTTGAAATTTGATGCCGAGCGACTGGCGGCGGCGGGGCCGGCCCCGACACTGTTTGCGCTCTTTGGAGAAGGTTTTCTGGCGATTACCTTTGATCAGGCGGTGACGGGTGAACGCTATCAGGGGATTGTCCCGCTCGAAGGATCGTCGATCGGCGCAGCCGCCGAGCATTATTTCGAACAATCAGAGCAGATTCCCAGCTTGATCAAATTGGCCGCGCGGCATGATGCCAAGGCCGGATGCGTCGCGGGCGGCCTGCTGCTCCAACATCTGCCCGAAGGCGAGGTCGGACGCGATCGCCTGCATGTGCGGCACGATCACCCCGAATGGGAACATGCCCGAACAATAGCGGCCACACTGAAAGACGAAGAATTGACCGATCCGGCGTCGTCACTCGAAACGCTAGCATGGAGGTTGTTCCACGAGGATGAGGTGCGAGTTGAACCCGGGGTAATGGTGTCGCGCGGTTGTCGTTGCAGTGTCGAGCATTTTGCTACCGTGCTGTCTCAGTTTCCGGCCGATCAACGCGCCGATATGGTCGATGAACAAGGAGATATTGTCGTGGACTGCGCCTTCTGCTCGCGACTCTTTCCGATTCCTTTGGGTGAGATCGAGGCGGCCAACTAGGCGAAGAAACCCGCCATGGGCCGCTTGATTGACGGCAAAGCGTGCGAAACTGTCGTTCGATGGTTGAAATTTCACGCCAACGCCATTATTGCCCGCCACACAGGGTCGCGTGTCCGCCTCCGCAAACGGGGGCTAAAGTTGGAATGAATACATGGCGATCTTATCGCGACTGGCCGGTTTGACCGGAGTTGCCCTCATCCTCTCTGCCGCTGCTGCCGGTCCTGCTTCCGCGCCCAGCCTGACGATGCTCGATCAGCTCGAAAAGGGGAGCTGGGAACTGCGTTCAAAGGATGATGGCTCTATCGTGCAAACCTATTGCCTGGGCGATGCGCGGCGCATGATCCAGATTTTCCACAGCCGAACCGGCTGTTCGCGCTATATCATCCAGGATGAGCCGACGAGCGTGACGGTTCATTACACTTGCCCCGGCGCCGGCCATGGGCGGACGACCATCCGCCACGAAACTAATCGACTGGTCCAGATCGACACACAGGGCATTGCCGGTGGCAAGCCATTTTCGCAAGCGATTGAGGGGCGTCGGGTTGGCGCATGTACGGCTGGCGGAACCCAATAACCTTGTGACATTCATGCCAAATTAACCATTTCGGCATAGCTGGGACCGGCACACATTTTGTGTGTAGCTTCTCCCTAAAACGGCCTTTGGCCGACCTGGGCCGTCAAACATCGTGTTTGGCGGCTCATTTCTTTTGGCCGTTGCAGCCCGCACAGGACTTGCGCCCGAGAAGAGGGAGACGTAACGGGCGGCCATGCAAGATATGCAGGGAAAACCGATTGTCGTCCTTTTGTCGGGCGGTCTTGATTCGCTCGTCTGTACGGGGCTGGCGCGCGAGGCCGACGCGCGTGTCATTGCGCTGACCATCGATTACAACCAGCGTCACCGCGTCGAATTGGACTCGGCGGCGCGCATCGCCTCAGAGCTGGGGGCGGTGGAGCATATTGTCCTGCCGCTCGATCTGCGCCGTTTTGGCGGGTCGGCGCTGACCGCCGATATCGATGTGCCAAAAGATGGACTGAGCAGCGATATTCCGGTCACCTATGTCCCCGCGCGCAACCTGATCTTTCTGTCGCTGACGCTGGGCCTTGCCGAAGCGCGCGGTGCCAGCGACATTGTTATTGGCGTCAACGCGCTCGATTATTCGGGCTATCCCGATTGTCGACCCGACTTCATTGCCGGTTTTGAGGATCTCGCCAGATTGGCGACTAGGGCGGGCGATGTCGGCACCGGATTTCGCATCCACGCGCCGCTGCAATATCTGGGCAAGGCCGAGATTGCTGCCGAAGCCGCGCGATTGGGGCTTGACGCGGGACTCAGCTGGTCCTGCTATGACCCGACCCCCGACGGCAAACATTGCGGCCAGTGTGACAGCTGTCGCCTCCGCAGCAAGGGGTTTCGTGACGCTGGACTGGTCGATCCGACTGTCTATGCGGCGGTCGCCTGAAGACGCGGGCGCATGGGCTATGCCATCAAAGAGATATTCCTGACCCTGCAAGGGGAGGGTGTGCAATCGGGCCGCCGAGCGGTTTTCTGTCGCTTTGCCGGATGCAATTTATGGAGCGGGCGCGAGGTTGATCGCGCCGCCGCCATCTGCAAATTTTGCGATACGGATTTTGTCGGAACCAACGGGACTCTCGGCGGAAAATTTGCCAACGCTGTGGCACTAGTGGAGGTGATTGCACAATCATGGGACGGCGACCGCGCCGACCGCTTTGTCGTCCTGACCGGTGGCGAACCGATGCTGCAGCTGGACGATGCGTTGATTACGGCCTTGCATGACGAAGGCTTTACCATCGCGATAGAAACCAATGGCACCATCGCCGTTCCGCGCAGCATCGACTGGATCTGCGTCAGCCCCAAAGCGGGGAGCAAGCTGGTTCAGACAAGCGGAGATGAACTCAAACTCGTCTGGCCGCAGCCGGGTAGTGATATTGAAAAACTCGCTGCGCTCGACTTCGCCCATCGACTCATCCAGCCGCTCGACGATCCCAATGCTGCCGCCAATGTTGCCCATTGTATCGATCTGGTGATGAGTGATCCGCGGTGGCGTCTGTCGCTTCAGACGCACAAGAATTTGGGCCTGCGATAAATCGCAGTCAGTTGTCTTCAGGCTCAACCTTTTTGGGAGTCGGTGCGGGATCGGTGATGCGTGCCTCGCCATCACTATCGGATTTCTCTTCAGCGTCTTTGGCCTCGGCCTTTTCGTCTGCATCCTTGCCCTTCTTTGTATCGGGCGTGCTGTTGTCCACGGCGGTTCCATCGATGTTGCTGTCATCAAGGATAATCATCGAGTCGCTGATCGTGCCCGGCTGAACTTCGACCGCATCCAATTTGGTCGTGGTCTTGCCATCGGGCGTTGAGGGGCTGCCGCAGCTACACAGAGCCAAGAGCAGGACGGTCGCGAACGGGCTTTTCTTCATGGGTCTGGTCCTAATTCTTCGTGGTCACATTGTCGAGAAAGCTTGGCAGGCTTTGTTGCAGTGCCGAATCGAGGTCGGCAAAGCTCGCTTTGTTTCCGAGCATCGCAAGGCTAGTTACGGGGAATTCGGCGATGCCGCAGGGCACAATGCCGCCGAAATGATTGAGGTCGGGCGCGACGTTGATGGAAAATCCGTGCATCGTCACCCAGCGACGCACTCGCACACCAATCGCACCAATCTTGGCCTCTTGGCCTGTCAAATCATCGGTCCAGATACCAATGCGACCTGGCGCGCGACGCGCGGCAACGCCGAGCAGGCCGAGCGCGTCGATGACCCAGCCTTCAAGCGCCGCGACATAGGCCCGCACATCACGGCCGCGCTGCGCCAGATTGAGCTGGACATAGCCGACGCGCTGTCCCGGACCGTGATATGTGTAGCGACCGCCACGACCAGCGGCATAGACCGGAAAGCGCGAATCGAGCAGCTCTGCCGGGTCTGCACTGGTGCCGGCCGTGTAAAGCGGAGGATGCTCGATCAGCCAGATGCGCTCTGCGTCATCCCCTGCGTAAATGGCCGCTGCACGCGCCTCCATATCGGCAAGCGCCGTTTCATAGTCGGTCAGTCCCGGAGCAATGTTCCATTCAGGTGCGTCGTGCAGGGCCATGGGAATTTTCCTGCCGCCAACTTGTCCCAAGAGCAAGAAGCAATAGAATCAAAAGGCTATCAAGGCTGGACATCGAAGGTCAAGATTGTCAGTCTGCGTGAATATCGGGGCAGTTATGATTGGGAGACGGAATGCGGCAGTTTGATATGGCAGCAGCTTGGGACGATACGATTCTGTTGCTACGCTCACACACGACCTTGACCATTGCAATCGCTGCTGTGTTCCTGTTCCTCCCGTCACTGGCCTTCAGTTGGTTCGGGCCACTCCCGGTGGAACCGCCCGTGGGGGCTTCCTTTGACCAGGCGATGGCAGCGATGCGTGAAAATTTCATTGGGTCGGTGCCGAGTCTTCTGATCAGCGGATTGTTAGCAGCGCTGGGCAGCGTAGCCATTTTGCGACTTTGGCTGGCGCGGGGCGGTGTTAGCGTGGGCGACTCGCTAATATTTGCGTTGACGATGTTGCCGACGATGATTGCCGTCCAGCTTTTGTCAGGCATTATGATGGGCGTTGCGGCGCTGCTGTTCCTTATTCCCTTGCTTTATTTGCTGGGCCGACTGTCTGTCGTGTCACCCGTGGTTGCCGATCTTGGTATCCGCAATCCTATCAAGGTCATTCAAAAGAGCTGGGAACTGACCAAAGACAATGGCTGGATGATCTTTTTGTTCCTGTTTCTGATCGGACTGGTGATGATCATCTTTATCTTGCTGCTCGGCGCCTTGGGTGCGCTTTTTGGTGGTCTGGAGGCCGGAAGATTGGTCAGCGGCACATTTAGTGCCTTCGCTTCGGCGGCGGCGGGCTGGATTTCCGCCGCAGTGTCGGCGGCCATTTATCGGCAACTGTCATCGCAAAGCAGAAGTGAGGTTTTTAGCTGATAAAGGGGGTCAACTATAATTCATACAGGGGAGAATGGGGATGACTAAAATGACAATTGGTGGCGCCATTTCGGCGACCATCGCCTTTGTTTCCGAAAATTGGAAAATGATGCTGGCGATCATGGCGGGCGCGGTCGTGATTTGCGCTGTCCTGGGTGCGTTGCTGCTGCGTTCAGCGATTGGAACTTTGATGATCTCGCAAGGCGATCCAACCGCAGCATTCGGTGCAATTGGCTCCTTCATGCTGTTCGGCATTTTGGCCGGGACCATATTATATGCTGCGTCCATGCTGATCTGGCGATCCGGTCTGATGGGAAGCAAACCCGGTGAGGATATTGGATGGTCGCTGGGGGCAGGCATCGCCTTTATGCTGGCCATGCTCGTCGTTTCCATCGCGCTGGTGATCATGATGTATATAGTGATGCTGATCTTTGGCCTGTTGGCATTTGCGGTTTTCGGGGCAAGCGGGATGTCGCTTGAAAGCCTTGCCAGCGGTGGCGCTTCGGCAGGTTTGTTAGCCTTTGGCGTGCTGGTATATATTGCAGTTCTGGTCTTTTATGCGTGGTTTTTTGGTCGCCTGTCGGTCGCAGGCCCCGTCATGGCGGCCAACCGGTCAAGCAATCCATTCGCTGCCTTGATCGAATCATGGAAGTTAACCTCTACGTCTCAATGGACGATTGTGGGCTTCTATGTGCTCCTGATGATCGCTTCCGTGATATATATGTTTGTTGCGATGATGATTGTGGGCGGCGTCAGCGGTGCGATGATGGCCAGTGGTCCCGGTATGGGGACAATGATTGGCGGAGGCCTTGTCAGCTTGGTCTTTTACCTGCCGATTATCCTGGTCAGTGTGGCCATTCCTCCGGCGATTTATCGATCCGTTGGTGGCGGAGGCAGCGGCGAGGTTTTTTCCTGAGTCGCGATAATTGCCAAAGATTTGCGAAAAGGCCGTCCCGGTTGGGGCGGCTTTTTTGCTTTTAGCTCCACTTCGCCATCGGTGGTAGGCTCATCAGGATGGCGTCGATATTGCCGCCGGTCTTGAGCCCGAACAATGTCCCGCGATCATGGACAAGGTTGAACTCGACATAGCGGCCACGCCACTCTGATTGCGTTTCGAGGTCGGTAGGGGTGAATGATGATTTCATGCGCTTGCGGACGATTTGCGGAAAAATGTCGAGGAAGGCCTCGCCGACCGCCTGGGTCAGTTGAAAATTGCGATCAAAGCTGGCGTCATCACTGCAATCGAGATGGTCATAGAATATTCCACCGACTCCGCGATGGACGCCGCGATGGGGAATGTAGAAATATTCGTCGGCCCATTTGGCATAGCGTTCATACACATCAGGACCAAAGGGCGCGCAGGCGGCGCGCAGCCGCGCGTGAAAGGCATCAGTGTCGTCCTGATAGGGTATGGGCGGATTCAGATCGGCCCCACCGCCGAACCAACGCTTGGCGGTCACCAGAAAGCGCGTGTTCATATGAACCGCGGGAACATGCGGGTTGGCCATATGCGCGACCAAGCTGATCCCGGTGGCAAAAAAGCTGGGGTCTTCGTCCGCGCCGTGAATCGACTGGGCAAAATCGGGCGCGAATTCACCACCGACGGTTGAGACATTGACGCCGACTTTCTCGAAGATTTGGCCTTTCATAACGCCGCGCACGCCGCCGCCGCCATCACCGGGAGCAAGCCCATCGGCCTCTCGATCCCAGGGCGTATATTCAAAGGCAGCGTCACTATCCGCTTCCTTCTCAATCGCTTCAAATTCGGCACAGATGCGGTCGCGCAGCGACTCGAACCAGTCTTTTGCGGTCAGTTGCTGCTTGTCGAGCGAGATCATGCGGGAAAGCCTTTCGTTTGTCGTAATGCTTCACCAAGTGCGATGCCAGCCGCCACCGCGACATTCAAGGAACGAAAGCCCTGTTGCATCGGAATTGCGACGCGAGCCCCGACTTCGGTATGGACATGGGCGGGGACACCCGAAGACTCGGCTCCCATCAACAACACATCCTTTTGCTGAAATCCAAAGGCGGGCAGGGGAGTCGCGCCGCTGGTGGTCAGCAGGACCAGCCGCTGCCCTTCTTCTTGCATCAGCGTGCGAAAGCCCGACCAGTCGGCATGGCGCTGCCATGTGGCTTTGGCCGCGTAATCCATGCCCGCGCGCCTGAGCGCGGCCCCTGAAAATGCAAAGCCGCACGGCTCGATAATGTGGACTTTGACCCCGAAACATGCGGCTGTGCGCAGGGTCGTGCCGACGTTGCCGGCGATGTCGGGTTGATAGAGCGCAATTTCCATACAGCCCGCATAGCGGGTCAATGACTTCATATCGATAGGGTGCAATTAGCGACCAAGAAAGGGAAATTGCCTGTTGGCAAGCATGGGATGTGCGGCTATCAGGCCCGCAATTCTCGGAGGGGCCGCCGGGAGGCACCGCATTGCAAAACTGCGGACAGGGCGACCCGATTTTGAGAGATATTTGTCAGTTCAGCCATGCAAGGGCAATCGAATGGCCAGTGAAACCGAACCAAACGCAGGCATCGAAGATGGTGTCCGCCGCCGTGACTTTATCAATATAGCGGCGGTGAGCTTTGCCGGTGTCGGCGCGGTCACAGTCGTGATTCCGCTGGTCAACCAGATGAATCCTTCCGCCGACGTTCTGGCGTTGTCATCGACCGAAATCGACATTTCGGCGATTGAGGCTGGACAGGCGATCAAGACCAGCTGGCGCAAGCAGCCGGTGTTCGTCCGCAACCTAACGCCGAAAGAAATCGCAGAGGCGAAGGCTGTTCCGTTGAGCGAACTGCGTGACCCCGAAACCCTTGACCAGCGCACCAAGGCGGGCAAGGAAAACTGGCTGATTACGCTGGGCGTTTGCACCCATTTGGGTTGTGTTCCGCTGGGCGCGGGCGAGGGCGAAAATCGCGGCCCCTTCGGCGGTTATTTCTGTCCCTGTCACGGGTCGGCCTATGATACGGCCGCCCGCATTCGCCAAGGTCCGGCACCGAAGAATTTGTTTGTGCCACCCTATGTTTTTAACAGCGATACTGTCGTGACGATCGGCTGAGGAGCGAGATAAGATGAGCTTTCCCTGGGCCAAGCAATATCAGCCAAAACATCCGTTGATGAAATGGATGGATGAGAAGCTGCCGATTCCGCGGTTGGTATATAATGCCACCGGGCCGGGTTATCCGGTGCCGCGCAATCTGAATTATTTCTGGAACTTTGGTGTGTTGGCCGGTGCGGCGTTGATGATTCAGATCATCACGGGCATCATTTTGGCGATGCACTATGCCGGCAACGCAGGTCTCGCTTTCAATTCGGTCGAGCATATCATGCGCGACGTCAATTCGGGCTGGTTCCTGCGCTATGCGCATATGAACGGCGCGAGCATGTTCTTCATCGTCGTCTATCTGCATATTTTCCGAGGCCTTTTCTATGGTTCGTATAAAGCGCCGCGCGAAATGGTGTGGTTGCTGGGTGTCGTTATCTTCCTGTTGATGATGGCGACCGCCTTCATGGGCTATGTGCTGCCTTGGGGGCAGATGAGTTTTTGGGGTGCGCAGGTGATTACCGGCTTCTTCTCGGCCATTCCGATTGTCGGTGAACCGATCCGCGTGTGGCTGCTGGGTGGATTTGCACCTGACGATGCGACGCTAAACCGCTTCTTCTCGCTGCACTATCTGTTGCCGTTCGTAATTTTGGGTGTGATTATCCTGCACATTTGGGCGCTTCACATTCCGGGATCGAGCAATCCGACCGGCATCGAAGTCAAGGATGAGCAGGACACGGTTCCGTTCCACCCCTATTATACGGCGAAGGACGGTTTCGGACTGGGCGTTTTCCTGATCGTCTTTGTGCTGCTGACCTTCTTTGCGCCGAACCTGCTGGGCCATGCCGATAACTATATTCCGGCTAACTCGCTGTCGACGCCGGCGCATATTGTGCCTGAATGGTATTTCTGGCCCTTCTATGCGATTTTGCGCGCCTTCACGTTCAACTTCCTGTGGGTTCCGGCAAAGCTTTGGGGCGTGATTGCGATGTTCGCATCGATTGCGCTGCTGTTCTTCCTGCCGTGGCTCGACGGGTCGCCGGTGAAGTCGGCGACCTACCGCCCGCTGTATCGCAAATTCTTTTGGGTTTTGATGGCTGACATCGTGCTGCTTGGAACCTGCGGGATGAAGCCGGCGACACAGCCTTGGGTTATCCTCAGTCAACTTGGCGCCATATATTATTTCGCCCATTTTCTGATTATCGTGCCTATCGTTTCGCGAATTGAGCGGCCTGAGCCGATGCCCAATTCGATCACCGAAGCGGTTTTGAGCAAACATGCTGACGACACATCGTCGGCAGCGACAACGGCCTGAGCGCCGGACATTTTGGGGAGCTGAAACAGCCATGGTTCGTCCGCTCGGATTTTTAGTCGGCCTGGGATTCATCGCAGCACTGCTGATGGCGATCTTTACGACGCCGCTCACCAGCACGCCTGATGCAGCCCACGCTTTTCACAAAGAACCTCGCCACCTCGCCTTGTCGAGTGACGGACCTTTTGGCACGTTTGACGTGAACAAGGTTCAACGCGGGATGCAGGTTTACAAAGAGGTCTGCTCGGCCTGTCACAGCCTCAACCTTGTTGCGTTCCGCGATATCAAGGCGCTTGGTTATGACGAAGGTCAGATCAAAGCCTTTGCCAAGCAATTTCAGGTTCCGTCGCTCAATCCGGATACCGGTGAGCCGGCGACGCGCGACGGCAGGCCTGCCGACCATTTTCCGGCACCTTTTGCGAACGACGTGGCGGCCCGCGCCGCGAACAACAATGCTTTGCCGCCTGACCTGTCGCTGATCACCAAGGCGCGCGAAGGTGGCCAGAGCTATGTTTATTCCTTGCTCACTGGTTTCCAGAATCCGCCGGCCAACCTGCCCAAAGAATTGCAGCCGCCGACGGGACTGCACTTCAACCCCTATTTCGCCAACCTGAATCTGGCGATGGCACCACCACTTCATGATGGCGCTGTCACCTATGCCGATGGCACGAAGGCGACGGTTGATCAGATGGCGAGTGACGTGTCTGCATTCCTGGTGTGGACAGCAGAACCGAAGCTTGAAAACCGCCTGATCGGTGGCCGGGCAGCGCTGCTGTTCCTGATCATCTTCACCATTTTGGCCTATCTGTCCTATCGGAACATCTGGGCCGACAAGAAGCATTGAGGAAGTGTCGGGCGATTGTCAGCGATGATCGCCCGCGCACCCCAGCCTGACCTTGATCTGGCGGCGCTTGTCCGCACGATTCCTGACTTTCCCAAGCCTGGCATCCAATTTCGCGACATAACCACTCTAATTAGCGACGCTGAGGGCTTTGCCGAGAGCGTGCAGCGACTTTGCGAGCGCGCCGCTGCCTATAAACCCGATATGATTGTTGCTGTCGAAGCGCGCGGTTTCCTGTTCGGTGCCGCGATGGCGACCGCCATGGGACTGGGTTTGGTTCCGGTGCGCAAGGCCGGGAAGCTTCCCGGTGTGACGATCGGCGTTGATTATGCGCTTGAATATGGCAGCGACCGTTTGGAGTTGCACGAAGGGGCGATAAGCCCCGGCAGCCGTGTCGTGCTCGTCGATGACCTGCTAGCGACGGGCGGCACGATCCTTGCGACCGCCGAGTTAATGCGGAGCGCTGGAGCGGTCGTAATGGCGGCGCTGTTCGTCATCGACCTGCCTGATCTTGGCGGATCGCGCCGACTTTCCGATGGCCGTTTGGCCAGCGAGACCCTGATTGCCTTTGATGGCGATTAATGGCTGTATGCTATCCGAACGGGCATTTTTGCTCGCGACACTATCCTAGGGCGCGAAAACGGGGATTCCGATGGTTCAGAAATTGGGGCGCCGCGCGCGAAATGTGGCTGAGTTCAAGCAGGCGATGGGGACACTTATTGACCCTAACGATATCGGAGCGGCCTTGAGCGGATTTCGAGCGCGGCCGAGCGACGTCATCATCGCGCCTTATGGTAAGTGCGGAACGACTTGGCTTCAGCAAACATTCCACACACTGCGCACCCGCGGCGACAGGGACTATGACGATATTTCAAAGGTGGTGCCGTGGATCGAGACCTCGGTCGCTTTGGGGTTGGACATAAATGCGGATCAGCGCGCCGCGCCGCGTGGGTTCAAAAGTCATCTGGCTTATGACGCTGCGCCGCGCGGAGCGCGTTATGTCGTCGCCTTACGCGACCCGAAAGACGCGCTGTTGTCGATGTACAAATTTATGGAGGGCTGGTTTATCGAGCCCGGAACGGTGTCAATCGAGGCGTTTGCTGCGGGATGGATGGCGGGTAGCGCAGAGGGGGGCAACTATTGGCAACATCTGGCGAGCTGGTGGACACAGCGGAACAATCCCGACGTCCTCATTTTCTCTTTTGCACAGATGGTGCAGGACCCGGCGCATCATGTTCGGCGGCTCGCGGCGTTTTGCGATATCACGCTTGATGACGAGCTATTGGTGCTGACGCTTGAGCGGTCGTCGATCGGATACATGCTGGCGAACAAGCATCAGTTTGACGATGCAATGATGCGCGCACTGTCCGAGGACCGGGTCGGTTTCCCCGCTGGTAGCGACTCATCAAAAGTGCGCGAAGGCAAAGTCGGCGGACACAAAACCATGCTACCGCAAGCAGTGGCCGATCAGGTTGATGCCGCTTGGGCCGAATATATACCGGCCAAGTTGGGCCTCGCAGATTTCGCCGCCGTGGAATCAGCCTTGGCTGAGCGTGCTGGCTAGAACGGCAACCAGCTCTGCTTCTTGCGGAACTTCATATAGCCGACATTGGCACCCAGTCGCGCACCGACGCCGACACGAATGGGGATCAGCACCACATCGCCGCGCCGCAGATAGCTGGCGTTGAATCCGCCCACCAGATAGGCCGCGCCTTCGCCAGCAGGATAGCGTTTGTACAAATCTTCGGTGTCGAACAGGTTGTACACGAGGACAAAAGTCTTGCCCGCGTTGGCGCCGGCATCAAACCCGATGGACGGGCCTGTCCAATAGACTGGGCGTTCGCCCTCTATCTTGTGATAGAGTGTACCCGACCCATAGCGCACACCGAGCACCAGCGCGCCTCCAGCCTCGCGCCCGACAATATAGGCATTCGGCTCGCCCTGTTTGCGTAGTATATCTTCGATCAGCCCTGCCAGTCCCTTGGCTCCTTTACCAAAAACGCCTTCTGCGGCTCCGATCAGATCGTCCTTGCCATAGGTGGTGCCTGCCGCAGCAGCGTTGGTGACCGTGGCTTCTTCCACTCCCGGCGTTGCGGTTTCGACGGACGGGTCAGTCACCGGGTCGGTCGCTGGCGTTGTGACCTCGCTGCCGGAGGCGAGATCGCTGTCAATATCCATCCCCTGCGACGCGGGCTGTGATGGCGGCGGGGGAGGTGGAGGTGTTGGATTGTCGAGATCGGCATCGATCGCGGTATTCGGATCGACTTCTGTCATCTGGGCCGCAGACGCGACGGGTGCCAGCGCGAGGCTGATCCCCCCGATGGCGATGGTGGCAATGGTTGATAGCGATAGGCGCATGGTATTCCCCCAAAAGGCAGGCTCAAACAGCTTATGCGCAAAGCGCGCGGCATCCCTGACACATCATGACTCTCTTTGTCAGTAGGGCAATGAATGGGCGATGACCCGAGTCGATTTTGCGCCAGACTGAATCTATTTTGCGGCGAGAAGATCGCTGCGACGATGAAATCGGGTGATGTTAGGCGTTGCAGCGTGAGAGAGGGCTGGTTATAGCGCCCGCCAAGGCCAAACTGCCGCTAGCGCGACAGACCATGCGGAGACGTGGGTGAGTGGCTGAAACCAACGGTTTGCTAAACCGTCGTACGGGTTAATTCCGTACCGAGGGTTCGAATCCCTCCGTCTCCGCCACCTTTTCTGCAGGAAATTTTTGCTGCCGAGAAGCGGCGTCCCTTCTTTATCTTCCACCGGATT
Organism: Sphingopyxis sp. 10G20-10; assembly: GCF_057365075.1. Taxonomy (NCBI): domain Bacteria; kingdom Pseudomonadati; phylum Pseudomonadota; class Alphaproteobacteria; order Sphingomonadales; family Sphingopyxidaceae; genus Sphingopyxis; species Sphingopyxis sp. 10G20-10. Next base: position 1,781,694 of record NZ_CP195117.1, read on the forward strand.
TTGACGTTAATTACTTGGCGCAAAATTCGATCTGATGGGACTGCTATGTCGATTTGACATAGATCAAGGACGGTAGGGCGGTATTCGCTTGGGTCAAAGACCTAAGCGTTGCGGGAATTGGGCGCTGATGATAGGCAGGTAGGATGAATTTCTGCCAAGCCTGCGTGGTCAGAAACCACTCCATTTGCGCGGATCTCCACGACGATGAGCTTGCATTGCTTAACGCACTGGGTCGCCGCCGTCAGGTGAAGCGCGGCGAACAGATATTATGGCAGGGCGAAGAAGCTGTTTTGGTGGCTAATGTCGTCGAAGGCGTGCTGAAACTGACCAGCGGGACCGAAGATGGGCGCCAGCAAATTGTTGGCATCGTTTACCCGTCGGACTTTATCGGGCGGCCTTATGGAACGACCGCGCCCTATGGCGTTACGGCGCTGACGGATGCTGATGTTTGTGTTTTTTCGCAAAGTGACTTTGACGGCTTTGCAAGTCATCATCCGAGGCTGGAACATCGGTTGTTGCAGAGAATGATGACCGAACTGGATCGGACCCGATCCTGGATGTTGCTTTTGGGACGCAAGACGGCTGAAGAGCGGCTTGCCTTTTTCCTGTTGGAAATTTCCGAGCGACTGGAGGCGCCGCAAGATAGCCTGTCCGTGATGGCTCTGGACAGTTTTGAGCTACCGCTGGTTCGGCGTCAAATTGCCGATGTACTCGGGTTGACGATTGAAACAGTCAGTCGCGAATTTACTAAGCTTAAAAAGGACGGGCTGATTGATATTGTGTCGCGTAGCAGCATCACAATCCTTGACCGTGATGGCCTGCGCCGACGGGCGGGCTAAATGACGCTCCAAACGGCCAGCATTTGATGAGGCAGACTTGGGCATAATCCTCTTCAAAATTTCATGCTCTCCTTGTTCAAATTGATCTAGATCAATGTTGCGCGACCCGAATAAAGCCAAGGCAAACCACTGTTCGCTTTGACAAGGAGGTCGTCCGTGGAATCGACACTGACCCGTGCCGGTTTGTGGTTTTTGCTGTTTTTGCTGGCGATGGTTGCCGCTGCGGACGCGAGAGATACGGGCTTTGCCGCGCATATGGTGATCATCGCCATCGTCGGCCTTGGCATGATGTGGCTGTCCGTCAGTCGCTATAATCCGCTGCAAAAGGCGCGAGACCGGCTCCATATGCCGAGCGACCCGACGCGATATGATGACGAGCCTATACGCTGGGGTGTCATTGCAACGGTCTTTTGGGCTGTCGTCGGATTTTCTGCCGGATTGTTTATTGCCATGCAGATGGCAGTTCCGGCGCTGAATATTGAGCCCTGGTTCAATTTCGGGAGGGTCAGGCCGCTGCACACCTCTGCGGTGGTCTTTGCCTTTGGCGGTAACGCCCTGATAGCGACAAGTTTTTATGTCGTTCAACGCACCTGTCGCACGCGTCTCGCTTTCCCGTCGCTCGCGCGCTTCGTTTTCTGGGGCTATCAGCTATTTCTGGTGCTGGCGGCCACCGGCTATTTGTTCGGTGTCACCCAGTCGCGTGAATATGCCGAGCCTGAATGGTATGTCGACCTGTGGCTGACGATTGTCTGGATCGCTTACCTGATCGTTTTTGTCGGCACATTGGCGCGGCGTAATGAGCCGCATATCTATGTCGCCAACTGGTTCTATCTGTCGTTCATCATCACTATTGCGATGCTGCACGTCCTCAACAATCTGGCCGTGCCGGTGTCGTTTCTGGGATCTCGGTCCTATTCGGCCTTTTCGGGGGTTCAGGATGCGTTGGTGCAGTGGTGGTACGGGCATAACGCGGTCGCCTTTTTCCTGACCGTGCCGTTTCTGGCGATGATGTATTATTTTGTGCCGAAGCAGGCGCAGCGACCGATTTACAGCTATCGGCTGTCAATCCTGCACTTCTGGTCGCTGATCTTCCTCTATATATGGGCAGGCCCACACCACCTGCTTTACACCGCGCTGCCCGACTGGGCGCAGACGCTGGGCATGGTTTTTTCGATTGTGCTGTGGATGCCGAGTTGGGGCGGGATGATCAACGGACTGATGACGCTCAACGGCGCATGGGACAAGGTCCGCACCGATCCGATTATCCGCCTGATGGTCCTCGCACTGGCCTTTTACGGCATGGCGACTTTTGAAGGGCCGATGCTCAGCATCAAGAGCGTCAATTCGCTATCGCATTACACTGACTGGACCATCGGTCATGTCCATGCCGGAGCGCTGGGGTGGAACGGCATGATTACCTTTGCCGCCATCTATTTCCTGACACCGCGACTATGGGGGCGTCAGCGACTTTATTCGCTGCGAATGGTCAATTGGCACTTCTGGCTCGCGACGCTGGGCATCGTTTTTTATGCCGCGTCGATGTGGGTCGCCGGCATCACGCAAGGTTTGATGTGGCGCGAATATGGGGCTGACGGCTATTTGGTAAACACCTTTGCCGACACGGTCGCCGCGCTCAAACCGCTCTATTTCATGCGCGCCTTTGGCGGACTTCTCTATCTGACCGGCGGTGTCATCATGGTGGTTAATGTTTGGAAGACGATCGCGGGCCAGTTGCGCCAGGAGGCACCGATGAGTGGCGCACCCTATTCGCCTGAATCCGACCGCCCGCTTGTCGCTCAGTCCGCTGAATAGAGAAATATCATGAGCAAGATCGTCGAAGGACATCGAAAGATTGAGCGCAACGTTACCCTGTTGGGTGTGTTCGCTTTCATTGCAGTGGCTATCGGAGGGATTGTCGAAATCGCTCCACTGTTCTGGATCGACAATACGATCGAGAAAGTGAAGGGGATGCGGCCTTACACCCCGCTCGAACAAGCGGGGCGCGACATTTATGTACGCGAAGGTTGCTATAGCTGCCACAGCCAGATGATCCGTCCGTTCCGCGACGAGGTGGAACGCTATGGCCATTACAGCCTCGCCGCAGAGTCGATGTATGACCATCCGTTCCAATGGGGGTCAAAGCGGACGGGGCCGGACCTCGCGCGCGTCGGTGGGCGTTATTCGGATGAATGGCATGTCCAGCATCTGATCGATCCCCGGTCGGTGGTGCCCGAAAGTATCATGCCGCCTTATTCTTTCCTCGCCAAAACCGATCTGGACGTCAGCGACCCGGCGGCGCAGTTGCGCGCCCTGCGCGATGTTGGCGTTCCCTATTCGGATCGCGACGTTGCGCAGGCCGTCAATGATCTGAAGGCGCAGGCGGACCCCGAAATGGACGCCGATGACTTGGTCAAACGCTATCCCAAGGCGCAAATCCGCGACTATGACGGCAATCCTGACCGGTTGACCGAGATGGATGCACTGGTCGCCTATCTTCAGATGCTGGGGACGCTGGTCGATGTGAACAGCGCCGCCGCTCAGGAGGAACTGGCGACGGAGAAAGGGCGATGAGCGACCATTCCCTCTATGAATCGCTGCGTCACATCGCCGACAGCTGGGGGTTGTTGGTGATGATGGGGGTGTTTGCTGTGCTGATTGCGTGGCCGTTCCGACCCGGTGCCGCCCGCCGCAACCATGATGCGGCGACCCTGATCTTCAAGGATGACGATGATGGCGAATAAAGCCAGCGAGAACAGTCGGTTCGATGAAGCAACCGGCACCCAAACCGTCGGGCATGAATGGGACGGGATCGAAGAACTCGACACGCCGATGCCACGCTGGTGGTTATGGTGCCTGTACCTGTCGATTGTGTGGGCCGTGGTTTATGTCATCCTTTACCCCGCATGGCCGCTCGTCGAGCGCGGCACCGAGGGGGTGCTGGGCTGGACAAGTCGGGGCCAGCTTGCCGATGAAATTGCCGAGGAAGGGTCGCGCAAGGCACCGCTCTTTGCCGCTCTGGCGCGGGTGCCGATCGAGCGACTTCCTGAAAATGAAGAGCTGATGCGGGCGGCCGTAGCTGGTGGACGGGCGGCGTTCAAAGTGAATTGCGTCCAATGCCATGGTTCGGGCGCAGCAGGGTCCAAGGGTTATCCCAACCTCAACGATGACGACTGGCTGTGGGGCGGCGATCTGAAAGCCATCGAATATACGATTATTCACGGCATCAGACAGCCGGGCGAGTCCGAAACACGGATGAGCCTGATGCCCGCATTCGGTCGCGATCAGATATTGGACAGCGGCCAGATCAATCAGATCGCCACGCATGTCCTTGCCCTGTCGGGAAAAGCCAAGGATAGTGCGACAGGAGCGCAACTTTTTGCTGATAACTGTGCGGTTTGTCACGGCGCAGGCGGACGCGGAGAGCGGCAGTTTGGCGCGCCTGATCTGGGTGATGCGATCTGGCTTTATGGATCGGGCGTCGACGACATTAGACGGCAAGTTGCCAACCCGCGCCATGGTGTAATGCCGGCGTGGGGCGGGCGGTTGAATCCTGTGACCATCAAGATGCTTGCGGCCTATGTTCATTCTCTGGGCGGCGGCGAAGATTTTGTGGAGGTCGCCGCAGACCCGGCGGTCGACGTCGATGACCAACCTTAAGGAGCCGACCCGACCCCAATCTGACGCCGCCGGTAAGATGCGCGCGTCCGATCCGTCGTCGCGGGAACTGACTCAGGAATTGTTCGAGAAACGCCGCGGGGTTTTCCCGCAGGCGATTGATGGTGCGTTCCGCCGTTTCAAATGGTTGGTGATGTTCGTCACGCTGGGTATCTATTATATCACCCCATGGCTCAGGTGGGACCGCGGGGAATATGCGCCGGATCAGGCTGTACTCGTCGATCTGGCCCATCGCCGTTTCTATATGTTCGGTATCGAAATCTGGCCGCACGAATTTTATTATGTTGCCGGCCTGTTGATTATGGCCGGTATCGGCTTGTTTCTGGTGACCAGCGCGGTCGGGCGCGCGTGGTGCGGCTATGCCTGCCCGCAAACGGTGTGGACCGACCTGTTCCAGCATGTCGACCGCTTCGTCGATGGAGACCGCAACGCGCAAGCAAAGCTGGCGCGCGCGCCATGGGGGCCGAAAAAGATCGCCAAACGATCGTTCAAATGGTCAATCTATTTGTTCATCAGCTTCTGGACCGGCGGCGCATGGATTCTCTATTTCGCCGACGCGCCAACATTGGTGCGCGACTTCTGGTCGTGGCAAGCGGCGCCCGCAGCCTATATTACAGTAGCGATCTTGACGCTGACCACCTTCACGCTGGGGGGCTTCCTGCGTGAGCAAGTCTGCATCTACATGTGTCCCTGGCCGCGCATCCAGTCGGCGATGCTCGACGAAAAATCGCTGATCGTCACTTATAAGGACTGGCGCGGGGAACCCCGCGGCAACATCAAAAAGGCCGAGAAGGATCCGGGCAGCTTTGGCGATTGTATCGATTGCCTGCAGTGCGTGGCGGTTTGCCCCACCGGCATTGATATTCGCGAAGGGCCACAGATTGGCTGCATCACCTGCGCACTGTGTATTGATGCCTGTGACCGGGTGATGGGCGAGGTCGGTCGCCCCCGAGGCCTGATCGATTATGCGACGCTGGAAGACTGCGAACGCGAAGCGGCGGGTGAGGCGCCGCAGCCGGTATGGAAAACGGTGCTGCGCCCGCGTACCTTGGTCTATCTGGGCGGGTGGAGCGCGATCGGACTGGCGCTGTTGTTCGTTCTCGGCGCGCGCACCCATACCGATATTTCAGTCGCGCCAGATCGCAATCCGCCTTTCATGCTGATGAGTGACGGGTCGGTGCGCAATTCCTACACGCTCAAGCTTCGCAACATGGAAAATCGCCCGCGACAGATGTGCATCGCGCTGGTCGGTTTGTCTGATGCGCGTATGTGGAGTGACAATATCGGGCGTGAAAAGGCGGCGCGGACCTTGACCGTTCTGGTCGCCGCCGATTCCACCGAAACCGTCCGCGCCTATGTCATCGCGCCTGCCGCGACAAAGGCTCAGGATTTTGCATTTCTGTTGACCTCGCTCGACAAACAGGCGGAGCGCGATACCGGAGAGACGCAGTTCGCAGCGCCGGAGGAGACGCCATGAGCCGCGAGTTTACAGGGCGGCATATGGCGACCATCCTTGTCGTCGGATTTGGCATCGTCATCGCGGTCAATCTGACGATGGCGCGTTTTGCTATCTCGACCTTTGGCGGTGTGGTCGTCGAAAATTCCTATGTCGCCAGCCAGCACTTCAACCGCTGGTTGGACGAGGCGGAGCAGGTCAAGGCGCTCGGGTGGACGGTCGCCATCAAGCGGGATGGGCAGAGCAAGGTGCATGTCTTGACCGAGGGGGTTCCCGCTGGTGCCATAGTGTCAGCGACCGCGCGGCACCCGCTGGGCCGCTTACCCGACCAAGACCTGACCTTTGATGCTGCCAAAAACGGTGATTTTGAAAGCAAGATGCCCTTGCCGCCGGGACGGTGGATATTGCGCGTGGAGATACAGGCCGGGGAGAAAATCTGGCGCTCTGAAAAGGAACTGCGGTGACGTTGGCGGCAACCATGGCGGGCGAGGAAGCCATCGCCTGTGTGGACAGCCGCTTTACGGTGCCGGGGATCAGATGCGCGGGATGCATCGGAAAGATTGAACGCGGTTTGATAGCCGAGGCCGGCATAGCGTCTGCCCGCGTCAATTTCACCGCAAAGCGTGTTGTGGTCAGCCATGCACCCGACCTCGATATGCGGCAGATCGTTGCGGCGTTTAGCCGGATCGGCTTTGACGCGCAGCCCGCCGCTGGCTTGGCGTTGGTGCCCGATAGCACCGAATCGCAATTGCTGCTGCGCTGTCTAGCTGTGGCCGGATTTGGCATGATGAATGTCATGCTCTTGTCGGTGAGTGTGTGGTCGGGGGCAGAAGGCGCAACGCGCGATCTTTTCCACTGGCTGTCAGCGCTTATCGCGGTACCTGTAATCCTCTATTCGGGACGCCCCTTCTTTATGTCGGCGGCGAAAGTGCTCCGGCAGCGGCGCACCAATATGGATGTTCCGATTTCGATTGGCGTGCTGTTGGCAACGATGCTGAGCCTATATGAGACAGCCACCGGCGGCATCCATGCCTATTTTGACGGTGCCGTCATGCTGTTATTCTTTCTATTGGCGGGGCGCGTTTTGGACGCGATGATGCGCAATCGCGCCCATTCGGGCATCGGAGCCTTGCTGGGCCGCATGGGGCGGGGGGCCACGATATGGGAGAGTGATGGGCAGACCGTCTGGGTCGCGGCAAAAGATGTGCGTCGGGATATGGTCATGCTGGTCGCGGCGGGTGAAGCGCTGGCCGCCGATGGAGTGATTATCGACGGTCAAACGTCGATCGATAACGCCATGCTGACGGGGGAAAGTCGACCGCAGACGGTGGGCAAGGGCGATGCTGTCCATGCTGGCACCATCAATTTGGGACGGCCGATAAAGGTGCGCGTCACGGCGGTTGGATCGGATACGATCATAGCTGAAATCGCCAGCTTGATGGAAGAGGCGGGGCAATCCCGATCGCGCTATGTCCGTATCGCCGACCGCGCATCGCAGGCCTATGCGCCGGTGGTTCATACGCTGGCGCTGGTGAGCTTTGCCGGATGGATGGTCGCCGGTGCGGGGTGGCATCAGTCGCTGTTGATAGCCGTCGCCGTGCTCATCATCACCTGCCCCTGTGCGCTGGGTTTGGCAGTGCCTACGGCTCAGGTCGTCGCGGCCAATGTCCTGATGAAGCGCGGGCTGCTCATCAAGGACGGCAGCGCGCTCGAGCGACTGGCAGAGGTGGACTATGCCGTGTTCGACAAAACAGGGACGCTGACCATCGGCGAGCCGCGACCGATCGGTCTGGATAGGCTCGACGACAAACAGGCGGCGATTGCCCTGGCGCTGGCCCAATCCAGCCGTCACCCGCTCAGTCGGGGCCTTGCGGCAGCGCTGCGTGAGCGCAAAATTGTGTCAACCGACCTTGATGATGTTGAGGAAATAGCAGGTAAGGGCGTCCGCGCTCGCTGGCAGGGGGAGGCCGTCGCCTTGGTGCGCGGCGATGCGAACGACGGAGTGCTTTCAACCAGTTTGCGGATCGGCAAAACGCTGCTGCCGCTCTATTTCGATGATCCGCTGCGTCCCGATGTACGCGAGACGGTTGCGCGCCTGAATAGCCTGGGTCTTTGTGCGTCCATCTTGTCTGGAGATCGAACTGTGGCGGTGGACGCCGCTGGCGAGAAAGTCGGGATGACAGGGCTTGGCAATTTATCGCCGTCCGACAAACTGGACAGGTTGGCCGACCTGGCAGCAAAGGGTCGGCACGTGCTGATGGTGGGCGATGGCATCAATGATGGCCCTGCCTTGGCGGCTGCCCACGCCTCTATCGCGCCCAGCAGTGCCAGCGACGTCAGTCAGCAAGCCGCTGATGCTGTCTTTATCGGGGACAGGTTGATGCCGGTTGGGATGGCAGTCGCGGTGGCGCGGCGAACCTTGAAGGTCGTGCGTCAGAATTTCGCGCTGGCGGTGGGATATAATCTGCTGGCCATTCCTTTGGCGGTTGCCGGATTCGTCACGCCTTTGATTGCAGCTATTGCGATGTCAGCCAGCTCACTGATCGTCGTCGGCAATTCGCTGCGGCTGGCGCGCTATCGGGAAGAGGTGTGATGCGGTGAACGGACTTGCCCTTCTCATTCCAGTTGCGCTCGGCCTTGGCGCCCTTGGTCTCACAGGTTTTTTCTGGGCCATGCGAAGCGGCCAGTATGATGATCTGGACGGGGCCGCCAATCGTGTTTTGTTGGACGACGACGATGATCTGTGATGGGCAAGTAGTGAGGGTGTCGTCCGATGGATGACTATGCTCTGGCCCGAGTGGTCCATGTGCTGGCGGTCTTGTTCTGGATTGGCGGAGTGGGCTTTGTGACATTGGTCGTCATGCCCATGCTGAACACAAACGAGCCGAGCGAAGCGCGGTTGGCAGGATTCCAGCAATTTGAATCACGTTTCGCTTGGCAAGCGCGCATATGGGTGTTGCTCACAGGGGGCAGCGGTCTGTGGATGTGTTGGCGCGCTGATTTGTGGAGCCGGTTTGCCGATCCAGCCTATTGGTGGATGCACGCTATGGTGTGTCTGTGGGCCATTTTCGCGGTGATGCTGTTCCTGATCGAACCCATTTTCATGCATCGAAAACTTGAGCATTCAGCGACTCCTGCCCGGCATTTCGCAAGTATGCTGCGGATGCACCAAATTCTGCTGTTGCTTAGCGTTGTCACACTTGTTGGCGCTGTTGGCGGCAGTCACGGACTGTTTTGACAAAAAGGGGGGCCTAACATGCAGACCTATGAACAGACATTCAGCATCCGGCGGCTGTGGATGATTTTGACGGCGGGTATGATCGTCATGTTCGGTATCTTGCTGCTGCTGGGTGCCGAAATTTACCAGCAGAAACCACCGATGCCCGACAAGGTGATTTCGGAGTCAGGGGAAACCCTGTTCACGCGTCACGACATCGAGACGGGGCAGAATGTCTGGCAATCTATTGGCGGAATGGAACAAGGGTCAATCTGGGGGCATGGCAGCTATTTGGCCCCGGACTGGAGCGCGGACTGGCTCCACCGCGAGGCCGAAACATTGCTGGCGGAAATGCCTGCAGAGCCGGTTGGAGGCCAGTCATCAACACAGCAAGCTGCGGCGAATCAGGCCTCGTTGCAAGAAGAAATGCGCACCAACACATTTGATCCGGCGAATGGAACGATCCGTGTTAGTGACGCCCGCGCACAGGCTATCAAGCGGGTGTCCGCACATTATGAACGGCTGTACGAGGGCACTGACGAGGCATCGCTTGCCTTACGCCGCGATTATGCTTTTCCTGTCCACGGTCTGCTGACATCGGCAGAAGCAAAGCAGTTGTCATCCTTCTATTTCTGGACGGCGTGGGCCGCGACGACTAATCGCCCGGGAAAGACCATCACTTACACCAGCAATTGGCCGCATGAGCCGCTGGTCGGCAATGTTCCGACGACGGGCATTTTGCTGTGGAGCATCGCGTCGGTCATTCTGCTGCTCGCGGCGGCGGGCGCGCTCATCGCCTATTATGCCAAGCAATTTGACGTCTGGCGTGAACATATTCTGCCCGAAGAGGGCATGGCGCGTGCTGACATATTGGACAGCGCCGTCATCACGCCTTCTATGCGGGCGACCGCCAAATATTTATGGGTCGTCTGTGCCATGTTTGTCGGGCAGGTCCTGCTCGGCATCGTCACGGCGCATTATGCGGTCGAGGGGCAGGGGCTTTATGGCCTGCCCTTTGCCGAATATCTGCCCTATGCGGTGACGCGCACTTGGCACACGCAACTGGCGGTACTTTGGATCGCGACGGCGTGGCTGGCGACAGGATTGTATGTTGCCCCGATGCTGGGCGGGCGAGACCCCAAATTTCAACGCTTCGGGGTCAATTTCCTGTTTATCAGCTTGCTGATCATCGTGGTCGGGTCCTTTATTGGCCAGTGGGCGGCAGTTCATCGGTTGTTCGACAGTCTGACGGCCAATTTCTGGTTCGGTCATCAGGGCTATGAATATGTCGATCTCGGTCGTTTCTGGCAGATTTATCTGACCGTCGGCCTGTTCCTGTGGGTTTGCCTTGTGGTGCGCGGCTTGTGGCCGGTGCTGCAGGAGAAGGGTGGAAAATCGCTCATCTATCTGGTGCTCGTGTCAGCCATCTCCATCGGCCTGCTTTATGCGGCGGGGCTGATGTGGGGGCAGCACACCCATATCTCGATCATGGAATATTGGCGCTGGTGGGTCGTCCACCTGTGGGTCGAGGGAATTTTCGAGGTCTTTGCGACCGCGATCATATCCTTGTTGTTCGTCCGTATGGGGATCTTGCGGACATCGACGGCGACGGTGATGGTGTTGTTCGCAACAATCATTTTTTTGTTCGGCGGCGTGTTGGGGACGTTCCATCATCTCTATTTCAGCGGGACGCCGACGTCTGTCATCGCGGTGGGTGCGATGATTTCGGCGCTGGAAGTGGTGCCGCTGCTCGTCGTCGGATTCGAAGCCTATACAAGGTATAAAGTGGAGCGTGTGGCAGAGTGGGAACGCAATTATCACTGGCCGTTCATGTTCTTTGCTGCCGTACTGTTCTGGAATTTGGTCGGCGCCGGACTGTTCGGCTTTTTGATCAATCCACCGATCGCGCTCTATTATATGCAGGGTCTGAACCTGACCGCCAACCACGGCCATGCCGCTTTGTTTGGTGTTTACGGGATGCTGGGTCTGGGCCTGACCCTCTATTGCATGCGCGGTCTGACCGACATCGCGCACTGGAACCAGAAATGGCTCAAAACATCCTTCTGGTCGCTCAATATCGGACTGGCGATGATGACATTTCTGTCGCTGTTGCCGCAGGGTATATTGCAAACTTATGTCAGCGTCGAACAAGGCTATTCTTTCGCCCGTTCAGCCGAGTTTATCCATAGTCCGGTGATGCAGGCGCTGGTCTGGGCGCGGGTTCCGGGCGATATCGTGTTCAGTGTCGGCGTGTTCGGTTTTGCCTGGGTCGTTTTCCAAGCCTTCGTCCGTGGGGGAAGGGGACCAAACCAGTCGGGAGCAACGGACTCCTGATCGGGCTGCTTCTCTAGCGCCTCCGTTCTAACCACCATGTCTGTCGCCAGCCATAATCGCTGGCGATGGGCTTGCCGGTTGCATTGGTGGCGGGCTTAAATCGAAATCGTTGTTCGATCAGGCGGCAGGTTGTGGCGTCGAGTGAGGCATCGCCGCTAGATCGTGACACATAGCATCCGGTAACGCGGCCACTGGGCTGGATGGTGAAGCGGGTTTCCACCACACCACCAATCTTAGCGCGGCTTGCGGACTTTGGGTAGTCGCGGTTGCGGATTTCTCCGCTCCGCCAGACGGCTTTGCTGCCGCCCGCACCTGATCCATTGCCAGCACCGCCCGCGTCCGACCCGGGGCCGTCAACAGGCGCTGCGCCAGCGGAGCTTTCACTGCCTGTTCCCGGCTTGGGTGCCGCAGCGATGGTAGGCGGTTTGGGAGAATTATATTTGGGCTTGGGTGCGAGGACCGGCGCAGCTTTGGCGTGGCGATTGGCTGGGGAGGCGGCTCCGGCGGCCTTGTCGGGCACGGGCACGGGTTTCGGCGGATCAGGCTGCGGTTCGGGCGCGCGGATGGCCACTGCCGAAATCGCATCGCTGACCTCTTTTATGACGCGCAGATCAAGGCCGCTGACCAAGGTAATGCCGACCAGCACCGCCGCAAACAGCGTGGCACCTCCTGCTATGGCGCGCTTAGTAGTCGATAGCTGTCCTGTATATCCCATGTTTGTCCATCAATGCGTGCGACTTGCACGAGTTGCGGGCAGACTACAGGAATTCGACTAACGTGGACATGAACCGGTCGAACTGGTCGTGATGAAGCCAGTGGCCGGCGTCTTCAAATTCGACCACTTCGGCGCTTTGGAAATGCTTGATGCGCCCGTCCTTTTCGGGGTTTGAGGCCCAGCTGTCGGCACCATAGAGCAAGAGGGTGGGACAGGTGATGCTGCTCCAGATGTGGTGCAGATCCTCCTGCGGCATGTCGAAAACAGCCCAGATGTTCAGATAATTGTCGAACTTCCAGCTCCAGCTGCCGTCTTCATTGCGATTGATGCCCTGTACGGTCAGGTGGCGGGCTTGTTCGGGAGTCAGATAGCTATTTTCCGCCATCATCCGCTGTAGGGCATCGTCGAGCGACGAATAGCGTTTGGGTGTCCGGCCCGCCGCTTCGCGCTTGTCCTCAATCCATTTGCGAAAATGGTCGGCCAAGCTCTTCTCGGCGCGTTTTTCCAGTACGGCGGGTGAGGGGCCCAGCCCTTCGATAGACACGAGTTTGCGGACATTGTCGGGGTAAAGGCCGGCATAGCGGGTCGCAATGTTGCCGCCCATCGAATGGGCGACGATCGTTGCCGGGGCAAGGTCAAGTTGGTGAATGAGCTGCGCCAGATCATAGACAAAGGCGCTCATCTCATAATTGCCATCGGGTGACCAGGCGCTGTCGCCATGGCCGCGCAGGTCGACAGCAATCACATGGTAACGGTCACACAGGCGCTCGGCCACCCAGTCCCAGCTACGGCAATGGTCGCGCCCGCCATGAATCAGCAAGAGTGGCGGTGCCTCTTCATTGCCCCAGTCGGCATAATGTAGCTTGAGCCGCTGCGATATGAAGCTGTTGGAGGTGGGACCGGACCGGGCCATGACATTTCTTTCGGTTGAGAGCGTTGCCCCTGCAAAAGGCGAGCGCAGCGCCGCCGTCAACCCCTTGCGCGGTTGCTTTGCGAATCCCGGCTTCTGGTCTAGCCATAGTTATTCACAACAAAGGGATGCCCGATGACAACATTTCGTGACAATTTGCTCGCTGGAAAAACAGCCTTTGTGGCGGGCGGCACCAGCGGGATTAATCTGGGGATCGCCAAACGCTTTGCCGCGTTGGGCGCCGAGGTGGCGGTTGCCGGTCGCGACCCGGAAAAAGCGGCGCGTGCCGCCGCTGAGATAGGCCATGACGCCATCGGTCTTTCGGGTGATGTGCGCGATTTTGACGCGATCCGCGGCGTGATGGAGCAGGTCGTCGAGAACCTCGGTGCCCTTGATATTGTTGTGTCCGGCGCGGCGGGGAATTTTCTGGCCCCGGCGTTGGGGATGTCCGCCAATGCCTTTCGCACCGTGGTGGATATTGACCTCAATGGCACCTTCAACGTCTTTCGCGGATGCCATGATCTGTTGCAGCCCAATGCATCGCTGATCGCCATTACGGCGGGACAGGCCATCAACGCATCGGCGCTTCAAGCCCACGCCTGCGCGGCCAAGGCTGGTATCAACCAGTTGATTCGTGTTCTCGCGCTCGAATGGGGGCCAGATGTGCGGGTGAATGGTATTTCGCCAGGGCCAATTGCCGACACCGAGGGGATGAAGCGCCTGGCGCCCGACGCTGCGGCACGGCAATCGCATTATGACCGTATCGCGATGAAGCGGTGGGGAAAGATCGACGAGGTTGCCGACTGCGCGGTGTTCCTGAGTTCGCCTGCTGCGGCCTATATCACCGGCACGATTCTCGATTGCGATGGCGGGTCACAGATTGGCGATGCCTCCCGCGGAGATCTGGCGCGCGGCATGGCCTGACATGGTCGGGGTGTGAGAAGAAAATGGTGGGCGTGGCAAGGATTGAACTTGCGACCCCTGCGATGTCAACACAGTGCTCTACCACTGAGCTACACGCCCACACGTATCGGGTGACGCGCCCTTAAAGGGCCTTTCGCGGGCTGGCAAGCCCTTCGCGTCATCCAAAGCTTATCGTTGGCTGCTTTTGTCGGCCTGATCGAACAGATTGTCGACTTCGCGCACCAGATCTTTCAGGTGAAAGGGCTTTGACAATAATTTGGCTTGCGGGACATTCGCCTCGGCGCGGAGCGATACGGCGGCGAATCCGGTGATGAACATCACCTGTGTTTGCGGGGCCACTTTGGCGCAATGCTGGGCGAGCTCGATGCCGTCCATTTCTGGCATGACGATGTCGGATAAAAGGAGGTCAAACACACCCGAATCGAGATAAGGCACCGCTTCTGTGCCGCGATCAACCGCCGTGACCTCATAGCCGGCACTGTTCAACGCACGCGTCAGATACTCGCGCATTACGTCATCATCCTCGGCCAGCAAAATGCGAATCATGGTCCAGCTTACCCCTTGGTCGATCGATTATGTCTCTTCTGGCCCGCATTGCCAGTCTATTGATAACGCGTTGTAACCCGACATGCTTAACAAATTGACGCCGCACTGGATTTACGCGTTGTTATTTGGCACCGCTTGGTAATGCCAGATCGAGCATCTTTGTTTCCCGCAATCGACGTCATCCATCCAAGGGAAAATCCGTTGCCCATTGTCGTTTCGGTGCCCCATGCCGGGCGCGTTTATCCCCCCGAAATTCTGTCTGCTGCCCGAGTTGCAAAGCGGGATCTCGAACGGTTGGAAGATGCCTGGTGTGACCAGATCGCCAGATCGGCAACGCAAGTGGGGGCCACGCTAGTTCAAGCCTTGTGGGCGCGTGCGGTCGCCGATTGCAATCGGGCAGAGGGACAAATGGCACCCGGAGAGGTGGATTTATCCCTGCGGCACCATTTCACCGCACCGGGCCGTAAGGAGCGGGCAGGCTTGGGTGTTATTCCCACTCGGCTGTTCAATACCGGGCCATTGTGGCGGCGCCCGATTACCGTCGAGGCGATGAACTGGAGGCTCAATAATTTTCACCGTCCCTATCATGCCGCCTTGGCCGAGGCGCTGGATCGGACTCACGCGCGGTTCGGACGGGCCATCCTGATTGACCTGCACAGTATGCCGCCGATTCCGGTCGGTCAGCCTGGCCACGGCGCAAAAATTATTGTGGGGGACCATTTTGGAGGATCGGCTGCGGAGTGGCTGATCGAACCGATATTGGCGATGGCGGAGCAACTGGGCGTGGCAGTGGGTCGCAATCAGCCCTATGCGGGCGGTCATATCACGCGGTCCCACGGACGTCCCGACAAGGCGATTCATGCCATCCAGATAGAGATTGACCGCAGCCTATATTTACAGGCTGACGGATCCGCTCAGCCTGCCAGTGTCGATCGGCTATCCGAGTGGTTTTCCAAGCTTATTATCGTTGCATCGGCAGATCGGTCAGACGGTCAATTGGCCAACATGGCTGCCGAATAAAAAAACCACCTCGCGCTTGAAGACACGAGGTGGCCAGGGTCCAGGGAGGACGCACCCGCGCAAAAGCGCAGGATGCTAGCTGCAATGGTAAGGGGAAAACCAAGGCAGCTAACAGCAATCTAGGACGACCGCGCTACGGTTACAAGAACTTGATAATGAAAAAACTGGTCGGGGAGAGAGGATTCGAACCTCCGGCCCCTGCCTCCCGAAGACAGTGCTCTACCAGGCTGAGCTACTCCCCGACCGTGCGCCACGCGACCCGTGGGTCACCGCGAAGGCAGGGCGGTCCTCTAGACGTGGAGACACGGAACTTCAAGCGCCAATCATCGCTAAAGCAATCCGGCCCGGACAAAGCTGAAATGACCAGTAGTTACGAGGATCAGGTGGTCCGTTAGATTGATGGCGAAGAATTGCAAATGGGCCGCGGCTTCGCGGGTCAGATGTATGTCTGCTTGACTGGGGCGGGCAATGCCTGATGGATGATTGTGGACGAGAATGGCGTGCGAAATATGCCGTCCTGAAAGAAGGCTTTGCCAATGCCGTGGGTTTATCTGGCAGCTTTTGGCGGTGCCTGTAGCAATTTCGATCAATTGTTTCAGGCGAAGCGCTTGGTCAAAGCCGGCAATGACGACCATCTCCTCATGTGCCGGGAAGAGTGGGCGGATGAGGTTTTGAACGAACTGATCTTCGACAGACAGTTGGACAAAGCCCGACTGATCTCCGGGCCTTGCTGTGCTGAGTGGAGAAACGAGGGTCGTCATGACGTCACAATGAACGCGCCGCGATGACTGCCAAGCGATGTTGCCTCCGCAATGGTGAGAAGCTGGCACAGCCCTTGTCGCTGACCGCGCTTCCGCCTAGCAAAGAGGCCTGATTGCAGGAGCGATTCTTGTCCGATTCCATCCATTATGAGCAGCAATATCTGGACTTGATGCGTCGCATCTGGGCGGAAGGCGACGAGCGTGTTGATCGCACAGGGGTCGGGACGCGTTCCCTTTTTGGCGAAACGATGCGCTTTTCGCTCGCCGACGATGCCATTCCGCTGCTCACGACCAAACGAGTTTACTGGAAAACAGCAGTGCGCGAGCTGCTGTGGTTCCTGACCGGTAACACCAACATACGACCTTTGGTGGCGCAAGGCGTTCATATCTGGACCGACTGGCCCCTCGCTCGCTATCGGCGCGAAACCGGCGACGCTATCGAGGCCCGTGAATTTGAAGACAAGCTGATCGAAAACCCGGAATTTGCCGCACAATGGGGCAACCTTGGTCCGGTCTATGGCCATCAATGGGTCAATTGGCCGCGCTATGAGACTGCAGGGGAGGGGCTGTATCGCCGCGCTGCCGATGGCCACAACCAGATTGCGGCGCTGATCGATTCGCTGCGTAACAATCCGGGGTCGCGGCGGCATATCTTTACCGGATGGAATGTGGCCGATCTTGACCAGATGGCGCTACCGCCCTGTCATATGACCTATCAATTCCACGTCCGGTCCGACGGTGGACTGTCGTGTCTGTTGTTTCAGCGGTCGTGCGATCTGGGTCTGGGTTTTGCGTTTAACGTCTTTGAGGCTGCCCTGCTAACCCGCATGATTGCCCAGCAGTGCGATCTTCATGCACATGAGCTGGTCTGGACCGGCGGTGATGTTCATCTTTACCTGAACCATGGGGAACTGGTTCAGACACAGTTGGAGCGGACAGCAGGCGGTGCGCCGCGGTTGCTGATCTACCGACGACCTGACAGCATATTCGACTATCAATTCGATGATTTCGCTGTCGAAGACTATGCTCCACAAGCGCATATTGCGGCTCCCGTCGCGGTTTGAAGCAGGCCATTGCATAAGCGGCGCGGCTGAAATAATATGTCGCAACTGTGAAATATAACTAACGGCGCGGTGAGTCGCGTCACGAAGGGATGAGGCCATGCCTGATACGCACCGGCGACCGGCGAGTAATTTGCCGCCATTGGCGCTGCACGTTCCCGAACCGCGCTATCGCCCCGGCGATGCGCCGGACTTCAGCGACATTGTTGTGCCTTCCGTCGACGCATCCTCGCGTCCGGGCGAAGCGAGCAAACCCGATGAGATGCGCGAGCTCGCTTATGGTCTTGTGCGCGTGCTTGATTTTGACGGGACCGCCAAGGGGGCATGGAATCCGAATCTGTCTGCCGATCGCATACGTGCGATGCTGCGCTATATGATGTTGGTGCGGGCATTCGATGATCGCATGTTCCGCGCCCAGCGTCAGGGCAAGACCAGCTTTTACATGAAATGCACCGGTGAAGAGGCAACCTCGGTTGGGGCCACCATGGCGCTCGACCGCGCCGACATGTGTTTCCCCAGCTATCGCCAGCAAGGCATTTTGATTGCACGCGAATATCCGCTGATCAATATGATGAACCAGATTTACTCGAACCGCGGCGACCATCTGATGGGACGGCAACTGCCGATCATGTATTCGGCCCCGGAACATGGCTTTTTCAGTGTCTCGGGCAATCTGGCGACGCAATATCCGCAAGCGGTGGGCTGGGCGATGGCCTCTGCATCCAAGGGCGATTCTCGGATTTCCAGCGTGTGGTGCGGCGAAGGTTCGTCGGCGGAGGGCGATTTTCATTCGGCCCTGACCTTTGCCGCTGTTTATAATGCGCCGGTTATTTTCAATATCGTCAACAATCAGTGGGCAATCTCGTCCTTCTCTGGCTTTGCGGGAAGTGAGCGAACGACCTTTGCCGCACGGGCCATCGGCTATGGTATTGCCGGTTTGCGGGTTGACGGTAACGACGCGCTGGCCGTGTTTGCCGCGACGCAATGGGCCGCTGACCGCGCGCGTACCAATAATGGGCCGACGCTGATCGAACATTTCACCTATCGGTCAGAAGGGCATAGCACCTCGGATGATCCTAGCGCCTATCGCCCTGCGCAGGAGGGGGCGGCCTGGCCGTTTGGCGACCCGATCGACCGGTTGCGCCAGCACCTGGAAGTTTTGGGCGAATGGGATGGCGATCGGCACGAAGCGCTCCGCAAAGAACTAGAAGATTTAGTCAAGTCGATGCAGAGGCAGTCTGAAAAATTGGGTATTTTGGGGCATGGGATGCACCAGCCCTTTGAAACCATGTTCGAAGATGTGTTTGAGGAAATGCCCTGGCATCTCAAAGAACAGAGCGCGCAAATGATGGCCGAGCAGGAAGCCAAATTTGGCCCCGATTGGAGGCCCGAATAATGGCGGACGGTACCAAGACCATGAATATGATCGAAGCGATCAACAGCGCGATGGACATCATGCTGGCCCGCGATTCCAATGTCGTCGTGATGGGCGAGGATGTCGGCTATTTCGGCGGTGTGTTCCGCGCCACCGCTGGCTTGCAGAAAAAGTATGGCAAGACGCGCGTGTTTGACACGCCGATCAATGAATGCGGCATTATCGGGGTAGCGGTGGGCATGGGTGCCTATGGCCTGCGACCGGTGCCCGAAATCCAGTTTGCCGACTATATCTATCCGGGTCTGGACCAACTGGTGAGCGAAGCGGCGCGGCTGCGCTATCGTTCGGCCAATGATTTCATCAGTCCGATGACAATTCGGACGCCCTTCGGCGGCGGTATTTTTGGCGGGCAGACGCACAGCCAGTCGCCCGAGAGCATCATGACACACATATCGGGGGTCAAGACGGTGATCCCGTCCAATCCTTATGATGCCAAGGGCCTGTTGATCGCGGCTATCGAGGACAATGATCCGGTCGTGTTCCTTGAACCCAAGCGGATCTACAACGGCCCCTTCAGCGGCTATTATGATCGTCCGGTCGAGCCCTGGTCCAAACATGCCGTCAGCGCTGTTCCAGAGGATTATTATCGCGTAGACCTCGGCAAGGCGGCGACCGTGCGCGAAGGCGAAACAGTCACGGTCCTTGTTTATGGGACGATGGTTCATGTCGCCAAGACGGTTGTCGAGGAATTGGGCATCGACGCAGAGGTCATTGATTTACGGACGCTTTTGCCTTTGGACATAGAGGCGATTGAAGCCTCGGTGAAAAAGACAGGCCGTTGTCTGATTATCCATGAAGCCACACGGACGTCGGGCTTTGGTGCCGAACTCGCGGCACTGGTGCAGGAACGATGTTTCTATCATCTCGAAGCACCGGTCGAGCGCGTCACCGGCTTTGATACGCCCTATCCGCACAGTTTGGAATGGGCCTATTTCCCCGGCCCCATCCGCATTGCGACGGCACTTTACAAGATTATGAAGGACTGACCGCTATGGCCCGCTATTCATTCCGGCTTCCCGACATTGGCGAAGGCATTGCCGAGGCCGAAATCGTCACCTGGCACGTCAAAATTGGCGAGCGCGTCGAAGAAGACGCCCAGCTTGCCGACATGATGACCGACAAGGCAACGGTCGAGATGGAATCGCCGGTTTCGGGCGTGGTTGTCGAACTCGCAGGCGAAGTGGGCGACCTGATCCCCATCGGGTCGACGCTTGCGGTGATCGAGACCGATGCGGAAGTCGGCGAAGAGCCCAAGGATACGGAATCAGAAAAGCCTGCTCCGGCTCCGGCTCCGGCGGCCAAGGAAGAAAAAAACCACGATCCTGTACCCGCCAAGGCCGAGCCGGCAGCAGAAAAGCCCGCTCCTGTTCCGGTAAGTGTGCCTGCGCCCGCTCCGGCTGCTGCAAGTGGTGTTAAGGTTTTGGCGTCGCCCGCGGTTCGCGCTCGCGCCCGCGACCTCGGTGTTGATCTGGGACAGGTGCACTGCGATGGCGACCGGGTTCGCCACGCCGATCTGGACGCCTATCTGCGTTACAATGCGGGGCAGGGTTATCAATCCCCCCATGCAGACCGCGCGCGCGCCGACGAGCCGATCAAGGTTATCGGTATGCGCCGCCGCATTGCCGAAAATATGGCCGCCTCAAAGCGCGCTATCCCGCATTTCACCTATGTCGAAGAAATGGACGTGACGGCGCTGGAGGAGATGCGCGCCGATTTGAATGCCAATCGCGGCAACCGTCCGAAGCTAACGATGCTGCCCTTTTTGATCGTCGCAATCTGTCGGACGATCCCGCAATTTCCGATGATCAACGCCCGCTATGACGATGAAGCCGGTGTTGTGACGCGCCACGGCGCGGTGCATCTGGGTATGGCAACACAGACCGATGCCGGCCTGATGGTCCCCGTCATTCGCGACGCGCAGAATATGAACGTCTGGCAATTGGCGAGTGAAATCATTCGCTTGGCGGACGCTGCTCGCACCGGAAAGGCGAAGACCGATGAACTGTCAGGCTCGACCCTGACCATCACATCGCTCGGCCCGTTGGGTGGAATCGCGACGACGCCGGTCATTAATCGCCCCGAAGTTGCAATCATCGGCCCGAACAAGATTGTCGAGCGCCCTGTGTTTGACGGCGACGATATCCGCCGCGCCAAATTGATGAATCTGTCGATCAGTTGCGATCATCGCGTTGTCGATGGCTGGGATGCCGCAAGCTATGTTCAGGCGATGAAGAAACTCGTCGAAACGCCGGTGCTTCTTTTCGCAGACTGATTATCGGCCCTTCTTTTAGTCGTCATGCTGAATCAAGTTCAGGGTGACGAATGAAGTGACGGAAATCCCTACAGCCCCAATCCAGCAAAACTGGTTTGGTCAAACTTCAGCTTGAAGGTGACATAGGCGCCTGATCGCGAGTAGCGGTTCGCTTCAAAATCGCGGTCATGGAAGCCAGCGAAGTTATAACCGATTGTAACATTAGCGTTTTTGAACGGGACAGCTGTTACTGTCGGGCCGCCAGCCCAGCTGACTGTGTCGGCATCGGTGCCGATACGCACCGTACCCGACGCGCCGACATCGACATGTTCATCGAGGTTAAAGCGGAAATCGGCGCCCAACAGGTTCGACCAGCCTTTGACGTCATAGGCGCCAAAGCGGTCGAAATTATAGCGGGTGCCCCAGAAAAATCCGAATTCGCCACGTTCGAGCCATCTGCGGTCGCTGACCGACGACCTATCATCGGCCTGGCGATTGCCAAGCGGCGTCCAATTGACCGACAGGCTGTTGAGAAAACGCCGACTAGTGGCATCTCCATCGATGGTGAGGGCGGGGCCGCCAATGGGGCCGGGCAGGC
Organism: Sphingopyxis sp. 10G20-10; assembly: GCF_057365075.1. Classification (NCBI taxonomy): domain Bacteria; kingdom Pseudomonadati; phylum Pseudomonadota; class Alphaproteobacteria; order Sphingomonadales; family Sphingopyxidaceae; genus Sphingopyxis; species Sphingopyxis sp. 10G20-10. The sequence continues at coordinate 1,803,436 of NZ_CP195117.1, forward strand.
CCGCCACCGCATCGCGCACCTTGTCGGATCGAAATTCGGTCTTGTTGAGCCAAGAGACGCGCGATTCGGCGGGACGGTGCGCCCAGCTCATTTCAAAGCGAAGGGTTTCGGTGTCGGGCGCGGTCTTGCTGCCATTCGCCTTGGTCCAGGTGAACAACGCGCCCAACGCCTCTCCTTCACCCAGTTGGCGGAGGCTGCCCAGCGTCAGGGCAAAGCGGTTCGCAAGCTCGCCATCGCGATATTCGCCGCGTCCAGTGATGGTCCAGCGGTCGGTGCGATAGGTCGCGCCGGTACTCAGCGCGACGAAATCTTCGGTCAGCGTGCCCGCATTGCCGAGAAATCCGCCCGATGCGACAGGTTGATCGACATTGAGTACGTCGCTGGCACGGATGCCGCCGATAGTGCGGTTGCCATCGACAGATAAGTCGACCGACCATTTTTTGCCGAGATGAAGCGATTGCGACAAGCCATAGGCGGCAAAGCTGCGCGGTCCATATTCGCTGATGTCTTGCTGATTGGCCGTCGCCAGCAAATGTGCGCCAGCCCAAGGTGCAACATCAAAGCCGACGCGTGCCGTGCGCGCCTTGATGGTGTCACCGTCTGCAATTTCATAGCTGCCGATCAAATTGACGTCGTTGGTAACGGCAAAACGTGCGCTGAGGCGATGGCGCGTTGGGAAATCGACGCTGGCATCTTTGCCGCCAAGCGCAAATTCGGTTTGGGCATCAAGTTCGAGCCGCTTTTCAAACAGGCGCTGCGTCGCGCCCAACTGGACAATATTTGATACATTGGTGCTGCCGTCGCTGAGCTGATCGTCGGCATGGGTCAGTCCGGCGCGCGCGACTGTGGTACCATTGTCATATTCCGCCAATATGCGGGCGGCGCGGCGGCGTGCATCGACGTCGAGATAATCTTCCTGCCACGCGCTGCCGGTCAGCGACAGGGTGCGGGTGGCGCGCAGCCGCGCATCGACGCCAATTTTGCGTGTTCCGTCTTCGCCGCGATTGAGTTGCCCGACGCCAAAGCCCGATTCCCGCTCACGAACATAGGCGAGGAGATCAAATTTGGCGCTGTGATGCTCGGCTTCGATGAGCCACGCTTTGGCCGAACCCGCGGCCGCAGGGGTTCCTGCCTTGGCATTGGTATCGCTGACGGCGAATTCGGCGCGCACTTCGGTATCGACGCTGGGGCGATAGCGCAGATCGACGCCTCCCAAGTTGGTCTTGGTCAGCGTATCTTCATCGTGGATCGCGGTCGCCCCGACGCGCAATTTCTCGTTTTCGGTTTGGAAGCTGACACGTCCGCCCGCGTTAAGAACGCGCTCGCCGACGCCATCGACTTCATATTCCGCAATGATGAACTGCGGGTCGAGGTTCGGCGAGCGGCTAAGCACCGGACTGCTGAAGCGCAGGCTGCCGGTCGAATAATCGATGTCATAGTCGATGTGGCGGGTTAGCGTGACCGTGTTGACGATCTGCTCACTATGCAACCGGTCGCGCGTTTCGATGGTGATCCGCTCGCTATTCGGCAGAATGTTGCGCGCGCCCAGCAAATAAGGGCCAGTCAAGCCATTGCCCTGAATTTCTTCGCGGCGAAAGCGATAGGGGGTGTTGGCAACAAAGGCCGTCGCAGCAACCTTGCGACCACGATATTCGGCTTTGCCGCCGTTCAAAGCGCGCTGATAGCGGGCAAGCTGCGGTTCGGAAATCCCGGTCTCGAAATCGCCGAACAGCGCATAAAATTGCGGGCGTTCAAGGCGCAGATAAAGTTTGCGCACCGATGCCGCGTCATAGCGCGTCTCGTTACGGTCGGCATAGATGGTGTAATAGGCGCGCGGGTCAATCACGCCGCCAAACCGCGCGTCATCCTTTTCCTCGTCGCTGTCATAGGACATGGTCATCAGCCATTTGCCGGTGATCCGGCCCTTGGCATATAGCGACAGGCGGGCGTCAGCGTTCAGGTCGTCGAGCGTCTCGGCAATCGGCTCCATCCGGTCATCAAGCGTATTGTAACCCAGCGTTCCTGCGGCAAAACCTACTACCGTCCACGGACGATCGCCGGGATCGAGCCATGTTTCGATCGTTTGGCTCCGTTCAATCTTGTCATCGCGAAAGTTGAAATCGATACTAAGCGTGCCCGACGCCGTTGTTGGCTCCAGCTCGATATAGGCAATGCCATCGTCGCCTTCGATCTTCCAGACCGGGCGGGCGCGTTCGAGTCCGGCCAGTTGCCGCGCCTGCTGCGCATCGGCCTCGACCGCGGGATAATAGGGGGCGGGGACCGAGAAGTCGCCGGTCAGGCCCTGTTTGATCGGCTTGCCCTCACGATCGGTGAGGCGAACCGCCAGAACTGGACGCGTAACGCCATCGGCGATAAGCACCGATTTGTCCTTGAGCAGCACCGCGCGCATCGGCGTAATCGAATAATGGACGCTGCGTTGCAGTGTTTCGACGACAACGCCATTGGCATCCTTGATCTGCGCTACCAGCTGGTTGCTGCCCTCGCGGATCTCAACCCCACGCCAAACGGCCACTTGAACCTGACTATCAGCGGATTTGCGCACGCCTTCATAGGTTAGTGGGTCGACCACGCTGCCATTGGCGCTCAGCGAGACCGCCTGACCGGGAAGATGTTTGATCGCGACGCGGATCGCCTTGGATCGCGGGTTATGGTCGATGGCAGGGAAGACCCAGCCGGTGCCGGGGGTCTGGCCCTCGGTCCAGTCACGGTTGGCGCCAGCGGCATCGGGATCGCTGAGCGGCGCTGGACGCTCGATTGTTTCGGTGGCGTTGGATTTGCGCGGTGTGACAGCTTTGGCACGGAAATCAGCGCGTTTCAGCGATCCGCCACGACCTTCGACAAAGCGTGAGATGGCGCTTCCGGCGCTGCGGGTCGAGCGGGCACAATCGATCGGCGCGCGGTCGATCGGTAGCGTCGATGGGTCAATCTGAACGACATGGGTGCCGGGGCGAACGCCCTCAAAATGATAGCGCCCGTCGCGGTCGGTGACGGTATAGCTGCCATCCTGAAGCATGACGCGGACATTTGCGATTCCTGCCGATTTTCCGGGATCAACCGCGCAGCCGCCCTCTGTAATCCGGCCGATAATGGTCATCCGGTCGCCCAAAATGTCGCGGCGGATGGCAACCGTGGCTTCGGCAACATTGCTGATGGTTCCGCGGTTATCGGTCGCTGTAGCGCGATTGAGCACACTACCCGGCTCGGCTGAGACCAGCACTTCGGCCAGATAGGTGAGCAAAACCGTGCGTGACGGCGCCACAGGTGGCACGGTAACGCTGAAATCGCGTCCATCGGATGCCACTATGGGGTCAACGCGCACGCCGTCGAGGCGCACCGTGTCGCTGCGAAGCCGTAATCCGCGCGGCAACACGTCGTGCACCGTCACAGCGCCGGTATTGCGCAGGGCGTCGCGGTTGTTGATCTCTATTCGGTACTGGATGACGTCACCCGGCGCTGCCAATTGGGTCGAACTTGTCTTGCGCAGCACAAGGGGGACGCCCGGTTGGTCGACCGGGATATCAATTCGCACCGGTGCGGGGCTGCTGAGCGTGAAGGGATCCCCATAGCTGGCGCGCGATATATCAAAAGGCAGCCCGTCGTCGGGGCGCTTGAATCCCGCGAGATCCGCGGGGCTGGCTTTTGATGGGGCGACATAGGGATCGGGTGGCTCGACAACCAGACGATAGGTTCCGGGCGCGACGAACGGGAATCGATATTCGCCGGGCGGAAAATTATAGGTCATGCCGGAGCTGTCGGTGACCGATTGGCCGGTGAGGACCGAGGCCGGATAGCTGGACACGCCGTCGTCGCCAAAAACCTGCGCGGGCTGGCCCGTTCCGTTGTTGATTAGCGTCACCCGGCTTCCCGGAACAGCCGATCCGTCGCCGCTGTCAAAGACCACGCCATAGGGGTCGACCAGAAAATCGATGCGGGCAATCGCCGACAGCGAGGCATCGGACGAATCCGACACGCGCATGGAAATGGACGAGCCAGGTGTCACCGACAGACGGCAATCGCCCTGCACAATCGCAGGCGGAACCCCGATGGTATTGATAATACCGATGAATTCGCCGCTACTGACCGCTGTTTCGCTTAGTGTGATTTGTTCGCGATCCCCATTTTCCAGCTCCAGCGTCACGTCGAGCGTGTCGCGAGCCAAAGGATCGGTGTTGGCTGAGGGTAGGTTGACACCCACAACCAGAACTTCACCTGCATGAAAGCTGTCCGTCGCCTGCAAAGAAGCCGGTGTGGTCGGCAAACCGGCAAAAGCGCCTGAGGGCTTGATGAATATCGGGCCGCTATTCGTTTGGCATTGCGTCGGCACAACGGGTTCAGAGCGCGTTCCGTTGCCATCGGTCAAACGATAGGTGGTTATGCCTGGCTGTTGCGGCGAAGGCGGAAGAATTGTCACGTCAACGCGGTTGGAAAGCGAGGACATGGACTGGCCGTCCAACGTCCATTCGGCGGAGGCCGTATTGGATATCGTCTGGGCAGCCGCCATCGGTGCCGCAACCAGCAATGCTGTCGCGAACAAAGTGGTCAATCGACCCACATATCTTGTGGTTAACGCCATCATGTGCCCGAGAGGGGCGACGGAAACCGGCAAAACCGGCCTCCCTCACCCCTCCAAACGGTCAATCAGTTCACGGTGGCTTGGAAAACCAGCGTTCGGATGTCGCCCGCAGTAATTGTCGGGATCGTTCCGGACACGACAGGCGCCGAATAGCTGCCACCGGCGACGCCATCGGCGTTGCAAGTGCCGCTCGTCACCGTTCCGTTCAGCTTGATAGAGCTGCCATTATAAGTGAGCTGCGTTGGCACGCTATCGTTGATCGCGACTGACGTTGCAGACGCACCGCCAGATGCGTTGGCAACCGCGATGCAATATTCCACGACGGCCCCGGGAATCATTTTTGGGTTGGTCGTGCCATTGAACGGATCGGAGATGACCCGGCTTGTTTTGGTCACGGTCAGCGTCGCAGTATTCACCGTATAATCGTCATCGTCGCTGAAGGACGCATCGCGATTACCGTCGTTCACGCCGATTCCATCAGCAAAAACAGTGTCTTTGCCCGCCGTGTTGGCGCCAGTGGTTTCGGTGACGGCAGCGCCCTGAGTCGAGGCTGTTCCGCCTTCGCGCGCGGTTGCCTTTAACTGGACGCCGGCCACACTGCCCGTGGCAAGCCCCGCCGGGATATTACCGACGATAAACAGAGTAACCGACGCATCGGCCGCCAATTCATCGACGTAGGTTACCAGCGTGTCGCCAGCATCGAAGCTGCCGACGGTTCCACTACCCGTATTGTCCTGATAAATTTTCAAGGCGGCAATGTTGAAGCTGTCCGTGCCACCATGGGCTGCCGTCCCGCCTGCTAGCTGGGTTGCAGCAAGCAGAAAATCGAGCGTTTCGTTCGACTGGTTGGTCAATTGGAACGTGGTCACCGCATTGGCCTGGCCGGGAACAACCTGCGTCGTTACCGCGCCTGTTTCGGCCACCGTCAAATTGATCTTACGGTCGACGACGAACGCGTCCGATCCGCTTTGCTGTGTCTGAGCGACGCCGCCGACCTGAAAGTCGACCGTTGCCGTATTCGATACCGAGGTGCCGGCAGTTGTACCCGCCGCAAGAACCGGCGTAGCCAAGCTCAGTGCGAGCAAGGATACACCGGATGCACCCAATTTTTTCAGCATACTGGTCATAGCTGAACTCCTTGGTGTTATAGTCGCCAAGTCCCCACCGCAGGCGACCGAAAAGCGGTTTTTTTTAATGACTTATTTCACAATTCCCCGAAACATGAGCTTGCCTGCACCACCGACTGGAATCGGCTTTTGAAAGGCCCAGCGAACGTGCGTGACATCGGACGCCAGAGCGGGGCGCATCGTACCGTCGGCCTGTTTGACCGTCAGATCGGTGAGAGCTCCCCAGCTTTGGCCGCCATCGATCGACACGATGGGCTTGCTGTCGCCGCCATCCTGAAATTGAACGGCGGCGGGCATCGGATTGGTGATGACAAAGCGGTTCGCCGGTTGCGTTCCGGCATTGCGATAATTGAGCACGAACACGAGCCGATCGCCGGGAACGACGATTTTGGGCTCCTCGAGCATCACATGAGGCTTGCCATCGGCTCCGGTCGAAACGCGTTCGACAAAAACATTGTTGTTGAGCGCGATCTGGTCTGCGGCCAGTGCCGGTCCTGCGAGCGGCAATGCGGCTATAAAAATCAATAGCTTACGCATAGTCGTCTCCATCAGTTAATCTTGGTTTGAAAGCTGATCGTGCGGGTTTGGCCGCCGGGGACAGTGCCAAGCGAAACGCTGATCTTGCTGCCGTCAAAATTGCCGGCATCGGCGTCGGCTGAGCTATCGGTCAGCGTCGCACCGTTCAGCTTTATCGTTCCGGCGACATATGTTGTGTCGGTCGGAATCTGATCGGTAATGGTGAGGCCGCTGATCGATCCGCTTCCGGCAGTTGTGGCGACGATCGTATAGGTGATGGTCGAACCCGGCAGCGGGTCCGTGCCGCCAAACGGATCGACAATGACAGCAGATTTAACGAGCGTTACGGTGGCCGATGTGACGACAAAGGCGCCATCATCATTGCCATCGGCACCGGTTGAACCAACGACGGCATCGCCGCCGCCTTCGCCTGCACCGGCAAAGCTGGTTCCCGGTGTGCCGGTCCCCGTTTTGGCACTTGCGACAAGTTGAACAGTGCCGCGGTTCCCGTCTGAGACAGTTCCCGGCGTCGATGCGATAACAAAGACCTTGATCTTGGCGTCAGGGTCTAAATCCGGATCGTTGGTGCCGGGGACATAGAGCGTGTCTGTGTTGGAATCGAAGACGCCGTCACCGTCATCCAGATAGATTTGGGTGACGGTGGGGTCATAATCATCACCCCCGCCATTGGCGATCGTGGTCAGGCCAAATTTTTCTTTGCCATTGCCGGTGTTGGTGACTTCGAACGTCAGGACGCCATTGGTCGCGCCTGGTGTGGTCGGGACATCGGCAGGGTCGCTCGATGCGACTGTGACGTCAAGAAGTTCATCGACGAGCAGATTGACAGGGTTGGAATCGACGGTCTGGGTGCCGGCGCCATTGTCAAAGCTGGCTTGCGCTGTGTTGCTGATCGTTGAACCTGCGCGTGTTCCTGTTGCTTGAGCCTGTTGCGGTAAGGCGATAGCAATCGCCAGCGCAAAGGCGGAAACATAAGGCAAACGATGGCGTGAGAGTGGCCCCCCATGGTCACTGGTCCGCATGATAAACTCCTGAATTCTGGTCCTCGGAGCATCTAATGCAACCAAAATGGGTAATTTCTGGTTAAAATGGCGACAGGGTGTCACAAGAGTTGACCCATTGTTGGACAGAGGTCCGAGAGAGCTTAATTTTCCCGAGGTCGTGAAGCCGCTGGCAAGATTGGCAAAGCGTGCCTAAGATGAGGGGCTTAACAGGGAGTGGTCTGGGTGGCCGATGATCGCGGGGTGGGTGTCGACCAAGACATCGCCAATCCATTGCGACAGATTGAGGTGGATGATTTTCGCCGCGATCGGCTGTTGGCCGCGCTCACGCTGATTCTGGGGGCCAGTTTTTGCCTTGGTCTGCCCTTTGCCTTGCAGGCAGGGGCGGAGTTTTTCATGCCACTGACGGCGGCGATTGTCATTGCGATTGCCCTGGTGCCGCTTCTCGAATGGCTCGAAAGGCGCGGCGTGCCCTCGGCCCTGTCGGCCTTTCTGGCACTGGCGAGCTTTGTTATGCTGGTCAACGCGGCACTGGCGATCATCGTTTTACCAGCAACGGGCTGGTTTGCTCGCGTGCCGGAATCGATCCCGCGGATCCAGAACAACCTCTCTCCACTAATTGATTTTTATTCAACATTACAAAGTTTTGTGGATCGAACTTTAACATCTGTCGCAAGTGGGACAGAGGCGACAGCGCAAGCAATGGCGGCGACCGCACCAACGTCTGTGGTTGATTATTTTATCTCAGCCGCGCCGTCAGCCGCCATCCAGCTTTTCTTCGCCATTTTGGTTGTTTTCTTTTTTCTGGCGGGCTGGACGCGGCTGAGAAGCGGGACGATCAAACGGCGCGGCAGCTTTGACGGTGCGATGCAAACCGCGCGGGTGATCCAGAATGTCGTCGATGCGACGGCAGATTATCTGGCGACGATTACGATGATCAACGCCATATTGGGGCTGGTCGTTGCGCTGTTGCTGTGGGCGCTGGGTATGCCATCCCCCTTTATGTGGGGTGGAATCGTTACCCTGTGCAACTTTGTGCCCTATCTGGGGCCGATATTGGCCGCGACCTTGTTGTGCCTTGGCGGGCTGATGACATTTGATGCCGTCGGGTTCGCCTTTTTGCCGGCTGTGATCTTTGCCGGCGTGCATTTGGTCGAAGCCAATTTGATTACCCCGCTGGTGCTGGGGCGGCGGCTGACGGTCAACCCGCTGCTGATTCTGGTGTCGTTGAGCTTTTGGGGCTGGGTGTGGGGTGCGCCGGGCGCGCTGCTTGCTGTGCCCTTGCTGTTGATTCTTCAGACTGTGCTGGCCTCGACCGGAACGCCCGATCTTGCCGGTTTTCTGTTCGAACGCGGCACGTTGACGCCAAACGAAGAATGGGAAGCGCGACTAAATGCAAAAGAGCGTGCAGGCGACGGTTGACAGGCAAGCATCACCGCCATATTGGCGCTGCTCCCAACCCCACGCGGGTGTAGCTCAGTTGGTTAGAGCGCCGGCCTGTCACGCCGGAGGTCGCGGGTTCGAGTCCCGTCACTCGCGCCATTTCCCTAGTTCCATCCATCGGAGCAGGGGTTTGAGCGGGAGGATCCAGATAATCCCGAAAACCAGATAAAACAGGCCCTGCACAAGCACGGGCCATTTGCTGATCCACGGCGACAGGCTGGCCGCAATGACGCACCAGACCACAATCAGCGCCAATATCAGAAACATGCCGGCGGGTTTGCGCCAACTGGGTTCGGGGTTCACAAGCGATCTCCGGTTATGACGAATTCCTGTTCGGTGAGAATCGCATCGAGCGGCATGTCCCAGCTATCACGTGGGACCATATCAACCTCTTGCACCGCCCAAGCGATGCCAACGCGTAAAACTGTCGGGTGTTCGGCAAAATAGCGATCATAATGGCCACCGCCATAACCAAGCCGCCCTCCGTTGCGATCGAAACCGAGCATCGGGCAGAGCAAAAGGTCGGGTATGGCATGTGCCGCTCTGCTGAAGGGCTGGCCCGGCCCCCACGGTCCTTTTTCGAGTGCATCGCCGTCGTGCCAGACGCGAAACTCCATAGGGCCGTCCCGTTCTTGATGAAAGGGGAGGGCGAGCGCGCTCGTCGTACCGAGGCGGGCGAGAAGGGGCAGGATGTCGGGTTCATCACGCCATGCGGCATAACCGCCGATACAGGCCTTTCGGTCCATGATGTCGGCTATGGGGCTAGGCAAAGCTCGAAAGGCCGCATGATGCGTCATCGCGTCCATCGTTGCGACGCAATGTTGACGCCGAAACCGCAGTTTTTCACGCGACTTCCGTTTTTCAGCGCTGCGGTCGGCTCTGGCCTTGGTCATCGCGGCGGCGTCGCTTTCATTTTGAGCTTTCATCGCGGCGGCAGTTGGCGGGACCACCGTGGTCGGTTGCCGGAAAGTCCTCTGACGCCAGTAACGTCAGGTGGGGGCCATATACGTCGGACCAGGGTCCGGGCAGGGACAGCTCCCTAGGATGATGTATCGCCTCAGGGATTTTCGCAAAGGCTCGTGCCGGGCAGTACCCGCCGCCCACTATGTAAGCGTCCGCAGGGCTGCACTCAAGGGGCTTGAGCGGCGCGTTAGCCTAGGCGTCCTGCTCGATCTGATTCGCCAGAGATTCGATGCGGTCGGCGATTTGCAACAGGGCGCGCTCGTGCGCCGGTTTTTGTGAAGCCGCTGTTGCTTTGGGCGGCGCGGATGAAGCCTTTTTTGTCGCTTGCAGCTGGTCCAAGGCGTCCTGTTCACGTTTGCTGGCCGCTGCGGCCTGATCGAGCGCCGCCTGTTCGCGAACGACAGCGGCGCGCAACTGCTCTTGCACCTCTGCGTCGCGGCTTTCAGCAAGGGCGACGGCAGCGCGCAGCGAATCAAGCTGAGGCGTCGATTCACTGGCCTTTGACTGCGCATCATTGGCTTCATCGGCGAGCATCAGCGCCGCATAGAGCAATTGCCTGACTTCGCTGCCGCCCTGAACGCCGCTAGCCTTGGCGTCGATGATCGACGCGAGGTGCTGCAATTGCTCTTCCTGGCCGTCGGCGCAATGCACTTCATAGCTGCGTCCGCCGATCATGAATTTGACATCAGCCACGGCTCGCCTCCCCAATCAGGCGGTCCAGATCGCCGATTACCGCAGAAACCTCTGCTTTCAGTGCGTCATGCGCCGTTGTATCGACAGCATTGGTGGGTGCCGGGCGCTTGGCCCGGTCTGACAGGGACTTCTCAATCCGACTGAGTGCCCGTTCGATCCGGCCAATGGCCAGGCTGGCTTCGTCAAGTTCCATGGGAGGAGGATTAGCAGCGCCTTAATCATGGTGCAATTGCTGACTGAATCGCCATGGTGATGTCGTCACCGGTTGACTCTCGACGGTGTCACCGCGAAGGGCTGTGCGCATCAACAACCCTTCAGGGCCGTAAAGGCGCTGTCCAGCGAGCCGGGGAAAAGATGACAGTGTCCGAACGTGATATGGCCAATGCCATAAGAGCTCTTGCGATGGATGCGGTTCAAGCCGCCAATAGCGGCCATCCGGGAATGCCGATGGGCATGGCCGATGTCGCGACAGTGCTCTATTCCGACTATCTGAAATTTGATCCCGACGCGCCGAAATGGGCCGATCGCGATCGTTTTGTTCTGTCGGCGGGTCATGGTTCTATGCTGGCTTATGCGACGTTGCACCTGTCCGGCTATGCACGCCCGACGATGGATGACATCCGCAATTTCCGTCAGATCAACAGCCCGTGCGCCGGGCATCCCGAGAATTTTGAACTCGAAGCAATCGAGACAACGACGGGACCGCTAGGGCAGGGACTCGCGACCGCAGTCGGTATGGCGATTGCCGAACGGCATTTGAACAGTTTGTATGGCGACGATCTGGTTGATCATCGCACCTGGGTGGTGGCCGGTGATGGGTGCCTGATGGAAGGCATCAACCATGAAGCCATAGGCTTGGCGGGGCATTTGCAACTTGGCCGGTTGACTGTGCTGTGGGATGACAACCGTATCACCATCGACGGGGCAACGACGCTGTCGACGAGTGAGGATATTCCGGCCCGTTACGCTGCGACCGGCTGGCACGTTGAAGAGTGCGACGGCCATGACCACGCTGATATTCGCCGCGCGATCGATGCCGCACTCGCCGATCCGCGCCCCTCGTTGGTTGCTTGCCGGACGATCATCGGCTTTGGCGCTCCGAACAAGCAAGGAACGTCGGCAACGCATGGTGCCCCGCTGGGGGGCGACGAGATCGCTGCGGCGCGCGAAACCCTGGGCTGGACCGCTGAGCCCTTTACGATTCCGGCGGATATTGCCGCTGCATGGGCCAGTTTTGGCAAGCGAGGGCAGAAACTTCATGCTGACTGGCAGAGTCGGCTTACAAATCATAGTAAGAAAACAGAATTTACGGCAAGGCTGTCGACTGATGGCGCCACCGGCCCCGCGTTCAAAGCCTATCTGGACTCGCTAGTTGCCGAACCGCCGAAGGTCGCGACCCGCAAGGCATCGGAAAATGCGCTGACCGCGCTGACCGCCGACATTGGCGCGATGCTGGGCGGTAGTGCCGATCTGACCGGATCGAACAACACCAAAACATCGTCCACCAAGCCTTTGACCAAAGAGGATTATTCGGGCCGCTATATCTATTATGGTATTCGCGAATTCGGCATGGCGGCGGCGATGAACGGCATGGCGTTACACGGCGGAATCATTCCATATGGCGGGACATTCCTGGTGTTCGCCGATTATTGCCGTGCCGCGATCCGGCTGTCGGCGATCCAGCAACAGCGCGTTGTCTATGTGATGACGCATGACAGCATCGGGCTGGGCGAAGACGGCCCCACACACCAGCCGGTTGAGCATTTGCAATCGCTGCGCGCGATGCCGAACTTGCTGGTGATGCGCCCCGCCGATGCGGTGGAAACCGCCGAATGTTGGGCGTTGGCACTGGCTCAGACGAGCCGGCCATCGCTGTTAGCGCTATCGCGTCAGAACCTGCCGCCGTTACGCCATGACGTCACGGAAAATCATTGCAGCAAAGGTGGTTATCGCCTTCGCGCGGCTTCGGCCAAACGGTCGGTCGTGCTTGTCGCCAGCGGGTCCGAAGTGTCGCTGGCTTATGCGATAGCGGACAAGCTGGAAGCCGCAGGGCAGGGCGCTGACGTCGTGTCGATGGTCTGCACCGAACTGTTCGACGAGCAGCCCGCCGCTTATCAGGCCGATATGCTGCCCGACGATGTGCTCATCGTATCGGTCGAGGCCGGAACCACTTTTGGCTGGGAACGCTATACCGGACGCGACGGTTTGCGCTTCGGAATCGACAGTTTTGGCGCTTCGGCACCGATTGACGACCTATTCAACCACTTCGGTCTGACGACCGATGCTATCACACCCAAAATATTGGCTCGGCTGACCGCCTGAGTCGTCCCTATAAAGTTCAAGCAGAAAGGATCGTTTGTCATGGCAGTAAAAGTCGCAATCAATGGTTTCGGGCGTATCGGACGCCTTGTGGCACGCGCGATATTGGAGCGGCCCGATTGCGGATTGGAGCTGGTTTCGATCAATGATCTGGCCGATGCCAAGGCGAATGCACTGCTATTCAAGCGTGACAGTGTCCACGGTCCCTTTCCGGGCGAGGTCAGCGCCGATGGCGATGCAATGGTCGTCAATGGCAAGCGGATCAAGGTTACGGCAGAACGCGACCCCGCGAAACTGCCGCACGGCGAACTGGGCGTCGATATTGCTCTGGAATGCACCGGTTTCTTTGCCGCCCGCGACAGCGCGAGCAAGCATCTGACCGCTGGCGCCAAGCGCGTTTTGATTTCAGCGCCGGCCAAGGGCGTCGACCTGACGGTGGTTTACGGGGTCAACCATGACAAGTTGACGGCTGAACATCTGGTGGTTTCGAACGCCAGCTGCACAACCAACTGCCTTGCACCGGTGGCCAAGGTGCTGAACGATGCTGTCGGCATCGAGCGCGGTCTGATGACCACGGTTCATGCCTATACCAATGACCAGAAAATCCTCGACCAAATCCACCCCGACATGCGTCGCGCGCGTGCCGCGGGGATGTCGATGATCCCGACAACCACCGGCGCTGCCCGTGCAGTTGCCGAAGTGTTGCCCGAATTGAAGGGCAAGCTCGACGGATCGGCAATCCGCGTGCCGACCCCTAATGTCAGCTTGGTCGATCTGACCTTCAATCCGGGCCGCGAGACGAGCAAGGAAGAGATTAACGCGCTTCTTAAAGCCGCTTCGGAAGGCGCTTTGAAGGGCGTTCTCGCCTTTTCCGACGAGCCTTTGGTGTCGATCGATTATAATCATTGCCCGGCAAGCTCGACCATCGACAGCCTTGAAACGGCAGTGCTCGACGGCAAATTGGTGCGCGTTGTCAGCTGGTACGACAATGAATGGGGTTTCTCGAACCGCATGGTCGATACCGCCACTGTGATGGCGGGATTGCTCTAACTCCAGCGCGTAACCAGACGGGATGACATGATGGGTGCTTTCAAAACATTGGACGATATGGGCGATGTGCGCGGTAAGCGCGTGCTCGTCCGCGTCGATTTGAATGTGCCGATGATCGAAGGGGCGATTAGCGACCGCACCCGTCTGGAAGCCGCGGTTCCGACGATAACCGAACTGGCCGATCAGGGCGCGATTGTCCTGTTGCTCGCCCATTTCGGGCGGCCCAAGGGCACAAAGAACCCTACCCAATCGCTGTCGCTTATCGTTGGCGGATTGGAACTGGCGCTGGGTCGGTCGGTGATGTTCATTCCCGAATGTATTGGCGAAGGTGCGGCAGCGGGAATCGCGGTGCTGGCCCCGGGTGATATCGCCGTGATGGAAAACACGCGCTTTCATGCGGGTGAAGAAGCGAATGACCCCGATTTCGCTGCGGCCTTGGCTGCGGTGGGCGATCTTTATGTAAACGACGCTTTTTCCGCCGCCCATCGCGCGCATGGATCAACAGAAGGTGTGGCACATCTGCTGCCCGCTTTTGCCGGACGTGCGATGGAGGCCGAGTTGAAGGCGCTTGATGTAGCGCTGGGCAATCCTGTTCATCCGGTAGCCGCAGTCGTCGGCGGCGCCAAAGTGTCGACCAAGATCGACGTGCTGCGGCATCTGGTGGCGCGCGTCGATCATCTGATAATCGGCGGCGGGATGGCGAATACCTTTCTCGCGGCGCGCGGAGTCGATGTCGGCAAATCGCTGTGCGAGCATGACCTTGTTGAGACGGCCAATGCGATATTTGACGCTGCCGACGCCGCCAATTGCACCATCCATCTGCCCTATGACGTCGCGGTGGCAAAAGAGTTTGCCGCCAATCCGCCGACCCGCACCGTCAATGTGCATGAGGTCGCCGCCGACGAGATGATCCTCGATATCGGTCCGGCGGCGACGGAAGCGCTGGCCGATGTGCTCAAAAACTGCCGCACTTTGGTGTGGAACGGACCGCTGGGTGCGTTTGAAACGCCGCCCTTTGACACCGCGACTGTGGCGCTGGCCAAGACGGCGGCGGCGCTGACCCGCGAAGGGTCGCTGGTGTCGGTGGCGGGTGGCGGTGATACGGTCGCGGCGCTCAACCATGCCGGCGTTGCCGCTGATTTCACCTTTGTTTCGACCGCAGGCGGGGCGTTCCTTGAATGGATGGAAGGCAAGCCGCTGCCCGGAGTTGAAGTCCTTAAACGCTGAAGCGCGCCGCATTGCATCCCGTAAACGGGATCGTTATGCGCACCGCCACATACCTATGCAATCGAACGGAGACGTTATGACCGCCGCCAACGCAAAGATGATGGAACAGATGAAAACGGGACAGGGCTTTATCGCCGCGCTGGACCAGAGCGGCGGCTCGACGCCCAAAGCGTTGAAGGGCTATGGCATCGAAGAAGACGCCTATACCGGCGAAGAAGAAATGTTCGCGCTCATCCATGCCATGCGCGCGCGGATCGTCACCGCGCCTTGCTTTAACGGGCAAAAAGTCATCGGCGCGATTTTGTTCGAACGGACGATGGATGGCGACGCCGATGGCAAGCCGGTGCCGACCTTGTTGTGGGAACGCGGCGTTGTGCCGTTCCTGAAAGTCGACAAGGGCCTGGAAGCCGAAGCGGACGGGGTTCAGTTGATGAAGCCGATGCCCGACCTCGACGCGCTGTGCGCGCGTGCGGTGGACAAGGGGATGTTCGGAACCAAGATGCGCAGCGTCATAAATCTGGCCAATCCCGCTGGAATCAAAGCCAATGTCGCGCAGCAATTTGCCGAAGCCAAACGGATTGCCGCGCATGGCCTGATGCCGATGATCGAACCCGAAGTGAACATCAAGAGCGCCGCGCGCGCCGAGATCGACGCGCTGTTGCTCGACGCGATTCTCGCCGAACTGGACGCGTGGGACGGCGATTCACAGGTGATGTTGAAACTGTCGATTCCGGTGCAAGCGAACCATTATGCGCCGCTGATCAATCATCCCAAGGTTTTGCGCGTCGTCGCCCTGTCGGGTGGATATTCGCGGCCCGAAGCCTGTGCAGAGCTGGCCAAGAACCGCGGTATGATTGCCAGCTTTAGTCGCGCGCTGCTTCAGGATTTACGCGCGCCGATGGATGATGGCGAATTTGATGCGTCTCTGGGCAGCGCAATCAATGAGATTCACGCCGCGTCGGTGGCCTAAAGTCCACCCTGAAAGCGAAAGGAAAAGCGATAGTCTGACGCCGCGATAGCGGTGTCGCTTTGCTTTTCCGGACGAACAGCGATCAGCGTTATTTGCCCATCGGCAAGCGGATGCGGCTGGCCAAGCTCCATCTCAAACGGCTGTTTTTTGCCGTTGGGGCGAATCCATTGCATGTGAACGCGCACCCGGCCTGCACAGATGCAGCGCACATCCTTGGGGCAACGGCTGTCTTCTATAACCGAAATGGGCCGGACCAAAGGCCCGTCAACATAGGCGGATTGTCCCAGCGCCATATCATGACCGTCGCGGGCCTGAGGAGGCGTTGACGCACAGGACTAAGCGCGGATGACACGCAAAGGCCGACAACGGCTAAGGTCGTTATTTTCTGCATTTGCCGCCGTCTAATCGTCCCGCTATGAACCCGCCATGACCCAGACCCCATGCCAGCTTTACCTCATCTCTCCGACGGACGTCGGAGATGATTTTCCTGATCGACTGGCGCAAGCCTTTGATGGTGGACCGGTCGCGGCTTTCCAGTTTCGCGTCAAGGATGTGGATCAGCATGACGCGGCGCGGCTTGCCGCCCCTTTGCAGGAAATTTGTGCCGCGCATGATGTCGCTTTCATCGTCAATGACGATATGGCGCTCGCCAAGCGGCTGGGTGCGGACGGCGTACATATGGGGCAGGGCGATGGCGACCCGCGCGAGGCGCGGCGGTTGCTTGGTCCCGACGTCCAGATCGGCGTGACCTGCCATGCCAGCCGCCACATAGCGATGGAAGCCGGAGAGGCGGGGGCCGACTATGTCGCGTTCGGCGCTTTCTTCCCGACCCAGACCAAAACGGTCGAGCATTATGCAGAACCCGAAATACTGACCTGGTGGCAGGGCATGTTCGAACTGCCGTGCGTCGCCATTGGCGGGATTACGTCGACAAATGCGCCGCAACTGGTCGCGGCTGGCGCTGATTTCGTTGCAGTGTCGGGCGCTGTCTGGGCTGATCCGGCGGGACCGGACCTTGCCGTCAAAGCGTTTGATGCCGCGATGAGACTTGAGCGGACTTAACCTTAGTCGACGGGTTAATCGGCAGGTTGCTTTTCATTGGGCTTTGGCGCGGGCTTTTTGTTTTTTTCATGGTCGCACCAGCCGAACAAGCCCGCCGCGATAACCGGTCGCACCGGCTTACCCGGATCACTTTTGGGGCGAGTCGCTAAATCGGTCATGATGTATGTTGGTATCATATGCAACTTGTCGCACGCAAGGTGTGCGCAAGATAGGATAGATGCGACAGAAGCGCAGAAATATGGGGATGCGTCTTTCGGCTTGCCATTGGCGCCGCAGCCTACGAAAGAGGCGCTGGGGGATGTCCACAATGACCGATACGACCAAGCCTGTGACCGGCGTGCGCGAACTGACCGCGCGTGCAATATTGCTGGGCGGGCTCATCACGCTCTTTTTTACCGCTGCCAATGTCTATCTGGGGCTGAAGGTCGGGCTGACTTTTGCCACGTCGATTCCTGCGGCGGTAATATCGATGGGAATTTTGCGATTCCTTCCCAACAGCACAATTCTTGAGAATAATATCGTCCAGACCGTCGCCAGCGCGGCGGGGACCTTGGCGGCGATAATCTTTGTGTTGCCTGGACTGGTGATGATCGGGTGGTGGCAGGGCTTTCCCTTTGTGACCACGGCGGCGATCACCATGCTGGGCGGTATATTGGGCGTGCTCTTCTCTGTCCCGCTGCGCCGCGCGCTGGTGGTCGATTCAGACCTGCCCTATCCCGAAGGCCGTGCGGCTGCCGAAGTGCTGCAAATCGGTGCGAAAACCGAGGAAGCGGCTGTCGAGAGTTCGCTAGGTTTGCGCGTATTGGTGTTCAACAGTTTGGCGTCCGCTGGTTTTGCCTTACTAACCCAGATGAAGTTGGTGGCCACAGAAGTGTCACGCTGGTTTCGCGTCGGGGCAGGGGCAACGGGAATTTCGGCCAGCCTGTCCTTTGCCTTGTTCGGAGTCGGCCATCTGGTTGGCCTGTCGGTCGGGTTGGCCCAGTTGCTCGGTCTGGTGACGGGCTGGTGGATATTGTTGCCTGTTCTGACAGTTCACTCTTCGTTGCCGGGTGGGGCCGAGGAAGTAGCGAATGCAGTTTTTACAACTGATGTTCGCTTTTTCGGCGCGGGTGTGATTGGTGTCGCTGGCGTTTGGGCCTTGCTGAAAATCGCTGCTCCGGTGATTGGCGGCATCCGCTCTGCCATGGCGGCGAGCCGCGCGCGTGGCGGCGGTGAGGAACTGGCACTCGTAGAACGCGACCTGCCAATCAAGATCGTCTTTGGCGGCTCGGCGGCGTTGATGCTGCCGATTGCCTGGCTGTTGTGGTCGGTCATATTGGGCGGACCAATCGCCGGTTCGGCGCTGGTGCTAATGATCGGAGCGCTACTTTTCGTCATCGTCATCGGGCTGATGATCGCGGCGGTGACCGGCTATATGGCCGGATTGCTCGGCGCGTCGAACTCACCCGTCTCGGGCATCGGCATTTTGACGATCCTTGCCTCGTCACTGATGCTGCTTGGCCTGTTCGGGCGTGGCGACGGGCAAGAACATACGCAGGCGCTGATCGCTTATGCCCTGATCGTGACCGGCATTGTGTTCGGGGTCGCAACGATCTCCAACGACAATCTGCAGGATTTGAAAACAGGCCAACTGGTCGGAGCGACACCGTGGAAACAGCAGGTCGCGCTGATCATCGGTGTCATCTTTGGCTCGCTGGTGGTGCCGCCCGTGATGGAAGTACTCAATACCACCATGGGCTTCGTAGGCGCTCCCGGTGCAGGCCCCAACGCGCTGGCCGCGCCGCAAGCTGGGTTGATCTCTTCGCTGGCCAAAGGCGTGTTGGGCGGTGATCTCAACTGGTCGATGCTGGGATGGGGCGCGCTGGCCGGGGTCGGATTTATTGTCCTTGACGAATTGCTCGGTCGCGGTGGCAAGCTCCGCCTGCCACCGCTGGCGGTGGGGATTGGGATGTATCTGCCGATGGCGGTGATCCTGCCCGTGACAATCGGTGCTGTAGGTGGCTGGTATTATGACCGCTGGTCCGCGCGAACGGCAAAGCCCGAATTTGCACGGCGAATGGGTGTGCTAGCCGCTACGGGGATGATCGTCGGCGAGAGTCTGTTCGGCGTTTTGTACGCCTTTATCGTGGCAGGAAGCGGCAGCGAACAACCGCTGGCGGTTGTCGGCGACGGCTTTGCGTCAAATGGTATCGTTATCGGCGCGGTCCTGTTTCTCGGGACCTTGATCTGGAGCTATCGCTGCACCCGCGTCGCAGCCGTCTCGTCCTAGCCGCTTGCCCTTCTTTGCCTGCAAGGCTAAGGGCGCCCACCTGTGGACGATACGCATCGCGTGTCGTCCGGCTCTTTATCATCCTTGAAGTGTGAGTGTGCGCGATGAAAATTTCTGGCGTTGAAATCCGTCCCGGTAATATCCTGGAATATGAAGCAGGCATCTGGAAGGTCTCCAAGATTCAGCACACTCAGCCGGGCAAGGGCGGTGCCTATATGCAGGTCGAGATGAAGAATCTGATCGACGGCCGCAAAACCAACGTGCGGTTTCGCAGCGCTGACACGGTCGAAAAGGTTCGCCTCGACACCAAGGATTTCCAGTATTTGTACGCCGAAGGCGATGATCTGGTGTTCATGGACAAGGATAATTACGAGCAGATCACCATCGCGCGCGACGTGATTGGCGATGCCGCAGAGTTTCTGCAGGACGGTATGGATGTCGTTCTGGAGCTGTGGGAAGAACGCCCGATCAGCGTCGAACTGCCCGACACCATCGAAGCCGAGATTGTCGAAGCCGATGCGGTGGTGAAGGGGCAGACAGCCTCGTCCTCCTATAAACCCGCGATCCTCAGCAATGGCGTGCGCGTCATGGTTCCTCCGCATATCACCACTGGTACGCGCATCGTCGTCGATGTTTACGCCCGCGAATATGTGCGTCGCGCCGACTGATTGAGTTGCCCTCTCGCAAGCGGGAGGGGGAGAGAATTAATGGCCGTATCTGGCATCATAACCGTCATGGAACGCGCCGCGCGCAAGGCAGGTGCCAAGCTGCGCCGCGATTTTGGCGAAGTTGAACATCTGCAAGTGTCGCAAAAGGGACCTGCAGACTTTGTGTCTAAGGCCGATCAAGCGTCCGAACGCACGCTGTATGACGAACTGGGCCACGACCGTCCGGGCTGGGGCTTTGTGCTGGAGGAAGGCGGGGTGATCGAAGGCGATCCCGACAAGCCGCGCTTCATTATCGACCCGCTCGACGGAACGAGTAATTTTCTGCACGCGATTCCACATTTCGCAATTTCGATTGCCGTGCAGGAGCCCAAGCTCGGCGGCAGTTGGGGTGATATAACGGCGGCGCTGGTGTATCAGCCCGTGACCGACGAAAGTTATTGGGCCGAACGTGGCCGCGGGGCGTGGCTGCACGATCGCCGCCTGCGCGTGTCGTCGCGCCGTCATTTGAACGAAAGTCTGATTGCCAGCGGCATTCCCTATATGGGTCATGGCGATATGGCGCAGTGGAGCCGTATATTCGGCGCGGTTGCGCCCGAAGTTGCGGGCATCCGCCGCTTTGGTGCGGCCAGCCTCGACCTCGCTTGGGTGGCGGCGGGGCGCTATGACGGTTTTTGGGAAAGCGACCTGGCCGTCTGGGACGTGGCCGCCGGTATGTTGTTGGTGCGCGAAGCCGGCGGTTTCGTCAGCGATTTTCGCGGCGGCGACCGCGCCATTGAACGCAGCGAATATATTGCGGGCAGCGCCGCAGTTCATTCAAAGCTGCAAAAGCTGGTCGCGGGCGCGCTGCGTAACGCCTGAGCGCCCGCGGCGACCGGCTATGGCCCCTATTCTTCCTTTTCGAAGATGAATTTGTGAAAGGCGTCCATCAATGCCGCCCAGGTGTTGAAGGACTCGCCGACATTCTCGCGCGGTAGTCCGGCGAAATCGAGATCCATGTCCATTTCCAGCACCGGATCGCCCGCGTCGTCGATATAGGCGCGGGCAAAGCGTTTGGATTGATTCCACTCATTGAGTCGTTCGAGCGACGTTCCCTTCGCATCGCTGAAACCCATATAATATTGCAGCGTCTTGCAATTTTTTTGATCGTCATCGCAGTTCATGAACAGGACGAGGAATTTCAATCCGTTGCGGGTGCTTTCGATATAGGGACTCTTGTCCTCGCTGTTGACCAGCTTCGCTGGCCAGCCCTGCGACTCGACCATGGCTTCAATCGTTGCGGGGTTTTTGGGATTGACCAAATCGGCCTGTGCGGGCGCTGCGGCGAGCATCAGGCCGGCGCCGAGCGACCATCCCAGAGCTGATGACAAAATGCGCATAGATATTCCCCAATGCTGTGATGGACGGAGGCCGTCCGGAAAGCTGACCCGTGGTTTGGGTAACACAGCAACGACGCCTGTCACCAGTTACCTTTGTGTATTTGAACATATTGTCTCGAAATTCCTGTCGCGAGTGCTTGCGAGGCGCGGCGTGCTGTCCTAAAGCGCCCGCACAGACGGGCTGTTTGCCCCAAACACCAGCAACAGGAAGCATCACCAGCTCCCATGGTCGACCTGACACAATATCTGCCCATTTTGATTTTCCTGTTCGTTGCAGTGGGATTATCAACGGCCTTCGTTTTCCTGCCCATGGGGGTGGCGCGATTGACGGGCGCGCACAAACCCGATCCGGCAAAGCTGACCGAATATGAGTGCGGCTTTCCCGCGTTCGAGGACGCGCGCAGCCAGTTCGATGTGCGATTCTATCTGGTCGCCATTTTGTTCATCATCTTTGATCTGGAAGCGGCGTTCCTGTTTCCCTGGGCGGTCAGCCTGAAAGAAATCGGCTGGGCCGGATGGGCGACGATGATGGTCTTTCTGGGTGAGCTTGCCATCGGCCTGATTTATGCGTGGAAGAAAGGGGCGTTGGACTGGGAATGAGCAATTCATCTATCCTGATGCCGGGCGATATGCCGGTGGCCCCCGGGACCAATCCCGATATGTCATTCTATGACGATTTGACGGGTGAAGTGGGCGACAAAGGCTTTCTGATTACCTCGACCGAGGATCTGTTCAACTGGGCCAGAACCGGCAGTCTGTGGTGGATGACCTTTGGCCTCGCGTGCTGCGCGGTCGAGATGATCCACGTCAATATGCCGCGTTATGACATGGAGCGTTTTGGCGCTGCACCGCGCGCCTCGCCGCGCCAGTCTGACGTGATGATTGTGGCAGGTACGCTGTGCAACAAAATGGCGCCTGCGCTGCGCCGCGTTTACGACCAGATGTCGAACCCCAAATATGTGATTTCGATGGGCAGCTGCGCCAATGGCGGCGGCTATTATCATTACAGCTATTCGGTGGTGCGCGGGTGTGACCGCATCGTCCCGGTTGACATTTATGTCCCCGGGTGCCCGCCGACGGCCGAGGCGCTGCTCTATGGCGTGATGCAATTGCAGCGCAAGATTCGCCGCACCGGAACGATTGAACGCTGATGGGACATCCGGCTCCCCTTATCGCCCCGCAAAAGGGCCTTGCCGCCGTGCTCAAGAAGTTGCTGGGCAAGGATATGCTCACGCATGATCTGATCGTTGCAGAAGACAGCATCACGGTGAAGCGCGATGCACTTGGCGGCGTGATGGTGGCGCTGCGTGATGGCCTTGAATATCAGCAGTTGGTCGAGATCGCAGGGGTCGATTATCCCAACCGCGAAGAACGGTTCGAAGTTGTCTATCATCTGCTCAGCATCACCAAAAACCACCGTTTGCGGGTGCGGGTGTCGGCTAGCGAATCCACGCCGGTGCCAAGCGTGACAGGCGTCTGGCCCAACGCCGGCTGGTTAGAGCGTGAAGTGTTCGACATGTATGGCGTTTTGTTCAGCGGCAACAGCGATTTGCGCCGCATCCTGACCGATTACGGGTTTCAGGGCCATCCGCAGCGCAAGGATTTCCCGCTCACCGGCTATATCGAGCTACGCTATTCCGAAGAGGATAAGCGCGTTGTTTATGAGCCGGTGAAGCTGGCGCAGGATTTCCGCAGCTTTGATTTTATGTCACCTTGGGAGGGCGCCGATTATATTTTGCCCGGCGATGAAAAAGCGGGCGGAACGGGCGAGGCTCCGGGGAAGGGCGCTCCGACGCCGATGACGGCGAAAGAGGTCAAAAAGGCTGTCGATAGCGGCAAAGCCACTCCGCCACCGACGCCAAAGACAACCGACAAAGCGCATAAAACAGGCGAGGCCAAAGCGACGGGCAAGCCGAAGGCCAAGGCGGTCGCTGCCAAGAAAAAGACCGTGGCCAAAACGCGCGCAAAGCCCAAGGCTGGCGCGAGCAAAGTCAAACCTCCCAAAGGCGGTGACGCATGACCGACGCTCCTGACATCAAGCATTATGGCAGCGACATGTTTGCTGGCTATCCGCCTGTCGACACCGCCGATACGGCGGGCGACAATGCCGTCACCAATTATACGATCAATTTCGGTCCCCAGCATCCCGCCGCGCATGGCGTGTTGCGCCTCGTGCTCGAACTCGATGGCGAGATTATCGAGCGCGTCGACCCGCACGTCGGGCTGCTCCATCGCGGCACCGAGAAACTGATCGAATATAAGACCTATTTGCAGGCTTTGCCCTATTTCGACCGGCTCGATTATTGCTCGCCGCTCGCGATGGAACATTCTTACGTGCTGGCCATCGAAAAGCTGCTCGATCTCGAAGTGCCCGCTCGCGCCCAATATCTGCGCGTCATGTTTGCAGAGCTGACGCGCATCTGTAACCATATGCTGAACATCGGCAGCCATGTGATGGACGTCGGCGCGATGACGCCGAACCTATGGGTGTTCGAGCTGCGCGAGGATTGCCTGAACTTTTTTGAACGCGCCAGCGGCGCGCGAATGCACTCGGCTTATTTCCGCCCCGGCGGGGTCCATCAGGACGTCCCCGAAAAGCTGCTCGTCGATATTGGCGAATGGTGCGAATCGCGGTTGCCCAAATTGTTCGGCGACGCGATGAGCTTGGTCATCGACAACCGCATCTTCAAACAGCGCAACGTCGATATCGCGACGGTGAGCAAAGAGGATGCGCTGGCATGGGGTTTCTCCGGCCCGATGATCCGTGGGTCAGGCATCGCATGGGATTTGCGCAAGTCGCAGCCCTATGACGCCTATGCCAAAATGGATTTCGACATTCCGGTGGGGACGCGAGGCGATTGTTATGACCGCTTCATGGTCCGCGTCGAAGAAGTCTATCAGTCGCAGAAAATCATCCTGCAATGCCTGCGCGACTTGCCGACCGGCCCGATCGCCAGCCTCGACCGCAAAATCGTGCCGCCCAAGCGCGGCGAGATGAAACAGTCGATGGAAAGTCTGATCCATCATTTCAAACTTTATACCGAGGGTTTCCACGTCCCCGCCGGTGAAGTCTATGTCGCGACCGAAAGCCCGAAGGGCGAATTTGGCGTCTATCTGGTCAGCGACGGCAGCAACAAACCATACCGCTGCAAGATCCGCCCGACGGCGTTTTCGCATTTGCAGGCGATGGATATGATGTCGAAGGGCCATATGCTGGCGGATACGACCGCGATCATTGGCGCGATCGACGTCGTGTTCGGGGAGTGTGACCGGTGAGCGGATTCGGGGGCGGTTGGATGACTTGGCTCGCGTTTACCGGGTCAATTATGTTTGCCTTGGGGTTCCTAATCTCGTTGGCGGTCCGCAGATTTTTGAGCGGCTGGTCGCTGGTTGTCGTGAGTATGTCGCTCGCGTTGGTATTCGTCTTATTGGGAGCAGCGAGCGGAATGGCAAAGAGCGACTTCACGTTGGGATTCGTCTTTCCTCACCTCTTTTGCGCGATGGTAATCGCACTGGTCTGGTTCATGATAATGAAATTGAGAGCGGCGCATGGCTGACGCACCCCAAATTCCCGACGAAGCTGAAGTGCGCGCGCGCTGGGGCGATTTTGCTTGGACAAAGGAAAACTCCAAACAGGCGAAGATTGTTATCGCGCGCTATCCCGAAGGGCGACAGCGATCGGCGGTGATGCCGTTGCTCGACCTTGCCCAGCGGCAGGTCGGGGCGGAGACGAACACGCAAGGCTGGTTGCCGGTGCCGGTGATCGAATATGTGGCGGCCCAGCTCGATATGCCGTTCATGCGCGCTTATGAGGTCGTGACTTTTTATACCATGTATAATCTGGCGCCGGTCGGGCGGTTCCATGTCCAGCTATGCGGGACGACGCCGTGCCTGTTACGCGGATCGGACGATGTGATGGCCGCCTGCGTCAATCGCGGCATGGCCAAGGGGAGGACGACCCCCGACGGCTTGTTCACGCTGACCGAGGTTGAGTGCATGGGCAATTGCGCCAACGCGCCGATGGTCCAGATCAACGACGATAATTTTGAAGATCTGGATTATGACAGCATGACGCGCATTTTGGATGAACTGGCCGAAGGCAAAAGCCCCAAGGCGGGAACGCAGATCAAGGATCGCCACACCAGCGAGCCCGAGGGTGGGCCGACGACGCTGAAAGCCATGGTCAAAGCCAACCATGATTATCGGGGGGACTGGTGATGGCCATTCTTAAAATCCTCCCCGTTCACGGGGAGGGGGACCGTGCGAAGCATGGTGGAGGGGGGCTGCGGCCTCACGCCACCTCGCGCAAGGACGCCGCCCCCCTCCGTCAGCCGCTGCGCGCCTGCCACCTCCCCATGAATGGGGAGGATTGGGCATGACCCTCGCTGACAAAGACCGCATTTTCACCAATATTTACGGGTTTCAGCCGTGGAACCTGAAATCGGCGCAGGCGCGCGGCGATTGGGACAATACTAAGGCGCTGATGGCGCCGGGGCAGGACGCGATCATCGAGACAATGAAGGCGTCGGGCTTGCGCGGGCGCGGCGGGGCAGGGTTCCCGACCGGACTGAAATGGAGTTTCATGCCCAAAGAGCCGCGCGCGGATCGCCCGAGCTTTCTGGTCATCAACGCGGACGAATCCGAACCCGGTTCATGCAAGGACCGCGACATCATGCGGCACGACCCGCACAAGCTGATCGAAGGCGCGTTGATCGCCGGTTTCGCGATGCGCGCGCGCGCGGCCTATATCTATATTCGCGGTGAATATATCCGCGAGGCCGAGGTGCTGTTTGCCGCCGTGCAAGAGGCATATGACGCTGGACTGCTGGGTAAGAATGCCGCCAAATCGGGCTATGATTTCGATGTGTTCGTCCATCGCGGCGCGGGGGCGTATATCTGCGGCGAAGAAACCGCGATGATCGAAAGCCTGGAAGGCAAAAAGGGGCAGCCGCGCCTCAAGCCTCCTTTTCCGGCGGGCGCGGGGCTTTATGGCTGCCCGACGACGGTCAATAATGTCGAAAGCATCGCGGTGGTCCCAACCATCCTGCGGCGTGGGGCCGCGTGGTTTTCTAGCTTTGGACGTGAAAATAACAAGGGCACCAAGCTGTTCCAGATCAGCGGCCATGTCGACCGGCCCTGTGTCGTCGAAGAAGAAATGAGCATCAGTTTTCGCGACCTGATTGAAAAGCATTGCGGCGGGGTTCGCGGCGGGTGGGACAATCTGCTCGCGGTTATTCCCGGCGGCTCGTCGGTGCCCTTGGTTCCTGCCAAAGATATTATCGACTGCCCGATGGATTTTGACGGGCTGAAAGAACAAGGCTCGGGCCTTGGCACCGCCGCCGTCATCGTGATGGATAAATCGACCGATATTGTCCAGGCGATCAGCCGCATCAGTTACTTTTACAAGCATGAAAGCTGCGGCCAATGCACGCCGTGCCGTGAAGGCACCGGCTGGATGTGGCGCGTGATGGAGCGGCTGCGCACCGGCGACGCAGACATTAGCGAAATCGACACTTTGTTCGACGTGACCAAGCAGATCGAAGGCCACACCATCTGCGCGCTGGGCGATGCGGCGGCTTGGCCGATTCAGGGGCTAATCAAGCATTTCCGCCCCGAACTGGAGCGCCGGATCCGTGACAATGGCAGTGTGTTGGAGGCGGCGGAGTGAAAAAGCTGCTGCTTCTTTGCGCTTTGATGCTTGGCAGCACGTCGGCGGCCGCTCAGGACACCGATAGCCAGTTGATCAACAACATTGAAAATGGAGCGGCCCCCATTGACGCTGATTCTTGGCAGCAGTTCAATGAATTTGTGACTTGTGCGGCAGCCGACCAGATGCCGACGCCACGCAAATTGCTGCGCTGGCTACCGACTTCGGATAGCAGTGACAAGATTTTGTTCTGGATCGGGACGCTCGCCAATAGCTGCAGCACGAACGGTACGCGGCTGCGCTATTCGGTACGATACATGCGCGGCCCTATCGCGGAGTATCTGTTGAAGCGTGATTTTGATCTTAAGACGTGGCGGCTAAAGGACAAGCCGGCAAAAGTCTATACGACGCCGTCGAATGGCAAGCTCAAACGGTTGAGTGCAGACACACGCAGCGCCGTGATATTCACAGAGATTGCCAGCTGCGTCGTTAAATCGTCGCCGGAAACAGCGGCAACACTGTTCACGTCAACGCCCAATAGTCCCGAAGAAAAAACAGCTTTTGCAAGTCTGTCTCCCCTGCTGGCCGGATGCATTCCGCCTAGCGTCGAGTTGCGCATGAGCAAATATCAGCTGCGTGGATATCTTGCAGAAGCGGCGTACCGTTACGCCGCATCCGTCGACCAGAATGAGGCAAAACTATAATGCCTAAAGTGACCGTAGATGGCATCGAAATTGACGTGCCGCAGGGCGCAACTGTTTTGCAGGCTTGCGAGCTGGCGGGGAAAGAAATTCCGCGTTTTTGCTATCATGAGCGGCTGAGCATCGCAGGCAATTGCCGCATGTGCCTTGTGGAAGTGAAGCCCGGACCGCCAAAGCCGCAGGCGAGCTGTGCGTTGCCCGCTGCCGAGGGGCAGGAAATCCGTACCGACAGCGCGATGGTCAAAAAAGCGCGCGAAGGGGTGATGGAGTTTCTGCTGATCAACCACCCGCTCGATTGCCCGATTTGCGATCAGGGCGGCGAGTGCGATTTGCAGGACCAGAGCATCGCTTATGGTCGCGGCGCGACGCGCTATGAAGAAAACAAGCGCGCGGTGACCGAGAAATATATGGGGCCGATCGTCAAGACGGTGATGACGCGATGCATCCAGTGCACCCGCTGTATCCGTTTTGCCGAGGAAGTGGCCGGGGTCGAGGATATTGGCGCGATTTATCGCGGCGAAAATATGCAGATCACCAGCTATCTGGAACATGCGGTGCAAAGCGAGCTTTCGGGCAATGTCGTCGACCTGTGCCCGGTCGGCGCGCTGACGTCGAAACCCTATGCGTTCGAGGCACGGCCCTGGGAACTGACCAAGACGTTGGGCATCGACATGTCGGATGCGGTCGGCACCAATGTGCGAATCGATGCGCGCGGGCGGCAAGTGCTGCGCGTGCTGCCGCGCATCAATGATGATGTGAACGAGGAATGGGCGAGCGACAAGACGCGCCACCATGTCGATGGCCTGACCCGCCGCCGCCTCGACCAACCCTATGTCCGCAAGAATGGCCAATTGCAGCCGGCAAGCTGGGCCGAGGCGTTTGATACCATCAAGTCGGCAAATGCGGACAGCTCGGTTGCGGCTATCGCAGGCGACATGGCCGATTGCGAAACGATGTTCGCAGCCAAAGCGCTGGTCAACGCGCTGGGTTCGGATATGCTGGAAGGACGGCAGACGGGACTCGACTATGATGTCACCAGCCTGTCGGCGGTCAATTTCAACACGACGATCGCAGAGGCCGAAAATGCTGACGTGATCCTGCTGGTCGGGACGAACCTGCGCTGGGAAGCGCCGTTGATCAATACACGTGTCCGAAAAGCGGTGTGGAAAAAAGGCGCAAAGGTATTTGGTATTGGCCCTGAAATCGACCTGACCTACAAGGTCGAATGGCTGGGCGACGACGCCGCGCTGGTGGCCAAGCTACCCAAGACGGCGATGGACGCGCTGAAAGGTGCCGAGCGGCCGATGCTGATTTTCGGCGGTGGCGCTTTGTCGGTACCGGGCGTGCATGGTGCGGGTTTGGCGCTGGCCAAGACCGTAAATGCGGTGAAGGACGGCTGGAACGGATTCAACGTCGTCCATTTTTCCGCCGCGCGCATGGGTGCGTTGATGCTCGGTTATTCGCGAGCGGGCGGAATCAAAGATGTGATTGCGGCCAAGCCCAGGCTCGCATTCTTTCTTGGTGCCGACGAGGTGGATTTTTCAGCTTTTGGCGACACGTTAAAGGTCTATGTCGGTCATCATGGCGACAAGGGCGCGCATGCCGCCGATGTCATATTGCCTGCCGCCGCATGGACCGAAAAAGCCTTTACAGCGGTCAACACCGAGGGACGGGTGCAGCGCAGCGACAAGGCCGTGTTCGCACCCGGCGATGCGCGCGAGGATTGGAGTATTTTCCGCGCGCTCGCCGATGCGCTGGGCGTGACGGTCGGTTTCGACAGCTTTGCAGAATGCCGCGCGGCGATGATTGCGGCGGTGCCCGCTCTGGGCGTTGAGGGGCTGGCCGATTATGGTTGGACGGTTCCGAAACTGCCCGCGAAGCCCGAGGCGCGCGCAATACCTTCGCCGATCAAGGATTTCTATCTCACCAACGCCATCTGCCGGGCTTCGCCGACGATGCAGCGCTGTTCGGACGAAATCCTGAACGGGGTTGAATTTGCGGAGGCCGCGGAATGATGTTCGTTCACTTTCGCAAAATACCGTTCGTCCTGAGCTTGTCGAAGGACTGTCCTTCCACGCCGATTGAAGAAAAGAACGGGGCTTCGACAAGCTCAGCCCGAACGGTAAAGGGGTGGCCGCAGTGACCGAGTTTTTCCAAGACTTTAATCTCCTCGGTCTGTCGTGGTTCCACATCACGATGTCCTATGACGCCGCGTGGGCGCTAGCGACCATTTGCGGTGTCCTGCTGATCGCATTGCCGCTAATGCTGGCTGTCGCGATGATTATATATGCCGACCGCAAGATCTGGGCGGCAATGGCATTGCGGCGCGGGCCGAATGTGGTCGGGCCGTTCGGTTTGCTGCAAAGCTTTGCCGATGGGTTGAAAGTGTTTCTGCAGGAAACGATCATCCCCAGCGGGGCCAATCGCGGGCTGTTCCTGATCGCGCCGATCATCACCTTTACGGTTGCGTTGCTGGCGTGGGCGGTGATCCCGTTCAATTCGGGCGCGGTGCTTGCCGATATCAATGTCGGGCTGCTCTATATCCTCGCTGTTTCGTCACTAGGCGTTTATGGCGTCGTGCTGTCGGGCTGGGCCTCAAACTCTAAATACCCCTTCTTTTCCGCGATGCGCGCAGCGGCGCAGATGATCAGTTATGAAGTCTCGATTGGCTTCATCCTGATCAGCGTCGTGCTGTTCGCCGACAGTTTCAACATGAATGATATTGTGCGGGCGCAGGGCGGGGAGGGCGCGCTCTTCGGCATTTTCCAAGGGTTCGGATTTTATCCGATCCTGTTCCCGATGGCGGTCATGTTCCTGATCTCCAGCCTCGCCGAAACATCGCGCACGCCGTTTGATTTGACCGAAGCGGAAAGCGAGCTCGTCGCGGGCTATCAGACCGAATATTCGTCGATGAGCTTCGCACTTTTCTGGCTGGGCGAATATGCCAATGTGCTGCTCATGTGCACACTCAATGCTGTGCTGTTCTGGGGCGGCTGGCTGCCCCCGATCGACTGGGCTCCACTCTATCTCGTCCCTGGCTGGATATGGCTGTTCGGCAAGATTTTCTTCTTCTTCTTTGTCTTTAGCTGGGTGAAGGCAACCGTGCCGCGTTATCGCTATGACCAGTTGATGCGGCTGGGCTGGAAAGTCTTTTTGCCCATTTCGCTGTTCTGGATATTCCTGGTGTCGGGTTATCTGATGCTGACGAGGTATTCCGCATGACGTCGTTGTCCCATCTCATCAAATCCTTCACGCTGTGGGAATTTGTCAAAGCCCATTGGCTGACGCTCAAATATTTCTTCAAGCCGAAGGCGACGATCAACTATCCGTTTGAGAAGAACCCGCTGAGCCCGCGTTTTCGTGGCGAGCATGTGCTGCGGCGTTATCCCAATGGTGAGGAACGCTGCATCGCGTGCAAGCTGTGCGAAGCGGTGTGTCCGGCACAGGCGATCACCATCGAGGCCGAGCCGCGCGAGGACGGGTCGCGGCGCACAACACGCTATGATATCGACATGACCAAGTGCATCTATTGCGGTTTCTGCCAGGAAGCCTGCCCTGTCGATGCGATTGTCGAGGGGCCGAATTTTGAATTCGCCGCCGAAACGCGCGAAGAACTGCTTTACGATAAGGAAAAACTGCTCGCCAATGGCGACAAATGGGAACGCGCAGTCGCGGCAAGTCTTGCCGCCGATGCGCCCTATCGGTAGGGGCGGCGCACATGATTCAACTTGCCGCCTTTTACCTGTTCGCCGTGATCGTTATCGCGTCGGCCACCATGGTCATATTGGCCCGCAATCCGGTGCATAGCGTGATGTGGCTGATCCTCGCCTTCTTCAACGCGGCAGGATTGATGCTGCTCGCTGGGGCCGAGTTTATCGCGATGTTGCTGGTCATTGTTT
This sequence comes from Sphingopyxis sp. 10G20-10, assembly GCF_057365075.1. Lineage (NCBI taxonomy): Bacteria > Pseudomonadati > Pseudomonadota > Alphaproteobacteria > Sphingomonadales > Sphingopyxidaceae > Sphingopyxis > Sphingopyxis sp. 10G20-10. The sequence goes on from NZ_CP195117.1 coordinate 1,834,979, forward strand.
ATGTTGGCGCGGTCGCGGTCCTGTTCCTGTTCGTGGTGATGATGCTTGACATTGATTTTGCCGAGCTGCGCGCCGGTTTCGTGCGCTATTTGCCGCTTGGTGCCTTGGTCGCGATTATCCTCGCGGTCGAGATGATCTTTGCGGTTGGGGCGTGGAATGCGGGCGGGGTCGACCTTGCCCAGCGCACAGCACCGGTTGTTGCCGACACGAGCAATATCCAGCAGATTGGCGAGTTGCTCTATACCCGCTATATCTTCCTGTTCGAGGCCGCAGGGCTGGTCTTACTTGTGGCGATGATCGGCGCGATTGTGCTGACGCATCGCCAGCGCGGCGGTTCGCGGATGCAGAATATCTCGTCGCAGAACCAGCGGCGGCCGCAGGATGCGACACGACTGGTTGATCCGGGAGTCGGGCAGGGGGTCGATCTATGATTGGCGTGGGGCATTATCTAGCCGTATCGGCGGTGCTGTTCACGCTGGGCGTGCTGGGTATCTTCATCAACCGCAAGAATATCATCGTCATCCTGATGTCGATCGAACTTATCCTGCTGGCAGTGAACATCAATTTGGTGGCGTTCAGCGGCGCGCTTGGCGATTTGGTCGGACAGGTTTTTGCGATGTTCGTGCTGACCGTCGCGGCGGGCGAGGCGGCCATCGGTCTCGCCATTCTTGTGATTTACTTCCGTGGACGCGGGACCATTGCGGTCGATGATGCCAACCGGATGAAGGGGTAGCCGGTGATTCAGGCGATTGTTTTCCTGCCGCTGCTCGCGGCGATTGTCGCGGGTTTGGGCCAGCGGGCCATCGGTCCGTTTGCATCAAAACTGATCACGACAGCCGCACTGTTTACCAGTTGCGCGTTGAGCTGGCCGATATTCCTGTCCTTTGTGGCGGGAACCGGCGAGCCGGGCGTGACGCAGGTGCTTCATTGGGTAAGCTCGGGCACGCTACAATTTAACTGGGAACTGCGGGTCGATACACTGACCGCGGTGATGTTGGTCGTTGTCACCACCGTGTCGTCGCTCGTCCATCTGTATAGCTGGGGCTATATGGAAGAAGACCCTGATCAGGCGCGCTTCTTTGCCTATTTGTCGCTGTTCACCTTTGCCATGCTGATGTTGGTGACGGCCAACAATCTCGTCCAGATGTTCTTTGGCTGGGAAGGGGTCGGGCTGGCGTCCTATTTGCTGATTGGCTTCTGGTACAAAAAGCCGAGCGCCAATGCCGCCGCTATCAAGGCTTTTGTGGTCAACCGTGTCGGCGATCTGGGCTTTATGCTTGGCATTTTCGGGACATTCCTGGTGTTCGGCACCGTATCGATACCCGAGATTTTGCACGCAGCACCCGGCATGGCCGGATCGAGCATGTCCTTTATGGGAATGCGGCTCGATACGATCACCATTCTCTGCCTGCTGTTGTTCATCGGAGCGATGGGCAAGTCGGCGCAGTTGGGGCTGCACACATGGCTACCCGACGCGATGGAAGGCCCGACTCCTGTGTCGGCGCTGATCCATGCCGCGACGATGGTGACGGCGGGCGTGTTCATGGTGTGCCGCCTGTCGCCGATGTTCGAGGCTGCCCCGATTGCTCAGGGCGTTGTGACCTTTGTTGGTGCCGCGACCTGCCTGTTCGCCGCGACCATTGGCACGACCCAATGGGACATCAAGCGGGTTATCGCCTATTCCACCTGTTCGCAGCTTGGTTATATGTTCTTTGCTGCCGGTGTTGGTGCCTATGGCGCGGCGATGTTCCACCTCTTTACCCACGCCTTCTTTAAAGCATTGCTGTTCCTCGGCGCAGGCAGCGTGATCCACGCGATGCATCACGAACAGGATATGCGCTATTATGGTGCGCTGCGTAAGAAAATCCCGATCACCTATTGGACGATGATGATGGGAACGCTGGCGATTACCGGGGTCGGTATTGCGGGCGTGGCCGGGTTCGCCGGTTTCTATTCCAAGGACGGCATATTGGAAGCCGCCTTTGCCAGCGGCGGCGGCGGTGTGATTGCCTTTTGGGTCGGCACTTTTGCGGCGCTGCTCACCAGCTTTTACAGCTGGCGGCTGGTCTTTCTGACCTTCCATGGCAAGCCGCGCTGGGCCGCGAGCGAACATATTCAACATGCGATGCATGACGATGATCATGCCCATGCAGCCGACGAACATGCGGGGCATGATGTCGCGCACGCCCATGCCGCCGATGCGCACGAAGGCACCGCGGGCTATCATCCCCACGAAAGCCCGTGGACCATGTTGGTGCCGCTGGTGCTTCTGTCGGTCGGCGCTGTCTTCGCTGGCGCTGTATTCCATCACCAGTTCATCGACCCAGAGGGCGGGTTGGCGTTCTGGAAGGACAGTCTGGTGTTCGACGAGCATCTGATGCACGCAGCGCACGAGATTCCGACCGTCATCAAATGGATGCCTTTTGCGGCCATGGCCATCGGCCTGATCATCGCGTGGAACAGCTATATCCGCAACACAACGCTGCCCGCGCGCTTTGTCGCGCAGTTCGGGTTGTTGCATAAGTTCCTGTTCAACAAATGGTATTTTGACGAGCTTTACGATGTGATCTTCGTGCGCCCGGCCTTTGCCATTGGCCGCTTCTTTTGGAAACGCGGTGACGAGCAGGTGATCAACCGGTTCGGCCCCGATGGTGCGGCGACGCTGGTGCAGGGCGGGACGCGGCTCGCGGGGCGGCTCCAATCGGGTTATGTTTATGGATATGCGTTTGTGATGTTGTTGGGGCTTGTCGGGCTGGCCACTTGGGCCATGGTGGAATTCCTGTGAGCGGCGGTCTTCCCATCCTGTCGTTGATGCTGGCGGTTCCAGCTGTTGCCGCCATCGCCTGTCTGTTTGTCGAAGCACGCGCGGCGCGCTGGATTGCCCTCATTGCAACCTTGATCGACTTTGCACTGGGCATAGTGATGTGGGCGCAGTTTGATATTGGCGGCGCGCAATGGCAATTTACCGAACATGCCGATTTGTTCGGGCGCTTTGCCTGGGCGCTGGGTATCGACGGTATGGCGCTGATGCTCATCATGCTCAGCGTGTTCCTGATGCCGCTGTGCATTCTTGCCAGCTGGGAAGCGATTACCGACCGCGTCGGGCTGTACATGGCGATGTTCCTGATCATGGAACTGATCATGATCGGCGTCTTTGCGGCGCAGGATATGCTACTTTTCTATATCTTCTTTGAGGCCGGCCTGATCCCGATGTATTTCATCATCGGCATATGGGGCGGGGTGAACCGTCGTTATGCGGCGTTCAAATTCTTCCTTTATACGCTGCTCGGTTCGGTGGTGATGCTGATCGCGATCATGGTGATGATTGCGCAATCGGGCACGACCGATATTCCGACCCTGCTCAATTATGATTTCCCGCCGCAAATGCAGACATGGCTGTGGCTGGCCTTCTTCGCCAGTTTTGCGGTCAAGATGCCGATGTGGCCGGTGCACACATGGTTACCCGACGCGCATGTTCAGGCACCAACGGCGGGTTCTGTCATATTGGCCGGCGTGCTGCTCAAACTGGGCGGATATGGCTTCCTGCGCTTTTCACTGCCGATGTTCCCCGACGCATCAGCGCAATTGATGTGGATCGTCTTTGCGCTGTCGATGATCGCGGTCGTTTACACCAGCCTTGTTGCGCTGGTGCAAAGCGACATGAAAAAGCTGATCGCCTATTCGTCGGTCGCGCATATGGCGATTGTCACTGCCGGTCTATTTGCCATGAACCAACAGGGTATCGAAGGCGCGCTGATCGTCATGCTGAGCCATGGTGTCGTATCGGGTGCGCTGTTCCTGTGTGTTGGCGTTATTTACGACCGATTGCATACACGTGAGATTGATCGTTACGGCGGGCTCGCGGTCAATATGCCCGCCTATGCCTTGTTCTTCATGCTCTTCACCATGGCGTCGATCGGATTGCCGGGGACGAGCGGATTTGTCGGCGAATTCCTGAGTCTGGCGGGCATTTACGAAGCCTCGAGCTGGGTGGCCTTTGCCTGCACGACCGGTATCATCCTCGGTGCCGCCTATATGCTCTATCTGTATCGCCGCGTCATTTTCGGTGCGCTGATCAAGGATGACGTCAAGGCGCTGCCCGACCTCAGCCTGCGTGAATGGGCGATCATGGCGCCGATTGCAGCGGTGGTGCTGTGGATGGGGGTCTATCCCGAAAGTTTCCTCGCGCCGATGCGCGGTGATGTGACGACATTGGTTGCACGGGTCTCTCACGCCAAACCAGCGGGCGATGCCCATATCAGCGCGCCCAAGCCGAAAACGGTGGCGGCGCATGAAACAAAAGCGGCTGAGGGGAGCCACCACTAATGGACTACGGCATTTCCCTTTATTTCACGCGGCCCGAACTCATTCTGAGCCTTGCCGGCCTTGCCCTGTTGGTACTGGCGGCGTGGCGCAGTGATTCGGGACGTTTGATCAGCATTTTGGCGGTCGTGGCGCTGTTTGCCGCGGGCGCGCATGTCGTCGAACTGCTGACCAACCCGGCCTATGAGTTTGGCGGCGATGCCTTTTCGGGCACGTACCGGATGGACGCTTTTGGCAGCTTCAGCAAATTGATCATCTATGCCGCCGCTGCGGTCTCTCTGATCATCGCGCCGCGTTATCTGGAAAAAGCGGGCGGGATGCGCGGTGAATATCCGGTCCTTATCCTGTTTGCCGCCGTGGGCATGGGCATCATGGTGTCGGCCACCGACCTTATGACGCTCTATATCGGGCTCGAACTCAACAGTCTGGCGTCCTATGTTCTGGCCAGTTTTCTGCGCAGCGACGGTCGATCGGCCGAAGCAGGCCTCAAATATTTTGTGCTCGGCGCGCTTGCTAGCGGCATTTTGCTCTACGGCATTTCGTTGATTTACGGCTTCACTGGAACCACTAGTTTTGACGGTGTGGCAAATGCGCTCGGCGGCGAACTTGGGCTTGGCACCATTTTCGGCATTGTCTTCATGCTGGCGGGGCTGGCTTTCAAGCTGAGCGCGGTGCCGTTCCATATGTGGACGCCCGACGTCTATGAAGGCGCCCCGACGCCGGTCACGGCCTTCTTCGCGACGGCTCCAAAGGTCGCAGCGATGGCGTTGACGACCCGCGTTGTCATCTCGGCTTTCGGTTCGGCGATTGACTCGTGGCAGCCGATCATCATCTTTCTGGCGCTGGCATCAATCATCCTCGGTGCGGTGGGTGCCATCGGGCAAAAGAATATCAAGCGGTTGCTCGCCTATTCGTCGATCAACAATATCGGCTATATGCTCGTCGGACTGGCCGCCGGAACGCAAGCGGGCGTGCAGGCTGTGCTGACCTATTTGCTCGTCTATATCGTCACCACGCTCGGTGCTTTCCTGTTCATCATGCAATTGCGTGATGCTGATGGAAACACGATCGAGAACATCCCCGACTATGCCGGATTGTCGCAACGGCGCCTGGGGCTTGCCGCCGCGATGGCCGTATTCTTGTTCAGCCTAGCCGGTATTCCGCCGCTGTTTGGTTTCTGGCCGAAATATCTGGTATTCGAGGCGGCGGTGAATGCCGATCTGATTCCGCTGGCCGTCGCCGGGATCGTGACCTCGGTCATCGGTGCCTTTTACTATATCGCGATCATCAAGACGATGTTCTTTGACGATCCGTCCGAGGTCAAACTCGGCGAGCATGGGCCGCGAATCGAACGCGTGTTGTTGTTGACCAGCGCCCTTTGGCTGTCGGTCGTTGGCTATTTGTTCATTCCGGCGCTGGAGAGCGTGTCAACGGCTGCTGCTGCGGTGCTGTTCTGATTGCGCCCACCGAACGGGTCGCGCAAACAGGTTCGACAAATGCCGATCTGCTGGCGCGCTTGGTCCGCGGTGAACAGGTCATCGAAGGACAATGGTTGATTGCGGACCAGCAAGTCGCTGGTCGCGGTCGACTGGGCCGCGTCTGGGATGACGGCTTGGGCAATTTTATGGGATCGACGGTCGTGCAGCTGCGCGCGAGCGACCCACCTCCGGCAACGTTATCACTGGTCGCGGGTGTGGCATTGGCACGTGCGGTTGCTGCACTGGCTACCGATATTGAAGCACGGCTGAAATGGCCCAATGACCTGTTGATCGACGGTGCAAAATGCGCCGGGATTTTGATGGAGCGCAGCGGTGACGCGGTCGTGATCGGGATCGGCGTCAATCTGGTGAGCGCCCCCGACCTCGCAGATCGCAAGACGGTTTCTTTGGCGGACCATGGCACCAAAGTTGATCGCGACCATTTTGCGGAGGCCTTGGCGGTTGCCATGACCGATGGTTTGTGGAACTGGCGTCAACAAGGTGTCGACGCAATTATCGCCGACTGGTTGGTTCAGGCGCATGAGGTTGGGACGCCGCTCCATCTGACCGAACAGAATATTTCGGGCCAATTTGACGGGCTTGCCTATGACGGAGCGCTACGTTTGCGTCGCGATGACGGCACTATCATGCTGGTCCATGCGGGCGATGTCGAAGTACAGAGTCCGACAAAGAAAGGGAAATAGCCGTGCTGCTTGCGATTGATGTCGGCAACACCAATGCCAAATTCGCACTGTTCGATGGCACGCAGCTGCTCACGCGCTGGCGTATCGCCACCGATGACCGCCGGACCGCCGATGAATATGCTGTGTGGCTGGATCAGCTGTTGCGGATCGAGGGGTATGAACGCGCCAATATTGACGCCGTGATCATATCCACCGTCGTCCCTCGCGCGCTGCACAATTTGCTGCTGCTATCGGTGAAATATTTCGGCGTCGATGCGCTGGTCGCTGGGCGTGAACCGGTAAGCTGGGGCATCGCTTTAAAGGTCGACGAACCGCAAGCTGTCGGAGCCGACCGAGCGATCAATGCGATTGCCGCGCAGTCACAGGTGCCGGGTGAGGACAAGCTGGTGATCAGCTTTGGCACGGCGACAACGCTAGACCATATCGGCCCAGATGGATCCTATTGCGGCGGCATCATCGCACCGGGTGTGAATTTATCTCTCGAAGCCTTGGTGACGGCGGCGGCCAAATTGCCGCGCATCGCCATAGAGGCGCCGAAAAGCAACAGCGTCATTGGACGCACGACAGAAAGCCAGATGCTGATTGGCGTCTATTGGGGCTATGTATCGATGATGGAAGGTTTGATTGAACGGATGAAGACGGAAATTGGCAAGCCGCTGACAGTGATTGCGACCGGTGGTCTCGCGACGCTGTTTCAAGAACAGGCGCAGCTATTCGATAGGATTGAACCTGATCTGACGCTCAACGGTCTGGCGCAGCTTTATGCGCAGCGGGCCGTTTGAATATGAGCAAATCCAAAAAGGAACTGCTTTTCGTCGCATTGGGTGGATCCGCCGAGATTGGTATGAATGCCAATCTTTACGGCTGCGACGGCAAATGGATCATGCTCGACATGGGCGTGACATTCGGATCGGCGGATTATCCTGGCATCGACATCATCATGCCCGACCTGGAGTTTATCGAAGACCGTAAGGCCGATTTGCTGGGCATCGTGCTGACGCACGGTCATGAAGATCATATTGGCGCCTTGCCTTATTTGGCGGTCGATTTGGGCGTGCCGCTCTATGCCAATCGCTTCACCGCCGGTCTGATCAAGGGCAAGCTGGCCGAGGAGGGACTTGAGAAGGAGATCAAGCTCAACATCGTCGACATAGACGCTCAATTCCAACTGGGGCCGTTTGGCATCCGTTTCATGCCGATGGCGCATTCGATCCTAGAAATGAGCGCGGCGGTAATCGACACGCCCTATGGCCGCATATTCCATACGGGCGACTGGAAACTGGATGACGAGCCCGTGCTCGGCAAGCCATCGTCTGCCGAGATGCTGACCAAAATTGGCGACGAAGGCATCGACGTTCTGGTTTGTGATTCGACCAACAGTTTTAACGCCGAAGCATCCGGCAGCGAAGGTAGCGTTCGCGAAGGCTTGCTTAACGCCGTAAAATCGGCCGAGGGCAGGGTGGTCATCACCACCTTTGCATCCAACGCAGCTCGGTTACAGACGTTAGGCGCGGTCGCGCAGGCCGCAGGGCGCACCGTGTGCGTAGCGGGCCGCTCGCTAGACCGCATTTTGGGCGTTGCACAGGCCGCCGGCTATCTGAAGGACTTTCCTGATACCGTCGATTTCGACACGGCCATGCGGCTGCCGCGCGACAAGTTGATGGTCATCGCCACCGGTGGTCAAGGTGAGCCCCGTGCCGCACTGGGCCGGATTGCCAGCGAAAGCCATCAGATCAAATTGCAAGCGGGCGACTCGGTCATCTTTTCGTCCAAGCAGATCCCGGGCAATGAAATTGCCATCGGGCGGATCATGAACCAGCTTGCCGACAAGGACATTTTGACCGTCACCGAAAAGCAGGCGCATATCCATGTGAGTGGCCATCCCGGAAAACCCGAGCTTGCGGCGCTTTATGGCTGGCTGCGGCCCGAATTACTGGTACCGGTGCATGGCGAGATTCGCCATATGCACGAACAGGCACGCTTTGCGACTGAGTGCGGCGTGCCGAAATCACTGGTGCAAGTGAATGGCGATGTGGTTCGGTTGGCTCCAGGGCCAGTCAAGATTATCGAGCGCGTTCGTTCGGGACGCTTGCTGCTTGATGGCGATGTGATCATTCCTGCCGATGGCGAGACGATCAACGAGCGTCGCAAGCTGGCGCTTTACGGACAGATATCGGTCGCGGTGGTCCTTGCACAAGGACGCTTTGCCGATGCGGGTATTCATTATCGCGGCGTGCCGGTCGAGGATGATCGCGACGAGTTTATCGAAGAACTGCGCGACGCGGCCGAGGACGCCGCGTTGGCACCCGCCAAGAATCGTGAAAAATTGCGCGAGGCTATCCGCCTAAGTGTACGGCGTGTGGCAACGAGTTGGACCGGTAAAAAACCGATCGTCGATGTGATCATCGTCGATATCTAGACGGGAGAGGTTGGCGCGATGAAATGGACGTCCGCTCTGGCGATTTATGCGTTGCTGTGGTGCTTTAGCGCTTTCTTTGTTCTGCCCTTTCATGGGCGCCCGTCGGGTCAGGATAACGTTCCTCTGGTGGAGGGGCAGGAACATGGCGCTCCGGCGCATGTTCGCCCCGGGCGTATCATGCTTCAGATGACATTGCTTTCGGCCATCATTTTTGGCTTTTTCTACGTCGGTTTCACGGCGGGTTGGTTCGACCCCAACGTCATCAGTGGGCGCGCGGCACCCTCCCGATAAAACGGATAGTCAAATTAGTGCCGCAGTCGGTCTATCGACTGAGCCAGGGCGACGTAAAGCTTGCCAATGTCGGATGACAACAGGGTCACGCTGATCGCAGAACCGTCACGCGCCGCCATCAGAACCCGCAGCATCGCCTCGAAGTCATGGATGAACTGGTTTACCGTTTCGCGGAACCCATCATCATTGTGATAGATACGCAGCAGCTCTTTTGCGTCGCTATTTTCGATCAATTTGACCGCACGGCGCGAAAAGACACCGCGGTCGCCCTTCAAATAGGATTCCCAAGCGGTGTCACTGACTTCGCTGGACAGCATTTTGGTGAGGTCGATTGCGGTTGATTTCAGCGATTCGGTAAGCAACCCAACCTGTTTTGCCATGCTGTCACGGTCGGTGGCCGCAATCGCCTGATCCGCTTCTGTCACGCGCGCTTCAACGCTGGCGCTGGTGTCCATGATCGTGATGAGCTGACGCATCAGGCGTTCGGCCGCATCGTTCGCAGCTGAAACTGCACGTTCAGATGCGGTTTCAATGGCCGACATTTGGGTGATGATTTCGGTCTGGAAGGTCGACGAAATGGCTTCGGCGGCCTTGTCCTTCATCGTCGCGCTGGCACTGGCGATGACGGCCTCAAGAGCTTCGCGGGCCTGACCGGCTGCTTCCTCTGCTGTTCCGCGTACTTGGTGCAGGGTTGCGACCATGCGCGCGCCACTTTCGGCGGTGAAATGGTCCGCGCCCGCCGTTAGCTTTTGCATCGCAACATCGGCATCGGCGAGCGCCAGATTGACCTTGCCGACCACTGCATGTTGTTTGTCCGACTGTTCGGCGAGCTTGCGCTGATAGTCCGACAATTTGCTATGGACTTCGTTGACGTGCGAAAGCGTCGATTGGGCCACCATCTCGGATGCGTCGAGGGCGGGCCGCATTTGCGCCACTATATTTTGCGTCGCTCCGCTCTGTTCTGACAGACGGTCGAGCGCATGCGGCAATGTTTCTTCCATCTCTCTGGTCACAGAATCGAGCGCAAGCAAAAGCGATTCGGCATGGGCGATCAGTTTGTGAGCATCATTATTGCCGCTGACAACCTGTTCGCCAAAGACGCCCAACTGGGCCTGTGTATCTTCCAACGCTTTGCCAATGGTGGTTGTGCGTGCCGTGACATTGCTGTCGAGCCCTGCCAGTTGGTTTTCGATTTCCTGAACATGATGGCTGACCCGCGCCGCCAGTTCGTCGCTTGCGAGACCATGATCCAGTAGGCTGGAGGCTATCGCATCGCTGGTCGAGGTGACCGCAGCATAGCGAATGTCCATCTGATCGGCAGCAGCCCCCACCTTGTCGGAGAATTGGTCGAAAATATCGCCCATTTGTTCGCTGATCTGTTGGGCCGTGCTTGTCATACGGTCGCGAGCACTTTGCGCCAATTGGGTCAGCTTTTCCAAACTGGCTTCATGCGCCCCATTGATCTTGCCCGATGCGGAAACCAGTTCGGATTCAGTCTGGGCAGATTGAGTCTGAATATCCTCAAGAAGCGATTTGAGCGTCGATGCGGAAGCCGTTGTTTGTTCGGTCGTTTTGCCCGCTTCCTCTGCGAGGGTTGCAAGTTTAGCCTCAAGGCTGGCCCCTTGCTGATGCGCGACCAGCCCGGCCTCACGGAAATTGTCGGCGAGACGCTGGGCTACAGCGTCAATCTTTGGCAAACCCGCGAGCAAGCCCTCCATTCTCTGAAGTGCGATGTCGCCCGACTGTGACAGGTCGGCCTGCGCCTTGGCAACCATATCGGCGTTATGTGCGATCTTGCCGCTGCTATCCTGAAGTCGCGTGACCGTTTCTAAGCCCATTTGTTGAAGCAATCGCCCTTGTTCGGCCAATTGCTTTTGCGCGTCGGACAGCTGCAATCCGGCGGCGTGCATGGATTGGTTGAGTGCTTGATTTTCTGTCCGCAAATTGGCGGCTAGGCGAGAAAAACGTCGCTGCTCCGACTTCCCCGAGCGCAAGAGCAACATCCACAACAGGCAGATGAGGACCAGCGGCGCGGTTAGGGTCGCAACGAAGGTCGGCCATTGTTGAAATGAGGGGGCGTGGGTGAAGGCGTCGGTGGCGGTATAGGCCGCGAATCCTGTCCATGCGATGGCGAGCAGAGCCAAAAGGCTGGTCACGATCCGGTCACGTGCAAATGATGCATCCGGTTCTGACGTTTCTACCCATGTGTCCGCTTCGCTTTCGGTCGGCGTATCGAGCCAACCGGCCTCTTCTGGCGCCTTCTTTTCGGCTGTTGCTGCCCCCTCAGTCTCGGCCTTGGCAGCATCAGTGTTTGACGCGAGCGCTTGCGGCTCCGCCTGCTTATCGGTTTCTGTTGCGGTTTCCCGCCACAATCCGACAATTTTCTTTTCCCCAGACATAGATCGACTGTAGCATTTTTTGGGCGGTGCGAAATCGAAACTTAACCATGTTGTGTGAAAGCTGTGGAATGTCGTTCGATAGTGGCCCTCTTGACCGTTATATTTCCGCCGCCGTTGGCGATGATCCCGCTTTGTCGATGGATTTGCGCGCCGTTTTTTCGGAAAGCGCACGCGACCTATGCGATCTGATGAAGCGATCACGCTGCGATGCCAATTGGCATGTGGCCGCCTTGAGACTCAAAGGCTTGGCAGCGACATTTGGCGTCATCCCCTTGATCCAGCATGCCGAATCGGCAATGACCGGCGTTCCGGGTGATCCGGCTATATTGCGCCAGATCCAACAGGCGATCGACGAGATTTCCTGAAGCAGGCCACATTTCGCCGGTTCAATCTCTATTCAGCCGCTTCTCTCCATATACCATATAGATTTTTGAAAGGTTGCCTTGCCTTGGCAACTTCAGAAGGCTAGCCGCGTTCTCGTCGTGCGGCCCTGAAACGCGTGGTGAGGCAGCGGGTGGCTGCGATATAAGGAGAGATTTGATGACGAACCCTATCCGGTCAATGCCCGCGATGGCGCTGGCTGCCGTTCTTGGCTTTGCTACAATGACGGCCACGGCCCCCACGGCTGAAGCCAAGCAAAAGCCCAAAAAAGAGGAAGAGGCTCCAAGTAAGGCCATGACTCCCAGCAAGGGGTTCTTGCCAGCAGTCAAAAAGATGCAGACCGCGCTTCAAGCGAAAGATCAGGCGGCATTGCAGGCGGCCTTGACGGAAGGTCAGGGGACCGCAACGACGGCGGAAGACAAATATTTGCTTGCATCGTTTGGCCTGCAATTGGCGCTTCAGACCAAAGATCAGCCAGCCCAGGCTGCTGCGCTCGACGTTATGCTTGACTCGGGACTAACCCCGCAGACAGAGCTAGCAACATTCAACTTTTTCTCCGGCAATTTCGCTTATGCTGCGAAAGATTATGCCAAGGCGGTCAAACGTCTGGAGGCTGCGAAGGCAGCCGGAGCGACCGAGCCGTCGCTACCGCCGCTGTTGGTGGACAGCTATTTTAAGGCTGACCAAATCGACAAGGGAATCGTCTATGCCAAATCGGCAATCGCGGCCCAGCGTGCGGCAGGTTTGAAACCAACCGAAGATATGTATGTTCGCCCAGCTTTGGCCCTGCAAACCGCCAAGAGGAATAGCGAGATGTTGGAATTCCTGGTTATGCGACTGCGTGATTATGGGACGCCAGAGACTTGGGGCAACACGCTACAAATTTATATGCGACAAGCGGGCGGCGATAAGGATTTGATCCTCGATACGCTGCGTTTGATGCGCGCTACCAAATCCTTGAAGCGTCGTGCGGACTATCTGGAATATGCCGGCCAAGCCACTGAGGCGGGTTTCCCCGGAGAGGTGGTTGCGCTGATCAAAGATGGCCAGGCAAACGGTGATATCCCTGCTAGCGACGAGCGTTTCGGTTCCATTCTGTCAACGCAATCGTCGCGTGCAGCTTCCGACGTCGCTGGTTTGAACTCGGATGCGACCAAGCCGTCAACGCTTGCCAATCCAAGGCTGGCACGCGTCACGGCCGATGCACTGGTCGGGATTGGCAGCTATGCCAAGGCTATACCGTTGTACCAGGCAGCGCTGGATGCGAGCGGCGGCAGCGACGGGTTGGTGCAGTATCGCTTGGGCGTTGCACAAGGGCTGATGGGTAACCGTGAGGCAGCTTTGCAGACTTTCGCTAAAGTGCAGGGCAACCATGCCCAGCTGGCAAAATTATGGTCCATCAATCTGGGTGGCGACGCGGTGGCTGCAAAGGCAGCACCCCCTGCTGCAGAATCCGCTGCAAACCCCAGCACCTAAACGGGTACAATCTTATTAAAAATGGCGGCGTCATTTTCTAGATGACGCCCCCTTTTTTATGAACCGTTCTCGACCATGCGTGATGTCAAGTCTGACACCGTATCAGTCGTCGACGGGAATTCCCGCCAATTGTTTGGCCGTCCGAATCGTTAGTGACGTCTTGACGCTAGTGACATTGGGCGCCGAGGTGAGTTGGGCGGTCAAAAAGCTTTGGAACGACTGAAGGTCGCGCGCCACCACCTTCAACAAAAAGTCGATTTCACCGTTCAGCATATAACATTCGCGCACTTCGGGCAGATGACCGACATAATCTTCAAATGCGGTCAGGTCCGACTCGGCCTGACTGCGCAGGCTGACCATTGCAAAGACGGTAATTCCATATCCCAGCTTCGCGGCGTCGAGGTCGGCATGGTAGGAATGAATGACGCCGGCTTCCTCCAAGGCGCGCACGCGGCGAAGGCACGGCGGGGCGGTCAGACCGACCAATTGCGCCAATTCGACGTTGGTCATGCGCCCGTTTTTTTGGAGTTCGCGTAGGATCTGTAAATCTATCTCGTCGAATTTCTGACTGGCCATCTTTGTAACTTCCGCTTCCGAAACTTCAGTCCACCCATAATATTATTTCAGCCGATTGCAATTGTCCCACAATGTGACGCGCCATCTTTACCCGCTTTCATGACCGGAAAATTCACGCTAGCTGGTAAGTATCTGCTAACCAATCATTGATCTCGGAGCCGGTGTCGCGTGCAAGTTGATGGAATGATTGCAACAATTTTACGACAGGAACCGACGGACAGGCAATCCTGTATTGTCGCTTGGCGACAGCTTTCCGATATTTTGGCCCAACGCGGCAATCAACTGGACAGTGCATCGATTCACAAGGCCCTCCATGCGCTGGCTGTATTGCGTCCGCGAGTTCCCGAAACGGTCCGCCGCGAAACCGCCGAAGCGATTGCGCGCCATGGCCGGTTTGCACCGATCGTAGCGCTCTATGCCAATGACACGCCCGCGGTTTCGAGCCGGATGTTGGCGCTGGCCAAGCTCGACGCCGCCGACTGGCTGGCGCTTCTGCCTTCAACGACACCCGTTGCCCGGTCACAATTGGCCGCGCGGAGCGATTTGCCGGGGGTCGTTTATAGGGCGCTCGCGAGTCTGGGAAGCGGCGCAGTGGCCCTGCCTCTGGCACAACAAGAGATTGCGAACATCGACGCAGATGACAAGCAATCCGAAGGTGAAATTCCAAATGAGATTAGCCAGATCAGCGAGCTTGTTCGCCGGATTGACAAATATCGAACCGATCGGACCGTCCGCAAGCCGCTGGATCATAGCGATAGTTTTCTGTTCGAAACCACATCGGATGGTACCATTCATTGGGTTGACGGGGTCAACCGCGGCGCCGTCATCGGTCTTTCCATCGCTGACGCGGCTTTTGCCGGCGAGCCGGGCGTAGATGGAGTCGCCGCCGGCGCTTTTCGCCAGCGCGCTGAAATGATCAATGCACGCATGGTGATGGAGGGCGGTGATAGCGAGGCGGGCGAATGGCGCTTTTCGGCGCTACCCTGGTTCGATCCGGCGTCGGGGCAATTTCGCGGCTATCGCGGCAGCGCCCGTCGCCCGCTTCACAACGAATTACCCTATGGCCAGACCCAGACTAGCGCCGCAGGCGATTCGATCCGCCAGCTGATTCACGAATTGCGCAGCCCGTTAAATGCCATTTCCGGCTTTGCGCAGATCATTGAGGGGCAAATGTTCGGTCCAGTCAGCCGGGATTATAGGCAATTGGCGAGCTCGATCATCGCCGATGCAACCAATGTTCAAACGATTATTGATGATCTGGATACCACTGCGAAGGCGGGGACGGCGGCACAAGAAGCGATTGACACGGAAACCACCGACCTTGCCGCAGTCTTACACGCCGTAGAGCAGGACCTGGCGGCGCTTGTTGGTGATGAGCAGATCGACCTGTGCATTTCGCGCGTCGGCGGCCCCTTCTTTGCCCATAGCAGCGAGCGCGGGGCGCGGCGTATGGTGGGGCGACTGCTGACCGCGCTCGTTGATGTCGCTGATCAGGACAAAAGTGTAATGGGGCAACTCGTCTTTGATCAGGCGTATCCCGATCTTGTCCAACTGCGTGTGGTGCGTCCCGCCGCGATCCGGTTTGCGGCGCCAACCGAACTCCTCGACCCTGGTTTTAGTCCCAGTGGCGAAGCGCCGGGTGCGGCCATTCTGAGTCTGGGATTTTCGCTACGGCTGGTGGATAGCTTGGCCCGCGCGGCAGGTGGCGGCCTTGAAATCGGGCATAATGCCTTGACCTTGCGATTGCGCTCCGCCAACGCCCAAGCAGCCGCACCGCTGGCGACAACTAGCGAATAGGTAATGCGATAAGAAAGCAAGGGGGATGAGGTGCAACAGTCGGCTGCAAATTTGCTCGCTGCACCGAAACCCGCTCAATTTGCAAAATATGCTGCTAATAATAAACCGCGATTTTGGGTTACGGTCGACACCGAAGAGGATTTCGACTGGGACGCGCCCTTTGCTCGCTCTGGTTATAGCCTCGATTCGGTGCCCGCACTTGCGGAGTGTCAGCGCTATTTTGAGGCGGCGTCCGTCAGCCCGATTTATTTGGTCGATTGGCCTATTGTTGCCGACGATGGGGCGGTCGCCATATTGGGTAGCGCTCAAGCGGCGGGAAAATGCGAAATCGGAGCGCAGCTGCATCCTTGGGTGACGCCACCGTTTGACGAGGTGGTGAATATCCATAACAGCTATGCTGGCAATCTGACTCCAGAGCTGCAACGGGCCAAGCTGACCGCACTCCACGATGCCATTCTTGGCCGTTTTTCGGTAAAACCGCTCATCTATCGCGCCGGACGTTACGGACTGTCGGACGAGACGGCGGACATGCTGGGCGATCTGGGCTTTCGGTGTGACACATCGGTTCGCTCTCGCTTTGACTATCGTCCCGGCCATGGACCGGACTTTCGCCGGTTGCCGTTGCATCCCTGGTGGGTCGGGGAGGGCGATCGGCGCATATTAGAGGCGCCGCTGACCACGGTCTTTAGCGGGTGGCTCCGCGCCATGGGTCGTGATCTTTATCATCTGTTGGCGAAACCCAATTCCATCGCCGGAGCTGCGATGGCGCGACTGGGGATGATCGAACGGATTGCGCTGACGCCCGAGGGCATTCCCGCCGACAAGGCGTGTCGGGCCATCGATATAGCCCTTGATGACCAATTGCCGCTGCTCAACTTCTCCTTTCATTCGCCGTCGCTCCAGCCCGGCAACACTCCCTATGTGCGGGATCAAGCGGATCTGACTGCCTTTTATCGCTGGTGGGACGTTGTGCTGGACCATTTGGCGCGTCGCGGGATTGAGCCGACAACCACAGCGGACTTTCTGGTATCGGCAAAGGATGTCCGCTCCGCTGGCTGACCAAGGCGCTTGCCAATCGGGCCTTGCCTCCGCTATCGCGCGGCGTCCCCACGGGGGCCTGTAGCTCAATGGTAGAGCCGGCCGCTCATAACGGCTAGGTTGGGGGTTCGAGTCCCTCCGGGCCCACCATTTTCTCTTGCATCTCTATGTGCAAGCCGTTCCATTGCGTCGCATCGATTCGGGGAGGGAATAATGGGAACCAAGCGTAAAATCATCTGGGGCGGAATCGCTGTGATCGCGCTTGTCGCCGCCACCGTTGGCGTCCGCACGGTGACCTTCACTCCCAAGGGCATGGCCGATGGCAGCGATGTCAAGCTGGCCGCCGCGCCTGACTATGATTTGAACGCCGCCGTCACCCATTTGAGTGAGGCCGCGCAGATCAAAACCATTTCCCATCAAGATCCGGCAGAAAATGACCGGACCCAGTGGGACAAGCTGCATGACTGGCTGCAAAACAGCTATCCGGCGGCACATCGCATGATGACCCGCGAAATCTTGCCCAATGGCACGCTGATCTATCATTGGGACGGCAGCGACCCGGCGTTGCAGCCGATTATCGTCATGGCGCATCAAGATGTGGTGCCGGTGACGGCAGGCACAGAAGCGGACTGGAAATATCCGCCCTTTTCCGGAACCATTACCGACAAGGCAGTGTGGGGACGGGGGACCGTCGATGACAAGGGGTCGCTAATCGGATTGTTCGAGGCTTTGGATGCCCTGGCGCGGCAGGGTTTTCAGCCCAAACGCGGCATCTATCTAGTCTCGGGGCATGACGAAGAAGCGGGCGGATCGGGCGCGACATCTGCGGCCGCCGAGCTGAAAGCAAAGCGTGTCAAAGCGATCTATACGATCGATGAGGGCAGCATCGTTTTGACCGACCCTCCGGGCATTGACGGCCCTGCGATCCTAATCGGTATCGCCGAAAAGGGCTATGCAACCTTGAAAGTCACCGCCAATGCGCCCGGCGGGCATAGCTCCATGCCGCCGAAACAGACCGGCGTCGAGACGCTGGCGCGGGCCGTGCTCGATATCACTGGCCACCCTTTCGCACTTAAGCTGCGCGGCCCAGGGGAATCGATGATCGAGGCGCTGGCCGCAAATAAGGGCGGCAGCATGAAGATGGCGGTCGCGAACAGATGGCTGTTCGGCCCGGTTCTGCGGCGTAAATTGGCGAGCGCACCATCGACGGCGGCGGCGTTTCACACCACCATCGCTCCCACCATGCTCAAAGGAAGCCCCAAGGAGAATGTCTTGCCGCAATCGGCCAATGCGCTGATCAACTATCGCATCGCACCCTGGAACACATCAGCGGACGTTATGGCACGTGCGAAATCGGCGATTGGCAATGCCAAGGTCGATCTGTCCTGGGTCTCTACTCCCAAAGAACCGTCGCGCGTATCTTCGATTAACTCTGACGGGTGGAAATGGATCGCATCAGCGGCAAAGGCCGATGCGCCCGATGCCGTGCTCGCACCCATATTGGTCGTTGCCGCCACAGACAGCCGTAGCATGGAGCCGGTTTCAGATGATGTGTATCGATTTATGCCGATGCACTTCAGCTTGAAAGAATCGGAAATGATTCATGGCACCAACGAACATATGTCCATCGACAGCTTTAAACGCATGATTGATTTCTATGCGCGGCTGATTGCGACATCTGCGGGATAGACTTGGCGGCTCAGCCTGTCTAAGGCGCCTTTCTGTCGGGGAGTGGCGCAGGCTGGTAGCGCACCTGGTTTGGGACCAGGGGGTCGCAGGTTCGAATCCTGTCTCCCCGACCATTTACTAATCCGGCGGATGTCATTGCCCGGTGGCATGGCGTCCGAGGTCTAACAATTATCAAAAAGATCAAGGTAGCGGCGGCAGACGGTGTCCGCCCGATAATTTGTCAGCACAGATTCAATAGCGATGTCGTTTCGTTCCTCACGCTGGCAAAACGCGCCAATTGCTTTTGCTATGATTTTGGGGTTGCGCGACGGCACAATGATCCCGTTTTCGCCGTCGTCCAGCAAGTCGTGCAAAAAATAAGAACAGTCTGTGGTGATGACAGGGACGCCTTGTTCGATGGCCTCGATCGCAACCGCCGGTCCCCCTTCATAGCGTGAGGTGATGAGCAGCAGGTCGGAACTG
Source organism: Sphingopyxis sp. 10G20-10 (assembly GCF_057365075.1). NCBI lineage: Bacteria > Pseudomonadati > Pseudomonadota > Alphaproteobacteria > Sphingomonadales > Sphingopyxidaceae > Sphingopyxis > Sphingopyxis sp. 10G20-10. The sequence goes on from NZ_CP195117.1 coordinate 1,854,012, forward strand.
CGTAGGGCAGGCGCAATGTTCTGGGCATGACCGGGCAAATCGACGCGATTTGATACGCCGAGTTTGCGGGCCAATCTTTGCAAGGACTTGCGGTGGGGGCCTTCGCCAAGGATGGTCAAATGAACGTCCATTTCGGTGGCGAGGCGGGCAATCGTGCGGATTGCGAGACCGAAATCTTTTTGGGTGACGAGACGCCCTGCCGCCACAATTTTCAGCGGCCCCGGCGCGGCCTTTCGCGGGCGTGGTTTGGGCGGTGGTGCGCCTTGTGCGACGTTGGGGTCAAAGATTACTTGAATGTTGGGAACGCTGGTTATCCGCCGCGATTCCTTGCCCAAGCCTGTCGACATGGCGACGAGGCAATCGACATCGCGTGAGGCGCGGCGAAAGGCCTGTTCGGTCAACCACCGTAGCGGCGCGAAACGATGTGGGGCGAGCGGGTTGCTGATCTTGGCGACCACTTTTGGGGGATCGGTGAGTTTTCGCACCGCTCCGGCCAGAATGATGTGAAAATTGCCCGGCAGAAACAGGATGTCGGGGGCGAGGTGTTGCAGCGGCTTTGGCAAGGCTCGGCGGAGTCGAAGGCGCGAAAAGATGCTGCGGCCAATCTCGGGCTCCAGTGACTGAACTTTGACCCCTGCCGGAACAGCAGGCCGCAACGGCCCATCCAATGTTCCGCACAAAATGGTAACGCGGCACCCCATTTTCACCCAACCGGCGGCTAGTTTCAGCGCAATAGCCTCAGTCCCGCCAAATGAAAAATCATGAAATATGATGACGATGTGCCGCGTAATTGTTGGCAATTTCAATCCTTTTCAAGCGCCGCACGGCACCGCGCTGCGGCGACACAAGGAAGAGACGCCGCCTCTTTGCACTAACCGCATTGGGCAATGCGGGATGGAACCGGCGGCGGCGTCTATCCGCTGAATGGGCCAGTTTCTTGCAGTCATGCAGGCGAGCAGCTCGCAATATTGTGGGACAGGTGTGTGAACGGACTGACGCTTGCTGGACCAGTCACCGCCGCTCCGATGGCCCGGCTTGAACCGCTGACAACGCTCCGCAGCCGTTGGCCGATTTATCTCAGCGGTGGCCTCAGCCTACTCTTGGTTGGCGGTCTCGCGCACGCGCTGTTGAGTGGCGGCTTGTCTGGCCTGAGCGCCGCCATTCCTAGTAATCCGCTTTTCTATATGGTCTTTTTGGCGATTTATGCGGTGCAGCCGGGGGCCGATTTTGTCATTTTCCGTCGGTTGTGGGGGCTGCCACTGTCCGGGCTGATCCCGATCCTGCGTAAGCTAGTCGCGAATGAAATTTTGCTCGGATACTCTGGCGAAGCCTATTTTTATGCCTGGGCACGGATGCGGCTTAAAATGGTCACTGCGCCTTTTGCTGCAATCAAAGACGTCAGCATTTTATCGGCGGTGGTCGGCAATGTGGTGACGCTGGCTTTGCTGGGTTTGGCAACGCCCTTTGTCTATGCGTTGCTGCCCGCCGAGCATGTGAAACCGATCCTCGCCTCGGTCGCCGTCATATTGACACTGTCACTCGCGATCCTTGTCTTTCGTGGGCGGCTTTTTTCATTGCCTGCGCGTGATTTGCGCTGGGTCTTTGGCATCCATCTGCTGCGGACCATCGTCTATACGGCGTTGCTCGCGCTGTGCTGGCACCTCGCTTTGCCAACGGTTCAGCTGGGGCTGTGGATGCTGTTGGTGACAGGGCGTCAGCTGGTTGCCCGCCTCCCGCTCATTCCCAACAAGGATATTGTGTTCGCCAACCTGGCTTTGCTGTTGGTGGGCAATGATACGGCGGTGACACGGCTGTTGGCATTGACTGTGGCGATGACCCTGGTGTGCCATGTCGTGGTACTCGCTTTGACGTGGCTGCCTTCACCAAAGGCGACTGCGCGATGAAGGCGGTGTTCTTTTTCGTTGGGCTGGCGGCTTTCGCGAACGCACCGGCAAGTGCCGCTACGATATACGGGGACAGTGCTGCCTGCGCTGTCGGCTCTACTACACCAGCGGTGCTCGCTTGGTTCGACGGGCTCAAGGATCGCAAGGGACAAATACGGCTCGAACTTTTCCCCAGCAACGATGATGATTTTCTCGAAGATGATTTCGTGTTGATAAAGGCGGGCAAGACATTTCGCCGGATCGAACTGAGCACACCAGCGGTGGGACCGGTCGCTGTTTGCATTCGCGCACCCCGGCCCGGAACTTATAGCCTGGCGTTGATTCATGATCGGGACGGGAAGCGGAAGTTCAGCTTTTCGGTCGATGGCGTAGGCTTTCCCGGCAACCCCAAACTGGGTTGGGGTAAGCCCAAGGCACGCAAAGCAGCCCTGACTGTGGGTAAAGGGGTGACTGAAATCCATGTGACGATGAAATATTTCAGCGGGCTTGGATTTTCGCCGGTGAAGCAAAGGTAGCCGGTCATGCGGATCGTCGATGTCTGCGAATTTTATGCGCCCAATGGCGGCGGTATCCGAACCTATGTCGATCGCAAAATGCGGCTGCTCGGCGAGTTGGGGCATGAATTGATCGTCCTCGCACCAGCAACCGTGGATCGCATCGAAACACGCGATGGTGGCGGACAGATTATCTGGATCAAAGCTCCCGCGCTGCCTTTTGATACCAATTACCGCATGTTCTGGGATGCCGAGCCGGTCTATGCTTGGCTGGATATGCTGCGCCCAGATGTCGTCGAAGCCTCGTCGCCATGGCGGCCTGCATGGATTGTCGGTAAATGGCAGGGACGGGCAGCGAAGGTCTTTTTCCTCCACAGCGATCCGGTGGTTTCCTATCCGCAGCGCTGGTTCGGACGGCTGGCCTCGCGTGAAAGGATCGACGCGGCCTTTGACTGGTTCAACCGCTATTTGCGCCGCGCGATGCCCTTGTTCGACAGTCTGGTTGTTTGCGGCGAGTCGCTGGGCAAGCGGCTTGAAGCGCGACAAGTGGGACCAGCCAATTGCATCGCACTCGGGATTGACCGGAGTGCCTTTTCGCCCGCGCTTCGTGACGACAGTTTGCGCGCTGATTTGCTCGCGCAATGTGACCTGCCAGAGGATGCGACTTTATTGATCGGGGTGGGGCGTCACCATCCGGAAAAGCGCTGGAATCTGGTAATTGATGCCGTGCAGGCGGCAGGAGCGCAACGGCCTGTCGGGCTTATATTGATAGGGCAGGGGATGGCGAGCGGCGCTTTGCAGAAACAGATTGGCGCCAACCCGCATATCCGCCTGTTCCGGCCTGTCTATGACCGGCCGCAACTTGCCCGGGTTTTGGCGAGCGGCGATGCACTGATCCATGGCTGTGAGGGCGAGACATTTGGCTTGGTTGCATCGGAGGCTCTGGCATCGGGGCTGCCGCTCATCATCCCCGATGAAGGCGGCTGCACCGAGATCGCACATCCTGATTTTTCCGAAACTTTCACGGCGCGGGAGGCGGCGTCAGCAGCCCTCGCTATCCTGCGCTTTTGTGCACGTGATCGTTTCGTTGTGCGAGCGGCGGCACGCGAGGCTGCAATAGGGGTCCGGTCCGACCGCGACCATGTGGCCGCACTGCTAGGGCATTATCAGTCATTGCTAGATAATCGAGCGCGGGTTGCGGCATGATCGCGCGCCAGATCAGCATAGCGCCCAACGCTGCGGCCCTGCAGCAGTGTCGCGAAGGTCGCGTCAATACTTTGGCGCAAACGGGGTACATGCACGTCCCCTGGATGCACCGCAACGCGGACGTTGCTAAGCGGTTTGAGCGCATGACGCGCCAGTGCGGCAAAACCCAGCGAACTGGCGATCCGCGCCTTGCTGCGACTGGCCCAGGTGATGACTGGCCCGCGCGCCAATATGGCGCCGTTTTGCGGGTTCCACACCTTCATATGATCCTCGGCCATCGTAAAGCCGGCTTCGGGCAGTGCAGTCAACGCCCCTGGTCCGTACAGCCATGCCGGCGCGATGAAGCCTGTCGCGGCGGTCCCCGTCGTCTGTTCGACGAGCTGCTTGGCAGCCACCATGCGTGCAAGCGCGGTGGTATGGTCAAGGCCAAGGAACTCGCCTTCTCCCGCCGTCATATGACGTGCGCGCCAGCCGTTGAGCGCACCTGGATGCTGGCTGGTGTCACAATGCGCCCAACCATGAACGAAGATTTCAACTCCGGCGGCGGCCCAGTCGCGCAATCGTCGCTGAAAGGCGGCATCGCCCTCAATCGGCGCGCTGCCCCAATAATCGGGAACGACAAGCATCGCGAGCTTTGGTCCGTCGAGGTGGTGCGCCAGTTGATCGAGCAGCCTGTCGATTTCGTCCGAAAAGCGGGGGCTGACGTCGTGGATCGAGGCGAGCAGCTTTTTGGTCGGGTGGGACGGCTCGGCCATGAATGAATTTCCCTTAATGGCGCTCATTTATCGTTGGCTGGTTTGGGGCAAACGGAATCACAGGGAACGCCAAAGCGCAGCAGAGGCTGAACCTAGTTCTCCGTCTGAAAGCCAGTCGGTCAAAATGCTGAATCCAGCGCGATTCTGATTGTGCGTGGTCGCAAAGGTGTCTCTTGCTTTCTGTCCATCACGCCAAAAGGATTGCCATAGGAAAAGCGGTTCTGGTCGGCGTTGAACAAATTGCTGATCCCGATGGTCAGTCCCATCCTTCCACGCTCCAACCGGATATCGAATCCCGTGTCGACATATCTGCCCTGCGGGATATCCAGCAAGGTGCCGACGCCTAGGAAAGACCGTCCGACATAGCGCGCGTTGCCGCGAACGATCAGCCGCGCGTCGTCGCCAAATTCGCGGGTCCACGCCATCCCCAGCCGCGCGCCCCATTGGGCAATGTTGGGCAGATCATTATCCTCTGCGCGGGCATAGCCGGGTGCAGGTTGGGTGAGGTTGCTCTGGTTGTAAAAGGCGGCAGCCTCCAGATTGACGGGGGTGCTCGGACGCCAGCTCGCCGATCCACTGAGACCCCAAATCTCACCATTGCCGATATTGTCGGTGAAGGGAAAACCCTGCGCATCGATGAGGTCCGCCTGAATTGATTCCCATCGGGCATAGGAGCCGACCAGCGATGCGCTCAAACGATCCCGTGCGGCGTTGCCAAAGCGGGTGCCGATTTCAAATGTCGACAGCGAATCCGAGTTAAAACGTGCGGCGGTGTTCGCGCCGCTGACAGACAGGCCACCAGGACGGAATCCTTCTTGATAGCGGGCATAGACGAGCCAGTTGGGCTGTGGTTTCCAGCTGAGCGACGCAAGCGGGACGAAATGATTGAGCGTGCGACGTGGCTCAGTGGCTTGGGGCTGATTGGGATCGATAATCTCGCCCGCAAAGCGCGTCCGCGAAAACCGGCCCCCAACCCCTGCCGACAATTTGGGGGCGAGGCCAAAGGACCATTCGCCAAAACCAGCCCATTCGGTACGTTCGTTGGCAACATAGGATAGCGGCGCTGGGTCGTCAGGATTTCCCAGCAAACGCATAACCCGATCGGTGCCATCGTTAAAGCTGAAGCCAATGACCCAGCCATGCCCATCGGTTCCGCGTCGCGAAAGGCGGGTTTCGTTCGACTTTTGCCGAATCTCGATATCCTGCTCGAACAGGATCGGCGCACCGGTTCCCAGCGCAGATGCGTCAAAGCTGTTCGACAGGTCATGCTGAATGACAGCGCTGGTTGACCGGAGCGTCAGCTTTCCCCACCTCTTGCCGACCGTCACATAGCCAAGCGTATAGTCATTATCAAATGGCTGGGCGATGGTGCTGGCGCGCGTCAGATCGGGCTGACCTTCCTCGCTATATTGGCCATCGCGATTCTGGATGTCTTGCCGCACCCATCCCGCATCGACGCTCCAATTGTCGCCGGGCGTAAAACGCATTGATGCGCGCCCACCAACAATCTTGCTGCGATTGACATTGCGCAGGTTGCGGAGGCTGTCATCAATATAACCGCCATCGATGCTGTTATAGGCGACGAGGCGTATGCCGAGGGTGTCGCTGACAACGGGCAAGTTCAACATTCCCGCTAGGTCGTTGCTGCTGGCACCATGCTCGGTCAGGCTAGCGCCTACGCGGATCGTAGCCACGGTTTCGTTGCTCTTGGGAAGGCGGGGCGATAGCCGGATCACACCGCCGAGTGACCCCGCCCCATAAAGTGTACCCTGTGGTCCTTCGAGAACTTCGACCTCGGCAATGTCATAGAGATTAAGGTCGGGGTCGGGGGCGTTGTAATTGAGCCGTGCATCGCCCAGATATTGCCCAACCGTGGCCTGTGTCGGGCCGGTAAAACTGCTGTCGGCGACGCCGCGAATGAACAGTTTGTTGCGGCCAGGCCCAAGGTTTGTCGAATTGAGCGCGGGCAGGCGCTGCACAATGGCGCTGGTGCCGTGCAGGCCCGGAGCGCCGCCGAAGCGATCATCAAGCGACAGCATCGACACCGACCCAGCATAGTCGGCAAGATTGGTGTCGCGCTTGCTGGCCGTGACGATGATTTCTTGTGGCGGTGGCGGTAGCGGCGGCTGGACGGCCTTAGGCCGCGCCACCGAGCGATTGCGAGGGCGGGGCGGGGCGGGGGCCACGCGCACGACCTTGACGATGCGAAAGCTGCTCCCGCTCAGCCTGTCAATTGCCAAACCGGTCCCACGCAGCAGGCGCTGGAGCGCTGTCAGGGCGTCCATACTGCCCGACACACCGCGAACGCGAGTGCTGCCCAACGACGGATCGGCGAGCGCGACGCTGACGTTGGCTTGGCGGCCATAGATCAGTATCGCCTGGTCAAGCCGTCCGGCAGGAATGGAAAAAGTCTGTTCTTCACGCGCGAGAGCCGGTGGCGCCGCTAAAGCCACTGTCACTCCCAGCATTGTCCGTCGCCAACATGCGTATGTCATTCAGGGTCCCGACGCTATTTAGCGGTCAATTGCCACCCATTGTCCGTCTTGCGGGCCGCAATGCCCATCAAGGCGGCGACATTCTCTATCGCATTTTTATCGGTCCGGTCGATGACAATCGTGCCGGTGAAGGTGTTGGTCGCAATTGCGGGGTCAACATCGATGGGTCGACCAAGCGCCCGCGCCAAGTCGGGGCCTATATCGTCCAATGTCGCTGCCGTGAAATCAAGCCGTCCGCTTTTCCACCCGCCGACCTGTGCAATGGAGACCGCGCTGACCACCGGTTCCGCGCCCGGACCCGACATACGCAGCCGCTGTCCCGGTTTCAGCAAGACGGCCTGACGTGCCGGATTGAATAGCACTGAACCCTCGGCAACGCTGACGTCGGTTTGTTGCGACTCACGCGCCACATTGAAGATCGTGCCGACATCCTGAATCCGGACATCTCCTGTCTGGACCGTGAAGGGGTTTGCCGTATCATGGACGACGTGAAATTGCGCTTCGCCCGTTTCCAGCATCGCCAGTCGTGGATTGCGGCGATCGAGCGTCAGGCGTGTCCCACCATTCATATCGATGACCGTGCCATCGTCCAACGTCAGGCTGCGCTGTTCGCCAAGCGCCGTCTCGACGCTATAGGTCGGGGTCAGCGCTTGATAGGCAGGATAGGCCACCACCGCGACAAGCACAGCGGCGGCAACCGCGCCATAGCGCCGCATCAGGCCGGGATTATTGTCATTGGCAGGGATGACACCGGGCGCGGCGGTTTGCGTGGCCACATGGTCCACCATGTCGGCATCGGCCAGCATGGCGGTATCATAGGCGGCGCTGTTGACGGGGGACGCTTCCAGCCAGTCCGTAAAAGCCTCCCAGTCGGCGGACGCGGGGTCGCGCAACCGGATTACCCAGTCAATCGCCTCCCTCTGTGCCGTCGAACTCGCCATGTTGCGCTTGTTTCGCCTCCTATTCGGGATGACGGTCTGAACCGTCAAATTCCGCATCTAAATTGTAGCGTAATTGTAACACAAGCCGGTAGGCCTTTTGCAGATGCTTCTCGACCGCGCTCAGACTGATGCCCTGTTGTTCGGCAATTTCTCGCTGGCCGATGCCATCAATGCGATAGCTTTTGAAGATCGCAGTGGTGCGATCTCCCAGTTCGTCAAAAGCCTTAGCGACCTGATCCAGCTGGTTTTTTGCAATGATGGAACGCTCTGCAGATGGCGCGTCGGAGACGCCCGCAGAGCCACTTCCGGCTAGGTCGGTCCAGGCATCGTCGCGCCGTTCGCGCCGCTGGGCCGAGCGGCGGCGATCGAGGACAAGATTGTCGGCCATGCGATACAAATAAGCGAGCGGTTCGGCGATGGGCACTGTGACCGCCGCCAGTTTCAGCCACAGATCTTGCAACAAATCCTCTGCTTCAGCCGGATTACCACAGCGGGCACGCAAAAATCGCTCCAACGCCGGGCGGTTGGTCAAAAAAACCTGTTCAAGACCGTCAGAATCCATGAGCTTGGCCGTAGCAAGGCGTGCAAGTCGCCGCAATGCAGTCGCGGCGTCTGTTCCCAAAACGCACGCGTCTTGCCCTGACTTTGCGGAAAGCAGGGTAGGGCAGCGTCCTATCAACATGGGGTGACCTTTGCCCCTGCTGATAAGGGGAGCGCCGAATGACGATTGCTCGCTGGAAATTCTCGCTGTGCTTTGGCGTGGCGAGCCTAGGTTTTGCAGTCCCAGTTGTAGCTCATCCTGCGCCTGTAGCCTTGTCGGTGCTGACATATAATATTCATGGCCTACCTTGGCCGCTAGCGCGCGGTCGCGATGCGGATTTTGATCGCATTACGGCGCGGCTGCGTCTGATGCGTCAGACCGATGAACAACCGCATGTGGTTGTGTTTCAGGAAGCCTTCACGCCGGAAGCCAAGGCGATTGGCCGTCGCAGCGGCTATCGCTATGTCGTCAATGGTCCGACCGCTTCCGACACCAATCCGGCCAAGCCAAATGCCGCCGATCAGCGCTTTGTCGCAGCGGCGGCATGGCTGAAGGGCGAAAGGTCCGGCAAGATTCTCGACAGTGGTCTGCAGATATTGTCCGACTATCCGATTGTGGCGGTGCGCCGACAGCCCTTTCCCGCCTTTGCCTGTGCCGGTTTCGATTGTCTGGCCAATAAAGGCGTGTTGATGGTGATGATCGCGGTTCCCGGGTCGCCCACGCCGGTGGTGGTTGCAACCGCCCATTTCAATTCGCGCCGCAGTTCGGGCGTCGCCGACGCGCGGTCGAGCCGTGCCTATCAGCGCCAAGTTGATTCAGCTGGCCGGTTTTTGGGGCAAAGCGACTGGAAACAATATCCAATCATTTTCGCGGGTGATTTCAATGTCGGAAATACGCTGGCCCGCAGTGGTTATTTCACGACAGCGAAATCGGGCTGGTGGCGCGCCAATCGCCTTGGCGCGATGCGCGAGGCGTTGCATATTTGTCGGGACAGGCCCGGCACATTCCCGACTGCGGCCGAAGAAAGCTATGCGTTGGGGAGGGATCGGCAGCTTTTTGCGTCAACGCGATTGGCGTCTTTGACCGTCAATGCGATTTCTGTTCCCTTTGGCCGTGCCTCTGACGGATCGCGACTGTCTGACCATTCCGGCTTTGTCGCGCGCTATACCATGTCGCCGTCGACATCGGTTCAGCTAGCGCAAGCGGCAGATATGTCGAACCCTCATGCGCGCGTGAAATAACCTTTGAGCTGATTAAATGGGTCGTGAGTCTGCGCGAGTGCCTGCTGCGCCAAAACGAGGTTCTGTTGTTCGGTCGCCGCGCGCAGTCTGGCAAGCGACATCGCAAAACCTTCGCTTAATCGAGTGTCATCAAGATCGTCGGAAACGACCTGCATTTGCTGGTCAGCGAGGACTAGAGCGGCTTCCATCGCCTGCCAGTCGGGCTTGTCCGAACCGAGCTGTGTCGCACAAAGCAGCCGTGCATAGTCGATTAGGGTGAGGGCGGAAGGAATACGGACCGCCGTCGATTGATCTTCGGTCAGAAGGCGGAAGGCCTGAAGCGCGGCCATGGCGATCGCCTTGCGATCATCCTGGCGCTGCGCGCTATTGAGAGCGGCAAGTACGGTTTCCATCTGTGGTTTAATCGCAGGGCCAAGCGATTGATGGACGCCTTTTTCGGCATAAACAGCCTCACGGATATGCCGCGCCAACAGGCTCTGCTCTGCCGATTGCGATGATGCGGCAATGTCGCGGAAAAAGCCCGCCGACGCGCGTTTAAGAGGATCGGGATCGACCGCATAGTCGGTAATGCCTGCGCGGGTGGTCAGCGAAAATGTGGCGATGGCGTCCTCCGACGGTGAATTGGCCATGCCGCAACCGCCTAATGACGCCATCAGGATGCAAGCCACTGCCAAGGCGGGGCGTGAGTGAGGAATAGCCATGCGCGTCTGCCCTATCGCCAATCGAGCACGGGCCAACCACGGCGCAATGATAGGGCCGCCAGCCGCTTGGACGGGTTCACCGCAACGGCCTCATCCGCCCACTCGAATGTTGGAATGTCCGATACATCGTCGGAAAAGAAACGGATGTGCACCTCGCTTCGGGCAACACCCTGATGGGCCAGGAAATGCGCGCATTGATCGCGCTTGGCAGCACCATAGCAGTTCGCGCCGTCAATCCGGTTCGACAGAAAACCCTCGTGCCAGACCGACCTGGTGGCGATTATGTCGGAGATCCCCAAGCCATCAGCAATCGGGCGCAGGTAAAATTCATGCGCGGCGCTGGCGATGGCGACATGGCGACCCGCATCGCGCTCGGCCTGAATCTGTTCGCGCGCCTCAGGAAAAATATTGCTGGCCAGCGACTGGCTCGCGAATTGACCGATGAGCGGAAGGAGCTGTGACATGGGGAGCTTACCGCCAAGCATCAATCGCTGCATATATTCTTTGAGCCGTTGCCGGGACAGCAAGTGCAATTTGTAACCGAGCATGAGCAGGATGACCAACGGCGCGAACATCAATCGCCAAGGCTGATGCCGCCGCGCCGCAAAGAGCAGAAATGGGAACCATGTCGGCCATTTCGTCAATGTTCGGTCAAGGTCAAAAACCGACAATTTGCTGATCAGTTGGGTGGCCAAGGGCAATATCCTTTGCCCGTATAGACGTCGTCGCGTGGCTGAACCCGCAACGCGGTGCGGAATCGCGCGTCTGACAGCGTCTATACCCTATGCAGCTGGGCTTTCTTTTCAATCACGACCAGATTCATCAAATCGCCCACAGCCTGCCCATCGCCACGGCGCTGGCGCGGATGCAACGCGATGCCAATGTTGTGATCGCGACGAGCAATGCGCGCGTTCATGCCGAGGTCGTCCGCCTGCTCGGTGCCGAATATCCTGCGAATATCCGGATCGTCCGCCTCAAAATTGCCTCGCCGACGCGGCATATGATGGTGCGGTTGTTCGGCGGGCTGGTGCCGTTGGCCAAAATTCTCGTCTATTCGGAGAATCTTGATTTCTTCCGCTCGCTCGATGCGCTGGTGGTAACCGAGCGCACATCTTTAATTTTGCGCACCCGGTATGGACTGTCTCGGCTCAAGCTGATTCTGGCGGATCATGGCGCTGGCGACCGCGCCATAGGGTTCGGAGCGTCGGCCGCGCAATTCGACCATATTCTGGCGGCAGGCCCGAAAATTCGTGATCGGCTGATCGACGAAGCGGGAGTCTCGTCCGAACGGATCACAATTACCGGCTATCCCAAATTTGATCTACCTGTGTCGAAATCGCGGCCTTTCAAATTCAATCAGTCAGACAAGCCGATCATTGTTTATAATCCGCATCTCTCGCCGCATCTGTCGTCCTGGTACCGCCATGGGCGCGCCGTGCTGGACTATTTCGCAGCGAGCACGCGCTATAATTTGATTTTTGCGCCGCACATCATGATGTTCGAGCGGCGTTACAACTTCACCATCGACCGCTTGCGGATGGGGCGGCCGGGACGGCTGAACAAAGCTTATTGCTGTGCGCCGAATATCCATGTCGACATCGCCAGCCGCGCTTTGACCGATATGACCTATATGGATTGCGCCGACATTTATTTGGGCGATGTCAGCAGTCAGGTGTATGAATTTTTGCGGCGACCCAGACCCTGTATATTCCTCAATAGTCATCGCCATGCCTATGCGGGTGATCGCAATTTTGCCCATTGGCAGTCGGGGCCGGTCATAGAATCAGTCGACCGACTGGACGCCGCGATTACAGAATCACAGGCTCATCACGCATCGCACTATCGCGCCGTTCAGGACGATCTATTCCGGCATACGTTCGATCTGACCGCCGAACCCTCTTCACTGCGTGCGGCGCGAAAGCTGCTCATTCTGCTAACGGATCAATCCGAGCGCCCCGCACATCGGGTCCTCGTCGACAGCTGACACCCTGTGCGCTAAGTGGCGGGAGATTTCAGACACAGAAAAGGGGCGGCTCTCACAAGAGATCCGCCCCCAAACTGTTTCAGACTATGCCCCGAAGGGCAAAGGCTTACTTAGCTTCTTCAGCCGGAGCAGCGTCAGCAGCGTCAGCAGCCGGAGCAGCGTCAGCAGCCGGAGCAGCGTCAGCAGCCGGAGCAGCAGCTTCAGCGGTGTCAGCAGTTGCGTCTGCACCTTCTGCGGTTGCAGCAGCGCCGTCTTCGGCCATTGCGTCTGCAGCCGGAGCTTCGGTGGTGGTCGCTTCGTCAGCAGCCTTTTCACCGCAAGCGGCGAGGGCAAACATGCCGGCAGCAGCGGCGATAACAGCAAATTTCTTCATGATCTATTGGCTCCCTAAAATGCCTTTTCGCGCTAAGGAATTTTCCGTCCCGCGAGCGGCGGGATTTAGTCTTTCCCCCACAATCGTCAACAAAAATAATTGAGTTGGCGGGAATGCACGCAATTCCAGTCGTTTTTGCTGCGCCTATGGCAACTCGCTATCTTCACTATTCGCCAGAATCGACACGGCTGTCGTCCAAACTGTAACATTCTGCCGCAATTGGGTAGGGTCGATCTTGTCAAAAGTGTCATCGGCGGTGTGGTGCAGGTCGAAATAACGTGTGCCATCTTGACGCAGGTCGATGACGGGAGTTCCCGCAACCTTCACCAACCCACCAATGTCGGCGCCACCATGGGCCTTGCCACCGCTGGCGACGACCCCGAAGGGGGCGAGCGCAGCACTGATCCGCTTGCTTAGATCGGCTGCACTGTCGGGCAATGTATAATTGACGCTCCAGATATTGTCGGCCCCAAAGTCGGATTCGAGCGCGACGGCATGTTTTTGAGTGCCATGCGCGTCGAAATAGGCTTGGCCACCAAAGGTGCCAACCTCTTCGGCACCCGCCCACAATAAACGGATCGTCCGGCGCGGCTTTCCGGTGGCCATGATATGTTTCGCCGCCGCTGTGATGATGCCGCAGCCTGCCGCATTGTCGATAGCACCGGTGCCAAGATCCCAGCTGTCGAGGTGGCAGGCGAGGATGACGGGGCTGGCGCTGGGGTCTGTGCCAACCACTTCCGCGATGACATTGCCCGATGGTTGCTGACCCAAATTGCGAGGAGTCAGTAGCAGTTTCATTTTCAACGGGCCTTGCACCTCGCCCGAACTGGCTGCGCCGGTTCGCAGTCCGTGCGTCCGTTTCCATTGCCCGACCAGCAAGTCGGCATCGGGATTGGAGATCGCACCTGCCGGAATCGGAGTGACTCCGTCTTGAAAATTGCTCACGCCGGTATGCGGGACGCGGTGACTATCGGTCCCGATTGACCGGATGACGACCGCCAATGCGCCCTTATTCGCTGCAGCATTGGGACCGATAAAGCGCGCGCGACCATATTGGCCATAGCCGCTGCCGTCTTGCGTTGCCTCCATCTGATTGTCGATAAAGACGATCTTGCCTTTGACCTGAGATTCGGGCGCGGCGACCAGAGCGTCATAGCTTGCGAAATAAGCAATTTCTCCGTCCAGACCATCGGGGCCGGTCGAACCGCTGTTGCCCAGCGCGGTTATCGCCAGCTTCTGTGGCTGAAAAGGTCCGGTCAACGAGGCTTGTTCGTCGCCGCGTACCCAGGTCGGCATCATATAATCTTCTTCGCGGACGTTTTGGAAACCCATCGCCTTCAACCGCCTGACAGCCCATTTGCGCGCGGCAGCTTCGGCGGGTGTTCCGGCCTGTCGCGGCCCGATTTCGGTCGTTAGGTCGCTGATAATCGACAAGGCAGGGTTGTCGCCTTTCTGCGCCAATTCGACGGCGGTAGGCGGGCTGGTTGCGGCCAAGGCGAATGAGCTGGTGGTCAGTGTGGCGATCACGGTGAGCGTGCGGCCAAAGCGGTTCATCAGAAGTCTGTTTTTCATGCGCCGCTTCCTACCGCCATCCATTTGCAAACGGCAAGCGCCGATTGCCAAGCGCGGTCGCTTTCGCTAACCGGCGCGACGAAACCCAATGGATGGTCGGCGCGACACCCGCGCGACCCCAGCCCGCATTTTTGGAGCAAAATCGCATGGCCGCTCAATATAGTTTTGTGATGAAGGATCTGAGCAAGACCTACCCCGGGGCTCAAAAGCCGACGCTCAATGGCATTCATCTGCAATTTTACCCCGATGCCAAGATCGGCATCGTTGGTCCGAACGGGACTGGTAAATCGACGCTGATGAAGATCATGGCCGGTATCGACAAGGATTTCACCGGCGAAGCATGGGCGGGTGAGGGGATTACGGTCGGCTACCTGGCGCAGGAGCCCGATCTCGATTCGTCCAAGACGGTCAAAGAAAATGTCATGGACGGCGTCCGCGGCGTTGCCGACATGATGGACCGCTTCAATGAAATCAGTGCGATGATGGCCGATCCCCCCGAAGATGCCGATTTTGACGCGCTGATGGAGGAAATGGGCACGCTGCAGGAAAAGATCGACACGGTCGACGGCTGGACACTCGACAACCAACTGGAGATTGCGATGGAGGCCTTGCGTTGCCCTCCGGGCGACTCGCGCGTTGACAATCTGTCGGGTGGTGAACGCCGCCGCGTCGCGCTGACCCGCTTGTTGCTAGAAAAACCGTCGATCCTGCTTCTCGACGAACCGACCAACCATCTCGACGCCGAAAGCGTTGCCTGGCTGGAAAAGCATCTGGTCGATTATCCGGGCAACGTCATTCTCGTCACCCATGACCGCTATTTCCTCGACAATGTGGTCAACTGGATCCTTGAACTCGATCGGGGTCGCTATTTTGTCTACGAGGGCAATTATTCGACCTATCTTGAAAAGAAGGGCAAGCGGCTCGAACAGGAATCGCGAGAGGACGCCGGACGCCAAAAGGCGATCAAGGACGAGCTCGAATGGATTCGCCAATCGCCGAAAGCGCGTCAGGCCAAATCCAAGGCGCGTATTAAAAGCTTTGACCAACTGATCGAAGCGCAAGAGAAGCGCACGCCGGGCAAGGCTCAGATTGTCATTCAGGTGCCCGAACGCCTCGGCGGCAAGGTTATCGAGGTGGAGAATGTCTCCAAAGCCTATGGCGACAAAATCTTGTTCGAAGACCTGTCCTTTTCGCTGCCACCCGGTGGCATTGTCGGGGTCATTGGTCCGAACGGTGCGGGTAAATCGACCTTGTTCAAGCTGATTACCGGTCAAGAAACCCCGGACAATGGCAATGTCACGCTCGGCGATACGGTGCGCCTTGGCTTTGTCGATCAAAGCCGCGACGACCTGAAACCAGACAACAATGTCTGGCAGGAAATTTCTGGCGGCGCTGAAATGATGAATGTCGGCAAGTTTGAGATGCAGACCCGCGCCTATGTCGGCGCCTTTAACTTCAAGGGCGGCGACCAGCAGAAGAAGGTCGGCCAATTGTCGGGCGGTGAACGCAACCGCGTGCATATGGCCAAAATGTTGAAAGAAGGCGGTAACGTGCTGCTGCTCGACGAACCGACCAACGACCTCGACACCGAAACGCTCGCCGCGCTGGAAGAAGCGCTGGAAAGCTTTGCCGGTTGCGCTGTAGTCATCAGCCATGACCGCTTTTTCCTCGACCGGCTCGCTACTCACATATTGGCCTTTGAAGGCGACAGCCATGTCGAATGGTTCGAAGGCAATTTTGGCGCCTATGAGGAGGACAAGATCCGCCGCCTCGGCGATGAAGCCACGCGCCCTCATGCGATGACCTATAAAAAACTGACGCGGTAGCGTCGGTGACGGGAGAGACTCCGCCATCGTCTGCAACCATCCGCTTGGATGCAGATGCTCTCAATGCCTTTATGGCCGAGGCCTTTCCCATGTCGAAGCCGGGATCGCGTGGGCAGGTGGTTTCGGCGGCGCCGGGGCATGTGCGGGCTCGGTTGGTGCCGAATGATAATGCCCTGCGTCCCGGCGGGCTGGTGTCTGGCCCGACGCAGATGGGGTTCGCCGATATGGCGGCCTATGCACTTGTCCTAGCGCATATCGGACCCGTCGCGATGGCAGTGACGAGTTCGCTCAACTATCAGTTTTTGCGACCTTGCCGACCTGGCCCGCTGACCGCCGATGCGCGATTGTTGCGGCTTGGTAAGCGTTTGGCGGTCATGGACATCCACATCTTTACCGACGATGCGGACAAGCCCGTGGGGCAGGCGAGTGTAACTTACGCCATTCCTTAATCGGGGCTGGCCTTTGCTTTCGTCGGCAGCAAATAGGTCGAAAGTCCGTGATAAAGCCGGGTCGGACAGATTTGCGCGCTCGTCCAGTCGGCGATCAGCGCCGTGGCGAACAGCGGCATAACGATGCCGCGGCTGGCGGTCGTTTCAATGAGGATGATAACCGCAGTGAGCGGCGCGCGGACGACGCCGACGAAATAGGCAACCATGCCGATCATCACGACTGGCCCCACCGGACTATCCGGAAAGAGCGGCGTCAGCAAATTACCGAAACCAGCCCCGACCGCTAGCGATGGCGAGAAAATGCCACCGGGCGCGCCGCTGAGCGTCGAAGCGATGGCGGCGACGAACTTGGCCGGAAAAAACCAGAGCTTGCCGTGATGACCCTCGACCAGAAAGCTGGTGACGTCATAGCCCGTGCCCCATGTCGCACCGCCGGTCAGGATGCCGACGGCAGCAACAATCAGGCCGCAGCCGGCCGCAAGCCGGATGGGATAAGCCGTTAGGTGTTTGACGAATTTGTTGGTCTTGGCCGCAAAGGCAAGGACAAGCCGGGCGAACAATCCGCCTGCCAGTCCGCCGATAATTCCGGCGACTGGAGCAATGAGGACCAGTTCGCCAAGTCCCAATGTATCATGCATGACGCCGAAATAGAGATAGTCACCCGCAATGCCGAGGCTGACCAAACCCGATATCATGACCGCGCCCATCGTTAGCACCGCCACTTTCTGTTCATAAGCCGCCGCCAATTCTTCGATAGCAAAGGCGATTCCGGCGAGCGGCGTGTTGAACGCGGCAGCCACCCCGGCTGCGCCACCAGCGATATAGACGCCTGCCGTAATGCGGACCTTCAGCAGTTTATGGATCCCGACCATGATGGCGGCGCTGACCTGGACTGTCGGGCCTTCGCGTCCGACCGACCCGCCGGCTGCCAATGTCGCTAGCGTCAGACCCAGCTTGGATAGCGCGGTGCGCAGCGAGACCAGTGGCCCGTTGGCTTCGCCATCCGGTCGCTTGCCCGCCGCAATAATCTGCGGGATGCCCGACCCTTTGGATTCGGGGGAGTAGCGGTTGGCAAACCATACCACCGCTGCAAAAGTTGCTGGAGTCAGCACCAGCGGCAGCCACCAGGCTTGCCGTGTGATGACAAATATCAGGCGCTGAGCATGATTGCCTGCCTCGGCAAAGGTCATCGCTACCAGCCCGAGCAATATGGCACCGCTAACCATCGCAATGCGTCGCCGAATGTCCACAACTTCAGTACGGGCGCGCCGGTTGAAACGCAGTTGCCACAGGCGCATCAGGCGCGGCATTCGGAATGGAAGGTGCATTCGGTCCTGTTAGCCCCACTCTGGCAGAGCGCAACCCCGTTGGCGTCTAGTTTTGGCGTCTTTCTGCAAAAGAAGTCGAGCGGGCCAGTCCGACCCGCTCAACCGCTTTGCGATCAGCCATGCGCGACTTCGGCTTGCCGACTTTCGGACAACAAGCTCACCACGAAAATGGCCGCCATGGCAGCGATAAATCCTGGGACCAGTTCATAGAGCCAGGCGCTCATGCCAGCCACATCCCATGCAATGACGACCAATGCGCCCGTCACCATCCCGGCCAGCGCGCCAGAGCGCGTCATCCGCGACCAAGTGAGCGACAGGATGATGAGCGGCCCAAAGGCGGCGCCAAAGCCTGCCCATGCCTTGCTGACCAATTGCAGGACGCTACCGTTAGGGTCCTGAGCGAGGAGCATCGCGACCGCAGCCACCAACACCACCGAAAGTCGTCCGACCGCGACAATTTCCCGCTCGCCCGCATTGCGGCGCACGAACAGGCGATAGAAATCTTCTGTCAGCGATGATCCGGTGACGAGCAATTGCGCCGAAATCGTACTCATCACCGCCGCCAGAATGGCCGACAGCAAAAAGCCGAGCAACAGCGGGTGCAGCAACATCTGGCCAAGGATGATGAAGATCGTTTCCGGATCGTCGAGCGTGACCCCTTGAGAGCTGAGATAAGCGCGGCCAATCATCGCCACGCCAATCGCGCCCATCAAGGATATGCCCATCCACGTCAGCCCGATGAACCGCGCAGCCGGTACGTCCTTGACCGACCGGATCGCCATGAAGCGGACAATGATGTGCGGCTGCCCGAAATAACCGAGCCCCCAAGCCAGCGCTGAAATGATTCCCAGCGCGGTGGTGCCCGCGAAAAAGCTGGTCAGCTTGGGATCGACGTCATTTAATACCCCGACCACACTGACACCGGCATCGAGCCCGTTCCAGGCCGCAATCGGTACAATGACCAGCGCGACCATCATAATCATGCCCTGAACAAAATCCGTCAGACTGACCGCCAGAAATCCGCCGAGAACAACATAGGCGACCACTACAGAGGCTGTAGCCCACAGACCGGTCTGATAGCTGAGCCCAAAGGCGCTTTCGAACAATTTGCCACCTGCGACCAAGCCCGAGGCACTATACAAGGCAAAGAATACTACGATGACGATGCTGGCAACGATGCGCAGTACATGGGATTTGTCAGCAAAGCGGTTGCCCAGAAACTCCGGGATGGTCAACGAATCACCATAATCTTCGGTCTGTTTTCGCAGACGGGGGGCGACGACAACCCAGTTGACCCATGCGCCGAGGAATAAGCCAAAGCCTATCCAGCTTTGCGACAGGCCGGACAGAAAAATCGCACCAGGCAAGCCCAGCATCAGCCAACCCGACATGTCCGACGCGCCAGCCGCGAGCGCGGTAACCGCGGGGCCGAGGCTGCGGCCGCTGAGCAGATATTCACTGCTGTCGGCGGTTGATTTGCGATAGGCGTAAACGCCGATACCGAGCATCATCAGAAAATAGAGAGAAATGGCGAACAGAGTTTCGTTTTGCATAAATCGCGCCCTAGCGCAGGCAGCGCGCGCATCCAACCCCTAGCAAATCTGCTTTATCGAGGAGAGAACTCACCGCTCTGTTCATCGAGCACGTGCAAAATCCCGTCGCTGATGGCGAAAAGCGCGCCGCGTAACTTCAAACTTCCCTTTTTTTCCTTTTCACGAATGCAGGGGAAACTGCGTAAATTGTCGAGGCTGACCTGAACCGCTGCGAATTCCATCGCGCGGGTTGCCTCGCGCGTGGTGATGTCTGGATGTTCGGCGGTCACAGCATCGCGCGCGTCATCAAGCATCGATATCCAGTCGGCTATAAAGCCGCCATTGCCAGGTTCGCTGCCCTCCATCGTGCGATGCAAGGCGGCGTGACAGCCGCCACACAGACCGTGGCCCAGCACGACGATCTCTTCGACATTCAAGATTTGCACCGCAAATTCTAGCGCGGACGAGACGCCATGGCGGCCCGGACTTGTTTCAAATGGCGGGACCAGCGCGCCGACGTTGCGCACCACGAAAATTTCTCCCGGCGTGGTGTCGAATATTTGCGAAGGCTCCACCCGGCTATCCGAGCAGGCAATGATCATCACTTTGGGCGACTGGCCTTCGCGAAGCTCGTCCCAGCGCTCGCGCTGTGATTTCCAACCGGTTGAACGAAAGCGGGCATAGCCGGCGAGCAATTCGGAAAAGTGATTCATGACTCGCCCTTAAACCGAAGAAGCGTGGTTGAGAAGAGGGGCGGCCATCGCTATGTGAACGCCATGAACGCACCGCTCACTTCCGCTCCTCGCCAACGCAAGCCCGACTGGATTCGGGTCAAAGCGCCGACCAGTGCCGGCTATGCCGAGACGCGCCGCCTGATGCGCGACCTCAACCTCAATACGGTTTGCGAAGAAGCCGCTTGCCCTAATATCGGCGAATGCTGGACCAAAAAACATGCGACGGTGATGATCCTGGGCGACACCTGCACCCGGGCCTGCGCCTTTTGCAACGTCAAGACGGGGATGCCGCGCGCGGTTGACGCGCTGGAGCCCGAGCATGTCGCGATTGCCGCCGGCAAGATGGGGCTCAGCCATATCGTCATCACGTCGGTCGACCGCGACGACCTACCCGATGGTGGCGCAAGCCAGTTCGTCAAGGTGATAGAGGCGCTACGCCGCGAAACCCCGACGACCACCATCGAAATTTTGACACCTGACTTTCGCAACAAGCCCGAAAACGCGGTTGCGGCCATCGTCGATGCGCGTCCCGACGTCTATAATCACAATCTGGAAACCGTTCCGCGCCTCTATCCCACCATCCGCCCCGGCGCGCGCTATTATGCCTCGATCCGCTTGCTGGAGAGCGTGAAGCGCCGCGATCCGTCGATCTTTACCAAATCCGGGGTCATGCTCGGTCTGGGTGAAGATCGGATGGAGGTGCATCAGGTCATGGATGACATGCGCAGCGCCGACATCGATTTTCTGACCATGGGCCAATATTTGCAGCCAACACCGCGTCACACCAAAGTGATCGATTTCGTTACGCCGCAAGCCTTCGATGCCTATGCACAAATCGCGCGTGCCAAAGGGTTCTTGCAGGTCGCATCCTCCCCGCTGACACGCTCCAGCTATCATGCCGGTGAAGATTTTGCCGAGATGCGTGCTGCGCGCGAAGCCCAGCTGGCGCGGGCGGCGGGTAGCTGAGGCCCATGCCGCGACATCACGAGACGCGCGACCTTTCCCATTCTCCCGAGCAGATGTTTGCTCTTGTTACCGACATTGCGCGTTATCCCGAGTTTCTGCCCTGGGTCATCGCTTTGCGCGTGCGCAGCGACGACGAGGCGGAATCGGTCGCCGATATGATCGTTGGCTTCAAAGGGCTTCGGGAAAGTTTCTCGTGCCGCGTCCACAAGGATCGCCCGCATCGGGTGGCGGTCGACTATATCGACGGTCCGATGCGGCATCTGAACAATGAATGGAATTTTGCCGCCGACGAAGGCGGCGGGTGCCGCGTCGACTTCATGGTCGATTTTTCGTTCCGGTCGCGCGTTTTTGAAGCCTTGGCGGGGCAGATGTTCGACAAAGCCCTACGCAAGATGATCGAGGCCTTCGAGACGCGCGCCGATGCGCTTTATGGTGCCGGAAGCGTCGTGTCTTCGGATGGCCGCAACGAATCACGCGCCGGCTGAAGCAAGTCGAGCGCAAACAGGGTCGCATGGTGGCGAATGGTCGCGCGGTCATTGGATTCGAACTGGACGCGCTGGGTGAAAAATTCGTCGGGGTCCTGACCCCGACGACCGCGCGCAAAGACGACCAGTCCCACAGGCTTTTTGTCAGTTCCGCCATCGGGTCCGGCAAGGCCAGTAATCGAAACGGCAACATCGGCATCGCTGTTGGCCAGCACGCCGTTGACCATCGCCCAGGCGGTCGCAATCGCAACGGCACCAAAGGTTTCGATAATCTCGCTGCTGACGCCAAGCTGGCTTAGTTTCGACTCGTCCGAATAGGTAATGAAGCCGGCGCTGAATACATCGGAGCAGCCCGCAATATCAGTGAGCGAGGCGCAGACCATGCCCCCGGTGCAGCTTTCGGCAATCGCAACGCTGCGTCCGACGGCGCGGTTGGCGGAGAGTACAGACTCAGCGGCCTTCGCCCGCTCTTGGGCGCGCCGTTCATAAACGGAAAGATCAGTCACAATGAAAACTCGGGGAAAGGCACAGGCTAAGGTCTCCGACTGTTGCGTGGCGGGAAAGGCCCTTACGCCATTGTTTCGGCGGCGGCTACCATAGCGTGATAGTGATGAATTGGCTACTTTGCATGGCGTATTGACGTCAGGGAACCACGATATTTCAGAGCGATAGATGCCCCAATAACGGTCACATATTCGCAAGAATGACGAGTCGGACCAACACGGCCCGTCGCATTTTAGGATGCATCAAGGCCGTATCAACATGGCAATCGCCTGTGCCGCGATGCCTTCGCCGCGTCCGGTATAGCCCAGCCGCTCGGTCGTCGTGGCCTTGATATTGATGGCGTCGATACTGGTATCGAGCAGCGAGGCCAGCCGTTCGCGCATAGCGTCGCGGTACGGCCCGATCTTGGGCGCTTCGCAGATGATCGTCACGTCGACATTGCCGATGCGATAGCCTTTGTCCGCTGCCAGTCCGATGGCATGGCGCAGAAAACGGTCCGAAGACGCATCTTTCCAACGCTGTTCGCTAGGCGGAAAATGTTGCCCGATATCGCCTTCGCCTATTGCGCCAAGTATCGCGTCGACTAGCGCGTGAATAGCAACATCGGCATCGCTATGTCCCGCCAGTCCAAAATCATGCTCGATTTTGACGCCGCACAGCCACAGCTCTTCACCAGCAACAAGACGATGCACATCATAACCAGTACCGACACGCATGGCGGGCACATCGCCCGCAAAATCCGTCGCGAATGTCAGCTTGCGCAAATCTTCGTCTCCTTCGACGAGCTGGATGGTGATTCCATCGTCCTGCGCCACCTGAGCATCGTCGCCCGCAACCGCGTCACCACTCCAATTACGATGCGCGCGCAGGATTTCGGCGAAGTGAAAGGCTTGCGGCGTCTGAACACGGCGCAGCGTCTCGCGGTTGGCTGGCGCGCCCATTTCCATGCTCTTGGCTTGGGCAAGGCTATCGACAACCGGCAGGACTGGGATAGCACCAGCGTGCGTTTCCAAAGCTGCGAGCAAGCGCTCGATGACCGCGTGTGGCACGACAGGGCGCGCTGCATCGTGGATCAGCACATGAGCGGGGGAAGCATCAGCCAGTGCTTCCAGCGCGAGGCGCACCGATTGTTGGCGCGTTTCTCCGCCGATAATCAGGCGAACGCCAGCTATGTCAACCAGCGCCTCACCCCCGATATCCTCGGCATTGTCGGGGATCGCAACAATGATGGGCGACAGTCCAGCCGCAGCAAAGGCCTCGGCGGAATGGCGGACGACGGCTTTGCCGCGCCACGGCGCAAACTGCTTGGGCACTGGTTGTCCGGCACGTAACCCTTGCCCCGCAGCCACTATGATGGCGGCGGTTGTTTGGGGCAGAGAGGATGGTTCGGAATCGGACATGAAGAAGCCGGTTAGCGCAGCACCGGCTTGCGGGAAAGCCGCTTAGCGTGTAGCGGGCTGCACATATTTTAGGCAATCTTCGCGCAAGGCGGAAAAGAAGGACGGCATGACGGCGCTACGGCCCATCACCATTGGTTCGATCGAGATCGCGGATCCTGTGATCCTCGCGCCGATGACGGGCGTCACTGATATGCCGTTCCGCACGCTCGTCCGTCGCTATGGATCGGGGCTTAATGTTACCGAGATGATCGCGTCACCCGCGATGATCCGCCAAACGCGGCAGTCGTTGCAAAAGGCCGCATGGCACGCGGTCGAAGAGCCGGTGTCGATGCAGCTTGCCGGTTGTGATCCGCATGAAATGGCCGAAGCCGCCAAGCTGAATGAAGATCGCGGCGCTGCGATTATCGATATCAACATGGGCTGTCCGGTGAAAAAGGTCGTCAACGGCGACGCTGGATCGGCGCTAATGCGCGACCTGCCGCTGGCTGCGAGCCTGATCGAAGCAACGGTCAAAGCCGTGTCTGTACCAGTGACGGTCAAAATGCGGATGGGCTGGGACCATCATAGCCTTAACGCCCCCGAACTGGCGCATATCGCAGAAGATCTGGGCGCGCAGATGATCACGGTGCATGGTCGCACCCGCTGCCAAATGTATCGCGGCGATGCCGACTGGAGCTTTGTCCGTCAGGTCAAGGATGCGGTTCGCGTTCCGGTGATCGTCAATGGCGACATTTGCTCGGTCGACGATTCGCGCACGGCTTTGGCGCAAAGCGGCGCCGATGGCGTGATGATCGGTCGCGGCGCCTATGGGCGGCCATGGCTGCTCGGTCAGGTGATGGCGGCCTTGCGCGGGGAGGGGGATCGTCCCGACCCCAGCCTGGACGAACAATATCACCTGATTATAGGTCATTATCACGCGATGCTCGACCATTATGGCGAGATGACTGGCGTCAATATGGCCCGCAAACATATCGGTTGGTACACGCGGGGGCTGCCCGGATCGGCCGAGTTCCGCAATCGCGCCAACCAGATTGGCGACAGCCGCAGCGTGCTGGCGGCGATCGAAGAGTTTTACACGCCCTTTCTGGTCAAGGCTGCGGCGTGACCCAGGAAAAGTCGGCGACCCAGCCATGGGATCGCGACGAACTTATACAGTCGCACCCTGTGGCGACACTGTTGCTCGACCGCAGCGGCACCATCCTTTTCGTCAACTCTGCCGCCGAACAGCTTTGCAACATCAGTCGTTCGGCGATGGTGGGCCGCGCATTGGCCGACGTCATCCAGTTGGACAGCAGCTATAGCAAGCGTATCTTGGACGCCGATAATCCTGCTCTCTTCGCGCATGGCGTTGAAATTATCCTGAGTGATCGCAAGGTGATGCTGGTGGATATTCAAATCGTCCACGGCGGATCGGGCGGACAGTTGATCCTCGCCATCACTCCGGCTCAACGCGAAGCCGATTTGCTGAGCGGGTCCTTCGGGCGGTCGGGGCGTGCCGCCGGTGCGGCCGCGTCGATGTTGGCGCATGAGATTAAAAATCCGCTCGCCGGTATTCGCGGCGCGGCCCAGTTAATCGCGCGGGCACCCGAGAAAAATGCCGAGCGCTTTACAACGTTGATCTGTGCCGAGGTTGACCGGATTGCGACCTTGATCGATCAAATGGAGCATTTCTCGCGCGGTCAGCCCATCGCCTGTTCGCCGATCAACCTTTATCCCGCGATTTTGCAGGCGATGGAAACGATGCGGGCAAGGCCATGGAAATCGCTGCGCCTGATCGAAGATTTCGACCCTTCGATCCCGATGGTTTTGGCCAATCATGATGCGATTGTGCAGATATTACTGAATCTTGTCGGCAACGCTGGTGAAGCTGTCGATGGCAGTGATGACGCATTGGTCCGGGTCGCCACGGCCTATCGTCACGGACTGTCCATCGACAATGGCGACGGTCGCGGTCGGATTTCCCTGCCGATTGAAATTATGGTCAGCGACAATGGCCCCGGTGTTCCCGACGATATTCGGGGCGACTTGTTCGATCCCTTTGTGACCACCAAACGTGAAGGACGCGGACTGGGGTTGGCATTGGTCGCCAAACTGGCGCGCGACATGGGTGGCACTGTCCAACATAGCCGCGGCAATAAGATGACCCATTTTCGCGTCCATCTGCCCGTCGCGACGGCGACGGACGAACAGGAAGCTATAACATGAGCGTGGGCAAAACCATCTTGCTAGTTGAAGATGATCCGGCGATTGCCTTGATCATACGCGAAACGCTGGTCGATGAATGCGAAACCTTTGTGGCCGTGGCCAGCATTGGGGAGCGCGATAGCTGGCTAGCCGAGCATCAGCCCGACCTTATTATTACCGACGTCGTGCTTCCCGATGGTGACGGGCTTGAATCGCTAGCCGATGCCCGAATCGAACCGCATTTGCCGATCATCGTCCTGTCGGCACAAAATACGCTCGATACGGCGGTGCGCGCGACCGATATCGGCAGCTATGACTATCTACCCAAACCTTTTGATCTTGGGGATCTCACATCCAGTGCCCGCGCCGCTTTGGCGCAACGGCGGCCCGATGCGACCACTGACCCGGCCAGCAAAGCGATTGACCCCAGCCACGGCCTGATCGGGCGGGCGCCCGCGATGCAGGCGGTCTATCGCACCATTGCGCGGTTGGCGTCGAATGATCTGGCAGTCCTCATATTGGGCGAATCGGGCACCGGCAAAGAAGTGGTGGCCCAAGCCATTCACGCAACGGGACTCCGGCGAAGCGGACCTTTCGTGGCAATCAACATGGCCGCCATTCCGCGCGAGTTGATCGAGGCAGAGCTGTTCGGGCATGAAAAAGGGGCGTTCACAGGAGCCCATGCCCGCAGCGCCGGACGATTTGAACAAGCGGCAGGCGGGACGCTCTTTCTGGATGAAATCGGCGACATGCCGCTCGAAGCGCAAACGCGGCTATTGCGGGTGCTGCAAAGCAATGAATATTCGACCGTGGGCGGAAATCAGGCTCTAAAGTCCGACGTGCGCGTCATTGCCGCAACCCATCGCGACATGCGGACGCTGGTTGCCGACGGACGGTTTCGCGAAGATCTTTATTACCGGCTCAACGTCATTCCGGTGCAATTACCGGCCTTGCGCGAGCGGCGGACAGATATCGCGGCACTGGCCGAATATTTTGTCGCGTCGGGCCGCCAGTTAGGACTGCCCGACCGGCGCTTCGCTCCGGCGGCGATGCAGATGCTCGAAAATTATGACTGGCCGGGCAATGTCCGTGAACTGGGGAATGTGGTGCAGCGGCTCGCTGTGCTGGCGCGTGATGTCGAGGTCACGGCCAAGGACGTGCAGGATATCTTGTTCGATGGGCACGTTGATGATGGCTTGGCGTCGCCGGCGCAGCGGCTCGACGAAGCGGTGGACTATTGGGCGCGCGAGCAGATCGCGCGCGCCGAATTAGATGGCGGCGTTCATGCGGCCATATTGGAAATTGTTGAGAATGCTCTCATCCGCCGCATGATGAAAGAATCCGGTGGCAATCAGCTGGAGGCGGCGCGGCGTTTGGGGATTAATCGCAACACATTGCGCAAGCGCTTGGCGCAGCTGAATATCGACCCAGCGCACCCCTGACACGCCGAGGTGATGCGATTCTCTGTTGAAATGCACCGCTTTGCACAAATTGTGTGTTTTCTGTGCAACAGCTTTGTCGTATTGCGGCAACAATGGAGCCGACCGCGACCTTGAACCCATCTGCCCAATCCGAGTCGGCTGCCGACGAAGGGACCGGCTGGCGTTTCGCCAAGATGGAATATTACACGCTGGCCGTCATCGCCAGCGTAGCAGCCGCGACCTATATTTTTGTAACAGGGGATACCCAGAGCGAACGCCTGCTGACGCCAGCGCTGGTGGCCGCCATAATGGTCGCCAATCTGGTTCCGGCAATGACGCTCCTCGTGCTGATCGGCAGCCGCCTTGCGCGCGCGCGCGCTGTTCGTTCGTTGGATGGTGGCAATGGACGGTTGCACGTTCGCCTTGTGGCACTCTTTTCGCTCATCGCAGCAGCGCCAACACTGTTGGTGGTGATTTTCGCGTCTTTGCTGTTCCAATTCGGAGTCGACTTCTGGTTTTCCGATCGCTCTCGCGGGATGTTCGAAAATGCCGCAGGATTGGCGCAGGGCTATTATCAGGAAAACCAGAAAGAGGTTGAAGCCAACACTTTAACGATGGCCGATGATATCAACAAATATCTCAAAACAACGCCTCTCGACGACCCTGAATTCCAACTATTCTATTTGCAACAGGTCGTCTTTCGTAGCCTGAATGAGTCTGCTATCATTGGGGTGAATGCGGCAGGAGACTATGCCACTCAGGCGCTTATCGATCCTGATGACAGGGTGGCGGCAGAGCGCATATCCCCCGAAACCATCAAGAAGCTCGACAGCGGCCAGTCGGTCGTCACCTTGCAGCGCGGCGACAAGATCGAAGCATCGACAAAACTTGCGGGGCCAGAGCGGCTTTATCTTTACGCCTCGCGCGATGCGAATGTCCTGGGCCTGAAGCAATTTGATCGCGCGCGCACCGTTCTGGCCGATTACAATGCGATGTTTCGTCAGTCACAGCAATTGCAATTGCGCTTTAACCTCGCGCTCTATCTGGGGTCCCTGCTGTTGCTGGCGCTTGCGGTGGTTGCCGCAATTGTGGTGGCGGACCGTATTGTTCGACCTTTGGGAACGCTGGTCGGGGCGGCGCGCACGGCGGCTGGCGGTGACTTGTCGGTCCGCGTGACGCCCCCCGTGCGTGACGATGAAATCGCCGTGCTGACGCGCGCCTTTAACCGCATGACCGAACAATTGCAGGGACAAACGGGCGCCCTGCTTACCGCGAATGAGCAACTTGATGCTCGCCGGACCTTTATCGAAACTGTGTTGAGCGGCGTGTCATCTGCGGTCGTTTCGGTTGATGCCGATCATCGCATTCAGCTCACCAATGCTGCGGCCGAGCGGCTCATCTGCGGGAATTCTGGCGGATTGGTCGGACAGAAGCTGGACGACGTTGCCCCTGAGCTTACACGTTTGCTCGACGGGAGCGAACCTGAGGCTGTGGTTCAATTGGCGCGCGGCGATGGTGAGCCGCGCACGCTGGCGGCCAAAGCGGTCGCACTCGGCGACGGTTTTGTCTTGAGTTTTGAGGATATTACACAACAATTGCTCGATCAGCGACGCGCCGCTTGGTCCGACGTCGCCCGTCGCATCGCGCATGAAATCAAAAACCCGCTGACCCCCATCCAACTGGCGGCTGAACGGTTGCAACGCCGATTTGGCGACAAGATAGAAAATGACCCGGCAACATTTCGCCGACTGACCGACACGGTGATCCGGCAGGTTGCGGATTTGCGTCGCATGGTCGACGAATTCTCTAGCTTTGCCCGGATGCCCAAACCCACATTCGGGGCCGAGGACATCTGGGACATGGTCCGCAAGTCAGTGTTTCTGTTTGAAGTTGCGAAGCCGGAGATTGTCTTTTCCGTCACCGTAGATGGTGATCCTGAGCCGCTGGTTTGCGATCGGCGCTTACTGTCTCAGTCAATTACAAATATTGTAAAAAATGCTGTTGAAGCCGTTGAGGAAAGAAACAAAAAAAATTCCACATCACCACAAGGCCATGTCAAAGCGGAGATTATCGACAGGCCCGATGGAGCCTTGCTGATCGCGATAAGCGACGATGGCATTGGCCTGCCTACGGAACGCGAGAGCATTGCCGAACCCTATATGACCACAAGACAGGGTGGCACGGGTCTTGGGCTGGCGATCGTCAAAAAAATCGTCGAGCAGCATTTTGGTGAATTGGAATTCGGGGATGCAGAAACCGGACCGGGAACCAGAGTGGTGATGACACTCTATCCCGACCGATTGCGGCCATTGGCCGGACAGGGGGGAGAAACAGCAAGTGCGGGCCAGGGGGAATCTGTTCCGGGCCGCATACGCAATCGAACAGGCAGAGATGACGATGGCGCTTGATATCCTGATAGTAGATGACGAACGCGATATTTGTGATCTGGTCGCCGGTGTTATGGAGGATGAGGGCTATGAAGCCCGCACCGCCTCTAACAGCGACGAAGCGTTGGAAGCCATTCGTCAGCGCCGCCCTTCACTGGCGCTGATCGATGTCTGGTTACAAGGGTCACGGCTCGACGGGTTGGGGTTGGTCGAGGCGATCAAAAGCTTTGACCCGACATTGCCGATCATCGTGATATCGGGCCATGGCGGGCTGGACACAGCGGTGGCCGCCATCCGTCGCGGCGCTTTTGATTTCATCGAAAAGCCGTTCGAGGCCGAACGCCTGCTTCATCTGGTTTCGCGGGCGACCGAAAGCGAACGGTTGAAGTTCGAAAATGAGCAGCTGCGCGAAAGAGTGGGGCAGGCCGACGAGCTTACCGGGACAAGCGCGGCCATCAACAACGTCCGTGCTACCCTCAAGCGCGTAGCGGGAACGGGAAGCCGCGTCCTGATCACCGGTGCGCCCGGCGTGGGGAAAGAGGTGGCCGCGCGCGTTCTGCATGGCTGGAGTGGCCGCAACAGCGCTGCATTTCGGGTGATTTCGTCGGCACGGATGGACCCCGAAACGGTCGAAGCGGAACTGTTCGGAACCGAAGGTCCCGACGGCGCGATTCGCGTTGGCGTTCTGGAGCAGGCCCATGGCGGAACGCTGTTCCTTGATGAAGTCGCCGACATGCCGCTAACCACGCAAGGCAAGATTCTGCGTGTCCTGACCGAACAGAGCTTTGCCCGTGTGGGAGGACGCACGACAATCCGGGTTGATGTGCGGATCATTTCGGGTTCGGCAAGCGATCTGCTCGAAGAGATTTCAGAAAATCACTTCCGTGAGGATCTTTATTACCGGCTCAACGTCGTGCCGGTTCATATTCCGCCATTGCGCGAACGCCGGGACGACATTGTCGCATTGTGCGAGCATTTCATCATGCGCTATGCCGCCGACCGCCGCATCGAGGCGCCTGCGATCAGTCCAGAGGCGCTCGCCGCTCTGCAAGCCCATGACTGGCCCGGCAATGTGCGCGAACTGCGCAATGTCATCGAACGCGTCATGATCCTTGCGCCCAGCGAACGCTTGACCAAAATCGATATCGACATGCTGCCGGCGGAATTAATGCGGGGCGGTGCCGATATTCTGCCCAGTCCCGAATCAATTACGTCTATCCCGTTGAAAGAAGCGCGGGAAAATTTCGAGCGCGAATATCTGCGTATCCAGATTCGCCGCTTCTCAGGCAATATTTCTCGCACCGCGAGCTTTATCGGGATGGAGCGGTCGGCCTTGCACCGAAAGCTTAAGTTGCTCGGGCTCACAGAAACGAGCGAGAGTAACGGCAGCTAGGGTCAGGACCTATCCAAATGTGGCGGATCGCAAACGAAGTCTGGACCGGACTGCCGCTTTGCATCATATTGAAACTTCGAAAACAACGCACGCTCGTCAATGTGCGCGCATAACGCGGCAACACCGCCAAAAACAGGAGGCCAAAGTGTCCGACAAAAATCAAAATCTCCAGGATCTCTTTCTAAACTCGCTGCGCCGCAGCAAGACTCCCGTGACCATGTTCCTGGTCAAGGGCGTCAAATTGCAGGGCATCATCACCTGGTTCGACAATTTTTCATTGCTGCTGCGCCGCGATGGCCAGTCACAGCTTGTTTACAAGCACGCCATCTCAACCGTCATGCCTTCGCATGATTTCGACCTTTCCACGATTCGCGACAGTTTGAAAGAAGTCGGGGCAGGGAAAAGCAAGGCGTTGCAGGACGTCTTTCTGAATGCCGTTCGCAAATCGGACGAAGCAGTGACGATGTTCTTGGTGAACGGTGTCATGCTTCAGGGCGAAATCGCCGCCTTTGACCTGTTCTCCATGCTGCTCGAGCGCGATGGGCAGGTTCAGTTGGTGTACAAGCACGCCATTTCGACGGTTCAGCCCAATGGTCCGATCAACCTTAGCGAAGAAACGTCTGACGATAACAGCGATGACTGATCCCATCCATGGTGGATGAAGCTGCGGGAATTTCGCGTGGCACGGCAACGCTGCTGATTGTTCCAGAATGGCGCGGGCAGGGGCTGTCTCGCGATCTTGATGCGCGCATTGAGGAGGCCAAAGGTCTGGCGCTTGCGATCGGCCTTTCGGTCGTCTCCGTCCATCCCCTGCGGCTGCGCCAAACGCGCGCGGCGACGTTGATCGGTGCCGGTCAGGTCGAGGCGATCAAGCCCGATGTTACGGCCAGGGACGTGCAGCTCGTTATCGTTGATGCGCCGCTTTCGGCCATTCAACAACGCAATCTGGAAACCGCCTTCGGGGCCAAGGTCATCGACCGGACCGGTCTGATCCTCGAAATTTTCGGCGAACGCGCCGTCACAGCCGAGGGGCGGATGCAGGTCGAGCTGGCCCATCTGGATTATCAGGCTGGACGGCTGGTGCGCAGCTGGACCCACCTTGAACGCCAGCGCGGTGGTTTTGGCTTCCTCGGTGGTCCGGGCGAAACCCAGATCGAGGCCGACAGGCGCGTGATCCGCGATCGCATGGCGCGTATCAGGCGTCAGCTCGACGACGCCCGCCGCACCCGCAACCTTCAGCGTGCCAAGCGCCAGCGCGCGCCTTGGCCGGTGGTGGCGCTGGTAGGCTATACCAATGCGGGAAAATCTACTTTTTTCAATATATTGACGGGAAGTGGCGTCATGGCGGCAGACATGTTGTTTGCCACGTTGGACCCCACGATGCGCGAGATCCGCTTGCCCGGAATCGATAAGGCAATCCTGTCTGACACCGTGGGTTTTGTGTCGGATTTGCCGACCGAATTGGTCGCTGCATTCCGCGCCACGCTGGAGGAAGTGACGACAGCCGACTTGATCGTCCATGTGCGCGACATTGTGCATCCAGACAGCGAAGCGCAATTTGCCGATGTTTGCGCCATTCTTGATGGTCTTGGCGTCAATGGCGCTTCTGGCGACGATAGCGAAGGCGATGAGGAAGACGATGACGATTGGGTGCAGCCGGTCCCGCAAATCGAAATCTGGAACAAGGTCGACCTAGCAGACGCCGACCTTCGCGCCGTCATCGAAGAGAAAGCAGCCCATCGCGACGATGTAGCAATTGTATCGGCGGTCACAGGTGAGGGGACCGAAGCCGCTCGCATCTTGATGGCAGCCAAACTCACCGCAGAGCATGACACGCACCGGATTCTGGTTGATTATGGGCAGGGTGATGCTGGCGCTTGGCTACACGCGCGAGGCGAAGTCTTGGCGGAGGCAGACTCAGAAGGCGGGCAGCTTTTGACGGTCAGGCTGGATCCGAGCGATTGGGCACGGTTTCATCGTCTGTGGCCCGATGCTCGGTCGCTTTGACGTCCTGCCATAGCTGTTCCTGAGCGACGAGGTTCAGACCATCTAGTGATCCGCCCGCGATTTCTTCCATCGCAGAGAAACGCCGCGCAAATTTGTCATTGGCGTCGCGCAAGGCCGTTTCAGCATCCACACCCAAATGGCGGGCATAGTTGACGACGGCGAAGAGCAAATCGCCGACTTCCTCATGACGATGAGCCGCGTCATTTGCTTCTGTAATTTCAGTTAGTTCTTCATCAATCTTGTCACGTGGTCCGGTGGCATCAGGCCAGTCAAAGCCGGTACGCGCGGCGCGTCCTTGAAGCTTTTGCGCGCGCAAGAGCGCCGGTAGTGCCAAGGCCACGCCGCTTAGCGCGCTGTTCGTTTCAGCCTTGGCCTCGCGCTCGTCAGCCTTGATGCGCTCCCATTGTTCGTGGACATCGTCAGCGGTGGCATCACCAAAAATATGCGGATGGCGGCGTTCCATTTTGTCGCTGATCGTCTCGGCGACCTGATTGAAGTCAAAGAGACCCTGATCCTTGGCGATCTGGCTGTGAAAAACGACTTGAAGCAAAAGATCACCCAGCTCATCGCATATGGCGTCAGGTTGTCCGCCCGCTATCGCATCGGAAACTTCATATGCTTCTTCGATGGTATAGGATGCAATGCTTTGAAAATCCTGCGCCAAATCCCATTCACAGCCGCCAACGGGATTGCGCAACTGGCGCATGATGGCGAGCAGGCGGTCGATGGGAGTAGGGCTTGGAGGCGTCGGCATAAATATATCCGATAATATATATTATGTTAAACTATATCAAGGCAAGCTTAGGTAGCCTCGTCATGTCACAGCCTGAAATGTGCGGATTACAAGGAACAACAAGGCGAAAATGGCGAACCATGCCAGTGACATCTTGATCCAGTCGGTCAACGGGAGTCGCCGCGCAATCAACGCGCTGACCACTAATGACATCGCACCCAGAAACCAAAGAAACTCGACACCCATGTCCATGCTCATAACTGCACCTCTAACCCGTCATAGCCGGGTTCGACATTGTCGGGAAGTTCACCAGACAAATCGACATAGTCCATCGTATTGTCCATATGGGTAATGATGGCCTGCGGTGACCCGCATTTTTCCAGGGCCTCAAGGCTCATGGCCAAATGCGGATGGGTCGGATGTGGATAGCGCCGCAAGGCATCGATGACGAACAGATCGACACCGTCG
This sequence comes from Sphingopyxis sp. 10G20-10, assembly GCF_057365075.1. Lineage (NCBI taxonomy): Bacteria > Pseudomonadati > Pseudomonadota > Alphaproteobacteria > Sphingomonadales > Sphingopyxidaceae > Sphingopyxis > Sphingopyxis sp. 10G20-10. The sequence goes on from NZ_CP195117.1 coordinate 1,888,036, forward strand.
AAAAACTCCACCATCTCGTCTGTAAACTTGGAAAAATCAGTAGCATAACCAATGCTATGCGCCCCATCGCTAAAACGCAACCCACTGGCTTTTATCGGACCGTGCGGCATGTCGATCGCCGACACTTCTATGGGGCCAATCCATTGATGATCCGTCAATGCGATAGGATCAACCGAGGCCGGATAACCGGCATTACCGTCAAAGGCGTAGCTGAACCGCCAATGCAGTATGTCGAGCACATGATCGCGGGCATAGGCCGGCACAGGTCTGCGCCTTAAATGCATGACTTGCCGTAGATCATCGATACCGTGACAATGATCGGCATGTTCGTGGGTCCAGACGACTGCATCAAGCTCGCCGACCTCGGCTGCCATCAGTTGCAGTCGCATGTCAGGGCTGGTATCTACGAGGATACGATAGCCGCCGAGAGAAACCATCACCGATGCGCGACTGCGCAGATTGCGGGGATTATCGGGATCGCACTGCCCCCAATCATTGCCGATCCGCGGTACACCCGACGATGTTCCGCAACCCAGAATGCGAAGCTTCATGCCGAAACTGGCGTCATGCTATCGCCTTGCTGAACAGACGGTAGAAATTGCTGCTGGTCGTTTCGGCGAGGGCTTCAGGTGTCGTGCCGCGTAAATCGGCCAGAAAAGCCAGTGTATCCGCGACAAAGGCCGGTTCACCGGTCTTGCCGCGATGCGGCACCGGCGACAGGAAGGGCGCATCGGTTTCAACCAACAGCCGATCCTCGGGGATCCATTTCGCACTCGCCTGCAAATCGGAGGCATTACGGAAGGTCACGATTCCCGAAATCGAAATATAAAGACCTAAATCAAGGGCTTTGCGGGCAAAATCGTCACTCGCCGTGAAGCAGTGAATGACGCCAGGAAAGGGTGCGCGCGCCATCTCTTCGCCAAGCAGCCGCAGCGTATTAGCCTCGGCGTCGCGGGTGTGGACGATGATCGGAAGACCCGTTTGCTGCGAAGCGACGATGTGGCGTCGAAAACTCTGCTGCTGTCGCTCGCGGTCACTCTTGTCGTAATAATAATCGAGCCCGGTCTCGCCGATGGCAATGACGCGTGGATGCGCGGCGCGTTCGACCAGCTTTGCGGTGTCGATGTCCGGATGCTGGTCGGCGTCGTGCGGATGGATGCCGACGCTCGCCCATACATCGGCATTATTCTCGGCCGCTGCAAGAACATCGTCCCATTCGCTCTCGCGCGTCGCAATATTGAGCATCGCAGTGACTCCACGCGCCCGGGCGCGATCCAGCACGTCATCCTGTTGCTCGGCAAGACCCTTGTAATTGAGGTGGCAATGCGAATCGACCAGCATCAGGCCGCAACCTCCCCTTCCCCTTCGGGTAATTCGAGACGCGGAAAAATGGGGACGGGCTGACCCAGCTTGAAGTCTGTAGCGCAAAGCGTTGCAAACCAGTCCGTATCCTCGAGTGCAGCATAGTCGCGCGCATCGGGCGCCAGACCCATCTGATGGAGCAAGGTGTCGGCAGATGCAGGGATGATCGGACGGATGGCGATGGCCAATGTGCGGACGCACTGGAATAAGGTCATCAGAACGGCCGTCATCCGGTCGGGATCGGTCTTTCGGAGCGCCCAGGGCGCCTGCGCATCGACATATTGATTGCAGGCAAACACAGCCTTTATCCATTCTTCGATGCCCACCGAAAAGGCGAGATCGTCAAAGGCGCGTGGGGTGAGTGTTTTTGCCATGCCTTCCACAAGCCCCATAAGAGTGCGGTCATCCTCGCTGAACGCAAAATCGTTCGTCAGTTCACCGTCCAAATTCTTGAAAATCATCGACAAGCTGCGTTGAGCCAAATTACCGAAGCTGTTTGCCAGATCAGCATTGGCAGTGCGAACGATCAATTCCGCCGAATAGGTGCCATCCTGACCAAAGCTGACTTCGCGGAGTAAATAATAACGCAGCGGATCGACGCCGAATTGTTCGGCAAGCAGCATCGGGTCGACGACATTGCCGAGCGACTTCGACATTTTCTCCCCGCGATTGAGCAGGAAGCCATGGCCGAAAATCTGTTTGGGCAGCGGCAAACCGGCACTCATCAGAAACGCCGGCCAGTAAACCGCATGAAAACGCACGATATCCTTGCCGATCATATGAACGTTCGCGGGCCAAAAGCGACCAAAGTCGCCATCCTGATCAGGATAACCGATCCCCGACAAATAGGTCGTCAGCGCATCGACCCAAACATACATCACATGCCCCGGCGATCCCGGAACCGGCACGCCCCAATCAAAGCTGGTGCGCGAGATGCTAAGGTCCTGAAGCCCGCCTTCAACAAAGCGCATCACCTCGTTGCGGCGGCTTTCAGGACGAATGAAATCGGGCTGATCTTCATAGAGGGTCAGCAATTTGTCCTGATAGGCCGACAAGCGAAAGAACCAGGTTTCTTCGGCGGTCCATTCGACGGGTGTGCCTTGCGGGGACAGTTTTACGTCCCCTTCCCCGTCGCTTAGCTCCTTTTCATCGTAAAAAGCCTCATCCCGAACCGAGTACCAGCCTTCGTAGCGATCGAGGTACAGGTCGCCATTGGCTTCCATAGCGCGCCACAGCGCCTGCGATGCGACCTGATGAGCGGCGTCCGACGTGCGGCTGAAATTATCATAGCTGATATTGAGTGTGGCACACATATCACGGAAATATTGTGACATTTCGTCCGCAAATTCCAATGTGTCGCGCCCCGCACCGCGCGCGGTCTGCACCATTTTCAGCCCATGCTCGTCGGTGCCGGTAACCAGCCGGACATCACGCCCGCGCATCCGCTGAAACCGCGCCATGACATCGGTCGCTATGGCTTCATAAGCGTGGCCGATATGCGGGCGTCCATTGGGATAGCTGATCGCTGTGGTGATATAAAAAGGTTCGGGCATAGGCTGCGCGTGTAACGCCCATCATCGGCAAGGGGAAGCGTCAGTGCGCGGCTTTTTGTATGCCAGACGCCAATCGAGCCAAGCAGTTGCCTACATCAAAACCTATCATGGCTCCATCATAGGATCCGCGAATGGCGTGGCGCAGGTTAAATTGCACATGATCCCACTCTGCCAATACTGGTCCCAATTCGCTTGGCGGCCGCTCCCGCGCCAGTTTCGCAAGGATCGCGGGCACCACATCGAGCATCAGTTCGAGCTTGGGCCGATTGGCCACACCGCTGACTTCTTTGGCGAGCGCTGCTCGAAGGCGGTTATTGGCATCGCCGCCGGTGGCAATCGCCAGCAATTTCTTTTCCATAGAGGCGACATCGCTGTCGATCAAGGCCAGCGCCTTGCCCGGAACGCCGCCTGCGGCACCGGCAATCGCTTTGACGTCGGCAATGTCCATCATCGGGCGCAGTTCGTGCAGCCATGACGTCATGCTGTCATAGCTAACTGGTTGAAATCGCAGGGTCCGGCATCGCGACCGGATCGTCGGCAGTAAGCGACCCGGAGAATGACTGACCAGCAGAAACAGCGTGCGTGCGGGCGGTTCTTCTAGCGTTTTGAGCAGCGCGTTGGCTGCGTCTCCCTCCATATCATCAACCGCATCGATCAGGATCACACGCCAATGACCTAGCGATAGCGACAGATGCATTTTGCGGATCATCTGGCGCACCTGATCGATGGTGATGTTGCGGGCCAGCTCCTTACCTTTCTCCTTAGGCAAACGCATCAATCGCAAAATTTCGGGATGGTTTCCGGCATCAAAAAGCCGGTCGGCCACGGCGTCACCTGCATCATCAAGACCGATGGGGGCGTCGGCCTCCGGCGCGCCATGGGTGACGAGGAAACGGGCCACCCGTTCGGCAAAACTGGCCTTGCCGATCCCTTTTGGTCCCGCGAGCAGCCAGGCGTGGTGAAGCCGCCCGCTCTGCCATCCTTCCAGAAAGGCGGCTTCGGGGTCGCTATGACCGATCATCATAGCCAATCGTCCAAGTCTGCAAGGATGCTAGCCGTCACCGCATCGGCAGGGCGCCCAGCATCGATGACGCGCCAACGTTCGGGATCGGCCGCCGCCATTGCTGCAAAGCGGTCAGCTAGTCGGAGTTGATAATCGACAGGTTTGCTGCCCATCCGGTCTGTGGCATCGCCATCACGCTCGATGAGCCGCGAGGCTGCTTCTTCTGCGCTGAGCGTCAGGAGGAAAGTCCGGTCGGGGAGCAAGCCTTGCGATCCGAACTGGTGGAGAGCCATAATGTCGGTATCGGCGACGCCGCCTCCCCCGCCCTGATAAGCGCGGGTTGAATCGACAAAGCGGTCGCACAATACCCAAATTCCAGAGTCCAGCGCAGGGCGGATGGTCTTTGCGACATGGTCCGCGCGCGCAGCAGCGAACAACAGCGCCTCGGATCGCGCATCCCAGCGATCATCGCTCCCCTGCATCAGCAAGCCGCGAATGGCCTCTGCGCCCGCGCTGCCGCCCGGTTCGCGGGTGACGATGGTCTCAATTCCGCGTGCGCCCAGAGCAGCCGATAGTGCTCGGATCTGGGTGGATTTCCCAACCCCCTCCCCGCCTTCGAGCGAAAGGAAGCGCACCGTCATAGACCGGTCAGCCGATAAAAGCCGGTGCGCGCCCGATCAAACCAGTTGCCCTTGGCCACATCATTGGCGGCAACGAGCGGCGTTGTCTGGGGCGGTAAGCCATCGGGCAACACGACCAGATCGGCGACCACCGAACCGCTTTTGATCGGCGCACGCAATGGCCCGCGATAGCGGATGATCGACTGGAAATGGCCGTCATGATGCTTGGGCAATGTCATCGTCACCCTCCGTGTCGTTCTGACCGCGACAACCGGCGCATCGCCATCGGTCACATCAACCGTGCCGACCGTTGTTTTGGGCGCCAAAACCGGCTGGACGCGCCATTGGTCATATCCCCACGTCATCAACTTCATCGACTCATCTTTGCGCGCCTTTGCACTGCCAAGGCCCGCGACGACCATGATCAGGCGCCGCCCGTTCCGCGTCGCAGAACCAAGAAAACAATAGCCCGCTTCCTCGGTATGCCCGGTTTTCAACCCATCGGCGCCCCGAAAATGCCCGATGATCGGGTCGCGATTGGGCTGGGTAATCGGCTTGCCGTCGGGGGTTATGCCATGTTGCAGGCTGGGAAGTGAAAAATAGCGGTCGTAGCCGGCGGGGAAATCGCGGATGAGCCGGTCGGCCAGATGCAGCAGATCATTGGCGGTCACTTTGGTCAATCCACCGTCGGGCCAACCGTTCGGGGTCCCGAAATGGCTGGCGGACAGCCCGATGGATTTGGCGACCCTGTTCATACGCGCGACAAAAGCGGCCTCGCTGCCGTCGATCCCCACTGCGAGCACGGCGGCGGCATCATTTCCCGAAACGGTGATCAGCCCCATTAACAATTCATCGACGCTGACCTTTTCACCAGCTCGCAAGAACATGGTCGATCCGCCATTGCCGCTGTTCCAGCGTTCATATGTTTTGCGTTGGACGGTGAAGACCGCATGGCGCGACAATTTGCCGCTGTCGATCAGGTCGAGTACAACATAAGCGGTCATCACTTTGGCCATCGATGCCGGAGCAAAGCGTTTGTCGGGCTTGCGCGAAAAGAGCACCGCGCCCGAATCCATGTCCTTTAGTAAAGCGATCGGCGCTTGGGTCGCAAAGATCGGCCGACTGGCGGTTACCGGATGTGATGGTGCCTGAGACGCGCCTGACGTGCTGACTAGCAAAAGCGCGCCCGCAATCGTGCCGATGATTCCGGCGCCCCATCTGATCCGTGTCCGTTTCATCGTCCCGATTGTTTAACGGTCACGCATGACCCGCGCATCACCAAAACCCTTGGACTGCGCGGTTTTCTGTGCGGCCTTTGCGTCGGATTCCTTTGCAAAAGGCCCCATGCGAACGCGCCAATATTTACCCGCTTTGCTAACTTGACCGCCGACAGCGCGCGCCGAGGCATCGGCACGCGATTGGGTGCTGAACGCCGCGACCTGAACGACATATGCTTTGGTCGTGGTGGGAGTGGGAGCCGCAGGGGCCGCCGTCGGTGTTTTCGAGGGCGTCGCCGCTGCCTTCGCGCCGTTGCCTTCGACAATGAAGCGATCCCCCGGGGTGGCGGCGGCGGTTGTCGCTGTCGTGGCAGCGGGTATCGTTGATGTCGCCACGTCCTTGCGCGCAGCAGGAACCGGCTGATCCGCGATATTCTTGCGTAAAATGGCCAAGAGTGAATCAGGCGTTGGCAATCGCGTGGCGACGGCCCGACCGGCACGCAATTGCGCGCGTTCGGATTCGGACGGATTGGTACGCCTCACGCGGACAGGGGCAACGCCGGTAATTCCCAATTGCTTCGCGGCCGCTTTTGACAGGTCGATCAGCCGCCCCTTGACCATCGGGCCGCGATCATTGACGCGAACAAGGATCGTGCGCCCGGTATCAAGGGCAGTCACCTCGACATAGCTTGGCAGTGGCAATGTTTTATGGGCCGCGCTGATTCCGTCAGGGTTGTAAGTTTCGCCGTTGGCAGTCGGCTTTCCGGCGAATTCATCGCCATACCAGCTAGCATAGCCAACCGCGTCATAATCGGCCACATCGGCAGGCGTATAGGTGGTGCCGTCGACAGTAAAAGGCGCGCCCAGCTTTGGCGGGCCGTCACGGACGGTTGTTGATGGCAATGGTGCCGAAGTTGCGACGGGAATGCCGTCGCGCTTGCCATCAAAACTGCCACAGCCGGTGAGCAACAAAGCGATGCTCAACCCCATCGCCGCCTGTTTAACGATCAATTTCATCGGCCAACAACCCCACTGACAATGCATAAAAATTGGAACAGTTATAATCGAGTATCGCGCGATAATTTCCGGTCAACAGATAGGCCGTGCGTCCCGGGCCATCGGGTTCCAGCAAGGTCGCCAGAACATGACCATCTGGCCAGTTCGTTCCAATCGGTTGAAACCCGTCTGCGCGCCAGGCGTCCATTGTCCGCCAACGGCTGTGACGTTCAAAGACCCGCGTGCAACGCGTCGGAGCCAGACGATTGGACACACGGTTCCGATCGAACCCGTTGGGAACGCGCACGGCAATGCCCCACGGCTGCCCTTCCCGCCAGCCAGCTTGATGCAGATAAGCACCAATCGATACAATGGCGTCGGCTTCGCTTGACCAGATGCGGCTTTTGCCGTCGCCATCGCCATCGCGTCCCAACCGCAGATAAACAGACGGCAGGAATTGCGGATAGCCGAACGCACCCGCCCAGCTGCCTTTCAACGCATCGCGCGGCACCCCGCGCTCGACCATTTCCAGCGTCGCCAGAAATTCGCCTTCAAACAGGCTGCGCCGACGCCCTTCATAGGCGAGTGTGGCGAGCGCCTGCGGCAAGTCAAACCCGCCCGTAACGCGGCCATAGGCCGTTTCATGACCATAGATCGCAATCATGATGCTGCTCGGCACGCCGGTCTGCGCCTCGATACGCGACAAAAGCGGCAACAGCCGTTCGTGGACGCGGCGTCCGCCATTGATCCGCGCCGCATCGACATGCTTGGCTAGATAGGGCGCAAAAGGCGGGATTGGATTGTTGGCTGAGGAGGGGCTGCCTAGATTGTCGCGATCGAGCGCAACGACGCGCTCGCTGATGACCAGCCCCGACGTCACCCGATCAAAGGTTCCGCGCGACACGCCCCTTTGCGCCGCTTTTGGCCAAAGAGACTGGACATAAGCGGTAAAGCCCTGTTGATCCTGCGCTTTCAGCGGCGAGGCGCTGGCAACCAAAGCCAGACAGGCGAGTAGCATCACGCAAGAGGCGATCCATCTTAACTTGGTATCGAGCAAGGTTTTGGCTTCCCATCCCATTTACGTTCTTTCGCACATTAGCAGGCGGCTTGCCTAGACTAGGCGCAGATAAAATGAGTCTTTCGCACGCCAGACGGAAAACCAACCGCAGCGCCCCCTCCCCACCAGCCAATGTTTTTCTTGTCCCAGCCGCACTTCACGCTATGGGAGCCGTGATTGGACAGGTGGCCGAGTGGTTTAAGGCAGCGGTCTTGAAAACCGCCGTGGGTGCAAGCTCACCGTGGGTTCGAATCCCACCCTGTCCGCCAAATTCTAATCCCTATTTCTCGAGCCGTTTTCAGAACCCCAGATTTTCTGCGGGTTTGAGAGGTGATTCGGGTCCCTGTGTGTCCCACAGGATCCAGTCCGACATTTTTGCCAATGTGGGCGGAAAATTATGATTACCACGATGAAAAACGTATCGAACGGGGCTGCGAAGTACAAAGGCAAGTCGAGCCGCGTCAGCTATGGCAACGGGCTCGTCCGAATGGATCGACCGGGAGGCACCGGCAGTTGGGTGTGCCGGGTCCAGAAGCATAGCAACCGGCGGGACTTCGGCTTAGGTAGCTGCCAGAAGGTCAGTCTGGCGCAAGCGCGCGAGCTGGCGCGCGAAATCCGCAGTCAGATCGAGTTGGGCATCGACCCGCCTTTCGAGCGGCGCAAGCGGCAGGGGGTCCCGATCTTCAAGGACGCGGCAGCGAAGGTTTGCGAGCTGCATTCCAAGACATGGCGCAATGGCAAGCACCATGCACCCGAACGCTCGAACTTTACGCTTTCCCTCACATCGGAAAATTCCGGGTCGATCAAATCACCGGCCCGATGATCCGCGACCTGCTCGCAGAAATCTGGCTTGAGAAGCCCGAGACAGCGCGTCGCGTCCGCCAGCGGCGCGGCGCGGTGCTCGATTGGGCCTATGCGTCGGGCTATCGCGATACCGAAGCGCCGATGCGGGCGATCACCAAGGGACTTCCCCGCCAGCCGCGCCGCGACAATCCACTGGTCAGCGCAATCCGCACAGCCTCGCGTTTGTACTCTTCTGTATGCTTCTTCATCTCGTCGGTCTCCTTGATCGAGTGTTAAACTCTCAAGTGACCGGCGCAAAGCCGTTACAAGTCCATTCCCCTTGGTCGAGATTGACAGGTTGCGGTGTAGGTGATTTACAATCTTGCGGAACTGATGAGATCTTCCGATAGCCACAACCATTTATTTCGGGCTAGATTGCCGATCAATGGCATCTGCCACTACATTAAAATATGAGGAACTATGGAGACTCAACTACTCAACGCGCCAAGCGGGTCCTTAACCAATTCACACCAACGATGGGGGCGTTGCAAATTGATTATTTGCCAGCGAGTAATGTTCATTGTGGTCGCTGTGTTGGGAAGCACGACTGCAGCAGCTCAAGACGCACAGAAGAGCACTGAAGCCCAGCCGCTAACTAGGGCGGAGTTTGTTCGCCAAATGGACGCCGAATTCGCCCGCTATGATCGCGATGGGAATAGGGTGATTTCTCCCGAAGAGATCAAGGCCGTTCAAAGAGAAACGGCGGCCAACGAGGCGTTGCGCCAGAACCGGGCAGTTTTTGATCGGCTTGATCGCGATGCCAACGGGCAACTTGATCCACGGGAGTTTGCAGCTCTTGCAAATCCCGACGCTATTCCGATTAATCCCGCTCCTTTGATGAGCCAGTTCGATACGGACAAAGATCAAACGATAACCCTCATCGAGTATCGCGTTGCAACACAGACCAATTTTGACAAAATTGACACAGATCGCGACGGTGTAGTGACTCCAATCGAGATGCGCGCAGCAGGAATGGCCCGCTAGACCTAGTTTTATATTCTATCGGGCAAGAAGTGATTATCGTTTCCATAGCCAAAAAAGAATGGCAGCGTTGAGCAGCGGCGCACCAATCAACGTCGGCGTGCCGGCAATGCCAATCCGATCAGCCAAGATATTCCAAGGAAGCCCGAGAGGAAGCAAGAAAACTGCCGAGAGTGGATCCTTCTCGGATCCGAACCAGCCGAACGCGCTCACGAGGAGCAGCAAGACAGCGATCACATAGAAAGTCAGAAATATCCAGAACACCCATTTCATATGCGACCTCATAAATTTGCTGCAAAATAATCAAAGGCTTCGCGAACTATATTATAGCGCTCCTTCGTCGCCGGTGAACATTACCTCACCGATTGAGCCATCTTTATATCCCAGGCATTTCCACGGAGCTTGGGCACCGTCCACATTGACGTAGATTTCGATCGCCGCTTCCGATTCCTCGATTCGATTGGTGCCAATCACCGGTGCCCCTGTTGTTTGCGCAACACGAGCAAGGCACTTCTCTTCCAGACCACCCTTGCCACGGATAGGGTCAGCCGACGCAACGGAAACCGGTGCCGACATTTCGACAGGGGCATTTGCTTCTGCCACAACCTCGTCGGGTGCAGAGGTCGCCTCGGCATTATCTTCCGTCCCGCCCGGAGAGCCACAACCAGCTAGGGCAAGCGCGAACGCCGACATGGATACAATGGCCAGACTGGAAAATCGTTTCATCCTGTTTCTCCAAACTTTTGTAGGGGCAGAGCTGCGCCCATTGCTTAGTTGACGGCCACCTCAAGCCCGTAATCGGCTTTTTCGTTTCGCCTTGCAGCGTTGCGGTAGAGATAAACGCGGATGCGATAGTCGCCACTTTTGGCTGCAACACCTTCGAACATATTTTCGCCCATCGAACCGTTGAATATGGCGGCCTCAGTTTCTCCGGGCTCGAGGAGGTTGAAATATGCGGCGGTATTTGGTGATGCCATCGAAATATTCATCGACTGACCAGCACGGACGTTGAGAATGTAATCAACGGTCTCGTAGCCAGTGATTTTCCCCTCGACGCGAGCAGATGAAGATCCTTTTTCAAAGCTTAGTCGCTTTGTGGTGATACCATCACCCTGAGCTGCGTCCGCAACAGGCGCTGAGACTGGCTCGGCAGCGGTAGTCTGCATATCAGGTGGAGGTGGGGGACCATTATTATCGTTGTTTGGCACAGTTGTAGTTGTCTCCGCAGCCTGATCGGGCTGCTTGGCCTCTTGCGAACAGGCGCTGACAAGAAGGCTGGCGACGAGCACTCCACCTGCAATTCGAATATCCATCATTCCTAGCTCCTGTTGCTTCTCAATTTTGCGTTGATCGATTGCGGCGCGGAGATTTGGGCGCACCCAAATCTCCGGCCGCCTCTCAAATCATTCAGCGAAACTGCTCACGCGTCCACTGGCGCTCACATTGCATGTCGCGCGATGATGGCCTGACGCGACCGTGATTTCGTAAGGGCCATTGTTATAGTGGAATACGCCCACCGGAACCGTGCTGCCCGATGGGACACCCCAATAATCGTCACCCCGTTCCTTGCAGGCATTCTGAGCTGCAGCAGGCGCACCACGAACCAGAACGCTGTTGGAATGTTTGCGATTATTGCCCTCCGCTTCACCCGCCATGAAGCCTGAGTGGTATGCCTCTGAATCATTTCTTGAATAATGACCGCCATATATGCCGTCATTATATCCGCGCTGATATTCCGTGTTATATTCAGGCGTGTTTCGCGAGTTATCTTTCTTGTGATGGTGCGCAAGCGCAGCGATTAATCCGACAGCAGCAGCTCCGGCAACAACCCCTGCCGCAGTGTTTCCGCCATGTGCAGAATGGCCACATTGTCCAGCGTCTTGCGGATTGAGTGTATCGACCCGACCGTTGGCTATAGTAGCCGAGACACATTGCCTGTCCTTGTGGTTCCACCAATATTGAGCTTCGCCTTCCTTTTTCACAAATTTGTAGCCGCGGCTTCCCATTTCGGATTCAAAGGAGGAGCCTCTCGCCCCGACAAGATCTTGCAACACCGACGGTGTCTGCGCAAACGCGGCGAGTGGTGCAATCAACAGCGCAATGGTCGCGGTACTGCCTATTACTCTTTTCATAATCTCTCTCCTCGCCCAAATATTAGAATGCGATTCCAAAGCCGGCACTTCCGCCTGCCTGGCCGCGACTGGTAACAGTCCCGCCAATCCTGAAAACCAAGCGCCCTTCAGGGTCCGATTTCGACATGCCGATAGCGAAGGCCTGCTCACCCTGCCACACGCCGACGCCACCGCCGATAATTCCGACACCTGGCTGAAATGATTGCGGAATCGCAGCAAGCGCCATGGCCGCAGCGGTGCCGCCCTCCGAATCCCGCCGAAGGTCGCGGATGTCGGCTTTGACATCCAGGATACGCAGGTCGGTGTAGCTGTTCGACATGGACGTGAACTGATTGAGCGAGCTGGTCAGCTGGCCTAGATTGACCGCGTCGCTATTGTTCACGGCAGAGGCAACATGAGTGACCCGGCGCTCGCTCCCCGTACTGCCGACCGAGACGACATTATCCTCGCCTTCGTCGGTCGAATTGGCGCCTAGAGCAACGGAGTTTGTGCCCGTGGCCATCGCCATATTGCCGAGAGCTGTCGAGCCAGCTCCACTTGCAGTGCTGGAATTGCCGACCGCGACAGAACGCTCACCCGACGCCATGGCACCCGCGCCACCAGCGGAGGCATTGGCACCCGTTGTCTGCGGAACGCCAGCTCCCGCCTGATTGCTCGATGTAAACCCGCCAAATTGCTGGCCAATCACCAGCGTTCCCAAAGCCAGGATTTCATTCTCGTTACCCGTTACCCGTGTGTCGAGCCCTGCGATTGCAGAAGTGTTTCCAGCGGCCTGACCCTGAACCGCTGTCAGGGCGGTGCCCTGGTTGGCAATCGTCGCTTCGTTGGTGGTAACCCGCGTGTCGAGCGCGTTGAGCTGGCCCGTGCTCGACGCCACCTGCGATTCGACGGTGGTAAGCCTGTTGTCGACCTGTCCGACCTGTGTCTGGAGGCCCGAAATCGCCGAAGTATTGGAACCGACCTGTGTCTGGATACCTGCGATAGCCGTGCTGTTTGTTCCGACTTGAGTTTGTAATCCTGTGATCGCCGCGTCCTGTACAGCGTTGGCGTTGTTCAGGGTCGCGACTGCCGTTGTAAGCTGACTGACGTTGGCGGCATCGGTCGGCGCCGTCCCCGCTGCAACATTGACTATGCGCCGTTCGCTTCCGACTGCGCCAACCGAAATCGTATTGGCTTGGTTGGCGACCGATCCGGCGCCGAGAGCAACCGATCCGGAAGCCGTTGCGTTTGATCGCGCGCCAAGCGCCATCGCGTCGAGGGCAGAGGCGGATGCCAGCGGCCCCATCGCCACCGAACTGATCCCGGTTGCCTGCGACTGATAGCCGCTGGCGATCGACAGATTGCCCGATGCCACCGACTGGTATCCGGCAGCTGACGCGAAGTTCCCGCTCGCGTTAGCGAGGTTGCCAACCGCGATCGACTGCGATCCCGATGCCATGGCCGAATCACCCAATGCGGTGGATTTGGTCCCGGTGGCCTTGGCACCGTATCCGGCGGCCATGGCACCAGTCGCTGAAGCTTCTGACGCGCCACCTATGGCAACGCTCAGGTCATGGCTTGCAGTCGCGCCGGCTCCCATTGCTACGCTTTCTAGTCCCGATGCCTGTGCATTCAAGCCTGCGGCGATCGAGGATTGCCCGTCAGCCTTGGCCACTGGACCGAGCGCCACCGCTCCCGCCTTCGTCGCTTGGGATTCGACGCCGATGGAGATGGTCGAGGGCGCTGCTGCATTCGCCTTATATCCGCTGGCCATCGCATACTGTTCGCTGGCAACAGCCAATTCGCCGACGGCGATCGAACTCTCGCCCGAAGCCGTGGAATTATAACCCGTTGCAATCGCGCTTTGGCTCGATGCCCTGGCGCTGTCGCCAATGGCGATGCCCTGCCGTGCAAAGGCATTGGAGCGATTACCGATGGCGATGGAGCCGATCAGGCCCGAATTGGCGAGGTTGCCCATCGCGAGCCCATTCTCGCCCTGCGCCACAGCACCATGGCCAAAGGCGGCGGCGCCGGTCGTCATTGCCTGTGACCCAGTCCCGACCGCCGTCGATTGCGCTCCCGAGGCGTTCGCCGAAAAGCCGAGCGAGGTTGAAGCTGTGCCGGTAGCGCGCGACGACGTGCCGACGGCAGTCGAGTCGCTTTTGTCTGCATAAGCGGAGTGACCGACCGCAGTGGCGCCGACCTGCCACGCTTTGGCATTGTTGCCCAATGCTGTCGCATCGTCATGGTCCGCTTCCGCACTATTGCCGAGCGCGATCGCACGAGCCGCCGAAGCCTTGGCGGCGGAGCCCAGGGCGACCGCGCTTTCGCCGCTTGCGTTCGCGCCGTCGCCGAAAGAGGCACTTGCGACGCCCGATGCGACCGCATTGGGGCCGACGGCGGCGGACAATGTACCCGATGCCGCGGCACCGCGACCGGCTGCAATCGAATCTGTTCCGGTTGCCTGCGCTTGATGGCCGATTGAAACCGCATTCTCGGCGGTGGCTCTGGCACTGTCGCCAATCGCGACGCCCTGCCGTGCGAACGAGTATGCACTATTACCGATGGCGATGGAGCCGATCAGGCCCGAATTGGCGAGGTTGCCCATCGCGAGCCCATTCTCGCCCTGCGCCACAGCACCGTGGCCGAAGGCGGCGGCGCCGGTCGTCATTGCCTGTGACCCAGTCCCGACCGCCGTCGATTGCGCTCCCGAGGCGTTCGCCGAAAAGCCGAGCGAGGTTGAAGCTGTGCCGGTAGCGCGCGACGACGTGCCGACGGCAGTCGAGTCGCTTTTGTCTGCATAAGCGGAGTGACCGACCGCAGTGGCGCCGACCTGCCACGCTTTGGCATTGTTGCCCAATGCTGTCGCATCGTCATGGTCCGCTTCCGCACTATTGCCGAGCGCGATCGCACGAGCCGCCGAAGCCTTGGCGGCGGAGCCCAGGGCGACCGCGCTTTCGCCGCTTGCGTTCGCGCCGTCGCCGAAAGAGGCACTTGCGACGCCCGATGCGACCGCATTGGGGCCGACGGCGGCGGACAATGTACCCGATGCTGCGGCACCGCGACCGGCTGCAATCGAATCTGTTCCGGTTGCCTGCGCTTGATGGCCGATTGAAACCGCATTCTCGGCGGTGGCTCTGGCACTGTCGCCAATCGCGACGCCCTGCCGTGCGAACGAGTATGCACTATTACCGATGGCGATGGAGCCGATCAGGCCCGAATTGGCGAGGTTGCCCATCGCGAGCCCATTCTCGCCCTGCGCCACAGCACCGTGGCCAAAGGCGGCGGCGCCGGTCGTCATTGCCTGTGACCCAGTCCCGACCGCCGTCGATTGCGCTCCCGAGGCATTGGCGGTGAAGCCCATCGCTGTGGCAGCCGTGCCGGTGGCCCGCGACGTATCGCCGACGGCGGTCGCGTTGGCCTTGTCGGCATAGGCGTTGGCGCCGACCGCCGTTGCGCCGACCTGCCACGCTTTGGTATTGCTGCCCAGCGCCGTCGCATCGGCATGGTCCGCTTCAGCGTTATTGCCGAGCGCGGCGGCACGAGCTGCAGAAGCCTTGGTGCCAGCGCCCAGTGCAATGGCGGCTTCGGCACTGGCGTTTGCAGCGTCGCCGAAAGAGGCACTCGCGACGCCCGATGCGACCGCATTGGGGCCGACGGCGGCGGATAGGGTACCGGATGCATTGGCACTAACCCCAACCGCAACCGCGTTATTGCCCGAAGCAGTGCTAGAGTCGCCGACCGCAGTGGAAGATTCGCCGATTGATTGAGCCTCGATGCCAACGGCTGTCGAGCCGTCTCCGACTGCATTGGAGCGGGTTCCAACGGCAGTTGCCTCGTCGCCTGACGCGTCTGAATCGACCCCGCATTCCAGTGAATCGTTACCTGAACCAGTGTTACATTCCGGAGTGGGATCGGCCCAGGCAGTCGATGCCCAGCTTATTGCGAAAGCGGCCAGACCTACGCTGGTGAGGATCGAGCTGCGCCCCTTACGGCGTGAAATATTCAACACGGCAAACCTTCCTAAAGAATCATAATGTTACCAAGCAATACAAGTTCTTGGTAATTTTTGCGACATGATATTGCCCTATTGTGACAAGTTTACTGGGTTCCACACAATGATCCCGCCGTCCGCCATCAGCGCCATATGCATTTGTCCGTCGCGGATAATGAAACTGCGCACATAGGGAAGTTGTCGTTCAAGCTTCTCGCCCAGTGTCGGATCCGGGCACAACGCCTTGGTGACAGCCATGGGACCGAATGTCAGGGAACCGCCGGTCGCATTGGCGATGTCGTTTCGCCAATTTCCGGTCCCGCGATTGCAATCCAGCCTTGCCGACAAGGAACCATCGGCAGCAAAGGAAAGCGTGTATTTTGAAGGTTCGTCGGGGCGTGCAACTCCCTGCGTATCATCCATCGATTGCATCTCGACCAATTGCCAGCTCGTTCCGCCCAACCCACCGAAGGGCAGTTGGATTGCCGGAGATGCAGATTGATCTGCGGCACAGGCCTGAAGCCCAACAAATGCAGCAACTGAAATTATCGTTTTGATCTTCATCCTGCCCTCCGGAATCGCCAACCACTCGATATATATGCCTATTCTGTTGCCTGCCGGTGGACTATAGACTTCTGCTGCCATAGACTATGCAGATGCTGCCATCATCATCCCCTCAGGTCAAAAGCGCGCAAAATTCTTCTCACCAGAATTTCAGAGCGATTGTCGATGAGGCATTGCCCAAAATTCAGAGGATTGCCGGGCGGAATACAAACCTGGGCATCTTGGGGAAATATGGAGAGGATTATAGTTGGCCAGCATGGTTGGTTGAGGGAACCAAATATCGTCCGTTCACACCATTGCCTGTGATGATATCCACCGCCGACGATCTGATAATGGCCGCAAATCTCTTTGACCACGTCGGGACATCGGATATCCTGCAGCACTTCTCTGATCTTGGCCCAATGCCGTTCGGCATGGATCATTTGCAAATGGTTGCCAAGGCGAACTCACTGCAGAATGCACTCCGGCAAACGATAACTCAAATTTCTAAGAATAATTACACCCTCTCGATCAGGGCGATTAAAACACATGATCCGACCATTGCTATCGCTTCGATCCCAGAGCTTGGCGAATTTGGTCGTTTTGCGGCAGACATGATCGCAATCTTGCTGCTCCGAATTTCCGAACTATTCCAACCTACCGACGCGAAACGTAGACAGACCAAACCTGTCCTGATGCTTTCAACATCAGCCTATGCTGAAAACGGGCCAGGAGCGCTTCAAGGGCGTTGCAGGATATTCTGCAACGCGCGCGATTCCGCGCTCATTGTTCCCAGAAGCTGGTTCGGCTCTGGCAGAATGGAATTGACACATCGCGATCGAGAAGCTGGTTTTGGAGACAATAGCAGCACAGGCGCAGCCTTGACCTGCCCGATGGCCGAGATGAAGAGACTGGTAGAGTCCCATATCTATCAACATGCGAAAATTCCAAGACTCAAGGAAGTCGCGTTGGAAATGAAAATGTCAGAACGAACGCTGGCGCGTCGCCTCGCCGACGCCGGCACGAAATTCCAGTATGTCTTAGACCAATGCCTGAGAGAGGTTGCGACCAGCCAGATATTGAAGACCGGAACGGAGATCAAGGATGTAGCCCTTGCATCTGGCTATAGTGACAGCACAACTTTCGGTCGCGCATTCCGTCGATGGTTTGACTGCTCGCCAAGCGAATGGCGCAACCGCTCACTTTGAACAGGGGGACAATGAGTTATTGCATCGTGTCCCGATTTCCCTCACCTTTCTGTTTGAGGGGGAGGTGAAGCCGCTTTATGACGAGCTATCTGGATTGGTCGCGACAGGGAAAGTCTCAGCCGTGGTGGTATATCGCTACTATTGGTTTGGTTGTTTTGCTTTGGTTCACCCTGCCAATTCCGATTTACATTTTGTTCGCGGTGATGGGTTTGTCCGACGATTTTGGGGATCTGCTCAAGGAGTATTCCTTCGTTCCCGCTTTTGTCGCCTTGCCGATCGTCGTTCATTTCCTTTTGCGCCGCCCTTGGTGGTCCGTCGCTCTGCCAGCATGGCCGCCAAATATGGCCAGATATCTATGGGGCATAATGATAGGGGTCGGCATAACCGCCGCTTCCGCACTCATAGCCTTTCCGCTCATTGAAACCCGGTTTCAAGGTTTCGGACCCTTGCTTTCTGCAGGGTTAGGTTTCGTAGCGCTGACTTTGTTAGGCTTAGTCATACAGACTGCATTTGAAGAATTGCTGTTCCGCGGGTTGATCATGCAGTTTATTTTCAATCTTTCGAACTCGGTCATTCTCTCCATTCTGCTCCAGGCACTTCTATTTGGTGCCATGCATATTGGCAATGTCATATCCTATGAGGGTTCGACCTGGGCCATGCTGCCTTATACAGTTACCGCAACGGTCTGGGGCTGGGCGGCATGGCGTACCGGATCTTTGCTTGTTCCGGCTGGGCTTCATTTCGCCAATAATATTGGAAATGTCCTGCTGGTCGGCACGGCAGGAGATATCATAGGCACGGTAGCACCTTTTGTAACCGAAATGCCCTCCCTGCCAATGGTCAGTGGCATCACCATTGTCAGCGCAGTGCTGACTGTTTTGGCCGTTGAATGTTACATGCGGTTCAAGCAGAATAATTAGTTGCATAAATCGCAACTGGTGGGATTTTCGCGATCCTATCCTGTCAGACTCGACAAATATTGAATTTGCTCCAAGATGACTGAGACAGAAACTGATTGCCTAGGAGAGTTCTTATGAAGCGTTTTGCTATCGCACTTATCCCATTGTCCGTCGTTCTTGCCTCGCCTCTTGCGGCGCAACAGGTTCAAGATGTGCAGTTTGCGCGTGGAGCAACGGGAACGACCGTAACCGGATCGATCAAGGGGCGCGACTATCTTGACTATCACATCCGGCTCGGTGCCGGACAGATGTTTTCGGTTACTATGCAACCACAGAGCGGCTCGCCTTATTTCAATGTCATGGAGCCTGGATCGACCGGGGAAGCTATCTTCATCGGATCGACAAGCGGCGACCAATTCGAAGTCCGAACCGGAAGAGCGGGCACCTACACAATCCGTGTATATCAGATGAGGGCTTCGGGAAGACGAGGCGAAACAGCACGCTTTGCGTTGAATATCTCGGCTCGCTCCAGTGGAGGCGGTGCGACGGGCGCAGGAGGGGCGAACAATCACCCGTTCCACTCGCGCGATGCGCTAGTTGCAGGTACACCATATCATGCGACTGGTCCTATCCGCTGCGTCGCGGAGCCCAACAAGCCAATGTCGTCTTGCAAAGCAGGCGTGATACGGCGCGCCACTACGGCAACCGTTCATATCGACACACCGGATGGCGGCGAGCGCAATATTTTGTTCCGTGATGGTCGGCCTGTTTCAAGCGATGCCCAATCACCGTTCAATGCATCGCGACGCGGCGATACAAGCGTGGTCCGCATCGGACGCTACGAAATATACGAAATACCTGACGCGTTCATATTTGGCGGATAACATGTGAAGGTCCATCAAGGTTTACTTTCCCCACCTGCTCGCCGACTAGCCTTTCATATTGTCGGTTGTTGAGAGGCCTTGTCTAGTCATGCAGCTTTTGGATTGAGCCTGCCCGCTTCTCTAACCAAGCGGAGAGGCTTTCCTTGGGATTAGATGCAATATTTAATTGAACATCCGCAATTGGGAACAAAGGAAAGAAGCTGCGATGTCCAACATGGAGCGCAAGGCGGACATCGCTATTTATGTCGCATTGAACCAAGCTGGGATTATTAGCCCTACGCCAAACGACCGAGCCAACGTCTACGGCATTGCTGAATTGGTCTAGTGGCGGCGGTAGCGTAGTATAGAAAATAGTCGACAAGAATCGGCAAATATGACATCAAACTTCTACGGACTGAATCATGATTTCAGGCATGCGGGGAACACCGTGTGGGACCGAATTTTGCAGACAAATATTTGAAATAATATATCAATTACATGGGGTTAGTTCTTGAAACCACCCTGTCCGCCACCCCTGCCTTGGCCCATCAGTCCGCCAGTGCCATTTCTTCATAGCGTTGCATGTGCCAGTCGGCGCTGCCGAACTGGCTTTCGATCATCGTCGCGCGCTTGAAATAATGGCCGATGGCCAGTTCCTGAGTAATGCCGATGCCGCCATGCGTCTGGATCGCATTCTGGCCGACAAAGCGCGCTCCACGGCTAACCTTGTTCATACAGGCCGAAACGGCGGCCTTGCGCTCGTCGGCGGGCAGATCAAGCTTCATCGTGGCCATGATGGTCATCGACCGCGCCTGCTCGACCTCCATGAACATGTCCACCATCCGGTGTTGCATTACCTGAAAGCGCGAAATGGGTTGGCCGAATTGTTTGCGTTGCTGCGAATATTCCAGCGTGCCTTCGTGCAATTTTTGCATAACGCCGGTTGCCTCGGCGCAGGTTGCCACGGTGGCTTCGTCAACAATCTGTTCGATCAGAGGCAGGCCGCCGCCTTCGTTGCCAAGCAAAGCTTCGCCCGGGATGCTGACATTCTCAAAATAAATCTCGGAGGCGCGCGAGCCGTCGACGGTCGGATAATCGCGACGCACGATGCCGGGTAGATTGGCATCGATCAGGAACAGCGACAGACCATCGCGCTCGCGCCCTGACCCGCCAGTGCGAGCCGTCACCAGTAGATGCGTCGCCCAAGGCGCGGCATAAACCACGCCTTTGTGCCCGTTGAGCACATAGCCGCTACCATCCTTCTTTGCCGTCGTGCGCACATTGGCGAGGTCATAACGACCCTGCGGCTCGGCATAGGCAAAGGCGATGATGACATTACCGGCGATGATTTCGGGAATGATGGCGTCGGCCTGCGCCCCGCCGACGGCCTTGAGCGCGCCTCCACCGATAACGACGGTGGGCAGGTAGGGTTCGAACGACAGAACTTTGCCCATTTCTTCCATGACGAGGGCATTCTCCAAAGCGCCGCCACCGAGGCCACCATGATCTTCGGCAAAGGGGGCGCCTAGCATCCCCAGTTCGGTCGCCAGAGCCAGCCAGATCGCGGGGTCACGACCGCTATCGCTGTTGGCCATCGCTTGGCGTTTGTCGAAATCATAGGTGTCGGCAAGGAAGCGGGCGAGCGTATCGCGGACCATGTCCTGCGTTTCGGTATAGGTGAAGTCCATGTCAGTCTCTCACAAGTGGCTGCTCATCCTCCGGCTTGCGGAGCATGAGGAATATAGGAAAACGCGGAAGAATCGATCAGAGCCCCAGCACCATCTTGGCGATGATATTGCGCTGAATCTCGTTCGACCCGCCATAAATGGTCGTCTTGCGCGCATTGAAATAAGTCGGGGCCGCACGATGGGCATAATCAGGCCCGATCGGATGCTCGTTGTCGCCCTCGCCAAAGCCACGGAAATAGGGCGCGCCATAATGGCCGACCGCTTCCAGCGTCAGTTCGGTCAACCGCTGCTGAATTTCCGACCCTTTGATCTTGAGCAAGCTCGATTCCGGTCCCGGCCCCTTCCCCGCATTGGCACCGGCAAGACTGCGCAATTCGGTGAACTCCAGCGCGGTCAGGTCAATCTCCAACTCGGCCACTTTGCGTTTGAAAAACGCATTGGCCAGCAAGGGCTTGTCGCCGTCCATCTCGGTTCGGGCGATTTCCTTGACCTTCTCGATCCCGCGCTTCGATGATGCGACGCCTGCAATGCCGGTGCGTTCGTGCGCGAGCAGGAATTTGGCGCAGGTCCAGCCCTTATTCTCTTCATAGACGCGCTGAACGACGGGAACGCGAACATCCTCCAGCCACACCTCATTGACCTCATGCTCGCCGCCCAATGTGATGATCGGGCGCACCGTGATGCCGGGTGATTTCATGTCGATAAGCAGGAAGGAAATGCCCTCTTGCGGCTTCACATCCTTGTCGGTGCGGACGAGGAAGAAGCCCCAATCCGCGTGCTGTGCCATCGTCGTCCATGTTTTCTGGCCGTTGACGACATATTCGTCACCATCAAGAACAGCGGCGGTACGAAGGCTCGCCAAATCCGACCCCGCGCCGGGCTCCGAATAGCCCTGACACCACCAATCCTCTCCCGACAGGATACGCGGCAGGAAACGGGCTTTCTGTTCGGGCGTGCCAAATGTGTAAATGACGGGTCCGACCATCGCCAGACCAAAGGGCAGCAAGCGGATGCAATCAGCACTTGCGCTTTCTTCGGACCAGATAAAACGCTGCGTCGGGGTCCAGCCCGTTCCGCCATATTCAACCGGCCATGCGGGAGCCACCCAGCCCTTTTTGAACAGGATTTTATGCCAGGCCAGGAAGTCTTCTTTGCCCAGTTCTTCCCCGGCGTCCTGCTTGGCGCGCAAATCTGCGGGATAATTTTCGGCGATGAAGGTGCGGACTTCCTTTTGAAAGGCCAGATCCTCGGGGCTGAATTCCATGTCCATTACGAATCTCCGTCAACTTAAGGCCAGTCTATAGCGGCTTCTCACGTTTACGTAAACGGAAGTTAGCGGGGTGGCCGCAGGGCCTGTGCGCCTTTGCCGAAGACTGGAATATCGAAGCCCACTTGTCGAGCCTGAATGATTCAGCTTATCCCCAACAGGTGTGGAGGCGATCAGATGTTTCGGAACAAGCGGCGTTGGGTCATTGGTGTCGGGCTGTTGTTTCTAGTCTGCTCGTTCACGGCAAAACTCTTTCAGCCCGAAATTGGAACTTGGCTGTTCAAGCGCGGAGTCGAGAAAAATGTCGGGCGCGATATTGTCTCCTCCCTGCCCGATGGATTGCATGTCGCGCTATGCGGCACTGGGTCGCCGTTACCTAATCCTGACCGTGCAGGCCCCTGCACTGTCGTCATCGCGGGTCAGCAAATCTATGTCGTTGATGCGGGCGAAGGCGGGGCGCGTAACATCGCCCGGATGGGCATACCGAACGGGCGAATAAAGGCACTGCTTCTCACCCACTTCCACTCCGACCATATCGACGGCATGGGGCCAATGATGTTGCTGCGCTGGACCGGCAACGCGAACACCCGCCCGCTGCCCGTTTATGGCCCGCCAGGGGTCGATTCCGTAATCGCTGGCTTTGATACGGCCTACACCGCTGATTATAGCTATCGCGTCGCGCACCATGGTCCCGATATTGTGCCGCCGACCGGTGCGGGTGCCGTCGCATATCCGTTCACAATGCCACCAGAGGGCGTCGGCAAATCAGAAATTATATTGCAAAGCGGCGGACTCAAAATCTCCACCTTCCGCGTCAATCATGACCCGGTGAAGCCTGCGGTCGGATATCGTTTCGACTATAAAGGCCGTTCGGTCGTCCTCAGCGGTGATACGGCGCCCTCACCCAATCTGGTCGCGGTGGCCAAAGGGGCCGACTTGCTGGTGCATGAGGCGTTACAACCGCGTCTCGTCGATATTCTCGCGAAAACACTAGACGCCAAACACATCCCCAAGACCGCTCAGATCATGCGCGATATCCAAAACTACCACAGCAGCCCCGAGCAAGCGGCCGATGCCGCGCGCGAAGCCGGGGTGCGCGAGCTGGTGCTGAGTCATATCGTGCCGCCCCTGCCCTCATCCTATTTCTATCCCGCCTTTTTGGGCGATGCCGCCGAACATTATTCGGGGCCGATTATCGTCGGGGAGGATGGAATGATCTTCTCAATGCCTGTAAAAAGTGACGACATTCGGCAGAGCAAAGCTCTATAGACAGACGTCGCTAGGGCGATGCGTTGGAGAATGACACCACGACCATCGCGCCCTCGCAAGCGAAAGGGCCACGAAGTTCAACAATCGATAGTCTGACCGGAATCACGGTACCGTATCCATCGACGAGCGACGATGTCAGCACAGCAGGTTCACCGCCGTCCATTGCTGTTTCAAGGGCTTCGCCAAAAGCCTGACGCCTGTCGATAGGAAGCAACGCCGAAAAACGCACCCGCCGCATAGCCTCCTCGCCAAGGCCTAACGCCTCCACCAGCACCGCATCGACGGAGGCAATAACGCCGCGAGCAGACAGGCGCGCATATCCTATGCCGCCGCACGTCTCGATCCCGCGCAAAATGGCACGACGTACCTGCACGCGCTCAAAATCGGCCATCTCTTCGCTAATGTTGCGTAAGATAATTGCCCCACCGGCGCGCACAGGGACCAGTTGCACGTGGAAGCCCTGCCCTGCGTCCACGAACAAGCGGCTTTCGCCCGCATAGCTTTCTTTGAATTTCAGCATCCGGGTGATGTGACCATGAAGATGGCCCTGCTCCACGCTAGGAAAGAGTGTGGTGAGCCGCGTCCCGATGACACCGTCCGCACCGCAATCCACGATGTCGCAGGCTGCCCTGTTGATCGACCGGACCCGAAGCTCGGCGTCGATGATGATGACGCCATCGCGTAAATGATCGACCAGCTTTGCTAACGATTGATCCATCGCTGCTTTGGCTTTTGCATTGCGCCGATCGAATAGGCGCTGATAGTCATCGTGTGACAACAAGACATGCGCGTCCCTGCCATGATGGGTTACGACAACCGGCTTTCGCACCGAATGCGCCCGCCAATTGGCAAAGCGCCGGATGAAGTCTGCAGATGAAACCCGCTGGTCGGTCGAAGGCGACACCATGGCGATCCCCTGTTTGTTGCAAGGGAGCCTTGTCGCTATGCAGCCCTAACCCCCTCTTTCCAAAGCGCACGGAAAATACGGATGGTCGGGGTGAGAGGTCGGCATGACTAGCCCGCGAGAAAGGATTTACCGCACCGCAGGGCATCAATGCGCGTATCGGCCTGTCCGATATGGACGCCCAGCGTATCCATCGCCTGATCGATAATCTTGTCGAGAACCGGTGCCGCGTTTGCAATCGCATCGGTTGCCCCGGATTTCAACGCGCCCGACGGCACGCCAATACCCAGACCGGCCACCTTTACCGAGAGAGAAAGCCGGTCCAACAGCGACGTCACAACGCCCTGAACGACGCCTGTGCTCGAAACGGTTTTGAGCTCGAGATCGGCAATCTCCCGCTTGCTAAAACCCACCGGCTTTTCATTCATATCGGACAAAGTAATTTCGGATTCGCCGGTAATCTTGACCAGCGGCAGCGTGACCAGCTGGGCTGGCGACAATTCCAGAGGCCGACTCACATCCTGAAAATCGGCAAGGTTCACCGAACCAATGCCTAGCGTTGCGGGCGATGTGGTGACACCCAAAGTCACCGCCTTGTCGTCATCATTGGCGCTGCAATTGATAGCAGTAATCTTCGCCGCTGCGGAGCCCATTTCGACGACAATAGGAAGCTCCACCTGAGCAAGCGGACTGTTCAATTTGGTGTCAAAATACAGCCGGACCTGCGACGATCTCAAAATGACCTTTTGGTCGTTTGAAATGGCGATCAGCGGCGAATGGACCATCGGGCTGCCCACCGCCAGCCACAGCTTTACCGACGATCCGCTGGGAAGCTCGCTGGTCAGGCCCAGATCGATGAGATGATCCTCATTGCCCAGAACCAACATTGCCCGCAATAACGTCAGCACATTGACCTGCACCGCGTCTGCGGCATTGACGCTGATATTGTTGGAACGTGGTCCCAGATCGATCACCTGCGCTGGAATGATCGGGCTATCGGGGGCACGGGCGGCGATTTTCTCCAGCACACGCGCTTCGGGACCAGAACTGCTCGCCGCCAGCGCAGACAGCGCCTGACGCAATGTCACCTTGCTGTCGAGCGTCTGGCCATAGGTCAAGATTTCAGCGTCGATATTAGTACGCAACGCGTCGGAAAAGGCGAGCAGATCGACATTGGCACTCGCCAGACTATTATAGTCGATAGCGGTCAGGTTGAGCTCGCTGCCTGTCAACCCGGACAACAGGGCATTGGCGACGCCTCCGTTGACCGCAGCAACCCGCGACCCCAGCGAGAAAGCAGCATAACCTTGCCGTGCGCCAATCGCCGATGCGGAAATTTCGCTATCCTTACGCCCTGTTAGAAAGCGTCCGAAGTACAAAGGGTGGCGGCGTTTGATGACGACGCGGACAGCATCGACAGCCTTAGTGCCCGGTTTGAAACGGTCATCAGGGTCGATAGCGCGGTCGCGCAAATAGCTGCCGGTCGTCAGTGCGTCGATCCAGATCCCGCAATCACAATTGGCCGCGATGATATGCAGCGCCGCCTTGCGTTCCTCGCCGGGCTTAGCGGCTGCAGCCAACGCCGCAGCGTCGGCGATCCCTTGCAGCTTGCGATGATCGAGCGAGACCGAGCCGACATCGACCGCCAGCGCCGCCGCGCCAATCATCATCGTCATGCCAAGGCCCGTCAGGATCGTTATATTGCCGCTACTGTCAGTCGCCAGTCTGGCCAGCATGTTTCGCAACATCATCATCACTCCTCCTGCAATTCGAACGTCGCATCGGCGCGAATGACATTGCTGGGGACCGGAACCAAAGAGGTGCGCAAGAAACTGTCTTCGGGCAGCGTATAGGCCAGGTGAACGGTCATCTCCTGCCCCTTCTCCTCGACCGAAATTTGACGCCTTTCTCCAGAAAAATTGCCCAGCTTGGCAAGGCTTTGGTCTATGGTGCGAAGGGCAATTGTCTGACGTTCGCCCGCGTCCAGACCGACGAGTGCCGCGCGGCCACCATTGTTGACGGCCTGCTGTACGCTGTGTGCGATCAGAAAATATTGTCCATAGACCAATATGCCCATCATCAGCGTGAGCAGCAGCGGCAGCAAAAGCGCCATTTCGATGATCGGCGTACCACGACAATCGCTGCGCAGCGAACGGATGCAACGTCGGACTGTCGATAGGAGTGAAAGGCTATGTGTCATCCGTTCAGTGTCAGACGGCGAGGTAAATTCCCTCGCCTCCCCCTCAACGGATGAAATTACAGAAAATACATATATTACACAGCGGTCCGCCAGATCGCTTTATTGACAGAAAATAGCTTAGAATCAGCTATATACTGTCCAATATGCGAAGGATCGCACAAACGGACGCCCGATATTATTACCGGGCGTCCGCGTAAAAATTCACATTATACAGATTTTCAGGAAGGGCTGACGCGCGCTTGGCTATTGCGTCATGCCGATTCTTCCAGCTTGTCCTGCGTCTTGGTTTCAAAGTCGCTGGCATCATGCCGCTCGTGCAACTGGCTGGATGGCTCGCCAAAGGGGCGATTGACCATGCGGCCGCGCTGCACTGCCGGTCGCGCCGCAATCTGGTCGGTCCAGCGCTGGACATTCTTATAGTCCTGAACCTGCAGAAACTCGCCGCCTTCATACAGCAAACCCTTGGCCATCGAGCCGTACCAGGGCCAAACCGCCATGTCGGCGATGGTATATTCGTCTCCGCCCAGATATTCGCTCTCGCCAAGCCGCCGGTCGAGAACATCCATCTGGCGCTTCACTTCCATCGCAAAACGGTCGATCGCATATTCAATCTTGAACGGCGCATAGGCATAGAAATGACCGAATCCGCCGCCAAGATAGGGTGCACTACCCATCTGCCACATCAGCCAGGACAGGCACTCGGCCCGCTTGGCGGGTTCGGACGGCAAGAACTCACCAAATTTTTCGGCTAGATAGATCAGGATCGACCCCGATTCGAACACCCGTACCGGCTTGGCACCGCTATGGTCCATCAGCGCCGGTATCTTGCTGTTGGGATTGGCCGCGACAAAACCGCTGCCGAATTGGTCGCCATCGCTGATTTTGATCAGCCAGGCGTCATATTCGGCGCCGCTATGGCCAAGCGCCAGCAATTCTTCCAGCATCACCGTGACTTTCACCCCATTGGGCGTTGCCAGTGAATAGAGCTGGAGCGGATGTTTGCCGACCGGCAAATCCTTCTCATGAGTCGCGCCAGCTATCGGGCGGTTGATATTGGCAAAGCGACCGCCGCTTTCCTTGTCCCATTTCCAGATCTTGGGCGGAACATAGTCGGTCTGATCGGTCATAAAGATTCTCCGGTTACGGTGATTCAGTGGTTGTTCGCAACCTAACGGGCCGCGGTTACGCCGTCCATCGTGACGGTATCAAATTATACTATCCGCCCGCAAAGCCATGATAGCGGCGGCGTCATAGCCAATTTCAGCCAAAATCTCGTCGCTATGCTCGCCGACCGTGGGCGCGCGTTCCGGTGGGGACTTGGCGGTCGATGACATGCGCAACGGCGCACGTATCACCGGCGCATCCTTGCTGGTCCCGGGATAAGCCATGGGCTCGACCAGTTCGGAGGCTGCAACTTGAGGATGCGCCAGCGCCTCGGCAGAGCGCAAAACAGGACCCGCGGGGACGCGCGCCTCACCTAATTGCGTGATGGCTTGCTCGACTGTCCGCTCTGCACACCAGACCTGCATGATCTCGCTCAATATTGCGCCATTGTCTCCACGCGCCATGTCACTGCCAAAGCGTGGATCGTCGACAAGCTGGGGCGCACCCACCAGATTGGTCCAACGCGCAAAAATCGGGTTTCCCACAACCTGCACCATGATCCAGCCATCGCGGGTGCGGAATAAATCCGTTGGTCCCGACCCAAAACCACGGTTGCCGATGGGCGGACGATCAATACCGTTGAGTGCATGATCGATGGTCAGCGCATTCGACATGGCGAGGGCGGTACCCAGCAGCGATCCCGATACACATTGCCCCCTCCCCGTTGCTTCGCGTTCGCGCAGCGCCATCATGACACCAAAGGCACAATGTAGCGCGGTTCCAAAATCGACATAGTTGACCGCCGCCCGATAGGGTTGATCGACCGTGCCGGCCAGATGCACGGTCCCCGACATCGCCTGGCCGACGCCATCGAACCCGACATGGCGCGCAAGCGGACCTTCGCTGCCATAGGCCGATGCGGTGGCCAGGATGACCCGGGGGTTGAGCGCAGACAGGGTTGGATAGTCGAGGCCTAGTTTCTTCAAGGCTTCGTCAGGCAGGTTTGCGACCACAATATCGGCTGTGCAGACCAAACGCCGGACAATCTCGCGCCCCTCCTCGCTGCCGGGCTTCAGGCTGAGGCAGCGTTTGTTGCGGTTCATCTGCAGGAACATCGCGCCCGAACCATCTTCGGCTACGGGAACGGTAAACCGGTCATCATTGCCCCCGGGCTGTTCAATCCGAATGACGTCGGCACCATAGTCGGCGAGCAGTGCGGCACAATATGGCCCCGCTATATAGCGTCCGAAATCGAGAACCCGTACACCAGCCAATGACAAAACCATGGTCTCCTTCATTCGCGATGCGCCAATTGCTCCTGTCGTCTAGCAACCATTTGGCCCCGCAACCAGCATCATAGCCACGATAAACTGCCGTCCGGCTGTGGTCGTAGGACCGGTGGATGATGGCGGGGCCACATAATGTGATAATCGGTGTTGCATGGTCGAGAGTGCATCGTTACATGCGCCCCCCGACCCATGGTGAGTTGGCTGAGTGGTCGAAAGCGTCGCACTCGAAATGCGAAGTGCCGGCAACGGTACCGAGGGTTCGAATCCCTCACTCACCTCCACCCCCTATATCTGGTAGGCTTGGGCACCATTTGGTCATAGACCTTGAATAAGTGGCAAATGGGCATAGATTGACATCATGACACATAATCAAGATTCGTTGCCCTTGATGGCCAAGAATGGGGTCATCGCTGCGCCAATCATCGTGCGGGCCAATTTTGCCCCCGGCGACATTGTCCGGCACCGGATGTTCGATTTTCGCGGCGTGGTGTTCGACATCGATCCCGTCTTTGCGAACAGCGATGAATGGTATGAATCCATCCCCGAATCCATGCGTCCCGCAAAGCAGCAGCCCTTTTACCACCTGCTCGCAGAGAATGAGGATTCGACCTATATTGCCTATGTCAGCCAGCAGAATCTGGTTGCGGATAATAACGGGGGACCAATCGATCACCCGCAAATCGACCATATGTTCGACGGGATGGAGCGCGGTCGGTATCGTTTGCGCCCGAACCAGCGGCACTAATCGCTAAGGGTCAGGCTTTCAGTTTCCAGCCGGACAGCAAGAGCCGGTATGTAGCCGCCGCCAACAGGATAATCACACCCAACAAGAACAGGGTTGCTGTCGCGACCGGGTATGCAATGCTCGAATCCACAGCGCCAATGAAACCATAGCGAAATCCCATGATGACATAATAAAAGGGATTGGCATGGCTGATCGTCTGAAACAGGGGAGAGAGGCGGTCGACCGAGTAAAAGGTGCCCGAGAGCAGGGCCAGCGGAGCGACGACGAAATTGGTAACAGCGGCGGCATGGTCAAATTTTTCGGCCCAGATCGACGTGATCAGACCCATGAACGCCAACATCGAAGCGCCCAGCAAACCGAATAGCACCACCGCCCACATATGTTGCGGGATCACATGCACGCCGGGCCACAACAGCATAGCAAACCACAGAGCCATCCCGACAAGGATCGCGCGCGTAACTGCGGCGCCAATCAGCGCAATAATCAATTCCCCCACGGCCAGCGGCGGCATCAGATAGTCAACGATTGTGCCCTGTATCTTGCCAACAAGCAGAGCAAAGCTGCTGTTGGCGAAACTGTTTTGCAGCATCGCCATCACGATCAGGCCCGGCGCGATGAAATCAGGGAATGGAACATCGAGCACTTTGCGCCCCGATCCGCCGAGGGCAACGGTAAAGATGACCAGAAAAAGCAGCGTTGTAATCGCCGGAGCCCAGATAGTTTGCAACTGCACCTTGAAAAACCGCTTCACCTCTTTGACATATAGGGCCTGCATACCTGGCACATTCAGGGCACGGATATGCGGGACACCGGGTTCGGCAAAAGGTTGCGGGTCATTATTCAGACCTGCGGCAACGCGCGAAATTTGGGGCTGGTCGTTCATGGCGTTCTCGCCTATCGCGTCCCCGACTTTACCGCAAGCGGAGCAACGCCTGTGCAGACCTTTCCGGGTCCCGATATTTGCTCTTGTGCGGAAATATAAGGAATATTTTATGTCTTGGACCGACGAGCGCATCGATAGCTTGCGTGGCATGTGGGAAAAAGGGCTGACTGCCAGCCAGATCGCCGAAGAACTGGGTGGCGTCAGCCGCAATGCCGTCATTGGCAAGGCGCACCGCCTGGGCCTGAAATCGCGCCCGTCGCCGGTCAAAGCCGCCGATGCAGCCAAACCCGCCAAAGCGAAGGCGGCACCGCGGGCAGCGACACCTGCTCAGAAACCTGCGCCGCGTGCAACTACCCCCGCCCCTGCTCCGCGTCCGGCGGCACCTGCGGCGCACAAGGTTGAAGCAAGAACCAACACCGGCACACCTTCGGCTCCGGCCACACCGGCCGATCCGTCAACGACCGTAAAGCCTGACACACCGCGTATTGTGTCGATTGGCCCCGGTGGATTCATCCGGCAGGGTCCGGGCGACCAGCAGGCTCCGATTCCTCCCGCGCCGCCGCGCCGGTTGGTTCCGGCCAAGCCGAGCCCCGAAATTGCCGACAAGACGAGCTTGCTTGACCTCAATGACCGTATCTGCCGCTGGCCGATGGGCCATCCGGGTGAACCTGATTTCCATTTCTGCGGCGTCGCGGTAAATCCGGGCTTTCCCTATTGCGTTGAGCATTGCGGACGCGCTTATCAGGCGCAACTGCCCCGTGGCACACGCCGTCCTCCGCCTCCTCCGCCCTTCGGTGGCCCGCGCGTTCGGTGAAGCCTTTTCCGCAGGACTTTCACTTCGCGCACATGCTCGGGATGAAGATGGACGAGCGGCACGACGGCTTTTGCCGGATGCTGATCGACATCAAGGCGGAAACGCATTTCAACCCGCAGGGTGTTGCCCATGGCGGCGTCGCCTATTCACTGGCCGATTCCGCAATGGGCGGCGCGCTGTCGAGTCAGCTCGATGCGGATTTTTGGTGTGCCACCATCGACCTCAAGATGAATTATCATGTCGGCGTCCGCGAAGGCCTGTTGATTTGCGAGGCCACCGTGCTGCATCGCGGCAAGCGCGTGGGCAATATCGATGCCCGCCTGTTCCAGCATGATCGGTTGGTCGCAAGTGCCAACGGCAATTTCGCAATCTTTCCTGCGCCGACCAAACCAGCCTAATCGGAGCCTTGCAAGCAGGACTCCTGCCCTTCTATAGCAGGGGCATGAGTCACGATTTGTTCGACACCGCCAACACCGCTGCCACCGACAGCTACAACGCCTCGCAAATTGAAGTGCTGGAGGGGCTGGAGCCCGTCCGCCGCCGGCCCGGCATGTATATCGGTGGCACCGACGAGCGCGCGCTGCACCATCTTGCCGCCGAAGTGATCGACAACAGCATGGATGAAGCCGTCGCCGGTCATGCGAATCGGATAGAAATTACGCTGGATGTCGGCAACCGTCTAACTGTGACCGACAATGGCCGCGGCATACCGGTTGATCCGCATCCAAAATTTCCCGGCAAGTCTGCGCTTGAAGTCATTATGACGACGCTCCATTCTGGCGGCAAGTTTGAAGGCAAAGCCTATGCGACGTCGGGAGGTCTGCACGGTGTTGGAGTCAGCGTGGTCAACGCCCTGTCCATCGAAACGGAGATAGAGGTTGCGCGCAACAAGCAGCTTTTTCGTCAGCGTTTCGGGCGTGGTGCGCCGCTAGGTGGACTGGAAGATTTGGGACCAACACCCAACCGGCGCGGTACCAGTGTCTCTTTCATTCCCGATCCTGCCATTTTCGGCGAGCATGGCCGCTTTCGGCCACAGCGCCTTTACCGGCTTGCGCGGTCCAAAGCCTATTTGTTTGCAGGGGTCGAGATCCGTTGGAAATGCGCGCCAGATCTGATTGGCGATGACACGCCAGCAGAAGCGATCTTTCAATTCCCCGGCGGGCTTGCCGACCATTTGAAGGAACAGATTGGCAGCCGCGAATGCGCCACGGCAGAACCCTTTGTGGGGCGTCAGGAGTTTCCGGACGAACAGGGCCGCGCCGAATGGGCGATTGCCTGGCCATTATGGTCCGATGGCAGCTATAGCTGGTATTGCAACACCATTCCCACCCCGGCTGGGGGCACGCATGAAGCGGGGTTGAGAGCGGCTCTGACCAAGGGATTACGCGGATTTGGCGATCTGATTGGTCAGAAAAAGGCTGCGCAAATCACCGCCGAGGATGTGTTCAATGGCGGCGAAATGATGCTGTCGGTCTTTATCCGTGACCCGCAGTTCCAAAGCCAGACCAAGGATCGCTTGAGCAGCCCGGAGGCATCGCGTCTGGTCGAAAATGCCGTTCGCGACCATTTCGACCATTTCCTGTCGGACAATATGGATCGCGGGCGCGCGCTATTGGGGTTGGTGCTCGAACGCATGGACGAACGGCTGAAGCGCAAGGCCGAACGCGAGGTCAAACGCAAGACCGCCACCAGCGGGCGCAAATTGCGGCTGCCCGGCAAGCTTACAGATTGCGCGAACAATGGCCCCGAAGGTACGGAATTATTTATCGTCGAAGGCGATAGCGCCGGCGGCAGCGCCAAACAGGCACGCAACCGAAAGACACAAGCGATCCTTCCGATCCGCGGTAAAATCTTGAATGTCGCCAGCGCCAGCGCCGACAAAATCCGCGCCAATCAGGAAATCGCTGATCTGGCGCTCGCACTAGGCTGCGGGATGCGCAAGGATTGCGACGCCGATCGCCTACGCTACGAAAAAATCGTCATCATGACCGACGCTGACGTCGACGGGGCGCATATCGCCACGCTGCTGATGACTTTCTTCTTTCAGGAAATGCCCGACATTGTCCGCCGAGGTCATGTCTATCTGGCCCAGCCACCCCTATACCGCCTCACTTCAGGCAGCACCTCTGCCTATGCAAGGGATGACGCGCACCGCGCTGAAATCGAAGCGAAATTGTTCAAGGGCAAGAAAGTGGACGTCGGGCGTTTCAAAGGGCTTGGCGAAATGAATCCGGGGCAACTGCGCGAAACGACAATGGACCCGGAAACGCGATCCATGCTGCGCGTCACCCTGCCCCAGGAATATGAGGAGAGGCATCTGGTCAAGGATCTGGTCGACCGGTTGATGGGCAAACATCCCGAACATCGTTTCCAGTTCATCCAGGCCAACGCTGCGACCCTCGACGAAGCGGCGATTGACGCCTGACAAATTTATTTCCGACCCTGTGTCAGAAAGCCAGCGCGGCGCTGACTAAACTACCAGACCATCACGGGGACTGGAGGCCGGAGTGACAGAAGCAGAGCAGGATGCGACCTTTACGGAGGCGATGGCACGCTTTGGCGGCGGGATTGGACGCATCGTCCGCGCCTATGAAGCCGACGCCAATCTGCGCCCTGACCTTGAACAGGATATACAAGTCGCACTGTGGCGCAGCCTCGCCACTTTCGAGGGTCATTGTTCGCTGAGCACTTGGGTATGGCGTGTCGCGCACAACCGCGCGACCAGTCATATGCTGCAGCACCGGCGATACGGCAGCCGGAACTGGGCGAGCATCGAAGATCTGGAAATCGCGGCGGACGAACCGTCACCCTATGACCTGATCGAGGTCGATCAGGCGCGTTCCTTGATGCTGGACATCATCCACCGCCTTAATCCGCCCGATCGCCAGATCATGCTGCTCTATCTTGAAGGCGTTCCCGCCGCCGAAATCGGCGAAATCACCGGCGTCTCCCCCGATGCCGTCGCCACGAAAGTCCACCGATTCAAAGCCATGCTAACCCGCCGCTTTGCCAAAGAGGGAGAGGCCCGATGATCCGCAATTTTGACGAGGAAAGCCTGTTTCGCCTGTGGCAGGACGACGATGCGACCCCTGCCCCACTCCCGCTGGATGAGATTAAACATCGTGCCAAACGCTTTGGCGAGCAGGTTCATAGGCGTAACCGACGCGAATATATTGCCTCGGCGATCGTCGCAGTGGCGTTCGCCATCTATGCGGTTATCCTGCCTGGTCTCTTGCTGAAAGTCGGCAGCCTGATGATGATCGCCGGGATTGCCGTTGTCGTTTGGCAGCTTTCGCGCCGCACATCACGCCCAGAATCCACCACGGCCACAGCCGATGTACGCACCCATTATCGCGCCCGCCTTGTCGTCGAAGAACAAATGCTCGCCAGCGTTGGCCGCTGGTATCTTGGGCCACTGGTGCCCGGTTTGATAGTGTTCATGGTCGGACAGGCCGCAATCACCGGCCATTTGGATCCGCTTGGCATCACATATTACATCGCGATACCGGCGTTGCTGTTCGGTGGCATCTGGTGGCTCAACCACCGCGCCGCGGCGATGCTTCGCCGTCAGATTGATCGCCTCGATCATAGCGCGAACCGTTTTGAAGGAGACCAAGAATGAAATCTCTGTTTGCCCCGCTACCCACCGCCCTTGCGGCGGCCCTGTTCCTCCTCGCTATACCGGTATCCGCCATTGCACAGGAAACGGCGGCTGAGGTCGCGCCCTCGACCACCCGCCAGCAAGCCGATCACGTTATCGATTTTCTGAATGGCAGCGCCAGTGCCAAAGAGATATTCGCACCCTCCTTTTTACAGTCCATCCCGCCGGCCAAAATAGGGGCGTTGCGCGACCAATTGGTGGGGCAACTCGGCGCGGCTGTAGAGTATGTCGAATGGCACGACCTTGGCACCGACGTCGGATATGGGATTTTGCGCTTCGCCAAAGGGCAACTTCGCGTTGAACTGCGTCACGCAAAAAACGCCCCCCATCTGATAACCGAATTGCTGTTCAAACCCGTTGCACCTGCGGCAGACGCAGCCGGGCCGGAGGCGTTGCTCACAGATTTCGCAGCGTTGCCGGGCGAAAAGAGTTTGGCCGCCTATCGGCTGGGGGCAGAAACGCCCCAAAAACTGTTCGGGACGTCGACGACCCCGGTTCTGCCGCTGGGATCGGTTTTCAAGCTGTGGGTGCTGGCCGAACTTGATGCCGAGGTTCGCGCCGGCACACGGCACTGGTCCGACGTGGTGACACTAGATGCCAAGTCGATACCTTCGGGCACGATCCAGAACTGGCCCGACAAATCTCCCCTGACATTACATAGTCTCGCCGCGCTGATGATCTCGATCAGCGACAACAGCGCCGCCGACCTGCTCATCGACACACTCGGTCGCGACCGCGTCGCCGCTCGCGCGGTCAAGTCCGGATGGATTGACGCCAAAACATCGCTACCCATCCTGAAAACAGTGGAAATGGCGGCGTTAAAAAGCCCCAAAGGGTCAGAGCTGGCGGCACAATGGAAAGCGAGTTCCACCACAGAGCGAACCGAATTATTGAAAGCGCATAACAGTCAGTTGCGCGTCGGCAACGTTGATGTTTCCACGCTATCGGAAAAGCCTGTTTTCAGCGGCACTGTGGAATGGTTTGCCGATGCCGACATGATGGCGCGGCTGGCGGAATGGCTCGCAAAAGAGGCAAGCCCTGAGGCGCGCGCAATATTGGCGATTAATCCGGGCATGGTCGCCCGCGATGGCTGGGCCTATGTCGGCTATAAGGGCGGCTCTGAAACCGGCGTCCTCGCGGCGGTTCAGATCCTCTGCCGCTCCAACAACAGCTGCTATGCCGTGATCGCGCAATGGCACGACAAGACCAAGCCTGTTGATCTGACGCGATTTTCCTTGTTGGTGAGCCGTTCCGCAGCACAGCTTCCCGACCGCTAACCGCCGCTCAGAGCAGCCACGAGGGCCTTCACCTTTTTCTGCCGCCATTGCGGCAAAGGTGCGACGAGCCAATAGCTGCGCTTGGCCTCGAAAGCCTCATCCTTCTGACGTACCCGCCCCGCCGCAATGTCAGCCTCTGCCAACAGCGCCGGAACGCAGCTATAGCCTAGCCCGTTGGCGGCGGCGTCGATTGCTAGCCCCGCATCGGCAAGACGCAGCGCCGGTTCACCCTCGGCAACCGGACAGCCGGGCCAGGCAATGCGCGTGTCGCTGCCGCTTCCCGGCCCCGTCACGGTCACCATCTTTGCATCGCCCAAGCCAACACCCTCATGCTCGCCAGGACCTTCGGCCCAGAATATTGCGAGATCGAGGTTAGCCTCGGTAAAATCGATTCCGCTGTCGGCTGAGACCAGTGTAAATCGCACATCGGGCGCCTGCTGGCTGAATTTTGCGAGCTGCGGCGCCAACCATTTGGCGGTGAAGTCACGCGGTGCCGCGATGGTCAGCGATTGCGAGCTTTGTCCCGCCTGCATCGCCCGCACAGATTCTTCAAATTGCAGAAAACCATGACGCAGCGAATCAAGGCCCGCATCGGCCTCTCCGGTCAGCTCCAGACCTTTGGGCGTGCGACGAAACAGCACCACCCCCAGCATATCCTCTAAGGCGCGAATTTGCTGGCCAACGGCGGCTGGCGTGACCGCCAGTTCGTCGGCGGCGCGTGTAAAGCTGAGGTGCCGTGCGGCGGCATCGAAAACCCGCAAGGCATTGAGCGGCAAATGAGTGCGCTTCATGGCGCGGTCGCGGGCGCGATAAGGGGAAATTGCGGGATAGACACCATCAGCGCGCTGCCATCGGCCCGCGCCAGCTCATAACTCCCCACCATCGACCCTTCGGCGGTGGGTAGAGGGCATCCCGATACATAGTCAAACGATCCGCCCGGCGCGATGACCGGCTGTTCACCGACAACGCCCTCACCCTCGACTTCGCTGACCTGCCCCATGCCATCGACAATGCGCCAGTGTCGGCTGATCAGTTGCACCGCCAGTTCGCCGTGATTCTCGACGCGAACATGATACGCCCAGAACCAGCGACCGAGCGCCGGATGCGATTGTTCGGGCAAATAGCTGACCGCGACGCGCACGGTGACCGCCTCGGTTGTCTCGGCAAAGGGGAACAGCAATTCCATCATCATGGCCTAAGGTCGCTCAAAGCCCGACTTTGGTCAATGCCTGGTCGATGTCAGCGATAATATCGCGCGCATCCTCCAGCCCGATGTTGATACGCAACATCCCTTCATCAATCCCCATATCAGCGCGGGTTTCGGCACCGACGCTATGATGTGTCGTCGAGGCGGGGTGACAGCACAGGCTGCGCGTGTCGCCAATATTATTGCTGATATCGACCAGTTCGAGCGCGTTCAGAAAGGCCATCGCCTGTTCGCGCCCACCGTCGAGCGAAAAGGAAAAAATCGGTCCGCACGCGTCCATCTGGCGAATCGCCAGCTCTTGCTGGGGGTGACTGGCCAGCCACGGGTGCAGCATCCGCGCCACCCGCTTTTCAATTGATTGTCCAACGGCCAGCGAGTTTTCCGACTGACGCTGCGCCCGCAATTCCAGCGTCTCAAGCCCTTTGAGCACGACCCAAGCGTTAAAAGGCGACAGATTCGGCCCTGTATTGCGCTGAAACGGCAGCAGCACGTCGTTGATGAACTTTTCGGACCCGCAAACGGCACCGGCGAGAACGCGGCCCTGCCCTTCCATCAGCTTGGTCGCCGAATAGGCGATGACATCGGCCCCAAATTCCAGTGGGCGTTGCAGCACGCTGGTGGCAAAAGCATTGTCGACCACACTGGTGATCCCATGCGCGCGCGCCAGTCCGCAAACATGGGCCAGATCGACAATGTCCATCGTCGGATTTGCGGGCGTTTCAAAAAAGAACACCTTGGTATTCGGACGAATGGCCCGTTCCCAGGCATCATTGTCGCGGGCATCAACAACGGTGGTTTCGATACCAAAACGCGGGCACAGACTATCGACGAGCCAGCGGCACGACCCGAAAGCCGCTTTGCCCGCGACAATATGGTCGCCGACCGACAATTGACACAACAAGGCAGCGGTCATCGCCGCCATGCCCGTCGATTGCACACGGCACGCCTCGGCCCCCTCCATCAGCGCGATACGCTCCTCCAGCATTGCGACGGTCGGGTTTTGCAGCCGCGAATAGGTCATGCCGGGCGCTTCACCGGCAAAGCGCGCCGCAACACTTTCTGCATCGTCATAGCTATAGCCAGATGTCAGGAACATCGCCTCTGACGTCTCGCCATGTTCGGTGCGTGATGTACCGCCGCGAACCGCGCGGGTTGCCGCATGCCAGTGTTTCGTTAACTCGCGATCTATTCCGGATTTCTTTTTCATGACCCTCTTTCGTTCAATGCGGCGACCACGGCATCACCCAGCGCAACCGTCCCCATCGTCCCGCCCAGATCGGCGCCGCGCGCGCCTTCGCTGAGCACATGGGCAACCGCCGCCTCTATCCGCGCCGCATTGGCCTCATCACCGCCCGAATGGCGCAGCAACATGGCCAGCGACAATATCATCGCCAACGGATTGGCAATGCCCTGCCCGGCGATGTCCGGTGCGCTGCCATGGATCGGCTCATACAGCCCTTGCGTGCCTTCGCTCAAAGACGCCGACGCCAGCAAACCGATCGAACCGACGCACATGCTCGCCTGATCGGACAATATGTCGCCAAACAGATTGCCGGTCACGACAACATCGAACTGGCCGGGATTGCGGACCAATTGCATCGCGGCATTGTCCACATACATATGGGTCAGTGCCACATCAGGATAATCGGCGGAAACTTCGATGACGACGTCGCGCCAAAGCTGGGATGTTTCCAGCACATTGGCCTTATCGACCGAGCAAAGACGCCCCTTGCGGCCTTGTGCGGCGCGAAAGCCGACATGGGCGATGCGACGCACCTCGCTTTCGCTATAAGCCATCACGTCATAGCCTTCGCGTTCGCCGTCTGCGGTTGTGCGAGTCCCTTTCTCGCCGAAATAGACGTCGCCATTGAGTTCGCGCACGATTAGCAGATCAATGGCCGAGGCAACTTCGGGCCGCAATGCGGAGACATCCTCTAATCCGGCGAACATCTTGGCGGGGCGCAGATTGGCG
This sequence comes from Sphingopyxis sp. 10G20-10, assembly GCF_057365075.1. Taxonomy (NCBI): domain Bacteria; kingdom Pseudomonadati; phylum Pseudomonadota; class Alphaproteobacteria; order Sphingomonadales; family Sphingopyxidaceae; genus Sphingopyxis; species Sphingopyxis sp. 10G20-10. Next base: position 1,927,566 of record NZ_CP195117.1, read on the forward strand.
AACAGGCCCAATTCGGCGCGCAAACCCAATATGGCCTGTTCGGGCCGCAATTGCCTATCAACTTTATCGAAACGCGGGTCGCCCACCGCGCCGAACAATATGGCATCGGCCGCTTTCGCCTTGGCCAGCGTTTCGGGCGGTAGAGGATGACCGGTAGCTGCAAAAGCGGATCCGCCGACCAGTGCGCGGTCCAATGTCACCGGCAACGCCAGCGCCGCGATGACCTTTTCCGCCTCGGCCATGATTTCAGGACCGATTCCGTCACCCGCAAGCAGCAAAATTTGCAACGCCATACCCTTTCACTTGTTGCCTGCCGCTTAGGGAGCCACGCGCACTCACGCAACCGCCCTTTTGAGCCGGTCGGTCAAACGTTGCCGCACATCAATCAGATCGCGAGCCTTACCATCCAGCAGCGAACGGTCGATGAAATGGCCGGTGATTTTGAGTGCATCAAGCACATCATCCAGATCAGGACTGATATTCTCTCCACGCAGAAAGGGAGGCAAAGCGAACAGGCGTCCTTCATATCCGACCGCCGCCGCACGGCTTACCGCAGAGCCTGATTTGGGGCTGACAAAGGCTAAATCATCGCGACCGCCCGTCGCGGTACATTCGTCGAGATTGAGCCCAAAACCAAGCTCGGCAAGCAACAGCAATTCATAACGCGCCAAAGCCGCCGCCCATTGCCGCGCCGATGGCGCCGCAGCGACCGCGTCCAACAGTCCCGACAAAGCATCGAACAAGGCCGGAAAGGCCTGATTTTCCGGCAATGTCGCCGCCGTCACGCTGGTGATCCAGTCGATCGCGGCGGCCGCCAACGGCTCGGCGAGCAAGGGCGCGCGGCTCTCGGTCAATTCAACCGTCGCGCCAGCCAATTGATCGGCGGTCCGTGCACGCAGTTCGATCTGGACCCGGTTGCCGGGGATCAGGATGGGCCGCAGCCGCCGCGACCGACCACCGCGAACATATCCAGCGACCATTCCCTCATCGCGCGTCAGGCCGCGCAATATGCTGCCATGCTCACCATGCGCCCGCACCGAACACAACAGCGCCTCGGCGCGCAAATTAGTCATGAAAGAAATCATAGACAGTCCGCGCCACCGTCTCGCTGACCCCTGGCGCACGCGCCAGATCTTCCAGGCTGGCGTTGCGAACAGCACGCGCGGTCCCGAAATGCATCAGCAATGCCTTTTTACGCGCAGGTCCGATGCTCGGCACCTCGTCCAGCGGCGATGTTCCCATCGCCTTTGCGCGCTTTTGCCGGTGCGCACCAATGGCGTAGCGGTGCGCCTCGTCACGCAAACGCTGGATATAGAACAGCACAGCATTGTTGGGTGGCAACGTGAATTCGCGGCCATCAGGCAGGTAAAATGTCTCACGCCCCGCATTGCGGTCAGGGCCTTTGGCAACGCCGATAAAAGGGAGATCATCGATACCCAATTCGGCGAAGACCGAGGCGACTGCCGATACCTGTCCCTTGCCGCCATCGATCAGCACCAGATCGGGCCATTCGCCCTTGCTGCGGTCCGGATCTTCCTCGATAGCGCGGGCAAAACGGCGCTCAAATACCTCCCGCATCATGGCAAAATCATCGCCGGGTGCGGTTTCGGCTCGTTTGATGTTGAACTTGCGATAGGCGCCTTTGATCCAGCCTTCGGGGCCAGCGACAACCATCCCACCGAGCGCATTTGTGCCCTGGATATGGCTGTTGTCGTAAATTTCGATCCGTTGCGGCGGAGCTTCCAGGTCGAACAATTCGGCCAGATCCCGCCCCAATTTGGCTTGTGAGGAGCTTTCGGCAATGCGGCGATCTATTTCCTCACCGACATTTCGCACCGCCTGTTCAAGCAACCGACGGCGATTACCGCGCTGCGGGACGCTGATCTCGATCTTGCGGTCTGCAACGGTGCCTAAGGCTTCGGCGAGCAATGCCGCTTCTGCTGGCTCGCGGTCGACCAATATCAACTTGGGCGGCGGCACCCCTTCGTAAAATTGCATCAGGAAGGTCGCGAGAACCTCATCCTCTGGCACACCGGACACATGCGTTGGAAAAAAGCTGCGATGCCCCCAATTCTGCCCGCCGCGAATGAAGAAACCCGCGACGCACAACTGCCCGCCCTTCGCCGCGAGCGCAAAAACATCGGCATCGCCCAGTCCGTCGGCGTGAACGGACTGGCTGCCCTGAATGAAGGTCAGCGACTTCAGCCGGTCGCGCAACACCGCCGCTTGCTCGAAATCAAGCGCGTCCGCAGCCGCATCCATCGCCACACCGAGCCGCTTCTGGACCGTCGTCGAGCGTCCCTCCAGAAAATCCTGCGCATCACCGACAAGCTGCGCATAATCTTCCTTACCGATCCGGTCGACGCAGGGCGCGCTACAGCGGCGGATTTGATAGAGCAGACAGGGGCGCGAGCGGTTGGAAAAAAAACTGTCGGTGCAACTGCGTAACAGGAAGGTCTTTTGCAGTGCGTTCAACGTGCGATTGACCGAGCCCGCGCTAGCGAACGGGCCATAATAGCGTCCTTTTGCGCGCCGCGCGCCGCGATGCTTTTGCACCCGAGGAAAGTCATGATCGGCGCGCAAAAGGATGAAAGGGAAGCTTTTGTCGTCGCGCAGCAGCACATTATAGGGCGGGCGATATCGCTTGATGAGCTGCGCTTCGAGCAGCAACGCCTCGGCCTCGCTGGTCGTCGTGACAATCTCCATGGCACGTGTCTGCGAAACCATCCGCTGCAACCGCTGCGGCAATCGCGCCACTTGCGTATAATTGGTCACCCGGTTCTTTAGCGCCCGCGCCTTGCCGACATACAGCACATCGCCGCGCCCATCGAGCATCCGGTAAACCCCCGGTCGCGCGGGCAATTTTCGCACGATACTGCGAATGACCTCGGCCCCCTGCTCCAGATCGGGTTTGTCGCCATCAATCTCTGAGCCGCGCACGACATAGGTCGCCTTCTCCTCGTTGAACCGGTCGGGGGCGTTGGGGCGGGCCATGCCAATCCATGTAGGCGAAGCGCATCCAAGCTGCCATAGTCGGTGTCGATTTTGACGACAGAGGGGCTGACGGATGGACGTAAATGGCAAAGTGGCGCTGGTCACCGGCGGCAGCGACGGCATCGGTCGCGAGATTGCTCTGCAGCTACAGGCCGCAGGCGCACGGGTGACGGTCACCGGTCGATCAGCCGAGCGACTACAAGACATGGCAGGTCGCGGGTTTGGAACCATCGCAGCAGAACTGTCCGACAAGGCCGGCATCGATGCGATTGTCACCGCGATGGCCGACCAGTCCTTGGCCTTGCTGGTCAACAATGCCGGTATGGGCAGCGACTATGATCCCGACGACGCGACCAGTATGGGGAGTGCCGAGCAATGCCTGCGCACCAATGTCGAGGCACCGATTGCTCTATGCACCCGCCTGATCCCTGTTTTGCGGGCTCAACCAGCGGCGATGATCGTCAATGTAACATCGGGTCTCGCCATTGCCCCGCGCGCCGGAGGGTCCATCTATTGTGCGTCAAAGGCGGCTTTACGCAGCTATACGCAGGCCATCCGCCATTTGTACAAGGACAGCAACCTTCGCATCGTCGAGGCTCTGCCGCCGGTGGTCGAAACCAAGATGACAGCAGGACGCAACAGCAAGAAAATGAGCGCGACAGACTGCGCTGCCGAAATTGTTCGCGGAATTCTGAACGATAAAGCCGAAATCAATGTCGGCATGGTCAAGCTGTTGAAGCTTGTATACAGTGTATCGCCAGCCATGGCGCGGCGCGTCATGCTGAGTTTTTAGCGCAAACTCAACCTCGGCACAGCATGTTAGGGAAGACTGCTGCCGTCAGCCCTTGGCAACGGCAGCGATGGCATCATCAACCAGCGACTTGTCGTTCGATGCATCATGATTGTCGGCGATCAAAGCTGCAGCTGCTTTCGTTGCAGCCTGCGCTGCCGCGTGACGAACGTCAGCCAGCGCCTGTGCTTCGGCAACGGCAATCCGTTCCTCGGCCAGCGTGGTGTGGCGGGCGATCATATGGGTGGCGTCAGCTTTGGCTTTGGCAACGATTTCAGCAGCCTGTTTCTCGGCACTCGCCGTCATGGCAGCGATTTCCTTGTCAGCGTCGCGGGTCTTTTTCTCATACTCGGCCTTGAGTGCTTCGGCTTCCTTACGAAGTCCGGCTGCCGTGTCGAGTTGCTCGCGAATCCCGGCAATCTTCTTGTCGAGCATCGAGGCGATCAGCGCAGGTACGCGCATTTTGAGCATGATCGCAAAGACAACGATCATCGCCAGCGCGACAATGCCGCCAGCTTCGATCCCATAGAAGGAGGCCGCCTCGCCGTGCGATTCGGCAACGCCGACATGCTCGGTTGTCACGGCATGATCAGCATCCGATGCGGGCAAGGGAACGCTGACGGTATCGGTCGCGGTGCTGGCCGCAGCTTGATTAGCCATGGGTCAAGGCTCCTGCGACGGCCTTGCGGGCGTCGGATTCGCTGACTTTCTGACCGGTCAGCTTGGTGACGATGTCGCGCGTGACGTCCGAAGCAACATCTTCGATCGCGGCCATTGCGGCGGCGCGTGCTTCTGCGAGCTTGGCGCTCGCCTCCTCGGCTTTGGACGCCAGAGCCGCATCGGCCTTGGCAATCCGCTTTTCCGCTGCAGCCGTGGCCTTCGATTTGGCTGTGGCGGCGGCTTCCTGTGCCTCGGCATGAACCTCGTTCATCCGTGTCCGCAGCCGCTCCTCAATCGAATCGGCCTCGCTGCGCGCCCGTTCGGCGGCGGCGAGGTCGCTCGCGATCTTCGCATCACGGTCATCGACAGTTTCTTCGACCTTGGTGACGATACCGCGACCAACAATGAAATAGATCGCGCCCAGCACCAACAGCAGCCAAAACCACTGCGACTGATAGACGGTCATGAACTGGGTAAGTTGAGGCATTGGGCTACCTTAAGTCAGTCAGCGGACCGGCAGGAAACCCCACCGGCCATCGCCAACGTCTGTCCGATTAACGGGCGTAAAGGATGATCATAGCGACGGCGAATGCCATCAAGCCGAGCAATTCAGCAGCAGCAAAACCGATGTAGAGCGTGCCGGTCTGACCAGCAGCAGCTGCGGGATTACGTAGCGAACCCTGAAGGAACGAACCGAAGACAAAGCCAACGCCAGCCGCAGCAGCGCCAACACCAATGGCGGCGATACCGGCGCCGATAACCTGAGCAGAAGCGAGATCCATGATAATAACTCCGTTAGATAAAATGTTGTAAGAAAGCGAAAATAATCAAATCAGTGCAGATTGACCGCGTCGTTGATGTAAAGCGCGGTCAGCAAAGCAAACACGAAAGCCTGAATGGCCCCGACGAGCAGTTCCAGCGCGTTGACCCCAACCACGAAGACAAAGCACAGCGCGCTGATACCATAGCCCATCGCCCCACCGGTGTTGAGTCCCTGAACCACGAAGTTGCCAAAGACGTCGAGCAGGATATGGCCAGCGAACATAGCAACAAAGGGTCGCAGTCCAAGGCTGAAAGGACGCACCAGAAATGAGACAAATTCAATCAGCGAGATAGGAACAGCAAGGAAAATTGGCGTATCTTTAGGCCAGAAAAGCGTAAAGAAGTGCAGTTTATGCTTCCAGAAACCAACCGCGAGTACGATGGCAAAGCTGATCAGGCTCATGACGCCGGTTACGCTGAACTGGCTGGTCACGGTGAACGGATGCGCACCGGGAACAATCGCGAAGGGCATCGCTCCGATCCAGTTGGCGAACAGAATGAAGGTGAACGCTGTAAACACCCAAGGCAGATATTTCCGCCCTTCAGGCCCTATGCTCTGCCGCGTGATATTGTCGACAAAGCCGGTCAGACCCTCGACCGCTGCCTGCCAGCGACCGGGCACTAGCTGACGCTTTGTCCCGCCCAGCATGAAAGCGACGATGACCGCGAACACGATCAACATCCATAAGGACGAGTTGGTAAACATGAACGGCGATGCGGTCAGATGCTCGCTGCCCAAGGGGGCAATTGCGAACTGGTGCATCGGGTCGATGGTAGATTCGGCCGCCACTGATCGTCATTCCCTGTTCTTCGCGCTCAATCGGCGCTGTTACTGTTGTTGCGTGCAACCTGAATCAACGCACCGGCAAAGGCGGTAAACATCAGGCCAATGGTTATCCACGGCAAAGTTCCAAACAGCCTGTCGAGAAACAGGCCGATAATGATGCCGCCAAGAGGATAGCCCAACATGGTCGATGCGACCTGCCAGCCGGCATTGCTGCCCGTTGCGCGCATCGGGGCATGGTCCGCCGCAAGCCGCGCATCCTCTTTCCGGCGTGCGTCAGACAGCCGGGAGTCGAGCGATTCCAGCTCCGGATCCTGCACCACTGGGGAAGCGTGTGCGTCCTTGGGGTCGGGGTTCGTCACGAAACCGAATCGTCCTTGGCAAAAAGTATAGGATTTTCGCGCGATCGACAGGGCCGACCGGCGAAGCGACGCCCATTTACGTAGCGTGCCCTCGCAAGTCAACCTTGGCGGACGAATGGCCGTTTTCAGCTATCTGTTCCATGCTCCCCGCAAGCAGCTAGGACGCTACGGTAATCAGAGGCAGCGGGGATCGCGCTGTGGCGGGCTGGCGCCACGGGTCTGCCATCCGCCACTCGGAGTCTGATATTTCTCGCCCGGTTGGGTTTTGGCAATCAGGTTACAGCCGCTCGTAAAAGCAAACTGCTCTACTGTGCTGCCTGTCGCGCCAGCGCGCTCGGTATAGGCGGCTTTGCGCTTGATATTGATATCGCGAACCATGTCGCGGACCGCCGCAGTCGGCGAACCAACAATGCCGAGATAGCCATCGGTTTGCTCACCGACCTGCCCCGATTTACGGGCGGATTCATAAGCCGGGTCACGCTGCGCCATCGCTGCGGTCGCGGTTAGCGCCAGCACAGCCGCCGCCAACAGGCCGCCAGCCAGCAGCTTTTTGCTCTTGCTTGGGGTCCGTTGCAAAACCATCTTCATTTCCTCACTTGCTGGTCAAAATATGTCGGCATTCTGGTCGATCAGTTTTTTCGCATCGCCGTCCAACCGATATACGACTTCTTGTTTGATGTTGATATTCAGGTTGATTTCAATCGGTTTGTCAGGCGTCGCAATCTGTACACAACCCGCCAATCCTCCCGAAACGGCCACCAAAGCTATGATGACGCCCACTGAATTTCCACTCAAACCCATTTTCTTCCCCTTGGTCATGGCATGGGCTCACTTTCTGAAGGCTGAACAGGCGGTTTTTCTTGCGCCCGTCGCTGGGCCTCTTGCTCTTCGGCCAGCGCCTGCAAATTCTGTCGAACCAACAGGCTGGGATCATAAAAACCTTTGGCAGATGTAATCAACTGGCGAAAGGGGGCCGATATTTTGACGTTAAACACCAGCGGCAAGGCCGCAATCTGTTTGGTCAGGAAATTGCGCGAGGCCCCTTCTCCCTGTCCGACCCCACCAAACCGGATATCGGTGACCATCTCTCCATCCAGATCGCCGTTCAGGATAATGCTCAGATCATCATATTTCAGCGATTTAAGCGCGCTAAACGCGAAATTGGCAATGGCACCCAAATCGCGGTTCGACAATTCCCCAACATAGGCCAGCGTCCCGCCGCCCGACCGCGAATCAAGCCGACCATTGACGATCCGCCCGCCCAGCCCGTCGAACTCGACAGGCAGGGTGCCATCGAAAACGCCGGTAGCCGTGATATTGTCGAACCCGAATTGCTGCAAAAATACCGCCGCATCGACGCCATTCAGATCAAAGGTCAGATACCGCGTCTGCTCGGCGCCGAAATCCAGCGTGGTCGGGTGCAGCGACAATTTGCCACCAGCGAACGGCCATTCACCTCCATCGACACGTATGCGGGTGGTTCCGAGCAGTTGATAGTCGATTTTTCCGCCAATGACGGGAAAGCCGGTGTTGATCTCTTCGATGCTGGCAATTTGATGCGGTGGGGTGTGGAGGTTCAACAGGTCATCAAATGTCAAAGTGGTGGTAAGCCCGCTCACTGGGCCAAAGGCCGCCGCCAAATTGGTTCCGGCGGTCGCGAATGTCCCGTGGCTCATTACGCCAGCATCATTCCAGTCGATCCGACCGTTGCCGACCACCGATCCCTCGACATTGGCAACAACGCCCAATGCCAGCGCACTCAGTTGGACCGGTTGGAATTCGCTGTTGAAACGCAAATTGTTGACGGTGAGGTCGGCATGACCGCCATCGCCATTCACCTTGTGCTGGATGACTGTGTCGAGAATTTTTGTCTCTGTCTTGCGTTCAGAGAAACCCGCCGTGGCGTCGATGACACCATCCGCAAAAGAAAGATGGGCGTTTTGGCTGATAAGCGGGAAAAACCGTGCATCAGCTTGCCGGTCGCTGAGGACAACCGAACCGTCGAGCGAAAGCTCACCATTCGACCATCTCCAGTCGCCACCCATTTCGCTCAGATCGAGTGGGACGGGACCAATATGGCCATGCGCACCGGTCAAAGTACCGACGAGTCCAGCTTTAACCGCTTGTCCGGTTAGTGATTCCATCGCAAATTCGGTCGCCGAATCGCCTTCGCCCATCGACACATTGGCCAGTGCGAACGACCAGCGTTGCGACGTCAGATCCATCTCGCCGCGCTTTGCCGTAATGCGAACAGGCGATCCATCGGAGGTGGCGGCCAAAGACAGGTCGGGCACGATAACAGTTCCGCGCAATCCATTGCCACCCAGCGCCAAAAGCGGCTGTCCGGCTTTGCTGCACAGGCGGACTTCATTTCGTCCCGCTTTCATCGAACCAATAACGGCGCTGTCGAGCCGCACGACCGAGCATCCTCCGCGCAAAGCGAGTGCGCCGGTCTGATCGACCTGTCCGCTCAGCGGGATTGCCAGCCCCGATATGCGGCCACCCGCAACCGGCCCCGACAGCGTGGCAATGGAATCAAATCGCAGCCTGCCGTCGCGACCACCCGAAATGCGAATCGGCGTCAGCGCCAATTCTGCCGTTCCGGCGCGATAGGGTTCAAACCTTGCCAACCCCGATGTCGAACCATCCGCCTGTCGGTCGATACGAATATCACCCACTGGCAGTCCTCCGCCGGATAGAGTCCATTGCCCCGCGATCAACAGCGCGGGTTTGGGTGTGGCCAATAGATAGGCAAGGCGGCTGTCGGAACCGGCGCTGATCTTTGCACCGCTGGTCGATGTCAGTTGCGGTGCGATTAATTCGATCCGCCGTGTCCACTGATCGCCGGTCAAGGCAAAGTCAGACTGTCCCGACACATCGGCCAGCGCCGACGACATAGCCGTCGCAGCCTTATCGGTTAGAGGACCAAGCGGGCTGCCTTTCACGCCATCGACCGCGCGTAGCAGCGACTGCCGCAGCGTCCGGCTAGCGGCAGCTTTGGCAAAACGAAGCGAACCCTTGACGGTCGGTTCAGCCTTGCCGAGCACAGCTTTGGCATCAATAGCAACGCTATCGGCGGAAAAATCTGGCCCGTTTAGCAGGGCGAGTTGAGCCTCGGTGTCGATCTCGGTTCGTTTTACATTGCCTTTAAATGCGCCCTTCACTACCAGTCGGTTGGCTCGAAAAGTTGCGACACGCAGAGCGGCAAGGCTCGCGTCATATGTCCCGTGCCAGTTCTGCAAATCTTCCGAAAGGGCCAGATCGAGCGCGATTTGTGGTGAGGCCGCTTTCAAACCGCCCGTGTCACACACAAGACTTTTACCGCGCAAAGGCCCGCGCAACGTCGGCTCGACCAATTCGATGGTCAGCTTCCCATAAAAGCTCATGTCCTGCGCGGTGCAGCCCCCCGCCACCACCTTGGGCGCGACCAAAGCCAGCGTCCCAGCAAAATCCTTGCGCAAATTGCCACGCCCGTCGAGCGCCGCACCAACACTGCCCCAGGGCGTTGCGATGCGTGCCCGCGCATCGGTCAGGTCAACCGCCAGATCGGGCAAGGCCAAAGGGTCGTTGCTGGTCGGGTCGCGAAACTTGTCGAGCGCGCCCAGCGACAGTTGGCTATCGATAACGCGCCCATAAAGGCGCACACTTTCGGCGCGGATCAGCGAGACGGTGGGGCCAGATGATCCGAACCCCAGATGAACCTCAACACGCTTCGCTGTCAGATCGGGGTGCGCCGGATCGCCGACGACAATATTTGATAGGCGCTGCGTCCCTAGCCCAACTTGTTCGATGGTGTAAGAGGCCGGGACTCCGCGTGATTCCAGTTGCTGCTGCACAAAATGATCGGCAATCGGCGCGCGGCCCAGCCACAGCAGGAGCAAAATCAAAGCAACGACCGACACGCCGCCCCATAGCCAAGGCCGACGCAGAAAAAAGGACTTGGTTGTTTCGCTCACGCCATTCTCAGATTCAACGTCAACGGCTCGGCCTGAAAGCCAAGAAGCCACCCATAGCCGCTTTGCCAGCTACATGGCATCGCAACGCACAGTCCGACTTTTCGTCGCAAGGAATATTCAGGAACCATAAGGCTTTGTATCTATGACCGTTGAGTGCGGGTCACAAGCCGGTTATCCCCCACCTCCATGACAACGGCTCCAGCCCCCCATTCGGATCATAGCGGTCACCGTGCGCGTCTCCGCTCTCGCTTATTAACTGGCAAGCCAGACGCATTGCAGGATTATGAGCTTGTTGAGTATTTGCTCGCGCTCGCCATTCCGCGCCGTGACACCAAGCCGCTAGCCAAGGCTTTGCTGCGCGAATTCGGATCGCTGGCTCAACTTATAAGCGCCGACCCCGAATCACTTCGGCGCGTTGATGGCCTCGGCGATTCCAGCATTGCTGCGTTGAAGATCGTTCAAGCCGCCAGCCTGAGGATGCTGAAAGGCGAATTTGCTGAGCGCCCCCTTTTGTCGAGCTGGACCGCGCTGCTCGACTGGCTGCGCGCCGATATGGGGCCAATCGATATAGAGCGCGTCCGCGTGCTCTATCTCAATTCGCGCAATATGCTGATCCGTGATGAAGTCGTTAGTGAAGGGTCGGTCGACCAGTCGGCCATATATGTCCGGGAAGTCGTCAAGCGCGCGTTGGAATTGGGCGCCGCCGCGATCATCCTTGTTCACAACCACCCTAGCGGCAGTCCCGAACCGAGCCGTCAGGATATCGCCATTACGCGCGATATTGCCGAGGCGGCGGGGAAGCTGGGTGTAACATTGCATGACCATATCATCATCGGCGGCGGCGATTACCGCAGCTTTCGATCGATGGGGTTGCTGTGACATAATAAACGGGGCCGCCGTCCTAAATAGAATAGCGGCCCCTGATCACTTATTTATGTACCGTTGTGTGCTTAGCCTGCACCGCGCGTCAGAAAACCCGTGAGTTCGACTTTGCTGACAGCCTGCGATTTGTCGGCGTCGGCAGAAGCGAAGGCCTTACCAAGCCACGTCTGTGCTTCCTCGCTACTCGCGTCAAATCCGGGTTCGGTCGACGTTTTCAACGCGATCATCCAGGAACCAAATTCGCTCTGGTTCAGTTCGCCGTTTGCATCTGCATCATATGTAGGGAAATCCTTATCGACTATTTGCGAGATCTGCGAAGCAGAGGCTGAGGCTTGCGAATTGCCGGGTTGGGACGACTCATCCGTCATCGAATCGGTTGAATCGGGCGCCGAAGCGGTCGTCCCCGGATCAGCGGTCATCGTATCGGCTTCACTTGCCGGTGACGTCACGTCGTCCGGCGCGGGGGTGCTTTGTGCTGCAGCAGGGAGTGCCAGCATAGCAGCGCCTGCGAAAAGAATCGGTCTCAACATGTCTATTCTCCAAAATATGGCACGGCTTGCCCAAGAGGAGGCAGCCTGTGTGCCCTGAGGGGGCAATAGGACAACAACTGACAATTTTATCGGGTTGCATGTGCGCAGCGTTTGGCGTTGCGACTTGGCTTTGCTAGGGGGCGGCTCGGCGTCGTTACGCGCCGATTCCGCGATAAGCCGCCGCAAGGAAGAACATATTATGGTCCCCCGCTATTCCCGTCCTACCATGTCCGCCGTTTGGGCACCCGAAGCGCGCTTTCGCATCTGGTTTGAAATAGAGGCCCATGCGACCGAGGCACTGGCAGAGCATGGCGTCGTTCCAAAATCAGCAGCCAAGGCGTTGTGGGACTGGTGGGCGACCAACCCGACCATCGACGTCGCGGCCATTGATGCCATCGAGGCCGTCACCAAGCATGATGTCATCGCCTTCCTGACCTGGGTGGCCGAGAATGTTGGCGAAGAAGCGCGCTTCATGCATCAGGGCATGACCTCCAGCGATGTGCTCGACACCTGCCTATCGGTCCAACTGGCGCAAGCGAGCGACATCTTGCTGGCTGACCTTGACGCGCTACTCGAAGCAATCAAGCGGCGGGCGATGGAACATAAAATGACCCCGACAATCGGGCGCAGCCACGGAATCCATGCCGAACCGGTGACTTTCGGGCTTAAATTGGCGCAGGCCTATGCCGAATTTTCACGCTGCCGCGACCGTCTGGTTGTCGCCCGCGCCGACATCGCCACCTGCGCCATTTCCGGGGCAGTCGGCACTTTCGCCAATATTGATCCGGCCATCGAGGCGCATGTCGCGGAGAAACTGGGGCTGAGCGTCGAGCCCGTTTCGACACAAGTCATTCCGCGTGATCGCCACGCCATGTATTTTGCGACGCTGGGTGTCATCGCCGGATCCATCGAGCGGCTCGCCACCGAAGTGCGCCACCTGCAACGCACCGAAGTGTTGGAAGCCGAGGAATATTTCTCACCGGGTCAAAAGGGTTCGTCGGCGATGCCGCACAAGCGCAATCCGATCCTCACCGAGAATTTGACTGGTCTTGCGCGCATGGTGCGCAGCGCCATCACACCCGCGATGGAGAATGTCGCGCTGTGGCACGAACGCGACATCAGCCATAGTTCGGTCGAGCGTTTCATCGGCCCCGATGCGACGATTACGCTAGATTTCGCGCTAGGGCGGCTGACCGGTGTCATCGACAAATTGCTGATCTATCCCGAACGGATGCAGAAAAATCTCGATCGTATGGGCGGACTGGTTCATTCACAGCGCGTCTTGCTGGCGCTGACTCAGGCTGGCGCTAGCCGTGAGGAAAGCTATGGGTTCGTTCAACGCAATGCGATGCGCGTATGGGAGAGCGATGGCCAATTGGCGCTGCTCGATCTGCTCAAAGCTGATGCCGATGTCACTGCTCTGCTCTCTGTCGACGAACTGACCAAACTGTTCGATCTCGGTTATCACCTCAAACATGTCGATACCATTTTCTCGCGTGTTTTCGGCGAATAGCGCGCTGCTACTGGAATAGCGGCCAAACTTGGCTTAGGGTCATATCTCGGATGTTGCGGGAGCCAATTTAATGTCCATGTTTCGAACATTTCTCTGGATTGCCCTGACGATAATCCTCGTCATTTTTTCGATGGCAAACTGGAACAAGGTCACAATCACAATTTGGCCGGGTCAATTGGCCGACACCAAATTGCCGGTTCTGATCCTCGTATCCTTCCTGTTGGGCTTGTTGCCGATGTGGATCGCGCATCGAGCAACGCGCTGGTCGCTGAAACGTCGGCTAGACAATAGCGAACGGCAACTTGCCGATCTGCGCGCCATGGCTAATCGGTCATCAGAGTCTGTTGCGCCTGGCACACCGAAATCAAATGCCACCTCTTCCCCGCTCGAGGCGCCATGACATCGCCTGTTTTCCTTGCCGTTGATACGATTCACTTGGACGCCGCCCAGGCCTTGGCGCAAAAAGTGCGTCATCATGTTGGCGGTTTAAAGTTGGGTTTGGAATTCTTCTGCGCCAATGGGCATCATGGCGTTCATGAAATGGCCAAGCTGGGCTTGCCCATCTTTCTTGACCTGAAATTGCACGACATTCCCAACACGGTTGCCAAAGCCATTCAGGCGCTGCGTCCCTTAGAGCCTGCCGTTTTGACTGTTCATGCAAGTGGCGGACGTGCGATGCTCGAAGAGGCAAAGGCGGCGGCTGGCACGAACACCAAGGTTGTGGCGGTGACGGTGCTAACCAGTCTCGACACACCAGATCTTGACGACACCGGCGTCAACGGCAGCCCACACGACCAAGTTCAACGTCTCGCCATGCTCGCAAAAAAATCGGGACTCGATGGCATTGTCTGCTCGGGCAAGGAAGTGAAGGCCGCGCGCAAAGCATGGCCGCGTGGCTATTTTGTTGTTCCCGGCGTGCGGCCAGCCAATGGCAAAGCGGGCGATCAAAAGCGCATCGTAACCCCAGCACAGGCGATGGCGGACGGTGCCTCTATGCTGGTGATCGGGCGACCGATCAGTCAGTCGCAAGACCCCGATCTGGCCGCGCGGGCCATAGAGGCTACGCTCTGACCGACGATTGATTCAAATGATGTTCCACTGTTGAAGCGGGTGCGGACGCAGCGCAAAAGGTAACCATGTCGAGACTGATGAAAATATGCGGCCTTTCGTCCAGCGAAGGTATCGACGCGGCGATCAAGCACGGCGCCACTCATATCGGCTTGGTTCATTTCGAGCCGAGTCCGCGCCATGTTGACCTCAAAAAAGCGGCGGAACTTCGCCAACAGGCGGGCTCGGCGGTCAAGACCGTCTTGTTGCTCGTCAACGCAGAGCCTGCATTGACCGCAAAAGCGTATGAAATAGTCAAGCCAGACGTCATCCAGTTCCATGGCAATGAAGCGGCCGATTGGCTGCGGCTGGTCAAACAGAATCTCAAGGTTGAGATTTGGAAAGCTCTCGGACTTCGCGACGCGGCGACGCTTGATTATGCGCGCAAGTTTGTCGGAATTGCTGACCGCTTGCTGTTCGATTCGCCTGCCCAAACGCTGCCAGGTGGTACTGGCACCAAATTCGACTGGACGTTGCTGAGCAACCATCGCCATGAAATTCCGTGGGGAATCGCTGGCGGTCTGTCACCCGACAATGTGAAGGCAGCGATCCAAGCCACAAACGCCCCCCTAGTCGATGTGTCATCGGGCGTAGAGAGCACGCCGGGCATCAAGGATGTGGACAAGATTGCGGCATTCCTTAAAGCCGCCCGCAGCGCCTGAATTTTCCGGACGCACAGGCTGAGCCTTACGAAGCCTGACATTTTCCGCATCCTTCGTCAGGCTCAGGGTGCGTGGTTTAGATGGACGCATGACAAGCACGCCGAACAGCTATCGCAGCCAACCAGACGAGCGCGGTCATTTCGGCCAGTTTGGTGGACGTTTTGTCGCCGAAACGCTGATGCCTTTGGTCCTCGACCTTGAACGCGAATATCGTGCGGCGCAGGTTGATCCGGCGTTCCGTGAAGAATTTGACGATCTGCTCAAAAATTATGTCGGTCGCCCCAGCCCGTTATGGTTAGCCGAGCGGCTGACCAATGCCCTTGGCGGCGCAAAAATTTACCTTAAGCGCGAAGATTTGAATCACACCGGCGCGCACAAAATCAACAATTGCATAGGCCAGATACTGCTCGCCAAGCGCATGGGCAAGACGAAGATCATCGCCGAAACCGGCGCGGGACAACATGGCGTCGCGACCGCAACCGTCGCCGCCTTGTTCGGTTTGCCGTGCACCATTTTCATGGGCGCGGTCGACGTCGCACGGCAACAGCCCAATGTGTTCCGAATGAAGCTGCTCGGTGCCGAAGTTGTCGCGGTCGAATCGGGCGCCAAGACGCTCAAGGATGCGATGAACGAGGCACTGCGCCACTGGGTCGCGAACGTACACGACACTTTCTACATCATCGGCACCGTCGCCGGTCCGCATCCCTATCCAGAGCTGGTTCGTGATTTCCAGTCGGTGATCGGCACCGAAGCGCGCGCGCAGATAATGGAAGCCGAAGGCCGACTGCCCGACATGCTCATCGCCCCTGTCGGCGGCGGATCGAACGCAATCGGCCTCTTCCACGCCTTCCTCGACGATCCCGAGGTCGAGATCGTCGGCGTCGAAGCGGCAGGAGAAGGCCTCAACGCACGGCACGCCGCGAGCCTCGCGGGCGGCAAGCCAGGCATCCTCCACGGCAACAAAACCTATCTGCTTCAGGACGAGGACGGACAAATCACCGAAGCGCACAGCATCTCGGCGGGTCTCGACTATCCGGGCATCGGCCCCGAACATAGCTGGCTCCATGAAACCGGCCGCGCCCGTTATGTGCCTGTGACTGATGAAGAGGCACTAGCGAGTTTCCAAAAGCTAACACAGCTCGAAGGCATCATCCCCGCGCTGGAGTCTGCCCACGCCATTGCCGCCGCCGAACGCATTGCGCCAACGATGAACAAGGACAAGATCATCATCGTCAACTGTTCGGGCCGCGGCGACAAGGATATTGCGACGGTGGCCGACGCACTAGAGGTGCAACTGTGAGGTTCATTATCGGTCGTGCACTTGTGTTCTTCATGATCGGCCTTCCGATCGGCTTCATACTTTCTGCATTGGTCTTCACGATCACAGGTCGTGAAATCATAGCATCGGAGCTGGCACCTTTTGCCCTGGACCTTTCGTTTGTTGCGGGTATCGGTGCAGTTATTTGGAAACCAACCCAATGACCCGTCTCTCAAACGCATTTTTAGAAACTGCGCTCGTCACATTCATTACTGCGGGCGACGGCGACACGACCTCAAACCTTGATGCGCTCGTTGCGGGCGGGGCCGATGTCATCGAGCTTGGTATGCCCTTCACCGATCCAATGGCCGACGGTCCCGCGATCCAGAAAGCAAACCTGCGCAGCCTTGCCAAATGCACAACGACGGCCGACATCTTTGCGACGGCAACGGCCTTTCGCCAGCGTCACCCCGACGTGCCGCTTGTCCTGATGGGTTATGCCAACCCGATGACGATCCGCGGCGGCGACTGGTTCGCCGCAGAATGTGCCAAAGCCAGCGTCGATGGCGTCATTTGCGTCGATATACCCGCCGAGGAAGACCCAGAACTTGGCCCCGCGCTGCGCGGAGTTGGCGTCGACCTCATCCGCCTCGCCACCCCGACCACAGACGCCGCGCGCCTTCCTGCTGTGCTCGATGGCGCGGGCGGTTTTCTTTATTATGTCAGCGTCGCCGGCATCACCGGGCTGCAACAAGCGGCACAGGCCAGCATCGAAGACGCGGTGGCACGCCTGCGTAGCCAGACCAACCTCCCTATCGCCGTCGGCTTTGGCGTCCGCACCCCCGAACAGGCCGCACAGATCGCCAGCGTCGCCGATGGTGTCGTTGTCGGCTCGGCGCTTGTCGAACTTGTCGGCAAATATGGTGCCGATGCAGGCCCGCATGTCGAGGCCTTCACCCGCAGCCTCGCCGATGCTATCCACCACGCAAAGGAGAGTGCCGCATGAGCTGGCTCGAACGCGTTCGCAACGCCCTGCCCTTCACGGCCAAGCGCGATACGGCGGACAATTTGTGGCATAAATGCCGCCAGTGCCAACAGATGGTGTTCGTCAAGGAGTGGGAGGACAATCTGAATGTCTGCCCGCGCTGCGATCATCATGACCGCATCGGTGCAAAGCAGCGTTTTGCCCAATTGTTCGACGGCGGCGAGCACAGCATGATCGCTGCGCCGCCCGCTCCCGAAGATCCGCTGAAATTTCGCGACACCAAAAAATATGTCGATCGCATCAAAGCGGCACGCAGTCAGACCGGCGACCGCGATGCCTTTCAGAACGCCTATGGCAAAATTGGTGGCCATCCTGCTGTCGTCGGCGTTCAGGATTTCGCCTTCATGGGCGGTTCGATGGGTGTCGCTGTCGGCGAAGCCTTTGTTGCTGGCGTTGAAGAAGCTATCCGTCGCAGCTGTCCCTTTATAGCGGTGACAGCGGCGGGCGGCGCGCGGATGCAGGAAGGCACGCTATCGTTGATGCAGATGCCGCGCGCGACCGTGGCGCTAGCCCGGCTAAAGCGCGCAGGTCTGCCTTATATCGTCCTCCTCACCGACCCGACCACCGGCGGCGTCACCGCCAGCTATGCGATGCTCGGCGATGTGCAGATTAGCGAGCCCAACGCCCTCATCGGCTTTGCGGGACAGCGGGTGATTGAAAACACCATCCGCGAAAAACTGCCCGACGGGTTCCAACGCGCCGAATATTTGCTCGATCACGGGATGATCGACATGGTGGTGGAGCGGAAAGATATGCGCGAAACACTCGGTCGCCTGATCGGCTATCTCGCGCCCGGCAAAGCCGCCTGAGCCGAAACTTCGGCGCGGCGTCACCTTTCATGGCGGACCATGCCCGATCCTTGGACTCTGCGGTACAGGCGCAGCTTGACCGGCTGGCCAATCTGTCGCCCGGGCGCGACATTTTGGGGCTGGAGCGCATCGCGGCGCTTTGTGATCGACTAGGTAATCCACAGAACCACCTCCCACGTGTCTTTCATGTCGCGGGGACCAACGGCAAAGGCTCAACCTGCGCCTTCCTGCGTGCAATCCTCGAAGCAAGTGGTCGACGCGTCCATAGTTATACCAGCCCACATCTGGTGCGTTTCAATGAACGCATCCGAATTGCCGGTGAGTTGATCCACGACGCCCAACTTGCGGCTTTGCTCGAGGAAGTTCTCGACCACGTCGATGGCCTTGGCGCGAGTTTCTTTGAGGTCACGACAGCGGCGGCCTTCCTCGCCTTCTCGCGCGAACCCGCCGATGATTGCGTGATCGAGGTCGGGCTAGGCGGTAGGCTTGACGCCACAAATATCCTGCCCCGCCCTGCGGTTTGCGGCATAGCCTCTCTCGGCATCGACCATGAAGCCTTCTTGTTGGCACCAGAGATCGGCACCCCTCAACAACCGGCAGAACGGATTGCCTGGGAAAAGGCTGGCATCATCAAACCCGGCTCGGCGCTCGCGACACTCTCTTATCCGCAGCCCGTGATGGACGTTATCGTCGGTCGCGCCGCCGCAGCCGGTGTCACGGCATTTTCAGAAGCCGCCGACTGGACAGTCGAGCCCGCTGTGAACGGCTTTCGCTGGCACGCACAAGACCGATCCGTCGCCGAAACGCTCCAACCACGAATGGCGGGCGCCCATCAGATGAGGAATGCCGGACTTGCGATTGCCATGTTGAAATTGTCACCCGGTCCCGAAGTTTCAGACTCAGCCATTACACAGGGCGTCGCAACCGCCTTCTGGCCAGGGCGGTTACAGAAACTGCAAGCGGGGCCTTTGACTGCCTTGTTACCCGCAGGCACCGAAATCTGGCTGGATGGAGCGCATAATGCCGACGCGGGATTGCAGCTCGCACGCCATTTTGCCGCCGACGGTCGCCGCATCCATTTGATCGCGGGGATGATTGCGAACAAACAACCCGAAGCCCTAACGATACCGCTCGCCGGACAACTAGCCTCGATCATAGTGGTGCCGGTACCTGACCATGATCATCACAGCGCCTGTGCTTTTGACTCGGCTGCCTGTCAGGCAAACTCAGTTGCCGGGGCATTTGAGCTGCTCAGCGTCAATCCACAGCACGACATCGTCCTGATAGCGGGTTCGCTCTATCTTGCTGGCGAGGTGCTCAGATTGAACGGGGAGATGCCGGTTTAGGTTTCTATTCTCGCTTTTCGGGTATTTCGACTTCCCCAGCAGTTCCAATCGAACGGTCGACGAGGCCGGAAGCGATCATCCACCAAAAAATAAGGATGCCGGGCACCGCAATCGCCGTCGTCAGTAGGTAAAACTGTACATACCCAATTTGCTCAATCATCTTGCCCGCGCCTGTGCCGGTCAGGAATCGACCCAAGATGCTCGCTGCGGCCGAAAACAGAGCAAAATGCGTTGCTGTAAAGCGCAGATCTGCGAGGGCCGAGAGATAAGCGACAACACAAACTCCGCCGATGCCGCTAGCGAAATTTTCAAAACCAATGGCGCCCGCCATACCCCAATTGCTGTGCCCGGCTGCGGCCAGCCCTGCAAAACTGAAGTTGGAAACCGCCATCAGCACCAGACTCAACAGCACTGAACGCTTCATCCCCAGCCGCGCATAAAGAATGCCGCCGACAAATACGCCCGCCAGCAACGCCCAAAAGCCCAGACCCACGTCATAAAAGGCAATCTCGTCATTGGTGTAGCCAAGGTCTTCAAACAACAAACGGAATGTTAGATTGGCCAGCGTGTCGCCAATTTTGTGTAGTAACAGGAACAAAATTGTCAGGACGGCACCCTCGCGGGAGAAAAATTCTACCAGCGGGCCAATCGCGCTCGCGTCGGGCTCTTCGTCGATACTGCGCCCCCGTGCTGGCTGGGCTAACAGGAACAGCAAGAATACCGCTCCGACACCCAGCAATATCGACAAAATGCTCGTGCTGACATAGGCCGCTGTCTGGTCCCAACCCATTGCAAGGACGCCGCTCAACGCGATTGCAGGCGCTGCGATAATCCAATTTACTTGACCATTCCAACCGGTGTCGCGCGCACGTCGGGCGCTAAGATCAAAAAGTGGAAACAGGTAACCAACCACTGCCATCAGGCTAAGGATATCTACCCCGAGCCAAGCATCGACTTTCGTTGCTAGGAAATAGATGATCGGAAAGCTGAAGATGAACAGCGCATATTTGGAACGCGATAAGAACGGCGGCCAATTTCGCTCGATCTTGCGTTCGGGTTCACCCATGACGAGTCCGGTGACAATCGCCGGCAAAACCAGCGCGGCACACACCATATAGGCAACGCCCCAACCCGCTCGCTCAGCAACCACAAGAGCGACACCACCAGCCAAAGCCGCGCCGATACGCCACCCATATTGTGACATTCCCGACCCGGTCCCCAATTGATGGGGTGCGAG
This sequence comes from Sphingopyxis sp. 10G20-10, assembly GCF_057365075.1. NCBI lineage: Bacteria > Pseudomonadati > Pseudomonadota > Alphaproteobacteria > Sphingomonadales > Sphingopyxidaceae > Sphingopyxis > Sphingopyxis sp. 10G20-10. The sequence goes on from NZ_CP195117.1 coordinate 1,948,323, forward strand.
CAGTTCGATCCTATAGGCGTCGATTACAATGTCAAAAGTTGCACCCGCCAATCCGACCCCGATTGCAGCGAGCGCGACTACGGCAAGCGACGCCTGAGGGTCCAGGTTTCCGAGCACAGAAACGGCAGCAAACACAAGCGCGCCGACAACAATGAGCCACGAGCGTCGCTGACCAATTCGTCCTAGCAACGGAATGCGAAACCGATCGATCGCGGGCGCCCAAGCCCATTTGAGATTATAAGCAAGGAAAGTCAGGGCAAAGGCCGTGACAGATGACTTTTCGATCCCGTCCTGCGCGAGTCGCGTCGTCAGCGTTGCGCCGATCATGGCGAAAGGGAAACCCGACGAGATGCCAAGGAACAGTGCAGCCAGCGGCGCTGGCTCAAAATAAGGGCGAAGGCTATCGAGCCATCCCTTTTGCACCGGCAAAGCGGATTCTGTCGGCATGGATGTCCCCTTCATGGCGCGCCCTGGCAAGGGCGCCGTTCGCTCTGTGACGACAGGCCTAAAGCGTTGGGGACAAATTGGAAGCGGCTATTTGGCAACGAGGCCAGTCCAGCGCATCGGACAAACCATATTCGCAGCCCCTCAGGCCGCAGCGGGCTGCCAATATGTCTGTAAACCCGGCACTTTGCGGGGAGCCTTGTTCTTGCAAATCATCGTTTCGATAGCACGCAGCGCGCTCACCAGTGCAGAGGCGCTATGCGGCTTGTTCAAACAGGCCAGAGCCAGCTCGCTAGCGTCGTCTGGGCATTGTCCCGTTACCAGCAAGACAGTAATTTCGCGATCCCGCGCCAATCGCGCCACTTCGCGTCCCGACATGTGCCCAGCTAGCCCGAGGTCAAGAACGATTGCATCAATCTGTTCACGCGCCAAAACCGCGACGGCAGCTTCCCCTGAATTCACCGTCGCAACGACATCATAATGGCTGTGTCGCAGTATCCGTTCATTATCGAACGCCACCACCGGATCATCCTCGATGATCAGCAAGCGTTTAATGCATGTTGGGCGAGAGTCGAAGAGCATTGCCTTTACCTTTTTGCACGGGCATGACGCGCCGCGAAGCATCGCGCAAGATGGGTTTTGCTTTGCATCGACGAAGCGACGCTTTTGCGACTATGAATATTCCTTCGACAGACCCTCATTTCTTAAACAACGTCGTGAAAGGCGTATCCGTTCCACCATCATGACACGTTCCGGACCCCGCCCCCCTGCCCGTCCAGCCGGACGCCCTTCAAAAGCCACGGGTGGCCTCAAAGGTCGCCGCTCCGCGCGCGCCGCGGTGCGCGATGCCAAGCCCACAAAAGAATCGGCAGAAACGCACGATGGGCCACAGCGCATCGCCAAATTGCTGGCGCGCGCCGGCGTAGGCTCGCGCCGCGATGTTGAACGGATGATCGAGGAGGGACGCATCGCGCTCAATGGCGCGATCGTGGCCCAGCCCGCCCCGCTTCTGACGACGCTGGAGGGGTTGACCGTCGATGACCACCCCGTCGCCAAGCCCGTTTCGACCCGGCTCTATCGTTTTCACAAACCGTCAGGCTGCATCACGGCAGCGCGCGACCCGAAAGGGCGCAAGACCATCTATGACCTTCTGCCCAAGGATCTGCCGCGCCTGATGCCAGTGGGGCGGCTTGATTATAATACCGAGGGGCTGTTGCTAATGACCAACGACGGCGGCTTCAAACGCGACCTTGAACTCCCCGCCAGCGGCGTCGAGCGCACGTACCGCGCCCGCGCCTTTGGCGACATCAGCCAGATGCAATTGGAAGAACTGGCCGAAGGCATCACCATTGACGGTGTGACCTATGGCAAAATCGACGCCAACCTGGAACGCCGCACCGGTCGCAACCAATGGGTCGAACTGACACTGACCGAAGGCAAAAATCGCGAAGTCCGCAAGGTACTCGAACATTTCGGCTTGCAGGTCAGCCGCCTCATCCGCACCCGCTATGGCGCTTTCGCGCTCGACGGCCTGCCGATGGGTGCCGTCGATGTCGTCCCCCGTGACGAATTGTTCAAATTTCGTCGGCACATGGGCAAAGCCTAATGCGCGTCATTGCCGGAGAATGGCGGGGCCGTAAATTGCAGGCACCGAAGGGTGAAGCGACGCGCCCGACCGCCGATCGCACGCGCGAAACACTGTTTTCTATGCTCAGCAGCCGCTTGGGCAGCTTCGAAGGGTTAGCTGTCGCGGACCTCTTCGCCGGATCGGGCGCACTAGGCATCGAAGCCTTGTCACGCGGTGCGGCGCATTGTCTGTTCGCCGAACAGGATCGCGCGGCGATCGACGCACTTCGCTCCAATTTAGAAGCCTTTGGCGCGCTGTCGCGCGCCGATGTGCGCACCGGCTCGGTCCTCAGTCTTGGTCCCACGCCACGCCAGTTCGACCTGCTCCTGCTTGACGCCCCCTATGGCACCGGCGCGGGGAGCGTCGCGCTCGATAAACTCAGTCGCCATGGCTGGACGCCTCCGGAAAGCTGGATTGCAATGGAAACAGCAGCCAATGAGGCAGTCCAAGTCTCAGGCTTTGCGATTGAGGTCGAACGACGGGTCGGTAAAGCGCTGCTCACGCTGATGCGGAAAATTGACTGAGCGCCACGCTTGCACTGCGCGTGGCTGTTCCCTAATCGTTCACTCGTGACCGCATTGCCCACCCCCTCACCCCACATTCCCGCCACCGACCCATCGGACCCGCCCTATATTCGCGGACTTAACGGTCCGCAGCGACAGGCTGTGCTGACCACCGAAGGGCCGGTTTTGATGCTGGCAGGCGCGGGCACGGGCAAAACGGCGGCGCTGACCGCGCGGCTCGCGCATCTAGTCGCCACCCGTCGCGCCTGGCCCAGCGAGATATTGGCCGTCACTTTCACCAACCGCGCCGCGCGTGAGATGAAAGAGCGCATCGGCCGGATGATCGGCGATGCGGTCGAGGACATGCCCTGGCTCGGCACCTTTCACAGCATCGCGGCCAAAATGTTGCGCCGACACGCCGAACTGGTGGGCCTGCAAAGCAATTTCATCATTCTCGACACCGATGACCAATTGCGCGTGCTCAAACAGCTGATTCATGCTGAAGGGATTGATGAAAAGCGCTGGACCGCTAAGCTGCTCGCCGGCCTGATCGACCGGTGGAAAAGCCGGGGACTTGTGCCCACCGACCTTGATGCCGCCGACCGCGAAGCCTTTGCCGATGGCAAAGGACAGCATTTCTATGCGCTTTATCAGGCGCGACTAAAAGGGCTCAATGCCTGCGATTTTGGCGATTTGTTGCTGCATATTCTCGTCATCCTGCGGACCCATCGCGATGTGCTGGAACAATTTCAACAGCGGTTCAAATATATCCTCGTCGACGAATATCAGGACACCAACGCCAGCCAATATCTCTGGCTTCGCCTGCTCGCTCAGGCCCGCAAGAATATCTGCTGCGTCGGCGATGATGATCAATCAATCTACAGCTGGCGCGGCGCTGAGGTCGCCAATATCCTACGCTTTGAAAAGGATTTTCCCGACGCGACAGTGATCCGGCTCGAACAAAATTATCGTTCGACACCGCAAATATTGGCCGCCGCCTCCGGCTTGATTGCGAACAATGGCAGCCGCTTGGGCAAGACGCTATGGACCGACTTGGATCCCGGCGACAAGGTGCGTGTTATTGGCGTGTGGGACGGGCCGGAAGAAGCGCGGCGCGTCGGCGAAGAGTTGGAAACGCTTCAGCGCAATCGCGTCAGTCTCGACAGGACTGCTATTTTGGTGCGGGCGCAGTTTCAGACCCGTGAATTTGAAGACCGGTTCATCTCCATTGGTATGCCCTATCGGATTGTCGGCGGCTTCCGTTTCTATGAGCGCGCCGAAATTCGCGATGCCCTCGCCTATTTGCGGCTGATCCAATCACCCGCCGATGATTTGGCTTTTGAACGTATCGTCAACATGCCCAAGCGTGGACTAGGGGACAAAGCGCTCGCGCGGATTCACCAAACCGCGCGCGCCGAACACACACCGCTGCTCCATGCGGCTGAGCGGCTGGTCGAAACCGATGAACTCACGCCGCAGGCTCGGCGGTCGCTTTCCAGCTTCGTGGCGTTAGTGAAAAATTGGCAGGGCAAATCGGAACAGCTGTCGCATCCCGAACTGACGCAACTACTCCTCGACGAATCGGGTTACTCCGCCATGCTTCAGGCCGACCGCAGTGCCGATGCCGCGGGGCGTATCGAGAACCTCTCCGAACTCGTCCGCGCAATGGAAGATTATGATATGCTCGAGACGTTCCTCGAACATGTCAGCCTGGTGATGGACCGGGATTCCCAGGAACAGGGCGAAACCGTCACCATCATGACCATACATGCCGCCAAGGGGCTAGAGTTCGATCATGTCTTTCTTGTTGGTTGGGAAGATGGCGTCTTTCCTTCGCAACGGGCAATGGACGAGGGCGGAGCCGCCAGTTTGGAGGAGGAGCGTCGGCTTGCCTACGTCGCCATCACCCGTGCCCGCCGCCACGCCCAAATTTATCACGCCTCTAATCGCCGCATCTATGGTCAGTGGATGAGCAGCATCCCCAGCCGCTTCATTGCCGAATTGCCCGACGAACATGTCGATGTCGTCAACACGATGGGCGGCGGTGCCAGCATGTGGCGCGCTAACTGGTCGGCGCAGGGATATCCCTTTGCCCATGTCACCGAACAAAAGCCTGCGCGCGCGCAATCGCGTGGCCCCGCATGGCAACGCGGTGCCGTGCGCTCGTCAACCGTCACACGCAGCGCACCGCCCAGCGAGCGCGGTCCCGCCGCCTCGGTTGGCGCCAAGGCCCGCACCGACCTCGCCATCGGCTGTCGCGTCTTTCATGAAAAGTTCGGTTATGGCACCATCGGCGATATTGATGGCAACAAGCTGGAAGTGGAATTTGAACAGGCAGGGACCAAACGCGTGCTCGACAGTTTCGTCAAACTGGCCTGACGGACGCGATTTTGATCTTATCTGCTCCCAGCGCCTATCCATCTAGCTAGAAACCGTCCGCAGATACACCAACTGACAGAGTATGAGCCGCCGCCAATGTCATGCTGTAGCTTGCTTGCAAAAGACAGCTGCAACGCTATGCCGACGGGATGACAGGCAATGCTTCATGGCTGGAACAGGCCCGCGCCGCTTACAGCGCCGATGATATTGACGCGGAACAATCTGCCCTTGATCAGGCGATCCGTAGCGACCGGAGCAATATCGCGGCCATGCTCGCTATGGCAGAACTCAAGCGCCGCAAGGATGATCAGCGCGCCGCCGCAAGCTTTTATCGCCTCGCGCTCAGCACGGCATCGACCGCCGGGCAAGTTGCCACAGCCCTTCATGCTGGGCTCGACCGCGCTCAAAAATTTCTCGCTGCGGCGGAGGCAGAGTTTGCCGCGCATTTGGCCAAGAAACTTGATGCTTCTGGGGTCCGGGATCAGGACGCCAGTCCCCGTGTTGCCCAAGCCTTGCGACTGCTACGTGGCGACGAAGTGCTGCACCTGCAGCAGCCGAATATGTTTTACTTCCCCGGTCTCACTCAACGCCCTTTCTTTGAGCGCGACGCGTTCGACTGGGTCAACGAAATCGAAGCTGCTGCGGACGCAATTCGCGCCGAACTTGCCGACCTCGTCGCCGATGCACCCGATCGGTTCGGCCCATATGTAACTGCCAGTTCAGATCGCCCTCCACCCAATAATCCATTGCTCGACAAGCCAGACTGGTGTGCCGCATGGCTGTGGAAAGATGGCGAAGTCGTTCCCGGAATGACCGAGCAGTGTCCCGCGACTCTGGCGGCCCTTACCCACGCGCCGCAGCCGATTATTCCCCAGCGCGCACCGCTTGCGCTTTTCTCACGCCTCACCCCCGACACACATATCCAGCCGCATCATGGTATGCTCAACACCCGGCTGATCTGCCACCTGCCGCTTGTCGTGCCCGACGGCTGTGGCATCCGTGTAGGGGCGGAAACGCGGCACTGGCGTGAGGGCGAATTGCTGATTTTCGACGACAGTTTTGAACATGAAGCGTGGAATCACGGAACAAGCGACCGAACGATATTGCTGTTTGAAATTTGGCGCCCCGATATCGGGACCGACGAACGTGAACAACTGACCCGAATCTTTTCGGCGATTGACAGCTATGAACAACAATGACCCTCCAGAAGGTGTGAATGACATGGCCAACCCCGGGATGGACGCTGACATTCATGCCGCCTTCATGGAGCAGATTCATCGCTATGTCCGCGACCGGCTGATTCCGGCAGAGGATCAGTTGGAAGACCTCGGTCGTGTCCCAGACGACATTCTTACCGAAATGCGCGAAATGGGGTTGTTCGGTGTGACGATGCCACCCGAATATGGCGGTGCAGGCATGAATATCAGCCAATATGTCGGTTTCATCAAGGCGATTGCCTATGCTTCGCCGGCCTATCGCTCGATCCTTTCGATCAACATTGGCATGGTGTGCAAGGCGCTGGTCGGTTTTGGGACCGATCAGCAAAAGGAGCATTGGCTTCCCAAACTAGCCAGCGGCACCATCGCCGCCTTTGGCCTTACCGAACCCGACAGCGGATCCGACAGCGCCGCCATGAAAACCCGCGCGGTGCGTGATGGCAATGGCTATGTCCTCAACGGCACCAAACGCTACATCACCAACGCCCCCTTCGCCGACGTTATCCTTGTCTTGGCGCGCACCAATGCCGAGGCGTTGCCTAAAAATGCGCATGTCAGCGCATTCCTCGTCCCGCGCGACGCCCCCGGCGTGTCGATTGGCAAGCCCGATGGCAAAATGGGTCAGGCGGGGTCGCAAATTGCCGATGTCATCATGGAAGACGTACATGTCGACGGAGACGCACTGCTCGGCGGCGAAGAGGGCATGGGATTTCGCACTGCGATGCAAAGCCTTGATAATGGTCGATTATCGGTAGCTGCAGCCAGTGTTGGCTATGCCCAGCGCATGCTCGATGCAGGGCTAAAATATGCGATGGAACGCAAGGCTTTCGGCGAACCCATTGCCAATTTTCAGTTGATTCAGGCGATGCTTGCCGACAGCAAAGCCGAGATTTACGCCGCCGATTGTATGTTGAATGACGCCTGCGCGCGCGCGGATCGCGGCGAGAAAATCCTTGTCGAGGCCGCCGCCACCAAAATGTTCGCCAGCGAAATGTGCGGGCGCGTCGCCGATCGCGTGGTCCAAATCCATGGTGGCGCAGGCTATTTAAAGGAATATCTGGCCGAGCGCTTCTATCGCGACTGCCGCATCTATCGTATCTACGAAGGCACCACGCAGATTCAGCAACTGGTTATTGCCAAAAATATGATCCGGGATTTCGCAGGATAATCAATTGCAAAGCAGCGCGAAGCGGAGGCTGCGTTGGCGGGGCGCAACGACCACCGATGTCTGGCCACTTCATCGCTTCCAGCTTTTGTATTGAGTCTTTGCCGGGACCAAACACCTAGGGCGCAGGTTCGAGCCAAAGGTCATGATATTAGTTCTGCCAATTGATGAGTGCGACATCGTCCAGCTCTATTCGCAAAGGGGCATCGCTCGTTTTGCATGCGCTTCCCGCCTGACTCAGAGTAAAGAGAGGCCGAAAGGTTGGTTTGTCGCCTTCGCCATCGCCAGGGTTGGGGTTGGGGATCGTAAAATTGATGCGGATATTTTGCCAGTTTGCACCACCCTTCAGGGCAACTGTGCCGATCTGGCGCGGGGTTGCGGTGGCGAGCGCTTTGAGCCGCCCCATCCCTTCTGGGCGGGGCTGAACCTCCATCGCAAGGGTGGCGGGCTGACGCGTCCGAACGCGTGCGATCAGGCTGTATTGGCCGAAATGTCCGGTTCGAAAGAAGCTTTTGGGCGCAAATTCCATTCGGTCTTGCGCGGGTGCGCCGGTGACAGTCAAATGACTTTGCTGCTGGTCACGGTCGAAACCGATGCTGGCGTTGGTAGCTCCCCAGGTCCGGTCAGTGGCATCGCCAAAGACGGCATTCTCAAAATCGCCGCGCTGGAAAATATCGGCTCCGGTGCGACTGTCTTTATCGGTAAAGTTGGGGCAACCGCGTGGCCCAACCCACAGATCAAAAGAGGATTTCATAAGGCTGTCCGGTCCGGCGGGACTTTGCGCGCAGCCAGGCGTAGTGGCGGCGGGTGCGACGGAGCGGGAATCGACGACGGCATGGCCGCCCGACATGCGCAAATAGGTACCGCGATCCGCCGATAGCGCAAACAAGCGGCGCAGGATGGCGGCGCGCATATCGCCCACCGCTGGCACCGGACGATAATCGAGTATCTGGATCGGCACCGCCTCAGCACGATAAAATTGGCCGTCGTCCATCCAGACCTTCAGCGCCATGCTGCCTTGCGTCTCGTGAAAATACTGGTCAAACAGAAAGTTGCCGAGCGAATAGGCAATCAGCTTGCCATGATATAGTTCGAGACCCTGCGGCACATGCGGGTGATGCGAGGCGATCAGCGCAGCGCCGCTGTCGAGCGCTAGTTTCATCCGGCGCTCGCTGACCTCGGTCGGCGCATCGCTATATTCCGTGCTGCCATGATATTGGACGATGACGCTGCGCCCCGCCGCCGCCTCACGGCGCACCGTCGAAGCGATATTGTCATCGCTGCCGAGTGCGGCGCCGCCCTTATTCGTCTCGGCGACCTGGTTCGGTTCAACGGTCCCTTCCCAACCGACAAAGCCCAGCATAGCCAGCTTGGCACCGGCAAGGTCAATCCGCGCAGCGCGTAGAGCTTCTGCTTCGTTCAGCCCCGCCCCGGAATGGGCGAGCGCAGCCCCCTCGACCGCCGACCGCGTGGTCAAAATGCCGGGGTCGAGATAATCAAAACTGTGATTATTGCCGAGAGTGACATAGTCGATGCCGACATCCGCCAGCGCCTTTGCCAAGGCCAATGGTGAATAGAAGACAACGGTTTTCCCCGGAAAATCGCCAGGTGCATTGTCCGCCAGAACAGTTTCCAGATTGACCGATGCCATATCCGCATGGACGAAATAGGGCTGCATGGGCTTGAGGAGGCGAACGATATCCTGCTCCTCCGACCCTTTGTGGATCAGGACATGCTCATCCCAAAGCGGTTTGGAATAGCGGCGTCCGGCCATAACATCGCCGCCAAAGAAAAGTTCAACCCGACCCGGTTTTCGCGCCACAACGTCGACGGGAGGCAGCGCGGCAAGCGCGCCCTGTTGGCGAAGCTCATTATGACCAAATGTCTGGACTGTAGTGAAGATGCCCGCGCCGCTGACCTCCAGTTGATAATAGCTGTTAGGGGCCAGTTTGGCGTGGAATCGTCCATCGCTGTCGAGCGGCGCGACCACATCGTTGATCTGCACTCGCAAAGTAGCAGGGTCGACGGTGCCACCTACCACCTGAATCTGTCCGCTGAGACTGAGATGGTCGGCCGCAACGGCAGCGGCTGGCACTGGCGTTTCGCTGGCAGCGTCGGCGCTGCCAGTCGTGAGCAGCACCAAAGGCAGCCAATAAGCGCGGAACCGGCGTCCCGCTTTGGCTGCTCTCCGCTTCGCAAACACTCTGTCCATCATGCGCAACGTCCCCCCTGTGCGCAGCCTAACCTAATGTTCGGCCCAATAGCTAGCGCCATTAGCGGCTAAAACCATAGCCGACAGCTATGGCACGGACAGCAATGTATAGTAGCCATCCCTTCGAAATATGGACAAATTCCGACCATGTTCAAGTCGCTAGATATTGCCGTTATCGGGGCCGGCATTGTCGGAACAACGACCGCCTATGCACTCGCCAAGAGAGGCCATCGGGTGACCGTCTATGACCGGCATGACCGACCCGCGATGGGAGCGTCATGGGGCAACGGACGTCAGCTGAGCTATTGCTACACCGATGCCCTCGCCAGCCCCTCGGTGATCCGCGACTTGCCGCAGCTCAGCTTTGGCCGTGACCAGGCCTTTCGGCTGTTCTGGCGATGCGATTCACAGTTTCTGCTGTGGCTCGGCCAGTTTCTGCGCAACTGCACTGCGGCTCGATTTCGCACCAATACGCTGGCTTGCTTGAAGCTGGCTGATGAATCGCGCATCGCGCTCGAACAGCTATGCAGTGAAGAAGATCTGGCTTTTGGTTTTCGGCAAGCGGGCAAACTACAAATCTTTGATTCATCGTCCGGCTTTGCACGCGCACGCGCTATCCTGTCGCTGAAAGCAGACCAGGGTGCATCGCAAAGCGCGCTGTCTCCTGACGAGGTGCTGTCGGTCGAACCAGCTCTGGATCAGGCGGGCTTTCCAATTGTCGGAGCGATACACAGCGCGCATGATGCCGTGGGTGATTGTTTCGAATTCGCCAATCAGCTGGCGGAGGTCGCGCAGCGCAAATTTGGCGTCAATTTTCGCTTTGCTTCGCCCGTCACCGCGCTTCGACCGCATCCCGACCATGTTCGCGTCGTGTTGAAGGGTGGGCAAGAGCTACGCCATGACCAGATCGTGCTGTGCGCCGGTTTTGCAGCCACCGAATTTGCGCGCGATCTGGGCTGGAGACCGCCTATTGAGCCCATGAAAGGCTATTCCTTCACCGCTCCTTTGGGCCAACATGCCCCACAGACGAGCATTACAGACAGCAGTCGCCGCATCGTTTTCACCCATTGCGGCGACAAGATGCTGGTCGCGGGGATTGCCGATCTGGGAGATGGCGACACAGCCGTTGACCACAATCGGATCGAGCATTTGCTAGCAGCCGCTCGTGCTTCGCTTCCGCAGGCGGCTGACTATGATCGCGCGACCGATTTTTGGGCCGGACACCGCCCAATGACCCCCAATTCACTGCCGATCATTCGTCAGCTGGGCGACCGTGTGGCGGTGAATATAGGTCATGGGATGCTGGGGTGGACGCTGGCAATGGGGTCTGCCGAACGGTCGGCCAATATCCTGTCCGAATAGAGTCAGACATCATCGTCGGAGACATATTCCTCGACGTCGATCTCTCCCGCCATCCGCCCCACTGCCACGGCAACCGTCGCATCGCCGGTCACATTGGTCATGGTCCGCATCATGTCGAGGATGTGGTTGATACCCGCAACAAAAGCAATCGTCTCCAGCGGCACGCCGATCGAGGTCAGGACTAGGCTCATCATTACCAATCCTGACCCCGGAACCCCCGCTGCACCAACCGCGCCCAACGTCGAGGTGAGGCCGATCAGCAGATAGGAAATCGGGGTCAGCTCAATGCCATAGGCCTGCGCACCGAACAGCGCGACGACACCCAGATACATAGCGGTGCCGTTCATATTGATGGTGGCGCCCAGTGCGACGGTGAAACTGGCGATGCTTTTCGAAACGCCGAGGTTGCGCTGCACACAGCGCAGCGTCACCGGCAGCGCGGCATTAGATGAGGCGGTGGAAAAAGCCACGGCCTGCGCGTCAAGTATGCCGCGATAGAAATCACGCACCGGCAATTTAGCAATGGTACGAATGATCAGCGGATAGACAACAAGCAGGATGATGAGGCAGCCGCCATAATTGAGTCCCACCAGCTTGCTGAGCGGGATGAGTGCGGCAAAGCCAAAGGTTCCGGTCACCCAAGCGATCAGCGCAAAGACGCCAAAGGGGGTGAGTTCCATCACCAGCATTGTCATTTTCTGCATCACCGCAGCACCAGCATCGACCGCACGCACGAGCGGCTTGCCTTCTTCGGCCGCCATCAGCAGCGCGATGCCGAACAACATGGCAAAGATAATCAGCGGAAGTATCTGACCCTGTGCCATGGTCATCACCGGATTTTCAGGGATCATAGCGAGGATCATGTCGGTGACACTATGCGCGGGAGTTGCCGGAGCGGCTCCCTCGATACTGATCCGCAGGCCATCACCGGGGCGCACCAGCGTCCCCAATGTCATCCCCAAGGTGACCGAAATAATTGCCGTGCCCAAAAACAGGGCCAGCGCCCTGCTGCCTACGCGACCCAGCTTTTTCAGATCACCCAGCGCGGCAACTCCCGATACCAGCGAAAAAAAGATCAGAGGCACAACCAGCATTTTGATCGCACGAATGAACAGGTCGCCAATCCATTTTATCGATTCGGCTCCATGGCCCATCAGAATCCCGGCAACCACCCCCAGAATCAACGACAGGACAACACGCTTCCAAAGCGCGACACCGAACCAATATTTAGTCATCCAAAGCCTTCATCATTGTTGTGCGGCACATTGTTTTGATTGCACAGATTTGTGCAACACATGTCCGGCGAGTTGTCCGGTCGCTGTGCCATCTGCTATCACGGCGACACCATTCACCAGCAGCGTCTGCACGCCCGACGATAATTCGGTCGGATGACGATAGTCCGCACGCGGCGCATAGGCAGACGGATCAAGGACAACAATATCGGCGGCCATTCCAGCGCGCAGGAAGCCACGATCTGTCAGGCCCATCATCAGTGCTATGTCGCCACTGCTCCGTGCCACAAAGCGCGTCAGCGACAGGTGCCCCTTGCTGACGAGACTTTGGTATGCGGTGGGAAAAGTCCCGTATTTTCGCGGATGCCCCTCACTTCCGTCCGATCCTGTCATCACCCAAGGCTGGACCGCAAAGGCGAGAATATCGTCTTCGTTCATATTGAATGAGGCCAGTAAGGCATCCCCCTGTTCCAATATAGAGATGGCTGCCGCCGTGGGTGTCTGGTTCGCTGCGTCAGCAACTTGCTGTAATATTTGCCCTTCTAGCGCTGAGTCAACGCCGACCGATTTGGTCAGTAACAATGTGTCAGCACCGCCGCGCCTTGTGATATTGGCGGTGATATCCGCCGCGATACGCGCGCGTTGGGCCGGATCGGCCAGTCGCGTCCGCAACGCCGTCAGTCCGCCATCGAGCGCCCAGCGGCCTACCAGCGCATTGCTGATCCGCGTCCCCGATGCGGCATAGGGATATTGGTCGGCGGTCACAATCTGCCTGCTGGCGCGCGCCTTTTCGACCAGCGCAATCATCGCCGCACTTTTGCCCCAGACCGCAGGACCTAGCGCCTTGATATGCGAGATATGCACCGGCAAACCGGCGCGACGACCAATGTCTAGGGCCTCCTGCACCGCGGCTAGCACGCCGATTGTATAGTCGCTTTCGTCGCGGATATGACTGTCATAATAGCCACCGAAGCGCGCGGCTACTTGTGCCATCTCCACCACCTCACCAGTCTTGGAAAAGCTTTGCGGGGCATAGAAAAGCCCAGTCGACAAGCCAAAGCTGCCCGCGCACATTTGCGTCGCCAGACGCTGTTTCATCTGCGCTAGTTCGTCTGCGCTGGGCGCGCGGTCGCGGTCGCCTATCACCGCGCGGCGAATTGCACCGAAACCCGCGAGCGGCGCGACATTGGTGCCAAAATCGCTCGGCAGGCCCTGTGGATTGTCAGTGAAGGCGCTGCCAAATCCATCATTGCCGACAGCGACTGTGCTTACGCCTTGAAAGGCATAGGCCTGGTTGGCGCGGCGCGCAGCGTCGGAGCTGGAGAGATCATGGTCGGCGTGTGTGTGCGGGTCGATAAACCCCGGCGCGACGACCATATCCCGCGCATCTATCCGACGTGTGCCGACATATTGCTGTTCAAGATGCGGTCCGACGGCCAATATCCGACCGTCATCAAGGGCCACATCGCCCTGCCAGCCCGCACGGCCCGACCCGTCATATATTTGCCCGCCGATAATCAGCGCATCGACATGGCGCTTGGTGTCTTTCTGACGGGTTGCGGCACATCCCGACGAAAGCAACAGCAACACCGCCATTGATAGAAGTCCGTGGGTTTTAGGGGACATTGCTTGCCATCAGGCTTTCCATCATCGCCGTCGCCGCCGCCGTTCCTGCCTTACGGATCAGGGCACGATCGGTTTCATCGCCCATTTCAAAGGTCGCGGTCGGGACGTGATATTGGTCAAAGAACCATGCTTTTGACACTGGCCCGCCTGCATTGTGTTTGGACTCTATATTGACATGATAATCCGGCATTAGTTGAGCGTATCGCAACAGCCAGTGTTCCGTAAAGCCGGGAGGTTCGGTCGTCGTGCCAGCGGGTAGCGTGTAAACCACATCATGCGCGGTCGAGTGGAAATCGATCATTAACCGCAGCTTGTTTACACCATCGCCGGTTAGCCCCGCCACATAGTCGCGGACCAGTCGCGTTTCGGGCTGGGTAAAGGGTCCCCAGTCGCGGTTGAGATCTACCCCTCCCATATTGTGCCGCCAATGGCCGTGCGCGACGCCATCGGGATTGAGCATCGGAACGACATTGGTGGCAAAGCGCGCGCGAAAGGCGGTCGCTAGGGGGTCATCCTGAAGCAGGCGCTCGACAAAGGCGAACAGCGCGACGGTGCCGGTGGTTTCGGGTGGGTGCAGCCGACCGAGTAACAGGATTTGCTCACGCGGTGCCTGTCCCGGCGCGGCAATGCGCAGCATGTCGATGGCCCGCCCCTCCTTCGAAGCACCTAGACGCGACCGTTGTACCGTCGGGAAGGCGGCAAGACTGGACATCCATTGATTATAGAAAGCCGCAGGCACCAGTTCCTGTGCGGCAACAATCTGCGGTGTCGGGGTGGCCGACAATTTGAGCCGCGCCTGATTCAGACCCGATTTTTTACGAATCTTGACCTGATTTTTGTCGAGCCGCGACCATGACTGACCATCGGTGCTGACTTTGGGCCAATAGCGATGGCCGCAATGCAGATAGCGCAAGTCCACGACCACTGGTGTCGGGTGTTTGGCACTCACCTTAAACGCATACCAGGGACTGCAATTGATGACCTGAGTATCTTCTGCGGCGATGGTCAGGACGAAATGCCGGTTCGAAACGCGGGCGCATTGAGCGAAGGCCCCTTCCTCGAAGTCGGCGGTGATCGTGACGTTACCGCTTTCGCATCCGTCCGCCTGCGCCAGAGATGGCGGCGGCACGACTGTGGTGGCCGGCGGTGCTGGTGGTGGCGGCGAAAAACCCGCCAACGCCAGCGATGCAATCAGGATTCTCGCAAGTTTTCCGCCTATCCGTAACTTGCTCAGGGCCGGAGACCGGACCCATTTTCCATTGACTGGCATGGTCCGGTCCCCCTTCCCCGTTTAATTAGAACTTCTTGCGCAGTTCGACAATGAACTGGCGTCCGCGTGCGCTGTGCAACTCGCTGAAAAATCCATAGGATTCGTCTGCCAGCGGCGGGTCTTTGTCAAACAGATTGTTGATCCCGAATTTCAGGCGCGTGCCATCCAATGCGGTGTTGTTCTTGATCGTATAGGCAATAGACGCATTCATGACGAACCAGTCATCGACTTCATAGAAATCTCCGGTCTGATCCTGTGTCACGCTGGTATCAAATACTTTGCCGACATAGCGCCCGAACAGGCTGACATCGACGGGGCCGCTGCCCCAGCCGACCGAACCGCTCAGCCGCCATTTCGGACGACCTTCGATCTCTAGCAACTGGCCAAGTCCACCCACTGTAACGTCGGCCGGCAAGATACCAGCGTCAATTGCGCCGAGCAGTTCCTGTCCATCCGGGCCAGCCGATTGAACAAAGGACGACAGGCGCGCCGCATTCACACGCAAACGGAAATCGCCCATCCCGAAATCGGGAACATTATACAAGAAGCCAAAGTCCCAGCCGCGCGAAGTGCGGCTGTCGAGGTTCAGATAGGGATCGAGAACCTGAATGATCTTGCCCGCCGGATTGCCCGCCAGACTGGTGCCCGTAAACAGCGCGATATCATCGGCATCTGGCGCTTCGCGGACGACATTAGGATTGGTCGACCCATTCAACCGACGCAACAGGTCGAGCGCGATGGCGTTATCGTCACCAAATACGCCGACAAGGCCCTTTTGCTTTACCCGCCAATAATCGGCAGTGAGCGTCAGGCCGGGAATGAAGGGTGGTTCCACCACGACACCCAGGTTGATGCTCTGCGTTTTTTCGGGCTTTAGGTTCGGGCCGCCTGAGCGAAAGCTGACTGTGCCGGTACCGCTGCAGACGCCTAGATTGGCGTCCAGCCCCTTTTCAACGCGCGCCTGACACACGACGAAGTCATCGCGTGTATTCGACCGCGTGGTGCCAGCGTCATTCACCTGTACCAAATTCGGTGCGCGGAAGCCCTTTGACCAGGCGCCGCGAAGCATGATACCAGTGAATGGCCGCCACGATGCCGCAATACGCGGAACAATGGTGGTTTCCTTGATGTCGTTGAAATGTTCCATACGGCCCGCGACCTGGACGCTGAAGTCCTGAATCAATGGAATGTTCATGTCGCGCGAAACCAACGGAATGAACACTTCGGTAAAGGCTGAAAAGACATCGCGCCTGCCGCTGGTGTCCGGCGAGGGGCTTGACCCGACGACGTCGCTGCCGTTGAAATCACCGGTTACTGTGTCGGTAAAGGTGATGGTCCCATCTAGCCGCGGATCGCGATCGTCGCGGAACGTTTCACGTCGGAACTCGACGCCCGCCGCAACACCCACATCGCCGCCCGGTAGGGTAAAAAAGTCAGGCCGCGACAATTTGAAATCGGCGAGCGCCAGCGATGTTTCGCCCTTGCGGAAGACATCGACGGTAATTCCGTCGATCACCGACTGTGGATTGGGTGTGCAATCGCCATTGTTGGGGTCATCGAGACAGCCGCCGTTAAACGGATTATAGGCATCGGGCGTGGTGCGATTGAGGGCCTCTTGCAGCAGAGTCAGTGAAATACGACCACGGGTAAAGTCGTTGCTGTTGGCCTGCGAATAGACCAGACCGGTGTCGAAATCCCAATTGCCAATCTCACCCTTGAGCCCGGCGACCAGACGATAGGTATTTTTGTTGAACGACACGTCGCGATTGCCGACATCGATGAAGCGATAGCGTTCCATGATGATATCGGCACCCGTCGCCGAAATTGTCGTGCCGGGAAGCCGGTTTGGATTGGGCTGACCATTAACTGTCGTCGGGCCGAACGGGTTCCAATAGGCGTCGCGCGATATGCCAACAGGTACAGCGGAAAGTAAAGCAGTCGCTTCATTGGCGCGGCGGCTTTCCGATCGATAAAAACTGCCTTCAAAATAGAATTTGACGGCATCGCTGAGATCATAGTCGAACAGCAGCGCTGCATTATAGCGGTTCTTGCGCGAGAAGAGATCAACGCCAAAATTGGTGTTATAGCGAACGTCAGTGGTTGGCGTGGTGCCCGCGCGGGCACAGATACCGCCACCAAAATCGAGACGACAGCTGGGGAATGTCGACGGCTGAAGGTAAAAGTCATCGTCGCCGATCGGCGTCCGGTTGCTAGGTGCCTGAATATCAAACTGACCATAGGGGCTGCTCGTCGACCGGTTGTTAAACGATGCGTCGCCTTCGAACAGTGTGCCGACGACAAGCGGGCGTCGGTCATCATAGCGCGCATATTCACGGATCGTGACCGGAGCGCCATTTTCGTGGAAATAGCCGCCATAGAAGGTGATGTTGCCGCGTCCGCCCGCGATATCAAAGCCAAAGCCGCCGCTGATGCTGGTGCTGTACAGGCTGGTCCCGTCCGACGCGCGCCAATCGGCATCTATAAAGCCGCCGTTCATACCGCCCTTCAGCACGGTGTTGATCACGCCGGCGACCGCATCGGCCCCGTAAACAGCTGATGCACCGTCGCGCAGGATTTCCAATCGCTTGACGCTGCCCGGTGCGATTTCGTTCGCATCAGAGGAGACGACAGGCACAAGCAGTTCGGTCTGGAAGCCGGGATGGAGCACCATGCGGCGGCCGTTAATCAGCGTCAGTGTATTGCCGGTACCAAGGTCACGCAGATTTATCGATGCAATGTCGCCGCGCGCGCCGTTGATGCCGCCAGTCGTGCTCTGCTCGTTAAAGGAGACGGTGCCGATTTGCGGTATGGAGCTGAACAACTCTTCGCCCGATGCGGCGCCGGTCGCTTCGATATCCGTTTCGTTCAGTACCGTGACAGGCAGAACATCATTGATCTTTGCGCCCTGGATCTGCGAGCCAGTGACAATGATGATCGGCTCACCGTCGCTGTTGGTGTCGTCCGCCTGTTGTGCATAGGCCGTACCCGCGCTGCCGAATAAAATGGTGGATCCCAGCAACAGCCGGAAAGTTGATCGTGCAATACCCATGGTACTCCCCCTTGAAGATCTTATTTGAACCGACAATAGCAGGGGAATTTCAGGGTCTAAGTATAGAGATTTTCCTGCACTATAGCCTTGGGCTATGACGGCTTGACGACACGCCTGATTTCGGTTGCGGTCTTGATAATGGTGGCAAGGCAATCCTTGATCAGCTGATCCTTACGTATATCGGCATGATACATGCCGATTACCGGCAATCGCAGAGGCTCTGCAAAGCTGAAGCGCGCCAAGCCATCCGCCAATTCCGACGCGGCGGTAAATTCATCGACAACCGCCAGCCCCTGACCCAGCGCGACCAGCGAAATTGCAACATGATAGGAATGGGCGGTGATGATCTCCTTGGGATACACATCATTTTTTTCAAGCGTTTCGGCAAGCAGTGCGCCGGCTGGCCCCGAATCTTTCATGCCGATAAAGGGCATACCGTTCAGCGCCTCCAGTTGGACAGTATCGACGCTGTCATCAAAAGCCCCCGGCTTCGAAACGAGCAACAATTCGGCATCGGTCAGCAATTCATAGGCTAGGCGTTGGTGCAAGGGTGCCTCAAACCCCAGACACAGGTCGCAGCGCTTTTCGATCAACGCCGTCTGGAGTTCGCGACTGTGCATTGTCGTAACCTCAAAGGTCATATCGGCATCATTAGCGCGTACTCTGGCAATCGCTTGAGGAATCAGGTTCAGGCTGAGCGATGGCAGTGCTCCGATGTGGAGGTGCCCGCCCTTGCGATTGCGGATATTTTCGGTGGACCGGCGCAGCATCGCAATCTGGGCATAGATGGCCTGAATGTCGGTGAATAATTCGTGCGCCGCATCGGTCGGAACCAGCCGCCCCTTTTCGCGACGGAACAACAGGAAGCCAAGATGATCCTCCAGATGTCGCAAAACAGTGCTGACCGATGGTTGCGAAACGAACAGATCGCGCGCGGCTCCGCTGATCGATTTGCTCCGATAGACGTGATAGAAAATTTCGATCTGGCGTAATCGCATAGCTGAGGACTGACCGATTCATCATCAAAATGCAAATTATGCGGTCAGTGGGACCCGCAATTAGAGCATGGTAAGCAAGAGCATCCTATGTCTCGCGCGCCTGTCTCGCCGCATCTTTTGCTGTTTGACTGGGGCGCAAGTGATGGGAGGTCTGATAAGTTGAACTATTTTAGGAATTTCAACGCAATAATCGCAAAATATGGTGGAGCCGAGGGGAATCGAACCCCTGACCTCTGCAGTGCGATTGCAGCGCTCTCCCATCTGAGCTACGGCCCCGGGACGGGCGGCGTATTAACGAGCCTGTCGGATAGCGGCAATGGCTTTTGTCGCAAAAGCCGTTACAGTTCTGTGTAACAGAGACAAGGAACAGCAAATGAGCAAAGCTTGGCACCTGACCAATCGTCCTGCCGCCCTCCCGACCATGGCAGATTTCGCCTTGCGCGAGATTCCTGACGGTCCGTTGGAAGTGGATCAGCTCCGCGTCAAAAACCTCTGGCTGTCGGTTGACCCCTATATGCGCGGTCGCATGAATGACGCCAAAAGCTATTCAGCAAGCTTCCAACTTGACGAACCGATGACCGGTGGTGCGATTGGTGAAGTGATCGAAAGCCGCATGGATGGTTTTTCACCGGGTGACGTGATCCTCCACATGGGCGGCTGGCGCGATGGCGGTGTGATCGGGCTGGATATGTCCCCCAACAAATTGCCGCCTGAGGCTTTGGCCGCTGGAATGACACCGCAGACCTTTCTTCACAATATGGGATTGACTGGTGGAACCGCGTGGATCGGTTTGCTGCGTGTCGCCGCAGCGAAGCCCGGCGACACAATATTTGTTTCGGCCGCCGCCGGTGCGGTTGGGTCCGCTGTGGTCCAGATTGCAAAAGCGCGGGAGATGACCGTCATCGGCTCCGCCGGGGGTGCCGATAAATGCCAATGGGTCAGCGAATTGGGTGCCGATGCTGTGATCGACTACAAGGCCAGAGCAGTCCTTCCACAGCTGGCCGAGGCGCTCAAAACACTGGGCAAGCCGGGCATTGATGTTTATTTTGACAATGTCGGTGGCGATCATCTGGATGCAGCCTTTGCGACCGCAAATGACTTCGCCCGTTTTGCAATTTGCGGCATGATCGACGTGTATAACGACGGCAAAGCGCAGGAAATGAAATATATCATCCGCACCATCTCGGCGCGCATCCGGATGGAAGGCTTTATCTACACCGACCAATTTTTCGAATGTATGGAAGAATTTTACAGCGACATGGGTGGATTAATCGCCAGCGGAGCCGTCACGATACACGAAACTATCTACCAAGGGATCGAAGCAGCACCGGAGGCGTTTCTAGGCCTGTTTTCCGGTGCCAATACGGGCAAGATGCTCGTCAAATTGTGATCGCGTCACGCGCGATGCTGATGTGGACGAGACCGTGCGAACCCACAGCACTGCTAGACTAGCCTTGGTCGGTTAGATCTATTCGCCAAACCCTACCGATAGAAAGCCCGGCAGTGGGCCATTCCAGCCATCGTCCGGGCCATCATCATCTTGCGAAGCTGCAGGCGCGGGTTTTGCCTTTTTGGGTTCGGCGGCATGTTTTGCTGGCTTGGTTTCGACTGGCGATATGTCGTCGCGCGTCGGTGCTGAGTCTTCGCGCTTGGCGCTGCGTTCGGGTTTCGAAGCGCCACGCCGCTTGCGGGGGCCGCGTCCGGATGGCTCGCGATCAACCGCTGGCGTTTCGCTCGCGGTCGCATCCGCACCACCGTCGCCGAACAGGTCAATTTTTTTACCCGTAAGTTTTTGAATATTCTCGATGGCTTCGTCATCCGAAGGGGTAATCAGTGTAAACGCGCGTCCTTTGGCACCGGCACGGCCAGTGCGGCCGATACGGTGGACATAATCATCGGGATGCCAGGGGGCGTCATAATTGAAAATATGGCTGACGCCTTTGACATCCAAACCGCGCGCAGCAACGTCCGAAGCGACCAAGATGTTGATCGTCCCGGCCTTAAACCGATCAAGCTCTGCGATGCGTGAGCTTTGATCCATATCACCATGAATTTCACCCGCTTTATAGCCATCACGCTGCAAAGATTTGGCAAGGTCGCGGACCGTGGTTTTGCGATTGCAGAACACGATCGCGGTCGACAAATCCTCGCTGTCTATCAATCGCCGCAGCGCAGTCTTTTTCCCGCGTTCGGCAGTTTTGACCAGAAATTCCGCGATATTGGCATTGGTGCTGGCTGGACGAGCAACTTCAATCATCTTTGGATTGGATAGGAACTTGTCCGACAATTTTTTAATCGGCGGCGGCATGGTCGCAGAAAACAACAAGGTTTGGCGGTTGGTCGGCAGTTTGGAGCAGATGCTTTCGATATCAGGGATAAACCCCATGTCGAGCATCCGGTCGGCTTCGTCGATGACGAGCAAATCGCACCCGTTGAGCAATATCTTGCCGCGTTCGAACAGATCCATCAGGCGGCCTGGCGTGGCGATGAGCACATCAACGCCTTTGGCAAGCGCCTTAACCTGATCGCCCATCTGGACCCCGCCGATCAAAAGTGCCATCGACAGCTTGTGATATTTCCCATATTTTTCAAAATTTTCAGCAACCTGGGCGGCTAATTCGCGGGTCGGCTCTAAAATAAGGGACCGCGGCATCAGCGCACGCGTCCGACCATGCGCCAAAATATCGATCATCGGCAGAACAAAGGACGCGGTCTTGCCTGTCCCCGTCTGGGCGATACCGATCATGTCACGCATCATCAATACCGAAGGAATGGCACCCGCCTGAATCGGCGTCGGAGTGTCATAGCCCGACTCTTCAACAGCGCGCAAAAGTTCGTCGGAAAGGCCGAGGTCGGCAAATTTCATAGTTTCAATATGTCCGGAGTCTGAAAAAGCGTATGGCAACACATGGCCTGACGCTGACGCCGCCCTTGCGGAACTACTTTGGAAAAGTCAAGGAATTGCGACGTTCCGCCGCCAATCATTTTTTCTCGCGCACGGGCACCAATATCCGAAATTTGTCGATTTCACACTTGGCACCGGAGCGAGCGTGGATGGAATCGCGATCCTCGCAGAGCCGCCCGTCCTTATTCTTCTGCATATAAAAACCCGAATAGAAATCGAGCGCGCGGCAGCCGCGATTGAGTTGCGCCCGAAGCCGCTGATTTTGACGCGTCATAAGGTCGATGCTATCGCGCTGCACCGCCCGCATTCCCATGATATTTTGCATTGCCACGCATTTGGGAGCTTTGGTTTCTTTCCAGACGATAGGCATTTCGGGCGCGGCAGATTGCTCGCTCCGGCTCGCAGAAAAATTGGTCAGGGGCGAACGCTGTGCGGGAACGCGAATAATGATTCGCCGTTCGATAATCACCTGGAGATAGGGAGCAGGAACTGGACCGATCTGGGGCATTTCCAGTGTAGGCAGCGGCTCCGCTGTTCCTGCCATCGGCAATGCGTCAGGGGCTGGTGCCGCAGCCATAAGCAAGAGCAAGGCAGGATTCATGCCCTCTCACCGCAAAGGCCGATATGACAACGAAATTTGAAAGGCACCCGACCGCTCCCGCGAATGATGATAGCGCGAAAAAGTCATGCTACCGGTTCGAAAATATGTTTTAGAGCCCTATGATTGAATATCAAATGAACTGTTTTTTATCGAATATGGCCATCGCCGCCATTCTGGGTATCAAGGAGTGTCCGGTGTGACGCGCGCGCCTACAACTCAGTTGCTCGCTGATTTGCAAACCCTGCTGGGTCCAAAAGGCTACACTCAGGATGCTGACGCCCTATCGCCCTGGCTAACCGACTGGCGCGGAAAATTTCATGGCGCAGCAGCAGCTATGCTCTCCCCAGCGAGCACCGAGGAAACGGCTAAAATCGTAGCGCTCTGCAGCGCCGCAGACGTCGCTCTGGTGCCCCAGGGCGGCAACAGCGGGATGGTAGGCGGGGCTACGCCGGATGAATCCGGGCACCAACTTTTATTGTCCACGCGACGGATGAACCGCATTCGCTCTATCGATCGCGATGCAAAGCTGGCCGTAGTAGAGGCTGGCGTCATATTGTCGGATTTGCACGATGCGGTGCAGAAGCAGGGCCTGCGTTTCCCTTTAACGCTGGGAGGAAAAGGGTCTGCAACCATCGGTGGACTGGTGTCGACAAATGCCGGCGGCACCCAGGTTCTCCGCCACGGAACCATGCGCAATCTGGTCAGCGGCATCGAAGCAGTGCTGCCTGACGGAAATATTCTTGAGGGATTGGCACCGCTCAAAAAAGACAATCGCGGCTATGATCTCCGCCACATGTTTTGCGGCGCCGAAGGGACATTGGGCATTGTGACGGCAGCAACATTGAGCCTGAGCACAGCCATTGTGGCGCGCAGCACCGCATGGGCTGGACTGGGCAGCCCCGAGAATGCTCTTTCGCTCTTGCGTTGTCTTGACGAGTTTATGGGCGCGCAGCTCGAAGGCTTTGAGTTAGTCCCGCACAGCTGCCTCGATGCTGTGCTTCGCCATATTCCGCAGACTCGGCACCCGCTTGCGGGCAACCACCCCTGGTATGCCTTGATCGAGTTTGCCGCTGAGGAGGCGATGGCAATCGATGATGATGCGCAGGCGGCGTTGGGTGAAGCTTTGAATCGCGGGCTGCTCCGCGATGTCGTGCTCTCTAAAAACGAACGTGAGGCCGATGACTTCTGGCGCCTGCGCGATTCGATATCAGAGGCCGAGCGCGCCGATGGCCCTGCCCTGCAACATGATGTCAGTGTGCCAGTCGACCGGATGCCGCAATTTATTGCCGACAATCCCGCGCGGGTCACGCAGAAGTTCCCGGGTGCGCGCATCCTGTCCTTTGGGCATCTGGGTGATGGCAATATTCATCACCATATCCAGCCGCCTGTTGATGCCGATGGCGCGCTATGGCTCACAGAGAATGGCGAGAATGTTAGCCGCTGCGTCTATCGCCATGTCATTGAATTGGGCGGATCAATTTCTGCCGAGCATGGTATCGGACAAATGAAGCGCGCCATGCTCGCGGAAATGGCGAGTCCGGCCCGGATTGCGGCGCTGCGCGGGGTCAAAGCAGGGTTGGATCCTGCCGGTATCTTTAATCCTGGCAAGCTGGTTCCCTGAACAACCGGTCGGAATCATCGCATCCGCCTCTTGCGTCGCGGCGCGCGGCTCAATAAGGCGCGCCATTAGCTTTTTTGCTCCGCTTGGCGGGGCTTTTATTTTCGGAGTAATTTCATGGCCTCTGTGACCGATGCTGCCAACCTGCCCATTTTCTATAAGGACCTGCAGCCGCTTTCGAGCGTCGATCATGCGGATTTCCATGCTCGTGCTCTTGATAATGCCGAATTTCTGATCGACCAGCACGCGGTTCCTTTGACCTCCGACGAGTTTGTCTCGGCCTCGCGTTATTATCCCATTGTCTTTTCAGCAAGCGAAGTCCCCGTTCCACTGGCTCTGATGGGTATGAACGAAGGGGTAAACACCTTCGTCGATGCCGAAGGTAAGTTGATCAATCCGGTCTATGTGCCCGCTTATGTCCGTCGCTACCCTTTTCTTCTCGCCCGTTTGCGGCCCGACAGCGACGAACTGTCGCTCTGTTTTGACCCGACCAGCAAGGCCATCGGCAAGTTTGACGAAGGCGATGCGCTGTTCAAGGATGGACAACCGACCGACGCCACCAACGCCGTATTGGATTTCTGCAAACAATTTGAAGAAGCAGGGCAGCGCACCGGCCAATTTATGGAAGAGTTGAAGAAAGCGGACCTGCTGATGGACGGCGAAGTCAGTATTCAGCCCGAAGGTAGCGACAAGCCCTTTGTCTATCGCGGATTCAAGATGGTTGACGAAGCCAAGCTGCGCGAACTGCGCGGCGATGTGCTGCGCAAGATGATGCAGAACGGTATGCTCGGCCTCATTTTTGCACATCTTTTTTCATTACAGTTGATGCGCGAAATTTTTGCCGAACAGGTGAAACTGGGCAAGATGCCTTTAGTCACTGAAGCCCCAACGACATAAGGACGCAAGAACATGGCAACGACCGCCGACGCCAGCACCCAGAGCGAGCGCTACACAAGAGTAGCGATTTGGCTTCATCTACTGATTGGCGCAGCGGTCGTTACCAATATCGGTTTGGCAATGCTGACCGAGGACATGTCCAAAGCGACCCATATGGCGGCAATGGCGGTGCATAAGCCGCTCGGCATCACGATTTTGGTGCTGACGCTGGCGCGCATTGCGTGGCGGTTGACGCACACACCGCCGCCCCTGCCCGCCGCAACGCCCTCTTGGCAACGCCCGCTTAGCAAGCTTGTCCACTTCGTCTTTTACGCGCTGCTCCTCCTCCTGCCTCTTTCCGGCTGGATCTGGATGTCGGCAGCAAAGGCCCCGATCAATTATTTCGGCCTGTTCGACCTTCCGTTGATCGCTGGCCCCAGCAAAGCGCTCGCGGGTACCATGCACGAAGGGCATGAAGTGATGGGCATCGCCATGCTAGTGTTGGTTATCATCCATTTTCTCGCGGCGCTTAAGCATCAATATATCGACCGCACCCGCCTGGTCGCCCGCATGAATCCTTTCGGATGACGGCGAACGCCTGCGCTTGACGGGCCTGTCAAAAATCAATCGCGAGCCCCTTGTTTTCCCAGTCACCATAGCGGACAGGATCGCGCCCGCCGGGCTGGTCCTTGGCCTCAACCTTCGCAATTGGTTGCGGCTCAGGCAGTGGTTCCATCGTCCAGTTCGCAGGTGGTTTGGCATGCGGTGGACGCAGTTGGGCGCGAGGAGTTCCGCCGATCATTTTCGGTTCTGATGCGCTGAGCATGGTCGTCTCTTTCCCGCAGTGATACGAAGGGTCGCTCTGCTCCTTCTACTATAGGAGACAGTATCTGTTGCGCCAACACTCCGAACCCGTTTTTCTTGGATATCAAGCCTTATGAATGAACCGAATCCGGGGCGCCGCCGCCCATACCGGAATCAGGATGACCCCGCCGGGACCGCCGCCAGACGCTCGGCCTTGCGGATGCTCGACGCGGTTTTGCGACGGGGTGAACCGCTCGACCTCGCTTCACATGCCGCCGCTCAGGGATTGCCGCCGCCAGACCGCGCCTTTGCGGTCGCCATAGCATCCGATACGCTGCGCTGGATGGTCGATATCGACCGCCTGATCGATCAGGCAACGCCGCAACCACTCGCCGATGATGTCAAAGCGCGCACTGTCCTGCGCCTCAGCCTCGCGCAAGTGCTCATCCTCAAAACACCGCCGCATGCTGTTGTTGCGACGGCGCTACCGCTTGTTGCCGGAGGCCCGCGTCGGCTGGTCCATGCCATCCTGTCTCGCGCCCAGAAAGAGCAATGGAAATTGCCCGCCCGTGCCAGCCTGCCGAGCCACGTTGCCGAGCGTTGGCAGGGGCAATGGGGAGATGCGATGGTTGCGGACGCCGAGGCGGCATGGAGCCAGCCGCCGCCCGTCGACCTGAGTTTCGCCAGTCAGGCCGCCGCCGACAGCTTCGATGACGGAACGGCGCTTTATGCCGCACACCGCCGCCTACCGCGCGGCGACCGGATAGAGGATGTCGCGGGTTATGCTGGCGGTAATTGGTGGGTTCAGGATCTCGCCGCCAGTATCGCGGCGCACTTGTTGGGCGATGGCAACGGAAAAACCGTGCTCGACCTTTGCGCGGCTCCGGGTGGCAAGACGATGCAGTTGGCGGCAGCGGGATGGGCCACAACTGCAGTCGATAGCAGCGCCAAGCGATTGCAACGGCTCGAACGCAATCTCAAGCGCACAGGCTTGCACGTTGAAATCGCGCAGGGTGATTTGCGGCAGTGGGAGCCTGAAGCCCCCGCCGACGCGGTTCTCCTCGATGCCCCATGCACTGCGACCGGCATTTTTCGGCGCCACCCCGACGTCCTTCATCGCATCGAACCCACCGACATCTGGCAGCTCTCCGACCTGCAACATCAGTTGCTGGGCCGCGCCGCCGCGTGGGTCAAAGCGTCGGGAACTCTGGTCTATGCCACCTGCTCGCTCGAACAAGCCGAGGGCGAAGCGCAAATCGAACGCTTCCTTGACGATCACCCCGGCTGGTCCATTGATCCGGTGGCGCAAGAGGAAGTGCCAGCAGGCGTTGTACCTGATGCAAAGGGGCAGGTTCGGATATTGCCTGGGATGCTTGCTGATTCCGGCGGTCTCGACGGATTTTTCATCGCACGATTGAAGGCACCATCAGCTTAGCCAGCGACGCCAGAGGTCTTCAACCTAGTTGTTTTGTGCGTTCCCCTGAACAAGGGCGAGGGCCAGTTGTGCGGCGCGTTTGATGCGCCGGTTGATCAGGCAGCGCACGACAGTCCGCCACCCTTCCGTCAACGGCACACCGCGTCGAACAGTACGAAGAAAATCGGCAAACTCCACATCGTTCATACTGGCGACGGCATAGCGCAAATCTGCGAGCACATCGGTCTGCACTGCCCTTGCAACGCCTTGTCGGCCAAGGATATGGTCGAGTTCGTCCAAAGCCGGCAAGTCATCCATACCGTCGAATGGGTCGCGTCGGCCCTGCCCCCGTTCTGTGTGAGCAAGGCGGGCATAAGCCGCTTGGCGGGTCTGATGGCCGTTGTTGAGCACACTCATCTGGCCCGGTGAGCGACGGTAGTGGAGCAAAATGTCGGACAAATTGTCGATATCTGCGATTTCAGATAATCGCAGGAACAAATCATAGTCTTCGCAGTAGCGAAACGCCTGTCGATAGAGTCCGACATCTCGCAATATCTGGGTCCGGAACATCACGGTCGGGTTGGCGACGGGTTGGCGGATTTCGAGCTGTGCACGGACCTCTGCGCGACCAACGGGCTGTTGAAATTGCAGATTACGGGCGCGCCCGCCATTGTCGATCTCCACAAATTGCGTGCCGAGTGCGCCCAGGTCCGGATCCATCTCGATACGTTCCAACTGCCGCGCAAAGCGATCCGTCAGGGAAATATCGTCGGCGTCCATACGTGCCACAAAGGGCGTATCGACCAATTCCAACATGCGGTTCAGGCTAGCCACAATACCCTGATTATCCTGATGAATCAGGTGAATGCGCGAATCTTCGGCGGCCTTTCGCGCCGCAATCTCACCCGAACCATCGGTCGATCCATCGTCGACGATGTAAAAGACGAAATCGGGCATGGTCTGCGTCAGAACGCTATCAATCGCATCCTCGACATAACGGGCAGCATTATACATCGGCATGACAACGCTGAGCCGCAAATCGCGCATTAGGGACCAGACTTTCTGGCCGGAATTGGCCGCCGCAATATCAACTGGCGGGACTGTACCAGATGGGCGACGTATACGCGCGCTCTTGTGACGTCAATTCTGTTCCAGGCAGCAATTTCGCGCCATATCGTAACACATCGAACAACACCCATCGCGGTGTCGGAATCTCCAGCACGCGCACATAATAAAAGGCGCGTTCCTTGGCGTCAAAATCGGGGTCCACCCAAACCGTCGCCAGCTCGGGCGCGCCGATGCTGTTTTCATAGGTCGCTTTGGCGATATCGACCGTATTGCCGACCGCCGGAACCTTCCCGTTCGCGCCCCTCGGCCGCTTGGCGGGATCGCTCCAAGCCACGTCATAGACCTTTTCCTGCGACACGCCGCTGCGGTCGACCCAGCCCTTGACGATCTGAACACGATCCAGATTGCCGCCATCAGGGTCTTTCAGCGCCGAAACCATGAATCGCGGCGCACCTTTACCAGATGACAGTACCGCGCCCATCGGGACGCCGCGGGCATAGCCTGCCTTGACAAAGTCGCCCTTCAGGTCGGCATCAGCAAAATCCCATCCGCCAAAAAAGCGCACTGTCATGCGCGGTCCGGTGGTCGCATAAACTTCGCGCCGCGCCAGCGCGTCAAAAATGGCCGCGCGGGTGTTGGACGTTGCCCAAACTCCGGCATAGCCCCCCGCCAGATATTGCCAACCAAAGCGGCCAGCACGAGTGCCCAGATTCTGGCCTTCAGATGCTCGGTCTTTGTTCGGTTCGTTGCCGCTATGTTTGCCAAAGAAATTATTCTCGTCGGCGGTCGAGAGCGCTGTGTGGCTGTCGGTCGACCCGATGAAGCCCAATTGATAGGGATTAACGCCGGTTCGGGCCTCGATGGCCAGCC
This sequence comes from Sphingopyxis sp. 10G20-10, assembly GCF_057365075.1. Classification (NCBI taxonomy): domain Bacteria; kingdom Pseudomonadati; phylum Pseudomonadota; class Alphaproteobacteria; order Sphingomonadales; family Sphingopyxidaceae; genus Sphingopyxis; species Sphingopyxis sp. 10G20-10. Next base: position 1,977,563 of record NZ_CP195117.1, read on the forward strand.
CGCGCTTCAAAGCCTCGCGCACATAGTTGCCGCCATACATGTCGGGCGTTGCATCATGCGTCAGCGGCAGATTGCCCAATTCCCAACCCGCATCGCCAAAACTCGCGAACTCATCATTGGGAGAAAGAAACGGATGGGTTTCGCTGTCGCCCTTGATCTGAGTGATTTCAACGACGGGCTCATGGGCCGCACGACGCCGCGCATATTCCGCGGTCATGGGCTTGCCATCAGGCCCCTCTGTCTCGAACATCAGTCCGTTTGACAAGTTGGGGTTGTGCGGAATCGCCAGCACACGTCCACCGGTCTTTTTCTGATAGGCGTCCATATAGTCCCACAGCTTGCTGGGGCTGGCGCCAGGCAGGAGCGACGAGAAGGGCAGCACCTGATCCGCCTCGGCCTTGCCATCGCGGAACATGACAACGCGATGCAGATTATTGCCGTCGGGCATCAGCGAATATTCAAATCCGATAAAGGCCGTGAACTTGCCGGGCTTGTTATAGCGTTCGACAATATCATTATTGTTGGTCCAGATCGTCCGCGTGTTTTTTTCATTCGCGACCGGATCGCTCAACGCTTTGGGCAAGGTGCCATTGGCGGCGCGTGTGATCAGCTCAGCCGTCACCTTCAACGCACCGGCATCGCTTTCATGCATCATGTCGTACCAGCGCCGCAGGTCAGGGTCGCGGATCAACGCGCGCGGCGCTTCATAGAGTCGCCGCGTCGCGCCCAAACCTTCGGCATGGTCAGCAACGACCAAGAAATCGAGCGGACGCGCCAATTTGGCTTTCAGTCCATGTGAGGCTGTCACTTCTTCGCCGCTTGCGAAACGCAGCGCATCTTCAGGCCCTAACCGGACGCCAAAGCCGAACGCATCGACCGAATTGCTGGTATGAAGATGGGTATCGCCCCAATAAACGCGATCGGGAAATTTGGCCTGCGCGACTGTGGCGTCGGCCTTACGCGACGCCCCGGCCTCACTTGCCGGATCGCTGCACCCGCCAAGCGTCATCACCGCCAATGCCATGACAGTCGCTACGCCAGTGCGTGGTCCCAAATTCTTCATCATCCAATCCCTCCCAAGACCGGATGAAGCTGGCATGAAACGGGGGAAGATTTCCAGTCTTTTTTTGAAACCCTCCCCTTGTCTCACAATTAAAAGGCAGCCTTGGGCGTCGCTTCCTTCATCATTGCGGCGCGCACCATCGGAATCGGCGGGCCACCATAGGACAGGAACTGGTCATGGAACGCCTTCCACTTGGTGTGATCGCCCTTGGTCCAATCTTCGCGCAGCTTGCGAATCATCAGCTTACCCATGGTGTAGTTCAGATACTGCGGGTCATAGGTTCCGCGCGCCGCCTGTTGCTTGGCATTGCCTGCGTCCTGATAGCACTGATCCTTGAACAGCTTTTCGCTCTGCGCAACGGTCATACCCTTGGTGTGCAGGCGGATCGCCGACAAATAACGGCAATCACGCAGTAGCGCATTCGATAGCTGACCGATGTGCGTTTCGGGGTCGCCGTCATTCAGACCGGCATCCCACATCATTTCCTCGGTATAATGCGCCCAACCCTCTGCGAACGCATAGCCGACGAACAATTTGCCAAAGATGCTGTCGGACCGGTTCGAATGGAGGAAGTTCAGGAAATGCCCCGGCCAGACTTCATGGACCGATGTGAACAACAGATCCTTCTTGCCCGGCACGAAATCGGCCTGCGTTTTGGCATCCCAGCTCGGGTCCGGCGGCGAGATATAATAAACCGACGGCAATCCGGTCTCATAAGGTCCGGGGATATCGATATAGGCGCTGTTCTGACGGTTATAGGGAGGCGATTCTTCGACCTTGGCCTGTTCGGCCCCCGGGATCGACACAAGATCCTTTTTCACGAGGAAAGCGCGCAGTTCGGGCAATTGCCGCCGCGCCTCTGCCACGGGTCCGTCAGCGGGCTTGTCCGCCCCCATCTTGGCCATGCAAGCGGCGATCGAAACGCCGGGTGCAAAGCTGTCGCACGCGGCTTTAAGCGCGTCCTGATTGCGCTTGAGATCCGCTTCGCCAATTTTTTCCAGTTCGTCGAGCGGTGTGTCGACGGCCTCGCTGGTCAGAATCATCTTTGAGAAATTGTCCGCGCCCAGCGCATAGCCATCGGCGGTTCCCGGCTTGGAACTGACATAAGCGGCCAGATCCTTCATTGCCGCCGACGCCTTGGCGGTCGCATCGTCAAACTGCTTTTGCAGCGCTTGGTCCTTCACATCGGCAAAGGCTACTTTGGCGTCGCCGGTGTAATAATCGGCAAAACCGCCAAAGCCCGCCGCGCCATATTTCACAAAGGTCGCTGGCATAGGCAGCTTTAGATTCGCTTTGATCTGGGCGGCAGCGGTCGGGACATTCTCGGCATAGGCGATAAACGCCTTCATCCGAGTCGTCGCATCGGCATAGGGGCGTGAGATATACACATTGGGATCCAGCGCACCGACATAGAAGGCCGGGTTTTTGTGCGGGAAATCGGCATCGCGCAAAAAGAATAGCTGCCCCTGGGCGACATGGATTAGATAGTCGCGCTCAAACTTTTCCGCGTCCGTCATGTCTCCGTCCATCGCCTTGGCATCAGTGATGGTCTTTTCCAGAAATGCGGCTTGGGCCTCCAGGCCCTCAGGCGACCAGTCGGGCAGCTTGCCATCAAAGTCATGCTTGCCTTGATAGACGGCGAAGGTCGGATTGAGCGGGAAATAGCCGGCGAGAAAATCATCGCGAAACTGGCTCCAGCCCGAAGCCGATACGGCCTCTGCGCTGGTCGACGCACCACTGTCGGATGAGGTGTTGCAGCCCGCTGTCGTTACCATCAATGCAGCCAGAACTGCGCTACCTATCCGATTCTTGCCTTTAAACACTAAACTATCTCCCTGAGCTTCCACATGGCGCTCTCTGGCACTCCTTTAGGAAGGTCGCATCAAAAAATCGACGAATAACATAGATTAGCTATCTAGCGCATTGTCGGGTTCAAGATTAGAGCGCCTGTCATGGCCACGACCACATCGCCAGCGCAGCCCGACCCTGTCGGTAAACCGCCCTCCCCGCTCTCCATTGTCGATTTTCGCTATTTCTGGTTTGCACGCTTTACTGCTGTCATGGCGACCTTGGCGATGGCTGTCGTCATTGGCTGGCAAGTTTATGATGTGGCGCGGTCCGATTATGGCATGTCGCCGCGCGATGCCGCTTTCCAGCTGGGACTGGTCGGACTGTTCCAATTCATTCCGCTCGCCTTGCTCACACCCTTGGCTGGATGGATTGCTGATCTCGTTGAACGACGACTGGTGGCGCGCTTTTCCAACACAGTCGACATGTGCGTGGCGTTGGCATTGGGGTGGTTCACCTGGAATGACAGCCTGACCCTGCCCCTATTGTTTTCCCTTGCAGCCATGCATGGCGTCGGACGCGTTTTCATCGGTCCGTCGATGAGTGCCATTGCCCCCAATATCGTCCCGCCCGCTGTTTTGCCGCGGGCCATCGCCATGAGTTCGATTGCGTGGCAGTCGGCATCGGTTGTCGGGCCAGCGGTTGGCGGACTACTCTATGGTGCCAACCCCACAGCACCTTATATCTTTGCTGTCTCCATGCTGGCGCTGTCGATTTTGTCCATCAGCATGGTGCGACCGGTTTACCCGCCACCCGAAGCGGTCCGGCGCCATCCGTTGCGAGAAATGGCCGACGGTTTGAAATTCACCTGGAACGAGCGTTTCTTGCTCGGCACCATCACCCTCGATCTGTTTGCGGTCCTGCTCGCCGGGGCAACCGCGCTGCTGCCGGTTTATGCGCGTGACATATTGCATGTCGGCCCTGAAGGTTTGGGTCAACTGCGCGCAGCACCTGCGCTTGGAGCCGCTGCCGTGGCCCTGGCGCTCGCTTTCAAACCGATCGAGCGCAATGTCGGGGTGAAGATGCTGTGGGCTGTTGTCGTCTTCGGGCTTGCGACGATCTTGTTCGGCATATCCAAAAACTTCCTCCTGTCGCTTGGCTTGCTCAGCATTTTGGGTGCGGCGGACATGTTCTCGGTCTTTGTCCGAAGCACATTAATCCAGCTCAACACGCCCGATAATATGCGCGGACGGGTCAGCGCGGTTTCGGGACTCGCCATTTCTGCCTCGAATGAATTGGGTGAAATGCAATCAGGCGTCGCCGCCGCGCTTTTGGGACCGGTCGGCGCGGTTATATTTGGCGGCGCTGGCGCGATAGCCATCACCGCGCTATGGTCGAGGCTGTTTCCAGAACTGCGCCGCGCGCGCACATTTGAACCTCAATTTAAGGTAGGACCGTCATGAAAGCTCGCTCCATTCTCGACACCATAGGCAACACCCCGCACATCCGGATGGGACGAATGTTCCCGGATGCGGAAGTGTGGATCAAATCAGAGCGCAGCAATCCCGGTGGATCTATCAAGGACCGTATCGGCCTTGCAATGATAGAAGCAGCAGAAGCCGATGGCAGCCTGAAAGCAGGCGGCACGATTGTTGAACCAACATCGGGCAACACCGGTATCGGTTTGGCCATGGCGGCTGCGGTCAAAGGCTATAAGCTTGTTCTGGTCATGCCCGACAGCATGTCGATCGAACGCCGCCGATTGATGCTCGCCTATGGCGCGACCTTTGATTTGACCCCGCGCGAAAAAGGCATGAAGGGCGCCATCGAGCGTGCCATCGAGCTGGTCGAAACCACCGATGGTGCCTGGATGCCGCAGCAGTTCGAAAATGAAGCCAATGTCACGATTCACGCCAATACGACCGGCCCTGAAATCCTGGAGGATTTCAAGGATAGTCCGATTGACGTCCTGATTACCGGAGTTGGCACTGGCGGGCATATCACCGGTTGCGCGGAATTTCTGAAACCGCATTGGCCGAACCTTAAAGTCTATGCTGTCGAGCCTAGTGCGTCGCCGGTGATTTCGGGTGGCAAACCCGGGCCTCACCCCATTCAGGGATTGGGGGCCGGTTTCATTCCGCGCAACTTGCACACCGATTTGCTCGACGGCGTGATCATAGTCGAGCCTGAAGAATCCAAAGCCATGGCGCTGCGTGCCGCAACCGACGAAGGAATGCTGGTTGGAATCTCGTCGGGTGCGACATTAGCGGCGATTGCCAAAAAGCTCCCCGACCTGCCCGCAGGTAGTCGTATCCTCGGTTTCAACTATGATACCGGCGAGCGCTATTTGTCGGTGTCCGATTTCTTGCCGGAGATCTGACACTAGCCATGACGACCGATCAGGATCAGCCCACGTTGCCTTTGCGGCGCGACTGGTCGGCGTGGCTGTTCCTGTTGCTGGCGGTCGTGGCGATTGGCGCGGTGCTGCACCTTAGCAGCACTGGCCCCGCAACATTGACTGGCCATCGACCGCCTGCGCCGCAAGCACCGCCCGCCGAGGTTGTTCCAGACGTGTTGCCGATGGAATTGGCACCCATTGCCAGCGAGGACGCCAAGGCGTTAAATGACCTGGTTCCGCTCGTCACATCGGGCTTTGTCGCCGCGCGACCGTTTACCTACCCCGGGGATGCCGAAAACCGCACCCGCGCCCGCGATTGCCTGGCAGCGGCGATGATTTATGAAGCGGGCGACGATAGCAAGGACCAGCGTGCGGTCGGTCAGGTCATCATCAACCGCGTTCGCCACCCCGCCTTTCCCAAATCGATCTGCGCCGTCGTCTTTCAGGGATCAGAGCGCCGCACCGGATGCCAGTTCACCTTTACCTGCGATGGCGCATTGAACCGGCGCTATTCGGACGCGGCCTGGAAGCGGGCGCAGGCGACGGCAGACACCATGTTGTCGGGCGGCGTCGACAAGCAAGTCGGGCTCGCGACCCATTACCACACCGATTGGGTCCTGCCCTATTGGAGCGATAGCCTCGAGAAAATTGCTGTCGTTGACACCCACCTCTTTTTTCGCTGGCCCGGATATTGGGGAACGCCGGGTGCGTTTCGTGGCGCAGTTCAAGGCAGCGATGCGCCGGTTGCCAAACTTGCCGCGATTTCATCTGCCCACGCCCCTGCAGAGCCTGCCACGGACACAAACGCCACCGCTGGAGCTGCTCGCCTCATTCCCGGTAAGGGCGACATGGTCGGCCGTGACACCATCTATATATTGCTCGACCGCCGCGCACCGGCGGAATCCTTTGTCACGCTTGCGCTCCGCCTGTGCGGCGCGCGCGATTATTGCAAGTTTATGGGCTGGACCAATCCGGTCCTGAAACCACAGGGCGACGCTATGAGCGACACCGCACGCGCCGCCATGAGTTTTTCCTATTTGCGCGATGAAAAGGCAGGCTTTGAAAAGGCCTTGTGGAATTGCAGCGAATATATGCGCGACGACAAACGCCAGTGCATGAAACGCTGATCCCTCAGCTTTGCAGAGCCGGCCCGTTCATCAGCCCGCTGGCTTGATCAGATATTTCTCACCCGTGCGCTTGGCATTATAGGATTCGATCACGTCGAGAGAGAGCGCCTCTGTGAGCGAAATTGTGTGGCTGTAATGGCTCTTGAACGTCGTGGTCAATTCATCAACGACGCGCTTGCGCAGGCGCATATTCACTTCCATTCCGGCCTTTTGCAGGAAAGGCGTGAGCAGGAACCCCGACAGCGCCCAGGTCAGGCCAAAGCTGCGGTTGAGGATCGTCGGACCTAGGTCGAGCGCACCATAGATATAGACCTGCTTGAACGTGTCCGACCCATAGCGGCTGTACGTCTTCATCCGCTTGACCGCCGCCACTTCCATGCAGCTCAAAATCTGGCCCGCCAGTTTACCGCCGCCAATCGGATCAAAACCGATTGTCGCACCCGTTTCGATGAGCGCTTCGGTCAGCTTGTCGAGAAAATCATCGTCGCTGCTATTGACGATATGAGTCGCGCCGATCGATTTCAAAATCGCCACCTGCGCATCGCTGCGCACAATATTGACCAGCGGGATGCCATCCTTTGCGCAAATCTTTACCAGCATCTGGCCCAGATTGGACGCGGCGGCGGCATGAACCAGCGCGCTGTGCCCTTCCATCTTCATCGTTTCGGCAAAGGCCAGTGACGTGAGCGGATTGACGAAACAGGACGCGCCATCTTCGGGAGTGGTCCCGTCGGGCAAAATCATGCACATTTGCGCGGGCAAACAGCGATACTCGGCATAAATCTCGCCACCAATCAGTGCCACCGTCTTGCCCATCAGCGCTTGGGCTTCGGGCGACGACCCGGCTTTGACAACAACGCCGCAGCCTTCGTTGCCAATCGCGAGCGCCTCGCCGATGCGGCCCATCATCGCGCGCATCCCAGGTGCCGGCACATCAGCCGTGACGACCGGCAAACCATCACGCTCGCTGGCCCGCGCGGTCGACATGTCGGCAGCACCAAATAGCAGCCCGAGATCGGACGGATTGATTGGCGTGGCCTGAACCTTCACCAACACTTCATGCGGTGCGGGATCGGGCATCGGCAGACGTACCAGCGAAACCTCCAGCTCGCCTTCTGGTTTGATGAGCGTGTGCATGGTCAGGTTGGTTGCCGGCAAGTCAGTCATTGCGTATCTCCAAAACAGGGAATGTCAGTTTCGCTATGCAACTGGTTAGACGCAATTGGCGGGGCTGGCAATCTCATCAGTCCCACGGCATGGCTTTCAAATATGCGGCGTCGGCTTGTCGCTGCCACCGGACACTCCACCCTTGCCCATACCCCATCCAATCCGGCTCCAGGCGCGCTCGTGAAAATAATAGAGAAGCATCTTGGTCAGCACTTCGGTGCTCGCAATCGCCCCTGCCGCCTTGACGTCGGACGTAAACAACCAACTGAGGATGAAGGTGTCAATACTGCCCAAAATTCGCCAGCTGATTGCTTTGGACAGGGAACGACTATGGGCTTCACGCCCTCTGAACAGTAACATATCTTCGCCCCAAAGATGTTGAACATCTACACCGTCCGACCATCATGCACAGATTGATCAGACAGCCCGCGTCTGCCAGAATTACGATCAATGTGGCCGTTCATGCCGACATCGGCAAGCAAGAAGGAATGACGGGAGCAAAAATCCGACTTGCGCCGCCTCTTCAACTTGCCATTGCTTCCTGCTAGTCGCGGACCAATTCAGATGCAGAGGAACACCATGCGCGCCACCCCAGAATTCGACTTTGCTTTGGGCGAAACCGCCCAGATGATCCGCGACACCACGGCGCGCTTTGCCGATGAGCAGATTGTTCCGCTCGCCGCCAAGGCTGATCGTGAGGATTGGTTCCCGCGCGACGAGCTATGGACCCAAATGGGCGAGCTTGGCTTGCACGGCATCACCGTCGAAGAGGAATTTGGCGGGCTTGGTCTGGGCTATTTGGAACATGTTATCGCGGTTGAGGAAGTCAGCCGCGCCAGCGCCGCCATCGGTCTGTCCTATGGCGCGCACTCGAACTTGTGCGTCAACCAGATCCGCCGCTGGGGCAATGGCGATCAAAAGGCGAAATATCTGCCCAAGCTGATTTCGGGCGAGCATGTCGGCAGTCTGGCCATGTCAGAGGCTGGCGCGGGCAGCGATGTCGTGTCGATGAAGCTGAAGGCCGACAAGGTGCAGGGCGGCTATGTCCTCAACGGTACCAAATTTTGGATCACCAATGCGACCCATGCCGACACGCTGGTCGTCTATGCAAAAACGAGTCCCGAAGCGGGGTCGCGCGGTATTACGGCGTTCCTGATCGAAAAGGACATGCCGGGTTTCAGCATCGGACAAAAAATCGACAAGGTCGGTATGCGTGGCAGCCCGACCGCTGAGCTGGTTTTCAATGATTGCGAAATCAGCGAAGAACAGGTCATAGGACCGGAAAACGGCGGCGTTGGCGTGCTGATGTCGGGCCTCGATTATGAGCGTGTCGTGCTCGCGGGGCTGCAACTGGGTATTATGCAAGCCTGCCTCGATACGGTCATTCCCTATGTTCGCGACCGCAAACAATTTGGTAAGCCAATTGGCTCATTCCAGCTGATGCAGGCCAAGGTGGCCGACATGTATGTCCTGCTCCAGTCAGCGCGCTCCTATGTCTATAATGTCGCCAAGGCCTGCGATGCTGGACAAACGACGCGCTTTGATGCGGCGGGCTGCATCCTGCTCGCGTCCGAAAATGCGGTGAAGGTTGCCGGCGAGGCGATTCAGGCGCTCGGCGGCGCGGGCTATACCAAGGATTGGCCGGTCGAACGCTATTGGCGCGATGCCAAGCTGCTCGACATTGGCGCCGGCACCAATGAGATCCGACGCATGTTGATTGGGCGGGAACTGATTGGCGCGGGGGCTTGAACGAAAGCCTGCTCACCGTCTTCCAATATTATGGTGCGGGCGCAGCGACGCTCGCAGCGCTAATAGTCTCGCTTAACCTCGGCCGACGATGGACAGGTTGGGCCTTCGTCATTTTCGTGACGAGCAGTATGGCTCTGATCGCCTGGGGCTTCCTGCAACAGGATAGCGAAGGCATCGGCTGGCAGAATATCGCGCTGCTAATCATCAACGCGATCGGCGTTTATCGTTATCTGATCCTAAAGGAAAAGCCGGTCACACCGACGAACGACGACGGGGTGGACTGACCGCCCCGTCGTCCAATCATCCTATCCCCAAACGCGCACGCGCTTGTCGGGAGCGAGGTACAGCTTGTCGCCTTCCTTGACATCAAACGCCTTGTACCAAGCATCGAGATTGCGAACGGTAAGCGCGCGATACATGCCCGGCGCGTGGCCATCGGTGGCGACACGCTGACGCAGCGCCTCATCGCGCATCTTGGTCGCCCAGGTCTGGGCAAAAGCGATGAAGAAACGCTGATCGCCGGTGAAGCCGTCGATGACAGGGGCTTCCTTGCCCTTCAGCGACGCATGATAGGCATCATAAGCAGCCTGTAGGCCGGCGACATCGGCAATATTCTCACCCAGCGTCAACTTGCCGTTGACGTGCAAGTCGGGGAACGGCTTATAGGTGTCGAACTGGTCAGCGAGCGCCGCACCTGCTGCCTCGAACTTCGCCAAATCTTCTTTGGTCCACCAGTTGCGCAGCGCGCCGGTGGAATCAAAGGCCGCGCCATTATTGTCAAAGCTGTGGCTGATTTCGTGACCGATGACTGCCCCGATGGCTCCATAATTATAGGCCGGATCCGCCTTGGCATTAAAGAAAGGCGGCTGGAGGATCGCAGCGGGGAAATTGAGCGCATTTTGCACCGGCAAATTGACCGCGTTCACCGTCTGCGGCGTCATCCACCATTCGCCCTTGTCCATCGGCTGACCGATCTTGGCAAGTTGATGCGCGGTTTCGGCTTTCTGACCCGCAATCTCGTTGGCATAGGCGCTGTCGCCGACCGTAAAGCTGCTATAGTCGCGCCATTGATCCGGATAGCCGACGCCAACAACAATCGTTTCGACCTTCTTAATCGCTTCCTTTTTGGTTTCCGGTGCCATCCAGTCTATCGTCTGCACCCGCGTCGCAAAGGCCGACTTGATATTACTGACCATGTCGCCAACTTCGGCCTTGGCTGATGCCGGGAAATATTTGTCGACATAAGCTTTGCCGACTGCGTCCCCCAAATAGACATTGAGCGCGCTCAGCGCTCGCTTGTCGCGGCTGCGCATTTCGGGGGTGCCCGACAATTTGGTACCGTAAAAGGCAAAATGCGCCTGATCGATGGCGCTTGGTAGCACGTCGGCGTGACTATTGATTTGGTGGAAAGTCAGCCAGTCTTTCCATGCATCAAGCGGTTCCGAGGCGACGAGTGCCGACAGACCGGTAATCGCCCCCGGATGATAAGCCGCAAATTTCGCGGATCCATCCAGATGCGCCGCTGCAAAATAAGCCGTCCAATCTATGCCGGGTGCCTTTTTGGAAAAATCATCCTTGGCCCAGACATTAGCCGATTTGACAAAATCCTCGCTCTCCTCGCGTGTCGCGCTGGCTTTGGCTATCTTGACCTCTAGATCATAGATTTTCGCCGCCTTTGCGTCGGCATCGGTAATACCGGCGGTGGTCAGCAGTTTGGCGATATAGGCTTTATAGGCCGTGCGAATCTCAGCCATTTTGGGGTCAGACGACAGATAATATTCGCGCTCGGGCAATCCCAGCCCGCCTTGCAAGACATAAGGGAGCACTTCGCCAGGGGTCGACAATCCTTGCGTTACAAAGATGCCGAACAGATTTTCGGTGAAGAAGTTGGTGGCATTGAGCGGGTCGACATCGACGCGGGTCTGTTCACCCAGAACTTTGGACAATTGTTCTTTGTCGCTGATCGCATCGAAGCGCGCAAAATCGGCGGCCAATGGCTTCATTCCGGCAGCGTCAATCGCCGCGGTGTCGGTATAGGCCTTATAGAAGGACGCGATGCGCGCTTCGTTGCTACCGGCTTTGTTGTCGGCTTTGACAATGGCATCGACCAGATCGCGGTTGTGCTGTTCGGTCGTCTGAAACGCGGTTAGGAAAGCGCCAGTGCTTGATCGGTCCGCCGGAATTTCGGTCACCTTTTGCCAGTTGCCATTGGCATAAGCGTAAAAATCATCGCCGGGCTTGGCGCTGGTGTCCATCGCGGCTTTGCTGATACCAAGGTCAGTGCCGACGACATAGCTGGCGTCGGTGGAGTTGCTGCTTGTGCAGGCGACGGGACCGACCATGACGGCAGCGCTGGTAAGCAATATGGCAAGAAGGCGAGTTTTCATAACGTTGCGACTCTCTTTGCTAGGGAAGATGCGAAACAGTTAGAAGCTTTGCAAAATAGTTTCAACGCCAACTAAAATCGCTGTGCGGCGCTTTTCATTCGACGAATGACAGGCTAACCCACGGGTCCATCAGCGGAGAGAGCAAGACGTGAGCGCACCAGTACTGGGAACGATGATCAATCCTGATGGAGAGGATTTCCGAGCTAATGCAGGGCATAACCGTGCGCTGAAAGACGAGCTTTGGGCCAAGGTCGCAGCTGCCGCGACCGGCGGCACCGAAAAATCGCGCGAGCGCCACACGAGCCGCGGCAAGCTGCTTCCGCGCGAGCGTGTCGAACGGCTGCTTGATCCAGGGTCACCCTTTTTGGAAGTCGGCCAGCTGGTTGCGAACGGACTGTATGGCGATCAGGTGCCGGGTGCGGGACTGATCTGTGGCATCGGTCGTGTGTCGGGGCGACAGTGCATGATCGTCTGCAATGATGCGACTGTGAAGGGCGGCACCTATTATCCGCTAACCGTCAAGAAACATCTACGCGCGCAGGAAATTGCCGAGGCTAACCACCTGCCCTGCATCTATCTGGTCGACAGCGGGGGCGCGAACTTGCCGCATCAGGACGAGGTCTTCCCCGACCGCGACCATTTCGGGCGCATCTTTTTCAATCAGGCCAATATGTCGGCCAAACAAATCCCGCAGATCGCTTGTGTGATGGGCAGCTGCACCGCGGGTGGTGCCTATGTCCCCGCCATGTCCGACGAGAGCGTGATCGTGCGCAATCAAGGCACCATCTTCCTTGCCGGACCGCCCTTGGTGAAGGCGGCGACGGGCGAAGAAATCAGTGCCGAAGATCTGGGCGGCGGCGACTTGCATGGGCGCAAATCGGGCGTTGTCGACCATGTCGCCGAAAATGACGAACATGCGCTGACCATCGTGCGCGATATCGTGTCGCACCTTGGTCCCGTCCATCGGCCCGACATCGATCTCAAAGACCCGCGTCCGCCCAAATATGACGCCGAAGAATTATACGGCATCGTCCCGCAGGATGTCCGCGCGCCCTATGATGTCCATGAGGTGATTGCGCGGATCGTCGACGGCAGCGAATTTCACGAATTCAAGGCGCTCTATGGCTCAACCTTGGTGTGCGGTTTCGCGCATATCTGGGGCCAACCGGTTGCCATCCTCGCCAGCAATGGCGTGCTGTTCAGCGAATCTGCGGTCAAAGGCGCACACTTCATCGAACTTGCCTGCCAGCGTCGCATACCGCTGCTGTTTCTGCAAAATATCAGCGGCTTCATGGTCGGCGGCAAATATGAGGCCGAGGGCATTGCGAAGCATGGCGCTAAACTCGTCACCGCCGTCGCCACGGCGAGTGTGCCCAAGATTACCGTCTTGATCGGCGGCAGCTTTGGCGCAGGCAATTACGGCATGTGCGGGCGCGCCTACAGCCCGCGTTTCCTCTTCACCTGGCCCAATGCGCGGATCAGCGTGATGGGCGGCGAGCAAGCGGCGTCGGTTCTGGCGACGGTTCACCGCGACGCCGACAAATGGGACGAGCGCGAGGCCGAAGCCTTCAAAGCCCCGATCCGCCAGAAATATGAGGATGAGGGCAACCCCTATTACGCCACCGCAAGGCTGTGGGACGACGGCATCATCGACCCGGCGCAGACCCGCGACGTGCTGGGGCTGGCATTCGCCGCCGCGCTCAACGCGCCCATAGAGGAGGCCCCCCGCTTTGGGGTGTTCCGGATGTGATGATGACCCTGCACCGCTTCCTCTTTGCCTGCAATGAATGTGATCCGGCCCAGCACAGTGCAATGTCGCCGGGGTTTTGCCATCAGGAACAGCTACATTATGACGCTTTTGTCCGCGCTTTTGCTTTTTACTCCGCCGCCGCTCGAGGGCGACGATCGCACGGCCATTCTTTACACCGTGCACCGCTTCACCGATGCTGTGGCCTCCACATCGCGCAGCGAAATGGACGCGGTTTTTGACGAACAGGCCAACGCAACGATCGTCGATAGGCGGGATGCGGATATGGCACCGAAGGTCAGCGTGATTGACCGCGAAACCTTGCTGTCGCGTTTGGATCAGCCCACGGCCCCCATGCGTGAAATGCTGGGCATCCCTACTGTGATGCAGCGCGGAGCATTGGCGCAAGTTTGGGTACCCTATAGTTTTTGGATGGGAGGGAAGCGGACGCACTGCGGCATTAATAATTTTGTGCTCGCGCGACACGAAGACAAATGGGTCATCACCTCGATCAGCTTTACGATGGAACCGGTGTCGACATGCCAAGACCTCGCCGCGCCGGAGAGCGCGGAATGATCAAATCGCTCCTTATCGCCAATCGCGGCGAAATCGCCTGTCGTATCATCCGCACTGCGCGCGAGATGGGCATTCGCACCGTTGCCGTCTATTCCGATGCTGATGCCAAAGCGTTGCATGTGCGCTCTGCCGATGAGGCGGTGCATATCGGACCGTCACCGGCGGCCGAATCCTATTTGGTGGGTGACAAGATCATCGCCGCAGCCAAGGCAAGCGGGGCCGAAGCGATCCATCCGGGTTACGGCTTCCTGTCTGAAAATGCCGAATTTGCGCAGGCGGTGATGGATGCAGGGCTGATTTGGGTTGGCCCGCCTCCTGCCAGCATCACGGCGATGGGGCTAAAGGATGCGGCAAAGTCGCTGATGACCGCTGCGGGTGTGCCGGTCACGCCCGGCTATCTGGGCAAGAATCAGGACCCCGACTTCCTTGCCGAACAGGCGGCAGAAATTGGTTATCCGGTGCTCATCAAGGCGGTTGCGGGCGGCGGCGGCAAGGGGATGCGCAAGGTCGATGCAGCGGCGGATTTTGCCGACGCGCTGCTCAGTTGCCAGCGCGAGGCGACCGCATCCTTCGGCAATGCGCATGTGCTGATCGAGAAATATATTCTCAGTCCCCGTCATATCGAAGTGCAAATCTTTGGCGACAGCCAAGGCAATGTCGTCCACCTGTTCGAGCGCGATTGCAGCCTGCAACGCCGCCACCAAAAGGTGATCGAGGAAGCCCCCGCGCCCGGTATGGACGCGGTAACGCGCGAACAGCTTTGTGCGGCGGCGGTCAAGGCGGCCAAAGCGGTGGATTATGTCGGGGCTGGCACGATCGAATTTATCGCCGACGCCAGTGAGGGCCTGCGCGCCGACCGCATCTGGTTCATGGAAATGAACACGCGACTGCAGGTCGAACATCCGGTGACCGAGGAAATCACTGGAGTCGATCTGGTCGAATGGCAGTTGCGGGTGGCGAACGGAGAAGCGTTGCCGTTGCAGCAGGAAGAACTCAGCATCAATGGCTGGGCAATGGAGGCGCGGCTCTATGCCGAGGACCCGGCAAAGGGATTTTTGCCCTCCATCGGAACGCTCGAATTGTTCCAACTGGCTGAACTTCCCGGCGGGCGCGTCGATACCGGTGTCTATGAAGGCGCTGAGGTGTCGCCCTTTTATGATCCGATGATCGCTAAGCTGATCGCGCATGGTGACAACCGCGACGATGCGCGACTATCACTGTCGGATATGCTTGAGGACAGCGCCGTCTGGCCTGTGAAAACCAACGCCGCCTTTTTGATCAACGCGCTCGATCATCCGGATTTTGTTGCGGGCAACATTGATACCGGCCTGATTGGCCGCGATGGCGACGCCATGGCGGCACGACCCGCTCCATCAGAGCAGGCACTGACCGATGCAGGAATGGCGATGGTAGTGCACACCCCGCAAGCGGGCTTCCGCCTCAACTCCGCCTCCATACGGTCGGCCCCCTTTCTACTCGACGGCGAACGCATCGACGTGGCCTTGCAGGGCGAGGGGAACGATGAAACGCCGATGTCCACCATGTTGATCGCAGAGCGCGGCTCTGTGTGGCAACTAGCTCCTTGGCGCGCAGCGGGCGGTACAGGTGCAAGCGCCTCCTCAGGCACCATCCTCTCCCCGATGCCCGGCAAGATAATCGCGGTCGAGGTTGCGGTTGGAGATGCGGTCGTGAAGGGACAGAAACTTCTCACGCTCGAAGCCATGAAAATGGAGCATAGCCTGACCGCGCCGTTCGGCGGCGTGGTGGCGGAACTGAATGCAGCGGCAGGCGCGCAGGTGCAGGTCGAAGCTTTGCTAGTGCGGATCGAAGCGGACGAGGCGGAGGTCGCCGCCTAGCTAGGCCTTCGGACGATGCCTACGCATCCAATCCCACCCGCGTTCCCAATTACGACGTAGGCCGCGTTGCTGGATATCCTCGAACATCGCATCGGGACTCGTCGGGTCGAGTAGCTCATTTTCAGCGATAAATTCATCGAGCGGTCCCGGACTGATAAGGTCGAGCCGCTCAAGCGACCGCCCTTCTCCTTGCAGCGCTTTGATCGTGCCGATTAGTGACCCTGTTTTCGCAAATTCGCGGGTTACATCGGCACGTTCAACGCCCAAATGTTCGGCCATCAAATCCTCTCGCAGCCGCCTGATTGTTGGCCCAACTGTCCCATTGGCAGGCAACCCCGCATCAATGGTAACGTCGCATTCGCTGTCGAGCCCCATTGAACGATTGTTCATATTGGACGACCCGATCCGTATCAGTCGATCATCGACCACCAGGGTCTTGGAGTGAACATAGATGGGTTCGCCGCCCTTAGTACGCGGGAAATAGACCTGCAGGCGGTCACCATGCCGCGCCTTGGCAATCATCCGCACCAGTTCAACACGTGCGCCGTCCATCGCCATCTGTTCGAGCCAGCCATCGGCGGTTTTGGGCATCACCAATATAAATTCAGGCGGGTTTTCCTCGTCCAGCCGCACCGCGATCGCTGCGCCCAATTTGGCAGAGGTGAAATATTGATTCTCGATATACACAAAGCGCCGCGCGGCCATGATGCAGTCCAAATAAAGCTGCTCGATCTCGCGGACCTCGTTGCAATCGTCATACTCCGCACGCGTCCGCGAAATGGCGACATCGACGTTTCGGAAATCAGGCTTCAGATCATCGGGCCAATTCTCGCCCCCGCCTTCTACCTTGCACAATTCTTTCTTTGTGGCTCGTTGCCAGCGTTCATTGCCAAGTTCGGCGAGCGCGGTGCCGACCGGTCCCGCCAGGATCATCGTCGAATCATGCCAGGGGCAATAGGGCTTGCCATCGGGTAATTGGCGACGCGGATCCTTGTCGCCGTGCTCCCGCGTGTCCCAGCGCGCCGCGCCCACATCAATACCGCCGCACACCGCCAAATGGTCGTCGAGCACAACGACCTTCTGATGGTGGCTGCACCCGACCGGATGATGCCCGTCGAGACGAAAACTGATCGAACGGGTGACCTTCCAACACAGCACATAAGCCAGGATGCGCGGGATAAACATTTGGCGCAGGCCACCAAAATTCCAGCGCAAGATATCAATATCGCGTGCGGGTTGTTTCTTTGCCAGCCGCAACAGCAAGTCACCCAGCGGCTCCCCCTGCCCTGTTTTGTCCGGTGTCAGCGTGATGCGCGGATCAAAGTCCCAACCGATGAGCAAGATACGCTCTTTTGCGCCCGCCATCAGCTTCGCCAGCAAAGCATAATAATCCGCCGCATCGACGATCATGCGCGCTTTGTCGGCGCGTTCAATCCGCCAGCAATTATGGCCGGCCACAACAATCGGAGAAATCTCTTGGTCGGCCATCTCTGCTATCACGCGTAGCACCTGTGAAGGTTGCGCGCGTGATGCGTTGCGTATGTCCAGATTGCGTCAGGCGGCGTGGAATTGTTCCGGTGCCAGCGCCATCATAGCTTCGCTACCCGCCTCGATCTTGCGACGGAGTGCGCCCGCGTCGGGAACAAAGCGTTCGGCAAAATAGCGCGCGGTGACCAGCTTGGCCCCCATAAATGCTTTGTCGCCGCGATCTTCGTCGAGCGATTTTTGCGCGGCATCGGCCATCATCAACCACATCGAACCCAGCGCCACAATGCCCATCATATGCATATAATGATGAGCACCCGCGCCAACATTGTTGGGATTGGTCATTCCGTTTTGCATGAACCACATCGTCGCGGCTTTCAGCTCGCCATTGGCTTTTTCCAACTGGGTCGCAATATCAGCTAACGTCGGCTTATCCTTGGCTACGGCACATTGCTCATCGACCAGCGCGAACAGGGCCTGCACTGCCCGCCCACCATTTTTCGCGAGCTTGCGCCCGACGAGGTCCATCGCCTGAACACCGTTGGCGCCTTCGTAAATCATCGTAATGCGGGCATCGCGGACATACTGCGACATGCCCGTTTCCTCGATATAGCCATGGCCGCCAAATACTTGCTGCGCATTGGTCGCCACGTCATATCCCTTGTCGGTGCCATAGCCTTTGATGACCGGTGTGAGCAGGCTGACGAGGTCGTCGGCGGCCTGCCGACCTTCCTCGGTGGCGGCCTTGTGTGCCAGATCAACCTGCAAGGCCCCCCAAACGCATAGCGCGCGCAAGCCTTCGGTGGTCGCCTTGGCGTCCATCAACATGCGGCGCACATCGGGATGGACGAACAGCGGATCGGCTTTCTCTTCGGGATCTTGCGACCCGGTCAGCGCCCGACCCTGACGACGGTCCTGCGCATAGGCGACGGCATTTTGATACGCGATCTCGCCCTGTGACAGGCCCTGAATCCCGACGCCCAACCGCGCTGCGTTCATCATCACGAACATGGCCGCGAGGCCTTTATTTTCGTCGCCGACCAGCCAGCCGGTTGCGTCCTCATAGTTCATCACACAGGTCGAATTGGCGTGGATACCCATTTTGTGCTCGATCGACCCACAGGTGACGCCGTTGCGGTCACCCAGCGAGTCATCGTCATTGACGAGGAATTTGGGCACGATAAACAGCGAAATGCCTTTGACACTGTCGGGCGCATCGGGCGTTTTGGCCAGAACCAGATGGATGATGTTGTCGGTCAGGTCATGCTCACCCGACGAGATGAAAATCTTGGTGCCGGTGATCGCATAGCTGCCATCGGCGTTGGGGACTGCACGGGTACGGATCAGGCCCAGATCAGTGCCGCAATGCGGTTCGGTCAGGTTCATCGTCCCGCCCCATTCACCCGACACCATCTTGGGGACATATTTGGCTTTTTGCTCGTCCGAGCCCTTGACCAATATGGCGGATACGGCGGCCTGCGTCAGACCGGGATACATGGCAAAAGCCTGATTGGCAGCCATGCGAAATTCCTCGATCGGAAAACCCAGCACATGCGGCAAATCCTGTCCGCCAAATGCCTCGGGCTGGGTCATCAAGGGCCAGCCGGCTTCGCAATAGGCTTGATAAGCCTCTTTAAAGCCCTGCGGTGTGGTCACGCTGCCATCCTCGTGACGGGTGCAGCCTTCCAGATCGCCCGACTGGTTGATCGGGAACAGCACTTCCTCACAGAATTTAGCGGCTTCGCCTAGCACTGCCTCGATCATATCGGGGGTCGCATTTTCAAACCCCGGTAAATCGGCATAGCGATCAAGGCCAAGAACCTCGTTCATCAGGAACAATGTGTCTTTTACGGGCGCGCGATAGATGGGCATGGAGTCCCTTTCTGAAAATCTGAACTGGGCAAAACAAACTTGCCTGGGGAGTGGTCAGTCAGCCGACTCGCGGGCGTCGACCTCTTTCACCATATCAATAAATCGCGACAGTTCATCGACCGCACTGTCGATATCTTCGCGCTGTCGGCGTAGCAGTGAAATGCGTTCCTCGCATTTTTCGATCGTCACCTGACGCTGGAGCTTACGTCCATCGCCGACGTCATACAGATCGATCATCTCGCGAATATCGGCCAGGCTGAATCCGGTGCGTTTTGCGCGCAATATCCAAGCCAGCCGCGCTCGGTCACGCTTGGAATAGATGCGCGACAATCCCTTGCGCGACGGGCTGATCAACCCTTCATCCTCATAAAAGCGCAGCGCACGAGCCGTAACCTCAAATTCGGACGAAAGATCGGTAATACTGAATTGTTCGCGTCCCAGATGATCGGGTGTATCGATATGGGAGTGGCCGTAATCGTCTGTCATACCATGTAGGACTAATTTACGTTGACGTGAACGTCAAGGCTGATGGAAGTTACGGTGCAAACTTGTCAACTAGCACAAGGTCGAATTATTTTACCGGATCGGTTTCGCATCTGCAAGCGTCGTGCATCAGCCTCTGCCCAACTGGCCCGAGGCAGGCGCAATCCGGCCAGAGATGCGCGGCTGGGGCATAGTTTACTGCATTGTTCGGGCAGGTTGCCGGGCAATCGTAGTTCATCCTCTTGTTCACGGACGATGACCTCGCATCCCTTGACGCGCGTGAAGTTCAGTTTCCACCCGCCGCCTTCGCGCGTGATGTGGCCGCTGCCGTTGCACGACAGCCCCGGACCAAAAGCAGCCGTCAAAGCAAAGCGCCACTGCCCATCCCCATCAGGAACGACGCAAAGGGCATCGCGGCCCAATTCATGGCGGCGTTCAAAGACACCGGTCAAATCTGCTGCCTGTTCACGAACGATACCACGCTCACGGGCTGCCATTTCCAACGGATTATTTGCATCACCCTGCCCGTCACCAGATTCTGACGCCGGGCGACCGCAACTGGAAAGCAGCACCGAAGCCAGCAAACCGATCAGCCAGCCAGTCCTATTCATCGGTGGCCAAGAACGTCAGCACGTCATCACTTTCAACACGCCGGTAAAAGCATGATGGTCGTCCGGTATGGCACGCAGGTCCGGCAGCTATTGCCGTGACCAGCAACGCATCCTGATCGCAATCGACGCGCAGTTCGACCAGCGTCAAACCATTACCCGACGTCTCCCCTTTCCGCCAAAGCGCCTGACGCGAACGCGAATAAAAATGCACCTGCCCTGTCGTCCGTGTCAGAGCGAGCGCCTCTGCATTCATATGTGCCACCATCAGGATCGCGCCGCTTGCCTCATCGACGACTATGGCGGTCAAAAGACCCTTGGCGTCAAAACGGGGATCAAATTGGGTGGATGTGTCTCGCGGATCGCTCATAGCCTCAGCTTTAGAGCAAGCGACAAGCCGCTGTCACCCTCACAACGCCGCCTTATGCTACACTGTCGATAATAGGGGGGCGACAATCGGGCACAGCGCCCCTATATGCGCCCCAGTCACTGCCCTAGCTGCTGGACCGAAATGCTCACCACACACCCATTTGATGATGACAAGCTCCGCGAAGAATGCGGAGTCTTTGGAATCCATGGCGCGGAAAGCGCCGCCGCTGTCGTAGCGCTGGGGCTTCATGCGCTCCAGCATCGGGGGCAGGAAGCCGCCGGTATCACGGCTTTTGACGGCAAGGATTTCCATACCCACCGCGCGATGGGGCATGTCGCGGGCAATTTCGACCGCGATGACATCATGCGCCAGATGCAGGGCGAATCGGCCATCGGCCATGTTCGCTATTCGACCACGGGCGAAACCGCATTACGCAACGTCCAGCCTCTGTACGCGGATCTCGCCAATGGCGGCTTTGCCATCGCGCATAATGGCAACATTTCGAATTCTGCCGCTTTGCGCAAGACACTTGTGCGGCGCGGTTCGATTTTTCAATCGACCAGCGACACCGAAGTCATCATCCATCTGCTTGCGACATCGACGTTTAGGACGTTGCTTGATCGCTTCATCGACGCGCTGAAACAGGTCGAAGGCGCCTATTCGCTTGTGTGTCTGGCGGCCGAGGGCATGATCGGGTGCCGCGATCCACTGGGCATTCGTCCGCTGGTTATTGGCCGGTTGAACGGGACCTATATCCTCGCATCCGAAACGGTGGCGCTTGACGTCGTCGGTGCGGAATTTGTTCGGTCGGTTGATCCCGGTGAACTGGTCATCATACGCGATGGCGAACTGACATCGCATCGCCCCTTCACCGACCACAAGGCGCGCCCATGCATCTTTGAATATGTTTATTTCTCGCGCCCTGATTCAATTGTCGACGGCACCAGTGTCTATTCGGTTCGCAAAGAGATTGGCGCTGAACTGGCGCGCGAAAATCCGGTTGATGCCGACCTGATCATTCCTGTTCCCGATTCAGGGACGCCCGCGGCGCTCGGTTATGCTGAGGAATCCGGCATTCCTTTCGAACTCGGGATCATCCGCTCGCATTATGTGGGACGCACCTTCATCCAGCCTAGCGACAAGGTTCGCCATCTGGGGGTCAAGCTCAAGCATAATGCAAACCGCGCCCTGATTGCGGGCAAGCGGGTTATCTTGATTGATGATTCGATCGTGCGCGGCACCACCAGCCTGAAAATCGTTCAGATGATGCGCGAAGCAGGCGCGACCGAAGTCCATATGCGGATCGCCAGCCCCCCGACGGCTCACAGCTGCTTCTATGGTGTCGACACGCCAGAACGCTCCAAGCTACTCGCCGCGCAAATGACAGTTGGTCAAATGGCCAATTTCATCAACGCCGACAGCCTGTCCTTTATCACAATTGACGGTCTCTATCGCGCGCTTGGCGAGGCCGACCGGACCTATGATAGTCCGCAATATTGCGATGCCTGTTTTACCGGCGACTATCCCACAACCCTGACCGATTTTGACGAAACTGCGCCCGACGACCAATTGTCGCTGCTGGCTGAACGAGTGGTTTGACCCCATGAACGAAGAAGTGAAACCGCTTGCCGATCAGGTTGCGCTCGTCACCGGTGCCAGTCGTGGTATCGGCGAAGCCACTGCCTTCTCGCTCGCATCGCGCGGCGCGCATGTTGTCATCACGGCACGGACCGCTGGCGGGCTCGAAGAACTGGAAGACAAAATCCACAATGCCGGCGGCAGCGCAACCATTGCGCCGCTCGACCTCACCGATGGCGACAGCATTGCCCGCTTGGCCAGCGCGATGGCCGAACGCTGGAATAAACTCGACATGCTGGTGCTCAACGCCGCGATGTTGGGAACATTGACTCCGGTTGCCGCAATCGACGGCAAGGAATTCAACCGCGTCCTGACCCTCAACCTGATCGCGCAACAGGCGTTGATTGCGAACTTCGACCCCCTTTTGCGTAGGTCGGATGCGGGGCGACTTATCGCGCTGTCAAGCAGCGTCGCGCGCAAGACGAGCCCCTATTGGGGCGCCTATGCCGCATCAAAGGCAGCACTCGAAGCTCTCGTGGCGAGCCATGGTGCAGAAATGCAGAATATTTCGACGGTGCGCACCGCCATCGTCGATCCCGGCGGAACCCGCACACAGATGCGCGCCCGCGCCTATCCAGGCGAAGACCCCGAAAGCATCAAGGAACCCGCGACGGTTGGCGAATTTATTGCCAAAATGATGGTCGAAGGCTTTGACAGCACGGCCTTTCACGCCCTGCCCAAAGTGATGCCCGCGTTTTAACGCCAAATTTGCTTTCGCCAGCTATATCTTCGTGCCAAGTGAAAGACGGCGAAGGAAGCATGATGACCAAAGACATATTGCGATGGGCGCTGGCGACAGCGATTGGCATCATCATAGCCTTTGGCCTTATCTATCTGTTCCAATATGCAGGTAACAACCTGTCTCCCGACATCTATGATCCTGAAACGGGTGATGTGCTCATTCCAGTTGGCTCGACGATTGCCTTGCTTGTTGGTTGGTTCATCGGGACATTTGCCGGTGGCTGGCTGGCGATGCGCGTATCGGGTAGCCATTGGGCTGGCTGGGTCGTCGCCGGTGCCGTGATTGGCGCCGCGCTTTATCGCGCTGCCACCCTCGCGGACACGTGGTGGATCATGGCACTGGGCCTGATCTTCCCGCTCTCCGCAACATGGGTGGCGCAGCGCGCAACGACCGAAGCGACGACGACGGCCTAACAGGTCGCGCGTCTGCAATCGCAGAAAGCAGCGCCCTATTTCTTCGCTTCTGCGTCCACCGCCGCCTGCACTGCCTGATAGAATGTTTCTCGCTCTGCCCCAACGCCTTCGGGGTCTGTCGCAGTAGGCCAATCGCCGTTGGACGCAATCACCAGCTTGCGGGTCGGGTCAATAAAAATTCCTTGTCCGAAAATGCCTTGCGCGGCGAAGCTGCCGTTGTCGTTGGTCCACCATTGATAGCCATAACCGCGTCCAGGCTGGTCAATCCCCGCCTGTTTGGTTGTCGCGGCGGGCAGCCAGTCATCTGGGAAAACCTTCTCTCCCCCGGCAACCCCGCCGCCCAATATGAACTGCCCGAACCGCGCATAATCGCGCAGGCTGGCGGATATGCAGCACCCGCTGATTTCATGCCCGGTCGCGCCTAGCATCCACACCGCATCCTGCTCCATGCCAAAGGGTTTCCAGACCTTCTCGGTCAGATAATCCGACAGGGTTTTTCCCGTCGCACTCGACACCAACACGCCAATCAAATTGGTCTCACCGGTCTTGTACACCCACTTTGATCCCGCCGGAGCTTCGCGGGGTAACGTCTTCATATAGCTGACCGTGATGTCTTCCCCTTCAACTGGCTGTTGCAGATTGAACAAGGCAACATCCGATTTGGGATCGGTATAATCTTCATTCCATTTGACGCCCGAGGTCATCGTCAGCAACTGCTTGACCGATACATCGTCATAAGCCGACCCGCGCAAGCCGGGGATATATACCGTCACCTTGTCGTCGAGACTCTTGATATAGCCGTCTTTCAACGCCGCACCGACAAGCGACGAAGTAAAGCTTTTGGCCACCGAAAAGCTCGTCCACCGCCCCTTTGGGCCATAGCCAAGTGCATATTTTTCAAACCGGATTTTGCCATCCTGCAAAATGATCAACCCGGCATTGCGTTGGTGCGCCATATAGGCATCAACATCCATGCCAATGGCCAACGGCTGGCCCGCGGGCAACGGATAAACGGTGCCGCCAGCCTTGATCTGGTGCACAACCACCTTGGGAACCTGCTCCATCTGGCGGAAAGCGGCGTCGCGTTGGTCTTGGCTCCAAAACAGCACATTCTGATCCTTTGGCATAGTGTTCTTCTCGCTCGGTGCGGATGCGCTGCATCCCGTCAGGCCCGCGCATATCAGCGCCGCCGCCCATAAATGTCGCATGTCGCTCTCCCTTTTGCTTTATGCTTTCTTTTCAAGCGTGACCTGCGCGACGTTGATGCCGCCACCGCGAAACCCGCCCTCGCAATATTGCAAATAATAGCGCCACAGGCGGACGAAACGGTCGTCAAACCCGGCTGGTAATTGTCCTGCCTCTGCAACTGCGTCAAACCGCTCACGCCACTGGCGCAATGTCTCGGCATAATCGCCGCCAAAGCATTGCAAATCGCGCCACACCAGCCCGCGCGCCTCAGCTAATTTCCGAAAGCGGCTTTCCGACATCAGGCATCCACCGGGAAAGACATAGGCCTGAATGAAATCAGTGCTCTCGGCATAGCGTTCAAACAGGTCATCATCGATCATGATAAACTGGATCGCCGCCTTGCCGCCGGGGCGAAGCAGCCCCGCCACACTATCCAGATAGGCGGGCCAATAGGCCTGTCCCACCGCTTCGACCATTTCGACGCTGGCAATAGCATCAAAGGGGCCTTCAACATCGCGATAGTCGCACAGCTCGACCTGTGAGCGAAAGGTCAGGTCCACCTCACGAAGCCGCGCCGCCGCCACTTCGGCCTGTGCAGGTGACAGGGTGATACCGGTATACAGCACGTCATGCCGCTCGACCGCCCGCTCGGCCAGTCCGCCCCAGCCGCAACCTATTTCCAGCAATCGGCTACCTGATCGCAAATCAAGCCGGTCAAGGATAGCCTCAAGCTTAGTCGTTTGGGCGTCTTCGAGTGTCTGACCTTCCATTACGAACATCGCGCTTGAATAATTCATGCCCGCGTCGAGCCATAAGCGATAGAAATCATTACCCAAATCATAGTGGGCGTGAATGTTCCGGCGCGCTCCGCGTCGGTCATTGCGATTGAAATGATGGATCATGCGAAAGAGCCACCGCCACGGTCCGCGCGCACGCGCCGCGTTTCCAAGCGACACTCCGTTGCGCATGAACAGGTCGAACAGCGGCACCGGATCAGCAGAGGACCACTCACCCTTGTCCCAAGCACGATACCAACCCACCGATCCCGATAGGGCCAGTCGCACAAGCGCACCCCAATGGTGCAGATGAACAACCGCCGTCGGTCCTTCTCCCCGTCCGCCGAGGATGCGCACCTGACCGCAGGGCAAATGCCCTTCGATCGTGCCGAAATCGAGACCCGCGTCGATTTTGTCGAGCTGACGGTGAAAATAGCCCGCCGGCGCCCATGCCATCAATCGCGCGATCAGCCCTCCGGAACGGAAGGCGCGATCAGCTTGCAATAATTTCCGCCCGCGCTTCGGGCTGACATGTGTGTTCATAGGCCGACTTTGCCCCAAAGCAGGGCGCGTGACAATCAATTGTCGCGTGATTTCATGGCGTCAACGGCGTCCGCTACAGTCGGCGCTAAATCGACCCTATCGCTGGATTAGGTCTGGCGGACTGCTGGACGTCCCCTCGGGCACCACACTCACCGTAAATTGATTACGGCTGAGCGGGTTATCATACCGCTGATCGGATAGTGTCATCACACCCCGCGCGTCAAATGTCGCAACCGGCATACGCGCCCAAAACAGAAAAGCGCGGGCCGTGGGGCTTGTTGCCAGCAAGGGTGCGATACGAAGGTCATCCATACCCGTTGGATGGGCTTTGAGTTCAGGAGCGTTTGCGCCGAACAGGTTGATTTTTGTCGCGCCATAAGCCGCTCCGCGTCGCCAGAAAATATCGCGGCGCCAAAAGGCGAGCGGCGGCGGGCTGGCCACCACGAGCGACTTTCCGCCACCATTGTCGGCCAACATATCGGCGACCCGAGCCTCGGCCACGCCGGTGAACAGCCCGTTGGCGGCGATATAGGCGCAAACAGCTGCAAAACCGACCCAGGCTGGCCGCGTCCAGCCAACGAACCCGCGCCTTTCTCTGCGTAGGGACAGCCACACCGACAGACCTAGAGCCAACCAGATCCACACATCGATGATGAACAGCGTGTCGCCATAATACCAGCGGTGACTGAATGGTTCGAGCAGCCGGACTCCATAATTGTTGAGCCAGTCGAGCGCCGGATGGCTGAGGCATCCGATATAGGCAAGCGCGAGCAACCAGCCCTTTTCGATGGGAAGTCGTCCCGCTGGCCGCGTCCCGCGCCGCGTTTGCCAGCGATCAAAGCCCAGCATTAGCGCCCAGAGCAGGACAGGAAGGAGCAATAGCGCAATCGGCCCATGCGTAATCCCGCGCCGCATCGATAGCGAGGCCTGTCCATACACCACACAGGCCGCATCAATGTCGGGCAAATTCGCCGCTATGATCAGCGTCGGCATCGCCAGCCCGGTCTTGCGCTTCAGCCCCATCTGACCAAGCACTGCGCCGACAAGGCTGTGCGTTAGATTGTCCATCGGCCTGCGCCGCTGCTACAGTTCAGGGCCGTCCTCTGTAACCGTCCAGGTCTGCCCCTTGCTGACCAGCGCTTGCAGGTTCGGCGTCTTGCCTGCCGACGCCGCCTCGTTCTGGCGCCAGACATCGGCTTCGAAGGTCGGGCGCGGGTCGTCGTACAGCACGCCCAGCGCCATCGGAAATTCGCCAAAGGACATTTCGACCAGCATATGCGCGACGCTGCGGTTGGTGACGTCATGGACGATCACGCCCGCCGCCTGCCAATCGCCATCAACCACATCAACAACTTTCAGCGTCAAGGCTTCCACATCGAGCGCGATACCCTTGGCGCCTTTTTCAAACAGCATGGGTTCGCCTTCTGTCAGCCAAAGCTGGCCCGTCGCCGCATTCGCCTTTTCGGTGAAATCGGCGAACACATCCTTGTTATAAACGATGCAATTCTGGAAAATTTCGATGAATGCTGAGCCTTTATGGGCATGGGCGGCTTTCAATACCTTGGGCAGTTCCTTTGACACATCAAACCCGCGTGCCACGAAGCGTGCTCCCGAGCCCAAGGCAAAGGCGCACGGCTGGGCCGGACGGTCAACCGAGCCATAGGGGGTCGAAGGCGTCGTCGTGCCGACGCGGCTGGTCGGTGAATATTGTCCCTTGGTCAGACCGTAAATTTCATTGTTGAACAACATGATCTGGCAATCAAGATTGCGGCGGATCAAGTGCATCGTGTGATTGCCGCCAATCGACAGACCGTCGCCATCGCCAGTGACAATCCATACGTCGAGCTTGGGATTGGCGAGCTTCAAACCGGTCGCAAAGGCGGGCGCACGACCATGGATCGTGTGAAAACCATAGGTTTCCATATAATAGGGAAAGCGCGACGAGCAGCCGATGCCGCTAATAAACACCGTGTTTTCAGGTGCGGTACCAATTTCGGGCATGGTGCGCTGAATGGCCTTCAAAATCGCATAGTCACCGCAACCGGGGCACCAGCGCACTTCCTGATCGGTTTCCCAATCTTTCAATGTGGTCTTTGCGACGGGAGACATGTCATTCATTGCAAATGCTCCTCGATCGCCGCTTCAATCTCGGCGATTTGGAAAGGTTGACCCGACACTTTGTTGACGGGCTTTGCATCAACCAGAAACTGGTCGCGCAGCACGGTTTTCAATTGGCCGGTGTTCATTTCAGGGATGATGACCCGGTCAAAACTCTTCAACAGTTCACCCAGATTTTTGGGCAGCGGCCAAACATGACGTATGTGGATATGGCTGACGTCGGCGCCCTCGGCACGCTTGCGGCGCACCGCTTGATGGATCGGGCCAAAGGTCGAACCCCAGCCGACGACCGCCAGCTTGCCACCCTCTGCTCCCAACTCGACGATCTGATCGGGAATGTCGTTCGCAATCCCGTCGATCTTTGCTTTGCGCAGATCGGTCATCGCTTGGTGGTTTTCGGGAATATAATTGATGTGGCCGGTGTCGATTTCTTTTTCGATCCCGCCGATCCGGTGCATCAGTCCCGGCGTGCCGGGCTTGACCCACGGACGCGCCAGTTTGTTGTCACGACCATAGGGCAGGAAGCCACCTTCTGGCGCTTCTTCCATGAATTGAACCGGAAAGGGCTCATAATCCGACAAGTCGGGTACCGCCCAAGGTTCGGCAGCATTGGCGATATAGCCATCGGTGAGCAGCATTACCGGCGTCATATAGCGCGTCGCAATCCGCACCGCTTCGATCGCGCATTCAAACGCATCGCCAGGCGACCGCGCGGCAATGACGGGCAGCGGCGCATCGCCGTTGCGGCCATAGACCGCCTGATACAGATCGGACTGTTCGGTCTTGGTCGGCAGGCCGGTCGAGGGGCCGCCGCGCTGGCTGTTGACGATAATCAGCGGCAACTCGGTCATAATCGCCAGACCCATCGCCTCGCCCTTCAACGCGATGCCGGGGCCGGATGAAGAGGTGACACCCAGCGATCCGCCATAGCTGGCGCCAATCGACGCACAGATCGCGGCGATTTCATCCTCGGCCTGAAAGGTCGTGATGCCATATTCCTTGAGCCGCGACAGATGGTGCAAGATCGCCGACGCGGGCGTGATCGGATAGCCGCCAAAGAACATCGGCAGCTTGGCCAGTTGCGTTCCGGCAACCAGACCGAGCGCGATCGCTTCGGCGCCGGTCAGGATGCGATATAATCCCGGCGCGGATTCGGATGGATCGACATGATGCTGTTTCAGCGGGCCGGAAAGCTCTGCCGTCTCGCCATAGGCATGGCCAGCATTCAGCGCCGCGACATTGGCGTCCGCAATGTCGGCCAGTTTGGCAAATTTATTCTTGAGCCATTCGATCAGCGGCGCGCGATCGCGGTCGAACATCCACAGGGCAAGGCCCAGCGTCCACATATTCTTGCACCGCAGCGCTTCCTTGTTGCCGAGGCCAAAGGGCTTGACCGCATCCAACGTCGCCTGACTGATGTTCAGCTTCAGCAACTGCCATTTGGCCAAGCTGCCATCTTCAAGCGGATTGCTCTCATATTTCGCTTTGGCAAGGTTGCGGTCGTTAAACTCGCCCTCGTCCGCGATAATCAGCCCGCCAATTTTGAGCGCACCGACATTGGTTTTCAGCGCGGCAGGGTTCATCGCCACCAGCACGTCGGGCGCGTCGCCCGCGGTATCGATCTGGCTTGATCCGAAATTGATCTGGAACGCCGACACACCGAACAACGTGCCTTGCGGCGCACGAATCTCGGCTGGGAAGTCGGGAAAGGTCGCAAGATCGTTGCCGGCAAGCGCGGTCGACAGAGTAAATTGCCCACCGGTGAGTTGCATACCGTCGCCGCTATCCCCGGCAAATCGCACCACCACTGCTTCGGAAAGAGGGGCCGGTCGCTGTCCGGCCTCGTCCACTACCGCTGTCGCCATTATCTATTCTGCCTCATTATGCGAACCTGTGTCCCGCGGCCTAGGTCGTTCCGACCCGCGCCGCAATTCAGAAAAAATTGTGCGCCGCAAACTTCAATCGCGCCCAATCCGGCCACTCACCCTAAGCGGAAAGGTTGCCATTCGCCATTGAATTATCAGTCGCAATGCCGAATAGGATGGCCAACGAACATAAAAGGGATGGATAGCATGACCGACAACAGCACGCCTTTTGTACGCCCCGACACCACGGCTTTCCTGGCATTTCTGAATGCACAGGAAGGGCCGACCATGGACGAAATGCTCCCTGCCGACGCGCGCCAAATGATGCTGACGATGGGTCAGCTTGCCGACGCCGAGCGCGGTGAAATCGTCAAGGTGGAGGATCGCACCATCCCCGGTCCCGCTGGCGATATTCCCGTCCGCATCTATGACAACCGCCCTGATCGCGAAGCGGGACCGGTTATGGTTTTTTATCACGGCGGCGGCTTTGTCATCGGCGACCTCGATACCCACGATGCCTATTGCGCAGAGGCGGCACGCGTACTCGACATGCCCGTCGTGTCAGTCGACTACCGCCTTGCCCCCGAACACCCCTTCCCCGCCGCCCCCGAAGATTGCGAAGCGGCAACGCGCTGGGTTGCGGACAATATGCCCTGCACAGGCCTGATTTTGTCAGGCGACAGTGCGGGTGGCAGCCTGACCGTTGCAACTGCACTAACCCTGCGCGACAAACCGGCCAGCAAACCCGTGATCGCCCAATATGCCATCTATCCCGCCGTTACGTCGAGCAGCGACTGGCAAAGCGCCCGCGATTTCGCCGACGGCTATTTGCTAACCCAGGCTGCGATGGATTATTTTGGCGAGCATTATCGCTGGGTAGCGGGCGATCCACGCTGCGACATGCTCGACCATGATCTGGCGGGTATGCCGCCTGCTGTTGTCGTAACCGCCAGCCTCGATCCGCTACTTGATCAGGGTCGCGCCTATGTCGGCAAGCTCGCCGCTGCGGGGGTTCCGGTCACCTATCGCGAGGCGGTCGGCAATATTCACGGTTATATCTGCCTGCGCAAAGGCATCCCCTCGTCGAACAGCGACATTGCCGCCGGATTTGCTGCGCTCAAAACCTTGCTCGCCGACACGGCCCGCGCTGGATGACCGACGACCTTCCCTATCGCCCCTGCGCCGGGGTGATGCTCGCCAACCGCGACGGTCGCGTATTTGTGGGCCAGCGACTCGATACGACGAACGAAGCGTGGCAAATGCCGCAAGGCGGCGTCGATCCCGGCGAAGATGTCGAAGCGGCGGCGCTGCGCGAATTGCATGAAGAAACCGGTGTTCCCGCCAAACTCGTAGATATAATCGCGCGCAGCAAAACCGAGCATTTTTATGACCTGCCCGACCATCTGGTCACCAAAATGTGGGGCGGAAAATATCGCGGCCAGCGCCAACATTGGTTTTTAATGCGTTTTCTTGGAGACGATAGCGACGTCGATATCACCACCAAGCATCAGGAGTTCCGCGCGTGGCGCTGGGCGGATCTTGATGAACTGGACAAGTTGATCGTGCCGTTCAAGCGCATCCTCTATCGCGCAGTGGTCGAAGAGTTCCGCCCGCTCGTCTGATCACGCAGCACCGTTGCCGTCGCAAACACTTCGGCAAACATCGCGGGTGTCAGCCGCCCGGTGTTCGTGTTGTAGCGCGAGCAATGATAGCTATCGACCATGAGGCGGCCCTCGCGAATCGCATGTACCCGTCCATGACCAAAGGGAAAGGCCGCAAGCCGCCCGCCAAAACTACGCACCAGCGCGTCATGGGCTATCTTGCCAAGCGCAATCATCACCCGCAGCTTGGGCAAAGCCGCCAGCTGCTGCTCCAGAAACGGGCGGCACGCGGCTATTTCGGCCGGATTTGGCTTGTTCTGCGGCGGCAGGCATTTGACGCTATTAAAGATCATGGCCCCGTCCAGCCGCAACCCGTCGTCGGCATGGCCGTCATATAAGCCCTTGCTCAACCCAAAATCGGCCAGAGTAGCAAACAACAGATCGCCCGCCTGATCACCGGTAAAGGGCCGACCCGTCCGATTGGCGCCCCGCATCCCCGGAGCCAGCCCGACAATCGCCAGCCACGCGTTTAAATCGCCAAAGACCGGCACCGGCGCATTCCACCAGTCGGGATGTTCCACCCGACACTGTTCGCGAAGGGCGACAAGTCGCGAGCACAGCGCACAATCGTGCGGCGGCTCGGCGCCGGAAAGCGGGCTGGCTATCTCCACATCTCTAAGATAGGCGAGGCGCCATGGCCAATGCAACGCCCCTCCCCCTCTATGTAATCGGTCTTGGGTCAAACCGGCGGCACGTCCGCTACGGCGACCCGCGCCGTGTGTTGATGGCGGCGATGGAGGCGTTGGAAGCCGATGATATCGAAGCGGTCGACGCCAGCCCGATCATCACCAGCGCGCCCATCGGGCCGTCGCGTCGCCTTTATGCCAATGCCGTCGCGCTCGTCGCGTCACCGCTGAGCCCTGATGTGATGCTCGACCGATTGCAACAAATCGAAGCCAGTTTCGGCCGCCGCACAGGTCAACGCTGGAGCGCACGCACCCTCGATCTCGACATATTGTTGTGGTCCGGCGGCGTGTGGAGCGATGCCGCGCTGACCGTCCCGCATCCCGCGCTGGCCGAGCGCGATTTCGTCCTTGGCCCCATGTCGTTAATCGTGCCCGAATGGCGCCACCCCCTGCTCGCGCGCACCCCCCGCCAGCTCGCTGCACAACTTGCACGTCCAAAGCCGGTTGACCGCCGCCCCCTGTCCCTCTAGGGCGACCCCGCAATCGCGAACGGCACCGAACGCCGCGATGGGCCCTTAGCTCAGTCGGTAGAGCAACTGACTTTTAATCAGTAGGTCGCTGGTTCGAACCCAGCAGGGCTCACCACCATCATTTTCGTTCGAGCACACCCGTTTTTCGCGCAACCTGCAAACATCCATAAACCATAAGGCAAGGCGGCGCGAAGCGTTGGCGATCATTGTCCGGTGGTCATGCTCCATATTAGGGGTTACGACGATGTGATGCGCACGGGGGCGGGCATGTTTTCTATGCTTATTTTTATCCGGTTTGGAATGCGCTGATAATCTTTGGGGGATATTATGGCGCTTATGACAAAACGTCTGTTGCTCACGTCCTGCATGGGAGTTTTGGGGTTCGCGGCGAGTGGTAATGCCGCTGTGGCACAGACTGCTGAGCCGACGGTCAAAACGGCGACTGCCCCCGCTGAAACGGGTGATCATTCAGCCAAAGACCATAGCCCGCCCTCGGCATCCCCCGAAACGGTCCACCCGGACAAAAATGCTCCGGCTCCAGCCGTACAACCCGATGACGCGCCACCGAAACTCCTCGATGGCTATGGAAACGGCGGCTTTCCAATCACGACCGATGTGGCCGAAGCACAGGCTTATTTCACCAACGGCATGGTTTTGGCCTCTGCCTTTGCGCACAAGGCCTCGATTGCGGCCATGAAAGAAGCGACGCGGCTCGACCCTGATTGCGCCATGTGTCTTTGGGGTCTGGCATATACGTCGGGACCGACGCTCAACTATGGCAAAGATGCGGACGAACGAGTCGAGCTGCTGACAATGGCACGCAAGGCCGACCAGTTGGCACGTGCGAATGGAACCGAGCGCGAACGCGCCCTTACCCATGCCTTGCTGTCTCGTTTTCGCCATGGTGACACCAAAAAGCGCGACCAGGATTATGCCGACGCCATGGCGGGCCTCGCCAGCCGCTACCCCAATGATGACAGCATCAACGTCCTCGCCGCCGATGCGACGCTGATCACCGCGACAAAAGAGGAAGAGTTCAAAGCCGCAGGGCTCAAGGCAATGGCCTTTCTTGAACCTGTGCTTGCACGATCTCCCGACAGCACGCCCGCCATTCATTTTTATATCCACTCCAGCGAGGTTGCGGGTCGTTCCACCGATGCCGAATCCTATGCCGACCGCCTGACTGCGCTCGCGCCAGCGGCAAGCCATCTTGTCCATATGCCGTCACACACCTGGTATTGGGTCGGACGATATCAGGACGCCGCCGACGCCAATTTGCGCGCGGTCCGCATTGACCAGGCGAACGCCGCGCGGCTGGGCCATACCGAGCATGGTGGAGCCTTTGAACTTCCTTACCACGCGCACAATGTCATCTTCGGTCTTGGCGGAGCGATGATGGCGGGCGATTCACGTGGCGCCCTGATTCTAGCCAGACCGCTTATCGAAAATGCGCAGGATAAAGAGAAAGCGTCTCCGTTCATGCAGCTATTTTCCGCTGCCGGATATTTTGCCGTCGCCCGCTTTGATGACCCGGTGGCCGTGATTGCCCTGAAGGAACCAAAGCTCCCCTATCTCAAAGCTGCGTGGCACTATGCCAGAGGAGAAGCCTTTGCCTATCAAAAGGATGTCAATGGCATAAAGGCCGAGATGGACGCCATCCCGGCAACGCTGGTCAAAGGCACCATCGACAAAGATAGCCGCGCGCCAGAACAATTGCTGGGCATCACAAGAGCCGTGCTAAGAGGGCGCATCGCGGCACTGGAGAATCGTTGGGCTGATGCTGCTAATGCCTATCGCGATGGTGCGGCAATCGAAGAGACCCCCGATTTTCAGCTTTTCTCCGACCCGCCGGCTTTTTGGTATCCGGTGCGACGAGATCTTGCCGCCACGCTTTTGGCCAGTGGCGATACAGCCGGGGCCCTTCGAGAAGCCGAAGCCACGTTAAAACTCCGTCCCAAAGATCCAGCGACTTTGGCCATCATGGACGAAGCGCAGAAGAAACCGGATTAGAACGGGATCCTTTGCCCGCAACGCCGCCCGCCCCTTGCCTCTATGCTGATTGACCGGCAAAGCAACGCCATCGCAAAAGGAGTTTAACTATGGCAGGACCGCTGACGGGCATCAGGATCATTGAATTTGCCGGCATTGGCCCAGGCCCCTTTTGTGCCATGATGCTTGCAGATCATGGAGCAGAGGTGATCCGGATTGACCGCCCCGGCGGTTTCATGGACCCGCGTGACCCGCTTTCACGCAACCGGAAATCGATCATGCTCGACATGAAGAAAGAAGGCGCGGTCGATCTGGCGCGCGATCTGTGTCGCGGGGCCGACGGGATTATCGAGGGCTATCGGCCTGGCGTGATGGAGCGATTAGGGCTCGGTCCCGACGTCCTCCTCGCGGACAATCCCAGACTTGTTTATGGCCGCATGACCGGCTGGGGCCAATTCGGTCCTTATGCGCAGGCGGCAGGGCATGACATCAATTATATTTCGCTGTCGGGTGTGCTTCACGGCATCGGCGTGCGCGGCGGGAAGCCCGTGCCGCCGGCCAATTATGTGGGCGATTTCGGCGGAGGCGGCATGATGCTGGCTTTTGGCATGTCCAGCGCGCTGCTCCACGCATCAAAGACAGGCGAAGGACAAGTTATCGATTGTGCGATGACCGACGGTTCTGCCTTGTTGGCGGGAATGACCTGGTGGTTTCATGGCGCCAATATGCTCAAGGACGAACCAGGGGTTAACCGCCTCGACGGCGGTGCTCATTTCTATGACACTTACACCTGTAGCGATGGCAAATTCATTTCGATTGGGTCGATCGAGCCGCAATTTTATGCGCTACTCCGCGAAAAAACGGGCCTCGATGCAGACCCCGATTTCGATGCACAGAATGACGAGGCGCAATGGCCCGCTCTCAAAAGGAAAATTGCCGACCTGTTCGCCACCAAAACCCGCGATGAATGGTGTGCGTTGATGGAAATGACAGACGTCTGTTTTGCGCCCGTCCTGTCACTCAGCGAGGCACCGCACCACCCCCATAATGTCGAACGCGGGACTTTTCAAACGATCGGCGGCGTGCCGCAGCCCGCACCGGCGCCTCGTTATTCGGCCACTGTGAATGCAGCGCCGCAGCCTGCCCCGATGGTCGGGTCGGATGGCGACGCAATTCTCGCCAGTCTGGGCTATGATACTGACAAGGTTGCGGCGCTCAAATCGGGCGGTGCCGTTCGTTAGCCTAGATAGCTATGTCGCTCCGTTCAGTCAGCGTGGCCCAAAGTCGAGCGCCACTATCGACCGCAACCATTTGACCCAATTTATTCGCCCAATGAGCATCATTCCCATGCGCGCTTCTCCAGCGCATCAACGGAATAGTCTGCTTGTGCAGGTCATATTCGGCGGTGAACCCGATGGCTCCATGCACTTGGTGCGCGACCGCTGTCACAACGCCAACGGCGCGATTGGCTCGCAACTTTGCGGCGGCAATCTCAAAACCCGCCTGCTCGGCATCAAAACCTGTGGCGTCGAGTCGGGTCGCTAGGGCGGCCGCCGCCACATCAACCGCCGCGACTTCACAAGCCATTGCCGCCAGTGCCTGCTGCACCGCCTGAAATTTACCAAGCGGCCGCCCGAACTGCTGGCGCATATTGACATGATCGATGGACAATTGCAGCGCCTGACCCATGGCACCAGACATCAGGCTGACCGTTGCAGCAGCCAACAAGTCTTCCGAAGGGGCCTTTAGCACTGCCAAAATTTTCTCGGCTATCGGTAAGTCTGGGATTGCTACACCAGCAAGTCGCAACACGGCATGCACATCGCCCCAATCGCCGCCAAAACCACCTTCGTCCTCAGGCACTAACAACAGTCCAAATCCGGCCTCTTCAATAGACGTCATCCCGGCTGTCGCCGCTTCGGCAAACACGGCCTTCGCCGTATCGCAAAGCATTTCGCGAGCCGCGCTCATCGCAGACCCAATCCGCGTGCGATGATCCCGCGTATCACCTCGCGAGTTCCTCCGCGCAAGGAGAAGCTGGGTGATGCAATGAGTAAAGCACGAAGCAGGCGGGAGAGGTCATCAGAACCATCCCATTCGCAGTCCACCACCGCTTGAATCCGGCGCGGCATATCCTGTTCGAACGCATTACCCAATTCCTTGACGACCGAAGCCTCGACCATGGGGTCTTCTCCGGCTGCCAGCTTGGCAGCGGTTGATCGCGACAACTGGCGCAGCGTCCACATTTCGGCGGTGAGTTCACCAATCAATGACGCAATCGCCGGAGCAGGCGTATTGTCCGCCGCGTCGATCAGCGCGACGAACAGCGCATGGCTCGACAAATATCGTTCTGGTCCGGAGCGTTCGAGCCCCAATTCAGCGGTCACCTGCTTCCAGCCCTGCCCGCGTTCCCCGACCAGGGCGTTCGCCGGTATCAGGACATCATCAAAGAAAACCTCGTTGAAATCATGGTTGCCTGCCATGTCGATGATCGGACGAATCGTAATGCCGGGCGTATCGAGATCAATCAGAAACTGGCTCAGTCCCGCATTGCGTTCGCTGCCATCTTCGCTGCGCACCAGCGTCAGCATGATGTGTGCCAGATGCGCGCCGGTGGTCCAGATTTTCTGCCCGTTGATCCGCCATCCGTCAGGCGTCGCGCGCGCGGTGGTGCGGACGGCGGCAAGATCGGACCCTGCGCCGGGTTCGGACAGTCCGATGCAGGCGTAAAGCTCGCCTTTGGCAATGCCAGGCAAATATCGCTCGCGCTGCTCTTCGCTGCCATAACGCAGGATCAGCGGCCCCGTCTGCCGGTCTGCAATCCAATGCGCGCCAACGGGTGCCCCCGCGGCGAGTAATTCCTCTAGGACCACATAGCGTTCGAGTGGATGCCGGTCGCCACCTCCATAGCGGTTGGGCAATGTCATGCCGACATAGCCGGCAGTCCCCAACAGGCGGCTGAAATCCGCATCGAAACTCGCCCAGCAATTGGCGCGCGCCAATATATCACCCCGTGGCTGGTTCGTCGCAAGCCAGGCCCGCAACTCGGTGCGCAGTGCTGCAACATCGCCGGGAGGATCAAAAGGATAGAGGTCAAAGCTTTGCATGCCGCCCCTGCCATGCAATAGCTTATCCCATATGCAAAGGAATTTTGACTATGGGCGCATTTCTCGACGTCGCTCGCCGCGACAAGATCGCCATTCTGACGATGATCAAGCCAGAAAGCATGAATGCCATTGGTACACATGATGATTGCGAAGACATAATATCAACGTTGAAAGAGCTTGGCGACGACCGGGGCATCAGCGCGATCATACTGACCGGCAGCGGAAAAGCATTCAGCGCCGGAGGTAATCTCAAAGGCATGAAGGACCGAACCGGCATCGGCGTTCTCGATCAGCCCGATTCGACCCGCGCCAATTACCGCAAGGGCGTTCAGGCGGTCATTCGTGCGCTGATGGATTGCGAAATCCCGATGATTGCCGCCGTCAATGGCCACGCCATCGGGCTTGGCTGCGATCTCGCCTGCACCTGTGACATCCGCATTGCTGCCGAAAGTGCCAAGTTCGCGTGCAGCTTCATCAAGGTCGGCATTGTGCCGGGTGATGGTGGCGCGTGGCTTCTCCAGCGCGTGCTCGGCTATCCGCGCGCCGCCGAATTATTCCTCACAGGCGACCGTTTCGATGCGGCTCAGGCCAAGGACTATGGCCTTGTGACCGAAGTGGTTCCCGACGCGGAATTGCTCGACCGCGCCATCGCCATAGCCGAGCGCATCACCTGCAACCCGCCGCGCGCGCTGCGTCTCACCAAGCGGCTGATGCGCGAAGCCCAGCATAGCCGGATGAACGACATCCTTGAACTGAGTGCGGCCTATCAGGCCATTGTTCATGAAACCGCTGACAATCGCGAAGCTATCAACGCTTTTGTCGAAAAGCGCCCGCCCAAATTTACAGGAGACTGACGATGCTCGCCGAACGCATCCTGCCGCTTCAAGGCGTCCATAATTTCCGCGATTATGGCGGCTATAATGTCGAAGATGGTGGTAAATTGCGCACCGGCTTGCTCTGGCGCTCGGCACATCATCAGGAGGCTAGCTCGGCGGACCTCACTGCCATAGATAAACTGGGCATAGAAACGATCGTCGACCTGCGCGGTGACGACGAACGTGCGGCGCATCCCTGCAAACGCCCGGACGGCTTCTCCGCGCGGGTGCTGTTTGCAGAAGGGCAGACCGCTGGTCTCGCGCCGCACCTTCAGGCCGCGGGCGGCACCATCGACGATGCCACTGCGCGGGCGCGGATGATCGATACTTACGCCGGAATGCCCTATCGTCCCGTGCTGGTGAACACACTACGGCTCTATCTGGCCGCGCTCGCCGAATATGACGCGCCCAGCCTCGTCCATTGCGTCGCGGGGAAGGATCGCACCGGTTTCGCGGTCGCTATCGTCCACCGGCTTCTCGGGGTGCATGAGGATGATATCATGCACGACTATCTGCTCACCAACAGCGCGGGCAAGATAGAGGAGCGCATTGCGCAAGGCGGTGAAGTCATCCGCGCACGTTATGGCGCGGTGATTCCCGACGATGCCGTGCGAACGCTGATGTCGGTCAACCCGATTTTCCTAGACGCCGCGCTGGCCACGGTACGCCGCGACCATGGCGACATCGCCAGCTATGCCGAATCCGTACTCAACCTGACACCCGCCATGCACGAGGCGATGATCGAGAAATTGGTGGAGTGATTTGGCGGCGAAAGGCCAGATTATGCCCCGCCCTTCTCGATCACCCCCGCCTTAATCACCGTATCGACATGTTCCAGCTGGGTCACATCCTCTAGCGGATTACCGTCGACCGCGATGATGTCGGCATAGCGGCCAACCGCAATCGCCCCGATATCGCTTGTCATGCCCAGCACTTCGGCTCCGCTCTCGGTCGCCGCGCGTATAGCCTGCATCGGGGTCATTCCCCATTGCACCATCTTGGCGAACTGTTTGCCATTGTCACCATGTGGATAAACACCGGCATCGGTGCCGAACAGCATATGGACGCCCGCCTTGACCGCGCGCTGGAATGTCTGGCGCTGGGCCAGACCGATCGCTTTTTCCTTGTCTAGACTTTCTTGCTCGGTGCCGTTGGATGTGCCGGTCGCGAGGATATAATCGTCATTGTAAATATCCATGTCGAACCAGGTGCCATGCTGGATCGCCAGCTTGATCGTCGCATCGCTGGCCAGGCTGGCATGTTCGATGGTGTCGATGCCCGCCAAAATCGCAGTGTGTATGCCTTCGTCGCCATGGGCGTGCGCCGCGACCTTCAGCCCCAGCATATGCGCCTCGTCGGCAATCGCTTTCATTTCTTCAAAGGATAGTTGCTGCGCACCCACGCTGTCACCCAATGAGAAGACGCCGCCTGTCGCGCAAATCTTGATCACACGCGCGCCATATTTATGCAGCCAGCGCACCTTGGCCCGCGCCTCTTCGGGGCTATCGACAACAGAAGGACCTTTGACATCCATTGACGGCGGCAGTCCGCCATTGTCGCAATGACCACCCGTCGCGCCAATCGCATAGCCCGCCGGAATGATGCGCGGCCCGTCAATGAAACCGCCCTCAATCGCCTGTTTCAGTCCGACATCTTCAAAGCCTTCGGAGCCGACATTGCGCACCGTGGTAAAACCGGCATCGAGCGTCTTCTTCGCATTGGCGACCCCGACCGCGGTCCAGAAACTATCGGTATAGCGTAGCCCTTGATAACCGCCGACTGTGGCCAGCGAAGTCAAGTGGACGTGCATGTCGATGAGGCCGGGCAGCACCGTCTTGTCACCCAGGTCGATATGCTTGACGTCGCTACGCCATTTGACCGTGCGCGAATCGCCGACGCTGGTGATACGACCGTCGGCCCCGACGAAAATGGCGGGATAATCAACCGTCGTGCCCTTCAGCACATCGACCATATGCGCCGCTGTGATAACCGTTTGCCCGCTGCCTTGCGCCAATGCGGGTTGAACAAAGGCGCTGGCAGCCAGCAGCATCAAAACGCGCAATCTCATCATCCGTCTCCTGTTATTTACCTGAAATTTTATACCGCGAAAGCTTCGCATAGTCGGATTGGCAGGCGTCGGCGACAGCCTGATCGCGCGGACCGAGCGCCACGGGGCGAAGGTCGGGTTTTCCAAACCCTCCGCTTTCCATCACCGCGTCATACCAATGCGTCGCCCATATGCCGTCAGTGTCACGCAGGCCCGGCTCCCACCGCAGCATTGCGGGGTCCCATGCAATATCCAGTGCATCACAAAGCTGCTCCAGCATCCCCGCCGGATCCGCCAATATGTCGGCGCTATCGACGACAGGCGGAGCATAGCCCAGCCGGTCGGATTCGCGGTCGAAAAACTCCACCTGCCGCGCCGTCCCCAGATGCTCTGGCGTCACGACGACATGTTTGGCGGCATAGCTTGCAACGACCCGGGCTGGATCACGGATCAAAAAGGCGTGACGCATGTTGGACAGATCGTCATGCCCTATTGGCCCAACCATATGATGCGCCATATGCTTTTGATACCAGATCGGGGCGTAGCTTGGATGCGGCGCGCTCATCACTTTCGCGACCGAGTCCCAATCGCAGTCCATCGACGCGATCACCTGTTCCGCCATCACCTGCGGATCACCGCTCGTCTTCAGATAAGCGCCATAAAAAGGTTCGTCACTGACGACGGTATCGGCGCGGCTGCCAAAGCTGCGCATCATTGCGGTCGACAGGTTACGCGGGCCTGACCACATGGCGATCCGAATAGCATCGCTCACCGCGCGTCCGCCTCTGCGGCATCGCGAGCAATCAACGCCTTGTAAAGCGACTGTAGCCGCTCAACCATCGGTCCCCGCCCTACGGTCAGCACGCGTCCGTCAATCGTGTGCGCAGGGACGACACCCGCAAAAGTGCCGGTGACAAAAGCTTCATCGGCACCATAAACATCGGTCAGCGAAAAATTCTTCTGGAACACCGGAATATCATTCTCGCGGCACAGCTTGATAACATTGCTGCGCGTAATCCCGCCGAGGCAATAATCGCCCGACGATGTCCAGACCTCACCCTTGCGAACGATAAAGAAATGGGTCGAATTGCAAGTGGCGACAAAGCCATGCGGATCGAGCATCAGCGCCTCGTCGGCGCCCGCCTCGGTCGCCTGAATGCAAGCTGTTATACAATTGAGCTTGCTGTGACTGTTGAGCTTTGGATCCTGCACTGCCGGGTCGCCGCGACGGACATGGACGGTGAACAAGGACAGTCCCTTTTCAACCGTCGCGGGCAACGGGTCTTTATGCTCGGCGATAATCACTATGGTGGCCGGTGAAATGACGACGCGCGGGTCCTGATAGGGGGTCGATCTTATACCCCGCGTCACCATCAACCGGATATGGCACGCCTCCATCGCGTTCGCGGCGATGGTCGCATAGAGCCGTTCGACCAGCGCATCCCGACTGATCCCGATATCCATCGCAATCGCCTTTGCCCCCTCGAACAACCGGTCGATATGGGTATCGAGAAAGACCATGCGACCCTTATGGACGCGGATACCCTCCCACACGCCATCACCCAGCATGAACCCGCTGTCGAAAACCGACACGCTTGCCTCTACACGCGGCAACAGCGTGCCGTTGACGTTGATCAGGATCGCGTCGTTGCGCGGATCCGGGGTATAATCGTGCGTGCCGTGCGCCATGGGTCGGAACCTTAAGGATTAAGCAGCGATGGGAAAGCGGTTTTTCGCATAGGATCACCCCTGCTTCGATTGCCCGTTACCTTGGTGGCAAACTGTGGAAAAGGCGACCAGAAAAATCTATTCAAGAAACTCCTCGCGGTCCGGAATGCGGGTGAAAGCAATTTTGGTTCCGGAAAAGCTGCGCCCTGCCGACGGCAACATACCGATCAACGCACTGTCACGCCCGAAACGGTGATTGATCCGATCGAGCGCGCGGGACAGGCTGCTCATCTTGTCGCGATGCACTTGTGATGCACCGCCCCCCATCGCATCAAACAGATCGGGCTGCACAAGGGTTTCCTCCACCAGTCCATGCAGGACAACCGACAGTTTTTTCACCAGAATACCCTTTTCTGATGGAATATAATTGCCCCAAAAAACCAGCAGCATATCAAGAAAGATCATGCTGTCCTGAGCCGGACGGCAACGGGCTTCGGCACGGACGCGCCGCCCATCCTCCAGTCGCGCCGAAAAACCGAATATGGTGGCGCAATATCCCAGCCGACGCAGGCGACTGGCCGCTTTCAAGGTCAAACGGCGCGCGACGTTGATAGCCTGATCCGGCGGACGCAGCAAAGGCCCTAGAACATGACTGTGCCCGATGCTGCGCCGCTTTGTTTCCAGTTCGGGCAGATCATGGCCGCGCAGCAGATACCACATCCGCTCGCCCCAAATGCTGCCCCAGGCCTGCCGCATCGCCCGTCGGTCCAGCGCCCATATGTCGCGCATCGTGACAATGCCCTGATGCCGCAACCGCCGCTCCATATTGCGCCCGATGCCCGGCAAATCCATTGGTTCAAGTTCCATCAACCGCCGCTCGACATCGTCGGGCATCAGGATGGTAAGTCCATCGGGTTTCTCTAGGTCGGTCGCAACTTTGGCCAGATAGCGGTTGGCCGCAACACCAATGGAACAGCGCACATAGGGACCAAGGTTGGCGGCCAGCCCTGCCTTGATCGACAGCGCAATTTTCAACACCGCCGCCGCCGGTGCCTCATTGCGCAACAATTGCGAGGCCATTTCATCAATCGAGCAAACAGCAGTTACCGGTATGTGCCGATTAATCTCGTCAATCGCGCGATGGTGGTAATCAACATAGGCCTCGTGTCGGGCAAGAACGCAGATCAGCTCCGGGCATTTTTGCCGTGCTTCCCATATCGGGGTCCCGGTTTTGACCCCGAAAGCCTTGGCTTCATAACTCGCCGCAATCGCGCAGGTGCTGTCGGTTTCGACAGGAATCACGGCCACCGGCTTGCCGCGCAGATCCGGCTGCAACTGCTGTTCTACGCTGGCAAAATAGCTGTTGAAATCAAGGTAAAGCCATTTGAGCGGGCTGGGCGACATGAGGAATCCGATTGCAAAAATTCACAGCCCACTCTTATATGTTCTTTATTTGTTCTTATCAAGCACGCTGGTCGCGGGTCCATGGCGATCGCTGGATAAGGACAGCAGAAAAGCAGCAGCACAGGCAAAAGCGCCGCCCAGCATCCAGCCGCCAACCACATCGCTCGGCCAATGCACGGCCAGCATGACGCGCGACAGACCGGTTGCCATGATCATCACCGCGGCAAGCGCCTGCCACACCGGATGACGCGCCTGCGGCACCAGCATGATGAAAAGGATATAGACGACCGCCGCGTTGGTGGCGTGGCCGCTGGGGTAGGCGAAGCTGTGAATCGGGTCGAGTTGTGGGACAAGGTCGGGGCGAACGCGGGCAAAACCCTGTTTCAACAGGCTTGACACCCCGCTCGACAGCAAGGCGGAAAAACCCATCGTCAACCCCGCGACCCAACCCCACCAACGCCACAGGACTGCCGCCAGCAAAACGACGATGATGTAACGCTGGAGGCCGCCGCCGATCCAGCTGATCGCCTGCATCACTGCAAGCAACGCATCCGACGAACGCCCGCGCTCCAGATTGAGCGCGTGGGACACCGCCAGGTCAAAGCCTTGCAAATCGCCACGACCGACCAACCAGCCAAGCAGCAGCACAGCACCGAACAGCACCGCCGCAGCCGACAAGAGGCGAAAGG
Source organism: Sphingopyxis sp. 10G20-10 (assembly GCF_057365075.1). Lineage (NCBI taxonomy): Bacteria > Pseudomonadati > Pseudomonadota > Alphaproteobacteria > Sphingomonadales > Sphingopyxidaceae > Sphingopyxis > Sphingopyxis sp. 10G20-10. The sequence goes on from NZ_CP195117.1 coordinate 2,022,118, forward strand.
AAGGGGTCAAGCCTTAGGCAAGATCAAATATGAAGCGCCCGTCCATAAGCGCCGAGCACGCTTTCGTGCATCATCTCGCTCAGCGTCGGATGCGGGAAGACGGTGTTCATGAAATCGACCTCGACCAGTTCGGCGGTCTTGCCGACGGTATAGCCCTGAATCAGCTCGGTCACTTCGGCGCCCACCATATGCGCGCCGAGCAGTTCGCCGGTCTTGGCGTCAAACACCGTCTTGATGAAGCCTTCGGCTTCGCCCAGCGCAATCGCTTTGCCATTGCCGATGAAGGGGAAATTGCCGACCTTAACGGTATAGCCCGCATCCTTGGCCTTTGTCTCGGTCATGCCGACGCTCGCAACCTGCGGATGGCAATAGGTGCAGCCCGGAATGTTGAGCGGGTCCATAGCGTGCGGATGGACGTCCTTATTGCCGAGGGCTTGCGCAATCGCTTCGGCGGCGATGACGCCCTCATGGCTCGCCTTGTGCGCCAGCCACGGCGGCGCGGTGACATCGCCAATCGCCCACAGGCCCGACACATTGGTGCGGCACATCGGATCGGTGTCGATATGGTCCTTCGTCGTTTTGACCTTCAACGCCTCCAACCCGATCTCCTCGGTATTGGGGACGATACCAATGGCGACAATCGCATGGCTGAATTCGGAGCTTTCGACCTTGCCGTCCTTGGTCTTGATCTTCGCCGATACGCCCTTGGCGCCGGCCTTCAATTCCTCGACCCCTGCGCTAGTCAGAATCGTCATGCCCTGTTTCTTGAGCGCCTTTTCAAGGAAGGTCGACACATCGGCATCTTCGACCGGAACCACGCGGTCGAGCATTTCGACCACGGTCACTTCGGCCCCCATATCCTTATAGAAGCTGGCGAATTCAATCCCGATGGCACCCGACCCGATGACCAGCAACTTGGTCGGCATTTCGGGCGGCACCATCGCATGACGATAGGTCCAGATGCGCTTGCCGTCGGCGGGGGCAAACGGCAGATCGCGGGCACGCGCGCCGGTCGCCACGATGATGTGCTTCGCGGTCAGTTCTTCGGTCTTGCTGTCCTTCGTCACGCTCAGCTTGCCCGGCGCGGTCAGCTTGCCGTCGCCCATATGAACCGTGATTTTATTCTTCTTCATCAGATGGGTGATGCCCTGATTAAGCTGCTTTGCGACCCCGCGCGACCGCTTCACCACCGCGTCGATGTCAGCGCTGATCTCCGCCGCTTTCAGCCCATAGGCGCCCGCATTCTGCATATAATGATAAATCTCGGCCGACCGCAGCAACGCCTTGGTCGGGATGCAGCCCCAGTTGAGGCAGATACCGCCGAGCAACTCGCGCTCAACAATCGCAACTTTCAGCCCTAGCTGCGACGCGCGGATTGCCGCGACATAGCCGCCCGGCCCCGAGCCAAGAACGATCAGGTCATAGGATTCAGCCATGGGGTATTTCCCTTTTCTTGCGTTTCAAAAGATCCAGATTGCACAAAATCCACACGATGGTGGTCGCGATCGCCGGAACAATCGCCAGATTGGCATAAGCGATGACGTCGGTCAGGAAATAGACCAAAGCCCAAGCCGCTATGGCTCCTCCCACGAACAACAATATCGCGCGCACTGCTGTGTGCAGGGGCGTGCGCGCCAGTCCCGCCGCTATGATCGTGACCGCCGCAATCGTCACAAACACCATGACCAGCGTATAAGCCGCGTCCTGCCAGTCGGTAAAAACTCCGTCAAATCCGTCGAACCCGACCTGTGCAATCGTAAACGCCGACCGCCCCACCACCGCTGCGATCACCGTGGGCAACGCCAGACGCCGGGTGATCCAGTGAAGGATAGCAGCGGGGCTCATTGCCCGTTGCCCATCTAGGCCACCAGACCCAACGGGTTCTCCACCAATTGCTTGAATACCTGCATCAGTTGCGCCCCGTCGGCCCCGTCGATGGCGCGATGATCAAAGCTGCCGGTCGCGCTCATCACGCTGGCAATGGCAAGAGCATCGTCGACGACATAGGGGCGCTTTTCGCCTGCGCCGATTGCCATGATCATGCCCTGCGGCGGATTGATGACGGCTTCGAACTGCTTGATGCCATACATGCCCATGTTCGACAGGCTGGCCGTGCCGCCCTGATATTCCTGCGGCTGCAATTTGCCCTCTTTGGCGCGGCCCGCCAGATCCTTCATCTCGGTCGAAATCGTGCTGATCGCCTTGCCGCCCGCATCGACGATGATCGGGGTGATAAGGCCAGCGGGAATGCTGACGGCGACGCTGATGTCGGCGCGGTCATAGCTGATCAGCTGATCGCCCGCGAAGCTCACATTGCATTTCGGCACCGCGATCAGCGCTTTGGCGAGCGCCTTGATCATCAGATCATTGACCGACAATTTCACGCCTGAGGGTTCGAGCGCTGCGTTGAGCTCGCCACGCAATTTCAACAGCTTGTCGAGCTGAATATCGACGGTCAGATAGATATGCGGCACCTGCTGCTTGCTCTCGGTCAGGCGGCGCGCAATCGTCTTGCGCATATTGCTCAGTTTTTCGGTACTGTGCGGAATATCGGTATCGACCGGGGCCGCAGCGGGCGTTGGTGCTGCACTTGGGGCCGCTGCAGGCGGAGATGCTGCCGCACCCGCCGGAGCACCCTCTAGATCGGCTTTCACAATTCGACCGCCCGGACCGGATCCTTTCAGCGTCGACAGATCAATGCCCTTTTCCGCAGCAAGCCGCTTGGCCAGCGGGCTGGCCTTGATTCGATCACCTGATGATGAAGTGGGTGCGGGAGCGGGTGCCGGGGCGGGCGCCGGTGACGGCGCAGGAGTTGGAGCCGACGTCTTCTCCGCGGCAGGCGCAGGTGCTGGCGCGGGTGCAGGCGACGGAGGGGGAGCCGCTTTGGCCGCGCTCGCATCTTCATCCTCACCCGTAATCAGCGCGATGACCGTGCCGACTTTCACATTGTCGGTGCCCTCGGCGACGGTGATCTTGCTGATGACGCCTTCATCGACCGCTTCAAATTCCATTGTCGCTTTATCGGTCTCGATTTCAGCGAGCAGGTCGCCCGATTTGACCTCATCGCCTTCCTTGACCAACCATTTGGCGAGTGTCCCCTCCTCCATCGTCGGTGAAAGGGCTGGCATTTTGAGTTCGATCGGCATGGTACGGCATATCCCTGTCAGTCTGGCAGGGTCGGCCTGCCGCTACGGATTGTTCCTCACCATAAGCACCGCGTTGGTCAAGGTCTATCCGCTGAAACTTGCCTTTCATACGAATGTGAAGCAATCTGCCACAGACAAAAAGATAAAGGGGTCGGGGGTATGCGGACATATTTGGTGGTGATCGACGATAGCCCGGAAGCGGCATTGGCGCTGCGCTTTGCCGCACGGCGCGCGGCGCGGACAGGCGGCGGCGTCACGGTGTTGGCGATCATCGCGCCACAGGATTTCCTTGCCTTTGGCGGCATACAGGCAACAATCGAAGCCGAAGCGCGCGAACATGCCGAGGAACTCGTCTCGGCGGCGGCCGATGCGGTGGCCAAAGAAGCCAATATCGTCCCGAAGATTCGAGTGAAATCGGGCGACCCCGCCGAAATCGTGCGGGAGATTATCAGTGAGGACGCCGACATATCGGCGCTTGTTCTAGGCACCGCCGCCCATGGCGCGCCGGGGCCGCTGGTCGCGCATTTTGCCGGACATGACGCCGGCACCCTGCCCTGCCCGGTCATGTTGGTCCCCGGCGGCATGGATCTGGGACGGCTGGAAGAACTCAGCTGAAATCAAAGGCCCGGGAGTCAGGGCTGTCTAGTGCGCTTTCGCCATCATCGCCGATTGATCGACCGGCACGATTGGCAACTGCACATTGCTCGCTTCGGTTCCACCTTGCATGATGGAAACTTGCTCTTTTTGATAATCCTCTGGCTTGGCCAGAAAGATATTGTCGACAAATTTCTGCGGATTGCGATCATATAGAGGGAACAAGCTCGACTGAATCTGCACCATGATCCGGTGACCGGGCTTAAAGATATGGTTCACGGTAGGTAGGCGGAATTGATACTTCTGCGTCACGCCCGCTGGAATAGCCGTCGGTTTCGACAGACTATCGCGATAGCGTCCACGGAAAATGTCCATGCTGATCGCCAATTGATATCCGCCCATTTTTGGATCGGTTGCATTTTCAGCCGGAAAAACGTCGATCAGTTTAACGACAAAGTCGACGTCCGACCCGCTAATCTTTGCGAATAAGTCGGCAATCGGCGCGCCCGACACGCGCACCGGCTGGGTCAACACACCGGTTTTATAGGTCAGCACATCGGGGCGTCCGTCAACCGACCGCTGATCGCTGACCAGCCAATCGGCCCAGCGGCCATCGCGAAAATTCACAGGCCGTGGCAGATGCGGCACCGGCTTAGCCGGGTCCGACACATAGTCGGTACTGCCCGCTTGCGGCACGTCAAAGCCCAGTTTCCCATTGGGGCCGACATAAATCGGGGTCAGGGGCGTTTCGCACCCACTGGCGCAGGCGAGCGGCCAGTTGGTAAACCGGTCCCAGTGATTTTCGCCAGTGTTATAGATGGTTGCTGCGGGCATTTTAACTGCGGGGCCATCTTTCAGATACTGGTTAAAGAAAGGCAGCACCATGTCCTGCCTAAACTGCGCAGCGGTGTCACCATTCCATTGAAACGGGCCAAGCGAACGGCCTTCGCGATTGATCTGGCTGTGCCGCCAAGGGCCCATGACAAGGTAGTTATTGCCCATCTTGCCTTTGGCTTTCAGCGCTTCCCACGACATGATGGCGCCATACATATCCTCTTGGTCCCACAGCCCCTGTTCCCAAAGCGTCGGGACATTGGACGGATTAGCCGCGAGCAGCTTGTCGAGCGCCTGATCCTGCCAGAATTCATCATAGGCCGGGTGAGCCAGCATCTTTTCCCAAAAGGGTAATTGGTCATAACCAGATTGCCTCGCCCAATCTCCGGCGGACCCGACTTCGCGGAAATTATCATAATCGTCATAGCCGCCGGTAGAGGGAGCTTTGCCTGCACCTTTATACCCCGTCTGCGCGCCAATCCACGCGATGTTGGCAAGCCGGAAGGCCCCGTTGTGGAACCAGTCGTCACCTCGCCAGCCGTCGATCATCGGGCTTTCGGGAACCGCTACCTTGAGAGCGGGGTGCGGGTGCAGCAACGCCATGGCGACTGTAAAGCCCTCATAAGACGACCCGATCATCCCGACGCGCCCGTTCGATTCAGGCAGATTCTTTTTGTTTACCAGCCAATCAATCGTGTCCCACGCATCGGTGGTGTGATCGACCTTGCTGTTGTTCAGCGGTCCGACTGGCGGGCGGGTAACAATATAGACGCCTTCTGATCCATATTTGCCCCGAATATCTTGATAAACCCGGATATAACCGCTCTTAGCGAAAATCTCATCGGACAAGGGCAACGTCGAAAGCATTGAGGTGCTATCACTGCGATTGGCACGCGCCTTGGCATTATAGGGCGTGCGGGTCAGCACGATCGGGGCATTTTTGACGCCCTTGGGCACGACGATGACCGTATAAAGCTTCTTTCCATCGCGCATCGGAATCATCACGACACGCTTGTCATAATCGTTGCGGTCTGTTGGCGTGGTAAAGCTTGCAGGAATATCGCCGTTCGTCTGCTTGGCCTTTGGCGCGACGCTATTGGAATCGTCATTCGCCGAAGCGCTCGAAAAGGCGAAGACGCCCAGCGCCACAAACAGTATCGATCGAAACATGCGTACCCCCGATTGCTTATTCTAGGGCGCGTTTCTGCCAACGCTCACGGCGATTGGCAAGCAGTCGCTGCGATTATCGTCCGCGATGACGTATATTGGCGGGGCGGCCGCGCTTACCCTTCATATGCTTGCTTTTGTGCTTCTTTACACCATCGCGCCTCGGCGGGCGTTTGCGGTCGCCGTCATCGGGCGCGTCGGGCAGCGTAAAGCGTAGCGCTCCGCTGATCGGGTTGGCATCGACCAACCGCAAATCGAGTTTCATCCCGATAGTATAGCTGACCTTGCCAAGCTCGCTGTCTAGAGCTCGCGCCGCCTCGTCATAAAGGAAGCGTTCGCGGCCCAGAGTCGATACCGGCACCAGCCCGTCGCCTCCCAGCCCCTCGACGGTCGCAAAAAAGCCAAAGGGCTGCACGCCGGTGATCCGCGCTGCAACGACTTCGCCGACCTTGCCCGACAGCCAGGCCGCGACATAGCGGTCGATCGTCTCGCGCTCGGCCTCCATGGCGCGGCGTTCCAGCCCGCTGATCGTCTCGCCAATCAACGCCAGTCCCTTGGTATCGGCGTCGCCTAGGCCGGTGCGGGCGGAAAAGTCCTTGGGTTTGCCCGGCACTTCCAACCGATAGGCATCGACCAAAGCGCGGTGCACCAGCAAGTCGGCATAGCGGCGGATAGGCGAGGTAAAATGCGCGTAACTGCCCAGAGCCAGTCCGAAATGGCCCGCATTGGCAGGACCATAATAGGCCTGCGTCTGGCTACGCAGAATGGCGGTCATGATCTCTGACAGGCGGTCGTCGTCCGAAAACCCGTCGATCAACCGGTTGAAAGTCGCCGGCGTGATAACCTGTCCTAGCGCAAAACTTTGATCAAAGGTCGCCAGATAGTCTTTCAAGCTCACCAGCTTTTCGCGACTTGGCGGCTCGTGAACGCGGTACATGACCGGTGACTTCTTGGCCTCCAGCGCCTTGGCAGCGGCGACATTGGCGGCGATCATAAAATCTTCGATCAGCCGGTGAGCGTCGAGCCGGTCACGGACACGAATTTCGGCGATCCCGCCTGCATCATCAAGGATGACCTGCCGTTCGGGAAGGTCAAGATCGAGCGGTGCCCGCGCTGCGCGCGCTTTGGCCAGCAAGCGCCAACAGTCCCACAAATCACGCAGCGCGGGCAAGACGTCGGCGGCCCAATTCTCTCCGTCTGGAACACTTTCACTATCGATTGCCGCTTGCGCCGCCTCATAGGCGATATTGGCCCGCAAGCGCACCAGCGCGCGGCTGAAACGCCATGACGTCACTTTTCCATAGCTATCAATCACCAGATGGCAGGCCATGGCTGCGCGATCTTGGCCAGCCTTTAGCGAACAGACCCCCGCCGACAGCGTTTCGGGCAGCATCGGAACCACCTGATCGGGGAAGTACACGCTGTTCCCGCGCCGCCGCGCTTCGCGGTCAAGTGCGCTGTCGGGCCGCACAAAATAGCTGACATCGGCAATGACGACCAGCGCGCGCCAGCCGCCCTTGTTCGCCGGGTCATCATCGGGCGTGGCCCAGACCGCATCGTCATGGTCGCGCGCATCGACGGGATCGATCGCCACGATGGGCAAGTCGCGCAAATCTTCGCGACCCCCTGCGTTCATTGGCAGCTGCGCTGCCTTCTCCGCCTCGGCCAGCATTTCTTCCGCAAAGACATGCGGAATTTCATGCTTGGCAATCGCGATCATGCTCAGCGATTTGGGGGCGAAGGGATCCCCGATCCGCTCAATGACCCGTGCCTTGGTCGCTTGACCACGTCCGCTCAGTTCGGCGCGGACCAGTTCGCCCAGCGCGGCGTCGCCCATATCGGCAACGGCGAAATCATAGCGGGCGCGCTTGTCGGCGGGGCGCAGCCAGGTCATCGGTTTGCCGCCCGGCCCCACATCGGTCACCAGCACACCAATCACCGTTTCACCGCCGGCTTGCAGCTTTTTCATCGGGTGCGCGACATGGCCGTTGCCGCGTTCTTCGGTGCGGGCAAGAATGCGATCGCCGACCCCCAGCGCGCCCTTGCGGCCCTTTTCCATCACCCGCAAGCGGGGTGGCGGAGTCGCCGCTTCCCAGCGTTCGGGTACGGCCCAAAGGACATCGCCTTCGACTGCCGCGATCCGCAGCACGGTCACCCGCGGCAACCCGCCATGTTTGTGAAAGGCCCGCCCCGCAGCCAGATCGACCAATCCCTCGTCGGTCATGTCTTTGAGCAACGCCTTCAGCGCGATCTTGTCCGCGCCATGCAGTCCGAAATGTCTGGAAATCTCACGTTTGCCGACCGGATCGCTGCTCGTTTCGATAAAGCGCAGGATCTGGTCACGGTTGGGTAGGCCAGCGGGCTGTTGCCGTTTTGCCAATTAATAGGTCCGCCCGATTAGCACCCGTTCAACGGCGGGCTCACCGGTAAAGAAACACACGCCATCGGCGGGCGCGGCGTCGAGCGCGGTGTTGCGCATAGTGATTTTCAGCGCCTTCAATTGCTCGACAATGCCATCGAGCACCGCCCCCGTCGGGCGCGACCATTGCACCTCGACCCAGCCGACGAACTTGTCTTCACCGCTGAAATGTTTTTTCAAATCGGTTACATCGCGGCGAATGTTTCCATCCAGTCGAGCTTTGGCATCAGCGTAAAGCGAGGCCTGTATATCCTCCAGAGTCGGCACCGCCTGCCCGACAAAGTCGCCGCGCGGGATGAAGGCGGAATTGAGCTTACCATCATCCTTGTACAACCGGTCACGGCGTACCACCGCGACATTGCCGCCGGCCACATCGCGTGGCCCCACTTCGACGATGATCGGTGCGCCCTTTTTGACCCAGCTCCACCGCTTGGTCGCGGCCTTGTTGGCGCCAGTGTCGAACAGAACGCGTACCGGCTCGCGAAAGGCATCCAGCGCCTTCAATTCGCCTTCCAACTGTTTGCAATAATCAAGAACCGCCCGATCCTCGTCATTGTCGCGCAGCATGGGAATGATGACGATCTGATGCGGCGCAATGCGGGGCGGACAGCGCAGTCCGTCATCGTCGCCATGCGTCATAATCACCGCGCCGATTGTCCGCGTCGAAAAGCCCCAGCTGACCGTATGGCACAGGCTATGACCGCCATCGCGGTTCTGGAACCGGATATTAGCCGCTTCGGAAAATCCGGTTCCCAGATAATGCGAGGTCCCGGCTTGCAGCGCCTTGCCATCCTGCATCATCGCTTCGATCGAATAGGTGGCAACGGCGCCCGGAAAACGCTCATTCTCCGGCTTTTCGCCGGCAACGACCGGAATCGCCAGCGCCTCTTCGGCTACACGGCGATACAGATCGAGCGCGCGCATCGTTTCCGCCACCGCGTCTTCGGTTGTCGCATGGGCGCTATGCCCTTCCTGCCACAGGAATTCTGCGGTGCGCAGGAACATGCGGGTCCGCATTTCCCAGCGGACGACGTTGGCCCATTGATTGACGCGCAGCGGCAGGTCGCGCCACGACTGGATCCAGCGGCTCATCGCTGCACCGATCACCGTTTCAGACGTCGGCCGCACGATCAGCGGTTCTTCCAGCTTGGCGTCAGGGTCGGGGATCAGCTTGCCCTTGCCGTCCGCAATCAGGCGATGATGGGTGACAACCGCCATTTCCTTTGCAAAACCATCGACATGGTCGGCTTCCTTCTCAAAGAAGGACAGCGGAATGAACAGCGGGAAATAACAGTTCTGGACGCCCATATCCTTGATACCGGCGTCCATAATCGTCTGGATGCGTTCCCATATGCCATAGCCCCAGGGCTTGATAACCATGCAGCCGCGCACACCCGATTCCTCGGCCATATCGGCTTCGGCAATGACATCCTGATACCAGCCCGCGAAATCGGCCTGCCGGGTTACGCTCAGCGCATGTTTGACCATTGATTCGTATTTTCTGTTGTTTGAAGCCTAAGGCCCGCCCTTGTGGAGCCTATTTGCCTTGCTTGGCAAGCGCAGCCTTTAGCGCGGCCACTTCTGCTTTCAAGGCTGCGATTTCGGCATCCTGCGCCTTGTTGGCGGCGGCTCCGGGAATCAGCGCGCCGGCGGCCTGCTGGAACATTTCCATGTTGCGGCGTGCCATCTCTGCGATCGGATTTTTGACCAGCGCTCCTTCGACCGCCGACCGGAATTGCACTTGGTTCTTACGAAACGCCGCCATTGATGCTTCCAGATATTGCGGAACCATACCCTGCATATTGTCGCCATACATGCCGATCAGCTGGCGCAGAAAATTGACCGGCAGCAAAGTCTCGCCGCGCGTTTCCTCGTCCATGATGATCTGTGTCAGCACATTATGCGTAATGTCCTCGCCGCTCTTGGCGTCCTGAACCCGAAAGTCGCGGCCATCGCGGACCATCGTCCCCAGATCCTCCAGCGTGATGTAGCAACTGCGTTCGGTGTCATAGAGACGACGATTGGCGTATTTTTTGATGATGACGACGTCGCCGTCAGCCGCAGCCTTTGATTTGGCCATATTTACTCGCGCTCCTGTCGACAGGGAGCAAAGCTGCGCCCGTCCTGTTCTGATTTTTGATAATTTGCCTGCTTTAGCAGTAGCACCAAAATATGATGCGTCGCAACATATGCGCTTGACCATAAAGCTGCGAACACCATTACCGAATCGCCACAATTAGATCGAAGGAAACTCAAAAAGTGCAGCCCTCGCAAATCGGGAACGCCAGCCGTGAATTTTTCTGCTTTGTCAGGCACTTCATTAATACAGCAACACACCTGCGAAATTATTTTTCAAACTTATGCTCATTCTTAGCAATTTTAGGATTGCGTAGGCGCCTCCCAAATAGATTTCATGTCGAGAAGTTGTCGATGTCTGAGGTCTTTAAGTATGGATATATACGCCAACCAATGTGGCGGAAATGACACAGTTCATCAGCAAACCCTTCGCTTTGGCCCATTATTTATACGCTAGGGCTTGTTTCCGCCACAAAATCCGTCTTTTTAGCCTCTAAGCTGTTCACCTTGGTTTCTTGAACGGCAAACGGGGAGTTTTTCATGACCAAATCGCACCTATTTTTAGGTGCTGCTGCCTTTGCAGTAGCCGCCTCGGTGAGCCAGCCTGTGCTCGCCCAAGACCAGCAAGCTTCGATTGATTGCGTCGATGCAGATAATAACGGTGTTTGCGATTCAAATGAGAGCGCAGACAACTCGATCGTTGTCACCGGTTCACGCATCAGAAGGACCGAGTTTAACAGCCCCGACCCTATCCAGGTTATCAGCCCTGAAATCGGACTGAAGCAAGGCCAGAATCAACTGGTAGAATTGCTACAGTCATCACCTGTTGCTCAGGGTTCGCTTCAGATCACTTCGTCCATCTCCAATGGCTTTGTTACCAATGGCGGTGCTGACGCACAGACGATCTCGTTGCGCGGTCTTGGCGCCGAGCGCACATTGGTTTTGCTCAACGGTCGTCGCGCTGGCCCTGCAGGCGTTCGTGGAGCCGTCGCCTCATTCGATCTTAACGTGCTGCCATTATCGGTTGTGCGTCAGGTTGAGATTCTCAAAACCGGCGCTTCGTCGATTTACGGTTCGGATGCCGTCGCCGGTGTTGTCAACATTTTGACTAAAGATAACAGTGATGGCTTCCAAGTCGGCGGATTTACATCGGTTCCTACCCATGGGGGTGGTGAGACGTATGACTTCAACCTGACCTATGGCAAACGGTTTAGCCGCGGCCACATCATGGCTACAGTCGATTACTTTCAGCAGCAAAACCTGCGCCGAGACGACCGTGACTTCCTCTTTTGCCAAGAAGAGTTCTTGAAGCGTGAAGCGGATGGCAGCCGTGCCGACATTGTCGATTTCCGTACTGGTCAGCCAGCTTGCAACGGCTCCATCGGCAATTTGATACTGACCAACAATGATTTTACTGGGCCAGGATTTTCGCAGGGACTGCTCGCTCCCAATGGTCGTCAGCTCTTCATCGGCCAATATGGTGCAAATCTAAGCCAGGTCGGTGTTTCCTATAATGATTTCGCCAATCTTGGCGTATCGGCTCCCGCAGACTTTTTTGGCCTCAATTTTGACGGTCCATCAACGGGCGCACTGAATCAATTCGAACCGCTCGAACAGTTTTCAGATGTCTTTTCAAAAGTATCACGCATCACCGGATATTTGGAAGGCTCCTATGAGATAACAGATAATATAGAAGTCTATACCGAACTGCTATTCAACAATCGGAAATCCTATAACAATGGATTTCAGCAGCTCAATGTGTTCCAGTTTACTGGCGATTCAGATTTACCAGCCTTCTTTTGTGGCCCCACAGACAATTGTGATCCTGGGGATGCCGGCGATCCATTTAATAGTGAATTCACGGGCAACTTCTTGCTTCGCCCATTGATTTTGACCAAATCCGACTTTTCTACCGATATCGATTATTATCGGGGCGTTCTCGGTTTCCGTGGAGACTTTGGCGGATTCCTCTCTGGCTGGAACTGGGATATCTATGGCCAGTACAGCCGCTCGGATGCTGATTACACGCAGGATGTCATTTTTCAGGATGCTTTGGATTCGCAAAGCTTCCGTACGCGTTCATGCGTCGGACAAACGACTGCAATCTCCAACACGCCTTGTATTGACATCGACTTTACAGATCCCCGCGTGTTGAAAGGCGAATTTACGCCGCAAGAGCGGGCATTCCTGTTCGGTAAGGAAACAGGCAACACCTTGTTCAAACAGATGTCTACCGAGGCGACACTGTCTGGCAATCTATTTGCATTGCCGGCCGGCAATGTCGGTGCAGCATTTGGTGGCACGATCCGCCGCGACGAAATCCGCGATGTTCCGGGTGAGTTCACGCGAGCTGGTAACGCCGCTTTGCGTACATCATCGGGCATCACGGCCGGTAAGACTGTCGCGTCAGAAATCTTTGGCGAAGTTGAAATACCGCTGATTTACAACACTCCATTCATCCAGAAGCTGACATTGTCAGGCGCAGGTCGCTATACCAATGTCGATGCAACGCGGCGCGATGGTGTAAAGGACAGTTTTAGCGACACAACTTGGAAAGCTGGCCTCAATTGGGAAGTCACTGATTGGCTCCGCTTCCGGGGTTCATGGGGCACATCATTCCGCGCCCCTGCTTTGTTCGAACTGTTCCTGGAAAATCAAACCGGCTTTCAGGCCCAGCAAGATATTGATATCTGCATCAACACCGCATCGAACTTGGCTCAGGGCAACATCAACCAGCGCATTTTCGATAACTGCGCTGCTGATGGGATCGGGCCTAACTTTACTGGCGCCACTGGATCGGCAACGATCGTTTCGGGCGGCGGCATCGGAAATCTGACCCCGGAAACCTCGACCGCCAAGACAGCAAGCGTCATTTTGACGCCTGATTTTAGCGGCATCTTATGGGGTGGATTGCGGACTAGTCTCGCCGTCGATTATTTTGACATCCGAGTGAAGGACGAAATTACTACGCTCGGCGCAGGCAACATTATCAACGGCTGCTACAACTCGGAATTCTTCCCTAACGAACCGCTCTGCAACTTGATCACACGCGCTCCTGCCGGAGATCCTGCTGCACAGAATATTACTCAGGTGCTCGACACCTTCGTCAATATCAACCGTCAACGGAACCGTGGCATCGATGTCACGGCCCGTATCGATCAAGACTTGGGTAAATTGGGTTCTTTGTCTTTCCAGGCACAAATGACGTGGCAGATATCTGATAAGGTTGCCTTGTTCGAGGGCACAGTGATCGACGACAATGGCGAAGCCAGCGAGCCAAAATGGGTTGGTGACTTCAATCTGTCATGGGAAAAGGGTCCGTGGACACTCTTCTACGGACTGGATGTCACGGGCGGCACGTCGGATCTTCAGGACCTGCTTGATGTTCAAGGTGGGGACCCCTGCCGGACCTCGGTATTCCGTCCGGGTGGCCGTTTCTGCCCCGACACTCGCTTGTCGCCGACATTCTATCATTCCGCGTCAATCACGCGCCGGATTGGTGACGAATTCCAGATTACCCTAGGTATGTCTAATATCTTCGACACACCACCGCCGCGCGCATCGACTGTTTTTGCAGGCATTACTGCAATCGGCCAAGCACCGGCGTTCGGATCGCAATATGACTATCTGGGTCGTCGCATTTTCATGAACATTCGAGGCAGCTTCTAAACCCAGAACTTTCGAAAATTGATGGGGGGCGCAGAAAATTCTGCGCCCCTTTTCGTATCTGAGCCACAACCCGGCGCACGAAAACTTAGGCTGGCACCCACACCCGTCCCATACGCGCGCCCAATCCCGTCAGCAGTTCATATTGCGACAAGCCACTGCGACGCGCCGTTTCGGGCAGGTCATAACTGACCTTCAGCCAATCCTCTTCTCCCAAACCCGCCGCCGCACTCGCGTCAAAGGCCAGCAAGTCCATCGACACGCGGCCAACCAGCGGCAACATATGGTCTTGCCATATCGCGTCACCATTCCCCGAATGACAGCGCAAATAGCCGTCTGCGTAACCCATGTTGACGATGGCAATCCGGCTCGCTTGCCCGGCAGTCCAGGTCGCGCCATAGCCGACCGTTTCGCCTGCGGGGACGTCGCGCATTTGCAGCACGCGCGCCTCTGGAAATACCACCTGGCGAATATGCCCTGCCGCTTCGGCGCGCGGGACGCCGCCATAAAGCGCGATCCCCGGGCGCGTCAGGTCAAAGCCATAGTCCGCCCCCAAACATATGCCGGCGCTGTTCGCCAAGCTATAGCGTCGTGCCGCCACCCGCTCTCGCACCGCCCGAAAAGCCGCCAATTGACGCACGTTCATCACATTATCTTCATCGGCGCAGGCCAGATGGCTCATTACCGTCTCGATCTTCAGCCCCGTCAGCGCACCACCCGCCACGTCGCTGATGCTCAGGCCTAACCGGTTCATGCCGGTGTCGACCATGACATCGCATGGTTGCCCTTCGCCCGCGCTGCGCCAGCGCGCTATCTGTTCGATGCTATTGAGCACTGGTCGCGCCGGAAGCAAGCGCGCTGCCGCCATATCATCGACGCCAACGCCGTGCAGCACCGACAGCGAAACGCCCGCAGGCAAGGGCATCAAGGCCGCCGCCTCGGCCCATGTCGCAACAAAGAAATCGCGACAGCCAGCCGCCGCAAGCGATTCCATCACCGCCCGCGCACCCAGCCCATAGCCATCGGCCTTAATCGCCGCGCCGCAAGAATCTGCGCCGCCAGTAAGAGCCAGCCAATGCCAGTTTGCAACAAGCGCTGAGGCGTCGATACGCAAGCGCAGCGGGGAAAGGATAGAGATCATAACGTCGCCCTAACGACCTTTGCCAAAGCCGCCAATGGCCAGTCTCAGCCTGGTGTTTTCGGCGCCTTGTCCCATTGTCCCTCAACCGGCTCTTTCAACCAGAACAATGTGACCAGAAACGCCATCGCGACAACGCCCCAAGTATACCATAACCCGGCATAGGCATTGCCTGTCTTGGCGATGATGAAGCTCGCAATAAGCGGCAGAAATCCGCCGAAATAGCCCGTCCCCAGATGATAGGGGATCGACAGCGACGAATAGCGCACATGCGGCGGAAACATTTCCGCCAACAACGCGGCGACCGGACCATATGTAAAACCAGAGAGTGCGCTCAGCACGAGCAGCGACAGCACAATGACCGCAATGCCTCCGATTTTCGGGATTTGCTTGTTAAAGTCATAGCCCGATGCCTCAAGTGCTGGTTCAAAGATTTCCGGCTCGACGCTCGCCAGTTCGCGCCCGCCAACCGTGACGGAAACGCTATCGGCAGATCCTTCACCATCGACGACGGTATAGGGAACACCCAATTTGGTAAGCTCGCCCAATGTCCGCCCGCAGGCCGTGGACTGAACCTTTGCAAAGGGGTCAAAGCTGCAATGCGCGCCCGTGACGACAATAGGCGCGCGATCTGCGGCGGCTTTCAGTGCCGGGTTTGCGGCGCTGCCCATCAGCCAAAAGGTCGGGAACAGTATAATCAGCGTGAGGCCATAGCCCCACATGATCGGCTTTTTGCGGCCAATGCGGTCGGACATATGACCGGCCCAGATGAAAAATCCCATACCCAGCGCCGCTGCGACACCGACAACGATCTCTGCCGCCGTATCATCAACCTTCATCGGCCCCTTCAGGAACGACAGGCCAGAGAACATCGCCGTGTACCAAATGACCGTCAGCCCCGCTGCGATCCCGAACAGCGCGCTAAAGATACGGCGTCTGTTGCCGGGGTAAGTGAAACTCTCCTTCAACGGATTTTTGGCGAGCTCCCCCTCGGCCTTCATCGCCTGAAACACTGGGCTTTCCGACAATTTGAGCCGCATCCACAGCGAAATTCCCAGCAGCGCTAGCGACAGAACAAATGGCACACGCCAGCCCCAGTCGTTCCACAGCGCGTCGGACATCAACACCTTGCAACCCAGCACGACAATCAGGCTCAGCACAAAGCCGCCAACGACGCTCGCCTGGATGAAACTGGTGTAAAACCCGCGCTTTCCGGGTGGCGAATGTTCGGCAACATAAATGGCCGCGCCGCCATATTCGCCGCCCAGCGCCAGCCCTTGCAAAATCCGCAGCCCAATAACAATCACCGGAGCCGCCATCCCGATTGCGGCGGCCGACGGGATCAGGCCAACCCCGGCGGTCGCAATACCCATCAGGGTGACAGTGACAAGAAACGTATATTTGCGCCCGAGACGGTCACCCAAAAAGCCGAACAACACCGCGCCAAGTGGGCGAAAGCCAAACCCGACCGCAAAGCCGGCCCAGACCAGCAAAATCTCTAGCGTCGCATTGTCGCTCGGAAAAAAAGTCTTGCCGATAATCCCCGCGAGGGTGCCGTAGATGAAGAAATCATACCATTCAAAGATGGTGCCCGCCGATGAGGCCGCGATGACAAGGCGTATGTCCTTGGCGGACGGTTGATAGACTACAGATTCACTCATCGCTCTGACGATCCCCCATATGCCGTTCGTCCTGAGCTTGTCGAAGGGCTGTTCTTCGACAAGCTCATGGCAAACTATGTTGTTTGTTGGCTTAGTCATAGTCGCTGTTCTGGCTTGCACAAGCAGGCCCGTGGCGGCAGCATCGCATCATGACCCAGTTTATCGACCTCTCGATCCCGATCACCAACGACATTGTGTCGGACCCCGACGTCATGCGTCCGCAAATCACCTATATGACGCACGAGGACACGTGGCAGCAGATTGCGATGTTCTTTCCGGGGCTAACGAAGGCTGACTTGCCCGATGGCGAAGGCTGGGCGGTCGAAAGCGTGACTCTCAGTACGCATAACGGCACGCATATGGACGCGCCCTGGCATTTCCATTCGACCATCGATCGCGGTGCCACCCCTGCCCCCAGCATCGATGAGGCCCCGCTCGACCTCTTCTTTCGTCCCGGCGTCAAACTCGACTTTTCCCGGAAACCGCACGGCCATGTCATCACTGCCACAGAGGTCGAAGCAGAGCTGGCGCGGATCGACTATGCCCTGCAACCACTCGACATCGTACTCGTCCAATCGGGCGCCATTTATGGCACCGACAATTTCACCGATCAGGGCTGCGGCATGGGGGAGGAAGCGACGCTCTATCTCACCGAGCGAGGCGTGCAGGTCGTCGGCACCGATGCGTGGAGCTGGGACGCGCCGTTCAGCCACACCGCGCGCCGCTGGGCCGAAACCCGCGACCCGTCGATCATCTGGGAGGGTCATAAAGCGGGCCGTATCCAGCCCTATTATCAGATCGAAAAACTGACCGGCCTTGACGCCCTGCCCCCCTTCGGCTGGAAACTAAGCTGCTTCCCCGTCAAAATCGAACGCGCCAGCGCGGGCTGGATAAGGGCCGTGGCGATTATCGACTAAACCGTCGGCCTTGCCCCGACGACGGCGTTATAAATTCACCGTCACCAGCAACCACAAGGTCCACCCGCTGAGCACCAACAGTGTCGCCCAAGTGGCGATCACGCCGATCTGGCGTGGCACCGGCGCTTTGCCCGGTACGCTTGCCATATGCAGGCCCCAAATATGGGCCACGCGGCCAATCAGGAAGATCGCGCCGGTAACCAGCAAACCCAGATGCCAAGCGTGAACGCTCTCTAGCAAGCCCAGCAACAGGATGACGATGGGCGCGTGCTCGGCCAGATTGCCATGGCTGCGCATCGCGCTGACCAGTTTGGCGTCATTGCCGTCACCATGTCCGACGCCCAGACGCAGGCGCTGGCGAACGGTCATCACGGCGGTCACAAGCAAAAGCAGCCCACAAATGGCTGCAACGAAAGCGGTAACTGGTAAGTTCATGGCAAATTCCCCCTCTAACAATGGCCGGACAATAGCCGCGAACAGCGTCGCTGCCTATCTCCCGCGCCTTTTTGCTGGAATCTCGCGTCGCGCGCGCTTATCCCCTCGGAAAATATAATTGCGTGGGAGCGAAATAGCATGACTCTGGCCGAAGCCACCCCGACCCTCGACATTGAAACGCACGCCGACCGCGCCTTCCTCGGTCACCCCAAGGGGCTGGGCTATCTCGCCTTTACAGAGGCGTGGGAGCGTTTCTCCTTCTATGGGATGCAGGCGCTGCTGGTCCTCTATATGACCAAGCATCTGTTGCTGCCCGGTGAGGTCGATAGCGTTGCGGGCATCGAGCAATTGCGCGCGCTTTATGGCGGCATTGACGGTCAGAAATTCGCCAGCGCCATTTTCGGCACCTATGCTGCGACAGTTTATCTCACTCCGATCCTAGGCGGCTGGCTTGCCGATAGGGTCTTGGGCAAGCGCCGCACCGTTTTGCTTGGCGCCGTCACCATGGCCGCAGGCCATTTCCTGATGGCATTCAACGTCACCTTCCTGCTCGCGCTGCTCTGCCTCATCCTTGGGTCGGGCATGTTCAAGGGCAATATCGCTAGTCAGGTCGGCTCACTGTACAAGCCCGATGACCTGCGCCGCGCCGATGCGTTCCAGATCTTCTATCTCGGGATCAACGCAGGCGTCATCGCGTCACCGCTGATTGTCGGCACGTTGGGCGAGAAAATGGGCTGGCATTGGGGCTTTGGCGCGGCGGGCGTCGGGATGCTCATTGCTCTTGCCATCTATGTCTATGGACAAAAATATTTGCCCAAAGACCATTTCGACGTCCCCAGCCGCACCGCCGAACCGCGCGCACCGATGTCAAAACAGGACTGGCTGTCGACGGCCGCGCTGATCTTGCTCATCCCCGTGATGGCGGTGGCGATTATTCCCAACAACCAGATTTTCAACGCCTATCTGGTCTGGGGTGATCGCGATTTCAATCTGATGTGGGGCAGCACGGTTCTGCCCACCACTTGGCTTGTAACGCTCGACGCCATTGTGTCGGTCAGTTTTCTGGCCATCGTTGCGCTGTTTTACCGTTGGTATGGCAAACGCTGGCAGGAACCCGATGAACTGACCAAGATCATCATTGGGTCGATCTTTTCCATCGGCGGTATGCTCTGCCTCTATATGGCCGCCGCGACCATGCCTCCGGGCGGCAAAATCGGGCTGTTCTGGCCGGTCATGTTCCACATCGTGAACAGCATCGGCTTCGCCCATATGCTACCGGTCAGCCTTGCGCTGTTCGCCCGCCTTGCGCCCAAATCGATCAACGCCACAGTGATTGGTCTTTATTATCTGGCCTTCTTTGCCGGCAACGCGCTGGTTGGCTGGGTTGGCGGCTGGTTCGAAGAAATGCCGACGACCAGTTTCTGGCTGATACATGCCGGCTTCGCCGCCGCATCGGGCGCGGTGTTCGTGCTGTTCAAGCTGTTCCTTGCCAGCCGGCTGATGGGGACAGCAGAAACCGCAGACTGATTAGAATAAGCGCGATCCGTTCGGAACAGTCTGGTCGGGCGCAAACAGGATCACCGCGCCTTCGTCATCGGCAAAGCCCAGCGTCAGCACTTCAGACATAAATTTGCCGATCTGGCGCGGCGGAAAATTGACAACCGCCGCGACCTGCCGCCCCGGCAATTCGTCGAGACTGTAACGGTCAACAATCTGCGCGCTGCTTTTCTTGATCCCGATGCCCGCGCCAAAATCGATACGCAGTTTGAACGCCGGCTTGCGCGCTTCGGGAAAGGGCTCGGCGTCGACGATGGTTCCGACACGGATGTCGACGCTCAGGAAATTGTCGAAGCCGATCACATCCGCTGCCGGCGCGTCGGGACGGTGAGACAGATGCACGGTCCTAATCCAGCTCTAAAATCACCGCATCAACGGCCAGGCTGTCGCCCTGCGCCGCGTTTACGCTTTTCACCACGCCGGTTTTTTTCGGCGCGCAGGATATTTTCCATCTTCATCGCCTCGACCGTCGCCAGCGGCTGCCCCGCCTCGACAGCATCGCCCGCACCAACGTGCAGCGCGACGAGCAGTCCCGGCATGGGACAGATCAGATATTTCGACAGATCGGGCGGAATTTTTTCGATCATATATTGGGTCAGCGGCGCGACCAGCGCGGGCAGCACATGCACCTCGTGGATGCGACCGCGCGTCACCATCTTATAGCCCGAACGCCAACGGCTCAGTTTGACCGCCAGTTCCTCGCCATCAATCTCTGCCACCACCAGCCGGTCGCCGGGGGTATAGGCCAGCGCCAAGTCCAGCGCCTCGCCATCGACGGTCAGATCATCACCATCAATATGGACGCGATACGCATCCTCATCGATACGCACGACCCAGCCGGCGGGCGGCTCCAACTGGTGTCCCAGCTGCCCATCAACGCGCCGTGCACGGTCGGCCTGCGCGCAACTGCAAAACGCCGCAATGCCAGCGAGAGACCGCTTGGTGGCGGGGTCGCCGGGGGCGCCATGAAATCCTTCGGGATATTCCTCGGCAATAAAGCCGGTGGTCAGATCTCCACTGCGGAATCGCGGGTGCTGCATAATCGCCGACACAAAATCGATATTATGCCCAACCCCCTCAATCTCGAACCGGTCGAGCGCCGCAATCTGCTTGTCGGCGGCCTCGTCGCGCGTTTCGCCCCATGTCACCAGCTTGGCGATCATGGGGTCGTAAAAGATCGACACTTCGCCGCCTTCCATCACGCCCGCGTCGACACGCACGCCGTCCACACCGCGCTCCTCGCCCTCCCACGCCGGAACCGGAGTGCGATAGCGCACCAACCGCCCCGTCGAAGGCAGGAAGCCGCGATAGGGGTCTTCGGCATAGACGCGATTTTCGATAGCCCAGCCCGAAATGCCGATGTCCGACTGCGTCAGGCTCAGCTTCTCTCCCGCCGCAACGCGTATCATCTGTTCCACCAGATCGATGCCGGTGATCGCCTCGGTCACCGGATGCTCGACCTGCAACCGCGTGTTCATTTCAAGGAAGTAAAAACTCTCGCCCGTCGGGTCGGCGCCGCTGACGATCAGTTCGACCGTCCCCGCGCTATAATAGCCCACCGCCTTGGACAGCGCGACACACTGCTCGCCCATCGCCTTGCGCATCTTGGGCGTGACAAAGGGGGATGGCGCTTCCTCGACGACTTTTTGGTGCCGCCGCTGGATCGAACATTCGCGCTCGTTCAAATAAAGGATGTTGCCATGCTGATCGCCGAGGATCTGGATCTCGATGTGGCGCGGGTTGAGGATGAATTTTTCGATGAACACGCGGTCATCGCCAAAGCTGTTCAGCCCCTCGCGCTTCGTCGCCTCAAATCCTTCGCGAACGTCCTTTTCATCATAGGCCAGCCGCATCCCCTTGCCGCCGCCGCCCGCCGACGCCTTCATCATCACCGGATAACCGATCTCGTTGGAAATCTTCACCGCATGTTCGGTATCGTCAATCTCGCCGACAAAGCCGGGAACAACATTGACCCCCGCCGCCATCGCCAGCTTCTTTGATTCAATCTTGTCGCCCATCGCCGCGATCGCGTTCACCGGCGGGCCGACAAAGGCGATGCCTTCCTTGGCCAGCGCCTCGGCAAAGCTGGTGCGCTCGGACAGGAAACCATAGCCCGGATGCACCGCATCGGCGCCGGTTGCCTTGCACGCCGCGATGATCTTGTCGGCGATCAAATAGGAATCGGACGCCGGAGACGGCCCGATATGCACCGCCTCATCGGCCATCTGGACGAAAGGCGCGCGCGCATCGGCGTCCGAATAAACCGCGACGGTCGCAATGCCCATCTTCTTGGCCGTCCGCATGACACGGCAAGCGATTTCACCGCGATTGGCGATAAGGATTTTCTTGAACACATCTTTTCCTATCGTTCAGTCTTCTCGCAAACGTTCAGGCTTCCGAGCTTGTCGTCCGCTTTGCATTTAAAGCCACACTCGTAGTCGCCTTGCACTTTTACACCGTCTTTGTAGTTGTTAATGCGATCGAGAATGTTTTTCGCTGATTGGCGACATTCTTCCAATGATGCGTAGCTGCCGATAGGGACGTCATCAGTGAGAACAGATCGGTTCGGATAGACCCAGCCCTTCCATTCAGACGCTTGACCACAACCAGCTAATGTCATTGTCAAAGTCAGTATTACAGCCATGCGATATTTCACTCCGCCGCCTCCACAGCCTCACGCTGCCGCATCGGCTCTTCGCTCTCCATCGGCTTGAGCCCCAGCTTCTCGAACAACGCCGCATCGGCGCTGTCGCCACGGTTCCCCGTTGTCAGCAGCTTATCACCCGTAAAGATGCTGTTCGCGCCCGCCATAAAGCACAAAGCCTGCGTCGCCTCCGACATGCTCTCGCGCCCCGCCGACAGCCGCACCATGCTCATCGGCATCGTGATGCGCGCCACCGCGACGGTGCGGACGAATTCGATGTCGTCGATCTTGGCGAGTGGCGTGTCAGCGAGCATATCGCCGAGCACGGTGCCCTTCACCGGCACCAGCGCGTTGATCGGCACGCTGCCCGGATGTTCGGGCAACGTCGCCAGCGCGTGGACAAATCCGACGCGATCACTGCGCGTCTCGCCCATGCCGATAATGCCGCCCGAACAGACATTGATGCCCGCCTGTCGCACT
Source organism: Sphingopyxis sp. 10G20-10 (assembly GCF_057365075.1). Taxonomy (NCBI): domain Bacteria; kingdom Pseudomonadati; phylum Pseudomonadota; class Alphaproteobacteria; order Sphingomonadales; family Sphingopyxidaceae; genus Sphingopyxis; species Sphingopyxis sp. 10G20-10. The sequence continues at coordinate 2,044,852 of NZ_CP195117.1, forward strand.
TCCTCCAACGTATCGAGCCGCTCCTCGAAGGTCCGTGTCGTGATGACATTGCCGTAATTCTCCGGCGATGTGTCGATATTATGGTTGTAATAGTCGAGCCCCGCGGCACCCAATATCTGCGCCTGCTCCTTGCTGAGCATCCCCAGCGTCATGCAGGTTTCCATCCCCATCTGCCGCACGCCCTCGATCATCTCGACAATCGCGGGCAAGTCGCGGTCCTTGGGGTTGCGCCACGCGGCCCCCATACAGAAACGCTGCGACCCTGAATCCTTGGCCTGCGCCGCCGCCTGCAGCACCGCGCGAACGTCCATCAGCTTGGTGGCTTTAAGTCCGCTGTCGGCATGGACCGACTGGCTGCAATAACCGCAATCTTCGGCACAACCGCCCGTCTTGATGCTCAGCAATGTGCAAAGCTGCACCTCACCCGCCGCATGATGACGCCGATGAACGCCCTGCGCCTCCCACATCAAATCATCGAACGGCAGGTCGAACAGCTCCGCAATTTCCTCGCGGGTCCAGTCCGTACGCGTCTCGGTCATGCAATTTTCTCCAGCGCTTGCGCCAAGTCGGCAATGATATCGTCAATATGTTCAACCCCTACCGACACCCGCACGACGTCGGGACCGGCGCCCGCCTCCAGCAATTCGCTCTCGCTCAACTGGCGGTGAGTGGTTGATGCGGGATGGATAATTAGCGAGCGTGTATCGCCCAGATTGGCCAGGTGGCTGAACATCTCGACCGCCGAGACCAGCGCGACACCCGCATCATAGCCGCCCTTCAAACCAAAGGTGAAAACCGCCCCGCCCTTGCCTCCCAGATAGCGTTTGGCGCGATCATGATAGGGATCATCGGGAAGACCAGCATAGGACACCCAGCTAATTTTCGGATGCTTCTGCAGCCACTCGGCCAGCGACTGAGCGTTGGAACAATGCCGCTCCATCCGCAGGTGAAGCGTTTCCATCCCCGTCAGGGCCAGAAATCCGTTCATCGGGGCGAGCGCCGGTCCCAAATCGCGCAGCCCCAGCGCCCGACACGCCAGGATAAAGGCCACCTCGCCAAAAGCGTCGGTAAACACCTTGCCATGATAGGAAGGGTTGGGCTGACTGAGATAGGGGTAGTTACCCGATTTGGCCCAGTCAAAGCGGCCGCTATCGACGATAACCCCCGCGATGCTGTTGCCATGTCCATTCAGGAACTTCGTCGCCGAATGGACCACAATGTCCGCGCCATGCTCGATCGGACGGCACAGCATCGGCGTCGCCATGGTATTATCGACGATCAGCGGCACACCGGCCTGATGCGCGACATCGGCAATGCCCGCAATGTCCTGGATCACGCCGCCCGGATTGGTCAGGCTTTCGATGAACACCGCGCGCGTTTTGTCATTGATCGCGGCGGCGACATTGGCGGGGTCATAGGCGTCGACAAAATGCGTCTTCCACCCCATTTTGGGAAAGCTGTGGCCGAGTTGGTTGAGCGATCCGCCATAAAGCTTGTTCGCGGCAACAATTTCGCACCCCGGTTCCATCAATGTATGAAACGCCAGAAACTGTGCGGCATGTCCCGACGCGGTGGCAAGGCCCGCCGCCCCGCCTTCCATCGCCGCAACCTTGGCTTCAAACGCGCCATTGGTCGGGTTCATCAACCGCGTGTAGATATTCCCTGCTATGTCGAGGTTGAACAGACCGGCGGCATGATCGACATCGTCAAACACATAGGATGCGGTCTGGTAAATGGGGGTGATCCGCGCCTTGGTCGTCGGGTCAGGAGCGGTTCCGGCGTGGACCGCCATGGTATCCAGTTTCTGTATCACGTCGTCATCATCCTTCTCATCTCAAACATCTCACGCGGCGGTATCGGCGTCGCGCGGCGGCATATTATGCCCCAGCAAACGCAGCACATCGGCGGCGCATTCGACGACATTGCTTCCCGGCCCGTAAATCCCCTGCACGCCCGCATCGCGCAGATAATCATAATCCTGCGGCGGAATAACACCGCCGGCAATCACCTTGATATCGCTGCGTCCCGCTTCTTTCAGCCTGTGGATAAGGTCGGGGATAAGTGTCTTGTGCCCCGCCGCCAGACTCGACGCGCCGACCGCATCAACCTGACTTTCCAGCGCCAGAACCACGGTCTCTTCCGGCGTCTGGAACAGCGGCCCGCTAACCACATCAAATCCCATATCACTGAACGCACTGGCGATGATGTTGGCACCGCGGTCGTGTCCGTCCTGCCCCATTTTGGCGATCAGCAGCTTGGGCGCGCGTCCCAGTCGCCGTTCGACCGCCGCTACGCCATCGCGGACCTGTGCATAGCGGTCATCATCGCCATAGGCTGTGCCGTAAATGCCTTTCACCGGAACCGGTTGGGTGGCATAGCGGCCAAAGGCGCTTTCCATTGCGTCCGAAATCTCGCCGAGCGTCGCGCGCTCACGCGCGGCATCGACCGCAAGCGCGAGCAGATTGCCCTTATCCCTGGCGCCCTCGGCCAGCGCGATCAACGCCGCCTGACAGACCGCCTCGTCGCGGCTGTCCTTCATCGCCTTGATGCGCGCAATCTGGCCGTCGCGGACCTTGGCATTATCGACCTCCAGCGTGTCGAGATAATCCTCGCCCGCGAGCCGATATTTATTCACCCCGACGATGACATCCTCGCCCTTGTCGACTCGCGCCTGACGCGCGGCGGCGGCTTCCTCAATCACGCGCTTGGGCATCCCCGACGCGACCGCCTTGGTCATACCGCCCATCGCGTCGACCTCGCCCATGATCGCCCACGCCTGATCGACCAGCTCCTGCGTCAGTGCCTCGACATAATAGCTGCCACCCAGCGGATCGACGACCTTGGTGATCCCGCTTTCTTCGGCCAGCACGATCTGTGTGTTGCGCGCGATGCGGGCGGAAAAATCGGTCGGCAGCGCAATGGCTTCGTCGAGCGCGTTGGTGTGCAAACTTTGTGTTCCGCCCAGCGTCGCCGCCATCGCCTCGATCGTGGTGCGGATGACATTGTTGTACGGGTCTTGCTCTTGCAGCGAGACGCCCGAGGTCTGGCAATGCGTCCGCAGCATCTTGGACCGTTCGGACTGCGCGCCCAGCCCGTCCATCACGCGATGCCACAAGGTCCGCGCCGCGCGCAGCTTGGCCACTTCCATGAAAAAATTCATGCCGATGCCGAAAAAGAAGGACAGGCGACCAGCAAATTTGTCGATGTCGAGGCCGGTTTCCATGGCCTTTTGCACATATTCCTTGCCGTCGGCGATGGTGAACGCCAGCTCTTGCACCGCCGTCGCGCCCGCTTCGTGCATATGATAGCCCGAAATGGAGATGCTGTTGAACTTCGGCATGTTCGCGCTGGTGAAAGCGATGATATCGCTGACAATCCTCATGCTTGGTTCGGGTGGATAGATATAGGTGTTGCGGACCATGAACTCTTTCAGAATGTCATTCTGAATCGTTCCGTCCAGATCGGCGGTCGCCACCCCCTGCTCCTCTCCCGCAACGATGAAGAACGCCAAGATCGGGATGACCGCACCGTTCATCGTCATCGACACCGACATTTTGTCGAGCGGGATGCCGTCGAACAGGATTTTCATATCCTCGACGCTGTCAATCGCGACCCCAGCCTTGCCGACATCGCCGGTGACGCGGGGATGGTCGCTGTCATAGCCGCGGTGTGTGGCCAGATCGAAAGCGACCGACAGCCCCTTCTGCCCCGCCGCCAGATTGCGACGATAGAAAGCGTTCGATTCCTCCGCTGTTGAAAAGCCCGCATATTGCCGGATCGTCCACGGCCGACCCGCATACATCGACGCCCGCACCCCGCGTGTGAAAGGCCCAAATCCGGGCAAGCCGGGGTCCCCTGCATCCTCCGCAGTATAGAGCGGCTTGACGGTGATGCCTTCGGGCGTTTCCCAATCAAGGTCCCGGCCCCTCACCTCTTTATCGGCGGCGGCTTTCCAGTCTTCGCGGGTCGTCATGCCTATTGTCCTTTGAACACCGGTTTGCGCTTTTCGAGGAAAGACATGCCGCCTTCCATCGCATCGGCGCTGCTGCCCGCAATCCGCTGCCCCTCGGCCTCGCGGACCAGCGCGCTGGCATAATCACCATCGAGCGCAGCAGCGAGGTTGCGGCGCATGATACCCAACGCGAGCGTCGGTCCATTGGCCAGCCGTGCCGCAAGGGCTTTGGCCTCGATCAACAGTTCGGCATCCTCAACGCATTTGTAAATCAGCCCCCAATCGGCAGCCTTCTCAGCACCAATCTTCTCACCCAGCAACATCATTTCGGTCGCGCGTGCCTTGCCGACCAGTCGCGCAAGCATCCAGCTGGCGCCGCCATCGGGGACCAGCCCGATATTGACAAAAGCCTGCAGGAAATAGGCCGACTTGCCCGCAATCGCGAAATCGCTCGACAGCGCCAGGCTGCACCCGACGCCCGCCGCCGGGCCATTGACCGCGGTGATGAACGGAATGTCGAGCTTGGAAAGCTTCATCATCGTCGGATTATAATGCCGGGTCAGCGCGCCATAGCTGCCGCCGCTGCCCGTCACCGACGCGGTCCCGCGCGCCTGCAAATCGGCCCCCGAACAAAAGGCCCGCCCCTCGCCGGTTATCAGCAAAGCCCGCGCACCGCCCAAATTGTCGAGCGCATCCGAAATCTCGTCCGCCATCGACGGAGGCATCGCATTCAGCCGATCGGGCCGGTTCAGCGTGATCGTCGCAACATCGTCCGCAATGGCGAGCTTGATGGTTTCGTAGGTCATTAAATTCCTTTCAAAGTCCGTCACCCCAAACTTGGTTCAAGGTCCATGGCCTAAGGATGCGTCGTCAGGCCATGGATGCTGAAACAAGTTCAGCATAACGAAGAAAACAACGGTCAGTGCGCGCCCTTTGGCGTCTCCATAATCTCGGTCAAAATACCGCCCATGTCGCGCGGGTGGACAAAGAAGATCAGCGTCCCATGCGCCCCGATCCGCGGTTCGCCCAGCACGCGCTTTCCCATTGCCTCAAACTCGGCCTTGGCGGCGTGAATTTCGGGCACTTCATAACACATATGATGCTGCCCCCCCGCCGGATTCTTGTCGAGGAAGCCCTGAATGGAGGTGTTACCGGGCAACGGCTCGACCAGCTCGATCTGCGTCCCGTTCAAGCCCGTATCGGTCGGCGTATCGACAAAGCACACTTTCACCCCCTGATCGGGCAGGTCGAACGGTTCATGGATCTGCGTCGCGCCCATCACGTCGCGGTAAAAGATGATGCTGTCGGCGATCGACGGCGTTGCGACGCCGATATGGTTGAGGCGGCCTAGTTTCATCTCACCAACCCCCGTCATTGCGAGGAGCCGAAGGCGACGCGGCAATCTCCAGCTCGCAACATAGTGCAAGGTCGATAGCTGGAGATTGCTTCGCTGCGCTCGCAATGACGGCGTTGTCGGCGATCGACTGCGTCGCAACGCCGATGTGGTTGAGGCGGCCTAGTTTCATATTATTCTCAGTCCATACAAAAGGTTATATACTGCGTTGGTCCGTGTCTGGACTCGTTTTAAGCACTCGTCCCGCGCAATGAGCGTGGATGGCTTGCCTGGATCAAAATGCCCACAAACTTCGCTTTCCAGCGCGTAACGTTCATTCTCGAGCCTCACAATTGAAGCACCAAACCAAACTACGATACCGAGCAGAATGACGATCAAAGCATTTTTCATGAAATCAAATTCCTAGAGTGGAATATTGTCATGCTTCTTCCACGGATTTTCCAACTGCTTGTTCCGCAATTTCCGCAGCCCCAACGCAATCCGTCGCCGTGTCGAATGCGGGTAAATCACCTCGTCGATGAACCCCTTGCTCGCCGCGACAAACGGGTTGGCAAAGCGGTCTTCATATTCCTTGGTGCGTTCGGCGATTTTCTCCGGATCGCCGATGTCGCTGCGAAAGATGATTTCGACTGCGCCCTTCGCACCCATCACCGCGATTTCGGCGGTCGGCCACGCATAGTTCAGGTCGCCGCGCAGATGCTTTGACGCCATCACGTCATAAGCGCCGCCATAGGCTTTGCGCGTGATGACGGTGATTTTGGGCACCGTCGCCTCGGCATAGGCGAACAGCAATTTTGCGCCATGTTTGATGATGCCGCCATATTCCTGGCTCGTGCCGGGCAAAAAGCCGGGGACGTCGACAAAGGTGACAATCGGAATCTCGAACGCATCGCAAAAACGCACAAAGCGCGCCGCCTTTTTCGACGAGTTGATGTCGAGCACCCCCGCGAGCACCAGCGGCTGGTTCGCAACAATCCCGATCGTGCGCCCTTCGATACGGCCAAAGCCACAGATAATATTCGCCGCATGGGCGGGCTGGATTTCAAAAAAGTCGCCTTCGTCCACCGTTTTGCGGATCAGTTCGTGCATGTCATAGGGCTGGTTGGCGCTCGGCGGGATCAGTGTGTCGAGGCTGGGCTCGGTGCGGTCCCACGGGTCATTCGTCGGGCGTTCGGGAACCCCGGCCTGATTATTCTCGGGCAGATAATCAAAGAAATCGCGCGCGGCGAGCAGCGCCTCGATGTCATTTTCAAACGCCACATCGGCGACCGAGCTTTTGGTCGTGTGGGTGATCGCGCCGCCCAGCTCTTCCTGCGTGACCACCTCGTTGGTCACGGTTTTGACCACATCGGGGCCGGTGACGAACATATAGCTCGAATCCTTCACCATGAAGATGAAGTCGGTCATCGCGGGGCTGTACACCGCGCCGCCCGCGCATGGCCCCATGATCAGGCTGATTTGCGGCACCACGCCCGACGCCAGCACATTGCGCTGGAACACCTCGGCATAGCCGCCCAGCGATGCCACACCCTCTTGAATTCGTGCGCCGCCACTGTCGTTCAGGCCGATGACCGGCGCGCCGACCTTCATCGCATTGTCCATCACCTTGCAAATTTTTTCGGCATGACGTTCGGACAACGACCCGCCGAACACGGTGAAATCCTGACTGAATACGAAGACCAGACGCCCGTTGATCGTTCCCGATCCCGTGACCACGCCGTCCCCCGGAATGACCTGTTTTTCCATGCCGAAATCGGTGCAATTATGCTCGACATAGGTGTCCATTTCCTCGAACGATCCCTCGTCGAGCAGCACCAGCAACCGCTCTCTTGCGGTCAGCTTACCCTTGCTATGCTGTGCATCGATGCGCTTTTGCCCGCCTCCCAAAGCAGCGGCGGCGCGGCGGTTTTCCATTTCAACGATATTGGCGGACACAGGCAACCTCTTTCGATTATCATTCAACACCTTCTCCTGCCCGCTCTGCCTGATCCATGCAAATGTGAAATTGCAAAGTTGCAAAGTTTATATTTGCAAACTAGGATGGCGTGCATGGCCCAAACGCGACTCTATGCCGGGCAACAGCTTCGCCAACTTCGGCAGGACCGTGCCCTCAAACAGACTGACTTCGCCGAACAGCTTGGCATTTCCGCCTCCTATCTCAGCCAGATCGAACATGACGATCGCCCGCTGACCCCTGCCCTCCTCGAACGGCTACAACGCTATTTTCCGCTCGAATGGGAAGATGTCGCCGCCGACGTCGGTGATCGTCGTCAGGCCGCGCTGCGCGAAGCCGCTTCCGATCCTATGTTCGTCGCGCATCCGATGCCACCCGACCAGATCGAGCGCGCCGCCTTGCAACAGCCGCAGCTTGCCGACCAGTTCGTCACGCTCCACGCCGCCTATCGCCGCGCCGGACAGCGACTACAAATCATCGACGAGGCGCTGACTGGCGGAGGAGCAGAGGGCAGCCGTCTGCCGTGGGAGGAAGTGCGCGACTGGTTCCACGATGCGGGCAATTATGTCGACCGGCTGGACCGCGCAGCCGAAACGCTCGCCAACGAACTGCGGCGCGGCGTCGCCTCGCCCACCATCGACGACATTGACCGCCGCCTGCGCGATGCGCTGGGTATTTCCATCGTCTATCGGCAAACCCCTGCGCTGCGCGACTATGACGCGACAATGCGCCATCTGGTGGTCGACCCGTCACAGCCCGCCGAAAGCCGCCGGTTCCAGCTTGCACATCAACTGGCCGCACTCGCGCTCGTCGACGAAATTGCTGAGGTGGTAGAGGCCAGCCCGCTGCGCACAGCGGCGGCGCGCCAATTGCTCCACGTCGGCCTCGCCAACTATGCCGCAGGCGCGGTGCTCATGCCCTATGCGCCCTTTCGCGCCAGCGCGCGCTCGTCACGGCACGACATCGACCGGCTGCGAGCGGAATATGGAGTCAGTTTTGAACAGGCCTGCCACCGCCTCTCGACGCTGCAACGCCCCGGCGCGCGCGGGATTCCGATGTTTTTCTGCCGCGTCGATATGGCGGGAAACATTACCAAACGCCACAGCGCCACGCGGCTGCAATTCGCCCGTTTCGGCGGCGCCTGTCCGTTGTGGATTGTCCACGAAGCCGTCGCCATTCCCGATCGCATCCTGTTCCAGCTTGCCGAAACCCCCGATGGCCTGCGCTATGTTTCAATGGCCAAGGGGCTGGTCAAACCATCGGGCAGCTATGCCCGCAGTCCGCGCCGCTATGCTGTCGCGCTGGGGTGTGAGGCGCAATATGCTGGCGAATTTGTCTATGCCGATGGTGTCGACCTGATCGCCGAACATGCCGCAACCCGCATCGGCGTTTCATGCCGCATCTGTCCGCGCGACGATTGCGACCAACGCGCCTTCCCGCCCAGCGATCGCCCGATCCTTGTCGATCCCGACCGCCGCGACGTCGTGCCCTATCGGATAGGGTAAATCTCCCCTGCCGCTTGCGGGAGGGGGACGGCCTAAACCTTGACAATTCCGCGCTCGAACAAACTGTTCGCGGTCGCCAAAATGGCCTCTTCGGGTAGGCGGATAGTCCAGCCGAGAGTCTTTTCGGCATGGCTTGAATCGCCGCCCCGCACATTGCCCAATTCATTGACCAACTGCTTGAGTTCGGGCCGCACCAGCGCGAACAGCCGCAGCGCCCAGTCGGGCATCCGGCGCGATGGAACCTTGCGCGCGCTCTCTCCCAAATTGTCGCGCAGGATTTTCGCGACGTCGATCATCTTCAGAAACGGTCCCGAGCAAACATAACGCTCGTCCTTGACCCCCGCCGTGGTCATCGCGCGATAATGAAGGTCGGCAACGTCGCGCACATCGATGATTCCGAAACCAATGTCGGGGCACATGGGCACGCTGCCTTCCAGCAATTGTTTGACCAGTTCGATAGAGGTCGACAAATCGTCGCTGATCAACGGGCCGAACACCGCCGCCGGATTCACCGACGCAAATTCCATATCGCCGCCATCGGCCGCGACCCAATCACGCGCTGCGCGCTCGGCCACCGTCTTTGATTGCATATAGGGCATTACGCCGGGGGCATCGAGCTGGGTCCAGTCGGCCTCGCTATACATGCGGTCGCCTTTGCCATGACCATAGGCAATCGCCGCCATCGACGACGTCAGGACAAAGCGTTTGACCCCCGCCGCTTTCGCCGCATGCAAGGCGCGCAGGGCACCATCGCGCGCGGGTATAATCAGATCATCGGGGTCTTTGGGGACTTGCAACGGAAAGGGCGAAGCGACGTGCGCGACATGGCTGCACCCCGCCATCGCCTCTGTCCAGCCGGCATCATCGTTCAGGTCAGCGGCAAAGAATCTCAGCTTGCTGTCATCAACGCCCAGCCACCCGCGCACCTCGGCCTCACGGCTCAGGCTGCGGACGCTGGTGTGAACCGTCCAACCATTTTCGATTAGCTGGCGGATCAGGAAACCGGCAATATAGCCCGACCCTCCCGACACAAAGGCAGTTCCCGACATCGCTTCCCTCCATTGATGTTATGGCCCGCAGTCTACGCTTTACGGGCCAAAACACAAGGATAGGTTGCAGGCGAAAACCTTTATTTGAACAGCACCAATTCCTCGGCCATGCTCGGGTGCAAAGCGACGGTCTCGTCGAACTGCGCCTTGGTCAGTCCGGCCTTCACCGCAATAGCCGCCGCCTGCAGGATTTCGGGCGAATCCGGCCCGATCATGTGCAGCCCGACAACCTTGTCGGTCGAGGCATCGACGATCATTTTATACAGAGCCCGCTCATTGCGACCGGCGAGCACATTCTTCATGGCACGAAAATCGCTGGTGTAGGTGCGGATGGTGCCAAGCTTGTTGCGTGCCTGCGCCTCGGTCATCCCGACCGCGCCTATCGGCGGATGGCTGAACACTGCACTCGGGATATTCTCATAATCGACCGTCGTCGGCTTTTCGCCATAGTAAGTGTCGGCAAAAGCCTGTCCTTCGAGGATCGCAACGGGGGTCAGCTGGACACGGTCGGTCACATCACCGACAGCAAAGATGCTCGGCACCGATGACTGGTTCTGCGCGTCGACCTTGACCGCGCCGCCTTTGGCTTGATCGACCCCGACGTCTTCGAGACCCAGTCCCTTGACGTTGGGAACGCGGCCCGTCGCGACCAGCACAATATCGGCCTCGATCGGATCGCATCCGCCCAGATGAACGATCAGCCCGCCATCCTTGCCCTTGACGATTTTTTCAAATGGTGCGTTGAATTTGAACTCGATACCTTTGGCCATCGACAGCTGGAGCAAACGGTCGCGGATTTGCTCGTCATAGCCGCGCAAAATCGTGTCGCTGCGGTTGACGATGGTGACCTTGGCGCCAAACTCATTGAAAATCCCGGCGAACTCATTGGCGATATAGCCGCCGCCCGCAATCACGACGCGTTTCGGCATGGTGTCGAGATGGAAGACCTCGTTCGAAGTGATCGCATGTTCGCTGCCCGGAAAATCGGGCATGAAGGGCCAGCCGCCGGTCGCAATCAAAATCCGTTCGGCGGTGATTTCCTTGCCGTCATCAAGCTTGATCTTTTGCGGACCAACCAATGTCGCGCGGTTCTTGTACAGCGTGACATCATGGTTCTTCAGCGTTTCGCCATAAATGCCCTCAAGCCGCGCAACCTCGTCCAGCACATTGTCGCGCAGCCGGTTCCAGTCAAATTTGCAGTCGGGAACGTCCCAGCCAAAATTGCGGGCATCTTTCAGATCCTCGGCAAAATGCGCGCCATAGACGAGCAGCTTTTTGGGCACACAGCCCCGAATGACGCAGGTGCCACCGACCCGATGCTCCTCGGCAATCGCGACCTTCGCTCCGTGCGAAGAGGCGACACGCGCCGCGCGCACGCCGCCCGACCCTGCGCCGATGACAAACAGATCAAAATCAAATTTACTCATGAATGGGTTCCTGTTCTTGGCCATTGGCTGCATTTCGGTCAGAAACCCTAATTGGTTACTCCGCTGCTCATTTCCAATCGGAAATCTGCATCAGTCTTATCGGCGGCATGCCTAAGCGTCGAACGCAGCGTCCATCAATGCCTTGGTAGCCGGGTCAAATTCCATCGACCCTTCACCCAGAGCCTTGGCCATTTCCTTGCCCAGCTCGACGCCGAACTGGTCGAACGGGTTAATCCCCAGCAACACTGCATTGGCAAAAACGCGGTGTTCGTAAAAGGCGATCAGCGCGCCCAGGCTGCGTGGCGACACCTGATCGAGCAATATCGTCGTCGAAGGCCGGTTGCCGGGATAATTGCGCGCGCCATCTTTGCTCGCGCGTCCAGTCATCAGCGCCGCGCCTTGCGCAATACAATTGGCGACGAGCGTTTCGTGATGCGCCTCGTCGAGCAAATGGTCGGGCTCGCGCGCCACGACAAATTCGACCGGAATCAGATGCGTCCCCTGATGGAGAAGTTGGAACACCGCATGTTGGGCATCGGTCCCGACCCCGCCCCATGTGACCGGTGCCGTCGCCCGTCCCACCGCGTCGCCTGTCAAAGTCACAGCCTTGCCGTTCGATTCCATTTCCAACTGCTGCAAATAGGAAGGCAACAGCCGCAGCCGCTCGTCATAGGCAAAAACCGCCCGTGTCTGGCACCCCAGACGGTTGGCGTAAATCTGGTCGACATAGGCGGCAAGCAAACAGACATTGTCTGTGCCGTTGGACAGGCGGAAATGCCGGTCCATCTCTCCTGCGCCTTCCAACATTTCGGCAAAGGCGTCCCAGCCGAGCGCCAAGGCGGCGGGAAAGCCGATTGACGACCAAAGCGAATATCGCCCGCCAACCGTCTCGTTGAACGGCAGGATGCGGGTCTCGTCGACCCCCCATTCCATCGCGCGGTCAGGGTTGGCGGTCAGCGCAATGACGCGGCCATAGGGGTCGTCCACCCCCGCCTCGTCCAGCCATTGGACCGCAGATTCGGCGTTGAGCAGCGTTTCGGTGGTGGTGAAGGTTTTGGAGGCGACCGCGACCAACGTATAGGCCGGATCAAATTTCGCGTACACTTCGCTTAGCGCCGCGCCATCGACGTTTGACACGACCGCGACATCATAGCGCGAGCCATGCCTTCCCAGCGCGTCGATCAGCAAATCGGGGCCGAGCGCAGACCCGCCAATGCCGATATGCAGCAGGTGGCGGATTTCGCCAAATGCCCCGGCCTCTATGGCATCGACCATCATCCGCATCCGTTGGTGCAGCGCCTGGGCAAGATGCACCGATTCGGGCGCGCCATCACCGCGTTCGGCACTATGCTCCGCGGCGCGGTCTTCGGTCGGGTTGGCAATGCCGCCCGAAAACAAAACCTTGCGGCGACCTGCGAAATCCTGCGCCACCGCCAGATCGTTCAGCGTCGCCAGCGCCGCATTGTCCAGATGGGTCTTGGCAAAATCGAACCGCAGATCGGCAACAGTGCGGACAAGCTGTTGCAAACGCGCCTCGGGCGTCGTCGCTACCAGCGCCGAAAGCTCTTGCGGCTGCCAATCGGCCAAAGCCTGCCACGCCGTCGCTGCACCTGTCATTCACGCCATCCTCAAAATTGCAAAAATCGATGGCGGTTTAGGCGATGGGCCGTCGCCGCACCAGCCGCATTCGCCGATATTCTCTTGACGTATAGACCAATTCGTCGCCAATGCCGCGCCATGACCGATGCCACCCTCCCCAGCGATGCGTCCGCACCCGACGCACAGAGCACGCCGCCGGCGCCTTCGCCCGCCCCTGCCCCCCTCTCTGCCCGCGAAGAAGCCGTCGACACAGCCCGCTTCCTCGTGTTGCTGGCCATTGGCGTATTCATCTTTCGCAGCTTCTTTTTATCGCCGTTCAACATTCCATCGGAATCGATGCAACCGCGCCTGCTGATCGGCGACTATCTGCTCGTCAACAAAATGGCCTATGGCTATTCGAAATTCAGCCTTCCGTTCAGCGTGCCGCTGATCCCCGGTCGCATTTTCGCCCGCACGCCCGAACGCGGCGATGTCGTGGTGTTCAAGGCGCCGCCGGTCAACGACAATGATTATATCAAGCGCGTCATCGGCCTTCCCGGCGACAGCGTGCAAGTGCGCGACGGCGTCGTCTGGTTGAATGGCAAAGCGGTCAAGCGCGTTCCCATGGCCGATTTTGTCATTCCGGTGACGCAAAACATGATCGACACCGCCCGCACAGAGGGAACACTGCCTTGCTATGCCATGCGGTTTGAAGAGATCGCGCCCAATGGTCAGCGCCAGTGCCGCTATAAGCAGTTCAGGGAAACGCTGCCCAACGGGAAATCCTATGCGGTGCTCGACATCATCCAACAGGAAAAAGACAATACGCCGCTGGTGGTTGTGCCCGACGGGCATTTGTTCCTGATGGGTGATAATCGCGACCGCAGCGCCGACAGCCGCTTTCCCGCCGTCGAGAACGAGGGCATCGGACTGGTGCCCGAAAAGAATCTGGTCGGCCATGCTCTCGTCGGCATGTTCTCCACTGATGGATCGGCCAGCTGGCTCAACCCCATCAGTTGGTTCACCGCCGCCCGGTGGAGCCGCATCGGGGAAGGTTTTTGACCGACCGGCCCTCTGCCGACACCATAAAAGCCATCACCGGCGCTCCGGCCAGCAATCTGGCACTTTACCACGAGGCGCTGACCCACGGCAGCAGCGGGCGGACCGACTATCAACGGCTGGAGTTTCTGGGTGACCGCATTCTGGGGCTGGTCATCGCGTCGGAATTATTCGCGCGTTTTCCCGAAGCGACAGAGGGGGACATGTCCTCGCGCCTTCACGCCCTCGCATCGGGTGAAACCTGCGCCCGGATCGCGCAGGATCTCGACCTCACCGCCTATGTCACCTTCGGCAGTCAGGCGCGCAATGACGGCGGGCGCTATAGCGACAATATTGCCGCCGATGTGATCGAGGCGCTGATTGGCGCGCTCTATCTCGATCAGGGCGAAGCTGCCGCCCGCGCCTTCATCCTTCAACATTGGGGCGCTATGATCGAGGGACAGGTCGAAGCCCCAAAACACCCCAAGGCGGCGCTTCAGGAATGGGCGTTGGCGCGCAAACGCCGTCCGCCCGAATATCGCATCGCCGCACGCGAAGGCCCCGACCACGCCCCCCATTTCCGCATCACCGTCAGCATCGGCACGCTTGCCGAAGCCAGCGGCGAAGGCTCCTCCAAACAGGCCGCTGAAAAGGCCGCTGCCACTGCGCTTCTAGCGCAGCTAGCCAAGGAAAACCCATGACCCATCGTTGCGGCTTTGTCGCCGTTGTCGGCGCGCCCAATGCGGGCAAGTCGACCCTCGTCAATGCACTGGTCGGCCAAAAGGTAGCGATCGTCAGCCCCAAGGCACAAACCACGCGCACGCGGTTGATGGGGGTTGCGATGGACGGCGAGACGCAGATCATCCTGATCGACACCCCCGGCATCTTCGCCCCCACCCGCCGCCTTGACCGCGCGATGGTGGCGACGGCGTGGAACAGCCTTGACGAGGCCGAAGCCATTTTGGTCATGATCGATGCCGCCGCCAAAGTCGGTGAGCGTGTCGAGCGGGTGCTGTCGGGCATTGCCGGACGACCCGAGAAGAAATTTCTCATTCTCAACAAGGTCGACCTGACCAAGAAGGACAAGCTGCTCACCATCGCCACCGAACTCAACGCGCGCGGTGATTTTGCCGAAACCTTCTTTATCTCGGCCAGCAGCGGCGATGGCGTCGCCGAACTTAAAACAAGCTTGTCGGCGCTGATGCCGGAAGGGAACTGGCACTTCCCCGAAGATGAAGTCAGCAACGCCCCCGAACGCATCCTCGCCGCCGAAATTACGCGCGAACAACTCTATCGCCAACTCAATGAAGAGCTGCCCTATCAATCGACGGTCGAGACGGAGAAATTCACCACCCGCAAGGATGGCAGCGCCGAAATTCACCAGCAAATCCTCGTCGCCCGCGACAATCAGCGCGCGATCATCCTTGGTCACAAGGGCGGGCGCATCAAGGAAATCGGCAGCAAATCCCGCGCCGAACTCGCCGAATTACTAGGGCGAAAGGTCCATTTGTTCCTACACGTCAAAGTGAAAGCGAACTGGGACGAAGACCGCAGCGTCTATCGCGACATGGGGCTCGACTGGGTGGAGTGAAGACGCGCGTCAGTCCTGAACCCTAAAGCCGCCGACAATCATTCGGCGGCGCCGCTCCATCGAAGCGCGCGCCGATCCACGCCAGCGTCTCTACCGCGCTATCACGCGCCGTATGGGCATGATCGCCGCCCGGCAAGTCAATCCAGCGCAGCGGCGTGTGGCGGCGGCACACCGCCTTGGCAAAGTTTCTGGTTACCGCCGGTGCGACAAGCGGGTCCTCGCCCGCCTGCGCGATTAACAAGGGACCCGGAACGCGCGCCGGATTGACGCTATTCGCGCGCATTGTCGCCGCCCAAGGCGCGATCCGTCCCAGATCCTTGCCCTTCAATGCGTTACGCACCGACACGATACCCAATATTGTCCCGAGCTTCGGTGTCTTGCCGATTTCGATGCAATTATTCTGCGCCAGCCGACGCACAACGCCTTGATTGATGCGGTTGATCACACCGTCGAGCGAAAAGCCGAAACGCTGGGACCAGCTATAGAGGGTGAACGCCATCATCATCGCACGAACGTTGGGATCGCTCGCCTTGTTCATATTGGCGGCAAGGTCGGTCGGCGGCGCGGCCGCTGCGGTTCCGACAAGCGTCAGATCGGGAGCATAGGATCGTGCGGCAATGGCCGTCCACAACGCGGCATGCCCCCCCTGCGATTCGCCCCACACGGCAAATCGGTTGCCCGCTGCAGCGCCCGTAATTCCGCGCGCTGCGCGCACCGCATCGAGCACCGAATGCGCTGTGTCCTGACCCACCAAATAGGGGTGCGGCACTGACGAACCCAGCCCGGGATAATCTGGCGCGACAACGACATAACCCTCGCGGATCGCCTGTGCGAGCCCCGGTGTTTCATCAAAAAACAGCGGGTTGGTCGACAGCGCGCATTTTTCAACGACGCCCGATGTCCCATGCGCCCAGGCGATGACGCGGCGCGGTTTTGGAGGCATCGCCTCTCGCGGGGCGACGACCATGCCCGTGACGTCTTGTGAAAGCCCATCTTCTGTTGTGGTCCAGTACCGGACCTTCCACGCCTGCATCCCTGGCGGCGTATCGACAACAGGATCGGCCGAAACAAGCTCGCCCGGTTGCTGTGCTGCGACCGGAACCGCAACAGCCGAAATCACGAAAAGCAAAGCTGTAATAAAGGTGCGCATCATCTACCTCCTGTGCGACACCCTAACATACTCTTTCCGCAACGAATATGGCGTTCACTCTCCGCGTCAGTCAGCAGCCTTCTTGGCCGGAGCCTTCTTCTTCGCGGGTGCCTTCTTTTTTGGCGCCGCTTTCTTCTTGCCCTTCGCCGGCCCCTTGGCCGCGCGGGCGTCGATCAGTTCGATGGCCTGTTCTTCGGTCAGCGCCTCTTGCTCGACCGTTTTGGGCAGCGTCGCGTTGGTGGTGCCGTCGGTGACATAGGGGCCATAACGCCCCGCCATCAGCTTCATCTCGCCACCGCTGGTCGGGTGAACGCCAAAGGTTTTGAGCGGTTCGGCCTTGGCGCGCGCGCCGCGTCCGCCGTTGGCTGCCGCTTCGGCAATCCGCACCACCGCGGCATTCATGCCGATGTCGAAAATCTCGGCGGTGCCGGTCAGCTTGGCATATTTGCCATCGTGGAGCAGATAGGGTCCATAGCGCCCCAGCCCCGCGACGATCATATTGCCGCTTTCGGGGTGGTTCCCCACCTCACGCGGCAGGCTCAGCAGCCGCAGCGCATAATCGAGGTCGAAATCCTCTTCGGCAATGTCCTTGGGAATGGACGAGCGTTTCGCTTCCTTGCCCTCGCCCATCTGCACATAGGGACCAAAGCGACCGTTGCGCTTGCTGACCTCTTCGCCGCTCACAGGGTCTTTGCCCATGACTTCAGGGCCGGTGTCGGCGTCGCCATTGCCGCCGGGCTGCGCGAATTTGCGGGTGAATTTGCAGTCGGGATAGTTGCTGCACGCGATAAACGGCCCGAACTTGCCGCCACGCAGTGCCAGCTTGCCATTGCCGCAATTGGGGCACAGCCGCGGGTCGCTGCCGTCGCCTTTGTCGGGGAACAGATAATTGCCCAGAAACTCGTCGAGCACCGCGGTAATCTCACTCGGCTTTTGCTCCATCACCTCATTGGTGCGCGGCTTGAAATCGCGCCAAAAGGCATCAAGCACCGCCTGCCATTGCGCGCGCCCGCCCGACACATCGTCCAGCTCTTCTTCCAGCCCGGCGGTGAAATCATATTGCACATAACGGGTGAAAAAGCGTTCGAGGAAAGCGGTCAGCAACCGCCCACTTTCTTCGGGAGAAAAGCGGTTCTTCTCGACTGTCACATAGGCACGGTCCTTCAGAACCTGCAGGATCGACGCATAGGTCGACGGACGTCCGACCCCCAGCTCCTCCATCTTTTTGACAAGGCTTGCCTCCGAATAGCGCGGCGGCGGCTGCGTCTCGTGACTTTCGACCTCAATCCCGGTCTTGGCAGGCGCATCGCCCTTGGCCATCGCGGGCAGCAAACGTGCATCATCATCATCAGAGGCCTCGTCGCGGCCTTCGTCATAGAGCGCGAGGAAGCCGGGGAATTTCACCACCTGTCCGCTGGCGCGCAGCATCGTCTTGCCGGTGCCGTCGGTCAGGTCGATGCTCGTGCGCTCCAGCCGCGCCGACGCCATCTGGCTCGCCATCGCGCGTTTCCAGATAAGCTCATAGAGCCGGGCATGATCGCCGCTGCCTGCCTTGTCCTTTGAAAAATCGGTCGGCCGGATCGCTTCATGCGCTTCCTGCGCGTTTTTGGCCTTGGTCTGATATTGGCGCGGCTTGTCGGGGACATAGCCGCCGTCATAGCGGTTCGCGATCGCTTTACGCGCCGCGCTGATCGCGCTGCCGTCCATCTGAACCCCATCGGTTCGCATATAAGTGATCGCGCCATCTTCATACAGGCCCTGCGCGATACGCATCGTATGGCTGGCCGAAAAACCGAGTTTGCGCGCCGCCTCTTGCTGCAATGTCGATGTCGTAAAGGGCGGCGGAGGGTTGCGCGTCAGCGGTTTGGTCTCGACCAGATCGACGGTAAAGTTGCCCGCTTTGACGTCAGCCTCGGCGGCGCGCGCATCTGCCTCGTTGGTAATCGTCAGCCGTTCAATCTTGTCGCCGCGCCATCGGGCCAACCGCGCCTTGAACGGCGTCCCGCTCATCTCGAACAAGCCCGTAATCGACCAATATTGTTGCGCAACAAAAGCCTCGATCTCGCGCTCGCGCTCGACGATCATGCGCAGCGTCACCGACTGCACACGCCCCGCCGATTTGGCTCCCGGCAATTTGCGCCAAAGCACAGGAGACAGCGTGAATCCAACCAGATAGTCAAGCGCGCGGCGGGCGCGATAGGCGTCGATCAAATCCTCGTCGAGCGCACGCGGATGCGCCATCGCGGTCAGCACCGCATCCTTGGTGATCGCGTTAAACGTCACCCGGTCAACACTGGTCGGCAGCGCCTTTTTGCTGCGCAGCAATTCCTGCACATGCCAACTGATCGCCTCACCCTCACGATCAGGGTCAGTCGCGAGGATCAGGCGGTCGGCTGTCTTCGCTGCGTCCGAAATTTCCTTCATCCGCTTGGTCTTGTCGGGATAGGTCTGCCACTGCATGGCAAAGCCGTCGTCGGGATCGACCGACCCATCCTTGGGCGGCAAATCGCGGACATGGCCATAGCTTGCCAAAACCTTGAAATCGCGCCCCAGATATTTCTCGATAGTCTTCGCCTTTGCAGGCGATTCCACGATGACTAATTGCATTCACATTTTCCCTAAAACCGGCTCTCACATACACATGCGAGGGTGGCGGGATAGTCCTAATTCCGTCAAGCGGCATTTTTATCAGCAACTGTCGCCCGTTAAAATTGGCGGACAAGATGCGGCGCGGGCGCTCGTTGTCCACTGCATTCTCACCCCACTACACCAGCGAAACTTTCGCTCCGGCATGGCGCTCAATCCGCCCTGCCAGTTCCAGCTCCAGCAGAATCAGCTGAACTGTCGCCGACGTACAGCCCGACTGGCGAACCAGCTCGTCGACAATTACCGGAGTCGGCCCGAGCAGGTCCAGTAACGCGCGCCGGTCGCCGTCATCGGCCCCATCCACTGGATCGGCCGCATAGCTGCTGACAGGTTCGCGCAGCATCCGCACATCAATCGGCCCGACCGCTTCCATCACATCATCGACGGTCTGGATCAGCGTCGCGCCCTCGCGGATCAGCAAGTTGGCGCCCTGCGCACGCGGGTCGAGCGGCGATCCCGGCACCGCCATCACCTCGCGCCCAAAATCTCCGGCGCGGCGCGCGGTGATCAGCGACCCCGATTTGGGCGCTGCCTCGATCACCAGCGTTCCTTGCGTCAGCCCCGCAATAATCCGGTTGCGCGATGGAAAATGCCGCGCCAACGGCTCGGTCCCCGGTGGTTGCTCGGCGATCAGCAACTGATCCGTTGCAATTTTTTCCTGCAAGGCGGCATTTTCGGTCGGGAACGCAATATCAATGCCGCTGGCAATCACCGCGGCCGTCGCCCCGCCCAGCGCGCCGACATGCGCCGCCGTATCGACCCCGCGCGCCAATCCGCTGACCACGGTGACATCGCGCGCCGTCAGGTCTGCGGCCATCTGGCGCGCAAAGCGACACGCCGCCGCAGAGGCGTTGCGCGCGCCGACAATCGCCACACAGGGACGCCGCAGCATCGCGGTGTCGCCGCGCACGATGATTACGGGCGGGGCGCCATCGACCGCGCGTAACAGCGGCGAATAGGCCTCCTCGTCGCTGAATATATGCCGCGCGCCCAGCGCCGCGATGCGCTCCATCTCGCGCTCGGCGACATCGGCGGGAGCGATGCGAACCTTGCCCGCGCCGCCGCGTAGCACCAGATCGGGCAGTGCCTCGAGCGCCGCCACGCCCGAACCAAATCGCTGCATCAGCTGATGCCAGCTTACGGGGCCAACATGCGCCGTGCGGATCAGTCGCAGCCGCGCCAGCCGTTCAGCAGAATTCACGCAAGACGGTCCTTCTTCCCGCCTATTCGTGGTTCGGTGCCCGCACGCAGACGTATGATATTATCGCGATGCCGCCACAGGACGAGCAGTGCCAGCAAGGCCAATCCGGAGGCGTAAGTCGTATGTCCCAGCGCCAGCGCAGCAATCGGTGCCGCCACCGCCGCCGCCATGCCGCCAAGCGAGGATATCCGGACCAAGGCCACAGTGCCGAGCCACACAATGGCAAAAATCAGGCCAATCGGCCAAGCCAGCGCCAGCACCAGGCCCAACAAGGTCGCGACCCCCTTCCCGCCCCGGAATTTCAGCCATACGGGATAGCAATGACCAATCATTGCGGCGGCTCCGGCGGCCATCGCACCACCCGCACCAAGCTGCGGTGCCAACGTCCACGCAAGCCAGACAGCCATAGCCCCCTTGCCCCCATCGAACAGCACGGTCGCTGCGGCCAACCCTTTGCGGCCGGTGCGCAGCACATTGGTCGCGCCAATGCTGCCCGACCCGATCTGGCGCAAATCACCCACCCCGAACAATCGCGTCAATATTATGCCAAAGGGGATGGAGCCGAGCAAATAGCCCATGACGATCAAAGCGATGGTTCCCATTATCGTCACTCCCTTGTGCGGCGGAACCGACTCCGCTTCATGACCTGCCTTTTGAAGCCAATCACGCCCGAGGGTCAACGCCGCGCTTGCCGCATCGTCGCCAAATGGCCTATCGCCTCATCCGATATGGACCCATCTCACGCCCCTGATACCGCGAACGCGCCGCTGCTCTTTTTTGACAGCGGGTTGGGCGGGCTGACCGTTCTGGGGCCGACGCGCGCACTCCTCCCCCATGCCCCGATCATCTATGCCGCCGATTATGCCGGACTGCCCTATGGCGCAAAAAGTGAAGCCGAACTGGCGGCGCGCGTCCCTGCGCTGCTCGGTCGATTGGTCGAGCGTTTTCAGCCGCGCCTTGCCGTCATCGCGTGCAACACCGCCTCGACAATTGCCCTCACCCATGTCCGCGCCGCGCTCGACCTGCCGATTGTCGGTACCGTGCCTGCCATCAAGCCCGCCGCGTCGCTCACCCGCAGCGGCGTCATCGGCGTGCTCGGCACCGAAGCGACGGTGCGCCAACCTTATGTCGATGATCTGAGTGCGCGTTTCGCCACCGAGAAAATCGTCCTCCGGCATGGCAGCAACGCCCTCGTCGCTGCGGCAGAGGCCAAATTGCGCGGTGACCCCGTCGATGACAGCATCATCGCCAATGCCGTTGCGGGCCTGACCAATCAGCCGCAGGGCGACGCCATCGACGTCGTTGTCCTCGCCTGCACCCATTTCCCGCTGTTGCTCCCGGAACTTCAGACAAAATTCGGCCCTGAAGTCCACCTGATCGACGGAGCCGAAGGCATCGCCCGCCGCATCGCGCACCTGACCGAAGGGCAGCAATGGCCGTCTGCTCCACCCGCAGGTCAGGCCGTTTTCACGTCCAGCCCAGACCGTGCTCCACCACCGCTCAGCGCGCTCCTCCCGTTCGGAATTGCCAGCATCGACACGATCTGACGGCAAGTTGCGAATCGTTCTCACTGGATTTCAGCCATTTTCAACGCTAAAGCCGCCCCAGAACGTCGCCGGAAGGGCTGACGCACGCCGACCATGCGGGGCTGAACGTGAACTATAATGATATTTTCGCCCGAGCGATTGACCGCTTGCACGAGGAAGGACGCTATCGCGTCTTCATCGATATATTGCGCAATCGCGGATCTTTCCCCAATGCACGCTGCTTTGCCGGCCATAACGGGCCGAAGCCGATTACCGTCTGGTGCTCGAACGATTATCTGTCGATGGGCCAGCATCCCAAAGTGGTCGAGGCGATGGAAGAGGCGTTGCACAGCGTCGGTGCCGGATCGGGCGGCACGCGCAACATTGGCGGCAACACCCATTTTCATATCCAGCTTGAGGAAGAACTGGCCGACCTCCACGGCAAAGAGGGCGCGCTGCTCTTTACCTCGGGCTATATTTCGAACGAAGCGACACTCGGTACGCTCGGCAAATTGCTGCCCGGCTGCATCATTTATTCGGACGAGCTCAACCATGCCTCGATGATTGCGGGCATCCGCAACTCGGGTTGTGAAAAGCGCATCTGGCGCCACAATGACCTCGCACATCTTGAGGAAATGCTGGCCGCCGACGATCCCGATGTCGCCAAGCTGATCGCTTTTGAAAGCGTCTATTCGATGGACGGCGACGTCGCTCCGCTTCACGCGATTTGCGATCTGGCCGAAAAATATAATGCGCTGACCTATTGCGACGAAGTCCATGCCGTCGGCATGTATGGCCCGCGCGGCGGCGGCATTTCGGACCGCGACGAAGCCGCTGATCGCATCACCATCATCGAAGGGACGCTGGGCAAAGCGTTCGGCGTCATGGGCGGCTATATTTCGGCCGACAAGAATATCATCGACGTCATCCGTAGCTATGCCCCCGGCTTTATCTTCACCACCAGCTTGTCGCCGGTGCTCGCCGCCGGTGTCCTCGCCAGCGTCCGCCATCTCAAATCCTCGAGTGTCGAGCGTGACGCGCAGCAGGCCTCTGCCGCTTTCCTCAAGCAAAGTTTTCGCGATGCGGGGCTTCCGGTGATGGACTCGACCACCCACATTGTCCCGCTGATGGTCGGCGATCCGGTGCGCGCCAAGAAAATCAGCGACATTTTGCTCGCCGAATATGGCGTCTATGTTCAGCCGATCAATTATCCCACCGTGCCGCGCGGCACCGAACGGCTGCGCTTCACCCCCGGACCGACACACAGCGAAGCGATGATGAGCGAGCTGACACAGGCGCTCACCGAGATCTGGGGCCGGCTGGAGCTGGAGCTGCGTAAAGCCGCGTGACGCAAACAAACGGTTTTGACGAGGTCGTTCTCGGACGGCGCTCCATTCGTGGCTTTCTGGACAAACCCGTCCCACAGGATCTGGTCGCCGAAGTGATCGAGATCGCGATGCGTGCGCCCTCGTCCTTCAACAACCAATGCTGGAACTTCTCGGTCGTCACCGGCGCACCGCTTGATGCGATCCGCCAAGGCAATACCGACGGCATTTTGGCCGGCCAGCCCGACAGCCGCGAATTTCGCACCTTCACCAAGGTTCCCGACGAACATCGCGGTCGCCAGATTGAAATCGCCAAACAGCTTTTCGGTGCCATGGGCATCGTCCGCGAGGACAAGGATGCACGGCAGGATTGGGTGCTGCGCGGATTCCGCCAGTTCGATGCGCCGGTCAGCATCGTCGTAACCTATGACCGCGTGCTGCTCGGCAGCGATATTGCCCCCTTTGACTGCGGTGCTGTCACCAACGCGCTCGTCAACGCAGCTTGGTCCCGTGGCCTCGGTTGCGTCATCAACAGTCAGGGCATCATGCAAAGCCCCGTTGTGCGCGAACATGCGCATATCCCCGACGATCAGGTCATCATGATCTGCGTCGCAATGGGCTGGCCCGACGAGGATTTTCCGGCCAA
This sequence comes from Sphingopyxis sp. 10G20-10, assembly GCF_057365075.1. Lineage (NCBI taxonomy): Bacteria > Pseudomonadati > Pseudomonadota > Alphaproteobacteria > Sphingomonadales > Sphingopyxidaceae > Sphingopyxis > Sphingopyxis sp. 10G20-10. The sequence continues at coordinate 2,068,794 of NZ_CP195117.1, forward strand.
CGCCGTGGTCTCCAACCGCAAAAGTGTCGAGGAAACGGTGCGGTTCGTGGGATTCGAAAGCTAGGGCGCTTGCGCTAACTAGCCGCTCGCATCATCCCCCAGAAATGCGGCCCGCCGCCTTTTACATCCCACTCGACCTGCGTGACAAAGCCCAGTCGCTCATACAGCGGCACATTCGTCGCCGTCGCCGTTTCCAGCCAGCAGGGCAGCCCTTCACTATCGGCGACCGCCGTTTGCGCGCGGATGATCCGACCGCCATGTCCCTTGCCCTGATGCGCGGGGCGCACGCCGACATAGTGGAGATACCAAAAGGGCGTCTTGGGCCGATGGGCGTCGATGCTGTTTTGCACCGTCAGCCCGCGCAGAAGGGCGGTGCGGAACACGCCGATCAACGGCAGAACCGTCGCCAGAAACTCGACCGTCCCGCCATGGGCTTTGCCCGGTGCACGCCACAGCGTCGCCGCTTCGTCACCCGCTGAGTGCATCACCAAACCTACACGGGCATCGGTGGGAACCAGCGTCCGGAACAACCCGCGCAGCGCCCGCGCGCGATGCTCTGCGTCGGGCAATATCCACGATAGCGCGGGATCGTCCTGAAACGCCTGGCTCAGCGTTTCCTCTACCGCCGGAAAATCACCCGCGCCCGCCCTTATGATTTCGCTCATTCCCCGCCCCTCCAGTTCAATCAATCGCGGCAATAACCTTCGCCGTCTTTGACCTTCAAACATTCGGTCTTGCCCGCCAGATATTTAAGGCCAATCTCGTCCCCGCTTGCACGGGTCAGCGACAGGGCTTCGCCGCCGCGTTCGAACTGGATGCCATGTTCGCTATCGCTTCCGACATAATTGCCCTTGGTATCGAGGTCCGACTGCATCTCCAGCGCATATTCGCCCGGTCCGGCGGGGGTGATGGTCACATACATCCCTTCGACGCCCGTCCACTTGCCAGCCCAGCTTGCAAAGCGGTGCGCGCTATCGCTCGGTGCAACGCTCTCGACTGGAACCTCGGTCATCGTCGTATCGGAAGGCGCGGGCGCCTCGGCCTTTTCACAACCGGTCAATAGCATCAGCGCAGCAGCGCTCATCAACATCATCTCATTCTTCATCGCCATTCTCCTCTGCCTGTTCAACGCATCGCACCCGAAAAATATCCGTATAGCCTCTTAACCAGCCAGAATTTCGGCATAAAGCTGTGGGTCGACATTGCCACCCGACAGCGTCACGAGTGTAGCTTGCCCCAATTCGACCTTCCCCGCCAGCACCGCCGCCAACGCCGCCGCGCCGCCCGGCTCCACGACCAGATGCAGCCGCTCAAACGCAACCCGCATCGCATGGCGCACCTCACCCTTCGTTACCACGACCCCGCGCACCCCGCGTGCCTGCAACACCGCAAAGTTGATGGGCCATGTCTGCGGTGTCTGCAATGCGTCACATTCGGTCGGGTAAGCCATATCCTCAACCGCCAATATCTCACCCGCCGCTAACGACCGCGCCACATCGTCCCACCCTTCGGGCTCGACCGCGATCACTTCAGCATCGGGACAGGCCAGCGCCAGCCCCGCCGACAGCCCGCCGCCGCCGCAACAGGCGACAATCTGTGTCGGTCCGTCGATCCCGCGCGCGCGCATCTGGTCGCGCACCTCGATCCCGACGCTCCCCTGCCCCTCGATAATCCACGGGTCGCCATAGGCATGGACCAGCGTCCCGCCGCGCTCCGCAATCAGCTTCGCCGCCACCGCGTCGCGCGACTCACTCACCCGGTCATACAGCACGACCTCGGCACCCAGCGCACGCGTCGCGGCCAGCTTCATCGCGGGCGCGTTGCTGGGCATAACGATGATCGCCTTGATGCCCAGCCGCTTCGCAGCCCACGCGACGCCCTGTGCATGGTTGCCGCTCGACACGCCAACCACTCCCGCCGCCGCCTGTTCGGGCGTCAGGTCGGTCAGCCGGTTCCACGCGCCGCGAATCTTGAAGGCACCGACCGGTTGCAGGCATTCGCCCTTGCACCAGATCGTCACCCCATCGACCTCCATCGGCAACAAGGGTGTGGGCGGCAACAGCGCAGCGATCTTGGCAGCGGCGCGTTCTACGCCTGACAAGGTGGGCGCGCGGGTGGGGTCCATAAAGGCATCGGGGGTTTGTTCCGCCATGCCAACGTCCTATAGGGCCAGTCAGACAAGGCAAGCCGGTCAATCCGGCGACAGGAGAATTTGATGAGCAAGATTTTGGTGATTGGCGCCGGCGGCGTCGGGTCGGTAGCGGTTCACAAGATGGCGATGAACAGCGACATCTTCCCCGACATCACCCTCGCCAGCCGCCGCCGCTTCAAATGCGATGAGGTCGCCGAATCGGTCAAGGCGCGCACCGGCGTCACCATAGCGACCGCACAGGTCGACGCCGACGATAGCGAAGCCACCGCCGCCCTGATCCGTCAGGTCGGCGCTACGCATGTCGTCAACCTCGCCCTGCCCTATCAGGATCTCACCATCATGGATGCCTGCCTTGCGACCGGCGCCCATTATATGGACACCGCCAATTACGAACCGCGCGATCAGGCGAAGTTCGAATATCATTGGCAATGGGCCTATCAAGACCGGTTCAAGGACGCGGGCCTGATGGCACTGCTGGGATCAGGATTTGATCCCGGCGTCACCAGCGTCTTTTCGACGTGGCTCAAAAAACATCATTTCGACCGTATCGACACGCTGGACATTCTCGATTGCAACGGCGGCGATCATGGCCAGCATTTCGCCACCAACTTCAATCCCGAAATCAACATCCGCGAAGTCACCGCGGTCGCGCGCCACTGGGAAAAGGGCGCATGGGTCGAAACCCCCGCCATGTCGGTCAAACAGCAATTTGATTTCGACGAGGTCGGCCCCAAAACCATGTACCTCATGTACCATGAGGAGATTGAAAGCCTCAAAACCCACCTCCCAGAAATTCAGCGTATCCGCTTCTGGATGACCTTTGGCGAGGCCTATATCACCCACCTCAATGTGCTTCAGAATGTCGGCATGACGCGGATCGATCCGGTGATGTACGAAGGCCGCGAAATCGTCCCGCTGCAATTCCTGAAGGCGGTGCTCCCCGAACCCTCCAGCCTGGGCGAAACCACAAAGGGCAAAACCAACATCGGAGTCATCGCCACCGGTCTGGGCAAGGACGGCAGGGAAAAAACGCTCTATCTCAATAACATCTGCGACCATGAAGACGCCTATGCCGAAACCGGCAATCAGGCCGTCAGCTACACCACCGGCGTCCCCGCGATGATCGGCGCTGCAATGATGATCACCGGCCAATGGGCGGGCAAAGGCGTGTTCAACATGGAACAAATGGACCCCGACCCCTTCATGGATATGTTGAACAAGCATGGCTTGCCCTGGCAGGTGAAAGAACTGGATGGGCCGCTTGATTTTTAAAGCTTCTCCTCCTCTCCTTCAGGGGAGGGGCAGCGAGACTAGGCAGCTTGCTGCCTAGTCGCAGCGGGGTGGGACATTCGACCTGACGCAAGGCCGACACCCCCACCCCAACCCCTCCCCTGAGGGGGGGGCTTAATCACGAGGCAGACATTATGGAAACCAAAGCCGGCGATCCCGGGGCCTTTGCCCGCTTCGACCTTAACCGCGTTCCGTCGCCGGCCTTTGTCGTCGACGCGGCGAAGGTCCGCGCCAATCTGGCTGTCCTGCGTCACATCGGTGATGCGTCGGGTGCCAAGGTGCTGGCGGCGCTCAAGGCCTTTTCGATGTGGTCGCTGGGTCCCACTGTTGCCGAATATCTCGACGGCGTCTGCGCTTCGGGGCTATATGAGGCGCGCTTGGGCCGTGAAGAATATGGAGGCGAGGTCGCCACCTATTGTGCGGGCTACAAGGCCGAAGATTTGCCGCAGATCTGCGCGCTGTCCGACCATCTGATTTTCAATTCGCCGGGACAGCACGTCCGCTTTGCGCCAATTCTTGCCGAATCGCGCGCGGCGGGTCAGGCTTTCGACGTCGGTCTGCGCATCAATCCGCAACATAGCGAGGGGGAGGTCGCCAAATATGACCCCGCCGCACCGCACAGCCGCCTTGGCTTTCCGGTTGGTCAGCTTGGCCCCCAGCATATGGAGGGCATCGACGGCATCCACATGCACAGCCTATGCGAACAAGATTTCCCGCCGCTTGAGCGGACTTGGGGCGCCATTGAACCGATATTGCGGCCCTATTTCCCTCAACTGAAATGGATTAATTTTGGCGGCGGCCATCATGTCACCCGCGCCGACTATCAGGTCGATGACTTGATCTCTTTCCTGGCCAATGTCCGCGAAAGCACCGGCTGCGAGGTGATGATCGAACCCGGCGAAGCGGTGGCACTCGATGCCGGCATCCTCGTCGGCGAAATTCTTGACCTGTTCGACAATGGGATGCCGCTAGCGATTACCGACATCAGCGCCACTTGCCACATGCCTGACGTTATCGAAGCCCCCTATCGTCCCGCCATGCTGGGCGAAGAAAGCGAAGGCGCGGCAACGCGGCTCGGCGGTCCATCCTGCCTCGCGGGCGATGTTATCGGCAATTACCGCCTGCCCGCCGGTGCAACCATTGGCACGCGCTTCGCGTTTCTGGATCAGGCGCATTATTCGATGGTAAAGACCAATACCTTCAATGGCGTGCCGTTACCGTCCATCTGGCTTTGGGATAGCGACACTGATGCACTGCAGAAAATCCGCGATTTTTCCTTCGAAGACTTCAAATCACGGCTTTCTTGAGGCGTCACCGTCGTCAAATTTTACCCCGCTAGGGGTTTACAGGGTGGACCCACCCACATATATGCGCCCTCCGCTGCCCCAGGGGGACTTCCAATAACCGCAAGGCAGCTTCGATGTTTCACGTTAGTTTTGGGGGTCCCTTGAGTTGCACAATCATCACAGCGCCCACGGGCTGATTAAGGCACTATCGCCGGTCGAACCTGTCACGCTTGTCCGTCCCCACGCGGCGCGGCGCGCGGCGCGTTTCTTTGTCGAACTATTTCCCGGAACGACGTTGTACGCCGTTAAAGCGAACCCGTCTGAAGATTTGCTGCACATCTTGTGGGATTCGGGCGTCACCCATTATGACGTCGCCTCCATCGCCGAAGTTCGGCTCGTCTCGCGCACCCTGCCCAAAGCAACGCTGTGTTTCATGCACCCGGTCAAGGCCGAGGAAGCCATCTCGGACGCCTATTGGAAATATGGCGTGCGCACCTTCTCGCTCGACACCATGGAAGAGCTGGAAAAAATCGTCCGCGCCACCGAAGGTGCCGAGGATTTAAACCTGCTTGTCCGCCTGCGCGTGTCGTCGGACCACAGCAAACTCAGCCTCGCCGCCAAGTTCGGGGCCGAACCCGAAGAAGTTGCGGAACTTTTGATGGCCACCCGTCAGGCCAGTGACGCCCTCGGCATCTGCTTTCACGTCGGCAGCCAGGCGATGACCCCGCACGCCTATGCCGCCGCCATGGAACGCGTCCGCGCCGCCATCGTCGCTGCCTCGGTCACGGTCGACATTGTCGACGTCGGTGGCGGTTTTCCGTCGACCTATCCCGGCATGGAACCACCCCCGCTGCGTGATTATTTTGAAACCATCCACCGCACCTTTGAAAATCTGCCGATCAGCTATTCCGCAGAACTGTGGTGCGAGCCGGGCCGCGCCCTGTGCGCCGAATATAGCAGCCTGATCGTTCGCGTCGAAAAGCGCCGCGGTGACGAGCTTTACATCAATGACGGAGCCTATGGCGCGCTGTTCGATGCCGCGCATGTCGGCTGGCGCTTTCCGGTGACGCTACTGCGTGACGATGAGGGCGGCGCTGTCGAAATGGCGCCGTTCAGCTTTTATGGCCCGACCTGCGACGACCTCGACCATATGGCCGGTCCCTTTTTCCTGCCCGCCGATATAAAGTCGGGCGAGTTCATCGAAATCGGCATGTTGGGCGCCTATGGCTGCGCGATGCGTACAAAGTTCAACGGCTTTGGCGCAGAGGAAACCCACGTCGTCAGCGACGAACCCATGGCCAGCCTCTACACTGGCGAGGCAGAGCCGGAGCGGCGCACGGCTAGCGTCACCAACCTGTTCTGAACCAGCCTGCAACGGCATGTGCCCACGCGCAAGCCGGATAAGATTTCACCCGTTGCATTGTGCAATTCATTCCCTAGCATCGCTTTCATATAGTCGGCTCATTGATGGGTCGATTGAATGGGAGGGGTATGGATATGCCAAATAGTTTGCTCGCACCTGGCGCGGTCCTCGCGCTTTGGACGATGATCATGTTGTTCTGGATGGCCGCGACGCGGTTCCCGGCCATGGCAAAAGCGGGGATGGACCTGAAAGAGGCGCCACCGGGCGGTCGCGGGATCGATCTGGAAGCGACGTTGCCGCCGTCGGTGAACTGGAAATCGCACAATTATACGCATCTGCTGGAACAACCGACGCTTTTTTATGCTGTCCTCATTTTTCTCTCGCTGTCGGGAGGCGTTACCGATCTGACACGCGGACTGGCTTGGGCCTATGTTGTGCTGCGGATTGTCCACAGCATTTGGCAGGCGACGGTGAACCGGATTCCGGTGCGCTTTACCATCTTCCTGCTGTCTAGCCTGTGCCTGATGGCGCTGAGCCTGTTGGCGGTCATCGCCACTTTGGGAGATTGACGATGGAAGGTCATGCCATTTTGGGGCCAGTCGCAACGCTGGCACTCTGGTCGATGCTGATATGGTTATGGATGTACGCCACGCGCATTCCAGCCATGCAGCGCGCCAAGATCGACGCCAAAAATCTGGTCGGCACAACGGGCAAAAGCCTTGATGATGTGCTACCGCCAGAAGTGCAGTGGAAAGCACATAATTATAACCACCTGATGGAGCAGCCAACGGTTTTCTATGCGGTTGCACTGGCTCTGGCGATTGGCGGCATGGGCGGCGGGCTCAACACATCTCTGGCCTGGGCCTATGTCGCGCTGCGCATCGTCCACAGCTTGGTGCAAGTCACCGTCAACCGCGTGATGGTCCGCTTTCTTATCTTCGCCTTGGGCAGTCTGGTGCTGTTCGCGCTGTGCATCCACGCCTTTATCGGCTTCGTGCTGCACTGATGCCGTTCAACGACTGAAGCGCGCGGCCAGTTCCACATGGGTGGACCAACGGAACTGGCCAACGGGCTGCACCCAATCGAGGCGATAGCCCCCGGCGATGAGCAGCTTGGCATCGCGCGCAAAGGTCGCGGGATTGCAGCTGACATAGGCGATCACCGGAACAGCCGAGGCGGCTAGCTCGACGATCTGCTCCTCCGCACCTGCGCGCGGCGGATCGATAATCACCGCGCCAAAACGATCAAGCTCGGCAGGAATCAACGGGCGACGAAACAGGTCACGATGCTCGGTCGTGACCAGTGCGCGGGCCAGCCCCGCCGCGCGCGCCAGAGCCGTCACGGCATCGCGCGCACCTTCGGCAGCATAGACCTTTCGCCCGTCCTGCACCGACAAGGCAAAGGTTCCGACGCCGGCGAACAGATCGGCAATGGGCCCCGCATCCCCCACCGCGCGCTTGACCGCATCGACGAGCGCAGCCTGCCCGACTTCGGTAGGCTGCAAAAAGGCAAAGGGAGGCACTTCAACGCGAACCCCGCCGAAATGCACCGTTGGCGGCTCAGGCTGCCAGATGGTTTCCAGCCCGCCGCCCTGATCAATGGCAAGCCGCGCCAAACTGTTTGCGCCAGCAAAATCCTGCAGCGCAAAGGCCGCATCAAGACCCTCGGCACGCACGCCTTCAAGGATGATTTCGACCCCTTGGTCGAGCTGTTGCAGCTTGACCTTCACCGGACGCTTTTGCACCGCAATGGTGCCAAGCAACGCGCGCAGTGGCGCCACCACCGCAAACAGCGACGGCAGCAAAAGCGGGCACATCCGCATGTCGACAATCTGATTGCTCGCCGCTGCGTTAAACCCGATTGCCACCTGCTTGCCCGTCCGTAGTGCCGTCAGCGCGGCGCGGCGTCGGCTGTTCGGCGGGCTGAGAAGCGGCGACAGCACCATGTCGTTGGGCAAATGCTGTCCGGTTAGCGCCCCAGCCACACGGTCTTGCACATAATCAGCCAGCGCGGATTCGGCGACATGCTGCAACTGGCATCCACCACATTTGCCAAAATGGCGGCACGGCGGATCGGCCCGATTGGGACCGGCAATCAGCGTGCCGTCTTCACTCAACCGATCACCCGGCACGCCACCAGCCGCAAAGCGGCCATCGGCACTCACCCCGTCGCCGCGCGCCGCAATGCGCACGATCAGGCCGTTATCGTCACTCATAACTGTCATCCCACCAAATCATCAGCGACCAGCCCCGGCCCGCATTGTCGGGCGCGCGCAATGTGCCAGCCGACAGCAGCCTCTGCCGCCTCAAAAGCATCCATCCCGCGCGCCAACATCGCGCCGCAAGCGCCCGCCAGCACATCGCCGCTGCCTGCCGTAGCCAGCCAAGGACTGCCGGGCCAAGCTGCAGCAACCCGCCCGTCTGGCGCGGCAATGATAGTGTCGGCACCCTTATAGATTACCACCGCCTGCGCCAAATCGGCGGAGGCGCGGGCGCGATCAATCTTGCTTCCCGACAATCCTGGAAAAGCGCGCGTGAATTCGCCTTCATGGGGCGTCAATATGACGGCGGCATGGCCTGCATTTGCCGTCAGATGCGGCAGCGCCGCCGCTATCGCAGCGGCGTCAAAAACCGCTGGCTTGCCCGCTTCGATCACTGCTGCAATATCGGCGTCGAGCCTATCCCCTGCGTGATAGCCCGGTCCGATGACAAGAGCTCCCAGCCGATGGTCCGCCAAACGACTGGCAAAGGCGTCGTCCGGTTCGCCAATAATCGCGGCCATCGGAGCATTGTCAGCACCGTTCAGCACGACATAGCCAGCGCCCGCCCGCATCGCACCACCAGCCGCCAGTCCTGCCGCTCCCGCCATTTGTCCAGCGCGAACCAGCACCATACCACGACTGAACTTGTTGGCGGTGACTCCAACCTCGTCCGCGACGCAGCTCGGCAAACTGTGCATGGTCGGCGCAACATCCAAGCCAAGCGAGGCGACATGCACCTCTCCGCAATGCGGCGCGGTTGGCATAACCACATGTGCGGGCTTCAGCGCGCCGAGCGCCAGCGTCACATCAGCGGGTAAGGGTGGAACCCAGTCGGCCTGACCGTCACTATGGACCCCGCTCGGCACATCAACCGCCAACACGCGCGAATTAGCGTTGAGCAACTGCTGTAATATATTGGCAAGCTCGACGGCGATGGGGCGCGACAACCCGATACCGAAAACAGCGTCAACTATGACCGGAGCGCCGCGCAAATCCGCGTCGATTGCCGCAACCTCGCCCGACCATTGCGCGCGGGCGGCGCTGGCCAGCTTGGTTGTCGGCGGCGTCAAGGCCGCGACCCGCACATTGGCACCGCGTGACCTTAGCAACTGCGCCGCAACATAGCCGTCGCCGCCATTGTTTCCCGGCCCAACCAGAACCAGAATCGGCGAACCACACGCCATGCGCCACGCCATATCGGCCACAGCCGCGCCAGCCCGGTCCATCAGCGCCGAAAGCGAAGTCCCCTTTGCAACAGCCTCAAGCTCTGCATCGCGCATCACTGCGGTGGTCAGGATGGGGGTATTGGCGGGGACATGCATCGCGTTGCCCTAGCATCTGCAACGCAAAAGTCGCCCCCTCATCGTGCAATTCAGCTGGCGGTTCCAACCCTCGCTGTCAGGCGGTACCGGTCGGTGCCGATGCGGACCTCGATCATGCCATTATCAAGGATCGACACCTTTGCCTGCTCAGCGCCATCGGCCGACACGACCCCGCGCCCGTCACTCGTAATCAGCAACCGGCGGTAACCGGCGTCGGCACGGCCAACCACCAGAAGCGATTGGCCGTCACTGGTCATTTGCTCGACGGTACAGGTACGGTCGAAATGCGGGGCATTTTCCAACGCACAGTCGATGCGGCCCGCATTGGCCGCCTCGCGCGCCTGCCGCGACTCCGTTGCGGCCAGCTCGCTATTGTCGGGCTGCGAACTGCATCCACCAGCCAGCAGCAGCAGGGTCAGGGCCATGCGACGCATCAGGTCAAATGTCCGCGAACATATGCGTTTCGGCGTCGGCCCCCGGATGGGTCACAGCCCCGGTTCGCGCATCGCCGACATTCTGGGCGTAGCGCCAGATCGCACCCGACTGATAATCATGTACCCGCGCGGTCCAGGCGGCTCGGCGTGTGTCGAGAACATCGGGCGCAACATCCAGATCGATGGTTCCCGCGACAGCGTCGATCACGATCATATCGCCTTCCTCGATCAGCGCAATCGGGCCGCCAACCGCGGCTTCGGGGCCGACATGTCCGATACAGAAACCGCGCGTTCCGCCCGAAAAACGCCCGTCAGTGATCAGCGCCACCTTTTCGCCCATGCCTTGCCCATAAAGCGCAGCGGTGGTGGACAGCATTTCGCGCATTCCCGGCCCGCCTTTTGGACCTTCGTAACGGATGACAACGACCGATCCTTCGCGGACCTGTCGCGCTTCAACCGCCGCAAAACAATCTTCTTCGCTATCAAATACTTGCGCTGGCCCAGCGAATTTCAGCCGTTCCATGCCCGCGACCTTCACAATCGCGCCGTCGGGCGCCAATGTCCCTTTCAGGCCCACGACTCCGCCTGTTGGCGATAACGGTTTGGACGCAGGATAGATGACCTTCTGATCGGGGTTCCACGTCACCTCGTCGATATTCTCGCCCAGCGTCTTGCCCGTCACAGTCATGCAATTGCCGTCGAGTAAATTTTCTTCGAGCAGCGTTTTCATCAGCATGTAAACGCCGCCCGCTTCATACATATCCTTGGCGACAAAACGCCCGCCGGGTTTCAAATCGGCGATATAGGGCGTGGTCTTGAACATTTCGGCGATGTCGAAAAGGTCGAGGTCGATGCCGCATTCATGCGCCATGGCTGGCAAGTGCAGCGCCGCATTGGTCGATCCGCCAGTGGCAGCCACGACCCGCGCCGCATTTTTGAAAGCCGCAGGGGTACAGATGTCGCGTGGGCGAATGTTCGCTTCGATCAGTTTCATCACCTGCTCGCCAGCCGCAATGGCAATGTCGGCGCGGCTCGCCAGCGGAGCCGGAGCCATATTGCTGTTGGGGAGCGACAGTCCGATGGCTTCACCCACACAGGCCATGGTGTTGGCGGTAAATTGTCCACCGCACGCCCCATGTCCGGGGCAAGCCACTTTTTCTAGCGCCGTCAGCCGCTCGATCGGACAATTGCCCGCTTCATGCTGACCCACTGCTTCAAACACATCGACGACGGTGACATCATTCTGGTCAAAGCGCCCCGGCATGATCGAACCGCCATATACAAAGATCGAAGGGACGTTCAGCCGCAACATCGCCATCATCATGCCGGGCAAGCTTTTGTCACACCCAGCGAAGCCGACAAGCGCGTCGTAACAATGGCCGCGCACGCTCAGCTCGACCGAGTCGGCGATCACTTCGCGGCTGATCAGACTGGATTTCATGCCCTGATGGCCCATCGCGATGCCATCGGTCACGGTGATCGTGTTGAACCGGAACGGCGTTCCTCCGCCAGCGATGACGCCCTGTTTCGCGACGTCGGCCTGTGCATTCAGAGTCGTATTGCACGGCGCCGATTCATTGCCAGCCGACGCCAGTCCCACAAAAGGCTTGGCAATCGCTTCTTCGTCCCAGCCCATGGCGTAATAATAGCTGCGGTGAGGCGCGCGCGAGGGGCCATGCGAAACATGACGGCTGGGCAGGCGCGATTTGTCGAAGGGCATGTTGATGTTTCCTATGTCGAAGGGGACGCGCCTCCCCTATCCAAAGCGCATCGGTTCACGCAAGACTATTACGTAACGCACCAAGCATTTTTTCCAGATATTGCGCGAAACGATGCTGGCCATCGGGCGTATCGACATGGTCCTGCCGCATTTCGATACCGATATAGGGGATGTCATGCGCCTCGGCATGGCGGTTCATCGTCGCGTTGAGCAATTCGCCCGAATAGGGCAGTTGATCGCCGACATTCAGCTCCTGCCCCGCTAGCGCCGCAACAGCCGCGGGCGCAAGCCGGGCGTCGCGATTGTAAAGCACCCCCACATCCCAAGGTCGCGCCTGTTCGGGATGGCTTTCCAGCTGCGGGGTAAAACTATGCAGCGACAACAGGATGGCCGGGCGATGACGGGCAACGGTCGCGGCGATATGGTCGTGATACGGTCGGAAAAACCGCACGATGCGTGCCTCCCGTTGTGCCGCGCCCAATATATTGCCGGGGATTGCATGGCCGTCGCTCACCGTTGGTATCACGCCCGGTGCGTGTTCGTCGCGATTGCAATCGGCGACCAGTCGCGACACCCCGCCCAAAATGGCGGCATCGACCGCGCCTTGTTCGACCAGCAACGCCGCAACCTCGGCCACCCCAATATCGATCGCAATATGATTGGTCAGCAATGCGGGACTGATTCCCAGATCAATATCGTCGGGAACCAGCGCAGAGGCATGGTCGCCAACCAGCAAGATTCCGCCGGTTCGCGGGCTTCCAATCTCGCGCCAAGCCTCGTTCATCGCAGGCTCCCTGCCATCAGCCACCATTCGGGGTGATGCCGGGCAAAATGCGCCACAGCCGCATCGCGTTCGGCCTCGGCGTTGAACAAGGCAAAACAGCTCGCCCCAGAACCCGACATGCGCGCCAACCACGGCTGCAGCCCGCCCAAAGACGTCAGAATATCCGTGATGGCGGGGCATTGTGCTATCGCCGCACGCTGCAGGTCATTGCGACAGGCCAATAATTGGGAACGCTGGGTCGCCCCCATAAAAAGCGCGCCGCGATCAATCCCGTCCCATCCGGCGAACACCGGACCGGTCGATAGCGGTTGACGCGGATTGACGATCAGCACCGGCGTGCCGGAAAGTGATAGATCCTCCGCCGGATGTAGTTCCGCACCCGTCCCCAGTCCTAAGCAAGTTTCACTTGCAATGCAGGCCCCGATATCAGCCCCAAGCGGCGCCATCAGGCGAACGAGCGATTCAAGGTCGGCGGCTGGCGCAAAATGGCGCTGAACGAGCCGGACCAGCGCCGCGGCATCGGCAGACCCTCCTCCCAGCCCCGCAGCAACGGGCAACCGCTTCTCCAACTCCAGTGCCAGCGGCGGGACGACACCTTGACCGCAATATTGACGGAGCGTGTCCAGCGCCTGCAAAACCAGATTATCTGCACCGCTGGATAATCCTTCGGCAAATTCGCCGCTAATCATCAGGCTATCGCGATCCGCAACGCACGCGTTCAGCCTGTCTCCGTCATCGACGAATGCGAACAGCGTCTCAATGTCATGATAACCGTCTGGCCGCCGATGGCGCACATGCAGGGCCAGATTGATCTTGGCCCAGCCGGTTTCGCTTAACACCGCACCCATCGCGAGTCAGGGCGCGCTGGTGGCAGGAGTTAAGCCGTCGCGTATCTTTGCCGTCAGTCTTTCCGCCATGTCTGGTTCCGCCAGCACAGCCGCCGCGCGCCAGACATAGCGCGCGTCATATTTCTGTCCCGCAGCCCAATAGGCATCGCCCAGATGCTCGACAATCACCGCATTATTGGGCGCGCCGCGCTGCGCCTTTTCGAGCATGGCAACCGCGCTGTCGGTCTTGCCTGTCAGATAATAGGCCCAGCCAAGTGAATCGGTAATCTCGGCATTTTGGGGGTCCTGTCGCCACGCCGTTTCGATCCGTGCCAAGGACTGATCAACATTGCGCCGCCGTTCCAACGCCGAATAGCCAACAAAGTTCAACGTCGCAGCGTCATCGGGTCTCAAGGCCACCGCCTGTTCCAGCAACGGCGAGGCCGCGTCCCAATCATCCTGTTCCAACAGCAAATTGGCCTTGGCCATCAGCAACGCCGACCGCAACGCTTGATCGGGCTCGCTTTCACCCAATTCACCCAGCAGACGGTCAAAAGCTGCCATAGCCACAGAGGCGTCATCCGAACGGCGCACCAAATCGGCATAGCGCAGCAGCAATGCGCGCGGCGTATCGGCTGCGGCAACCGCCGGTTGCACAATCGCAATCGCCGCTTTCATGTCCCCCTTGCCCGCTACCAATTCGGCATGACGCAGCGCCAATATGGGCGGCAGGTCAGTACGCGATCCCGCCACCAGACTAATCGCCTGATCCGATAGGCCATTCTGGTCCAAAGCCTCCACCAAAGCCGAGCGGTTCTGCCAATCCTCCGCATCGAGCCAAAAGCCGACGCGCGCGAACAGCAAGGCAACTTTTTTACTGCTGTTGGGCATGTGGGAGAAACCATCGGCCAACATGCCAAACCATTGCGCGACACCAGACCGCGCTGTTGTGATCGGTTGCGGCGGCAGCAAGGCCACCGGGTCGTTGCTATCCCCTGCGACGACGGCGATGCGGCTCCGTAACGTCTGCGCAGCCTCACTCCGGCCCTGCTTGTCGAGCGTCGCCACCAGACGTAGAGCGACGATCTGACTGTTGCGGTCGCTCAACGTCACCGATTTAATCAGCGTCTCGGTCTCGTCGGGGCGGCGTGCGACCAGCTGCATCAATGCCGCATCAAGCAAATAAACCGGCTCCACTTTCGCCCGGCCGAGAGCTAGAATATTGTTTTCTGGTCGTTTTTCTCGACCGGCCACACCAGCCCAGCCAAGCAACATTGGGGTAATCAGACGCGCAGCCGCATCAGGTCCAATCTTGCTATTGCCTCCCTCAATATAATCACGCGCGGCCTTCCAATCGGATCGACGGATGGCATCGGTCATCAAAACCAGCCGCGCATCAAGCCGTTTGCCGCCGCTTTTCCATATCTGCATCGCTGCTGAACGCGCTGCGGGCAAATCGCCTGCCTGTATTGCCTGCTCCAATATGCGGCCATTCAACCCCGGTAGATCAGGTGACAAACTGGCCACAACCGACAGGGCGGCCAGCGCTTCCGCAGGCGTGCCGGTATCTTCGGCCAACCGTGCCTGCGCCAGCGCAAATATGGTCTTGTTCGTATCGACATCGGCGACGGCTGGCGAAACGGAGCCGCCCAACGCCATCGCCAGAGCCAGCACAATGGCCGAGCCGCGCACTGCCGGATTACATATTGGGATAATTGGGACCTCCACCGCCTTCTGGCGTGACCCAGTTAATATTCTGCGTCGGATCTTTGATGTCGCACGTCTTACAATGCACGCAATTCTGGGCGTTGATGACGAATTTCGGATCGCCTTCATCCTCGCCGATGATTTCATAGACGCCGGCCGGGCAATAACGCTGTGCTGGCTCGTCATAGAGCGGCAAATTATAGCTGACCGGAATCGACGGATCTTTAAGCTGCAAATGAACCGGCTGGTCTTCCTCATGATTGGTGTTCGACAGGAAAACCGACGACAACCGGTCAAAAGTCAGAACGCCGTCCGCCTTGGGATAATCGGGCTTGGTCATAATGTCGGCGCGATACAGGCTTTCATTGTCGGGATGATGCTTCATCGTGAAGGGCAGCTTTATCCCCCAATGTTCCAGCCACATTGTGATGCCGGCAAAAGCAGACCCCGCCAAATCGCCAAATTTTTCCATCAAAGGAAGGACATTGCGGACCTTACTTAATTCTTTTTCGACCCAACTGGTGCGATAATCCGCTTCATAGGCATCGAGCGTGTCGCTCTCGCGTCCCGCAGCAACGGCGGCAAAGGCCGCTTCAGCCGCCATCATCCCCGATTTCATCGCGGTGTGGCTGCCCTTGATCCTTGGCACATTCAGGAAACCCGCCGAACAGCCGATCAAGGCACCGCCGGGAAAGACCAGCTTGGGCACCGATTGCCAGCCGCCATCGCTAATCGCGCGGGCGCCATAGGAAACCCGCTTGGCGCCCTTCAAAATGGCAGCGATCTCAGGATGGGTTTTCCATTTTTGCATCTCCTGAAACGGCGAAAGATGCGGGTTGCGATAGTTGAGCCAGGTCACAAAACCGAGCGCGACCTGCCCGCCCGCCTGATGATAAAGGAAACCGCCGCCATTGGCATGGGCATCGAGTGGCCAGCCTTGCGTGTGAATGACACGGCCCGGTGCGTGCAATTCGGGATCAATATCCCATAATTCCTTGACGCCCAGCCCATAAACCTGCGGCTCGCATTCGGCGTCGAGCGCAAATTGCTGCTTCAATATCTTGGTCAGGTTACCGCGCACACCTTCGGCAAAAAAAGTATATTTTGCATGGAGTTCAAGGCCGGGTTGATAATCGGGTTTATGGCTCCCGTCGCGCGCGACACCCATGTCGCCGGTGGCCACGCCTTTGACCGCCCCGTTATCATGGTATAAAATTTCTGCGGCGGGAAAGCCTGCAAAGATTTCGACGCCCAAGCCTTCGGCCTGTTCGGCAAGCCAGCGGCACAAACTACCCAGACTGCCGGTATAGGTGCCCTTGTTGTGCAGGAATGATGGCGTGAGCAGATGCGGAATGCCAAACCGCTTTTTGGGCGTCAAAACCCAATGCTGATTGTCTGTCACCGGAGTTTCCGCAAGCGGGCATCCCGACGTGCGCCATTCGGGCAATAACTCGTCAATCGCCTTTGGGTCGACGACGGCACCGGACAGGATATGGGCGCCGACCTCTGACCCTTTTTCCAGTATACAGACCGACAGCTCGCTGCCCTGTTCGTTTGCCAATTGTTTCAGCCGGATGGCGGCTGACAATCCGGCGGGTCCAGCCCCGACGATCACCACGTCATATGGCATCGATTCCCGTTCGCTCACCGCTTTGACCTTTCTCTTTGCCGTGCAATCCTCACATCGTCGTAAGGCGCACCCACCTTGTCACATATTCCGATGCCCGCCAATTGACGATGCCGTCAACCGCCTGTTTGTACAAATTATATGGGTGGGCAACAAACGACTTTGCTGGCGGACAGCTATTGCGACTGGTGGGCACTGTCAGGTGTCGAGTCACTTGTCGGCGAGAATCCGGCCGATTGGTTGGCCCAACCGGCACCGGAAAAGCCTGTTCCGAAGACGTCGGCACCGTCCGAAGCCACACCCATAATCGACATTATGGCAAAGGCGCGCGCCGAAACGGCACCGCCCGCCCCGATAAAACCAAGTGCGCCGGTCGAACTGCCGGCGGACTGGGATGTTTTCCAGCAATGGCTGACAAAGGGCGACGATGTCCCTGGAAGCCAATGGGACGCCCTGCGCGTTCTTCCGGTCGGACCAGTGAATGCGCCGCTCATGCTGCTGACGGCATGGCCCGAGATGGAGGATCAACGCGAAGGCGCCTTATTTACGGGGGCGGCGGGCAAACTCCTTGATGCCATGCTGCGCGCCATTGGTCGGGACCGCACGCAATGTTATGTCGCGTCTCTTGCCATTACCCGCCCTCCCGGCGGTCGCTGTTCTGATGAAGATATGACAGAGCTTCAGCGCCTGATGCGGCACCATCTACAGATCGCCAATCCGGGGCAACTTTTGCTGTTGGGTAATGACATGGTTCGCGTTCTGGCGGGCATGTCGCGCAGCGAAGCCACCGGAAAGTTACTCAATATTAACCAAGATGGCGTCAATGTGGAGGCAGTGGCAGTTCCGCATCCGGCGACTCTGCTTTCCCGGCCCGCGCAAAAAGCGGCGGCCTGGGACAGTTTGAAATTACTCAACCGGGGACGTTGATTAATGTTTCGAAGTTCCACTGCAATCCTGTCCGTTCTGGCCCTCTCTATGGGGGTTCAGGCCGCATCAGCCCATGCAAGCGAATCATCCTTTTCCAATGCCACGACCGAACGGCAAACCGTTCCGACGATCCTGTCGGCCAAACAGAATAAGTTTTACACGCAGGTTCTGGCAGCCATCCGCAGCCAACAATGGAGCGAGGCGAAGACCTTGCTCGACGGCGCCGACGACGGCCCGCTCAATGCCTTTTTGCGCGCCGAGTTGCTGGTCGCTGCGAACAGTCCGCGGGCAGAGGTCAGTGATATCATGCCGTTGCTCACCAAGGCACCCGACCTGCCGCAAGCCGCCCAACTCGAGCGCCTTGCGACCAAGCGTGGTGCCACGTCGCTACCCGACCTGCCAAATACCATGCGCCTTTCCTGGTCCGGCAGCGCGCCGCGCCGACTGGGTGCAGACCCCGTCATCGGCGATCCCTTTGCGATGAGTTTGGAACTAAAAGTTCCGGACCGGATCAAGAATGATGATCCTGCCGGTGCCGAGGAGCTTTTAAATGCCGTCAAAGACCGGTTGAGCCCGGAATCGCGTGACGAATGGTGCCAAAAGATCGCCTGGTCCTATTATATCGAAAATGACGATGCCAACGCGCTGCGTCTGGCGCGCGACAGCGCGAATGGACACAGCAGCTGGTCGACGCAGGCGGCGTGGGTCGTCGGGCTCGCGGCATGGCGCACGCAGGATTATTCCACCGCCTTGTCGGCCTTTGACCGCGTCAGTCGTGAGGCTCCCGATAGCGAGTTACGAGCGGCGGGCTATTATTGGGCCTCGCGCGCAGCAATGGCGTCTGGCGAACCGTCGGGTGTCCAGAATCGCCTGCGCGCAGCCGCCGCCAATGGCGAAACGCTCTACGGCCTGCTCGCAGCCGAATCGCTTGGGGAAACGCTGGTTAAGGACAAAAAGGTCAAGCGAAGCGATCGCCACGCTTGGCAAGCATTAGAAAATCTACCCAATGTTCGCGCCGCTATCGCGCTGAGCGAGATTGGCGAAGACAGCTATGCCGACGAAGTTTTGCGGCACCAAGCGCGCATAGGCCGCCCCGAACAACATGAAATGCTGATCGCGATGGCAGAAGCGCTCAACCTGCCCGAGACACAATTATACCTTGCCCATAACACGCCGCAGGGCCGCAAGCTCGCCGCCGTCAACCGCTATCCGCAACCGCAATGGGAACCCAGTGGCGGCTGGAAAGTCGATCCGGCACTGGTCTTTGCCCATACGTTGCAGGAATCGCGGTTTCAGCGTCAGGTGGTCAGTCCGGCGGGCGCCTTTGGGTTGATGCAGGTGCGCCCCGGCACCGCCAAGGATCTCGCGCGCTGGCGCGGCGAAAGTGTCGACACGCGTGACCTTCGCATTCCGGCTGTCAACATGGATTTCGGCCAAAGCTATCTGCAATATCTCAGCCACGACAGCTCGACTGGCGGCCTTCTGCCCAAAGTCATCGCCGCCTATAACGCTGGCCCCGCTCCTGTGGCGCGCTGGGCAACCGAGGTGAAGGATCAGGGCGACCCGCTCTTGTTCATCGAATCCATCCCCTATTGGGAAACGCGCGGCTATGTTGGCACTGTGCTGCGCAATTATTGGATGTATGAAGCGCAGGAAGGCCGGGATTCGGTCAGCCGTACCGAACTCGCACAGGGCAAATGGCCGCGTTTCCCCGAATATAAGGGACGTGTGCAGCTTAGTTATGCTACGCCCAACTCCAAAGACGATTAAAGCAGCGCCGAGGCCATGCCCATCGACCTGTCCTTGCCCTTCATCCCCGTTCGCATCGCACTGTTGACCGTGTCCGACAGCCGCAGCGAGGCCGATGACAAGTCCGGCGACAAGCTTCAGGCATTGCTGACTGATGCCGGCCATATCCTCGCCGACCGCGCAATCATCCGTGACGAAACGGCATTGATCGTATCTCGGTTGCACAATTGGGTCGACGACCCGAAGGTCGATGTCGTCATCACAACCGGCGGCACGGGCCTGACGGGTCGCGATGTGACCCCAGAGGCTCTTCACCAACTCGACGGCAAGGATATTCCCGGCTTTGGCGAGCTGTTCCGTTGGCTGAGCTATCAAAAAATCGGTACATCGACGATCCAGTCACGCGCCTGCGCGATTGTTGCGCGCGGCACCTATATCTTTGCCTTGCCGGGTTCGACCGGCGCTGTGAGCGATGCGTGGGAAGGCATATTGGCAACCCAGCTCGACAGCCGCCAGCAGCCTTGCAATTTTGTCGATCTGATGCCGCGCCTCACTGAACGCTAGGTAGTTTGTTCTTTTTTTGTTCCTGCGCTCGCGCTAGACTGCGCGGATGGACGACCCTGTCATTTTGCCCCCTATTTCAGGACGCGGCGCGACCGATAATCGCGCCCCGACACGCACCGGTTCGCTGAAACGCGAGGTCGAAGGCGACTGGATCGACATGGCCGCCTATGTCGATGGCGAGGCCCCTCCCCTTCGCACCATGGTAACAATCGAGCGACCACGCACCATCATCGCGCGAAACAGCTCTCCCGATCTCGGATTTGACCGGTCGATCAACCCCTATCGGGGATGCGAACATGGCTGCGTTTATTGCTTTGCGCGCCCGACCCATGCCTATCACGACCTCTCACCGGGACTGGATTTTGAAAGCCGCTTGTTCGCCAAGCCCGATGCAGCAGCTCTTCTCCGTACCGAGCTGGCCGAGCGCGGTTATGCCCCCGCCCCGCTGGCCATTGGCACCAACACCGACGGGTATCAGCCTATCGAGCGCGACTGGGGCGTTACGCGGTCGGTCATCGAGGTTCTCGCCGAAACGCGCCATCCGTTGCTCATCACCACCAAGTCCGACCGGCTATTACAGGACATCGACCTGCTGACCGCCATGGCGCGCGACAATCTGGTGGGTGTGGCAATATCGGTAACGACACTCGATCCGGTGCTGGCGCGCAAGCTGGAACCCCGCGCACCGCACCCGCAACGGCGGCTCGCGGCGATCCGGAAACTCATCGACGTCGGAGTGCCGACACAGGTCAATATTTCGCCCGTCATCCCTGCGATAACCGACCATGAGATAGAGGCCATCATGGCCGCCGCCGCGCAAGCCGGAGCCGTGCGCGCGTCCTATATACTCCTCCGCCTGCCGCACGAGGTTGCGCCGCTGTTCCGCGCCTGGCTGGCCACCCACTATCCAGACCGCGCGGCCAAAGTGATGCATATTGTACAGGACATGCGCGGCGGACGTGACAATGACCCCAACTTCACCAGCCGAATGCGCGGCAAGGGCGTGTGGGCGCAGGTCATCCGCGCCCGCTTCAAACGCGCCGCCCGCGCGCACGGGCTCGACCGCCCATTCCCAAAACTGAGGTCAGACCTGTTTCATCCACCCGAGCGTGACGGTCAGATGGAGCTGTTCTAAGCCTGCTCCAGCGACTTCAGCTTATAATCCTTATACATATCGCGCAGCTGGCGTTTGAGCAGCTTGCCCGTTGCGGTGTGCGGCAACTCATCGACAAAGACGATTTCGTCAGGCAGCCACCATTTGGCGACCTTGTCCTTCAGATAGTCGATGATACTGGCCTCGCTCACCTCGGCTCCGGGCTTTTTGATGATGAGCAATAGGGGGCGTTCGTCCCATTTGGGATGATAAACGCCAACCGCTGCCGCTTCCTGTACACCGGGCGCGCCGACGGCGGCGTTTTCCAGTTCGATCGAGCTGATCCATTCGCCGCCCGATTTGATCACATCCTTCGCACGATCGGTAATCTGCATCGTCCCGTCAGGATAGAGCAGCGCGACGTCGCCTGTGTCAAACCAGTCATCATCGTCGGTCGCATCCTCATCGGCGCGGAAATAGCGGCGGATGATCCACGGCCCGCGACACTGCAACCGCCCGCTGCTGGCCCCGTCGCGCGGCAAGACAGCGCCTTCGTCATCGACGATACGCAGCTCGACGCCAAAGGGCGGACAGCCTTGTTTGACAATGACGTCGATTTTTTCATCGAATGACAGACTATCCCAATTCCATGGTTGTTTGCCCATGGTGCCAATCGGCGATGTTTCGGTCATGCCCCACGCATGGCCGACGTCGATTCCCGCTTTCATAAACCGTTCGATCATCGCGCGCGGACAGGCTGATCCACCGATGACCACGCGCTGCAATTGACCATAATCAGCCCCCGTCGCATCCATATGAGCGAACAGCGCAAGCCACACCGTCGGCACGCCGGCGCTGTGCGTCACACCTTCTTCGTGCATCAGCGTGCAAAGCGTCGCCGCGTCGTTGGTCGCCGAAAACACCAGCTTTGCGCCCACGGCAGCAGAGGCAAAGGGCACGCCCCAGCTGTTGGCGTGGAACATGGGCACAATCGGCAGGATGGCGCTGCGATTCGACAGGTTGAACGCATCGGGCTGAACCTCGGTTATCGCGTGGATAACGTTCGATCGATGCTCATACAACACACCCTTGGGATTGCCGGTTGTCCCGCTGGTATAGCAAAGCCCGACGGGGTCGCGTTCATCAAGCTCCACCCACTCAAAACTGCCATCCTCTGCAGCGATCAGGTCGGCGTAGGACAGATATCCTTCGCTTGCTGGCGCATCGAACAGGACAAAATGTTCAACCTTGGGCAACTGCTCGCGCAAACGTTCGACGATGGGCAGGAACGCCTCATCAAACAGCAGCACCCGATCTTCGGCATGGTTGATGATATAGATCAATTGTTCGTCAAACAGCCGTGGATTGACGGTATGAAGCACCCCGCCCATGCCCGCGCTGCCGTACCAGCTCACCAGATGATGGTTGTGGTTCATCGCCAAGGTCGCAATGCGATCACCCTTTTTCATCCCCAACCGGACCATCGCGGCGGCAAAGCGGCGGGCATCGCTCCCGACTTCGCCCCAACTGGATCGCGTCTGCGTGCCGTCAGCCCAATGGGTGATGATTTCCCGGTCAGCATGTTCACGCGTGGCATGGTCGATCAGACCGGTCACGAGCAGCGGCTGGCTTTGCATTCCTAACATCGTCATCCCTTCTTATGTTTATAAGCGGACGATAAGGCCGAGTCAGCGGCTGACGCAAGCGTCAAGCGACCGCGCGCATCCTAAAATCGCGCGGCGTCACCAAAGACAATTGCGCGTCGTCGATACCCAGCACCAATCCCGCCCGCGCCACAACATCGGGGTCAAGGACAAAGGCGTTGCCAAGTTCGACCCGGATTTCGGCATCCGTTTCGGGGTCATTGGTGCGAATCTCGACCCGCCCGCGCGCGTCCTCCCTTGGTTCGAGCAGATCGGCAAGCTCGGCAATCGCAGCAGGCGTTGCAACCGCGCACGTCAACTGCAAGGCCGCGGTCGCAGCAATGTCGGTCAGCGATTGGGCACCCCTGATCGTGACGCGCGGTGTTTCCTCACCCTCCAGCAGATCCAGTTCGACACCCAACAGCGCGCAGCCGCCATGATTGGCCAGTTCCTCCAGCAACTTCCCGGCGGTCTCGTCGAAACAACTCGCCTGAAATTGTCCGGTTCGATCGGATAGCGTCAGGTTGAGAAAGCGGTTGCCGCGTTGCGACATGCGTGGGCGTGCGCTTTCGACCATAGCCGCCATCGATGCCGGTATCCGCGTCCCCGGCTGCATGTCGACGGTGCTGCATATCTCGCCATAGGTGCGCGATCCGCGGGCGGCGACAATCGCATCGAATTGCTGGACCGGATGCGCCGAAAAATAGAAGCCATAGGCCTCTTTCTCACGTGCCATACGCTCGGCAATTGTCCAAGGCTCGGCGGTCGGCAATTGCAGCATCGGGGCAATATCGACCTCACCGCCGAACAATCCGCCCTGTCCGGTCGTGCGCTCGCGCGCCGCCGCGTTGGCGCTCGCCAGCAACACATCGGCACCGGCATAGACACGCGACCGATCGGGTTCGAGAGCGTCAAAGGCACCCGCACCCGCCAGCGCCTCAATCTGGCGACGGTTGAGCTGACGCGGATCAATGCGCGCCGCAAAATCATCCAGACTGACGAAATCGCCATGCTCGCGTCGCTCGGCCACCAGCTCGACCATCGCCTTTTCGCCCACACCTTTCAGCGCGCCAAGGGCATAGCGCACCGCAAGGCCATCATCGCCAACACCAACCGAAAAATCGGCTTCGCTGTCGTTGATCGACGGCGGCGCAATGCCGATGTCTAGCCGTCGCATATCGTCGATAAAAATCGACAATTTGTCGGTCTGATGGTTGTCGAACGACATCGACGCAGCGAAAAATTCATGCGGATAATGGGCCTTCAACCACGCCGTTTGATAGGCGAGCAGCGCATAGGCCGCGGCATGGCTCTTGTTAAAGCCATAACCGGCGAACTTGTCGATCAAATCGAACAGCTCGTTCGCCTTTTTCTTGTCGATTTGATGGTGCTCGGCGCAGCCCAGAACGAAAGTCTCGCGCTGGGCGTCCATTTCGGCCTGAATCTTTTTACCCATCGCCCGGCGCAACAGATCGGCGCCGCCCAGACTATATCCCGCCAGGATCTGCGCCGCCTGCATGACCTGTTCTTGATAGACAAAAACGCCATAGGTCTCGGCCAAAATGCTTTCGAGCAGGGGGTGCGGGTAGGCGATGGCCTCGCGTCCGTTCTTGCGGGCACCGAACAGCGGAATATTGTCCATCGGACCCGGGCGATAGAGCGCAACAAGCGCGATAATGTCGCCAAATGCTGTGGGCTTCACCGCCGACAGCGTGCGCCGCATCCCTTCGGATTCAAGCTGGAACACCCCGACCGTGTCGCCGCGTTGCAGCAATTCATAAACTGTCGGGTCATCCCAAGCGAGCGTATCGAGATCGACGTCGATCCCGCGCAGAGCCAGCAGCTTGCGCGCCTCCCGCAGCACCGACAAGGTTTTGAGGCCCAAAAAGTCGAATTTCACCAGTCCGGCATTTTCGACAAATTTCATGTCGAACTGCGTGACCGGCATGTCCGACCGTGGATCACGATAGAGCGGCACCAGCTGGTCGAGCGGGCGGTCGCCAATAACGACGCCCGCCGCGTGGGTGGAGCTATGGCGCGGCAAGCCTTCCAGCTGGCGCGCCATATCGAACAGGCGGCGCACTCCGTCATCTTCCTTATAGGCGGCCATCAATTCCGATACGCCGTTGAGCGCGCGTTCCAGCGTCCAGGGGTCGGTCGGATGATTGGGCACCAGCTTGGCCAGTCGGTCAACCTGACCATAGCTCATTTGAAGGACGCGCCCGGTATCTTTCAGGACCGCGCGCGCTTTCAATTTTCCGAAAGTGATGATCTGCGCCACCGTGTCGCGGCCATATTTTTCCTGCACATAACGGATGACTTCACCGCGCCGCGTTTCGCAGAAATCAATGTCGAAATCGGGCATGGACACACGCTCGGGATTGAGGAAGCGTTCGAACAGCAGCCCCAGTTTTAACGGATCAAGGTCGGTGATGGTCAGCGACCAGGCGACGACCGAACCGGCACCCGACCCACGCCCCGGACCCACCGGAATATCCTGCCCCTTCGCCCATTTGATAAAATCGGCCACGATCAGAAAGTAACCGGGGAAACCCATTTTGATGATGACATCTATTTCGAAATCGAGCCGCTCGACATAGGTCGTGCGTTCTTCGTCGCTCAGGTCAGGATAAAGCGCCAGCCGCGTCTCTAGTCCCGCATGGGCATCGCGCGCCAGTTGCGCCGCTTCGGCTTCGCGATCGCCTGCCAAACTCGGCAGGATCGGGCTGCGATTCGGCGCCATAAAGGCACAGCGTTGCGCGATAATCAGGCTGTTTCGCACCGCCTCTGGCAGGTCGGAGAAACTGTCCTCCATCGACTCCGCCGATTTCATCCACGCTTCGGGACAGCTGACGCGGCGGTCGCTACTTTCGACATAGGCCGACTGCGCGATGCAAAGCATGGCGTCGTGCGCGGGGTGGAATTCGGGCTCCAGATAAGAGGCAGGATTGGTCGCCACCAGCGGCAAGGCGCGGGCAAAGGCCATGTCGATCAGCGCCGCTTCGGCGGCCATCTCGGCGGCGTTGTTGCGGCGCGATAGCTCGATGTACAGCCGCCCAGAAAACAGCGCCTCCAGCTGCTCGATATAGTCATTGGCAGCCGAAACTTGCTCGTCGGCCAGCAAACGGGTGAGAGCCCCCTCGCCGCCAGCGGTCAGGCAAATCAGGCCCTCGCTTTTGCCCGCCAGCGCCGACAGCGGCAGATGCGGGCCCTGCTCAATCGGGCGGTCCAGATGCGCCGCCGACACCAGCGCGCATAAATTGCCATAGCCGACCTCATCTTGCGCATAGAGCGCCAGCCAGTCGATCATCGGCGCGCCATTGGCCAGCCGCTGACCGGGCCGCGCGAAGCTGACAAAGGCTCCGATAATCGGCTGAATGCCCGCTGCTTTGCAGGCATCGCCAAAGGCCATCGCGCCATACAGCCCGTTGCGGTCCGCGATGGCGACCGCCGGAAATCCCCTATCGCGCGCGGCTTTGGCGATCAATTTTGGTTCAATCGCTCCCTCGAGCATCGTGTAGCTCGAAAAAACGCGCAAGGGGACAAAGGGGCTAAAGGCCATGGCGCCACGCTAACGCTCTCGCGCTGATTCGGCCAAGCCTTATCCCAGCAGTTTTTCGATTTCGCTGCGGAGCGCTTCGGGTGTCGTGGTCGGGGCATGGCGCGACACGACTTTGCCGTCGCGGTCGACCAGAAATTTGGTGAAGTTCCACTTGATCCCGCTGCCCAACAATCCGGATTTTTCGGACTTCAGATGCTTGAAAATGGGGTCGGCACTCGATCCGTTGACGTCAATCTTGGCCATGACCGGAAAGGTGACGTCATAGGTCAGCGTGCAGAAATTGGCGATCTCGCTCGCGTCGCCCGGTTCCTGCCCGGCAAATTGGTTGCAGGGAAAGGCCAGCACTTCGAGTCCGCGATCCTTATAATCGCGATAGAGCGCCTCCAGCCCCTCATATTGCGGGGTGAAACCGCATTTGGACGCGGTGTTGACGACCAGCAGAACCTTGCCCCGATAATCGGCCATCGTCTGTTTGCTGCCGTCGGGCATAGCCGCCGACAAATCATAAAGGTCCATGGTCAATTCTCCGTCGCAACATGCGGTTTATAAATGAAATCAAAACTGGTCGTCCAAGTCAGGCCGTGATCGATCGATTGCTCGCCATGCTGGCGCACCGAATGGTCAGGATTGGCGGTATAGGTCATGCGAGTCAGATTATGCTTCCCGGGGCCAAGAGCATTCCGCCAAATGCCGGTCAGCACCATCTTGCCATCCACGGTGCCGCCTTCAAAATCGACGCGCGTCCCGCTGCCGTCAACCCAGGCTTGGCGCCACAGGTCGAGGTCGGCGTCATAATTGCTGAACGATCCGCCACCGCTTCCTTTCAACGGCTTCCATGTCTCGCGAATGGCACAGCCGCCGAACATCGATTCGATGCTGCTGGTCGCAACTTGGGTCGTTTTGCCATTCGGATACACATCCCATTCGCCGACCCAAAAATCGAACGCGCGATAAGCGTCGCTGCTGCATGGCTTGGCCGGCGCGGCAGTCGCAGTTGGCACCGGCGGCGCGGTTTGCGCGGACGCGACATGCGGCAGCAGCAACATCAACGCGACGCCCAGCGGGTATATTTTTTGAAGCATGGCTTCTTCCCCCTTCGCCTTTTTGCTTCCTAGGCCTCGATGCGGCCTTCGTGCAACCGAAGCACTCGATCCATCCGAGCAGCAAGACGCTCATTATGCGTGGCGACCAGTGCAGCCGAATCATTGTCACGGACAAGCGAGACGAAATGGTCAAACACACGGTCGGCGGTTGCTTCGTCCAGATTGCCCGTCGGCTCGTCGGCAAGCACGAGCAACGGCCGGTTTGCGAGCGCCCGCGCGACGGCGACACGCTGTTGTTCGCCGCCCGACAGCTTGCTGGGCTTGTGATGCAGGCGCTCCGCCAATCCGAGCCGCGACAGCAATTCCTCGGCGCGGACTTCGGCTTCGGCTTGGGCAGTCCCGCGGATCAACTGCGGCAGAATCACATTCTCGATGGCGTTAAAATCGGGCAGCAGATGGTGGAATTGATAGATAAACCCAATTTTTTCTCGCCGCGTCCGGGTGCGTTCGCCTTGACTATATTTGGTGACGTCCGTGCCATCGATGCGGATGATGCCTTCAAATCCGCCCTCAAGCAGGCCGACCGCTTGCAATAAGGTCGATTTGCCCGATCCCGACGGCCCCAGCAACGCGACAATCTCGCCGCGCTTCAAGGTCGCATCGACACCGCGCAACACATCAATTGTCACATCGCCTTGCACAAACCGGCGTTGCAGGCCCTCCAATTGCAGCAGATCACTCATAGCGCAGAACCTGGACAGGGTCGGTATTGGCGGCTTTGAACGCCGGATAGAGCGTCGCAAGGAAGCTGAACAAAATCGTCATCCCCGCGACCCCGACAATTTCGACCGGATCGGGCTTTGATGGCAGCTCCGTCAGAAAACGGATCGAAGGGTCCCACAAATTCTGTCCGGTAAGGAAACTGATCGCCCCCAACACGCCTTGGCGGAAATACAGCAGGACAAATCCAAGAACCAAACCAACCACCGTACCACCAGCCCCAATAGCCACACCGATGGCAACGAACACCCGCAAAACAGAATCCCGCGGCGCGCCCATGGTTCTGATGATCGCTATGTCGCGAGTCTTGGCGCGTACCAGCATGATGAGCGATGAAACGATATTGAATGCCGCCACCAAGATGATCAGCGACAGGATGACGAACAAAGCCACACGCTCGACCGTCAGCGCCTCAAACAAGCTGGCATTCATCGATCGCCAGTCGGAAATCACTGCCTTGTCCGACAGTTTTTCGGCAAGCGGGGCCAATATCGTTCCGACTTTGTCCGGATCTATGGTCTTGAGTTCGATCATCCCGATCTGATCGCCAAGCAACAGCAACAATTGGGCATCTTGCAACGGCATAACGACATATGCCTTGTCGAAATCATAGACGCCGATCTCGAAAATAGCGCCCACACGATAACTGATTTCGCGCGGCACTGTGCCAAAAGGCGTCGAGCGCCCCGCCGGATTGATGATCGTAATCTTCGACCCGACTGTCGCCCCCAAATTCTGAGCCAGTTGCGATCCCAGTGCAATTTCGCCCGATCCAACCTTCAGATTGGTGAGACTACCTTGCAGCACTTTGCCTTGCAGAACATTGTTACTGAGAATGTCTGGCACCGTCATGCCGCGCACCAGCACGGCTTCGACCCGGCCATTATAGGTGGTCAGCAACGGCTGTTCGATCAGCGGCGTCGCCGATACCACGCCCGGTGTTGCTTTCGTTTCCTTGAGCACATCGCGCCAATCGTCGAGGCGGCCGCCAAAGCCTTGCACGACGGCATGGCCATTCAGCCCGACAATCTTGTCAAACAATTCACCGCGCACCCCGTTCATGACGCTCATGACAATGACGAGCGAGGCGACACCCAACACCACCGCGCTAAAACTGAAGGCGGCGGCGACGAAAATAAAGCCTTCACCGCGCGCAGGCAGAAGATATCGTTTAAAGAGAGCGCGTTCATAGGGACGCAGGATCATGGAGGATGAGGCTTTCACAAGATCGAGAAGCAGGCGTTACAGTCGTGCTTTACGGTGCGCCTTCGCTGCTGGCAATGGCACCGACAATGTCGCCCTAGCTGCGACTCACTCGCAGTTATTGTTGCCTATCGGCCACAGCCGACCCGCAAAATTTGGCCAAAGGCGTGGTAGCGCGTGACAAAGCCGGGATGACTTCCTAGCCCTAACACTTCTGGATCAAGCGGCCAAAGGCCCGGTTCCAGGGAGAGCGGACTGGTTCGCCGGTCTGCGCCAAAAGGGGGATGGCGACGTTCGTCACAGGCGCCCGGGTTTCGCTTGCGAAGCCCGGGCGTTGTCCTTCGGAGCTATTGCAAGCAATGGTGTAGCGGACATTCAGCCTTCGGCTTCGCTAATCTCTTCCAGCGTAGCGACATCCAGGATGCGCACACGTCCCTGTTCAAGCGCGATGACACCCGATTCTTCCCAACTTCGTAGCTGGCGATTAATATGCTCGCGGCTCATTCCGGCGAAATTGCCCAGCTCGGACTGGCTCAATTCGACACGGTGGGTCTTTTCCCCTGTCCCGATACCAATCAGGCGTTTCAGATAGCGCGCAAGCCGCGGCCCCGACGCATAGGCGCGGTCGCTTTCAATGGTATGGTCTGCAGTACGGAGGCGGCGGGCCAGTTGATGCATCAACGACCAGGCAAATTCGGGATGGGTGGCCACAAAATCACGCAGCGCGTTGCGGCCAAGTTGCAGGGCTTTGCCAGCACTGGTGGCAATGACCGATGCCGTTCGTTCGCCGCCATCAAGCAAGGCGATTTCGCCGAGTACGGCACCCGGGTCGGCATAAGCGAGAACAATTTCGCGGCCATTCGCGGTCAGCATCGACACACGCGCGCTGCCTTCGGTCAGGATCAACATGCCGTCGCCGCTGTCCCCTTGACTTAAAAGTTCGCGGCCTTTGACAAAGCTGATCTGGACAGCGCGGCTAGCCAGAGCTTCCCAATCGGGCGCGGACAGGCCAGCAAAAATACTGTCTGCTCCCTGCATATCGGCAAGTTTGGCATAATCCATGACCCCACCCCTACCCTGTGTTGGCAGTTCAGACCAGTCGGCTCTGCTTGACCGCTGCTTCGATAAATCCCGCGAACAGAGGGTGCGGGTCGAACGGCTTTGATTTCAATTCCGGATGGAATTGAACGCCGATGAACCAAGGATGGTCAGGACGTTCAACAATTTCGGGCAACATGCCGTCGGGGGATAGGCCCGAAAAGACCAGCCCACCCGCCTCGAGCCGATCGCGATACTGGCCATTGACCTCATAGCGGTGGCGATGACGCTCGCTGATCTCATCACTGCCATAGATGGTCGCAACATGGCTGTTGGGCGACAGTTTGGCAGGATAGGCGCCCAGTCGCATCGTCCCGCCCAAGTCGGTTTCGGCGCCGCGCTTTTGCAATCCTTCGGCGCTCATCCACTCGGTAATCAGCCCGACAATCGGCTCATCGGTCGATCCGAATTCGGTGCTGGAAGCGCCAGCAATAGCGCTGGTGTTGCGCGCGCCCTCTATGCAGGCCATCTGCATACCAAGGCAAATGCCCAGAAAAGGCACATTGCGTTCGCGAGCAAAGCGGACGCTGGAAATTTTGCCTTCTGACCCGCGCTCACCAAAACCGCCGGGAACCAATATGCCGTGTAGTGGCTCTAGTCGTGCCGCAAGTTCATCTTCATCCTCGAACATTTCGGCGTCGAGCCAGCGGATATTGACCTTGACCCGGTTCGACATGCCGCCATGGACAAGCGCCTCGTTCAACGACTTATAGGCATCGGGTAGCGACACATATTTGCCTACGACGCCAATTGTGACTTCGCCCTCAGGATGTTGCTTGCGATCCATGATGTCGAACCAGCGTGACAAATCGGGATCAGGCGCGTCGGTGATGCCAAAGGCGTGGAGCACTTCGCTATCAAGGCCTTCTCCATGATATTGGACCGGCACCGAATAGATGCTGTCGGCGTCGAGCGCGGGGATGACAGCTTCTTTACGCACATTACAGAATTGCGCGATTTTGGCGCGTTCGGTTTCAGGCAGCGGTTTTTCACAGCGGCACAGCAATATGTCGGGTTGAACCCCTAGACTGGCGAGTTCGCGGACGCTGTGCTGTGTCGGCTTGGTCTTTAACTCGCCCGCAGCGGCGATGTAGGGGACCAAAGTCACATGCACGGAAATGGCGTTTTCGCGCCCAACTTCGTTGCGAAACTGCCGAATCGCCTCAATGAACGGAAGCGATTCAATATCGCCAACGGTGCCGCCAATTTCACACAGCACGAAATCAAGATCATCAACATCGGTGCGGGCAAAGGCCTTGATGGCGTCGGTGACGTGCGGAATGACCTGAACGGTTGCCCCCAGATAATCGCCGCGCCGTTCGCGCTGGATAATCTGGCTATAGATTCGGCCCGAGGTCACATTGTCGCTCTGTCGCGCTGCAACTCCAGTGAAGCGTTCATAATGACCCAGATCGAGGTCGGTTTCGGCCCCGTCATCGGTCACATAGACCTCTCCATGCTGATAGGGCGACATCGTGCCCGGATCGACATTCAGATAGGGATCGAATTTCCGGATGCGCACGCGGTATCCACGCGCCTGTAACAAAGCCGCAAGGCTTGCCGCCATCAGACCTTTGCCAAGCGAGGAGACCACGCCGCCGGTGATAAAAATGAACCGCGCCATGGGAGAAAAGGCTTAGTCAATGGAGGGGCGATGACGCAAGCCATCGAATCGCTTCAGGCAAAATAATTCAGCCTGAATCTAGTGCCCGAAACGGGCGATCGAATTATTGCTCGAGCGGAACGCCCTGCTTGGCCGCTGCAGCATCAGCTGCGGCAGCCGCAGCCAGCGGATCGTCGCTGGCAGGAGGTGCGGTGGTCGGAGCGGCCTGGTTCGGAGCAGCATCGCCGGTCAGCGACGAACCCGTCGCTCCCGACTCCTGCGCCGTTTTCGACAGCGAAGTGTCGATCGTCGACCCGCTGCGCCCCACCGAGGCCATGGCCGCAAGGATGATCGACAGGCTGACGAACAATGTCGCCAAAACTGTCGTCGCACGCGTCATGAAATCCGCCGCACCACGTGCCGACAGCAACCCGCCCGGGCTGCCGCCCATGCCAAGCCCACCGCCTTCTGATTTCTGCATCAGGATGACGCCAATCATCGCCGCGGCGATCACGGCCTGGACGACGAGCAGGAAGTTAAAGAGGCTGGTCATGGATTGTTCCCGAAATTGGCGGCGCGTCTGCGCCTTCATTGCGCAGCGCACATAGAGACGAACGGCATCCGCTTCAAGCCGCCAATGCAGCCGCGGCCTGAATGATCGGGCCAAATTTCGCTGCGGTCAGGCTCGCGCCGCCAACAAGCGCTCCGTCAACATTGTCTGTGCCGAGCAATTCAGCTGCATTGTCGCCGTTGACGGAGCCGCCATAAAGAAGGCGAACCTTGCTGCCGTCATCGCCAATCCGGCCCGTCAAAGCATCGCGAATGGCATCATGCATCGCCGCTACATCGGCGGTCGTCGGCACCAGACCGGTACCGATAGCCCAAATGGGTTCATAGGCGATCGCAAGTTTCTGTGCATCAAAGGAGGTCGGCAAGGAGCCGCTGATCTGGTCGAGCACATAGGCAATTGCCCCGCTTGATTCGCGAATTTCGCGGGGTTCACCAACGCACAGGATCACCGACAGTCCGCTTTGTAGCGCCGCGTCGGCTTTCTCTTGCACATCGGTGTCGCTTTCTCCGCAACCCTCGCGCCGTTCACTATGGCCGACGATGGTCAGCTTGGCGCCGCAGTCGACCAGCATCGAGGCGGCGACGCTGCCGGTAAAGGCGCCCGAAGGCTTGGCATGACAATCCTGCCCTCCCATGGCCAAATCGGGGAACGAAGCGGACATCGCTCCCAATAATGTCGCAGGCGGACAAATCGCAACATCGACCGCGCGATGGTCGGCCGCAATCGCGGCAATCGTTTTTGCTTCGGCAAGATCGGCCTGCAAACCGTTCATTTTCCAATTGCCCACCACAAATTTTCGTCGGGTCATCGCCTGTCCTTCTTCTGCATTGCACATGCTCTAACGCCGCGATTGCCCAACACGCAAGCGGTCGACAGGCCAATCGCACCTTGAAGCCTGTACCACTGACGCCTAAAGCGAGCCGCAACGCCGCCTGCGCTGCCTTTTTATCAGAGTATTGACCCAACCATGATCACTGCCCTCCGTAATATGTTTGCTTCGACCATCGGCAAATTCCTCGCCCTGTCCTTTGTCGTTCTGGTCGGTTTTGCCTTTGCGATGGGCGACGTGACCGGGAATGCCAGTTTTGGCGGAGTAGGCGGCGCCGATGTCGCCAAAGTCGGTAGCACGAAAATTGGTGTCGGCGAGCTTCGGACCCGCGTCCGTCGCGCCTATGATCAGGCACGGCAGCAGCAACCCGGCCTGACGATGAGCGATTTTATCGAATCAGGCGGGATCGATCAGGTGCTGAATCAGATGGTCGAGAGCGCGGCGCTGTTACAATATGCCGATTCGGTCGGCTTTGGCGTCAGCAAAAGGCTCATCGACGGTCGCATTGCCGACCTGCCGGTTTTCAATGGAGTGTCTGGCAAGTTCGATCAGACGCGATATCAGTCCTTCTTGCGCGAAAACGGGATGACCGAGACGCAGCTCCGCGATGAAATCAAGCTTCAGTTGATGATGGAACAGATGATTGTTCCAGTCGGTTCCTTACCAAAAATTTCAACCGGCATCGCCGCGCCCTATGCGGCGCTGTTGCTAGAAGATCGACGCGGTCAAGCGACCTTTATCCCGGCGAGCCTGTGGGAGCCGACCAAGGCTCCGGATGACGCGGCGCTCAAAACCTATCTCTCTCAAAATTCCAGCAAATATAGCATCCCGGAACGGCGGGTCGTGCAATATGCAATATTTGATCGTTCGGTCGTCCCTGCGCCCGCCGTGACGGATGCCGAAACTGCCGAGGACTATAAAGCCAATGCAGCGAGCTATGCGGCGAGCGAAACGCGTCGCTTTGCGCAAGTCGTCGCGCCCGACGAGGCGACAGCAAAATCCATCGCCACAAAAGTGCGCGCCGGATCCTCACTTGATGCAGCTGCGCGCAGCGTCGGACTTGCTGCTGGCACAACCTCTCCGGTCAGCCAACTATCTTATGCCGGACTGACAAGTACCGCGACAGCTAAGGCAGCCTTTGCCGCTAAAAAAGGCGAACTGCTTGGCCCAGAAAAAACCGGGCTCGGCTGGTCCGTTATTCGTGTCGAGGAAATTGACAAAATTCCGGCCCGGACTTTGGAGCAGGCGACACCCGAAATTCGCGACAAACTCGCCAAGAACAAAGCCAATGAAGCCATTGTCGACTATTACAACAGCATCCAGGATGCGGTGAACGGCGGAGCGCCGATCGAAGAAGTCGTCGCGGATCGTAAACTCAAATTGATCGAAACGCCGGCGATCCTGCCTGGTGGGAGCGCGCCCGATCAGGCGAGCTATAAGATGGCCCCCGAACTGGCACCGATGGTTGGTCAGGCGTTTCAAGGTGGCAGCGAGAACGAAGCGCAGCTCGCCACGCTGGTCGAGAACCAGAAGTTCGCTGTTTTCGCGGTCAAAAAAATCATCGCAGCAGCACCGCCACCCTTTGATAAAATTCGTGCCCAATTAGTCACTGACTGGCGTTTGGCGCAGGGGCACAAAACGGCACGCGCCAAGGCACGCGCCATCGTCAAGGCGGTTGAAGGCGGCAAATCGCTGACCGAAGCCGCGCGCGCCGAAGGCCCCAAGGTTGCTCCAGTTCAAACGATCGGCGGCAAACGCTCCGAATTGAATCGCGATGGCAAGCCTGTTCCTCCCGAACTGGCTTTGTTGTTCTCGATGGCCCCCGGCAGCGTCAAAACGCTTGAAATTCCGGGCAATCGAGGTTGGCTAGTCCTGCGGCTGAACGATGTGACCCGCCCCGATCCCAAAAAGGTCGATCCCGCACGCATTGCCGCCGTGGCAACGCCCCTCGCCTCTGCAATTGGAAATGAAATGGCCGAACAGTTGCTGGCCGAGGCCAAACGGCGCGCCGACGTGCAAATCAACAAGGATCTGGTCGAGCAGTTGCGCCGCGAACTCACCGGTACTGCGCCGGTTTCTGGCTAAGTCCTAGTGCAAGGATTCATGGCCTGATGACGCTTGAGGGCAAGGCCGCCGCGCTGAATGCGTTGTCGCAAGGGCGCGGGGCGGTCGTCTGGCAGCGTCTGATTGCGGATACCGAGACCCCGGTTTCGGCAGCGCTCAAACTCATCGAGCCGGGGCGCGGTGATTGGGTGCTTGAATCAGTCGAAAGCGGCGAAACGCGCGGACGTTACAGCCTGATTGGGCTCGATCCCGATTTGATGTTCGAAGTGCGCGGCGATCAGGCGCGCATCAACCGCAACTGGCGGCATGACCGCGACCCATTTGCCGATGTGCCTGGGCCAGCGTTGCAGGCGTTGCGCGATCTGGTGGCCGAATGCCGCTTTGACGTTCCTGAGGCGCTGCCCAAGGCGATGGCCACATTGGTCGGCTTTTTCGCCTATGAAACCATCGGTCTGGTCGAACGAATCCCGCGCGCATCTGGCGCAGGTTTGGGGCTGCCCGACATGGTGTTTGTTCGCCCGACGACCTTGCTCGTGTTCGACCGGTTGGCGGACGAATTATTCCTTATCGCTCCCATTTGGCCTGACGAAACAGCGCCGATTGACCAGATGCTCGATACCGCACAGGCGCGACTGGAGGATATTGCGGCGCAGCTCGCCAACAAACCGGCACGCGCGCCGCGCAGCGATTCTGCAGCGCTGCCCGATGCTGACTCCATCGTCGCGACACCGCAGACCAGCGAGGCCGACTATGCCGCTATGGTGGCGACGGCGAAGGATTATATTGCTGCGGGCGATATATTTCAGGTCGTGCTGTCACAGCGTTTCTCGACGCCCTTCACCCAATCACCCTTTGACCTGTATCGCGCGCTCCGCCGTATCAATCCGTCGCCTTTCCTCTATTTCCTCGACCTTCCGGGCTTTGCACTCATCGGATCGTCGCCAGAGATTTTGGTGCGGGTGCGCGATGGCGAGATTACGATCCGCCCCATCGCCGGAACGCGGCCTCGCGGAAGCACCAGCGCCGAAGATGCCCAAAACCGCGAATCGCTGCTCGCCGATCCCAAGGAACGCTCCGAACATCTGATGCTGCTCGATCTGGGGCGCAACGATGTCGGGCGCGCGGCGGTGGGCGGCAGCGTGACCGTCACCGACAGCTATACGGTCGAATTCTACAGCCATGTCATGCACATCGTGTCGAACGTCATCGGCCGCATTGCCCCCGACAAAGACGCCATCGACGCATTATTCGCGGGCTTTCCGGCAGGCACCGTCAGTGGAGCGCCCAAGGTGCGCGCCTGCCAGATTATCGCCGAACTCGAAAAGGACGCGCGCGGGCCTTATGCAGGCGGCGTCGGCTATTTCGCCCCCGACGGCAATATGGACAGCTGCATCGTCCTACGCACCGCCATCGTCAAAGACGGCGAAATGCATGTGCAAGCTGGCGCGGGAATTGTCGCTGACAGCACCGCCGAATATGAGCAGCGCGAGTGCGAGGCCAAGGCGGGGGCGCTGTTCGCCGCCGCGCGCGAGGCGATCCGGGTTGCCGGAACGCCGGGATATGGGCAGTAAGTCAGCATGATCCTCGTCATCGACAATTATGACAGCTTTACCTTCAATCTCGTTCATTATCTGATCGAGTTGGGGGCCGAAGTGCGCGTCGAGCGCAATGATGCGCTGACGGCGGCAGAGGCGATGGCGAGCGGGGCCGATGCGTTTCTGATCTCTCCAGGGCCGTGCACCCCCAATGAAGCAGGCATGAGCCTCGATCTGGTCGCAGCCTGCGCCGAAGCGTCCAAGCCGCTGCTCGGCGTATGTCTGGGACATCAGGCGATGGGGCAGCATTTCGGCGGCACGGTGCAGCGCGGGCATTTGATGCACGGCAAAACCTCGCCCGTTTGCCACGACGGCAGCGGATTATTCGCCGATTTGCCCTCCCCTTTTACCGCGACGCGCTATCACAGTCTCGAAGTCGTCGATGTACCCGAGACACTGGTGATCAACGCCACCAGCGACGATGGAGCGGTCATGGGATTCCGACACGCCGAACTGCCGCTCCACGGTGTGCAGTTCCACCCCGAAAGCATCGCCACCGAACATGGCCACGCGATGCTGGCAAACTTCCTGAAGATTGCCGGACAGACGGTGCGCGGACGGGCGGCGGCATGAGCCACTTTGGCCCCCTCCCCGATCCGGGCCAGCTGCTCGACCATGACGAGGCCGCAAAGGCTTTTGCCGATATCCTAGATGGCGTGGCTAGCGACGAAGCCGTCGCCGCATTTCTGGTCGCGTTGTCCGATCGCGGCGAAACAATGATAGAAATCTCCGCCGCCGCCGCAGCCATGCGCGAACGGCTCATCCCGATCAAAGCGCCTGCAGGTGCCATCGATGTGTGCGGCACCGGCGGTGACGGCCATCATACGCTCAACGTCTCAACCGCCGTCGCGATTGTCGTCGCCGCGTGCGAAGTGCCGGTCGCCAAACATGGCAATCGCGCCGCATCTTCAAAAGCAGGTGCCGCCGACACGCTCGAAGCACTGGGCCTCGACATGGAGCGTGCGGGACACATGGCAGAGGCAACGCTGGCCGACCTTGGCATTTGCTTTTTGTTCGCCGCCAATCACCACCCCGCCATGGCGCGCATCCAGCCGATCCGCCAAAAACTGGGTCGACGGACGATTTTCAACCTGATGGGGCCGCTCGCCAATCCGGCGCGGGTCAAGCGCCAGCTGATCGGAATTGCACGCCCAGACTATGTGCCGGTCTATGCCGAAGCCTTACACCATCTGGGGACAGAGCATTCGCGCGTCGTATCGGGCGATGAAGGACTCGACGAACTCTCGCTTGCGGGCGGCAACGAAGTCGCGGTCATCACGCCCGACGGTGTGCAGATGCAGCGTAGCGTGGCCGCGGATGCGGGCCTGCCCTCCTATCCCATCGACGCCATTCGCGGCGGTGACGTCAACTGGAACGCACAGGCGCTACGCGCTCTGTTGATGGGTGAGCCCGGGGCCTATCGCGATGCGGTGCTGTATAATGCCGCCGAAGCGCTGGTCATCGCCGGCGTCGCCCCGACCTTGCGCGACGGTGCCGAGGAAGCCGCAGAGGTGATAGACAAGGGGCTCGCCAAGGCGCTGCTCGATTGCTGGATCGCGTATTAATGAACAAGCTGACTGAAATTTTGGCTACAAAGGCCGAGGAAGTCAGGCAACGCAAAGCTGCGCGCTCAATGAGCGAACTCGACCGGATTGCGGCGTCGCCAGTGCGCGGCTTTGCGGCCTCGCTTTGGGCGCGGATCCAAGCAGGCGGCTTTGGCTTGATCGCAGAAATAAAGAAAGCTTCGCCATCCAAAGGACTAATCCGAAAAGATTTTAACCCCGATGACCATGCCCGCGCTTATGCCGATGGCGGGGCGGCCTGTCTGTCGGTACTTACCGACTCCCCCTATTTTCAGGGGCATGAGGATTATCTGGTGGAGGCGCGCGCGGCTTGCGATTTGCCTGTCTTGCGCAAGGATTTCATGGTCGATCCGTGGCAAGTGGCTGAAAGTCGGTCGATCGGTGCCGACGCCATCCTGATCATTGTCGCCGCGCTCGACAATGACGTCATGGCCGAGATTGAAGCAGCGGCCACCGAACGCGGAGTGGATGTGCTGGTCGAAGTCCATGACGAGGCCGAACTGGACCGCGCGCTGACCCACCTCAAATCGCGGCTGATTGGCGTCAACAACCGTGATTTGCGGACTTTTGAGACCAACCTTGGCGTCACAGAGCGTCTGGCGACACGCGTCCCGCCCGGAACCTTGCTGGTCGGAGAAAGCGGCATTTCCATCCATGCCGACTGCCAGCGCCTAGCAAAACATGGGGTTAACGCCTTTCTGGTGGGCGAAAGCCTGATGCGGCAGGATGATGTTTGCACCGCCACCCGCCAGTTACTGACGGGCGAAGCCGTGTGACGCGCCCGACGCATCTCGACGAGAGCGGCGCCGCGCATATGGTCGATGTTGGCGCCAAGGCCACGACAGTCCGCCGCGCCGTCGCGGGTGGACACATCGGCATGACGTCAGATGCACTAAAGGCCATTCGCAATGGAAATGCGCCCAAAGGTGACGTCATCTCGACCGCGCGTATCGCGGGGATTATGGCCGCAAAGCGCACAGCCGACCTGATCCCGCTTTGCCATCCGCTGGCGCTCACCAGCGTGACGGTCGATTTTACATGGGAAGAGGACGGCGTTGCGGTGCGCGCGACGGCGGCAACAACCGGACCGACCGGGGTCGAGATGGAGGCACTGACCGCCGTGTCGGTGACGCTGCTCACCCTCTATGACATGGCAAAGGCGCTCGACCGGGCGATGGTCATTGGTGACATTTGCCTGCTCGAAAAGAGCGGTGGCCGGTCGGGCGACTGGTCAGCACCATGAGCGCGCAGCTTCCGGTTGAGGAAGCTCAGGCGCGATTTCTGGCGCTAAAACCTCCGCTCGCTTCAGAAAATATCCCGCTATTCGAATCTGTTGGGCGCTTTCTTTCAGAAACAATCATAGCCCAGCGCGATCAGCCCACCGCGCCGATGTCGGCGATGGATGGCTTTGCGATCCGCTTTGCCGACCTACCCGGCCCGTGGGCTTTGGCAGGCGAAGTCGCCGCTGGCGCAGTTCCGTCACAAACACTGGCCAGCGGCGAAGCGATCCGCATCTTTACCGGCGCCATGCTGCCCGATGGCGCAGACACGGTCATGGTGCAAGAAGACACGGAAATACGCGGCGGCAGCATATTTTTGACCGGTGACGGTCCGGCAGAGCGCGGCCGCCATATTCGCGCGCGCGGCGGCGACTTTGCCGCTGGTGACAGGCTGCTTGAGCGCGGGACGCGGTTGACTGCGGGCGCTCTTGCCGCTGCGGCGATGAACGGCACCGGCCAAGTTGCGGTCGGCACACGCCCACGCGTGGCGATAGTCACCACCGGCGACGAACTGGTGCCGCCCGGCCACCCCCTCGCCTCCGGCCAGATTCCCGACAGCAATGGAGTCATGCTCGCCGCAATGCTCACCGCCGAGCCCGCGCTAATCACCCCGCCCTGTCATGTTCGTGATGATCGACAGGCTTTATCCAGTCTTTTAGATGAGTTAGCGCGACGTCACGACGTCATCGTTACCGTCGGTGGGGCATCGGTCGGCGTGCATGACCATGTGCGGGGCGCGATTACAGACGCGGGCGGCGCGATCGATTTCTGGAAGATCGCGATGCGCCCCGGCAAGCCGCTTCTCGCCGCGACGTTGAGCGATGCGGTCGTGCTGGGGCTACCCGGCAATCCATCATCGGCCTTCGTCACCGCGACACTGTTTCTGTTGCCATTGGTACGGCATCTAGCGGGGGCCGGTGATCCGCTCCCGCAAATCTACCAAGCGCCGCTGGCCACGCCGCTGGACGCTGGAGGCAGCCGTCGCGATTATCTGCGCGCTGTGGTGGCAAATGGAACAGTGTCGTTGCTGGCCAGCCAGGACAGCGGACAAACCCGTCCCTTGGCGGTGGCCAACGCGCTGGTGGTGCGGGAGATTGGCGCCGCCGCCACAGAGGCCGGAATGCCTGTCCCCTATATCGCGCTCTAACGCGCATTTGACGCAAGGGGATATACACCGCACGCTTGACAACCCCCTCTCTGTTCCACTATCGTTCCCCTTATGTCCGGCTTAGACCCCATTGGAGAATGATCGATGTTGACCGCCAAGCAGCATGAACTGCTCCACTTCATCCAGCAGCGTCTCGACGCTAGCGGGATTTCGCCTTCGTTCGAAGAAATGAAGGAGGCCTTGGGGCTGAAGTCAAAATCAGGGATTCACCGCTTGATCAGTGCGCTTGAAGAACGCGGATTTCTGCGCCGCTTGCCCAATCGCGCGCGCGCTTTGGAAGTCGTAAAATTGCCCGAAGGCGGCAAGGCGGCGCAAGGTTCGTCCGACAATGTTGTTCCACTGCGCAAGTCACCACCTGCGATGCAGCCGATTGCGGCCAATGATATTATCGAGGTGCCGCTGCACGGCAAAATCGCCGCCGGTGTGCCGATCGAGGCGTTTGAGGATCATAACAATCTGTCGGTTCCCGCCGCGCTGCTCGGCTCGGGCGAACATTATGCGTTGGAAGTATCGGGCGATTCGATGGTCGAAGCGGGAATTTTGGATGGCGACTATGCACTGATCCAGAAAGCCGACACGGCACGCGAGGGCGAAATTGTTGTCGCCTTGGTCGACGGGCAGGATGCCACGCTCAAATATTTCCGCCGCGAAGGCGCGATGGTCCGACTCGATCCCGCCAATGGCGCCTATGAACCGCAGCGCTACGCCGCGGACCGCGTCATGGTGCAAGGGCGCTTGTCGGGACTGCTTCGTCGTTACCACTAAGCGTGACGGGGCGACGCCAAGGATGCTCGTCTCCCGCGCGCAGCGCTGTCACGACGCGCGGGCCATCTAGGTAAAGTGCCAAACCGCCCGTTTGCGGCAGGCTGTCGCGATCAATCGTCAGCCAACGGGCGTGACATTCGTCGTGCAACCAGCGATCACTGACCACCACATCGGCGGCAGCGCAGGCCGCGGCCATATCTGTCCCCTCTATCTTTGCCGTGCCGCGTGAGGCCATGATGGTCAGGCTTTGCGATCCCCGGCCCTGTTGCCAGCGACAGAAATCGCGGTTGCATTCGGCTTTTGCCTGACCGGAAGCGGACAGGGCGACCAGTTTGCCATCGACGCCTGCTGCTTCGCCCAGACTGCCGCGAACATAGTCGCCCGCACGGTCGCGCAATAAGGCATAGCGGCCATCGTCCAGCTTTGCGGCAATATGGCGGCCGTCGTTGGTAATCAGCACATCAGGACGTGGCTGTGCGGTCAGGACCAGCGCACCCACCAGCATCGGCGCCAGCCCCGCCCAACGCCAGCGCGTGCGCCACAACAGCAACCAAAGCCCGCCGAGCACCGACAGTGCAAAACCATAGGCCGGAAACACCGGCAATGTCGCGACCGCGCCGGGCGCATCCGCCACCGCATGGGCGAGCACGAGCAAGCCGTTGAGCGCCTCCCCAGCCACCCA
Source organism: Sphingopyxis sp. 10G20-10 (assembly GCF_057365075.1). Classification (NCBI taxonomy): domain Bacteria; kingdom Pseudomonadati; phylum Pseudomonadota; class Alphaproteobacteria; order Sphingomonadales; family Sphingopyxidaceae; genus Sphingopyxis; species Sphingopyxis sp. 10G20-10. The sequence continues at coordinate 2,111,368 of NZ_CP195117.1, forward strand.
CCAAAAGGGCGCGCCGATCCCGACGCTGTCGAACAATAACGCCAGCGCCTCCATCGGCATAATCACAAAGGTGGTGAGCGGGATCGCGATCACATTGGCAAGCGCGCCATAGAGGCCGGCCTTGTGAAAATGGAACAAGGCAATCGGCGCCAGAGTCAGCTCAATAACAAGGCCGGTAATCAACAGTCCGGCGATGGCGCGGCCCAAGCGCCACAGCCGAGGTTCTTCGCGGCGCGCAAGAAAAACGCGCATCGGCGGGCTTTCGTGCAGCGCAATAATCGCGGCGACGGCGGCAAAGCTCAATTGAAAACTGGGTCCGGCCAGCGATTCGGGACGCCACACCATAACGATTAACGCCCCCGCCGCGACCAGCCGCAACGTCAAGGCTTCACGCCCCATCATAAAGGCGGCAAGAACCAGCATGGCGGCGATGCACGATCGCAAGGTGGGCACCGCCATGCCTGTCAGCCATGTATAGCCAAGCCCTGCAATCGCGGCCCCGGCAGCGGCATAGAGAATGATCGAACCACGCAGAGCGAGCCGCTGGTTCAGCGCGAGCAAGCGCAACAAGAAAAACATCACAAAGCCGACCACCGCGGTAACATGAAGTCCGCTGATCGCCAGCAAATGTGCCAATCCGCTGCGCCGCATGGCGTTGGCATCATCATCGCTGATCGCGCCGCGATCCCCACTGACCAAAGCAGCGGCGATCCCGCCCGCCGACCCCGCAATTTGCGACTGGACATGCTGGCTGAGCCGAAGCCGCAACGGCGCAACCTCCTTGTCCGCTCCTTTGGCGCGGGTCGGACTGCCGAGAACGGTTCCGACCGCGCCAATCCCGTCGAACCAGGCCCGCTGCGCAAAATCATATCCACCGGGCAGGCTTGGCCCCGGCGGCGGCATCAACCGCGCCCGCACGCCTATCGCTTCGCCCGCCACCAAAGCGTCATGGCCATTAGTCCGCATGGTCAGCCGGACGCGCGGCGGGAGGTCTGGACGATTGTTCGGGCGCACGATCAACCGTTGCTGTCCACGCGCTGGCAGCGGCTCGACGCTTTCGATGCTGGCCGAAAACTAAGTCGTCACCGGATAAGCAACGACCGGCGCCGCAACCCAACTGGCACGCATCCAGATCAGCAGCAGCCCCGTCGCCAAGGAACCGCAGCCAATCGCAATGACGCGCCCAAGTCGCCGTTGCCAGCCGATGAGCAAGCCCGCACAGGCACCCGCAGCGGCGATCAAAAGGAAGCCGATCCATTGCATCTGTGTGGTTAGTGCGAACCAGCTAGCGATCCCGGTTCCCAGCGCGACAGGCAGCCACAGCCCGACACGCTCGCGCTCGACTTCCAATTGGCTTTCAAGCCAAGGCCCCCAGCGCCATGGCAGCAATGACTGCGCCGCACCAATGGGCGTTTGAAGCGGCCAAGTCGCCATGCTAGGGGCAGCTCCGATCATCGCCAATGGGGCGTCAAAGTGGGTGAAAGAGGCCGTGGTGGCAACCGAAAATAATCCAGCCCGTGCAGAAGCAACCCCAGAAGCTACTGGCACAGCGGTTGTGACCCGCTTCGCGCCGTCGCCAACGGGCTTTCTCCATATTGGCGGCGCGCGCACCGCTTTGTTCAACTGGCTGTTTGCACGCCACCATGGCGGCAAATTCCTGTTGCGGATCGAAGATACCGACCGCGCCCGCTCGACCGAAGCGGCCAATGCCGCGATTTTGGACGGGATGCGCTGGCTCGACCTCGATTGGGATGGCGAGACGGTGTTCCAATTCGCCCGCGCCGACCGCCACGCCACTGTTGCCACCGAACTGCTGGCGAAGGGCGAGGCCTATCGCTGCTATCTCAGCCAGAATGAGCTCGCGGCCATGCGTGCCGAGGCTCAAGAAATGCGCACGCCGTTCCGGGTCCGTAGCCCGTGGCGCGACCGTAGCGATGGCGACCCCGCCATCCCCCACGTGATCCGGCTGCGCGCTCCACTCGAAGGTGCCGTCACCATCGCCGATAAGGTGCAGGGTGACGTCACGGTGCAAAATGCCGAGCTCGACGACTTCATCCTGCTGCGTTCGGACGGCACACCCACCTATATGCTCAGCGTCGTCGTCGACGATCATGACATGGGCATCACCCACGTCATCCGTGGCGACGATCATTTGAACAACGCATTCCGCCAGGTCGCGCTGATCCGCGCGATGGGCTGGGATGAGCCTGTCTATGCCCATGTCCCACTGATCCACGGCGCCGACGGCGCGAAACTGTCGAAACGCCACGGCGCGCTGGGGGTTGATGCCTATCGCGACGAGATGGGATATTTACCCGAATCCGTGAACAATTACCTGCTTCGACTCGGCTGGGGACACGGCGACGACGAGATTATCAGCCGTGAACAGGCGGTCGAATGGTTTGACCTGGCGCATGTCGGCCGGTCGCCGTCGCGTTTTGACTTCAAAAAGCTCGAAAATCTGAACGGCCATTATCTACGCGAAGCCGAAGATGCGCGGTTGGCAGAGCTGGTCGCACCGCGCGTAGCCGCTCTGATCGGGCGCGAAATGAGCGACGAGGACCGCGCATTGCTCACCCGTGCGATGGCCGCGCTCAAGCCGCGTGCCAAGTCCTTGGATGAAATCGCGGAAGGATCGGAATTTTTGTTTCTGACGCTGCCTCTGACAGTGGACGAAAAGGCCGCACTGGTGCTAAGCAACGCCCCATCAGGGTTGCTCGCAGCGGTCACCGATCATTTGCGTGCGCTCGATAACTGGAATGCAGAGACAATCGAAGCTGCCGTTCGCGCCACCAGCGAGGCAGCAGAGGTCGGTTTAGGTAAGCTCGCGCAGCCATTACGCGCCGCCTTGACCGGTCGCACTGTGTCTCCAGGGATATTTGACGTGCTGTTGTTGCTGGGACGCGAGGTCAGTCTGGCACGACTTGACGCAGCGCACAATTATCCGGCAGGGGGATAGTGTATCAGGGTGGGAACAAGCCGAATGAAGGCATCAGAACAGGAAAAGTGCAATGACTGACAAAACTGCCAAAATCACCTTGGGTAATGATACGATTGAAAGCCCTGTCCTGTCTGGCTCCGTCGGCCCCGATGTGGTCGATATCCGCAAATTTTATGCGCAAACCGGCGCCTTTACCTATGACCCGGGCTTCACCTCGACCGCGAGTTGCGAATCCAAGCTGACCTATATTGATGGTAATGAAGGCGTGCTGCTCCACCGTGGTTATGCCATCGGCGATCTGGCCGAAAATTCCAATTTTATGGAGGTCTGCTACCTTCTGCTCAACGGCGAACTGCCCGACGCCGATACGCTCGATAAATTCAGCCACACCATCACCCGCCACACCATGCTGCACGAGCAGTTGGCAACCTTTTACCGCGGGTTCCGGCGCGATGCTCATCCGATGGCCATCATGTGCGGCGTCGTCGGTGCCTTGTCGGCCTTCTATCATGACTCGACCGAAATCCATGATCCGCACCAGCGCATGATTGCCAGCCACAGGCTGATTGCCAAAATGCCGACGATTGCGGCCATGGCGTATAAATATTCGGTCGGCCAACCCTTCGTCTATCCGCGCAATGACCTGAGCTACACGGGCAATTTCCTGCGTATGACCTTTGGCGTTCCCGCAGAGGAATATGAAGTGAACCCGGTTGTCGAGCGTGCGCTCGACCGCATTTTCATCCTCCACGCCGACCATGAGCAGAACGCTTCGACCTCGACTGTCCGGCTGGCCGGTTCCTCGGGCGCCAATCCTTTTGCCTGCATCGCCGCCGGCATCGCTTGTCTTTGGGGGCCGGCGCATGGCGGCGCGAACGAAGCCGCTCTCAATATGCTACGCGAAATCGGCACACCCGACCGCATCCCCGAATTTATCGCCCGTGCCAAAGACAAGGATGATCCGTTCCGCCTGATGGGATTTGGCCACCGCGTGTATAAAAATTACGATCCGCGCGCGACTGTGATGCAGAAAACGGTGCGCGAAGTCTTCGACGCGCTGAAGGTCACCGATCCGGTGTTCGAGGTTGCTTTGCAGCTCGAAGAAATGGCGCTGAACGACTCTTATTTTGTCGAGAAAAAGCTGTTCCCGAACGTCGATTTCTATTCCGGCGTTATCCTGTCGGCTATCGGTTTCCCGACCACGATGTTCACCGCGCTGTTCGCACTCGCCCGCACCGTTGGCTGGGTCGCCCAGTGGAACGAAATGATTTCGGACCCTGCGCAGAAAATTGGTCGCCCGCGCCAGCTGTACACCGGCCCGACGCATCGCCCCTATGTTCCGGTTGAAAAGCGCTGATTTCACGCGGAGACGCGGAGGGGATGACGCTATTTGGCTTCGCCCTCCACATCTTCATCCAGATATTTGACTAGGATTGAGCGGCGTTGCCGCCCTTTTCTTATCCTTCTCCGCGACTTCGCGGCTCCGCGTGAACCCTTTGAGCGTGAATATCTGACTTTATATCGTCATTGTGAGCGAGGCGCGACAATCCAAGGGGGTTTGTGCAGCTCTGCGCGATTTTTTTACTCGGGATCGCGCGCGGGCAGGCTGAGCGTGAATCGTGCGCCCTGTCCCGGCGCGCTGTCGACGATTAGATCGCCGTCCATCGCGCGGGCAAGGCGGCGGGCGATGTAAAGGCCAAGTCCTGACCCGCCGCTATCGGTACGGCCCAAGCGTTCGAATTTTTCAAACACGACGGCCTGCTCATCGCTGCTCATCCCCTGCCCCTGGTCGGCAATCGTCACCATCGCGCGGTCGCCGCTCCGATCAATCCGAATCCAGATCAGTGATTGTTCGGGTGAATAGCGAATGGCATTGCCCAGCAGATTGATCAAAACCTGCAAAGTCCGACGAAATTCGCCGGTCGCGGGCATGGTGTCTTCCTTGGGAGGAACATCGATGCGGATGCCCTTTTCCTCAGCTTTCATGCCCAACAAGCCAACCGCGCGGCGGGCTATATCGGCAAGATCGACATCTTCGCGCGCGGCTTTAAATCCGGGACGTTCAATATTCTGCAAGTCAGCCAGATCATCGACGAGTCCCAGCAAATGTCGACCCGCATGGGCAATATCGCCAGCATAGCGCGCATAGTCAGCCCGGATTGGCCCGTCGAATTGCCCCGAAATAGTTTCGGCCGTCGCAATGATACGGCTGAGTGGACCGCGCAATGCGCCATCGATACGGCGGCCGAATTGTGGATCGGACAGCGGTAACGAGCCAAAGGCCGGATCAATCATCGTCGCGCCGACCGGAGCTGCACTGGAAGATTCCTGCTCTTCAAACGGCGCAGCAACGCCTCGAAATCCTGTAAAGTCACCCGTCGCATCAAATCGCGCCTCGCCCGAAATCAGCATTTTGCGCACACCCGACTCGGCAGCGCTGGTAACGCGCGCCAGCTGACGATGAAAGCGACTTTGCCGTGCGAGCGCCTGAAGCACCGGAAAACGCCCGTCCTCATCGGGTTGCAGTTCAAAAAGTTCCGATAAAGACTGGCCTTCCCAGCCCGCCACGATAGGGGTCGCGCCCGGTGTCGCCTGAAGCGCGACCAGCCGCAATTGCTGGTCACATTCCCACATCCAACTGTTGGGCACCGCTGCGGTGCCGCTGTCGTCGCTTTCGGTGAGCAGAGGGCGTTGTGGCTGCGCCATTGGCTTAGCGCGCCAATCGCTGATTTCCAGATCTGCGCCGTCGGCATCGGGAATAATCCGCACCCAAGCGGTGATGTCGCTATGGTCATCGGCAGCCAGCATCGGGCGCCCAATCTCTCGCTGCAAGCGCTGCGACAGAGCAACCAGACGCGCCAGTTGCGGCAGCGCCAACGGCTTGGACAGACCGCCGCCTGCGCGCTGTTGCAACCGCAGCAACGCCGGATCAGCTAGGGTCAGAAGGCCCGCATTGTCTACGCGACCACGGGTTAGAGCGGCGGTCATGGCGCACCCTCACCCGGTGAGGTCAGTGTTTGCGCGCGCGTCTGAAGCAAGGCCGAATAGACGTCAGCATGAGCTCCCGTCTCTGCCTGCCGACCCGCAAATATTTGCCGGTTGGGGACGGTTTCGATCGATGCCACCAAGGGCGCCAAATCCCGATCATCAAGGCCCAAAGGTGCAAAGATGGCACGCACCTCGTCGATGTCCGCCACCAACAAGCGAAGCGACATCGCCTCGTAACGCACCCCATGATGCCCCGCCGCTACGGCGATAACCGACGCCCAGTCATAGCCCCGTATGGCCGCGGCAACGGCTTTGCCGCCATCGCCAACCACCTGTATCGCAGAGAAATAGCCAAGCGCCGCCGCGTCGATGCCGTCATCATCGTTGCGTTGCGCGACCAATTGGCGAATATCACTGCCCAATTGACGCGCCACAACAGGGTCATTGCCGCTCTGCACCAGCGCCACAGCTGCAATATCGAGCAAAAGCGATTGATAGAGCAATCCCTCCAGATCGGCGATGGGAACACGCGGATGGCCAAATACATCCAACCGTCGCCGATCCGCAATCACCAGCGCAAGATAGGCACGATCAAGCGGCGAATCCTGTTGGTCTTTTGCTTCGGGCACCTCGCCATCGTCATCCTCGCTCGCATCAGCCTGCCCCAGATCCCCATGGAGCTGGTTTGCAAAATGGAGCGAATGTTGACGCCACCGAAATTCTTCGGCGCGCGCGAAACAGAGTAAGGCCAGCCGTTCGGCGCCCGGAATGCCGTCTTGGGACCAGTTTCTCCACAAATCCTGCGAATCAATATGGGTCCCAAGCTGTTCGGCAATGTCGGCAATCAACCGCCTGGCGATGCCCAGCACCGTTGCGCGCTGCTCCTCGGTCAGCCGTCCGGCGGCCGGTGCAGCCAGAAAATCCGCCACTTCGCGCAGGCGCGCGGACAGTGCCGGGTTGATCTGGGCGATCCCGAAAGAGGCAGATGGTTCAGCCATAGCAAAACGGCTTAACAGCATGGCGTTAATGCGCGCTAAACCTTGATGGCATCAACGCACGCTCGCTTTGGGGCGGCGTGCAAGGCGCAGCCAGATCATGACCTGAAACAGCGCGAGCAGCGGCAGCACGGCAAACATCAGCGAATCAACGCCAAAAAACAGCGCGGGGACGAGCATAAGCCACGCCTGATCGCTGTCGGGCAAAAGCCAATGGAAACGGCGACTCGCTCCCGATTCTTCATAGAGCCAGCGCGCCAGTAAGATCGTTGCCGCAAGACAGGGCGCAAGCGCCGCCTCGGTAAACAGCGGCGGTTTATGTTCGGGCCGAGCGAGTGACACCAGCCATGGGAATATGGCAAGCAATACCCAGCCAAAGACGCGAATATATTCTCTCAGCCGGTCCTGCCGGGCGCTTTGAGCGCGAAAGGCCGCCAGAAAGCGCATCGCCGCCAGACCCAATCCTCCAAAAACCGCGAGCAGCGCTCCGGCTACCGCCAACCCTGCAATCGCCAACAGAGCGACATTGAGCCAGATCAGTCCTGTGATAATCGGCAAATAACGTGCGATCGCTCCTGATTTGACGAGGAGCGGCCCAAACATGCGGACCAGTGGCATCATGATCGCCGACCGGCCCAGCCCCATGCCACCATATTCAACCTGCTGCAGGCTCGATTGCTCGAGTAAGGCGGCGGTCTGCGCGTCGGCAATAATCGTAATGTCGCCCTGCTCAAACAATGCCGGTTCGCAATAGAGTCGCCGCCCGCCCGCCTGCACAGCCAGCCGCAGCAGCGTGAGCACCATGTCCCATTCGCCCGGCATGGCGGCCAATTCGGACGTCATGGCATCGGTCAAAATGGCAAGGCCGCCCCACCGTTGACTGGCATCAATCCGTTCAAACCCCTGGGTTAGTGGGGTGTCGCCGGTGACAAGCATGGCGGGCGCACCGGCTCCGGCAATCGCAGAATAGTGGGTGCCACTCGCGTGCAATCCATCGGCAACCAGGATGACCCGGTCGTCCTTGCCCACCACATCCGCCATATCGGCGGCATTGCGTACCGGTGTCACTTTCAACCCACGGCGGTGTATGCGATCAAAGGCGGCGAGCAATTCGGCAGGAACAGCGCCAACCGCCACCAAGATATGTTCGACCCCAATATCGGCGAGGCGCCCCGCCTGACGCTCTATGATGCTCGCCCCCGCGACGCTGGCGAGCGCCCGCAAGCGACCGTCGGTCAGCGGCTCGCTGGCCCCTATGAGAGCTATTAGCGGCAAGAGCCTACGGGGTTCGAAAACAGGATCACAGATACGCCTCATATGGTGCCACCGCCGATTGGCAACCCCGCCCAGCCATCATGGGTCAATTGCGGTGGCGTGACGTCAACTTTTGCGACGGACAAAGACACAGAATTTCTCCCCCAAAACGGGCGCGAAAAGCTGGCATTCCTGCCAGCATTGGGCTAGACAGAATCCTCTTCCCCAAAGCAAAAATAAAAGGCCGGGTCTTGACCGAAGAAACACCGCAATTGCCGCCGTCGAGTGACGGAATTTCGCCGATCAACATCGTCGAAGAAATGAAGACCTCCTACCTCGATTATGCGATGAGCGTGATCGTCAGCCGCGCGCTGCCCGACGTGCGCGACGGGTTAAAGCCGGTGCATCGCCGCATCCTCTATTCGGCCTATGAAAGCGGTTATGTCGCGGGCAAGCCCTATCGCAAGTCGGCGCGTATCGTCGGCGATGTGATGGGTAAATATCATCCGCACGGCGACAGCTCTATTTACGACGCACTGGCGCGAATGACGCAAGACTGGTCGATGAGCGTGCCGCTTGTCGATGGTCAGGGCAATTTCGGGTCGATGGACCCCGATCCGCCAGCCGCCATGCGCTACACCGAATCGCGATTGGCCAAAGTCGCCATCGCGCTGCTCGACGATCTCGACAAGAATACGGTCGATTTTCAGCCGAATTACGATGGTTCTGAGTCCGAACCTCAGGTGTTGCCTGCCCGCTATCCCAATCTTCTCGTCAACGGCGCGGGCGGGATCGCGGTCGGCATGGCGACCAATATTCCGCCGCATAATCTGGGCGAAGTGATCAATGCGACACTGGCCCAAATCGACAATCCCGAGATCACTCTCGACGAGTTGATGGAAATCATCCCCGGGCCAGATTTTCCAACTGGCCCCATGATATTGGGCCAGGGCGGCGCGCGAAGCGCCTATGCCACCGGGCGCGGATCGGTGATGATGCGCGCGACTTACGACATTGAAGAGGGCCGCAACGACCGCCAATCCATCGTTTTGACGGCGATCCCATTTCAGGTCGGAAAATCGGGGCTTGTAGAGAAAATCGCCGAAGCCGCACGTGACAAACGGATCGAGGGCGTTGCCGATATCCGCGACGAATCCAATCGCGAAGGCGTGCGCGTTGTCATCGAGCTCAAACGTGACGCCACGGCTGAAGTCGTACTTAACCAATTGTGGCGTCACACACCCGCCCAATCGAGCTTCCCCGCCAATATGCTGGCCATTCGTGGTGGTCGGCCAGAGATGATGGGGTTGAAGACGATCCTGTCGGCCTTCATTACCTTCCGTGAAGAGGTCATCACGCGGCGTTGCAAATTTGAACTCAACAAGGCGCGCGACCGTGCACATATCTTGCTTGGTCTTGTGGTTGCAGTCAGCAATCTGGACGAAGTCGTCCGCATTGTCCGCGGCTCGCCCAGCCCAGCAGCGGCCCGTGAGGCTTTGTTGGCGCGCGAATGGCCGATCGGTGACATTGCCGTCTATATCCGTCTCGTCGAAGCGATCGAAGGCGAGCTGGCGGAAAGCGCCACCTATCAGCTGTCCGAAACGCAGGTGAAAGCGATCCTTGAGCTGCGGCTTCATCGCCTGACTGCCCTGGGCCGCGACGACATTGCTAAAGAACTCAAAGAGTTGGCGGACATAATTGAGGAACTGTTGAGTATCCTTGCTGATCGCGAAAAGCTGTACGCGGTGATACGCGAAGAGTTAATCGCGGTACGTGACGAGTTTGCCAGCCCGCGCCGCTCGCTGATGGCGCCCGCCGCTGATGGAATCGACGACGAAGACTTGATCGAGCGCGAAGATATGGTCGTGACCGTCACCCTCGACGGCTATATCAAGCGCACGCCGCTCGACACCTTCCGCGCCCAGCGCCGTGGCGGCAAGGGCCGTGCAGGAATGGCGACCAAGGATGAGGATGTCGTCACCGAATTGTTCGTGACCTCGACCCATACACCGGTGCTGTTCTTCTCTACTGCAGGCAAAGTCTATCGCATGAAGGTATGGCGGCTGCCCGAAGGCGGGCCGACGACACGCGGTCGTCCGATGATCAACCTGCTGCCGCTCGACAAGGATGAGACAATCTCGACCGTCCTGCCTTTACCCGAGGATGAAGAAGAATGGGGCGATTTGCACGTTATGTTCGCCACCGCAAAGGGCGGCGTACGGCGTAATAGCATGGATGCGTTCACCAATGTGCCGTCGAACGGCAAGTTCGCCATGCGCTTTGACGAGGATAGCGACGATCATCTAGTCGGCGTCGCCCTATTGACCGAAGAAGATGATGTGTTGCTGGCGTCGCGCCAGGGCAAGGCTATCCGCTTTGCCGGCACGGATATTCGCCAGTTCCAGTCGCGCACCTCAACAGGTGTGCGCGGTATGACGCTGAAAAATGATGATGAAGTCATGTCGCTAACGATCCTTCGCAGGGCCGGCACCACGCAGGAAGAACGCGAAGATTATCTGCGCTTTGCCCCCTGGAAAGCAGAGAAAGACGGTGACCCGGTGATGACGCCCGAGCGATTTGCCTTTTTGCAAGAGCGCGAGCAATTCATCCTGACCGTTTGCTCCAATGGCTATGGCAAAATGTCCTCGACCTACGAATATCGCCGTATCGGACGCGGTGGTCAGGGCGTGACCAACATCGACAATATCAAGCGGAACGGACCTGTTGTTGCCAGCTTCCCGGTGCAACGCACCGATCAATTGATGCTGGTGACCAATCAGGCCAAGCTGATTCGCATGGACCTCGACAGCCTGCGCGTTATCGGGCGCGGATCGGCGGGCGTGCGCCTGTTTGACGTCGCCAAGGGCGAACATGTGGTGAGCGCGGCCCTGATCGAAGAGAGCGACGAGGAACCAGCCGACGGCGAAGCGACCGAAGGCGAGACGCCCGCGACTGAGGCCGAGATCAACACCGACTCCAATCCTGAATGACCGACACCACATTCAAAATCCTGACGGCGGATCAATGGACAGCCTTTCAACGCACCGGTGTCTTTATCGGCGCACCCGTGGATCTGGCCGATGGATATATCCACATGTCGACAGCCGAACAGGTGCAAGGAACGCTCGACAAGCATTTTGCCGGTCAATCAGGACTAGTGATTGCCGAGGTGGCTCTGGCACGGCTCGGCGATGCGGTGAAGTGGGAAGTGTCGCGAGGCGGCGCGCTATTCCCGCATTTATATGCCGACCTGCCCTTGTCCGCTGTGGTGGGAACGCAAGAACGCGATAGAGGCTGATTTCAGCGCGGCGCTGCGGCAAATGTCCACCGCAAGATATTTCGCAGATGCACGCAGCCTGCATCGACTCGCCGCGCAAAGCGCTCGGATTACCCGTTCAGCTAGCTCCACGCGCAACGAACCGTCTTGTCGGGAGTACTCCTCAGCCAGAAACGGCACGTGAACGCACGGGGTCGGCTGATCTAACAGAAGGAGTAGGGTAATGAGTGTCGTTTCCAAAAGTCCAAGATTATTGTTGATGCTGGCCATGCTGGCCGGGACTGCCACGGGCAGCGTGGCTGCGCAGCCACAGGACGCGTCCGAGGGCGAAGTCTTGACGACCGTATATGGGTCGCCTCCGCCTGAAGCGGCCGAGATGACCGAAGGGCCAGAGATCGAGGGCATCATCTCCGCGCGCAGCGGCGACAAGATGCAAGTTACGACCGCCGACGGCACCAACATGGTTATCGCCCTCAATGACAATACCCAGATAAAGGCCAGCGGCGGGTTTTTAGGTCTCAATCGCAGCAAGCTCGCAACGGATGCGTTGCTCAACGGTCTGCCCGTCTCCGTCGAGACAGCGCAGTGGGACGGTGGTCTGGTGGCGAGCCAGATCGATTTGAAGAACAAAGACCTCAAGACAGCGGCAATGATCCATAACGGCACAGACCAGCGCTTTGCCGAACAGACGGCAGCGACAGAGGCCCTGCGCGGTCGCATGGGCGATATCGATCAATATAATGTCAAACACTCAATGAATGTGAATTTCGACACCGGCAAGGCGGCGCTGTCCCCTCAAGCGAAAGCCGAGCTCTGCGATACGGCAAATACAGCCGAGAGCATGGATAACGCCCTGCTGCTTGTTGTGGGTTACACCGATTCCACGGGAAGCCAAGAATTCAACCAGCAACTGAGCGAAAAGCGGGCTGGTGGTGTTGTCAATTATCTTCAACAGGCCTGCGGCTGGAAACCCTATCGTATGCTGACCCCCACCGGGATGGCCGAAGCGGATCCGGCGGCAAGCAATGACACCGCAGAAGGCAAGGCACAGAACCGCCGCGTTGCGGTGAATGTGTTGGTCAGCAAGGGTCTTGACGGTCTGTAAGACACGCGTGTGGACTGAAAAGCTCTAGGCGTACATTTCAAAGAATGTCCGCCTAGAGCGCCGCACCCGATTGACCTCATCCCGTATCCGGCGCAGCATCGCGCCATGACCCTCACCATCATCCCCAGCGGACAAGCGTGCGGTGCAACAGTGACCGACGTCGATCTGACACAGCCGTTGGACACCGCGACGATTGCCGACATCCGTACGGCTTGGCTCGATCATCATGTGCTGTCCTTTCCCGATCAGCCGCTCAGCGACGATGATCTGGAGCGATTCTCCCGATATTTCGGTGGCTTTGGTGACGATCCTTTCATCGCGCCCATAAAGGGCCGCAACCACGTGATTGCCGTCAAGCGCAGCGCCGATGAAACCGCGCCGCTGTTTGCCGAAAACTGGCACAGCGACTGGAGTTTCCAGGCCCGCCCGCCTGCCGGCACCTGCCTCTTCGGGATCACTATTCCGCCGGTCGGCGGCAACACCGAATTCGCGAACCAGCACACTGCACTTGACGCGATGCCTGCAGAACTACGTGCCAAAATCGAAGGGCGTATGGCGGTCCACAGCGCGCGGGGCGGTTATGCACCATCGGGCATGTATGGAGCGCAGGATAAGGGCCGCAGCATGGACATTCGCTCCTCCGACACCGCGACCGCGACGCAGCTCCATCCCTTCATTCGCAAGCATCCCGAAACCGGGCGCGAGGGGCTGTTCGGGTGCGCGGGCTATATCATCGGAATAGACGGGATGGAGGATGCAGAGGCATTGCCTCTCCTGTACGAACTGATCGAATGGCAGGGCCGCGAAGAGTTTCGTTATTCGCACCAATGGGCAGCGAATATGCTGATCATGTGGGATAATCGTTCCGTCCTGCACCGCGCAACAGGCGGCTATGACGGGCACGACCGGCTACTCCACCGCACGACGATCGCGGCATGGGGAGGTGCGCCAGCCTAGCCTTTTACCGCCGTCGATACCGATAGGGTTTTCACAACGCCCCGGGCAATCAATGCCTGCCCGCCGAAATAGAGCGGCCAGATCAGCCAGCTCGCCAGCGAGCCGGGCATCGCCCCGCCTGCGCGGGCAAAGATCAGCATGTCGCTAATCAAGAACATCATCGCGCCGATACCAGTGCGATAGCGCGGAAAGCGGCTGGTCCAGGCGGTAGAGGCCATGACGGCAACGCCGCCAGCATAGGCGACCGCAGAACTGACCTCGCCCGGTGACCCCGATCGGGTCAAGCCCCAGCTGATAATCAGAACCAACGGCACCAAAACCGCCGCGAGTAATTGTTGCGACCGCGACAAATGTGCGCGGCGATTCTGCATATAGAGGATGATTGCAATCAAATGTCCGACCGCAAAGGCAGCCGCCCCTGCTAGCAATCCGCACGCGTCAATCAAGGCATCGCCCAGCGCACCGAAACCCAGCACCGCGACCAGCATCCAGCCATATCCCGACCGTGCATTGGCCGCTGCCCACAGCGTCAACAGTCCGACTCCGGCGGTTTTCCACGCTATGATTGCAGGTCCTTGCCAGCCCTGTAGCACCGCGACAAAATAGCTCACGCCAGCTACCAACGCCGCCAGCCATAGCCAGCGCGCGCGATCCCTACTCTGTTCCCCGCTCATGTTCCGCCCCCTTTGCTTTATCCGCTCAACGTGCAAGAGGCTCCCCAGCCTCTCTGGTCCGCCTTGTCCCATAGGTTGAGACCGATTGTGAGCTTGTCAACGGAAACGGTAAATGACCGACTATCATGTGCATATTATCGGCGGCGGCCTCGCGGGGTCAGAGGCCGCGTGGCAGTTGGCCGAAGCGGGCCATAAGGTTCGCTTGTCCGAAATGCGCGGTGGCGGCGATATGACGCCCGCGCATCAGGGCGATGCGCTCGCCGAAATGGTCTGTTCCAACAGTTTTCGATCTGATGACGGTGACAGCAATGCCGTCGGCCTGCTCCACCGCGAAATGCGGACGCTCGACTCGCTGATCCTACGTGAGGCCGACAAAACCAAGGTTCCCGCCGGATCGGCGCTGGCTGTCGATCGCGACCTGTTCGCAGACGGCGTGACACAGGCGCTGGAAGAACATCCCAATGTCACCATCATTCGCGAGCGCATCGACACGCTACCGACCGCTGGGCTGACGATTGTCGCCACAGGCCCGCTGACCGGTGCCGCGCTGGCGGACAGCATCGGCACCGCAACGGGCAAGGATGCGCTGGCCTTTTTCGACGCCATCGCGCCCATTGTCTATCGCGAAAGCATCGATATGGACATCGCCTGGATGGCCAGCCGCTGGGACAAGGTCGGGCCAATTGGCGACGGCAAGGATTATATCAATTGCCCGATGGACAAGGAGCAATATTATGCCTTCGTCCAAGGGCTCGTCGACGGCGACAAGACCGATTTCAAGGATTGGGAAAAAGACACGCCCTACTTCGAAGGCTGTATGCCGATCGAAGTGATGGCAGAACGCGGCGTCGAGACGTTGCGCTTTGGCCCGATGAAAGGCGTCGGCCTCGACAATCCGCGCACCGGTCGCTGGCCCTATGCGGTGGTGCAACTGCGTCAGGACAATGCGCTGGGCACTTTGTGGAATATGGTCGGATTCCAGACCAAGCTGAAACATTCCGCCCAAGTGGAATTGTTCCGCACCATCCCGGGATTGGAAAAGGCCGAATTTGCTCGGCTGGGTGGGCTGCATCGCAACAGCTTCATCCGCTCACCCGAATTGCTCGACCCGCAGTTGCGGCTCAAATCCGCACCGCATATCCGCTTTGCCGGGCAGATTACCGGCTGCGAAGGCTATGTCGAAAGCGCTGCCATCGGATTGATCGCGGCGCGCTTTGCTGCCGCCGAACTGGCCGGTCGCACGCTGTCTCCACCGCCTGACGAGACCGCATTGGGGGCGCTGTTGGGGCATATTACTGGCGGAGCCGATGCCGCGAGCTATCAGCCGATGAACGTCAATTTCGGCCTGTTTCCGCCGCTGGCCGAGGCTGTTCGCAAGAAAGACCGCAAGCTTGGTTATACAGCACGGGCTGGCAAGGCACTGAGCGACTGGGCAAAGGCTGCCGATGGCGTTACGGCCTGACGTCTCGCCCTGCATAAGCAGGGTCGACATATCAGCAGCTACATTTAGGCTTGGCTTTATGTTTGGGCGCGGTGGTCGCGAACTCGCTGCGCGTGAGGTCACCCGATTTGTCGCTGTCGGCGGCAGCAAATTTATTGCTTGTTGCTACCGCCCATTCCTCGAACGACAACAAATTATTGCCATCGGTGTCGAGCTTACGAAACGCCGCGCTGCGTGATGACATTAATTCGATGCGGCTGATCCGGTCGTTGCGGTCTCGATCATAGCGGTTGAACCGCCGCTCCTCGCGCGAGGCCTTGGTGGCTGCGGGTAGCGTCGGCGGAGCAACGCCGCGCTTGGGCGCACCGACCGCCGCGATCGGGATCGCAGGCAGAGCGGGCGGAGGCGCAGGAAGCGTGGCTTGCCCCTCCGTCTGGCTACGCCCCTGCCACAAGAATACGCCACCAGTGAGGAGTAGCGCGCTGGCCAAGCCACCGAGAAGAAAACGGGAAACTGCCATATTCTGCCATGCCCCAAGCATTTGCGAAGAGGCCAAGGGCTATCATGACAAGCGTCAGAACGGCAACTCTCTTTGCGCGGAGCGACATCAATCCAATTGCTATGTTATCGAAAAACTTGTTCAATTCATCGCACAACATTGCTAGGTTCGATTAATGCACAACTACCTCCCCTCTCTCAAACAGATGCAATATCTGGTCGCGCTGCACGAACATGGTCATTTCGGGCGCGCTGCCGATGCCTGCAACGTCACCCAGTCGACACTATCGTCGGGCATTCGCGAGCTTGAAACGCTGCTCGGTCAGACTTTGGTTGAACGGACGCGGCGGGTGGTGCGCTTTACCGTGCTGGGCGATGCGATTGTCGCACGGGCGCACCGTGTGTTGCGCGAGGCAGAGGAACTAGCCGACATGGCCGCCGCCGCCGGAACCCCGCTGGTCGGCGAACTGCGGATGAGCGTCATTCCAACGATTGCTCCTTTTTTGCTGCCCAGCCTGTTACCACATCTGCGCAAGGAACGCCCGTCGCTGAAACTATACCTACGCGAAGAGCCGAGCGCGCAGGCGTGTGAATCGCTCCACCATGGACAGGTCGATTGTGTGCTGCTCGCCCTCCCCTATGCTTGCGGTGACATCGAGGGTGAGGATCTGTTTGACGACGCTTTGTTCGTCGCCTTTCCGGGCGATTATGCCAAGGATTTGCCCGCCACAGTGAACGCCGAAGCGATTGATCCGGCGCAAATGCTGATGCTCGAAGACGGGCATTGCCTGAAAGACCATGCTCTCGCCGCGTGCAACCGTCCCGAACTGAGGGCCGGAGCGCGGATGATGGGCACGTCACTGCACACATTGGTTCAGATGGTCGACAATGGTCTGGGCGTCACCATGCTGCCGCAAATGGCGTTAGAAGCGGGGATATTGGATCACACCGATATCGACACAAGGCCGCTGGAATCCGACCATGACTGGCGCACCATAGCGCTGGTGTGGCGCCGGAACAGCCCGCGCGCCGAAGAGTTCAAGCTGCTCGCTGAGGATTTTCGAAAACATCGCAGGGCCGGCTAGTCCCAGCGACCGGCCCGGTCATGGTCGGACGCGCGTTGCTCAACCCATTGCACACGCCCGTCAGAAAAGCTCTCTCTCTTCCACAGCATCACGTCTGTCTTCAACCGGTCGATCAGATATGCGCAGGCTGCCAATGCCTCACTACGGTGCGGACTGCTGGCAAGGACAAGGACGATTGTTTCGCCCGGCGCCATGTCGCCAATGCGATGGATCAACGTCAGCTGGGCAATGTTCCACCTTGTCGCGGCTTCGCCCGCCAGCTTTTCAAGTCCCGCCAGCGTCATCACCGGATGATGGTCGAGGAATAATTCGGTCAGCCCGCCATCGCCGCGCACCCGCCCGGTGAAGCTGGCGCTCGCCCCATGGCCACCGGCATCATGCGCCGCCATTTCCGCCGCGACATCGATAGTGTCAGTGAAAAGTGCGACGCGTATCATCCGCCGGTGACGGGTGGGAACAACGCCACCTCACGTACACCGACCAGGCTGGTTTCGGGACCGGCCATTGCACCATCAATTGCCGTGCGGATACGAGAAAGGTCGGCAAAGGCTGCAGCGCCGCGGTCATCGCGACCTCGCAGCCAGACGATCAGATCGCCCATGGTCGCAATCTCCACATCGGGTGTAATCACCTCCTCTGAGCAACCCATTCGGTCTCGCACCCAGGCAAAATAGCTGAGGTGAAGCGCCATTGGCGTCAATCCATATGCTTGAGGCCGACCCGCAGATAATCCCAGCCGGTTATCAGCGTCAGCCCCGCTGCCCCCCACAGCGACCACAGCCCCACCGTTTTGATCCACCCCATCTCGGGCAACGCGCCCGCGAGGATCAGCGCGCCAAAGGCAATGATCTGAAAGGTTGTTTTCCATTTGGCGAGCTGCGTCACCGGCATCGAAACCCGCAAGGTCGCCAGAAATTCGCGCAAGCCCGACACGATAATCTCTCGCAGCAATATGATCAGCGCGGCGATGACATGATAACCAACAATGTCGCGGGTAAAGACAAGGAGCAGGATGACCGCCGCGATCATGATCTTGTCGGCGATGGGATCGAGAAAGGCGCCCAGGCGCGACACGGTGCCGCGCGAGCGCGCCACATAGCCGTCAAAATAATCGGTCAGCCCCATCAGGCAGTAAAGCCCAAAGGCCAGCGCATAATCAATGGGACGCGGCTGAAGCGAGCCGCCATGCACCCCCGGCCACAGCAGGAACAGCAGGATCGGCACCGCCAATATCCGTGACAAGGTAAGGATGTTTGGCAAACTGAGCATAATGACTGTTTCTTACCCCTTGCCGCGCCGGTTCCAAATTGGGCTTTGACCCTGCTCCCCCTAGCCGATAAGCCCGCCACACGACAACCATATTGGCCGGGTCCAGTCGGGCGTTGCGCATGAATTATAAAAGGGTGGGGCCTGCATGACCGGTTCATTTGCGCTGATGAAGCAACGCCGGTTCTTGCCGCTTTTCGCCACCCAGTTTCTCAACGCCTTCAACGACAATTTTTACAAGATGGCGATGGTGATCCTTGTCACCTTCACCATTTATCGCAATCCCGAAACCGAGGCCTCTTTCAACGCGCTGGCCGGCGGCTTGTTTATCCTGCCCTTTTTCCTGTTTTCAGCGCTCGCCGGTCAATTGGCCGACAGTCACGACAAGGCGCGCATCATCCGCATCATCAAGACGGCCGAGATCGGCATCATGCTGGTGGGGGCGGCGGGCATCTGGATGCACAATGTCCCGTTGATGCTGCTCGCGCTGTTCGCGATGGGAATGCATTCGACATTTTTCGGACCGATTAAATATGCGATCCTGCCGCAGCATCTGGAAGATGACGAAGTGCTGGCGGGCACCGGCTGGGTCGAGGCCGGAACCTATATCGCCATATTGGGCGGGACGATTGTCGGCGGCCTGATGCCGCCGCATTTTGCGGTCTTTGGCATTGTCATTGTCGCCATTATCGGGCGGCTGTCCGCCGGCCTGGTCCCCGCTGCCCCGCCGGAAATAGAAGCCCGCGACATGGTCATCGACCATAATGTGCTGCGGTCATCATGGCAGCTCGTCAATTCGACGATGCATATTCCGCGCCTCTTCCTGGCCATCGTATCAATCAGTTTCTTCTGGGCCATCGCGGCCATATTGGCGGCGCAGTTTCCGCCGCTGGTCAAAAATGCGCTGGCATCGGACAAAACAGTCGCGACGATGTTCACGGCCATATTTTCGATCGGCGTCGCCGTCGGTTCTATTGTCGTCAACCGCATGTTGAGAGGCCATGTATCGGCCCGATATTCGCCGGGATCAGTGATTGTCATGGCCGTTTTCGTACTCGATTTATGGTGGTGCGTCAGCGGGTGGCAGCATGTCGGGACGCAGTTGATGGACTGGCGGGAATTTCTGACCTTGCGCGCCGGTGACCGGATCATCTTTGACCTGTTTGGCATTTCGGTGGCGGGCGGCATGTTTGTGGTTCCGCTTTATGCCTTTTTGACTACCACCGTCGCCAAATCGAAAACCGCGCGGACCATTGCGGCCAATAACATCGTGAACAGCCTTTTCATGGTCGTCGCAACCCTGATTCTCAGCGCGCTCATCACCATCGGGTTTACGATCGACGATACCTTGCTGATGGTCGCGGTGATGTGCCTGATTTCATCGGTTCTGGCGTGGCGGCTGCATAAAGCCTGCGACTGATTGGCTCAGCTAAAGAACACAAAGGTTGCGACGAAAAAGATCGCGAAACTTTGTAAAAACAGCTTCGCATCATCAAGGTTGAACCAGTCGTTTTGCGGTTCGCGATGCGCGGCCAACGCTTGACGGAGCTCGCCTTGCCAGTCCGCGGGCGCGCTCAGCCGGGCCACTTGCACCTGACGTAATTGATGCGCGCGTAAACGGTCGCGAATATCGATTCGCGGGTCGGACGAGTAAGAGTCGACACTGTTCATGCCGCCACGATATGGAGCAATTAAGAATTTGGTAAGGTTAAAAGATCGTTAACGCGGCGCATGTCCCGGCATGGGACGCACCCGCACCGGATGACGGTCGCCCGCCCCGCTTTGAAATGGCTTGCAGCGTTGCGGCCGCATCCGGGGGCCCAGACAAAAGCGGATTTCGTCGAGCCAGCCTTTGCGATCAACCTTGATCGACAGCATGGGCGCGGCGACACCGGGGTTGGCGTCGGCAAAGGCGCGGCGAATACCGCCGGCAGTTTGAGCCTTGTCCGAAAATTCTGACATGTCGGGAAAGCGAACGGCGCGAAACAATATCTCGGCGGCACGAAAATAAGCGGCAGGATGCGGACTCATGCAGGTACCGTGCTTAGCCCATTCGTGCTGCAACAATTGTGGCGAGGGCGTCATGCACAAATGTTTACGAATGACCGGCGACGGCACAATTTTGGCGGGGCGGCACCATTGCGGATAATCCGCCCCCTTCGCTTCGGGCCACAGGCCGTGGAGCACCCAGCCGAACTGGCCATTTTTTCCGCCACATTGAAATCGGTCGCGTGCTCCATTTGGTTTACGCACCATCGCACAATGTTGCGGCGACCAGCTAAGGCTGAGCAGATAGCCCGCGATCTTTGGCTTGCGAACCGGCTCGCCGCGGCGGGGGTGTTCACCTCGCGGCACAGTTATGCGATCCGGCGCACTGCACGCCAGCGCCTGTGCGTCGGCGGCGGATGGAACGAGCGCCAGCCCGAGTACGACACAACTAAACCAGCGCAAAATCGAGTCCGATGTCGGCGGCGGGGGCCGATTGGGTCAGCCGCCCGACCGAAACAAAGTCGACGCCGGTTTCGCCAATCGCGTGAATCGTATCGAGCCGAACGCCGCCCGACGCCTCGGTCGGCACTTTTCCATCAACGAGCCGCACCGATGTACGCAAATCATCAAGCGACATATTGTCGAGCAGCAAATGGGTCGCTCCGGCAGTCAACGCCGCTTCGATTTGGTCGATACGATCAACCTCTACAATGATGCTTTCGATGCCCGCAGCAACAGCGCGGCGCACTGCTTCGCCGACCGATCCCGCGACCGCGACATGATTATCCTTGATCATCGCCGCATCGTCGAGCCGCATCCGGTGGTTGGTCGCCCCACCCATACGCGTCGCATATTTTTCCAGAACACGCAGACCGGGAATCGTTTTGCGCGTGTCGAGCAAGGTCGCGCCGGTGCCTGCCAAAGCGTCAACATAAGTGCGGGTCATCGTCGCGATGCCTGACAAATGTTGTACCGTGTTAAGCGCTGATCGTTCGGCTGTGAGCAATGCGCGGGCGTTGCCCGACAGGCGCATCAGGTCGCTGCCGACCCCGACAAATTCGCCTTCGCCAGCCAATATCTCGATGGCCACTTCGGGCGCGAGGGCGCGAAAAAATCGTTCGGCAATCGGCAGGCCCGCGACGACGATCGCGTCGCGGCTATCCATCACCCCGCCAAAACAGGCATCGGCGGGAATGGTCGCCATTGATGTGATATCGCCTCCCTCCCCCAGGTCTTCGGCCAAAGTGGCGCGAACAAAGGCATTGAGGTCAAAATCGGGCAGCGCAAATTCTGTCATGCAGATGCGATAAAGGCTGACAGGCGCAAATCAACTTGACGTTTACGTCAACTAGGGTCGAAACTGCGGCAATTAGACATAGCTGGGCATTTGCCCGGCCACGGGAGAGAAACATGCAGTCACCTATTTGCGCCATGCTGGACATAGAATTCCCGCTGCTGGCCTTTTCGCATTGCCGTGATGTGGTGGTAGCGGTGTCAAAGGCGGGTGGCATGGGCGTCTTTGGTGCGGCCTCGCTACCACCCGAACGGTTGGAGGAGGAACTGGCCTGGATTGACGCTCATATCGGCGGACGGCCCTATGGCGTCGATCTGATCGTTCCCAACAGCTTTGCCGGCAAAGGCGAAGCGCGCACCGCACCGCCCGAAATACCGCAAGAGCACAAAGACTTTACCGCCGCGCTGCTCAAGCAACATGGAGTCGATGATGATGGCGCGGTGCTCCCGATCTTGGCACGCAACAGCCTCGGCGACAATATGCGCGAAGATGGAGCCGCCGCTCTGCTTGAAGTCGCATTTCGCCATCCAATCAAGCTGGTCGCCAACGCGCTGGGCGTGCCGCCGCCGCTGATGCTCGAACTGGGTAAGCGCCATAATGTGCCGGTGGCCGCGCTTGTCGGCACGCGCGATCATGCGCTGGCGCAGGTACGCGCGGGCGTCGATATATTGGTCGTAGCGGGCGGAGAGGCGGGCGGCCATTGCGGTGAAGTCGCGACGATGGTGCTGGTCCCCGAAGTCGCGTCGGCGGTTGCGGCTGTTGGCGCGAATACACCGATCCTAGCAGCGGGCGGTATCGTGACGGGCCGTCAGATGGCCGCATCAATGGCGATGGGCGCGCATGGCGCGTGGACCGGTTCGGTGTGGCTCACCACAGCGGAGGCCGAAACCAATCCGGTCGTGAAAGAAAAAATGCTCATCGCTTCATCGCGCGATACGGTGCGGTCGAAAAGCCGGACCGGCAAGCCGTCACGCCAGCTGCGGTCGCCGTGGACAGACGCGTGGGAAGCCGAAGGCGCGCCCAAACCGCTGCCTATGCCGATGCAATCGCTGGTCAGCGAACCTGCGCTGCGCAAAGTCGACAAACTGGCCGAGGGCGGCCACGAAGGCGCCAAGACGCTCGCGACCTATTGGGTCGGTCAAGGCGTCGGGTTGATGAACGAAGCCATGGGCGCGGGTCAGGTCGTCCAGCAATTCAAGGAAGACTGGATCGACGCCCGTGCCAGACTGAACGGATTCTTGGAGGAGTAAAATCCCCCTCTCCCATCGGAAGAGGGGGAAATCAGATTAGGCAACGCTGGCTTTGACAATCTTGCCGGGTTCGCGCGGCGGTTCGCCCTTGGGCAGACCGTCGACCGCATCCATGCCGTCGATCACTTCGCCCCAAACGGTATATTGTCCATCCAGAAAATTGGCATCGTCGAGGCAGATGAAGAACTGGCTGTTGGCGCTGTTCGGGTTTTGCGAGCGCGCCATCGAGCAGACGCCGCGGCTGTGCGGGGCTGACGAAAATTCTGCGGGAAGGTCGGGCAACTTGCTGCCGCCCATGCCGGTGCCCGTCGGGTCGCCGCCCTGTGCCATAAAGCCGTCAATGACGCGGTGGAAAATCACATCGTCGTAAAAGCCTTCGCCCGCAAGCTGGGTGATACGCTCGACATGCTGGGGGGCAAGGTCTGGGCGCAGGCGGATTTTGACATCGCCCGATGACAGCGAAAGGGTCAGGGTCTGATCAGTCATGGAAGCTCCTGTGGCTCTATGGTGAGAAAAAGATGCGCGTCCCATAGCGGGCGAATGCCGTCATGCCGAGGATAAATTATTCCCCACTGTCAGACGGCGTTGCCAATGCCTATCGTGCGGACTAGGGGAAACACGAGCCAAAGGCGACATGTGCCGCCAGTAACAGGGAGGACCACGCGATGGACAAACGCGAAGAATCCCTAACCGCTGCCCTGCGCGAAAATGACGAAGGCCGCATCATCGCGCCCGTCGATGCCGAGACCGAGCTCGACGAAGATGATCGGTTGAAGCCCGAATTTGTTCGCGACGTGATCGAGCTGGCCGAAGCCGGAGAGGACGACGCCGCACGCGAACGCATCGGTCGCCTGCATCCCGCCGACATCGCCGACTTGTTCGAACTGGTCCCCGAAGAAGACCGCATCATGCTGGCGAGCGTGATGGGCGACCTGTTGTCCGCCGATGTGCTTTCCGAAATGAACGAGCATGTGCGCGAAGGGTTGATCGACCTGCTCGACCCCGCACAGGTGGCCGAAATCGCTTCCGAAATGGACACCGACGACGCGGTGGCCATCATCGAGGATATGGAGGCGCATGAGCAGCAAGCTGTGCTCAAGGCGCTCGATCCCGAAGATCGCGCCGCGATCGAAGAAGCGCTATCTTATCCCGAGGAGACCGCGGGCCGCCTGATGCAGCGCGATCTGGTCGCGGTGGCCGAACATGTCCGCGTCGGCGACGTGATCGACATGTTGCGCGACGATGGCGACCTGACCACCGATTTCTGGGAAATCTATGTCGTCGACCCGACGCACCACCCGGTTGGCGTGTGCCAGCTGAGCTGGATTTTGCGGACCCCGCGCGACATTGCGATCAGCGACGTGATGAAACGCGAACAAACGCTGATTCCGGTCGATATGGATCAGGAAGAGGTCGCGCTGCGATTCCAGAAATACGCCCTGATTTCCGCCGCCGTTGTCGACCCCGGCGGGCAACTCGTCGGCATGATCACCGTCGATGACGTCGTGCACATCATTCAGGAAGAAGCCGGCGAAGATATTTTGCGGCTGTCAGGCGCGGGCGATGGCGACATTAACGAGCCCATCGCCGAGACGTTTCGCGCTCGCGTGCGCTGGTTGGTCGCCAATCTGGGCACGGCGCTGGTGGCGTCGTCGATTGTCGGGATTTTCGGCGGCGCGATTGAGCAAATGGTCGCGCTGGCCGCATTGATGCCCATTGTGGCGGGCGTTGGCGGCAATGCGGGCACGCAAACATTGGCGGTCACCGTCCGTGCGTTGGCGATGAACCAGCTCACCGATTCGAACAGTTGGCGCGCCGTCTATCGCGAGATGAAGATTGCGATTCTTAATGGCAGCACCATCGCATTGATCGCCGGAACCGCGACGGGACTGTGGTTTGGCAACTGGGGCCTCGGCGCTGTGATCGCCGCCGCGATGATCACGAACATCTTTGTCGCCGGAGTCGCGGGGGTTGCGATTCCGCTGCTCCTCGACCGTCTCGATCAGGATCCGGCGGTGGCGAGCAGTGTTTTCGTGACCATGACAACCGACTCTATGGGCTTTTTGGCCTTTCTGGGCCTCGCGGTGGCGAGCGGCCTGACCAGCATGGGCTAAATAAGTCTTTGGTATTAAAAAAACATTTTATCACGGAAATTTTCCGAGAAAAATATTGTCGCAAACGCACTTTTTTGGGGAACCATCATTCAACTAGGTCGTTTCCCATTCGAGCAGCGAGATTATGCCCCCCCGCATTCGCTGCTCAGCAACATGGGCCCGGTCACGTTCCACTCCCCCCCTCGGATCGTGCCGGGCCATTTTGCATTATTTCAGCAATAAGGTGATTTTCGATGAAGACACTCGCTTTCCGCTCCATCCTGTTGACGCTGTTTGCCGGAGTCATGCTCGCCGGCTGCGCAACCGTTAAAGGCGCTGGCCGCGACATTGAATCGGTTGGTCAGGCTGGTGAAGACGTTCTCCACTAGCGCCAATAGACCTCAAATCAATCTTAGCCTTCTGTTGGAGATTCCGCAGGCACCACATCGGCGGCTGTCTTGCGTCTGCGCTGGGTGAACCAGATGGCCAATAGTGAAATTTCATAAAGCAGAACCAACGGCACGGCGAGAAGCAACTGACTCAGAGCGTCAGGCGGCGTGAAAATGGCGGCAATCGCAAAAGCTGCGACGATCATATAGCGCCGCGCCGACAGTAATTGTTCGCGCGTTACAATTCCTGATCGTTCGAGCAACATGAGCAAGATTGGCAACAGGAAAGCGATGCCGAATGCCATGATGAACTGCATAATAAAGCTCAGATAATTTCCGACAGAAGGCAAGGCTTCTTGCTGAATGCCTCCTAGATCGCCCTGATAACCGAGCAGGAATTTCAGCGCGATTGGGATAGTGATGAAATAGGCAAAGCTCGCCCCCGCGACAAACAGAACCGGTGTCGCCATAATAAATGGCAACAAAGCCCGTTTCTCTTTGCGATAAAGCCCCGGCGCTACAAATTTCCACATCTGATTGGCGATCACGGGAAAAGCGATCATCATCGCTGCGAACAGAGCCACCTTAATCTCAACGAAAAAAGCCTCGAACAACTGGGTATAAATAATCTTGCCCTGCCCCGCCGCAACCAACGGTTTGACGAGGAGAATGAAAATCGGCTTGGCAAAATAAAGACAGACGCCAAACGCGAGGGCTATAGCCACAAGCGATTTCAGCAGCCGCGACCGCAGTTCGATCAGATGGTCGAGCAGCGGCATTTTTCCGCCCGCGCCCTCGCCATCTCCCGTGGTTGGTGTTTCCGGCGTATCTGGCGTTTCCCGCGCTTCCGCCGTCATGGCAACGGGCCGTCCTTCGGCGGAATGGCGTGGGTTTCTGGAGTATCAGCGGTTTCGGACGCATCGTCTGAGTTGCTATCTTCCATAGGCGCTTCTGGCGTGGGCGAACTGCTCGCTCCGATCGCAACCGGCGGTTCGCCACCCTCGTTTGCATCGGTCACGCGCGGAAACTCACGCATGATCGCATCATTTTGTTCACGCCACTTTTTTTCCAGATCCTCAAGCTCAGCCTCGCGCATCATCGTGTCGAGTCCCGAACGAAAATGGCGCGCCATACCGCGCGCTTTGCCAACCCATTTGCCAACAAAACGCATCGCCTTGGGCAAGTCTTTGGGGCCGATCACCACCAAAGCCACCATCACCACGAGTAACAACTCGGTGGGCGCGACGTCAAACATGGTTCATCTACCCCTGTACGGGCGGCGAGGGTCAGCGGGTTTCTTGGTCGCTGGTCGGCGTGGGTGCGGGTGTTACAGGCGGCGGGGCATCGGGCGCGCGCTGGCCATCGATATGCTTCATCGGTGACGGCGGTGCGTCATCCTCTGACATGCCTTTTTTGAAACTTTTGAGTCCTTTGGCAACATCGCCCATCATCTCGGAAAAGCGACCTTTGCCAAACAAAAGCAGGACGATCACACCCAAAATAAGCCAATGAATCAGGCTGAATCCGCCCATCAAATTTCTCCTTTCACTGTATTTAGGCTTCTTCGCCGTCTTTTACTAGGTCCAGCTCGCCCATCGCCTCTTCTAGAGCAAGATCGACAGGATCAAGCAGACCCGCCGCACGCAAATCTTCGATTCCCGGCAGGTCCTTGCGGCTGGACAGGCCAAAATGCTGCAGGAAAACGTCACTGGTCTTATAAATCAGCGGTCGTCCGGGCACCTCGCGTCGTCCGGCGGGGGCAATCCATTCGGCCTCCATCAGAACATCGAGCGTACCTTTTGACGTTTGGACGCCGCGAATAGATTCGATTTCGGCGCGGCTCACGGGTTCATGATAGGCAATGATGGCTAGAACCTCGGCGGCGGCGCGCGATAATTTGCGTGGATCATCGCGTTCCCGGCGCAACAAATGCGCCAGATCCGCCGGAGTCTGGAAATGCCATTTGCCGCCACGCTCGACAAGTTCGATGCCGCTGTCGGCATGACGCAGCGCAATCGCTTCGATCGCCGTGCGCACGTCCGCGGTCGTTACCTCGCCGCCCAGCCGATTGGCGATCCCACGCGGATCGAGCGGCGCGTCGGCAGCGAACAGCATAGCTTCTATCGCCCGTTCCTGATCGTCGATTATCGTCATGACGAGGCCGCTTTCAAAAATAGGGGTTCAAACGCTCCTGCCTGCCGCAAATCAACACGCCCTTGCCGCGCAAGTTCGAGCGCGGCAACAAAGCTTGAGGCCACCGCCGAGCGGCGTAACGTTCCCTCAAATTTGGGCGGCAGAAATTCGGACAATTCGGCCCAATCAAGCTTAACCCCGATAAGCCTGCCCACATGCTGCAACGCGGCATCAAGCGTTACGATGGGGCGCCGCTCCACCATATGAACCGCCGGTTCGCTGCGCTGCCGAACACGGCCATAGGCCAATAATATGTCATAGAGACTGGCATCCCAGCGGCGTATCCGCACATCGCGAAGTCCTTCGGGTCTCGCGCGCAAAAACACGTCGCGACCCATACGGTCACGCGCGAGCAGCCGCGCCGCTGCTTCGCGCATCGCGGCCAGCCGTTGCAGGCGCAGTTGCAGGCGCAGCGCCAATTCATCGGGTGAGGGATCTTCGAGTGGGTCCTTGGGCAGTAACAGCGCCGATTTAAGATAGGCAAGCCACGCCGCCATCACCAGATAATCGGCCGCCACTTCCAACTTCAGCGCACGCATTTCTGTGATGTGGGTCAAATATTGTTCGACCAGCGCGAGGATGGAAATCTGACGCAAATCAACCTTTTGGTTGCGCGCCAACGTCAACAGCAGGTCGAGCGGTCCCTCCCAGCTATCGAGCGATAGCTGCAGTGCATCTTCGGATTCGGTGGGCGAGGCTGCAATATCTTCGTCAAAAGGCAGACGCTCAACCACGTCGCTCATGCCAGCGCCAGCAAGGCGTCGCGCTGGTCGACCAAAGCCGCGAAACCACGGTCCTGACGCGCACCGGCGATACGTTCCATCGCACCATCCAACCGCGCCCGGGAACTAGCGCTGATCGGATCGAGATGATTGGCCATGCCGACCATATCGTCCATTCTGGCCCAACAATTGAGTGCAATGTCACACCCGGCCGCAATTGCCGCGGCTGCCCGAGAGGGGACATCGCCCGACAGGGCTTTCATATCCAGATCATCGGTCATCAACAGGCCGTGAAAGCCGACTCGTTGACGGATGATGGTTTCGATGACCGTCGATGACAGTGTCGCGGGCCGGTCGGCGTCCCAGGCGTTGAATACAACATGGCAGGTCATCGCCATCGCGGCGTCGCGCAAAGCAGCAAAGGGCGCAAGGTCATGCAGCAACTCCGCGTCCGATGCCGTGACGACGGGCAACGCTTCATGCGTGTCCAGCAGCGCGCGACCGTGGCCGGGAATATGTTTGACCACCCCCAGCACGCCGCCATCCTGCAGCCCGTTCAAAATGGCGCGGCCCAGCGCGGCGACGCGCATCGGTTCGCTGCCCAGCGCGCGGTCGCCGATGACATCGCTGGCGCCAGGCTGGCGCACATCGAGCAGCGGCAGACAGTCGACCGTGATGCCAACCTCTGACAGCATCACCGCAAGCGCCATGGCATTCAGCCGCGCCGCCTCTATCGCACTGGCGGGCGCGCGCTCATATAGGGCGTCAAAGGCCGCACCACTGGGGAAATTGGGCCATTCGGGCGCTTTCATCCGCGCGACGCGGCCGCCCTCCTGATCGATCAATATCGGCAGGTCCGAACGGCCATGCAGTGTCCGCAGATCATCGGTGAGCGCGCGCAACTGATCGCGATTGGCGATGTTGCGGACAAAGAGAATATAGCCCGCCGGTTCGCAGTCGCGGAAAAAGGCACGCTCGTCTTCAGACAGCGTCAGCGCAGCCATGCCGAAGATTGCTGGTATCATACCGCGTCAGCCTCCACACATCGGAGCCGAGGAAAAGGCCGCGATTTCAATCCTGCCATGCCACAGACAAGCGAACTGACCAATGATGATTGCGGCCAATTGCTCCGAATCAGTGGACGACAACGCAATTTTCGCCGGCTACCCGTAATTTCCCGCACAGGCTGGCGGCATTCGCAGCCGACCCTGTGGCGGCTCGCAAGCGATAAACCGTCCCGCCATCGAGCGAAGTCGATGACACCGACTTGTTCAGATCGGCAAGATAGGAAAAGCGCTTGGCCAGTGACGTCCATGCCTTATTGGCGCTGGCTTGACTGCTGTACGCTCCCAGCTGGATTGCCCCCGAACCGGTCGAAACTGGCGTAGCCGATTTGGACGTGGCAGCGGCTGGTTTAGCCACAGATTTGGCCTTTGCAGCTTTTGCAGCCTTCGCTGCCGCCGTCACAGCGGGTTCTTCTGGCAAGCGCGATGGATCGACGCGACCTGCTGGCTCCGCTCCTTCGGTTGCGGCGAAGCTAGCGTCGCCCTCGCCTTCAAACACTTTGGCATCGTCGCTTTCGGGCGCAACTTTATAGTCGCCATCCTGCGCCGCGATCAGTTCGGCATCGCCGCGCGTTCCGCCATTTTGAACCCACCAAAGCCCGCCAATCACCGCCGCGATCAATACCAGGCCGCCAACCACGAGCATCAGGAGCCGTGAAGGCGATACCGCGTCATCATCTTCATAATCGTCAGCGGCTTCTAACCAGGGCAGACGATCTTCGTCTGCCAGGTCGAAACTTTCCTCATTTTCGACGGCAGCGTCTTCCTGCTCGGTTGCTTCGACGTCTTTGTTCTTGTCCTTACCCTTTGGCATCACACCATCTCCTCGAGCGCGTCGACCCCCATCAGGTGCAGCCCGTTGCGGATAACCTGCCCGATTCCGTCAGCCAAATAAAGCCGTGTCGCGGTCATTTCGGTATCATTTGCCAAAATGATACGCGCTTCGGGGCGATCATTACCCATATTCCACCAAGCATGGAACGCAGCCGCCACGTCGCCAAGGAAGAAGGCAATACGATGCGGTTCGCGACTAACCGCCGCCGATTCGACGATTCTCGGGAATTGTGCGAGCAATTTGACCAGCGCCAGTTCCTCTGCGTCGAGCCGTTCGGGGGCGGGCGCAGGCAGTTTCATCTTCGCCTCTGCGACCTTGCGCTTCAGCGACGAGATGCGCGCATGGGCATATTGGACGTAAAAGACCGGATTATCGCGCGACGCCTCTACAACCTTGGCAAAATCGAAATCCATCTGCGCATCGGCCTTGCGGGTGAGCATGGTGAAACGCACCGCATCCTTGCCCACTTCGTCGACAATATCAGCCAGCGTTACAAAATTGCCCGCACGCTTGGACATTTTGAACGGCTCGCCATTTTTGAGCAGGCGGACCATCTGGACAAGTTTGACGTCAAATTTGGTTTTGCCGCCGGTCAGCGCCGCGACGGCAGCGCGAATCCGTTTGACCGTACCGGCATGATCGGCGCCCCATATATCAATGAGTTCGTCGGCACTCTGCGCTTTTTGATAATGATAGGCGAGGTCGGCGCCGAAATAGGTCCAGCTGCCGTCTGATTTTTTGATCGGGCGGTCCTGATCGTCGCCAAACTGGGTCGAACGGAACAGCGGCAACTCAACCGGTTCCCAGTCATCGGGGGTCTCCCCCTTGGGCGCCTCTAGCACACCGTCATAGACGAGCCCGTCGGCGCGTAACCGCGCCTCGGCGTCCGCTGGCTTACCTTCAGATTGTAACTTAGCTTCGGATGAGAAGAGATTGTGATGAATGCCAAGCTTTGCCAGATCGGCGCGGATCATGTCCATCATCGCATCGACCGCAGCGGCACGGAACAACGCCAGCCATTCGCCTTCGGGCGCACCGACATAGCGATTACCATATTCGCGGGCGAGCCAGACGCTGACCGGTTTCAAATAGTCGCCGGGATAAAGCCCTTCGGGGATGGTGCCAATATCCTCACCCAATGCTTCACGGTACCGCAAGTGGACCGAACGCGCGAGGACATCGACCTGCGCCCCCGCGTCATTGACATAATATTCGCGGGTGACGGCATAGCCCGCATATTCGAGCAATGCGGCGAGCGCATCGCCAACCACAGCACCGCGACAATGGCCAACGTGCATCGGCCCCGTCGGATTGGCAGAGACATATTCGACGTTGACGCGCCGCCCCTCGCCCAAAAACGAGCGTCCATATTCGTCATTTTCTGCGTGAATCAACGCCAGTTCGCTGCGCCAGCTGTCGTCGGCGAGCCGCATATTGATGAAACCGGGGCCAGCGACGCTCGCTTCGGTCACTTCGTCGATTTTTCTCAGTTCAGCCACCAGCAATTCGGCCAGCGCACGCGGATTGGTTCCGGCGGGTTTGGCCAACACCATCGCGGCGTTGGTCGCGACATCACCATGCGCGGGGTCGCGCGGCGGCTCTACGCTGATATTGGCGCGATCCAGCCCGGCGACAATGTCGCCGCGCGCGGCCAGCACATCAAGCGCGGCGCCAATATGGTCGGAGAAACGACGGAACAGAGTCAAAGCAATAACTTTCGCACGGGAAATGGGCTGTATCGGCCCCTAACGCAGCTTAAGGCTTGCGGAAAGCCCAAGGCGACAAAAGCGCTGCCTTCGGTGGCAGGACGCCTGACGGGGGCAGCGGCAGGCCGGTTAGTTGGACCAGCCAGCAGAGCCTATCGTCGAACGTTATATTCGAGCTGGTCCTGCGTCAGTTGAAAGCCAACCAGCAATTCAAAGCTGGCGCGCTGAACCGCCGCGCGGACTTCGGGGATCGTCAGGGGATCGACCGCAGCGTCCTGATCCCCGGCTTTGCGCTTGCGCGTAATGCGTTCACGAATATCGGCAGGCAGAGTCGCTGCCGCACGGTTGATATAGGCCGACGCCTGACCGTGACCAGAGCCGCGGGTCTGACCTGCGGCAAAATTCACACTGACATTGCCCAGCCGTTTGGCCACAACTGCAGTACCGCCCTGCACAACCGTCGAGAAATAGGGGATGGTCACGGTGCGCGCTGGTCCGGCATCGCGGCGGGTTGCCATAACATCGAAGTCGGCGAGCATATAGACTTTGTCGCCGGTATCGGTTGCATCATTGCATTGCTGTGTCAGGTTGGTGATCGAGGCCACGACATCAATCGCGCGCGAATCGCGGCTTGTCGCCGGGTCGAAAAGCGTGATGTCGCCCGTCTGCAGCGGAATGGCGACCGCTGGGCACGCCGTGCGAACCGCCTGAACGCCAACACCCGCTGCCGAGACGTCCAGCTGACCCTTGTCAGCGCAGCCCGCCACCAGCATCATCGCCATTGCACCGCCCAACAAGGCGACTGTAGAACGGGGAAGAGACGCATTGAATGTCATGATGATCGGGCTTTCCAAACGAACGGGCCGGTAAGGCAAAGGGGTTAGAGGCGAGTTGTACACCTCCATGCGCGCCGCTTCTTATCGGGGCGATGAACGCGGCGCAACGGCAACGAAGCCGCTTTACGCTGAGCCGACGCCTGCGCTAGAGCGATTACATCATGAATGCGCCCCCTAATCTAACCCCGACGCCCGCAACAACCGCGCCCCGCCTTGCCGTTTTAGTGGCGGCTCCACGTGGATTTTGCGCCGGTGTCGACCGTGCGATCCGCATCGTCGAGCTGGCCATCGAGCGTTATGGCGCGCCCGTTTATGTTCGGCATGAAATTGTCCACAACCGCTATGTTGTTGATTCGTTGAAGGCTTTGGGTGCTGTTTTCGTCGAATCGCTCGATCAGGTTCCCGAGGGCATCCCGGTTGTGTTCAGCGCGCACGGAGTGCCCAAATCTGTACCAAGCAAGGCCGAAGCGCGCGGGCTCGACTTTATCGATGCGACCTGCCCACTGGTGTCAAAAGTTCATCGTCAGGCCGAACGGAACTATGAATCCGGGCGACATATTATTTTTGTCGGACACACTGGCCACCCCGAAGTCATCGGCACTTTGGGCCAATTGCCGCCAGGGGCGATGTCACTCGTCGAATCGGTTGACGATGTCGCCGCGCTATCTCCACCCGATCCCGACAAGCTGGCTTATTTGACCCAGACGACGCTGTCGGTTGATGACACGCGCGATATATTGACGGCGCTCAAGCATCGGTTTCCCGCCATCATCGGCCCGCGCGGCGAGGACATTTGCTATGCCACATCGAACCGACAGGCAGCGGTAAAGGCGATTGCTGCGCGCTGCGACCGGATGCTGGTCATCGGCGCGCCCAATAGCTCGAACAGCCTGCGCTTGGTCGAGGCCGCCGAACGCCTCGGCACGCCGGCACATCTGGTGCAACGCGGGGTCGATATTGATCCCGCGTGGCTGACCGGCATCACAACTTTGGGAATCACCGCCGGAGCAAGCGCGCCGGAAACATTGGTGCGCGAAGTCATTGACTGCGTCGCGCAGCATCGCCCCATCGACGAAGAAGTCGTCGTCACCGCCGAAGAAAATATGATTTTCAAACTCCCGCGCGGGCTGGACCCCGTAATCACGGGGGCTTAGCCCCAATGGCTGTGTATACACGGGTCGAGCCCGATGATCTGGCGGCATTGGTCGCCCGTTTTGACATTGGCACCATCCTGTCGTGCAAAGGCATTGCCGAAGGGGTGGAAAACAGCAATTTTCTGCTCGAAACGACAGTGGGCCACTATATTCTGACGCTGTATGAAAAGCGGGTGCAAGCCAACGACTTGCCCTTTTTCGTAAATCTGCTCGACCATCTGGCGGCCAGTCACTGCCCTGTCCCGGCGATGCTCCGCGACAGACAGGGTGAGGCCGTTCAGCAGATTTCGGGACGTGCCGCCTGTATCATCCAGTTCCTGCCCGGAATTTCCCTGACGACGCCATCGCCCTCACAAAGCGAGGCAGCAGGCGCGGCTCTGGGCACCATGCATAACGCCCTCCAACATTATGACGGCACCCGCGCCAACAGTATGGGCCACACCATATGGCGGGGGATTGCCGACGCCACGGGCGACCTCGACGCGGTGCGCCCCGGGTTGCAGGCCATCGTCGATGCTGAACTGGATCACATGGAGGCGCACTGGCCCGCCGCGCTGCCCACGCATGTGATCCACGCCGACCTGTTTCCCGACAATGTCCTGATGCTCGGCGACCGGGTGACGGGGTTGATCGATTTTTATTTTGCCGCCAGCGATTATCGCGCCTTTGATGTGGCGATTACCCATGCCGCTTGGACGTTCGATGCGAGCGGCGAGGTTTGCGACCGCGCGCGCGCGCAGGCGCTGATGCGCGGTTATTTGGGCGAGATTGACCTGTCGGATGAGGAACAGGCGGCGCTGCCACTGTTGGCGCGCGGGGCGGCTCTGCGGTTCCTGGTGACGCGGGCGCATGATTGGGTCCACACGCCCGCCGGCGCGCTGGTGACGCGCAAGGACCCTGCCCCCTTTCTGGCCCGTCTGCGACGCTATCAGGCCGATGATGCCGCCAGCCTGTTCCTGCCCCAATGACCGAGGCAAAGAGCAGGACGGGCCGCAAAACCGTGATCGTCGCCACCGACGGCGCGTGCAAGGGCAATCCCGGCCCCGGAGGCTGGGGCGCGGTGCTGCGTTGGGGAGAGGTCGTCAAAACCCTGTCCGGCGGCGAGCCTGATACAACCAATAATCGCATGGAAATGATGGCGGCGATCGAAGCCCTTGCGGCGCTAAAACGCGGCTGTCATGTCGAGCTGTCAACCGACAGCGTCTATGTTCGCGACGGCATCACCAAATGGATATTTGGCTGGCAAAAGAACGGCTGGCGCACTGCATCGAAAAAACCGGTGGCCAATGCCGACCTATGGCAGCGACTGGTCGTCGAGGCCGAACGCCACACCATCGAATGGCTGTGGGTCAAGGGCCACGCCGGTCATCCTGACAATGAGATCGCCGACCAACTGGCCAGCGACGCCGCGCTTGAAATCATGCGCACAAACCGCGCTGCAGGCTAAGCCAGCTCGACGACTTTGATGCTGCAAAAATCTATTCAGCTTCGCGCATTCCCGCTTAAGGTCGTGGTCAGGCAAATCGCGACGGGGCAAAGGGTGACGGATCAACTTCGCCGATTGCGCCAATTGGCAGTGGAGCACCCAGTTGCGCCGCCAGCAAGCCCGCTATGGCGGGGGCCGTCTGGATGCCAAAGCCACCCTGCCCAGCGCACCAGACAAAGGCAGGGCATTCGGCGTCGGAGCCAAAGACCGGCAAACGATCGGGCGCAAAGCTGCGTAAGCCTGCCCATTTCCGCTCGACCGCCGCGATTGACCAGTCGACGACCGTTTGCAGTCGATCAATCGCCACAGCGACGTCCAACTCTTCGGGAGCCACATCGCTTGCCACATCGGGGGTTTCATCATGCGGGCTGAGCCAGATTCGCCCTTCCCCGCCGCCTTTGAAATAAAAATCGCCGCCCACATGGATGACAAGCGGCAGTTCGGCGGGAGTCGGCACACCCAGCCGTAGTTGAAGCACGGTGCGCCGGTATGGCTGGATGCTCAGCGGAGAAATGCCGCTGGCGACCGCCACCGCATCGGCCCAGGCCCCTGCGGCGTTGACCAGCACCGCCGCGCGCAGCGTGCGTCCGCCCGCCTCGACAGTCCAGCCACCGTCCTGCCAGCGCGCCTGTGTCAGCGGCGCACGCGTCAGCAAGGTCACACCGGCGCGCTTGGCGCGCCGCAAATAGGCTGCGTGGAGGCCCGCGACATCAATGTCACTGCACGCCGGCTCATAAGCCGCCTCACACCAGTCGGGTCGAATCCCCGGCACTTTGGCCGTGATCTCTTTGGACTCTAGCCGAGTGACGGCGACGCCCTTGGCCGCGAAATCGCGGACAAACGCGTCCACTAACGCCGATTCTTCGCGATGGCCCAGCGTCAGCGCTGCGCGTGGCGACAAAAATCCCCGCTCCGAGAAATCCGCATCGGGCGAATCGAGTGTTGCAAAGGAAGCAGCGGACAGTGGCTGGACATGCACCCCGCCATAACTTTCGTGCCAGAACGCCGCTGATCGTCCTGTCGCATGATAGCCCGGCATATCTTCGGCTTCGATCAACATCACGCGACGATAGGGGCCAAGCGCCGCCGCTAGACTGGCACCGGCGATACCGGCGCCGACAATCAACACTTCAACATCATGAGGCGAGGCAAAGGGCATGAAAGGACGGCTCTCCGGCTTTGAATGGATGGACACCGGGCAGCGATAAAGCCCTCCCTGTCGCGGGAAGATGGTTACGATTTGGTAAGCCATCGAGTCTAGGACAAAAACTGATGAATAGCGCAGTTACCCAAATGGCTCTTATGGCCCTGCTCGCCGCGATGATGATCGCCGCTGCGATCAGCGATTTGCGGTCGCGCACTATTTCAAATCAACTCAATGCCGCGATTGCGCTGTTCGCTATCCCTTTCTGGTTTGCGACCAGCCTCGCGCTTTGGCCCGACATGCCGTTGCAATTTGGCGCCGCATTGGCGGTCTTCATGGTCTTTGCGGCCTTATTCTTTATCGGCGCCATGGGCGGCGGTGATGTGAAAATGATTGGCGCGGTGATGCTATGGATTCCGCTGCCATTGTTCCTGCCAATGCTGACCGTGATGGCGATAGCGGGCGGAATCCTGTCGGCAGTGATGCTGATCCTGACCAAAATTCGACCGTCTGACAAGACTATAGAGGTTCCCTATGGGGTCGCAATCGCGGCTGCAGGTCTTTGGGCGCTTCACCAACAATATCTTAACCACTTTCAGGCTATCGCTTGAAGTTGATGGCAAGCACGACCGCATCTGGTCGCGCTAAGGAGGCGAAAGATCGTCATGGATACGCGAAAGATTTTCCTGATCGTTGGGGCATTGGTCATTGCGATCGGTGCCGCATTCGGAGTCAACCAGATGATGCGGGGGGCGTCTGCGCCACAAGCGCGTGCTGCCGCCGCACCGGAAATTACGGGACCGATGATTTTGGTCGCCACCCGGCAGCTGCCGGTCGGCACAATTATCGGTGCTGACAGTTTCCGTTTTCAGCCTTGGCCCAATGAGTTGGTCCAAAAGGCCTATTTCCTGAAGGACAAGACCGACGTCCAGACGCTGGTCGGAACGGTGGTGCGCTATCAAATCACCGCCGGTCAGCCTTTGACCCAAGGCGCACTAGTCCATCCCAATGATCGCGGCTTCCTGGCTGCGGCGCTTGGAGCCGGAATGCGCGCCGTCACGGTTAAAGTTTCTCAGGAACAAGGGGTCGCCGGCTTTGTGTTTCCGGGCGACCGCGTCGATGTGCTGTTGACTCAGGACATCGAAGTCAAGGATGCGTCGGATTATCCCGACGACCAGCTTCACACCTCCGAAACGATCATCAAGAATGTCCGTGTGCTCGCGACAGACCAGCGCACCGATGCCGAGGACGAAACCGGCAATACGCCAGTCAAGACCTTCGGTTCGGTCACGCTCGAAGCCACGCCTGCGATCGCAGAGAAGATTGCCGTCGCTCAAGGTATGGGCAAATTGTCACTGGCGCTGCGCCCACTCGCTGAAACAACTGGCGACCTAGAGGCAGCCATTGCGTCAGGTGATGTGAATGTACCGGAAAAGGGTGGCACGGCTGCCGAACGCCGTATGCTGGCCGAAGCCGAAAACCGCCCGACGGCTGGGCGCACCTCGGCAACGACCGGTGGCGATGTTTCGCGCTTTTGGGTTCCTGTCAGCGGGCGTGTCGGCCCGAGGCACCGCAATCAGAATATGTTTGACGGACCCCAAGCTGGTGTTCCCGTCAAGGCAGGGGACGCAGGATCGACGGCAGCCCGTGGCCCGGTTGTACGCGTAACTCGCGGCGATGAAGTCACCGTCGTGCCGGTTGGAGGCAAGTAAGATGAACAGCAAAGCCAATTTCAAAGCAGCGGCGATTGCTCGCACTCTGGCCATCGGCCTGGTAGCTGCAGCCCTGGTCAACGCCCCCGCCCAACAGGCTACGGCGCAGGCCACCCAGAATGCAACGAGCAGCATTGACCTGTCCGTTGGTCGTGGTCGGCTGATCAGCTTGCCAGCACCAATGACCGATGTTTTCGTGGCCAAAAACGATGTGGCGGACGTTCAGGTTCGCTCGTCACGCCAGCTCTATATCTTTGGCAAGTCGCCGGGTGAAACCAGCATCTATGCCACCGATTCCAGCGGCAAGGTCGTCTATTCAACCGTCGCTCGCGTCGGCAACAACATAGAGACCATCGACCAGATGCTGTCGCTCGCAATGCCCGAAGCAAAAATTGCGGCCAACACGATGAACGGCTTTGTCCTGCTCACCGGCACGGTTCAGTCGCCCGACGACGCCGCCGAAGCCGAACAATTGGTGCAGGCCTTTGTTGGCGATGAAACCAAAGTCTTGTCGCGGCTGCGCACAGCAACGCCACTGCAGGTCAATCTGCAGGTCCGTATCGCCGAAGTGAACCGGTCGCTGGTTAAGGAAATCAGTGGCAATGTTGCCACTCGCGATATCGACAATCCGGGCAATGGTTTTCTGGGTAGTGTTTCCAACGGTCGCACGGCTGGCACGATCCAATATGGCGGCGAAGGCTCTCCTCCGCTGCCGGCTGGATCACGCTCCTATACGTTTAACACCCCAAGCGGGATCAGCTCGCTTGGTGCGGCGGGACGGATATTCGGCCTCGACGTCATCGCCTCGCTTGATGCAGGTGAGCGGTCGGGTATGGTTGTCACATTGGCGCAGCCCAATTTGACCGCCATTTCAGGCGAAACCGCCGACTTCCTTGCAGGCGGCGAATTTCCGATCCCGATCCCGGGCAATTTCGCCGGGACGACGATCGAATATCGCAAATATGGTGTCAGCCTGGCTTATACACCAACAGTGTTATCGAACGGCCGCATCAGCTTGCGCGTCCGTCCCGAAGTGTCCGAACTCTCTACAGATGGCGCGATCAACATCCAAGGATTCCAAATTCCGGCGCTAACTGTGCGACGGGCGGAAACGACGGTGGAGCTGGGGTCAGGTGAAAGCTTTATGATCGCCGGTTTGATGAACAATCGTTCGGTTGGCGCAATCGACAAAATTCCGGGCTTGGGCGACATCCCGATCTTGGGCACATTGTTCAAATCGGACAGTTTCCGCCGCGGTGAGACGGAACTGGTGATTGTCGTGACACCTTATCTGGTAAAGCCGGTTTCGGCGAACGACATTGTCCTGCCTACCGATGCCTATCAGAATTCCGACGACCTTTCGCGACTGCTGCTGGGTCAAACCAGCAACGGCGTAACGGGCGGGGATCGACCCAAACCTCGGCTCGACTCATCGGTTGATGAGGCAGACCGGCTACGTGGTGGCGACAATGTATCGCCCGGCTTCAGCATTAAGTGACGCACGATTTCAGGAGCAAAGTGATGAAACAATTCGCAACATTAACGATCCTGGGGCTGGCCACTACCTTGGCTGGCTGTGCCGGAACTGCCAATAGCAATACGAGCCTATATTCGGTGCATCAGCCGGTCGTGCGCAACGACATTCACAGCTTTGATGTGACCATGG
This sequence comes from Sphingopyxis sp. 10G20-10, assembly GCF_057365075.1. Lineage (NCBI taxonomy): Bacteria > Pseudomonadati > Pseudomonadota > Alphaproteobacteria > Sphingomonadales > Sphingopyxidaceae > Sphingopyxis > Sphingopyxis sp. 10G20-10. The sequence goes on from NZ_CP195117.1 coordinate 2,151,382, forward strand.
CAAATGGCGAACTGCCGCCAAGCGAGCAGGGTCGCCTGCAAGGCTGGTTCGATGCAATCGGCATCCGCTATGGTGATCGGATCGCTGTAGAAGACCCCTCGCTCTATGGTTCGACGGCTGCCGTAGCGACCATAAAATCGATGGTTTCGCGCCGTGGCCTGATGCTCAGCGACGCAGTTCCCGTCACCGCAGGTGCCCTGACAGAGGGCCAATTGCGGGTCACCGTCACCCGGGCTTCGGCCAAGGTGCCCGGTTGTCCCGACTGGTCCAGCAAGTCATCGATCAATATCAAAAATGCGACCTCTGCCAATTATGGCTGTTCTACGAACAGCAATCTTGCAGGCATGGTTGCCGACCCCAATGATCTGATCAAGGGGGCGACCGATCAAAGCAATGACCCGAGAGCGGCGACAAGACCCATAAATACATATCGGGAAAAAGCTCAAACAGGTGCGGGTGAACTTCGTAGTGAATCAACCAGCGGTGGAGGTGGCAAGTGAACGCTCCTTTTAAAGCAGCCGGGTTACGTGAGCCCTTCAACGCCTTTGTTTGCGACGACGACACGCTGGAGCTGATCCGCGGCGTCGCCAACGACATGGGCTGGCCGATCGAAAAATGTAACAAAGGTGGACTGCGCAATGCCGTCCAGTCCTTGTCGGTCTCGGCAAGCCCGAACATCTTGTTCGTCGACATGTCGGAATCGGGTGATCCGATCAACGACATCAACGCGTTGGCCGAAGTCTGCGAACCGGGCACGGTGGTAATTGCTGCCGGTCAGGTCAACGACGTGCGCCTCTATCGCGATTTGTTGACAAGCGGCATTCAGGACTATCTGCTGAAGCCCTTGACGGTCGAACAGGTGCGCGAATCGCTCACTCATGCCCAGGCCATGCTGACCGCACCGAAACATGCGGATATGCAGGAAGACAAGCCGCATCATTTGATGGCTGTTGTCGGTGTCCGTGGCGGTGTTGGTGCCTCGCTGGTGTCAACATCACTCGCATGGGCGATGAGCGAGCAGGCCGATCATCAGACCGCGCTGCTGGATCTCGACGTACATTTTGGGACCGGTGCATTGACCCTCGATCTTGAACCGGGCCGCGGGCTGATCGACGCGATTGACAATCCAAGTCGCATCGACGGCTTGTTCATCGAACGCGCCATGGTGCGTGCATCTGACAAGCTTAGCCTGCTGTCGGCCGAAGCCCCGATCCATCAGCCGGTTCTGACCGACGGGTCGGCCTTTTTCCAACTGGAGGAAGAGCTGCGCAACGCATTTGAAATGACCATAGTCGACATTCCGCGACAGGTTCTGATCCCCTTCCCGCATCTTGTGTCGGAAGCCGGAACAATCCTGCTCGTCACCGATGTGACACTGGCCGCCGCGCGCGACACAATCCGGCTATTGTCCTGGTTCAAACAGAATGTGCCGGGCGCCAATGTTGTTCTGGTTGCCAACAAATTCCAGAACGCAATAGGCGAACTGTCGCGCAAAGAATTTGAATCGTCGATCGAACGCGTCATCGACATCGTCTTGCCTTTTGATCCCAAGCTGGTGAGCCAGGCTGCAAAGCTGGGCAAATCCTATGCCGAAATCTGTAAAGGCAGCAAGGCGGCCCAGGTTTGGAACCAGCTTCTGCAGCTGGTTCTGGACGGCACCGACGGCGAGTCTGATGATGGTCCGCGCACGTCGTCCAAATCCGGCGACAAAAATGGATCGTTGCTCGGCAAACTCGGCGGCCTTGGCGGATTAATGTCAAAGAAAACGGCAAAATAGGGAGGCAGGGCAACCGGCCACCCCGGATCGCCCTTGCCTCCAAAACAGCGGACATGATGCTCTTATGAACATGCCAATTATCCTCATCACTATTATGGTTCTCGTCGCTATTGCCATGTTGCTGGTTGCCTTTGTCGGGCCGTCAGTTTCCAAGGCAAAGTCGCGCCGACTGGCCATGGTCAAGGATCGGCATGCAGCAACGACCGAGGCAGTTGTTGCCGCTCAGATGCGTAAAACCATCGCGGCAGTCGGCGGTCAGGGCATCACCAATATTTCGAGCTTCATGCCGCGCAGGGAGTTGATGGAAAAACGGCTGAAAAGAACAGGAAAATCCTGGAATGTCAGCCAGTTCATGTTCGCCTCTATGGGCTTGTTTGTGGCCGTCACTGCTGCCTTGCTTGTCATCCGCACGCCCTTTGTTCTGGCGGCGATGCTGGGCATTTTTATCGGGCTGGGGCTACCCAATCTGATCGTTTCGCGCCTGGCCAAAAAGCGCGTGCTCAAATTCAACGCACGGTTTCCCGATGCCATTGACCTGTTGGTCCGCGGCCTGAAATCGGGCCTTCCCGTCACTGAAACATTCCAAGTTGTGAGCCAGGAATTGCCCGGCCCAGTAGGCGAGGAATTCAAGGGCGTTGTCGAACGCATCCGCATCGGCAACACGATGGAGGCGGCACTGCAGGAATCTGCAGAAATGCTCGGCACGCCCGAATTTCAGTTCTTCTGCATCACCATCGCAATCCAACGTGAAACCGGCGGCAATCTGGCCGAAACCTTGAATAATTTGTCCGAAGTGCTGCGTAAACGCGCCCAGATGAAGCTCAAGATCAAGGCCATGTCATCCGAAGCCAAGGCATCGGCTTATATCGTGGGTGCCTTGCCCTTCTTTGTCTTTGGCATCGTGTGGATGATGAACCCGGAATATCTAGGCGGTTTCTTCACCGACCCAACTCTGATGATCACCGGAGCAGGCGGGCTCGTCTGGATGAGCATCGGCGCTTTCATCATGTCGCGCATGATCGCGTTTGAAGTCTGAGGAGGGAATACCCATGAATAGCACCCTCCTAATCGGCGCATTTTCGGGCGCAACGCCCGGACCGACCATCGGCGGCATTGATGTCGTCTGGGCTGCAACCGCCATGGCCGCTGTCGGCGTGCTCGCTGTCCTGGCTGTCATTTATGGTGCCCTGACCGTGCGTGACCCGATGGCCAAACGCGTCAAAGCCTTGAACGAGCGCCGCGAACAGTTGAAGGCTGGTATCACCGCCTCCACCGCCAAAAGACGCGCCAAACTGGTTCGGCAAAATCACACCGCCGATCGTATGCGCACCTTCCTGTCAAAGCTGCAGGTTCTGCAAGACGACCAGATCAAGGATGTGCAGCAGAAACTGGCTCAGGCCGGCATCCGTTCCAAGGAACTGGCGGTCGCGGTGATTTTTGGTCGCTTGATCTTGCCGATTGTCTTGGGCGGGGTCGTCGCTTTCCTGATTTATGGCATCGACATGTGGCCCGATCTCACGCCGTTCAAAAGGTCCGGCGCGACGATGGCGGCTCTGCTGCTGGGCTATAAGGCCCCCGATCTTTGGGTTCAGAACCGGCGCACCAAACGAACCGATGCGATTCGCAAGGGCCTTCCAGATGCGCTCGACCTGTTGGTCATTTGCGCCGAGGCCGGCCTGACTGTCGACTCCGCCTTTTCGCGCGTCGCCAAAGAATTGGGACGCGCCTATCCGGAATTAGGCGAGGAATTTGCGCTGACGTCGATCGAACTCGGCTTCCTGACCGAACGTCGTGCCGCATTCGAGAATCTGTCCTATCGCGTCAATCTGGAATCTGTGAAAGGCGTGGTCACGACCATGATCCAGACCGAAAAATACGGCACTCCGCTGGCATCAGCGTTGCGTGTGCTATCCGCCGAATTCCGCAACGAACGTATGATGCGCGCCGAAGAAAAGGCTGCGCGCCTGCCCGCGATCATGACCGTGCCGCTGATCCTGTTCATTCTTCCGGTGTTGTTCATCGTGATTTTGGGACCGGCAGCCTGTTCAATCAAAGACGCGCTCGGGGGCGCACTCGGCGGAAAATAAGCGAACAAATAGCCAAGGGGGGGCCACTCCGGTACCAAAAGCACCGGAGTGGCCTGTTCCTGTCACTCAACCTGCTGTTCAATCGCCCCGAAAATGCAATGATGCTTGGCATCATCCATCCAGATCCGAACCGTATCACCCGACTGCATGAACGGCGTCTTGGGTTCACCGGTCTGGATTGTTTCGATGGTCCGCACTTCGGCCAGGCAGCTATAGCCTAGCCCGCCTTCTTCAATCGGTTTACCCGGCCCACCATCGGCATCGCGATTGGAAACGGTGCCCGATCCGATGATCGTCCCCGCCCCCAATTTACGCGTCTTGGCCGCATGGGCGACCAAGGTCCCGAAATCAAAGGTCATATCTTCCCCGGCATCGGCGCGGCCCAAGGGCTTGCCATTCAGATCGACGCATAGGGTGCCATGCAATTTGCCATCGCGCCACTGATCGCCCAGTTCGTCAGGGGTCACAAAGACTGGTGACATCGCGCTCGATGGCTTGGATTGAAAAAATCCGAAACCCTTTGCCAGCTCTGCTGGAATCAGCCCGCGCAGCGACACGTCATTGGTCAGCCCGATCAGCAATATATGGTCGCGCGCGGCCACCGCATCGATGCCGGAGGGCACATCGCCCGTCACCACCACCACTTCGGCTTCCATATCGCATCCCCACGCCGGATCGCCGAGCGGTATCGAGTCGCGGGGGCCCAGAAAGGCATCACTGCCGCCCTGATACATCAACGGGTCATGCCAGAAGCTGTCGGGCATTTCGGCACCGCGCGCTTGCCGCACCAAGGCGACATGGTTCACATAGGCGCTGCCATCAGCCCATTGATAAGCGCGCGGTAAAGGCGATGCGGCATCGCGCTCGTGAAACCGCTCTTTGGGAACCGCATCATGGTTGAGATCTTCAGATAAAATCGCAAGACGAGGCGCGGCATAGGCCCAATTATCCAGGGCCGCTTGCAGAGTCGGCGCGACTTGAGTCGCATCAACATACCAAGCCAGATCATTGGACACGACAACCAACCGTCCGTCACGGCCATTCTTCAAAGACGCTAATTTCACTTTTAATCCCTTCGCCCTGCGATGCGGCCCATCCCGTCATCGCCCGAAGGCAGGGATGTTCAGCGCGGCATCGTTATGGATGCGAAACAGGTAAAGCCGCTCTGCCCTGCCTGCAAGCGCCGGATATATTGTAAATAGGCTTGCGACTGCTCATAGCTCGTTCCCGGCAGCGTTTGACCATAGAAGGCGCGCCTGACTTCTTCGCCAGTAAAGGGGCGCGGAGCCCCCGGAAAAGCACCGCGCGTTCCTGCCGGAACCAGCTTACCCGTAGCGTCGATATATTCGCTGGCCCGCACCGGATCGGGCACCGGAATTTGACAGTTCATCACCGACGCAGCCGTCTGGGCAAAGGCGGGACGGATCGTCAGCGCCGCCGACACACCAACTGCGCCGAGCATCAGCATCTTGCGGCGGGTGGGAATTTCGCCGGATGCCGCGTCATTTTCGGGCACGGGTGTGGGTAATTTATCGTCCATCACAATCGCATAAACCAAATGAGTAGCACGCAAAAGCAAAAGACTACACTGGCCACAGCCAATCCCGCTTTGGGACAAATCGGCTAAAGACGTTAATCCCCAACCACTTGCGCCGTCCATGGAACAGGCTTGCGCCACGCCGCCGCTTTGTGCGAGGCGCAGTCCATGCTTGACCGGCTTTCGACCCTGATTATTGCGCTGACCACCCTTGCGATCGGCATCGTGGTGGCATCGATGACGAGCAGCGAAGCAGGGTCGATTGCCATATTGGCCGCCGCCGCCCTTGCAGCTTGTTTCCTGATGTTTACGGCGTCGGCTCCGGGCAGCACGATAGGAGGTCAAGCACCCGCGCCGCTGACGCTCCCACCTGCCCCGACGGCATCGCTGCTTCTCCATCCCGATTTTTCGCGTTTGGCCGATCAGGAGCAGGAACCGGTGCTAGGAACAGCCGACAATATTGTGACGATTGCCAATGACGCAGCCATCGCCCTGCTCGGGCAACATATCATCGGCGCCGATGTCCGCACCGCGATCCGCCATCCGGTCGCCATCGACCAGCTTTCACAAGAAGACAGCAAAATGGCGATGGAGCCGGTCAATCTGATCGACTTCCCGCGATCGGGCCAGCGCTGGACCATGCGGATTTCTGCGCTTTCCGGGCGACAAAAGATCATTTTCCTGTCAGATAGGTCAGAGATAGACGCGGTCGACCGGATGCGGTCCGACTTTGTCGCCAATGCCAGCCACGAGTTGCGGACACCACTCGCAGCCATCCTCGGCTATGTCGAACCCTTACGCGACATGGTGGGTGAAAACACTGATCCGAAAACCCAGTCACGCTTTCTTGAAACCATCGAACGTGAAGCGCGACGGATGCAGCAGTTGGTAAGCGATCTTTTGTCTGTATCACGCGTCGAGACCGACCGGTTCCGTCGCCCCACCACCCCTACCGACCTGTCCGCCATTGTGGAACAAACTATCGCCCAATTGCGCGACACTGACCAAATTCGGGGCAAGGATATTGTGCTAAAAATGACGGGCGGACCGCATCAGATTTTGGGCGATCCCGCCCAATTGGCCCAGCTCACGCACAATATCATCACCAACGCGATGAAATATGGAAAGACGGGAACCCCCGTCACCGTCCGTCTCACTCCCCGCGACGGCCGCGTCGAACTGGTGGTCAGCGATGTCGGCGACGGCATCGCTGCCGATCATCTGCCACGCCTGACCGAAAGATTTTATCGTGTCGATGCGGCGCGCAGCCGCTCTGTTGGTGGAACTGGGCTTGGTCTGGCAATCGTCAAACACATTAGCGAACGGCATCAGGGGCAGCTCGATATTGCCAGCGAAGTTGGGCGCGGAACGACGGTTTCGGTGAGTTTTCCGCGGCTTTCAGACCCGCCATCCCCCTAGCGATTCGGGGCTTCCCCTTGACATTTTCGGCTTTTGCGCCCATCTCTACCGAGCTAACGTCGCCTACGACGGAAATTTTTGCCTTTCGGCCGGACTTCCTTCCTCACGCTACCTGGCGCCGCAGGCATGTGTCTGTGGCAACTCCGATTCCGTGAAAGGAACGACCCCATGCCCATCGGCACCGTAAAATTTTTCAATTCTGACAAAGGCTATGGCTTCATCGCCAACGAGGATGGTTCGGGCGACAATTTCGTCCACATCACCGCAGTAGAACGCAGCGGCATGGCCACGCTGAACAAGGACCAGCGCGTAGAATATGAGCTGGAAACCGACAATCGTGGCAAGACGGCTGCTGTCAATCTGTCAGCCGCTTAACAGATATGGCCAAAGAGGAATTACTGACCCTCGACGGCCTGATCGACGAAATTCTCCCGGACGGTCGCTTTGGCGTCGTCTTGGAGAATGATCATCGGATCATCGCCTATACCGCCGGTCGTATGCGTCGTTTTCGCATTCGTTCGGTCGTGGGCGATGCCGTGAAAGTCGAAATGACCCCCTATGACCTGACCAAAGGTCGCATCGTCTATCGCGAACGCACGCCTGGCGCGGGCGGCGGTGGGCCAAGGGGCGGCGGCAAACGCCGTTAACACCCAATAAAACCATAAAAATAGAAATAATTACGAGATATAATGACATTACAACTGAATGAATTTCACAAACAAGTTTTCGGACATTTTTCCCCAAGCAATGGGACGCCTGTCGCAAAGAAAGCGGCACGACGGTCCCCCAATTTGTCCCGCCGCGAGTTGAGGCGCCTGATCGCCGACATGGTCGACTAACCTAGCCTCGCCTCCCCCGTCCATTTCACCAACAGGAGTTTTGCCATGTCAGCCACCAGCGATTTTTATCTGACCCAAGCAGATAAATGCGCCGCCGATGCCGCCGCCAGTCCGCTGGTTCAGGTGCGTGAGCGCAATCAGCGTGCCGAGCTGGCATGGCGCGCCATGGCCGAACGGCTGATCCTGTCGGAGGCCAGTCGCGCCAAGCAAGCTGCGGCTGCCGCAGCGGCTCAAGCGCAAAAGGCCTCCGATGAAGCAGCGCTCGCTGAAGAAGCAGCGCACACCGAAGAAGCCGAGCCGGCAACAGCCGAATAAGTCCTTACGGCGGTGCTTGAAACCGCCGCCGTACCGGACTAGCGCGGTGGCATGACATCGCCCACGCATCGCATCCGCGGCTGGATGAAGGCCGCTCTGCGCGAACCGCTCACCCACTTCCTGATTGCCGGATTAGCCTTATTCCTGTTTTTCGGGTGGCGCGGCAATGCCGTCGACCCGGCGAGCCGCACCATCACAATCGATGAGGCGAAGGTCAGCCTGTTGGCTGCGCAATGGAACCAAACCTGGCACCGTCCGCCAACGCCGCAAGAAATCGACAGCTTGATCCGCGATTATATCAAGGAAGAAATCTATACCCGGGAGGCGATACGACTGGGTCTGGACCGCGATGATATCGTCATCCGCCGCCGCTTGAGCAACAAGATGGAATTTCTGGCCCGCGCGGCGATAGAAAACGCCAATCCGACCGATGCGACCCTGCAAAAATGGCTCGATGACCACCGCAAGGACTATGCGATTGGCGCACAAATCAGTTTCGACCAGATATATTTGGGTGAAGCCGACCAAGCGGCCATCGCCTCACGCGCCAAATCGGTACGCAACCAGCTGAAAGCGGGGGCAGATTGGCAAAAGCTGGGTGAGCGGATTTCGCTGCCCAAGTCGATGGAAAAGGCCGATGCTGGCGCGATTGCCAAAATATTCGGTGATGGTTTTGCCAAAACGCTCATGACCATGCCCAACGGCGAGTGGTCAGGCCCGTTCGACTCCGGCTTTGGCGCGCATCTGGTCCGGATACTCAATCGTGTGGAAGGCAAGCCTGCCCAGCTGTCCGACGTGCAGCAACAGGTCGAAAACGACTGGCGCGCGGCCACCGAAAAACAACGCGAAGATCGCGCCTATCAGGCGTTGCTCGATGCTTACACGATCCGGATTGCAAAGCCGTGATGCACAAGATCCGGTTGGCTTTGGCGCTGATGCTGGGGCTGTTTCTGCTCCCCGCCACCGCCCATGCTGATGAGCTTCGTCCCGGCTATCTGGAGTTTACCCAGGCTGGCCCGACGACATGGCACCTCATCTGGAAAGCGCCGATGCGCGGCGGCATCACCCCCGATACCCAGCCGATCCTTCCCGCTGGCTGCAAGCTGGCCGCGCCCTATGCCCGCTCGCGCGACGGCGCGTCGGTGATGGCCACAGCCGATGTCGATTGTAACGGCACGGTCGCGGGCAAGACGCTCGGACTGACTGCAATGATTACGGCGCAAACTGATGTGCTGGTGCGTATCGCGCCGAGCGGACGGCCCGTCCAGACCTTTCGTCTGACCGCTGACCATCCCACCATCACTATCCTCGCCAAAGTCGGCGCTTGGCAGGTCGCGCGCACCTATTTCGTCATCGGGATCGAACATATATTATTTGGTTACGACCATCTGTTGTTTGTCGTCTCTCTGGTGCTATTGCTCGGGCGGTTCTGGACCATTGCCAAAGCCGCTACGGCGTTCACGGTCGCGCACAGCATCACCCTCATCGGAACCACGCTGGGCCTGCTCGGCCTGCCGCAAGCACCAGTCGAGGCGTTGATCGCCCTGTCGATCATGTTTCTGGCAGTGGAGATCATCAAACAGCGATCCGACAAACCACGCCTTAGCGAGCGCTTGCCATGGGTGGTGGCGTTCATCTTTGGCCTGCTGCACGGTTTCGGTTTTGCAGGAGCGCTCAAAGAGATCGGCTTGCCCGAAAGCGACGTGCCGACCGCCCTCTTGACCTTCAATCTGGGGGTCGAGGCGGGCCAGTTGGTCATCGTCGTCGCGACCTTGCTCGTCATCACGCTGATCCGGCGACTCACCCCCGCGCTTTTGCGGCCTGCGACGGTGGCGACCACCTATGGCATCGGCGCGATTGCCAGCATGTGGCTGTTCGAGCGGGTGCTGCTCAACTAATCAATCGTGTGGATCAGGTCGTCCAGCTTGCCAAACATCTCGTCAATCTGCGCCTTCTCAACGATCAGTGGCGGTGACAGAGCGATGATGTCACCGGTGGAACGCACCAGCAACCCGGCGTCAAAGCAGGCATGGAACAGCTCGGTCGCGCGCTTTCCTGCTGCACCCGCGCGCGGTTCCAATTCGATACCGGCGACAAGGCCAATGGTTCGAATGTCAATAACATGCCGCCGCCCTTTCAGGCTGTACGCAGCCTCTTCCCAATAGGTCGCCAGCCCCGCCGCGCGTTCAAACAGGCCGTCACGCGCATAAAGGTCGAGCGTTGCGAGTCCCGCCGCACTGGCTAGCGGGTGGCCAGAATAGGTATAGCCATGGAACAGCTCGATCCCGCCTTCGACATTGTTGATCACCGCATCGTGCAGCTCGCGTCGCACCGCGACCGCGCCCATCGGGACCGACGCGTTGGTCAGCCCCTTGGCCATGGTGATGATGTCGGGCGTTACGCCCCACGCCCCCGCCGCTGTCGCGCCGCCGACGCGGCCGAACGCGGTAATGACTTCGTCAAATATCAGGATGATTCCGTGGCGATCGCATATATCGCGCAGCCGCTGCAAATAACCGACGGGCGGGATGAGGACGCCGGTCGAGCCAGCCATTGGTTCGACGATGACGGCCGCGATAGTGTCGGCACCGTGCAGGGCAACCAGCCGCTCCAGTTCGTCCGCCAGATGCGCCCCCCATTTCGGAAAGCCCTTTGAAAAGGCGTTATGTTCCAAATTGTGGGTGTGTTGCAGATGGTCAGCGCCCGGCAATCCTCCACCGAACGTGCGGCGATTGGTAACGATCCCGCCTACACTGATCCCGCCAAAGCCCACACCATGATAGCCGCGCTCGCGTCCGATCAACCGGGTACGTGTCCCCTGCCCCTTCGCGCGTTGCGTCGCGATGGCAATTTTCAGTGCCGTATCAACCGATTCGGAGCCACTATTGGTAAAGAATATGCGGTCCAGCCCCTCGGGCATAAGGTCGGCGACACGGCTCGCCAGTTCAAACGGCAGCGGGTGCCCCAACTGAAATGTCGGCGCAAAGTCGAGCTCGGATGCAGTACGGCTGATCGCTGCGGCGATTTCTGGGCGGCAATGACCGGCGTTGCAGCACCAAAGCCCTGCCGTCCCGTCAAGAATCTCGCCGCCATTGCTGTCGCGGTAATACATGCCGCTCGCCCCGACGATCTGACGGGGGTTCGCTTTGTACGCGCGGTTGGCCGTAAAGGGCATCCAGAACGCCGCGAGCGGATCATTTTCGCCCTTCATATCCACATCTCCGTTTCAATTTCCCGATCAGATAGGCAGTCGGCGCTATCGATGACAATGGCCAATTTGCCAGATCATTGCCCCACTGGCGCAATACGGCGCTTCGCCGTAGGAAGGGACAAACAAGATGGGCTGGCTTTCCAGTTCGATAGAGGGTGCATGTCAATCAATCTGGACCAATGGATTACCGAAAACGGCATCGACGAGGTCGAATGCATCGTTCCCGACATCAATGGCGTTCAGCGCGGCAAGGTGTTGCCCGCCAAGAAATTCCTGACATCGGTGAACGATAAATCGCTGCGAATTCCTGGCAGTGTCTTCATCTGCACAATCGACGGCCATTATCCCGAGGATATCGACGATATCTGGGACAAAGACCCCGACAAAATCCTGATCGCCGACACCGAGACCATTTGCCTTGCCCCTGGATTCAAATCGCCGACCGCCTTTGTCATCGCCGACGCCTATAATGGCGACGGCAGCGCAGTAGAGGTGGCACCGCGATCCATCCTCAAGAAAGTCCTATCGCTTTATGCCGACAAGGGCTGGACCCCGATCATCGCGCCGGAAGTCGAATTCTATCTTGTGTCGCCCAATGTCGACCCCGATTTCCCGCTGACCCCGCCCGTCGGCCAGTCGGGCCGCAGCGAGGCGGCGAGCCAGCCCTATGGGTTGGAGGCGATGAACGAATATGAAGATATCATCGACCATATCTATGACGATTGCGAGTTGATGGGGCTCGATATCGACACGATGATCCACGAAATGGGTGCCGCGCAACTGGAGGTCAATTTCATCCACGGCGACCCGCTGAAACTTGCCGACTCAGTTTTCCTGTTCAAGCGCGTGGTGCGCAGCGTGGCCAAAAAGCACGGCGTCTTTGCGACCTTCATGGCCAATCCGATGGCAGGCCAACCGGGCAGCGCCATGCACATCCATCAGTCGGTGGTTGACGCCGAAACCGGCCGCAACCTGTTTTCGACCCAGAATGGCCGCGACAGCGCGATGTTCCGCAGCTTTATTGCCGGACTGGTGCGCTATATGCCGCAGATCGCGCCGATGTGGGCGCCCAATGTCAACAGCTTCCGCCGGATGCGCCCCGACAGTTCGGCCCCGATCAATGTCCAGTGGGGCGCGGATAACCGCTCGTGCGGATTTCGCGTGCCCATCGCCGACAAAGCCAATCGCCGCGTCGAAAACCGTCTGCCAGGCGCGGACAGCAATCCCTATTTGGCAATCAGCGCCTCGCTGATTTGCGGCTATATCGGCATGGTCGATCGGATGGTCCCCAAAAAAGCCATCGATGGCAGCGCCTATAATCGCGCCCGCACCCTGCCCCGCACGCTCGAGGCGGCGCTCGATCGTTTCAGTTCGTGCAAGAAAGTCCGCAACTTGCTCGGCGATGATTTCTTTGAAATCTTCTATGCTGTGAAGGATTATGAGCTGTTCAATTATCAGTCGGTGGTGTCGAGTTGGGAGCGCGAACATTTGTTGACGCGCGTTTGATCGGCGGAGGCGCATGACCGACCCGCTGGCGAACAGCTATTATGCGGCGTCGGCGATCCCATGGACGCCGAAAAGCGCGCCCGAGGGCCAGCATCAGTGCGATGTCGCGGTGATCGGAGGCGGCTATACCGGTCTGTCCGCCGCGATTGCCTGTGCCGAACGCGGATTTTCGGTCATATTGGTCGAGGCCAAACATGTCGGGTTTGGCGCGTCGGGGCGCAATGGCGGGCAACTCATCCCCGGCCTGCGTTGGTCAATGTCCGAATTGGAACGCGCCTTTGGTCTGGAGCGCGCGCAGGCGCTGTTCGATCTGTGCTGGCGCGACAACCCTGTGCAGCGACGTATCGCGCAACATGGCATCGCATGTGATCTGAAGGCGGGCCATCTGGAGGCTGCCTGGTCGCCAGCCGATTTCGACGATTTGCGGCGCGAGGCCGAATTTCTCGACACCCACTATGGCTATGACACAAACGTCATCGCCAAGGCCGATCTCGCCGCGCATATCGGCAGCGGCATCTATCATGGCGGCATCCACGACCCGCAAGGCGGTCATTTCCATCCGCTCAACTATGCCATTGGACTTGCCAAGGCGGCGCAAGCCGCTGGGGTGCAAATCTGGGAAGGCGCGCGCGCAACGCTATCCGCCGACACCATGACGCTGCATATGGGCAAGGGTGCCGTGAAGGCCCGCTATATCATCAACGCTACTGACAGTTGGATGGACGACATCGACCGCAATCGTGGTCGCTACACGGTTACGATCATGAATTATAATGTCGCCACTGCGCCGCTGCCCGATGCTGACTCCCTCTTGCCCAGCGACGCTGCGGTCGCCGACAGCCGCTTCGTCCTCAACTATTTCCGCCTGTCCGCCGACAAGCGCCTTATATTTGGCGGCGGTGAGCGCTATTCGCAGACGCCGCCCACCGACATTGCTGGCTTCGTTCGCCCCTATATCGAGCAGGTTTTTCCGCAACTGGCTGGCGTTACCATCGACTATGGCTGGGGCGGTGCGGTGGCGGTGACGATGAACCGGCTGCCGCATATCGGGCGCGACGGGAATATTTTCTACGCGCACGGATTTTCGGGCCATGGCGCCATGACGACAACATTGGCAGGCGAGGTGATTGCCGAAGCCTTGTCCGGTACCGCCGAACGGCTCGACGTTCTCGCCAGCCTGCCCTCGCGCCCCTTCCCCGCCGGCCGCTTGCTGCGCCGCCCCCTCGCTACGCTGGGGCTGCTCTGGTATGCGCTGCGCGACCGTTTGGGTTGAGGAGTTTTTTCGCATGGCCAAAGCATCGGCACAAATAGCGCCGCGATCCGAAGCCGAAGCCTTTTTTGCGGCCAATCCCGACGTCGATTCGATCGAAATGATCTACACCGATATGGGCGGCGTCCCGCGCGGCAAGCGGTTGCGAGCGCATGAGGTGCTGGCGGTCTATGAATCGGGGCGCATGTTCCCCGGATCAATCACCGTCGTCGACATCACCGGTCAGGATACCATCGAAACCGGCCTTGTCTGGGAAGATGGCGATGCTGACCGGTCGATGAAACCCATCCCCGGAACGCTGGTGCGCACGCCGTGGGGCGGCGATCATGCCGCACAGTTCCTCGTGAGCTTTTACGAACTCGACGGCACCCCTCACGACCTTGATTCGCGCCATGTACTCGGCGGCATTCTCGACCGTTTTGCCGCCGACGGGTTGACCCCTGTGCTCGCCATCGAATTGGAATTTTACCTCGTCGATCCACGCCGCGCGCGCGATGGGTCGATCCGTCCCGCCCGCCCCGGTTATAATCGCAACCTATCGGACAATATCGAAGTCTATGGCCTGCGCGAGCTGGAAGACTTCCGCCCTTTCTTCGACGCGCTGTACGCCGCCACCGATGCCCAGGATTTGCCACTGGAATCGGCGATTTCCGAATTCGCCCCCGGCCAGTTTGAACTGACCCTGCGCCACAAGCCCGACGCGCTGCGCGCCTGCGATGATGCCATCATGTACAAACGCCTCGTCAAGGCGGTGGCTCAGCAGCACGGACTGGAAGCGACCTTCATGGCCAAACCCTTTGCCGATCAGGCGGGCAGCGGGATGCACATCCATGTGTCGATGAACGACGACAAGGGCGCGAATATTTTCGCCAGCGACGCGCCCGAAGGAACGCCCGCGCTGGGCCATGCGATTGGCGGCATGATCGGCAGTATCGGCGATGCTTTCGCGATCTTTGCCCCCCACGCCAACAGCTATCGCCGGTTCAAAGCGAACAGCTATGCTCCCGTCGCGCCGACCTGGGGCGTCAACAACCGCACCGTTTCCTTTCGCATACCGGCGGGGCAGCCCGCCAGCCGCCATGTCGAGCATCGCGCCTGCGGGGCCGACGCCAACCCTTACCTCGCCGCTGCCGCAGTGCTGGCAGCGATGCACGACGGGATCATCAGCAAGCGCGATCCGGGCGAAGCCGTCGTCGGCAATGGCTATGACCGCGACGCATCGGGCGACGATGCTTTTAAGAAATTTTGGCCACCATCAAACTGGTTCGCCGCGGTCGACCGATTCCATGACTCTGCATTGATGCGCGACTATCTGGGTGCCCGTTTTGTCGACATGTTCACCATCGTCAAACGCGTCGAGCAAGACCGCTATTTCAGCCATGTCCCGACCATTGATTATGACTGGTATCTGCGCAACGCATAATGCGCCGTGCCTAGTGCTGAACCATATTCCGTTCGTGTCGAGCGAAGTCGAGACACGAACGGTTCAGAGGGATCGCGAGGTGCTCTAATGCGCCGCCGCTTGCCGCTTCGGCAACAAGGCCATAGCCGCCACAACCACGCCGCCAATAATCAGGCCAAACACCCCCGCGCCGGCCGCAGAGATCAGCCACTCCCACAGTCCCGCCGCCGGCCAGCCACCGACGAGCCCGTGCGCGAGATTCTCCAGCCCATGTCCCAAGTTTCCGATATGGAATTCGTCGAGCCCGTGCAGGATGATCTGCCCACCAACCCACAGCATGGCCGCTGTCCCGACCAGCGCCAGCGCCGCGAGCAGTTTTGGCATCACCTTCACCAACCCGCGACCAATGGCGCGGCCAGCCCGCGCGCCGCCCTTCGACATATGAAGTCCGATGTCGTCCATCTTCACGATCAGCCCGACGACGCCATAAACGGCAATCGTAATGGCCACTGCAACCAACGCCAGCGTTGCGGCGCGCAGGCCCAGCGGCTGATCCATAACCTCGAACAAGGCAATCACCATGATCTCGGCCGAAAGAATGAAGTCGGTGCGAACGGCCCCTGCGACCATCGCCTCTTCGTGATTCTTGTCGGCCACGACCGCCACTTCCGCTGCAAGGTCATGGTCACTGGTGCTCAGCGAATGCCAGACCTTTTCTGCGCCTTCGTAACAAAGATAGGTACCACCGAGCATCAGGATCGGCGTAATTGCCCACGACGCGATGGCCGACAGCAACAGCGCCACAGGCAGAATGAACATAAGTTTGTTACGCAGCGATCCTTTGGTGATGCGCCAGATAACGGGCAATTCGCGGTCGGGGGTAAAACCGGTCAGATAGCGCGGCGTCACAGCCGTATCATCAACCACGACGCCCGCCGCCTTGACCCCGGCCTTGGACGCCGCAGCCCCAATATCATCAAGGCTGGCCGCCGCCACTTTGGCAATCGTGGCGACATCGTCGAGCAAGGCAAATAGGCCGGATGGCATGGCTCTTTATCCTGCTACTACGCGCAAAGTTGGGGCGTGATGGCATCGAGCGACGTGCGTATGATCGCAACCATCTCATCAATCTGCTCGGTGGTGATGACCAGCGGCGGGCACATGACGATGCTGTCGCGGATCGCGCGGACCATCAGGCCGTTGGCGATGCACGCCTCGCGCGCCAATGGTCCTGCCGTCCCTTCGGCCCCGCCAAATCGCGCGCGGGTTTGCTTGTCGGCGACAATTTCGACCGCGCCCAACAGGCCAATGGACCGGGTTTCGCCAACCAATGGATGATCGTTCAGCGTCGCGAGTGCCTTGGCCAAATACGGCCCTGTGATCTTACCCGTTCGCTCGATCAGTCCTTCAGTCTCGATAATCTCGATATTCTTGAGCGCGACCGCCGCCGACACCGGATGCCCCGAATAGGTATAGCCATGGATGAAGTCGCCGCCGGTCTTGAGCACCTCGACAACCGCCGCCGACACCGCCGTTGCCGAAATCGGCAAATATCCCGACGATAAACCCTTAGCCATTGCGATAATATCGGGGGTGAAGCCCAGCGTCTCATGTCCCCACATCTGGCCGGTACGACCGAATCCGCAAATCACCTCGTCGGCGACCAGCAGCAGGCCATATTTGCGGGCAATTGCTTCGACCTTTTGCCAATAGCCCTTGGGCGGAATGATGACCCCGCCCGCACCCTGCACCGGCTCGCCAATAAAGGCCGCGACACTTTCGGGACCGACTTCCAGGATTTTGTCCTCGATCGCCTGCGCACAAGCAGAGGAGAACTCTTCCTCGCTCATCCCCGCGCCTTCGCCATAGGCATAGGGCTGACGGACATGCTCGACGCCGGGGATCGGCAGATCGCCCTGCGCGTGCATCGCCTTCATCCCGCCCAGCGATACGCCCGCGACGGTCGACCCATGATAGGCGTTCCAGCGACTGATAAAGACGGTGCGCTTGGGTTCGCCCTTCAGCTTCCAATAATGGCGCACCATGCGAAAGACCGTGTCATTGGCCTCGCTGCCCGATGTGTTGAAAAAGACATGCGGCAGCCGGTTGTTAGTCAGGCTGGCGATCTTGGCCGCCAGCGTCACCGTCGGCGGCGTCGCGGTTTTGAAAAAGCTGTTATAAAAAGGCAGCTCGCGCATCTGTGTTGCGGCGACCTCGACCAGTTCTTCGCGGCCATAACCGACATTGACGCACCACAGACCTGCCATGCCGTCCAATATGCGGTTTCCATTGCCGTCGGTGATCGTACAGCCCTCGGCATGGGTGATGATGCGACTGCCGCCCATCGCTTCGATTTCGGCCCAGTCGGCCTGTGCCGGCAAATGATGCGCGACGTCGAGGCGGCGCAGCTCGGCGATGTCATGGTTGCGGGGCATGGGATTCTTTCAAATTCCCCTCCTGCAGGCGGGAGGAGTTAGGGGTCGGGGTCAGCAAAGCGAGCGATACGCCGGTTTACAGAGCCCCTCTTAACGCCTTTCCCAGCAGGCGGAAATAAATCTGGCTGTCGGCGTTGTCATCTGTCCCCCATTCGGGGTGCCACTGCACCGCGAGCAAAGGCGCACCATTGGGCCGCGCGCTATACGCCTCGACCAATCCATCGGGCGCACGCGCTTCGACGGTCAGTGCTTCGGCAAGAGCGCCGACGCCCTGAAAATGAACCGAATTCACCTCTAAGGCCGGACGCGCATAGGCGGTCTGGAGCAAGCCTCCCTCGACCAGATCGACGGCATGGCGATGGTCGAACATCGCATCGAACGAGCCACCATCGGGCGCATGATGTGCCAGCGACGCTGTGCTGGCGCTTGTGTCGCGTCGCAACGTCCCGCCCAGTGCGACATTAATCTCCTGAAACCCCCGGCAAATCCCGAACAAGGGTCGCTGCGCCGCAATGACCGAATCAACGAGGTCGAGCATCATCCGGTCGCGGGCTGGGTCAAAAGGCCCCTCGCCTGCGTCAGCATCGCCATAACGCGATGGTTCGACATTCGATGGCGTGCCGGTCAGCAGCACCCCGTCGAGCCGGTCCACGACCTCGCTTGCGCGCATCAGGTCGGGCAGCGACGGAATGATCAGCACCGCGCAATCAGCATGGCGCATCGCCGCCGTCGCATAGCGGTTGATGACCACCTGCGCGACCTCGGTGCCAATGCTGCGATTGCAGGCGATGATGCCAAGAACGGGGCGTGCGGACATGGGGGATGGCTCTCCAACTGAAAGGACGCCCTTTGCTGCCGACTTTGCCCCGCCGACGCCAGCAAAATCGCCGCCGCGCGGCGCTGAGCGCCACGGTCAGGATCATCAAATGGGGAAATGGTGCACCCGGAGCGATTCGAACGCCCGGCCCCCAGATTCGTAGTCTGGTCAGAGGTGTTTTCGGCCTTACTCTGTTTTGCGCTATAGTACCTATTTTCCATGACTTGCCTATCGTAGCTTATGCCAAATATAACCGGCAATAGCCGATGAATTCCGTTGCGGTGATTGCTATGTGATTGCTATAAGACCCCAATGGCGACGAGAAAAATCACGAAAAGATCGGTTGATGCGCTTCAAGCGGGTTCACGTGACGATTTTTTGTGGGACACCAATTGCAAGGGCTTCGGAGTGAAAATCACTCCTTCGGGAAAGCGTGTTTATCTTCTGCAATATCGGCTCGGAGGTCGTGGCAGTCCGACCAAGCGCTATACTATTGGACGCCATGGATCCCCCTGGACGCCGGCGAGTGCAGAGCAAGAAGCCCGTCGATTGCTTATGCAAGTCGCGCAAGGCATGGATCCGTCAGAGCAAAGACGAAAAAGACAGCGGGAGCTTACAGATCTGTCCTTCAATTCCGTCGCCGACCGTTTTGAGGCCATAGAGATACCGAAACGTTGGTCTAGGTCAGCCGATTTTGTAAAAACGACGCTCAGGCTGCATCTTCGACCAAAACTGGGCAAACGCCCCCTTCCCTCGCTAACCGGCCAGGAGATAATCGCCCTCATCGACGATCTTGAGGGTGGTCCAGCCCTTAAGCGCAACACCTATGCTGTGCTGCTTCGCGTACTTCGCTGGGCGAAGGGTCGTGGCGACATTGTTAGCAATCCCCTCGACGGATATGAGGCGCCACCCATGGTCGCCAGTCGCGATCGCGTATTGAACGATAGCGAACTCAAACTTGTTTGGACGGCAAGTGAAGGACTGGGCCCGATATATGGTGCGTTGGTTCGCCTGTTTATTCTGACGGGGCAGCGACGCGATGAAGTCGCTGCGCTCGACTGGCGCGAACTCGATCGCGAATGTGCCGAATGGATTTTGCCAGGCGAACGGTCGAAGAATAAGCGAGAACATCTTATTCCGCTGTCTTTTCAAATAATATCAGAGCTGGATAGGCTTGCTGGTGGTAAGAAATGGCCCCGCAAGGGCTATGTTTTGACAACCGATGGCGGCAATTCACGCGTTTCCGGTTTTTCCAAAGCAAAGAAGATGTTGGACGCCGAAGTTTTGGACATCGTTGAAGATGATGCACCGTCTGTCGCACCATGGCGGTACCATGATTTGCGGCGCACGGTAGCAACAGGCATGCAGCGGCTCCGCGTTCCTGGCGATTGGATCGAGGCGGTACAGAATCGAAGAAAGGGCGGCGTGGCGGCAGTTTATCAACGCTATGAATTTGCTGCCGAGAAACGAGAGGCTTTGGCAGAATGGGGTGCCCACGTCGCAGTTACAACGGCTTCTGCCTAGAACTCTCTCCTCCATTTTTGCCCACTTAGATACGTTCTGAAGTCGCAGTATCCGGCAATGCAACATACGACCTATAGCGAAATGCGATGTTCAAGAGGAAGCCACGCAGTTATCGGCTTGCAAACATTCCGCCTGAGAGACAAATCGGCAGCGGAGCTTAGCTTTAAGATGACGCTGCATCTGATCGCAGGCTATTCCACTGAAACAACGGATATCAACGTCGCGAACCAACATCCAATGGAGCCTAGAACCGGTCAGTAGACATTTTTTTCCACTGATGTCGCGGAGCCCGGCTGTGGTTTGAATGTCGCAGCCAGCGCCTCAGCGCCGCGTGCCAGAAGACTTATATCGGTGCCAACGGCGACGAAAGTCGCTCCGAGTTCGAGATAATGATGTGCAAGCTTGTTATCCGCCATCAGAATTCCAGCCGCCTGCCCCGCCGCAAGGATTGCTGCGATACCCTTTTCGATCGCCACTTGTACATCCTCATGGCCAGGATTGCCAAGATGACCGAGCGCTGCTGCAAGGTCAGACGGGCCAAGAAATACACCATCGACACCTGGCACCCTTGCGATCTCCTCTAAGGCCGCAAGGCCCGCTACAGACTCGATTTGTAAAAGCAGGCAAATTTCGTTTTCCGCTTGCTGCAAGTAGGATGGACTACGGTTCCAGCGGCTGGCGCGTCCGATAGCTGAACCGACGCCGCGAATGCCATGTGGCGGATAGCGGGTCGCACGCACTAACGCAGCGGCTTGATCTGCGCTTTCCACCATGGGGACCAATAAAGTTCGCGCGCCGAGGTCGAGCAACTGTTTGATAATGACAGAGTCACCGATTTGTGGACGGACCACAGCTTCTGCCGGATAAGCGGCCATCGCTTGCAACTGGCTCAAAATCAGCGGGATGTCATTCGGAGCATGCTCCGCATCGATCAACAGCCAGTCGAATCCGGCACCAGCGCAGATTTCGGCCGAGTATGGCGATGCTAGGGCTTGCCAAAAGCCGATCTGACGATGGCCCGCCGCAAGAGCTTCTTTAAATCTGTTCACGCCGAGGCTTGCCGACAACGCCACTTTGGAGGCGGGGGTCCTGTTCATGCGGTAAACTCGCATGCAACCCGGCCAAAGGCCCCGAAATCTCCAACAATCTGGCTGCCGGGCGGCGCTTCGATCGGCCTGATGAATGAACCGGAGAGAATGATCTGCCCCTCCTCAATCTTGCCGCCATAGGCAGCGAGGCGATTGGCAAGCCATGAAACTGACACCAAAGGATCGTCAAGTACCCCTGCCCCTAGCCCGGTCTCTTCCACCTCACCATTTCTCGAAACGATCGCACCTATCCACCGAAGATCGCGAGTCCTGAAATCGCGGACAGGATCACCAAGTACGATACCGCCGTTGGCAGCATTGTCGGCAATTGTGTCAAAGACGCGGCGCAACTGTCCGGTACGCGGATCCTTTCTTGTTACACGACAATCAAGGATTTCGAGTGCTGGTGCGATATAGTCCGTCGCATCGAGGATCGCATCGGTCGAGTGCCCGCTACCGACTAGCGATTTCTTCATCACAAAGGCGATTTCGGCTTCAATACGGGGCTGAATGAAACGGCTGGGAGGAATGCGACTCCCATTTTCAAACTTCATGCTTTCGAACAAAACCCCAGAGTCGGGGATGTCGATCGACAAGGCCGATTGCATGGCTTTGGATGTCAGTCCGATTTTCCAACCGATAATATTATCCCCGCGACGCTGTTTTAGCCGAACCCACTCGCTCTGAACGGCATAGGCGTCATCCAGCGTCATATGACGATGATCTTCACTCAACAGTGGAATCTGGACGCCATCGCGTTCGGCATGATCCAGAGCGAGCGCCGTCGCCGTCACGACATCATCAGCGAGGGTGACGCCGCGCGCCAATTCTGCATCCTTTGCGGGGACAACCATGGCGTCAGCTTCCCGCGGCGGACCGATTGGTTGCAAAGCCCTCTTCCGCACCGAGTAACGCGGGCGGCTCCTTCAGGTTTTCCTGCCAGAGAAGCGATTCCATCGCTATATTGAGCGGTTGATCCTGGATTGTAAGCTCATAGACGGGTTCGTCATATGACGCATGGTTGTGCACAGCCCATCCGGGAGCCGAAAGCATGAGGTCGCCTGCTTCCCACTCATATGTCTTGCCTTCAACAGTCGATCTGCCAGAACCCGAGAAATAATAGTTCACCGCCGCGGACGAATGACGGTGAGGACGGTCGACGATCTTGGGCGGTCGCAGGGTCATTGTCGCAAAAAAGTTCGGCGTCGTGCCGTTTGTACGGCCCGTCATCGGATTATAGAGCAGATAAAGTCGGCGACCGACATAATCCTTGCCGAGGGCTTCGAGCTTGTCGAGATGCTCCTTCACCTGTTCCCAAGGCCAGTATAGCGCTGGACTTTGCACCGAAGGCGGGTTGATGAGCCGCTCATAAGGCATCATCCACGCCCCTTCATCGTTCAGCGCAAAGGTTCCGAACGGGTTGGTTTTGCTGCCGTCACTCTGATTCTCTGTCGGTGCTTCGTCGACCACGCGCAAAAGCGGCTGCGGACTTTCTTCGACAACATGAATATTCATCATATCAAGCAGCGCGCCATTGGAATAGGTCAGCCGGACATAAAGGTCATCGCCTGTGTTCCGGTGGCGGTAAATGCGCATCGAAGGCGTATTCCAAACATCATGAAGACCAGTAGGGCGCCTCACGCTGCCAATTTCGCTTTCGCCTACTCCGCGAATGACGAAGTTCACTTGTGCGGAATTCTGACGAAATGTTGTGGTTTCTTCGCCCGGCAGAAGGACATCGAGCGCAACTTCAATGCCGGGTGCGAGACCGCGCGATTTTTTGTTCATGGGATGAACGAAATAGGAGCGGCGACGACCATTGACGGGACGTGGCATGGCCGCAAGACGCTCGATCTCGCGATCAATTTCGGCCTTGGGAATTACGATCGGATCCCAAGGTGTTTCACGGTTCGGCAGCGAGCCGCTACCATCGACAAATATACTGTCACTCATAGCGCGATTCCTTGTGGCTGGTTATGGATGAGTCGGGGTGAAACGCGTGTTGGACGTTCGATGGGCCGACCAAGGCCTTGTGCCCGAGCAGCGTTCAAAATGGTACGGCCTAGCGAAAGGTCGGAAATGCCCATTCCCATTGCTTTGAACAACGAAAGGTCGGCGTTAGGCGCTCGATGGCTTTGCGCGGCCACTAGTGCGCTAAGCGGCTGGACCGATTCCCATGCTTTGTCGTCTGCGCCATAGGCGTCCATGAATTCGCGCGAAAGCTTGCGGGTCTGCGCAACATTGTCCGCCGCGACGGCGTCAGCGCGGTTAAGCAGTTGCGGCTCGAATTCAGCTCGTTCCGGCGTAATCGCG
Source organism: Sphingopyxis sp. 10G20-10 (assembly GCF_057365075.1). Taxonomy (NCBI): domain Bacteria; kingdom Pseudomonadati; phylum Pseudomonadota; class Alphaproteobacteria; order Sphingomonadales; family Sphingopyxidaceae; genus Sphingopyxis; species Sphingopyxis sp. 10G20-10. The sequence continues at coordinate 2,174,922 of NZ_CP195117.1, forward strand.
CCAACTGCATTAACATGAACACCGCGCGGTAGCATCGATGAGAATAGGAAGGCCTTGGTTGCACGCGTTGCCAGCGTGACAACTTCAGCGCCGTCGAGCGCCTCTTCGAGCGACGAGGCTGCGATGGATTCCACTCCCAGCGCTTCTTCAGATTTCACTGCAAGTTGTTCACGCTTGGACGCGGTGGGGCTCCACACAGCGATCCGGTCCAGCGAGCGAACGGCTGCTACCGCAGCAATTTGCGTGATGCTTTGCTTGCCCGAACCAATCATCGCCATCCGGCGCGCCTCCGGTTTCGCCATCAGGTCTGTAGCCAGTCCGCTCATCCCGCCTGTCCGCATCTGGCCCAGCGCGAATGCCTCGATCACAGCAAGAATTGAGCCGTTATTGCTGTCGATCATCACGAGCAGCGGCATGGCCCCTCCGTCCGTATGGGCCCAGGTCTTTGTTCCGGCCACGCCTGCGCCTTCAAAGATGGCACCGATGGCATGCAATGTTGAATGGCCCGCCCACATGACATGGGTTTTGACCATGTTGAAGGCGTTGCCTGCTGCTTCTTCGCGAAGCCCCTCGCGCAATGACTCTATCGCCTGAGGCAGCGACATGAGGGACACAACTTCGCGCTCGGTAATCCATAAAGCGTCAGTCATGCCCGATCCCCATTCGAAAAAATGGACGGTACCGGGGGCGCGAGTTCCAGCGTGTTCACGATGAGAGCATGTGTAAAATACCGACCTATGAGAAACAGGATCGCAAGGGCCTGGTCAGAACCGATCTGGTCGACAAGTCCTGCAAACTCAGGGGCCATTGCCATTCCCTGGCCATCGATTGCCGAGATGATGAATCTTTGAACCGTCCGTTCGGCTTCGGTCAGTTCGCTACATTTCTCGGGCTGCAGCCGTTCGACCGCCGCTACCCATTCGAAACCCAGTCCCAACTTTGTCGAAAGGCGCTCATGTTGATGACGTTCATAATCATTTCCCGTCATCACAGCGATGGTGAGCGCGCCAATCTCAGTCAGGCGGTCGGGCAACGCCTTTTTGAGCGCCTCGGTCATTTGCATGAAGGGAACCAGTATCTCGGGTTGGTGTCCCGTGCACCGGAAAAACTCTCCCAGATAGCCCAGCCGTTCAACCCGTGCGCCAAGGACAGCCTGCGCTGCTGGTGCGAGCTCGTCAAATTCCAATCGACGGATCTGATCCGGCATTGATGTCTCCTTGCTTTCGGAACCAGCATTGCCTGATCGTTCCTTATAGTGGAAATATATTGTTTTCTAATTTGTGATAGCTTAGGCGCATAACCATGGATATGCGGCAATTACGGTATTTCTTGGCTCTCGCCGACGAACTAAGCTTCACCAGGGCGGCTGCGCGCTGCCATGTGTCGCAGCCGCCGCTAAGCCGCGCCATTCGACAGCTTGAAGAAGAACTCGAGGTAAAGCTGTTCGTCCGGGACACCCATCATGTCCGGTTGACTGCCGCGGGCGCGAGTCTTGCAAAAGATGCTGCACGTATCTCCACGTTGCTGGATGAAGCGTCTGAGCGGGCCCGAAAGGTGGCACGCGGATTGCGCGGCACCTTGACCCTCGGATTTGGCGGGTCGACAGTTTATTCCTTCTGGCCCGAACTCATTCGTGGTTTCACTGAAGAAGCTCCGGATGTGCAACTGGTCTTTCGCGCCATGTCGGTGCTCGAACAGATTGAGGCGTTGCGCGAGTCGCGTATTGATGTCGGACTGGTTCGCCTTCCAGTGCTCGACGAACTGGTTGAAACCGAACCCGTCTATCAAGAGCCGCTAGCCGTCGCGCTGCCAGCGGACCATGGGCTGCTCGCGACGTCGGGCGCCATCGCGATACATGACCTCGCTGCGTCACCCTTTGTCGCCTATGAGTCGCGACGCGGCTTCAATTTTCAGGCCGACCTCCATGCCTTGTGCCGATTTGCCCAGTTCGAGCCCCAGATCCTTCACCAGGCTCCGTCGACTGAAGCTGTGGTTGGAATCGTCGCATGCGGTCGTGGCGTAGCGATCGTCCCTGCTTCAGCAGAACGGCTGCGGATGCGCGGCGTATCCTTTCGCCCGCTCGATGGAAAAAATATCCCGTCTCAGCTGACAAGAGTGTCTTTCGGATTGGCGTGGCGGCACGACTTCGCGTCGCCGGTCACCGAAGAATTTGTCTCCTTTGTCCGATCGCTCATCGCCGAAGACAAGATTAAGTCCCAACTCGCACCGCGGCCTTAGCCACCCATATTCGTCATCACAGTGCAAGGCTGCAAGTAGCAACCCCAGTGTTTCGATCATGATATATGGACTTGTAACGGTTTTGCGCTGGTCACTTGAGAGTTTAACACTCGATCAAGGAGACCGACGAGATGAAGAAGCATACAGAAGAGTACAAACGCGAGGCTGTGCGGATTGCTCTGACCAGTGGATTGTCGCGGCGACGTGTGGCGTCTGATCTGGGTGTCGGCCTGTCGACGTTGGGCAAGTGGGTGTCGCAGTATCGGCCAGCTGATTTAGCGGCTGCGCTAGCCAAGCAGATTTGGCCCGCGAGAATGAACGGCTTCGCCTGGAGAACCGGATCCTCAAGGAGGAGAGGGATATCCTAAAAAACCATCTCCGGCATAGCCCGCCTGTGCGCGGTAGAAACGGGTTGTGGTATGAAGGCGCCATGGAGGGTCGCGGCCGATGGCTTATTGGTGGTGTGATACCCCGTTAAAAAACGTGGCCTGTGGGCATATGCGCACTTGAGAGTGGTGACGTCGCAGTGCGGCGATCCCGGTTAGGAAGATGACGATTAGCATTGCCCATACCCTCCTATGCTGAAGGAGGAAGTGGAATGACACGAGCAAAATCTGGCAGCGTAGATGCGTTTTCCATGGTCAACTCTGGTGCCGCCGCAATCGATATCGGTTCCACCATGCATATGGCGGCCATAAATCCGAATGCCGATGATAATCCGGTGCGGGAATTTGGTACGTTTACCGGCGACCTGCACGCCATGTCACGCTGGTTCTTCGACAGGGCAAGCGCCGGAGCAGGTGCTCTGGTCCCCACGGCCCTCCTGCGGCTGCGCCGCCGCCTGACTGCCAAGCCTTCCTCACGATAAATGCGCTGGGTCTTCTTGCGGTTGATCATCACGCCCTCCTGGCGGAGCAGGATGTGCAGACGGCGATAGCCAAACCGGCGACGCTGGTTGGCCAGTTCGCGTAGCTTCTCTCTGAGCTCGGCATCATCGTCCCGCGTGGAACGGTATCGCACACTCGTGCGATCGGCATCGATGACACGGCACGCCCGCCGTACGCTCATCCCGTGGCAGGCCTGGAGATGAGCTACAGCTTCCCTCATAGCGGCGGGCGTTAGAACTTTTTTGCCAGACGATCCTTCAACGCAACATTGTCCAGCATCGTATCGGCCAGCAGCCGCTTGAGCTTAGCGTTCTCGCCCTCAAGCTCCCTCAGCCGTCGGGCCTCGGACACCTCCAGCCCGCCATACTTGGCCTTCCAGTTGTAGATCGTCGCTTCCGACACGCCGTGCCGACGAACAAGGTCAGCGGTCTTCACGCCCGCCTCGGACTCCTTCAACACGCCAATGATCTGCTCTTCGCTAAACCTTGTTCTCTTCATCTCGTCCGTCCTTCTATCAGGGCCGGACTCTAATCGAACTTGGAGGAAAATCAGGGGGTCATGTCACGGCCTTTGCAAGATTTTCTTCCGCTACAATCATCTTCTGGAGGAAGCGGCGCACCAGAACGGCGCCGGCATCGATGCGTAGCAGAAGCGGTTCCAAGTCGAACAAATCTATGTCACCCATTTCTCTGTGGACCGCTTCGATCATGGGCGCATCCTCTTCGTCGAACGCGGCTGCAAACAACCTGCTGATCTCCTGCATGTCGAGATGGTTATCTTTCGGCATGCCTGCGTTCCAGAAATAATGGGTGCTGTCGTCTGACTTAGGTGTCAGAATATGGACGGAGGGTTGGTAAAGTCCGTTTTCGCGAGACTGACCGGGATGAGTGGCACCGACATGCAAGAGCATGGACGCGGGCGCATCCCAGCGTATGTCCAGCCAATGGTCGACGCGGCCCGTATTTTCCGGCCACCACAATTGAATCGCGGCTGTAGGTGGAACGTCGGGCGCCCACCAGTCGGAATGAATCGATCTGCCTTCCTGACGGACACTATGCTTTCCATTGCGCAATACGCCGCCAAAGGCAGGATGCAGAAATTCGACATGCGACAGGTCCATAAGATTATCGGTTATCAGCTCATAATAGGCTTTTACCTGTGATAGCCCGTCAACCGTCTTGAATTCGGGATTGGAGAGATATGTGAATCGCGGAACAAGTGCCGGATCGGCATGCTCGGGATCGCCCGGCCAAAACCAGATTATCGTGTCTTGCTCAATTACCGGATAAGCCTGGGCCTTAATCGCACTCGACGCGGTGCGCGGAAAAAAGCCATCGACACACTGTCCTGAACGATCAAAAATCAACCCGTGATATCCACATTGGACACCGTCACCAACCCTTTTGCCACGCGACAGCGGAGCGAAACGGTGCGGGCAACGATCACGCATCGCCACCACCTCGCCATCCGATGTTCGATAGAGCAACACGGGCGTGTTTAGGAGACGCCGGGTCAGCATCGACTCCCCAAGCTCGCTTGCCCATGCCGCCATGTACCAAGCATTTTTGGGATATTGCCTCATCGTTCAGCTCCTAAGATGATTAGAACTGCTCAAGGTCATTTGCTGCAATGACAGGGCCGCTATATCGGCTCTTTACCCCATCCAGATAAAAGGACATATCCGGCCCTTCTGGACCGACAAAATGTGTCAAAATGACTTTTTTGACGCCCGCACGAGTGGCGATATCTCCCACCTCTTCCGGCGACAGATGTTCCAATTCCATATGTTTAGCCAGCGGGCTTAGATCGGTGTTGATTTCGTCCCCCCACACTTTCACTTGCTTGTTAATCGCAGCAATATCGATCACCTCGCTAACAAGCACATCTGCACCGCGAGCCAGCGCCTCAAGAGCCGCACTTGGACCAGTGTCACCGGTAAAGACCACGACGCGGTCAGGGGTCTCAAACCTATATGAGTAAGACCGTGTCGCAATCTTCGCTCGCTCCTTCGCAGTCAAAGTAATATAATGTGTATTCTCAACAGCCAAAACGCGAAGATGATCGTCGCGATAGACCTCTGTTGGTCCTTGGTTGTTAATCTCGCGTGCCACAAACAAGGAAGACAAAGGGGGGTATTGCGGGAGAGAAGGCGCAAGCGTTCGCTCGGGTCGCTCAAGATAAGCTAGAGCGCCGCGCAAGATATCCTTTGTACCGGTAGGTCCCAAAATCGTCACTGTTGAACGACGCCGATTGATCGAGTCAAAGGCCATGAACGGCGCGATGCCGGACGTGTGATCAAAATGCAGATGGGTAATAAACGCAGTATTGATCTCAGCCGGACGATACCCTGCCCTGACAATCTGTCCGGTCACATTAGCGCCCATATCTATCAAGTAAGGCTGCCCGTCGACGACCAAAAGATTAGCGGGTTGTGAGCGAGTTTTTCGCGCTATGGGTCCGCCCGCGGTCCCCAAAATAATGATTTTCGTACGCGTAACGGCATCACCATTGGCCGTTTCTGGTTGCGCTGCGACAGAACCAGGCAGCATGCCCGCAATCAGGAGCAAAATTGGAATAATTGCGTATCGACGCCAAATCATAAATTTCTACTCCAGATTGCAAGGGACATGTCTGCGCTCAACCTTTGGAATGACACCCGGATCGATCGGATCATGTTTCCAACATTTGTTTTCAGGCGATTGAGACTTCCAAATGAAGCCTTCCGTCCGGACAGTTCGTCAATATTTGTAACCGACGGACAATGTCCACCAACGGGGAGAGCCGAGCTGCATCTGCGTTCCTCCGGTAAGCGCTGTTTGATCGAAGCCAATCCCAAAATAGCGCTTGTCAAAGATGTTCGCGATACGGCCCGAGACACGCCAGCGATCATCGGCATCGCTCCAGCTTATATTGCCGTTCGCAAGCAGATAGCTATCTACTTTGTTTGAATTGAAGTTACGAATATTGTTATAGAAATTTGAAGTGTAGGTGCCGTCTACACCAAATTGCAAACGCCCGCCCATGACATCCCATTGCGGCCTATATTCGAGACTGGCACTGACTTGCTGGTTTGGAGCATAGGCGGGCCGAACATCACGAAACAGGCCAGGTGCGATCTCGATATCCTTGACTTTGGCATGCATCAGCGAGGCACCAATGGTCGCGGTAAGCGTATCTGTGGGCCTAGCGGTGATTTCCAGATCTACGCCGTAGTTTTTCGCCTTCTTATTCTGAACAAAACCGCCAGCGCTGACAAATGTAAACGCCTGATAGTTATGGTAATCATAGTAGAAAACTGAACCATTTATGGTCAGCCCGCGATTGAGGGTCGTCACCTTGAAGCCGCCCTCGATGGTGACCAATTCTTCCGGCTTATAGGGGATCTGGTCCGTCGGAAGGACGGGCGGCAAAATGAGGGCATTATAGCTTCCTGCCTTCACCCCCCGGTTGATGCCGAGATAGAGAAGCATCGATCTGGTCGGTCGAAATTCGATCTGCGCCTTGCCAGCCCACATCTTCATCGTGCGCTTGTCGTCGAAAGGAGGCTGCAGCGTGAAGAGCTCCGTTGCACCGTCCACATGGAAGTTGTCGTCATTCTGCGCTGCAATAGAACGGAAGTGATAAGTTTGCTTCTCGCGAATCCCGCGCGCGCCCAGAATTAAGGTCAATCGCGGTGCGAGATCATATTCAACCTGGGCAAAGATCGAATAGGATTGCGTCTTCAGTTGAAGATTGTTGGAAATGTCAACGCCAGGCCCGTCAAGACCAAAACGGGCGGCGAGGAAAGAGCCTGATGGCCCCCCAAGTCCTCGCGTCGATGTCGCGTCAATGTCGAGAAAATAGGCCCCGGTTGTCCATCGGAAGTCGTCGCTACTTCCACTCAGCCGCAACTCCTGCGCAATGCTCTCGTTGCGCGCGCGCGTCTGGAAGGCACCGACATTAACAGGTGACGCTTCGAGATCGACAAACAGCTGCTTCTTGTTGAGCTTATAATCCGTAATCGATGCCAATGTGACACCGCCTCCCAGATCATAATCGACATGCATGGCTGCGTCATAATCTGAGAAGCTGTTGATGTCGGCGCCTGTGAAGTCGAGCGACGTTGCCAGACCGGTTATTTTGCGGCCATCATAGCCAAAAAAGTCAGAGCCCGGCGCGCGGATTCCAGATGCGGGCGCAAATAGAAACGCCCCCGGCATGCTGTTGCCGACATTGCTGCCATCAGGATTTATCGCGACCCTTGTTTCCGTCGGCGAAGCAAAATCTGTCTGGATAACACGCCCTTGAGCGTCGATCGTTGCAATCGTCGGTCGTTCGACAACCGGCGCGCCATTTGTCTTCTGGCGGGCATAGCTGGCGCTAAACCTGATTTTCAATCGGCTGCTAGGCTCGATTTGCAATTGCCCGCGAAACGCCAGCGAGTTGTCGTTCCACAAATCATGGCAGCAGGGGCTAAGATTTCCGGACGCGCTTGTGGGCGAACCGGCCGCAAGACCTCCGGTCGGCGCCCTGTTTTCGAAGATATTGTCATGACGCCGGAACAAACCTGACAAGCGGAATGAAACGCCTTCGGCAATGGGTCCACCAACTCCGCCTTCGATCTTGACCATGTTGAAGCGGCCATAATCCAAATTAAGATCTGCCGTGAAATCGTCGGTCGGCTTTTTCACGACAAATTGCACCAAGCCGCCAGTTGCATTTCGTCCGAACAGGGTGCCTTGCGGGCCTTTGAGAATTTCGACACGCTCCAGATCATAAGCGGCAAGCGTTTGCCCCTGCTGGGACGGGATGTAGGTTTCGTCGGAATAGACCGCGACAGGAGCCTCGATGGCGTCATTGAAGTCGCTTTGCGTCACCCCGCGAATACTAAACTGACTGCTCTGCCCCCCTGCACTACCGGAGACAAACACGCCTGGCGTGATACGCCCAAGTTCGGCGCTGTTTGAAATGCCTCTGGTGATGAGCGTATCCGCACTATAGGCAGATATTGCGATGCCGATATCCTGTACCGACTGAGCGCGCCGCTGCGCGGTTACGACAATGTCACCATCGGAGGCGGGGCTGCTCGATTGCTGAGATGACGGCGCCACACCACTTTCCTCGCTCGATGGCACCAGATTGTCTGTCGTCGATTGCGCATGCGCGCCGCTGGCCAGCATCAAAGCTGCCACTCCCGATACACCGGTCAATAAAAAAGGTTTCATCTATCCCTCCATCCAATTATTATTATTACAATAAGTCCATGATAACTTATAATTTTAGATATATTTGAGCTTTGCTATGAATATATTTTCTCACAACATGATGTTGACTACCTTAAGTTCCGTATAACTTAAAAGTTCATCGACACCTTCTTCACGACCAACGCCGCTATTCTTCATTCCGCCAAATGGAACGCCTAGGAAATGTCGGCTGCATCCATTGATCCAAACATGGCCGGCACGAACCCGTCGGGCCATTGTGATCGCTGCCTTGATATCGCGGGTCCAGATTGCAGCAGTCAGGCCAAATTCAGTGCTGTCCGCGAGATCCGCGACTTCGTCCACCGAGCTCCAGCGGCTGATAGACAGAATCGGCCCGAAGACCTCCTCGCGCCACAGCCGCATAGTGGGTGTGACGTCGGCAAAGACTGTAGGTCGCAACCAGAAGCCGCTTACGAATTCAGGGCCCTGCGGTCGCTCTCCACCGGCCACCAATCGGGCACCTTCTCTATTGGCGTCGGCAATGAAGCCCAACGCCTTGTCATATTGCACCTTGGAATTGAGCGGCCCCATCCCGGTTTCGGGATCTTGTGGATCGCCTAGCCGGAGACCATCAACGAGCGTCGCGACGCGCGATACGACTGCGTCATACAAATCGTCATGCACCAATAACCGGCTGGTTGATCCACAAGACTGTCCCTGCCACGAGAAATTCATGCCGGCCATTGCTGCCTTAGCAATTTCGTCGGGATCATTGTCAGCAAAGACAATCATGGGGTTTTTGCCGCCGAGTTCGAGGGTCACATGCTTAACCCCGCTCTCCGCTGCTGCACGTTGTATGGCCTGGCCGGTGGGAACTGACCCGATAAAGGCAATGCGCTTGACGCCGGAATGCCGCACCAGGGCATCTCCCACGATCCGGCCTGCGCCCGTCAATATGTTGAACACGCCAGGAGGCAATGTCTGCTGCGCGATCTCGGCCAAAATCATAGCTGACAGGGGGCTGGTTTCGGGTGGCTTTACGATGACCGCATTTCCCGCCGCCAACGCAGCAGCTGTTCGCGCAACTGCGAACATCAGCGGATGATTGAACGGGACGATCCGGACCACAACCCCATAGGGCTCGCGCACGGTAATATGCAGATTTTCAGACGTGGCCGGGATCGTCTCTCCCTTGAGTTCATGAGCAATGCCAGCATAATATTCCAGGCTATCGATGGCGACACCGACATCCCCGCGCATGGGCGTTATGGTGTTGCCGGTATCGGCCACCTCGACCCTCAGAATTTCGTCGGCGCGTGCCGCAATCGCATCGCCAAATGCGCGCATCGCTCTACCTCGTTCTAACGGAGTGAGGCGAGACCAAGCCGGCCAGGCTGCCTCCGCAGCTGAGACGGCGCGATCGACATCGCCACGCGTGGCAGCCGGTGTGCGACCGATGACTTGTTCGTTCGCGGGATTGATGGAATCATCATAAACACCGCTTTCTGACGCAACCAGCTCACCGCCGATCAGCATATGGTCAAGCGTCGTGACATAGCCGGTATCCTGCGTCATCTGATCGCGTGTTCTCGTGTTTACCAGGGTCATATGTGCATCATCCCGCCATCTACATTGACCGTCTGACCGGTCATGAACTGGCTATCATCATGGAGGAGGAACGCGACAACGGATGCGATGTCTTCGGGCGTGCCCACCCGTTTGAGGCTTTGCGCTGCGACCAGTTGTTCGCGCTGCTGAGCCGTAACGGACTCGCGCGGCACTTCTGTAAGAATCGGACCGGGCGTTAGGGCATTCACGCGGATACCGAATATTCCCAATTCACGCGCCATGGCGCGGCTCAGCCCAATAACGCCGGCCTTGGAGCCGACATAATGAGCGTAATTCTGCCTTCCCATCATCACGGTGCTAGACGACATATTGACTATGCTCGCGCGCTCGGCCTCGCGTAACCTCGGCAGCGCCGCCCGGGCCATCTGCCACACGCCTTTCAGATTAACAGCCATGACCGCATCCCATTCTTCTTCAGGGATTTCCCAAAAGGGGCGCATGGACAAAGTCGAGAAGATCGCTGCATTGTTCACAAGACCTGTCACACCGCCAAAGGCGTCGGCAGTCGCGGCGACCGCCATGGCGCATTGCTCCGCATTTGTGACATCGCAGGTAGCGAAGATTGCCTGTCCGCCGTTCGCTATAATTTCCTTCGCGACTGCTTCAGCCTTGGCCGTATTGGTATCAACGATACAAACGTCTGTACCCCGTTCGGCGATGGTAAGCGCAAGTCGACGGCCAATTCCCTGTCCGCCGCCCGTTACTATGACCTTTTGGTTCATGATCATTCTACTCCGGATTCGGTCGCGCCGTGCGACTGTGCCGACAACTGCATAGTGGCGAGCGAGGGCTGATCTTTACGCACAACTTCAACCTCCAGCAGAGCGCCGCTGGCTGGGCAGATATGCTCACGGATTTCCAGATCCTCATGCAGACGGATGAGCGGGCCAAAGGCACCGGCCGCAACGATGCGCACATGCGCCTGCAACTTCCAGTCGTCCGTCGCCGGCCCCAGATCATGACCCGCGATACTACGGAAACGTCCGGCCTCGACATGCAGGTCGGGAATCAGGCTGGCCGCATCCTCGTCCGGCATGTCCATCGTAGGCGCACGTCCCAATCTGTCTGTGCGGATTGCCAGCCGTCTCGCTAAGGTAGCGGCCTCATCAACCGAGCCATCGACGATGATAACGCCATAATCGCGCGCTGCCGCCTCGACACTCACAAGCTTCCTGCGGCAATCATCCGATACACGGGCCGGATCACGACGAATGGGATCGCCATAGCCCCCTCCGCCCTGAAAGCTGTAACCGATCACGTCGCCGCTATTGATCGTCAGATGACCGGGCTTGGCACCCAGATCCTCTATGCCTTGCGCTTCGAGTTTCTCCAGACCAGGGGCGGAAGCGACCATGCTTTGCAAGTCCCCGAGGCCGCGGCGCAAAAAATTGCGTCCGCATGATCCGGGCAACCCACCAAATTGACCAACTGAATTGGGGACTTCTATGCCGTGCCCCAACATCATCGCAGCGAGGCCGTCGACATCGTGCGGCGTCACCGCCAAGACGGAACCGACACCGCCGCGCATACGTCCGGGCCCGCCGCTGTCTGGCTGGAACTCGCGAAACAGGTATAACATCGGGCCCGATGCCTCATTCGCCTCGACATTGGCGATTGCGGGACGCGGCACGACATAGTCGCCCGATCCGTCCAACCCGTCATGATCTATGAACGCGCCACCGCCACCCGCTGTTAAATCGAGCAAGAAGGTGCCAAATGGAGATCCGTCGCGGTCCTCACCAGCCAAAGTCAGCACCGTCATATGCCCCTTGGTCACGCCCTGGCCTTCACCGACGGTATCGCTTGAACAGGAGACAAGACGCGATAGCGCTGCAACCGCTACATTCTGGACGACCCAGGCCGCCGACACCGTCCCGGCTGATGTCGGCGCCGGGAATGTCGCGTTGCAAATCGACCCTTCTGGCGCATCGATGGTCACAGGACGCATCACGCCCTCGTTCCAGCGGATTTTGGGCGCTAAGATCGGCAGCAAACCGGTCAATACGGCACCGCGCAGTCCGGACATGGTGCAGTTGATGAAGCCGGGCGCCTGCGGCGATGTGCCTGTGAAATCAAAGCTTAATGTGTCGCCTTTTTTCTCGACCGTCACGCAGATTTCATAAAGGACATTGCTGTGCCCGTCATGTTCCAGATAGTCGCGCGCTCGAAACACCCCGTCTGGCAGCGTCAGCAGCGTTTCGCGTAACTGCCGCTCGGACGCGTCAATTTCCTTGCGCATGATCGCCTCGACCGTTGCCGTATTGTATCGAGCCATCAGCTCCGACAAGCGTCGCGTGGCGACATTATTGGCAGCGATCATGGCCTTGAGGTCCAGACCCAGCATGTCAGGAAGCCGGGTCATGCCCATGATCATTTGCCACAAATCTTCGCGAAGGACCCCGCCCTCGACCAGCTTGATACCGGGGAGCAGCATGGCTTCTTGATGTATTGTGGTCGCGCCGATGCCCCAGCTTCCAAAGTTCATGCCGCCCATGTCGAGCTGATGCGCACAAGACCCTGCCCAGGCAACATGGCGTCCTTCGACGAAAACCGGTGCCACGATGGAGACGTCAGGCTGGTGGATTGCCCCGCGATAGGGGTCATTCAGGATGAACATGTCACCCGGGCAGATGCCGGGATTATCGGAAAAGTCCCGGATGATCGACCGGATCACGCTTGACATGGTACCGGTGTGAAACAGCACCTGCGGACCCATAGTGACGATCGAGCCATCCGCCAGATACAGGCCGTTGTTGAAATCGGTTGCCTCGGTCACGACAGGCGAACCCGAGGCACATTTCAGGGTCGTCGCCTGTTCCTCAGTGATCGCCTGCAACTTGTTGCGGACAACCTCAAAGGTGATGGTATCGATCGCGCCAGGATCGGTCGAGGCCGAGGACTTCTCTGAAGCGCCCAGCTTGTTCGGGCTCGCCATTATTCCGCTCCTTGGGTTTCGATGATGATGTTGCTCGCTTGATCCAGATGGGCGATCTGCCCGGCCGCAATGAACAAGGATGTCTCGCTATGCTCTACGATGGCGGGGCCCGTTATCTGGAACCCGACAGGAATGCTGTGCCAGTCATAGATAGCTGCATCGGCCCATCGATTGAGCGTCGGTTCAAAAATTGGACGACTACGCGTCACTGGCTTCGCCGTTGCGCTGGCATGACGAATAGCAGGGCGCCGGGTACGCCCGATCGCCTCGACACGCAGATTGGTCACTTCGATCCCGGCCTGCGCAAAGCCCGACCCGGGACCGAATATGCTCTCGTAGGTTGTTTCGAAATGCGCAACGAGCGCCACCAAAGCCGCTGTGCTCACCTTGCCTGGGGTTAACTCGATAGCCAGATCGTTTGTCTGGCGGCGATAGCGCATACTCACTGTGCGGACCACCTCGACATCCGCCTCGGGAATCCCTGCCCGCTTCATTGCTGCGCGGCTCGCTTCTTCTAACCGGACGAAACCCGCTTCCATCTCATCGGCGTCCAAGCCCTGGTGTAGCGGTAGTCCACCACCTCCACCGTTCATCAACAGCGACCGCTCGGCCGAATGTTTGAGGTCGGAGACCAACGCGCCATAGGCCGAATGCGCCATGCTCGTGAAGGGGACGACGATCCGTGCGACCCCGAGTTCGGCGCCAAAGCCTGCACAATGCACAGGCCCCGCGCCACCATAAGCAAACAGAACAAAATCGCGCGGATCATGGCCGCGTCCGATGGTCACTTCACGCAACGTGTCGGCCATATGGGCATCGACAATACGGCGAATGCCGGCAGCACCTTCTTCTACTGCGATACCGAGCGGTTCTGCAATATGAATGCGAATCGCTTCATAAGCGGCTTCGCGATCGAGCTTCATTTGCCCGCCAAGGAACCCATCGGGATCGATGATTCCGAGCACCACGTCGGCATCGGTCACCGTTGGTCGCGTACCACCCCGACCATAACAGGCCGGCCCCGGCCGTGCGCCAGCACTTTCAGGCCCGACGCGCAATAGGCCGCCCTCTATATGAGCGACTGAGCCTCCACCCGCGCCAATGGCGCGAATTTCTACCATTGGCGTACTGATATGATAACCACCCGCTTCATGCCTAGTCGACAGCATCGGTTTTCCATCGACAATCAGGCCGACGTCGAAACTGGTACCGCCCATGTCGGTGGTGATGACATTGGGGAAACCCAACTCGTCGGCAAGCTGCAATGACCCCATGACGCCGCCGGTGGGCCCGCTGGTGACCAGCACGACCGGGCGCTCAGCAGCTTCTGCGACGGGCATCACGCCGCCCGCGCTATTGAGTACCGAAAAAGCCCCTTTGAAGCCCCTGCCCTGCAACAGACCTTCGATCTGCTCGAGGTAGGACACCACCTTGGGCGCCAGATAGGAATTGAGAGCTGTCGTCGCCATCCGTTCATATTCACCGATGGTCGGGGCCACTTCAGACGATAGGCTGACATAGGCATCCGGCATCATCTCGGCGATGATTTCACCGATACGCTGTTCGTGGGCCGGCTGTCGAAAGGCCCAGAGCAGGCAGACGGCGACAGTTTGCACCCCTTCTGAGATAAATTCGCGGACGGCAGCGCGCACTTCTGCTTCGTCGAGCGGCAATAGGATCGTGCCTGCCTGATCAACGCGCTCAGCGAGCTCGCGGATCAAAGTGCGCGGCACAATGGGATCGGGGTATCGCCGCTGACTGTACCAGCCGAGCCTGTCGACCGGCACACCGGCAGTAAAACCCATCAGCCGCTGCAACAGCAGAGTGTCACCGAACCCGCGTGTTGTAATAAGCCCGGTACGCGCACCGTCGCGCTCGATCAGGGCATTGGTCGCCTGGGTAGTGCCGTGGCCGAATGCACTGACTTTACGGATCAGTTCGTCCGCCGAAATCCCTCGCAATTTCGCAGCGCGACCAATGGCATCAAACACTCCGTTCTGCAGTTCACCTGGCGTACTGAGAGCCTTGGTTAGGGTGACCCTACCTTCTTCGTCCAAAAGGACGAGGTCCGTGAAGGTTCCGCCGATATCGACACCTAAATACATTAGCGATTTACCTCTCCAATAAGCCGAAACCGAAATGGGGCTTCAATGCTCATCCTGCACAGTCTAAGCCTGTGTCTGTCCCCTTTTGATGCCGGAATGGCGCGACAACGACCAATATCGAGTTTGCATTAATTCATAAGATATTGCTTATGGAACGAGCAAAGGGGTATGTTATCGTTATGAACGAAAGCCAAGTTTCCGGGGAGAGCTCCGGGTCAGTCATAGGCCATCGCCTGAAGTCAGGCCAGATCACCTTGCGGAAGCTGCAGATATTCTGCAGCGTCGTGGAGTTGGGCAGCGTGACCCGTGCGGCCGAATGGATGAGTGTCGCGCAACCCGCCGTCACCGCGCATCTGCGTAGCCTGGAAGACAAGCTTGGCACCGTTCTGTTGCGGCGCAGCGGCCGCAGCCTGGTACTGACCGAAGCCGGAGAGCGGGTCTATCGCTGGGCCGGCGAAATGTTAGCGCGAAGTTTCGAAGTGGAACGCGAGCTTGGAGGATTAAGCGACGGCGCAGCAGGCAGCGCAGTGATCGCATCAACCATGGCGGCAGGATCCTATATATTGACCGATATCGTCATCGCCTTTTCTAAGCAAACGCCGGGCGCCCATGTTGTTTTACAGATATCCAATCCGCGCATTGCGCTGGACTCGGTGAGGTCCGGCGCCTGCGATTTTGCCATTATCATTCTCGACCCATCACAGGATGTCGAGGATCTCACCGTCAAGCAACTGTGGGACGAGCCATTGGCTCTCTGTGCTTCCGTGGATGACAAGCGGGTCGCTCCAGTGGTCGACAATATCCTGCTCGCAGAACTCGACTATGTGACGCCCCCCCAAGGCTTGGTGACCCGTGGCCTAGAGGATGAAATGCTGCGTGTTAACGGCATCACGCACCGCAACATTATCTTGGAGCTTGGCCATCCTGAAGCATTGAAACGCGCCGTGCGTGCAGGTGTCGGCGTCAGTTTTCTGCCGATCAGCACTGTGCAGGATGATTTCACGGCGGGACTACTTCGACGTGTCGACACCCCGGACCTCAAAAATTTCCATCTCCCGGTGTTTCTGGTTCAGAGGCGCCGAAAGATGCTTTCGCGGTTACAAATGCGGCTCCTCGACCACATCGTCGCATCGCGACCACGCGATTTTATACTCTGACCTAGGCTTTTAACTCAGCCCAAAACATGACGCTTCAAAAGTGTGTCCAACCAGTCTGCGAATACTTGAAGCCTGCGTGAGAGATGTTGACGATGTGGATAGAGCAATGTCATTGGCATCGGGGCAGCACGATACTCCTGCATCACTTCTACCAGTTCGCCTGCTTCGAGATGGACCTTAACATCGTAAGCAGGAATCTGAATCAAACCGAGCCCGGCCAGACAACATGCAATCTGCGCCTCGGCGCTGTTGACTGTCACACGCCCACGCATGGTGATCGTCCGCGTCTCACCATTCTCAAGCCATTCCCAATCCTCGACCCGGCCACTAGATGGCGATGCAAAATGGATCGCGAGATGATCTTCAAGATCTTCAATCGTTGTCGGCAGGCCATGAACTGCCAGATAAGTCGGGCTGGCCACGTTAATGAAAGAAATATCGCCAATGCCGCGCGCGATAAGGCCTGAGTCGTCCAACGAACCAACGCGCAACGCACAATCGACGCTTTCACCGACAAGATTGACCGCCCGGTCGGTGACACCAAGATTGATATGAATGTCAGGATAGCGTTCAAAAAAATCGGGTAGCGCCGGAGCGACGATCAGCCGACCTATTCGCCCCGGCACATCAATTCGAAGTATACCATTGGGTCCAACGGACGTCTGCTGAAACAGGTTTTCCGCTTCCTCGACATCTGCGATGAGACGCAGACACCGCTCATAGAACGCCGTGCCATCATGGGTGGGGGTTACCCTTCGCGTAGTGCGATGGAGTAATCGAGTACCAACACGACCTTCCAGAGATTGCACCGCTGCAGACACAGATGATCGCGGAAGACCCATCATATTGGCCGCGCCCGTAAAACTTGCGCATTCGACGACGCGGGTAAAGACACGAAAAAGATCGATTCTGTCCAATCGAGGCTCCCTCCATTGTTCGTTATTTCTGACATATGATATCAGAATTGCCATCTTTATCACGTGGTCATAAACATACTATCTCCCTTCTGTCAGACGAGACTGCATATGGCAGAACTCGCGATACATGATGAAGGAGATGAAACCGTGACCGATCACAGCATTAAGGGAAAAACCGTTCTCATCGCTGGAGGGGCCAAGAATCTGGGAGGGTTGTTGGCACGCGACTTGGCCGAGCAAGGCGCCAAGGCCGTCGCCATCCATTATAACACAGCGGCAACAAAGCAAAGTGCGGATGAAACATTGGCCGCTATCAAAGCTGCCGGTGCACAAGGCGTCGCGCTTCAGGGCGATCTTACGACGGCCGGAGCGATCGAAAAATTATTTGCCGATACGATTGCGGCCGTAGGCAAGCCAGACATTGCGATCAACACGGTCGGCAAAGTACTAAAAAAGCCTTTCACCGAGATTAGCGAAGCCGAATATGATGAAATGACGGCCGTGAACTCGAAATCCGCCTTCTTCTTTCTCAAGGAGGCGGGCAAGCAACTCAACGACAATGGCAAAATCTGCACGCTCGTGACGTCGTTATTGGGAGCCTATACGCCATTTTACGCCGCCTATGCGGGTACCAAGGCTCCGGTCGAGCATTTCACCCGCGCGGCTTCCAAGGAATTCGGCGATCGAGGAATCTCGGTGACAGCGATTGGCCCAGGGCCGATGGACACACCTTTCTTCTACCCGGCGGAAGGCGAGGAGGCAGTTGCCTATCACAAGACTGCCGCAGCCCTGTCGAAATTCTCGAAGACGGGGCTGACAGATATCGAGGACATCGTTCCCTTTATCCGTTTCCTCGTCTCGGACGGCTGGTGGATGACGGGGCAAACCGTCCTCGTCAATGGCGGCTACACAACGAAATGACCAAGAGCGTGGCCGGGATTCTCCATTCCCGGCCACGCCAGTTGCAACTTCAGCCCCGCTTGGTCAGAAACCACTTATCAAATCGGGAGATTTCGATGGCTAACAAATATTAGTCGTGTAGGACTGTACGGACTCGCGGGACATCTTTCATACTGCCGACAGGCAGTAAGAAGGATGGACCCTATGACCAAGGAAGACCGCGACATTCAGCGCAAGCTCAAGGTGCTGCGCCATGCTGAGAAGACTGGCCATGTGGCCAGAACCTGCCGATACTTCGACGCGGGTCGATCAAGTTTCTATCGCTGAAAAGCCAACTTCGAGCAGCGCGGCGAAGCCGGGCTGTTCAACGAAAGGCCCTTTCCGAAGAACCCCGCCAACCAGACGCCGCCCGAGATCGTCGAGAAGGTCCTCTACCTGCGAAGCAAATACCACCTCGGTTCAATCAGGATCGTCTGGTACCTGGCGCGCTATCACGACGTCAAAATCTCCGACGCTGGCGTAACACGCATTCTGCGCCGCAACGGCGTCGGCCGGCTACCGCGCGGAACCCGGATGCGCAAAGTCCACACCTAGCGCTACAACAAACAGGTTCCTGGTCATCACATCCAGATGGACGTCAAGTTCCTGACCTTCATCGGTAATCACGGCGAGAAGATCCGGCGCTTCCAATATACCGCAATCGACGATGCTACCCTCGTCAGAGCGCTCAAGGTCTACGATAAGCACACATAAGCCAACGCGATCGACTTCGTCGATCACATCATCGAAAAGTTCCCATTCCGCATCAAGGAAATCAGAACCGATAATGGTCATGAGTTCCAAGCCAAATTCCACTGGCACGTCGAGAATCAGGGCATCCGCCATGCCTATATCAAACGCGGAACCCCGCAACTGAACGGTAAGGTCGAGCGGTCACATCGTTCAGACCAGCAGGAGTTATATCAGCTCTTGTCATACAAAGGCGACGTCGATCTCGAGGCCAAGCTCGCCGAATGGGAGAACTTCTATATCTTCAATCTGAACCGCCCCGGGATTGCCGGAGGCCATTTGGTATAAGTTATGCTGCCATGGCGGTGTCGTCCAGCATGGCATAGTATTGTTGTTCGGCTTCGGCGGGCGGGATGTTGCCGATTGGCTCCAGCAAACGCCGATGGTTGAACCAATCGACCCATTCCAGTGTGGCGAACTCGACGGCCTCGAAGGAACGCCATGGTCCGCGGCGGTGGATCACTTCGGCCTTGTAAAGGCCATTGATCGTCTCCGCTAAAGCGTTGTCATAGCTGTCGCCGACGCTGCCGACCGACGGCTCGATGCCGGCTTCTGCGAGGCGTTCAGTATACTTTATAGATACATATTGGGATCCGCGGTCGCTGTGATGAACCAGTCCGCCACGATGGACCGGTCGGCGGTCGTGCAAAGCTTGCTCCAGGGCATCGAGCACAAAGCTGGTATGTGCTGTCCGGCTGACGCGCCAGCCTACGATGTAGCGGGCATAGACGTCGATCACGAATGCGACATAGACGAACCCGCTCCAGGTCGAGACGTAGGTAAAGTCCGAGACCCACAGCCTGTTCGGCGCCGGGGCATGGAACTGCCGGTTGACGCGATCCAGCGGACAGGGCGCAGCTTTATCGCTGATCGTGGTGCCGACGGGCTTGCCACGGATCACCCCGTGCAAACCCATATCGCGCATCAGCCGTTCAACGGTGCAGCGAGCTATGGTGAACCCTTCACGCCTCATCTGCCGCCAGACCTTGCGCACGCCGTAAACAGCGAAGTTCTCGGCGAACACGCGCGCGATCTCGGGCTTGAGCGCCAGGTCGCGTCTCGCCCGCGCCGACAGGCGCAATGGATCCCGCCGCTGCGCGACATGTTTGCGGTAAGTGGAAGGGGCGATCGGCAAGACCTTGCAGATCGGCTCGACCCCATGAAGCTCGCGGTTATCATCGATAAACGCGATCATCGCTTGAACGGGCGGTCGAGCTCCGCCTGCGCAAAATATGCTGATGCCTTGCGAAGAATCTCGTTGGCCTGACGCAGCTCGCGGACCTCGCGTTCCAGCGCCTTCAGCTTGTCGGCCGTATCACTTGGCACGCCAGCGCGCTTACCGCTATCGACCTCCGCCTTCTTCACCCACTCGTGAAGCGTCTGCGGCGCGCAGCCGATCTTGTCCGCAACCGACACCACCGCTGACCAGCGGGACGGATAATCGCCTTCGTGATCCAATATCAACCGCACCGCACGGGCGCGGACTTCCGGTGAAAACTTGTTCGTTGTCTTGCTCATAAGGACTCCATCTACTCAAGAGTTGGAGCCTCCGACAATCCCGGGGCGGTTCAAACCCGCATTATGGGCTCGCGTTGATCGAGGACGGACGCGTACGCTCGATCAAGAGTGAGGATAGCCTGACACGCTGTGATTTCGGCGCCAAGCTCGCGATGGGGATATGCGTGCGCGAAGGGATGGCGCGACCTCCCGAGTTGGTGCGGGTCGATCTGAAGCGAAATCATGTGGAACGAATCGCACCAGTGTCGCCTTCCCATGAGGAGATTGCACCGCTCATAATCCGCCCGCGAACCTGGGTGAACAGGCTCGGCTACACCGCGACAGGCTTTGTCATCTTCCCACGCGGTTATGTCGCGGGTCGCCGCTATCCTACAATCATTATCACCCACGGCAGCGATGCCGATGAACGATTTGCCAACATTGGATTTCAGTGGAATTATCCGGTGCAGCTTTTCGCTGAGCGAGGCTATGTCGTGTTGGCGATCAATGATCCAGGACCGCGGCAAAATTCCGAACTCTGGGCCGTATTCCAGGCCTGGCTTCGCGGTAGCGGACCACCGGGGCCCGAAGAAATGCAGCGTCTCGGCTGGGTGAATGGCGTTTATAGCTTCGAGGATGCCGTGAAGGAAATGGCAACCGAAGGGCTCGTCGATCCTGAGCATGTGGGCATTGCGGGATTCAGTCGCGGCTCGCAAATGGTCAATGTCACCCTGACGCACTCAAAACTTTTCCGCGCAGCTTCAGGCGGTGACGGCAGCTTTCTCGAGCCATTTTCTTATCCCGTGTCACATTCCTCCGACGATGTGATCTTCGGAGGATCCCCGTTCGGGGAAAATATCGTTCATTATCGCCGATTTTCTCCCTCGCTCAACGCTGGCAAGGCCTGTACGCCGCTGCTCCAGCAGATGGCGCTACCGCTTCCCGGCGCACTCGACGTCTACCAGGCGTTGCGAGACCATAATGTTCCGACGCAAATCAGCTATTACCCCGGCGAAAGTGCCGCGTCAGACGAGACGCACGCCTTTCATATTCCATCAAACAGGCTCCTCGCGATGCGGGAGAATCTTGCCTGGTTCGACTATTGGCTTTTGGGGCGACGCGATGCCGATGCCCCATTCCCTGAACGGCTCGACCTATGGGACAAAATGGCATCCGATCCAAAACGGCCTTGTCAATCTTCCACATCGAAGCTGGAACCCTAGTTTGAGGTCTCACTCCACCAGCGTGCCCAGCTCTCGGCGGCAGCGAATATGAGGAGCCGCTGCACGCGATCGGTGCCATGCCAGCTTGGATCCTCATCTTCATCCAATATCGCGGGGTCGACTATTCCTGCGGAGGCTAAGCGTCCTCCACGCAGCATATCGCGGAGCGCACCCGAGTGTCGCTGATATATAGAAAGACTGAATCCACCGGGGCCACCCTTATGGGCACGGCGCAAAATTGTCTCGGGCAGCAAATCTTGGAACGCGGTGCGCGCAATGGCCCGATTGGCGCCACCTTCGATCCACATCCATGTCGGGATCGAAAGGCAGAGTTCGACAATAGGCTGAGCCAACAACGGCGCGATATGGGGTGGGTGCGTTGCGCGCGGATATAATTCGAGGCTGCGGTGCGATCGCATCAGAAAGGCAATGTGCGTCGCCTTACCGGGAAGACTATCATCAGGTGCTGAGAGCCAGGGATGGAGTCTATCGGCTGAGCGAATTCGGGCGGCAGCAGCAGCCGAAAGGCCGTAAAAGTCGTACCGAACTTTATGTTTCCGGTCGAGACGACGATATTTGTTCCACGCATGTCGCAGCACTGTCGCAGCATCGGATCCGGTCAGATCGGAGAGATTGCGTAAAGTGCGTGCAAGCGCCGGTCGCGGCCCCTCGACGAGAAAATGATCAAGAAAGGGCAATGCGCTCCGCATGCTGCAAAAAATACCGTCGCCGCCATTGCCCGAAAAATGCGCATCGATCTGCCTGTCCTGTTGCAAATGATTGTGGATCGCCTCGATCGCCTGCTTGAAATAGGCAGCATTGGGCAAGGGGTGATGCGGCGCTACGGCCCGACCGATCTCGATATCGTCCAGCTCGTAGCGATTTTCGCGAAGCGGTAGGTCCAGCGCTTTCGTCAACGAACGGGCATAGCGACGCTCATCGCCTTCGGCATCGGGCCCAACGAGCGTGAGGCAGGACAAATGCGATGTTCGGCGATGCACAGCAGCTGCTACGATCGAAGAATCGAGTCCGCCCGACACGCCAAGCAGAATATTCTCGAAACAACTGGCCCAGGCGCCGACGGCATCAAGCACAACGTCGCGCAACTGTGTGGCAGCTTGTGCATTGCTAAGTCCCGACAGCGGTCGCACATAATCCCAAGGTGACCACCATGTTTCAATCGCAATGGAGCCGTGATCGACCGACAGACATTCACCGGCGATCAATTCATCGACTCCCGTGATGCAGGTCGACCGCCCTATGGCGTCCATGCTGCCCAGCAGAAGCGCCACCTCCTCATAATTGACGCTTGTCATACCGGGTGATGCGAGTTTGGTGATATCGTCTGATAGCGATACGCAGCCCGCCTCGCGCTTCAAATAACAAGGGAGCGTACCCGATGGATCGCGCAATATGCTCACCTTTCCGGTCGCGTCGATTCGGATCATCAGATAACCGCCCCAATAGTCGGTAAGCAGCGATCGGCCATCGCTCTCCCGCAGACTTTCAAGCGCTTCGTTATCGAGACGGCTGACCCGCCTACTCGGCGGGCCGCGGACAAAAAGATGACCGATAATGCAGCCGTCAGGTCCTAGCGAAATCACGGGCTCATCAGTCCACACCCGGATCGCCGGATGGTCAAAAATGAGCCGTCCACTCAGTGGCCACTGTGATTTGATTACCGCATCATCGCTTAGCGGAAGTTGGATGCGATAGCCCCCAGACATCATATGGCGAATAAGGGTGCGAAAGGAAGAATGATATCAAGCGGGTCAGTGAGGACCACATCGTCCACCTGCACCCAGCAGTGCGCCGAAAATGGCATGGCAACACCGATGACCAATCGCGAAGCGCAGCGTTGGCGGATAAGCAAGCGCTTCATCGCAAGACCGCGGACAAGACATTGATCTATCGATGTTGCGAAGCGGCGCGAGCGCTGAAAAGCGGCGGCGAGAAGCGACAAGTTGACCGTATCACTTAATGGTCCGAACTGCGCATGTTCAAGATCGCCAAAGATGGCGGCTAGACGGCGACCGGCGATCTCTCGACGTGCGCGTGACTGGGCAAGGAGGCTGGCCGCTGTCAAGAGCAGCGGAGCATGCGGAAGCGGTGTGTCGACAAGGCTTGATTGCGCGGAGGCAATCTCGGCGCATGCATTCAACGAAGCAGGTTCGCCAACGGCAATCAGTCTATGCGCGGCGAGCCACTCGCAATCCGCAGCTTGAGCACACGCGCCGAAAAAGCGATCCAAGCACCCGGCACCCCGACCTCTCACTAAAAAATATCGATCGCACGATAAATCGAGGAACACATAATCGTCTCCAATCTGGCGGTAGCAGAGATCTGGTCGGATATTGAGCTGCATAATCGTCCAACGAATTTTGCTGTGGTGTGATAGAGTGCCAGTCAGCCGCTTGCTTCATTGCGCCGGCTCAAGGCTCAGAAATAAATGCTAAAATTGATGCCGACATGCGGGTCGATTTGACGCGAGCGGGAATCTATTGGGGGAGAAAGAAGACAGGATGGGACAAGGACGTGCAGCTCAATTGAGTTGCACGCCCCTCGCTTCGTCAATCGTCGGCTTGGATGCCTCCGAATAGATAGCGTTGCCTAGTCTGGACATCTTCGGGACCGACACTGCCGATACCCCGTGTCTCAATCGCGGCGGCGCCGAGATCGATCACATCATCATCGAAATATTCATCGATTTTCATGACATTTCCTTTCCAACAAATACGACCAATGTGAGTCGCTTAGGAAAGTTATGCCTTCGAGATTTTCCATTCCATTTTATAATCAAATTATAATCGGAAACGACAATCTGTATTTAAAAAATGACCGAGCATTGGAAAACACGCGTTGGGAGCGCGCACTGGCACCTTTAGCTTACGCCTGGACATACGTGACAGAGCCCGGTCTGGCATCATTATTAAAATGCCGCCCATCAAGTCTGACAATATATTCCTGATGGGCAAGCAGAGTTGGCCCCAGATATGCACCCATCGATCTCTACAGCGAGCCAGAGATTGAAAGGATTGAACGTCGTTATGGTGATTGCTGGGTGATTGCTGGAATAAATCCAATTAGTCCAAATTTCCGAAAAACCGCAGAAAAATGGTGCACCCGGAGCGATTCGAACGCCCGACCCCCAGATTCGTAGTCTGGTGCTCTATCCAGCTGAGCTACGGGTGCGTAGTGTGCAGCGCCTTTAAGGGGCTGCGCGAAACCGCGCAACCCCCTTTAGTCGCTATTTTGCTTTCAAGGCCGCCTGCGCCGCTGCCAATCGTGCAATTGGCACGCGATAGGGCGACGCGCTGACATAATCGAGGCCAACGGACTCGCAGAACTGGATGCTTGGCGCATCACCGCCATGCTCGCCGCAAATGCCCATTTTAACGTCAGGCCGCGTCGCACGACCCCGGTCGGCAGCGATTTCGATCAACTGCCCCACGCCTTCGACATCCAGGCTGACAAAGGGGTCGGTGACGAAAATGCCCTTGTCGACATATTGGGTCAGGAACCGTCCGGCATCGTCGCGGCTGATACCGATTGTCGTCTGCGTCAGGTCGTTGGTACCAAAGCTGAAGAACTCGGCCGTCTTGGCGATCTCTCCGGCCATCAGCGCGGCGCGCGGCAATTCGATCATCGTGCCGACCAGATAGGGAACCTCGCGACCCTTTTCGGCAAACACAGCCTTGGCCGCTGCGTCGACAATCGCCTTCATCAGGTCAAATTCGCGGCGGGTGGCGACAAGAGGTATCATCACTTCGGGAATCGGGGCCTCACCCGAAGCCGCCGCAACATCGCACGCCGCTTCGAAAATCGCCCGTGCCTGCATCTCGTAAATCTCGGGATAGCTGACCCCCAGACGACAGCCGCGATGCCCCAGCATCGGGTTGAACTCGTGCAGTTCATTGGCGCGCGATTTCAGCTTCTCGATGCCCACGCCTGCCGCTTCGGCAACCTCGGCGAAATCCTCTTCACGCGTCGGCAAAAATTCGTGCAGCGGTGGATCGAGCAGGCGGATGGTAACGGGCAGCCCCGTCATCACCTCGAAAATTCCCGCGAAATCTGCGCGCTGTTCGGGCAGCAATTTGGCAAGCGCGGTGCGGCGGTCCTCTTCGCTGTCGGCAAGGATCATCTGGCGCACCGCAGTAATCCGCGCGGCGTCAAAGAACATATGCTCGGTACGGCACAGCCCGATGCCTTCGGCGCCGAAATCGCGCGCGACTTGTGCGTCTTGGGGCGTTTCGGCGTTGGCGCGCACCTTCATGCGGCGCACCCGATCCGCCCAGACCATCAACGTCCCGAAATCGCCGACCAGTTCGGGCAACAAGGTCGGAACCTCGCCCGCCATCACTTCGCCGGTCGATCCGTCGAGCGTGATAATCTCACCCTCGCGAAATTCGCGCCCGTCGACACGCAACACCCGCGCTGCGCCGTCGATGGCGATACTGCCCGCGCCCGAGACGCAAGGGCGCCCCATGCCGCGCGCCACGACGGCGGCGTGTGACGTCATGCCGCCGCGCGCGGTCAATATGCCCTTGGCCGCGTGCATCCCGTGGATGTCTTCTGGACTGGTTTCAACGCGAACAAGGATCACCGCCTCGCCCATCGCCGCCGCACGCTCGGCGCTGTCGGCGTCAAACATGATCTGACCCGACGCCGCGCCGGGGCTGGCGGGCAGCCCCTTGGTCAGCACATCGCGCACCGCGTCGGGGTCGAGCGTCGGGTGGAGCAGCTGGTCGAGCGCGCCGGGGTCGACGCGGCCAACCGCTTCCTCTTCGCTGATCAGCTTTTCACCGACCATATCGACCGCAATTTTCAATGCGGCCTTGGCGGTACGCTTGCCAGACCGTGTTTGCAGCATCCACAATTTGCCGCGCTCGACTGTGAATTCAATGTCCTGCATGTCGCGGTAATGGCCCTCAAGCCGGTCGAACACCTGCCCCAGCTCGGCAAAGGTATCGGGCATCGCCTCTTCCATCGAAAGCGGCTTTGCCCCTGCCGTTTCGCGTGCAGCTTTGGTCAGATATTGCGGGGTGCGGATACCCGCGACGACATCCTCGCCCTGCGCGTTGATCAGCCATTCGCCATACCAAGCGTGCGCGCCGGTCGCCGGATCGCGGGTAAAGGCAACGCCGGTGGCCGATGTATCGCCCATATTGCCGAATACCATGGCTTGCACATTGACCGCGGTGCCCCATTCGCCGGGGATCGAATTCAGACGGCGATAGACTTTCGCGCGGTCGCTTTCCCAACTGGTAAAGACCGCCTCGACCGCGCCCCATAACTGGTCCTGCGGATCTTGCGGAAAATCACGTCCCGATTCTTCGCGCACGATGGCCTGAAACTGTCCCACCAGCGCCTGCAAGTCTTCAGATGATAACTCAGTATCGAGATAAAAGCCCTTGTCTTCCTTGGTGATTTCCAGCGCTTCTTCAAACGCCCCATGGTCCAGCCCCATCACCACATCGGCATACATTTGAATGAAACGACGATAGCTGTCCCACGCGAACCGCGCATCGCCCGAGGCCTCGGCCAGCCCCACCACGGTCGCATCGTTCAGGCCAAGATTCAGCACCGTATCCATCATCCCCGGCATCGACACCCGTGCCCCCGACCGCACCGAAACCAGCAACGGGTCGGCGGCATCGCCAAATTGCTTGCCGGTAATCGCCTCGACATGCGCGATGCCCGCCGCAACCTGTTCGCCCAATTCGGTCGGGAATTGCTCGCCGCCAGCATAATAAGCAGTGCAAACCTCGGTCGTGATCGTAAATCCCGGAGGAACCGGCAGACCAATCGACGCCATTTCAGCCAGGTTCGCGCCCTTGCCGCCGAGCAGATTCTTCGACCGCTCGCTCGTCGTGGCGTCGCCACCGAAAAGATGCACCAAATTCGTCGTCATGTCTTGCTCCTGTCGCCCCGGGGAGGAGGTTGCGGCTGGATAGGGCCGAATATTGCTTCGGTCGATTCAGAATTGCTTTGGCAATGTCAGCTTTGGCTGTTGTCTCCGCCACGCGCTTGCCAGGCTTCGATGATCGCCCGCCCGGCCCGGCCACGAAAGTTTAGCATTGGCAGGTCGTGGCGAAAGTGAATTTGGCCGACCTCCAGCAACATTATCTTGCGAGCCTCAACCGACGCGATCGCATCCCAGCCGATATGCAATGACGGGTGGAACAGCTTAAAAAGGAAGATCGGTCGCAGATATATACCGCGCTGATCGATCCAGACATTCATCGCGTTGCGATAGCTGGAGCCGCCGGGAAAACGACCGATCGTCATCGTCGCCCAGGAAAAATGTCGCGCATCGGACGGGATCGGGCGGTCCCAAGCAAAATCAGTCTGGAATTTCGACCAGCCGAGCCCCGCCATGACACGCATCGCCAAAAGCAACATCGCGATTGTAAAAACCGGGAATCCCAGTGCGAAGATCCAGATCATCTGGCTTTGGTCCATCGTGCCGTTCCTCCCCTTTTTGACGCTTGCTGGCGCTATCCCTCTATGCGCGAGAAATCGGCGACGCTGTGCACCGCGTCACGGAAGCGCGCGAGCAGCCCAAGACGAAAAGCGCGGATATCTTCGTCGGGATCATTGACCATCACCCCGTCGAAAAAGGCATCAATCGGCGCGCGAAGGCTGGCCAGCGCCGCCATGGCGTCGGTGAAGCGCTCCTCGGCGACAGCGGTCGCGGCAGCAGGTTCGGCGGCATCGAGCGCGGCAAGGAGCGCCGCGTCGGCCTCGGTTGGCGCCGCAGCTACAGCCGTGCCGCTCACCTCACCCGCCTGCTTCAATATATTCGACGCGCGTTTATAGCCCGCGAGCAGGTTGGTGCCGTCGTCGGTCGCCATGAAGGATTGAAGCGCCTTTACCCGCGCCAGCAAGCGAACCAGATCATCTTCGCCGCCAAGAGCGAACACCGCGTCGATCAGGTCATGGCGAACACCGGCTTCGCGTTGCTGGAACTTGAGGCGTTCAAACAAGAACAAATAGATTTCAGCAGCGAGGTAACGCGAACGTTTGATTTGTTCCTCGCTAACCTGTTCATACGATTTCCAAACCTCGCGGGCAGCAGCAACCATGATGTCAGCCATATTTTCGCGAGAAACTATGGCCTCTTTGGCACTTTCGAGCATTGCGCCCAGCTTCGAGGTATGACTTTGATCGAGACGTCGGATGAAAACTGCTGCAATCTCTGTGAAAACAAACCGAGCATCAAAGCGTAAGTTGTTGGCGATCAATATTGCAATGATCGCCAATCCGGCACGACGCAAAGCAAACGGGTCTTTGGAGCCCGTCGGCTTCTCATCAATTGCAAAAAATCCGAAAAGCGTATCCAACTTATCCGCCAACGCCACAGCCACCGTCACTGGCGCCGTCGGAACATCATCGCCCTGCCCGACTGGCTTGTAATGGTCGCGAATCGCGTCGGCGACGGCGTCGGGCAAGCCTTCGGCGCGGGCGTAATAGCCGCCCATCAGCCCCTGCAATTCGGGAAATTCGCCAACCATTTCAGTGACGAGATCGGCCTTGCACAAACGCGCCGCCAGCTCGGCCTGATCGGCAAGCGAAAGCCCCTCCCCTTCAGGGGAGGGGTTGGGGTGGGGGTCATCGGTCTGCGCGGCTTCAGGACGAGAGCCCCCACCCCCGGCCCCTCCCCTGAAGGAGAGGGGGGAATCGGTGACAATCCCCTCCTCGACCAGCCAGCGCGCCAGTTTCGCGACCCGCTCCACCTTATCGGCCACCGTCCCCAGCTTCTCGTGAAAAGTGATGCTCGCCAGCTTTTCGGCATGTTGCGCCAGCGTCTTTTTCTGGTCCTGATCCCAAAAGAATCGCGCATCGGACAGCCGCGCCGCCAACACTTTTTCATTGCCCGCGACAATCGCCGCACCCCCATCATGCGCCGCTACATTGGCGGTACAGACAAAGGCGTTGGCGAGTTTCCTCTCGGCATCATGCACAACAAAATATTTCTGGTTCACCCGCGCGGTCAACTGAATGACCTCGGGCGGAACCGCGAGGAAGTCCTCGCTAAAGCGTCCGAGCAGCGGCACCGGCCATTCGGTCAGCCCCGCATTTTCCACCACCAGCCCCTCGTCCGCAACCAGCGTCAGTCCGGCATCCGCCGCCGCCTTGGCAGCGCCGTAGCGGATCAACTCCGCGCGTTCCTCTTGGTCGACGATGACGTGGCAGGCGCGCAGTTTCTCGGCATAGTCGGCAGCGCTGCCGATGGTGATCTCGCCGGGGCAGTGGAACCGGTGGCCGCGGGTGGCAACGCCGCTGACGACGCCATCAACTTCGCACGGCACTAATGTCTCACCAAACAGCGCTACGATGCCCGACAGCGGACGCACCCAGCGCAGGCTTTCGCTGCTATGGCTTGCAGCGCCCCAGCGCATCGATTTGGGCCAGCTGAATGCGCGGACCATGGCGGGAACAGCCTCTGCGAGTAGCTCGGCGGTGGCGCGACCCGGCTTTTCGATCACAGCAAACAGCGTAGGCGATCCCTTGACGTCGCGGGTCACCAATTGATCGCGGGTTAGCCCCGTCGACCGCAAAAATCCTTCGAGCGCCTTGTCGGGCGCGTCAGCGCGCGGGCCTTTGCGCTCCTCGCTCACCGCTTCGGTGGCTTCGGGTAGACCGCTGGCAATCAACGCCAACCGGCGCGGCGTCGACCAGACATGCACCGCCTCACATGCAATGCCCGCAGCCGTCATCTCGGCGCGAAACAGCTTTTCCAGTTCCGCCCGCGCCGCCGCCTGCATCCGCGCCGGAATTTCCTCGCTGCGCAGCTCAAGAAGGAAATCGGTCACAGCACCCACTCCGGAAATTTCGCGGTCCAAGCATCCGACTGGCTGTCGATCCACGCCTTACAGCTGCCCTTCGCCAAATCGCGGACGCGGCCCATGTAATTGGCGCGTTCCTGCACGCTGATCACGCCGCGCGCTTGCAACAGGTTGAACAAATGACTGGCCTCAATCGCTTGGTCATAGGCCGCCAGTGGAACAGCGGCGTCGATGGCGCGCTGGCATTCGGCCTCGGCGGCCTTGAACCCCGCGAACAGGCTGTCCGTATCGGCGACCTCGAAATTCCATTTCGAAAACTGCTTTTCATTCTCCAGAAACACATCGCCATAGCTGACCGCCGCAATATCGCCGACCGCGTCGGAAAAGCGCAGATCATACACATTGTCGACGCCCTGAATATACATCGCCAGCCGTTCGAGCCCATAGGTCAGCTCGCCCGCGACGGGCTTGCAGTCAAATCCGCCCATTTGCTGAAAATAAGTGAACTGGGTGACTTCCATCCCGTCGCACCAGACTTCCCAGCCCAGCCCCCACGCGCCCAGCGTCGGCGATTCCCAATCATCCTCGACAAATCGGATGTCGTGGAGCAGCGGGTCGATTCCGATCGCGGCCAGACTGCCCAGATATTGGTCCTGCAGGTCGGCGGGCGACGGCTTCATGATTACCTGATACTGGTAATAATGCTGCAAGCGGTTGGGATTTTCACCATAGCGGCCATCGGTCGGGCGGCGGCTCGGTTGGACATAGGCGACATTCCACGGTTCCGGCCCCAGACTGCGCAACGTCGTGGCGGGATGGAACGTGCCAGCGCCGACGCGCATGTCATAAGGTTGTAAAATCGCGCAACCACGTGCGCTCCAATAGGCATGAAGCGTCAGGATCATGTCCTGAAAGCTCAAGGGTTCAGGTCGGTCAGAGTCGGCCACGGCCGCGTTCCTTCGCAGGTGCAACAATTGGCCGCCGCCTTGGCGCAGCACGCCGCGCGGGTCAAGGCTGACCGCAGTTGCATGCCTTCGGAAAATGGCCGCCGCTATCGTGCTGACACGGCAACGAAAGGTCAGTTTATGGAAAAGGATATGCTGGGATTCGGGCATATCGGCGCCAAATTCTGTTATTCCAAATTTGCCCTCCCCTTTTTCGCCTCACTGTCCTATTCCGATCATCCAGTTTGAAAGGCTCTCCCTGTGAAAAAATGGCTTAAGAAACTTGCCCTGACCTGTGCGATTATCCCCCTCGCGCAATGCACCGTGTTGCCCATTGGCTCACCCGCATCGCGCGCCGCCGAACCCGCACATGCCTCTGCGACGACCGATGCCGACCCGGCGCTGTGGGTGGTCAAGGATGACGACACGACCATCTATTTGTTCGGTACTGTCCATGTGCTGAAACCCGGCCTGACATGGTTCGACGAAGCAGTGAAAACCGCGTTCGACAGCTCCGACCAGCTGATGCTGGAGGTTGCGATGCCAGAGGATAAGAGCAAAGTGTCCAGCATCATGCTTCCGCTGGCGATCGACCAGAATGGCAAGAAGCTGCCCAGCCTGCTGACCGCCGATCAGTTAAAGGCCTATCAGGCCGCAATGACGAACCTTGGCCTGCCGCCGGGTCAATTTGATGCTTTTGAACCCTGGTTCGCGGCGATTACCCTGTCCGTGCTGCCGCTGACCAAATTGGGATATGATCCGGAACAAGGCGCCGAGAGTCAGCTTACAAACCATGCAAAAGAGAAAAAAAAGCCGGTTTCCGGCCTTGAAACCATAGAGGAACAGCTCGGCTATTTCGATTCCCTGCCCGAAAAATCGCAGGTCGCTTTCTTGAACGATACGGTCAAGGAAATCGACACTATCGGTCCGATGCTCGACAAAATGGTCACATATTGGGGCCAAGGTAAAACCGATGAACTGGCCGCGCTGCTCAATGAATCGATGGATGACCCCCCCGAACTGCGCCAAATATTGCTGTACAACCGCAATGCCCGCTGGGCCGAAAAGCTTCAGGCACGAATGGCAAAACCGGGGACCGTGTTCGTCGCGGTTGGCGCTGGCCATCTGGCCGGCCCGCATAGCGTGCAGGATTATCTGAAAGAGCGCGGCCTGACGGCAACGCGGGTCGCCTATTGATCGCGACCATTACTCCTTCCTTGCGAAAGGGTCGCCCTTTTGTGGCGGCCCTTTTGCTATGCCTGCTGACGTCGTGCGACAGCGGCGAGATACACAAGGCCAGCCCGGCGATGTGGGTCGCCAGCGACGGCGACACCACCCTCTATATGCTTGGCACGATGCACGCCCTGCCCGCGCGGACGGATTGGGACGATGGCGCGGTGGGCAAAGCCATCGCGGCGGCCGACACGCTGGTTCTGGAACTCTCACCCGCCCAAGTCAGTGCCGCGCCCGCGGTGATGAAGAAGCTCGCGGCACGCGACCACCCGCTAGCTATGCGCGATCGCTTGTCACCGGACCTGTTCGCCAAATATCGCCACCTGACCAGCAAGAGCGGACTGAACGGCTTTGATGGCGACAAACTCGACGATTGGGCGATCACCTTGGCGATGGGCTCCTATACGGCGACCCGCGCCGGTCTGACGGGTTCTGCGGGTGTCGAAATGGGACTGATCAGCCGCTTTCAGGCCGATGGCAAACCAATCAAGGGGCTGGAAACCGCCCAGGGCCAGTTGATGCTGTTCGACAGCCTGCCCGCCCGCGTGCAACATGACATGCTGACCGAAACGATCCGAAAATCGGACGACGCCGTCAACGAGGTCCACAGGTTGGTCGATGCGTGGTCGACGGGCAATGTCGACCAGATCCACGCCCTTATCCTCGAGGATTCAGACAACAGCCCCATCGCCATGCAAAGCATCTATACCAACCGCAACATTCGCTGGACCAATTGGGCGATCAAACGGCTGGACAAGCCGGGAACAGTGTTCCTAGCCGTCGGAGCGGGTCATCTGGCGGGGCCAGACGGCCTTCCCGAACGACTGGCCAAGCGCGGCATCGCGGTGCGACGGGTGCAATAGACGCCCGACCCCTTGCATTTGCCCGCCTTCCCCGCTAAGCGCCGCGGCTTCCGTTATGGTCATCCCTGGAGGCGTGGCGGACTGTGAAATCTATACTCGGAGAAAAATGATGAGCGACCAGCTGGTGCTGTCGGCCGAGACGCGTGAACGGGGAGGCAAGGGAGCCTCACGTGAGTTGCGTCGTAATGGCCGCGTCCCCGCCGTAGTCTATGGCGGCAAAGAAGAACCCTTGATGATCCACGTCGAAGAAAAGCTGCTGATGAAGCAGTTGATGACGGGTCATTTCATGAACTCGGTTGTGATGATCGACGTTGGCGGCAAAAAAGTGCGCACCCTGCCCAAGGATGTGTCTTTCCACCCCGTCAAGGATCGTCCGCTCCACGCCGACTTCCTGCGCATTTCCAAGGACGCCAAGGTTGCCGTTTCGGTTCCCGTCCACTTCTTCAACGAAGAACTGGCACCTGGCCTGAAACGCGGCGGCGTTCTGAACGTCGTGCGCCACGAGCTGGAACTCATCTGCGACGCCGACAAATTGCCTGACGACATCCAGATTGATGTCACCGGCTATGACGTTGGCGATTCGATCCACATCAGCAGCATCATCTTGCCCGATGGCAGCGAGAGCGCGATCACTGATCGCGACTTCACCATCGCGACCATCGTTGCACCGTCGGCGATGAAGTCGAGCGAAGGCGACACCGAAGCTGAAGACGAAGACGCCGAAACTGAAGGCGAAACCGAAGGCGAAGCCGCCACGGGCGACGACGCCGAATAATGCCGACTCTAACCCCTCCCCTTCAGGGGAGGGGTTGGGGTGGGGGTTGCGAGGTGGAGCTAGGCCGATGGCCCCACCCCGCTGCGACTAACCAGCAAGCTGGTAAGTCTCGCTGCCCCTCCCCTAAAGTGGAGGGATGAAATTCATGCAATTATGGGTCGGCCTCGGTAATCCCGGACCGCAATATGCGCTCCACCGTCACAATGTCGGTTTCATGGCCGCGGATGTCATCGCCGATGTCCACGGCTTCCCCGCACCAGCCAAGAAATTTCAGGGCTGGATTCAGGATGGCCGGATCGGCAATCAACGCATCCTGCTGCTCAAACCCGGCACCTTCATGAACGAAAGCGGCCGCAGCGTGCGCGCCGCGCTCGATTTCTACAAATTGACATCGCAGGACGTGACCGTCTTTTACGACGAACTCGACCTGTTGCCGATGCGGGTAAAGGTCAAGCAAGGCGGCGGCGCGGCGGGCCACAATGGCATCCGCAGCATCATCCAGCATATCGGCGAAGATTTCCGCCGCGTGCGCATCGGCATCGGCCACCCGGGCGAAAAGCATCGGGTGACGGGTCATGTTCTGGGCAATTATCACAAGAGCGAAGTCGAACCGCTCATCGACCTACTCGGTGCCATCGCTGCCGAAGTGCCATGGTTGGCCGATGGTGACGATGTGCGTTTCGTGAACGACCTCGCTTTGCGACTGCAAGACTAAGCAAGATTAAGGACAGATAATGGGTTTCAAATGCGGTATCGTCGGACTGCCTAATGTAGGCAAGTCCACATTGTTCAATGCGCTGACCGAAACGGCGGCGGCGCAGGCGGCCAATTATCCTTTTTGCACCATCGAACCCAATATCGGCAATGTCGCGGTCCCCGATGCGCGGCTAGAAAAACTCTCGGCTATCGCGAGCAGCAAGAAAATCATCGCGACCCAGCTGGCCTTTGTCGACATTGCGGGTCTGGTTCGCGGCGCGTCAAAGGGCGAAGGACTGGGAAACCAGTTCCTTGGCAATATCCGCGAGGTCGACGCTATCGTCCATGTGCTGCGTTGTTTCGAAGATGACGACATCCAGCATGTCGAGAATAAGGTCGACCCTGTCGCCGACGCCGAAACGGTCGAAACCGAATTGCTGCTATCCGACCTCGAAAGCCTCGAAAAGCGCGTCCCCGCTTTCATCAAAAAGGCCGCACAGGGCGACAAGGAAGCGAAAATCGCCGCCAGCGTCCTCGGTCAGACGCTCGACCTGCTCCGCGAAGGCAAGCCGGCCCGACTGACCCAGCCCAAGGACGAAGAAGAAGAACGCGTGCTTCGGACCGCGCAACTCCTAACCTCCAAACCCGTCCTCTATGTGTGCAATGTCGATGAAGCCAGCGCAGCCAACGGCAATGCGTTCTCCGAAACAGTCTTTGCCCGCGCCGCTGCCGAAGGCGCGCAGGCGGTTGTCGTTTCCGCCGCAATCGAAAGCGAGCTGGTGACGATGGACATGGCCGACCGGCTGGAATTCCTCGAGGAAATGGGCCTGCACGAAACCGGCCTCGCTCGCGTCATCCGCGCCGGTTACGAACTGCTGCACCTCATCACCTTTTTCACCGTCGGGCCGCAGGAAGCGCGGGCATGGACCGTCCCTACCGGCGCCACCGCTCCCGAAGCGGCGGGCGAGATCCACAGCGATTTCCAGAAAGGTTTCATCCGCGCCGAAACCATCGCCTATGACGATTATGTCGTGCTGGGCGGCGAAGCGCGCGCGCGCGAAGCCGGAAAGCTACGCGCCGAGGGCAAATCCTATGTCGTCCATGATGGCGACGTGATGCACTTCCTGCATAGCTAGGGTCGCGCGAGCAATGACCGTCCAACCGGGCATAGGTCATTGAAGTAACAGCACACTGGTCTATCGAGGGGCGGTCGAGTCGTTCGTCCTTTGGAGCCACACCATGTTCAATCGTCGCCATTTTCTTGCTGCTGCCACGGTAACCGGATTGGCCGCACCCGGCTTGGTGCGCGCGCAAAGCCTGTTTCGCGACTATCCATTCAGCCTTGGCGTCACGGCTGGCGATCCGAGCGCCGATGGCTTTGTCATCTGGACGCGGCTCGCGCCCGATCCGCTGGCACCGCATGGCGGTATGCCGCTCTATCCGATGGCGGTCGACTGGGAAGTGGCGAGCGATAGCCGCTTTGACAAAATTGTCGCCAAGGGCACCGAGCTCGCGCGCCCCGAACTTGGTCACAGCGTCCATGTCGAGGTCGCGGGACTGCTCCCCGACCGCGTCTATTATTACCGCTTCACCGTTGGCGGCGACCGCAGCCTGCGCGGCCGTGCCCGCACTCTCCCCGCCGTGGGCGCCAGCGTTGATGCGCTGAAATTCGGGGTTTGTGGGTGCCAGCATTTTGAAGCGGGCTTTTTCGGCGCCTATCGCCACCTTGCCCGCGAAGATCTGGCCTTCGTCTATCACTATGGCGACTTCATTTATGAATATAGCTATGATTATCTCTACAGCGACGGCCTGCCGAGCCGCCCGGTGCGCAAGAACGCCTTTCGCAACCTGATCGACCTCGATGATTTTCGCATCGCCTATAGCCAGCAACTAGGGGACGTCGATTTGCAGGCCGCGCGTTCGGCCCATGCCTTCCTTTCCAGCTTTGACGACCATGAAATCCGCAACGACTGGGTGTCCGATGTCGATAATTGGCGCATGGAGGACGGCAATGATCCCGACGCCGCACCGCCCGAAGTCTTCATGCTCCGCAAACAAGCCGCGATGCAGGCCTGGTATGAACATATGCCGGTGCGCCGCGCGATGATCCCACGTGGCGGCATGGTCGCGCTCAACCGCGAACTTCGCTATGGCGACCTGATGGCGATGCAATTGCTCGACACCCGCCAATATCGCAGCGACCAGCCCTGCGAAGACGGTTTCAAACCCGCCTGCCCCGGCGTCTTTGCCAAGGATGCACAAGTGCTGGGCCGCGCACAGGAGGAATGGCTGGCACGCGATCTGGCAAAGGGCGGCGCGACGTGGAACACGCTGGCACAGCAAGTGACCATGATGTCGCTCGACCGGCGGCGGAGCCCCGATGAACCCAAGAAAATTTTGAATCTCGACAGCTGGGCCGGATATGAAGCACCGCGCGAACGGATGCTGTCGCGCATGGCCGGTCTCGACAATGTCGTCGTGCTAACGGGTGACGAGCATCAGAATTTCTGCGGCGATCTGGTGCTGAAGGACAAGGTCGTCGGCGCCGAATTTGTCGGCACCTCAATTAGTTCTGGCGGTGACGGCAGCGACAAGCGCCGCGGCACCGACGAATGGCTGGCGATCAACCCCGAACTCAAATTCGCCAATGACCAGCGCGGCTATATGGTGTGCGACGTCAACCGCGAGGCGTGGCAAACGAACTTCATGGTCGTCGACAAGGTCACGACCCCCACCAACACCCTCAGCAAGCGCGCCACCGGCGTCGTCGCGCGCGGCGAGGCCGGCGTGACAATGGCCTGACAGGACAGATATGCTCTATTTTGAAGATATCGAAGTCGGGTCCAAACAAAGTTTCGGCAACAAACTCGTCACCCGCGAAGAAGTGATCGACTTTGCAGAAAAATATGATCCGCAGCCCTTTCACCTCAGTGATGAAGCGGCAGCGGAAACCTATTTTGGACGCCTGTCGGCCAGTGGCTGGCACACCGGCAGCATGGCGATGCGGA
This sequence comes from Sphingopyxis sp. 10G20-10, assembly GCF_057365075.1. NCBI lineage: Bacteria > Pseudomonadati > Pseudomonadota > Alphaproteobacteria > Sphingomonadales > Sphingopyxidaceae > Sphingopyxis > Sphingopyxis sp. 10G20-10. The sequence goes on from NZ_CP195117.1 coordinate 2,212,690, forward strand.
TGATCGTCGACAATATGAAGGTGCATCAACAAGCGGGGCTTGGCTCACCCGGCATGGACGAGCTCCACTGGCTCAAACCCGTCTATCCCGGCGACACGCTACGCTGCGAAACCGAGGTATTGGAAAAGCGCCAGTCGCAAAGCAAACCCGAAATGGGCAGCTTCAAATCAAGGCTGACGGTGCTCAATCAGGACGATGTGCCGGTGATGACGATGGTCAGCGTGGGACTGATCCGGGTGAGAGGTGACTCAGTGCTGTGAACAGATGGTCAGTTTTTTGGCCGGCTACCGGACGTTTATAATCCGTCATGCTGAACTTGCTTCAGGGTCCATGGCCTGATGCTTCGACCTTAGGCCATGGACCCTGAAACGAGTTCAGGGTACGATTTAGAGAGGTGTCGCATGTCTGCACCGGTCGTTAGCGGACATCACCGCGCCATTTGCAAATCCCGCCCTCACTTCCGCCCGAACAACTTCTCCACATCCCCCATCGCCAGCTTGACCCAAGTCGGGCGGCCGTGGTTGCATTGGCCGCTGTGCGGGGTGACTTCCATCGTGCGGAGCAGCGCGTTCATTTCGGCGACGTTGAGCGTTCGTCCGGCGCGCACCGACCCGTGGCACGCCATGGTAGCGGCGACCAGTTCGATACGTTCATTCAAGCCCAGCGCAGCGTCATAACCCGCCAGATCATCGGCAATGTCGGTGATCAGCCTGCTGCAATCAATCGCGCCCAGCATCGCCGGAGTCGCACGCACCATCACCGCCCCTGGACCGAAACGCTCCAGCTCGACGCCCAAGGTCGCTAGATCGCCCGACGCCGCCTCCAGCCGGTCGCACGCCACTTCGTCCAGCTCGACGACTTCGGGCAACAGCAACCCCTGCGACGGCACCGCCTGCCCCGTCATGCCGCGCCGCAATTGTTCGAGCACCAGCCGTTCGTGCGCAGCGTGCTGGTCAACGATGACCAGACCATCCTCGGCCTCGGCCACGATATAGGTTTTGGATATCTGCCCGCGCGCGATTCCCAGCGGGTGCGCCGCACTGTCGGGTGGCGGCGCCACGGCGACTTCGGCGCGGCCCATCGGAAGCGCATCAGACGTAGGCGCATCAGGCGACGGGGCAAAGGGCATCGCCCGGTCATGCAATTGAGCCACATACGGCTCTGGCATGGCAGGGCTCGCACCGAACAACGTCGCCGCCGGCGCTGGTCCCGGTTCCTGCTGCCACGCCGCCAGCGCCGCCGCTGCAGGGCGCTGGACGCTGCGAAAACCATGATCGTCGAGGGCGCGGCGCAGTCCGCCGACAATCATCCCGCGAATCATCTGCGGATCGCGAAAGCGCACTTCGGTTTTGGCGGGGTGGACATTCACATCGACCTGTTCGCCCGGCAGGTCGAGGAACAGCGCCACCACCGGATGCCGGTCACGCGCCAGTAAATCGGCATAGGCTCCGCGCAACGCGCCGACGAGCAGCCGGTCCTTCACCGGTCGCCCATTGACGAACAGATATTGATGATCGGCAATGCCGCGATTGTAGGTCGGCAAGCTGATGACCCCGCCCAAATGCACATCCTCGCGGTCGATATCGATGCCGATGCTGTTCGCGGCCAGATCGCGATGGGTGAGCGCCGCGACACGCGCCAGCCGATCCTGCCCGCCCTGCACGTCCAATACGCGGCGGCCGTCATGCTCCATCGCAAAGCCGACATCGGGACGCGCCATGGCGAGCCGCTTCACAACGTCCTGACACGCCGCATATTCGCTGCGCGGGCTGCGCAAAAATTTGCGGCGGGCGGGGATACGCGCGAACAGATCATCGACGGTCACCCGCGTGCCCTTGCTTAGCGCGGCGGGGCCTTCGCTTTCCAGCTGACCATTGTCGACGACGCGCCGCCAGCCGTCGCCGCTTGCTATGCGGCTTTCGAGAGTCAATCGCGCGACACTCGCAATCGAGGGCAGCGCCTCTCCGCGAAAGCCCAATGTTGTCACCGACTCGATCGCCTCATCGGGCAATTTGGACGTCGCATGGCGTTCGAGCGCCAGCGCCATGTCAGCCGCGGTCATTCCGCTGCCGTCATCTTCGACATCGATATGCGAGATACCGCCGTCACCGATTCGCACCACGATGCGCGTTGCACCCGCGTCGAGGGCATTTTCGACCAATTCCTTGAGCGCAGCGGCTGGTCTTTCGACCACTTCACCGGCAGCAATCCGATTTACGAGCTTTTCCGGCAGGCGGCGTATTGACATAGATGCCCTCCTAGCGCAGTCGGGCGCAAATCGCGACCCACCCGCCCAGATCGATCGCTTTTTTCGAACGGCTCCCAAGACTGACTTTTGAGCTTTCACAATCAATCAGTGTTGACGGTCGGGTCTGCAGGTTCAATGACGGTGGGAAGGTGCCCGATGGGCCGTCACGCCAACTAAAAACAGGAATAAGCATCGATGTCCTTCTTTTCCCGCCTGTTCAATTTTAATTCGCAAGATATGGCGATCGATCTTGGTACGGCCAATACGGTTGTTTACGTCCGCGGCAAGGGCATTGTGCTCAACGAGCCTTCGGTCGTCGCGGTCGAAACAATAAATGGTATCAAGCGTGTCAAAGCGGTTGGTGACGATGCCAAGCTGATGATGGGCAAGACCCCCGACAGCATCGAAGCCATCCGCCCGCTGCGTGATGGTGTTATCGCCGACATTGATGTCGCCGAACAGATGATCAAGCACTTCATCACCAAGGTGCATGGCGGAAAGCCCAACGCCTTTCGCAGCCCCGAAATCGTCATCTGCGTCCCATCGGGATCGACCAGCGTCGAACGCCGCGCCATCCGCGACGCCGCCTCCAACGCAGGAGCCAGCGAAGTCTGGCTGATTGAGGAACCGATGGCCGCTGCTATTGGCGCCGACATGCCGGTGACCGAGCCCATCGGTTCGATGGTCGTCGATATTGGCGGCGGCACGACCGAAGTCGCGATTTTCTCGCTTCGCGGGCTCGCCTATACGACGTCGGTCCGCGCAGGCGGTGACAAGATGGACGAAGCCATTGTGTCCTATGTCCGCCGCCACCATAATTTGCTGATAGGCGAATCTACGGCAGAACGGATCAAGAAAGACTTTGGCATTGCGCGCGCGCCTGCCGATGGCACCGGCCTGACAATACATATTAAGGGCCGCGACCTCGTCAACGGCGTCCCCAAGGAAATCTCGATCAATCAGACCCAGATTTCCGAAGCGCTGTCCGAACCCATTGGCACGATTATCGAGGGTGTACGGATCGCACTCGAAAATACCGCCCCCGAACTCGCCGCTGACATTGTCGACCAGGGTATTGTTCTGACCGGCGGCGGAGCGCTGATCTCCGAACTGGATGACATGCTGCGCGATGCCACGGGTCTGCCTGTAACCGTGGCGGATGACCCGCTAACCTGCGTCGCGATCGGCACCGGTCGGGCGATGGAAGATCCGGCCTTCCGCGGCGTTTTGCTGCAGGCCTAATCGGAGACGAAGCGGTTCGATGGTTCGCCCGGCAAACAGACGACCGGGGCAATCCCGAAAGGCCCAGTACAGCCTGTTCGTCGCCTATGTCATTGCGGTGACAGGCGCGCTGGCTGGGCTTTTGCTTGCCATTTTGTCGTTCGCAGACCCGGTCGGCTTTGCCCAGTTGCGGATCGCGGCCCAAGAGACCGCGGCGCCCGTTGCCCGCGTGACCCGATCGGCAACCGGATCGCTGTCCGGGATCGATGATAGTGTGTCCGCCTATGTCGCGGCAGGATCGCAAAACCGGCGCCTGCGCCAACAACTGACAGAAACGCGGCGCAAACTGGTGGCAACCAGCGCGCTGCAAGAGGAAAACCGCCAGCTTAAGGCGCTGCTCAAACTTCAGGAAAATGAACGCAATGCCCTCGCCAACGGTTATTTGCTGACGTCCACCTCAACCAGCAGCCGCCGCGTTGCGCTGCTCAGCATCGGTCGCAATCGCGGCGTCAGTTCGGGACAGCCGGTGCGCGGTGCCGATGGGCTGATCGGACGCGTTCTCGCTGCCGGCCCCTCGGTTGCACAGGTGCTGTTGCTAACCGATGTCGATAATATCGTGCCCGTCCGGCGCGCCCGCGATGGCCTGCCAGCCTTGGCGGCGGGGCGCGGCAATGGCGATCTGGACATCAAGACGCTGAATATCGCCAACAATCCTTTCAAACCCGGCGACATCATGGTCACGTCGGGAACCGGCGGGCTTTATCCGCCCAACATCCCCGTCGCCATCGTCATCCGCCGAGAGAATGACGGCGCGCTGGCAAGGCCCCTCGCCGATCCGGCAAAGGTCGACGCCGTCGCCGTGCTGCGCCCCTATACGGCGCGCAGCCCGGATAATGTCGCTGCGTCCCCGACGCCTCCCGCGCCATGAATACCCGCACCGGTCCCCGGCTTGGCGAACCCGCATCAAGGCTGCGTATGCAGCTGGTGCCGATCGCGACCGTCATGTTCGCGTCGGCGCTGCCGTTAATGCTGCCCCTGATTGCCAATTCACCGATGCTGCCGCCGCTCGGACTGATCATGTTCCTGTGCTGGCAGATGCTCCGCGCCGAAATGTGGCCGGTGTGGATCGGGTTACCGCTCGGACTATGGGATGATATGTTCAGCGGCCAGCCCATCGGCTGTGCCATAGGCCTGTGGACGCTCGCTTGCATCGCCATCCAATATTTCTCGCAGCGGATATATTGGCGCGGTTTTGCCCATGACTGGGCGATTACCGCGGCGCTTGTCGCGATCATTCAGTTTCTGGGTGCGTGGATTGTACACCCGCACGCACCGACAGGCCGCCTATTGGGCCTCGTGCTTCCTCAGATCATCTTGGCTGCCTTGCTCGTGCCCCTGTTCCTGCGTTTGACGGGCAGGTTTGACAAGTTCCGCCTGAAACGTCGATAGACGTCCCATGGCCCGCCGCAAACCGCCGATTACCGAAGCCTGGAGAGGAATAACCTTCACCCGCCGTGCCATGCTCGTCGGTGGGGCTCAGGTTGCTCTCGGCACTGCGCTCGCGGCGCGCATGGCCTATATCTCCATCATCGACAATGATCGCTATGTCCTCTTGTCCGAAAGCAATCGCGTCAACCTGACGCTGCTTCCGCCCCGGCGCGGCTGGATTGTCGACCGGAATGGCAAGGCCATGGCCAATAATCGCGTCAGTTTGCGCATCGACCTCATTCCCGACCGCCTGCACGACAAGGACAATGTCCTCGACCAGCTAGAAACCTTGTTGCAACTGGACGGCGACACGATGCAGCGCATCCGCCGCGACCTGAAAGCGGCGTCGGGTTATCAACCCGTCGCGGTCGTAGAGGATATCGACGAGTCGCAATATGCCTCGGTTCTCGTCCGACTTCCCGACCTTTCGGGTGTTGCTCCGGCGCGCTCCTTTGCCCGCAATTACCCGACCGGCGCCGCTGTCGGTCATTTGATCGGCTATGTCGGCTCCCCCAATGCCGAGGAATATGAAGAAGCCAAAGACCCGATCTACATCACCCCCGGTTTCAAGATCGGCAAACAGGCACTGGAGAAATATTTCGAACCGGTGCTGCGCGGCAAACCCGGTGCCAAGCGGGTCGAAGTCACGGCACGCGGCAAGGTTGTTCGCGACCTGGCGGTGCGGCCGGATGTTCAAGGGCAGACTGTCCACCTCACCATCGATGCCGATTTGCAGGATTACGCCGCGCGTCGGCTTGGCCCCGAATCGGGATCGGTCGTCGTCCTCGATTGCCTAACCGGCGATGTGCTGGCGATGGCCTCTATGCCAAGCTTCGATCCCAACAGTTTTTCCCGAGGGATTGGCGTTTCTGAATATAAATGGCTCAGCCAGAACGACCATGTTCCGCTGCGTAACAAGACATTGAGCGGGCTGTATCCACCGGGGTCGACCGTCAAGCCGATGGTGGCGATGAGCTTTCTGGAAGCAGGGCTGGACCCCGAAGCCGCCACAACCTGCAACGGCGGGTTGCGCGTCGGCAACCGCATATTCCACTGCTGGCAAAGACGCGGGCATGGCCGGGTCGCGATGGCCAAGGGCATTTACCAAAGCTGCGATGTCTATTTCTATCATTTCGCACAGCAGATGGGGATGGATGTCATCGCCGCGATGGGCAAACGACTGGGCATGGGTCAGACCTTCCCCCTGCCCTTTCCCAGCCAAAGCTATGGCACGGTCCCCAGCCCCGCCTGGAAAGAAAAGAAATATGGGCGGCCCTGGACGGTCGCCGACACGGTCAATTCCACTATCGGTCAGGGCTATATGCTCGCCAACCCGACCCAGCTCGCCGTAATGGCGTCGCGACTGGCGACCGGCAATGCGTTGATGCCGCATCTGACCCGCGACGCTAAACGTCCCCTGATCCCAAGCCTCGGCTTTTCGGACGAGCATATCAGCATCGTTCGCAATGCGATGAACGAGGTTGTCAACGGCGCGGGCACCGCTGGCCGCGCGCGCCTGCCCATCGATGATGTAAAAATGGCCGGCAAGACAGGCACCGCGCAGGTGGTCAGCCTCGACAAAGGGCGCGGCAAAGGCGGGCTCTGGAAATATCGCGATCACGGCCTGTTTATCTGTTTCGCGCCCTTTGACGCGCCCCGCTATGCCGCTGCCGTCGTGATCGAGCATGGTGGCGGATCGGGTGCCGCCTATCCGGTTGCGCGCGATGTGATGACCTATTTATTCGACCGCGAAAAAGCCATGACGGCACTCGAAGGTTTTGAGGCCGGATGGGGCGGCACAATTCAGGAGCGCATGGCGCGCGACTTTGCCGCATGGAAATCGCCAAAGTCGGCTGATCCCGATCCGGACGTGTCGATATGATCCCGGTTCCCGCCGCCGTCGCGCGCTTCCCGTGGCGCCTCATTCTGCTTTTGTCCGCAATCGTCGGCTTTAGCTTACTCGTTCTCTATTCAGCCGCCGGTGGCAGCCTGTCACCCTGGGCTATGCAGCAAGGCGTGCGCTTTATCGCCTTTCTGATCCTCGCCCTCGTTATTGCGCGCTTACCGCTGCGCCTCTTCGAACAATTGGCCTGGCCTGCCTATCTCGGTCTTGTCGCGCTGTTGATACTTGTCGAACTGATCGGCGGCATTGGAGGCGGCAGCCAGCGCTGGCTCAATCTCGGTTTTATGACGTTGCAGCCGTCGGAGCTGATGAAGGTTGCCATCGTCGTCGCACTCGCGCGCTTTTATGCGCAGGTACCACCGACCCTGACGCGCAGTTTCTCGGCCTTGTGGCCCGCACTAGTGGTCATAGGCGTGCCGGCAGCGCTGGTGATGCTCCAACCTGATCTAGGCACAGCCTTGGCGATTACGGCGAGCGCGGTTGTCGTCATGTTTCTGTCGGGACTGCCGCTATGGTGGTTCGGCAGCGCGGCCCTAGCCGGGGCGGCGGCCCTCCCCGTCGTCTTCTCAATGCTCCATGATTATCAGCAAAAACGCATCCTGATCTTCATGGATCCCGAAAGCGATCCGCTTGGCGCGGGCTATCATATCAGCCAGTCAAAGATCGCAATCGGATCAGGCGGCATTTTCGGCAAAGGCTTCCTCAACGGCTCGCAAAGCCATCTCGACTACCTGCCCGAAGGTCACACCGACTTTATCTTTGCCACGATGGCCGAAGAATGGGGGCTGATCGGCGGCCTTATCCTGCTGATCGGCTTTTTCCTGCTGCTCCGCTGGTCGACGCGGGTCGCGTTGACGGCACGAACGCGATTTGGGCAATTGACGGCCGCCGGACTGACCATGACGATCTTTTTCTACCTCGCGATCAATCTGATGATGGTGATGGGGCTGGCCCCAGTGGTTGGCATCCCCCTGCCGCTTTTTTCTTATGGCGGATCGTCAATGCTGACAATCATGACATGCATCGGCATCATATTGGCGATCGAAAATGACAGCAAAAAGGGCAGACGACGCTTTGCATGACCGGAAAAAGAACCGCCCCCCATTGCCATCGCTCTTTTCCCATGATAGCGGGCCGCTCGCTTCGCAGGAAAATGGATAACCCCACCCCGCCCAGCGCGCCGCAATCAGGCAAATGGACGCATAGCTCAGTTGGTAGAGCAGCTGACTCTTAATCAGCGGGTCCTAGGTTCGAGCCCTAGTGCGTCCACCATATTCTTACTCATAAAATCAAATACTTAGATCGGTACCAGCCACAAGCCTGAGCCGTGATTGACTCTCACTGTGACCATTTTTGTGTCCGGAAAAATCAGCTGGTCTGCATAGGGCTAGAGGTGCTTGACCGACATATGCGCATAGCTGGTTACGCCTGAAGCCATCCCAAAGCGGAGAGCAAAGTCAGGCGACGACTCTAGCCCTCAACTGGTTTCCACGCCGTTCCAATAGCGATCACAGATCAGCCGTTTGTATCCAGACGCGGCAGAGCGGGGCCTAAATCAACGGATCGCGTGCATTTCAGCGGGCTGGGGCTTTTCAGGCAAAAGGCCATCAACACCTCTGCAAACTCGGGCGTCGCATCTTGCGGATCGAGAGGCTGGACCGCTGCCTTCACCTCTTCGCCAAAGGCAGCGTTTGGCACTACAATTACGGCGGCGTCAGCCACAGGCGGGTGCGTAATCAGCAAGTTTTCGGTTTTCTGAGGATAGATATTGACCCCGCCGGCGATGATCATGAAACTTTTGCGGTCGCTGAGGCAGAGACCAAATCCGTGCCAAACTTGACTTATTGACCGTCAAGCAAAATGCAGTTTCCGATATTTCCCGCGAAAATAGAGCAGCGGGTCGCGGCGCGGTTCGAATATGGCTTTGAGGACACGACCGACGAGGATGAAATGGTCGCCGCCGTCGTGCACGGCATCGCTCGCACATTCAAAGCTGCTGAGCGATCCGGTCAGCACTGGTGTGCCAAATTCGCCAACCTCCCACGGGGTTGCGGCAAAGCGATCTTCGCCTTTACCGGCGAAGCGGTTGGAGGCGGGTTGTTGCCCGATCTGAAGCACATTGACGGCGAAGCGTTCGGCTTCGCGCAAACAGGCCGCGCTGCCCGAATTATTGGCTATGCAAACCAGCAGCAACGGCGGGTCGAGCGACACTGACGTAAAGCTGTTCGCGGTCAGCCCGATCGGCTTTCCGTCGGCCCCCATGGCGGTCACAATCGTTACGCCGGTCGCAAAGCAACCGAGCGCATCGCGAAAGGTTCGCGCATCGGACCCCGCACGAAACTCCGGGGAGCCGCGCGGCGCGCGGCGTTCGAGGAAGTCGATCAGGTGCGCCCCGAGCGCGTCGATGCGGGCTTCGGTCACCACCAGCGCGGTATCCTCGACCTCGACAATTTCGCCATCGGGTAATTGTTCGACAAAAGCGGTGGCATCGGCCTGTGAAACCAGCTGGCTTATCGCGCCGCGCACATAAAGCGTTGGCAGCGCGATATTGGCGGCGACGTTGGAAAGCCTCTCGGTCATCGCGCCGGTATCGAAAGCGTCAAACAGCCGAACGTCCCATCGCGCCTGACCTGGCGCAAGCGTAGCCGCTTCGCGTAGCCGCTCGCCGATCTTTTGCGATACTTGCGGATCGACATTGACCGGCAGATCGACGAGCACTAGCCCCGAGGCGAGCACAGCGGCATCGCGTTCAAGCGCAGCGCTGGCGATCCAACCGCCCAGTGTCGACGCCACCACGACCGGACGCGTCCCCATCTGCGCCAGCACGGCGCGCAAATCCTCCACCATGGCTTCGAAATCATAGCGGCCATCCTCTGGCCACTCGCTGCCGCCATGGCCGCGCAGATCAAGACTGATGACGCGCCGCCCCGCCTTTTCCAAGGCATCCGCCGTGCCACCCCAAATGCTGCGCGTCTGCCCCGCGCCGTGAAGCATTAGCACCGCAGGATCATTATCGGCCCCGATCACTTCTGCCTCTAACCGGACGCCTGCAAAGCCGCGATATTGAACGATTGTCATGCCTGCTCATACTCCCACGCGCCGCCAAGATACAGTCGCGCCCTATCCGTAGCGTCGTCGATCACCGCATTGCACAAACTGGCTTGCGGCAAAAGTTGGAACTCGTCGCGGCGTCCTTTTGACATCCCCGAAAGGCAATCGACGCCCATGTCATTGACCTTCACCGCTTTGATAGCCGACAAGGTCAAGAAATTTGCGGTCCGCCAGAGGCTGTAACCAGAAAATTCAGGGCAAGGAAACAAGCGCATATGTCGATTGTATATGATGAAGGCCAACAGGCGATTGCGACTGAATCGCGGCGTATATTAGAAGCGCGGATGGAGAAGGACGCGCTGTTGCCTCTGCTCGAAACGACCGGCCAATATCATGCGGGATTCTGGACCATAGCGAAAGAGCAAGGCTGGACTGCCCTGGCTCTGCCCGAGGAATATGGCGGGCTGGGCCTTGGCCTTGTCGAGCTAGGCCTCATCGCGCATCAGGCGGGGCGGACGCTTAGCGGCGCGCCTTTCCTGACCTCCAGCTTTGGCGCGTCACAAGCCATTGCGCTCTACGGAACCGACTCACAAAAAACGCGATGGCTGCCGGGTCTCGCCAGCGGAAAGACAATCGGTGCGGTCGCCATCACTGCAGGTCCCGACGCCCTGTCCCGTGCGCCCATTACGCGCTTCGCCAGCGACCGGATCGACGGCACACAGAGTGGCGTCACCGCAGGTCTTGCCGCCAACGTCGCGATCGTGCTGACCAGCGGTCCCGATGGCCCCCTGCTCGCTGTGGTCGACCTTGCCGATGTCGAGCGCACCGCCGTCGACAGCTTTGACAACAGCCGCTGCATCGCCGATCTGACCTTCACTGCCGCACCGGCTGAACAGCTTGTCAGCGGACACGAGGCACGCGATGCGGCGCTGCATATTCTGGCGTTGCAGGCCGTCATCACCGCGCACGAACAGGCGGGCGGCGCAGAGGCGTTGATGGAAATCGCACGCGACTATGCGATTACCCGTCGCGCCTTTGGCCAGGTGATCGGCGCGTTCCAATCGGTCAAGCATCGCATTGCCGAGCTTTACGCGCTGGTCGAACTGGCGCGTGCGAACTGCATCCATGCCGCATCGCCCGGAGGACAGTCCGACTTTGTCATCGCCGCCGCCGCTGCGCGCCTGTCGGCGACCGAGGCCTATGACACGGCGGCCCGCGACTGCATCCAGATTCACGGCGGTATCGGCGTAACATGGGAAGCAGGGTTACATCTTCATATGCGCCGCGCCCGCAGTCTGGCCATCGAACAGGGTAACGGGCTGTTCTGGGAAGATATATTGGTTGATCAACTGACGGGAGAAGCCGCATGACCGGCCTCGAAACCTATCGCGCTCACGCTGCCAAATGGCTGGAAAGCGTGGCTCCGACCTTTGGCAAAGCGGCGCGCAAAGGCCTGTCGGTCGAAGAGGATCTGGCGCTCGGTCGCCGCTATCAAAAGGCCAAGTTTGACGCGGGTTTTGCCGGCATCAACTGGCCGGTCGAATTTGGCGGCCAAGGCCTGACTCACAGCGAAAAGGTCGCTTTTGAAACCGAAGAAATGACGCACGGCTTCCCAAATTTCTATTTCGGAATCTCGCTTGGGATGCCGGTCCCGATTTTGATGCAGTTCGGCAGCGACAAGGATTTCGCCAAAGAGCGGGTTTTGAAAGCGCTGCAAGGCGAAGAAATCTGGTGCCAGCTTTTCTCCGAACCCGCGGGCGGTTCGGACCTTGCAGGGCTGCGGACCAAGGCCGAGCCCGATGGCAATGGCTGGAAGATCAACGGTCAGAAAGTCTGGACCAGCTGGGCGCAATATTGCGATTATGGCGTGATTGTCGTGCGTACCGACCCCACTGTCCCCAAGCACAAGGGCCTCACCTATTTCTGGGTCGATATGAAAGCGCCCGGCGTCACCGTCCGCCCGATCAAGCTCGCGGGCGGCGACAGCCACGTCAATGAAGTCTTCTTCGACGATGTCAAAGTCACCGACGACCACCGCATGTCACCCGTCGGCGGCGGCTTTGCCGTGGCGATGGCGACGCTGATGATCGAACGCTATGTCGCGACTGACAGCGCAGGTTTTGGGCCGCACCTCGACCTGTTCGTCGAGCTGGCCAAAACGACCACGCTCAACGGTCGGCCAGCGATTGAGGATGGCCGCATCCGGCAACAGATTGCCCGCAACTATGCCATGCGGTCGGGCCTGAACGCCATTACCGCGCGCGCGATGTTGATGATGCAGGCGGGCATGACGCCCGGCCCCGAAGGCTCGCTCAACAAGCTTGTCGCTGTGCGCTCACGCCAGAAATTGTCCGAACTCGCCATCGACCTTCAGGGCAGCGACGGCTTTGCCTATGACCAACATGCCTCGGTGAAGGACAATTGGACCAACAGCTGGATCAACGCCCCCACGGGCCGCATTGCGGGCGGCGCCGACGAAATGCTGCTCAACACCATCGCCGAAAAGATCCTCGGCCTTCCGCAGGACCACCGCCCCGACAAGGGCGTCCCCTTCAATCAAATCCCCGCCTGACCACAAGGAACCCCATCATGACCGACGCTTATATCATCGACGCCGTCCGCACGCCGCGCGGGATTGGCAAGCCCGGCAAGGGCGCGCTGTCGCACCTTCATCCGCAGCATCTGGCCTCGACGGTGCTGAAGGCACTGAAGGACCGTAACAATCTGAACACGTCCGAAGTCGACGACATCATCTGGTCGACGTCAACGCAAGAAGGCAAGCAAGGCGGCGACCTCAGCCGCATGGCCGCGCTTGCGGCGGGCTATGACACCAAGGCGTCGGGAACGACGCTCGACCGCTTTTGTGGCGGCGGGATCAGCTCGGTCAACTTTGCCGCTGCGACGGTGATGAGCGGCATGGAAGATTGCGTCATCGCCGGCGGCACCGAAATGATGAGCTATACCTCTCAGCTAGCCGCCGAGCGCGCCAATGCGGGGCAGCCGCCGCGCATGATGGGGTCGGGCAATGCCGCGCTCGACGCAATCCATCCGCAATCGCATCAGGGCGTCTGCGGTGACGCCATTGCTGCAAGGGAAGGCATTGACCGCGAGGCGGTCGACGCCCTCGCCCTCGTCAGCCAGCAGCGCGCCGCCGTCGCCATCAAGGAAGGCCGCTTCGATAAATCCGTGGTGCCGGTCTATAATGAAGACGGCAGCATCGCGCTCGACCATGAAGAATTCCCGCGCCCGCAAACCACAGCCGAAGGACTGGCAGGCCTCAAAGCCAGCTTTGGCGCGATGAAGGATTTTGACCTTGGCGGCGGCGTCACCTTTGGCAAGCAGATCCAGCGCGCCTACCCCGGCCTTGAGTGGGAAGGCGTCCATCATGCAGGCAACAGCTCGGGCGTCGTCGATGGGGCCGCGGCGCTGCTCATCACGTCCAAGGAGTATGCCGACAAGGCGGGTCTCAAACCCCGCGCGCGGATTGTCGCCTATGCCAATGTCGGCGATTGCCCGACGCTAATGCTCAACGCGCCGGTCCCCGCTGCCAAGAAAGTGCTTGAGAAGGCGGGTCTGACCAAGGACGACATTGATCTGTGGGAAATCAATGAAGCCTTTGCCGTGGTCGCCGAGAAATTCATCCGCGACCTCGACCTGCCCCGCGACAAGGTCAACGTCAACGGCGGCGCGATGGCGCTCGGTCATCCGATCGGCGGCATGGCCCCCGCCATCATCATCGAACGGCTGGACTGACGCCCGACAACAACAATTATCGCAGACCAGTAATCGCCAGCGATCTCGAGCAATGCTCGAGTTCGTTGGCGATCAGCTGACCGATCATCAGGAGAAGGGTTCAACACCGCAGCGATAAGCCATCAAAAACCCTTCTGAAGCCCTTGCACGGACGCCAAAAAACTGTGACCATTTTCGTGCTGTTATTCGGTGTTAAACCCTGTCCCTACTTAACATCCGAATGCAGTGAGTGAATCCAAGTTATTGAAAATAAAACGAACTGTTAATCAGCGGATCCTAGGTTCGAACCCTAGTGCGTCCAGCATAATTTCAATGACTTACCGCAAAATCGACTATCTCAGTGAACGTCCGCCTGTTCAGGGCAACGTCTGGTGCAACATGCCGGCGGCTGCATTTTCGTCTTTCGTTGCGAGGCTTTCGGCAGACCTTTCAGACGGCAACGCCAAAATAAGGAAAGCGGCCTAATAGTGACTGCTTTATTCATCATGCGGCAAACGACCGGTTCAAAGCCGCTGGTGGCGATGCACAATCGCCAGAGCTCATGCGTGGCACCATGCAAACGTCCGATGACCTGATCCATGGTCAGGCGCCGCGCGTGGCGGAGATGAGGGTTACTTGCAAAGCCGGCTGCTCAGCCCGCGCAATTTGTTTATGCTCTGATGTCAAGGAGAGATGGTGCCGAGACGATATGATTTTGGGAACGCTAATACCAAAACTATGTCTCTCTTATACTGGCATAGTTTATTGGCTTACCAATAATTCTATACAGGTATATCTATAGGTATGCAAATACGGTTGACATACGCCTCAAACCAATTCAGATTCCCGTCAAATATTAAAGTCCATATGGGAGATGATTCGATGAAGCGGGTGAGAGCAAACGAAAACGGAGCAGGCGCGAACAAGCGTTTGTCAGCCATATTTTTGGCCGGCACGGCAATGGCAATGATTGCCACGCCCGCGATGGCGCAAGATGCGGACGCAGGCCAAGACGATGGTGACGTGATCATTGTTACCGGGATCAGGGCCTCGCTGGATAGCGCGCTGAACCAGAAGCGTAATGCAGACAGTCTCGTCGAAGTCATTCAGGCCGAAGATATCGGCAAGCTGCCCGATCAAAACCTCGCCGAAGTCCTTGAAAACATCCCCGGCATCCAGATTACCAGAGACGCCGGTATCGGTACCGGGGTTCAAATCCGCGGTTCGAACGATAACCGGACCGAGATCAACGGCGTCGGCACTGTGGGTTCGGGTTCAGGCCGCGGCGGTATCAACTTTGAAGACGTAAACGCCGCGATTATCGCAGCGGTTGAAGTCACGAAGGCGCCGACCGCCATGACGACCGAGGGTTCCGTTGGCGGCACCATCAACCTGCGCACGATCCGTCCGCTCGATTTGCGCGATCCCTTGATCGCACTGCGCGCCCAAGGCGAATATTCAGAGCTCTCAAAGAGCATTAACCCCCGTCTTTCCGCCAGTTTTGGTAACAGATGGGCTATCGGCGACGGTGAAATCGGCGTCGTGCTCAGCGGAAGCTATACCCAGCAAGACGCGCTGTCATTCCGTCCTCGTGTCGATCGGGACACCCTGACCGCCCAAGGAACCGGCGTCACGGCCACGGGCGCTGCTGGGCCGGCTTTCGATTATCTTGGCATTCAGTTCCTGAATCAAGAACTGGAAGATTTCAAATACAAGACCATCAACTTGGCCGGTACGGTGGAATATGCCCCAACCGATAATCTGAAATTCTATTTCGATGGCTTCTATAACAAGCAAACGCGCCGCCAGGCGAGCACGAGAATACAGGGCTCGGGTGTGAGCTCTGTTCGGACGACCAATGTTCCCGACACGTTTGAAACGGTCGACTTCGGATCGCTCGATGGCGTCGATCTGGGCAGTATCCAGGCGGCAGAAACCGGAACGCTACAGCCGACTGTTGCGAACAAACCGAACCTGCGTTTCTCGAGCGATGTCGGCGCACGTCTGACCGAAAGTAACCTGCTTCGGTTCGGCACAGAATGGGAAAGTGGCCGCTTTAAAGCGCGGGTTGAAGCGTCTCGCTCGCTTGCGAGCACGCGCAGCCCCGATCTCAGCACAACGCTGAACTTCATAAATCCGAATTCGCCGCTTACCGGCACCGCGAATGAAAACGGCACCCCGTTCGCCTATGATCTGACCGGCGGGTCGCTGGCATTCGGTATCGATACGTCGTCGCCATTTGCGCCAACCGTTGCTCAATTGCTCGATCCCAGCAATGTCGTATTGGACGCGGTGACAGTGGGTGACAATACGACAAGGAATGTCGAAACCACGGGCCGAATGGACTTCACGCTTGATCTCGAAGATTTGACGGGATTCCTCAGGTCGTTCAATTGGGGATATCGCTATAACAAGACGTCAACCGAGTTTAACGAGTTTAGCTCGAGCATAGGTTTGTCTGCGATGACCGATAGTCCAAACGGAACGGAGTTTTCGCAGCTTCTGGTCCCCGGCCCCTCCATTTTTGGTCGTGCCGATGGACGGTCACTCTTTTTCGGCGATTTTCTGATCGTCGACCCGAATCTTGCCTTTTCCGACCGGGCTGGGACGCTGTCCACATTGCAAGCGGCCCTAGCGGGTGAACCAGGCGGGCGCGTGTTGGCGGACGCCACATTCAACCCGGCATCATTCTATAAAATCACCGAAAACACCCATGCCTTCTACGGACAGCTCAATTTTGATGCGGGCATTTTCAGCGGGAATGCCGGCCTGCGTTATGTCGATACGCGCGTGAACTCGCTTGGTAACAACATTGGCGCTGGCGGTGCGATTACACAGGTCAACACCCCCGGGAAATATCATGAGCTGTTGCCACGGCTTAACCTGGCGGCCAATCTGACCGATAATATCGTTGCTCGTGCAAGCTTTGGTAAGGATATCAACCGGCCTAATTTTGACAATCTGAAAACCTCGGTCCGCTTTACCACTGGCCCGAACACGGCAGTTACAGTTGGCAACCCGAGCTTGGCTCCGGAAAAAGTAACGGCCTATGATGCTTCGCTCAGCTGGTATTTTGCGCGGTCGTCGGTGCTAAGCGTCGGCTTTTTCCACAAAAGGCGCACAAATCTGTTTGTAACGCAGGAATTCGCGCCCGCAGTGGATGCAAATGGTTTTAAGGATTTCACGGCGCCTTGCGAAGGTGGCGGCATCTATAACCCGATCGCTGATCGCAATGTCTTTGTCGCACCCGCCAACGCTGGCACCGGGCTGTGCGTTCCCATTACGACAACGATCAACGATTCTGCCGTAACGACGCAAACAGGCGTTGAAATTGCCTTCCAGGCTGATCTGTCTTCCTTTGAAGACAAGATCGGATTCGCATCCGGCTTTGGTCTCGCGGCCAACCTCACCCTCCAAAAATTCGGAGGGGGCCAAGCCACGAACACATCCGATGCTGACAGCCGTGCAACGGCAATCTTCAATTCCAGCGGCGGCATCACCGGACCGGTCACGGCGGTTCAGGGCCTGCTTGATTTCTCGAAAACCGCGTACAACGTCACGCTGTTCTATGAAAAATACGGCCTGTCGGCTCGGGCGCGTTACACGTGGCGCAGTGCATTCCGCACAAATGATACGGCAGGTGGGGCGTCTTTAGGCAGCACGCTGGGCTTCCCGGTTGTGACGGCGGCGCGTGGACAGCTGAACGGCAGCATAGCCTATGACCTGACCGACAATATCAATATCAGCATCGAAGGCGTGAACCTCACGAAGTCGAAAATTTCCCAATATTGCGTGAATGATGGAGCGCTGCTGTGTTTCCAAGGGCTTCCGGATCGGCGACTTGTCGCTGGCGTGAGCGTAAAATTCTAACAATCGGCCAGCCGTTCCAACGGGGGCGGCTGGCCGGGTCCGCAAAGAGCTTGAGGTGGTAGACCAATTTCCGGTAACGGTGTTCCAACTCCACGAAACTTTGGCATAAGCATATTGCTGGCCGGTCGTGGTAACCATAGAGTTTGAGGGTAGGATGAGCGAAAAACGACTGTTCCATGGCGTGGCTCAACAAATTGCGCAGCTGATCGATAGCGGCGTATTCCCTCCGGGGGTCCGCTTGCCGGGCGAGCGCGAACTGGCCGAACGATTCGAGGTCAGCCGCGTCACGATCCGCGAGGCAGAGATTGCCCTGCAGGCCATAGGGCGGATCGAAATCAAGACCGGTTCCGGTGTCTATGTGTGCGAGGAACAACCTGCCGATGCGGCGCGGTTGCCCGACGTCAGCGCTTTTGAGTTGACCGAGGCGCGGGCGCTGATCGAATCCGAGGCGGCGGCGCTTGCTGCCGAGCATATTTCGGAAGAGGCGATCGAACGGCTCGACACATTGGTCGATGCCATGTCGGGTCCGCATGACTCGCCCGAGGCGATCGACGCCGATGAACAATTCCATCAGACGATTGCCGAACAATCGGGCAACAAGGCGATGTTGTACACGATCAAGACCTTGTGGCGGATGCGCAATGAACTGCCCGCCGTACGTGTGCCCTATGAGGCGGTCTGCGCGCTCGATTCGGATTATCGGGTGCAGGAACATATGGACATTTTGGACGCGTTGCGCGCGCGCGATCCGGCGAAGGCCCGAATGGCGATGCGCCAACATTTCCATCGCCTGATTGCCGCCATGCTCGATGCGACCGAAAAGCAGGCGCTCGAAGAGGTGCGTGCACATGCCAGCAAGAGCCGCGAGCGCTTTCTGTCACCGGCGCAACCTGCTGACTAGCTTGTGCATACCAATTGGTAATCCATTTTTTCGGACCATTTTATGAAATTGGTTTGACATAGCTCAATTGCGCTGATAGCCCTCAACCCACAAAATAAGAATGGGATGAGGGACGGCCACATGATCAGGCTTTGCACATTTGCTGTTGTATTGGCTCTTGGCACGGTGCCCGCCGCTGCCAAAAATTATCTGGTGTCCGACCAGACAGCCTACCGCGCTGCTGCGAAACAGGTTCAGGCAGGCGACGTCATCATCCTGGCCAATGGCGAATGGCGCGACTTTCAAATCGTCTTTTCGGGCAAGGGACAGGCTGGCAAGCCGATTACCTTAATTTCCGAAACCGCCGGCAAGGTGATCCTGACCGGCAAGTCCAATCTGAAAATCGGTGGCAGCCACATGCTCGTGACCGGATTGGTGTTCCGCGACGGCTATTCGCCGACCAGCGAAGTCATCAGCTTTCGCCGCAACAAGGATGATCTAGCCACAGATTCGCGCGTGACAGAGGTGGTGATCGATCATTTCAGCCAGCCCGATCGCTTTCAGTCGGATTATTGGGTCGGGCTTTATGGCAAGCGGAACCGTTTCGACCACAACAATCTGGTCGGCAAAACCAATCAGGGCGTCACCCTCGCCGTGCGGCTCGATAGCGACGGCAGCCGCGCCAACCATCACCGCATCGACCATAATTATTTCGGACCGCGTCCTGTGCTCGGGTCAAACGGCGGCGAAACGATCCGCATCGGCACCAGCGCCTATTCGATGCACGACAGTCAGACTGTGGTGGAGGACAATGTCTTTGATCGCTGCGACGGCGAGGTCGAAATCGTCTCGATCAAGTCAGGTGCCAATGTCGTGCGCAGGAACCTGTTCCTTGAATCGCGCGGCTCGGTGGTGTTGCGGCACGGCAATGGCAATCTGGTCGAACGCAATATCTTCCTTGGACATGGCAAAGACCACAGCGGCGGCGTCCGGGTTATCAACCGCGATCAGATTGTCCGTGATAATTATATGGAAGGACTGCGCGGCACCGGCTTTGCCAGCGCCCTGACCGTGATGAACGGCGTCCCCAACTCGCCGATCAACCGCTATGTCCAGGTCGATAATGCGCTGATTTCGCATAACAGCATTGTCGACAGCGATCGCATTACCCTTGCCGCCGGTGCGGACAAGGAACGCTCGGCACCGCCGATCAACAGTCAATTTAACGACAATTTGTTGCAATTGGCCAACGGTGCAAAGTCCCTGCTCATGCTGGACGATGTCTCGGGCATCAAATTTAGCGGTAACGTCATGGTCGGCGACGCCTCGCCGCAATCCGGCATCGCCGCAAAACCCCTCACCCTGACGCGCGCCGCCAACGGCCTGCTCTATCCTGAGGATGACAGTAAAGTCGGCGCACCACGCGACCTGGTGGTTCCGACGCTCGATAGCGTCGGTGCCAAATGGTACACAAAGCCCCTGCCCTCTGCGCTGTTCGGAACCGGCGCGCCGGTCGCCGTTGCACCCGGTGATGACAATCTGGCGACAGCACTGGCCAGCGCGCCGAGTGGCAGCTGTCTGTCACTCGCACCGGGGCGCTATACCATCGACCGGACACTGGAAATTGCGAAGAGTCTGTGCATCGAATCCACCCCTGGCGGGCGCGCGACCATCGATTTCAGCCGCGCGCCGCTGTTCGAAATCGCCAACGGCGGCGACTTGCGGCTGGCCCATGTCGATATTCGCAGCAGCGACGCGCCCGATGCTGTTGGCAATGCGGTCATCCGCACCGCTGCCGAGCCTATGCCGGCCAATTTTACGCTCGAACTTGATGATGTCGATATCGCCGGTCTGACGGTGAACAAGGCGTTCGACGTCATCGCCATCGGCAAGGGGGCCATGGCCGACAGGATACACATCAAGGACAGCCGCTTTAGCGATATTTCGGGCATGGTCGTCGCCGCCAACAGCGAGGTCGATGATTTCGGTCGGTATAATGCCGAATATCTGGACATTGAAGGATCAAGTTTTGACGGGGTGAAAGGCGGCATTGCCAACCTTTATCGTGGCGGCAGCGACGAAAGCACTTTTGGCCCGCACTTCCGCTTTGAAAAGAACAAGGTGAGCAACAGCGGCGACAAGAAGGCGCCCGTTCTGGCGCTGGTCGGGGTTCAGCAAATCGCGATCACCGATAATCAGTTTCAACATAGCGGTCCCATCGCCGTCACCAAAACCACCGGCACGCCGCAAGTCATCATGGCGCGCAACAGCATCGATGGTGCGGTCCAATGACGCGGCGGTATAATATGGCATGGGCGCTGCCCCTGCTGGCCTTGTCCATGACGGCACCCGTAGGCGCTGTTACGGCGCAGCCAGCCGACGCTGCTGCCGTTGCCCAACCGGCACCGCTGTTCGATGCAGAGGTGACACGCGCCAAAAGCTTCGTCGCTGCGATGATGAAGGAAGGGGTGGTCGTCCCGACGCCCAAGGATCCGGGCGGCGGCTATACCCATGAACAGCATAAGCGCAATTACCGCGCCATTTTGGCGGCGGGCCAGCTGTATAAACTGACCGGCGATCAGACCTATGCTGCCTATGTGCGCGACATGCTGCTCGCTTATGCCGATCTTTACCCCACACTCGGTTTGCACCCGGCGTCGGACCCCAGCCAACAGCCGGGCAAGCTGTTCTGGCAGAATCTCAACGATGCGGTGTGGCTGGTCAATGCGATACAAGGCTATGAAGACATTCGCGACACCCTGAGTGCCAAAGACCGCGCGCATATCGACAACGACCTGTTCCGCAATTACGCGCATTTCATGGCGGTCGATTCGGTCAAAACCTTTGACCGCATCCATAATCACGCGACATGGGCGACCGCCGGGGTCGGTATGACGGGCTATGTGCTTGGCGACGATGATCTGGTGCAAAAGGCGCTGTTAGGATCAAAAAAGGACGGCAAAGCGGGTTTCCTGCGCCAGATGGATGAGCTGTTCTCACCCGACGGCTATTATGCCGAAGGCCCCTATTATCAGCGCTATGCGCTCCAGCCCTTTGTCGTTTTTGCCAACTCGATTGCGCAACACGACCCGTCGCAACATATCTTCCAGCGGCGCGACGGGATTTTGCTCAAGGCGCTGAATACGGCGATCCAACTCACCTATGCCGGTCGCTTCTTCCCGTTCAACGATGCGATCAAGGACAAAAGCCTCAACACCGAAGAGCTTTATCAGGGCGTGGCGATTGGATATGCGCAGAGCCACGAACCGGCACTGCTGTCGATTGCCGCCTATCAGGGGCGGGTCGCGCTGTCGGAACAGGGACGCGCCGTGGCACGCGATCTTGCGGCGGGTCTGGCCAAACCCTTTCCCTATCATTCCTTGCTGCTGAGCGACGGACCCAAGGGTGAGCAGGGTGCGGTCGCCGTGCTACGCAATGGCGACAGCGAAACCGGTCAGGCCTTGATCGCAAAAAATAGCTCGCAGGGCATGGGCCATGGCCATTTCGACAAGTTGAACTGGCAATTTTATGATGGCGGAGACGAAATCGTCACCGATTATGGCGCCGCGCGCTTCCTGAATATCGAGGCCAAGCAAGGCGGCCGCTATCTGCCCGAAAACACAAGCTGGGCGAAGCAAAGCGTCGCGCATAATGTGCTGGTCGTTGACGAGCACAGCCATTTTGGCGGCAATGCCAAACTGGCGCAGAAATTCGCCCCCCAACAATTGCATTTCGCGGCGGACAAGGATTTCTCGATCAGCACCGCACGGATCGACAGCGCCTATCCCGGCGTGTCGATGACGCGCAGCCTGGCGCTGGTTGCCGTTCCCGGACTGGACAAGCCTGTGGCGGTCGATCTGTTGCGCGTTCGTTCCGATGCCCCGCATCGCTATGACCTGCCACTCCATTACAACGGCCACATCATTCGCCTCGGCGGCGATTTGACTTCGCATGTCACCGATCGGCCCGTTCTCGGAAAGAGTGATGGCTATCAACATATCTGGGTCGACGCCGAAGGAACAACCGACGCGGCGACCTCTTTCCTGACGTGGATGACGGGTGACCGCTTTTATACATGGCGCTGGGTTCCCGTTGCCGGATCAAAGCTGATCCTTGGCCAAATCGGCGCCAATGATCCCCATTTCAATCTGCGCCGCGAACCGATGCTGATCGAGCGCGTCGATGGCGCGACCAATGCGCTCTTTGCCGGTGTGCTCGAAGGGCATGGCCGCTATGACGGTGCCGCCGAGCAAACGATCGCTAGCGACAGCCATATCCGCTCGATTCAGTCGGCGAGCGGCGATGACGTTGACGGGCTACTCCTCGAAACGCTGGCTGGCGCACGTATTGTAGTGGCGGTCTCCTATGACCGCGATCCGGCAAAGCTGCATAGCCTGACCATCGGCGGCGAACGGATCGAATGGCGCGGACCTGCTGCGCGCATCCTTTTGCCGGAACGCAGCAAATGAGCATCGGCGAGCCACAGACATCAGGCGTCTGCGCACGCGCCAACGACATCGAAGTCGAAGATCTGGGGGGCGGTATCCGTCGCCAGATTCTGGGCTTTGGTGAAAAGATTATGACGTGTCGCATCTGGTTCGACAGCGGCGCCATCGGCACCGTGCATCGCCACCCGCACGCTCAGACAACTTATGTCGAAACCGGCCGCTTCCATTACCGCGTCGGTGACGCCGGATGGGACATCGGCCCCGGCGACTGCATCTATATTGCGCCCGAAACGGATCATGGAATGACCTGCATCGAAGCAGGCAGTGTGATCGATAATTTCAGTCCGATGCGCGCGGACTTTCTCAGCCCGGGAGA
This sequence comes from Sphingopyxis sp. 10G20-10, assembly GCF_057365075.1. NCBI lineage: Bacteria > Pseudomonadati > Pseudomonadota > Alphaproteobacteria > Sphingomonadales > Sphingopyxidaceae > Sphingopyxis > Sphingopyxis sp. 10G20-10. The sequence continues at coordinate 2,235,907 of NZ_CP195117.1, forward strand.
GGCATGATGACGATCAAGGGATTGCGGTGGGGCATTGTGGCACTCGTCGCATTAGCGACGGTTATCAATTATATCGATAGAGGCGCGCTCGGCCTGCTGTGGCCCGAGATTTCCAAAGATCTGGGGATGACCAAACTCGATTATGCGATCATTCTCAACGTCTTCACCTTTGCCTATGCGTTCGGGCAATCCTTGTTCGGCAAGATTTTCGACTGGATCGGCACCCGCCTGGGTTTCGTGCTTTCGATTGTGGCGTGGTCCGGGGCAACCATGCTCCATGCGGTTGCCGGGGGCATTGCTTCTTTCTCTATCTATCGCGGGATTTTGGGGGTTGCTGAGGCGGGAAACTGGCCCGGCGCGACCAAGGCCAATGCCGAATGGTTCCCGATTACCGAACGCGCGCTGGCACAGGGCATATTCAATTCCGGTGCGGCCGTCGGCGGCATCATTTCCGCCCCCGCCGTCGCCTATCTGTTCGTGTTTCTGGGAACGTGGCAAGCGACCTTCATAACAATCGGCGCGCTGGGCTTTCTATGGCTCGTGCCCTGGCTGATCATCTATAAATCAGGCCCTGACGCGCATCCGTGGATCAGTGCAGAAGAGCGCGAGTATATTCTGACAGGGCAGCGCGACATCGTGACCAACGAAGTCGCCACCTATGCGCCGTCGTCCAAGGAAATCCTTTCGCGCAAGGAAAGCTGGGGCGTCATCATGGCGTCGTTCTTCCTCGACCCGATCTGGTGGCTCTTTGTCGGTTGGTTGCCGCTTTATCTGTCCGAAACCTATGGCTTTGGAGTCGCAGAAATCGGCCTTTATGCATGGGTGCCCTATGTCGGCGCCATGTTCGGAGCCTGGTTCGGCGGGTTGCTGGCGCAGAACCGGATCAAAGTAGGATGGAGCGTCAACCGGACGCGCAAGACCGTGATAGCCCTTGGCGGTGCCATCATGCTGGTTTCGCTGCTGCTGACCATGAAAGCAGCAACGCCACTGGTCGCGGTTTTGCTGATGGCGGCCATCTTGTTTGGCTTTCAAACCGCCGTCGGCAACATCCAAACGCTGCCGAGCGATTTTTACAGCGGCAGTTCGGTCGCGACTTTGGCAGGCTTTTCCGGAACCGCGGCCAAATTGGCGGTCGTCGGGATGAATTTCCTGATCCCGCTCATCACGGTCAATAGCTATGCGCCGGCCTTCGCCGTCGGTGCCGCGCTGGCCATTTGCACCGTGCTTTCGGTATTCATTCTTTGCCCCAAAATAAGGTCTCTCGACCCCCTCCACACTTGATTTTCAATCTTTTTTAGAACGGACGGAACATAATATGACGAAACTGGCAAATAAGGTGGCAATCGTAACCGGCGGCAGCCGCGACATCGGCCGCGCGATTTCCGAACGCTTGGCAGCCGAGGGCGCCAGTGTGGTAGTCAATTACTGCAACAATCAGGCGGACGGCGAAGCCACTTTGGCCGCGATTACCGCAGCGGGTGGCAAGGCCATCCTCGTCAAGGCCGACCTGACACAAGCCGCCGACGCCGACCGCCTGATCGCCGAAACGCGGGCAGCCTTTGGCGATAGCATCGACATTCTTGTCAACGTCACCGGCGGCATGGTCGCACGCAAACCGCTTGCCGACATGGACCTCGACTTCCTCAATCAGGTCCTGCAACTCAATGTCGCCTCGACTTTCCTCGCGACCAAGGCGGCGGTTCCTTTCATGTCAAAAGGCAGCGCGATCATCAATCTGGCGTCGCAGGCTGGTCGCGATGGCGGCGGACCGGGTGCGGCGGCCTATGCCACGGCAAAGGGTGCGGTGATGACCTTTACCCGATCGATGGCCAAGGAATTGGGACCGCAGGGCATCCGCGTCAACTCGCTGTGCCCCGGCATGATTGCCACCAGCTTCCACGATATTTTCACCAAGGATGCCGTGCGCGAATCGGTTGCCGCCGGTACCCCGTTGCGGCGGCAGGGCCAGTCGGACGAAGTGGCGGGCGCGGTTGCCTATCTGGCGTCGGATGATGCCAGCTTCCTGACCGGCACCAACATCGACATCAACGGCGGCACCTTCTTTTCCTGAACGTAACGCCCATGACGATTTTCATCTTTGGCGAGGCGATGCTCGAATATCACAGCGGCGGTGCTGCGGACGGGCTGCGCTATGGCGGCGATACGCTCAACACCGCCATCCATCTGGCGCGGCGGGGGCATGATGTCGCTTATGTCACCGCCGTGGGGGATGATCCGATCAGCGACGCGCTGGTTGCCAGTTGGGCGGAGGAAGGCATCGATACGCGCCATGTGCTGCGCCACCCGAGCCGTAGCCCCGGCATCTATGCCATCCATGTCGACACAGCGGGCGAGCGCAGCTTCCTATATTGGCGTGAGCGCAGTGCGGCGCGCGAGATGTTCTCCCTGCTGGGTATGGCCGAAGTCGTCATGGCGGCGCAATCGGTCGACCTTGTCTATTTCAGCCTGATTTCGCTTGCCATCCTGCCACCCGACGGTCGCGATCAGCTTCTGAGCCTCGCAGCGAAAGTGAAGAAGGCCGGAGGGCGTGTTGCCTATGACAGCAATTTCCGAAGGAACCTGTTCGACAATCTGGCCGAAGCACAAACGCTGTCCAATCGTGCCATGGCTTGCGCGACGATTGGCCTCCCGACCAATGTCGACGAAATGCAGCTACATGCTCAGCCCATGATGGAAACCGACATAGCCGCGCGCTGGTTGCAAAGCGGCTGCGTGGAAGTTTGTGTAAAGGCCGGCGAGCAGGGTTGCTTTTTCGCGGCAACGGATCAGGCGTCATTTCATGCAAAGGCTGAACGCGTTACGCCGGTCGACACGAGCGGCGCGGGAGATGCTTTTAACGCAGGCTATCTATCGAAACGCATGACCGGAGAATCGGCGCAAGCGGCTTCCCATGCGGGGCAAGAATTGGCGCGATGGGTTATAGGCCACACCGGCGCAATCCCGCCACGCGCCGAAACCAGGGCAAGCTAGCGACCAAACCGATTTCCAAGTCCGCTTTGAGCATGTCCAGTAATCATAGAACTGGATGTCGCCGGTCACGGGGATATCGCGGCTTTTAACTGCCGCGCACTACGCTAGGTTCACACAATGAATCTGACAATTACAATTGAACAACAAAGCCATGCGACAGAAAAGATGCACAAGTCAGCTTGGTCAGTGAGGAAATCGGTTCGCAATGGCTGCTGTCGCTGCGTCTCAAAATGGCCTTAATGCTTCTGTTTTCTCACTCAAAAATTGTCGCAGTTTGTCGCAAAGACGTCATTGGGCTTGCATGTGACGGTTCTATCGGCTGAATGGCGCCAATTCCGCTGCTCCCGGCGGTCCGAACCGAGACAGATTGACAATGCAGAACAAGAGGATGTTGTGGTTGGCCGGAGCCTTATGCGCTTTGGCAATGTCGCTGAGTGCGTGCGCAAATCAAGATGATAAAAACGCGCGCGGACGCGGCGCACCGGAGGTCGGCTTTGTTGTCGTCAATAAGGAGTCCGTGCCGGTAACTACCGAACTGGGAGGGCGAACCGTCGCTTTTAAAACCAGTGAGGTGCGGCCGCAGGTGAACGGTCTGATTCGCCGTCGGCTGTTCACAGAGGGCGGTTTTGTCCGCGCCGGTCAGCCCTTGTACCAGATCGATCCGAGTCTTTACCGCGCGGCCGTTGATCAGGCCTCGGCGAACCTCGCGAGCGCCCGCGCCAGCGCCCAGGCGGCGGAGGAAAGGGCGCTGCGCTTTGAACCGCTGGCCAAGATGCAGGCCATAGCCGAACAGGATTATACCGACGCCCTGGCGCAAGCGCGCGTCGCCCGTGCGACCGTCGCGCAAAACAAGGCGGCGCTTGAAACCGCACGCATCAACCTGCGCTACACGACGATGACCGCGCCGATCAGCGGGCGCATCGGTCGCTCGCTGGTGACGCCTGGCGCCCTCGTCAGCGCGAGCCAGTCGGCGCCGCTGGCGCTGATTCAGCAAACCGACCCGATGTATGTCGACATGCAGCAATCAAGCGCCGCACTCACCACGTTGCGCCAGTCGATTGAGAGTGGCGGTGTCGGCGCGGGCAGCACATCGGTGCGTCTGCAGCTGGAGGACGGCAGCACCTATGGGTTGACCGGCACCGTCCAATTTTCAGAAACGACCGTCAACGAAGCGACCGGGACGGTGACATTGCGCGCGCGCTTCCCCAATCCCAAACGCCTGCTGCTGCCCGGCATGTTCGTAACCGCCGTGTTTGACCAGGCGGTGAACCCGGCAGCGATATTGGTCCCGCAAGCGGCGGTTCAGCGCGATTTCGACGGCTCGGCCTTTGTCTATCTGGCCGGCAAGGATGATAAAGCTGTCCGGCGCAAGATTACCGCTGACCGGACAATCGGGACCAATTGGGTCATCACAGCCGGACTGAAAGCGGGCGAACGCGTCATCACCCAAGGCGTTGGCAATTTAAAACAAGGTGCGGCGATCCGCGCCGTACCTGCGAACAGCGAACAGCGGGTGGGGGCACCAACGGGCGGACCATCCGGCAAGGCTGCGGCGAAGGGCCAATAGACCTCGATGTCACGTCTCTTCATCAACCGACCAATCTTTGCCTGGGTGCTGGCGATCATCGTCATGTTGGGCGGCCTGGGAGCGATCTTTTCGCTGCCGATCGAGCAATATCCCGACATCGCTCCGACCCAGGTCAATATCCGCGTCAACTATCCTGGCGCTTCGGCCGAAACGATCGAGAACAGCGTCACCCAGGTGCTCGAGCAACAGCTGACCGGGATTGAGGGTCTGCTCTATTTCAGCTCGCAGTCCAGCTCGCGCGGCCAGGCGAGTATCACCGCCATCTTCGCTAAGGGGACTGATCCGGACATCGCGCAGGTTCAGGTCCAGAACAAGATCCAGTCCGCCATCTCACGCTTGCCGCAGCAGGTGCAGAGCCAGGGCATACGCGTCACCAAGTCAAATTCGGACACATTGCTGCTTGTGGGCGTCTATGACACGACTGACACGCGATCGAACCAAGACATATCCGACTTTCTGGCGTCCAACATTCAGGACCCGCTGTCGCGGGTTGCGGGAGTCGGCGACGTCCGTGTCTTTGGGTCACCCCATGCCATGCGTATCTGGCTCAATCCGCAACGGCTTGCCGCTGTATCGCTGATGCCCGGAGATGTGATCTCGGCGATTACTGCCCAAAACAGCGAAATCGCGGCGGGTGATGTTGGTGGGCTGCCCGCGCCGAAAGACCAGATGCTCAACGCCACCATTACGGCACAGTCGCGGCTGCAAACTGTGGACCAGTTCGAGAATATAGTTCTCAAGACCCTGCCCGACGGATCGTCAGTGCGGATCAAGGATGTTGCACGGGTTGAAATCGGTGCCGAAAATTACACCGCGATCGTTCGCGTCAATGGCCATCCAGGGTCAGGCATGGCGATTTCGCTGTCCCCCGGTGCCGACGCGCTGAAAACCGCCGAGCTTGTTAAACAGCGTATGGGGGAGCTATCCGCCGACTTCCCTGACGGGCTGGCCTTTGCCTATGCCAATGACTCCAGCGCCTTTATCAAATTGTCGGTCAGTGAGGTGCAGAAATCACTGCTTGAGGCGATTGTCCTGGTCGTCCTTGTCATGTTCGTTTTTCTGCAAAGCTGGCGCGCGGTGATCATACCCGCAATCGCGGTGCCGGTTGTCCTGCTTGGCACCTTTGCGATCTTTTACATCGCTGGCTTCACCATCAACACGCTGACTCTATTCGGTTTAACGCTCGCCATCGGTTTGCTCGTCGACGACGCCATTGTGGTGGTGGAAAATGTCGAGCGATTGATGGAAGAAAATCCGGGCATGACGGCGCGCGAGGCGACGATTCAGTCGATGAAGGAATTGCAGGTCGCGTTGATCGCTATCGCGCTGGTTCTGTCGGCGGTGTTCCTGCCGATGGCCTTTTTTGGCGGTTCGACCGGCGTCATTTATCGCCAATTCTCTGTCACCATGATTTCGGCGATGATGCTGTCGGTGCTGGTCGCGCTGATCCTCAGCCCGGCGCTGACCTCGACTCTGCTTAAGCCCAAGACGAAGGAAGATGGCGAGCGAAACCATCGGTTTCCGCGTTTCTATGCCGTGATGATGCGGGCGCGGGATGGTTTCAACACGCGCTTCGACGCTGTCATCCAGCACTATGTCGGCACGGTGACAAAAGTAGTCGACCGTAAATGGCTCTTTCTTGGCATCTACGCCGTCATCTTCGCTGGGCTCGCTGTCCTGTTTCTGCGTTTGCCGGGAGGGTTTCTGCCGCGCGAGGACCAAGGCCTCGTTGCCGTCCAGTTCCGCCTTCCGGCGGGCGCAACCCAGGCGCGCACGCTGGAAGTGCGCGACAAAATCGAGAAATATCTGCTGACCCAGGAAAAGGCGAATGTGCAAACATTGTTCATAATAGCTGGCGGCGGCGGTGGCGGTGCGTCAGGCCAGAATACAGGCCAAGGCTATATCAACCTTGTCCATTGGGACAAACGACCGGGACCGGAAAATACCGCCGATGCCATCGCCGCGCGCTTGCGCAAGGCCCTCTCTGGGTTGCGCGATGCCCAAATATTCGCGCTTGTCCCGGGTGCTGTACGCGGACTGGGTGATAGTTCGGGCTTTACCATGGAATTGCAAAACCGTTCGGGCATGAGCCGCGAGGATTTTGTCGCCGCCCGCGACCGGCTGCTCGCCATGGCCAATGCCAACCCCAAGCTCACGTCAGTGCGCCTTAGCGACTTGCCCGATGTCGCAACGCTGAAAATCGACATCGATACCCAGCGACTGGCCGCCTATGGCATCAACAATAGCAACGTAAATTCGACCCTGGCGACCGCTTGGGGCGGTCGATATGTCAATGATTTCATCGACAAGGGCCGCGTCAAACGCGTCTATGTTCAGGGCGATGCGCCCTATCGATCCAAACCCGAAGATCTTGGCCAATGGTATGTCCGGTCGAGCAATGGCGAAATGTCGCCTTTTTCCGCTTTCGCCCGCACAAGCTGGGCAACGACACCGAGCAGCACCTCGCGCTTTGAGGGGGTGCCAGCCTTTGAAATCTCTGGCCAGCCCACCCCGGGCACCAGTTCGGGAGAGGCGATGGACGAAATGGAAGCGATGGCCGCCCAAATCCCGGGCACCAGCGTTGCATGGTCCGGCGCCTCCTATCAGGAGCGCCTGTCGTCGGGGCAAGCGCCATTGCTCTATGTAATCTCGTTGCTCGTCGTCTTCCTTTGTCTCGCGGCGCTTTATGAAAGCTGGTCCATCCCGCTCGCGGTGTTGCTGGTCATCCCGCTCGGTCTGGTCGGCGCGGTGTTTGCTGTGACACTGCGCGGACTAGAGAATGACGTTTATCTACAGATCGGTCTTTTGACGACGATGGGGCTCGCCGCAAAAAATGCGATCCTGATGATCGAGTTCGCCGAGCAAGAAGAGAGAAAGGGCAAGCGCGTGATTGATGCCGCGATTGCTGCGGCGCGCATCCGTTTGCGCCCGATCTTGATGACCAGCTTCGCTTTCATTTTTGGTGTCCTTCCGCTCGCCGTCGCGACCGGCGCGGGCGCGAATAGCCGGGTCGCGATCGGCACCTCGGTGATCGGCGGGATGCTGACCGCTGCTTTCCTCGCCATCTTCTTCATCCCGCTCTTTTTCGTGCTTGTACGCCGCGGGGTACGCGATGGGATCGCGGCGCTGCGTCAACGATTTGGCAAGCATGGTGACGGGCAGGAGGACGCGACATGAAACGCAATGTTCTGGCCCTGATCGGTGCGCCCTTGTTGCTGGCAGGCTGCTCGCTAGCGCCCAAGACGGTGCTGCCTGCGCCCCCGGTTCCGCAAAGCTGGCCGGTTGGAGACGCCTATCTGCTGCAAAGCGAGGCAGCTCTTTCGATACTCTCTTACCGCCAGATTTTTACCGATACGCGGTTGCAATCCCTTGTCGAGCAGGCGCTAGCGAACAACCGCGACTTGCGTGTCGCCTATGCCAATGTCGCCGCCGCGCGCGCGCAGGCAGGTGTCAGCCGCGCGGGACAATTTCCCGGGTTCGGCATCAGCGCCAGCGCGGGCTATTCTGACAATAGAGGAACCGGCACTGGCAGCGGCAGCAGCGATTTCCAGCTGCGCGGCGACATCACTGCCTTTGAACTCGACCTGTTCGGGAGGCTTGCCAATGCGGCGGCTTCGGACCGCAACATCGCGCTCTCGACCGAATTTGCCGCACGCACCGTGCGGCTCGCGCTGATCTCCGATCTCGCCAACGCCTGGGCCGCCTATGGCGCCGACCAAGATTTGCTGACGATCGCACGGGATACTGCGACAAATGCGCGTGAGAATGTCCGGCTGACGCGCGCGCGGCTTGATGGCGGCGTCGCGCCGCGCACCGACCTTCGTCAGGCCGAGCAAATTTTGGCGACCGCTGAGGATAGCATCGCGCAGCAAACGAGTGCGCTCGCCCTCGACGAAAACCTCATTCGGCTGCTCGTTGGCGGCGATCTCGACCGGGCGCAGTTGCCCGCCAGCCTGGCGGACGTGACGGCGGCTGTTGCAACACCGCCTGCCGGAGTTAGCTCCGATATCTTGCTGCGTCGCCCCGATGTCATCGATGCCGAATATCGACTGCGCGCCGCCAATGCCGATATTGGCGTCGCGCGCGCTCGACTGTTCCCGACCATTTCCCTCACGGGGCTGGCTGGCTTTGCCAGCGATGCGTTGTCCGGCCTGTTCGACGGTGGTTCGTTCAACTGGTCGGCAAGCGGCGATGCCAGTGCCAGCATCTTCGATTTCGGCGGTCGTCGTGCCGGCGTTGCGGTGACCGAAGCACAGCGCGATGCCGCACTCGCCCGCTATGAAGGGGCCATCCAGACGGCATTTCGCGAAGTAGCCGACGCGCTGGCGGTGCAAGGCACGGTCGCCGAACGAAGCCGCGCCGCCGCGGCAAACAGCAAAGCGGCAGCCGATACCGCGATGCTCAGCGACGCGCGCTATCGCGGCGGAGTTGACAGCTTCCTTTCCAGCCTCGACGCGCAGCGCAGCCTCTTTACGGCGCGGCGAAGCGAAATCGCGACCCAATTGTTGCTCGTCCAGACACGCATCGCACTATTCCGCACGCTAGGCGGCGACAGTGCAGCGGGCGCAACCCAAAATTGACCCCGATTGGAACCATTGCTGGGCCAATCTGATGCGCGAGGCGAAATTGCGTGACCTGTGCCCGTCGCGGTCAGGCCCCTTTCGGATAACAAATACAAAGAAGCAGGCATCAGCGCGTGCTGTCCCTATGGCTTGGCCGCCAAACCGTCCAAGATCGGGCAGTCGGCGCGTGCGTCGCCATCGCAGCTTTCGACCAGATCCAGTAACGTCCGCCGCATCGCCTCCAGCGCCGCCACCTTGCGCGCCAGATCATCGACATGCTCGCGGGCGATGGCTTTGACCTCGCGGCTCGCTCGAGTGCTGTCGTCCCATAGATTGAGCAGCGCGCCGATTTCCTCGACCGAGAATCCCAAATCGCGGGCATTGGCGACAAAACGCAACCGACCGACGGCCTTCGCCGGATAGTCACGATAGCCATTGTCGCGGCGAAAAGGCTGCGGCATCAGCCCGATTTCCTCATAGTAACGAATCATCCGCTGCGACACGCCGGTCGTCTTGGAAACCTGTCCGATATTCATATCGACAGCTTTCGCAGCCGTAGCGCATTGCCGATTACGCTGACCGACGAAAAGGACATGGCGGCGGCGGCAATGATCGGCGACAATAACATACCGAAAACGGGGTATAGAACCCCGGCAGCGATCGGAATGCCTGCGACATTATAGGCAAAGGCAAAGAACAGATTCTGGCGGATATTGGTCATCGTGCGTCGGCTCAGATTATGCGCCCGGACAATGCCGGTCAGATCACCCTTCAACAAAGTGATGCCCGCGCTCTCGATGGCAACATCGGTGCCCGACCCCATCGCAATCCCGACATCGGCCGCCGCCAGCGCCGGGGCGTCATTCACCCCGTCACCCGCCATTGCGACAACCCGTCCTTGCGAGCGCAGGCGATTGACGATCTCGCTCTTCTGATCGGGCAGAACATCAGCCTCAATCTCGCTGATCCCCAACTGTTTGCCAATCGCTTCGGCGGTGACGCGATTGTCGCCGGTAATCATGATGACCCTTATACCGGCGTCGGCAAGGCCTTTCAGCGCCTCTTTGGTCGTCGTCTTGACGGGATCGGCAATGCCAATGGCGCCTGCCACCTTTCCATCGACAGCCAGCAAGATAGCGGTGGCCCCTTCGCCCCGCATCTTGTCGGCGCGTTCGGACAAGGCGGCGGTCGCAATGTCCATGTCTTCCAGAAAGCGCTTGTTGCCTGCCACTAGACGGCGGTCATTGACCGTGCCTGTGATGCCTTTCCCGACCGGCTGGTCAACATCCTCGGGCTCGCTGAGCGTCAAGTCTTTCGCCTGGGCGGCGGCGACAACGGCATGGGCCAGCGGGTGATCGCTGGTACGTTCCAGACTGGCCGCCAGTTGCAGCAGATCGTCCGTGTCGAACCCGTCGACCGTCTCAACCGCAACAACCGATGGCTTGCCTTCGGTCAGCGTGCCGGTCTTGTCGACGACCAGCGTGTCGACCTTTTCCATCCGTTCCAGCGCTTCGGCATTTTTAATCAGGATTCCGGCCTGCGCGCCGCGACCGACACCGACCATGATCGACACCGGCGTCGCCAACCCCAACGCACAGGGGCACGCGATGATCAGCACCGAAACCGCCGCAATCAGGCCATAACCCATTGCCGGACTGGGGCCGAAGAACGACCAAGCGACAAAGGCGAAAACCGCAACCAATATGACCGTCGGCACGAACCAGGATGCCACAACATCGGCGAGACGCTGAATTGGTGCGCGGCTGCGCTGGGCGTCGGCGACCATTTGCACGATACGGGCGAGCATGGTGTCGCGGCCGATTTTTTCGGCCTCCATCACCAACGCGCCGGTTTGGTTGATCGTGCCGCCGATCAGCGCCGCACCCTTTTCCTTGGTTACAGGCATCGATTCGCCGGTGACCATCGATTCATCGACCGTCCCGCGTCCCTCCACAACCTGACCATCGACCGGCACTTTCTCGCCCGGACGAACACGCAGGCGATCGCCCAACGCGACCTCTTCCAGCGCCACCTCCTCGTCGCTGCCGTCGGCCAGAACGCGGCGCGCCATTTTGGGCGACAGGTCGAGCAGCGCGCGCAGCGATCCACTCGTCGTTTCGCGCGCCCGCAATTCGAGCAATTGGCCCACAAGCACCAGCACGATAATCACCGATGCCGCCTCAAAATAGGCGGGCACTGCGCCATGCACGGTACGAAAGGCGTCAGGGAAAATCTCAGGGGCGAGCGTCGCAACGACACTATAAATCCACGCCACGCCGGTCCCGATGGCAATCAGCGTGAACATGTTGAGATTGCGGCTCTTGATCGAGGCCCAGCCCCGCTCGAAAAAGGGCCAGCCCGACCACAGCACAACCGGCGTCGCGAGCAGCATTTGCGCCCAGTTCGACGTCTGTTGCCCGATAAGCTGTGTCAGCCCGAAAATATGCCCGCCCATTTCGAGCACGACCACCGGCAAGGCGAGCACAAGCCCGACAAGGAAGCGCCGCTTCATATCGGCAAATTCGGGGCTGGGACCATCGTCCAGTGACGGCGTCATGGGTTCAAGCGCCATGCCGCAGATCGGGCAACTTCCCGGCCCCTCCTGCTGAATTTCGGGGTGCATGGGGCAAGTCCAGATCGCGCCCTCTGGCACCGGCTCCGCATCATGCGGCGCATCGCTCAGATAGCGGTCGGGATTGTTTTTGAACTTGGTCTGGCAGCCTGCGCTGCAAAAGAAGAAGTCTTTTCCGTCATGCGCGGCCTTATGGTCCGTCGTCGCCGGATCAACACTCATTCCGCAAACGGGATCGACCACCTTACTGCCGGATTCCTCGGCCTTATGTTGGCAGTGGTTGTGGTCATGATGCTGCGACTCGGTCATAACATTCTCCTGTGTCGCACGGCTTATGAAGCCTTACATCATGTTAGGGTCAAGCGTGAAATGTCATCGCACGAAAGGGGCGCATAATGCGCTCCTGCTCCAACCAACCAACACGTGCCGGGCGTCAAAAGTTCATATGATGCAGCCCGCCGTGCATGAAAGTGCCGCCCAGAAATCCTTGCACCATGATCGCCAGTGACAGCAGCCCCAGCATGATCGCGAAGCGCCGTTCACGGCTTCTGTCGGGATGATAACGCCGTATCCCGACCCAGGCCAAAAGGACCGCGACAATGGCGATTGTCGTTCCAAGGTAACGGTGAATGGTCAGGATGACATTGCGGTCAGTCAGATAAAATCCACCGGCGAACCAGCCAAGCATTGCGGCAACGACCGCGCCAGCAGCCCCCAGACCCAGCATGATCCGTGCGGCGGATCGCCAATGCGGGCGTCCGGCGAGGCCAAACACCTCGACCGCAAACGCGCTGATGATCAGGGCGATGGGAAAATGAACGATCAGGACATGAAATTTACCCAGCCAGATAAACAGCCGCTGGCCGAAAGTTTTGTCGCTATTGTCGGCGTCATGGTCGTGATCCATGTCGCCATGGCCCATATCCGCCATCGCATCGGAGGTGGGCATTTCGGGCATCGACCCATCGGCCATCATTGGCATCGTGCCGTCTTTGGCAAGTTCCTGCATCGCCGGATCATTCGCCATCACAGCATCCTCATCATGGTGGCTCTCAGCCGCCATGCCCGGACCTGCGCCCATTTCACGCGGGTCATCATGCGCAAGCGCGCCCCCGCCAAGCGAACCCAGCAAAAGCACAACGCCAAAAGCCATTGCGCGAAATTTCGAGCTTATCATTGTGGAAACTCCCTCCCCTTACGCCCCCAAAGCAAATGCAGATCCATATTGGTCTCCGGATGCAAGCAGGGGAAACTGCATCCGGAGTAGCGGCTGTCGCACCGCAACTATTTGACCTGAAAAGCAAACTTACCGGTCTTGACCTCTTTGTCGTCCCCGGTGGCCAACCAGCGCAATTCATATCCGCCAGCGGCCAGCGCCTTTTTGGGCATGACTTTTACGGACTTGCCGTCCTTGCCCATCATCACGGCAATCGGCATTTTCATCGCGGCATGATGGGCCATGCCGGGCATAGATGTCATCACAAGTTCGATCCGTGTGTTTGCTGCCAGCAATTCCTCATTGAACATCAGATCAATTTGCTTGGCATTTTTAACCGTCGCGTCGGCCGCAGGGGTCGAGGCCACAAGTCGGGGATGCGCCGATGCCAGCGATGGCGTCAGGATCATCGCCGCAGCGGCCAGGGGAAGAATGGCAATATGTCGCATGAATGTCTCCGGATCATAGGGGTTTCAATGGGCATTACGCAGAGTGTGCGCTCACCCCTCAAAAGGCGGGCGCCATATTTTTGTTGAGGGCTTTGCCCGTCCAACGCGTATATTGGCTGACACCAAAGGAGTATCGCGCCGTGACCGACCTCGACAATTTGCTGACAAAAATGGGAAGCGCGCCAGTTCCGGCCGAATTAACCGCAATCGATGACGCCGTGTTTGAGGGGCTTGCAAAGCGTCAGCGCGAGACGGCCTTGGCCCCGCGCCTCATGGGCATTGCCGCAACGCTGGCGCTCGGCGTCGGCATCATCGGCGGCAGCCTGTCCGGCCCCGCACCCGCATTTGCTCAGGAAATGTCTCCCTTCACCTCGTCGAGCGCGCTCGCCCCCTCCACCTTGCTGGACATCCGCCCATGAGCAGGCCGGTCTGGTTGCTCGTGCTGGCGCTCGTCGCCTTTGGCGCAGCGCTTGGCGGTGTGCTTGCCGGACGTCATCTGGTTGAACCCGCCCGCCCCAGCGAAAGCGAAATTCACGCGGTCCTGCACAAACAGTTGAACCTCAGCACTGCGCAGCAGGCCAAAATCGATGTCATCGAAAGGCAACTTGCGGTCCGGCGTAAGGCGCTGGATCTGGAAATGCGCGCGGCCAACGCCCGCCTCGCCGAAGCGATTGAGGCCGAACATGGCTATGGCCCGAAAGTAACCGCCGCGATCGACCACACCCACGCGGTCATGGGCGACATGCAAAAGGAAACGCTGGAGCATCTGTTTGCGATGCGAACCGTCCTGACCCCCAAACAGGCGGCGATGTTCGACCGGACCGTGGTCAAGGCGCTGACCGCCGAGCCGCAGTGATTGCGGGACTAGAGGATAGCAGCGACGGAGAACTGGCGGCGCTGGCACTCGCGGGGCGACAACAGGCCTATCGCGACCTGATGGCGCGCCACCGCGATCCGATATTCCGGTTGGTGCGCGCCTCCATTGGCGACCCGACCGAGGCGCTCGATGTGACGCAAGAGGTGTTTATCTCCGCCTTTGCGGCGCTGGGCCGCTATGATCCCGAACGCCCCTTTATCGCGTGGTTGCGCCGCATCGCGCTCAACAAATGTCGCGACAGGGCGCGGCGGCGCGCGGTCCGGTCCTTCTTCACCCGCGCCGCTCCGCTCGACGACGGCGTTTCTGTCGCCGACCCCGCGGCCTTGCCCGACACCCAAACCGCCGACCGCGCTGATCTGGCGCGCGTGTCGAACGCGATCACCCACCTGCCGACGCGGCTGCGCGAAACCCTGCTCCTCCGCACGGTAAGCGGTCTTGGACAAAGCGAGACGGCAGAGATATTGGGTGTTAGCGAGAAAACGGTCGAAACAAGGCTGTATCGCGCGCGATCCAAACTCAAACAGTTATTGGCCCCATCAATTTGAGGGGCTGGTCATTGGGCTGCGTAACAGACGATGAAGCCCCTCCTCTGTTGCGAGAATGACCTTGATGCCCCTCCCCCCCTCGACCGCCGCACCTTGCTCCGATCGGCCGGACTCACTGGCGGCGGCATCGCCCTGGCCGCCGCGCTACCCGCTTGGGCAAAGAGCGGCTCAACCGGACTCGCCGGCCCCATGGCTACCGTCTCGGGCGAGGATATTGCCCTGTCGATTGGCCACACCATGCTCGGCGTCGATGGCCGGCAAGGCCATGCCATCGGCATCAACGGCACCATCCCCGGCCCGCTCATTCGTTTGCGAGAAGGCCAGAATGTCCGGCTCGCCGTCACCAACACGCTGGATGAGGACAGTTCCATCCATTGGCACGGGCTGTTGCTGCCGTTTCAGATGGACGGCGTTCCCGGGATCAGCTTTCCAGGAATCAAGCCCGGCGAGACATTTCACTATGAATTTCCGGTGCGCCAGTCGGGCACCTATTGGTACCATAGCCATTCGGGTATGCAGGAAGCGGTCGGCGTCTATGGCGCGATTGTCATTGACCCCGCCGGTCCCGATCCGGTCGCCTATGACCGTGAACATGTCATCGTCCTGTCTGACTGGAGCTTTTTGCACCCGCACACGCTGCTCAAAAAACTGAAGGCCGAAGGCGGTTATTTCAATAGGCAGAAACAGACGCTGGCCGGCCTGATGGCGGGCAAGGACCAATCGGCCGCCGAACGCCGCAAATGGGCCAAAATGCTAATGGACCCCACCGACATTTCGGACGTCACCGGCGCGACCTATCATTATCTGATCAATGGTCAGGACAGTCTGGCCAACTGGACCGCGTTGTTCGCGCCCGGAGAGCGGGTGCGGCTGCGCATCATCAACGCCTCGGCCATGACCAATTTCAATGTCCGGTTGCCCGACCTGCCGATGACCGTGGTTCAGGCCGATGGCCAGAATGTTCAGCCGGTCGACACCGATGAATTCCAGATCGGCATCGCCGAAACCTATGATGTCATTGTCGAGCCCAAGGACGACCGCGCCTATGGCTTTATCGCCGAAGCCATCGACCGGTCGGGTCAGGTGCGCGCAACGCTGGCCCCGCGCATGGGCATGGTGGCCGCGATCCCGGCGCTGCGCGAACGCCCCCTCCTCACCATGAAAGACATGGGGATGGGGGCGATGGACCATGCGGCCATGGGCCACGACATGTCTGGCGGAGGCGCCGCGATGGACCATGGCGCCATGAAAATGCGCGACCCCAGCGTGGCTCCGCAAATCCCGCTAGGCCCCGGCGTCGCCACCCTGTCACCGATGCCGATGGACCGGACGGGTGAACGTCCGACGGGACTAGATACCGTCGACCACCGCGTCCTCACCTATCACGACCTAAAATCGCTCGACCCCAACCCCGATCCGCGCACGCCGTCGCGCGAGCTCGACATCCATCTGACCGCCAATATGGAACGCTATATGTGGTCCTTTGACGGGGTGAAATTCAGCGACCACGCCGATCCCATCCCCTTCCGCTTTATGGAGCGCGTGCGCGTCAACCTGATCAACGACACGATGATGCCGCATCCGATCCATCTGCACGGCCATTTCTTTGAAGTGGTAACGGGCAATCCCGGCCATCATCCGATGAAACATACCGTCAATGTGCTGCCCGGCAGCAAGGTGACGTTCGACCTCACCGCCGATGGCCCCGGAGACTGGGCTTTCCATTGTCACATGCTGCTGCACATGCACTCGGGAATGTTTCGCGTTGTCACGGTCCGCAAAGAAGGAGCCGAGGCATGAACAAGTTGCTCGCGCCCGCCGCCATGGCCCTTTTCGCCCTGCCCGCCCCGCTGTTGGCACAAACGACGATGCCGGGCATGAATATGCCGGACAAGCCCGCACCCGACGACGAAGACAAGGCCGACCCCCATGCCGGCCATGACATGACGCCAACCGTCGAAGCGCCTGCGCCAGTCGATCATAGCGGACATGATATGTCGGCCATGTCCGATATGGCGGACATGCCCACAACGGACAGCGAAATCGGAAATGCGCCCGCTCCGGCCCCGCCAACCGATCACGCTGCCGATGCGGTGTTTGATCCCGCCACAATGGCCGAGGCACGCAAGGCGCTGGGCAAGGAAAATGGAGCCATCCAAAGCAGCATGATTTTGATCGACCTTGCCGAATATCAAGCCCGCAAAGGGCGTGACGGCTATCGTTGGGAAGGCGAGGCCTGGTTCGGCGGCGACATCAACCGGCTGCAAATCAAAGGCGAAGGCGAAGGCGTTTTTGGCGAGACAATAGAGGATGTCGAACTACAGGCGCTCTATTCGCGCGCCATTTCGCCCTTCTGGAACGCCCATGTCGGCGTCCGCCATGACATCGCGCCCAACCCGTCGCGGACCTATGCCGTCGTCGGAGTAGAGGGCGTCGCCCCTTATTGGTTCCACCTGACCAGCCAGTTGTTCCTGTCCGACAAGGGCGATGTCCGCGCTCGGATCGAGGGTAGCTATGACGAACGCATCACCCAGAAACTGATCTTCCAGCCGCGCGCCGAATTTAATCTGGCCGCACAGAATATGCCGTCAATTGGAGTCGGTTCAGGCCTGTCCGCGTTCGAGATCGGCGCACGCCTGCGCTACGAATTTCAAAAGGAATTCGCGCCCTATATCGGCGTCGAATGGTCCAAAAAGTCGGGAGACACGGCGCGTTATGCGCGGCTGATCGGCGAAGACCCCGATGTTATCAATTTCGTCGCCGGAATCCGTTTCTGGTTCTGAAGCGGCGCGCCTGCGTCTCACTTTTCCCGATAGTCGGGAAGTAGCGGCGCAGCGTCAGGCGTCGGATGCTGCTCAAGATCGGCAATCAACGCCTTCATCTCGCCAATTTCGCGCACCTGCGCCTCGATAATCCCGTCGGCCAGTTTGCGGACGCGCGGGTCGCGGATTTTGGCGCGTTCACTGGTCATAATCGCAATCGAATGGTGCGGAATCATCGCCTTCATATAGGATATATCGTCCACGGTTTCCTGACTGCGGACCAGCCATAACGAAACCGCAAAAACCAATATGCTGGCACCTATGATCACCAGATTTTTCCGGCGGTCCTTATACATAGACCACATGAAACCCAGCATGATGATCGCCATGGTCGCGCCCATATAAATCGCCATCCACGTCCGCGTCTGGCTGTAAAAAACATGGTCGAGCGCATAGCTGTTGAGATACATCAGGCCGAACATGACGATTGTCGAGGTCGCAATCATCGCAGTGAAGAGCGCGTAACTCGGTTCGCCCATCTTGGTGCCGAAATTCATTGTTTGAGCTCCCTTCGCAAAGTGCAACCGCTGCGGGTTGCATCTGGTGGCTATGCTCTAAACAATGCGGCAAACCGCGGTTCGGTTCCTGATTGTCGTTGGTTTTAGCTATCAGCGCGACCGACCTGACCGATTTCAGCCCGCCATTTCGGCGACGAGTGCCAACACCTGTTCGGCAAGGCTGGCGCGGCAGATCAGCAGATCAGGCAGATAGACATCCGCCTGATTATAGCGCAGCGGGCTGCCGTCGATGCGCGAACAATGCAGGCCAGCCGCAGCGGCAATCGCCACCGGCGCGCAATTGTCCCACTCATACTGCCCGCCGCTGTGCAGGTAAATGTCCGCTTCGCCAGTCACCACCGCCATTGCCTTGGCGCCAGCACTGCCCATGGGGATCAGGTCGGCGTTAAGCGATTCAGCAACGGCTACGGCTTCGCTGGCCGGTCGGGTGCGGCTGACCAGCATCCGCAATTTGGCGGGCGGTGGCGGCACGACTGGCGGCGCGTCTGATCGCAGCACGACCCCCTGCCCCGGCAGGGCCACCGCGCCCACCTTGGCCACACCATCGACCGCGAGGCCAACATGCACAGCCCAGTCGGCGCGCGCTTCGCCATATTCGCGCGTCCCGTCGACAGGGTCGATAATCCAAACACGGCTTTTCTCCAGCCGTTCCTCGGTATCCTTGCTTTCTTCAGACAACAGGCCGTCGTCGGGCCGACACTGGCGCAGCGCATGGATCAAAAACTGGTTCGCGACCTGATCGCCAGCCTTGCCCAATGCCTTGCCGTCGATCAGACCCGACCCGCGCACATCCAGTAGCAACCGCCCGGCCACTTCGGCCAGTTGTGCCGCCAGCTCGGCATCCCTCAATCGTTCCATTTATAGATCCAGTCGACGATATGACGCGCCGCCTCTTGCGGGGTCATCTCGGTCGTGTTGACGCGGATTTCGGGAGCTTGCGGAACCTCATAGGGGCTGTCGATTCCGGTGAAATTGGCCAATTGTCCGGCGCGTGCCTTTTTATACAGGCCCTTGACGTCGCGTGCCTCGGCAACCTCCAGCGGCGTGTCGACAAAGATTTCGACAAATTCGCCGTCGGGCAACATATCGCGCACCATTTTCCGTTCGGCGCGGAAGGGCGAGATGAAGGCGGTGAGCACAATCAACCCCGCGTCGGTCATCAACTTGGCAACCTCGCCGATGCGGCGGATATTCTCCACCCGATCGGCATCGGTAAAGCCCAAATCCTTGTTCAGCCCGTGCCGCACATTGTCGCCATCGAGCAGAAAGGTGTGGCGGTTCATGACATGCAAACGCTTCTCGACCTCATTGGCGATCGTCGATTTGCCCGATCCCGACAGGCCCGTGAACCACAGCAGCAACGGCTTCTGATTCTTCAGCTTCGCATGGGCATCGCGGTCCACATCGGTGTCCTGCCAATGGACATTCTGACTGCGACGAAGGGCAAAATGCAACATCCCCCCCGCAACCGTCGCGTTGGTCAGCTTGTCGATCAGGATAAAGCCGCCCAGATCATGGTTGGTGTCATAGGGTTCAAAGATGATCCGCTTGTCGGTCGCCAGTGTGCAGACGCCGATATCGTTGAGTTCCAGCGTTTTGGCCGCAAGCTGATCCATCGTGTTGACATCGACGCGGTATTTGGGTGCCTGCAGCGTCACACTCACAGTATGGGCGCCCAATTTCAACCAGTAACCGCGCCCGGCCAGCATGTCCTGATCGGCCATCCACACGATCGTCGCTTCAAACTGGTCGGCGATTTCGGCCGGTGCGTCGCTGGTGCAGATGACATCGCCGCGCGAGCAGTCGATCTCGTCAGCGAGGCACAAAGTGATCGACTGGCCGGCAACCGCCTCGTCAAGGTCACCACTGGCCGTTTCGCCCGGCATGGTAACGATGCGGCTGACGGTCGACATGCGCCCCGACGGCAGCACCCGCACCGCATCGCCAACGCGCACCTTGCCGCTGGCAATCTGGCCTGAAAAACCCCGAAAATCGAGGTTGGGGCGGTTGACCCATTGCACCGGAAGGCGAAACAGCCCCTCGGCACGCTCATCAACGCGAAGCTCAACCGATTCCAGATGCTCGACCAGCGGCGGACCGTCATACCAGGGTGTATTCGCCGACGGTGCAGTGATATTATCACCCTTGAAGCCCGAAATCGGCATCGCGACAAAGGCGTCAATCCCGATGCTTTTGGCAAAACCGGCATAGTCGGCAACAATGTCGTCAAAAACCTGCTGACTATAGTCGACAAGGTCCATCTTGTTGACCGCCAACACCAGGTTTTTAATGCCCAGCAAATGGGCGAGATAGCTGTGGCGGCGCGTCTGGGTCAGAACGCCCTTGCGCGCATCGACCAATATCACCGCCAGATCGGCGGTCGACGCGCCGGTGACCATGTTGCGCGTATATTGTTCGTGCCCCGGCGTATCGGCGACGATGAATTTGCGTTTCTCGGTCGCGAAAAAGCGATAGGCGACGTCGATCGTAATCCCCTGTTCGCGTTCGGCGGCAAGCCCATCGACGAGCAGGGCAAAATCAATCTCCTGCCCCTGTGTGCCCACCGATTTTGAATCGGCCTCCAGCGCGGTCAGCTGATCCTCAAAGATCATCTTGCTATCATAAAGCAGCCGTCCGATCAGCGTCGATTTGCCGTCATCGACCGATCCGCAGGTGATGAAACGCAGCATCGTCTTATGCTGGTGCGCGTCCAGATAGGCGTCGATGTCTTCGGCGATGAGCGCATCGGTTTGATAAATGTCGGTGCCGCTCATCAGAAGTAGCCCTCCTGCTTCTTTTTCTCCATGCTGGCGGCCTGATCATGGTCGATGGCCCGCCCCTGCCGTTCCGACGTGGTGGTCAGCAGCATCTCCTGAATAATCTCGGGCAGCGTCGCCGCCTCGCTTTCGACCGCGCCGGTCAGCGGATAACAGCCCAGTGTCCGAAACCGGATCGAGCGCATTTCGGGCACCTCGTCGGTCTCCAGCCGGAACCGGTCGTCATCGACCATCAGCAACAGGCCGTCGCGCTCCACCGTCGGGCGCTTGGCTGCATAATAAAGCGGGACAATTTCGATATTTTCCAAATGGATATATTGCCAAATGTCGAGCTCGGTCCAGTTCGACAGCGGAAAAACGCGGATGCTCTCGCCCTTCGCCTTGCGGGCATTATAGAGCTTCCACAGTTCGGGCCGCTGGCTCTTGGGGTCCCATCCATGGCTGGCGGTACGAAAAGAAAAGATGCGCTCTTTCGCGCGACTTTTTTCCTCGTCACGCCGCGCTCCGCCAAACGCGACATCAAAACCATGCAGGTTGAGCGCCTGCTTCAACCCTTCGGTCTTCCACATGTCGGTGTGCAGCGCGCCATGATCAAAGGGGTTGATGCCCTTTTCCAACGCTTCGGGATTTTGATGGACGAGCAACTCCATGCCCGCATCGCGCGCCGCCTTTTCGCGCAGTTCGTACATTGCCTTGAATTTCCAGGTCGTGTCGACGTGTAGCAAGGGAAAGGGCGGCGGCGAAGGGTAGAAGGCTTTTTTGGCCAGATGCAGCATCACCGCCGAATCTTTGCCCACGCTATACAGCATCACCGGCTTGCCCGCCTCGGCGACCACCTCTCGCATGATGTGGATGCTCTCCGCCTCGAGGCGCTGCAAATGAGTCAGGGACATGAAAACTTCTCGCAATCTTGCCAGCCTGCGGACGCCGCAGGCCATGGCATAGCCTTCATGTAGGCAGAATGCGAGGCGGCGAAAGCTAGAAAATCTTTGGCAATCATCGACAAAAGCTACGGCCTGCCCTGTCGCAGGACAAGTCCGATCTGGGTCGGTGCAATCGCCTCAACGGCTCCAGCGAGCAAAGATAGCGGTCGGCAGCAACAGCCCGCGTGCTTCTTCGCGCACCGCCAGCTCGCCGCATTCCACCGTGCCGGGCAGATCGGCAAACAACTGGTTGAGCAATTCGCCAATCGCCAGCGCCGACATGCGCACCGCATAGACGGTCAGAAAAAGCGCGCGGCTGTCCGCATCGAGCAAGCGACGGCAATCGGCAAGCAGAGGGGCCAGCCCCTCCTCCAACTGCCAGCGTTCGCCCGTCGGGCCGCGCCCGAATTTCGGCGGATCGAGCAAGATGGCGTCATAGCGTTTCTCGCGCCGGACCTCGCGCGCGGTGAATTTGCTCGCATCATCGGTGATCCACCGGATCGGACGATCTGCCAGTCCCGCCAGCGCCGCATTGTCGCGCGCCTGCGTCACCGATTTCTTCGACGCATCGACATGCGTCACCGACGCGCCAACCGAGGCCAAGGCCTGACTGCCGACGCCGGTATAGCCAAAAAGGTTCAAAAAAGCGGGATCAGGCTTGTCCGCCACCCGCTCGCGCAGCCAGTCCCACACCGGCGCCATGTCGGGAAAAAATCCCAAGTGGCGAAAGGGGGTGCATTGCGCGGTAAATTGCGTCTCGCGCCAAGCCAGTGGCCAGCCTTCGGCGGGAACGGGGCGATTATAATACCAACGCCCCCCGCCATCCTCGTCCGATGCCGGCATGAACTCGCCATCGGCCTTGTCCCAGTCGGCGGCCGACAAAGCAGGCTCCCACATCGCCTGTGGTTCCGGGCGAATGAAACGATAGTCGCCGTAACGCTCCAATTTGCGCCCGCCACCGCTGTCGACCAGCCCATAGTCCGCCCATGGTTCACCAACCAGCGTTTGCAGCGGAAGCAGTTCAGCCACGGCGCGACGTCGCCAATATATGCGCTTTTACCGTGTCATAATCACCGGGCAGATGCTCGAACCGTTCCTCGCGCTCGAACAAATTGCCCAGCCGTGTCGGCAAGGGCGGGCGCACACCGGTGGCGCGCTCGACCGCATCGCGAAATTTGGCGGGATGCGCGGTGGCAAGGGTGACGACGGGAATGTCAGCATCCATATCCAGTTCGCGCGCCGCAGCCAGCCCGATGGCGCTGTGAGGATCGATAAAATGCCCCGCATGTTCCTGCGCCCAACGCAGCGCCAGCGTCATGCCATCGGCATCGATGCGCGCACTGCTGAACAGATCCTGCGTACTGGCCAACATGTCGGCGGGAATCGTCATCGCGCGCTGACGGTCAAAATCGTCCATCATGCCGGTAATCGCCGCGCCGTCGCGGCCCGACATGTCGAACAACAGCCGCTCGAAATTGCTGCTGACCTGAATATCCATGCTCGGCGTCGCGGTTGGGGTCACCGTTCCCGCGCTATAATCGCCGCTGGTCAGCGCGCGGTGCAGGATGTCGTTGACGTTGGTGGCGACCACCAGCCGCGCAATCGGCAGTCCCATTTGAGCCGCGACATAACCCGCAAACACATCGCCGAAATTGCCCGTCGGCACGCTGAACGCGATTGGCCTGTCGGGTCCGCCGAGGCGGACGGCGGCATAGAAATAATAGACGACCTGCGCCATTAATCGCGCCCAGTTGATGCTGTTCACCGCCGACAGGGTCAGCGCGTCACGTGCTTCGCTGTCGCCGAACAACCGCTTCACCATCGCCTGTGCGTCGTCAAAGCTGCCGTCGATCGCGATATTATGCACATTGGGCGCCAATATGGTCGTCATCTGACGGCGCTGGACATCGCTGACCCGACCTTCGGGATGAAGCATGAAGATGCGGATATGGTCGCGCCCCGCCACCGCCTCAATCGCCGCCGAGCCGGTATCACCCGACGTCGCGCCAACAATGGTCAATTCCGTGCCACCACCCGCCAGAAATTTTTCGAACAATTGCCCGAGCAGCTGCAACGCCACATCCTTGAACGCCAGCGTCGGCCCGTGAAACAGCTCGAGCAGCCAATGGCGATGATCAAGCTGTACCAGCGGCGTCACCGCATCATGTGCGAAATTGCCATACGCCGCCTTGCAGAGCCCGCGCAGTTCATCGCGGGTCAGGCTGCCTTCGACAAAGGGCGCCATGATGCGCACCGCGGTTTCGACATAGTCCAGCCCCGCCAGCCCGCGAATATCATCTTGGGAAAGGCGCGGCCATTCGGCGGGCACATACAGCCCCCCGTCGGACGCAAGACCGGCGAGGGTCGCTGAACGAAAGTCGAGGGTCGGCGCCGTGCCGCGCGTGCTGACATATTTCATAATGGGGATGCGCCTAGCGGCACGCGGTCAGCCCTGCAAGCGGCGGCGGATCGCTAGCGCGTAAATGACCAGCGCGATGCCCGCGAACAAGAACCATTGCACGGCATAGGCCAGATGATTGTTCGGAATATCCTCCGGCGTCGGTGCGGCACTGGCGCGCAGCCCCGGCGCGGGCTCATCGGACAGCAACATCGCGCGCGCTGGCACCGCGCGTCCGGTCAGCCGCGCAATGATACTGGGCTGATTCGGGCCGGGAACGATCATCCCCGTCACCTTGCCGCCTGACCAGACGGGCGGCGCATAGCCATCACTGACTCCCATATCGACCAAGACGCCCGGTCCTTCGGCGCCGGTGCGGCAGTCGGCAACCAGACGATAACCGACCTTTCCGTCGCGATCCGCCCCGCCCCGCGAATCCCAGCGCACCGGCTCCAGACAGACGACGCTGCTTTTGCGAAACAGCATGGCGTCGGGCACAGGCGGCAATTCGGGAAATGTGACCAGCGCGGGGTTGGCGGCATTGGCGTCGAGCAGCGCAATCAGCGCTTCCTTCTCACCTTTGCGCTGCAACTGCCACACACCCAGCGCAACCATGATCGCCGCGGCCAGCACGACAATCAGTGTCGAAACTATCGGAATGCGGCGGAGTGGTTTTGGTGTGTCAGTCATCGTCTTTTTCGATCTGTCGTCCTTCGGCTGCCTGCCGTTGGTGCTCGGCCGCAATCAACGCAGCCTTTGCGAGACGCAAGCCAAAGATCACCGTTCCAGCGGTCAAGGGCACCCACAATATAATGTGGAGCCACAGCGGCGGCCTGAACATCGCATCAACGACCAGCGCCGATACAACGATCAGCGCGCCGATAATCAGGGTCAAAAAGGCGGCGGGGCCGTCACCGACATTATAGCGGCTGAAATCCAGCCCGCAGGTGCGGCAGCGCGTGGCAAAGCTGATCGGTCCGTCAAACAGTCCCGGCGCACCGCATTCGGGGCACAGACCAAAAAGGGCAGCACGCCCGATTGGCGGCTGCCCCCCTTTTTGGTCGGGTTCTTGGCTCAGCGTCAACCGCCGTGAACCGGCGCGCCCCAGCCACCCCAGATATAAACGATGATGAACAGGAACAGCCACACGACATCGACAAAGTGCCAATACCAGGCCGCCGCTTCAAAACCGAAATGCTGTGTCGGTGTAAAATGGCCTTTATAGGTGCGGACCAGACAGACGATCAGGAAGACGGTTCCGACCAGCACGTGAAATCCGTGGAAACCCGTCGCCATGAAGAAGGCCGAACTGTAATTGATGCCGCCAAAATCAAATGGCGCATGGGCATATTCAAAGGCTTGGATCGAGGTGAAGACCATGCCGAGGATGATCGTCAGCCACAGCCCCTTTTTCAGTCCCTCGCGGTCGCCGTGGATCAGCGAATGATGCGCCCAGGTCACGGTGGTGCCCGAACAGAGCAAAATCATCGTGTTGAGCAAGGGGAGCGAAAAGCCGTCGATGACTTCGATGCCTTTGGGTGGCCATTGCAACAGCGCCGATGCCCCCGTCTGGCCAAACAGGCTGGTCACGGCGCCTTCTGCATATTCAACCGGCACAGGAAACAGCGAGTAATCGAACCATGCCCAGAACCAGCCGACAAAGAACATCACTTCCGACGCAATAAACAGGATCATCCCATAGCGCAGGTGGAGCTGCACGACCGGCGTATGATCACCGCTATGCGCTTCGTTGATGACGTCAGCCCACCAGCTGAAGAAGGTACCGATAACACCAGCAACACCCAGCCCGAGCACCCATATTCCGGCGTTCCCGAAATAATCGGTATGCATTTCCATGACGCCGCCGAAGAACATCGTCAGCGCAGCGAAGGAGCCAATCAGTGGCCAGACGCTGGGATTAACTAGGTGGTAGTCATGATGTTTTGCACCGGACATGGCGTGTTTCCCGTTTTGATAACCCGGCCCGATGATTCCCCATCATCGCACCCGTCGGTCAGATTCTTGTTCGCGGCCTTAGCTCGCCTTTTTCGACTCGTCCACCGGGTAGAAGGTATAGCTGAGCGTGATTTCCTGAATGTCTCGCGTGTCCGGGTCATCCTTGATCTTGGGATCGACAAAGAACAACACGGGCATGCGAATCCGCTCGCCAGCCTTCAATGTTTGCTGCGTGAAGCAGAAACATTGGATCTTGGTGAAATATTTTCCCGCCTGGGTCGGCGTGACATTGAAAGTCGCGGTGCCGGTCACATCGTGGGGCGAATCATTTTGGGCAATGAAAATCGCCATATCGCGCGCGCCGATACTCACCGTATCGCGCGGATGTTCGGGGCGAAATTTCCACGGCATGTTCGGCGACACATTGGCGTCAAAGCGAATCGAAACCGAATCGTCGAGGACAACCGGGTCGGCGGCAGCAGCGACAGGATCATAGCGTTGCGTGGTGCCGTTAAAGCCAGTGACGCGGCAAAACATATTATAGAGCGGTACCGACGCAAAGCCGAGGCCAACCATAGCTGCCGCGACGAGTCCCATGGAGGAGGCGGTTTTCACATTGGGCGTCATGACGGAAGCACCATCCGCGCGAGCGTGATGAAAAAGAACAAGAAGCACAGTCCGACGAGCATCAGCCCCATCATATTGGCGCGGCTACGCTGGCGGCGACGATATTCCTCTTCGTCAAAGGGCTCGTTCATATCAGGCACCAATGATCGACAACGACCGCGCCGAACAGTAAAAACAGATAAGCGATCGAGAAAGCGAACAGCCGCTTTTCGGGACGCATCGCATCATCTTTGCCGCTGGCGCGCGTACCAACCTGTGTCGAGAGGATCACAAATAGCAGCGACATGACCGTTGCCGTCACGCCATAAATCGCGCCGGTCATTTCCAGCGGCCACGGCGCAATCGCGGCGACCGCCATGATCAACGCATAGAAAAATATCTGCCGACGCGTCGATTTTTCGCCCGCAACCACCGGCATCATGGGGATGCCCGCGGCCGCATAATCCGACTTCATAAACAAGGCGAGCGCCCAGAAATGCGGCGGCGTCCACAGGAATATCAGCAGGAACAGCATCAAAGGCAGAGGCGCCAAGGTTCCGGTCACGGCCACCCATCCGATCAGCGGCGGAAAAGCGCCTGCAGCACCGCCGATGACGATATTCTGTGGTGTCCGCGGCTTGAGCCAGATAGTGTAGATGAACACATAAAACAAGATCGACGCGGTCAGCAGCAAAGCCGCCTGCCAATTGGCGGCGAACAGCATCAGGAAAACCGAAAAGGCGGCAAGCCCGATGCCAAACTGCAAGGCGGTCTGCGGATCGAGTCGACCAGCAGGCAGCGGGCGCCCCGCCGTCCGCTTCATCTTGGAATCCAGCCCAGCCTCATACCATTGGTTGAGCGCACCCGAGGCCCCTGCCCCCAGCGCAATCGCCAATATCGACGAAAAGCCCAGCACCGGATGAACATGCCCCGGTGCAGCGAGCAAACCGCATAGCGCGGTGAACACGACCAGCGACATGACGCGCGGCTTGGTCAGCGCGAACAGGTCGCGCCAGTCGGCGGGTAACGCCAATTTGCCATGGGTCAGGCTGCTAGCCATGATAACTCCCGCCCGTAGGGCAATGCTCCCCCATCGTTCAACGACAGGGGAGGAATGCAATCAGGCAATATGGGGCAGTTCGTTGAACTGGTGATACGGCGGCGGGCTGGACAGTGTCCATTCCAGCGTCGTTGCGCCTTCGCCCCAAGGATTGTCAGCGGCTTTCTTGCCCGCAAACAACGACCACAAAATGTTGGCAAAGAAGAACAAAGTGCCAACTCCCATGATCGTATAACCATAGGTCGATGCGATATGGTTCCAATAGGTAAAGGCTTCCGGATAATCAGGAATACGACGCGGCATACCGTTGTTACCCAAGAAGTGCATCGGGAAGAACAGGACGTTCACGCCGATGAAGAACAGCCAGAAATGGATCTGCCCCAGCACCTCATTGTACATCCGGCCCGACATTTTCGGGAACCAGTAATAGAAACCGGCGAACAGCGAGAAGACCGCGCCGAGCGACAACACATAGTGGAAGTGGGCCACAACATAATAGGTGTCGTGGTAGATAGTGTCGATGCCGCCATTGGCCAGCACAACACCCGTAACCCCGCCGACCGTGAACATGAAGATGAACCCGATCGCCCACAGCATAGGCGTCTTGAAGCTGATCGAACCACCCCACATGGTGGCAATCCAGCTGAAAATCTTAATCCCCGTGGGAACGGCGATCACCATCGTCGCGGCGGTGAAATACATTTTCAGGTTTACGTTCATGCCGACCGTGAACATGTGGTGCGCCCACACGATGAAGCCAACAACGCCAATCGCGACCATGGCATAGGCCATGCCCAGATAGCCGAACACCGGCTTTTTGCTGAAGGTCGAGATGACCTGGCTGACCATGCCAAAGCCCGGCAGGATCATGATGTAGACTTCGGGATGGCCAAAGAACCAGAACAGATGCTGGTAGAGCACCGGATCGCCGCCGCCTGCCGCGTCATAGAAGGTCGTGCCAAAGTTGCGGTCGGTCAGCAGCATCGTAATCGCTGCAGCCAGCACCGGCAGAGCCAAGAGCAGCAAGAATGCCGTAACCAGGATCGACCAGACAAACAGCGGCATCTTGTGCAGCGTCATGCCCGGTGCGCGCATGTTAAAGATGGTGGTGATAAAGTTGATCGCGCCCAAAATCGACGACGCACCGGCAAGGTGCATAGAGAAAATGGCCATATCGACCGCCGGCCCCGGAGAGCCGCTGGTCGAAAGTGGCGCATAAATTGTCCACCCTGTGCCGGCCCCTAGGCCACTGCCACCGGGGACAAAGGCCGAACCGATCAACATGATAAACGCCACAACGACCAGCCAGAAACTGACATTGTTCATGCGCGGAAACGCCATGTCGGGCGCGCCGATCATCAACGGCACAAACCAGTTACCAAAACCGCCGATCATCGCCGGCATCACCATAAAAAAGATCATGATCAGTCCGTGCGCGGTAATCAGCACGTTCCACAGATGGTGGCCTTGGGTCACCCCGGCGGAAGGGTCGAGAATCTGCGCCCAACCGGTCAGATATTGAATACCGGGTTCGGCCAGCTCAAGCCGCATCAGGCCGGAAATACCTCCGCCGATGATGCCTGCACAGATCGCGAAGATCAGATAGAGGGTGCCGATGTCCTTGTGGTTCGTCGACATGAACCAACGGACGAAAAAGCCCGGCGTGTCACCATGGTCATCATGCGCATGATCATGGCCAGAAGCGGTGGAAGCGATGTCAGTCATCGATCAAAAACCCTCAGTTGCTAGCCGCCGGTGCAGCGGCCGGAGCAGCTGCGGGCGTTTCAGTTGTCGTTTTTTCAGCCGGAATGGGAGCCGAAATGGCATCCGCGGCCTCTGGCTTGCTGTCGGCAACGCCGGCAGGGTTGCCGCCCTTGAAGCGGACCCAGGCTTCCCACTTGTCTTCGGGTAGAGCCTCGACCGCGATCGGCATGAAACCGTGGCCAACACCGCAAAGCTCAGAACATTGTCCGTAATAGACGCCGGGCTTGTCCACCGTGAAAGTCGTTTCATTCGAGCGACCGGGAACCGCGTCCATCTTGGTCCACAGGGCCGGAACCGCAAAGCTGTGAATAACGTCCGATCCGGTAATCAAAAGCTTTACCTGCCGTCCGACGGGAACAACCATGCGGTTATCCACGCCCAGATGACGCGGCTCACCAGCGGCTGCAGCAGCCTTGTCGTCCAGCATGTTGGACACATATTCGTCGATGCCTTGGTCAGGATAGGCATAACCCCAATACCATTGGTAACCCGTGACCTTGATCGTCAGTGCATCTTTCGACGGCGGCGCATATTGAGCTGCCAGCAACCGGATCGACGGAACGGAAATAACCGCCAGAATCAGCACCGGAATGGCCGTCCAGATGATTTCAATAAAGGTATTATGCGTCGTTTTCGACGGCACCGGGTTGGCCGATGCGCGATAGCGGAACACCACCCAGAACAAAAGTCCCAGCACAAACAGCGAGATGACCGTAATGATCGGGAGCAGCATTTTGTGGTTGAACCATTCGGCCTGCTCGCCAAGCGGCGTCACCTGCGGCTGGAAATCATAGCCGCCAGCCGTCGGCTGACCGATGCCCGCGGTGGGCTTCATCGGGACATAAGTCGCATCGCCCGCTGGCACCGCGTCGGTTGACGCGGAATCAGTGGCTGGTGCTGCCGGAGTCGCCGAGGGCATGGCCTCGGGGGCCGTTGCCGCGACTGGTGCCGCGTCCTGCGCATGACCGGCGCCAACGACGCCGAGCGACAAAACCGCCGCAATTACAAGGGTTTTCAAGCTGTTCATATGGATAGTGCCGCCCGTTGCCTGATCTTCAATTTTGTTTCACTCCGCCCTTGCCACTGTTCCGGTAAGTCCCCAGATTCACCGAGCAAGGGTGGAATGTTGCGGGCGCTATAGACCCGCTTGCCGCTTGCCTCAAGCATCTCTAAAACTATTTTCAATTCGACGATTTCAACACCGCCTGACACTTCACATTGCGGAAGCTGGCCCAAAACAAAAGTGCAACTCCCCTATGACCGAAGACGAGATATTAGCCGAATTCCGCGCTGCCGACGCATTGCTGCAAGGGCATTTCCTGCTTTCGTCGGGCCGGCACAGCGAATATTATCTGCAATGCGCGCGCGTCCTGATGGACAGCGAACGCGCTGGACGGCTTGCTTCGACACTTGCCGCAAAGCTGCCGCGGGACCTTCGCCAGTCGATTGATATTGTCATGTCGCCAGCGATGGGCGGCGTCATTATCGGT
Organism: Sphingopyxis sp. 10G20-10; assembly: GCF_057365075.1. Classification (NCBI taxonomy): domain Bacteria; kingdom Pseudomonadati; phylum Pseudomonadota; class Alphaproteobacteria; order Sphingomonadales; family Sphingopyxidaceae; genus Sphingopyxis; species Sphingopyxis sp. 10G20-10. The sequence continues at coordinate 2,267,021 of NZ_CP195117.1, forward strand.
CATGAAATGGGCCGCGCGCTGGGCAAACCCGCGATGTTCGTCGAGCGTCCCACCGGCACGTTTGAACTTCGCCGCGGCTTTGCCATCGCACCGGGCGCCAAAATCTTGATGGTCGAGGATGTCGTGACCACCGGCCTCTCTTCGCGCGAAGCCATCGCGGCCGTGCACGCCGAAGGCGGCGATGTGATTGCCGAGGCTTCACTGGTCGACCGTTCGGGCGGCAGTGTCGATCTGGGCGTTCCCTTTTACCCGCTCGTCGAAATCAGCTTCCCGACCTATGCGTCCGACGAACTGCCCCCTGCCCTCGCCAAAACCCCCGCCATCAAGCCCGGCAGCCGGAGTGTCACGGCTTGACGGGGCCATCGCGCCTGCGGCTCGGCGTCAACATTGACCATGTCGCGACTATCCGTAACGCGCGCGGTGGCGACCATCCCGATCCGGTTCGCGCCGCCGAAATCGTCGCGGCGGTCGGCGGCGACGGCATCACCGCGCATCTGCGCGAGGACCGCCGCCATATCCGCGACGATGATCTGGCCCGAATTCAGGCCGCGACCGACTTGCCGCTAAACCTAGAAATGGCGGCGACCGATGACATGCTGGCGATCGCACTGCGCCACCAGCCGCACGCCGCGTGCATCGTTCCCGAAAAGCGCGAGGAGCGCACCACCGAGGGCGGGCTCGACGCGGCGGGCAAGCACAACCAGCTCGCCCCCATCGTCGCGCGCCTGAATGATGCAGGCATCCGCGTCAGCCTGTTCATCGAACCCGACGCGCGCCAGATAGAGGCGGCGATGCAGCTTAGGGCGCCAGTCGTCGAATTTCACACTGGCCGCTATGCCCATGTCACGGGTGAAGAACGTGCCGCAGAGCTACGCCGCCTCGCCGACGCCGCCGCGCTGGCGTGGAAAAACGGTATCGAGCCGCACGCCGGCCACGGCCTGACCTTTGACAATGTCATCCCCGTCGCCGCCATCCCCCAGCTCGCCGAACTTAATATCGGCCATTATCTGGTCGGCGAAGCGATCTTTACCGGGTTGGAAGAGGCGATTCGCCGGATGCGGACGCTGATGGACGAGGCACGAGGCGCTTTATGATTATCGGCCTTGGTTCTGACCTGTGTAATATAGAACGTATCCAGGGATCGCTCGACCGCTTTGGCGAGCGTTTCGAAAATCGCGTCTTTACCGAGGTGGAGCGCGCCAAAGCAGCGCGCCGTCCCTTCACCTGCGCGGGGACTTACGCCAAACGCTTTGCCGCCAAAGAGGCGTTTTCCAAAGCCGTCGGCACCGGGTTCAAGCGCGGCGTGTTTATGAAGGACATCGGCGTCGTTAACGCGCCGTCGGGTGCGCCGACACTGGCGCTGACTGGCGGAGCGGCGGAGCGGCTCGCCGAACTGACACCTCCCGGCTATCAGCCGCATATCCATCTGACCCTGACCGACGACCATCCCTGGGCGCAGGCCTTTGTCATCATCGAAGCCTTGAAGGACTGAATATATATGGCCCGCGACAAGCAAAAGGGCGACGGCGGCTGGGGTAAATTGTTTCGCGATATCGCGGTGATCCTGCTCCTCGTCCTCGGCATCCACAGCTTTGTGGCCAAACCTTTTTATATCCCGTCTGAATCAATGATGCCGGTGCTGCGCAACGGGGATCGGCTGGTGGTCAGTAAATATCCTTATGGTTGGTCTTATGCCTCGATAAGTTTCCACCTTGCGCCCAAATTTGCCGATCGATTGTGGGGAAAGCTGCCCGAACGCGGTGACATTGTTGTGCTCGAACATCCGGTCACGCGGCAGGATTATATCAAGCGTGTTATCGGCCTTCCGGGCGATACAATCGAAGTCAAAGCTGGTGCGCTCATCATCAACGGTCAGCCGATCAAACGCGAAGCGCAGCCGATGCTGACCATCCCCGTCGACGCCAATTTGCCCGACAAGGCCAGCCTGTTCACCGCTTCGGTGCATCCCGATGCCAGCGGCAAACCTGTAATAGATGTCCCGATTGTCCGCGAAACGCTTCCCGGCGGCGCGACCTTTGATACGATCGACCTTGGCCCCGGCTATCCCAATGACAATTATGGACCAATTACGGTTCCCGCCGACCATGTGTTCCTGATGGGTGATAACCGCGACGGCAGTGCCGACAGCCGTGTTCCGACTGAACTGAACGGACTGGGTGGTCCAGTATCCTTTGAAGAGATTTCGGGCCGCGCCGAAATGATCAGCTTTTCCACCGATGGCACGGCCGAATGGTATAATCCGATCAGCTGGTTCACCGCCTTGCGCTCGGGCCGCGCAGGAACCAGTCTGCGCCCTGCCCATACGCCGCAGCCGGTGAACAAATAATATGGCGAACAAGAGGATGCCCAAAATGAAGGACAGTCCCCAAGCCCCTGGTCCAACAGAGATCAGCAGCCAGCTCGTCCGTGCCGAATTGCTCAAGGCCAGTGTGTGGCTGGGGCTTGCTTTGCTAATCGGCGTAGCGATCGTCCTGATTCAGCCGATCCTGTTGATCTTCGCCGGCATCGTTGTTGCCTCAGTGCTCGACGGCGGGACGCGGTTGTTGGGCCGCGTGCTGCCCATTGGACGCAGCTGGCGGCTGGGGATCGTCTGCACCTCGCTGCTCGCCTTCATGATCTGGACCTTTTTGTTCGCGGGGTCGCAACTCGCCAATCAGGCCGCGAACTTGCAACAAATCCTGATCGATCAGATTAATCGCGCTGCTGTCTGGGCCGGCTCGCACGGGATGGGCGAGTTGAAACTAGACGCCCAATCCATCTCGGAAAATCTGGCCGGGACGGTCGGACGCGTTACCGCCGCCGTTGGCACCGTCGTTGGCGGGCTCACCAGTCTGGTGATGATCGTCGTCCTCGGTATTTTCATTGCCATAGAACCCCGCCTTTATGAACGCGGCGTTGCGTGGATGCTGCCCGTCAGCGCGCGAGATGATTTTTACGGTACTATGGAAAAAATGGGCTGGACGCTACGCCGCCTGATGGCGGGTCGCCTGCTCGGCATGGTTGTCGAAGGCGTTGGCACCTGGGTTTTGCTGGCGCTCGGGGGCGTGCCGATGGCGGCCCTGCTCGGCCTCCTCACCGGTTTGCTCGCTTTCATTCCCAATATCGGCGCGATCGTATCAGGGGCACTCCTCGTCCTCGTCGGCTTTTCGGCGGGCGTCGATACCGGGCTTTATGCCCTATGCGTCTATTTCGTGGTTCAGACGGTCGATGGCTATCTGATCGTACCGATGGTCGCAAAGCGGACGGTCGACCTTGCCCCCGCTCTTGTGCTTGGCGCGCAAATCCTGCTCGGCACCTTGCTGGGCCTGTTCGGACTGGCGCTCGCCGATCCGATTGTCGCGATGATCAAAGTCGCCCTTGAGCGCGAGGCCGAACGCAACGCGCGGCCCGGCCCGGAACGAAAAGGAGCGGCTGAGACGGCCGCCTGAACACGCTTTACTGTGGCGGCATTCCGCCCGGCGCTGCGCCCGGCTGTTGCATCTGCTGCTGTTGCTGCATCATCTGCTGCATCGCCCGCACTTCGGCTTCGGAACGGAAATCGATCAGCGTGACAGAAAAGTGCAAGGTGCTGTTGGCAGGAATCGGGCCGCTTGCCTTGGAACCATAACCCAGCTTCGGCGGGATGGTGATGTCATATTCGCCACCCTTTTTCATCCGCACCAGTGCCTTTGAAAAACCGGGAACGACCTGCGACACCGCCATGGGGGCCTGTTCATTCGAGTCGAATACGGTCCCGTCGTCGAGCTTGCCTTCATATTTCACGAGCACAACATCGGCCATCGTCGGGCTGGCTCCGGCGCCTTCCTTGACCACGGTAAAGCCGATGCGGGGCGTTTGCGAGAAAGCGAAAAAGACCGCGGCGGCGACCAGCACCAGCACGCCAATCCAGATTGCCCAAAGCCCGCTTTTGTTGACCGGACGCAATGGAACAGTGGTTACACTCATGATCGCAAATCCTTCCCTGCCCGGTTGCCCGGGATGTTGCATGGGCCGCCTATAGGCTGTGCGACTTGCGGCGGTCCAGAGCTATTCTGTCGAGCGCAGCGTCACACCTCCTGCCCATTTGCTTCAGACATGAAAAAAGGCGCCGCGATTGCTCGCAGCGCCCTTTTCGCATTTCCGTACGGAAACAGCGGCTATTTAATGCCGTCGCGCTCCATCCGCTTGCGCTCCATCTTGCGGGCGCGGCGGACAGCAGCAGCGTGCTCACGCGCGCGCTTTTCGCTGGGCTTCTCGTAGTGACGGCGCAGCTTCATTTCGCGATACACGCCCTCACGCTGCAACTTCTTCTTGAGCGCGCGAAGGGCCTGGTCGACATTATTGTCGCGAACGATAATTTGCATATGCCGTGTCGTCTCCGTTTCAGTCAAACGATCCAGAGCCGCCGGATTCATCCGGTTGGCCACAAATCGCCGATATCTGGGCAATAAAAAGAGCGCCGCGAACTCGCGACGTCCCGATGGACAGCCACTAAAGGGATTCGTCTACAATTGCAAGCCGGGATTGTGTTGCTGCCGACCCCTGTGGCATAGGTTGTATATCAAGACGCAAGATCGGAGAGATGGTGCCATGGCTACCCAGTTAAAGCGGAACAGCAAATATAGCGAAGCCGAATGGACCGCGCGGCAGGAACTTGCCGCCTGCTATCGCATCTTTGCCATGATGGGCTGGGACGAGATGATCTTTAACCACATCACGGTCAAGCTGGAGGATCAGGAAGGCGCCTTCCTGATCAACCCCTATGGCATGCACTTCAGCGAAGTGACCGCATCCAGCCTGATCAAGATCGACATCGACGGCAATAAACTCGACGAGGATAATCCTTGGCACGTCAACAAGGCAGGTTTTGTCCAGCACAGCCTGTTCCACCGCGTCTTGCCCGACGCGCACGCCATCATCCACACCCACACCACCGCGACGATGGCGGTGTGCGGGCTTGAGGGCGGGCTGCAACCGACCAATTTCTATGCCTGCAACTTCATGGGCCAGTTGGGCTATCATGACTTTGAAGGGATTACGGTCCGCGAGGAAGAGGGCGAGCGGCTGGTCAAAAGCCTTGGCGACAAACGCATCTTGATGCTCAAAAATCATGGCCCCGTTGTGATGGGCAAGTCGCTGAGCGATGCCTTTATCAAATATTGGGCGCTGCAACGCGCCTGTGAAATCCAGCTCGCGACGATGAGCATGGGCAAGCCGATCCTCATCGACGAAGATGTCATCAAGGTTCATCAGCGCGACCTTTATATGGCACAAATCCCCGGCCAGTCGGGCAAAGCCGAATTTGATGCGATGGTGCGCAAGGTCGACAAGATCGACAGCAGCTGGCGCGACTGAGCCAGACCGCGTTCCCTGCCCGCTTTGCATAGAAACCCTGCATGACCAAATTCTCTGTCAACGAGCGGCCCATCGAATATCGAATGGATCCCGAAACGCCCCTGCTATGGGCGTTGCGCGACGCGTCAAACCTCACCGGCACCAAATATGGTTGCGGGACGGGCGAGTGCGGAGCCTGCACGGTCGACATCGACGGCGAAGCCATCCGAAGTTGCCTGGTGACGATTGCCGAATGTGAAGGCCGTTTTGTCACGACGATTGAAGGGCTATCGCGCGACCGCAGCCATCCGGTGCAACAAGCATGGGTGGCCGAGCAAGTTCCACAATGCGGATTTTGCCAGTCGGGTATGATTATGGCGGCGGCCACTTTGCTACGCGGCAACAGCAACCCCAACAGTGCCGAAATTGACGCGGCGATGACCAATATCTGTCGCTGCGGCACCTATCCGCGTATCAAGGCCGCGATCAAGCTGGCCGGGCAAGTGTTGCGCGGCGAAGAGCGTATCGCCGCCGCTCCACCTCCCGGCATTCGTCCTGCGGATGCCGCCAAATCTGTTCCGGCCCTGACTCCGAAATAGCGCGCAGCCTAAACCTGAACGAAAGACAACATTACGGTTCAGGCCCAACTCATCTGGTCGGGGGTATCACTCATTTCATCATCCCGGCTGGCTTCCCAGCAATGGGACAAGAATGGGAGACCGTCGTCATGAGATATTTATTTGGAGGATTGCTGGTCGCCGCGACGATGCTAACCCCGATCCAGCCTGCAGCTGCCAAGCCGAACGGCCAAGCCATCGAACTCGCCCAGCGCGGGGATCGTGGACAGCACCGTTCACGGAACGGCGGCGAACGTCGCGAACAGCGCGGCGAAACGCGCAGCCAGCGCCGTAGCGAAGTCCGCACGGAGCAACGCGGCGAGAGGCGTGCCCAACGGCGCGGGGAAGCTCGCGTGCAGCAAAGCGAAGCCCGCCGTCAGACACCACGCCAACAGGCCCAGCGCCCGACAGCGCGACGCGCACCCGTTACGCGCAGCCAATCTCGCGGTGGTGGTGATATTCGCACCAATCAACAGCGCCGCAACCATGCCCGCACAGATCAACGGCGGAGCCGCGCCAATGACAGCCGCCGTGCCGGCCAGATCCGCGACCGGAACCAGCGCACCAACCGAAGCCTAGACCGCAATCGCGACGGTCGCATCGATCGTCGCTATGATCGCAACCGCGATGGCCGTATCGACCGCCGCTATGATCGCAACGGTAATGGACGGCTGGATCGCCGCTATGACCGCAATCGCGACGGTCGCATAGACCGCCAATATCGGGGCAATAGCAACAGCCGGTCGTGGAACAAGCGCTGGCGTAATGACCGCCGCTATAACTGGCGCGATTATCGCAAACACAACCGCAGCCATTATCGGCTAGGCCGCTATTATTCGCCCTATCGTGGCTATAACTACACGCGGTTCAGCATCGGATTTAACCTGTGGCCGAATTATTACAGCTCACGGTACTGGATCAATGATCCGTGGCAGTATCGCCTGCCCGATGCCTATGACCCGTATCGTTGGATCCGCTATTATGACGACGCCTTGTTGGTGAACATCCATAATGGTCAAGTCGTCGACGTCATCTACGACTTCTTCTGGTAAGACCTTTCGCTTTCCAGAAGCAAGATGAGCGGGGCTGGTGGTAACCGGTCCCGCTTTTTCGCGCCTGCTTAGCAAAGCGGCGCAGGCCTGATCTAGGCAGCGCGCCCGACCAATTTCTGTCTGGGCATTGCCAAGGCCGTCGTCGCGGGTGCGGTTGCACCAATCAGCGATTCAATTTCGACCCGTTCGTCAAATTTGACGCCCATGCGATTTTCAATCGACCAACATGCGGCGGCCTTCAAAACCACGCCCCCGCCAAATTCCAGCGTGAATTGCGTGCCATCGGGAACATTCCACAGTCCATCGAGGCGCGCTCCACCGGGTGATATGTTGCGGACAATCGCTTCATAGCGAAAGCCGCCACTCTCGACGAAAATCGTTCGAAATATCCGCCGCCGGTTTTCGCGAGCGCATTGAAAACCCTCGGCCACCACGCGGCCATTATCGCGCAGCAGCAAGTCGATGGCCTCTCCAAGCAACATCGGTTTTCCGTAAATATAACCTTGGACATGGCTGCACCCGAGCCCGCGGATCAGGTCCAGCTCGTCATGCGTTTCGACGCCCTCTGCCGTGGTTTCCATCTTGAGCGCCGAAGCCAGCCCGACAATCGATGAAATAATCGCCGCATTCATGCTCGCACTATCGGCGGCACCACGCACAAAGCTCTGGTCAATCTTGATCTTGTCGAACGGCGCCTTTTTCAAATAACCAAGCGCCGAATATCCGGTACCAAAATCATCGAGCGCCAGGCGCACGCCGGTACGTTTCAGCTTTTGAAACATCTCCAGATTCTCGGGGCTTTCGTCGAGGAATATACCCTCTGTGATTTCCAGTTCCAGCTGCTCTGGGCGGATTCCGGCCGCCGCGACAGCACTGACGATGGTGGCTGGCAGCGCCTCATTGGCGAACTGTCGCGGCGATACGTTGACAGCGATCCGATAGTTGGAACCCAACCGCGCGATCGAATGACAGGCGGTGCGGATAATCCACTCGCCAATCGGAACAATCAGATTGGCCTCTTCGGCAATCGGGATGAATTTTTCGGGGCTAATCAAACCGTCGGTCGGATGGTGCCATCGGATCAGGGCTTCAAATCCCGTCACTCGTTCGCTCTTTAGATCGACGATGGGTTGATACAAAAGCTGAAATTCTTTGTTTCCCAACGCATCGCGCAGCTTGTCCTCAATCGCTTTACGCTCGCTCGCCTGATTATGCATGGCATCGACATAGAAACGATACACCCCGCGTCCCGCATCCTTCGCCGCATAAAGCGCAAGGTCGGCGTTGCGGACGAGCGCTGCCGACGGCACGCCCGCTCCGTCAGATACGGCGATCCCGATTGACGACCCCACGCGCACTTGCTCGCCTTCGATGGCAAAGGGTTTGGCAAGGCTGACGATAATATTGTCCGCCATTGCTGTCAGTCGCTCGCCCTGAACGATTTTCGGCAACACGACCTGAAACTCATCGCCGCCCAGTCGGCCAACCTCACCATGTTCTCCGACAATGCGGGTGATCCGCCGCGCCACCTGCTGCAGCAACTGATCGCCCACCGGATGCCCCAGCGTATCATTGACCGCCTTGAAACGGTCGAGGTCGAGCAGCATCATCGCGCAAGGCTGCGGCTGGCCTTGATGATTGCGCAAGGCGCGTTCAAGAAAATCCGTAATGTGCAGACGGTTGGCGAGTCCGGTCAACGTGTCATAGCGCGCCAGTTGGTTAATCTCCGCCTCGGATTTTTTCTGTTCGGTCAGGTCGGTTCCGCTGCCGCGAAAGCCTTGAAAATTACCCAGTTCATTGCTGATCGGACTCCCCGAAATCGACCACCACCGTTCTTCGGTGCGAACCGCCGCCTGAACGGTCAATTCCTTGAACGGCGTCCGCGACGACAGGCTGAAACCCAATGTCCTCTGTTCGCGGTCATCGGTGCCGGACCGCTTTCGGATGATGTCGGTGAACGGATGCCCGATCAGGCGCCGTGCGTCGACACCCAGCTTTGATGCTACAGTCGGCGAAATATAAACGAGTTGACCATGACGGTCGGTTTCCCAGAACCACCCCTGCCCCGTCGTTTCAAAATCGCGAACCAGATTCATGGCCCGTTGCTGATCGCTAATCCGTGACTGATTGGCCAATATCTGCGCCCGGCGATGGTGCAGGTCATCGCGCACCATCACCAGCATCAGGATGACAAAGGCTAGAGCTGTAAAGGCAAAAGGTATGGACGCAATTCCTACCGCCCCTCCTGCTGTCGTCGCAGCGGCCAGAACAAAAAAGCCGGGCCGCGACATCGTCACTGCCGCAGCGGCCACCAATATGGTGCCAAATCGAACCGCCGCAAAGGCGTCGAATAACAAGCGACCGTCGATCTGAGATGTGGCGGCAAAGGTTGACCAGGTAACAAAAAATGTCCCGGTCGCAATCAACATCATCGACGCGCCGAATCGAATTTTGAGATCGCTTAGCGATTGCACCCTGCGACGGCGCGCTCGGCGCAGCGCGACCAACAATACCACGTCGCAAAAGAATCCGAAGGCAAAGGGCAACCACAGCGACGAATGGCTTACAAAGTCATGCTCGACCGGTGAAAACAGCAGGAAACACAAAGCCAATATGCGGCTGGCAATGACAAAGGGCCACAATTGAACAACGCGCCCGACGCGCATCATCAGATCGGCCGAAAAATAGCCGCTTCCTTCGCTGCGCAAAGCCATGGTCGGTGGTCTTTGAAATGTCGATCGCAAACCCTGAGGCCTTTGTGAAATTAATGGTCTTGGTGTTCCGATTAGCGCTTTGTCAGATGGTGGTTGCCAAATCCTTATGATTCCAATGGGAATAAATACGCACTGTATCATTTTGAAATAGGCCGATTTGGTATAAGATAGATCCATGCCCGCCGTCCGCCTCTTGCCACCCAAGGCCTTTTTTTCCACCGATGCGTGGAAAGCAGTCACGCGCGTGTCACCATGGCGCGGCCTGTGGCTGGTCAGCCATGCCTGGCTGATCAGTTTTGCGGTGATTGCGCTGGCCACATGGACCGCGCATCCGCTGGCATGGCTGCTCGCCGTGATACTCGTCGGCGGGCGTCAGTTGGGGTTGGCCATATTGATGCACGACGCGGCCCACGGCCTGCTCCACCCCAAACGCGCCACCAATAATTTTCTCGGCCAATGGCTGACCGGGGCGGCGGTCGGAACAGACCTGATCGCCTATCGCACCTATCATCTGCAGCATCATAGGTTCACCCAGCAGGACGAAGACCCCGACCTATCGCTGTCGGCGCCTTTTCCCACCAGTCGCGCCAGCCTTGCGCGCAAGGTTTTCCGCGATTTGAGCGCGCAGACATTTTTCAAGCAACGAGCGGCGCAATTCGGCTTTGCGCTCAAAGGTGTTAGCGCAATGCTTCGCGGTGACACGACGCAGCCTGCAAAAGCGGACACGCGCGCTGGCACGACCTTCAATCCGCAAAAGGGCGACGGCATCACAGCGCCAAACAGTGATATGGCCTCAGCGATTGTTGTCGCACAGTCGGTCGGTCGTTTCCTTCTGCTTCAGGCCCTGTTGCTTGCCATGTCACTGACGCTGTACGGCTGGACACCATTCCTGATCTGGTTCGTCGCGCTGGCGACGACCTTTCCGCTCTATCTTCGCATCCGCAACATCGCCGAACATGCCTGCACCGCAACGGGCAGCCAGGACCCTTTCACCCATGCCCGCACCACCCATGCCGGATGGATCGCCCGCGCCACCGTCGCGCCCTATTGGGTCAATTATCACAGCGAACATCATCTGTTCATGGGCGTGCCCTGCTATCGCCTGCCCGCTGTTCACGCGATGCTGGGCCGCGCCGACGCGCATCAAAAGATGACGATTGCGCCCAATTATTGGGCGGTGATGAAGCTAACCTCTAGCCTCTAGCCTCTAATCCGTAACGACCAACACGCCATCGGCAATCCATCGTCCCAGCCAGCCGCCGAGCGCCTGCAACGCCGCCTCTTCATCCAGCGTCTCAACCAGCCGCCCACTCAGCGCGGCAAAGCTGCACCCGTCGGCCAATAGGGTCAGCGCGTCAGCCTCATCGCCAAGCAGGCTGCGGAACTTCGGCTGCCCCTCATGGCGCCACACGATCAACGGCACCGGCTTCGCCAATCGCTCGGCAGGTGGCGGCGTCTCTTCCTGTTCGAGCGCGGTCCAAATCGCCACGACATTGTGGCGGGTCGATTGCACATGCACGGAGGGGTGGAGCGTCAGGTCGCGCTCAATCCACTCCGCGCCCATCTCGGCAATCATCGCCGCCGAGAGCGGCGCCCGATCCGCTGCATCAAAAGCATGGCACAGATTCCAGTCGAGAGTTGCCAACTCGGCCAGTTCGCCGTCGTCGGGGAAATGCGCGCCCAGAAAATCCGCAAACTCCGCGCCATAATAGCGCAAATTCCTCAGCTTTGAAGGATAAGACGCGACGAAACCCGCCGCGACATTGTCAAACTGCTCGTCACCCAAATAGGCATGGAGCCGCTCGTAATGATCGGCGAGCACCGCCTTCAGGCTGACATGATAGGCGTTGCGATAAATATCCATGCGCCGCCGCGCCCCGACCTGCGCATCATCGACGATCAGATCAACCGCATCCTCCGACTGGTCGAGCAAATAGGCAAAGAACCGCTCTTGAGTTGCGACCAGCGCCTTATCCATCGGACATCGCCAATGCCGACGCTTCTGCGTCCGCCGAAATCGTCCGGGCGCGATCAACCTCGTTCAACAGGACAGGAAGGTCGGGAATCTCGTCGTCGCGTTCGATCATCGTCGCGATGGGACCAAAGCGCGCGCAAGCTGCGGCATAGAGATCCCACACCGCTTCACACACGGCGGCATCATGCGTATCGATGACATAATCGCCCATGTCGCTATGCCCGGCGAGGTGGATTTGCTGGATGCGGTGCTCCGGCAAAGCCTTCAGATAGTCGAGCGGTTCAAATCCGTGATTGCGCGCGCTGACATAGATATTGTTGATGTCGAGCAGCAACAGACAGTCGGCACGCTCCGCCATTTCGGCCAGAAAATCCCATTCGCTGCGGTCCGATGCGCGAAAGGTGACATAGCTCGACGGGTTTTCAATCAGGATCCGGCGCCCCAGAAAATCCTGCACCCGCCCGATATTGTCGACCACCTGCGCCAGTGCGGGCGCGTCATAGGGCAAAGGCAGCAGGTCATGGCTGTTATGGGCATTGACCCCAGTCCAGCACAAATGGTCCGAAATCCACAGCGGCTCGACCCGCTCGGCCAGCGCCTTGAGGTCCGCCAGATAAGCGCGATCCAGCGGGTCGGTCGATCCGATCGACAGCGACACGCCGTGCATGACCATCGGATAATCGGCGCGAATGCTATCGAGCATAGTCATCGGCTTACCGCCGGGCACCATGAAATTTTCTGAGATGATTTCCAGCCATTCAAGCGGCTGGGGACTTTCCAGGAAATCAGGATAATGCGGCGGTCTCAGCCCAAGCCCAAAGCCCGGTGAGGCGCTTGTCAGCTTGGCGTCGGTCGGCATATTTCCTATCCTGCGAGACGAAACAGATGGGGCCACCGCGCGGGATTATGCGCGGCAGCGCCCAAATTCTGTCAGTATTTATGTGATCAGCCGATGTCGCCGATCACGCCGCCGTCGGTCAGGCATTTCGAAGCCGCAATGCCTTTGAAGCCTTGGCCCTTGCATTCATTCTGACCTTTGCAGGCATTCGCAGCAGTCTTGCAATCGGCGGTGCCTTTGCAGCTGTTGACGCCATAGCAGTGAACGGTGTCGCTCGCGCCGATAGCAGCGCCGGTAGCACCCTTCGGAGGGTCGGCGGCAATCGCAGCACCCGAAAGCGCAATGGCAGTCGCTGCGGCGGCAATCACACCAGCCAATTTATTGTTCGTCATCATTTCGATCCTCTTCGTTCGTAACCAGCGAAGCGGCTGAATGTCGCCCCACCCATCTGTTATTCGTTACGGATAGCGTGAGGTTACACCCGGCGCGGCAAAAAATCTGAAATTTTTTCCTGTCGGCTCAGGACCTAGTCGCGCAAAACCGACCAGCCGCGCGATCCTTCTCGGTCGTCTGCGGGTCGAAGATCATGCCGTTCATCGCAATATAGACGCCGGGCGGCAGCGTCTGCACAGCGGCGAGCGCAAAGCCGACGTTGAATTCGGCATCGCTGGCGCGAACCGACGCGGGCTGCATCGCCCCCGTCATCACGATGGTCTTGCCGGCGATCCCCGCAAGCATCCGGCCGGTGACGACCATCGTGTCGGTGCCATGCGTGACCAATATGCGCGTCGCCTCGCTCGCTTCAACGGCGGCGCGGATCGCCGCACGGTCGCTATCGTCCAGCTCCAGACTATCTTTGCGCATCAACTGCGTCACACTGTGCGGCACATGAACATTATTCTCGCGCAGCATATCAGGCAGCGCGGTCGGGCCGATCTGAAATTCACTGAGCGCGTCGAAATAGACTTTGTCGATCGTCCCGCCGGTAGTAAAAATGGCGATGGGTTGGGTCACGCCAGCGCCTCGGCAATCAGGCGTCGCGTGTTGGCGATACCGAACAGCGCGATGAAGCTGCCCATGCGCGGACCGGCGCTCGATCCGAGCAGCGTTTCATACAGCGCCTGAAACCAATCACGCAGCTTTTCAAAGCGATAGGCCTCGTCTTTGCCAATCGCATAAACAATATTCTGGATCTCATCAGCCGCCGCATCGTCGGCCAGCGCCGCCAGCTCAGCGTCGAGCTTTTGCAGCGCCGCGACCTCGCCACCCTGTGGCTTGCGGCGCTTGAGCGTCGGCGCGACGAAATCGCGTGTATAGGCCATCGCATTGTCGATCAGCCCATCAAGTTCAGGATAAGCCGCCGCATTCGCGCCCGCGACATAATTACCCAGATAGGCCCAAATCTGATCCTTCGACGCATCGGCGCCCATCACCCCGACGAGGTTGAGCAACAGCCCATAGGTCACCGGCAATATTGTATCGGGAACCGCTTCGCCGCGCGAGACATGCACATGATGAACCGGATTGCCGAGTTGCTTGTCGGCTTCCTGCGCCGGATAATTGCCGCGCATTTGCAGATATTCGTCGACCGCCTTGGGGATGACGCCGATGTGTAACTGCTTCGCCGCCTTGGGCTCGCGATATGCATAAAAAGCGAGGCTCTCCTCGCTGCCATAATCGAGCCATTGGTCGAGGCTAAGGCCATTGCCCTTCGACTTGGAAATCTTCTCGCCGCGCTCGTCGAGGAACATTTCATAGATCAGCCCCTCGGGCTTGCGCCCCCCCAGCGCCTTGGCAATTCGTCCCGACTGCACGCCGCTGTCGGTCAGATCCTTGCCATACATTTCATAATCGACGCCCAACGCGACCCAACGCATCGCCCAGTCGACCTTCCACTGCAGCTTGGCCCCGCCCGACAGGATATTGTGCGTGATCGTCTGGCCTTCATCCTCAAAGGACACCAGTCCGGCCGCCGCATCGACAACAGTGACGGGTACCTGCAGAACAATTCCCGAGGTCGGACTGACCGGCAGCACCGGCGAATAGGTCGCGGCACGCTCCGCGCGCAACGTCGGCAGCATGATGTCCATGATATCCTGATAATGGACGAGGACATTCTTCAACGCATCGTCAAACGCACCGCTCTTGTAACGCTCGGTCGAGCTCACAAATTCATAGTCAAAGCCAAAACGATCGAGAAAGTCGCGCAGCATCGCATTGTTATAGTGCGCAAAACTTTCAAACTTCCCGAACGGATCGGGAATCTCGGTCAGCGGCTTGCCCAGGTTGGCCGCCAGCATATCGGCGTTGGGGATATTGTCGGGCACTTTGCGTAGCCCGTCCATATCGTCCGAAAACGCCACCAGCCGGGTCGGCGCGCCGCCAGTCAGGCATTCATAGGCGCGCCGCACCATCGTCGTGCGCAGCACTTCGTTGAACGTGCCGATATGCGGCAGGCCCGACGGACCATAGCCGGTTTCGAACAGCATTGGCGCGCCGTCCGGCTTGCCATCGGGATAGCGTTTGACTAGCCTACGCGCTTCCTCGAACGGCCAGGCTTTGGACGTGGGGGCGGCAGCGCAATAACGCGGATCAAGGTGCATGTTGGACATAGGTCACGCCCTTAGCTGTATCGGGCAGCGAACCAAAGGCGGAAAATTTCACGCGACGCGCAAATCTTACCGGAAAATTTACCATCTTCTGCAATGAAGACCCTCATGACTGACAGTATCACTCACATCCCTCGGCGGTTTCAGCGCAATTCGGTTGCGATCGACGTTCGCGTGTCCGGCGTTCTGGAAAGCGCCGACGGCCAGATTTGCGACCTGTCGGAAAATGGCGCCCAGATCGTGGGTGTCAGCCTTCCCGAACGCAGCCGCTGCGAGATTCATTATCGCGAGCAGGTCGTGTATGGCATCGTCATGTGGTCCGAAATCGACCGGATGGGCGTGCGTTTCCCTTATGAAATCGTGGCTGGGCCGCTGCACGACGCGCTCGAACGCGCGCGCGGAATCACCCATGCACCTGACCCATCCGAAATATTCCTGAGCGCGCATCCCAGCAGTTTCGGCAAACGCGGGCTTTCCTGAGCCGAAAAATGCACGCAGCGCTTGCTGTGTTCGCGCTTTGTCCTTAGCTCGGTTGGGTGGACAATGCCCCCCCCTCCCTGCCCCTGCCCGCGCTATATGCCAGCCATGTCGGCATCTGGATCAGCGATAGCGCGCTGCCGCCGCGCCGTGTCGGGCGCGGAGAGGCCATTGCTGCCGTCGCAGCAACCCCGCACATCCTGCTCAATGCAACGCTGACCGGCGACCGGCTCGGTTATGGAGAATTGTCGGGGCTCGACCTGCTCGAGCTTTTCGCTTTTCTGTTTCCCGCCCGCTTTGCCGTCCCCACCGCCTCTGGCCTCGCCGCCGCGCTCGACTTGCAGGCTCCGGCAGACGAAGCCGATCTTGCCGGCTTTCTGCGGGTCGTCGCCGCGAAGATGCTCGCCAGCCTCGACGATCAGCGCTGGCCCGAACGCGAAGGCGCGTGGCACAGCATAGAAGCGCTGACGCGGCATCGCTGGCCATGGGTGCCCCTCGTGAAGCCACAACTGAGCGCCCCGGAAGGCGAGGAACGCTGGCTCTTTTCCAAATTGCCCGAATGGGAGGATAGCGCCCCGCGTCCGCAACCGCGCACGCTGACCCTCAACGAAAGTGCGGTCGATGCGATGCTCGACGGGCTGACCGGTGACGGGGCAGAGCGCCGCGCCGGACAGCGATCCTATGCGCAGGCTTCGGCGGCGGTCTTTGCCCCGCGCGAACGTCGCGATAACCCACATTTTCTGGTCGCCGAGGCCGGAACCGGAATCGGAAAAACGCTCGGCTATCTGGCCCCCGGCAAAAGCTGGATTGACGCGTCAGGCGGCGCGATCTGTATCTCCACCTTTACCAAGGCACTGCAACGCCAACTCGCGCGCGAAACCGAACGGCTTTATCCCGACCCCGCCACCCACCGCGAAAAGGTGGTGGTGCGCAAGGGCCGTGAAAATTACCTCTGCCTCCTCAATCTGGAGGATGCGTTGCAGGGCGGGTTCAGCGGGCGCGCCGCGATCTTGGCGCAATTGGTGGCGCGCTGGGCCGCCTATACCCGCGATGGCGACATGGTCGGCGGCGACCTGCCCGGCTGGCTGCCCGCCCTATTCCGCCGCAACGGATCAACCGCGCTCACCGACCGGCGCGGCGAGTGCATATATGCCGGCTGCCCGCATTTCCGCAAATGCTTCATCGAACGATCGACGCGCGCGGCGGGACAGGCCGATATCATCATCGCCAACCATGCGCTGACGATGGTGCAGGCCGCGCGCCCTCGCGATGGCGGCGCGGCCGCCACGCGGCTGATTTTCGACGAAGGCCATCATCTGTGGGACGCCGCCGATTCAATGTTCGCTGCCGCACTCACCGGTCAGGAAGCGGTCGAAATCCGCCGCTGGGTCTTGGGGCCAGAGGGCAAATCACGCGGACGGCGGCGCGGACTGGCGGCGCGGCTGGCCGATGTCGCCAGCTATGACGAGGCGGGCGACAAAGCGATTCAGGCCGCAATCAACGCCGCTGCTGAGCTACCCGGCGACGGATGGCTCACGCGCATTGGCGACAATGACCCGTGGGGTGCTATCGAACAGTTGCTCTCGGCCGCACGTGCGATGGTTTATGCCCGTACTGTGCAGGAAAAGGGAGCCGACAGCGGCTATGGCCTCGAAACCGAGCTTGCCGAACCCGACGCCGCGCTCGTCAGTGCGGCCGCCAATGCCGTTGATGCCATTGAAGCGCTCCTGCGTCCGCTGATTCAACTTGGCAAACGGCTGGAGACGCTGTTCGATGATCCGCCCGACTGGCTCGACGCCCAATCCCGCGCGCGTATCGACGGCGCGCGGCACAGCCTCACCGCCCGCTGCGACACGCTATCGGCATGGCTTGGTCTGCTCGGTCGGGTCGGCGGTCCCGTCAATCCCGATTTCGTCGACTGGCTGGCGGTCGACCGCTTCGACGGGCGCGAATATGATTGCGGCCTGCATCGCCATTGGCTCGACCCAACGCGTCCGATGGCAGAGATTGTGTACCGTCCCGCACATGGCGTGCTGATAACCTCCGCGACCTTACGCGGCGGCGATGACTGGGCCGATGCCGATGTCCGCACCGGCGCCCGCCACCTCGACGGCGGGGTCCAGCATTTCGCGGTCGACAGCCCGTTTGACTATGAACAGCAATCCGAAGTGTTGATTGTCACCGACATTGCGCGTGGCGATATGTCTGCGCTGGCGGGTGCCTATAGCCGTCTGATCGAGGCGTCGGGCGGCGGTGCTCTGGGCTTGTTCAGCGCGATCCGCCGCTTGCGCATCGTCCATGCACGCATCGCCGACCGGCTGGCGCGCGCGGGCCTCCCGCTTTTTGCCCAGCATGTAGACCCCCTCGACACCGGCACGTTGGTCGATATTTTTCGCGCCGATCCCCACGCCTCGCTGCTCGGCACCGATGCCTTACGTGACGGCGTGGATGTCCCTGGCGATTCGCTGCGACAGGTTATTATGGAAGGCGTGCCTTGGCCGCGTCCGACCATCCTACACGCAGCGCGGCGCGCGGCACTGGGCGGCAGCCATTATGACGACATGGTCATCCGCGCCCGCATCGGTCAGGCCTTTGGCCGCCTAATCCGCCGCGCCGATGATTTTGGCCAGTTTGTCCTGCTGTCACCCTCTGTGCCTTCGCGTCTGTTGTCGGCCTTTCCCGCCGCCACACCCGTTCGGCGGCTACCGCTCGACGAAGTCGTGGCGCGGGTCAGCGAGGCCAATCGGAAAAGGGATACAACAGCACGCACCGCTTCCGATAATCATGCCAGCAACCGGAATTGAGCGCATTGCCACCTTTCCTCACGCATCAGTTTGCGGCACAAGGCGCGAGCCGGGGTCTCATCGGCGCATGATTGGGGAGCGGGCTTGAAAACTTTGACGATATTGCGCCACGCCAAATCGGGGTGGGACGCACCGGTCGAGCGCGATTTCGACCGCCCGATCAACGAACGCGGCCGGCGCGGTGCCGAACTCATCGGCCAATATTTCAAGCGAGAGGCTTTGTCGGTCGACCGGATCGTCGCCTCTCCAGCGGTGCGCGTCACCGACACACTCGACATTTTTCAGCCCGCGGCGGGGCTTGCCGATCTGGAACCGCATTGGGACCGGCGCATCTATCTGGCGTCGGCGGCAACATTATTTGAAGTCATCCGCGAAACCGGGCGTGATGCACAGAACCTGTTGATCAGCGGTCACAATCCGGGCCTTGAGGATCTGATATTAATGCTGGCACCCGAAGCCGCCGATGATGCGCTACGCTCTCAGGTCGAGGAAAAGCTGCCGACATCGGCCATGGCACGGCTCGACATCGCTATCGATGATTGGCACGCCATAGACAGCGGCACCGGCAAATTGTCGATGTTCATCCGCCCGCGCGACCTCGATCCGTCGCTGTCACCAAAGATGGACTAAACCCGAACCCTAGGGTCAGACCCTATGACTCCAGCGCCGCTGACAGACGTTGGCGCAAATCAATCAATTGTTGCACCGGAACACTCGGCCCTTGCCTTGACGCAGGGGTTGGCGCGCGATCGCCTGCGTCCAATTGTTCACGGCTCAGCGACGGGCGCGTTTCGCGTGGTGACGACTCCTGCTCGGACAAGGCCTTGCGCGCGCCCTCGACCGTAAAGCCATCGACGTGCAGCAGCCCGTGAATCCGCTCGGCCAAAGCGACATCCGCAGCGCGATAATAGCGACGACGGCCCGAGCGTTGCAGTGGCTTTAATTCGGGAAATCGCGTTTCCCAATAGCGCAGCACATGCGTCGGCACCCCGATGCGATTGGCCAATTCACCAATCGACAGCATCGCGCCAGCGGCTTTGTCGCCTTCATCCGGGCCGTTGTCATCAAACATCAGTCCGGTCCTGTGGCATTAGCCTGCAACGCGTTCGCGCATGGTCTGGCTGGCGCGAAAGGTCATGACGCGGCGCGGCAAAATCGGCACTTCAACGCCGGTTTTCGGATTGCGTCCGATGCGCTGTCCCTTGTCGCGCAGGACAAAAGTGCCAAAACCTGAAATTTTCACATTCTGACCGCCGGTCAGCGCGTTGCTCATATGAGCCAATATCGATTCGACAATTTGGGCCGATTCGTTGCGCGACAACCCAATCTGGTGGTTGATCTTTGCGGCTATATCGGCACGTGTCAGTGTTCCTGTCGCCATGGAAATTCCCTTCCCCCCATCAAAAAGGTCGATCCCCTGCTGGCACCAGCCAGCTCGACCAAAACGAGTCCCAGCTAAACTGTAACAAATGTTGCAAGAAAAACCATGCCAAAAGGCAAATTGGGCCTAGCGAACCCACAAAAAGCTCAATCAGACCCGCAGGACCGCCGCACCCCATGTGAATCCGCCGCCCATGGCTTCTAAAATGCACAGGTCGCCGGGCTTGATCCGCCCATCGCGAACCGCCAAGTCGAGCGCCAGTGGCACCGACGCAGCCGAAGTGTTGGCATGTTGATCAACGGTCAGGATTACCCGCGCCGGATCGAGCTTCAGTTTCTTGGCGGTCGCATCGATAATTCGGCGGTTGGCCTGATGCGGCACGACCCAATCGACATCCGACGCCGAAAGGCCGACATCTTCCAGCACTTCGCCCAATACGCCCGCCAAATTGGTGACGGCATGACGGAACACTTCACGACCCTGCATCCGCACTTTTCCGACGGTGCCCGTGGTCGAAGGTCCACCATCGACATAGAGCATATCGGAATGACGGCCATCGGCGTGCAGCCGCGTCGCCAAAATTCCGCGCTCGCTATTTTCCTCGACCGACATAACCACCGCACCTGCGCCATCGCCAAACAACACACAGGTCGTGCGATCCTCCCAGTCGAGGATGCGGCTGAAGGTTTCGGACCCGATGACCAGCGCATGTTTCGCCGCGCCGGTCAGCAGCATCGAATTGGCAACCGACAGCGCATAGAGAAAGCCCGAACAGACGGCGGCCACGTCAAAGGCGATGCAATCGGGTGCGCCGATCAGCGCCTGCACCTTGGTCGCGCTGGCCGGGAATGTATTGTCGGGGGTCGCGGTGGCGACGATGATCAGGCCGATATCATCAGCGGTCAGTCCCGCCGCCTCCAACGCCTTCTCGGCCGCTGCAGCGCCCAAAGTCGCGGTCGTTTCGTCAGGCTCGGCAATATAGCGAAAGCGGATACCGGTGCGTTCGACGATCCATTCGTCGGACGTATCGACACGCTCCGCCAATTCGGCGTTCGAAATCCGGGTGCGCGGCAGCGCCGATCCGGTTCCCGCCAATATGGCGCGGCGCGTCATGCGGTAACACCGCGGTTAAAATTGGCCAGATCATCGGTCACTTGGCGGGTTATATCCTTTTCCACCAGCTCGGCGCAAACATGAACCGCATTGGCGACGCCTTTGGCGTCGGCGCTGCCATGGCTTTTCAGCACAACGCCGTTCAGCCCCAAGAACACTGCGCCATTATGGTTGTTGGGATCAAGGTGATGGCGCAACAATTCGGTGGCGGGGCGCGAAATCAGAAAGCCGATTTTTGACCGCACCGAACTGGTAAAGGCCCGTCGCAACAAATCGGTGACAAAGCGCGCCGTGCCTTCGATTGTCTTGAGCGCAATATTGCCCGAAAAACCGTCATGGACGACAACATCAACATCGCCACGCGACAATTTGTCGCCCTCGATAAAACCACAAAATTCCAACGGAATGCCGGTAGCCGCACGCAACTGAGCTGCCGCTTCGCGAATTTGGTTGGTGCCTTTTAATTCTTCGGTGCCGATATTGAGCAGCGCAACGCGCGGCTTTTCAAGTCCCATGGCCGTGCGCGCATAGGCGGCCCCCATGACAGCAAACTGAACCAAATTCTTGGTGCTGCATTCGGTGTTGGCGCCCAGATCGAGCATGACCACGTCATTGTCGCCAAAACTCGGCAGCAAAGCGGCCAGCGCGGGCCGGTCGATCCCCGGCATGGTACGCAGGGCAACCTTGGCCATCGCCATCAGTGCGCCGGTATTGCCCGCCGACAGGGCGCCGCCAGCATCGCCGCGTTTCACCGCGTCAATCGCCAGCCCCATTGAACTATTCCGTGCCTTGCGCAGCGCCTGACTGGGCTTGTCTTCGCCGGAAACAACGCCATCGGT
Organism: Sphingopyxis sp. 10G20-10; assembly: GCF_057365075.1. Taxonomy (NCBI): domain Bacteria; kingdom Pseudomonadati; phylum Pseudomonadota; class Alphaproteobacteria; order Sphingomonadales; family Sphingopyxidaceae; genus Sphingopyxis; species Sphingopyxis sp. 10G20-10. Next base: position 2,288,774 of record NZ_CP195117.1, read on the forward strand.
GTGGATGATGTCCGATGCGGCGCGCAAATTGGGGTGGTTGTCGAGCGCGGTTTTGATTCGCGTTTCGTCGCCGACCAACAGGAACCGAAGGCCATCATGCTGGTGCCGCGCCATGGCTGCGCCCGCGATCATCACGCGCACGCCGACGTCACCGCCCATCGCATCAATCGCGATTCGCGGTGTCAGCCCCATGCTTTGGCCCTCCGGCTAATGATTAAATGCCGTCCGAAACCACTTCGCGGCCATTATAATGACCACAGGCATTGCACAGATTGTGGGGGCGTTTCAGTTCGCCGCAGTTGGGGCATTCCTGAAAGGCTGCAACCTTCAAACTGTCGTGGCTGCGACGCATTCCGCGCTTCGAGGGCGAGGTTTTTCGCTTGGGGACGGCCATGATTATTCCTGCATTTCAAATGTTTGATACAATTCGGCGAACCCGGTTTTGTCGCCTTCGTTTCCGAAAGTGACTGGCCCGCCCAACGTGCCGAAGCCCGTTCCTGTCCAATGATGACAAGAAATTCTTCTGCCGAAGGGTGCCGCAACGCCAATTTGGCGTCGGGTGCCGGATTGGGCGCGGCTATAGACTTTTCGGCCATAAAGGCAAGCCCTGAGCTTAGGACAAAGCGGCGGCTTGCCCTGTCCCCGTCCTGCTGGCACACACGACCATGCTGCGGCACCAGACATGCCCGGCACCAAGGGGGACATAAAATGATCTTGTTACCAATCAGCCTGACCATGGCCGCTGCTGCGGCGCTTCTCAACATTTGGCTGGGCGTGCGTGTCGGGCGGGTGCGGACCAAGGAAAAAGTCTTTGTCGGCGATGGCGGCAATGAAGCGGTGATCCGCCGTATGCGCGCGCAGGCCAATTATATCGAGAACACACCCTTTGTGCTGATCCTGATCGTTCTGGTCGAACTCGCATCTGGATCGACAATCTGGCTGTGGGCTGCCGGCGGCATCTATCTGGTCGGCCGCGTTGCCCATGCTTTTGGCATGGATGGCGCGATGAAAGAGCGCTTTGCCGGCACGATTGTCACCATGCTGACGCTGCTTGGTCTTGCAATAGCGGCGCTGGCCCTCCTGTGGCTAACGCCAACCGGCGTGACGCTGACCGAGGTCGATACCGTCACCACCGCGCCGCAATAAGCTGTATCCGCCTGCCTCCCTCCTGCCGTCCGTGCGGGAGGGGTCAGCTACTCTGCGCCATAGCCGAATCGCTGACATAGGGGTTGGTGCGCCGTTCGGTGGCAAAATTGCTGTGCGAGCCATGGCCGGGCAGGAAAATCGTATCATCGCCCAGCGGCCACAGCTTCTTGGTTATCGAATCGAGCAATTGCTGATGATTGCCGCGCGGAAAATCGGTTCGCCCGATCGATCCCTGAAAAATCACATCACCGACGATCGCCAGCTTTGACGGAGCGTGATGAAACACCACATGCCCCGGCGTGTGCCCGGGGCAATGGATGACATCGAGGGTCAGATTGCCGACCGTCACCGTGTCGCCGTCGACCAGCCAGCGGTCGGGTTCAAACACCTCGCCCGACATGCCAAAGCGCGCGCCATCCTCGTCCAGCCGCTCGATCCAGAAGCGGTCATCCTCGTGCGGCCCCTCAATCTTGAGCCCCATCTCTTTCGCGAGCACGCCGGCTTGTCCGCAATGGTCCATATGGCCATGAGTCACGAGGATTTTTTCCAGCTCGACGCCGGTTTGCTTCAGCGCATGTTTCAACTTGTCGAGGTCGCCGCCCGGATCGATAAAGGCGGCCTTGTTGGTTACGGTGCACCACAAAAGCGTGCAATTTTGTTGAAAGGAGGTGACCGGAATAACGGCGGCCTTGAGAGGGGGCGTGGGAGCATTCATGGCCAGACATGTGGGCAAGGCTCACCCGTTTGGCAAGCCTGCACCCAAGGGCCAGCCCCCGTTGCGGACCTTCGGATTAGGTCAGCGCGGCGGTCACTAACGGCTTGCGCCGCGCGGCGATGAAATAGAAACCCGTTCCCACAATCAGGATCAGGCCCTGCATCTGAACAGCTTCCATGCTGGCATGACTGGCCACCCACAGGAGCGACGGCCACTTGGGTGTTGGCCGCCACCGCCACGACACCGGAAGCGTAACGCGTCCATCCCGATTGAAAGCCCAGAAACGAACCGAACGCCGCATGGACATAGAGGACCGGACCACCGTTTCGGTCAAATCGGGTCGCAAGTGCGGCGAATACAAAGACCAGCGGCAGGATCAAGACGGCACCAAACAGCATCACCCACGGTGCAAAATTGCCGACCGCTGTGACCATGATCGCCGACAGGGCAAAAATGTTCGCGCCAATCATGCCGTTTACCTGGAACAGGGCTGTGCCCCAAAACCCCACTGTGCGCGGCAACGCCTGTGATTCCGCCATATTGCCTCCCCCCGAATGCCCCGACACCTTCTGCACGGGAGTTCGGGGGGGGGCGCAAGAAGGCGCTTTAGTACAGCGCATGGCGAACCACCACAGGGGCATGGATTAAAAGACTGCTTCAAGCCCCAAAGAAATAGCGCGCTATAGCTCAGGGCTACGCTCTCATTTTTCTTTACAGGGCAAATCAACTTCGGTTAGCCCGTAGCGGGGGACTAATATGACCGACAGAATTATACCGCCACGCGTGGTCGGCATTGCTGGGGCAAGCCTTCTCAATCTCAATGGCATGATAGGCGCGGGTATCTTTGCGCTGCCTGCCCTGCTTTATGCCGGATTAGGTACTTTTGCGCCTTTTGCTTTCCTGCTTTTCGTCATTCCAACCGCCTGTCTGGCAGCTGTCAGTGCCAAGCTGTCCACATTGTTCGAACGGTCGGGCGGCGAGCAGCTCTATGTCGAGGCAGCTTTGGGGGAATATGCCGGGTTTCAAGTCGGCTGGTTCGTCATTTGCGCCAGCACAACGGGCCGGGCCGCCAATTTCCATGTTCTGGTTTCTTATCTCGCAGCGCTGTTTCCGATATTCGGCGGGCCTGTTGCGCGCCCGGTCACGATTGTCGCGTTGATCGCGATCATGACGATAATCAGTATTGTCGGCACAAAACGTTCGATTGGCGGGGTCTGGGTCGGTACGATTATCAAACTCGCTCCGCTTGTCCTGCTGTGCCTGTTGGGCATCGGCACCAACGGCATACCTTCCAACATAGAATTGCCGAGCTTTTCCGGTCTGGAATCGGTCGCCTTGTTAATCGCCTTTTCCTTTTCCGGTTTCTCGACGTCCATTGTCGCTGCGGGGGAAACAAAGGATCCCCGCAAAACCTTGTCTCGGTCGATTTTTATGACCTTGTTCGGCGTGGCGATATTCTATGCGCTGATCCAATGGGCCTATATTGCCATCGGTCCGGAGGCAGGCAGCGCCGACACACCTTTGGCCGCGGCGGCGCAGAAACTTCTGGGCGACTGGGGGGCCGTGATGATCAGCATTGCCGCGGTGTTCTCGATCGCCACCAATCTGCTCAGCGGTTTTGTAGCCTATCCGCGCGTCCTGTACGGTATGGGCGAAAGACGGCTTTTGCCGCGCATGTTCACCCATGTTTCGAACCGTTTTCTGACGCCCGATTATGCGATATTATTCTTCGCGGCCATCGTCATGGCAATTGCGGTTTCCGGTACTTTTGCGACGCTTGCGGTCCTGCTGGTCGCTGTCGAACAAATGGTTTATGTGCTGATACTGGTTTCCATCATTCTCTTTTGGCACAAAAATTTCCGGGGATTGAGAGACTCGATGGGGGGGAGTTGGCTTCTGATCTTGCCGATTGCCACCGCGATGACCATCTGGATGTCGCTTCAGGCACCGGCGACGGCGGTGTATTCGGTGGCCGGCATGATCGCTATCGGAACCGTCTTTTACGGATTGTCGATGGTCAAACGCTCTACGGAAGAGCCGGTTGACGCGCCAAGCTGACCCGCAAGGACCTTTTGATTACCTAGTGGAATTTGAAGACCCAGCGCAGCTCATCGCATCGTCATCGTGTCGCCTTCGACCGTGACCGCGTTCAGTTTCGACAGGAAGCTCTGACCCAACAGCGATGCCGGAATATCGGCGTCGATAACCGCCGCCTGGACGTGGCGGACTTCGACCCCGTCGACGTCGATGCTGTCGAGCATGACTGGGCGCATCGGCACGACGCCGCCTGCGGTGGTGGCGCCGCCCATTATCGTCAGCGCGTTGACATTGATCCCGATCGACTCGGCATCGCGGCGGGTCAGCGCGACGATGGACGCGCCGCTGTCGACCATCATCCGCAACCGCCTGCCATCGACATCGGCATCGGCATAGAAATGCGAATCGCCCGCACGGCCAATCCGCACCTCGCCACTATTGTTCGAGAATTCGGTGTCGGGTGTCATGGCCTTGCCGCGCTCTGCCCACCTATCGGAGACGGCCTCGACATGGGGGGTGGAATCGGCGGACACAGCAGGGCGGGTCGTGCGGCTGGCGATCCCCGCCACACCGACCGATACCACCGCGACCCCTGCGGCCAACCAGATAACGCGTTCCAGCATGGCGGCCAGTGTCGCAGACTATGGTTGGCGACTGGTTAATGCGCCGATGGCGGCGCCGGTGTTTCGATAAAGCCGCGCCACACCGACGCTCCGTCACGCAACGAATAAGTGACGCGCGCGCAGGCATAGGGGCGTCCGGCGGCATTGTCGGCATCATCCGCAGTTTGCGGCCATTGCGCATCGTCCAGCGCCTGTGCCGACCAGCAGAGAAGCGCCTCCGCCTCTGGCCGCGCCTGTATTTCCGCGCGGTCCGCCGCCGAATAACCGGACGGCACGCTCCAGCCCAAAATCCGGAGGTTTACAGGGCTGCTGGCGGCAATAAGGGGTGCAAAGGCTCCGTTTTCCTCAGCGAGAAACGCCGCTACCGCCTGTTGGTCCGTGTCGCTTTGCCACTGTCCGCCAAGCATCGGCTGCCACCGGCTGGCGTCGCGCGATTGCAGCGCGGGGAGCAGCGCGTCGGCCACTGCCTCGAACCGCGCGCGCCACGGCGAATCCGTCGCCAGCGGCGACAGCTTTGCGGGCGGGCGAGTTTCTTCGGACGGGCTTTCTGTCAGCAGGTTAGCGGGCGATGTTGCCACCATTTCTTGCGCCGTGACAGGGATCACAGCGAGGGCGGCGCCAAACGCCGTCAGGGCAAACAGAACGCGCATGTCTCCGTCAGTCTAGCAGGGTTGGCTGCACCCATCATGAACCGGCCGGCACCAGCGCCGCCTGCATCCATTGCGGCGCGATAACCGCGTCGATATTTTCCACCCGCCGATGCTCGACTGACAGGCCCAGTTCTGTGTAGGCAATCATCTGCCGCCTTTCATCGGCCACGGCCAGCGGCACCACGACCAACCGCCGGTTGACCTTTTGCCGCCAGTTCATCCGCGCGGTGTTTTCCTGACCTATGTAACAGCCTTTGCCAAAGCTGACGCCATTGAGTTCGGCGGCATTGCATTCGAGCCACAGCGTCTTGTCGCTGCCCAGTTCGGCGCGGCCTTCGGTGACGCCCAGCGCCAGCCGGTGCGCACGCCATGCGGCATCGACGCCCTCCCCCTCGCTCGCCGGAGCGAGCCAGCGTTTGCCCAGTGCGGGCAGGCGCGGATCGGCCAGGCCTTCCTCGCACTCTGCGGCCCAATGGACGCACAGGTCGGGCTCGCGCTCGATGGAGATGGCGCGGCGCAAGCGATAGAGGGTCAGCCGCTTGGCCAGATCCCCCGCCGCATCGCGCTCGCAATCAATCAACACATCGTCGCCATCGTCCCAAATCAGGAAATCGAACAGCGTCTTTCCCTGTGCGGTCAGCAGCGCCGCCCACACTGGCAGCGCGCCCGCCACATCATTGGTGACTAATCCTTGTAGGAAACCCCGCACATCGTCGCCGGACAGGCGGATCAGGGCGCGGTCGATCAGGGTGGTATTGCTCATATTATCAATTTAGGGTCGGCATCGACTAAATCCACCTTCGAAACGTCAAAATTGTCTGAAAGCCCCAAGGCGGATTGCAGGAGTTCTGCCGCTGGCACGCGTCACGGCCCTTGCGGCGGCCGGAGCCATCACCCATATCGCCGCCATGAGCGAACAATCTGCGCCCCGTGCCGCGCCTTGGCACGGAACCACCATCCTGTCCGCCCGGGCTGCTGACAAGGTCGTCGTCATCGGCGACGGCCAGGTCTCAATGGGCCAAACGGTGATGAAACCCAACGCCCGCAAGGTCCGCCGCCTCCACGATGGCAGCGTGATCGGCGGCTTCGCCGGCGCGACCGCCGACGCCTTCACCCTGTTTGAACGGCTGGAGGCCAAGCTCGAACGGCACAATGGTCAGTTGCTGCGCGCCGCAGTTGAACTCGCGAAGGACTGGCGCACCGACAAATATCTGCGCAACCTGGAAGCGATGATGATCGTCGCGGATAAGGATGTGACGTTGGTTATCACTGGCAACGGCGATGTACTCGAGCCTGAAGGCGGTATCGCAGCGATCGGATCGGGCGGCAATTTCGCCCTCTCCGCCGCGACTGCGCTCGCCGAATATGAAAAGGATGCCGAGGTTTTGGTGAAGAAAGCGATGCAGGTCGCGGCGCGTATCTGCGTTTATACCAACGACCAGTTCACATCTGAAATCATCGAAACCCAGGCTTAACTCCCATGAATGATGCTCTCACCCCCAAGGCGATTGTCGCCGCGCTCGACACGCATATCATCGGCCAGGACGCCGCCAAGCGCGCCGTCGCTGTCGCAATGCGCAATCGCTGGCGCCGCCAGAAATTGTCGCCCGATCTGCGCGATGAAGTGACGCCCAAGAATATATTGATGATAGGCCCCACGGGCTGCGGCAAGACAGAGATTTCGCGCCGCTTGGCCAAGCTTGCCGATGCACCCTTCATCAAGATCGAGGCGACCAAATTCACCGAGGTCGGCTATGTCGGCCGCGACGTCGAACAAATCGCCCGCGATTTGGTCGAAGAAGCTGTGCGCCTCGAAAGCGAGCGCCGCCGCGAAACGGTTCGTGCCGCCGCCGAAGAAGCCGCGATGGAGCGGCTGCTTGATGCGCTGACCGGAAAAGGGTCGAGCGAAGCGACACGCGAAAGTTTCCGCCAGCGTATCCGCGAAGGGCATCTGGACGACAGCGAAGTTGAGGTCGAAGTCAGTGACGCCCCAAATATGCCGTTCGAACTGCCCGGTCAGCCGGGCCAGATGGGGATGATCAACCTGTCCGATATGCTGGGCAAGGCAATGGGAGGCGCACCAAAAAAGCGCCGCAGGCTGAAAGTCTCCGAGGCCGCAGTGCGATTGATTGAGGAAGAGCAGGACAAAAGGCTCGATCAAGATGATGTCGCGCGCATCGCGCTCGCCGATGCCGAAGCGAACGGCATCGTGTTCCTCGACGAAATCGACAAAATTGCGGTGAGCGATGTGCGAGGCGGTTCGGTCAGCCGAGAGGGCGTGCAACGCGACCTCCTACCGCTCATCGAAGGCACCACCGTTGCGACCAAATATGGCCCGATGAAAACCGACCATGTGTTGTTCATCGCGTCGGGCGCTTTTCATGTCGCCAAACCGAGCGATCTGTTGCCCGAACTTCAGGGGCGCCTGCCGATCCGGGTCGAACTCGCCGCGCTTACCGAACAGGATTTTGTTCGCATCCTGTCTGAGACCAAGGCTGGCCTGCCCGAACAATATTGCGCGCTCATCGCCACCGAGGACGTGACAATCAACTTCACCGCCGATGCCATCGCGCGCATCGCGGCGCTTGCCGCACAGGTGAACGAGCAGGTCGAGAATATTGGAGCCCGCCGATTGCAGACTATGATGGAGCGTTTGGTCGAGGAGGTCAGCTTTGGCGCCGAGGATATGGCGGGGACGTCGCTGGAGATCGACGCAGCCTATGTCGACAGCCAACTCGCCGACGTCGTCGGAGACACGGATCTCAGCAAATATGTGCTCTAATCCGCCGCGTTGTTAGCGGCTATTCCAACAGGCTTGTTTCAACCTCTTTTCAACCATTCATGGCGCTAAGTTCATTTGACACAGGCTGGGGGTCGGTGCGAAGGAAGGGCGGCACGGCTGAACGGGTTGCAAACAGTCGGCACGGAGACAGGAATGGCCGAAACGGGCGACGATCCACAAGGTGAATTGAACATTACACGGTCGGGCGACAAATTGCGATTGGCCCGCGAAGCCGCTGGCCTGTCGCTGACCGATGTCGCTTCCAGAACACGCGTCACACTACGCCATCTGGAAGCCATTGAGAAAACCGATTTCGAAGCGTTGCCGGGCCGGACCTATGTTACCGGCTTTGCCCGCGCTTATGCCCGCGCGGTCGGTTTGCCCGAAGCCGAAATTGCGGCTCTGGTCCGCCGCGAACTGGAAGAGGACGCCTATACAGCGCGGCCCCCCTATGAAGCCTATGAACCAACCGACCCTGCGCGCCTGCCGACCGCGACATTGGCGTGGACGCTGGTCGTTATCGCGGCGCTGCTGGCATCGGCCTATGGCGTTTGGAAATTCCTGTCGGTCGAACCAGACGAAGCCTTGATTGCCGCCCAGAATCGGGACGCCAATGCCTCCGAAGCGCCGCCAGCTGCGATAACCAAGATTGAAGCCCCCAAGACCAAAGGAGCGCAGGTTGCCAATGACGCCCCCGTGGTGCTGACCGCAGTTTCCGAAGTGTGGATCGGATTTGACGACGCGACGGGAAAAACCGAAAATTGGCGCACGCTTGACCCGGGCGAAACCTATGAAGTGCCGCCCGCTTATATTGAGCAATTCAAACTTCGCACCAGCATACCTCAGGCGCTGAAAGTGACGGTTGGCGGGCGCGATGTCGGGTCGATTGGTCCGGCGGATACGCTGATCAAGAATATTTCGCTCAAGCCGGCCGACTTATTAGGCCGGAGCGGCGGCAGCGCAACGGATGCCGGAACGCCGCGGTAAAAACAGGCGTCTGCACCTGTGGGTGCGGTGAATGGAATTGCCATGCGCGCCGCCAAGGCGTTATGCAGTTTTAGTTGTTAACCAGTGGGGGGCTCATCAGCCTATGTTAAAGCGTCATATCTATTGTTCCGGAGCCATGGCGGCGGCGGTAGCGATTGCCCTGCCCGTCTCTGCCTTTGCACAGGATGCGACTGTCACCAAGCGCGTCGAACGCCTGGAAAAAGAGATGCACGCGGTTCAAAGAACAGTCTTTCCCGGCGGCAGCCCGACCTTCTTTGAAGGCGAGATTGCACCGGACCAGATTGCGGGTGAACGGGCCAAGGCCAATGCGCCGATTACCGATTTGACAGCCCGCGTTGATGCGCTGGAATCGCAATTACGCACGCTGACCGGTCAAACCGAACAGAACAGCTACAAATTGCGCGAACTGGAAAAGCAATTCACCACCTATAAGGCCGAAATGGACAAGCGGACGGTCGTCGAGCCGCCCGCCGTCACGCCCGCGAGCAGCGCGTCTAGCGAACCGTCAGGCACCAATGGCAAGGCAACGCCAGCACCAGCCAAGAAAAGTGCGGCTGCTGTATCACCAGCTTCAGCTCCATCCGACGAACGCTTGGCCTTGGTCAAAAAGGTCGAAATTCCGGCGACGGGAAATGAGGTCGATGACGCCTATACCTATGGCTATCGCCTGTGGGACGCCAAGCTCTACCCCGAAGCCGAAGCGCAGCTCAAAACGGTAGTGGCGCGTTGGCCCAGCAATAATTTCGCAAGCTATGCCCAGAATTTGCTGGGCCGCGCCTATCTCGACGAAGGCAAGCCGAGTCTCGCGGCTGTCGCTTTCTACAATAATTACAAGGATCGCCCGAGCGGCGCCCGCGCGCCGCATAGCCTCATGTACATGGGTGTCGCACTCAATAAATTGGGACGCAAAGCCGATGCCTGCAAAGCGTTTCGCGAGCTCGAAGAGGTCTATGGCGACAAGGCACCAAAGGATGTCCGGGATGACGCCGCCGCGGCCAAAGCCAAAGCTGGCTGCTGACCCCATCCAGCGCTTTGCCGCCGATTTGACGGCGGTTGCTGGCCCGAACGCAGCAGGGAATGACCGATTTGGCATTGCTGTATCGGGGGGTCCCGACAGCATGGCGCTATTATGGCTCGCGCATACCCTGTTCGGGGACCGCTGCTTTGCGGCCACCATAGACCATCGCCTGCGGCCAGAAGCCGCCGATGAGGCTGCAATGGTCGCGACCTATTGTGCAGATCAGGGCATCGATCATCGCATCCTCACGCCCCGAACCGCGATCACCGGGTCGCTTCAGGCCGCAGCCCGCGATGCACGCTACGCACTGCTTTCCGATTGGCTGACGACGACAAAGCTCGACTGGTTGCTGACCGCGCATCACGCCGACGATCAGTTGGAAACACTTCTCATGCGACTCAACCGCAGCAGCGGCGTGGGTGGACTGGCCGGGATTCGAAGGAGTAACGGCATCATTTTGCGCCCGCTTTTGGGTTGCTCTCATGCCGAATTGCTGTCGCTTTGCGTCGAACATGACCTGCCCTATTGCCTCGACCCGTCCAATAACGACGAACGATTTGATCGGGTGCGGATGCGTAAAGCCTTGGCGAACGTGGATTGGCTCGACCCGAAGGCGGCATCGGCCAGCGCCAGCGCTTTGGACGACGCCGATCAGGCGCTCGATTGGGCGGCGCGCTATATCATCGCCACATGGCCCGACCATGAGGACCCCGAAGTGCTGCGGATTGACGGCTCCCCTGTTGAAATCCAACGGCGGATTGTGGCGATACGGCTCACGACACGTGATCCCGACTTGCCTGTGCGCGGCGACGCTATGACACGTCTCCTGACCGAAATGGCACGCGGCAAAGCCACGATGATCGGCGATTGGCGCATCGTTCCGGTGTCAGGCGTCACGCCCCCGCTTTGGCGGATTATCCGCGCGCCCGACCGAAAAGGGCATCGCCGCGGCTGAACTGGTCATTGTCAATTAATCGAAACACCCTATCTTATCAGCATTGGGCCAAAACTGGCCGCATGTTTGGGAAAGACGCAGAATGCAGGACGACAAGGAACCACAGGCCAATCCCTGGATGAAAAGCCTGATGATCTGGAGCGGGATCATTCTCGCCATGTTGATTGTCGCCTCGATGTTTGGCGGCGCAGCAAAGCCGGCGGGCGACACTTTCGCCTATTCCGAATTCCGGTCCAAGGTCGAGGAAGGCAGCGTCAAGGACGTTGTCATGTCCGATGACAAGATCACGGGGACGCTGTCCAACGGCGACCGTTTTTCCACCAATCTTGTTCGCGATCCTGAACTGCTCAAACTGCTCAATGACAATAACGTCAAATATGACGGAAAACCGACTGAAACACCCAATTTCTGGATGTATATGCTCGTCCAGTCGCTACCTTTCATTCTGATCCTCGGCATCGCCTTTTTCGTCTTCCGACAGGTTCAGAAGAATAATGGCGGCGGCGGTGCGATGGGTTTTGGCAAATCGCGGGCCAAGATGCTCACCGAGAAGCAGGGCCGCGTCACATTCGATGATGTCGCTGGGATCGATGAAGCCCGCGAAGAGTTGGAAGAAATCGTCGAATTTCTGAAAGACCCGACCAAATTTTCTAAACTGGGCGGGCAGATTCCCAAGGGCGCTCTGCTCGTAGGTTCGCCGGGTACCGGCAAAACCTTGCTCGCGCGCGCCATTGCCGGTGAAGCGGGCGTGCCCTTCTTCACCATTTCAGGGTCAGATTTTGTCGAAATGTTCGTCGGCGTCGGCGCCAGCCGCGTGCGCGACATGTTCGAACAGGCCAAGCGCAACGCACCCTGCATCGTCTTTATCGACGAAATCGACGCGGTCGGTCGCCATCGCGGTGCTGGCCTCGGTAATGGCAATGACGAACGCGAACAGACGCTCAACCAGTTGCTGGTCGAAATGGACGGGTTCGAGGCCAATGAAGGCATCATCATCGTTGCTGCGACCAACCGTCCCGATGTTCTTGACCCTGCCTTGCTGCGCCCCGGTCGTTTCGACCGACAGGTCGTGGTGCCGCGTCCCGACATCGATGGACGCCAGAAAATCCTCGAAGTGCATACGCGCAAAAAGCCGCTCGCTCCCGACGTGGACCTGCGCCGCGTCGCGCGCGGAACACCGGGCTTTTCGGGTGCCGACCTTGCCAACCTTGCCAATGAAGCCGCGCTTCTGGCCGCCAAGCGCGGCAAAAGACTGATCGCGAGCAACGAGTTTGAAGAGGCCAAGGACAAGGTCATGATGGGCTCCGAACGGCGCTCGATGGTCATGACCGAGGACGAAAAGCGCGCCACCGCCTATCATGAAGCGGGACACGCGCTGGTCTCTCTTCATGTCGAAGGCAATGATCCGCTGCACAAAGTCACCATCATCCCGCGCGGCCGTGCGCTAGGCGTGACATGGAACCTGCCCGAGCGGGATCGCTATTCGACCAATATGAAGCAGATGAAGGCGCGTCTGGCGCTCTGCTTTGGTGGCCGTATCGCCGAACAGCTGATCTTTGGCGAGGACGAGCTCAACACCGGCGCGTCGAACGATATCCAGCAAGCCACCGATATGGCGCGCGCCATGGTGATGGAATATGGCATGTCCGAAAAGCTCGGCTGGCTACGCTATCGTGACAATCAAGAAGAAGTGTTCCTCGGCCATAGCGTCGCACGCTCGCAAAGCGTTTCGGCAGACACGGCGCGGATGATCGACGAAGAGGTCCGCCGGATTGTCGAGGAAGGCGAAGCCGAAGCGCGTAAGGTGCTCACCGACAATCTCGACGAGCTCCATCTGCTCGCAGGCGCGCTGCTGGAATATGAAACGCTGTCTGGCGAAGAATCCAAACGCGCGATCAAGGGCGAGGCCATTGGCCGTGAAGATGATCAGGGCAAACCCGGTATGCCAGCGCAAGGCCATGCAGGCTCGCTGCCCCCGATCAAGCGCAAACCGCGCCCCTTTGGTGGTCCCAACCCGCAAGGGGCCTGATCGCGCACTCTCACGCAGGCGAACGGCTGGTTGCATTGGCAGACAAGGCGGCTGGATTTTAATCGCAAACTGCCTATCAAAGCAAATGTCGCCAGACAGGAGCAGCCGATGATGCGTTTACTCTTCAGCTTTCAGAAATGGGCCTTGGGACTGGGCGTGGCCATCTCCATCGCCGCACCGGCTCATGCGATGCAAAGCGTTGAATTCGCCTCCAAGATGGAGGTGCAGAAATCCATCACAAACGCGGACGGCACAGAGACAACTAGCTATGGCCCGACCAAGATTGTCGTTCCCGGCGATCGCATTCGTTTCACCCTGCAATTGGTCAACAAGACGGACGCCCCCGCCATGGGGTTGAAAATTGTTGATCCCCTGCCCGCCGAAATTCGATTTGAATCGACCGCAGATACAGACGGCTTTTCGGTGTCAGTCGATGGCGGCAAAAATTATGGCCTCCTTGAATCGCTGATGGTCCCGGTCGAGGGCACTAACCCACGCGCCGCGACAAGTGATGATGTGACCCACCTGCAATGGGTCCTCGCAGCCCCCTTGCCCGCCGGTGCAAGCAAGGCCGTAACATTTCTAGGTATCGTGCGCTGAACCTCTTGCATCTCTCTGCACTCCTCGGATGACGATTTACTGCGACGAATCGGGCGGGTTGAACGCGGGCGCGATGACATTTTCCGCTGTGCTGATGTCGCCTGAAACTGCACATGCCATCCATGATCGCTTTCGCTCGGTCACCCGTCTGCGTGGAGAGCTTAAGGGCAGCCGGATCAGCCTTGTCGAGCGTGCCTTTTTGCTGGAGCTATTCGACCGAGCCGGAGGGCGCGCTTGGGTTGCCGTCGCAAATAGTGCAAAACTGCGCGCCGATACCAAGGGCAAAGTGGCAACCGACTTGAACGTCTATGCCGCCCTTCTCGATCTCGCGGTGAGCAGCTGGCTGCCCGAGACTGGTGGTGTCTGCACCGATGTTGTTATTGACGATGGCCGCTATGATCCGGCGATATTGGCGCGGGTCCGCGCTGACATTCAGGCGGGTCTTGGCGGCTGGGGGAAGGCATCGCTCGCCGACAGCAGTCGCAGCGAAGGCGTCCAGATCGCCGATGTCATCGCCAACAGCCTGTATAATATCGCGACCCAATCGGCGCGCGCGCCGCGTATCGCTCGGATATTGGCGCCCTTTATCGACAGCAAGGCAATCCGCACCGTCGACCTGGACCAGCTTCCCGCCTAGCGCCAATACAAAAGGGGCCGCAGTTTCCTGCAGCCCCTGATGTTGTTGATCGTGAGACGAGTTAATCGAATTCGGTGTTGCTGCTCGCCGGGCTGCGCGGCGGGGCAGCGGCGGTCAGACGCAGCGCCTCGGCCGAACGGCTGATCGAGCTGATCTCATCGGGCGTATCATCATCATCGATGACCACTTTTTGCAGCGAAACGACAAGCGAACCCTTCAGATCCTTTGGTTTCACGGTCTGTTCGGCGATTTCACGCAGGGCAACGACCGGATTCTTGTCACGGTCACGATCAATGGTGAGTTCCGAGCCGCCCGAAATTTCGCGCGCGCGATGTGCCGAGAACAGCACAAGGTCAAAACGGTTGGGAACTTTGTCGACGCAATCCTCGACGGTAACGCGGGCCATGATAATTCCTTGAATAGCGGAAGAGGTGTCCGTCCTTTGAGACAAGACAGCAAGCGCTGCGCGCTAGCAGCAGGCCCCGCTCCTGTCAATGCAAGCCCCCTCCTCTTGCTCCCCAATATCGCAACCGCCTATGAGCCTGTTATGACGACTGACAGGGAAACCGAGCGATTGATCGCCGACGTGGCTGGGCACAGGTTGGAGGTCCTTCCAGACGGGCGAGATCGATTGACCCGGCTTGTGCGGCTGATTGATGGGGCAGAGCACAGCATCGACCTTATCTTTTACATGTTCTCTGATGACAGTGCCGGACAAATGGCGCTTGCCGCCTTGATACGCGCAGCAGAACGCGGCGTGCGCGTCCGTGCCGTCATCGACAGTTTCGGTTCATCCGAAACGCCTGATAGCTTCTTCACGCCGTTGCACGCGGCGGGTGGGCAAATCACCTTCTTCTCGCGCCGCTGGCGATCAAGCTATCTGATTCGCAACCATCAAAAAATGATTATCACCGACCAGCAGGATGTGATGATGGGCGGATTTAACATCAACAACGGATATTTGTCCGCGCCCGGCCCCGATATCTGGTTTGACCTCGGCGTTGTGATCAGCGGTGCATCGGTCGACAAACTGGTCGCATGGTTTGAAGAGATTCATGACTATACCGTCCATAATGACGGAAAACTGCTCGTGCTGCGGCGCCTGATCCGTCAGTGGCCCGTGGTTGAAGGGCCATTTTCCTGGCTCGTCGGCGGTCCGACCCAGCGCCTGTCGCCCTGGGCACGAACAGTGCGCCGCGATTTCATCGGGGCAAAGCGTCTTGATATGGCGATGGCCTATTTCTCACCTGCACAAGGTATGCTGAGGCGTATCGGCAAGATTGCCCGCACTGGCACGGTGCGGCTTGTCATGGCAGCCAAATCGGACAATGCCGCGACCGTCGGCGCCTCTCGGCTTCTTTATGGCTATTTGTTGCGCAAGGGCGCCGCGATCTGGGAATATCAACCGAGCCGCCTGCATATGAAGCTCATCGTTATTGACGATATCGTCTATCTCGGTTCGACCAATTTCGACATGCGCAGTCTGTTCCTGAACGTCGAGTTGAGTCTGCGGATCGTCGATGCTGACTTCGCCAATCAGATGCGCGACTTCCTCGACCGGCAACAAGGCGATTGCGCGCTGATCACACGCGAAAGCCATAAACGCAGCACAAGCTGGCTAACACGATTGCGCTGGACCCTGTCATGGTTTGTGGTTGGTTTGGCCGACTATACCGTCTCGCGGCGGCTCAACTTTGGCTTGGGGGAAATGCCCAACGGCGACCAGTAGTGAGGCGCTGGATCATTCTTTCCAGCCCCAGAACAGGAAGCAGGGCGGGACGTTGACCCATTCAAAGGCACCGTCAATGCGCGCAAAATGGGTTGCGAGGAAATCGCGTGCCTTGGCGCGGAACTGATAGACAAGAAATGCGCCGCCGGGCCGCAAAATGCGATGGGTCGCGGCGGCAATGGCGGGGCCGACTCCGCTCGGCAGTGTCGAAAATGGCAAGCCCGAGAGGACATAATCGGCTTCGGCAAAGCCATGCTCGGAGATAATATCCTCGACATCGGCGGCCGACCCCAGAACCGCGATAAAGCGGCTGTCGCGGATTTGGGCGCGCAGATAGTCGATGAAATCGGGATTGGTGTCGATGACGATCAGCGTCGCATCGCCTTTCAGTTTTTCGAGCACCGGCCGACAAAATGTTCCGACGCCGGGGCCATATTCGACGAATAATTTTGTTTCCTGCCAGTTCACCGGGCGGAGCATATGCTGGATAAGCGTCGGCGATGACGGAATGATCGAACCGACCATCACGGGATGTTTGATAAAGCCCTTGAGGAAAATGCCCCACGGTCCGAAAAATCGCTGTAGTCGATCACGAATTCGTCGAGAGAAGGGCGTTCTTGCTGTCTGGGCCTGCACCCGCGGATTGTTCATGTCAGCCTTCGGTCCGTTAAACTTGCCCGTGCGGTGCCAAAGATATAGCCTTGGCGCAAGGAAAGAGTGCGCCTATCCGGCCCGAATTTCGGGACAATACTAGACAGTTGGCCGCGCGTGTGTAGGGACATGGGACGCATTTCCGCGCGCTTTCGATAAAAGGCAGTTGCGACCGCCATGGCTTCCCTACCCCGCTCGATTCCCAATGATCGCATGGCCTTGCTGTTCGCAATCATGCTCATCGCGGCGGCGGGCAACACCGCGATGCAATCTATTCTGCCCGCGATTGGTGCCAAGCTGAAAATACCCGATGTGTGGGTCAGCCTAGCCTTTAGCTGGTCGGCGCTATTGTGGGTGCTGACCGCCCCGCATTGGGCGCGGCAATCGGACAAACGCGGGCGCAAAGCCCTGATGGCGCTGGGCGTTGCGGGGTTCGCTGCGTCGATGGCGCTATGCGGAATCACGCTATGGGGCGGGCTCAACGGCTGGCTGGGCGCCGGACTGACCTTCGTTATCTTCGCGATGTTTCGTAGCCTTTATGGCGGACTCGGGTCGGCATCGCCGCCAGCGGTGCAAGCCTATGTCGCGTCGCGGACCGAACCCGCCGAACGAACGCAGGCCCTGTCGATGATTGCATCCTCGTTCGGATTGGGAACAGTGATCGGTCCGGCCATCGCGCCAGTCTTCATCCTGCCCTTTCTGGGGCTCGCCGGCCCGATGATCATGTTTGCACTGATCGGCATCATTCTTCTCGTCCTGCTGCGTTGGCGTCTGCCCAATGACGTCCCCAAATTCGCTGCGCGCGGCAATATCGCCTCCTATCCGACCTCAGCCGGATCGCCCGATGCTGCGCGCGACGACGAAGAAGAGGAGGAGGAAGACAGCGATTTATTCGCCAAAGAGCTCGCCTGGCGCGATCAGCGGGTCCGGCCATGGCTGGTCGCGGGTCTGTTCGGGGGACAGGCGCAGGCGATGATGCTGGGCGTCATCGGATTTCTGATTCTCGACCGGTTGAATTTACGACTAAATCCGGACGAAGCCGCCGCGATGACCGGCGTAGTCCTAATGGCCGGTGCCTTTGCGACCTTGCTATCGCAGTGGGGACTCATCCCACTCCTCAACCCCTCGGCCCGCGCCGCCGTCCTGTGGGGCGCGGCGTTGGGAGGGATGGGTGCGATTATCACCGGCCTATCGCAAGATCTCCATGGCATTGTCTTCGGCTTCGCATTGGCGTCGCTCGGCTTCGGTTTGTTCCGCCCCGGTTTTACGTCGGGCGCATCGCTATCTGTGCCACGACGCGATCAGGGGAGCGTCGCCGGCATGACAGCGTCGATCAACGGATCGGCCTATATCGTCTCGCCAGCCATCGGGGTGCTGCTCTATAATTGGCACCCGATGGTGGCTTATGGCCTGATGGCAAGCTTTTGCGCCGCCCTGCTTCTCTGGGGCTGGTCGGCGCTCAAAGCCGTCGAGGCGCGCGCCGCCTAATCCCTTTCCTCGTCACCATGCTTGGTCTCATGAACGGGCTTGAGCATACCCGGCGCGAAAAAGCCGATCGGATTGACGCTCATGACATTCTTCTTGATCTCGCCACGCAGCTTCTCATAGTCGCGTTCCATCGCTTCGGTGACAGAAGCACGCGAATCCTTGAACGCTTCGTCAAAATCCGCTTGCGTGACCGTATCGCTGTCAATTGAGCGTTTGAGCGCCACAAGCCCAGCGCGGCGCACCAGATCTTCCAGATCGGCACCTGTAAAGCGCTCCGCTAGCCCGGCCAGCGCAGCCAAATCAACATCGTCAGCCAGAGGCATTTTGGCTGTATGGATTTCCAAAATCTTCAGGCGTCCGCTCTTGCCGGGAACCGCGACATAGATCAACTCATCGAGCCGACCGGGCCGCAGCAAAGCCGGATCGATCAGGTTGGGACGATTGGTCGCGCCGATCACGACGACGGACTGCATGTCATCAAGCCCGTCCATTTCGGCGAGAATCGTATTGACGACGCGCTCGGTCACCTGTGGCTCACCGCCGCCCGCACTGCCGCGTGCCGGAACCAGGCTGTCGATTTCGTCGATAAAGACAATGGTGGGCGCAACCGCGCGGGCGCGCGCAAACAGCTTGGCGATCTGTTGTTCGCTTTCGCCATACCATTTCGACAAAAGATCGGATGATTTGATCGCAATGAAATTGGCATCGGATTCGCGCGCCGCCGCCTTTGCCAGCAAGGTTTTTCCGGTTCCGGGCGGGCCATAGAGCAAGAAGCCCTTGGCCGGGCGGATACCCAGACGACGAAAGGCTTCGGGCTGCTTGAGCGGCAATTCGATGCCTTCGATCAATTTCTCGCGCGCATCATCGAGCCCGCCAATATCGGTCCAGCGGATCTTTGGCGCTTGCACCATAACCTCGCGCATCGCCGACGGCTGGACGCGTTTGAGCGCATTGGTGAAATCGTCGCGCGTGACGCGCAAATCTTCGAGCACTTCAGGTGGAATCGTACCCTCGGACAGGTTGAGCTTGGGCATGATACGCCGCACCGCCTCAATCGCCGCCTCGCGGGTCAGCGCGGCAACATCGGCGCCCACAAAACCAAAGGTGGTGCGCGCCAGTTCGGACAGATCGACATCGGGCGCCAACGGCATACCGCGCGTGTGAATACCCAAAATCTCGCGCCGTCCCCCTTCGTCGGGAACGCCGATGATGATTTCGCGGTCAAAGCGGCCCGGACGCCGCAACGCTTCATCAACCGCATCGGGGCGGTTGGTTGCCGCGATCACGACCAGATTGGTGCGCGGTTCCAGTCCGTCCATCAATGTCAGCAATTGCGCGACCAGTCGCTTTTCGGCCTCGCCGGTCACCTGTTCGCGTTTGGGCGCGATCGAATCAATCTCGTCGATGAACAATATCGACGGTGCAGCCTTGGCCGCGGCCTCGAACACTTCGCGCAACCGTTTTTCGGATTCACCATAGGCCGACCCCATAATTTCGGGGCCGTTGATCAGGAAAAAATTGGCTTCGCTCTCATTCGCAACCGCGCGCGCCAGCCGGGTCTTGCCGGTTCCTGGCGGACCATGCAGCAAAACCCCGCGCGGCGGATCGACGCCCAACCGCTGGAACAATTCGGGATAGCGCAGCGGCAGTTCGACCATCTCGCGCAACTGGTCGATCGTTTCGCCAAGCCCGCCCAGATCATCATAGGTCACATCGGCGCGGCGAGCTTCCTGCGCTTCTTGATATTCGGGCAAAAGTTCGACTTCGGTATTTTCGTCGATGAACACCACACCTTTGGGCGTGGCCGAGACCACCGACAGTCGCACTTCGGCGAGCGCATAGGCGGGGGCATTGAGCATCTGGCGCAGTTGCGGCGGCATATCACCCGTCGGCAGCTTTTGTTGTCCGGTCGTCGACACGGTATCGCCCGCGACCAACGGCCGACCGGCAAAGCTGCGCTTGAGCGCCAGCGCCGACCCTTGCAGACGCAAATTTTGTTGCGCGGGAGCAAAGACGACGCGCGTCGCTGCGCGTGTTTCAACCTTACTGATTTCGACCATATCGCCCGCCCCGGCCCCCGCATTGGCACGCTGGAGCCCGTCGAGCCGAACAATCTCTATCCCTTCATCCTCGGTATAGGGGGCCATGACGCGCGAAGCGGTCAGGCGTTTGCCGGTAATCTGGACAACATCGCCCTCGGTCACGCCCAGTTCGGCCATCATCGACCGCGGAATACGCGCAATGCCGCCGCCACTTTCCTCGGCGCGCGCATTGGCGACCTGCAGTTTGACTTTGCTGTCTTTACCCGATGCGTCGGCCAATGCATTTCTCCTGTAGCGGTCAGAATGTTGAAGATAGGGGGCATGTTGTGTCTTTTCGACCCCTCGGCGCCAAGAGATTGATGCTGCACCGCACAAGTTTCTGGCATGATGAGTACCAACGTGCCATCATCATCAAAGAGAATCCTATGCCCAGACTCCCGCCCCTCAGCAGCATGGAAGCCTTTTTGGAGGTTGCGCGCCATGGCACCGTAAAAGCCGCAGCGAATGAGCTGGGTTTGTCGATGCCTGCCCTTTCGCGCCGGATCCAGACCCTCGAACATGCGGTCGGTCGTCCCTTGTTTGACCGTCATCACCACGGGCTTCGGCTCACCGAAGCGGGTCGGACTTTACAGGCGCAGCTAGCACCGGTGCTCGAAGACTTACGCGGCGTGATACTAGGCATCGGAAGTCCGCAGGCGTCGCTTCGCCTCCATCTCAACGTGCTGCCGCTGTTCGCCCAGCAGCGCCTGTTTCCGCGACTTCCCGACCTGCGGCGCGCCCATCCTGAACTTCACATCGACATCGACACGCTGTCGCATGGCGAATCGCGCCTGAGCGAAGGCATTGACGCCGCGATTGCTCTTGCCCGCACCATCGACCCGACGCTTTATGCGGCCCGACTGGACCGGGACAAAGTGTTTCCGATCGCGGCGGAAACGCTGACCGAAGGCGACCGCAAGATCAGCGTCCCTGAACAATTGCAGAGTCTGACGATACTGCTTCACCGCGAAATGCCGGACACCTTTACCGAATGGAAAAAGGCAGTCGGAATGCCCTATCTTGAACCCGCGGGGATCGATTTCTTCGATTCGGGGCCTTTGATGCTAGAGGCCGCCGCGCAAGGCATCGGTGTCGCCTTCATGCACGGCCATCATTTCGATGACGCGCACGATTCACGGCTGATTCGTCTGTTCGATTTCGATGTCGACAGCCCGTACAGCTATTGGTTTGTATGCCGCCCACGCGCCCTGCGCCAGCCCTCGGTAAAGCTGTTCCACGATTGGCTGCTCGACGCAAAAATCTAGCGGACAAAGTGCCCATTCCCATGCCACCGGCATAGATGGTGGCTTACAAATGCGATGTCTGATATCGAGAGATTACGTCATGCTGACCGTGTTTTTAAACTTGCACTCCGTCACGCATCTTCATCTTCTCCATACACATCTTTCAAATATGAAAAGGGGTCGACGTGCAGTTTCAACTCAATACGGATGCGAATATCCAGGGCGATGATCGCCTGGCCGAAATCGCCGAAAACATGGTCACGTCCTCGCTGGGACACCTGACAAGTCGCCTCACAAGAATTGAGGTGCATCTTGCCGACGTCAACGCTTCAAAAGGTGGGGCTGATGATATTCGCTGCACCATCGAGGCGCGCCCTGAAGGGATGCAGCCGCAATCCGTCACCCATTTCGATGCGAATGTGGAAGCCGCTTTGCGCGGTGGAGCCAAGAAAATCCGTGCGTTGCTGGACAGTGAATTCGGCAAGCTGGCGCGGCGCTAACGCTTTTGCGCGCCTCGCGCAGAATCTTGATCGTCACTCAGATGAAATAAATGGTGCTGCTGGACAGGATTGAACTGTCGACCTCGTCATTACCAATGACGCGCTCTACCACTGAGCTACAGCAGCAACCGGATTGCCGACACCGCATGGCGGTGGGCAGGCGCGGCCTATGGCTTGGCGCCTTTCGCCTGTCAAGGCACGAGGCTTGACGAATGATGCCTGGCGGTTGCATGGCCGCGCAAATGAGCCAGCAACCGCCCCCCAAAGCCGATAGCGAAAAAGAGCGCCGCCTCGCCGAAGCCCTGCGGACCAATTTGCGCAAACGCAAGGCGCAGGCGCGCGAAGGCAAGGCGAAGGATGGAGAGGCGAAGGATTAGAGCACGACGCAAATAGAGACGCGATCGCCCTCACCTAGTCCTTCTGCCTTGCGCACCGCTGCCTTGACCGGAAGCAACCAGCCGCCGCTTTCTTTATGCGGAAAAACCGACGTGTCCCAGCTTGTGTCGCCTATTGTCACGCGCACCTTGGCCGAGCCAAAGCCGCGCAGTCCGTTAAGCCACTGTCCCGACATCGCCGCGATTCGTATTTTGTCGGCCACATCGCCCTCGATGGTCAGGAAATGCCAGCTCGCGGGGCCTTTGTCGGATGTCCAGCGCCAGAGCGTGGCTGTGGCCGTGAAGCCCTCCAGGTCCGGCTCATTCATCCGCCTTCACCGCACGCACCGGCACCGGAATGTTGCAAATATCCGTCCCGCCCGCCGGCTTTATGAAGAAAGGATCACGCCGGTTCGCACGAGCGTCGGCATATTTGGCGAAAGCCTCCCCTTCGGTGGAGAGATATTCGTAATGCGGTTGATCGGCGGCGGGCATCTCGCTCGCAAGCCGGACCGACATGATCGGCACCCGCTCCGCTTCATCCTCATAAAAGCCCAGCGGGCCGGTCCCGCGCGGCAGGCTCGACATAGTCTCGATCCCGCTGATCACCCGTCCGACCAGTGCGATGTTACGGTCGAGATGGCGCGGGGCATGACCGATAACGGTGTAAAGCTCGGCTCCGGTGCCGGTGTCGGGTGAATAATTGCGACCAACGCCAACCATGCCATAGCAGTGGACGGGCCACATCCGGCTCATGTCGGAAGCAATTGACCACCCATGCCAAGGTGCCACGAAATCAGAATAGGCGTCATTCACGGAGAAAGGATGCTGCGGCGCAGGGCTGCCAATCGTATCGTGCTCCGCAGCGGCCATGACCAAGGATTCGATTTCATTTGCTGGCGATGTGTATTCACTCTCCGGCACCACCGCCAAACCCTCTGGCAGTGCCTTAGCCTTCGCTTCGTCCTCACCGTTGGCATCGCCCCACTGCACCACATAATTGTCCTGCACACGATTGATGCTGGTGCCGTCCCACCAATGCGCGGCGGCGAGCTTGCGGATATTGCCGATCCAGCCTTGGCTGAACGGCGGTGGCATCAACTGGATGACAACGCGGCGGGCCTTGCCCTTGGCATCGGGGGCCAGGTCCATGACGAGCAGATCGGACGGCGCAATGGCGATCCATTCGCTCGCCTTGGCGGCATCGACAATCTCGCCCGGCGATGGCGCAGGTGCCGGATCCTCGGCCTGAACGGGAACGGAAAGCGAAAGCACTGCGGCGGCAGCAAGAAGCATATGTTTCATCTTGCTTGTCTGCCATGCCCAAGCGACTTGCGAAAGCCCCGATGAGCGACTAGGGCGCGCGTTCCAGTGCATGCGGAGCGGTGGCCGAGTGGTCGAAGGCGCTCGCCTGGAAAGTGAGTATAGGTCAAAAGCCTATCGTGGGTTCGAATCCCACCCGCTCCGCCAGCCACTATCGGCTAACACTCCCAAGTGAGAACATGTCACGGGCGTGGACCTCTGCAAAGCCCCATTGACGGATAGCATCGCAACTATACTTTCGTCAGAATAATATCTGTTTCGTCCTTGCCGAGATGATGGTCTTATGAGGGCAGAAGGTATCCGGAAGAGTATTGAAGACAACCGAGTTTCGGATGGATTCAGCATGATTTAAGACAATTGATAACTATTTTATGCAACACATCGACAGGTAATAGTGGGGACCTGTACTTATGCTCGTTGGGCGCAATAAAATGATCTTCAATCTCGTCGCCCGAGGTGTGATCATCATGCTCTTCGCAATGGCCGCATCGGCGTCGGTTGTCGCGTGGATCAGCACGGACCTGCCGCCTGATCTTTATCGCCGATCCGTCCATGCGGCGCTTTTCATTCCAATGCTGATTTCACCTCCCGTCTCATTTCTGGTGGGGCGGCTCAATTACCGATATTATTTGTTGCACCAAAAAGTCGAATGGCTGGCCGAGCATGACGAAATGACCGGTCTGTTAAATCGCCGCGCCTTTCGAACCGAAGCGGCAAAAATGTTGAAACCACAGGACGAAGCGGCGATGGCGCAACCGGTCGTGCTCCTGCTGGCCGATATTGACCATTTTAAGCTGGTGAATGACAGTTTGGGCCATGATGCTGGCGATGAAGCGATCCGACATATCGCTCAATTATTGACGCAGTTGAGCCCCGAAGGAGCGGTAATCGCGCGCCTTGGCGGCGAAGAATTTGCGATCTTGACCGACTGGATCAGCTTGGCCGATGCCCGCAGCCTTGCCGAATCGCTTCGCCATACGGTCGAGCAAACACCGTGCATCTATAAGGATACGGCCATTGCCCTGACCCTCAGCATCGGCGTCGCTATCGGCAGCCGCAGCGAGAATATCGGTCCGATCCTGCAACGCGCCGACAAACAACTCTATAGCGCCAAGGACGATGGCCGTAACGCCTTCTCTATCGCGTCAACTCTGGCAGCCTAAGGCTTAGCCCCGTTGATTTACGCCTAGACTGGAAGCCGTGCAGTGCGCTTTGAGATAGGTCGCACCGATCATGATCGTCTTGCCGGACCATCTGCCTTCTGTCAGCTTCTCGACGCAGACGGATAAAGATGGCTTTGGTCACCCAACAAGTGACGGGCAATGCTGGCCCTGAACATTAGGTCTGACTTGCAGATTCATGCAGCAATCGGATGAGCCCGTAGCATATGGCAAGCAGGACGATAGCGAAGGGTAATCCGGTGACAATGGCTGCTGTCTGCAAGGCACCGATCCCACCGGCATAGAGCAGCGCACCGGCCAAAAGGCCGATTGCGATGGCCCAGGTTACGCGCGGGACGAAGCGCGCTTCGTGGTTGCCGCCGGAGGCTATCATCGCCGTCACCAGCGCGCCCGAATCAGCCGAAGTGACGAAGAAAGTCGCGACGACGACGATGGCAAGGCCAGAAACAAACTCGCTAAACGGATAATGTTGGAGGAAGGCGAACAGAGCGTCGGGCATCGAGGCGGCCACAGCCTGCGACAAGCCACCAGCACCGAACAGCTCTATATGTAGCGCGCTGTCGCCAAAAATTGTCATCCACGCGAAAGTGAACAGGGTGGGCACCAGCAAGACGCCGCCAATAAAGCCGCGAATGGTGCGGCCATAGGAAATGCGGGCGATGAAAATGCCGACAAAGGGCGACCAGCTGATCCACCAGGCATAATAGAACAGCGTCCAGCTGCTCTGCCAGTCCTCGGTGGTATAGCTTTCCGTCCAGGTCGAGAAATAGACGAAGCGTTGCACATAGTAGCCGATGTTCTGGATATAGCTGTCGAGCAGGAACACCGTCGGACCGGCCACAAAAACAAAGAAGGCCAGACCAAGTGCCAACACCATATTCGCTTCGGACAAGCGCTTGATACCGACGTCGAGACCGAGCGCGACCGAAATTGTCGCCATGCCGGTAATGATAACAATCAGGATTGCCTTGACGAAGCCATTGTCGGGAACCCCCGCCAGCAAAGCGAGACCGGCGTTTATCTGCGACGCTCCGAAGCCGAGCGAGGCGGCGACACCGCACACCGTGGCGGTGATCGCCAGCACGTCCACCAGATCGACAACGATAGTTGGAATGCGCGGAAAAGCCGCGCGCAGGAAGGCGCCGATGCTCAAAGTCAGGTTCTTGTTATAGGCAACATAGGCCAGACCGAGACCAATGATCGCATAGATCGCCCAGGCGTGAAGCCCCCAGTGCAGAAAGGTCAGCCCCATGGCATGCTGTGCGTTACGCGCCAGTCCCCGTGGCAGTGTCGCGCCGGGGTCCGAAAAGGAGGAGATCGGCGGGTTTGCGAAATGCATCACCGGCTCGGCCACACCATAGAAGAGCAAGCCGATCCCCATGCCGGCACTGAACAGCATCGAAAACCAGCTGAGCGAACTATATTTGGGCTTCGCATCAGGCCCACCGAGCCGGACATTGCCCAATTTGGTGAACGCCAGATACCCGCAGGCAACCAGCATGATATTGACCGTTGCGACCAGCAGCCACCCGAAACTGTGGGTTGCCCACGCCTGAATCGCCGCGAAACGTTCGGCTGCAACGCTGGTGTCGAACAAGGCAAAGGCAATCAACAGCCCGATCGCGCCGATCGCACCAAAGAATACGGTAGGCTTGAAATCGACGATGGAGCTAGTTTCGTCGCCTAGTTGACTTGCCACCTCGTTAGAACTCCCAGACTATTTAGACCTATTACTTAAAATCATTCTGTATATACAAATAGTAATAGAATAACGTAAGTAACTAACCTTTGCGGTAAACTATCTGAAACCGACCCTGTTCCGGTCTGTTCCGTGACAATCATGCCCATATGATTAGTGTTGTCATTATGCAACGATTCATATTTGTGGCCGTCAATTTGGAAAATATTGGTTTGCCATGGCCTGTGTCATTGATTAGGGGCCTGTGCAGGAGCTTTTGTTAGCACAATTTCTCCTTCGGCTTTCTGGCGCCTTGGCTTTCTGGCTGCGCCTTGGGGCGCTCTGGCGCCATCCGCCGACATCTAGAGAGAAACAACAGGGGAATTAATATGTTGAAGCGTTGCAGCGGCGCGTCCATTGGCGCGCTGGCAATTGCTATTGCCGCACCCACACCGGTTCTGGCGCAAGGGGCTACGGCTGCTGCCCAACGCGAAGGTGGTGTGAAGGCTATCGTGGTCACCGCGACCAAGCGCAGCGCGAGCCTGCAGGACGTACCGGTTTCGGTCAGCGCACTCGGCGCGGACGAGCTCGACAATCTGGGCGTCGATACCTTTGGCGATTATCTTGAGCAGCTGCCCAATGTGACAGCTGGAGGCAGCGGTCCGGGACAGAGCACAATTTATATCCGGGGGCTCGCCTCGACGACGCCGAATCTGACAACGGCTGGGGTTGCGGGCCTAGCCCCCAACGTCGCCATGTATCTGGACGATCAGCCCCTGTCGCAACCGGGCCGTAACCTTGACGTTTATGCGGCTGACCTTGAACGCATCGAAGTGCTGGCGGGGCCACAAGGCACACTGTTCGGCGCCAGCTCTCAGGCCGGCGTGGTGCGTTTGATTACCAACAAACCAAGCCTCAGTGGCTTTGATGCCTATGCCAAGGGCGGCGTTTCCTTCACCAAAAAGGGTGAGTCGAGCTATAAGGGCGAGATCATGCTCAACGTGCCGGTCACCGACACGCTGGCGCTGCGCGGCGTGGTCTATCTCGACGATCAGGGCGGCTATATCGACAATGTGCAGGGAACCCGTTCCGCAGCGGAAAGCGCGCGATTCCGTCCGGCGGGAACCATTCGAGACAATGGCGTGCCGGTGAGCCCGGGTCGTGCGGGCTTTCAGGCCGGGGCAGACCTGTCGAACGTCAATTTCATCAACGCCAACAACAGCGGCCTCGTCCAGAAGGACTTTAACGACACCCAATATGCGGGTTTCCGGGTCAGTGCGTTGTGGCAAATCACGCCCGACTGGAAACTCACCGTCGCGCATGCTCGTCAGAGTGTGGAATCGGACGGTGTCTTCTTTGCAGACCCGGATCTTGGACTCGACGATTTGTCGATCCAGCGCTTTGAAGATGATCGTTTAGAGGATGATTTTTCGAATACGTCGTGGACCGTCGAGGGACGTCTTGGTGCGCTCGACATGGTTTATACCGGTGCCTACACCGAGCGTGAAACCGACCAGAAGGTCGACTATACCGACTATCTGTTTGTCGGTCAGTATCTGCCCTATTATATCTGTGACGGCTCTGTGTCCTATCCCGGTGCGGCCGCACCCTCGGGCACATGTCAGGCGCCGAACCTCTATGTCACCTCAACGGGCAAAACCAAGCAGTTTACCCAGGAACTGCGGTTTAACACGCCCGAAGAGAATCGCTGGCGCGTGACTGCCGGTGGTTTTTATTCCAAGCTGACACTGAAAGAGCGCAACGACTTCATCTATCCGGGCAGCACGTCCATTGATCTGTTCGGTGGGTCATTCCCTCCGAACTTTCCATTCCCCGGTGTGTATCAGAGCGACCCCGGCCCTTTCCCTGCCGGCGGTATCTTCCGGAATGACGTGGAACGCTCCGACAAACAGTTCGGCCTGTTCGGAGAAGCGTCGTTCGACGTCGTGCCCGACCTGCTCACCGTGACGCTCGGAGCCCGCTATTATGACGTGAAGGTCGATCTGCAAGGGACGGCCAACAGTTCATTCTGTAACTCCAGCGGTGTCGATGAAAACGCCTTTGGCACCAATATCTCCGACCTTTATGACGGCGACGGCCAATATACCTTCATCGGTAGCTGTAACGATGCCTTGCGCCAAACCTTCAATCAGGGCGATTCGATCACGGATATCATGGCGGCGGGCCTGAGCCAGGGCCAAGCGACACAGGTTTTCAACGCGCTCTCCGCGCCGGATAAGGCCAAAACCAAGGGCGCGATCGTCAAGGGCACCATCACCCTGACGCCGGCCGAAGATGTCATGTTCTACGCCACCTACTCCGAAGGCTTCCGGCCCGGTCTGCTGAACCGGCCCGGTGGTGCAGTGAACCCGGCGGGCACGTTCACAGTGCCCTTCGCGCTCGATACCGATGAGGTGAAAAACTATGAATTCGGCTGGAAAACCGAGCTGTTCAACCGCCAGCTACGGCTGAACGGCAGCGCTTACTATGTCGATATTTCAAATCTGCAGACGACGATCTTTGATACCAGCATCACCAATCTGTTCTTCTCGGACAATGCGGCTGATGCGCGTATCTATGGTCTCGAAGGTGATCTCACCTATGCTCCATATGCCGCACCGGGGCTGACCATTGCGGGTGCCTTTTCGATACTCGATACCAAAATCACCAAGGTTCTTACCCCGACCAACGACGTGACCAAAGGGGCGGACCTTGCCTATGCGCCCAAGTTTCAGGGCAATATGCGGGTTCGGTACGAGTGGGACCTGGGTGATTCCGGCCTTGTTGCGCATATCATGCCGCAGGTCGTACATTCGTCCTCGAAATTCACGGACATTATCGACATCAACCGGCTCAAGCTAAAGGCTTACACAACCTTTGCGCTGTCTGCCGGCGTCGAGAAGGACCAGTGGAGCTTTGAGGTCTATGGCGAGAATCTGACCGACACGCGCGCTCAGATCGCAGGTAATTTTGTCTATGATCGCGCCCGCATCACTACCAATCGTCCGCTGACGGTCGGTGTGCGGTTCGGCTGGCACTACTAAGCCAGCAGCTTTCGTTCCACCGATGAGACAAGCGGTAAGCGGCAGGCAGGGCGTCATGGCCTTGCCTGCCGCCTCTGTTTTACGGCAAGGAAGCATCATAATGGCCGAGGCATCCCCCACCGATACGCTTACCGCAGCGCAAGCCGCCTTGCGCGACGGCAAGTTTGCAGACGCCTTGGACGGTGCCTGCACCATCTTGTCGCAGGACAGCGACAATGCCGACGCACTCTATCTCGCTGCCGTTGCCTGTCGCTATCTGAAGCAGTTTGACGAAGCCGCTGCCTACCTACACAGCTTGTCGGTGGTAACACCCGAATATGGGCGTGGCTGGCAGGAACGCGGTCATCTTGCGCGTGCGCAGGGAAATGTTGAAGAGGCTTTGGCGGCCTATGCCCGCGCCGTGCGATATAATCCGGTGCTAGAAGCGAGCTGGCGCGCTCAGACAGAGCTATTTGCCCTGTCGGGACGCTCTGGTGAAGCAGAGGCGGCCCGCGTTCAGGCCGAGCGCGTCACCACCTTACCGCGCGAATTGCTGGCGGTGGCGAACCATCTTCACGAAGGCCGCCTGTTGCGCGCCGAAGAGATATGCCGCGCCTATCTGCGCCAGCATCCGCGCGATGTCGAAGGGATGCGCCTGCTTGCGGACATCGGCAGCCGCATGGGCGTGCTCGACGATGCCGAATTCCTGCTCGAAAGCGCCGTGACGTTTGAACCGGACAATATTCAGTTGCGGCTCGACTATATTCAGGTGCTGCGAAAGCGACAGAAATTCGCGCTGGCACTGAAAGAGACCGAGGCGCTCCACACACGCGAGCCGGGCAACCCGGTATTCGCCTCGCATCTGGCCATCGAAGCGATGCAAACGGGTGACTATGCGCGCGCCTTTACCCTGTTCGATGCCGTGCTCGAAAAGCTTCCGGACGATCCCGCAACGCTGACCAGCCGCGGTCATGCCCGCAAAACCACGGGCGCGCAGGATGACGCCGTCGCGTCCTATCGTGCCGCGATTGCCGCGAAACCGGATCATGGCGATGCCTGGTATGCGCTCGCCAACCTCAAGACCTGGCAGTTTAGCGACAGCGATCGCGCGGCGATGCGCCACCAACTCGACCGTCCCGAACTTGCTTTCATGGACCGGGTGCATCTGAGCTTTGCGATGGCCAAGGCGTGCGAGGATGCGGGTGAACATGCAGATGCTTTTCGCCATTATGACGAAGGCAACGCACTCAAGCGTCGTCAGGCTCGCTATGATGCCGACCGCATGAGCGCCGAGCTTTCCGCGCAAGCCGTTCATTGCCCGCCAGAACTGTTTTCGAAACAAGGGGGGGCAGGTCATCCGGCCCCCGACCCGATCTTCATCGTCGGACTGCCGCGTGCGGGATCGACCCTGCTTGAACAAATTCTCGCCTCGCATCCGATGATCGACGGCACACTGGAGCTTCCCGACATGCTGGCGATCGCCCATCGCCTCCGAGGCCGCCGCGCCGGGGCGTCACTCTATCCAGAGGTTTTGCACGACCTGACCGCCGAGCAGCTGGTCCATATGGGGGAGGGTTATATCGAGAGCACGCGCATTCATCGCGCGGACGCTCCCTATTTTATCGACAAAATGCCCAATAATTTCCGGCATATCGGCCTCATCCACCTGATTCTGCCGAATGCCAAGATCATCGATGCGCGCCGCGCGCCGATGGATTGCTGTTTCTCCGGTTTCAAGCAACTCTTTGCCGAAGGACAGGAATTTACCTACGGGCAAACAGAGATCGGCCGCTATTATGCCGATTATGTCAGACTGATGGACCATTGGGATCGCGTCTTGCCGGGCAAGGTTCTGCGTGTGCAGCACGAGGATATTCTGGACGATCTGGAAGGGCAAGTGCGCCACATGCTCGATTTCGTCGGTCTGGAATTTGATTCAAGGTGCCTGTCCTTCCACAAGACGCAAAGGGCGGTTCGCACCGCCAGTTCCGAACAGGTCCGCCGTCCAATTTCGCACGAAGGGGTGAAAGCCTGGGCTCCCTATGAGCAGTGGCTTGGTCCGATGCGCGACGAACTGGCAGACATCATGGAATCATAAATGACAAAGGGCTGAAGGGAGTCAGCCTTCACAATCACAGCATTCAGAATTCCCATCCACCAATTCTCCCACATTTTATCCCACGCATAAAATGGGTCGATGGGGGGGGGTGGCATAGATGCGCCAGGACGCAAATCACCCCAACTCCGCAGTATTGCTGGAATTTCCGGGATGCTCACAAATATATGGAGAGAACCCCCTGGTGGACAGGGCTGGATTCGAACCAGCGTACGGAAAACCGGGCAGATTTACAGTCTGCTGCCTTTAACCACTCGGCCACCTGTCCATGGGGTCCGTTCGGGAAGCGGTCCAATGGCGAAACGGTGCTTGCCTGTCAATGCCAGTCGTGGAAAAGCAGCCCCATTATGCGTCAATATTCCCGTCATCGCCGCCCTGCGGGGCAAAGTTCCCGTGGGCAAGCGCCCCGCTTCTGGGGTCGTCACGCCGTTTTGGCCGCGCTCGCCAACCCTGATCGGCGCATCAAGAAAATATGGGGGACGCGCGAAGCGCTTGCTGCGCTCGACCTTCCGCCCGTCATCCCCATCGCCTATGCCGAAGTCACGGACCTTGCGCGGCTCGTCCCGCGCGATGCGCCGCATCAGGGGCTGGTGATCGAGGTCGACCCGCTCGAGGATATCTGGCTTACCGATTTGTTGCAGGATGAGCTTGATAACGACCGGCGTCGACCCATCGTCGTACTCGATCAGGTCACCGATCCGCACAATATCGGCGCGGTGCTCCGGTCATCGGCGGCCTTCAACGCTGCGGGCATCATCACGCAAGATCGTCACAGCCCGCCAGAGAGCGGCGTCATCGCGCGTTCGGCCTCGGGCGCGCTGGAGATGGTGCCATGGGTCCGCGTCGTCAATCTGGCGCGCGCGCTGGAGGAAATTGCCGAGGCGCAATTTTGGCGCATCGGCCTGACCGGCAACACCGAAACTACCCTGTCAGAGACACTCGACGGCAGCCGCGTCGCGCTCGTCCTGGGATCAGAGGGCGACGGGATGCGGCAAAATGTCATGGAGCATTGCGATCAATTGGCGCGCCTGCCAATTTCGCCGCAGATGGAAAGCCTGAACATTTCCAATGCGGCCGCTGTTGCACTTTATGCCGTGGCCACGGTAACCAAAGACTGAAACCAGCTTTTGACGAACGGGGAATAAGGCATGACCATGTGGACAAAAATCATTGCTGTAATCGCTGCCCCCTTCCTGCTCACTGGCTGTTTGCTGGAGCCGGGCAAATTCACCTCGACGCTCGACATCGGCGCCGACCGCAGCTTCACCTTCACCTATGTCGGTGAGGTCCACACGATCAATCCCGCCGGCGGCATGAGCGATATGCTGAAGATCAAGGACAAGAGCGACGACAGCGACGGTGATGATGACGCGATGACGGCGGACCCGGCGGTCGCCCTGTGGCAGACGGAAGAAGCCGACGAGTGGAAACAGGACAGCAAAAGCGACGAATCAAAAGGCATGACCGAGGAGCAGAAAAAGGCGCTCGCCGTGACCTTGTCGAAAGAAGCGGGCTATCGCAAAGTCGAATATCGCGGCAATGACACCTTCTTCATCGACTACAGCCTCACCGGTACGCTCGATCACAGCTTTGTCTTTCCCTATAATCTTGATGGCGAGATTATCTTTCCCTTTGTCGTCGTCGAAATACGCGCCAACGGGACGGTGCGGGTCAAGGCCCCGGCCTTTTCCAAATCGGGATCGCGCAACGATATGTCGGGAATGGGCCAGAGCAATGACAAGATTGACGGCAGCTTCACCCTGACCACCGACGCCGAAATCATCAGTCAGAATAACGAAGAAGGTGGTCGCAAAGGCCCGGATGGCAGGCGGGTTTTCGTCTGGAACATCACCCCGACCACAGCCGATGCGCCGATGGCCGTGTTGCGAATGGCAAAATAAGGGGTTTGCGCCGAATCTGGCGGAGGTCAGACCCCGCCAGTCAAGCGACCTAAGGGTCAGTCTTCTTCGGCAATCCGAACCTTCAACCCGTCCAACGCATCGCTGAACTGGATTTGGCACGACAAGCGCGAACCATCGTCGCGGTCGCTGGTCGAATCGAGCAGGTCATTCTCATCCTCGCCCATCGCTTCCAGCTTGCTGCCAAATGCGGCGTCGACATGGACGTGACAGGTCGCGCACGAACAACAGCCGCCGCACAAAGCCAACAGCTCGTCAAAGCCGGCGTCGCGGATGTTTTCCATCACCGTCAGGCTGGTATCGCCCTCAATCTCATGCTCGGTTCCGTCGCGCGTCACAACAATCAGCTTGGCCA
The DNA here is from genome assembly GCF_057365075.1 of Sphingopyxis sp. 10G20-10. NCBI lineage: Bacteria > Pseudomonadati > Pseudomonadota > Alphaproteobacteria > Sphingomonadales > Sphingopyxidaceae > Sphingopyxis > Sphingopyxis sp. 10G20-10. The sequence goes on from NZ_CP195117.1 coordinate 2,322,636, forward strand.
TGCTTGTCCTCATCCTTTGCCCATGAACGGGGCGTCGCGGACCCTATGTCCCGCGTTGCTTTGCAAATCAAGCGCTGCTAGCGTGCCAAGGCGGAACAAAAGGGGAATAGAGCATGGGCCTGCGCCAAGAAGATTTAAACGCGGGTATAGATGCGCTTGCCGCTATCGAACCGGGATTTGCGCGCGCTCTTGGCCACGCAGGCTATCCCGAAACGCGCATCCGTCCGACCGGCTACACCACATTGTTGAGGACCATTGTCGGGCAGCAGGTCAGTGTCGCCGCCGCCACGTCGATCTGGAACAAGCTGGAGGCCGGTTTTGGCGAGGGATGTCCCGCGACGGTGATCGCGACCGCAGAATTTGACGCGCTGCGCGCCTGCGGCCTTTCTGGGCAAAAACAGGGCTATGCCAAAAGCCTCGCGCAGCTCGTGCTCGATGGCGATCTGCAATTCGATGCCCTACCCGCCGATGATGAAGAAGCGATAGCGCTGCTGACCAAGGTCAAAGGCATCGGACGCTGGTCGGCAGAGATTTATTTGCTGTTTGCCGAAGGTCGCCCCGATATTTGGCCTGCAGGCGACTTGGCGGTGCAGGAAGCGGTAGGACGGATCATGGACCTGCCCGAACGCCCCAAAGAGAAGGAAATACGCCTTCTCGCCGAAAAATGGCGCCCGCATCGCGGTGCCGCCGCCATCTTCAGTTGGCACTGTTACAATATGGACGTGATTTAGGCTTAGTCCCCGACGCAAAGAGGGCCGGACAGATAATATCTGCCCGGCCCTTTTTAGTGCATCGATGGATCAACGTTATTTCTTGGTAGCAGCCTTTTTGGCGGCGGGCTTAGCGGCGGCCTTCTTGGCAGGCTTGGCCTCGGCCTTTGCAGCGGACTTCTTCGCCGCAGCCTTTTTGGCCGGTGCTGCTTCAGCCTTGGCAGGTTTAGCAGCCGCTTTGGCAGCAGGCTTTTTCGCCGCAGCTTTTTTCTTCGCCGGCTTGTCGCCATGGTCGTGGCCGCAATCGGGGCCGTGGACATGGTCGTCTTCGGCTTCGATTTCGGCTTCGATTTCGGCGCGCGTGACTTCGCGGTCGGTCACTTCGGCCTTGTCGAACAGAAAATCGACAACCTTGTCTTCATAAAGCGGCGCGCGCAGCTGAGCGGCGGCGAGCGGGTCCTGTTGGACATACTCAATGAAACGATCACGATCCTCAGGCCGATATTGCTGCGCAGCTTGCGCTACAAGGCGCTGCATTTCCTGGTTGCTGACCTGAACGCCATGCGCCTGACCGATTTCGGACAGTAACAGGCCCAGACGAACGCGACGAACCGCGATGTCATGATAATCGTCGCGGTCGGCTTCCATCTCGGCCTTGGCGGCTTCGGGATCGGATTCCTGCGCCGCTTCCTGTTCCAGCTGCTGCCAGATCTGGTTGAACTCGGCCTCGACCATCGTCGGCGGCACGTCAAAGTCATGATTGGCGGCGAGCTGGTCAAGCAGCTTGCGCTTCATATGCGTGCGCGTCAGGCCGTTATGCTCTTGCTCGACCTGATCCTTCATCAGTTCTTTCAGCTTGTCGAGGCTTTCAAGACCCAGTGATTTGGCGAATTCATCGTCAATCTTGGTATCGGCCGCAACCTTTACTTCCTTCACCGTCACGGCGAATTCGGCTTTGGCGGCTTTCAGGTCGTCGACGGGATAATCGTCGGGGAAGGTCACCTTCACCGTCTTGGCATCGCCGACTTTCGCGCCGATCAACTGGTCTTCGAAACCCGGGATCAACTGACCCGAGCCGATTTCGACTGCCATATCTTCGCCGGTGCCGCCGTCAAAGGCCACACCATCGACCGAGCCAGCGAAATCGATGATCAGCTGATCGCCAGTTGCCGCTTTCTTGGTCTTGGGCGCCGTTTCAAAACGCTTCATCTGCGCAGAAAATTCTTCGATCTTGGCCATGACAGCCTTGTCTTCGACCGGAACCGTCAGCCGCTCGAGTTTGATCGCGTCAATCGACGGCGCCTCGATTTCGGGCAGCACTTCCAGCGCTACCGACACATCGGCGTCCTTGCCGCTTTCATAATCATCGGCCAGCGTGACCGCAGGCTGTAGCGCGGGGCGCAACTTTTCCTTGGTCATCAGCGCATTGACGCTGTCATTGATCGCCTTGTTCAGCGCATCAGCCGACAAAGCGGGGCCGTGCATCTTGCGGATCAGGTTTGGCGGAACCTTGCCGGGCCGAAAACCGGGCATACGCACGGTCGGGGCAAGGGTTTTCACCTCGTCATCGATGCGCGCATCAATATCCTTGGCGGTGATGGTGAGGCGGTATTCGCGCTTCAGGCCTTCGTTCAGCGTTTCGACGGTCTTCATTGCCTTGCTTCTATCCTTACTCAAAATCCTGGGTCGACAGGTCCGGCCAGTTCGGTGGAGATGGTAAAACCCATCGTCCACAAACTGGTGCGGGCGAAGGGACTCGAACCCCCACATCTTGCGATACTGGTACCTAAAACCAGCGCGTCTACCAATTCCGCCACGCCCGCAGGAGCTGTCAGCCGGTTGCACTTAGGCAGGCGCGGAGACCGCGCACGCCCGTGCGGGCCGCGCGGCGCTATAGCAGACAGGCGAACAAGGGCAAGAGGCGGAACGCCCAGCCGCGCCACACGTTGGACAAACAAGGAGACCCACAATGAACCAGAGCGCCAACCCGAACCCAAAGCCTGATCACATCGAACCCGCCGCGCCGCCTGAACATCCGATCACCCCCAGCCCGACCGAGGATCCCGCAAGTCAGCCGCTTGAAGTGCCCGGCAGCCCCGGAGGGGACGAAGACCACCCCGGACGCGGACCCAGCGAAATTCCGTCACAGCCGCCCCAACTGCCGCAACGCGAGATTTAGCGCGACCGGCGCTTGACCGCCACCTCCCTTGACGCAACAATCGCGCAAGGGAGAAAAAATGCGACCTTGGACCTGGATGCTGAGCCTTTTGCTGGCGCTTTCATCAACGCCAGCTGCCGCCATCGGCGATGCGCCGACCGCTCTTTATAGCGGCGGCACGATCATCACGATGGACGGCGAAACACCGCAGACGGTCGAGGCGGTCGTGGTGCGCGACGGCAAAATCGCCTTCTCCGGCACGGCGGCTGAGGCCAAAAATAGTGCTGGGCCTGATGCGCAGCTCCATGACCTCCATGGTGCCACGATGCTTCCCGGATTTATCGATGCCCATTCGCATTTCGCACTCGCCATGCAAGCGGCTAGCGGGCTCGACCTCACCGATCCTGCGCTGCCGCCCGTGACCGACATCGCCCGCTTGACCAATGCGCTCAGCACTTATGTCGCCGCCCATGCCATTCCGGTAGGCCAATGGGTCATCGCCTGGCGATATGATCAGGACAAGCTTGCCGAACACCGCCACATCACACGCGACGAGATTGATGCGGTTCTGCCCGATCACAAGGTGCTGTTGCTCCATGTCTCTTTGCACGGCATCGTCGCCAACAGCGTGGCCATGAAAGCGGCGGGAATTGACGATAGCACGCCGGTTCCGCCGGGCGGCATCATGCCGCATGATGCCAAGGGCCGCCTGACCGGTCTGCTCTTTGAAAAAGCCTCCTATCTGATGCTGCCGCATCTGCCGCAGCCCACCGAGGAGCAAAGGCTCGCAGCGTTAGAAATCGCGCAAGACCATTATTTTCGTGAAGGCTTCACCCATGCGCAAGAAGGCGCAACGCAGCTTCCCGATCTGGCCTTTCTGACCAGCAATTCGGCGCGCACCAAACTCAAGATCGATCTCGCCATCCTGCCCTTCTATACCGGGCTCGACACGTTGCTCACCGATCCCGACATCAAGTTCGGGGAATATCACGGCCATGTGAAGTTGCAGGGGGTGAAATTCGTCATCGACGGCTCCCCGCAGGCCCGCACCGCCTTTTCCACCCGCGCCTATGCCTTGGGCAGCCCCGAAGGTGTCCATCCCTGGTTTGCTCAGCCAACGATGGACGAGGCTGAATTTCAGAGCAAAGCCAAACAAGTCTATGATCGCGGCTGGCAAATTTTCGTCCACGCCAATGGCGATGCGGCCATCGACATGGCCATCCGCGTCTTTGACACGCTGGGCATCAAAGCCGCCGACGACCGCCGCCCGATCGTCATCCATTCACAATTCATGCGTCCCGACCAGATTCCCGCCTATGTCCGCATCGGCGTCGGCCCGGCCTTTTTCACCAACCACACCTATTTTTGGGGCGACACCCACCTCACGAATTTCAGCAAGGAGGTCGTCGATTTCATCAGCCCGATGCGCGCGGCAAAGGATGCGGGCCTGATCATTTCAAACCACAGCGACCATCCGGTCACGCCGCTCGACACGCGCCTTCAGCTCTGGACGTCAATGGCGCGTATGTCCAAGGCGGGGGTCGTCATCGGCGCCGATCAGCGACTCGACGCCTATAGCGCGTTGCAGGCGCTCACCACCGGCCCCGCGTGGCAAATCTTTGAAGAAAACCGCAAGGGCCGCATCAAGGTCGGCCTGCTCGCCGATTTTGTCATCCTCGACAAAAATCCGCTGACCACGCCGGTCGACGATATTCGCGCCATTAAAGTGCTGGAAACGGTGAAAGAAGGCGAAACCGTATGGAAGCGAGGGAGCTGAATTTTCGAACGTCGGGATTCAGGCTTAAATTATTGATAAAAAACTTCGTCATTCCCGCGAAGGCAGGAATCCATCTTCTGATCCATCATATCCAAGCGATGGTGCAGCGAGCCGTAGGGTCAGGTGATGGATTGCCGCGCTTCGCTCGCAATGACGAATGTCTATTGATCAAGGTCAAGGTCGCGCTCACCGCCGCACCTTATCCCAGCGCCTTCTTCAACAATTCGTTCACCACCTGAGGGTTGGCCTTGCCCTGCATCGCTTTCATCGTCTGACCGACGAAGAAACCGAACAGGGCTTCCTTGCCGCCCTTATACTGCGCGACCTTATCGGCGTTGTCGGTCAGGATTTTGGCGATTACCGCGTCGATGACACCGGTGTCGCTCGTTTGTTTAAGACCCTCGCGCTCGACGATGACAGCCGCTCCGTCGCCCGTCTCCAGCATCTTTTCAAACACCGGCTTGGCGATGGTGCCCGAAATCGTGCCGTCGGCGATAAGGCCAAGCAATTCGGCTGCAGCCTCGGGACTCACCGGCGAATCGCTGATGTCGCGGCCCATGCGATTGAGCGCGCCGAACAATTCGCTCGTCACCCAATTTGCGGCGGCAGCGGGCTTGACGCCTGCAGCGCGGCCCAGATCGATCAACGTGTCGAACCAACGCGCTGCCTCTACCTCGGCGGTCAGAACATCGGCGTTATACGCGCTGATCCCCTCGCCCATATAGCGGTCGCGCTTCGCATCGGGCAGTTCGGGCAAAGATTCGCGGCACTCGGCCAGAAAATCCTCTTCGAGGATGAGCGGCAACAGGTCGGGGTCGGGGAAATAGCGATAATCATGCGCGTCTTCCTTGGACCGCATCGACCGTGTTTCGCCGCGGTCGGGATCGTAAAGCCGCGTTTCCTGCACCACCGTGCCGCCGCTTTCGATCAGTTCGACCTGACGCTTGGCCTCGCCTTCGATCACCGCCATGACAAAGCGCACCGAGTTCACATTTTTGGTCTCGGTCCGCGTGCCCAGTTCGTCGCCGGGTTTGCGCACGCTGACATTGACGTCGGCGCGCATCGAGCCTTCTTCCATATTGCCGTCACACGACCCGACATAGCGCAGAATCGCGCGCAACTTGCGCACATAGGCCCCAGCTTCGGCGGGAGAGCGCATGTCGGCCTTCGACACAATCTCCATCAACGCGACGCCGCAGCGGTTCAAATCGACGTAAGACATGGTCGGATGCTGGTCGTGCATCAATTTTCCCGCATCCTGCTCGATATGGATACGCTCGACCCCGATGACCTTGGGTTCAGGGATTCCTGCCTTCTCATCCGCCTCGATAGTCAGCGAACCTTCGCCAACAATCGGATGATAAAGCTGTGAAATCTGGTATCCTTGCGGCAGATCGGCATAGAAATAATTTTTGCGGTCGAACCGCGAATATGTGTTGATCTGCGCCTCGATTGCCATGCCGGTACGCACCGCCTGCCGAACGCACTCGCGGTTCGGAACCGGCAGCATCCCCGGCATCGCCGCATCGACCAGCGATACTTGTGTATTGGGTTCCGCCCCGAACGCCGTCGCGGCGCCCGAAAACAGCTTGGCATTGGTGGTGATCTGGGCGTGAACCTCCAGGCCGATCACAACCTCCCATTCACCCGTTTCGCCCTGCACTCGATAGTCAGACATCGTCTATTTCCTTAGTGTGTCCCTGCGAAGGCAGGGACCCATCACCGCTGATTCAACCTAGCACCACCCGAAGATGGCCCCCCTGCTTTCGCAGGGGCACGGCGGCCTAGTGTTTCGACTTCAAATATTCGGCAGTCGCCATCATTTCTTCTTTGAGCATTTCCGTGGCCGGCCCCTCAATCTCGGCCTTCTCGCAGATGTTGACGACGACTTCGGCATATTGCGGATATTTTCTCAATTCAAAGGCAGCAGCCATTTTGGAAGCGATGCTGCCGCCCGGCTGACCAAGATGATCGGTAATCGAGAAAAATCGTTGATATTCCTGATGTTGCACTTCGCGGCGTTTTGCCAGGCTATACGTCACCGCCGAATAGGCCAGCGCGATAAGCGGCACAACAATGCCACCCCACGCGATCCATTCCTGCGCCGACGATAACCCCATCACCACCACTTCTCCGCCCGCGCCGCAAACCCCGCGCGTTCCTCGATCGCCAGCCCCGCATTGAGCACGCCCTGCTCATCAAACGCCTTGCCGATGATCTGCAGACCCAGCGGCAATCCTTCGCGATTGAGCGCCGCAGGAACCGACATGGCAGGAAGTCCCGCCAAACTCGCGGGGACCGCGAACACATCGTTCAGATACATCGCCAGCGGATCGTCGCTCTTTTCACCCAATCCGAACGCGGCGCTCGGCGCAGTCGGCGCCAAAATCACGTCGCACTGCGTGAACGCCGCATCGAAATCTCGCGAAATCAGCGTCCGCACCTTTTGCGCCTGCGTGTAATAAGCATCGTAAAAGCCCGCCGACAGCACATAAGTGCCGATCATGATGCGGCGCTTGACCTCATCGCCAAAGCCTTCGGCGCGGGTCGCGGCATACATATCCTGCAATCCCGCCCCTTCGGGCAGGTCGCGCAATCCGTACCGCACGCCGTCATAGCGCGCGAGGTTCGACGAGGCTTCGGCGGGCGCGATGATATAATAAGCGGGCAGCGCATATTTGGTGTGCGGCAGGCTGATATCGACAACAGTTGCCCCTGCATCCTTCAGCATCGCGATTCCGGCGTCCCACATCGCGGCAATGTCGGGGTCGATGCCGTCGAGACGATATTCTTTGGGAACACCGACTCGTTTCCCCTTCATATCACCCGACAAAGCGGCTTCCCAATCGGGAACGGCAACGTCCAGACTGGTCGCGTCCTTGGCGTCAAAGCCCGCCATGACATTCAGCATGATCGCACAGTCCCGCACGTCGCGCGCCATCGGCCCCGCCTGGTCGAGGCTGCTGGCAAACGCCACCACGCCCCAGCGCGAACAGCGACCATAGGTCGGCTTGATACCCGAAATACCCACGAATGCGGCGGGCTGGCGGATTGAGCCGCCCGTGTCGGTCCCCGTCGCCGCCGGACATAGCCGCGCCGCGACCGCCGAAGCGCTGCCCCCCGACGATCCACCGGGGGCCAGCGCGGCGTTTCCGCCATCCTGACGCCGCCACGGCGAAATCACATTGCCGAAATAGCTGGTCTCGTTCGACGATCCCATCGCGAACTGGTCCATGTTGAGCTTGCCGAGCATCCCGGCGCCCGCATCCCACAATTTGGCCGACACGGTCGATTCATAACGCGGGACAAAGCCTTCCAATATATGGCTGGCGGCGGTGGTTTGGACACCGTTGGTGCAGAACAGGTCTTTCATGCCAATCGGCACGCCCGATAACGGTTTCAGCGTTCCGGCTGCGCGGTCTGCATCGGCCTTTTTCGCCGCATCAAGCGCCATTTCGGGCGTTTCGACGATAAAGGCATTGAGCGTCTTTGCCGCTGCGACATTGGCGTTGAACGCTTCGGCGACCTCGACGGCGGAAAAATCGCCATCGCGCACGCCATCGCGGATAGCCGCGACGGTCAGGTTGGTCAGATCAGTCATCATTCGATCACCTTCGGAACACCGAAAAATCCATGTTGCGCAGCCGGCGCATTGGCCAACACATCGTCGCGGCGACCGCCACCGGTCAACGGGTCGGCATCAACCACATCGTCGCGCAGGCGCAACAGGTTGGGGATAACCGCTGTCATCGGCTCGACGCCGGTCACATCGACCTCGCCCAATTGTTCGACCCAACCCAAAATATTGTTGAGTTCGGGTTCCAACGCCGCGGCTTCGGCATCGCTGATCGCGATACGCGCCAGCGACGCAATTTTCTTCACTCTTGTCTGATCGATTGTCATGACCATCCTGTCTTCATCAAGCCGCGCCGCTAGCACCCTGCCCCATAGGCTTCAAGACGCTCGACACCATGAGGTAGTGCCTTTCTTCATCGCAGCCAAGCGGCCCACCATCGATTGGACGCTTGTTTCGCGGGCAAAGGCGCGCCAAAAGCTGCGCGCGTCCCCTCCCCTTGGCTATGGAGCCCAAATTGGCCCGCAAATTTCTATACCTGATTGCCGCGATCATCCTGCTCATTCTGGCGGGCGGCGTTGCCTATCAGCTTAATCCGGGCTGGTTCGGGCGCGTTGCCTTTGTCCCCAGCGCCGATTTCAAACCGCAAAGCGCGCCGGCGCCCAATGCCTATGACGACCTCGCCCGGTGGATTGCGCGTCCGGGCATCGAGCCAGACCTGTCGGCATGGCGCCCCACGCCTGTCACTTCCGCCCCCCTATCACCCGACAGCGCAGAGGCGCAGGCGGGCGATGCCTTTGTGGCGGGCGGCGGCACGGTTCCGCCTGCGGACGGTTCGCCCAAGGGGGACGCCGCCATCTTTTTCATCCATCCGACCAGCTATTATAGCCGCGAAAGCTGGAACGCACCGCTCGACGACCGCGACGCCAATCATCGCGCCACGCTGTTTGTGCGCGGAATGGCCAGCGCCTTTGGCGATGCCGGAGAGGTTTGGGCGCCGCGCTATCGCCAGGCCACTTTGGGAGCCTTCCTCGCCAGCGACCGCGTGACGGCGGGCAAGGCCATCGACGCCGCCTATCAGGACGTCGCACAGGCCTTTGATGCCTTTGTTGCCGCGCAGCCCCAGAATAAACCGATCATCCTTGTCGGCCATAGTCAGGGCGCTCTGCACCTGACCACCTTGCTCAAGAACAAGATCGCCGGCACTCCGCTCGCCAAGCGTATCGTCGCCGCTTATGTCATCGGCTGGCCCATTTCGCTCGATACCGACATGGCGGCGCTCGGTATGCCCGCGTGCCAGACCCCCGATCAGGACCATTGCATCCTGTCATGGCTCAGCTTTGCCGAACCCGCCGATCCGTCGATGGTCCTCAATGCCTATGACGGCACCATCGGCAATGACGGCAGCCCGCGGCGCGGCACACGGATGCTGTGCACCAACCCGCTCACCGGCACCCCCGACACCACCGCCGATGCCGACGCCAATCTGGGGACGCTCAAACCCAATCAGGGCTTTACAAAAGGCGAACTCATCGCCGCTAAAGTCGGCGCACGCTGCGACGATGGTCGCGGCCTGTTGATGATCGGAAATGCCAGCGATGTCAGCCAATATGTCGTGTCCGGCTATGTATTGCCGGGCAATAATTATCATGTCTATGACATCACACTCTTCTGGGCCAATGTCCGCGCCGATGCGCTGCGCCGATTGGCCACATTTGAAGCGAAATAGGGGCGAAGGTAGAGCATGATCACTGAATCCGCCCTCGACTTCGCGACGATGCTATCCGAGGGCGGGCGGATTGCCGGGCTTGATGTCGGTACCAAGACAATCGGAGTCGCCATTTGCGATGCGGGGTGGAGCTTTGCGACTCCCGACAAGACGATCGCGCGCACCAAATTCACAGCTGACTTGGATTTGCTTCGCGCATTTATCGAGGCGCAGACCGCGGTCGGACTGGTCGTTGGCTTGCCGCTCAACATGGACGGCAGCGACAGCCCGCGTACCCAAAGCACCCGCGCCTTTGCGCGCAATCTGGTGCCGTTGGGCCTGCCGGTCCTGCTGTGGGACGAACGCTGGTCAACCGCCGCCGTCGAACGCGCCATGATCGCCGCCGATGTCAGCCGCGCCAAACGCGCTGCGCGCGTCGACAGCGCGGCGGCGGCGTTTATCCTGCAGGGGGCAATCGACGCGATGGTGCGGGCGTGACGCTCTATATCCTCTATTGGTTGATCGCGGCCAATGCCATCGCCTTCACCCTGATGGTGATCGACAAGCATCGCGCCGAAGCGGGCATGCGCCGGATTCCCGAAAACACGCTGCTGGGTTGGGCCTTCTTCGGCGGCGCGTTGGGATGTTTTGCCGCATCAAGACTGGTCCGGCACAAAACGCGCAAACAACCCTTTGCGGCGACAATGATCTTTTACTTGATAGTGGAGATTATCCTGCTGGCTCTATGGGCGGTCGGTATCCTCGATACATGGCTTGCCCACCTGAAACCATGGCTTGCCCTCATCATCAATTCCCCCTAATGGCCTCACTTTAATGACAGCTTCAACATCCCGACCCGCCAGCGATTATCCGCCCGGCGGCGATGCGTTTCCGCATCAGCATCTGACCGGCATTGCCAACCTGTTGCCGTGGGAGATTTGCTACCTTCTCGACGCCGCCGAACAATGGGTCGAGGTCAACCGCAGCGGTGCCGCCAAACATGGCAACGCGCTCGCCGGTCTCACCATCATCAACGCCTTTTTCGAAAATTCAACGCGCACGCTATTGTCATTCGAGATCGCCGGAAAACGCCTCGGTGCCGATGTCGTCAACATGCACGCCGCGCAATCGAGCGTGAAAAAGGGCGAGACGCTGATCGACACCGCGATGACGCTGAACGCGATGCGCGCCGATGCAATCGTCATCCGCCACAATGCGTCGGGCGCGGTGCAGCTCATCGCCGACAAGGTTGACTGCCCCGTGCTCAACGCCGGTGACGGGCGGCACGAACATCCGACACAGGCGCTGCTCGACGCGCTGACCATCCGCCGCCGCAAAGGCAAGATCGAAGGACTGGTGGTCGCGATCTGCGGCGATGTCCTGCACAGCCGCGTTGCCCGTTCGAACATCCTCGCCCTCACCGCGCTGGGCGCCGAAGTGCGCGTCGTCGCGCCGCCGACGCTGACCCCGGCGGCAATGGACAGGATGCACGTCACCTGCTTTACTGACATGGACGCCGGGCTCGACGGTGCCGATGTCGTGATGATGCTGCGGCTTCAAAATGAACGCATGGATGGAGCCTATCTGCCCAGCCCGCGCGAATATCATGCGCTTTACGGCCTGACGCCGCAGCGGCTGGAACGCGCGCACCCCGACGCCATTGTCATGCACCCCGGTCCGATGAACCGCGGAGTCGAAATCGACAGCAGCATCGCCGATGACCCGCTTCGCTCCACCATCACCGAACAGGTCGAAATGGGTGTCGCGGTGCGTATGGCCTGCCTCGACATATTGACGCGGCGGACGCGCGGAGTGTCGGGATGGAACTGAAGCCACTCCACATCACCGGCGCACTGCTGGTCGACGGCGACACCCCCCGCGCCGGAAGTCTGCTCATCGTCGATGGTCGCATTGCCGCGATTGACTCAACCGAAGTCCCCACCGAAGCCGAAACACATGATGCCATGGGGCAATGGCTGGCCCCCGGAATCATCGACCTGGGCGTGTTCGCGACCGACAAACCGGCCTTTCACTTTGGCGGCATCACCCGCGCCGCGCTGATGCCCGATGGCAGCCGTCCGCTCGACGATGCCGGATTGGTCGAGCGCGCGGCAAAGGGTGGAAAGCCCGACCTGTGGGTGCATCCCATCGCCGCCGCAACGCGCGGGCTGGAAGGGCGCGAACTGGCCGAAATCGGGCTGATGCAGGGCGCGGGCGCCCGCGCCGTCGCCACCGGTCGCACCCGGATTGCCGACGCCGGTGTGATGCGCCGCGTCCTTTCCTATGCCGCTTCGCTGGGGCAGACCGTCATCACCCATGCCGAGGATGAGGGGCTGGCCGCAGGGGCCGTCGCCACCGATGGCGAAATGGCCACGCGCCTCGGCCTATCCTCCGCCCCTGCCATTGCAGAAGCGATGGCGATTGCCCGCGACCTGATGCTGGTCGAGGAAACTGGCGCGCCGATCCATTTCCGTCAGGTCACGACCGCGCGCGGTTTTGACCTCATCCGTGCGGCCAAGAAACAGGGTCTGCCGGTGACGTGTGGTATCACCCCTGCCCATCTGTTCCTGTCCGACCTAGCGATTGGCGATTTCCGCACCTTCGCCCGCCTGTCGCCGCCGCTGCGGTCAGAGGATGACCGGCAAGCCTGCCTTGCCGCCATCGCCGATGGCACGATTGACGTTCTGGCATCTGGCCATGATCCGCGCGGCCCCGAAGACAAACGTCTGCCCTTTGCCGAGGCCCAGCCCGGCATGGCGGGGGCCGAAACCCTGCTTGCGCTGGGGCTGTCTCTGGTGCGTGACGAAAAATTGTCAGCCGGACGTCTCTTCGCGCTTCTCGCCGCCACTCCTGCCCGTCTGCTCGGCGTCGACGCGGGCAGCCTGCGCGTTGGAGCAGAAGCGGACCTCATTCAGGTTCATCCCGACACGCCGTGGCAGGTCGATGCCAAGAAAATGGCCGCATGGGCAGGAAATACGCCCTTCGACGGCATGCCCGTTCAGGGCCGTGCGACCGCTATGTGGAAAGGCGGACAGCGCATCCGATAACGCCGCGCCGGACCCTAAATCCCGAACAATTTCGCCAGTGATTTCTCGAGCATGAAAAACTGCCAGATCAGGCGGCCATGATCGCGGCGTCCGCTTTGATGCGCGGCGACAATCCGTTCCAGTTCGGCCATGTCGAACCAGCCGCTGCGCGCCAGCGTCGATGACCGCGCCAGCCCCCGCGCCGCCTCGCCCAATGGCCCACGAAACCATTGCGTTACCGGCGTCACAAACCCCATTTTCGGACGGTATAATATGTCCTGCGGCAGATAAGGCTCCATCGCCTTTTTCAGGATCGCTTTGCCGGTGCTGCCCTTGACCCGCATCGACGCGGGCAGGCTCGCGGCAAATTCGACCAGCCGATAATCGAGCAACGGCTCGCGCGCCTCCAGGCTCACCGCCATACTCATCCGGTCGGTTTTGGTCAGTATATCGCCGGGCAGCCAGATCATCAGGTCGGCATATTGCGCGCAGTCGAGCGGCTCGCGCGCCGGCGCATCCGCCATCGCCTTTAAATAACGCGCCTCGGGGACATGATCGCCCAGCGTATTTTTGGCCGCATCATTGAACAAGCGCGCACGCTGATCGGGACCGGTGACGCTCACCGCCTCGGCATAGCCTTCGGCACCGCTTTTCGACAGGCTGGACAGCGTCGCGCGGGCACGCAAGGGGCGTGGCGCCCAGTCCATTTGCGGCCAGACATTCGCCAGCGGACCCAGCACATTGCGGCGCAAAACCGCAGGAATCTTTGACCGTATCCGCTCTTCCTGATGCTGAAACACCAGCCGACGATAACCGGCAAAAGCCTCGTCCGCACCATCCCCCGACAGCGCGACGGTCACATTCTCGCGCGCCAGTTCACAAACGCGGAAAGTCGGCAAGGCGCTGGCGTCGGCAAAGGGCTCGTCAAACTGGTCGGCGATCCTATCAACCAGCGCAAAATCATCGGCGGCGACGATGCGCGTCCGGTGATCTGTCGCAAATCGCTCGGCCATCGCTTGCGCATAAGCGGTCTCGTCGAGCGAAGCTTCGTCAAAACCGATGGTGCAGGTCTGCACAGCCTTGCGGCTCGCCTCGGCCATCAGCGCCACGACGCTGCTGCTATCGACCCCGCCGGACAGAAAGGCGCCCAGCGGCACATCGGCGACCATACGATCGGTCACCGCCTGCCGCATGAGATGGGTCAGATGCTCGGCGGCCTCTCCCTCGCTGGCGCGGATCCGCTGCGAGAAATCGGGCCGCCACCAGCATCGCGGCGCTGCCAAGCCTTTGCCACGCTCCAGCAGCAGGAAATGCCCAGCCGCCAGCTTGCCCACTCCGGCGATGATGCACGTATCATCGGGGACATAGCCGAGGGCAAAATAATCCTCGATCGCGGTCAGATTGGCGTCTTGGCGCAATAAAGGATGGCGCAGCAGCCCTTTCAACTCGGACGCAAATGCCAGCGAACCATCGGACAGCCGCGCAAAATGCAGCGGTTTGACGCCCAGCCGGTCGCGCGCGAGGAACAGGCAGCCACGCTGGCGGTCGTGCAAGGCAAAGGCGAACATGCCGTTGAGACGCGACAGGCAATTGACGCCCCATTCCCGCCATGCGGCGATAATGACCTCGGTATCGCCGTTGGTGCGAAAGCGATGGCCGCGCTCCTCCAATTCGGTGCGCAGCTCGCGGAAATTGTAAATTTCGCCGTTATAGCTGAGCGTGACGTCTCCGTCGTCGCTCGCCATCGGCTGCGGGCTGCCTTCGATGTCAATGATCGACAGCCGCAAATGGCCCAGCCCGACGCCGGGTGCGGTCCAGATGCCGGTGCCGTCAGGCCCGCGATGCTGCATCGGGTCGAGCATGGCGCGCAACCGCGCGGGATCGACGGGCTTGGCCGTTTCCAGATGAAAGATACCCGCGATACCGCACATGGCGCGGTCCCTATCGCAATTTCAGCGACTGGTCAGCCAAAGCTTTTGCTCCGCCCGCATCTGCCACAAAAGCCGCCACGGCATCGCGCCCGCCCGCATCGGTTTCGCTCGATACCACCAGCGCCAACGCGCGCGGATCGCCGCCCAACAATCGCGCTTTCAGACCCAACAGCTTGGCGGTGCGCGGATTGCCTGTGATTTGACCATCGACCCAATACCAGATGGCGGCATCGCGCATCACGGGACCGGGGTGGAACAGCCGGTCGGCCTTGCCACCGGCGATGGACGGCAAAGCGGCGCTCCATGTCCATTTGCTGTCAGGATCGACCGCCCCCTGACCAAAACCCACAACCTCGCGTCCTTCATCCTGTCGCGCATAAGCGGCCACGCCAACATCGACGCGCTGACCTTGGTCATTGGAAAAGTGGCGCACCATCATATGATCCGCCCCGTCAAAGCGCGGTTGCCATGCCAGCACAGGAGCATCAGCCGCCTGCCATCCGCTCGGTGCGGTCAGCGTAAGGCTGGCGGGTAAAGCCCCTGCCCGCGCACCCGCTGCATGACTCCACACAGAATAGGCCAACATGATCGCAAGACCAGCAGCAGCAGCCAACGGCCAGGACGCGATGTGCCGTACCGGAGCCGCCAACCCGCTGACATCAACGGCGGCATCATTGGCCGGACGGTCGAACCAGCGCTTTGCGACCAGCATCACCGCCAGCAGCACCAGCCCAAAGAATATCCAGCCATAAAAGACATGATCAAACCCCGACGCCGAATCGACGCCGCGCCACTGCGCCACCGCTATGGTCGCATAGGCGCGCAACGCATTGGCGATCACGGTCGCGACGAGCGCCAACGCGACGAAGACAATCCGCCGCGTCCAGCTCCGGAAGCATAAATGCGCCGCAAACACCGAGTAAGCGAGCATGGCGATCAGGAATTTGACCCCCGAACAGGCCTCCGCCACCTCGAAAAAACCACCCGGTGTGGTGATAAAAACGCCCTCGATATGGGCGGGAATCCCCGACACGCCGAGCAACACCATGCTGAGCTTTGCCGTCACCGTCTGCAACAAGGGCACCAGCTCTTCGCCAAAGGGGATGAGCAGTAACGCATAAGCCAGCGGGAACAACAGCGCGCGCGCGGTATGCGGCCCCAACAAAGCCGGTACCGATGCTTGCAGCATCAGGATAACGCCAAGCTGACGGAACAGTGCCACCCCCGCTGCATCGCCGACCAGCCAGACCATTCCACCCCCCGCCAGCGCCGCGACGCCGGGCCACCATGCCGTCGGGCTCAGCGTCCGCAGTTGCGGCAGGCGAAGGCTAATCAGCCAGCCGATCATCGGCACCATCAACAGGCAGTGATTATAGGTTGAACTGTTCCACCAGATATCAATCATGTCGGCAAAGTCACCGAAGAACAGCGTGAATATCGCAAGGCACAACAGGCCTAACCCTGCAAGATGCGCCTGCCATTTCGTCCATTGGCGCGGGCGCGCCCAGCTTTGCAGGGCTGTCATCATGTTGCCAGCCCCAGCAGCGCAGCGAGCGGTGCCAATCGCGCATCCCATCCATAACGGTCGAGCATCCGCTGCCGCGCCGCGCGTCCCATGGCCGCCGCCGCGTCATCATCGTCCAGCAACCGCACGACGGCGGCTGCCATGTCTTCAGCACGATCAGCAACAAGCAGATGCTCGCCATGCGTTGCGTCAATACCTTCAGCAGCGGGCGCACTCGCCACTACCGGTCGCGCCATCGCCAGCGCTTCGAGTAATTTATTCTGAATCCCGCGCGCCAACAGCAGCGGCGCAACAACAACATCCCCCGCCGCCAGCCACGGACGAATATCGGGCACCTCGCCCGTCACCATCACACCCGGCAAATTGGCCAGCGCACGCACCTCATGCGTCGGCGCACGCCCGACAATCGCAAAGCGCGCTTGCGGATGCTGCTTGCGGATCAGCGGCAATATATCGCGCGCGAACCAGCCCACAGCCTCGACATTGGGCTGATAATCCATCTGCCCGGTCATCACCATCAACGGGCCACCTCCCTGCCCGACCGGCGCAAAATCGGTCGCGGGGTCGAATTTATCGGTATTGATGCCATTTTCCAGCACCTCGACCCGCCCGTTACCCTGCCTGCACTGGCGGCGGAACAACATGGCCTCGGCCTCGCTCACCAACAGGCTGGCGTCGGCGCGCGCCGCGATCCGGCATTCAAACTGCGCCAGCAACCGCGCTTCACGCGCATAAACCCACCTCATCGGCCAGCCTTTCGTCTGGTCGGCGTAAGTGGCAAATTTGGCCGAATCGACGTCGACAAAATCCATGATGACGGGGCCGTCAAAGTCCGCCTTATCAGGCAAATATTGTCCCATCTGGCCCGAAAAAGCGACGATATGGCTGATCGCACCGTCACGGACCAACTGCTCGACGTGCCGTGTGATTTTCGCGCTATGGAACAGCCAAGGCGACATCGCCTCATCGCGCAGCATTGCTTGCGCAACCGCAATCGGTCGCACCTTGCGTCGCCGTTCGATCAGCAATGTCTTGCACAATGGTTCCAGCTTGCCTCGCGCCTCACGCTCATCGGCGGCATTATCGGCCAAGGCTGCTACATGGACATCACCCAGCTTCGCCAGCGCCTCGACCATATGCCAGCTGCGGATACGATCGCCACGATCGGGCGGCCAGGGCGCACGGTGCGCCAGAAACAATATGTCGGGCATCAACCGAGCCCGCGCGCGATTGGCGGCCCGATACGATTGGCGATCCAGAGCGGCAGCTTTTTCCACATGTCGACCTGCAACCGATATTTGGCGCTGGTCGGATTGGTATCACGCGGCACCTCTCCCGGTGCGAGCCAGCGCGCATAGACGAGCGGCTGCGGCTCAAAGCCCCAATTCTTCTTATAGCTGTGCGGACCTGTGCCCAGCTTTGACCGCCCAAAATCAAACCGCGTGCATCCGCGCGCACGGGCATGGCGCATCAGGGCGAAATACATCAGCTCATTGGCGCGCAGCGCGCGCGCCTCGGTCAGCCCGCCGCCCCAATAGGGCATCACCGTTCCGCGCCAATACAGGCTGAGAACGCTCGCCACCGCACGGCCGCCCTGCCGCACCGTCAAAATGTCGGCATCCTCTCCAAAAGCGTCGAGAACGGCGGCAAACAGCGCCTTGGGGAATACCGGTGTGCCAAGGTTACGGACGCTGGTCGCATAGACATGATAATGGTCGACGCGTTCATCCGCCCCCGTGCCGGTCGTCACGGTCAGGTCGCTGGCTAAAGCCTTGCGAACCTCGGCGCGTTGCTTGCGCGGAATGGCGAGCAGTTCGGCATCGTCATCAGCGGAAAGGTCGCGCGTGAATCCGGCATAAGTGCCTTCCTCACGGACCCAACCAGACGCTGTAGGCACACCGCCACCTCGCAGCTCGATTGACGGCACCGCCAGTTCATCCGCCAAAGCTGCCGCCGCGTCCGCAAGCGCTATCGCCGCCTC
Source organism: Sphingopyxis sp. 10G20-10 (assembly GCF_057365075.1). Classification (NCBI taxonomy): domain Bacteria; kingdom Pseudomonadati; phylum Pseudomonadota; class Alphaproteobacteria; order Sphingomonadales; family Sphingopyxidaceae; genus Sphingopyxis; species Sphingopyxis sp. 10G20-10. The sequence goes on from NZ_CP195117.1 coordinate 2,341,026, forward strand.
GTCGCTATCGGCAAGCAAGCCGCCGCCGACCGCAAAGCCACTCGACACCAGCGCGTTACCGAACAGGCGCGACCGGATATGATGAATCGGCAACAAACCGATCAAGCGTCCGCCGCCATCTCGCGCACCCAAAACACGCACGTCATGCCCCGTCGCGCGCGTAATCGCTTCGCACCAGGCGCGGCTGTGAAAGGGTGTCGCGTCAGCATGGCCCGCGACATAGACATCCCACTCCGCCGTATCGCTAACCGGCGTAACATTCAGGCGTATCGGGGCCGCAACTTTCAAGGATGATGGCGCATTCATGCCGCCTGCACCCAATCGGTCGCGCGCTGTTGTTGCGCGGGCACCAATTCGTCTGCTCGCGTCCAGTCAAAATCCAACAACAGATGCTGCAACTTGTCAGCCATGCGCGACAAGCCACTGTAATGGCGTATTTTTGACCGGAGCGGTGCATTGGCAACCCGCGGCTGGCCGGGGTCAATCTCCCATGGGTGGAAATAGAGGATCGCCGGATGGCCTTCGTCATTCATCCGCGCCACCGCCCAGCGCGTGAAGCCGTAAGGCAGCATTCGCATAAAGCCGCCGCCCCCTGCCGCCAGCGTTCGTCCGGCAAAGCGCGCCGTCGTTACCGGCCATTCGACCAGATCGCTGTCGGCCACCGGCCGCCACGCATGGCGCGGGCTTGCTGGCCAGCCATAATGATCATGCGCCACCGGCGCGACGCTGCTCGAATAGGCATAGCCCTGTTCGGCCAAAATCGGGTGCGCCCATGGCGTGCGCTGGTCGATCGAGAAACTGGGCGCGCGATAGCCGCGCACCGCCACGCCGCCCAAATCTTCCAGAATCGCGCGTGTTTTTTTGAGGTCGGCGGCAAATTGATCGGCGGTCATCGCAAACACCCGCTGATGATCATAGCCATGGCTCGCCAGTTCATGGCCTGCCGCGACGATGCGGCGGATCAGCTCTGGATAGCGTTCTGCAACCCAACCCAGCGTGAAGAACGTGCCCTTGACCCCCGCGTCGGCAAAAATCTGCAAAACCGCATCACAATTGGCCTCGACGCGGCATTCAAGGCTCGGCCAGTCGTCGCGGCTGATCGTGCGCTCAAAGGCGCCGACCTGAAACCAATCCTCGACATCGACCGACAGGCCGTTCTGCATGGGTCTTCACCTTCATCATCGCGGTTTCGGCGCAGGCCATTGGCCGTCAGGCCGCCCAATTCTGTGCTGACGGAGCATTTACCGGATCGCGTTCGACCCAATCGATCAACAAATCAAGCACCCGGCGCAGCGCGGCATCCTGTTCGGCAACCCGTGCCTCCAGTCCGGCAATCTGGCGTTCCAACCCGATCAAATGCTCGTCATGTGCTGTTGGCTGGTCCGCGTCGGCAACCACTGCCGGCGCATCATCGCCCGCGACGTCCGCCTCGGCAACAGGCGTTGGCGAACCAAAGGGCGGCGCATCACTTTCATGAGCATTATCTGCATGAATTTCGACATCCGCGGTCTCAACTGGCAAGGCTGTCGGCGCAACGTCGGCAACCAGCGGTCCCGACGAAACTGCAATACCAGCAACATCATCCGCCTGCATCTGCTCGGCAACCAGCGAACGGGCCTCGACGAAGGGGCTCGGCGCGGGAGCCGGCGGTGCAATGACGGCTTCGGCGGCGGGTGGCGCCGCGTCAGCCACTGCAGGCGCAGTTTCAAGCCCCGTTTCGTCAGCCGATGTCGCAGAGGTCACGCTATCCTCGCCGCGATCAGCGGCGGCCTCTTCGACAACGGCGCGCACATGATGACCAGTAATCCGGCTGAGTTGCTCGACTGCACCGAACAGCAACAGACGGCTGACCAGCACGTTCAGCTTGCGCGGCACGCCCTCGCAATGATCGAAAATCTCTTCAATGGCGTCGGGACTAAAGCTGGGATTGCCGTCCCAGCCGACCTTGCCCAGCCGATGCTCGATATAGGGCTCGATTTCTTCGGGCTCCATCGGTTCCAGATGGTGGGTTGCAATCACGCGTTGGCGCAGTTGCTCCAGCGTCGGGGATTGAAACAAGGTCTGGCGAAACTCGGGCTGGCCAAGCAGGAAAATCTGCAACAGCGAGTGACCGCCAAGCTGAAAATTCGACAACATCCGGAGCTCTTCGAGTGCCGAGATCGACAAATTCTGCCCCTCGTCGACAATCAGCAACGTCCGGCGTCCGGCACGCGCCTGTTCGCGCAGATATTGTTCAATCACGCGCAGCAATTCGGCCTTGCTGAGCCCATCCCATTCCAGCTGAAACTGTTCGGCGACCAGCCGTAGCAGATCATCGCCCTCAACCTGCGTCGACACCAGCTTGACCGCGGTCAGGCGATTGGGGTCGATGGTGTTCATCAAATGGCCGACCAAAGTCGTTTTGCCCGCACCGATGTCGCCGGTGATGACGATGAAGCCTTCACCCTGCGCCAGACCATAACCCAGATAGGACATCGCTTTACGGTGCGTCCCGCTTTCAAAATAGAAAAATGGATCCGGCGTCAGCTGGAAAGGGCGTCCGGTTAAGCCATAAAATTGATCATACATTGTCAAATTCCCTTTTGGGGTCAGAAGGAATAGCGCAAGCCAACGATCGCCGATCCGATCAGCTGGCTATTGAATCCGTCCTGGTCGAAACTGTTGATACTCGCGGCTGCCGTTCCGGTCAGGCTGCGCCAGAAACGGCGCGAATAGGCCGCCGTTGCGCCCGCCGACTGGACATTGGCCGCACCCGGCGATCCATTGTCGAAATAATTGACATAGCCCGACAGGCTAAGATCCGAATCCTGATCAAGCTGACGTGCGGCCGACACGAAGAGATAATAATTCTCGTCGGTTATGCCGTTAAGACCTGCCAAAGCCGAAAGGCCTGGTGCGAGCAGGCGGCGTTGGTCATAGCCAAGGCCGACGCCATAGTGCCAGCTGCCAAAACGCGACGAGTAAATCGCCTGCACGCCGCGACTGCGGAATTGCGCGCTGGTAGCGCTGGCCAACGCGGGATTGAGGCAACCGCCTCCATCCTGACCAAAGACACAGCCGTTGATATCGCCGTCGAGCGGATTGCGGGTAGCGTCAAATTGGGTCGGCAGCGCGGCAAGTCCGCTCGATAACTGTCTGCCGAAACTGGATATTCCGTCATAGACGCCAACTTGAACCATTGTCGCGTGATCGGGACGATAGCTGAACGATCCGGTATAGATGGTGTCGCCATAGCGGCGTCCAACCTTCGCGGTCAGCGAGGTACGGCGGCTGGGTTGCCACATCACGCCCGCATCCCAGATCAATCCGTCGGTATCAAAAGCCAACTGGCGCGGGCTGCTGTTGTCGGTGACGAAACGCCCATTGGCATCGCGCACCGGAACGCCTCCGGCATCAACAATCACATCACGCTGACTGAGCTGAATTTTCTCATAGCCGACGCCGCCGAGCAGCGCGAGACTATGGCCCACCGGCACCGTCACATCGGCGCGGGCAAATTTGCCTTCATAACGCTGGTCGAGCGCACTCGTATCTTCGCGCTCATAGCCGCCCGAAACCTGCCAACCAAAGGGCAGATCGCCGGGCCGCTGCCCCACGCTCGCCCAGGCGACATGGTTGGTCGAGCTATCGAAAACGCCCTGCCCGACGGCACCCGGTGCGACGATCGCGGGGGTTTCGATATCGACTTTGTTATATCCAAAGCGATAGCCTGCTCCGACATCAAGCCCGCCAATCCGCTGCGTCAGCGTTGGGCCGGCATATATCGAATAGACATTGGCAACATTGGTCGCATCGCCGATGGTCAGACCATTTGCCGCGCCCTGTCCGTCGGCGCGCGTGCGACTGGCAAGCGCACCGGCCTCAAGGCTCAAGCCACGGCCAGCCTGCACCCGTCCCCGTGCAACACCGCTGATAATATCCTGATCGCCCAGACCGCCCGATTCACCAAAGCGATGCTCATAGCGCACAGAGGCGGCAAGTTCGGCGTTGCGGGTTACAACATTGGCATCCACCCCGACCGCTGCCGAGGAATAGGTCACCACATCGCCGCCATTTTTAAGATCGGCCGTCAAAATCTGTCCGACCTCCAGATAGGGTGTGACTTTGGCCTGACGCCGCTGCTGGCGTTCATTGCGGTGCTCGGCGCGCCGTTCGCTGCGACCTTGGTCATTGTTCGCGGAGCGCGTCGATGCACTGCCACCGCCGCCCGACACGCTGTCGCCACCCAAAATCTGGGCGTGCGCATGGGTGGTCGTTCCTGCCAGCAAGAGCGCGGCGAACATAACCGCAGGACGCGTAAATTGGGATGCAGGATTGGGCGTCATGCGTCGCCTCCTTGTCCATAATAAGTGCCAAAGCGGCGACCGCCCGGCGAATATTTGACCCCGTTCAAAAGCAACTGGATATGTGGGCAAGCGCCCATCAACCCGATGGCGTCGCGAAGCGCGGACTCCATCGTTTCGTCGGCGCGCACGACCATGATCAGCTGACCGACATGGCCCGCGAGAACGGCGGCGGGTGATGCTGCAAGAACCGGCGGCGAATCGAGAATGAGGATGCGGCCCGGCGCGCCTTGCTCCAACTGGGCGAGCAAGGTTTCGGTGCGGGCAGAGGCCAGCAATTCGGTATCGTGCAGATGCTGCGTGCCCGCCGGCATCACCTTCAGACCCGCTATATCGGTCTGAATCATACAATCGCCCAGAGGCAGATGCGGATCGGCGAGCGCATCCATGAGGCCCGGACCATTTTTCAGCCCCAGCGTGCTCAGCACGCTCGGCTTGGCAATATCGGCATCGACGAGCAGCACATCATAATCGGCCTCGACGGCGAGACTCAGTGCCAGATTGACTGCGGAAAATGTTTTGCCCTCGCCCGGATTGGCGGACCCAATCAGCAGGCGGTTGCCGCGAGGCACCACGGTGCGATTGCCCGCACCCGAAAAGTTGCGGATAATCTCGCGTTTGACGATGCGATATTCCTCGGCGATTCCGGTGACCGGTGCGCCGGGAACAACCATGCCCAGTTCGGACAGGCGTTCTCGGTCAATCTTGCCCTGCCGCGACGGCACAATCGCCGGAGCGGCCTTGGTAAGCGCCTTGCTGGACGAAGGCTTTACCGTCGGCGCTGCCTCAACGGCATCTTCAACCGTTTCCACGACGGCTTCTGGAACAGCCTTGGCCGATTTCTTGACCTTGGTTTTGCGCTCAGGCTCGGGCGGTAGGTTCGACACATCAATGGTCGGCGCATTGGCGACCGGATCGACACCGAACATATCGGCGGCGCGTTCGAGGAGCGAAGGACGCTTGACGGGGCGATGTTGGTTCATATCTTATCCCCTCAGGCGACCATGCCGCGCTGGACAAATTCGGCGACCAAAAGCAGCGCGTAGAGACCGACGAGAGCACCGCCCCCACTGGCAAGCCAGACGAGTTTCTTGCGCCGCTCGACATGCCGTGCCGGCGTCACAACTTCGGTGATCGACCCGATAACCGGCAGGCCGCTGGCGCGCTCCAGTCGCTGCGCGGTGGCATAGCTGACGCGCACTTGCGCCAGACCAAAGGCGGCACCAATGCCGCCTCCGATACCTGCGAGCAGCACGATGGTCAGGAATAGCGGACGATTGGGCGCTGACGGGCTGGTAGGCTTGGTCGGCGGGTCGATGAGGTCGATCTTGATCGCGTCGGTTTCGGTTTCCATCTGACCGCGCAGGCGTATCTGCTCACGCTGGGCGAGCATCTTGTCATATTGCGTTTTCAGCGCCGTATATTGGCCGGTGATGCGGTCATATTCGGCAGCAACACCAGGTTCCTGAATCTGTTTGGCGGTGATGTCGTTGATTTCGGCCTGCAACTGCGCCTTGCGCGCAGTCAGGGCGCTAACCGTCGCCTGACGCTCGGCGCGCATGGCACTCAGCGTTGCATAGGCGGGATTCTGGGTCGTTCCGGCGCCGCCGCTATTTCCTTCACGCGCAGCCTGCGCCTTCAACGACGCGATCTGGTTCTTGAGCGCAACAACATCGGGGTGCGCATCGGTGAGCCCGCGCGCGCGCATCGCCGTCAACTCGTTGCTTGCGCCGGCCAGTTGCTGCCGCGCGACACCGCCGCCCGTGGCACTCAGGCCGGGTGTAGCGATGCTTGGCGGAGTCGATGCCAGCTGGCCATTGGCCGCTGCCAGTGCCCCTTGTGCGGCGGCAAGCTGGGTTTCGATCCCGCTTAATTCGGTGCGCGCACGCTCGATCCGCTGTCCCGGCGAACCATTCGGTCCACCAATCAAGCCGATATTCTGCGCTTCAAAGGCGGTGCGCCGCGCTTCGACTTCGCTCAGCGCCTTTTGACGATCGGCCAACTGGGAATCGAGGAATTTCAACCCTTCGCGGGCGTTCAAACGACCGCCGCGTAGTTGCTCATCACGAAAAACCGTAATCAGGCTGTCGACAACGCCGCTCGCCAGCCGCGCATTTTCGGCATCGGACAGGCTGCTAACTCCGATGCTCGACGTCAGTTCAAAAATATTATCCTGCTGCGGCACGACTTTGATGTTCTTTTGCAGCATCGCTACGGCGCTTGCCTTGTCGCGGTCACTTGCGCCGGCAGGCACCAATCCAGTGGTAACGGCAACTTTTTCCAGATTGCGCGCGCTCGTCAGCGTTTCGCGGATCTGATCGATGCGCTGACGGTTTGAATAGGGGCTCGTTTGAGCGGTATCGGGCAGAATCTCGTTAATATCGACCAACAGCCGTGCCCGCGAATCATAGCGGTTGGGGATCGACGCAATCGCAAGCCAGCCAAGGATGCAGATACCCCAGGCCACCGCCAGCACGATCCAACGGCGTGTCCACACGCTGTGCAATGCTACCCGAAATTCGTCGTAAAGGCCGTTCATGAGATGGGGTTAGTCCTCGGCAAGAGCAAAAGGGGCGGGTCGGTGACGATCAGAACATGCTTTCGGGGATGATGATCACATCGCCGGGTTGCAGGCGGACGTTGGCCTGAATGTCGCCGCGCTTGATCAGATCGTTGAGCCGCAATGCATATTCATGTTGCTTGCCGGTGCCCTTTTCATAGCGGACGAGCCGCGCTTTGTTGCCGGCGGCATATTCGGACAATCCGCCGACCGCGATCATCGCATCGAGCACAGTCATATTGGCGCGATAGGGGATCGACGCAGGCTTTTCGGTCGCTCCGACAACGCGGATTTGCTGGGAGAAAGTGCTGTTAAAGCTGGTGACGATGACGCTGACGATGGGGTCATTCACATATTGGCCAAGCGCCAGCTTGATATCCTGTTGCAACATCGTCGCGGTTTTGCCCACGGCGGGCATGTCGGTAATCAGCGGCATGGTGATGCGGCCATCGGGGCGCACCTGAATTTTTCCGCCCAGATCGGGGTTGCGCCATACAAAGATCGTCAATTCATCAAGCGGGCCAATGACATATTCTTCGCCAGGCCCTTCCTGATTCGACACGAAATTGGCGCTGGGAAGCTGTGGGCCTTTGCTGGCACCGCCGACACAACCGGTCATGGCAAAGCTCGCAATGCCGCAGACAAGGGCGGCTCGGGCAGCGCGAAGCAGGGGGGAAGCAGCCATATCAATTCAACCTTTCGTACGTCGACTGGCCGCCACGACACGATGTGCGCGCCGCTTAGCCACTACGTCAGGCTCAGCGATGACCGAAAAGGGTGAAGATAGGGTTAGTATTGAGCCCGTTGCCGCACCTTAGGGCGATATTTGTGCCTTATTGACACAGGTGCGCCGGACGAGTCAGACGAGCATTTCTTGCGCCGGCCCCTGCCCCAAAAAACTCGCCGGACTGGCTGTCGCGCCATAGGCACCGGCCTGGAATATCGCGATCAGGTCGCCGACATCGGCATGAGGCAATTCCACCTGATCACCCAGCCGGTCGAGCGGGGTGCACAGACAGCCGACCACCGACACCTGCTCACTCGCCGCGCCGCCAAAATTATTCGCAACTGCAATGGGATAGTTACGCCGAATGACCGTGCCGAAATTGCCGCTCGCCGCCAGTTGGTGATGCAAGCCGCCATCGGTGACGAGGAAAGTCTCACCATGGCTGGTCTTGCGATCGACGATACGGGTCAGATAGACCCCCGCCTCGGCCACCAGCCAGCGCCCCAATTCCATCGCAAACGCACTGTTTTTGAGCATCGCCGCACGCCCAGCCAATGTGTCGGCCAACTCTGCCCCCACGGCGGCCACATCGACAGCGCAGTCCCCCGGAAAATAGGGCACGCCGATTCCGCCGCCCAAATTAACCATGGGCGGTGTTGCGCCTATGTCCTTTGCCAGCTCGCCCGCCAGCGCCACCGTCTGACGCTGCGTGTCTCCAATCGCTTCGGCACTCAGCGCCTGCGATCCGGCGAAAATGTGAAAACCCTGCCAGTCTGCTCCGGCCGCCAGCAAATCCCGGACCAACGCCGGAACCGCATCGGCATCGACGCCAAAGGGCTTGGCCCCGCCGCCCATCTTCATCCCCGAGCCTTTGAGATCAAAGCTGGGGTTGACGCGCACGGCCAGCCGTGGGGTGATGTCCAGCCGCTTGCCTATCCCGACAGCACGATCGGCCTCGCCCGCCGATTCCAGATTGATCGTTACCCCCGCGCGGATCGCCGCCTCCAGTTCGCGCTCGCGCTTTCCGGGACCGGCAAAGCTGATGTGCTGCGCTTTCATGCCGCTCGCCAATGCCTGCGCCAGTTCGCCGCCCGATGCGACATCCAGCCCGTCGACATGCTCGGCCATCACCGCCAGCAAGGGCGCGAAGGGGTTGGCTTTCATCGCATAATGAAGCTCGACTGTGTCGGGCATCGCGGCGCGCCATTCGGCCACCCGCGCGATTAATTGCGCACGATCATAGATGAATAGCGGCGTGTCAGAGGCTTGCTCGGCCAGCGCATCGGCGCGCTGACCACCAATCAGCAACATAGCGTCGGCATCGGCGCTATAGCCGGGCGGAATAGGACCATGTGGTTTCATGCGGCCTCCTCACGCTCGTCCCAGCCCGCCGCAATCGCCACACGATCGAGCTTGCCATTGGGATTACGCGGCAGGTTGTCGCGCCAGTCTATGGTGCGCGGCTGCATGAAATTGGGCAGCGATTTGAGCAAATTGGCCGCCAGTGCTTCGCGATGTTCTTCCCCATCATTACCGCGCACGATCAAGATTATCGCCGCGCCCAGCCGCGCATCGGCTATCCCGAACGCCACCGCTTCGCTGACCAGTCCTGAAGCAATCGCCGCATCCTCAATCTCGCTCGGGCTGACGCGATTGCCCGCTGTCTTGATCATCGCGTCGTCGCGCCCGACAAAATAGAGCAGACCTTGCGCATCGCGGCGAACCGTATCGCCCGACCACACCGCCATGCCCCCCATTTGCGAGGCGGCGGGAGCTGGTTTGAAGCGTTGTGCAGTGCGCTCGGCATCCTGCCAATAGCCCTGCGCGACCAGCGGCCCGCAATGGACCAACTCGCCCGGTTCGTCATCGTCGCAGATTGTGCCGTCAGGACGGCACACCAAAATCTCGGCGTGCGGGATGGCGCGGCCCATAGACGTCGGGTGCGCCGCGACTAAAGCGGGATCGAGATAGGTCGAGCGAAACGCCTCGGTCAGCCCATACATCGGCACCGCCGCAGCCGCCGGGAATGTCGCGCTCAGCTGGTCAATCAGCGCGGGCGTCAACGCCCCGCCGCTGTTCGTTAGCCGCTTGAGCAAGATCGCCGTTTCGGGCGGCCATTGGCTCTCGACCAGCTGCACCCACAAAGGCGGCACCCCCGCAATCGTCGTCGCACGATGGCGCGCGACGGCTTTGATGACATCACGCGTGGTCAGATAATCGACCGGCGCCACCGCGGCACCCGCGTACCAGGTCGACAACAGCTGGTTCTGGCCATAATCGAAACTCAGCGGCAATACGGCCAACACGCGGTCATCCACCTGCAATTTCAAATATGTGGCGACGCTTTCGGCCCCCAGCCACAAATTGGCATGGCTCAGCATCACGCCCTTGGGTCTTCCCGTCGATCCGCTGGTATATAGGATCGCGGCCAGATCATCAGGCTGTGCCTTGGACGGCGGCAACTGGACGCCGTCACCATCGATCACCGCCTCGGCCTCAGCCAGATCAACCACCGTGGCGTCACCGGAAAATTCATCGACCAGCATCGCCGCCCGCGCGCCATTGGTCAGCAAAAGCTTGGCACCGCTATCGGTCAATATATGCGCGACCTGTGCGCCTTTCAGCAACGGATTGACCGGCACATGGATCAGCCCCGCACGCGCCGCCGCCAGCGGCATCAGGCACGCGCATCGCGTCTTGGCGCTCCAGCATGCGACTCGCTCTCCGGACGTTACCACCTGCTCCAGCAACCAAGCCGCCAGTCGGCCGACTCCGGCATCCAGTTCTCCAAAACTCATCACCTTGTCGCCGATCAACAACGCAGGTGCGTCCGTCTCGCCGCACAAGGCAAGATGGTCGATCGGTCGCGACGCAGGGATTAGGTCTTTGGTCATAGGCTGTTAGGAGTCCGGTGATAGAGGGCCTGTCTATGCAAGGGAACGGTGAACATCACGCTAATGATAGCAACGCGCTGCCCACAATGGCCAGCGCCGCGGGTCCCGCTTCGCCTTTCGACCGCGCTTCATGGTTCGACCTTCTTTACGCGCATGTCTTTGCCGGACAGAAACGCATCAACGCATCAGGAACGGCGGGCGAGGCCAGCGCATGGCTGCCGCTGGTGCAAACGGACGCCGACACTCTTCAGGGCCTGACCAACTGGTACAGCTTCTCGATCCGTCCGCTTTACGACAAGACCCCCTCGGCCACAGACCGCGAGGCAGCGCTCAATGATCTCGCGCGCCAGTTGCGCGGACAGGCGGCGCGGCTGACGCTATATCCCGTCCCCGACCATGACGGGTCGAAAACAGAGCTGATGCGCGCCCTGCGCGACGCGGGCTGGTGGGTCATTGCGACGCCGGAGGGCGACCGTCACTGGCTTGACCTTGGCGATATGGACCATGATCAATGGTGGGCCAGCCGCCCTGGCGCGCTGCGCAACACCGTGGCTCGCAAAGCAAAAAAGGGCGTCGTCGACATCGAATTACTGACCAGCTTCGACGCCGCCACATGGGACGCCTATGAGGAAATTTACGGCGCGAGCTGGAAACCCGAAGAGGGCAACCCCACACTTCTGCGCGCCTTTGCCGAGGCCGAGGGTGCGGCCGGACGCCTACGCTTGGGTCTCGCGCGGATTGCGGGCGCTCCCGTGGCGGCGCAGTTCTGGACGGTCGAGGACGGCACCGCCTTCATCCACAAGCTTGCGCATGTCGAGGACAGCCTCAAAGCCTCACCCGGCACGCTGTTATCCGCCGCGCTGTTCCGCCATGCTATTGTAGAAGATGGCGTCCAGCGCGTTGATTTCGGGACCGGAAATGATCGCTATAAACGCGACTGGATGAATCGTCATGATCCGCTTTGGCGACTAGAGGCTTTCAATCCGGCGCGCATCGCGGCATGGGGTCCGGCATGTAAGGCCTATGTCCGGCACCTGCGCCGGCCAGTTTCTGACGGGGAATAAGGGTGAGCAACGAGAAACTCAGCGTCGATGCGGCATTGCGCGCGCTGCTGGCCGACATTTTGGGCTTGGGCGAAGACCGCGCCGCCGCCTTGACCGAAGACAGCGGCCTGTTCGGTGCCTTGCCCGAATTTGACTCGATGGCAGTCGCCACCGTTCTCACCGAAATGGAAGACCGGCTGGGTATCATCATAGATGACGACGAGATCGACGGCGAGATCTTTGAAACCTATGGAAATTTGCTGGCATTTTCGCTTCGCAAAGTGACCGACTGACACCGGGCTGACACCGCATGGGCGAGCAACTTTTTCGGGTCGATCCCAAAGACGCCAGCCCCGCGCGCGCCACCATCCTGATTGTCCCGCCGCTGTTTGAAGAGGCCAACCGCACCCGCCGCACGCTGGTGCTGGCGATGCGTGCGCTGGCGGATCAAGGCTTTTCCGCTGTCCTCCCCGATCTTCCCGGCCAGAACGAGAGTCTGGTTCCGCTCGAATCGGTCGATCTTGATCAATGGCGCAGCGCGCTTGCCGATTGCGCGGCGGCGTTACCGACCCCTGTTCTTGTGGCCTCGGTGCGCGGTGGATGTTTGATCGACGATTGGGTCAATGCGGCCGCTTTCTGGCGTCTGGCCCCCGTCAGCGGCGCATCGCTGCTTCGCACCCTATTGCGCGCCCGCGTCGCATCGGATCGCGAATCGGGAATGGAATCGAGCATCGACAGCCTGAAGAAATCTGCCATCGACGCCCCGCTCCTGCTCGCAGGTAATCCGCTATCTCCGGCGATGGTTACACAGCTTGGTGAAGCCGATGCAGCAGCCGTGGCACCTTTGCGCAGCGTTTCGTTGAACAGCGGCAAGGACCACATCTCCGGCACCCCGCTATGGCTGCGCGCCGAACCCGGCGAAGACCGCGCCATGGCCGATGCCATCGCCGCCGACATTATCGAATGGAGCCAGTCATGCGGCGCCATCTGACCTTACCCTGCAACGCCGCGGCCCTCGCTGCCACGCTCGACGAAGCGCCCGGCACCACCGGCCTGCTCATCGTATCGGGCGGCAACGAAATCCGCAGCGGCGCGCATCGCGGCATGGCTATGCTAGCCGAACGCATCTCCAAGGCCGGCCACCCCGTCTTTCGGTTCGACAGGCGCGGTATCGGCGACAGCGACGGTGCGAACTCTGGCTATACCGGCAGCCGCGAGGATGTTTTGGCAGCCATCATGGCCTTTCGCGCGGCTTGCCCGCAGCTCAAACGGTTGATCGCCTTTGGCAATTGCGATGCCGCTTCGGCGCTGTTGCTCCACCAACCGCTCGATCTCAACGGACTTATCCTCGCCAATCCTTGGGTTTATGACGATGTATCCGATGATACCGATGGCGATGAACCAAGCCTGCCCCCCGCCTCGGCGATCCGTGCACGCTATTGGACGCGGCTCAAGGACCCTAAAAGTCTGCTGCGGTTGATCAAGGGTGAGGTTGATCTGGGCAAACTCGCGCGCGGGCTATCTGCGCTCGGCAAAAAGAAACCGCCACCCGCCGACGACAGCCTCGCCGCGCGACTCCACGCAGCCTTCGCCGCGCTGCCCTGCCCCGCGACCATATTGCTGGCGAGCGGCGACAGAACCGCCATGGCTTTTGCCGAACACTGGGACAGCCCCACATGGGCTGCGCTACGCGACCGCCATTCGATCCACCGTCTCGACAGTCCTTCACACAGCTTCGCTGGCGAAGACGCCGATTGGCTGGCGGAGCAGATCGCCGCCGCGCTTTAATAAAGAGGATTCACACGGAGACGCGGAGTAGAAATAAGGAGAGGCAAAGCCGCTCAATTATTCCATGACTATCAGATCAAGAGGGACTCATCGTGCAATCCTGAACCGTCGTGCACGCCCATTTTCTCCGCGCCTCCGTGTCTCCGCGTGAAATACCAAAAAGCCTCAGTCCCCGCTTAAGCCATCACGCTTTCGCGATACTCGGCCTCGGCCAGGAATCGTTCGGCATCCAGCGCCGCCATGCAGCCCATGCCCGCCGCCGTCACCGCTTGGCGGTATATTTTGTCGGACACATCGCCCGCCGCAAACACGCCCGGAACCGACGTCAGCGACGTGCCCGGCGTGATCTGCAAATAGCCGTCATCGTCGAGCGGCAGCTTACCAACGAACAATTCGGTCGCGGGGCTGTGACCGATGGCGACAAAGCCACCGTCGGTCGGTTCATGGCTGGCTTCGCCGGTTACGGTATCGATCAGGTCGACCCCGACCAGCCCCGCCGTTCCCTCGCCGCCGACAAAGCGCTCGACCTGCTTGTTCCAAAGCAGCGTAATTTTGGGATTGGCGAACAGCCGGTCCTGCAAAATCTTTTCGGCACGCAGGCTGTCGCGGCGGTGGATCAGCGTCACATCGTCGCTATGGTTGGTCAGATACAGCGCTTCTTCGACCGCCGTATTGCCCCCGCCAATTACGACGACCTTTTTGCCGCGATAGAAAAATCCGTCACACGTCGCACAGGCCGACACGCCTTTGCCGCCCAGTTCTTGTTCGCCCGCTACGCCCAGCCATTTCGCCTGCGCGCCCGTCGCGATGACCAATGTTTCGGCGACATAGACATCGCCGCCATCGCCGGTGATGCGAAACGGTCGCTCGGTCAGGTCGACATCGACAATCGTGTCCCAGATCATCGTCGTGCCGACATGCGTCGCCTGCGCCGTCATCTGCTCCATCAACCACGGTCCCTGAACGACCTCGGCAAAGCCGGGGTAGTTTTCGACATCGGTGGTGATGGTCAGCTGGCCGCCGGGTTGCAGCCCCTGCACAACAATGGGCAACATCCCCGCGCGTGCCGCATAAATGGCCGCCGACAGACCAGCGGGACCGGACCCCAGAATGAGCATTTTGGTGTAATGAGTGGTGGGCATAACAATCTTTCGTGAAGCGAACGAGCTAAATGGGTGTTGCCAACCGCGCTAGCAAGGGTCAGGCTGCAATCCAAGGGGAGAGAGTCATGGCCAACTGGTGGGAACGACATGCCGTCCCGCGCCTCATCAAATGTGCCTGTTCGCAGGGACAGATTATGAAGGCGCGCAGCAAAGTCGTGCCGCAGGCATCGGGTCATGTGCTTGAACTGGGCTGCGGCGGCGGCATCAACATGGAATTTTATGATCCAGCACGGATCAACAGCTTTGCCGGCCTCGACCCCTCGCCCGAATTATTGGAAATGAGCCGCGCGTCGGCACAGGCGCATGGGATGACCGCCGATATTCGTGGCGGCATCGGAGAGGCTATGCCCTTTGACGACGCGCAGTTTGACACGGTTGTGACCACCTTCACCCTCTGCTCGGTGCAGGAACAGGCGGCGGTCCTGTCCGAAATCCGCCGCGTCCTGAAACCCGGCGGCACCGCGCTGTTCCTCGAACATGGGGCCGCGCCCGACGCAGGCGTCGCCAAATGGCAGCGGCGAATTGAGCCGGTGTGGAAACGGATCGGCGGCAACTGCCACCTGACCCGCCCGATCAGCAGCGCCTATGCCAGCGCAGGCTTTGCCGTCGACCGGCAGGACGCACATTATATCCCCAAAACCCCCCGCCCCTTTGGCTGGATTGAATATGGGACCGCGCGGGTGACGGCTTAGAAATCCTCTGCCTCGCCCACTTCGACCAACCCGTGCCCGACGCTCACCCGCTCATCAAAGACAAAGCAGCTGCCGTGCCAGCGGCTATCGGCCTCGGGAATCTGTTCCAGATAGGCCAATATGCCGCCCTTCAGATGCGCGACATCCTCGACCCCCTCGGCCCGCAAAAAGGCCGTTGATTTCTCGCACCTGATGCCGCCGGTACAGAACATCGCGATGCGCTTCCCCGCAAAACGGTCGGCATTGGCGCGCCACCAGTCTGGAAATTCGCCAAAGCTGCGGGTTTCGGGGTTCACCGCCCCGTCAAAGCTGCCATATTCGACCTCATAGGCGTTGCGCGTGTCGATAACGACCGTGTCGGGATCGTCGACCAGCGCATTCCATTCATGGGGTCCGACATAGCGGCCGACGTCGCGCGCCGGGTCGATGCCGGGTTGCTTCAGTGTGACGATTTCCTTTTTCAGCCGCACCTTCATCCGCTGGAACGGCGGTGCGCTTGCGCTCGACATTTTGACGTCAAGGTCGGCGCAGCCGGGCAGCGAACGGATATGCTCCAGCACCGCCGCAACCCCCGCTTCGCTTCCCGCAATCGTGCCATTGATACCCTCGGGCGCCAGCAGAAGCGTGCCCTTGACGTCCTGGGCCACGCACACGGCCAACAGCGGTTCGCGCAGCGCATCCGAGGCGTCGAAGGGCGCAAATTGATACAAAGCGGCGACGTGGAACATGCGTTATTCCTCGACGGCGACCGCGACCATATTGCCGGTGACGGTCGGACGCTTCGGGCGCTTGGCAACTGCAATCACCAGCCCGATCAATGCAACCGCGCCGCCCGCTATCGACAGTGGCGCCCAACGATACCCTTCGATCAACGTCGAGAATCCCATCGCGATGATCGGAATCAGCACACTTGACCAAGCGGCCTGCCCCGGCCCCACTTGACGGATGATGTTGAAATAGAGCGGAAATGTCACCGCGCTGGCAATCACACCCAGATACAGCACTCCGCCCAGATAAGGCCATGTGGTCTCGATCGTTGGCGGCCCAGTCGTTACCCACGCAAAGCTCGCATCGAAGGCTGCACCGAACAGCATCGCCCAAGCGATCATCACCACCATCGATTGTGCCCGTGCAATCTGGGTGCCTTGCATCACATTGGCGACCGAGGCGCTCAATACGCCTGCAAGCGTAAATCCGATTCCGGCGAGCACCGCCGCCGGTCCTAATGCCGCCTCGCGATATTCGTGCAATATCATCAGGCCGACCCCGCCAATCGCGATCGCCGCTCCGGCCAGAAAACGCCCTTCGAGCGGCGTCTTGAGAAAGACCCGCCCCATCAACGTATTGGGCACGATCAGCAGCGCGAACAACACTGCCACCAGACCCGATGTGATGTGCTGCTCGGCGCGATAGACAAAATTGAAATTGAGCGCAAATTGCGCGATCCCCAGCAAGGCTGCAAAGCCCCAGCCCATTCCGCTAAGCCGCAGATTCTCGCCCCGCCATATCGCGTAAAGGAACATGGCCGACGCTGCGACGGCGAAACGATATGTCACCGACCAACTCGGTGGGACCACTCCAAGTTGCCCCGTGATGACAATCCAGGTCGACCCCCAGATCAGCGTCACAAGCAGAAAAGGAAAAAAGATCCGTGGGGAAAGGAGGCTGGGTTGGTCGCTCACAGCGCCGCAATCGCCTTGGCAAGCGGAGCCACCGCCGCTGCATCCTGATCCCAACTGACGACCAGCCGCGCCGCGTCGTCACCCCAGTCGTAAAAATCAAACCCGCCCGCGCGCAGACTGGCCGCTTCCTCTTTGCTCAGCCGCACGAACAACTCATTCGCCTGAACCGGATGCATCAACCGCTCGCCACAAGCCGCCGCCAGCGCCGCTGCGCCTGCATTGGCAGCGCGCGCATTGGCCAGCCACAGATCATTGTCGAGCATCGCCAATATCTGCGCCGCGACAAAACGCCCCTTACTCAGCAAATGGCCACCGCGTTTTTTAAGCTCACGCACGCCAGCCCCGCCGCTGCCGTCAAAAAAGACCAAAGCCTCGGCCATCATCGCGCCATTTTTGGTAAAGCCAAACGACAGCGCATCAACGCCCGCGCGCCATGTCACATCGGCGGGCGCACAGCCGACATGCGCGACAGCATTGGCAAAACGCGCACCGTCCATATGCAGCTTCAACCCATGGGTCTTTGCGATGGCGCCCACTGCGCGCACCTCGTCCGGTGTCCATGCCAATCCATATTCGGACGCATTGGTGATGCTGATCGCGGCGGGCTGTATCTGATGCACATCGTTACGAATCGACGCGAGCCGCGTCTCCAGCGTCGCGACGTCCATCTTTGCGCCTGCACCGGGCAACAACATCAGCTTGGCTCCGCCGCTATAAAAGCCGGGCGCGCCACACTCGTCGACTTCGATATGCGCTTCCTCGTGACACAGCACGCCTTGCCAAGGCCGCGCGAAATGGGCGAGCGCGATGCTGTTGGCGGCGGTTCCCGTCCCGATCCAAAGCGCCTCACAAGGCGTTTCGAACAGATCAGAAAAGGCTGCATCGAGCGACTGGCTCAACGCGTCACCATCATAGGCCGTATCGACATGATTCGCAGCCGCCAAAGCCTCCATAAGCTTGGGATGGACGGCGGCGGCATTGTCGGAGAAAAATCGCTGAGTGGACATAGGCTGCAAATGCCCGCGCCAACGGGCAAATGCAACGTTACTTGGATGCCAGTTTGCGAATAGACACAGTTCCGGCCTCCGGCGTTCAGCGGTCGCGCTTGGCCAGCAGCTTCAGCCGCAAGGCGTTGAGCTTGATAAAGCCCGCCGCATCCTTTTGGTCATAGGCACCGGCGTCATCCTCGAACGTCACATGCCGTTCGCTGTACAAGCTGTTGGGCGACTTGCGCCCGACGACATCGGCATTGCCTTTGTACAGCTTCAGCCGGACCGTCCCGCTGACCTTTTCCTGACTATGGTCAATCGCCGCCTGCAACATCTCGCGCTCGGGGCTGAACCAGAACCCGTTGTAAATCAGCTCAGCATATTTGGGCATCAATTCGTCTTTAAGATGCGCCGCACCGCGATCGAGGGTGATTTGTTCGATCCCGCGATGCGCGCGGGCATAGATTTCGCCGCCTGGCGTTTCATACATGCCGCGCGATTTCATCCCGACGAAGCGGTTCTCGACCAGATCGAGACGACCGATGCCATGTTTGCGACCGAGCTCGTTGAGGGCCTCCAGCAAAGTCGCCGGCGACATGGCTTCGCCGTTCAGCGCCACGCCGTCACCGCGTTCAAAATCGATGGTGATATATTCGGGGCTATCCGGCGCATCCTCGGGGTTTACGGTGCGCGAATAGACATAATCGGGCGTTTCTTCCCACGGATCTTCGAGAACTTTGCCCTCGCTCGACGTGTGGAGCATGTTGGCGTCGGTGCTGAACGGCGATTCGCCGCGCTTGTCCTTGGGCACCGGAATCTGATGCTCCTCGGCCCATGCGATCAGCGCGGTGCGGCTGGTCAAATCCCAGTCGCGCCACGGCGCGATCACCTTGATATCGGGGTTGAGCGCATAGGCGCTGAGTTCGAACCGCACCTGATCATTGCCCTTGCCGGTCGCGCCATGCGCCACCGCATCTGCACCCGTTTCCTTGGCGATTTCGACCAGACGCTTGGAAATCAACGGCCGCGCGATGCTGGTGCCGAGCAGATAATCACCTTCATAGCGGGCATTGGCACGCATCATCGGAAAGACGAAGTCGCGGACAAATTCCTCGCGCAGATCATCGATATAAATATGCTCGGGCTTTACACCCATCAGAACGGCCTTTTCGCGTGCCGGTTCCAACTCGTCGCCCTGTCCCAGATCGGCAGTAAAGGTCACGACTTCGCAGCCATAGGTCACCTGCAACCATTTCAGGATGACGCTGGTATCCAGCCCTCCCGAATAGGCCAGAACGACGCGCTTGATAGAATCGGACATGACAAAGGCTCCCAAGGGCAAAGGCAATCGGCGCGGCGCGTAACAGGGTGGC
The DNA here is from genome assembly GCF_057365075.1 of Sphingopyxis sp. 10G20-10. NCBI lineage: Bacteria > Pseudomonadati > Pseudomonadota > Alphaproteobacteria > Sphingomonadales > Sphingopyxidaceae > Sphingopyxis > Sphingopyxis sp. 10G20-10. Next base: position 2,360,280 of record NZ_CP195117.1, read on the forward strand.
CCCGCGCCCACAAGGGTAGAGCGCCAAAATGCGCGATTCCGCTCAACCTGCGTCCGCAGCCCCCTTGTCGCGCGCGCGCCAAAGACCAAAACCGATCGCCAGCGCCAACAGCACGATAATCAGCGCCAGTTCGGCTGGTGATTGCTGAAACAGGCGATGGCTCAGCAAGGCTGCTGCCACCAGACCACCAGCAAATCCGCCCGCGCCGATCAACGGATGAACCGCCTTGCCGTGCCAGCCGAGGAAATTGACCACGGCAAAGGTCAACAGGAACACCAAGCTAGCGCCCTCGATCAGTTCACCCAGACTGCCAATCCACACCAGCATCATCGCCGCACCCGCGATCAGCAAGGTCGCGCCAACCGGCGTGCCTTCGCTGTTGGTATGGCCAAAGACTTTGGGCAAATCACCCTCGCTTTGCACCCGCTGTGCCAGCCGCGCGGTGCCGAACACCGTCGCCAAAATCGCCGAACCTGTCGAGAAAGCGGCGGCAATCGTCACAACGATCAGGCCGGGCTTACCAAAAGCCGCGCTCCCCGCCGCCGCCAGCGCCACTTCCTTGTCGGCAATGATGCGGTCGGCCCCGACCAGCATCGCCGCACCCAACGCAACGCAAACATAAATAACGATAACGGCAGCAATCGCCGACATCATGGCGATGGGAAGGCTGCGTTCGGCGCGCTCCATCACTTCATAGTCATAGGCGAGCAGTTGAAAACCCTCATAGGCCACAAACACCAGAGCCGCGCCGACGATCGCTCCGCCAATTCCGACGGTTTCGCTGGCAGGTGACAATTGCTCAGGCGCCCACTGCCACATCCCCGCGACAGCCAATGCGCCGAGAACCAACAACTTGCCGCCAACCAATATTTTCTCGGTCAGCGCGCTCTCTCCGACCCCCAGCAGGTTGATGCCGGTGACAAAGACAATCGCCGCAATCGCCAACAAATGACTGACAATCGTCGGCGCGCCAAAACTATGCGCGACATAAGCACCAAAAGTATGGGCATAAACCGATACAGTCAGAACATAACCGAGGATCAAAACCCAAGCGATAGCCGCGGCTGGGCCATGCTGGTCGATACTGCGCAGAAAATGATAGACACCGCCGCTGCGTCCGCCGCGCACGGTCAAACGGCTGTAACTCCACCCCGTTGCCAGCGCAATCAGCCCGCCGATGACAAAGCTCAACCAAGCGAGCCGCCCCGCCTGTTCAATGACAACGCCAAGAACAGAGAATATTCCGCCCCCGATCATCCCACCCACCGCCATCGCCCAGGCCGCGCCAATCGACAGCGATTCATGATCCTGATTTTTCATAGGGCTCCTTTTGGTCACAGTGCGTTGATTCAGGATGCTCAGCATTGCCTTTTTGCACGCGTTACTTAGGATGAACAGTTCCCACTGAACTCTTGTTCCATAAGGGATCATGCGCATGAGCGAAGCGGCGAATAAAACGGTCGAAACCGACGCGCTGGTTGGTCATTTCCTTGCGTCCGTCGAACCCGCAAGCAAACAGGCGGACGCGCGCACCCTCGTCGATCTTTTCACCCGCATTACCGGCGAGCCACCCAAAATGTGGGGGCCGTCGATTATCGGCTTTGGCCGCTATCATTATAAATATGACAGCGGGCGCGAAGGTGATTTTCTGCGCACGGGGTTCAGCCCGCGCAAGGCGAACCTCTCCATCTATTTGATGGGCGGATATTGCGACACCGAAACCAGCGCTAAGCAGGCCGATCAGCTCACACGTCTCGGCAAATGGAAACGCGGCAAAAGCTGCCTGTACATCAATCGCCTCGAACAGGTCGATATGGCAGTGCTGGAGGAAATGATCCGCGACAGCTGGGACGCGATGGCGCGGCTTTATCCCGAATAGCGCCCTTCGTCCGCAGCCATATAATCACGCGCCAGCGGCAGGGCACGGCGATTACGCGCGAACTGGATCTGGTAATTGCCCATCCCGCCATTTTCAAAAGCCGACGTCGCGCCAGCCAGATAAAATGTCCACATGCGGAAGAAGCGCGCGTCCATCATCGCCACAATCTCCGCCTCATGCGCGACGGTCCGTTTATACCATTCGCGCAGCGTCAGGGCATAATGCAGCCGCCATGTTTCCACATCGGTCACGATCAACCGGCTCTTTTCGCTCGCCGCAACCGTCTCGCTGAGCGCCGGAATATAGCCTCCGGGGAAAATATATTTGCGGGTAAAGGCATCAGTCGCACCCGGCTTGCCAAAACGCCCGATGGTGTGGACCAGCATCACCCCGTCATCGGTCATCAAATTGGTGCAGGCGCGAAAAAAGGTTTCGAAATTGGCCGCCCCGACATGTTCGAACATTCCGACGGAAACGATACGGTCGAAACGTCCGGGCGCGCGACGGGCAAGATCGCGATAATCGATCAGTTCAAAGCTCACTCGATCCGCGACACCCGCCTCGTGGGCGCGTTGCTTCGCCAGCGCCAGCTGTTCCTCTGACAAGGTGATACCCAAAACCTCAACATCGCACAGCTTGGCCAATGTGATCGCCATGCCGCCCCAGCCGCATCCGATATCGAGCACTCTCTGTCCCGGACGAAGCGCCAGTTTGGCGGCGATATGCGCCTTTTTGGCGGCTTGCGCCGCCTCCAGCGTCATGTCGGGTCGCGGCCAATAGCCGCAGCTATATTGCATGTCCGCATCCAGAAAGAGGCGGTAGAGATCATTCCCGATGTCATAATGATGCGCGACATTGGCTTTGGATTGACGGCGGTCGTTGATCGAGTTCAACCGCGTCTTGACCTGCGCTATCAGGTTACCAAGCATTGTCTTTTGCCGCAGCGTCCCGCCGCGTTCCCACGGCGCATTCCTCCGCAACAGGCTAATCAATTGCATGATGTCGCCGTCCTCGATCACCAGCCGCCCGTCCATAAACATCTCGCCAGCGCCTATGCGCGGGTCGAGCAGGATGCGCCGCATCGCGGCACCGTCGGTAAAGCGGATGGTGACGTCGGGAAAGCCGTCGGCGACTGCGCCATAAACCTCACGCCCGCCATCGGGCAGCAACAGGGTCAGCCGTCCTTGCCGGACGACGCGCGATAGAAAAGGGCGTAAGATACTCATTCGGCCATAACGCTCGGAAAAGGAATTTGGTTACATGAGTTCAGATGCCGGCATACCATTCATAACCCACCCGATCTTCCCAATAGCCACCTTTTCCTGAACCCAATCCGTCCAGAGTGGCCACAGCCTCGATACCCTGAACATATTTGGCATGTTTGTACCCCAATTGCCGCTCGACACGCAGCCGCAGCGGCGCGCCATTGGCGATGGGCAGCACCGCATCGTTGAGCGCCCACGCCAATATCGTCTGCGGGTGGAGCGCGTCGATCAGGTCGTGGCTTTCATAATAATAGGCGTCGCCTATCCGGTCAGCGCAGCGGAACACAATATAGCGCGCGCTGTCCTTCAGCCCTGCCAGTTCCAGCACGCGCCGCAGTTGCACCCCCGTCCATTGCCCGATGGCGCTCCAGCCTTCAACGCAGTCATGACGGGTAATCTGGGTCCGTTGCGTCATCGCGCGAATATCGGCAAGCGATAAGGACAGCGGTTTGCCAACCAGCCCCGACACGGTGACGCGCCAATCAGAAAATCCGCTCGCAACATGCGCGGCATAGTCGGCACCCGGCGGCATGCGGGTTCCATTGGGACGAAAAACGGGGGACAGGTCAGCGCGGCTATATTCGCGGGCGAGCGCATTGCGATCGGTCAGCAACCGCTGACTATGCTGGTGCATCACCTCGCCCATCGACAAGATCTTGCGCACTGTCGGCGATTCATTGATCGCGTCACAGCCCGACAACAGCGGAAAAGCACCCGCCGCCGCAATCAGCCCGCCAGCACGGGTGAGCAAGGTACGGCGCGGGACGATCAGGTCGCTCATGCCGCTTCCTCCGCTTGGGTTTCGGTCGCGGGCTTGTCGGGCGGCAATTTGAACCAGCCGGTCAGCATTGAGCGCACTTCGTTGATCGGCCCCGCCAGCAACACCATCGCGATATGGACAAGGAAAAAGCCGACGAGCAACCAGGCCGCGATAAAATGGAGCGAGCGCGCTGACTGACGCCCACCAAACAGGTCGAGCAGCCATGGCGCCGACGCATTGATCCCCGGCGACATGGTCAGCCCGGTCAGGATCATCAACGGCAGCAGCAGGAATATCACGCCGATATAAGAGAGCTTTTGCAGGATATTATAATGCGCCGCCGCCTCGCCGGTTGGAAAGCGCAACCGAGCATGATCCTTGATGTCGTGCCAGATATGCTTGGGCGACCATTCGCCCCGCCGGACGTGCAGGTCTCGCCGCAAATGGCCGCCAAAGGCCGTCCACAGCATATAAAGCGTCAGCGTAATCACCAGCACCCAGGCAAAGGTCAAATGCCAGCGGCGTCCATCGGCAAGGCTGTAACTGGTCGGAATCGTCGCCCAGCCGGGAAAGGCCCAGCTTTTTTCGACGCCCTCGCTGTTGGTCCAGCGTCCCAGCACGCCCGTCGTGTCGATTTTCAACGTCCCGACGCGCAAATATCCGCTGTCGCGTGTAGACCCGATTGCCAGCCATGCAGGGTCAAAATTTGCGCCAGACTCGCCCCAGTAAAGTCGGGGATGCGCGTTGAAGATCATCAACCCGCTCATCAGCAGAATCAACAGGGTGACGGCATTGGTCCAATGCCAGATACGGGTAGGCAGCCGGTGACGATAAACGCGCACCGGCTCCGCAGGGGGGATGGGGTCCTGCGGCAAGGGCGAACAGTCAACAGGGGGGAGAGTGAACCGTCCGCTTGGGCCATGATAGGAGTTCGCTCTTCCCTGCAGTCTGGTTACACTATGGCTTCGCTCGCGAAAATTTTGCGATATTCTTTCCGCAAACTCACCTTGTCGATCTTTTCGCTACCCAATTTGGGCAGGGCATCGGCCGACAACCAGATTTGCGCCGGCACCTTATAGGCCGCCAGCCGCTCGCGCAGGAACGCGCACAGCGCATCGACATCCGCTGTGCTATCCGCCTTCATCCAGATCACCGCACCAACAACTTCGCCCAGCCGGTCATCGGGCAGTCCGAACACCGCACATTCATTGGCATCGGGATGCTCGTAAATCGCGGCTTCAACTTCGGGACAGCTGATATTCTCACCGCCGCGAATGATGATGTCCTTCTTGCGGTCGACGATGAACAAATATCCGTCCTCATCGAGATAGCCCAAGTCACCGCTGCGGAAATAGCCATTGTCGAAATAGGCTTCACGAGTAGCGTCAGGGCGCCCCCAATAGCCTTCGAAATTACACACTGACCGCATACAGACTTCGCCAACCCCGCCCTGTGGCACCGGTTCGCCATTGTCGTCCAATATGGCCAGATCGACGAGCGGCTTGGATGCCGGTCCGGTCGACAGCGGTTTGGCCAGATAATTCTCGTTGAGGTTGCCGCAACCCACCGCATTGGTTTCGGTCAGGCCATAGCCCAACAACGGCTTTCCTCCGCCCATTTCTTCGGCAAGGCGTTTGACATGTTCGGGCGGGCGCGGAGCGCCGCCTGCGGCAAAGCTTTTGCAAACCGAAATGTCGTAATTTTTGCGGTTCGGATGGACCATGATCTCATAACTCATCAGCGGAACGCCGACGAAATAATTGACCTGCTCTTTTTCGATCAAGCGCATCGCCTCTTCAGCGTTCCATTTCGGCATCAACACCAATTTTCGGCCCAGCGCGATGCTCTGCATGAACACGGGAATCTCGGCGGTCACATGGAACAGCGGGGTGCAAACCAAAGTCGCAGGTTGAATGTCCGACATCTCACCGTCTTCGGTCAGCAAATGGACCATCCCCATCGTCTGGGTCAGATAGTTGAACGTCGCCTGCACCACCGCCTGATGCCGTGAAAAGGCCCCCTTTGACTGGCCGGTCGAACCCGATGTGAACAAGATGGTCGCCAGATCATCGCCGGTCAGCACCGGCAATTCTGTTTCCGCACTGCCGCCCGCGTCCGTAATCGGGGCAATCGCCTGATTGATCGGCAGGCTGATATCCAGCGTGATGACTTTCGCACCGTAGCTTAAGCCCGGCTCGGCAAGTCGGTCGGCACGCTGCGGATCGGCAATCACAAGCGACGTTTCGGTATCGGTAATCCCGTCGGCCAACTCGGCACCGTTCCACCAGCCGTTTAGCAAGGTCGCACAGCCACCCGCAATCAAAACACCCAAATAGGTAACGCACCAGGCATTGGCGTTACGCATGGCAATCGCGACACGATCGCCGCGCTGGACACCATGGCCGGCGATCAATCCCGCCGCGACCTTACGGGCGGCGGCATAGACTTCGGCAAAGGACAGCCTTTCGTCACCCTCGACCAAAAAGGTCGCATCGCCATGTTGCATACAAAAATGGCCGACATAGTCCGCCAGATTCGTGGGGGCGTTGCTGATGATGGGTAATGACAGACCAAAGCGGTCGATGCTGCCGACTTCAATGGGGCCACCTGGACCCGTAATCAGTTGATACGCAGCGTCTAGGCGCAAATCGAGCGCGGATGGCATGGGCTATCTCTCCTCTTGGTCTCGTAGCACTTACCCCTTATGGGGAAGCCCTCTCCTGGGGAAGGTCCAAGACTTTATGACGTTTTTTGCGCTACTAGCCGATGCAACGCAATATGTGAACTTCAATGACCTGATGGGTCAGAACTCCGAAATTGCCTTTTCGGTCTTTGGCTGGCCGATCCGCTGGTATGCGCTCGCCTATCTCTCCGGCATATTTCTCGGCTATTGGTATTTGCTCAAACTCATTGCCCAACCCGGCGCGCCGATGGCGCGGCGTCATGCCGATGACATGATTTTCTATGCCATGCTCGGCATCATTCTCGGCGGGCGGCTTGGATATGTGCTTTTCTATAATCTGGATGCCTATTGGCACAATCCTGTCACCATCTTCAAGCTGTGGGACGGCGGCATGTCGCTCCACGGCGGGGTGCTGGGTGTGCTCACCGCCATCTATTATGTGACCCGCAAGGAAAAGCTGAGTTTCCTGCGTTTCTGCGATTATATCGCCTGCGTCATTCCCTTTGGCCTGTTCCTTGGCCGCCTCGCCAATTTCGTCAACGGAGAGCTGTGGGGTCGTGCGACGACTGTGCCATGGGCGATCATTTTCCCCGAAAGCGGCACGATGGACCCGCGCCACCCGAGCCAGCTTTACGAGGCAGGACTCGAAGGCTTGGTAATGATGGCGATTCTTGCCTTCCTCTTCTGGCGCACCCAGGCGCGCTACAAACCCGGCCTGTTGTTCGGCGCTGCCGCCATTGTTTATGGCATCAGTCGCTTTCTCGTCGAATTCGCCCGCGAACCCGATGTTCAATTGGGCACTTTGTCATGGGGACTCACCATGGGCCAAACGCTAACCATCCCGATGCTGCTGGGCGGGATCTGGCTGGTCGCCACAGCAAAGGGTCGTCGTCAACGCATCGAACCAATAGCAGGATCGGATAGCGTTGCCTGATGGAGCGCCCCTTCTGGCACTGCTGCTCAAGCAGATAGAGGCGGGCGGCCCCATAACGATTGCCGATTATATGGCCGCCGCCAACGGCCATTATTACGCCACCCGCGATCCCTTGGGCGTCGCGGGCGATTTTACCACCGCCCCCGAGATCAGCCAGATGTTCGGAGAGATGGTTGGCATCTGGATCGCCGATTTGTGGATGCGCGCGAACCGTCCCGCCTTTGACTATGTCGAACTCGGCCCCGGTCGCGGCACCCTCGCCGCCGATGCGCTGCGCACCATGGCAAGCTTCGGCTGCACGCCTGTCGATATCCATCTGGTCGAAACCAGCCCGGTCCTCAGCGCCGCGCAGACAGAGCGCCACCCCACCGCCATCCATCATCTCGACACCCGCGGCTTGCCCGATGACAAACCACTTATCATCATCGCCAATGAATTTTTCGACGCCCTGCCCATCCATCAATATGTGGCCGCCGACGACGGTTGGCGCGAACTTATGGTGGGATGCGAGGAGGATCGATTGGTCGCCATGGCCGGACCGGCGGCGAGTGATAATGCCATACCCGAACGGCTGAGGCGGCAACCCCTCGGCACCGTCATCGAAACCGCCCCCGCGTCAGCCGCGGTCATGGCCGCCTGCGCCGACCGCATCGCGCGGCAGAATGGCGCGATGCTGGTCATCGACTATGGCTATATCGGTCCCGTCCCGGGCGATACGTTTCAGGCGGTAAAGGCGCACGGCTATACCGACCCCTTCGCCCACCCCGGCGATGCCGACCTAACTGCCCATGTCGATTTCACCGCGCTCGCAACCGCCGCGCACGCCGCCGACATTCGCGCCATCGGTCCGGCGCGGCAAGGCGACTGGCTCTATCGTCTCGGCATAGACGCCCGCTGCGCCGCCCTTGCCACTGCAAGCCCCACCCGCGCCGCAGAATTGACTGGCCAGCGCGACCGGCTTGTCACACCAGATGGCATGGGCGATCTGTTCCGTGTCCTCGCCATTCACGCCCCCGACTGGCCGATACCCGAGGGTTTTTTCGGAGAGAGCGTGCCCGCATGACCCAGATTGAACACCCCGGCCCCGAAGCGGCGTCAGAGCTGTCGCGCTTTGCCAACCATGCTTTCACCGAAACATTCGGCCATATCTATGCGCCCGGCGACCTCGCGATCTTCCTCGACGGCTGGAATCCGCCCAAACGGCTGGCAACACAACTTGCAGACCCCGGCTGGTCATTTGCCCTGAACCGCGATCCCGACGGTGCTATCATCGGCTATATCAAACTGGGGCCGATCGATTTCGATCTGCCAGAAGGCCACACCGCAGAGAATGCGATCGAACTGCACCAGCTTTATGTCACCAGCGCCGCCAAGGGCACCGGCGTCGCCGCCGCGCTGATGGATTGGGGTATCGCCGAAGCGCGAAGCCGCGCGAAAATCCTTTATCTCTCGGTGTTCAGCGAGAACCCGCGCGCGCAGGCCTTTTACCGCCGCTATGGCTTTACTGATATCGGTCGCAATCCGTTTCGCGTCGGCAACCATATCGACGAAGACCGCATCTGGCGGCTCGATTTATGACGCCTCCCCTCTTTATCACCGCGCAAAATCTGCACCCCGTCCCGCACGGTTTTTTCGGACGCAGGGGCGGTGTTTCGACCGGCGACCTCGCTTCGCTCAACTGCGGGCTGGGGTCGGGCGATGATCCCGCGCTGATCGCCGCCAACCGCGCCACCGTTACCGCCACCATCGCTACAGGCGCGGACCTTGCGGGGCTCTATCAGGTGCATGGCAACCGCTGCATCACCCTGACCGACTGCGCCGAAGCCGCCGACCGACCCGAAGCCGACGCGATGGTCACTCGCACCCCCGGCCTCCTTCTCGGCATCCTCACCGCCGATTGCGTCCCCGTGCTGTTTTCCGACCATCAGGCGGGCGTCGTCGGTGCCGCCCATGCCGGATGGAAAGGCGCGCTGGCGGGTGTCACCGACTCAACCCTCGACGCGATGGAAGTGCTCGGCGCCCGCCGCGACCACATCGTCGCAGCGGTTGGCCCGTGCATCGGCCGCGCCTCCTATGAAGTCGATGACAGCTTTGTTCAGCGTTTCGCCAGCGACGATCCCGCCAATGAGCATTTCTTTGCCGCCGGACGCCCCGGCCACGCGCAGTTCGACATCGCGGCCTATGTCGCCGCCCGCCTCGCCGCCGCTGGCGTGACCAGTGTCGCAATTACCGGGCAGGACACCTATGCCGAGGAAACGGAATATTTCAGCTATCGCCGCGCCTGTCATCGTGATGAAGACGGCTATGGTCGGCAAATATCGGTAATCGGAGTGAGCCCCGTATGACGACAACGCGAATGTTCGGCCTGTTCGGCGGGCTTGCCGTCTTTACGCTGATGCTTTTCCTCCCCGCCCCGTCGGGCATGGAACTGACCGCATGGCGCGTCGCCGCGCTGACCATGCTCATGGCGATCTGGTGGATGACAGAGGCGATGCCGCTGACCGTCACCGCCCTTCTGCCCTTTCTCACCGTTCCGATGTTCGGGGTGATGAACGCCAATGCCATCGCCAGCGAATATTATTCGCCGATCCTGTTCCTGATCCTCGGCGGTGCCTTTATCGCGCTAGCAATCGAGCGTGTGGGTCTGCACCGGCGGCTGGCGCTCGCGTTGCTCAAGCGTGCATCGCCGACCCCGACAGGCCTGTTGTTCGCCTTCATGACCGCGACCGCGCTCTTGTCGATGCTCATATCCAACACCTCGACCACGCTCATCATGGTGCCAATCGCCCTCGCCATCCTGCGTGCTGGCGGGGTTGGCGAAGGCGAGACGCGCGGCTTTGCGGGTGCGGTGATGATGGGCATCGCCTTTGCCGCGTCTCTCGGCGGCCTCGGCACATTGGTGGGCAGCCCGACCAACGCCATCGCCGCTGGCCTGATCGAACGATCGCTCGGCCTGCACATCGGATTTCTCGACTGGGCGATGTTCGGCATCCCCGTCGTCATCATCTCGATCCCCATAGCCATGGTCATCTTGTCGCGCGTGCAAAGACTGAACGCACACCCGTTTGACGGCGTCGCGGCGGCAAAGGAGCTCGGGCATCAGGCGATTTGGTCGACGGCCGAACGCCGCGTTGTCCCTATTGTTATATTGGTCGTCACGGCGTGGATGGCGCAGCCCCTGCTTGAACCCTATGTTCCCGATGGCGCGCTCACCGATGGCACGATTGCGGTCGCAGCCAGCCTGTTGCTCTTTGTCCTCCCCGACGGCACCGGTCGCCCGTTGCTCAACTGGCACGAAGCCAATCGCGCCCCTTGGGGCGTCATCATGCTGTTCGGCGGCGGCCTCGCACTCGCAGCCTCGATTACCGATAGCGGTCTTGCCGCATGGCTGGGTAGTGTTCTGGCTCCGCTGGGCAGCATCCCGACCATCGCGCTCGCCATGATCATCGTCGCGCTGACCATCGTCATCACCGAATTTGCCAGCAATGTCGCAACCGCCAGCGGCATCATGCCGGTACTCGCGGCGCTGATTGCCGCGACCGGTGCCGACCCCATCTTGCTCGCCCTGCCGGTTGCGATGGCGGCAAGCTGGGGCTTTATGTTGCCGTCGGGAACCGGACCCAATGCCATCGCCTGGGCGACCGATCATATTGCTCTGCCGCGTATGCTGACCGCGGGCCTCGCACTCGACATATTGGGTGTCCCGATCCTCATCGGCACCATCTGGCTCATCGCAATGATGGGGTGACGTAGGGTCAAAACGCCGCTAGTTGCGACTGAAACTATCTCATCTCGCAAGGAATACGCAATGACCTCGATCGACAACAGCGACCTCACCGGAACCAGCCCGCGCCGCAAGCCAAAGGCTGACGTCACCCGGATTGGCGATCATGACCTGTCACCCTCGACGCTGATGATGGGTTATGGCTTTGATCCGATGCTGTCCGAAGGCTCGCTCAAGCCGCCGATCTTCCTCACCTCGACCTTTGCATTTGAAAGCGCGGCGGCGGGCAAGCATCATTTCGAAGGCATCACCGGCAAGCGTCCGGGCGGAGCCGACGGCCTTGTCTATTCGCGTTTCAACGGCCCGAATCAGGAAATATTGGAAGCGCGGCTTGGCGTATGGGAAGCCGCCGAAGATGCGCTGGTATTCTCCAGCGGCATGTCGGCCATCGCCACCCTGCTTCTGGCGCATGTCAGCATGAATGATGTCATCGTCCATTCTGGCCCGCTTTACGCCGCCACCGAAACGCTGATTGCGCGCATCCTGTCGCGCTTTGGTGCCTCCTATGTCGACTTCCCCGCCGAAGCTTCGCGTGAAGAAATGGACGCAATTCTGGCCCGCGCTAAAGCCATAGCCGACGAAAAGGGCGGCAAGGTCGCGATGGTCTATCTCGAAAGCCCCGCCAACCCCACCAACGCGCTCGTCGATGTTCAGGCGATGCGCGCCGCCGTCAATACCGCCTTCGCCGAAGATGCGCGCCCGCCCATCGCCATCGACAATACCTTCCTCGGCCCGCTCTGGTCGAAACCACTCGCCCACGGAGCCGATGTCGTGCTCTACAGCCTGACCAAATATGCCGGCGGCCACAGCGATCTGGTCGCGGGCGGCGTCTTGGGCTCCAAGCATTGGCTCGCCCCCATCCGCATGATGCGCAACACCATCGGCACCATCTGCGACCCCCACACGGCATGGATGCTGCTGCGTAGCCTCGAAACCGTCGAATTGCGGATGAGCCGCGCGGGCGAAAATGCCGAAAAAGTCTGCGCTTTCCTGCGCGATCATCCCAAGGTCGACGGGCTGGGCTATCTCGGCTTTTTGAAACCCGGCGCGCAAAAGGATATTTTTGACCGCCACTGCACGGGGGCCGGGTCGACTTTCTCGCTCTTCATCAAGGGCGGCGAAGCCGAAAGCTTCCGTTTTCTCGACGCGCTCAAGATCGCCAAGCTGGCGGTCAGCCTCGGCGGCACCGAAACGCTCGCCAGCCACCCTGCCGCGATGACCCATTTGTCGGTCGCTGACGACCGCAAAAAAGCGCTCGGTATCACCGACAATCTGGTGCGCGTATCGATCGGCATTGAAAATGCCGACGACCTGATCGCCGACTTCGCACAGGCATTGGACGCGGTGTAATTTGGATCCCCCTCCCGCAAGCGGGAGGGGGATTCACTTCGCTCGCCAATCCACCACCCGCCAGCCCATTTTCGGGGCCAGCAGGCGCAGCTTGCGCGATGGCGTCGTCGCCACGGCTTCATCGGCAAAACTCAGCATCGGCCCGTCGGACACATGGTCCGAATAGGCACGGATATGCGCGTCGTCGCGGGTGATCGCGTTGGACGTCATCCAGTCCGAAATGCGTGCGAATTTGGCCTCACCATAACAATTGTCCCCGCTTAGCCGCGCGTGAATATGGTCGGTACCGTCACTCTCGTCGAGGCGGGTGGCGAGCACATCATCCATCCCCAACCTCCGCGCAATCGCATCGACATAAAGGTGAAAAGAGGCGGTCGCGAGGATCAGGCGATAACCCGCCGCCCGGTCCTCCTTGATCTGCGCCAGCGCGGCGGGATGCAGCCCGCGCGCAACAACCTGATCGGCATAGCTTTCAGCCAGCGGCGCAATCTCGTCACGGCGAAAGCTCCGCCCGACCAGCAGGCGCAAATTAATCGCCTTCAGCCGCGACCGGTCGATCAGCCGCAGCCAATAAACCAGCCCGGCGAGCGCCACCAGCGGCAGCAGCAAAATCCGCCATTGCTGGCGGCGGCGCACGACGTGCATCAGAAACCCGCTGTAGGTCCCCGCGCGAGTGATCGTGCGGTCCATGTCATACATCGCCACCCGATGCGCAGGCGGACTAATATGCGGAGAGGATGAAGCGTCCATGCCCTGCCCATACCCGCCCGCCAGTCCGCGGCCAAGGCAAAGCCGCCTCTTTGCCGCGCAGCCATGGATTCGCTTGCCGTATTTAGGCAAATAATACAAAGTCGCGCGCGATGGTGGCTTGGGCAGATTTCGAACATAGCGACGGCGCCGATGGCGCAGATGTCCGCTTCTCCGGCCGGTTGACGCTGGCGCGGCTCGGCGATCTGCCGCAACGGCTAGAAGAGGTCAGCCCGATTACGACACTCGACCTGTCGGCGATTGAGCGCATCGACACCGTTGGCGCATGGATCATCACCCGCACCGTGCGCGAACAGGGCGCGAAAGTGGTCGGGGCCAGTCCTGACGCCCAGCGGCTTCTCGACGCGTTGGCTGAGGATCAAAGCGAGTACCAGATTCGAGTCGGCCAAAAATCGGTGTTCGATCGCATCTGTGGCCAAATCGGCACCGCCAGCATGGCGGTCTGGCATGAATTCATCGGGATCATCGGCTTTTTCGGCGCCATGATTATTGCGCTGGCCACCCAGTTGCGGGCGCGGCGGCGCTTGCGATGGCATTCGGTGGTCCACCGCTTTCAATCGGTGGGCGTCGATTCCCTCCCCATCATAGGGCTGATGACCTTTCTCATCGGCATTGTCATGGCGCAGCAGGGCGCAGTGCAGTTGCAGCAGTTCGGGTTGGAAGTCTTTACCATCAACCTTGTCGGACGCGCATCGATCCGCGAGCTTGGCCTGTTGATGACCGCAATCATGGTCGCGGGCCGGTCGGGCTCTGCCTTTGCCGCGCAAATCGGCACGATGAAGCTGACCGAAGAGGTTGATGCGATGCGCACGATTGGCGTGTCACCGATGGAGGCCATCGTCCTGCCACGTGTCGCCGCATCGACGCTGATGATGCCACTGCTCGGCTTCTATGCCAGCATTTGCGCTATCATTGGCGGCGGCATTTATTGCTGGATCGGACTCGAAATTCCACCGCTCACCTATATTCAGAGGCTGCGTGAAATCATCCCCATGACCGATTTCTGGATCATGATCATCAAGGCGCCGGTGTTCGGCATATTGATCGGCGTTACCGGTTGTTACGAAGGAATGCAGGTGCGCCAAAATGCCGAGGAAGTCGGCAAGCGCACGACCTCCGCCGTGGTCGCGGCCATATTCCTTGTTATCGTCCTCGACGCCATGTTTGCGGTGTTCTTTTCCTCGCTGGGTTGGAACTGATGGATGAAATGATCCGCCCCGAACAGTTTAAGACCGCGATCCATATTCGCGAGCTTCGCAATCAATTTGGCGACGCTGTCATTCATGATGGCCTTGACCTCGATGTCCGGTCGGGGGAAATTTTGGGCGTGGTCGGCGGGTCGGGCACCGGAAAATCGGTGCTGATGCGCTCGATTATCGGGCTGCAGACCCCGACGGCAGGCGAAATCGAAGTCTATGGCAAGACGCTCGACACCATCGCCGATGCAGAGGAATCGCGCGATTTGCGGCGACGTTGGGGTGTGATGTTTCAGGGTGGCGCGCTGTTTTCGACCCTGACAGTGGCCGAGAATATTCAGGTGCCGCTCCGCGAATTTTACCCCAAAATCGATCAGCAACTGCTCGACGAAATCGCGGCCTACAAGGTTGCGATGGTCGGCCTGCCCCCCGACGCTGGTCCCAAATTTCCGGCGGAACTGTCGGGCGGCATGGTCAAACGCGCCGGCCTTGCCCGCGCGCTCGCGCTCGATCCCGCGCTACTCTTTCTCGACGAGCCGACGGCGGGCTTGGACCCGATTGGCGCGGCCAAGTTTGACGAGCTAATCCGCGAACTCGCCGACACGATGGGTCTCACCGTCTTTCTGATTACCCACGACCTCGATTCGCTCCATGCGACGTGTGACCGAGTCGCGGTCATCGCGGAGAAACGGGTGATTGCGGTCGGGACAATCGCCGAATTGCTTGCTACCGAGCATCCGTGGATACAGGATTATTTCAACGGCCCGCGCGGACGCGCCGCCGCCGGGGCGCATGATGCCCACGCCGCCACAGCATGACGTTAGGATGAACTGATGGAAACGCGATCAAACAATGTGCTGGTGGGTGGCTTTGTCATGCTGCTGACGGTCGCCTTGGCGGTGTTTGTGGTCTGGCTGGCCAATGACAGCGGCGGCGACAAGCGCGAATATGACATCTTTTTCAAACAATCGGTCGATGGGTTGAACAAGGGCGCACAGGTGCAATTTTCGGGCGTCCCGGTCGGTCAGGTCCGCAAGATCGAATTGTGGAAAGATGATCCGCAATTCGTGCTGGTCCGCATCGAAGTGAACGAGGATGTGCCGGTTCTTCAGGGCACCACCGCCGCGCTCGAAGGCGTCGGCTTCACCGGGGTATCGCAAATCGCGCTCGATGGCGCGGTCAAAGGTGCGCCGCCAATTACCGACAAGGGACCAGCGGGCCGCCCCGTCATTCCCAACCGGATCGGCGGGCTGGGCGAACTGCTCAACACCGCCCCGCAGTTGCTCCAACGCCTCTCTACCCTCACCGAAAGGCTGGCCGAACTGGCCGATGACAAAAATCAGGCGAGCTTTGCGGCCATCCTGAAAAATGTCGAGCAAAGCACCGCCATCCTCGCGCGCAATGGTCCCGCGATCGAAAAAGCGCTCAACGACACCCGCGTCGCGATTCAGCAAACCGGTGTGGCTGCTGAACAGATCGGCAATCTCGCCGCATCGGCGCAGGGCACCATCGACCGTAATGTCGACCCCGCAATGACCGATCTGCGCAAAACCCTGCGCAGCGCAAGTGAATCGATGGATACGTTGAACAGCGCGATTGCCGATGCCAGACCCGGCCTCAAAACTTTCAGCGAAACAACAATACCAGAGGCCAATGCGTTGATCCGTGATCTGCGCCGGACCTCAACCACCCTATCGAGCTTGACCGACAAGCTGGACCAGCAAGGCGCGGGTGCCGTGATCGGCGGCAGCAAGCTCCCCGACTATAAACCATGAGGATGACGCCCATGATCTGCCGCACCCGCACGCCCCTGTTGCTGACCGCCGCCGCGCTGACGCTATCGGCCTGCGTTAGCCTTGGCGGCGGCAAAGTTCCGCCCTTCCTCCTCACTCTCGACGCCGACGCTGTCCCTGCCGCCGGCCCAGCCCGCACCGCCAGCGAAGGCGAAACGCTGACGGTCCTCGTCCCCACCGCACCGCAAAAGCTGCGCACCGTCCGCATCCCCGTGCAACAGGACAATGACAGCATCAGCTATGTCAAAGACGCGCAATGGGTCGAGGCGCCGGCGCGGTTGATGCAGCGGCTGATCTCCGAAACCGTGGCGGCCAAAACCAACCGGCTGGTGCTCGACGAAGGCCAATATCTCACCGCGCCGGGCGAACAGCTTGCAAGCCAGCTTGTCGAATTCGGCGTCGATGCGCGCACCAACGAAGCGGTCGTCGTGTATCAGGCGATCCTCGTGTCCTCGGCGGGCAAATCGGTCACCCAGCGCCGCTTCGAAGCCCGCGAACCCATCGGCGGTCCGGTCGAGGCCAAACCCGTAGGTGCCGCCCTAACCCGCGCTGCCAACAAGGTGGCGAACGAAATTGCGGAGTGGCTGGGACAATAACGCTTCTCCTCCCGCTTGCGGGAAGCAAACGCTACCCCAGCAAACTCTTCGACGCCTGTTCGGTCGAATCGCGCGACAGGCCCGGTTGCGCCAATATCCGCTCCAGCGCCGCCTTCATGTGCGTCGCTCGCCCGTCATCAAAACGCTTCCAGCGCCCGAACGGCGGAATCAGGCGGGCCGCCGTCTGCGGGTTCTTGGCGTCGAGCGCGATGATCAGGTCGGCGACCAGCGCATATCCTGCGCCATCCTTTTGGTGGAACGCCGCCTGATTGGCCGAAAAAGCGCCATAGAGCGAGCGCACCCGATTGGGGTTGGACAGCGAGAAGTCGGGGTGCTGCGCCAGCTCTGCCACCGCCGCAACTGTGTCATCGCGCAAGGACCAGGCCTGAACCTGAAACCATTTGTCGAGCACCAGCGAATTGTCGCGATAGCGCTGATAGAAAATGTCGAGCGCGGCGACCCGTTCGTCGCTGTCGCCATGCGCCAGCGTCGCCAGCGCAGCCTGCCGCTCGGTCATGCCATCGGCGTCGGAGAATATGCCGAACGCCAGCGCGGCAATGTCGGACGCCCCAGACGCCGCCAGATAGGATAAGGCCACCCCGCGTAGACGCCGCTGCCCTTTGGCCTCCGCCGACAAGTCGGTCGCGACCGGTGCCGCCTTGGCCAACAGATTACGAAACGCGCCATCCAACGCTTTGCCGATACCCCCCTGAAGGCAGCTGCGTGCGCGGCGGATGGCGTCGGGATCGACGATAACCATCTGGTCGCCGACAAAGGATTCACTAGGCAGCAAGATCGCCTCGGCCACAAAGGCCGCGTCGTCCGCCGCTCCGTCCAGCGTCTTCTGAACCGCGTCGACGACAGCTTGCGGGTCGCCATCCTTCCCCGCGACATTCGCCACCAGCGTATCGAGCATCAACTGTTGCAATGCCTCATAACGCGCAAAGGGGTCGTCGTCATGCGCGGCGAGCCACGCCAGTTCGCCCGGTGCGCGCTGAAACTCGACGATGACCGGCGCCGAAAAGCCGCGATTGACCGACAGCGCGGGTCGTGTTGCAAAGGCACCCAGCGCGACACTCTGCTGCGCAGCATCAACGATCAGCATCGTATCGGCCAGACCGCCGCCCTTCCCCTCGCGGTCAAAGGCGGCAATCCGCAGCGGCATCGCCATCGGTTGCTTATCCGGCTGCCCCGGTGTCGGCGGCACGATCTGGTTGATCTGCAACGTCCATTCGCCGCCCTGCTCATCGACCGACAATGCCAATCGCGGCGTGCCCGCCTGCTCGTACCAGCGTCGGAATTGCGTCAGGTCGATATCGCCGCCTTGCTCAATCGCGCGGACGAAATCCTCGCAGGTCGCGGCCTCGCCATCGTGGCGGTCGAAATAAAGGTCGGTGCCCTGCCGAAAGCGTTTCGGCCCCAGCAACGTCGCCATCATCCGGATGATTTCGGCACCCTTGTTATAGACGGTGGCGGTGTAAAAATTGCTGATTTCCTGATAGCTGTCGGGGCGGATCGGATGCGCCAGCGGCCCGGCATCTTCAGGGAATTGGGCGGCGCGCAGCACGCGGACGTCCTCGATCCGTTTGACAGCCGGCGACCCCATATCGGCCGAAAAGCTCTGGTCGCGAAAAACCGTGAATCCCTCTTTCAGCGACAATTGGAACCAGTCGCGACAGGTGATGCGGTTGCCCGACCAATTGTGGAAATATTCATGCGCAACAACACCTTCAACACCATCATAATCCTGGTCGGTCGCGGTGTCGGAATCGGCCAATATGTAACGGGTGTTGAATATGTTGAGGCCCTTATTCTCCATAGCCCCCATGTTGAAATCGCTCACCGCGACGATGTTGAACAGATCGAGATCATATTCGCGGCCATAGACGCGCTCGTCCCACGCCATCGAATCTTTGAGCGCCTTCATCGCGTGGCTCGTGCGGTCGAGGTCGCCCTCGCGCACCCAGATGCCCAGTTCGACTTTGCGTCCGCTCATCGTCGTGAAATGGTCGCGATTGACGACCAGATCGCCCGCCACCATCGCGAACAAATAACTCGGCTTGGGCCACGGGTCTTCCCACAACGCCCAATGGCTGCCGCCCTCTCCGTCACCCTTGTCGATGCAATTGCCGTTCGACAACAGGATCGGAAAGAGCCTTTTATCGCCAGTCATCCGGACGCGATAACGGCTCAGCACATCGGGACGGTCGGGGTGGAACATGATCCGGCGAAACCCCTCTGCCTCGCACTGGGTGCACAACATGTTGTTCGAGGCATAAAGCCCCATCAACTGGGTGTTCGCCTTTGGGTTGATCCGCGTTTCAACCTCGACACGAGCAGAGGTTCGCCCACCCAGATCGACGATCAGGTCCGCCCCGTCCATGTGCCAGTCGTTCCAGCTTTCGCCATCGACGCGCACCGCTTCGGCGGTCAGTCCCTCGCCGTGCAGCAACAAAGGTGCCGCTTTATCGGCGCTCCGCACGACCGATAGCTGCGCCGACACATGCGTTTCATCAATGCCGAGAGCAAAATCCAGCGCAATGTCGGGCACTTGCCAGTCGGGTGCGCGATAGTCGCCGCGCTGGATGGTGACGGGAGGGACGGGTGATGAGGAGGCGTCATTCATAGCGCATGGCCCTAGCCCTCTGCCGCACATCGCGCAATAAGCACCCCATGAGCAAGATACTGATTTTCGGACTGGGCTATACTGCCAGCCACCTCGCCGACCGGCTGAACGCCTGTGGCTGGGATGTCGTCGGCACCACGCGCGACGGACGCGATGGCAGCATCGCCTTCGCCGACGAAGCGGCGGTGCTGGCTGAAGTTCGCTCAGCCACACATATTCTGTCATCGGTGCCCCCCACAGACGGCGCAGACGCCGTGCTCACCCGCTATGGCGAAGCCATCGCCTGTGCCCCCGCCCGCTGGATCGGCTATCTGTCCTCGACCGGCGTCTATGGCGATAGCGGCGGCGCATGGGTCGATGAAAGCGCCGCCCTCAATGGCCGCCGCCCCGACCGCATCGCCGCCGACCGCGCGTGGCAGGCGCTGCGCAGCGATGTGAGCGTCTTTCGCCTCCCCGGCATTTACGGCCCCGGGCGCAGCATCCTCGACCGCATTGCACAGGAGCGCGCGCACCGCATCGACCTGCCCGACCAGCTGTTCAGCCGCGTCCATGTCGACGATATCGCCAGCGGCATCATCGCCTCCTTTGCGGAGCCACCCGACGTCTATAATCTCGCCGATAATTTTCCCTGTCATCAGAACCGGCTGGTCGACTATGGCTGCGCCCTGCTGGGCGTCCCCCTGCCCCCGCTCCAGACTCTCGACGAAGCCGGACTCTCCCCCGCCGCCCGCGCCTTTTATGCCGAGAACCGCCGCGTTGCGAATGGCAAGGCCACGCGCCTGCTTGGCTGGCAACCCCGCTATCCATCCTATCGAGAAGGGCTCGCCGCTTGCGCGGTTTCCCGATAGCACTGCCCTAAATATTCGTCATTGCGAGCGAAACGAAGCAATCTAGGGTTGCCTTACACCGCTCTGGATTGCCGCGTCACCTTCGGCTCCTCGCAATGACGATAGTTTCGGTTAGAGAAACACGTCGATGCTGTGGATCAACAGCCCGACCAACCCGCCAACCAGCGTCCCGTTGATACGGATATATTGCAGATCGTCGCCGACCGCATTTTCCAGCCGGTCGGTGATTGTTTTGGCGTCCCAGCCGCGGATGGTGTCCGACACCAGCTTCAGCGCCGTTTCGCCATAGCTGTCGACCGCGCCCACCACTGCGCGGCGAGCGTAGCGGTTGAGTGTGTGTTTGATCCCCTGATCCTCGCCCAACATAGTACCGAACTGGGTGATCAACTCGCCAATCCGCCCCGCCAATACTGTGTCGGGGTCGCGCGCGGCACGAAGCAGCGCGCCGCGGCCCTGTTCCCACAATCCGTCGAGCCAGCGCTTGACTGCTGCATTGGCGAGCAGCTCATCGCGCACCTTGTCGACTTTGGCCCGCACTTCAGGGTCATGTTGCAGGTCGAGCGCCATCCGCTCCAGCCCTTCTTCGACGCGCAGACGGATCGGATGGGTTTCCTCGACCGCCATGTCGCTCAGCAGCTTACCCAGCCCCGCTACAATGCGGTTGGCGATGCTCTCATCAAGTCCGGTCAGGCGCACCAATGTATTGCTGTTATCGTGCACCATCTGGTGAATCAGGTGCGCGTTGAGGTCGAGCGTCTTGGACCCCCATTTGACCATCGCGTCGAGCAGCGGCTGGTGCCGCCCCTCGGCCAGTGCGGCGTTGAGCGCCTGCCCCAGCAAAGAAGCGACATCCAGTTCGCGCAGCCGGTCGGCAATGGCCGATTTGACGATGCCGCCCAGTCGTTGCTGGTCGAGCGCGCCAAGCGCGTCGGCAATCATCCGCGACGCGCCCAGTTTCAACCGTCCGCCGCCCGCCGCAGGCTGCGACAGGAAGTTTCCGACGACACCCGCCACATCGACATCGCGCATCTTGCGCGCGATCAGTCGGGGCAGCAGAAAATTGTTGAGTAAAAAGCGCGCCAGCGTGTCGCCGATGCGATTCTTGTTACGCGGAACGATAGCGGTGTGCGGGATGGGAATACCCATCGGGTGGCGGAACAGCGCAGTCACCGCAAACCAGTCGGCGAGCCCGCCCACCATAGCGGCCTCGGCAAAGGCGCGGATGAATCCGATGGCGGGGTGAACGTCCTGCCAGCTTTTGGCCGTGATAAAGACCGCCGCCATCACCATTAGCAGACCGGTTGCGACCAGCCGGATATTCAGCCCGCCAGTCGGCAATCTGACCCCCATGCCGGGCCTGGGGGTGAAGTTGGGTTCCACGGTTCTTGTGGCCGGATCAGTCATGCCATCCCAATGACGCAGCGCGCCAGTGGTTGCAACCGGCGCGGCGCAAAAGGCCGCGCCCGCGTCACTCGGCCGGGTGCGGCGGCGCCGTATCGGACACCGCCTTGCCATCATCCCCCGGCTTGTACGTCAACAGATTGCGCGAGAAGAAGCGTCCCATCCGCTTTTCGGCGCTATCGGCAAGGCTGAAACCAGCCGGCACGATCAACAGCGTCAACAGCGTCGACAGGATCAGGCCGCCGATCACGACCACGCCCATCGGCGCGCGCCATGCGCCGTCACCCGACAGCGACAGCGCGGTCGGGACCATACCCGCGACCATGGCGACTGTCGTCATAACAATCGGCTGGGCACGCTTGCGCCCGGCATCCATCAACGCCGCGACTTTTTCGATCCCGTGATCCATTTCCTCGATTGCAAAATCGATCAGCAGGATCGAGTTTTTCGCCACAATGCCAAGCAGCATCAGCAAGCCGATAAAGACCGGCATAGAGATTTCCATACCCGTAATGGCCAGACCGATGAGGCCGCCCAATGGGGCCAGCAGCAGCGACAGCATATTGACCAGCGGCGACAGGAACCGGCGATAAAGCAGGACCAGCGTCGAAAAGACGAGCAACAAACCCGACACCACGGCCACCATGAAATTCAGGATCAATTCCGCCTGCCATTTCTGGTCGCCCTGAACAATTTTGCGCACGCCCTGCGGCATGTTGGCATAGGAGGGCAAACTGTCGATCTTGGCCTGCGCGTCGCCCGTCACCAGTCCCGGCGCAAGGTCGGCGCCAATGACGATACGGCGCACCTGATTGTAACGGCGCAATTCGGTCGGCCCCGCCCCAAATCCGATCTCGGCGACCGATTTCAGTGGCACCGTCGTGCCGCGCGATGTCGGCACCGGCAGATTTTCCAGCGTCGCCAAACTGCGGCGTGAATCCTCGGCAAGCAGCACGCGGATCGGGATCTGACGATCCGACAGCGAGAATTTGGCCACATTCTGATCGATATCACCCAGGGTCGCGATGCGAATGGTCTGGCTCAGCGCGGCCGTGGTCACGCCCAGATCAGCGGCAAGGTCCATGCGCGGATTGATGATGATTTCCGGACGCGGCGTGTCCCCTTCGATACGCGGCGCACGAATTTCCTTGAGCTTGCCCATTTCGGCGACAATCTTGCGCGCCTGCGCTTGCAACTTCACAGGGTCGTCGCTGCCGATGACCAGCGTGATATCACGACCTGAAAATCCGCCCGACTGGCTTTGGAACCGGACACGCGCGTCCGGAATTGCCGCCATGACGGGCTGCAACTTGCGTTCCCATTCGACGCTTGACGTCGGACGCTCTTTTTTCAACGTGATGAAAATATTGCCGCTGCCAACGTTTACATCGGCGAAGGCCGCCTCGACCGCCGGTTCCTTGTCCAATATTGTCGTGACCTGATCGGCGATTTTGCTGCTCTGCGCCAAGGTCGACCCCGGCGGCAGCTCATAGCTGATCTGGCTATAGTCGCTGTTGGTTGTCGGCTGGAACTGCTGCGGCAAAACCGCGAACAGCACGATACTGGACGCAAAGGCCAATGCGCCAATGCCCACAATCCAGAACCGATGGTCGAACAGGCGGGCATAGCCGCGCTGGACCATGAATTTGGTCCATTGGATAAAGGCTTTGTCGCGCAGGGCAAAGACGCTGACCGCCGCGCCGATTAAAATCATCAACAAGGATGTGACCAGAAAGACGATGATGGTCGAAAGCGGAATCTGGAGCAGGTAGAAAACCGCCGTATTGGCCACATCATTACCCGCACCAATCTGATACCACCGCATCGCCACGCTCACCAACGCCGCGATCACTGCCACCACGGCTGGTCCGGCAAGATAGATCAATCGCGTATCACTGGCCTCGAACCCCGCCCGAATCTTTTGCGCCTTTTCATGGTCCAGCGTCCAAGCAAGCAAACGTTCGTAACGGTCGATCCACGGCCCGCTGGCATGATCCTGAGTCCCGTGCGGGGCAAGGAAATAGGCCGCGATCATCGGTGTAATCAGTCGCGCAACCGCCAGACTGACCAGCACCGCAAAGACCACGGTCATGCCGAACTGGATAAAGAACTGACCCGAAATACCGGGCATCAGGGCGACAGGCAGGAACACCGCGACAATCGACATGGTGGTCGCCACAACGGCCAGACCGATTTCATCGGCCGCGTCGATCGCCGCCTGATAGGCGGTTTTGCCCATTCGCATATGTCTGACGATATTCTCAATCTCGACGATGGCATCATCGACCAGCACCCCCGCGACAAGGCTGAGCGCAAGCAATGACAGGCTGTTCAGTGAAAAACCCATCAGGTCCATGAACCAGAAAGTGGGAATGGCCGACAACGGAATGGCCAGTGCCGAAATCAGCGTCGCACGCCAATCGCGAAGGAACAGGAACACCACAACAACCGCCAACACCGCGCCCTCGATCATCGCTTCCATCGAGCTTTTATACTGCTCTTTGGTATAGATGGTGCGCGTGAACAGGATCCGGAAATTGACCTTGGGGTTGTTCTTCTTGATCTCTTCCAGCTTTTTGACCGCAGCGTCATGGACAGTCACGTCAGACGCATCCTTGGCCTTTTCGATCGAGAAGGACAGCACCTGCTTGCCGTTCATCTTGGCAAGATTGCGCTGTTCGGCATAGCTGTCGGACACAGAAGCGACATCCGAGAGGCGGATCGTGCGCCCATTGCCCAATGCAATGCGCGTTTCACCCAATTGAAAGGCTGACCCGGCATTGCCGAGCACGCGAACCGCTTGTTCCGATCCGGCAATTTCGGTGCGCCCGCCCGCGGCATTGATATTCACCTGCCGCAATTGCTGGTTCACCTGACTGGCGGTGAGACCATAGCTTTGCATCCGCGCCGGATCGAGGATGACGCGGATTTCGCGGTCGACGCCGCCCGAACGGCGCACCTGGCTCATGCCCTCGATCGACAGCAATTCCTTGGCGACCGTATTGTCGACGAACCATGACAACTGCTCCAGGCTCATGTCGGTGGCTTCGACCGAGAAATAGGTGATCGGGCCACCGGCAATGTCGACGCGGTTGACCTGCGGTTCCAAAATACCATCGGGCAATTCGCCGCGAATCTGGGAAATCGCCTGATTGACGTCATTATAGGCACGATCAATCGGCGTCCCGACGGCGAACTGGACGAATGTCCGGCTGCTACCTTCACTGACATAGGAGGACATGTCCTCGACGCCATTGACCGCCCGCACGGCGGCCTCGACACGCTGCGTGACCTGTGTCTCCAGCTCCGTCGGCGCCGCGCCCGGCTGGATCACAATCACCTGGACGGCCGGAAACACAATATCCGGATTGTCATTCACATCCATGCGGTTGAAACTGACAAGCCCCGCCAGCAGCAACAGCACGAACAGCACAATCGGCGGCACCGGATTGCGGATGGACCAGGCGGAGATATTACGAAAATTCATGGCTCAACAGCTTCCTTGGCAGCAATCCACCGGACTAGTTCGCGGCCTTTTCAAGAACCGGCTTGACCGTGTCACCGGGGTTGAGGAAGGCACCGGCCAGCACGACCACGCGCTCGGTTCCCTGCAGCCCATCGGCAATCGCAACACCATTGTCGCTAACCGAACCAACCTTGATCTTGCGCCGTTCGACTTTGTTATCCTTGCCGACAACATAGACATAATTGCCATCGGCGTTGCTCAGAACGGCGCTTTCCGGCAGTAACGGCAGATCTGCCGACCCAGAAATAAGCTTTGCATCGGCAAATCCGCCCGGACGCAGAGCAGCGCTATAGGGCAAGGCGATACGGACATTGCCCTGACGCGTCTGCGGGTCGATGACCGGCGACTTCTGCCAGACTTGTCCCGCGATGTTCAGGTTGGAACCGACCGGCGTGACAGTCGCCTTGGTACCGACAGAAAGACGCTGCAGATCAGTTTCGCTCATTTGCGCCATCATTTCCATTTCGCCGCCCCGGGCCATACGGAACAAGACGCCGCTACCAGCGCTCACCACCTGACCGGGTTCGATCTGGCGTGTCAGCACCAAGCCAGCCGCCGGAGCAACGATATTCAAGCGACCATTGCGCGCTTGCGTCTCGGCATATTGGGCCTGCGCAACGCGGACGCGAGCATTGGCCGCATCACGCGTCGAGCGTTTGCGGTCCATGTCCGCCTTTGAAATAAAGCCACGCGAAACCAGCGCTTCGGCCCGCTCCAACTCGGCCTGCGCCAGACTGGCATCGGCCTGCGCGACACGGATTTGCGCCGCCAAGGCATTGGCTTGCTGTACCTGAACCGACCGGTCAATCACGGCCAGAACCTGGCCCGCCTTCACCCATTGGCCGGGCTGGACCAATACGCGAGAGACCTGTCCGCCCTCACCCGCGATACCGACGGGCATTTCCACCCGCGCGGCGATCGTGCCATTGGCGGAAATCGTGGCCTGCACCGACTGGCGACCCGGGACAACGACAGTGACAGTCGGCGCGCTTGCGGCCTTACCATCGCCACCGATCGAACCATTGTTGGATGCCGTCGCCGCTCCGTCTTTGTTCGAAAAGGATGAGTAAGCGGCCCAGGCGGCGACCAGCGCCAATGCGATAAGCACCAGCGCAATAATCATCGTCTTGCGTCGGCGCGCCGCATCCGGCTGCCCGTAAATGGATTGGGTATCCCCCGCCAAAATGTCCATCGAATCCACTTTCCGCTCGTAATTCACGTCGAATTTCCTTCTTCCCGGCGTTTCAAGAACCGCATGTGAAGAAATCCATCCACAACAGCCCCCTTAACCGTCTGGCAAGATAGCTGTCCTGCCAGAGGTGTATTATCCGATTATATCACCGCTTGCAAGCGCCGAATATCGTTACTGTATGGCGGTTTATTCAGATGGAGATATAGCCTGAGCCGCGCTGTCACACCAGCAAATGTGCAGCGCAAAATTGCGCGCCTGCCACAGAAAAGGGCGACGCAACCTTGGTTACGCCGCCCTTTTCGTGATCAATATTGTTGTCAGGGGATCAACGAACGCTGCCCCGACGAATCAGGTTGATGATGCCAAGCAGAACCACGGCGCCAATAAAGGCCCAAAGCAGCCCGATGGGACTGAAAGTGCTGAGGCTTGCCCCCATGCCGAACATTCCGCCCAAAATATTGCCAAGAAACGCTCCGACTATACCGACAATGACATTCAGCAAAATGCCCTGCTGGGCGTCAGTGCGCATTACGATGCTGGCCAGCCAGCCGATAATTCCGCCAACAATGAGCGTAATAATGATTCCCATAATGATTCCTTCCCTATTCGAAAGCCCGAAAGAACCGCGCTTTTGCCTTCGTTCCGGCAAGTCCTTCACCGGAGCGCCCTGTTGTCCGGGCGATACTTCTAACAATGCAAGAGAAGGCGAAAAAGTTCCCGGTCACCGCCAAAAGGACAGTGACCGGGAAAGTTGGATCAGTTCCTGGTCGGGAACAGATCCGGGTCGCAAACAGGGGATAGACGGCAATATCGGACAGGGATGTGACAGCCATCACACCATGGTAAATAACAAGTTTCGGCTTATGGTTAATTGGCTGGAAAGTCAGGGCGCAGACCAATGGCGCATGGCGCGGTCGGGCCGATAATGCCGCCCAAACGAAATGGGGGCCGACATTTCTGTCAACCCCCACTATCCGGTATCACGTCTGACGACCACCAACTGGTTACTTCGTTCTGCTTCACTTGCGGTCAGCAGCCCGTCCAATAACCGGCCCGGGGTCTCCCGGCGCGTTCCGGCGGCGGCTTGGTCGGCCCCCTCGCGGGGGCCGGCCGCACCTGGAATGGTCTTCATCATCTTGTCCAAGCATCTGTCGAAACAGTCGCTCTCTAAGCGATGGGCTCCTTTCCTGAACCTGATCGGGTTCGCATCAACTCGTGGGAATCGCTACGTTCCGTGATCTGGTTATCTTTCAACTTCCTCGTTGATCCAGTCCGTTTTCTTCCGGATAGTCTTGCAACCGTCCTTCGTTTCCCGGTGGTCCAACGTCTTGGTCGTCCGATGATTTGAAGCTGACATGAAGCAGCCCGAGTGCCAACAAAAAAGCGACCAAATGTCGCGCCCTGACGCTCGTCGCTGTGGATAAGTCCGGCATTAGCAACAAGCAAAATGCTGCGCAGCATTTTTGTTACAAAGGTGCAGCATTTTCGGATTCGCCGATGACCATATAACGGCCTTCAATACGACTCACCAACGCCAATCAGCTGGTCTCGAAAGCCTTGCGCCGCGCATCGAGTCGCGCATATGCCGACGCATCCAGTGCGGATTTGGCATGGTCCAACATAGCATCAAGAACATCCAGCATGGCATCGCGGCGACCCGAATTGGCGGCAGCCGGAATCATATCGTCGACAATTTCAAAGAAATTGGCCGCGGCAACATCACTAGTCGCCACGGTCATGATCGCCGAGCCGAAACCGCGCTGCAAATAATGGTCGAACCCGTCCGCAAAGGGGTGAACACGCGCTATATCATATTCAGACTGCTCGGGGCCGCAGTCGAGGTTGCGCCTTGCCAGTTCGGCGGTTGCTGCGCCCAGCCAATTGAGCGCAGAAATCGCAGTAAAGGGGTCGTTGATCCCCGGCGACAGGGCACGGAGCGCAATTTCGACCAGCTCGTCAATCAGATAGTCGATGTCCTGTGCCGCCGACCGGCTCGACGCAATCGCGAAACAGGCGCGCAGTTCGCTCGCCAGATCATCGTCAACGGATTTGTCCCCGCTCCAGTACAACAGTGGCACGGTGCCATGGACAAAATCCCCGGTGCGACGGGCCAGAACAATCTCGCCCCCATATTCCTTGGCTAGTTCATCAAGCGATTCAAATTCGATGATGTCGATATAACCGGCGCGATGCGACACAATCTCTGCACCACGCGGCTTATGTGTGACAGGCTCGGCATCACCCTCATCGGGAAATCGCTCTTTCAAGTCTTTCAGCAAGCGGCGACCAATCCGCTCGATGACTTTGTTGATGCGAATGCTCGACGGGATATGATTGAGCAAATAGACGAGCACCGCCACCGACATCAACGTCAGGCCAAAGGCAATCAGCAGTGACAATTGCGGAACAAATCCCGGCGCCAATGTCGCCGCCGCATGACTGGCCGAAACCGCTTGTTCATCTTCACCGCGAATGACTCGCAGCACGAGCAGCGAATAGACAAAGGTGGCTATGAAGGTCGCCAGCGATAACTGGTTGCCGCGATCTTCCATGAAATTGGTCAGCAACCGCGGACCATAGGTGCCCGAAGCATAGGCCACCGCCGCAATGGTAATCGAAAAGACGGTCGCGGCCACGCCGATCATCGACCCGGCAATCAGCGACAACAGGCTCCGAGCGCCTTGCGGGCGGGACGGAGTCAGTAATTCGGTGCGTGCCAGAATTTCTGACGCGCCATGGCGGTCGAGCCAGATGGTGCCCATCGCCAGCGCAATGGCGGCCAGTGTAAACAGCGCCGGATAGAACCAATAGCTGGCGTTGATCGACACCCACGCCGAACGCAGACGCGCGATCATCTAGGGGCTATCCGGTGCCGAGGGGTATGATCAGTCCCCCGTCTTGGCACCCAAATCACCCTTGCCAACCGTCCCGCTTGCCATTTCGAGCATCCGGTCGAGGCTCTTCTTCGCGCCCAGCCGCAATTCTTCGTCCATTTCGATCCGTGGTTTCAGGTCACGCAAGGCCAGATAAAGTTTTTCCAGCGTATTCAGCGCCATATAGGGGCAAATATTGCAGTTGCAGTTGCCGTCGGCACCCGGTGCGCCGATGAAAGTCTTGCCCGGAACCGCCTTTTCCATCTGGTGGATGATATGCGGTTCGGTCGCGACGATCAGCGTGTCGCCGGGAAATTCCTTGGCGAATTTCAAGATGCCGCTGGTCGAACCCACATAGTCGGCATGGTCGATCACATGCGGCGGACATTCGGGGTGTGCGGCGACGGGGGCGTCGGGGTGTTGCGCCTTGAGCTTGAGCAGCTCGGTCTCGCTGAACGCTTCATGGACGATGCACACACCCGGCCACAGCAGCATTTCGCGCCCGAATTTTCGGTTGAGATAGCCACCCAGATGCCGGTCAGGACCAAAGATGATCGGCTGATTTTCGGGGATCTGGCTGATAATTGCCTCGGCACTCGATGAGGTAACGATGATGTCGCTGAGCGCCTTCACCGCCGCCGAACAGTTGATATAGGTCAGCGCGATATGGTCGGGATGCTTTTCGCGAAAGCGTTTGAACTGGTCGGGCGGGCAACTATCCTCAAGGCTGCAACCCGCATCCATATCGGGCAGAACGACAATCTTTTCCGGGCTCAAAATCTTTGCCGTTTCGGCCATGAATTTGACCCCGCAAAAGGCAATGACATCGGCGTCAGTGTCAGCGGCCTTGCGGCTAAGCTCTAGCGAATCTCCAACGAAATCGGCCAGATCCTGAATCTCGGGCTTTTGATAATAATGCGCCAATATCACGGCATTGCGTTCTTTGCGCAGCCGGTCAATCTCGGCCCGCAGGTCAAGGCCGGTCAGGTTTTCACGGATAGGAGCACTCATTCATTCGGCCTTTCATTACCGGCAAACACAGCCGTCACCGTGGCATCAATACCCGCCGCTCGCAACGGCATGGCAAAGCTTTGTTCGATGGCGTTGCGCGCCGCGCCGCGCGCTAGTCGCATCGGGGTTGCGCCCTTGGCCTGCTTGATCAGCTCGGCCTGTGCCGCCTTGCGGTTGGCGGCGTCCAGCACATCCTCGGCATTGGTCAGCGCCAGCAAAATCTCGCCATCGCGAAACTCGCTGATCGCATTGATGTCGATTTCGGGGCCAGCCAGCCGCAACGGCGGCAAGGTGATGGTCAGCGCCTTGTCGGCCCCGTCCCATGTCAGGTCTTTTTGTTTCAACTGGGCCAGATCAACCTCATAGCGCACTGTCCCGGGCATGATGAGCGTCTTTTTGGCCTGCAGCCCCAACCGGCTCTGCGTCGAAGTCACGACCGCAACATAGCGCGCGGTGAAGGGCACGAGTATATTCTGTTCCTGCAAGCCCTGCAGGCTCGCCGCCACCACCGTTTCGGGGTCAAAGCTGCGTTGCCAGCCGTCCCACGCACGCCAACCCATAAACAGCGCGGCGGCAAACAACAGCAAAAGACCGAGACGGAAAAGCCCGCGATTCATGCCACCAGTCTCCATATCTCTGCCTCGCGCGCCACGCGGCCCCTGTCTTCCAGATCGATCAGATGCGCTAGGACCGACCGTCCGGCGGCGCCATGCAAACGCGGGTCGAGCCCCTTGTACATATGCGATACCATGACAGGGATAGCGTTTGTGCCGCGCTCAAGTTCCCGCAAAATCTGACGTTCGCGCTGTTTGCGATGACCCAGCATCCCGCGCACCAGCTGGCGCGTCTTGGTCACGGCTGGGCCATGCGCGGGGTAAAAAATGCGGTCCTCACGCTCGTACAGCTTGGACAGGCTCGCCATATAGGCCGCCATATCGCCGTCGGGCGGGCTAACGACGCTGGTCGACCACGCCATGACATGATCGCCGGTGAACAAGGCATCGCTTTCACGCAGGGCATAGCAAAGATGGTTCGACGTGTGGCCGGGGGTCGCCACCGCTTCCAGCGTCCAGCCGTCGCCGCTCACCTGCTCGCCATCGGTCAAAATATGGTCGGGCGCATAGTCGGGGTCAAAGGCGGAATCGGCGCGCGGCCCATCGTCGCTCAGCGCCAGCGCCGCGCAGCCAATGATCGGCGCGCCGGTCGCTTGCTTTAGCGGCGCAGCGGCGGGGCTATGGTCGCGGTGGGTGTGGGTACAGAGGATCGCCGTCACCTTGGCATCGCCAACCGCGCGCAAAATGGCATCAACATGGCCCGCACCGCGCGCGTCAGGCGGATCGCCGATGCTCATCCCGCTGCCCGTCGGGCCGGGGTCGATCACCGCGACATCACGACCCGCACCAACGATCCATGTCTGGGTGCCTGTAAAAGTATAAGGCGACGGATTGGGGGCGAGCACGCGCCGCACCAGTGGTTCGTGCTGCTCGCAATCCCCCGCGCGGATGCTGTCGGGCCAAGGCTTCTCTTCGCTCACCCTTCCCATGTGGCATTGCGCCCGCAAAAGGAAAAGGGTGCGGGCGCAGAAAAGGGGACCAAAATCTTGACCCCCTTCCCCTCCTTCGTCGCCAACCGCGCCGGGGAAGACACGTTGGTGGCGATTTAAGGCTGCAATCGTCCGCGTTTATTTGCCGTGCTTCTCCATTTCGGCGATCGCCTTGTCGAGGTCGGCGGCAACCTTGGCGCGCATTTCGGCCGACAGGTTCGATGCGGTTTCACCCGTCACAAATTGTTCGCGCGCCTTTTTCATTCCCTGAATCTGGGCCGTCAGGTCCATGGTTGTGTCGCCACAGCGAAGCATCTTGATCGCCGAAACCGAACCATCCTTATCTTCGCTGCGGTCAACCAGCATCTTGGGCTTGCCGCCATTGGAGCAGTTCGCCAGCGCCATCGCTTGTCCGGAACCACGGCTCGACCATGATAGGGTGCGCGCACCATGGTCCTTGCGCTTGGCCTCCAACTTGTCGGCAACGGCCGCCGCCTTTTTCCCGCTAATCCCTTGCTCTTTCAACGCCGCGAGAATGTCTGCACGCGACAGGCTGGCAAGAATTTCCAGATGCTGGGGACCACTGCCGCCTTGCATGGCAAAGGCCAGCGCATGCGCGCGCGCGCCCTCGGCCTCTGCCACGGCTTGTCCGGCATCGCGCAGCGCCTGAACACGGGCCTTCTCGGCTAATTCGACCGCACGGCGAATTTCGATCTCGCGAATTTCCCGATGCGCGTCTGGTCCGTCAGTTCGGTCGGTCGTGATGACCATCACCCGATGCGCTTGATGCGGCGCAGCCGGAGCCTCTGGTGCCGCCGGGGGTTCCGGCGCGTCCGGAGCAGCGAGCGGACTTGGTGGCGCGAGCGGGCTTGGAGGGGCTGGCGGCGCGGGCGGGGCTGGCAGCGCGGGCACATCATTCAACGGATCGGCGGCACTCGCGATCGGGGCCGGCACCAATGTTGCGGTGGTGACAAGCGCCGCTACCGCCACACCGCCCAGCAACATGCGCCCGAACAGGCCCCGCCCTTTCGAAATATCCTGTCTCGTCAACATCGTTAGTCTCTCCTGCAAATTGTCATGCGCCGCCATCGGGGCCGCCAGGATCAGGCGCGGCCCAACCGCCGCCTTGGCGATTGCGGCGGCATACTGGGCGGTACGCGACAAGCGCTCGCCGTCATCCTCACCCGCACGCGCCATAGTCAGAACCCGCGCATCGCACGCCGCTTCCTGATCGAAACGAAAGGCACGCAGCGCCGCCCAGGCAAAAGGGTTGAACCATTGCGCCGCCAGCAAAATCAACGCGGCGGCATTGGCCCATAAATCACCGTGGCGGTGGTGCATCAGTTCATGATCCATCGCCAGCGCCCGCTCGTCGCCGTCATAACGGGCAAAGAAATCATACGGCACCGCGACATAACGCCGCAGCAAGCCAAAGGCGACGGGACCCGAAATAGCGTCCGACATCACCAACCGCGTCGACCCGATCGATTCCAGCGCCACGGCCCCCGTCAGCACATCGCGGCGAAACCGGCGATGAGAGGCAAACGCCGCCACCAGCACAAGGAACATTCCCGCCGTCCACGCACTGAACAACAGCGGTTCAAGATCGGGCAGCATCGAAACAGGCACCGCAGCTGCCGGCGGCGCATCTATCGGCATCATCATCGTCGCGTCGCCAACCGAACCCGGCAACAGGACAACCGGTGCAACCGGCGCAACCGGATTGCCAAAGGGCAATGGCGGCAGCACCAGCCGCAAACCGGGGATCAGCCACAGCGCATAGGTCAATCGCGGCCCGAAAGCCTTCGCAAACGGCTTCCGCACCACCAACACAGCCAGCACCAGCGCCGCCGTCACCAGCAGCGTGTGGCTCCAAAAATCGAACAGATCCACCCCGCTCATGACTTCAGCCTCCGCAGCAAGTCCTCGATTTCGCTGATATCGCTCTCGCTCAGCGCCTCGCGCTCGGCGAGGTGTGCGATCAGCGGGCTCACGCGCCCGCCGAACAGCCGGTCGACAAAGCGCTGGCTCTCGTCGCCCATCGCTTCGGCCCGCGTCACCGCCGGACGATACAGAAAGCGCCGTCCCTCGGTCTCGGCGGTCACCGCGCCCTTTTGCACCAGCCGCGCCAGCAAAGTCTTGATCGTCGCTTGGGTCCAGCCATTCGCCTCGCCAATGCGCGCGGTCAGTTCGGACGCGGTCTGCGGGGCTTCGTCCCACAGCGCGGACAGCACCTGCATTTCGGATTCGCTTGCTCTTTCGGCCATCGATCGTCCCTCCGTTCAACGCCAACTCGATCTACGACTACAGATGTAGTCATTAAACTGAACGGGGGATGAATGGCAGGGAAAGGGAATCATCGGCGGGCCAAGTGTCGGGAATTTTGACAGGTCCCACAGGCGTTTACCTTTGGTTAACCAGCGTCACCCGCCAAAATGCGTCGTGCGGACAAATTGGCACGGCAATTGAATAGTATGAGACGTTCCTGAGTGTTCCGCTCAACATGGAGCGGCGGGTGGCATCAGTCTGGTCCCTGATGCCACCCGCCCTCACCCGGGAAAACCCCACTTACCCTAGATAGCAAACGGGGGCGGCGCGGCCCAACGGCCCCGCCCCCCGAAGCTTCCTCATTCCGGCATGATCCGACGCGGCTGCTTACGACCCAGTTGCGGACATCAGCCGCCTCTGCGATGTAAGGTCATGGACCGTCGAGGCTACATATTTATCGCTGTAACTATAGCGCTTCTGTTCGCGCTAGCCTTTTACAGCGGGATGTTCATGCACGGCGATTGATGTCCGACTCCCACCCCCAAAGTAGACGTAAGTTAAGCTACGTCACTCCGCCTTGGCAGGAACCCCCGCCATCAAACCGTGCAGTTCGCCGGCTTCATACATTTCCATCATGATGTCGGACCCGCCGACAAATTCGCCCTTCACATACAGCTGAGGGATGGTCGGCCAGTCGGAAAATTCCTTGATGCCCTGACGCACTTCCATGTCCTGCAGCACATCGACGGTGCCATATTCGACGCCGATTCGGTCGAGCATCGCAATCGCGCGCGCCGAAAATCCGCATTGCGGGAACAGGGGCGTGCCCTTCATAAACAAAAGGACGGGGCTTTCCTTCACCATTGCGGTGATACGATCCTGGGCGGTGTCGGTCATAGTCTTGTCTCCAGGCGGGGGCGAAAGGCGCGTCCCGCAAAATCTTGCTCTGGTCCCTATGAAGGGACGCCGGTGGTCAATTGCAAGGCATGCAGTTCGCCGCCCATGCGTCCGCCAAGCGCGGCATAAACCGCTTTATGTTGGGCAACCCTCGATAATCCGCGAAAAGTCTCGCTCACCACATGGGCGGAATAATGGTCGCCATCCCCCGCCAGATCGGTGATCGACACGGTCGCATCGGGCAAAGCCGCCGCAATCATCGCCTGCAATTCTGCTTGCTGCATTGCCATCCCGTTTCTCCGCGCAGCCTACATCGTGTCCATAAACTGGCGGCGCGCCTCGACCGCCATATCGTTCAGCGCCGCGCGGATTTCGGCATCGCTGATCTCGATTTTCGCCGCGGTCAGGTCGCCCGCCAATTTGCGGATGACATCTTCGTCGCCCACTTCTTCAAAATCCGCCTGCACGACAGATTTGGCATAGGAGTCGGTTTCTTCGGGCGTCAGCCCCATTTTCACCGCCGCCCATTCGCCCAACAGCCGGTTGCGGCGGGCCGAAATTTTGAATTGCAGCTCCTGATCGCGCGCAAACTTCGCCTCAAATGCTTTTTGTCTGTCGTCGAAACTTTGCATTATGCCCTCACATCAAAAGTTGTCCTTCACAGATAGGTTGCCCGCAACAGCGGCGCAAGCGCGCAGGCGCCTTCATTCGCTTTGTGCGGCAGATCACTTCCATTTTGTGTTATAGGGCGTTAGGCTGCCCGCAACGGGAATGGGTCGCACCACAGAATTGATTTTAACACCATCGTCTGGCTTGAATGGCTGTGCGTGCGCGATGGTGATTTGGGGGAATGCGCTATGTCCGTTTTACATCACCGCTGGTTGGCTGGCATTGCCATCGCTGCGTTGAGCCTGCCGACGACGGTACAAGCGCAAACCGACGACCCGACAATGCGCGACAGCTTTGCCATTGGCGACAAGGGCGGATCGCTGTGCGAAGTGCAGGCAACGGTGCGCGATGGTGTCATTTCCGGCATGTTCGATCGCGCCTGGGTCATCATCTGCCGCGATGCCAGCCAACCGGTCGGCTATGTCCGCATGTTGCGCGCCGACCCCGACGCCGCGCTGGCACGGATCAACAGCAACCGGGCCGATACAGTCTCTTGCGATGCGGACGGCGCATGCACGGTCAAGGACAGCAACATCGCATGGAAAACGCGCCTCGAATCAAGCGGAAACACCAGCTATGTCGCAGAGGGCTTCGCCGCCTATGACGACGCGCTGAACATCGCGCTGGAATCGATCAAGGATCACAAGATCAAATCAGGGGTCATCAATGTTGCCTCGGTATCGGTGGGCGCCAATGATGGTTTCGCGCGGACGCTGGCCGGCAATATCGACGTCGATAAAGCTCTCGCCGAAGGCTATCGCCGCAACCAAAGTGGCAATTATGCCGAAGCCGCGGAATTTTTCGAGGCCCTGTCGCGGCGCACCATTGGGGAAGAAGGCGACGCGGGGCTCGACCCCACCGAATTCACGCTCAACCGCGCCCTGCAGAAATCCAATCTGGGCGAATTTGACGAGGCCGAGCGACTTTTCAAAGAAGTCGAAGCCATACCGACCGTCGACATGGTGCAAATGCGTCTGCGCCGTAATTTTCGCGCTATCCACGCACTTAACCAGCGCGATTATGTGACGGCCGCAGAGATTTTGACCAATCCGCTCCCCGCGATTCCCAGCGCGTTGACGGTAAGTGATGGTGCCGTAACGCTGACGCCGGATATCGCAGCCGGAATCAACAGCAGCGACAATGCGCGCACGGTCCAGCAAAGCTCTGATCGCGAACATTTAACCCCGATAGAGCGGGCGCAGATCATCGATGCCCAAGCGGTTCATTTGCTGGGCACGACCGAACGATTGCGCGGCGACCCCAAGGCGGCGGAACGGGATCAGAACAAGGCACTCACCGATGCCGTGGCCGTTCGCGAAGGGCGGGTTACGTCAATCGTCCGATTGCGGTCCCAGATTTTGGGCGAACTTGCACTGGCCGAAGAAGCTTTGGGCAAGATGGACACGGCGCGTTCCAGATTTCAGGAATCAGTCAATGTCCTCGCGGTTGAATATCCCGAGACCAATGCGCTGGCCTCGGCACGCGCACGCTTTGCATCTTTTCTGGCCCGACACGGAGAAGATGACGCGGCGCTGACGATTTACAAGCAAATCATCGGCGACCTCGCGGCGACCCAACGGTCCACCACCGGCATGGCCAATCTGATGGCCCCCTATTACCGCTTGCTTGCCGAACGCGCGGCAAGCGATCCCACCGCGATCACCGACTTTTTCTTTGCCAGCCAGCTTCAGGTGCGTCCTGGTGTCGCCGACACGCAGGCCGTGCTGGCGCGCGAACTATCGGGCGGCACCAACGAAAGCGCACGACTCTTCCGTCAGGTTACGACGCTCAACCGCGATATAGAGCGCGCGCGGATTGAGGATGCCCGCCTCGCCCAACTCGAAGCAACGCCCGACATTGTGGCAACACGGACCAACCTCGCGCGCAGACTGACCAATTTGACCTTCCAGCAGTCCGAATCCTTGATCCGGCTCAGCGCCTTTCCGCAGTATCGTGCGGTGTCACAGGACAAGGTCGATCTGGCTGGACTGCAATCGACGCTGAAAGACGACGAGGCCTATGTAAAAATGCTCGTGGTTGGCCAAGGCGTCTATGTGATGCTGATCGAACCCAATGACGCGCATTTGTGGCGCGCCGATATCAGCGATGATGATCTGACTCAGGAAGTCGACGCGCTGCGCTCGACAATCTCGGTCGTCGAAAATGGTCGCCGCCTCACCTATCCCTTTGACGCCGCGACATCACGTAAGCTCTATAAGCAGCTTTTTGGCCCCGTCACGGATCGCCTGCCCCAGATTGCCAAGCTGATCTTTGAACCCGATGGCGCCATGCTGCGCCTTCCGATCAACCTGTTGATTACGTCGGATACGGGGCTTGCCGCCTATGAAGAACGGGTGATTGATCCCAGCGCCAACCCCTTTGACATGCGCAACATTGCCTGGCTGGGCAAAACAACCCGCGCCAGCACGGCTGTGTCGCCGTCGGCGTTTCACAACGCCCGACTGGCCGCGCCATCGAACGCGACCGACGAATATTTCGGCTTTGGCCAGAATCAGCCGGCGCTGGCCAGCCAGCCCGCGGTTGCCCACCGCGGCGCGATTCCGGGCGGGCCTGACCAGCAATGCCAATGGGATCTGTCGGTGTGGAACCGGCCCATCTCTGCCAAGGAACTGATCAAAGCCCGGTCGATATTGGGCCGCGACGACTCTATGGTTCTGACCGGGGCCGGTTTTTCGGACGACGCCGTCTTGGCGCGCACCGATCTGGCCAATTACCGCATCCTGCATTTTGCTACCCACGGCTTGGTGACGGCGCCGCGCATCGGCTGCCCTGCACGCCCGGCGCTGGTGACATCCTTTGGCAAAGACGGCTCGGATGGATTGCTGACCTTTCAGGAAATTTTCGACCTCAAACTCAACGCCGATCTTGTCATCCTGTCCGCCTGTGACACGGCGGGCGCCGCATCGGTCAGCGCCACCCGCGCCGCCGGCATATCCAGCGGCGGCGGCAACGCCCTCGACGGGCTGGTGCGCGCCTTCATCGGCGCGGGCAGCCGTTCGGTGGTCGCCAGCCACTGGCCGGTCCCCGATGATTTTGACGCAACCAATCGCCTGATCGACGGCCTGTTCACCTCGCCCGCCGGGACGCCGATGGTCGATGCACTATGGGGTGCGCAGAAAAGGCTAATGGCCGACCCGCAGACCTCACACCCTTATTATTGGGCGGGCTTCGCCATCATCGGTGACGGAAACCAACCGGTCATCCGCCCCAAAACCCCCAGCCCGACCACGACAGCTCTGGTTGGCAAGCCCCTGCACGATGCTGCGCGCTGATTGATGACGGATAATCCGGTACAGGACCCCGCGACTGAAGCCGCGCCCGCGCGCGTTCCAATGCGAAAGCGCGTTCGTCGCATGGTGATGCAGCTTGGTCCCACCCGGATGGTGGCGACGATCTTATTCCTGTTGATCGCGATTTTGATTGCGCGTCTAAGCTGGTCGCTCCCTCTTGCCCAAGATGCCGAGCGCGCACTCTATGACACCCGCGCCACGCTGATGGCGCCGCGCGTGGAACAGGACCAGCGCATCGTCATGATCACCTATACCGACGAAACCCTGTTCAACACCGGCATCCGGTCGCCGCTTGACCGATCTTTATTGGCGCGCGCGCTGGGCAATATCGACAAAATGGGGGCCAAGGCGATCGGCATCGATATTGCCTTTGATTCACCGCGTCCCGACGATCCGGAACTCAAGGCGCAGTTGCGCGCGATGCAAACGCCAACATGGCTCGCCTATGCCGAACAATCGAGCAATCCCAATGCCATCCAATATGAACAGCAAGAATATCTGAAACGCTATCTGGCCGATGTGACGACCGAACACACCCGGCCCACCAGTGTGTTGTTTCAAACCGATGATGATGGCGTGATCCGGCACTGGCCCAATCGCCCCGCCAATCTGCCGCCTTTGATGGCCAATGCGATGGCGCCGGTAAATCCGGCTTATGCCAATTATCAGGGCAATATCCGCTTCCTCCTTCCCAAGCGTGTGACAAAGGGACAGGAGGAAACCGTCTTCGTCAAAATTCCTATCGACAGCTTTGCTATCGATATGGACGATGACATGCGCGCCGCTTTTGCCGAGGCGGTCAAAGGTCGCTATGTTCTGATCGGCGGCGATATTATCGGCAATGATCAATTTAACACGCCGCTCACCCGTCTCCCAGACCTGCAGACCGGCATCCGCGGAACGATGATCGGGCTAGAGGTGCACGCACATATGCTGGCACAACAGCTCGATGACATCTGGCCCAATCCCATCCCGCCCGTTTCGCTGTGGTTGCTCGCCATTTTGGTGGTCGCGGCTGGTGGCCTGACCAGCCTCAGCGAATTGCGCGCGCGCTGGGCTGCGCTGGTTTTCGGCGGGCAATTGATATTTTTTGTCGCTTTCCCCTTCTGGCTTCAAAGGCAAGGTGTCGACACCACCACCCTGCCAGCCTTTGGCTGGGCGGTCGGCTGGTTCCTCGGTTATGCCGCCGTGGGAACGGCAGCGCGTACCATCGGCTCGCGACAGCGCGCCTTTGCGCAGTCGGCGCTCGGCAAATATTTGCCCGTCGATGTCGCGGCAAAGATTATGCGCGACCCCGACCAACTGGCATTGCACGGCGAAAAGCGCGAGATTTTTTGCGTTTTCACCGACCTTGAAGGCTTTACGAAACTCAGCCATGCGATCACACCGGAAACGGTGGCGCGCTTGCTCAACGAATATCTCGACCGTTTGAGCGAAGTGGTGCTGATGCATGGCGGCACAATCGACAAATTTGTTGGCGATGCCGTGGTGGCCTTTTGGGGCGCCCCGCTGCGGCGGCCCGATGATGGCGAAAAAGCGGCCGCGGCGGCCTTCGCCATGCACGAAGCGGGCGAAGCATTCCGCCGCGACATGGCAGAGGGCGTGCCGCCGATCGGCATGACCCGCGTCGGACTGCATGTCGGCGATGCGATTGTCGGCAATTTCGGTGGCGAAGGCCGCATACAATATACCGCGCTTGGCGACAGCATGAACACCGCCGCGCGGCTCGAATCTGCGAACAAGAGCCTCAAGAACGGAGTGCTCATCAGCCGCGAAGCCGCCGAACGGTCAGAGCGCGACGATCTGATCCCTATGGGCCGCGTCACCTTGCGCGGCAGAGCGCAGCCGGTCGATGTTTTCACGCCGCGCCCTGATCTCACGAAGGAGCAGCGAGATCTGGTGTCGGCGCTGGTCTCGGCGCATGATCAAGCGAATAAAAAGGCCTATGTGACCTGTGCCACAGAGCTACGATCAGAAATGAGTCAGGATACAGCCATCATGTTTTTGATAGATCGTTTGGATCAAACCCAAAAAGGAGAAAGCTATGCCCTTTCCTAAAACCAACCGCCGCTGGATGTTCGCGGCGACCGCCATCGTCATGGCGGTCGCCTGGACCGGCACCGCCGCGGCGCAATCGATGATTGTGCGCTCGACCGGCCCATCGGCGAGCAAATATCCTATCGGTACCAAATTCAAGCCGACGGACCGGCTATCGCTGGTGAACGGTGATCGGGTGGTCCTCTTGCAAAGCGGCAAGACGCGCACTTTGTCCGGACCCGGCACATTTGGCGCGTCGGGAACGGTGCAGGCCAGTCAGACGTTGAACTCAACCGTGTCGCGGATGATCGCCCGGTCGCCCGGTCGCCCGCGCGGCGGGTTTTCGCGCGGTGCTCCCGACCCGGTACTGACCGATGTGCGGGCACCCAATTTGTGGTTGCTCGATTATCGCCAGAGCGGCAATTTCTGCGTCCTCGACCCGGCAACCTTGCTCTTGTGGCGTCCCGACATGGGCACCGATACGCTACTCAAGATCGAAACCGGTGAGGGCGCCAGCGCCAAGTCGGACACGGTGGCGCTAGTCAGCGGAGCGAATTACCGCAAATGGCCCACCGAAACTATGCCAATCCAATATGGCGTCGATTATCGCCTTTCGGGCGCTGGCCTGACTGCACCGGTCAAGATTCATTTCACCAAGGTCGACACGCCGCCACAATCGGCCGAAGAATCGGTCAATATGCTGGTCAGCAAAAGTTGCTCACCACAGCTTGACCGGCTTGTCGATACCATGGCCGAAACCGATGGGGCCGCTGGCTGATGTCGGTGGACCGGCGTTGATACGCCGGTCCTGTTCTGATAAGGTTCTAACCAACTAAGCTGCCGCAAGAGCGCAAGTTTTCTTATCGGGTCGAAACGGGATACGAATCGGGTTCGCGTGGGGCGATTCCGGGGCGCTACTGGTAATATGCGATCACGCATGGGGGACTGATGACGGCTGATTTTCATAATATTTTGCGCGTCACATGGCACTTTTCTGCCAATCGGCGCTCCGCACGCATCGGGCTTGCCACCATGGGGTTGATGCTGGCTGGCGCGCCGGTAGCGGCATTGGCGTGGCAGGCGACGCCGCAGATTCCGACGCGTGAGGAACTGCAGCCACCGGCCCCGACGACGGCCCCGACGCAATCAGGGCAGATTTTAACAGCCGATGACAGCATCGAGCGGGCGCCCTGTCCGCTGGCCAACCCGGAATTTGCCAATGTCAGCATCACGCTGAAGGGCGTGGAATTCACCTCACCCGACGGCATTGACGCGTCCATTCTGACGTCCAGCTGGTCCGATAAACAGGGGCAAACCCTGCCCATATCGGTCGTGTGCGACATTCGTGATCGCGCCGCCACATTGCTGCGGTCAAAAGGCTATTTGGCCGCCGTGCGCGTTCCACCGCAAACGATTGACGATGGCATCATTCGGCTCGACATCCTGGCTGCGCGGCTGACCCGGATCGAAGTGCGCGGCGATGCCGGGCGGTCGGAAAAATTGCTGCAGGCCTATTTGTCCAAGATCGAAGGCCAGCCGGTCTTTAATATCACCGATGCCGAACGTTATTTGCTGTTGGCGCGCGATATCCCCGGGCTGGACGCACGATTGACCCTGCGGCCCAGCGGCACACCCGGCGAAGTGGTCGGCGAAGTGGAGGTTTCGCGGACCCCGTTAGTCCTCGATGCGAATATCCAGAATTTCGGCCCCCGCGACGTTGGCCGCTTTGGCGGCATTGCGCGCGCGCGGATCAACGGGCTGACCGGGCTGGGCGACATGACGACGCTCAGCATCTACTCGACCGCCGACCTCAAGGAACAGCAAGTTATTCAGGCGGCCCATGAATTTCGGATCGGGAGCGAAGGCCTGAAAATCGGGGGCAGCTATACCTATGCCTGGACACGCCCGGACATTGCCGGTTTGCCGCTGAAATCAGACACGCAAATCGCCAGCCTGTTTGCAAATTATCCCGTGACGCTGACCCAGGCCCATCGACTGAATGTTGGCGGCGGGGTTGATTTTATCGATCAGGACATCGGACTTGGCGGCGTGGCGCTCAACCGGGACCGGCTACGTGTCTTTAACCTGCGCGCCGATGCGAGCTGGATCGATCCTTCGTCGATTGCAGGGCGCGGCGGATACAGTCCGGCCGAGCCGCGCTGGTCCTTTTCCGCATCTTTAGAGGCGCGCAAAGGCATCAAGGGACTGGGTGCCAGTGACGATTGCGGCGTCGCTGGCGCGGCATGTTTCGTCCCGGGCGTCGTCCCGCTCACCCGCATCGAGGGCAAACCCGACGCCTTTGTGGTGCGCGCCAATGCACAGGCCGAATGGCGGCCGCATAAATTATTCACCCTGTCGGTCGCGCCCCGTATGCAATGGGCCAATGATCCCCTGCTCGCCTATGAAGAGTTTTCGGCGGGTAATTTCACAGTCGGACGCGGCTTTGATCCCGGCACGATTATTGGGGATAGCGGCGTCGGTGTCGCGACAGAGGCACGCTATGGCTCGCTCGTTCCCGCCGACAATCATTCGGTGTCATTTCAACCCTTCGTCTTTTTTGACGCCGCCTGGGTGTGGAACAAGGATACGGCCTTCAACGGTCTCAATCCGCAGAAACTATACTCAGCAGGTGGCGGTGTCCGCCTTGCCTATGGCGGTCTGGGACGACTCGATGTGACAGTGGCGGCTCCGCTGAATCGCGCCGGGTTCCTCGTCAAAAAACCTGACCCACGCATACTGATTTCGCTCACGACCCAATTCGGGGTGCGAGCTCACTGATAGGATTTTTCCTGCCAAGGATATTGACCATGCGTCCGACCCCATCACCGCGA
The DNA here is from genome assembly GCF_057365075.1 of Sphingopyxis sp. 10G20-10. Classification (NCBI taxonomy): domain Bacteria; kingdom Pseudomonadati; phylum Pseudomonadota; class Alphaproteobacteria; order Sphingomonadales; family Sphingopyxidaceae; genus Sphingopyxis; species Sphingopyxis sp. 10G20-10. The sequence continues at coordinate 2,404,321 of NZ_CP195117.1, forward strand.
ACCATTCATCAGGGAAAACTGCGCCTGCTGGGCAGCTGCGCCGTCGCCGCCGGTTTGATGGCGCTGGCCATGGCCGGTCCCGCACATGCGCAAGGCGTCGTCGGCAGCGGAAATGTCACACTTGGAAATGCAACCATCGCGCCCGGCGCGCCTGCGAACACGACCGATGTCGTCACCAGCACCGCTCAGACCATAATCAATTGGACCCCAACTGATAACGCCGCGACCGGCGGAGCCATCGACTTTCTACCCGCAGGCAATACGCTCAATTTTTACGGTGCCACGGGCCAATATACCGTCCTCAACCGCTTTGTTTCCAGCGGCGGCCTGTCGCTCAGCCGGGTGGTCGCGCTTAATGGGACGGTCAACAGCTTTGTCGGCGCGCCCACCAACCCGAACAGTGTTCAGGGCGGCAATATCTGGTTCTACAATGCGGGCGGCATCCTGATCGGCAATGGCGCGGCGATCAATGTCGGCAGCCTGTTGCTGACTGCCAATGACATCGACACCAGCGGCGGCTTGTTCAGCAACACCAACAACATCCGCTTTCGCGGCACATCGGGCAGCACGTCGGCTGTTCAGATCAGTCAGGGCGCGTCGATTACAGCCAGCAACGGCAATCCGGGCAGTTCCTATGTGGCACTGGTGGCACCGCGCATTGTGCAAAATGGCGTCGTCAGCGCTGACGGATCAACGGCTTATGTCGCCGCCGAACAGGCCGATATTCGCATCAACAATGGCCTGTTCGACATCAATGTCCTCGTAGGCGCAGAGGGTGGGAATGTCATCAGTCACACGGGCACCACCACCGGCCCCGCGCACCTGCAGGGTGATACCAACGACAACCGCGTCTATATGGTCGCGATCCCGAAAAATGATGCCGTCACCATGCTGGTTTCGGGTCAGGTCGGCTATCAGGACGCCGCCGCGGCGCAAGTCGATCCCGACGGGGCCGTGGTCCTGTCGGCAGGCTATAACGTCACCAATGGCGCGATCGACAGCACGCCGGTCAACGGCACAGCCGCCGGCATCAATGTCCGCAACACGGACTTTCTCAGCAACACCATGGCCCGGGCCAGCGGCGAATTTGGCGGCGCGCCACTGGGGGCCAGTGGCTCAATCACAATCACGGGTGACGCCAACTTTATCGGCGACGCCGGCGCAGCCCTCACCGTCGGGGCGGGCCAAACCATCAGTGCAACCGGCAATTTAACGGTTCAGGCCAATGGTGCAAACGGGACACCCGGCAACGCCAGTATCACGATGAATGGCGGCAATCTGACCATTTCAGGCGATCTGTCGATTCTGGCGAATGGCACGGTGCAGCCGGATGGATCGAGTCGCGGTGGCAATGCCAGCCTTGTGATATCCGCTGGCACCGCGAACACCGGCGACGTCCTTGTCGCCGCCAATGCGACAGGGGGTCTTGACGCAAATGGTGATGGCGGCAATGCCAATGGCGGCGACGCTGGCATCTCGGTTGCGGGAACCGGTATCCTGTTCGCCAGTAACGTCACAGCGCAAGCAAGCGCCACCGGCGGTGGTCTGTTCCTGGGACAGAACGGCGAGACATTGGCCGTCGACAATGGCGGCGACGCTGTGGGTGGAACAGCCGTCGTTTCGGTATCCAACGGCGGCAGAATCAACGCCGACACGTCCGTCACAGCCGAAGCCAATGGGCAGGGCCAAACCGGAACCATCCAATCGGGCAACGGAACAGGCGGCAGTGCAAGCATCCAGATTTCGGGCACTGGTTCTGATTTCAGCGCTTCTCAGACCGTAATCACCGCTGACGGTATGGGCGGTGGCTTTCTAGTCAGGCCCGCGCTCCCTCCACTCGTCACCCAAAATGGCGGTGATGGCAGGGGCGGGATGGCAGAATTGGTCTTGAACGGCGACATCTCCACATTTGCCACTTTGGGCAATGTTGCTGTGTCCGCCAGCGCATTGGGCGGCGGCAGCGACGGGGACGGATCGCGCGGCGGCGACGCACGCGGCGGCACCGCCACGGTTTCGGCGACAGGCGGAATCTATACCAATCCCGATTCACTTATCCTGTCGGCCAGAGCAGAGGCTGGGGGTGGCTACAACTCCTTGGCAAGGACGGCCACAACCGGTGATGCCCTCGCCGGCACCATCACTGTGACAGCCGATACGGGGTCCGCGATCGAAAGCGACGGTGACATAGGTCTGGATGCGAGCGGCGATGCCTTATTCGGTGAAAATGGAGGAAGCGGCACCGGTGGTTTTGTAACAGTTCAAGCGACCAGCGGTGCAACCATCAGCGCGTTGAACGATTTTAATATCGATGCAGGCGGTGGATCATACAACTTTGGTATCATGGCGTCAGTCGGCAGCAGCACCGGTGGCGATATCCTTTTCTCTGCCGATGGCGGCACGATCATGGCAGGCGAATTTTCACTCTCCGCCAATGCCGGAACTGCCGATGTGGATGGCCTTGGCGGTTCAGCACAGGGCGGGACGATCGACCTGCTCGCATCGAACAATGGCGTTATAGAAGCCGATGGCACCTTCTCTTCCAATTTCTTTAATGCCGACGCCGTCACCGGTTTTTCGTCCGGAGGCACCAATGCCACTGGCGGGACAATTCAGTTCATCGCCGATGGCGGTCAGATCAATCTTCCATTAGGTTTCTCATCCTTTTCCGCCAATGGCAGAACGGGCGGCAATACAGATTCCAATGCGACCACGGCAACGACGGGTGTTGGCGGCACGATTCTTGTGCGGTTGCTCAATAATCTTTCGTCAGCAAGCGCGATCTCCTTCAGCGACGTCGACCTCTCCACCAATGGATACACTGGTATGGAGTTCGAAGGGCCGCCGCCAACCGATGGCCCGGGATCGGCCAACGCCATAGGCGGCAATTTGGCCATCGATGTTCAAGGCGGCACCCTGACAGCTAACTCTCTCTACATTTCTTCAGACGGCTATGGTGGCAAGAACGACGCACTGGGCGGCAGTGGATTTGGCGGAACCGCGATCTTCACCCAAAGCGGCGGCACGGCGAATATCGCCGATTTACGGGTGTCGGCAGAGGGTAACGGAGGCTTTTCCAATGGCAGCGGCCTAAGCGGTGATGGATTTGGCGGCACGGCGATAATCAATTTCTTTGCGGGCGATTTTACGGGAACGGACATAACAGTCTCAGCCGACGGCTATGGCGGTTTTGGCCTGAGAGGCCGCGATAGCGACTCTCCCCCAACCCTGGCTACCGATGGCGGCAGCGGCTTTGGCGGCACAGCGGTGATCAACCTCAACGGCACATCCAGCGTTACCGCACAGAATATCGACGCGTCATCCAGAGGCATCGGCGGCGATGGCGGCGATTATATCGCCGATTTCGGCGGAGTCGAAGATACCGGAGATGGCGGCGATGGAACGGGCGGGTCCGCCGATATCAATATCATTCAAGGCACATTGAATGCCGGAAATATCGCCTCCGATGCGTCGGGAATCGGCGGCGATGGCGGTTCCTTCAGTGCATTCAGTGCCAGTGGCCCGCCGACCGGCATTGGCGTCGGCGGCGATGGCGGCGACGGGACAGGCGGCACCGCAACCATCACCACGATGACGGCCATCACCGCGACCGGCGATGTCGGCAGCATCGCCCAGGGTCTCGGCGGCGCGGGCGGCTTCAACAGCATCGGCGGCAATGGCGGCACAGCCCAGGGCGGTCTGGCACAGTTTGTGATCAATGATTTCGATGCCGGAACTCTGATACTCCGCATCGATTCCAGTGCGCTTGGCGGCAGTGGTGCCGACGGTATGGACGGCACCGGCGGCAATGGCGGATCGGCGACCGGCGGAACGTCGCGCGTTCAGCTGGAGGGAGAAAACGCAAATGCAAATGCCGACCAGTCGATCTTTCGCACTGGCGGCACCGGCGGCAATGGCGGTGACGCATTTCTGGCGTTTGGAAACAATCCTGCCGTTGGTCCGAACGGCGGCAATGGGGGCAATGGCACCGGCGGCACAATCGAGATCATCGCCAATGGTGGCTCCGCTTCGCTCGGCATAGACGATGCAGGAATCGCGACCTTCGGCGGGAATGGAACGGGAGGCAATGGCGGCGCCGGAGCCGCGAACATCAGCCAGCAACAAGGCGGCAACGAAGTCGGCGGCAACGGCGGCGATGGGGGGAATGGCACCGGCGGCTCGGTTCACTTTCTTGCCAACGGCGGCACAATCGACTCGAACGGATTTCCGGTTGAGATCACAAGCGGCGGTACGGAAGGGTCGGGCGGCAGCGGCGGTTCTGGCACAGCGGTCGCTGGCGCGTCTGGGGTAAGCGGTTTCAACCGTGGCGGTGTCGTGACACTTGAATCCCAGGATTCAGAATCGGGTTCGGGGCTAATCGACTTTGCCGACACCAGTATCGACGTTAGCGGCAATATCGCCGGCCGGATCAATATTTTGAACAGCAGCGACGGCTTGGGAATTTCATTGGCCAGCCTCGACGCATCTGCATTTGGTTCACCGGCAACCTCCGTCCCCTCCTCGCCGTTCGACAGCGGTATCTATATTGCTAGCAGCAACGGCCAAATTCTTGTCGATGGCGATACCTCGCTGACCAGTGATGGCACGATCGCATTTGATATGCTGGGCGACGGACAACTAGTGATCAATGGCTCGCTCGACGTGTTCAGCAGCACGCTGATTACTGCAAGCAACGGCAATGCGGACAATTTCAACCCCAGCGTCTCGGTCGCTGGCGATTTATCTTTTTCAAGCAGCGGAGATATTCTCTCCGATGAAAACACCTATCTCAGTGCGAATGGCGATTTGTCGCTTTTAGCAGACGGAAGCATTGACGTTGCGGTCGCCGAAGCAGGCGGCGATCTCTACGCCGAAGGCGGCTTTGTCGGTGTTGGCTTCGCAGGATCAGGCGGCAGCACGACGCTAGTCTCAAACGGAAGCGACGTCAGCTTCGGCTCGATCGACAGCGGCACCTCGACCGATATTGACGCTTTTGACGGCGTTTTCGGCGGCGACATCACCGCCGGCACCGATCTGACGATCACCGCCGGAACAGACGGCCAGATCGATTCGCTGTTCGCCGGCGATGACATCAACCTGAATTTTTCGGGCGCACTCTCCATCGGAACGATGAATACCGACGGATCGGGCGGCGATAATGAAGAGGATGGCAGCAATGTTGTCATCACCGCAGGCGACACCGACATCGACCACAGCGAAACGGCGGATAACTTCACCGCCGATGTCGCCAGTTTCCGTACCGGGCTGAACTCGCTCATCACCGGCGGCGACATCAACATCAACGCCCCCGGTGCCGTCGATCTGGGCAACTCCACCGCAGGCGGGTTTATTCAGGTTTTCGGCCAGTCGATCAACTTTGTCGCCCTCGACGCCGGTTCGACCGTCACCCTCAGCGCCAGCGGAACGGCCCCTGGTGCCGAAGGCATCAGCGGCGACAACATTGCCGCAGGCGGCAGCGTCAGCCTGTTCGGCAACAGCATCGCGGTCAACAACAGCCTGCAGGGCGGCGATACGCTGTTCGCTTCTGCCACGGGCGGTGCGGCGACGATCAACGGGGCCGATACGGTCGGCGATATTTCGGTCTTTGCCGAAGGCGATTTGTCGGGAAGTTATGTGTCGGGCGGCAATGTCGACCTGCAATCCAACGCCAATGTCAACGCATCAGCCACCGCCAATGGCGGCTTTGTTAACGGCAATGGCGCCCTCTCGGAGGGCACAGTTTTTGTCATCGCGGCGGGCAATGCGACGCTGACCAACAGCGCCGCCGCGACCATGTTCGGGGTCAATGCCGGGCAAGCTATATCGGTCACCAATGCAAGTGCGGGCGAGGACATGCAATTGCTTGCCGGAACCACGGTGGCGCTGACCGATGTATCGGCGGGCGACGATGTGGATGTAGAGGCCGATGGCACGATCACCGCCCTGCGCGTCAGTGCAACCGGCACCGGCAACGACGACCGCGACCTCCTCTTTGTCGCGGGCGGAGGCACCGGCCTGCCCTCGATGTTCCAGACCAGCGCCGCCGCCGCCGACGGCGCCGACATCACTCTCACCGCCTTCAACGGAGCGATTGACGCGGGCACCCTGTCCGCGGGCGACGACATCCTTCTTTCCGCTGCAACGACGCTGGCCCTCGGTGGTGCAACGACGCTGGGGGTCGGTTCGACCGACACAGGCAGCAGCATCACAACGCAAAGCGGCGATGCCAGTTTCGCCAATCTCGATGCCTTTGACGATATAGAGATTGATTCGACCGGCACTGCGTCGATCACCGGCGCAGTTGCTGCGGGGCGCGATATGACCGTCGCGGCGGACTCCGTCGACATGGCGCTTTTGACGACATCATTGGGCGTTGTCCTCGACACGCTCACGATCGGGCGCGACCTTTCGATTACCACCACCAACGCAATCACCGGCGGCCATTCGCTGGCTGGCGGCGATCTTGTTTTCGACGCCGGAACCAACATCGACATATTGAGTGCGTCAACCACCGGCGGCGGCCTTCTCTCGCTCAACGGCATCACGGGCGTTTTCGCAAACTCCGTCAGCGGCGGCGGAGAGACTGATCTTTTCAGCGACGCAGGCGCGGTTCAAGTCAACAACCTTGCGTCGACCGGCCCGGTCTATGCCGTCGGTGACAGTATCGCGATTGGCGGCAGCAACAATCTCGTTTTCGAACAGCTCGATACCGACGTCGGCGATGCGGTGGTGGACACCAGCGGCAATCTCGACGTCAACGCATCGGCAATCGCGGGGCGGGCTGATCTGTCTGCCAGCAACAACCTCAACATTGTCCAGCTCGACGCCAATGATGTGATCCTTGCCGCAGGCAACGACATGACATTGTCGACCGTTACCGCCACCAATCTCCTGCAAGCCGAAGCAGACCAGACGATCAACATCATAAGCGGCGTCACAGGCCGCGCCATGTCGGTCCTTTCGGCGGATATCGTCATCGACACCGATGGCCGTCTTGGCACTGGGGGCAGCACTGACACACTCGATATTCGCAACAATAACAGCGATAATCAGACGTTCATCGGCGGCACCGGAACGCGCAACGGCTATCATCTCGACGCCGCCGAAATGACCCGCATCTTCGGGGCGGACATCACCGTTCTTGCCCCCGAAGTTCTCTCGTCGGGCTTCCAATCGGTGGGCAGCAGCGCGCCGCCGGATGTCATTATCGACGATTTTGTTCTCACTGCGGGCGGTCCTACGTCCAACCTTGGTCCCAATGGCGGATTCACGATTTTGACCCCCGGAAAAGCGCGCGTGATCGGCAATGCCAGCCTGACCGGTCTGTCGGACAACAACAGCTTCAACCTGTACGCCGACGACGCGATTGAGGTTATCATGGGTCAGGGAACGATCCGCCTCACCGGCACGGGCAGCACCCCCGCTGGTATGCTGAACTTGCAATCCGATGACATCATCGTTGCGACGTCCGATGCCATCGACGATGTCGCGACAGCGGGCAGCACCGACGCCATAGAGGCGCGACTGGCCCTAAATGACGGCTTCACCAGCGATGACGGCGCGCTTTATGCTGGCGGCATCGATGTCAATGTGGTCGGCGGTTTCTATGTTCAAAATAGCGGGGCCGGAACCGATTTTGCACAACGTCGCGGGCTGACATTCGGGGCGCTGGGGTTCAATGTCACAACCGCGTCCTCGACCACCCGCATTGTCGTTAATGGACAACAGATCGGCCCCAACGGCACGGTCAACGGGATTGACACCATCGCGCTTCTGAATATCAGCAGCGGATCGAGCCAGACCGGATCAACCACCGCCAGCTTTGATCCGCGGTCCACCTTCAACGGCTGTTTGATTGCCAATGTTGCAAGCTGCGGGGCGCCGGTCATACCGGATATTCACGACGATTTCCCGGTTCAGGATATCGTCGACAGCAATGGCGATGACGACGCAGATACCGACGACGGCTCGGGCGGCATTACGCTACCGCTCATCGAATTGCGCGACATTGACCCCCTGCCCGGCGCACCATTGCTCGACGATCCGGTCACTGGCGCAGGCAATGATGATCTATGGTCAAAGCCCGCCGAATAAGCGGCGCGGCGATGACAGCAGTTGACGTTTTGCCCCGTCACGGGGCATGGCCGCTGCCATGACCGACGCCCCTGCCCCCGCACCGCTCCGGCTGTTCAACAGCCTGACGCGCAGCCTTGAAACCTTCGCCCCCGTCCATGCGGGCGAGGCGCGCGTCTATAGCTGTGGTCCAACGGTTTATAATTATCCGCATATCGGCAATATGCGCGCTTACGTCTTCGCCGACACATTGGGCCGCGCCCTGACGTTCAAAGGCTATCAGCTCACCCATGTCATCAACATCACCGACGTCGGCCATCTGACCGACGACGGCGATGCGGGCGAGGACAAGCTGGAGAAAATGGCCGCCGAAAAAGCCCAATCCATCTGGGATATCGCCCGCCATTATACGCAGGCCTATTGGGACGATGTGAAGGCGCTCAACATCCGCCAGCCCGCGCATTGGTCGATTGCCACCGACTATGTTCCCGCGATGATCGACTATGCCAGGGGCATCGCCGACAAACATTGCTATCAACTCGACAGCGGCCTCTATTTCGACACTTCGACGGTCGCCGATTATGGCCGCCTCGCGCGCGCCAGGACCGACGAGGGCGAAGGCCGCATCGACACGGTAAAGGGCAAACGCAACGCCGCCGACTTCGCCATCTGGCGCACCACCCCGCCGGGCGAAACGCGCCAGATGGAATGGGACAGCCCGTGGGGCAAAGGCGCGCCGGGCTGGCACCTCGAATGCAGCGTGATGAGCGAGGCGCTGCTCGGCCTGCCGTTCGACATCCACACCGGCGGCATCGACCATCGCGAAATCCACCACCCCAATGAAATCGCGCAAAATCAGGCGCACAGCTGCTCCGACCACAGCGGCGCGCGCATCTGGATGCACAATAATTTCCTGATCGACCGTTCGGGCAAGATGAGCAAAAGCGCGGGCGAATTCCTCCGCCTGCAACTGCTCATCGACAAAGGCTATCACCCCCTCGCCTATCGCCTGATGTGCCTACAGGCCCATTACCGCAGCGAACTGGAGTTTTCTTGGGAGGGCTTGGGTGCGGCACTGACGCGGTTGAAGCGGATGGTGATGGGTTTTGAACAGTTGAAGTCCACCAGCTCTCAGCCGCCCGCGAAACCGATTGAATGGTGGGCAGAGTGGCTGGGAGCTTTTGAGGACGCAATTTCTGACGATCTGAACACTCCGAAAGCGCTTACCTGGCTGGACGATGTCTTGAGTCTGAAGAAATACAACGCCGGCGAACGGCTGGCCGTAGTAAAGGATATGGACGCAGTCCTCGGCCTCAACCTCCTTACCCTAACCCGCGCCGATCTTCGCATCCGTCCCAAATCCGCGACCATCACCGAGGCCGAAATCGAAACCGCGCTCGCCACCCGCAAACAGGCTCGCGCCGACAAGGATTTCGCCCGCTCCGACGCGCTGCGCGACGAACTAACGGCGCAAGGCGTCGAAGTCATGGACGGCGACCCGCTCGGCTGGGACTGGCGGCTGGACATATAAGCGACCTCGCGTTCCGTTCGTGTCGAGCATAGTCGAGACACCTCAAGGGAATGCGTGACCGATAGGCATCTCGACTATGCTCGTAGAGGAATAGCCCATGACCAAAACCATCACCGTCCTGTCCGGCCTTATCCGCCCCTTGATCGAAGGCCGCCTGCCCGATTGGGTCGAGCCGCGCTTTTTCATGACCAAAGAGGAAGCACTGGACCTCGCGCCCACCGCCGAAATCGGCTGGTTCGACATGTATGACAAAGGCGACATGGCCGCCGTCATCACCGCCGCGACCGGCCTGAAATGGCTCAACTCCATCTATGCCGGGGTCGATGGTATGCCGCTCGACCAGCTTCGCGAACGCGGGACCATCGTCACCAATGGCGCTGGTATCAACGCGATCACCATCGCCGAATATGTTGTCATGGGCATGCTCACCACCGCAAAGGGTTTTCGCGAAGTCGTCCACGCGCAGGATCGCCGCGAATGGTTGATGGATTCTCCCGGCAAGGCGGAGCTGTTCGGCAGCAAGGCGCTGCTGCTCGGCTATGGCGCGATCGGCAAGTTGGTCGAGGAGCGGCTCAAAGCCTTTGCCGTCGATGTCACCGTGGTCCGCCGCACGGCTGGCCCCAATACGCTGACCCCCGATCAATGGCGCGAGCGACTGGGCGACTTCGACTGGGTCATATTGGCCGTTCCCGCCACCCCTGAAACCGATGGCATGATTGGTGCGGCAGAACTTGAGGCGATGAAGCCGACCGCCACGCTCATCAACATCGCGCGCGGCAGCGTCGTCGATCAGGCGGCGCTCATCGATGCTCTGAAAGCCAAAAGCATCGGCGCGGCCTTCCTCGACGTCACCACCCCCGAACCCGTGCCCGCCGACAATGAACTATGGAGCCTCGACAACGCGCATATCACCATGCACCTGTCGGGCCGCGCGCAAGACAAGATGTTCATCCGCGCCGCCGAACGTTTCCTCGAAAACCTCGACCGCTGGCACAAGGGCGAAGCCGTTGAGCCGCGGGTGGATTTGAAACTGGGATATTAACACAAAAGCGGAGCCGACAGACCCGTCGCCTGCATGTGAGCCTTGTCAGCCTAGCCGACATCAGGTGCTAACGCCCAAATCGGACTGCACAGACCGACATTTTCCCCTGGATGGTTGTCCGCCACTCTCCTGTCCACTGTCCGCGAACGTCTTGCGCAATCTTTCGACACTTATTTTCGGCATCTGATTGATTCCAAAGCGGGCCGGCTTCAATATTATAATTGAGCGTCTGGCGGCGATGATCGCGATAGTTGCGACGAACTGGACGACGGGCAGTAGCCGACGATATAGGATAAAGATCGTTCATCGCTCCGTTCCGACCATCACCGACCAAGATCATATTGCGGAAAATATCGATCTGTAATCTTGTACTACGAGAATGATCAAACATGTAGACGGACCAGTCGTCGCGTCCCGTTTCTTCAAAAGTAAATCTGGGCCGGCCATCACTTCCATATTCGATCCATTTACCACCGCCGTTATCGGCAAAATAGCCTTGATCGAAATTGGCCCGGGTGACGTTTTGACCTGTCAGTCCATCGAGATGTGGCTCCGCATAGGCCGACGAACTGAATGTCGCTGCTGAGATACCTGAAACCGTGAGCAAGGCCATGGCAGCCCCATAGGTCAATCCGGACCGACTTTGTCCCAAAAGACGCATTCTGTATAATTTCTTCATCGGCAACAGCCCTTTTCTGATTTGCTCCGCCTCCACGCAAACCAGAGGAAGCGAAGAGAAAAATGGCACAAGTGCCTTATTAAAAATGAAAATGTCTAAAATAAATTCTGCAAACGAAAGATCATAAAATCCCTAATTTGGCCGTTCGGCCTTCAACTCGCGCACCAATGGCTGCAACCGCGCGTCATATTTGGCCAGCATCGTGTGACCACCGGCATGGTCATAAAAACTCACCAGTTCGCGCCCGTTCCAATGGTGGAGCGCATAAGCCGGATCTTCGGCAATGATCATCGGGCGGTCATCGGGATTTTCCGGGTCGATGGGCCGAAGATCGAGCGAGACTTGCGGCGCGGTCGACGAGCAAATTGCAACCGTCCGCCCTTCCCACGACACGGTCACCGACCGGTGCAGGTGGCCGCAGATCAGTCCGCGCACCTGTGGGTGGCGGCGCACGACCTCGGAAAAAATGCTGACCCAGGGTTCATCGGGGTGGGTGTTCATCCAGTCGATGCCGCTTTCGACCGGCGGATGGTGCATGATGATATAGGTCGGCTTGTCGGGCACCTTGGCCAGCTCGGCATCAAGCCACGCCGCGCGCGTCTCGCAAAAGGCGCCGCCGTGGCGGCCCTCTTCCAACGTATCGACCGTCACCAGCCGCAGCGCATCCAGTTCGATACTATATTGGACAAAACCGTTGGCATCCAGAAATCCGGGAAATTGCGCGTTGAAGGGAACACGCAAGTCATGGTTGCCGACGCTCGGCCATACCGGAAAGGGGCAGCGTGAAAAGGCGGTGGCAAGGCGGCGATAGCTGCTCGCGTCCCCCATATCGGCAATGTCTCCGGTGGCGAGCAGCAGATCGGGGCGGTTCGGCCCGTCGATAAGGACATCAAGCACATCATCGAGCCGCTTGCGGTTATATTCGGCCGGATTATCCGGTTCAAACCCGATATGAATATCCGTGATCTGCGCGATCAGCATATGGCTCCCCTGCTGCGGACGATGCAGACTGGTCGCCCGCTCATCCGCCCAGTCCCGCCAGCGAATCCGACCCGTGGCGCCAGGACAATTGATACAGGCTGCGCTTGGGGCGCTCTGTGATTTGGGTCACATCCTTGCGTGATCGGCGCGGTGTCCACGGTTTTCCGCCATCCGAATGATATTCATGGCACATGGCACAGGGCGATGGCGTTGCTTGTTCTTTCAGCTTGACCAGATGACCACCCTGTTCGCCGACATGGCAATCGCGGCACTGGCGCAGGTCGGGGATCAGCAGATCTGCCGATTTTTTCGACGTCGGTGCCATGGTGTGACAATCGGCGCAGGCGGTTTCCTTGTGCGCGTCATGGTCAAACCAGCCTTTTTGCAGGAAGCGCGCGGTCTGATGCACCTTCATCACCTGCCAATTATTGCCCGACTTTGGCGACGTGATGGTGTGGCAGTCATAACAGGCGCCGCCCTTGGAAAAGACCGCACGCACCGCATCCTGTGCCCGCGAGGGACGCACCGCAACTTCGCGGAAATAGATATTATACACCTGCCCTTCGGCATATTGACCGGGCCGACGCCGCGACATGCCGCCAAGCTGCAAAGGCCGTGACGGTGATGTTGATCGATAATAGGCGGTCAAGTCCGCAACCACCTGATCGGGCTCACCATGGCGAAGCGTGCGGGTGACGCCGCCGACCTCTTCAAAGGCGAGGCTGTGACACATCGCGCAATCACGTTCCATCTTGACCGGAGCAATCCGCACCCCGTCGGCTTCGGGCTGGTGGCAATTGCTGCATTCCAGTTTCTTGCCAAAATTATATCTACCCCGAAAGCTTTGCGCCATACGGGCGACGCCGCCATTAGTGTCGAGATGCAGCGCGTGCGGGAATTTCAATCCGTCATAATCAAGCGGCATTTTGGTTGAAGCGCGCTCGGGTTTGACCCCCGGTGCCATACGGACCAGCGGACGGAATTCGGGATGTCCGGTGCCAAAGTCGCTGGCGTCGGCCAGCTTCGTCTTGATACGGCTCGACATGCCGTCGTGACAGTCGGAACAGAATTTCTGTGGTGTCGCGGGCATACGTCCCGCGCCCTCATGCTCGGTATGGCATTCGACGCACCGCCCCTGCGGCCGGTTAAAGGCACTGGCAAAACTCGCCAATACCTTCTTGCCCAGTCCTGGCGGCGCACGCGCGGCAATCAGCATCGTTGTCGAGGCATTGGCATGGCTTGCGCTCATCGCTTTATGCTCGCCAGTGTGGCAGCCGACACACGCTTTGTCAGTTACCGCGACAAAGGGTTCGACATGGCAAGACTGACAGTCATTTTTCAGGTTGGCATGCGCGCTTGATAGCGGCCCCGACATCCAGCTTTCATCGGCATGATAACCCTGCGGGCGCACATCGACCTTTTGATAGCTGTGCCATGCCCAGATCGGTCCGACCAGAAAGGCGATCAGCATGACAATGGCAAAGCTCCACGCGCCCACGCGCTTGCCCGGCATCACGCTTTGCAGCGAAAAAGCGCGGACTTCATCAACATCCTTGCTCGATTGCGACAATTCATCGACGCGTTCGACAAGCAGGATGATATCATCCCTCTCGCGTGCGATCGTCAGTCGATGACCGCCAAAGCGCAATTCACCACCCGACGCGCTGTCAAAATCGGCGACGTCAACGGTGCGGCCATTAAAGTCGAACCCCAGACCTTCCTGCGCTGCCACCCGCACATGACGGCCATCGCTGCTGGTGATGGTCGCATGCTGCGGATTGACCGCCAGATCGGCGATATGAATGACGTTGCTGCCATCGCGGCCGAGCGTCAGCGATTCCCCGGGTAAAGGCTGGTCGCGGATAATCTGCTTGCCCGACTTGGTCGTCGAGATACGGCGCAGGATAAAGCTCATGATTTACCCTCCCCGCTCACCAGTAAAAAAACACGCTGATGATATGCGCCGACAGCGCCGCGATCAGCGCAAAGGTCAGCGGCACATGCACGTAAAGCCATATTTCAAGCAGCGCACGGATACGCAAATGGGCACGCAGCCGCGCCAGCGCCGCCTCTTTCTGCCCCAACAGTCCAATCACTTTGTCGCGCGCTTCGGCATCGCTTTCATGCGATCCGGCGAGCGCGCGGTGCGCCGCTGTCGTCGCGCAATGGGGGTATCGTCCACTCAGTCGGGCGCGAATACCGCCGCCGAACGGGTCTTGGTCCAGCGCCGCGAGTACCGGTTCGGTATCGGCGGGGGTCAAGGGTTGAGCCGCTCCATGCAATTGCCGGTCAAAGGAACGGATCGCCTCCAGCATCTGCATTTGCGTCATTTCGTCGCGATTGTTCGACAAGGCTGCGGGTAGCATCGCATAGGCGACCACGCCGAACATCCCCGACAGGATGACCAGCATCATCAACACCCACGCCAGCGTGTGGACATTCCACCCCAGCTGGAATCCGGTGTGCCAGGTGCCGATGACAATCAGGCTGAGCCCCAGATAGACATGCGCCGATGTCCATGCCTTCAGCGACCAGGCGTTGCTCGTCATCTTGCGCTTGCGATAGCCAAGCGCGGTCAGCCACAGGATCAGCCCGGCCCCCATCGTCCCCAGCGTATAGCCGAACCACGTCCCGCCATTGGGGCGCGGGGTCACATCAATCAGTGCATAGGACAGGATGACCAGCAGGCACAGTCCGCCCGAAATTTTGGCCCAGCGGAAATTGGCATGGCGCAGGAACCCTTCGTGGCGGCTTTCGCGCACCCGCTCGGTCTGCGCCGCCCGCACGCGGCGATTGCGTCGAAACAGCCCTCCTCCTGCCATCAGCCCTCATCCCCTTGCAGCCGCGCAAGCGACAGAAATTCTTCGGGCGAAACCCGGATAGCAGCTCCGGTCGGACAGGCGCGAACACAGGCAGGACCGCCCGCAATTCCCTTGCACATATCGCATTTGACCGCGATTTTCTTGGGCTTGGTGCCTTCAGGCAATTGCGACTTGGTCCATTTGGGCGACGGCTCGCCGGGGCCGGGGCCAAAACCGGTCAGCAGCCAACGGAGCAGGCTGGGCTTTTGCGGCGGCGTCGCTTCCATGCGGATCACGCCATAGGGACAATTGCGCATACAATTGCCACAGCCGATGCAGCCTTCCTCCATAAACACTTCGCCGTCGGGGCCACGGTGAATCACATTGGGCGGACAGTCGGCCATGCAGTGCGGATGCTCGCAATGACGGCAACTGGTCGGCACATGCAGATGGGCAAAGGTCTTACCCGCCTCACGGTCGAGCCGCGACAAGCCTTCGTGGCTGTCGGCGCAGGCTTTTTCGCAATTGTCGCAACCGACGCACAGATTTTCGTCGATCAGCAAAGCATCGGTCGCCTCACCCAGTCCGCGATCGATCAGAAAGGATGCGGTGTCCGAATAAAGGTCCACCGCGCTCGCATAACCCGATTTGCGTCCCTCGATATAATCATTGACCACCTTGCGGTCGGTCATCGCTTTTTCGGTCGCTTCACGCACTTTCGGTTTGGTGGCCAGCAATTTGCGGAACGCTTCACCCTTCAGCTTGATGACTTCGCTGCTCACCGCTGCCTTGACGCTCGCGGTACGGCGACCGCCACCCAGCACCGCCATCTCGCCAAAATAGGAACCGGCGGGCAGATAGGACAGGAAGATGGGTTTGCCGCCAATATCCTTTTCGACCACCATCGATCCGGTGCGCACAATGAAAATATCATCGCCCTCATCGCCTTCGGCGAGCACGACCTGACCCGCGCGCAGCTTCATCACTTCGGCGTCTTCGAGCACAGGGTCCAAATCTTCGGCGACCAGCCCGCCACGGAAAATCTGCAACAATTGTCGTTCGAGCGAGATGCGGGTGATTGCGCGCTTGGCTCCCGGCACTGCTCCCATCAGCTTTATCGCAGCGGTGCGCGACACTTCGACAAAGATGCCGTCTTCACCCGCGCGGATGGTCGCGCCGCGTTTGCGCCCCGAAATCAGGCCCACCTCGCCAAAGATCGACCCTTCCTCAATCGGCACGGTGACCGAGGGGTCATTGGGGTTAATTTCGACCAGCACATGGCCCTGGGCAATCGCGAACAACGACGACCCCGGATCATCGCGTTCGAACACGACCTCGCCCTTTTGATAAAAGGCGACCTTGGAATCGAGAATGAACTCGCGCATCTGCAACGGCGACACATCGGCAAAGATGCGCACTCTCGTCCGCAGGAACTCCAGCCACTCGGACACCGATTTTTGCTGCGGCAGATTGGCGAAAATCGCCGCCAGATCCTTTTCGTCGGCCGGGGTCAGACTGGTATTGCCGTTGATGAACTCGACAACGTCATAACCCTGATTCATGCAATGCTTGATCAAGGGATAGCCCGCCAGCGCGCCAATCACGAAAATGCCGGGCACGGTCGATTCAAAGGTCGGCGACAATTTGGGAAAGGCCTCACGGTCGGGACCGGTGAATTCAATCCCCATGCTCTCAACAAAACCGCGCGGGGCCACCGACCCCAGCCGCGCGACAATCACATCGGCCTCTATCCGCACTTCGCCGGTCGGGGTTTCAAGCGTCAACCAGCCGGGTTCGACTTTCGCGGGCGTCGTCTCTGTCCGCACGTTCATCGAGCCGTTGGCCCCGGCCTCCATCAGGTCGGACACATTCTTGGCCTTGGCCCGGGCAAAATCCTTCGACCGGTTCAAAATCGTGACGGTGTTTTCCAGCGCCTCTTCTGCAACGCCCAAGGCATTTTCAATCCCGGCGTCGCCCGACCCGACCACCGTGATATGCTTGTCCTGAAAATCGGCAGGGTCATCGACCTGATAGATGATGTGCGGCAGGTCGGCCCCGTCACAACGCATCCGGTTCGGATTGCCCTGCGTCCCGATGGCCATGACAATATTCTCGGCCGTGATCGTTTCGCCCTTCGCCGTTTTCAGGGTGAAATTGCCTTGCGCGCCCGACACTTCAACGACTTCGCTATGATAGGCGACGTTGACCGTATTTGACTGGGCATCTTCGTCCCAGTTCGCCAAAATGGCTTCGCGCGATCCTTCGTCAAATCGACAGTCGGACCGCAGGTCGAGTCGATTGGGCGTCGCCATGACATGCTTGCCCTTTTGATATTTGAAGATCGTGTCCGACAGATGGTCGGTTTTTTCCAGCAACACATGGCTCATGCCCAGCTGTGCCGCGCGCGATGCCGCGCTGAGGCCGGCAGGACCCGAACCGATAATAGCGACCTTGACCGGCTCGCTCATGCGCACACCCGTCGATATGGTGCGTCAACACCCTTTGATAATATCAGTGAAATCATCACGCGAACGGGCATCCTTCCCCCTGATCGCCAGCCCCCGGCGAATTTCAATGGATGCGACCCGGGCTTTTGCCCTGATGACAAAGCTATGCCCTTGATACTGGTCGAAGGTCAACCGCCTGCACTGAAATTTTGGTGCGGTCAGGCCCACTCCAACTGCGCGTCGGATGCGGAGGCGCGCACAGAATCAAATGGCGACCAGCCATCGGGACCCAATCTTTCGAGCGGCTGGAAACGCGCCTTATAGGCCATACGAGTCGAGCCATCGATCCAGTAGCCCAGATAGACATAGGGCAATTTTGCGCGCGCGGCGTGTTTGATATGGTCCAGGATAACATAGGTTCCCAGCCCTTCACGCAGCGGATGATTGGCCTCGAAAAAGCTGTAAATCATCGACAAGCCGTCGCCTTGACGATCGGTCAGACAACAAGCGACCAGACGCCCCTGGCTGCCATCACTGGTCGGTTCGCGATATTCGACCAAACAGCTATCGACAGGGGTCTGCTCAACCATGTCGGTGAAATCCTGCTCGTCCATATCGGCCATCCCGCCTTCGGGATGACGTGAGCTCAGATAGGATCGCAGCAGCGCATATTGTTCATCCGTAGCCCAGGCCTTGCACGCGGTGGCGACCAGATCGCCATTGCGGCGCAGGTTACGCTTTTGTGAGTTGCTGGCGGAAAAGTCGGCGGCGCAGACGCGGACTGAAACACAGGCAGCACAATCGCTGCAACTGGGGCGATAGGCGACGGACTGGCTGCGCCGGAATCCGATGCGGCCCAAGGCATCGTTCAACTCACCCGCATTGGCACCATTGAGTTCGGTAAACACCTTACGCTCTGTCTTTCCCTCTATATAGGGGCAGGGCGACGGGCTGGTGACGAAAAATCGGGGGAAACGAAACGGGGCGGACACGCGGTAAGGACCCTCCTGGCATCAATCGTCGACACTGCAGCGCGGCGGCGACTCTAAATCGGCAATCACTAAGGCAGTGACTATGCCTCGCACTGTCTAAGGTGCAAAGTCAATTTACCAGATTTTGCCGTCCCGCTATGAATCAATTCCGGCTTTAACCACGCCCGTTCATACCGACTCATGCTTTGTCGCAAGGCAGGACAATGCCGCCGCCTCTAATCATTATAGCCGCGCAATTCATTGCCGGTCAGCGTTGCGACGTGCAGCACATTAGTCGAACCGGGCGTTCCGAACGGCACGCCCGCCATCATCACCAGCTTGGCACCTGCCTTGGCGACACCATGGCGCAGCGCCATACGTTTGCCCTTGGCGATCATTTCCTCAAAGCTGCCGATGTCCTTGGTCTGCACCGCATGGGCGCCCCACAACAGCCCCAGCCGCCGCGCCGTCTCGCGCTTTGGCGTCAGCACCAGCAACGGCGCACCGGGCCGCTCGCGCGCGACCCGCCGCGCCGTCGATCCCGAAGAAGTGAAACAGATGATCGCATCGGCGGCGATGGTCGAGATGATACTCCCTGCCGCTTCGGCCAGCGCGTCGGCGGTGGTCGCATCGGGCTTGGTTTCGGTAAAGTGCAGACGGCGAAAATAATCAGGATCGCTCTCGACCGATCGCGCGATACTATCCATCATCGTCACCGCCTCTTCAGGCCACGCGCCCGCTGCGGTCTCGGCCGACAGCATGATGACGTCGGCGCCGTCATAAACAGCGGTTGCCACGTCCGACACTTCGGCCCGCGTCGGCGAGGGTGATGTGATCATCGATTCCAGCATCTGCGTCGCCACCACCACCGGCTTGCCCATCCGCCGCGCCGTAGCGACGATCCGCTTTTGCAGCGGCGGCACGGCCTCGGGCGGCAATTCCACGCCCAAGTCGCCGCGTGCGACCATCGCCGCATCGGCAATTTCCAATATCTCGTCGATCCGCTGAACCCCCGACGGCTTTTCAAATTTCACCAACAGTGCCGCCTTGCCCCCGATCAACCGCCGCGCCTCGGCGACATCTTCGGGCCGCTGGACGAACGACAGCGCAATCCAGTCAACATGCTGCTCAAGCGCAAAGGACAGGTCGCGACGGTCCTTTTCGGTCAGCGCGGCCAGCGGCACGACAACATCGGGAACATTGACGCCTTTGCGGTCCGAAATTGTGCCGCCAACCTCGACCACCGTGTCGATCCGGTCGGGCGCGACGCTCTTGACCCGCAGCACCAGCTTGCCATCGTCGATCAGCAGCCGGGTGCCCGCCTCCAGCGCGGCAAATAATTCGGGATGCGGCAGACATACCCGCGTCGCATCACCAGGGTTTTTGTCCGCATCAAGCGCAAACGCCTTACCCTTGACCAGTTCCACCGCCCCCTTGGCAAAGGTCCCGACGCGCAGCTTTGGCCCCTGTAAATCCACCAAAATCGTCGTCGGCCGCCCCGTTTTCTTTTCCAGCGCACGGATCGCGGCGATGACCTTGGCATGACCGGCATGGTCGCCATGGCTCATATTGACGCGAAAAGCATCGGCCCCTGCCCGGTGCAGCTTGGCGATCATTTCGGCATTACCACTGGCGGGGCCAAGCGTCGCCAAAATCCGAACCTTGCGCTGGCGGGGGGTAAAGCTTTGGGTCACAGTCGCTCCGATGATAAGGGTTGCGTTTGCCTAGTCGCGTTGATTGCGACAAGGCAAGCCGCGTATAGCTATTCATCCCGCCTTTCCATGGACAAGGATATTTTCATGTCGTGCAGTGAAACCAGCCCCACCGCCCCCGATGCGCTCGACAGTCTCGACGATGCCGTCGCCGCGGCGGCCTTTCGCCGTCTCGTCCGCCTGCTCCGGCACCGCAGCGACGCCGCCAATATCGACCTGATGGGCCTCGCCGGATGCTGCCGCAATTGCCTCGGCGATTGGGTCGCGGAAGCGGGCGACCTCGACAAGGAAGCGGCGCGCGCCATCGTCCACGGTATGCCCACCGCCGAGTGGAAAGCGCTGCACAAAACCCCCGCCTCGCCCGAACAAATCGCGCGGATGGAAGAAAGCATGGCGAAAAATCCCTGACCTCGTTAGGGACGCGGCAGGCGCAATTCTTGCGCCACCCCATTCCCATTCCATGGAGCCTATAATGAGCGAAGCCACCGTATCCGACCAGCAATTGCGCCTGTTCATCGAGCGTATCGAGCGGATGGAAGAAGAGAAAAAAGGCGTCGCCGACGATATCCGCGACACCTATAACGAAGCCAAATCGCAGGGCTATGACCCCAAAATCATGCGCCAGATCGTCCGCCTGCGCAAATTGCCGATCAATGATCGCAAGGAAATGGAAGCGATTCTGGACGTTTACAAGTCGGCGCTCGGAATCGACTGAGGAGAGAGCTTATGTTCAGCACGACCACCAACACCCTCGAAGGCCATCCGGTCCGCGAATATCTGGGCATCGTCACCGGCGAAGTCATCGTCGGCGCAAACCTGTTTCGCGATCTGTTCGCCAGTATCACCGACATTGTCGGTGGCCGCTCGGGCAAATATGAAAATGTCCTCGCCCGCGCCCGCAAGGAAGCCTTGAGCGAAATGGAGGGCGAAGCCGTCCGCCTCGGCGGCAATGCCGTCATCGGTGTTGACCTCGACTATGAAGTCATCGGCCAGAACGGGTCGATGCTGATGGTCTCGGCCAGCGGCACGGCAGTGGTTGTCTAGCCTCGCCGCCCACGCTAGGGCGACGCCAGTTTTCAAGCATAACGAAGGAGCCTGCCATGGCCGGCCATAGCAAGTTCAAAAACATCATGTACCGCAAGGGTGCTCAGGATAGAAAGCGCAGTTCGCTCTTTTCCAAGCTCAGCCGCGAAATCACGGTCGCGGCCAAAATGGGTCTGCCCGATCCCGACGCCAATGCGCGCCTGCGCGCCGCGATCAACGCGGCCAAGGCGCAATCGGTGCCCAAGGATAATATCCAGCGCTCGATCGACAAGGCAACCGGCGGCGACAGCGACAATTATGAAGAGATGCGTTACGAAGGCTATGGTCCCGGCGGCGTGTCGCTGATCGTCGAAGCGCTGACCGACAACCGCAACCGCACCGCCACCAACGTTCGCACGGCGTTCAGCAAGAACGGCGGAAACCTTGGCACCAGCGGCAGCGTCGCGCATGGTTTCGACCGCCTCGGCCAGATCACTTACCCCGCCGCAGTCGGCGATGCCGACACGGTGTTCGAGGCCGCGTTCGAGGCCGGCGCAGAGGATGTTGAATCGTCCGAAGACGGCCATGAAATCTGGACCAGCGTCGAAAACCTGCACGAAGTGGCCAAGGCCATCGAGGCCAAACTTGGCGAAGCCGAAGGCGTCAAACTCGCCTGGCGCCCGACGCTGAAAAGCGAAGTCACCGACCAAAGCACCGCCGAAACCCTGTTCAAACTCATCGACACGCTCGACGACGACGACGATGTCCAGACCGTTTGGGGCAATTACGACATCCCCGACGAGATATTGGAAAAAATGGGGTGACCACAATCTCCCCTCCCGCAGGCGGGAGGGGCCGGGGATGGGGGCCAGCGGTCTTGCTCAATCTCGGCACCCCCCACCCCAACCCCCTCTCCTGAAGGGGAGGGGCTTAAAATATGATCATCCTCGGCCTCGACCCCGGCCTTGGCACCACCGGTTGGGGCCTGATCCGCAGCGAGGGCAGCCGGCTGACCCATATCGCCAATGGTCAGATCAAAACCGATCCCAAATCACCCCTCGCCATGCGCCTCTCGCATCTCGACAGTGCACTCGCCGCCGTCATTGCTGATCACGCCCCCGAAACAGCGGCGGTCGAGGAAGTGTTCGTCAACGACAACCCCCAATCGACGCTCAAACTCGCGCACGCTCGCGGCGTCGCGCTGCTCGGCTGTGCCCGCGCCGGTCTCGACGTCGCTGAATATGCCCCGCGCCTCGTCAAAAAATCCATCGTCGGCACCGGCGCCGCAGCCAAAGAGCAAATTCAGGCGATGCTTCGCATCCTCCTCCCCGGCGCCAAAGTCACCGGCCCCGACGCCGCCGACGCCCTTGCCGTCGCCATTACCCACGCCAACCACCGCCCGCGCTAATTCACCCTTACCCGCTGGAGTGGGACAAACGAAGTTCGCCTCCTGTTCTCTTTTCTTGCGGTCGCCGGTCGCCCGCGCTAACCCGTAAAACATGATCGCCAAACTCACCGGACGGCTGGACAGCAGCAGCGCAGGATCCGCCATCATCGACGTCGGCGGGGTCGGCTATCTGGTCGAGGCTTCGGCGCGCACGCTCGACGCGCTGGGCGCGATTGGCAGCGACGTCACCATCCACACCGAAATGCTCGTCGGCGAAGATTTCCTCCGCCTGCTCGGCTTTGCCAAGGCCGAGGAACGCGACTGGTTCCGTCTTTTGACCAGCGTTCAGGGCGTCGGCGCTAAAGTCGCCCTCGCCATCCTCTCCGCGCTCGAAATCGCCGACCTCCAACGCGCGCTGGCCAGCGGCGACAGCGCAATGGTCGCCCGCGCCAACGGCGTCGGCCCCAAATTGGCGCTGCGCATCTGCAACGAGCTTCAGGACAAGGCTGGCGCGCTTGGCGGCATCGCAGGTAGCGGCGGCGTTCCCGTCCCCGCAGGCGGCCCACTCACCGACGCCATAACCGCCCTCACCGGTCTCGGCTTCAAACCGGGCGAAGCCAGCGCGGCGGTTGCGGCGGCCCACGCCGAACTGGGCGAAGGAGCAACCCTCGACGCGCTGGTCCGCGTGGCCCTGAAGAAGGCGGCGAAGTGACCGAATCCCTCACCACCCCCATCCGCACGCCGGAAGACGCCGACGCCGCGCTGCGCCCGAAAACGCTCGCTGAATTTGTCGGGCAGGCGGCGGCGCGCGAGAATTTGCGTATCTTTATCGAGGCGGCGAAATCGCGCGCCGATGCCCTCGACCATGTGCTGTTCTTCGGCCCGCCGGGGCTCGGCAAAACCACCCTCGCGCAGATCGTCGCGCGCGAACTTGGCGTCGGGTTTCGCTCGACCAGCGGCCCGGTGATCGCCAAGGCGGGCGACCTCGCCGCGCTGCTCACCAATCTGGAGGACGGCGATGTCCTGTTCATCGACGAGATTCACCGGCTCAGCCCCGCGGTCGAAGAAATCCTCTATCCCGCGATGGAGGACCGCGCGCTCGACATCATGATCGGCGAAGGGCCATCGGCGCGTAGCGTCCGCATCGATCTGCCCAAATTCACCCTTGTCGGCGCGACGACGCGGCAGGGGCTTCTCACCACCCCGCTGCGCGACCGGTTCGGGATTCCGGTGCGGCTCAATTTCTATAGCCATGCCGAACTGGAACAGGTCATCACCCGCGCCGCCAAGCTGCTCGGCCTGGCCGTTGCTCCCGATGGTGCGCTCGAAATCGCCCGCCGTGCGCGCGGTACCCCGCGCATCGCGGGTCGGCTGCTCCGCCGCGTCCGCGACTTTGCGCATGTCGCGGGCCAGGACATCGTCGACCGCGCCGCCGCCGACGCGGCGCTCAACCGGCTCGAAGTGGACGCCCTTGGCCTCGACGCGATGGACCGGCGCTATCTCACAATGATTGCAGACATTTATCGCGGCGGACCGGTCGGCGTCGAAACCCTCGCGGCAGGATTGTCAGAGCCGCGCGACACCATAGAGGATGTCATCGAACCCTATCTGCTGCAAGTCGGCCTCATCGCCCGCACCGCGCGCGGGCGCTGCCTCAACGCCTCGGGCTGGAAACATCTCGGCCTCAATCCCCCCGCCGGATCGCAGGACAGCCTGTTCAACGAAGGCAAATAACGCGCCCCCCTGTGAAGGCAGTGGCTCATCACCCACCGCCGCGCCCTGCCGCGAACATTGCCTCCACCGCGAGTGCGCATGGCGGCTTCCTCTATCTGCAGGACAGGACAGTTTTCCGCCTTCGTCCGCCCTCTTTTCAAAGCCGGGCATCCGCGAACGGGTGCGAAGCTGCGACAAAGTGCATATCTCCTCTTTCCGCCGAGTCGCATGGCGGCTATTCCACGCGGAAATGACCGAAGTTCCACCTCCCTTCATTCCCGGCGCGTTCGTCGGTGCGGCGCATCATTATCGCGCCCGCGTCTATTTCGAGGACACCGACCTGTCGGGCATCGTCTATCACGCCAATTATCTGCGCTATATGGAACGCGCCCGCTCCGACATGCTGCGGCTAGCCGGTATCAACCAGCGCACCGCGATGGAGGCTGGCGAAGGCGCTTGGGCGGTCACTGATCTCGCCATCAAATACCGCCGCCCCGCCAAACTCGACGACGACATGCTGGTGGTCAGCACGGTCGAGGCGGTGCGCGGCGCCAGCGTGATTATCGCCCAACGCATCCTTCGCGGCGATGAGACGTTGACCGAAGCCCTTGTCACCGCCGCCTTTCTGTCCCCTACTGGCCGCCCACGCCGCCAACCCGCCGGTTGGGCCGACCGATTTACCCGCATCATGAACGGAGAACCCACGCCTTGTTAGACCAGATATCCTTGGCCGCCGACGCCGCGACCCTGTCCCCTGTGGCGCTGTTCCTTCAGGCCGATATTGTTGTGAAGGCCGTGATGATCGGTCTGCTCGTTGCATCCATCTATGTCTGGACGGTCATCATCGGCCATGGCCACAGTGTCAGCAAGATGATGCGGGCGTCGGAAAAATTTGAACGCGACTTCTGGCGCGCGGGTAATATCGACAAATTCTTTGACGAGAACGGGCGCGATGAACTGCCCAGCGCCCGTGTTCTGACCGCCGGAATTACCGAGTGGCGACGCTCGACCAAGGGCAAAAACGTCGACCGCGAAGGGACGCGCGAACGGCTGGGCGTGGCGATGAACGCTGCGCTGGCCGCCGAGACCGACCGGCTGGCCGATCGCATCGGTGTGCTGGCCACCATTGGATCCGTAGCGCCCTTCGTCGGCTTGTTCGGCACCGTATGGGGCATCATGCGCAGCTTTACCGCGATTGCGGCGGAAAATAACAGCAGCCTCGCCGTCGTTGCGCCGGGCATTGCCGAAGCGTTGTTCGCGACCGCCATCGGGTTGTTTGCGGCCATACCGGCGGTCATCGCCTACAACAGCTTTTCGCAACGGCTCAATCGTCTGGAATCGCGGCTCGGCCGCTTTGCAGACGGCCTGCACGCCACCTTCAGCCGCGAGCTTGAGGTCGAAGGCTGATGGCGATGGGTGTCCCCCAAGGCCCCAGCCGCGGGCGCGCGCGAACCCGCCGCCGCGCGCCGATGGCCGAAATCAACGTCACCCCGCTGGTCGATGTGATGCTGGTGCTGCTTATCATCTTCATGATCACCGCGCCTTTGCTCGTCGCAGGCGTGCCGGTCGACCTGCCCGACAGCCGCGCCAAGCCGGTCGAGCAGCAAGAAGAAGAACCTGTGCAACTGTCGATCATCGGCGACGGCAAGCTCTATCTCGGCGATGAAGAGATTAGTGAATCCGCACTGCCCGACCGGTTGCAGGCGATTGCGCAAGCCGACGCGGGCAAGGAAAAGCCGCGCCAGATCATGCTGCGCGCCGACAAGGGCCTTGATTATGGCCGGGTGATGCGGGTGATGGGTGAGCTCAATCGCGCGGGGCTTAGCCGCATTGCGCTGGTCACAACCGGTTCAGACAGCGACCAATAGGGTCAGGACAATGGTCAGTATGACGAAAAACAGGAGCAAAGGCGAAAAGGCGGGTCTGACCGCCGCCATTGTCCTGCATGTCGTCGTCATCGGTCTGTTGTCGGTGCAGTGGACGGCGGGCGACCGTCGCTTTGATAATCCCCCGATGGAAGTCGACCTGATCGCCGAAACGGCGGCGACCTCGACCGCGCCGATCCTCAGCGACACCCCGCCCGCCGCGCGGCTGGGTGATGAATATTCGACCGACCTGTCGCCGCCGCAACCCGTCGTTGCCGCGCCGGTTCCCGAACCAATAGCAGCGCCCACTCCGGCCCCCGCCGCCAAAGCGACGCAGCGTTCGGCACCCGCCAAACCCAAGCCGGCAGCGAGTAAACCGACCCCGCGCAAGGCCGCCGCAGCCAAACCGGCCAAACCCAAGACAACGCGGCCCACTGGGCGGCTCGACGGTCTGGTCGATGGCCTGTCCCCCAATGCGACCAAATCAACCAGCAAAGGCGCGCCCGCCGCCGCCACAGCCGCCGAAGTCAGAAAATCCATCGACGTCAGTATCAAGTCAGCCATCGCCCCGCGCTGGAACAGTTGCACCGTCAGCGGTTTTGAGGTTGCCCAGCTTAAAACGGTCGTCCGCTTTCGCCTGACCCAGTCGGGGGCGCTGGCGGGTTTCACCAGCGTCAGCACCAGTGGCCAGAATGACAGCAACAAGTCGCAAGTTTCGCGTCATCAGGAATGCGCCAAACGTGCTATTGAACTCGCTGCCCCGTTCGACCTTCCTGCCGACAGTTATGATTTTTGGCAGAATTACACACTCGATTTCATCAAGAGGTAATGATCATGGCCCTCCGCCTTCTGGCTGCAACCTTGTCCCTGCTGCTGACCGCTACGCCCACGCTGGCGCAGGATGCCGCGCCGCAGCCGACACCCGCACCGACGCAAACCGAACCACGCGAAACCATCGAGGGCACCTTGTCGCAAGACCGCACGGTCATTGCCATTCCCCCGCTCGCCACCCCCGCAGCTGTTACCGTCGCCGGGCTGCGTACAGACACACTGGGGCGTCAATTGGCAGAAGTTATTTCCGCCGATCTGGAACGCAGCGGCCTTTACGCTCCGCAAGGACCCAGCGGCGTGCGCGCCATCGGGATGAGCGAAGTGACGGCGCCCATTTTTAGCGACTGGGCCTCGCGCGATGCCGAAAATCTGGTTCAGGGCTTTGTCCGCGCCAATGGCGACGGCAGCCTAACCGTTGGTTGCTATCTGTATGACGTCGCCCTGAAAAGCGAACTGGTGCGGCAAGGTTTTGTTATCCAGCCAGGCGACTGGCGCCGCGCCGCGCATAAATGCGCCGACAGCATCTATTCGCGGCTTTCGGGCGAAGCGCCCTTTTTCGACAGCCGCATCGCCTATATCGCCGAAAGCGGCCCCAAGGGGAACCGGATCAAGCGGCTGGCGATTATGGACAGCGACGGCGGCAACCACCGCTTCATCACCAATGGTCAGGCACTGGCCATTTCCCCGCGCTTTTCCCCCGACTATAAAAAGATCGTTTATGTCAGCTATTTGAACAACCGGGTCCGCGTGTTTATCTATGATGTCGCAGCAGGCACCCAGAAACTGGTGACCGAAAGCAGCAACACGACTTTTGCTCCGCGCTGGTCCCCCGATGGCCGCCAAATCCTGTTCTCTATGGCGCAGGGCGGGAATACCGACATTTATCGAATCTCCGCCGAGGGCGGGACGCCGGTGCGGCTGACCGACAATCCGGGCATCGATGTCGGCGGCAGCTTTTCCCCCGATGGCCGCAAGATCGTGTTCGAAAGCGACCGGTCGGGCGGGCAGCAACTTTATACGATGAACATCGACGGTTCGAACCAGCAGCGGATCAGCTTTAGCGGCGGACGCTATGCCACACCCGAATGGTCGCCGCGCGGTGACCTGATCGCCTTTACCCGCATCGGTGGCGGCGAAATCCGCATCGGGGTGATGACGCCGAGCGGCGGCAGCGTGCATTTGCTGACCAATGACTGGCAAGACGAAGCGCCGACATGGTCGCCCAATGGCCGCGTGCTGCAGTTTTTTCGCACCACGCGCGGGAAAAACGGAAAATCCAGCCTGTGGCAGGTTGACCTGACTGGCGTAAATCTGCGCCGCTTGCCAACCCCGCAGGACGGATCGGACCCGAGTTGGGGGCCTGTATTGCCCTGACTCGACCGAATCCGCGCTCTGCGGAACCAAAACCCCGTCATTAGGGTTGCATATTTAGGGTCAACATGGATTAATCGCAAAACCGACAGACTTTCGCGACCAACAGCAAAGGGACGAAAACAATGACGATACGGAAAACCACCGCCATGATGGCGGCCATTACCATGTTGGCCGTCGGGGCCTGTGCACCCAAAGCGCCAAAAGCCCTGCCGCCTGCGCCCGATGGCGGCGACACCTCTGCCGGCTCTGGTTCGGACATCGGCAATGCCATCATTCCGGGATCACAGCAGGACTTCCTCTCCAAAATCTCTGCCGACCGCATCTTCTTTGATTTTGACCAGTATAATATTGATGCCGAAGACATGGCGACGTTGCAAAGTCAGGCAACATGGCTGCGCGCCAACCCCGCTGTGCGCGTGATTGTCGAAGGTCATGCCGACGAACGCGGAACACGCGATTACAACCTTGCCCTCGGCGAACGCCGTGCCAACTCGGCCAAAAATTACCTCGCGACGCTGGGCATCGACCCGTCGCGCATTCAGGTTATCAGCTATGGCAAGGAACGACCTGCCGAACTGGGATCGACCGAAGAAGCCTATGCCAAGAACCGTCGCGCCGTGACCGTGGTCATCGCGCGCTAACCAAAGCGGCCGAAAACAAGCGGCCATAACGGCACTGCGGCCCATGCCGCGAGCGCCGCAAAAGCTCCGAAGGGGATCTGTCGCCGCGCCGGTGTCAGGTCCCCTTTTCGCGCTGTAGCGAGCGCCCAGAGCAGCCCGCCGCCGCTGGCCAGTAACAACATCAGCGGCAGCGCCTGCCAGCCGAGCCACGTGCCAATTGCGGCCACCAGCTTGGGGTCGCCGCCGCCCATTCCCACGACGCCGCGCCAACGACGATAGGCCCAGGCGATCAGCGCCAGAGCCCCCCCGCCGAGCAAGGCGCCAATCCAGCGGTCGAGCAGAACGGTGCCAAGCAACGGCCCGGCGACCAACAATCCCACAATGGCCAGCACGGCGGTGAGCCTGTCCGGAAGCCAATGGTGGCGGGCATCGAACAGCGCGAGGGGCAGCAGAAACCAGCCGAACAGCGCCCATAGCCAGCCGCCGGCTCCCGGCATGACCAGTAACGCCGCCGTCCCGATCAATCCCGCTGCCCATTCGGTGCGGCTGTGTAACGGGTCGATTGACTGGCCACAGGTCCGGCATTTCCCGCGCGACGTTAGGCTCGACACTATGGGAATAAGGTCGCGGACCGTCAGCCGTCGCCCGCAGCCATCGCAGGCCGAACGCCCCGACAGGACCGATCGGCCTGCAGGCCATCGCAGCACCAGCGTCGCGATAAAGCTGCCAAGGGCAACGCCGAGCAGTGCCGCAAGCGCCATCCCGGCACTGGTCGGCAGCCGATCCAGCATCGACAGCATAGTCTAAAAGCGGCCCGAACTGGTCAGCACATAGCCGCCCGCCGCAGATTGGAACCCCAATACGCCGAGCGCCTCCGCCATCGACGGGTCGCGATCTACGCTAATGGCAAAGCGCGCCTGATAGGCACCATTGGCGGTAAAATTGACGGTCAGTTTTTCCATTCCCGACTGGCTGGAAAGCGTCGTCTGAATGTGCCCTTTTACGCAACGCAGCGCGCCCGACAGCCCGCGCGACAAATCCAGCCCGGCAATCGACGCGCCGACGTTCAACCGCACCCGACCATGGGCCGACTGGCAGCGTCCATCCTTGTCGAACAGCGCCTCGACACCGTCAAAACTGATTGTATCGACAGGGACAATGCCCAATCCGGCGGCGGCGCTTGTCGATCCACTCAGGTCTGTGACGCCGAGCATAGAACCGCTACGCAATCGCCCCGACAGTGCCCCAAGTCGGGGGTCCAGCCGCCGAAAACCAATTTCCGTCCGCCCCAAAAAAAGCGGCCCGGGGGCAAGCCATGCGTCGAGCGTCCCGAGCTGAAACACACCAAGCCGCGCATCGCCAATACCCGCCCACCATACCGGCCCAACAACTTCGCGCGCGGTGAAGCCCGACTGACCGGCGCCCGCCAGCTGAAGTGCGAGCCGCATCGGAAAGGTTGCCACGATCAACAGCAGCGCGAACAGCGCCGCAGCAGTCCACCACCGCGCGCGCATCGTCATGTCCCGCCCCGATGCAGCTCTGCGGTCATCCCGACATTTCCGTCGGTTCCCGGCGTCATGGTCAACTGATCAACGACAAATCCCTGATCTTCGAGTGCCGCAAGCCAGCCGGTAAGAACCGACGCCCGCGCGCTTGCGATAGCGATGCTTGCCTGCCGGTCACCGCGCGCCTCGTTCCGGTCGAGCGTCAGGCCGATTTCGCTGGCCGACTGCGCAAGATATTGTTCGATGCTGGTCGTGGAAGCCGGGGCAGTCGACGACGCGGGGGTGATATGTTCGAGCAATTGCACCTTGGTCGCCACCCGTCCTTCGCGCTCGATCGCGGCGCGATGGGCCGTGTCGAGATTGGCAAAGCCAGCATAGACCGGTCGACCTAGCGCCCAGAGCAACACCGCAGCGGCGAGCGCACCGGCGATAGCGACCAACCAGCGTTCGCGCGATGACAGCCCGCTCCACCATGTCCGCGCGCGCTCGATCATGGCACGGTCCTTATCGTGACGACGGCTTGCTGCTCACCATTGGTTCCGGCCATTGGCTGCGCGGTGATGCGATAACCGCGCGACTGGAGCGCGAGCAGCGCCTGATTAATATCTTCGACGCGCGGCGCGGCGAGCGTTGTCGTCAGCGTTCCGTCGGTGCGATGCGACAGGGTCCGCAGCGAAAGCCCCGGTATGTCGCGTATCGCGGCATAAAGAGCCGATGCCGGTACCGAAAAGGCCAGCGGCCCCCCTCCGCTCGCGGCAAGACGGCGGTCGAGTTCGGCCTCGGCCCCGGCGGCGTCATTTGCGGTGACACCAATGCTTTTTGCTGTGTCCAGAACGGCGGCATCGGCACGCCGTGTATCGGCTCCAAGGCGAACCGCGTGGACAATAGGGACAAGCAATGTGACGAGGATGAGCGCCACAAGCAGCCGCTTCATCCACCAGATCCATGCCGGATCGAGCGCCAACGTCCGCTTTGCCTTCCACGCCCCGCTCAACAAATCGAGTGGCGGTGCGGCCAGAGACAGCATCAGCGCCTCGCGCATTTGCTCCGGCGGCAACGGCGTAAGCACCCGATCCCCGATGATCAAAGTATCAAGGTCAGGGTCGGACAAGAACGCCTGATCGGGCAAGCGGATCAGCTGCTCGTCGCCAACTTCAGTCGACCAGGCCGCATCGTCGGTGGGCGGCGGGATCATGGCTGCCGCGGGAATGATCGCGCTCGGCGTCAGCTTATGCGCCGTAAGCCAGTCCTGCCACGCTATCATCGCCGCCTGCGTTGTCACCGCAACCGGCACCGCCTGCCCCGCAGTCGCCGGCAATCCCGCTACGATATGCAGGTCTGCGGCATCGCCCAGACTATCACGCAGCGTGTCGATGCGTGCGGCGGCGGCGGCCTGTGCTGGTGCGGCGTCGGGATAGTGCCGCCAGCGGACGGGAACGTCGATTGCCGGGGCAAGCGCAACAAGCTGATCAGACGGGGCATCTGCTTTGGTATTGGTGACCCAGGCATCAACCCAAAGATCGTCTTGTCCCGAATCGACAACGACGGAATCGTCAACGCGCAACCACGGGACCGACGTCACTGGTGCCTGTTCATCGGCAAGCATCGCTAACGGGGGCAGCCACAGGATAAGGGTCTGCCCCATGCTAATCAGGCTCGCCCCAGTCGCGTCGCACAATGCGCGGCGGATTTTCCGGCCCGAATGTCGGCGCGCCGCCATTGGCATCGATGAGCGATTGTGCCGTCAATTGTCCGTCCCCCATCGCAATATTGGTCGAAAGCGCAAACCAACGGCTGGTCACGCCGGCTTGTTCGGCGACATCGACAGGCGGATCAATCCCGCGCAGGGGACCCGACTGCCAGAATCTTACGCTGCTGCCATAGCCGCCCGCAGGCCGCGCCGCCAGCGCTGCCCGCGCCGCCGACAGGCTGATGTCATTGGGCAACAGCATTGATAACAACGGCGCCTGCGCGGGGGCCAGTGTATTGACGTTCAGTTTCACTTGTTCGGCGACCGGCAAGACACAAATCCAGGGACGCAGCCGCGCATAGATTTTCGGTGTGACGCCGCGCACCGCACGCAGCTCGCTAACGTCCGCCATCTTGCGGTTTGCGGGCAAATAACCGCCCGCCATCGACCGATAGGCCGCATCCTCGGCCCCCAATGGCCCCGCAATATTGTCGCTGTCGATCCAGTCCGCCGCGGCTCCGGCGATTGGCGCGGCCTGCCCCGCTTCCACGCCAACCGCGGTCATCAACGCGGCAAATTGGGCCACCGCCTGTCGCCGCTGGGTTAGTCTGCCGGGGAATGTCTCCGCCGCCAAGCTGTTGAGGTTAAAACAATTATTGGCGTCGCTCAACTTTGCCCGACCCTCGCCGGACGGCAAGGGTAGGATGAAATCGCGGCCCAACCAATCGCCTGCCAAGCTGAGCTTACCGGGGTCGCGGTTTTTCAGGTCAGCGACACGACGCAAAGCGATTTGCTCCGCCGCCATGGCAAAGGCGCGGCCCTGATCGACCGTCGCCGCGCTGGCAGCGATGCGGGTGGCCACGGTCAGCCGGTCGAGCGCGGTCGCAGCAATGACCGCCATGACCGCCACGAGCAACAACACACTCAACAGCGCCGCGCCGCGTTCTCCGGATTGCGGACCGTTCATGGCACGGACACCGGATCGCCCGGCGCTTGCTTGGATAGCGGCGGTGTTGGTGCAGTGAGAAAGAGCATGGTCAGCGACGGACGCGCGCGTCGGGTCAACTGCACCTCGACCGCCACAGGCAGCACGTCGCCGGGGTCAGAGGTCCAGCTTTGGTGCCATTGCCCGCGCGCGTCCCGATAGCGCACCGCAACGCCGCTTACTTCGTCGATCAGCCGGTCCCCGTCACCCAGATTTTTCCCGTCGAGCATCGGCTGGGTCGCGCGGCGCCATTCATCGCCGACGAGCGCATAGCCGACCCGTTGCAGGCGTGGGCGCGGCGCTCCGTCAAAGTTCGCCGCACCGGCATGGACAAAAGCAAAGCCGCTGGCCGACCCCAAAAAGGCCGGAACAGCCCCTCCGCCAACGCCGCGTGTCGCACGCGGCACCGACTGCGCAAGGTCGTTGCCCATGATGGCGCGCAAGCGGTTGATGCCGCCCATGGATTGAAGCCGACCCTGCACGGCGCCTTGCGTGCCAACGCTGCTGCGCAACAGGCCGACACCCATGGCGGCGATGGCCGCAAACAGCGACAGCGAAACCAGCATCTCAACCAGCGTGAAGCCGGTCTGTTCGGGGCTGAGGCGGAGGGGCGTTTCCCTGATCATTGGCTGGGCCTAATGATGGTCAGCGCCGCCTGACCGCGCCCTGTTTGCGGGCGAGCGATCAGGTCGATGCGCAATAGCGAACTGTCGGCGGTGGGCGCCACCCGCTGCTCGACCGTCCAGTTGCGCCCCGCATTGGTGACGGTGATGCGGCGTGTGCCGATGGTCGGCGGTGCAGTATCTGTCAGCAATTCAACGCTGCGGTTCTGGGCGACTATTCCGGCCAGCGTCGTGTCATCCAGATCGCCAGCCGTGCGAATGGCATAGGCATCGAGCCGCACCAGCGTCAGCGCGGCAATGCTGATAATACTCAGCGCGACGAGCATTTCGATAAGCGTAAAGCCCGCTTCGTCCAAAGGATCAGGCGACGACAAATTATTTCCCACGGCTGATCTCTCCGGTCGCCGTGACGCGCACAGTCTGACGCGCATCCCCCGCCGTCAGCACGATCACTTTCGGCGTCGGGCTTGTCCCGACCGTGTCAAAGATCACCCGCGCCACCGGCTGCGCATTGTCGCTCGAAAATCGGATGTCCGAGGGCCAGTTGCGCTGGGCAAAGGCGCGACCGGGCAACGCCTGCCAAGCACCATCAAATCTGCGTTCAAAACCATAGCCCGACGGCGCAAAACTGACCGCGACGCTGCGCCCGTCGATCACCGCGACATCGCGCGCGGCGGCAAGCCGCGCGGACAGCCGGTCGGACTCGCTACGCAACAGACTGTCATCATTGGGAAGGGTCAGGACAACGACTGTCGCCGTCAGCGCCATGATCGCCAAAACGACCATCAATTCAACTAGCGTGAAACCAGCCGTCTTATGGTCGTCTTTGACGGGCGCCTGCCCTCTATAAATCGCCGCCATGGATATCCGCATTGTCGTCCGTTCCACCGGGCGCACCATCGGCCCCCAAAGACCAGACGTCAAACGGCTTCCCCTGCGGGCCCGGCGACTGATAATTATAGGGCCGTCCCCACGGATCGTCAGGCAATTTCTTAATATAGCCACCGCGGCGATAGCGCTCGGGCTGGCTCAGCCCAGGCGGCTGGGTCACAAGCGCGCCAAGCCCGTTATTGCCGGCAGGATAGGTCAGATTATCGAGTCGGTACATTTCAAGGGCGTTTTCCAGCGTCGCAATATCCGCCTTGGCCTTGGTCACCATGGCTTTGTCCTGACTGGGCAGGACGTTGATGATGACAACCGTAGCCAGCAATCCAATGATGAAAATCACCACCATCAGCTCGGTCAGGGTGAATCCGGATTCACGCTTTTTCCTGTCTCGTCTTTGAGGACGGGTGGGATCGATCATAAGACGAAAGAACAACTGCATCAGCGACATATACATTATAATCCGGCTAGATTCTGCAACTGAAGGATAGGGAGAAGAATTGCGAGAATGATAAGAGCGACACATGACCCCATTATGACAATTATGACGGGCTCTAGTAACGCCATCGAAGCAGCGGTAAAGCGGTCGAATTCGCGTTCCAGATAATCAGCGGCGCGTTCCAGCATCACATCCAGACGCCCCGCGCTTTCACCGCTGGCGGTCATATAGACCAGCAAGGGCGGGAACACCCCCGCATCGCGCAGACCGGCCGAAAGGCTGCCGCCAGCCCGCACCTGCGCAACCAGAGCTTCGGTCGCGTCGGCCAGTTTGCGGTTGCGGATCGTCGGCACCGTCAGGCGCAGACCCTCAACCAAAGGCAAGCGGCTCGACACCATCGTCGCCAAGGTGCGAGCAAAGCGTGCCGCATGGAGATCGCGTAACAGGCGGCCAAGCAGCGGCAGACGCAACAGGCGGGCATCGACCGCCGCCTTGAAATCGGGCCGCCGCATCGCCTGAACCCAGCCAATTGTCACGCCAGCAAACACCAACAGAAAGAGCCACCACCATTGCGCCGCCAAATTGGATAAGCCGATGACGGCGCGGGTCAGAAAGGGCAATTGCTGGCCGACGTCGTTGAACTGTTCGACAACGCGCGGGACGACAAAGATCATCAGCGCCGCGACAACGCCCATCGCCACAATCGCGAGCACAACCGGATAGGCCAGCGCCGCGATCAACTTGCCGCGCACCTCGGCCTGACGTTCGAGCAAATCGGCGAGGCGCGCCAATATGGTCTGCAAGCTGCCGGTGGTTTCGCCCGCCGCGACCATAGCGCGATAAAGCGGTGGAAAACTGTCAGGCTGACGGGTCATCGCATCGGCGAGACGCCGCCCCTCCAGCAAACCGGCATGGACGTCGCCAATCACGATACGCGCCGTCTCCGCCTCGCTTTGCCGCATTAGCGTGCGTAGCGATTCTTCGAGCGGCGCAACCTCGACCAAAGTCGCAAGCTGACGTGTGAACAGTGATAATTGTTTGCTCGACAAGCGCGTGCGCCGCCAGTTGAGCAACGCGCGCGCGGACGGCTTGGCTCCGGCACTGTCAATGGCAACAATGTAAAACTTACGCGCGATGAGGTCGGCGCGCGCGGCATCATCGTTCACGGCGCTCAACCTACCCTTGCGCTCACGACCCTTGGGATCAATCGCAATATAGCGATAATCAGGCATCGACATCTTCGCGCCGCGCGACGCGGATCGCTTCTTCGGCTGTTGTCAGCCCCTTGCTGACCATCACCCGCGCCGCAGATGCCAATGTCGGCGATTTCAAAAAGGCATGGCGGGCGATCATCGCTTCGTCGCCGCCATTGTAGATATAGTGGCGTACGGTTTCGTCGACCTTGATCGCTTCGAACACCCCTATCCTGCCCTTATACCCTGTGCCTCCGCACTGATCGCAACCTTTGGGGCGCCAGATCAGCGTCCCGATATCAAGCCCTAGCATCGCTGCGATGCCATTGTCAGCCTGCACCGGTTCGCGGCACGTCTGGCACAATTTACGCACTAGTCTTTGAGCCAGCACAGCGCGCAAAGTCGAGGCGAGCAAAAAGGGTTCGACCTTCAGATCCTTGAGCCGCGTAATCGCGCCGACCGCGTCATTGGTGTGGACAGTCGACAGCACCAGATGGCCGGTCAGCGACGCCTGCACGGCGATGTCGGCGGTTTCGCGGTCGCGGATTTCGCCTACCATCACCACGTCGGGGTCCTGACGCAATATGGCGCGCAAACCGGCGGCGAAGGTCAGGCCGACCTTGGTATTAACCTGTGTTTGACCGATGCCATCGACGGCGAATTCGACCGGATCCTCGACGGTCAATATATTGCGCTGACCATCATTCAATTGTTTGAGTGCAGCATAGAGACTGGTCGTTTTACCCGATCCAGTTGGTCCAGTGACCAAAATGATCCCATTCGGCTCAGCTAAAACCTCACGCAAAATCCGGTCGGCCTCCCCAGACAAGCCCAAAACATCGAAATCAATCCCCGCTGCATCCTTATCAAGGATACGCATGACCACCCGTTCCCCGGCGCGGCTGGGCAAAGTCGAAACACGGACATCGACCGCCTTGCCAGCGAGGGTCAGCCCGATGCGGCCATCTTGCGGCACGCGACGTTCGGCGATGTCGAGCCGTGCCATCACCTTGATACGACTGACGACGACCGGAGCAACATGCGGCGGCATCCGCAAATGTTCGCGCAACACCCCGTCGGTCCGCATCCGCACGACAAGCCCGCTTTCATAGGGCTCGATATGGATATCACTGACCCCCTGTCGTACCGCTTCAGCGATAATCGCATTGATGAGCCGAATGGCAGGAGCATCGTCGGCGCTGTCCAGCAAGTCCTCTGCGCTCGGCAGGCTAAGGTCGATATCCCCGCCTTCGAGCGAGCCCGCCATCGCGGCTGCCGTACTATCCACGGCATAGTGATCGGACAAAAGTCGGTCGAAATCAGTCGGATTGGCAGTCACGACGCGCAGTGGTTGCGCAAGATAGCGTTTGACCTCGATCAACACCGCCGGATCGCTGCCTTCTCGCATAGTCGCAAGCCATCCCCGTTCGTCGTTGGCGGCGATCACGACGCCATGCTGGCGCGCAAAACCGTAGGGAATATCAACCGCCGCGCCGTGCGCCACAGGGATAGGCGCGATATCGCTCACCTTGGTGCCCCGTCGGGCTGAGCGGTCGTGGCAGCGGCGGACGGCGGCACATCGGCGGGCGTCACCGAACCGTCTGAACTCCGCAGCGCGGGCAGATCGACAGGGCCGACCCGCACATCGTCCGGCGACGGGAGTGAAGGCGGAACGGTGCCCATATAGTCGCGTACCAGAGCATCGATTGCGGGCTCTTCGTCCGGATTGCGCCGTTTCTGAACGTCACGTATATAGCCATATCGCCGCGCCGTCAGCGCCGCATTGTCCTCGCGATTGCGCAGAATTGTAGGGCGGATAAATACCATCAAATTGGTCTTTGACCGCGTGCGGCTGCGCGATTTGAACAGCTCGCCAATCAACGGAATATCACTGAGCAGCGGAATTTTCTCGATCGTCCGCCGTTCATCATCGTTGAGCAAGCCGCCGATGGCCAAAATCTCGCCATCATCGACCGTCAGCGTTGTTTCGAACGAACGTTTATTGAGGATAAGGTCGCTGCTGCGCGAGGATACAGGCCCCGCAACGCTCGACACTTCCTGACGCAGAAATAATTTGACCTCGCCCGCCGCATTGACCTGCGGCGTGACTTCCAGCTTGATGCCCACCTCTTCGCGTTGAACGGTGCGAAAGGCGTTATCAAAATTCTTTGAGAGGGCTTCGCCAGTCGTAATCGGTACCTCTTGCCCGACCAGGAATTTCGCCTGTTGATTGTCGAGCGTGACGATGTGCGGGGTTGCGAGCAGGTTGGATTCTGTGTCCGACTTCACCGCGTTCAAAATCGCTCCGAACACCGTATTTTTGCCAAGCGTCCCCGCAAAGCCGCCGAACCCGCCCGTGGCGCTGAGGATCGAGGCTGCGGCGGCTTCCTGCAAGCTGTTGCCGAGTGCGCTGCTGG
Source organism: Sphingopyxis sp. 10G20-10 (assembly GCF_057365075.1). Classification (NCBI taxonomy): domain Bacteria; kingdom Pseudomonadati; phylum Pseudomonadota; class Alphaproteobacteria; order Sphingomonadales; family Sphingopyxidaceae; genus Sphingopyxis; species Sphingopyxis sp. 10G20-10. Next base: position 2,443,105 of record NZ_CP195117.1, read on the forward strand.
TCTGGGTCACTGTCGTCGTGCCGTTGACCGTCGTGGTTTGCTGCGACAATTCATTCGCGGCCACCGCGCCGCCAATGGTCAGGATATTGGGGACGGCATTGCTGTAATTGGTAGCCGCAAAAGGAGCATTTTTGCCGCCGACAAGGAATTGGACGCCCAGCCGCTTCGCCGCGTCATTGCCGATTTCGACGATAATAGCCTCGACCAGCACCTGTTCGCGGCGCGTGTCGAGCTGACGGATCAACTCGCCCAGCATCCGTTGTACATCTGGATTGGCGGCGACGATAATCGCATTGGCTCCTTCATAACGGGTGACGATAGCGGGCCCGCGCTTGGCGATACCGTTTCCGTCGCCGCCAGAAGAAGCGGCCACCACAGGCGCGGCAGGTTTGACGCCCGCCCCGCCCTGCTCTCCGCCCGACGACGCTGTGTTCGTAGCCGAAGGCGCGGGGCCGCTCCCGCCGCCAATCAGTTGCTGCAAAGTGGGCAGTAAGGTTTCGGCATTGGCATGTTCCAGCCAATAAACGCGCAATTCGGTGCCAGCGGCGGCGCGCTGGTCCAGTTCGCCCGCCATCTGGACAAAGCGCGCCACCATGGTGGCATCGCCGCGCAGGGCAATCGCATTGCTGCTGTCAATCGGAACCACGGTCAGCGGAGCCGCCCCGCCCTCATTCGTCGCCGGTGCCAATGCCTGCAACGCGGTCGCAATTTCGCGCGCTCCGGCATTGCGCAAGGTCACAAGCTGGCTGGTCGAATTATCCTTGTCGATGCGCGCAACCAGCGCCCGAACGCGCCGGATATTGTCGGCAAAGTCGGCGATGACCAGACTGTTGGCGTTGCGATTGGCGGTCAGCGACCCTTGCGGGCTGATCAGCGGGCGCAGTGTTTCGACCGCCGCGACCGAATCGATATGCTTCAAACGCACAATTTCGGTCACAAACTGGTTTTGCGCCGCGCTATCGCTGCCGATCCGTCCTGGCTGGCTCGCCGCGCCGTCGATGGGCTGGACCCGATAGCTGCCGTCCTGACCCGGAATGGCGACAAGACCGTTGGCACGCAGGGTCGACAGAAAGATTTCGAAATATTCCGAACGCGACAGCGGCCGGTCGGTGACAACCGACACTTTGCCGTTGACGCGCCCGTCGATGACAAAGGTGCGTCCGGTGATGCGCGCGGCATCCTGAATGAAGGCGCGAACGTCGGCATCGCGGACGTTCAGCGTATATTGTGCCGACGCAGGGGTCGCGGACACGAGCGCGGCGGCCAGGAAAAGAGATAATCTAAATCGCATAAAAATCAGGACTTTGACAAAAACAGGGCAACGGGAACGACGCTAGCACCCCGTTCGACCTCAAGCGAGATGCGGGCACCGGGAGTCAATTGATTGGCGAGTGCGGCAGCGTCGGACGGCGAACCGATCGGACGGCCATTGACCGACCGTATAACATCACCGGGTTTCAGTCCCGCGGCGCGAAAACTCGATCCATCGCCTTGCGGCTGGACCACCAGTCCGGTGACGCGGCCATCCTCGGTTCGCGGCGAAAAGCCGACCCCGCTTTTAAGCGCGGCAGGAGTGAGTTCGCCGCTGGCGGTTGTGGCAGGCGTAGAGCCTATTTCCGGTGTCGGCATCAGCGACGGGGCTGCCCCCGGAACGGCAAGCGGAGCTGCGCCGCTCTGGTCCAGATAAAGGCTTTCACGCGCGCCGCCATGTTCGATCAGCACATGATCAAAGTCCACCGCAACCAACCGCACGCCCAGCGCAATTTCATCGCCCACGGCATAGCTTGACTGCACATCATCCTCGCCAGCGATGATGGCGGACCCGCCGCCGGTCGCTTCGTTGATATTCACCCCGAACAGCGTCAGCCCCAGCGAGGTCACACTGGCCTGTCCCCCGGCCTGAACATTGCTGCGAAAAAAGGGATCGAAGCCCGCAAAAAGCGCGCGCCGTTCCGCTGGAGACGCGATGACCGCCGTTTGGGGCTGCCAGGCGCCAACCGGCGATAGCGGCACAATAATAGCCCACATCAACCGCACCAATTGCAGGATCAAAAACGCGCCCAGCAGGACGGCAACCAGCAACGGTCCGATTTGTCGCGGCAACAGCGGGCGCAGACGCAACCATGCTGGTATATGAAGCCATGCTTTAGCGGCCGGTCCGGTCAGCAGCGTTGCCATGTAAGTGTCCCTGTCCCCTGAAAAAATCCGTCCCCGAATCGCTTAGGCGCGATTAATGACATTCGCCTGACAGAAAGATTACAGCTTTTTGGCACTGCGAACAGAGCGACCCGTCCGGCAACATTGACCGGACCGGTCTAGGGGGAGAGAATCAGAACTTCAAAGAGGCACTCAACGCGACCGTCCGACCAACACTATAGAGGTTATAATAGATTTTATTCGTGCCCAGCGTCTGGGACTCTTCATAACGTCGACCGGTCAGATTACGGGCTTCGAATTTCAATTCGACCTCTTTACCCCAGGCCATAAAGCCCTGACGCGCAACGAAATCGATCCGCAACCCCGGCTTTTCAACCAAATCAGGCTGCCCCACCGGGCCGCGGCTGGTGACCCGTGAACTGCTATAGGTAAACAGGAACGTCTGTTGGGATAGGCGATCCTGATCCTCCATACCGATTTGCAGATTCCCGACATGATCGGCCTGTCCGGTGAGCGGCGAGCCATTACGGAAAAAATTGAGTGCGGGCTGCACCGCAGTGCCGAACACCGCAACCGTATCATTGGGGCCCACCCGCAATTTGGATTGCGTGTAGGTATAATTGGCAACGAAGACGAAGCGACGTGGTGCCCAGAAATCACTGTCGCCAAGCCCCGAAAGATCGAAATATTTCTGAACTTCAAACTCAACCCCATAAAGATTCGCACGCGGCGCATTGGCATAGCTCGTCTGCGGCTGGTTATCCGAAAAGCCTGTGAAAGCTTCGATGGGCTTATCGATCTTTTTGTAAAAGGCCGCGACCGTTATCCGTTGATCTTTGGCGAAATACCATTCGAACCGCCCTTCGGCATTGGTCAGGCGGCTGTCGGTCAGCAACGGATTGCCGCGATATTGGCGGTTAGTTTCGGGATCAAAATACTGCTGAAAAATCAGCTCGCGAAACTGAGGTCGGGCGATAGTCTTAGACGCGCTCATCCGGATTTGCATGTCCGGAGAAAATTCCCACGTCAACGTGGCTGCTGGCAGCCAATAATTATTGTTAAGGTTGGTCGACGCAAGCGAACTGCTGGGAGTGGTAAACAACTGGATCGGTGAAACCGTCTGCTTCGCCGTTTCATAGCGCACACCTGCCGAAACATTCAGCCCGGTCGCCAGTTCAGCCTCAAGCTGCCCATAGCCGGCATGGGTCGTCAGACCCGCAGCAAAAGCCGGATCGCTTTCGGTCGTTTCAACCATGGCGATCTTGAACGCCTTGATGACCGAAGGCTGCAGCAAATAGTCGGGCCGGAACAGGCCGACAGCAATGGGAAAATCGCTTGGTGCGATAAACTGAAATTCGCGCCGAGAAGAAGTACGGCTGGTATCCGAATAGGCATAACCACCCGACAGCGTCACTGCCGGAGCCAGACGATAACTCAGGTCCGCTCCCCCCGACCATAAATCTTCATTCAGGTCGGAAAAGGCGACAGACGCGCTGCCATTTTGGCCGTTGTTCAAGCGATTGACGAACAACTGTCCATATGGATCGGTCTCGCGGTTGGAACGGACATAGCCGAATGACAGTTCAAACGGTGCTTCGCGCTGTGAATTGGCATAACCGCCACGCAGATCAAGGCGAAGATCGCCAAATTTAAACTCGCCAACCAACTGCGTATCGATGAGTTGGCGTTCATACCATGCCGTATCCTGATTCAAACGGGTGAAACCTGTCGTCGCTTCCGACCCCATGCCCAGCCGCGTTTGTTTCAACGTGTCGCGGACATAGAAATTGGTCCAGCGGATCTTGTTCTCGCCGAACTCCAGCCCGAAGCCAAGCAATCCGTTTACCACGATGCGGTCGTCGGTAATCACCCGTTCGAAATTGAGCTCTTTTTGCGACAGATCGGCGGTCGATGGTGTTTGCTGAATGGTGTCGCGAGTCTTCAGCTTGTTGCTGTACCCTGCTGTTGCGATCAGCCCCAATCGCGCATCGCTGCCGATATCCCATGCTGTGCCGGCGGTAACCGAGGCGGAAAAATTGGGCGGCAGGTGCCGGTTACGCTGCACCAGCGAATTGCGCGCTGTGACAATCTGGCTGCCGATCGCCTGTGTATCAACGGTGCCGTCGCCGATCCGTGCACCACTATCAAAGAAATCCTGCAACGCAGACGGCGTGTTACGTGTGCCATTATCAAAACCCGTCCAGTCGGTGCGACTGCCATAATAAGTATAGCCAATCCGGTTGGTCGTTTCGGTGTCAAAGCCGATGCCGCCGCCCAAAGCGAGGAAGCTTTCCTTTGGCACCGCCTTGGTCGTCAGGTTGATGACACCGCCGCCAAATTCACCTGTAAAATTGACCGAATAGCTTTTCTGAACCAGCGACGAAGCAATGACATTGGTCGGGAAAAGGTCGAGCGGGACGACGCGCTTCAGCGGCTCCGGGCTAGGAAGAGGCGACCCGTTAAGCAGCGCCAGCGAATAGCGATCACCAAGACCACGAACATAGACATAGCCGTTGCCGACCACGCTTAGGCCAGTTACGCGGCCTAGAGCTCCGGCAATATCGCCTTCGCCGGTGCGGGCGATGTCGGCGGTCGACAGCACCGACACAACTTCGGGCGTCGCACGGATGGCGTTGGGAATAAATTTGCCCGTCACGACAATTTCCTGATCACTGCCGCCAGGCAGAGAGACATCAGCGTCGTTTTTGTCCGGGGAAGCCGTCGCCGGAGCTTGGGGCTGAGCGGCAGAGGACGCCGCCACATCGGGACTTGTCTGCGCCCAGGCCGAAATTGGCGCCGCCAGCGCAGTTGTAACAAGCAGCAGGCTGGCAAAAGCTAACGGCTTCGACATGGTCGGGACCCCTTGGTTTTCTTGGTATGGCGAGACGAAGCGTCGCCCGATGGCCACGCTTCGTCTCTGGCTCAGTCAGTGAATCAGGCTACGGGAAGCGAGGTGCAAAGACCCGTGTTACCGCTACCGAAATCGGCCGTCGTGCTGTTGCAGGTCCAGCCTTTGTACCAATCATCATTGGCGTCCTTGACCGCGCCGATATAACCGGCGTCGGCAAAGAAGGAGTCGAAGCTGCTTGCAGCAAAAGGCGTTACGCCGGTTTCGGCGGCTCCATTAATGAACAGGCTGGTTAACGAAGGCGTAAAACCGTCATTGTTGTTGTTGGTACCCGTACCAAAGATCGTTGCGACCTGGGCATCCGTGACCCCGTTGGCTCCCAGATATTTGGGGCTACCGCACTGCATCGCGACAGACTGGAACACAGGTGCGCCGGCTTCATCGATCGTTGCATCAATCGTGGTCGACGCAGTTTGCGTGCGACTGATCCGCAGGCAGGTATAATCCGGCGATACGACGACGCCATTGGCCATCGCATAGTCCGTCCCACCACGCAGCAACATCGCGGTCTTGTCTGATCCGGTGTTGTTACGCTGGACAAAAGTGAAATTGGCAAGGTGCGTATTCTGGCGCGGTGTGTTGCCATCCGCCGCATTGTCCGAATCGGCCTCGATCATCGCGTCGCCTACCCCTGCACGCTGCACGGCGATGACATATTGAATATTGGCCTTCACGCCGGCGTCGGTATCCAGATTGTCATCTTCGGCCCCCACCGAGATAAAATGCTTCATGTTGACCGAACCGCCGAACATTTCGACCGCATCATCCGAACTGTTGAACGACATGATATGGTCAAGCTGGGTGCCACTGCCGATGCCTTCGGTGGTCAGCGACTGCAGTTCATTATTGGCCGACAGAACATAGCCCGAATAGCGGATTTGGACATAACTCATCTGCCCGCTGCTGTCGGTGCGGGTGGCCCCGCCATAAATGGCCGGATCAACTGCGCCCTCGGTTTGACGTTCACACTGGGCGCTTCCCGGTGTGGCGGCGGGTGCTACAGTGCAATCGGTGATCGGTGCACGGCCCATTAGTACGACACCGCCCCATTGACCCGACGAACTGTCGGTGTTTAGACCCAATATATTGTCACGGCTGGTAAAGATGATTGGCGCGGTGGCGGTACCAACGGCCTTGATCTTGTTGCCACGATTGACGGCAAGCCAGGAAATACCCGTGCCGCCATAAATGATAACACCCGGTTCGATGCTTAATGTGACATCGGTGTTGGATGTGGCTGCGCCCTGATCGGTACCGACATCGACGCGGCCCGGCAATTCATACAGCAAGCCCGCAACTTTGGGCAACGTGATGCTGGCATTGATCCGCGTCGGCAACTGACAACGGCGATATTCGCCGGTCGGCCCCGTGATTGTGCCAGCATCCGTCAGACCCTGGGGATCGGCGATCGTCGGGCAGCCTGTGGCCGGCGTCACTCCGGTCGGGGCTGGCGTGGTGGGCGTCGTCGGTGTGGTCGGCGCTGTGGGGTTATTGATCGTGACATTGCCGCCGGTGCCTGGTGAGGCAATATCATTGGCACCACAGCCAGCCAAAGCAAGAGAGGCCGCGCTGCTAAGCAGGACCAGATGAACGCGTGCGAATGCCGCCATGAAAATCTCCGTCAACGGTAAGCGCCTGCGGCGCCAGGATGAAAAACCACCGGCGGGATTAGGTATGATTCGCAGCCCCGCGCCCCCCGGTGACGACGCCACTAAGCGGGTTTGATGACGGGCTGACGCCACAGCGATGACAGTGCGATGACAACTAAGCGACAGATATGTGGCGGCCAACAATGCGGCGGATTTCAAACCACATCAAATAAGGGGATTTTGCAGCAAGCCCCCGCTTGCATCGCCCCGAACGCTTTGCTAAGCGCCCGCTCCTACCCGGTGCCGGACCCGTTCGGCCCCATCATGATGTGCGGTCGTGGCGGAACTGGTAGACGCGCAACGTTGAGGTCGTTGTGGCCGAAAGGCCGTGGAAGTTCGAGTCTTCTCGACCGCACCAGTCATTAAGTCATTGTTTTTATTATACTTCATTTCTACGGTGAGGGTAATTAGTCCCCGTCTTTCCGGGGGTTTGCGGCACACCAAGCAACTCGGCTGACGCGAAGCCCGTCTCCGGCTTCGTCACAGGGGCCAACATTCTCCCCGTGTCTCCATGCACCAAAATAGTGACCGCAGTTGCGATGCGCATGGCAACTGTAACAGTTGGCGATGGGCGTTCCAAGGTTGCGGATTTGGAGTGTGGCACTTTGTGATCGCCGGCGACATCATTGCGCAAGACGAAAACCGGAAGCGCAGATTCCGGCTGGCTTCAATTTGGGTAGATGATGAAGTCGTCGCGGCTCAGGCGAACCCGAGCTGGCAACGCTGTTCACGCCAGTCTAGTGATAATTTGATGGTCATGAGTTTTGCCCGCGTCAAAGTTGCAGGCTGCCGCCCTTCCACAATGGCGGTGACGATATCAGGTGCGAGCCAGCTTAACCGGATCATGTCGGCGAGATGGCCTCGACATTTTCCGTCGCGCGCTGCGATTTGCGCGAGTGAACCGGCTTCTTCCAATATCGATACGCGGGCCAGATGCGCCTCTGCGACAAGTTCAATCAACCGCGTATCATGATCCTTATAGTCGGGTTCCGGACCGGGCAGCACCAATTTGATGACCCGCCCTCGCCTGATCCGTTCGACCGGCATACTCAGCTGGTGGAGACCGTCGTTCCCTGGAGCCAGCGCCGATAGCCGAAGTGCGGTTTGGACTTGTACCGGATTTGCGCCGGTCACTTGAGAGTTTAACACTCGATCAAGGAGACCGACGAGATGAAGAAGCATACAGAAGAGTTCAAGCAAGAAGCGGTGCGTATTGCGCTGACCAGCGGGTTGTCGCGGCGACGTGTGGCACCGGATTTGGGTGTCGGCCTGTCGACGTTGGGCAAGTGGGTGTCGCAGTATCGGCCAGCTGATTTGGTGGCCGCGCTAGCCAAGCAGATTTGGCCCGCGAGAATGAACGGCCTCGCCTAGAGAACCGGATCCTCAAGGAGGAGAGGGATATCCTAAAAAAGGCCACGCAGTTCTTCGCGAGCCAGCGGCCGTGAGGCTCGCGTTCGTGGAGAGCTGGCGCCATATATGGCCGGTGGAGACGATCTGCCGGGTGATGCAGGTTAGTCCTCGTGGCTATCGTTCCTGGCGCACGCGGCCGATCAGCCAGCGTGCGCGGACCGACATGAAGGTGTGCTGGCTCACATCCGGGAGCAATATAGCCTGAGCCTCGGCAGCGCAGCCTGCCTCGGACTTGATCCGGGGGTCGTCCGAGGATGACGATGGAGTTGAAGGAGGTCGGCCTCGATGTTGGCGAGCGTCGGGTTGGACGGCTGATGAAGATCAACGGGATCAGGCCGGTCCGCACCCGCAGGCACAAGGTAACGACGGACAGCAACCATCGCCTGGGTGTTGCAGCCAACTGGCTCGACGGCGATTTTGTCGCCGATGCGCCCAACCGTAAATGGGCCGGTGACATCACCTATATCTGGACGCATGAGGGTTGGCTCTACCTTGCCGTCATCCTCGACCTGCATAGTCGTCGCGTGGTGGGATGGGCCGTCAGCGACAGGATGAAGACCCGAAGGGCGGCGTAGCCAACGATCTGGCGATCCGGGCACTCGATATAGCGGTCCGGCTGCGCAATCCGCCAGAGGGCTGCCTTGTCCATTCGGATCGCGGTAGCCAATATTGTTCCTATGACTATCAGAAGAAGCTGCAGGCCTACGGCCTGCGGCCATCGATGAGTGGCAAGGGTAATTGCTATGATAATGCGTCCGTTGAGACATTCTTCAAATCATTGAAAGCGGAACTGATCTGGCGGCAAAGCTGGCCAACACGTCGAGAGGCCGAGACCGCCATCTTCCAGTATATCAACGGGTTCTACAACACACGCCGCCGCCATTCATATCTGGGCGGCATTAGCCCGCTCGCGTTCGAAGCCAAGGTGGCATAATGAGATGGGTGACCGGCGCAAATCCGTTACAAGTCCAAGGAGCCCCATATTTGCCGGCCCGAGGCCGTCAGTGGGGATTGCAAAGAGGCCCGGCTGACGATCAACGGGCCCTCCTTGGCTCAAGCCTTCAAGTCTCTTTGCCAGAACGGGTCAAGGGTTATTTGATATCCGGTTCCTGGCCAGCAATCTCCCTGTTCATCCTGATCGGGCTCCCTGCTTTTTCTCAAATACTCCCTGTTATTTTTTCGGGCCGTCGCGGGGGAATGCGGCCTCAAAGGCCACGATAGTCAGGGTTCAGCCGCGCAGTGACGGCATAAATGATGGAAATTCCCGTCATTCCTCCCTGTTATCGGGAATTTTATGCCGAGACCCGTTCGCTCCGGACTGCGTCGCACACCAAATAGTCCTGCGGGACTGCCCAAATCAGTCAGACGAGCGATCCGTGCCGTAAGCGGCTCAGTGGCGAGATGGATGAAAGCTCATTGCGGCGGGCCGCGGCGTGCGATCAGTTTACGGATGGTCGGTCTCATTCAGTTCGAAATCAGCATCCTGCAAACAAGTAGGTTCTTTGACTGCAAGGCTGCTATGCTACTTCATTCCTCAGGTGACGAGGAAGCCATCAAGCACAAGCCTGTGCCTCACCCGTCACCGATGCCATAGTCAGAAATTGAAGCCTGCTTCTACGCCGACTAGCCGCCGCGCTCCGGGCGAAATGAAGGAGCCGCCGAACTCAATCGCGGGAATCGCCTCGCTGATATATTTGCGGTCGAGCATATTGTTGGCGAAGACCGTCAGCGACCAATTGTCAGCTTTCAATCCAGCGCGCAGGTTGAGCACGCCAAAGGCATCGCGCCGCGCGGCGATATAGCCGCCGTTGCCAGCCTCGGGCGGCAGGGCGAACAGCGATGCCGGCAGCAACGAACTGAACACAGTCGGGCGGCTTTGGTCTTGCACAGTGTGGAACCAGGTCGGCCCGGTGATGCGGTAGTCAGCGCGCAGCACCAGATCGGTCGAGCTGGTCAGCGGTGCCTGCATCTCGGTGCCCAGGTTGATCGTATAATCGGCGGTATAGGGCGATTTATTGCCGACCGTGTAGGTGCGCGACGCATTTTTCTTGATCTCGCTGTCGGTCAGGTTGACCGAACCAAAGACTTTCCATCCGTCGACAATCTTGGCGGTCGTGCTCAGCTCGACACCCTATAGGTCCACGCGATCAATGTTGGACACGACACTCGGAAGGCGAGATCAAAGCCTTTACGGATGCGGGCGTCATCTGATGGCAGGCGACGACGATCTGGCAGACAATTACCGCGGTGCTTTTGACGGTCATTTGCGTTTTGGCGACCGACCGGCGCTGCTGATAGTCGATTTCGTGATGGCCTATCTTGACCCCGCCTCTCCGCTTTATGCGAGGCCCGAGGCAGCGCTTGCGAGTAACGAGCGGCTGGTAGCGGCGGCGCGGCGCGCCGAAATTCCCGTCATTTTCACCAATGTCGTTTATCAGCCAGGCGGCGCCGATGGCGGGCTATTTTACAAGAAGGTGCCTGTACTGCGCTGCTTTGACGCCGGATCACCGTTGGGGAAGTTTCCTTCGACATTGTCGCCAGCGGCTGGCGAAACCGTTGTGACCAAACAATATGCCTCTGCCTTTTTTGGCACCTCGCTCGCCGCCCTGCTTCGCGAAAAACATATCGACACCTTGGTGATTACGGGCATGTCGACATCTGGCTGCGTGCGGGCAACCGCGCTCGACAGCCTCCAGAACGGATTTGCTCCCTTTGTCGTCCGCGACGCCTGCGGGGACCGCCATGATGCACCCCATGAAGCCAATCTGTTTGATCTGCAGGCCAAATATGCCGAAGTGATTGGCGAATCCGATGTGTTGGAATTGCTGGCCACCAAGTGAGGGAATCCCTCGCGTCACAAGGAAGCAACATCTCGGCCGGTGGTCGTCCCATGCTTTCGATACGCGCGCGTTCGCGCTAGGCTGATGCGATCATGTCCTCTCGTTTGAAACTTTTCTTTGATGGCGGGTGCCGACCCAATCCGGGTGCGATGGAAACGGCCGTTGTTGTGCGCGGTGTCGCGCATATCGCGCGCGACCTCGGCCATGGGTCCAATATGGATGCCGAATGGCTCGCGCTGATCCATGCGCTGCGGTTGGCGCAAAGTTTGGGCGAAGCCGATATTATCTTGGTCGGCGATAGTGCGACCGTTGTCGGGCAGGCCAATGGCCGTCTGAAATGTCGCGGCGCCAATGTGCAGCATCTTGAGGCGTTTCGCAGCCTGACGTCAGGCGCAAAACCGCCGCCCGTTCGCCATATCAAACGGTCGCAGAATCTTGCGGGGATCGCGCTGGCGCGATTGCACGGCCGATGACCGCCATACCCATCCTCTATAGTTTCCGGCGCTGCCCCTATGCCATGCGGGCGCGCATGGCGCTGTTGATCAGCGGCACCGACTTTGCCATCCGCGAGGTCGTGCTGCGCGACAAGCCCGCCGCCATGATCGCAGCATCGGCCAAGGCGACGGTGCCAGTGCTGTGCCTGCCCGATGGGGTGGTGATCGATGAAAGCATCGACATCATGCGCTGGGCCTTGCGTCAGAACGATCCCGAAAATTGGCTGGCGGGTGACGATGCCCCGCTCATCCAGCGTTTCGACACGCAATTCAAAGACCATCTCGACCGCTATAAATATGCCGAGCGCCACAACGCCGACCCCATCGAGCATCGCGACGCGGGACTGGTTCTGTTGCATGATTTGGAAGCAAGGCTGAGCACACATCCCAATCTTTGCGGACCCGACCGCACGCTCGGCGATATCGCGATCATGCCCTTTGTCCGGCAATATGCCGCAGTCGATCGCGCATGGTTCGATGACCAGCCCCTTCCCCGCACGCAAGACTGGCTCGCCCGCCACCTTGCCTCACCTTTGTTCGAGCGGGCCATGGTGCGGTTGGCCCCCTGGGTGTCCGATGACGCGCCGATCATCTGGTCTAGCGTCAACGCATAGCCCGTAAATATCCATGGCACCTTGCCGCAACGCTCAACCCTGCTAGCCTGAACAGCAGGAGAAGCTGACGCCGCCATGTCCCAGTCGCTACAGAGTCACCAACGGCATCGCAGCACTGATAGCACGATGCATTAAGAGAGGCGCGCTGTGCCAAATCTATTCGCCACCATGTGTTCACGGCAGATTGTTATCAGTGCGACGCGGGTCTCGCTGTTTGTCGGGACCATTCTCAATGCCATCAACCAAGGGCCTGCGATTGTGTATCATCAACCGATCGAGTGGGGAAAATTCCTGCTCAATTTTGCGGTGCCTTATCTCGTCGCCAGCTATAGCGCGGCTCAAGCCCGTCGAAGCATATCCACGCAAGAGGTGCAGCGTCAGGACGAGGACATTCTGAACATAAGCTAGCCGCACGAACGCGCCTGCAGATGTAACATTTTACTGCGCGCGCCGAACTAGGGTCAGGACCGATTAATCGGTCCTGACCCTAGAACAAACAGATGTCCTTTTGGGAGCAATTGCGTGAAGAAGCTTGCCGTTATCATTTTGGTCCTTTCGGCCTTCTTTGCCTTTTTCTATTTTGATCTTGGCAATGTGCTGACTCTCGATGCCTTGAAGGAGCAACAGGCGTCGCTCGATGCCCGTTATGTGGCACAACCATTGTTGGTCATCGCCTTGTTTTTCTTGACCTATGTCGCGGTTACGGCGGCTTCGATTCCCGGCGCGCTGATCCTGACGCTCGCCGCTGGGGCGCTGTTCGGGGTCGTGGTCGGGACGATCATTGTCTCGTTTGCGTCAACCATCGGGGCAACATTGGCCTTTCTGGCGTCGCGATTCCTGTTTCGCGATTGGGTTCAGTCACGCTTTGGCGACCGGTTGAAGGCGTTGAACGAAGGGGTCGCGCGCGAAGGGGCCTTCTATCTCTTTTCCTTGCGGCTGGTGCCGGTCTTCCCCTTCTTTCTCGTCAACCTGTTGATGGGTCTGACGCCGATCAAAACCCGCACCTATTTCATCGTCAGCCAGATCGGCATGTTTCTGGGCACCATCGTTTATGTGAATGCCGGGACACAAATCGCGCGCATCGACAGCCTTGGCGACATCGCATCACCCGCGCTGCTGGCGTCTTTTGCCGCGCTGGGACTGACCCCGTGGATTGGAAAATGGATCATGGCCTTCCTCAAACGCCGACGCGCCTATGCTGGCTGGACCAAACCCAAAAAATATGACCGCAATCTGGTCGTCATCGGCGCGGGCGCGGCGGGGCTGGTGTCATCCTATATCGCCGCAACCGTCAAAGCGAAGGTGACGCTGGTCGAAGCGTCGAAAATGGGCGGAGACTGCCTGAATTATGGCTGCGTCCCCAGCAAGGCGCTGATCAAAAGCGCCAAGGTCGCGCAGCAGATGCGTCACGCCGACACTTACGGGCTGACCAACCACCAGCCGCAGTTCAGTTTCAAGGCGGTGATGCAGCGCGTCCACGATATTATTGCCGCCATCGAACCGCATGACAGCGTCGAACGCTATACCGAATTGGGCGTCGATGTGGTCAAGGGCTATGCCCGCATCATCGACCCATGGACGGTCGAGATCAAACGCAATGATGGCGAAATTCAGCGGCTAACCACACGGTCCATCGTCATCGCGGCGGGTGCCGAGCCGGTTGTACCCGACATGCCGGGCCTCGCCGACAGCGGCTATGTCACCAGCGATACGTTGTGGGAAGAATTTGCGCGGCTCGACACTATCCCCGAACGCATCGTGGTGCTCGGCGGTGGTCCGATTGGCAGCGAATTAACCCAAGCCTTTGCCCGCCTGGGTGCCAAGGTCACACAAGTCGAACGCGGGAATCGCATCCTGTCGCGTGAAGACCCCGAAGTGTCCGACCTCGCGCGCACCGCGCAGGAACAATCGGGCGTCACGCTGCTCACCAATCACAATGCCGTGCGCGTCGAAACGACAAAGGCGGGCAAGGAGATCATCGTCGAAAAGGACGGCATCGAAACGGCGGTCCCCTTTGACGCGCTGGTCGTCGCGGTGGGGCGCAAGGCGCGGCTGACCGGTTATGGTCTGGAGGATTTGGGAATCGATACCGACCGAACCGTGATCACCGACGATTATCTCGCCACCGTCTATCCCAACATCTTTGCCGCGGGCGATGTTGCTGGTCCCTATCAGTTCACGCACGTCGCGTCGCATCAGGCGTGGTTCGCCAGCGTCAACGCGCTGTTCGGGCAGTTCAAACGATTCAAGGCCGACTATCGCGTCATCCCCTGGACCACCTTTATCGACCCGGAGGTCGCCCGTGTCGGGCTGAACGAAAGCGAAGCGACCGAAAAGGGCATCGCGCATGAAGTGACCGTTTATCCGATGCACGAGCTCGACCGCGCCATCGCCGAAAGCGCGACCAAGGGCTTTGTCAAAGTGCTGACCGTTCCCGGCAAGGACAAGATTTTGGGCGTCACTATCGTCGGCGATCATGCCGGCGAGTTATTGGCCGAATATGTCCTCGCCATGAAGCATCGGCTGGGGCTGAACAAAATCCTCGGCACCATCCACACCTATCCGACGATGGCAGAGGCCAATAAATATGTCGCGGGCGAGTGGAAGCGCAAGCAGACGCCCGAACGGCTGCTGAAATGGGTTGAGCGCTATCACGACTGGCGGCGGGGATAGAAAGTGCACGTGCGCTCGTTGCACCTCTGCGCGGGGCGTGTAACCAACGCCCGCTTTTCACCGAAGATACGTCAAAACGCAGAAGGAATTTGGACCCGCACGATATTTTGTCGCTGCGAAGTAAGGAATTACGACCTCTGACGATCAATCTTCCACCACATATTCGTCACCTTATCGATTGTCGTCACCGGAGACACGCATTGACTTTTTCCCATCGGACCTGGCTGGGCAGCACCCTAACCGCCTGCGCCATCTCCCTATCCTCACCCGCACTCGCACAGCAAGCGGGCCTGCAGATCGCGATTGTCGATGCCGACACCGGCGCGCCGGTTGCCGACGCCGCAGTGGTGATCAGCAATCCGGCCATCGGATTTCAACGCGAATTGCGCAGCAATGATCAGGGTCTGGTGCGGCTCGAAGCCTTGTCGACAAGCGGTGCTTATGTCGTATCGGCCCCCGCCAGCGCCGGTTATCAGGCCTCGGAAGCGCAAGCGGTGACATTACGGTCCAACTTTGCACGCAGCGTGACCTTGCAACTGAGCGCTAACGGCGCCGCAGCGATTGTCGTCACCGCCAGCCGCGCCGTCACCGGCATCAACACCGTCAATGGCGAGATTTCAGCCTCCTTGTCGGCGGATGAATTACAGGCGCTGCCTATCGAAGGGCGCGATGTCATCGGGTCGCTGGTTCGCTTGCCCAATGTGGTGGCTTCGACGGGGTTTTTTCCGGAATCGCCGGGCATATCAATCAACGGCTCGAACGGCCTCGACACCAATTATCTGATCGACGGGCTGGACAATAACGAGAATTTTCTGGGCGGACCGAAATTCCCCGTTCCGTTGGGTTTTACGCGCGAAGTGACCGTGCTCGCGAACAGCTATTCGGTTGCTTATGGCCGGACGCCGAACGGGATCGTCAATTATACCTCACCGTCGGGCACCAATGACTATCATGGCGAAGTTTATGCGCTGGTTCGTCCCGGCCGGCCGTTCGATGCCCGCTCGGCCTTTCCCCGCCGCGACCTGTCGGGCAATCCGGTGGACGAGAGTTTTGAACGCTATCAGGCGGGATCCAGCATCGGCGGTCCGATCATTCGCGACCGCACCTTTTTCTATGCCAATTTCGAAGCGACCCGCGACCGCAACACCCAGATTGTCGACGCGCCGCAGTTGGGGACCGTCGCCAATGTCACCGGCAATAATGAATTTTATCTTGGCTCCTTGCGGCTCGACCATCGACTGACCGACGACTGGACGATCGGGCTGCGCACCCATATCGGGCGCGTCACCATCGACCGCCCCGGCGGCGGGCTGGGCGGCGGCAATGTGACCTTTCCAACCGCCGGTTCCGATCAGGACCGTTTCTCGACCGTCGCCGCCGCGACGGTCAGCTATGCCGGCGATGACTGGAGCTATGACGGGGCGTTGCAGTTCAGCCGCTTTCGCTGGAATTACGGACAGGCCAAAGGCCCGCCGGGGCCGCAAGTCACCATCCGCGACCCGAGCGGACTGGCCGTCGGTGTCGTCGGCAATCCCGGTTTTGTTTTCAACGAACTGGAAAAAAGCTGGCAAACCACCCACCGTCTGCAACGACGCGCGGACGATCACCGGATCAGTTTCGGCGTTGACCTCATCCATTCCGATTTCAGCTTGCAAGGCGGCGGCAATCCCGACGGCAATTTCACCGTCGACCTGACGCAGGCGCAACTGACGAGTCTGGCAAACAGCGGCAGAGGGCTCGCCCTCGACGCTGCTGATGTGCTGGCGCTCAATCCCGCAGTCTCCAACTATGCGGTCGAGCTTCGCCCACAAAGTTTTGGCACCGGCCAGACCCAACTTGCCCTGTATGTCGAGGATGAGTGGCAGCTCACGCACCAACTGACCGCCACATTAGGGTTGCGCTGGGATTATGACAGCCTGACCGCCAAGGGCGGCAAAGGCGGTGACAAAAACAACTTCGCGCCGCGCCTATCGGTCAATTATCGCCCCGACGCCCGCAGCGCGCTGCGCTTTGCGGCTGGTCTGTTCACCGGCAAGCTGTCCTATGCGGTCATATCCGACGCGCTTCAGCGCAACACCAGTTCGCCCGGCTTTCTGGCGCAGTTGGGTCAGCTACAGACGCTTGGCCTGATTCCGGCGGGGACAACTCTTGGGGATGTGACCTTCGACGGAAATCTGACCGCGTCCCCCGCCTGCACGACCGTTGCCGCCTGCCCCTCCCCCTCTGCCGTGCAGGCCCTGCGCGACAGCGCGACGCTCAACGAGGGCCGCATCCTCAACCCTAACGGCTATAAAAATCCATACAGCCTGCAGCTCAGCGCCGGTTATCAGTTTCAAGCGACCCGCACGATCAGCCTGAGCGCCGATGTGATTTACAGCCGCACGCATAATCTGCTGCGCCTGCGTGACCTGAACGCCCCGTCCTCCTTCATCCCCAACGCCGCCAATCTGACCGCCGCCAACATCGCGCTACTGCGTGCGCAGCCCGACAATGCAGCGCGCATTGCTCTGGCGCAGACATTGGGGCTTGTCCGCTCTGTCGCCGATGCCAACGCCTCGCGTCCGGTGCCACTTGTTCCGGGCGGCGCAACCCAGATTACCGTGTCGGAAACCGACGGCACCTCCACCTATCGCGCGCTCAACCTGCAAGTGAACAAGGTGCGCGGCGGCGGCGATTATGCGCTGCGCCTGTCCTATACCTTGTCAAAGCTGACCAACGACACCGACGACATCAACTTCCGCGCCTCGAACGCCAATGACTTTGCGGCAGACAAAGGACCGTCAGCCAATGATCGGCGCCATGTCATCTCTGCGGTGGCCTTCCTCTATCCTGTCGACGGACTGACCTTCACCGTTGCGGGGCTGTTCCAGTCGGGACAGCCAGTCAATCTGGTGCCCGATGCCGCGATTTTCGGAACACAGGATCTGAACGGCGACGGCGCATCCTTTGGCGAAAATTTCATCGGCAATTCGGATCGCTATCCCGGCGAGACGCGCAATTCTGCCCGCCTGCCTTGGTCGTCAACGGTCGATGTCGGGATCCGCTATGCCATTCCCGCCTTCGCCGGCCGGTTGGAAATTTCCGCCGATGTCTTCAATATTTTCAACGCCAATAATGAATCGGGCTTTGCGAATGCGGCTACAACGTCCAATCAGATACAGTTCGGCGGCGATGCTCCCTTTGTTCAGCGCAATGCCGGACCACCACGCCAGTTCCAATTCGGCGCAGCGTGGAAGTTTTAAGGGGGGTGCGGGTGGCCGTCATGCAACAGGCGCAAGGGTTGATCGGCATAACGCTGATCTTGCTCATTGCATGGGGTCTGTCCGAAGACCGCAAGGCGCGGCCCGGCTGGCGCTGGATCGGCGGCGCGGTGCTGCTCCAGATCGCGCTGGCGCTGATTGTGACGCGCGTCCCTTTTGTCTGGGCCATTGTCGGCCTCGCCAATAGCGCCCTCTCGGCGATTGAATCGGCTACGCTGGTCGGGTCGAGCTATATGTTCGGCTATACCGGCGGTGCGCCCATCCCCTTTTTGTTGAAACCCGGCGCGGACTCGCCGGTGATCGTGGCGTTTCAGATTCTACCGTTGATCATCACTTTTTCGGCCCTGTCGGCCCTGCTGTGGCACTGGGGCGTGTTGCGCGCGATGGTGCGCGGTCTGTCGTGGGCCTTGCGCAAGACATTGGGGGTCAGCGGCGTGGTCGGGCTGGGCGGCGGCGCGACCATGTTTCTGGGCGTGGTCGAATCACCGCTGGTTCTGCGCGCCTGGTTCGACCGCATGACACGAGCCGAGCTATTCACGATCATGGTGTTGATCATGTCGACCATATCAGGCGCGATTTTGGTGCTTTATGCGACGACCTTGTCAAAGGTTCTGCCTAATGCGGTGGGCCATATGATCGTCGCCTCGCTCATCTCACTGCCCGCCGCGGTGCTCCTTGCGCGATTGATGGTGCCGGGTGATGGCAAGGCAAGCGCCGACGATGCCAAGCCTGACCTGCGCTATGAAAGCAGCATGGACGCGATCATTCGCGGTACCGCCGATGGCGTGACCCTGGTGCTGGCGGTCATCGGTATCATCATTGTCGTTTTTGCCATGGTCAATCTGGTCGATCAGATGCTGGCGTGGCTTCCCTTTGTTGCTGGCGAGCCCCTGACGCTGAAACGCGGTTTTGGCTGGTTGTTCGCACCGTTGATGTGGTCCATCGGCGTGCCATGGGATCAGGCTCCGGCGGCGGGTGCACTGATGGGCACCAAATCCATCCTCAACGAATATGTCGCCTATCTGGACCTCGCCGCCCTGCCCGCCGGAACGCTCAGCCCGCGCAGCCTGTTGATCGTCACCTATGCGCTCAGCGGCGTCGCCAATCTGGCCAGCGTCGGTCTGCTCGTGTCGACGGTGGGCGCGCTGTCACCGGGGCGGCGCAAAGATGTGGCGGCGCTGGGGATGAAAAGCTGGATCGCGGGCAATCTTGTCTCTGCCATGACCGGCGCGGTCATCGGCCTTGTGACGCTGGCCTGACCCATGTTTGACGCCAAGATCCGTCCGCTCATTGATCGCCCGCTCAACGCCATGGGTCGCCGCCTTGCCAGTTGGGGCATTGGCGCCGACCAAGTGACGATCATCGGGATGCTGGTAGGGCTGGCGGCAGGTTTTGCCATCGCACAGCAACTTTATAGCCTCGGGCTGGGGCTGATATTGGTCAGCCGGTTGCTCGACGGGCTCGACGGGGCGGTCGCCCGCGCGACACGCATGACCGATTTCGGCGGTTATCTCGACATAGTCGCCGACTTTGCCTTCTATGTCGCGGTGCCGCTGGGTTTTGCCTTTGCCAACCCCGCCAACCTCCCCTCTGCGCTGGTTCTGGTCGCCGCCTTTGCGCTGACCGGCGTCAGCTTCCTCAGTTTTGCGGTCATGGCAGCGAAGCGCGGGTTGGAAACCAGCGCGCATGGACAAAAGAGCATTTTCTATAACACCGGGCTGGCCGAGGGTACCGAGACCATCGTCACCTTTGTCCTGATGTGCCTATTCCCCGCCCATTTTGCGGTGATCGCTATCATCTTTGCGGCGCTGTGCATCATCACCGTCATCCAGCGCAGCATCGCGGCCTTTATCACGTTCAAATAGATTAGCTTGGGTTGATGAATCAGACGCCTTGCCTCGTCTGCTATCCGCACCGTCGCTGCTAAAGACAGTCCCTTACCTGCAAGCCTGCCCGCTCTTCGTCGAGGTGCAGAAATTTGAATCGGCTTGAAAGCAACAGAAAATGGTGCACCCGGCGCGATTCGAACGCGCGGCCCCCAGATTAGGAATCTGATGCTCTATCCTGCTGAGCTACGGGTGCGGTGCCCTGTTCGGGCGGCGCATCAATAGCGGGCGTGCCTTGCCAGCGTCAATTGGCGAGATCGGGTGGGACAATCGGGACGAGAAGCGGCATGGCGGCGACCCCATCGTCGCGTAGCGCCTCGGCTTCATCGGGCGACGCTTGACCATGGATCAGGTCATCGGGTGCCCGCCCTTCGTGCATCGCGCGCGCCGCATCGGCAAAATCGCGCCCGACCCAGCGCGATTGGGGCAGCATCTCGGCCTGTTTGGCCGCGATTTCGGCGACGACGCGCCGGATCAGCTCGGGCGATAGCTCATCTTTGCCCATGGTCGGAGCGGGCGCGGGTGCCGTCTGTCCGAGACTAACGGACGCCGACTTTGTCACCAACTGGTTTGACTTGGCGCCGACGCGCGGTGCCATGACCGCCTTTGTCACATCGGTATCGCCGCAAATAGGACAAGCAATCAGACCGCGCGCCAATTGATCAGCATAGCTGTCAGAGCTGGCGAACCAAGCCTCAAACCGATGCGCGCCGACCGCGCAACACAGGTCGAAAACGATCATGGTCAGGCGTTGCCCAATAGCGGATCGAGCCCGCCGCGCCGGTCCAGCTCGGCCAGTTCATCACTGCCCCCGACATGCTGATCATCGATAAAAATCTGTGGCACGGTGCGCTTTCCGCCTGCGCGCTGAACCATTGCGGCAAAGCCCTCCCGATCCATGGTGACGTCAATTTCATGATAATCGGTGCCCTTACGGTCGAGCAGCGCCTTGGCGCGCGAGCAATAGGGGCAGAGGAATTTGGTATAGATATCGACCTTGGCCATAACTTATCCTGTTAAATCTGCAGTCATCATATCAGAATCGAGCGCGGCAAAGTCAAATTTATTGCCGCTCGACATGGCTTCGGGCACGACGCGCGCCCAGGTCAGGGCCGTCACCCTCTCTGCTCCGCCGCGCCGCAATATTTTCGCGCAGGCGCGCAGCGTAGCGCCGCTGGCGTGCACATCATCGATCAACACTATATGCCGCCCCGACAGTCGTTCGCGACCTCCTGTGGCCAGCGCAAAGGCCCCTGTGACTATCTTTTCGCGCTCACGGCGGCTCTTGCCGCGCAGCGAAGCGGTGGCCTTTTGCCGCACAAGCAGGGCTCGATCATGCGGCACCCCGCTCAGGCGCGCGAGATGATCAGCGACCACCGCCGCCTGATTAAACCCGCGCGACCAGATCCGCCAACGATGCAGCGGCACCGGAACAATCAACTGCGGACAGTCCGCCGTCTGCGCAGGAATGTGTCGCGCCATCAACCCTGCCATCAACCGGGCATGGCCCAGGCGTCGGCCATATTTGAGTCGCAGCGCCACCGTGCGCGCGACCGGACCATAGGCCACCGCCGCAAGCGCGCCCGAAAAGGGCGGCGGGTTGGCCATACAGGCACCGCATTGCATCGCGCTGTCGGGCAAGGCGGCGGGCAAGGGAATCGAACAACTGGCGCAGCTTGGTCCGTCAAGAAACTCCAGTGAGGCCCAGCAGGTCAGGCAAAATTGACGGTCCGCCGCGACAATCGCCCCGCAACCCGGACAGCGCGGCGGCAGGGCATAATCGACAATCTGGCGTGCCGCGCCTTTGATCCACGCGGGAACTGGTCCACGCACCTGCGGTTCCGGCGAAAAAACATCATCAGGAGCGCCGGTGACCATGCGCCACTTGTGAAGCAGCAACGCTATCGGCACAAGGACCCCATGACCGAGCCAACCAGCCCGCCAACGCTCTTTTCGCGTCGCCGCCACCGCGCGCAACGCGACCGCCTGCGCGCCTTTCCCACCGACGCGAATTTTCTGGCACCGATCATCGCCGAATCCTTGCTCGACCGATTGTCTATGGTCGACCGCCGCTTTGACCGCATATTGGTGATCGGCGGCCATGACGCTGACCTGCTGGACCAACTTCGCGCAAAGGGCCCACCGCCGACGATTGTCGAAGCCGGTCCAATGTTGGCGACGGCGGTCGGCGCAGAGCTATGCGACGAAGACCGGATTGACCTCACACCGGCAAGCTTTGATCTCATCCTGTGGCCGGGCGGGCTTGAAAGCGTCAATGACGTTCCCGGCGCGCTATTCCGTTTGCGCGCGCTGTTGGTGCCCGATGGCTTGCTGCTCGGCACTTATATAGGCGACGGCAGCCTGCCCATCTTGCGCCGTGCCATCATGGCCGAAGGATTGCGCAGCATCGCGCGGATGCATCCGCAAATCGACCTCGCCGCGATCGGCAATTTGCTGCAGCGCGTTGGCTTTGCCTTGCCGGTGGTCGATGTCGAAGCGCTGACCGTGCGCTATGGCGATTGGCTAAAGCTGGTGCGTGATTTGCGGGCGGCGGGATTGGCCAGCCGCCTCGATCCGCCACCCCCACCGCTGACGCGCGCCGAACTCGCCAGCCTCGACGCCGGTTTTCGGGCGCAGGCCGATGATGATGGCCGGGTGAGCGAGGCGTTTCGGCTGGTCCATTTCAGCGGTTGGGCACCGCATCCGGATCAACCTAAACCGGCACGGCGGGGAAGCGGCAAGACCTCGCTCGCCGATGCGTTGCGGCCAGACGGGCCTCCAGCCAAGCGCTAGATCAAGGCTTCGAGCAGGCCGATGAGCGGCTTATCTGCCGGCGGCATCTTTATTTGATAAAGGTCGAGAGGACGCATCCAACGCAGCGCACTGGCATGGCGCGCCTCTGGTATCCCGTCCCATTTGCGACATACATAGACGAGCAGTAACAGGTGCCGTTCCCCCAAGGGCTCGCTGGCAAAACAGGCGGGCGCCAGACAGGCCTGTTCAACGCAAATCCCTAATTCTTCATCCAATTCCCGGATCAGCGCCTTCTCTGGCGTTTCGCCAGGCTCGACTTTTCCGCCGGGAAATTCCCAAAGCCCCGGCATCGATCCGCCCTCGGGACGCTGCTGAACAAGCACGCGACCGTCGCGATCAACAAGCGCTACAGCAACAACGGGCAGCCAGGTTTTGACGGTATTCTCCGGTGTATGGGGGAGCAAATTGTTAACTTTCCTCTGTCAGTCCTGTCTGTCTCGGGAACTATAGCTATTGGCAGGGGCAGGACAATGACCAAGATTGCCAGGCTGCTGCGGTCGACCAGGGCCGCAACCGCCGTAGAATATGGGCTACTTCTAGCCCTGATTTTCCTTACCGCTTTGGTGGCTATCACGGCCGTCGGAACGAGAACCGGCATTATGTGGAACACGGTCGCCACCAAATCTACCACCGTCCTGTAATGGGACAATGGCCTATCAGTGAAATGTCAGGCCGTTAAGAAATTCAAAACCAATTGAACCTAGGCCTGTTGGGGTTGACCACGACCAGAGTGTCAACAGGGTAAGTGAAGATTGTTCTTAGGAGACCAGACATGAAGTTTATCAAAAAGTTCGTTCGTGACACCAAAGCTGCTACCGCCATTGAATATGGCCTGATTGCTGCTCTGATCGCTGTCGCCGGTATCACCGCGATGACCTCGGTTGGTAAGGGTGTTGCTGGTACGTTCAACAACGTTTCGGCCAAGCTCTAAGGCTTAGGACGAACCACCGTTCCGGTTATCCGGACGGTGACCAAAACGAAAAGGGCGGTGGAATTTCCATCGCCCTTTTTGCTGCGCGACACATATTTCCGGAACTATTGGCTGGCGTAAACCACCAACTTCACCTTCTGTCCCGGGGTCAGACGGCTATTCGCGGTCAGACGGTTGAGCACCTGAAATCGGTCGGTCTGATAATTGCTATAGGCCATGCGCCGCGACAGGCTTGCCACCGTGTCATTGCGACCGACCGTCACAACATCGACCCTGCGCGGTTTGATGGCCGCCGCCTCGTTCGCGCTCATACGGCGCAAACTGCCATACATGCTGTTGAAGACATTGCCCTTGCCCGCTGGGGTCAGGGTCACGAAGTGATAGGCGCGGTCATTGGCAAATTGATAGGCAAAGACGGTGACATCCACCTGCCCCGACTCGCCATTGGTGCGCGCAGTGGCGTAAAAGGCCGGAATCCCATTGACGGTGGTGCGCTGCGTCGCGCTGGGTGACAGCGTCGTATTGCCGCCAACGTCCTTGAAAACCGCCGCGATATAGCTGTCCATATTGCCGGTGTAGGGCGCGGTTGAAAATTGCGCCTGCCCGCCAGAGCCGCTGATCGATACAGCGGTTGTGCCATTTTGCATCGCATAGCCGCTCGGCACCTCGAATTTCAGTCGCAGATCGGGGTGCAGAAACTCCCTGCCCTCGACCACACCCTGTTCGGGATCATCGCCATAGAGCACGCCATCGACGGCAGCATAAAAGGCATCGGCGTTTCGCACGCCGCCGCGCCCTGCGCGGCTCGCCAGCGTCTGGGCATTACGCACGCGTGAGGCGGGGTCGGGGTGAGTGCTCGCCCATTCTGGCAGCAAACCGGCGTCGCGCCCGGAAACCCGCGCGTCCAAATTGGTCTGATTGGCGAGACTTGCGAGCATCGTCGACAGTGCCATCGGGTCATAGCCCGCACTGCGCAAATATTGGACGCCCAGCTGGTCGGCTTCCAGTTCCTGGCTGCGCGAAAAGCCCAGTGTCGCAAGCTGCGCCACCTTCATCGCATTATTCTGCAACAGCCCGCCGAGCGACCCAAGAACGCCGCCATTGTCGCCAATTGCGCTGCCGAGCACCGCGCCCAGCACGCCAAGAATGCTGTTGCGCGTTGCCGCTGACTGGCGTTTCTTGCTGTGACGCGCGGCGACATGACCAACCTCATGCCCCAATACGCCAGCCAGTTCGGCCTCATCATTCATCAGCGCCATCAACTGGCGGGTCACATAGACATAGCCGCCGGGGATCGCGAAAGCATTGTTCACCGGCGAATTGAGCAAAGTCACGGTAAAATCGCTGCGCGCATTGGACAGGCCCGACTGGACGGCAATGGTCTGCCCAACGCGAGAGACATAAGCAGCCTGCGGGCCTTTATAGGCGCCGCCAAATTCCTGTAATAGCTGCGGATTGGCTTCTGCGCCCTGCCGTCTGTCGGCTTCTGAAATGCTTGTCGCTGTCTTGATGGTTTGGGTTTTGGCCTCGGCGCGATCATTGATCCCGCCGGCGCTAGCGGCACAACCAGCGACGGCGACCGCCATCAATCCTGTGGTGAATATCCGTGACATAGGCACCCCTTTTGTTTTGATATGTCCTGTTGATATATCTGCCATATTTCTCCGCTCCCAACTCTAGTGAAACCCGCAGCGACGGGCTAGTCCCTGCGGCGATCCGGTTAGGGGGCAAACGCTGGTAAGCCGGGTAATGTTCCGGAAATCAGCAAGAAAGTGGGGATTTATGCGCGCCCCATCGCAAGGAATTTGTCTTCGCGCGCGGTCAATATCGCATCGCGCGACAATTTGGTGAGCGCATCCAGTTCTTCGGCAATCGCATCGCCCAGCGCCGCAATCGCTATGTCGGGTGCGCGGTGGGCACCGCCGACCGGTTCGGGCACGATACGGTCAATGACTTTCAGTACCATTAGGTCCTTGGCCGACATTTTCATCGCTGCCGCTGCGTCCGCCGCCTTATCGGCAGTGCGCCACAAGATCGAGGCGCAACCTTCGGGCGAAATCACCGAATAAACGGCATGTTGGAACATCAGCACACGGTTTGCCGCCGCCAAAGCAATAGCACCGCCCGACCCGCCTTCGCCGACGATCGCGGCGACCATCGGCACGCCCAGCGCGAGGCATTGTTCGGTCGAGCGAGCAATGGCTTCGGCCTGCCCGCGTTCTTCGGCTTGGATACCGGGAAAGGCCCCTGATGTGTCGACCAAAGTCACCACCGGCAGACCAAAACGGTCGGCCAGCTGCATCAGGCGGATCGCTTTGCGATAGCCCTCTGGCTTGGCCATGCCGAAATTATGCTTCATCCGCGATGGAATATCGTCGCCCTTTTCATGGCCGATCACCATCACGCGGCGACCGCGAAAGCGCGCCAGTCCGCCAATAATCGCATGATCATCGCCGAAATTGCGATCCCCGGCCAGCGGCATCCAGTCGTCGAACAATCCCGCGACATAATGTTTGAAATGCGGACGATCGGGGTGGCGCGCGACCTGCGTTTTCTGCCACGGCGTCAGCTTGGTATAAATGTCGCTCAGCATTTTGGCCGATTTGGCCTCCAGCTTGGCAACTTCGGCGTCGATATTGAGCGTAGGGTCGCCGCCCATCTCGCGCAATTCAGCGATTTGCCGGTCTAGCGCGGCAACCTGTTTTTCAAAGTCCAGAAAGGCTGTCATTGCCAAGGCGGTTAAGCTGTCGGGGCGTCAAGGTCAACGTCTGGCAAATCATTAGCCGTCGTATCCATTTGCCCCAACGGGTGACGACGATTGACCAGTTCGACCAAGCGACGGCTGTCGACATGCGTATAGATTTCGGTCGTCGCAATGTCGGCGTGCCCCAGCATCAATTGCAGCGCCCGCAAATCGGCGCCGCCTTCCAGTAAATGGGTCGCAAAGGCGTGGCGCAGGACATGCGGGCTGATCCGCTCGGGCGCGATCCCCGCCCGCGCCGACAGCGCGCGGAGCATCTGGAACAAGCGCACCCGCGATAAATGCGATTTACCCGAAGGGAACAGCCACGGCGATTGGCTGTCACCTAACGCCAGCCAGCGATCAAGCACGACGCGCGCGCGGTCGGACAGCGGGACCAGTCGTTCCTTGTCGCCCTTTCCCCGCACAATCAAATAGGCGCGTTCGCCCGAAACTGCCCGGCGCGGCAGCGACACCAGCTCGGTCGCGCGTAGCCCCGAACCATAGAGCAGCTCAAGCAACAGCAACTGACGCACCGCAGCAGCCGACGGTGCCTCCCCCGCCGCTTCCTCCTCGGCCATCGCAAACAGCCGAGCGACATCGTCATGGGTTAAAATGCGGGGCAACGGTCGCTGCGTCGTTGGCCGCGCCAGTGCCAGCGCGGGGTTGTCCTCGCGGTCCCCTTCGTCGAGCAGAAAAGCGAAAAACTGTCGCAGCGCCGACAATTTCCGTGCCGCGCTGCTGGCCGCAAGAGCTTGATATTCCGCCATAAGCATTCGCAATTTGTCCGCATCAGCAGCGCCAAGGCCGCTAGGCACCCATTCCGCCGCCTGCACAAGGTCGCGGCGATAGGCGGCCAATGTATTGCGAGCCGCGCCCCGCTCGGCAGCCATCATTTCTAGGAACCGATCAATTTGTGCGGCGTCGGATTCCCGCATATCGAAAGCCGTCGTCAGACCCGCACCAGCGCTTCAGCCGCAATCATCCGTGCTTCCGAGGCCAGTCCGACATCGCGCAACGCCCGAACGATATGATAGAGGTGATAGGGCGGCAATTTTGACCAGTCACGGCCCTGCATCCCTGTCGCCACCAGCAAAGCCACCATCGCGGGCTGGCGCTGCTTGGCCGCCGCATCGATGGCGCGCGTCCAGCGCGTCTGCTTGGTCAGATTAACCTCCAGCTCGCGGGCTGCCGCATCGGTGTCCGACGGATCTATACGGCCCAAACCGGCCAGACCGGCCAGCAAAAACTGGCTCCGCACATAATCGGGACTGTCATCTGCTTCGGAAAATTTGTTCACCGCAGAAGCCGACGTGGCTTTGAGCGGACGCGGCAAGCCGACAGCAAGCACGCCCCAGCCACGACTACCCACCGAAACCGTAGGGACCCAGGCCAGTGCGTTGCGATCATAACCGCCAGCCAGCATCGACCCGAGCAGCCAATGAACATCGTCGCCCACATCCGTACCGACAGGCAGCGCCGCTGCTGCGCGCGATGTCGCGACCATGGCGGCATAGCGCGAATCGCTGGTTCCACCGCGACCCCAATATTCCTCCATCGCGGCGAAACGCTCTGGCCCGGTCGCGCTGCCATAGACGCGGCGCAACAGCTGCGCTTCGTCGGTTACGGCGGCGGGGGCACCATCATCGGTTTCGGCGGCCCCGATCAGCGAGATATAGGCCTCCCCCGACAAAACTCCGCGCAGGGCCGCCTGCGGAGCGGCGGCGACCCGGTCGGACATATCTGTCATCGG
This sequence comes from Sphingopyxis sp. 10G20-10, assembly GCF_057365075.1. Lineage (NCBI taxonomy): Bacteria > Pseudomonadati > Pseudomonadota > Alphaproteobacteria > Sphingomonadales > Sphingopyxidaceae > Sphingopyxis > Sphingopyxis sp. 10G20-10. The sequence continues at coordinate 2,471,234 of NZ_CP195117.1, forward strand.
TGCAAGCACCGTCCAGCCGGTGAAATAGGGCGCGGCGCTGGACCGCAAATTGGCCGGAATCGGTGTTGATGTCGCCGTTGCAAGGCCAAAACGCCAACTGGTCAACCGGTCGATACCATCCCATTGGATCGTCACCGAACGGCGTCCGTTCAGACTTGCGCCCAACACCCGTTCGGCGAGCAACATGTCAAAATTGGACACCCGCTTACCGTTGCGTACCCTGTCAATGGCCGAGCCGGCTGGACCCGGCTCACCCGTTAGTCCCGAGCAAATTCCGTCGGCGAGCCGCCAGCTATCCTCGTCACCATGGCTCAGGCCAGCCGGCACATAAGGGCATAGTCCCGCCGGATCAGCATTGGCCAAATAGACTTGCTGCGCCACGGTAACCAGACGCGGGGTTGCGCGATCCGAATCCACCGACTGGACCAAACGCCGCGCCGCCTGTGCCTCACCCATCCGCAGTAGCAGCGCCGCACGCGCTGCGGTCAAGTCAGCACCGTTGATCGTCTTTGGCGTATCGAGCGCCGACAACATGGCGCGTCGCAGCAATATTTCTGCCCAGCGTGAGGCAATCGGTGCCCGCGTTTTCTGCATGATTGCCGCCGCATAGGCACCGCGCGGCCCCAATGCGTCAGGGGCAAAGCCACCCGTTTCCGGCGTCAAAGGTCCGACACGAGACAGCGAACGCCGCGCCCCGGGCGGCAAATCATAGCGCACCGTGCGTGGCTCTTCGCCCACTTCCTCGTCAGAAGACTCGTCGCCAGGCAACGCCTCAGTGGTCGTGGCAGCGGTCGTTTCCGGTCCTTTTGGGGTCATAGGCGTCGGCACAGGTGAGGCCGACGGCGCCGGAGCTGGCCCCGGCGTCGGGGCCGGTGCAGGCGACGGGGTTGGCGTACCGAATCCTTCAGGAAGCAGCGACTCCTGCGCCAAAGCAGGCAGCACCAGCGCAGCGGTCAAAGCGACCGCAGACAGGCCGAATAATAATGTCTTACGCTGTGTCATTGCGGCGGCGTCAGCTTTCCAAGATCATGGGTCACATCGACCTCAATTGTTTTCATTTCTTTTGGCCCACCAAAATAGGCGAAAATGGCCCAGCCTGCGGCCAGCAACAATGCCAGGGTTATCAATCGTCCCAAAAAACGTCCCATTTATGTTTACCGCCTTCCAGCAATCGCCTTTGCCGATTATCCAAGGCAACGCAAAACCATTGTTCCCTGCTGCGCGGGCGGTATAGCCCCGCCTGACATGACGCGAAACCCGAAAAGCCATTCCAGCGCCCTGCCGGCAACAATCCGTGACCGGTCGATCGTGCTTGTCGGATTGATGGGATCGGGCAAATCGACCGTGGGCCGACGCCTCGCCGCTCGTCTCGGGATGCGATTTGCCGATGCCGACGACGAGATTGAGCACGCAGCGGCGCTGAGTATTGCCGATATTTTCGACCGTTTCGGCGAAGAACATTTTCGCGATGGCGAACGGCGCGTCATTGCGCGGCTATTGTCGGGCAAGCCATTGGTGCTGGCGACCGGCGGCGGCGCCTTTATCAACGATGAAACGCGCGCGCTGATTCTTCGTGACAGTATCTGCGTCTGGCTCGATGCCGACATAGACACGCTGGTCGAGCGCGTTGGTCGTCGCAGCCACCGCCCGCTGCTCAAGGGCCGCGATGCAGGAACCGTGCTGCGCGACCTCGCGGCGATTCGCAATCCCATCTATGCCGAGGCTCATTTGCGCGTCAGTTCCGGTAGCAGTCCGCACGAACATACCGTCCGCGCCATTTTGGAGGCCTTGGCAACATGCACAAAATAACGGTCGAGCTTGGCGAGCGCCGCTATCCCATCATCATAGGGAACGGACTGATTGGCGATTTGGGCCAGCAGATCGCGCCGTTGCTCAATCGGCCCAAAGTTGCACTGATTACCGATTCCCATGTCGCCGACCATCACCTCGCGACCGCGAAAAAAGCACTGGATGCGGCGGATATTACCGTTTCAACATTGGTGCTCGATCCCGGAGAGAGCAGCAAAAGCTGGACCGGTTTGGCACGCGTCACAGAATGGCTGATTGCCGAGGGCGTGGAACGCGGCGACCATGTTGTCGCGCTTGGCGGCGGCGTCATCGGCGATCTGGTCGGATTTGCGTGCAGCATCGTCAAACGCGGCTGTCATTTCATCCAGGTGCCGACGACTTTACTGGCGCAGGTCGACAGCAGCGTTGGCGGCAAGACCGCGATCAACGTCGCGGCGGGCAAGAATCTGATCGGGGCTTTCCACCAACCGGCGCTGGTCGTCATCGACCCCGCCACCCTGTCCACCCTGCCCGCACGCGAACTGCGCGCCGGATACGCCGAAGTCGTCAAATATGGCCTGATCGATGACGCGGACTTTTTTGGCTGGTGCGAGGCAAATGGGAGCGCCTTGCTGGCCGGCGACCGCGCCGCACAGCACCATGCCATCGCCCACAGCGTCACCGCCAAAGCGCGCATCGTCGCCGCCGACGAACGCGAAACGCAAGATGTGCGCGCGCTGCTCAACCTCGGTCACAGCTTTGGTCACGCGCTGGAGGCAGAGACCGGCTATTCGGACAAGCTGCTCCACGGCGAAGCGGTCGCGGCGGGCATGGCGCTTGCTTATGGCTTTTCCGCCGAACAGGGATTGTGCGTCGCCGCCGACGCGCGCCGTGTCGTCGCCCATCTTGCCGCTGTCGGCCTGCCGCATGATCTGGCGAGCGCCGGAGTTCAGGCGACCGGCGCAACGCTGGCCGGTCATATGGCACATGACAAAAAGGTTCGCGGCGGCAAACTGCCGTTGATCCTTTCGCGCGGCATCGGGCAAGCCTTTGTCACCGATGTTTACGGGTTGGATCTGGTGGCCGATTTTCTGGATCGGTAATAGCCGTCTATCTCGCTGGTTTAGTGTGCGGCCTTGCTGGCGCGTCGCCGTTCGCGCAGCGATTCCAAGACACTGGCGGCCTGTCGTCCCGCACCGGGATGGAAACGATGGTCCATGCCCGCGCTGACATCGCCTTCGCTAATCTGAGCATCGAGGCGCGCGCTGTCGAGCTGGCGTAGCGCCATTTCTATATCCTCGATTTCGGCGGGGTCGACGTCAAGCTGTTGCAAGGCCGCCAAACCCAACGCAATCGAGCTTTCAAACGCTTCGCGCACCGTTGCGGTCAATCCCGCGCCATCAACCGCCAGCAACTGACGCCGGTCATAAACCCGCGCCAGCACCCGCGCATCGGGAAAGGCCTCGACAACCGGCCGCAAGGCGTCGGCATCCATGGTCCGGTCATCGATGCAAAATATGATGAGCCGCGCTTCTTCGGCCCCCGCGCGGCGCAGCAGGTCGAGCCGCAGCCCGTCGCCAAAATAGACTTTGGTGTCGAACCGGCCCGACAGCTCGATCTGGCTGGGCTTTTTATCGATCAGCGTCACCGAACAGTCGACCGCGTGCATCATTTGCGCCACGATCTGCCCGAACCGGCCATGCCCGACAATGATGGCCGACCCGCGCGGAGCCGAATCGGGGCCTTCCATTTCGGCACCATCGCGGTCGGGGGCAAATTCCAGGTTGCGGGCGAACAGCATCAGGAACGGCGTCGTCACCATCGACAGCGTCACCACCGCGCTGAACAGGCTGGCCGCCTCTGGCGCAATCAGCAGCGCGTCGGACGCTTGTGTGAACAACAGGAAGCCGAATTCACCGCCCTGACTGAGCAGCAATCCTAGCCCGAGCGCCGCTTTCCACGACATGCCGAAAAGACGCGCAACCCCGGTCAACACCGTCAGTTTGACCGCGACCAAGCCCAATGCCAGCCCGAGGATCAGCAACGGGCGAGACATGACGACGTCAAGGTCGAGCACCATACCAACGGCCAGGAAAAACAACCCGAGCAGGATGAGGCGGAAGGGTTCGACATCGGCCTCTATCTCGTGCCGATAGGGAGAGTCGGCCAGCATCACGCCCGCGACAAAAGCGCCCAGCGCGGTCGACAAATGCAGGCTGTGCATCAACGCAGCGCTCGCCAATACGGTGAGCAGCCCGACGACGACAAATAATTCGCGCTCGCCATAACGCCCGACAAGGCGGAGCAGCGGATTGAGGATGAAGCGCCCCGCCAACACCAGTCCAGCAATAGCCGCCACGGTATAAATCGCCATCAGCCAGCCCGGCGGGGCCGAGGCGTCGGCGGGGGCACGCGACAGCGCGGCGACGATGGTAATCATCGGCACGATGGCCAGATCCTGAAACAGCAGGATCGAAAAGGCTTTTTCCCCAAAAGGCGAATTGATCCGGCCCGACGCCTTCATGCCGGGCAACACCTGCGCCGTCGATGACAAGGCCAGCGGCAGCCCGAGCGCCAGCGCCGCCTGCCAGCTGAACCCCAGAAAGGCGAGGATCAGGGCGGTCAAAATCAGGCCGGTAACGACCACCTGTACCAAGCCCAATCCGAAAATGGCGCGGCGCAATTCCCACAAACGACGCGGGTGCAATTCCAGCCCGACGAGGAACAACAGAAAAGCGATGCCCAGTTCGGCAAAGGCCAGCTTTGATTCGCCGCCGCCGACCAGCGCCAGCCCGTGCGGCCCGACCAATGCCCCCGCAATCAAATAGCCCAGCACCGCGCCCAAGCCGAGACGGCGAAAAATAAGCACGAACAACGTCGCCACACCCAACAGGATCGCAGCTTCGACCAACATCACTTGCGTCGGATTTTCGGCCGTTGCGGCGACAGCGGCGACCAATAAGCTCATGCAGACACCGCCGGTTGCGGCCCGCCGAGCGCCTTTATCGCCGCGTCAAAGGGCAGCAGAATCGCCCCATGCCGCGCCGGAAAGTCGCGCGCCGGAGCGAGCAGAGCAAAGCCCGGCCAGTCGGGCACATCGGAGCCGCCGCCAAACCAATCGGCGATGGCGGCGCGCGTGGCGGCAATCTCTGCCAGTGACCGTCCCTCCGCATGGCGTGCAAACAATGTCGCAGCCGCCTGCCCCAAAGCGCACGCCTCGACCTTCATGCCGACCCGCGTCACCTGTCCCGCCGCGTCGCGGTCGAGATCCAGATGGATGCGGCTGCCGCATAAGGGCGCGCGGACATCGGCGGATAGCGACGTGTCACTCAGTGGCGGAAAGTCGGCGCTCGCCACCGCCAGCGCCAATATGTCGCGATTATATAGTGGCGCCGTCATGACGCTTTTTTCGCGGGCGTTGCTTCTTCTGGTGGATCTTCATCAGCCTCGCGCGCTTCTTTGCGCCGCTCGGCAATAATCTCGCTCGCCGCTGCGCTGGTCGCGCTGAGCGCCGGATAGGTGCGACTGCCCGTCACCCAGGCCGGCTGCGCCTGTTTGCCATAGCCAATATCATAGAGCAAAGTCAGCGTCATAAAGCCGATCGTCGCCAGCAACAGGCCTTTGATCGCGCCAAAACCCGCACCCAGCCCACGGTCGAACCCGCCGATCAACGACCGGCGGCTGCGATCGCCGATCGAGCGCGATATCCATTTCCCGAGGAAGAACACCACCCCGAACAGCAAAACAAAGCTGAGCATCGCGGCCCCGCCTTCGGACCCGACCCGACCCGTAATCGCATTGCTGACCGGCGCGTGAAACAAGCGCACCGCCGCAATCGCCAACACCCAGGCGAGCAAGCTCAACACTTCCTGCACCAACCCGCGTGAGAATCCCAATATCGCGCCGCCACCGACCAACGTCAGCACGACAATATCCAAAGCCGTCAAACTACCCATAAGGGCTGCGCTAATCGCGACCGAGCATCAGGTCAACGAGTTCGCCAAGCCGCTCGAAACCCGTGACCGAAATTCCGCCGACCGATTTCATGCCCTTCGGACCCCAAGCCTTGGAAAAACCAAGCTTTGCCGCCTCACGCAGCCGCAGCGGAGCATGGGCAACCGGACGCACTTCGCCCGACAGCGATACCTCGCCAAAACCGATGCTGTCGGCGGGCACCGGTCGCTCGGTAAAAGCCGACACCAGCGCCGCCGCCACCGCCAGATCGGCAGCGGGGTCGGTCAGCCGATAGCCACCGGCAATATTCAGATACACCTCAGCCGACGTCATCGACAGGCCGCATCGCGCCTCCAGCACCGCCAAGATCATCGCCAGCCGTCCGCTGTCCCATCCGACAACCGCACGGCGCGGTGTCGCCCCGCTCGCCAATCGCACCGTCAACGCTTGCACTTCGACCAGCACCGGTCGCGTGCCTTCCAGCGCCGGAAACACCACCGCGCCCGGCACATCGCGGCTGCGGTTGGTCAAAAACAGACTCGACGGGTTAGCCACCTCGCTCAGCCCGCTTTCTTCCATCGAGAAGACGCCGATTTCATCGGTGCCGCCAAAACGGTTCTTGACCGCGCGCAAAATGCGATACTGATGACTGCGCTCGCCCTCAAACGCCAGCACCGTATCGACCATATGCTCCAGCACACGCGGCCCCGCGATGCTGCCATCTTTGGTCACATGGCCGACCAGCACCAGCGCACAATGGCTGTCCTTGGCAAAGCGGATAAGCTCTTGCGCGCTGGCTCGCACCTGACTCACCGTCCCCGGCGCGCCCTCGATCAGGTCGCTGTGCATCGTCTGGATCGAATCGATGACCAGAAAGTCAGGCGTCGCCGCACCGTCGAGCGTCGCCAATATGTCGCGCACCGATGTCGCGCTGGCGAGTAACACTTTGGCCGCGCCCAGACCCAGCCGTTGCGCGCGAAGCCGCACCTGCGCCGCCGCTTCTTCGCCGCTGATATAGACGACCGACTTGCCCGACAGCGCCAGCCGCCCCGCCGCTTGTAACAGCAAGGTCGATTTGCCGATCCCCGGATCGCCGCCGATCAGTGTCGCCGACCCCGCCACAAAGCCGCCACCCAGCGCGCGATCAAATTCGGCGATGCCGCACGCCATGCGGTCGGGCAGCGGAACATCGGAATCGAGCGTCTCCAACGCAATTTTCCGTCCGCCCGCGCGCAGATTATGTTTGGCCGAAAACACCGTTTCTGCGGCCTCTTCGACCAAAGTGTTCCATTCGGCACAATCGTCGCACTGCCCCTGCCAGCGATAGGCGACAGTCCCGCAATTCTGACAGACATATTGACGTTTTGCTTTGGCCATGCGGCTTCTATATTCAGAACAAATACGGAACGCCAGCGGTTTCTGACGCCGTCATGACGACGAAGCAAGGCCCGATAGTGTAGTTTTTCCTATCATTGTTCTAAGGCGGTCAGGAGCACCCGAATCGCCCTAATGAAGGAACGCACCCCACCATGAAATTCTTTGCCGACACCGCCGAAATCGCCGACATCAAGGAATTGGCCGCGACCGGCCTGCTCGATGGCGTCACCACCAACCCGTCGCTGATCGCCAAGTCGGGTCGTGATTTCATGGAAGTCACCAAAGAAATCTGCGCGCTGACCGATGGGCCTGTGTCGGCCGAAGTCGTCGCGCTCGACCACGCAACGATGATGAAAGAGGCCGAAGTCCTCCGCAAGATCGCCGACAATGTCTGCATCAAGGTGCCACTGACCATCGACGGCCTGAAAACCTGCAAGGCGCTGACCGGCGAGGGCACGATGGTCAATGTCACGCTCTGCTTCTCGGCGAACCAGGCGCTGCTCGCGGCCAAGGCCGGCGCGACATTTGTTTCGCCCTTCGTCGGGCGTCATGACGACAATGGGTTTGACGGGATGCAGCTAATCGCCGACATCCGGCTCATCTATGACAATTACGCCTATCGCACCGAAATCCTCGTCGCCAGCGTCCGCCACGGGATGCATGTGCTGGAAGCCGCCAAGATCGGCGCAGATGTGATGACCGCGCCGCCCGCCGTCATTAAGGGATTGTTCAAGCATATATTGACCGACAAGGGCATCGAAGGCTTCCTCGCCGATTGGGCCAAGACCGGTCAGTCGATCAGCTGAAGCACTGACGGCCTGCTTAGGCCAGGTGAGCCTTCACCCACTGCTTTGAAATGATGATCCGTTGCATCTCGTTGGTGCCTTCGGCGATGCACAGGAAAATGGCGTCGCGGTATAGCCGTTCGACGTCATATTCCTTCGAATAGCCATAACCGCCAAAAATCCGCATCGCTTCTTGGCTGTTGCTCACCGCTGCTTCTGATGCGAAATATTTGGCCATTCCGGCTTCCAGATCGCAGCGGTCGCCGCGATCATAGGCAGCGGCGGCATCAAAGGTCAAAAGCCCGCGGCGCGCGCGCGTGTCACCATGTCGCCGATCTTCAGTTGGATCGCCTGATGCTCGGCAATCGGCTTGCCCATGGTTTCGCGCACTTGCGCATATTCGGTCGCCAGCCTCAGCGCGCCCTCGGCGACTCCAACCCCGCGCGCCGCAACATTGATCCGCCCAAGTTCCAGCCCGCCGGTCGCCTGAAAGAACCCCTGCCCTTCGACCTCACCGATCAGATGGTCGGCGGGAATTCGATAATTGTCGAAAATCAGCTCGGCTGTGTCGATGGCATTATAGCCCAGTTTCTTGAACTTCTTGCCGGTGGTAAACCCCTCGCCCTTGGGCGCGATCATGAGGCTCATGCCCGTATAACGCGGATCGGCTTTGGCATCGGTTTTGACCAGCAGTGCAAAGCAACTGCCGTTCAAACCGTTCGAAATCCAGGTTTTGGTGCCATTGATGACATAATCGTCACCGTCACGCGCGGCGGTGGTGCGGATCGCCTGCAAATCGGTTCCGGCATTGGGCTCGGTCAGCGCCAGCCCGCCGCGAATGGCGCCGTTGGCGAATTGCGGCAGCCAATGGTCGCGCTGTGCCGCCGTGCCAAATCGCTCGACCGCGCTCGCCATAATCAGGTGCGAATTGAGAATGCCGGTAATCGCCACCCAGTGCGAAGAAATCAGCGCGACAATCTTGGCATAAGTGACCGCCGGCAGCCCCAGCCCGCCATAATCCTGACCAATGGTCGCACCGAACAACCCCATCTCGGCCATCTGATGGACGATCTCTTCGGGCCAGACATCGTCATGGTCATATTTTTGGACGACCGGGCGCACTTCTTTGTCGACCCATTTCTGGATCGCGTCGAGCAAGGCAACTTCTTAATCGGCATCAATGGTCCGCTGCGGCGGCATATGCTGGTTCGCCATGGGCGTTCCCCTTTTCCCTTCCTCACCTAAGCCGGTTGACGTGGACGTCAACTTCGTTCGATAGCGGATGCGGTGATAGTGTGACCGCAAATAGCGGGTCGTCTTCAGGAGAATATGCATGTCCGAAACCGCCGCGCCCGCCGTGCTGACCGAACGACGCGGGCATATCCTGCTCGTCACGCTGAACCGGCCCGAAGCGCGCAATGCGGTCAATGCCGCGCTGCATGTGGGGCTGGGCACCGCGCTGGAGGAGGCCGAGAGCGACCCCGAAATTCGCGTGGTGATTATCACCGGTGCGGGTGACAAAAGCTTTTGCGCGGGGGCTGATCTGGTGGCGCTGTCGCGTGGCGAATTGCTCGCGCCCGCCGATAAGACGCAACAGGCATGGGGCTTTGGCGGGATGGTCCAACATCCGATTTCAAAACCGATTATCGCGGCGGTCAACGGCTTTGCCCTGGGCGGAGGATGCGAGATTGCTTTGATGAGCGACCTGATCGTCGCCGCCGATCACGCCCGCTTTGGCCTGCCAGAGGTTAAGGTCGGCCTGTTCGCCGCAGCAGGCGGTGCGTTCCGTCTTGTCCAGCAATTGCCGCGCAAACTGGCGATGGAATATATGCTGACCGGCGAAATGTTTACAGCCCAGCGCGCGGCGGAGATGGGACTAGTCAATGCAGTGGTTCCGCTCGACCAGTTGCTCGACACCGCCTTTGCGCTGGCCGAAAAAATCGCGGCCAATGCGCCGCTGTCGGTGCAGACATCCAAACGTGTGGCACTGGGGATAGAGGATGGCACCATCGCCAGCGATGCGACTTTCTGGGCCGCAAACACCCGCGAACGCACCCAGTTGATGCAATCGGAGGACGCGCGCGAAGGCCCGCGCGCCTTCGCCGAAAAGCGCAGCCCGGTGTGGAAGGCACGCTGAGTCATGGCGATGACAGATCCCGAACGCGTCCCCGTTATCATCGGCGTCGGACAGTTGAACGATCGCCCCGACGATCCGGACAAAGGCCTCAATTCGCTGGGGTTGATGGTCGAGGCACTGTTCATTGCAGAGGCCGACGTCGGCACGCCACTCCTGACCGAACTCGACAGCCTCGCCATCGTCGACCAGATCAGTTTTCGCGCGCTCGGCAATTTATGCGCGCCGCTCGCCGCCGCCATCGGGGCCAGTCCATCGGTCAATTACCAGTCCGAAGCACCGCATGGCGACACCCCGATCCGCCTGCTCAACGAAGCTGCGAACCGCATCGGCGCGGGCGAGATAAGCCTCGCAGCCGTGGTCGGCGGCGAAGCGCTGCGCACGGCGGCGGGCCGCGCCGCGCGCCAAGCGTCAGGCGAAGACAAGAGCTATAACGCAGTGCGCGCCGTGTCACAGCGCCGCGACCCCAGCTATGCAAAGCAACATGGCCTATCGGCGCCGGTCGACATTTATCCGCTATACGAAAATGCCGGTCGCGCCGCCTATGGGCAGAGCCTGACCGAGGCGCAGGATGAAAGCGCCGCCATCTGGACGCAATTTTCCGAAGTCGCCGCCGCCAATGACGGGGCGTGGATACGACGTCCCAGTAGCCCCAAGGACATATTGACGGTCTCCCCGCGCAACCGCGCCATTGCCTTTCCCTATAACAAGCTGATGGTCGCCAACAGCTCGGTCAATCAGGGCGCGGGCTTCATTATCGCCAGTCTGGCCGAGGCGCGGCGGCGCGGAGTGGCCGAATCGCGGATGATCTATGTCGGCATGGGCGCGGCGGCCAAGGAACCCGCGAGCATCCTCGCCCGCGACCGCTTTGACCGCAGCGTCAGCATGGACACCAGCATCCAACAAACGCTGAACCTCAACGCCCTGACAGTCGATGACCTTGATCTGGTCGAGCTATACAGCTGCTTCCCCTGCGTTCCAAAAATGGCGCGGCGCACGCTGGGCTGGCCGGTCGACAAGCCCGCGACCGTCTTTGGCGGGCTAACCTTTGGCGGCGGACCGATCGCCAATTATATGAGCCATGCCGTCGTCTCTATGGTCGACCGGCTGCGTTTTTCCGGACGCTTTGGTTTTTTGTTCGCGAATGGCGGCTATGCCACCGACAATCATTGCATCGTCCTGGGGAGCGAGCCAATTGCCGCCGCCAGTTTTCCGCAAGATTTCGACTATCAGGCCGAAGCCGACGCGCTGCGCGATTCCGTGCCGGATCTGGTGCAGGATTATAGCGGTCCCGCGACAATCGAAACCTATACCATCTTCTATGCCCGCGATGGCGCGCCCAAAGGCGGGGTCATTGTCGCACAGACCCCCGATGGCGCCCGAACGCTAGCGCATGTCGATGTGGGCGATGCCGTGATGGTCGCCTTCCTGACCGACGGCGCGGTAGAACCTGTGGGCACAGCGGGACAGATTGTGGTGCTGGATGAAGGCTATGGCTGGCGGGCGCCCTAACCAATCTCGAACGACACCCCCTGTGCCAGCGGCAGGGCATCCGAATAATTGATCGTATTGGTCGCGCGGCGCATATAGGCTTTCCATGCATCGGAGCCTGACTCGCGCCCGCCGCCGGTTTCCTTTTCACCGCCAAACGCTCCGCCGATTTCAGCCCCCGATGTGCCGATATTGACGTTGCTGATCCCGCAGTCGGATCCATTGACGGCCAGAAAGCGCTCCGCCTCGCGCAGGTCGCGGGTAAAGATCGCCGACGACAGACCCGCAGCAACCGCATTATGCTCTGCAATGGCGGCGTCGAAATCGGTGTAGCGCATGACATAGAGAATCGGCGCAAACGTCTCCTGCAACACCGGCCCCACTTGCGTCGGCATTTCGACCAGCGCCGGGCGCACATAATAGGCCCCCTCACCAATGCCGTCGCCCGTCACCCGCTCGCCGCCCTGCACATGCCCGCCTTCCATCGCGGCCACCTTCAGCGCAGCCTGCATCGCATCGAACGCCGCACCGTCGATCAACGGCCCGACCAGAGCGTCACTGGTCAACGGGTTGCCCACCGACACGCTGGCAAAGGCCGCCTTCAGGCGCGGCACAAAGGCGTCGTAAATGTCGCTATGAACGAACAGACGGCGCGTCGAGGTGCACCGTTGTCCCGCCGTTCCCATCGCGCCAAAGGCGACAGCGCGCAACGCCAGATCCTGATCGGCGGACGGGCAGACAATCGCACCATTATTGCCGCCCAGTTCCAATATCGCGCGGGCAAAGCGTGATGCCAGTCGCGGCGCCACGGCGCGACCCATGCGCGTCGATCCGGTCGCCGAAACCAGCGCCACACGGGTATCATCGACCAGCGCCTCGCCGACCGCGCGGTCCCCGATCAGCGTCTGCGACAATCCGGCGGGCGCGGCGCCAAACCGCGCCACCGCACGCGCAAACACCGCTTGCACAGCGATTGCCGTCAGCGGCGTCTTTTCCGATGGTTTCCACACCACCGCATTGCCGCATACCAGCGCCAGTGCGGCATTCCACGCCCACACCGCCACCGGAAAGTTGAACGCCGAAATCACCCCGATGACGCCCAGCGGGTGCCAGCTTTCCATCATCCGGTGCCCCGGCCGTTCGGTCGCAATCGTCAGTCCGTAAAGCTGACGCGACAACCCGACGGCAAAGTCGCAAATGTCGATCATTTCCTGCACTTCGCCCGCGCCTTCGGACGGGATTTTACCGGCCTCTATTGTCACCAGCCGCGCCAGATCATCCTTGGCAGCGCGCAATTCCTCGCCCCATAGCCGCACCAGCTCGCCGCGTTGGGGTCCGGGAACCTGCCGCCATTCGGCAAACGCCGCCTGCGCGCGGGACAGGCATTGGTTGATAGCGGCAGCATCGCTATTGTGTGTGCGCGCAATCTCTTCGCCGCTTATCGGGCTGTTCGACACCCTGTCGCCACCGGTCCAGTCGCTCCGCTTCACCCCCAGTGAATCGAGCAATTGCGCCAGTTCTTTGCCCAAATCGGCCATGTAAATTCCTTTCACACCGGTCACACCGGTCACACCGGTCTTTGCACCTTGCTGTCGGGCGATTATCGCACCACAATCAAAAGACAAACCGCAATCAGGAGAACCTCCCGTGTCTGACCCAGCTGCCCACCCTTCCGAACCCTTTGTTCCGGTTCCTGTGGCGGCGGCGGACACGCATTGCACCGCCGCCGACTATGACCGGCTCTATGCCGAAAGCATCACAGACCCCGATGCCTTTTGGGCCGAGCAGGCGAAACGCATCGACTGGATCACGCCGCCGACCCGCATCGCCAACTGGTCGTTCGATCCGGTATCGATCAAATGGTATGAGGATGGCCAGCTGAACTTGTGCCACAATGCGCTCGACCGGCACGTCGCCGCGGGTCATGGCGAGCGGACCGCTATCATCTTTGAACCCGACAGCCCCGATGCACCGTCGCGCACCATCAGCTACGCCTCACTGCTCGCAGACGTCATCCGCATGGCCAATACGCTCAAGAAAATGGGCGTCCAAAAGGGAGACCGCGTCACCATCTATATGCCGATGGTTCCCGAAGGCGCGATCGCGATGCTGGCCTGCGCGCGCATCGGAGCTGTCCACAGCGTCATCTTTGGCGGATTTTCGCCTGAGGCTATTGCAGGGCGTATCGAGGATTGCGCCAGCGACTGGGTCATCTGCGCCGATGAAGGCTTGCGCGGCGGCAAGACTATCCCGCTCAAAGCCAATGTCGATACAGCGCTTCAGAAAGTGTCGGTCAAGGCGGTGCTCGTCATCTCGCATACCGGCGGCGATGTCGAAATGACCGAAGGGCGCGACCATTGGTATGATGCCATGTCGGCAGATGTCGGGTCGGACTGCCCGTGCGAGCCGATGGGTGCCGAGGATCCGCTGTTCATCCTCTACACCTCGGGATCGACCGGCAAACCCAAGGGCGTTCTCCACACCACCGGCGGCTATGCAGTATGGACCGCCGCCACCTTCTATTATGGCTTCGACTATCGCGCCGGAGAGGTTTTCTGGTGCAGCGCCGACATCGGCTGGGTCACCGGACACAGCTATGTCGTTTATGGTCCGTTGATGAATGGCGCGACCAGCCTGATGTTCGAAGGCATCCCGAACTTCCCCAATCACGACCGTTTCTGGCGTGTCATCGACAAATATAAGGTCAATATTTTCTACACCGCACCGACCGCGATCCGCGCCCTGATGCGCGAAGGCGATGATTATGTGACGCGGCACGACCTTGGCTCGCTGCGCCTGATCGGCAGCGTCGGCGAACCGATTAATCCAGAAGCATGGCGCTGGTATCACGATCTGGTGGGCAAGGGTCGTCTGCCTGTCATCGACACTTGGTGGCAGACCGAAACCGGCGGCATCATGATCACCACCCTGCCCGGAGCGCACCCGATGCAGCCGGGAAGCGCCGGCCGACCCTTCTTCGGCGTTCGTCCGCAACTGGTTGACGGCGAAGGCGAGGTGCTCGTCGATGAACAAAGCGGTGGCGCAGCAGAGGGCAATTTGTGCCTCACCCACAGCTGGCCGGGGCAAGCCCGGACGCTTTACGGCGACCATGACCGCTTCGCCCAAACCTATTTCTCCACCTATAAGGGCAAATATTTCACTGGCGACGGCTGCCGCCGCGATGATGAGGGCTATTGGCGGATTACAGGCCGCGTTGACGATGTCATCAACGTCTCTGGCCACCGCATGGGCACCGCCGAGGTCGAAAGCGCACTGGTGCTACACGATTTGGTGGCCGAGGCCGCCGTCGTCGGCTTCCCCCACGATATCAAGGGTCAGGGCATTTATTGCTATGTCACATTGAACGCCGGTATCGAACCGAGCGATGCGCTCGCCACCGAGCTGCGCCAGCAAATTCGCACCGAAATCGGGCCGATCGCCAGCCCCGACCATATCCACTTCACCCCCGCGCTACCCAAAACGCGCAGCGGCAAGATCATGCGCCGCATCTTGCGCAAAATCGCCGAAAATGAGTTTGGCTCGCTGGGTGACACATCGACGCTGGCCGACCCCAGCCTCGTCGATGGCTTGGTCGAAGGACGGATGAACCGTTAAAAGTAACGAACGACCCTTCCCCCTTGTGGCGGGTCACAGCATCGCCGCATCAGTCCGCAACGCCCCCCCAAGGGGGAGCCAGACTAAAGTTGAAAGTCGGGCAATTCGGCAAGCGCATTCCCCAACGCCTCGGCCCAACCGTCGGCCACGCTCTGGAAATAGGCATCGCCGCGTTCGAACCGTCGTTCCAGCACCGTATCGAAATTTCCGCGCTCATGGATTTTGAGGTCGATCGGTAGATCGACGCCGGCATTTGCGCGGATCGTTGAATCAAATGACACGCAGAGCAGCTTGACCGCATCCTCGAACGACATGGCGGGGTCATAGGACCGGACAATGATCGGCCGCCCATATTTGGTCTCGCCAATCTGGAAAAAGGGATTGTCCTCACCCGATTCGATGAAATTGCCTTCGGGATAGACCAGAAACAGCCGCGGTTCGGAGCCTTTGATCTGTCCGCCGACGATCAATGTGGCGCTGAACAGCGATTCTGCCACCGGACCCGATGGCTGATATTTTTTGACAATATCGCGCAACACTTCGCCAATGATGGTCGCGACCTGAAACATCGATGGCGCCTCGAGGATCGAGGGATCGCGATCGGCCGGAGCCTTGGTTCGCTCATCAAGCAGGCTTGTAACCGCCTGTGTTGTTGCCAGATTCCCCGCCGACATCAATGTGATGACGCGCTCGCCCGGCACCGTCCAGCTGCGCATTTTCTTGACCTGTGCAATGTCGTCGACGCCCGCGTTGGTGCGCGAATCCGACATAAACACCAGTCCTTTGTTCAGGCGCATGCCCACACAATATGTCATGAAAAATCCGGTCCCCCAAAATATCCACGTCCCGCTTATTGCTGGACCTGCAATTGAACAACCAAATTTTCTTGCGCTGCACCATATCGCATCCCGCGCACCGGTGCGGCGTCGTGATAATCTAGACCCGTCGCCACGCGAATATAGCGTTCGTCGGGCGAATAGCCGTTCGATACGTCGAACCCGACCCAGCCGATATGGTCGAAATGCACTTCGGCCCAGGCGTGGGTCGCATCCTGCTGTTCGCGGTCATTCATCATCAGATAACCCGAAACATAGCGCGCCGGATGACCCAAGAGTCGCATCGCCGCAATAAAAATATGCGCATGGTCCTGACACACGCCGCCCGTCGCTCCCAGCGCTTCTTCGGCGGTCGTTTCAGCGCCTGTTACGCCAATGCGATAGGGCAATTTCTCGGTTATCAGTGCCGACAGGGCATGGGCGCGTGCCAGCTGGTTGTCGTCGTCGGTTTCCAATTGATTGACCAGCGCCTGCACTTGCGCGCCCACCTCGGTGAGCTCGGTCGGTCGCAGGAACATCCATAAAGGCATGGCACCGCGATGCGGGCCGACAATCCCGTCCTGGCTGGTCACTTCAACCTCGCCCTGACTGCGAATGACCAGATCCTGCGAGCCCGGATCAACCGAAATCAGATCGACGTCATTGCTGTGGTGATCAACATAATGAAGCTGCTTCGTGCCCCCCTCGACGCTGACCGTCCAGTTGAGAACCTGTTGCCCCGGACGGCTCTTTGGCGTCGCGCGCAACTGTTGCAGTGCATAGTTTAGCGGCACGTCATACTGATAACGGGTGAGGTGATCGACAGAGAGGTGCATAGTCATTCGAGGAACCGGTAATCCGTTTCTATCTGGCGCGCGAGCGCGGTATTGGCGGCAAGGAAATCGGTTAGAAATTCGTGCAGACCAGTCTCAAAAATTTCAGAGATATTGCCTGACAGCCTTTTCTGGCAAATCTGCTGCGCCTGTCGTCCCGATTCACTTTCTTCGCCATATCCGCGTTGAATATGGTCCAAATTTTCCTGCATCTTGCCACAACAAAAGGAGAGGCTGCGTGGCAATTGACGCTCAAGGATCAGGAACTCGGCGATCTTGATCGCACTGATTTCGGTGCCATAAAGCCAGCGATAGGCCCGATGCGCCGACACTGATCGCAATATCGTTTCCCACTGCACATTGTCGATCGTCGAGCCGATATGCGCAACCGAGGGTAACAGCAGGAAATATTTGACGTCGAGGATGCGCGCGGTGTTGTCGCTCCGTTCAAGGAATGTGCCAATCCGCGCGAAATTATAGCCATCGTTGCGCAACATTGTGCCTGTCAACGCACCGCGCATTTGCGCACTTTGACGACGGATTGTGCTCAACACGTCGGGCAAGTCCGAATCGCTGACCGGTTGTTTGAGGAGCGCCGACAAGGTCATCCAGCTGCTGTTGACGGTCTCCCACACTTCGCGGGTCAGTGCGGTGCGCACGGTTCGCGCATTGTCGCGTGCCAGTTTGACGTTGGACAAGATGCTCGACGGATTGCTCATGTCGCGGAGCAGAAAATCGATCACGCTCGCCGCTTTATAATGGTCATAATGCGCCTGATAGGCGACATCCGACCCCGCCGCTTTCAGTACCGAATTCCACTCGGACTCAGCCGTCTTTGATCGTGTCAGCGCGATACGGAACCCGGCTTCGATCAGTCGCGCATGATTTTCGCTGCGTTCCAGATAACGCGCCATCCAGAACAGGCCACCGGCGGTTTTTCCCAGCATCAGTCTTCCAGCACCCAGGTATCTTTGGTGCCGCCTCCCTGACTGCTGTTCACCACCAGCGACCCCTTGGTCATCGCGACCCGCGTCAGGCCGCCAGGCGTGATGGTGACGCCGTCCGGCGACATCAGGACAAAGGGCCGCAAGTCGACATGGCGCGGGGCGAGGCCCTTTTTGGTGAAAATCGGCACACTCGACAGCGCCAGCGTCGGCTGGGCGATATAATTGCCCGGATTGGCCTCCAACTTGGCGCGGAAAGCCTCGATCTCGCGCTTGCTCGATGTCGGTCCGACCAACATGCCATAGCCGCCAGAACCATGCACTTCCTTGACGACCAGTTCGGGAAGACGGTCAAGAACCTCCTTCAAATGGTCAGGCTCTGAGCAACGCCAGGTCGGCACATTGGGCAACAACGCTGCCTCGCCGGTGTAAAACTGGATGATGTCGGGCATATAGCTGTACAGCGCCTTGTCGTCTGCGATGCCGGTCCCCGGCGCATTGGCAATGGTAATCCCGCCTGCACGGTACACGTCCCAAATACCAGGCACCCCCAGCACCGAATCCGGTCGAAAGTTCAACGGGTCGAGGAAGTCATCATCGACACGGCGATACAGGACGTCGATCGGTTCATAACCCTGTGTGGTGCGCATCGCGATGCGGCCATTGACAACGCGCAGATCATGGCCTTCGACCAGTTCGCCGCCCATTTGGTCGGCAAGAAAGCTATGTTCAAAATAGGCGCTGTTGTGAATGCCCGGGGTCAGCACCGCCACGCGCGGATGGCGACTACAAGCGGGCGGCGCGCAAGCGCTCAAAGAGCGTAGCAGGTTGATCGGATAGTCACTCACCTCACGCACCGCGATGCGCGAGAAAAGCTCGGGAAACATCTGCAGCATCGTCTCGCGATTTTCGAGCATATAGGACACGCCCGACGGGGTCCGCGCATTATCCTCGAGCACATAAAATTCGTCGGGGCCTGTGCGGACGATGTCGGTCCCGCTGATGTGGGTATAGATGCCGCCCGGCGGGTCGAGCCCGATCATCTGCGGCAGAAAAGCTTCGTTGCGCGCGATGAGTTCGACCGGCACACGACCGGCGCGCAATATCTCTTGCCGGTGGTAAATATCATAAATGAAGGCGTTGAGCGCACGCACCCGCTGTTCGATGCCGCGCGACAGCCGCCGCCATTCGGCCGCTGAAATAATCCGCGGGACGACGTCAAAGGGGATCAGCCGCTCGTCGCCGCCATCGGCGCCATAAACATTAAAGGTAATACCGGTGGTGCGGAAAAAGGCTTCAGCCTGTTCGGATTTGCGCTGGATGCGCCCGGCCTGCTCGCCGTCAAACCACTGGCAATAGTCGCTATAGGGAGTGCGCACGGCCCCTTGGTCGGTCAACATTTCGTCGAAGTTGGATATATCGCTACCCTTTCCGAGGCCAAGTCAGTCTCACGGCCATGCGGCATCGCATGACTCCCGCCATTCCTTTCTGCGCGAAGTCCTGCCGACTACATGGTCGGCAAATCCTTTATGATGCAATGCTAGGCCAGCGCCCGCGTGAACGCAAGGCGTGGCCCTTGCGACCGCTTGGCTACAGCACGCCGTGGCAATGCTTATATTTGCGTCCCGACCCGCACGGGCAGGTCGCGTTGCGGCTGATATCCCGATCGGCATAGGGATTCTCGCCCGCGGCTTCGCCCTCACCTGCTTTGGCACGCTGCATCGGCGGCAAGGTGTTCGCAATGACGCCCAGCGACCCAGCATCAATATCGGCGCTATTATCCTCGCCGGTAAAGGGGTCGATGTGGGTGGTCAGGAAATCGGGCAGGTCGGGCAGCGGCATCGGCTCGGGCTCTTCCATCCGAAGCTCGATCCGCGCGATGGTCCGCGTCACATTTTCGCGGATCGTCGTCAACATGCGCTCGAACAGGGCAAAAGCCTCCGTCTTATATTCATTGATCGGCTGTTTCTGGGCATAGGCGCGCAGGAACACGACCTGACGCAGCGCATCGAGCGTCGACAAATGCTCTTTCCATTGATGGTCGAGCGTCTGGAGCAGCACCGATTTTTCGATGCTGTGCCAAGTCTCCACATCAACCTCGGCGGCCTTTTTGGCTGCGGTCGCATCGGCCAGATCCTGAATCCGCTGCTCGAACATCTCGGGGTCGACGGCATCTTCTTCGACCCAGTCGTCGATCGGCGGATTGAGGTCCAGCACATCGTCGACACGCGCCTTCATCCCTTCGATATCCCATTGTTCGGGATAGCTGCCCGGCGGGCAGCAATCGGCGATGATCGCGTTGACGGTTTCGGCGCGCATATCGGTCATCACATCGTCGACGGTTTCGCTGTCGATAATGTCACCGCGCTGTTCATAGATGACCTTGCGTTGGTCGTTCATCACATCATCATATTCGACGACCTGTTTGCGGATGTCATAGTTGCGCGCTTCGACCTTCTTCTGCGCGGTCTCGATTGCTTTCGACAGCCATTTTGACCCGATGGCCTCACCATCCTCCAGATTCTTGTTCATCATCTTGGAAAACAGCGTCTCGGGGCCAAAGATACGCAGCAGGTCATCGTCAAGGCAGAGGTAGAATTTGCTCCGCCCCGGATCGCCCTGACGTCCCGAACGACCGCGCAACTGATTATCGATACGGCGGCTTTCGTGGCGTTCGGTGGCGAGCACGAACAGCCCGCCGGCGGCCTTCACCGCTTCGCGTTCGGCCAGCACTTCTTCACGAATACGCGCTTCGGCCGCGTCGCGTTCTGGACCTTCGGGAAGGTCTTTCAACTCTTCTTCAAACCGGAATTCTTCGTTGCCACCCAATTTGATGTCGGTGCCGCGACCCGCCATATTGGTCGCAATGGTCACCGCACCGGGGCGGCCCGCCTGCGCGACGATATGCGCCTCGCTTTCATGGAAGCGCGCGTTGAGAACGCTGTGTGCGACGCCCTCTTTCTCAAGAAAGGACGATAGCAATTCGGACTTTTCAATCGACACGGTACCGACCAGAACCGGCTGACCTTTTTCGCTGGCCTCGCGGATCGTGCGGGCGATGGCGCCAAATTTATCGGTGATATTCTTGTAAAACTCGTCTTCCTCGTCCAGCCGGGCAATCGGCCGGTTGGTCGGGATCGAGACGACATTCATTTTATAGATTTCGAAAAATTCCGCGGCCTCGGTCGCGGCGGTGCCGGTCATCCCCGACAATTTGGGATACATGCGGAAATAATTCTGAAAGGTGATCGATGCCAGTGTCTGGTTCTCCGGCTCGATCTTCACGCCTTCCTTGGCCTCGACCGCCTGATGCAGGCCGTCGGACCAGCGCCGACCGTCCATCATGCGTCCGGTGAACTCATCGATGATCACGACCTTGTCGTCCTTGACGATATAATCGGTATCGATGCGGAACATGATGATTGCCTTCAACGCCTGATTGACGTGATGGACGACCTGCGTGTTTTCGATATCGTAAAGATTGCTGCCCTGAAGCAGCCCGGCGTCTTCGAGCAGACGCTCGACATGCTCGGTGCCTTCTTCGGTCAGGTTGATCGATTTGGTTTTCTCATCCTTTTCATAATCTTCTTCGACGAGCTTCAGCACCACCTCATTAACGCGGACATACATTTCCGACTTGTCGTCGGTCGGCCCCGAAATGATCAGCGGCGTGCGGGCTTCGTCGATCAGGATGGAATCAACCTCATCGACGACGCCAAAATTAAAGGCGCGCTGGACCATCTGTTCGCGATCAAATTTCATATTGTCGCGCAGATAATCAAACCCCAACTCGTTGTTGGTCGCATAGGTGATATCGGCATCATAGGCCGCGCGCCGCTCTGTCTCGCTGAGGTTGGGGACGATCACGCCGGTCGTCAGGCCCAGAAAGCGATAGACCTCACCCATCCATTCGCAGTCGCGCGCCGCCAGATAGTCGTTGACGGTGACAACATGGACGCCCTTGCTTTCCAGCGCATTGAGATAGACGGGCAGCGTCGCCACCAGCGTCTTACCTTCGCCCGTTGCCATCTCGGCAATCTCGCCGCGATGCAGGACAATGCCGCCGACCATCTGCACATCATAATGGCGCTGGCCGAGCGTGCGCTTGGCCGCTTCGCGCACGGTAGCAAAGGCTTCGGGCAAAAGATCGTCGAGCGTTTCGCCGCCCGCCAACCGCTCCCTAAATTTCGGCGTCTGGGCCTTTAGCGCCGCATCATCGAGCGCCTCGATAGCCGGTTCGAATGCGTTGATCTTTTCGACGATCTTGCGGATCGAGGTGACATAGCGGTCGTTAGACGAACCGAATATAGTTTTAGCAAGGCCAGCAAACATGGCAGAATTCCTGTGATTTTCATTAGGGGTGCGGCAAAGCGCCGCAGGGCCACGCAGGGGCGGCCAAGACTGAAGTTCGGCAGGCGGTGAAGCCCGCGATAAATCTATTCGAGGGCGCGGTCGCTGCGGGTCAGGATGCCGGGCAGGATCGGAGCCGAGGAGGTCATCGGCTTGCGGCACGGCGCGCTCGCACGCCGTGATGGCGTGGTTTGGGCGGGATGTTTCGCCTTGTCGGCATCGCCAGCTTGCGCCGCCGCTTCGGCCATAACCATGACCGAACCGAGCGCAACCGGGGTGGCCGGTGCCGCCACAGCGCGATCAGCGCCAGCGAAACCGGTCAATAAGGCCAGCAAAGTGAGGAAAAATCTCAAATCGCGCTCAATGATCCAACGGGCGCGACCCCATGCCGCTCCACACCAATGCACATAGGGAGGATGGTCGCTTCCGTCTAGGGGCAGGGTTAAGGACTAGTTTCCCCCGACCGGAGCTTTGGTGTCGATAGGATCGACGCTGAGGTCCGTGCGCAGGATAAAATGTCGTGCTTCGGGCTTGCCGTTCTTGTCAAGAAAGGGCGCGAAACGGGCTTCTTTACCGAACATCATACATGGCCCCATCGTCTTGTCCGGCGGAACAAAGGCGCCCTCGCCATCGAATTGACAGTCGGCGATGGTGCCATCTGCCGTAACCGTTAGCGACAGAACGGTTTTCCCTGGCTCTTTCATGGGAAATTCCGGACGACGCGCAGGTAAGTCGTCGAGCGCATCGGCCAGCTTGGCTTCGTCGCCATCGAGAGGCGCTTCCGGCAATACCCAGTTGAAATTAACAGCGATTGTCCCTGCCGTCTCCACGCCCTTGCTATCCAATGCAGGCTTGAACGTCGCCTTGCTTCGCATCAGGTCACAACTGGCCTGATCAAGAGCTTCTGAATCGCTACTTACGACAATCGAGCAGTCCGACACCGAGCCTGTATCGGAGATGGTCAAGGACATGCCGACCATGCCTTCATCGCCATGCGTCAAGGCGGTCGCAGGATAATTGTCTTTCTGGCTGAGTGCCATTGTTTCGCTGGTCGGAAGGGGTGGACGCGGAAATACGCCATCCATACTTCCCAACTGAAAGCCTTCGCTCTCCGTAGATTCGGGAATTTGCCAGCGGATGCGGTTTGAATAGGTTCCGCCAGTCGGGCGTCCGGCTTTGTCGCGGCCCGGCGTAAAGCGGGCGCGGGCTAGCAGCAGATGACAGGTGGCTTCGTCCAGGTCAACAGAGCCGCTGCTCGACGTGATTTTGCAATCACTTGGCAAACCATTGGCATCGATCGTCAATAGAAATCCGGAAGTCCCTTCCCTTTCATCGCGCATCGCCGTTGCCGGATAATCGTCATTCGTTGCCCAACTGCCCGGGTTACCGGCGGGCATCATCGGTTCAGAAAGATCCGTTTTTTCCGTTGCGAGCGGCGTCTCGGTAGGCGCAGCCAGCGTCAGCAACAACATCGGTCCAAGTAACAGCATCACCCCACCCCTATTTCAAACCCGGATTAAGCCCTTCAACTTCGTGCAAAAAGCTCTTGGGCTTTTTGAAATATTTGCTCTTGTGATTGACCTTCAGCCCCACCGCCTCGGCCATGTCCATGATGAAATGAACGCAGTTGCGTTTGCCGAGATTATAGCTTGGTTGCGGGCGGTCGCGCCAGAAAACCACCTTCGCCATCACGCGGGCATAGACCGCATCTTTGACGGTTACGGAGAATTGCCGGTCACTCTTGGCAATATAGCTGGGCTCGGGCTCCTTCACATGGCCTTTGACTGACCCGAACAATATGGCTGGAGAGACCGATTTGGCCGTAAAGCCATAGGCATGGTTGACGGTTTGGCCGGTCGCGTTGATCGTGCCTTTCATTGTCACAAAGCCATGCGGAAATTGTTCGCCCATATCGTGGCTATAAAAACTGATAACCACATCGGCCCGGGCCAAAGGGGCCAAAGCAATGGAAAAACACAAGGAACTGAGGAGGATCAGGGGGCGCAATAATGTCATGCCCCGTCCTAACCAGCCGCCCCCCGACTTGCCAAGTGTTGATTGATGCTTGACGTTTACGTCAACTTCGCCTGATCTCGCGACAAAGCAAATATAGGGAGCAGGACATGACGGCCAAAGCAATTTTCATCACCGGCGGCGGATCGGGTATCGGCCGCGCGGTGGCCCGTCATTTCGCCGGCCAAGGCTGGTTTGTCGGGCTCGCCGATGTCAACAAACAGGGGCTCGACGAAAGCGCGGCCCTGCTCCCCGCTGGACAAAGCTCAACCCATGTCATGGACGTGCGCGACCGCGACCAGTGGAAGGGCGCGCTTGACGCTTTCGCCGAAAAGAGCGGCGGGCGGCTCGATGTGCTGTTCAACAATGCCGGCATCGGCACCGGCGGACAATTTGCCGACATGTCACCTGCCGAAGCCGACCGGCTGATCGCAATCAACTTCGGCGGTGTCGTCAACGGCATTTATGCCGCGCTGCCGATGCTCCGTGCGACGCCGGCGTCGACGATCCTCAACACCGGATCGGCGTCTGGCTTTTATGGCGTCGCGGGCCTTGCGATTTACTCCGCTACCAAATTCGCGGTGCGCGGGCTGACCGAGGGGTTGGAGATCGAATTTGCCAAATATGGCATCAAGGTGCGCTCGCTCATGCCCGGCTTTATCGACACGCCTCTGCTCGATCAGGTCAGCGCCGACAGCAACGAACCCGCGCGCAACCGATTGGCCGCCAGCGGTTTTGAAATCGTGCCTGTCGAACGCGTCGCCGAAGCAGCGTGGGAGGCCGTGCATGGCGACAAAGTGCATGTCACCGTCGGCAAAATGGCCAAGCGACTGGCCCGCATGGCGCGCTGGTTCCCCGGTATGATCGTGCGCCAGTCCAAAAAGATTGATGGCTTGGGCTGACTCTGCCCGTTCAACCCGATAGCCGGAGAGCCGCCAGGCTTTAGCGGCCGCAGATCACCGAGCCGCTACCGACATTGCGCACAGTGCAACTCGGCTTGCCCAGCACCACCGTTTTGCCCAGTCCGCGCGTGGTCACAGCCGCCGTTTTCGTCGCATTGAAAACATGGTCGCCCGATCCCTCGCTATCGGTCGTGAGGTCGGACACCACCAGCTTCCCTGCATCGAGGCTGCCCGCGCCCGACAGGATCATCTGTCCGCGTTTTGCGGTGCCGCCCAGCGTCATTGTGCCATTGCCGATCATCGCAACGCTCAACCGGTCGGCGCTAATGTCACCCACGGTCAACCGCCCCGGCCCATGCAGGCCAAGCGCCACCTTGGCGCCCCGCATACGGTCGATTGACAGCGAGCCAGCACCCGCCACAGCCGCTTCGCTGAGCAGGGTGGCGTTGACACGGATCGTCACCGGACCGAGCGGTTTTTCGCGCCTGTCATCCCCGGCAAATTGCTGGCTTCGGATCGTCAGCGTTCCATTGTCGGAATCGACCACGACGCGATCCAGCGCTTCGGCAGAGCCAATCGCCACCGCGCTGACCGGCGAACGGGTCGTCACTTCGACGATATAGTCCGCCTGCACCATGATCCGGTCAAAGCTGGTCAGACCATAGCTTTTCTCGTTTGCGGCGGCAGGACTGCTGGTCAGCAGGACCGCCAGCAACAACGGAACAGATCGGGTAAACAGTTTCATGGCGCGGTCCTAATCCATTACATCAGACCGCGCTATAGCATCAGCTTGTTAACTACAGGTGACGTCGCCCGATCCCATTTTGCGCGACGTGCATGTTGCTCCGCCCCGCACCGAAACATCGCCCGACCCCATGACGCGGAGAGAGGCTTTGCCGCTGGCATGGGCATCGACGTCACCCGATCCGGTCACCGAGACATCCAGATCGCCGACCTTCACGCCTTCGGCATCAATGTCGCCGGATCCGGCTATGCTATAATCACCCGTCGCCGCATCGCCGCCAGTCACATTCAACTGACCCGACCCCGCGATATTAAGCTCCAGATTCTTGGCCTTTACCGTGCTGATTTTCAGATCTCCCGATCCGCTGAGCGAAGCCTTCACATCGTCGCCTTCGGCCATGTCGGCATCAATATCGCCCGACCCGGAAAGTCTGACCGCACTCAAAAGCGGCATCGTCACCGAAATCTTCGCGGGTTCGTGGCGGCCGAAATTCCAGCTGCCACGTTTGGCATGAATTTTCAGCATCGTACCGTCGACATCAATTTCCAGAGTATCGAGGTAATTTTGCGGACCGGTTGCCGAAACCGAAAAAACATCGCCGCGGCGAATGGTCACATCATCGCCTGTCGCCAGCGAAACGCCGGAAAAGCCTTCAAGCGCATAATTTTTGCTTGCCGAAGGCCCTGCATCGGATTTTTTGTCAGACGATTCAAAACCGTCAACATTACATCCGGCCAAAGCGACCGCAGCGAGAGGCAGCATGGCCCATGTCAATTTTCGCATCGTACAAACTCCCTTGTGTATTATTACTATAATACAGCGAAGAGACTCTGTCCAGCGAGAAGTTGATCGGGGGCCTTACCAGCGCAAAAGCGGGGGCAACAGCAACCGGCCGACAATCCCCGACACCACGACCGACAGCCCGTGCCACAGCGTGATATGGATGATATTGTCCACCGGACAATGCAACGCAACAATCGTCGCGCCAGCGGCCCCGGCGGCAATACCGATGACCAGCCCCGCGTGCGTCGCCGACGTCGGCGCTCCGCCACGTAGCCACAAGAACAGCGCCGCTCCGACGCCCAGCCCCGACCCCACGCCCTGGGTCAGGCAGAGTGTGCCGGCATCCATGGCAGCCGCTTCCATCGCGACATGGCTGTCACCCATGGCCAGTCCGATGGCGGACAAAGGCAGTGCCAGCGCCACCACTCCGGCCCAACGCCAGCCGCCATAGTCACGCCCGACCCCGGGCATACCCATACGGACCGCACTCCATGTCGCGGCGATTGCGACCCCGGCAATCAGCCAGAAGGTCAGAAGCGACACGGCGTGCACATGGCCACTCGCCAGATCGGCACGCATTCCCAATGTTGAAATCAGCGCCACGGCACCTGCCAGCCAACCGAGACCGACCCAGATCGACCCGCGACCGGTCCGGCGCGGTTTCACGGGTTGCAATTCGTCGGCCAAACCGTCGATCAGATTGTCGAGGGAAACGTTACGCATTTCAGTCACTTTCAACCAATTGCGCGAGCTTTTTCAGTCCGCGATGAATATTCACTTTAACCAGCGATTCGCTCTGCCCGCAGATGCGCGAGGCTTCGGCGATCGACGCACCTTCAATTTTGACCAGCGTAATCGCCTGCGCTTGTCCGCGCGGCAGATGGTTCAACATGCGATCAAGACTCAACCGCGCATGGACGGCTTCATCCTCGGCCTCGACCGAGGCATCACCGTCCTGCAATTCGGCCTCGTCACGCTGTTTTCGCAGCATGTCGATCCAGCGATAGCGCGCAATGGCCGCAAGCCACGGCAAAAAGGCGCGGCTCTTGTCCCATGTCGCCAGTTTGCGGTGCAGCGACACCAATGTGTCCTGCACCAGATCATCGACACTGTGCGGGGCGATGCGGCGCGCGAAATAGCGTTCCAGCCATTTGCGGCTGTCACCCAGCAAGGCACGATATGCATCGCGATCCCCGCCCTGTGACGCCATCATCAACTGAGAGAGCGAGAATTCGTCGATGCTCATTTGGCGCGGACTTTGGCGATAATCGTATCGACCGAGAAGAGTCCGCCGCCACGCACAATCAAAATCGCGGCCATCGCAACCCACAGGCTATGCACGGGCCACCAGGCGTCAGGGAAAACGAAAATCTGGATAACCATTGTCATTACCAACAGCGCGCCTGCGGAAAAGCGGGTCGCAAGTCCGAACAGCAACAGCAACGGGAAAATATGTTCGGCAAAATTCGTCACCGGCACCGCAATTTGCGGATCAAGCGGCAGTCCTGAAAATTCATTGGCGAACAAATCATAGGTAAAATCCTTGATCTGAAACCATGTTCCGTCCTCGACCTTGGTCTGGCCCGAACGCCAGAAAACGCCAGCGAGAGCCAGACGGGTCAGCAAAAGCGCCAGTCCTTCGGGAGTTTTGCCCGAAACCAACCGTACAGCTTGATCATATAATGTGACAATTTTCTTCAAGACTCTGCCCTCCGCAATGCGCCTGTTGCAATGAAGGACCCGATTGCGGCGGCTCCTTCTTCATGCTGTTCGGCGATCAGGGCGATGAGGTTACCGAGGGATGTCGACTTTTTTGCCAACGCCATCGCATCAGTCTCCACAGGGGTGGCGGGAGTGATGCGAACATCGGCTTCGGGTCGCGTGATCAGCAGGGCGCGACAATTGCGCGAAAAGGCCGGATCGATAGCCGCAGCCGCCTCGGAGCTCAGTTGCACGACCATGGCCGCCGGATGGCTCTCCACCTGCAAGGCAAGCAATGTCGCCTCGTCCATGTCCGCAAGGTCGGCGAGCGTCAAAACCGCGCTATCGGCGGCATGATAGCTTTTGAGCCATGCCCACTCGACCACCGCCACATCGGCTGCAACATCATCGGTCAAATCCGCAAGATAGGCCGGAAACCCCTCGCCGATTTGCGCGTGCGCGCGCCCCTGCGCTCCGCCTGCATCCAGAAAATCGCGCGACAATTGGTTGAACTGCGCCTCACCGATGAAGTTGCGCGTGCGCGGAAATGTGTCTTCAAGCGCGATCAGCCGCGCGTGTGATATGGTGTTGGCGTGGACCTTCATCCCGCGCAGCAGCGCGGCGCCATCGCCCGCAAACAACTGTGGCGGCAAATGATCGGGGCCGTGTAGCAAAGTGGCGGCGATGGCTTCCTGTTCCTGCTCAAGCATCGAGGCGCACTCCATCGACCACCCGGGCGATCAGCGCATCTGCCGTCGCCACTTCGGCGGCGAGTATGTCAAAAGTTGGAATATCGGTGTCCCACTCGACGAGAACCGGCTTTGGCCCGGCCCGATCCAGAAAACGCGCCAGCAAGGACCAGCAGCTTGGCCGCACCGGCGACCCATGATCGTCGATGGCCATCTCTATCCCGTCATCATCGGCCTTGCGCGCATGGCCCGCGACATGGACTTCACCGACCAGCGTCGGATCAAAACCATCCAGCCACGCTTCGGCATCACCGCCCAGATTATGAGCCGACACTTCGATGTTATTGATGTCGAGCAGCAGACCGCAGCCGCTGCGCCGACATAGCTCGTGCAGAAAATCCACCTCGGACCAGTCCGCATGGGCATAGGCCAGATAGCGTGACGGATTTTCGACGAGAATTTGGCGGCCCAGTCGCGATTGGACCCGATCCAGCTGAACAGCAAAATGGTCGAGCGCGACATGCGAATAGGGAATAGGGAGCAAATCGGGGAATTTATCGTCGGCGCTGTTACTCCAACTCAGATGGTCGGACACCATTGCCGGTTGATAGCGATCATGGAGCGTAGATAGCGCGGACAGCTCGTCTTCATCGACGCCGGCGGCTGACCCCATAGACAATCCGACCGAATGGAAACTCAGCGGCATATGCTCGGCAATCGCGGTCAACCAGCGATGTGGAGGCCCGCCTGCGCCGAAATAGTTCTGGGGGTGAACTTCGGCCCAAGCGGGCGCCATATTCCGTTCCACTGCCTCCAGGACATCCGCATAATGGCTAGGTTTAAGGCCAAAGCCGGCGCGGGAAGGCAGATGCTGGAACGGACGGGGGGGCATGTTTGACCTTAGGTCAGGATTTTTTGGCAACCGGCTTTGCGTTGCCCTTATGCGCGGTCAGGGTGCCGCCCATTTTCTCGCAGCTGCCCTTGGCAACATATTTCCAGGCATTGCCCTGATAATCGGCGGTCGAAGTGCCCGCACAGCTGGTGCCCGGACCGGCGGCGCAGTCATTCTTGCCCTTCAGCGCGATACCAAAGCATTTTTCCTTGGCACCGGCAGCGGCGGCAGCGGGGGTTACGGTTGCGGCGGTGGCCATGGCAATGAGCGCGCTCGCGGCGAGTGATAATTTCAGCGTATTCGACATAGGGTAGTTCCTTTGAAACTCTCGATGCAGACATGGCATCACTCTGGGTTCGCAGCCACCCGACGATAGGTTACGCTGACTTACAAAAAAATTGGAGCAAAGAAATGCGCGAGCGACGCCATTTTGTCGCCACCTTCACCCGCCATAGGGCTAGACCGCAGGCGCCAAAGCGCCCACCCTCCCCCTCTGTCGACCGGAAAGACCGACCATGAGCGTAGCCTTTCGCCGCGAGAGCGACGATGATCATAAAGAACCCGAATTTGAGGTTCCGATTGCGGTCGGCCCCAATTGGGTCACACCGCGCGGGCTGCGCCTGTTGGGCGAAGAGATTGCGCGTCTGGAATCGCTGATTGCCGCGGAAACTGATGTCGAGGCGCGCAAAAAGCTGCAACGTCAGCTGCGTTATTTCCATACCCGCCACACAACCGCCGAGGTGCAGACGCCACCCGCCGACGGGACCGTCGGCGTCGGCAGTCGTGTCACCTTTACGCTGAACGGCAAACAGCGCAGCCTGACGATTGTCGGCGGTGACGAAGCCGATCCGGGCGCAGGCAGCATCGCCTTTTCCGCGCCCATTGGCCGCGCTCTGATGGGCGGCGAGGCGGACGAAGCGGTTGAATTTCAGGATGTCGAAGACGCCATTCACATCTTGTCCGTCGAAGATGATCAAGGGGTGCAGGCATGAAAGACAAATTCGAACGCCACAAACAACCCTGGCGGACCGACGAGGTCGACAAGCTCCACACGCTCGCCAAAAAGGGGATACCGCTCAAATCCATCGCCAAGGCGCTGACACGCAGCGAAGAATCGGTCAAAACCCGCGCCAAAGCCGACAAATTGTCGATCGCCAAGCTGCACTGACCCGATCCATGTCCCCTACTAAATTTGATGCCATCGTGCTGGGCGCAGGCGCGGCCGGATTGATGTGCGCCGCCGTCGCGGGTCAGCGGAGTCGGCGCGTGGCGTTGCTTGACCATGCCGATGCGGTGGGCAAAAAAATCCTGATCTCTGGCGGCGGGCGCTGCAATTTCACCAACCGCAACACCAGCGCCGACCGCTTTTTGTCGGCGAACCCGCATTTCGCCAAATCGGCACTCGCGCGATACCAACCCGCCGATTTCATCGCGCTCGTCGACAGCTATGGCATTGCTTGGCACGAGAAAACGCTCGGCCAATTATTCTGCGACGGGTCGGCGCGGCAGATTGTCGCGATGCTCCTCGAAGAAGCCGCCAAAGGTCAGGTCGATGTCCGTACCGGCCAACCCGTCGGACCCGTCACCCATGCCGATGGTGAGTTCACCGTCCGGTACGGCGACCAGCATCTGTCCGCCCCCGCACTCGTCATTGCTACCGGCGGCCCATCGATTCCCAAAATGGGCGCATCGGGTTTTGCCTATGATCTGGCGCGCCAGTTCGGGCTGAAGGTCGTCGAGCCGCGCCCCGCACTCGTCCCTCTAACCCTTGGCGGCGATGATGTGCTGTTCCGCGAATTATCGGGTGTCGCCGCCGATGTGACCGCGCGCTGCGGCAAAACCGTTTTCCGCGAGGCCGCGCTTTTCACCCATCGCGGCCTGTCCGGCCCCGCCATTCTTCAGATCAGCAGCTATTGGCGGCGCGGCGAACCGCTGCACATCGACTTTCTGCCCGATCACAAGGCCGGCTGGCTGGTGCAGGCCAAACAGAACCGTCCGCGCGCCACGATACGCGCCACACTCGGCGCCCATCTCGCCGACCGGCTCGCCGAAACCGTACTCGACCGCCTCGACGCCGCGGGAGAACTAGGCGCCCAAACCGACCGCCGTCTGACCGCGGTGGAACAGGCGCTGGCCCGCTGGCCCTTCAATCCCAATGGCAGCGAAGGCTTTGCCAAGGCAGAGGTGACGGCAGGCGGCATCAGCACCGCCGAGTTATCTTCGCAAACGATGGTAGCCAAACGTGTGCCAGGTCTGTATGCGGTCGGCGAAGCCGTTGACGTCACCGGCTGGCTAGGTGGATATAATTTCCAATGGGCCTGGGCCAGCAGCGTTGCGGCGGGTCAGGCAATTTAGAAAATAGCCTTATCATTCCGCGTCATGTCGAACAGGTTTCGCCATCTCTGGATTGACGCGGCGACCCTGCCCCTAGGCAACAACAAAGGCGACGCTGAGTCGTCTGAGAAAAGAAGAAAAAATGTCCTTCGAAACTCTTCCCGCCCTCCTCGCGGAGGCTATCTCTGCGCGCGGCTATACTGTATTCACCCCGGTTCAGGCCTCTGTCCAAAAACCCGAAGCCTTGGGTCGCGACCTTGTCGTGTCGGCGCAAACCGGATCGGGCAAGACCGTCGCCTTTGGCATCGCCATGGGAGAGCAACTTCTCGAAGACGGCAAAATGCCCTTCGCGACGTCGCCGCTGGCATTGATTATCGCTCCGACCCGCGAGCTTGCCCTGCAAGTCAGCCGTGAATTGAGCTGGCTTTATGCCAAGGCGGGGGCGCGCATCGCCACCTGCGTCGGCGGCATGGACGCCAGCAAGGAACGGCGCTCGCTCAATCAAGGCGTGCATATCGTCGTCGGCACCCCCGGCCGTTTGCGCGATCACCTCGAACGCGGCGCGCTCGATCTCACCGCGCTGCGCGTCGCCGTGCTCGACGAAGCCGATGAGATGCTCGACATGGGCTTTCGTGAGGACCTTGAGGAAATCCTCGACGCGACCCCCGAAACGCGCCGAACGCTCATGTTTTCGGCGACGATCCCCAAGCAAATCGCCAATATGGCCAAGCGCTATCAGCGCGACGCACTGCGTATTTCGACGGTTGGCGAAGATCGCGGTCATGGCGACATCAGCTATCAGGCGATCACCGTCGCCCCTGCCGATATCGAAGGCGCGGTGGTCAACCTGCTGCGCCTCCACGATGCCGAAACCGCGATGCTGTTTTGCGCCACGCGCGACAATGTCCGCCGCCTTCACGCCAGCCTGACCGAGCGCGGCTTTGCCGCCGTCGCTTTGTCGGGTGAGCATAGCCAGAACGAACGCAACTCTGCCCTGCAAGCGCTGCGCGACCGCCGCGCGCGCGTCTGTGTCGCCACCGATGTCGCCGCCCGCGGTATCGATCTGCCGACGCTCAGCCTTGTCATCCATGTCGAAATCCCGCGCGACGCCGAAACCTTGCAGCACAGGTCAGGACGCACTGGACGCGCGGGCAAAAAAGGCACCGCCGTCATCATCGTCCCCTATCCGCGTCGCCGCCGCGTCGACGGCATGTTGCGCGGGGCGCGTATTCAGGCCGAATGGATGGAGGCACCAACCGCCGCCGATGTCCGCAAGCGCGATCAGGAGCGTCTGATTGAAAAGCTGCTCGCCCCCGTCGAGCATGAGGCCGACGATCTGGAACTGGGCGCGCGTCTGCTCACCGAACGCAGTCCCGAAGACATTGCCGCGTCGCTGGTCCGCGCGCACCGCGCCTTGATGCCGCCGCCCGAGGATCTGATCGACAACAGCGCCCGCGGACGCGACCGTAGCGATTTTCGCGACCGCGATCGCGCCGATGGTGGTCGCCCAGAGCGTGGACCACGCCCCGAACGCAGCAGCGAACCGCGCGCCGGTTTCGAAGACAGCGTCTGGTTCAAGATCAACATCGGTCGCCAGCAAAATGCCGATCCGCGCTGGATCTTGCCGCTTCTGTGCCGTCGTGGCCATGTCACCAAGGGCGAAATCGGCGCGATCCGCATCGGCCCCAAGGAAACCATGTTCAACATCCCGCGCGCCATCGCCGACCGCTTTGCCGAGGCCGTAACGCGCAGCGCCAACGCCGACGGCGAAGATGACAGCGGCGTCTCCATCACTCCCTCGACCGAAGGCGGCCCACCGCCGCAGCGCGGTCGTGGCGGCAGCAAGCCGTTACCGCGCGAAACGCTCGGTACCAGCGACCGCTCCGGCCCGCGCCCGCAAGGCCGCGCGCCCGGTCGCGGCGGCCCCGGCGGCTATGGTGGTGGCCCCGGCGGTCGCGGTGGCCCCGGCGGCAAACCCGCGCGCTACAAAGCGAAGCCCTTTGGCGGCAAAGGCGGCCCCCGCCGTCCGGCGAAATAATTACCCCGGGTTTCGCAAAACTTCGTCATTGCGCCGCGCTGCCTCGCCCACCAAATAGACTGGATAGCAGGAGAATGGCGATGCAAGCAGTCGAAGCCTTTATCGAGAAACAGGGCGGACCAGAGGTGATCCAGTGGCGCGATGTTGCCGTGGCCGCGCCCGGTCCGGGGCAAGTGCTGCTGCGCCACAGCGCAGTCGGGCTCAACTATATCGACACCTATCATCGCGACGGCACTTATCCGGTCCCGCTCCCCAGCGGCTTGGGCCTTGAGGCGGCGGGCGAAGTTTTGGCTGTCGGAGAGGGCGTCACCGACTTTGCCACGGGTGACCACGTCGCCACCTTCGGCCCCGAACGCAATGCCTATTCCAGCGCCCGTGTGGTCGGCGCGGGCGGACTGTTCAAACTGCCCGATGCGATCAGCGATGAAGTGGCGGCGGCGGCGATGCTCAAGGCTTGCACGGTCGAAGCGCTGGTCGAACGCTGCGCCCGGGTCGAGGCGGGGTGGCCGGTGCTCGTCCATGCCGCTGCGGGCGGGGTCGGGCTGATCCTCGTCCAATGGCTGAAAGCCGTCGGCGCAACCGTCATCGGCACCGTCAGCACCGCCGAAAAGGCCGAGGCCGCGCGCGCCGCCGGAGCCGATCATGTCCTGCGCTATCGCGACGAAGATGTCGCCGCACGGGTGCGGGAAATTACCGATGGCGCGGGCGTTCGGGTCAGCTTTGACGGGGTCGGTAAAGCGACATGGCCGGTATCGCTCAAATCGACGGCGCGGCGCGGATTGATTGTCAGCTATGGCAATGCCGATGGCCCCGTTACCGATGTGAACCTCGGCATACTTGCGCAGCATGGCTCGCAATTTGTCACCCGCCCGACACTGTTCGATTATTACCGCGATCCGGTCGAACGTGCAGCCGGTGCAGCGCGCGTCTTCGCGATGATCGAAAGCGGCGCGGTCAGCATCACCATCGGTCAGCGCTATCCGCTACAGGATGCGGCGCGCGCGCATATTGATCTGGAATCGGGGCGAACAACAGGGTCGACCTTGTTGATCCCCTAGGCGCTATGCCCCCAACCGCTCGGCGTGCCACGCCACATGCTCGGCCATGAAGGTCGAAATGAAATAATAGCTGTGGTCATAGTCCGGCTGCATCCGCAGCGTCAGCGGCTGCCCCGAGGCTTCGCAGACTGTCTCCAACAATTCGGGCTTCAATTGTTCGGTGAGGAAGCCATCGTCGCCGCCCTGATCGACAAGCAGCGCGGGCAAGCGCGCACCATCGGTAATCAGCGCGCAAGCGTCATAATCGCGCCATGCCGTCCGATCCGTGCCCAGATAGCCGCCGAGCGCCTTGTCGCCCCAAGGACAGGCGAGCGGTGAGACAATCGGGGCAAAGGCCGACACCGACCGGAAACGGTCTGCATTGCGCAGCGCGATGGTCAGCGCACCATGCCCGCCCATCGAATGGCCGCTGATCGCCTGCCGCTCCATATCGACGGGGAAATTTTCCGCGATCAGCGCGGGCAGCTCGCTCTCGATATAAGTTCGCATTTGATAATGCTCGGCCCAAGGCTCCTCGGTCGCATCGACATAAAAGCCTGCACCAAGGCCGAAATCCCACGCCCCGTCAGGATCATCGGGAACGCCGTCGCCGCGTGGGCTGGTGTCGGGCGCGACGAAAATGATCCCCGCCTCCGCACAAGCCGCGCGATACTCGCCCTTTTCCATGACATTGGCATGGGTGCAGGTCAGCCCCGACAAATACCACAACACCGGCAGCTTCGCCCCTTCCGCATGGTCGGGAACATAAACGGCAAAGCTCATATCGGTGCCGGTGCTATCGCTGGCGTGACGGTACACACCCTGCGTGCCACTATGACTGCGATTGGTGGAGAGAGTTTCGAGGGTCATGATTGGCCTATATTATGGGTGACGGTTGCCCCACGCTAACCCAGCGTGGCGGCGTAAGACAGTGTTTTATCGGTGGGCAGGCGCTTGGGACGGAGCGAAAGCGTGCCCCTCGCGCAGGTCATTATCGCGGTGGATGCGCGCGCAACACCCCGCTATATATCGGTCTATATGATGATCGGGGGACAGCGGACACACATGCACGCGAAGGGTTCGATCGGCTGGGTTCGGTGGCTTGGAGCGATGCTCGTTGCTTGCTGCGCGCTCTTGTCGGTCAGTGCAGAGGCTGCGACCTGTTCGGCGGCTGGCGCGCAGGGGGCCGCGCCGTCGAGTTGGCAAAGTTATTGCTGGCTTGATCTCTCGACATACAACGACAGCACCGCACGGTCGGGGGCAGGACAGAATTTCTCGTTCAGCCTCGCCGATGGATCGACGCTGACTTTCAAGGTCAGGGCGACAAGCACCGCGTCCACCGCGCTTGTGTCGCAAACCGCGCCAAGCTGGTCGGGGGCCGCCGTCGGCAACACAAGCTTCCTCAATATTCCCGGCAAGCCGATCCTCTATACGACCACCAACAACTCGACGGTCACGCTGACAATCTCGAACATCACCGTCTTGCCGCCACCGGGCGTTGCCACCGTCAATGATTATGCCTTTGTCATCGCCGATGCGGAATCGACCGATAATTCCGAATATCTGGAATATACGACCAATGGCTCGGCGTGGGCGATCCTCGACACGGTCGCCCCGATCAGCGGCAGCAATTATCCGGCAGTGACCGGCGCAGGCACCACGACCTTGCGCGAATCGGGCAATGGCACACCCAGCCCGATCGGGGCCTATATCGTGGGATCGAACAAGCCGACCACGGTGGGCGTGACGTTAAGGGCCGGCGGCCTGCAAGGCGTGATGTTTGCCGTGCGCTTTGCCTCGATCAAATTGACCAAACAAATTGTCGGCGCGCGCGTCGACCCCGCCGATCAGTTCACCTTCAGCATCCGCTCGACATCATCGGCGCAGGTTCTGGCGACCGGCACAACCACCGGCACCGGCAATGGCCCGTTCAACGCCGCCGTCATTTCCACCGCCTCGGGCATCCCGATCTCGCTGACCGAAACGATGGCGACGGGCAGCATCGGCACCCTGTCGCAATATCGCGCCTCGCTCAGTTGCACGAACGCGACCGCGGGGTCGCCGACCGTGCTGCCCAATAACCTGGTCACCACCAGTTATGATTTCGGGTCGCTATCCTTTGGCGACATCATTTCGTGCATCTATACCAACGCCCCCTACCCCCACCTCAAACTGTCCAAGGCGCTCGCCCCTGCGGGACGCATTTTCCCGACCGACCAGTTCAACGTCCGCATCAAACAAGGGGCCACCATCGTTGCCAGCACCACGACAACGGGCAGCGGCAGCACGGTCGCCAATGGCAGCACCGGCTTTGTCCAGCTCGCGGCGGCGACGGCGTATCAGATGGACGAACTCGCGGTCGGGTCGACCAATTTGGCGCGCTATACCAAGGGGCTGGCTTGCACCAACGCCTACACAGGCTCGGGCACAGCCTTGCCGACCAGCCTCAACAGCAATGTCACCCCCAATATCGGCGATGTCATCACCTGCACGATCACCAACACCCGCGATCCCGCCAATGCCGTCATCCGCATCACCAAATCGTCCACCCTGCTGTCCGACGGGGTCAATCTGTCCAATCCAAAGGCGATCCCGGGGGCGACGGTCCGCTATGCCATCACCGTCACCAACGAAGGCGATGCGCCCGTCGACATCAACACCATCGTCATCGCCGACGCCCTGCCCGCCAATCTGACCTATTCGGTCGCGCCATCGGTCACCTTTACCAACGGAACGACGCCCAGCGGGCTCGTCGCCTTCAATCCGGCGACGGCGGTGCGTTTTTCCAGCCAGCCTTCGGGCGGCGCACCCTATAGCTATACACCGTCAGGAACATTTGACCCCAATGTGCGCGGAATCCGCGTCAATCCATCGGGCATCATGGCCGCGTCAAACGGCACCAACCACCCCAGCTTTACCGTCAGTTTCGAAGCCAGGGTCAATTGAACCAAAGGGGATCGCCAACGCCATCAAATCGGCCGGCAATCCCCTTCGGACTGATCACATGCGCTTCAGCGCGCAAATCTTGTTGCCGGCGGGGTCGCGCAAATAGGCCAGATACATGCTGCCCATTTCGCTCGTGCGGATACCCGGCGCATCCTCAATCGCCGTGCCGCCATTGGCAACGCCCGCGGCGTGCCAGGCGTCGCCCTGTTCGGGTGACGTGACGGCAAAGCCGACCGTGCCGCCATTGGCGTGGCAGGCGGGTTCGCCATTGATCGGAACCGACACACCAAATACGCCGGTCTCGCTCATATAAAAAAGGCGTCCTTTGGGATCGATGACACCTTCGGGTCCGCCCAGCGCCGCGAACAGCGCATCGTAGAATTTCTTGGACTCGGCGATGTCGTTCGACCCCACCATGACATGACTGAACATTGGCTTCTCCTTTGGTTGCGATTCGATACTTATCTTGGCGCTTTTGTCAGCGAAATACCACCGTCTTGCGGCCATCGATCAACACGCGCTGCTCGGCGACCCAGCGCACTGCCCTTGCCAGCACCTGCGCTTCGACATCGCGGCCGGTGCGGACCAGATCCTCGGCGCTGTCGCGATGATCGACGCGTTCCACCGCTTGTTCGATGATCGGGCCTTCGTCGAGGTCGCTGGTAACAAAATGCGCGGTCGCGCCGATCAGTTTGACCCCGCGTTCCTGCGCGCGGTGATAGGGCTTTGCCCCCTTGAACCCCGGCAGGAAACTATGGTGGATATTGATACAACGACCCGCCAGTTTCGCGGTCATGTCCGCCGACAAAATCTGCATATAGCGCGCCAGCACCAGATAATCGGCGCTGCCCTCTGCCATCACGTCCAAAATCGCCGCTTCCTGTTCGGCGCGGTTGGCGTCGCTCACCGGCAGGTGGTGAAAAGGCACCCCATGCCATTCGGCGAGGCGGCGGCCATGGTCATGGTTCGACACCACCCCGACAATATCGACCGCCAGATTGCCCGTCGACCAGCGGTGGAGCAGGTCGTTGAGGCAATGGCTGGCCTGAGAGACGGCGATGACAAAGCGCGGCTTGACCGCCGCGTCCGCCAGCTGCCAGTCCAAAGCAAAACGCTCCGCAATCGGGGCAAATGCGACCTTCATCGCGGCCAGATCGGCCGGAAAGCGCGGCCCTGCCCCGCGAAAGGCAACGCGCATGAAAAAGCGCCCGCTGCCCAGATCGGCATATTGCTGGCTATCGAGAATGAAGCCGTCGGAATCGGACAAGAGGCCGGTGACGGCGGCAACGATGCCAACGCGATCGGCGCAAGAAAAGGTCAGGACAAAATCGGCGGCCATGTCCGAGGTCAATAAACCACGACGCTGCGGATGCTCTCGCCCGCATGCATCAGGTCGAACCCCTTGTTGATCTCGTCGAGGCTCAGCACATGGGTGATCATCGGGTCGATCTGGATTGTACCGTCCATGTAGAGGTCAACAATCTTGGGCACATCAGTGCGCCCCTTTGCGCCGCCAAACGCAGTCCCGCGCCAGTTGCGACCGGTGACGAGCTGGAACGGACGGGTGGAGATTTCCTTGCCCGCTTCGGCCACCCCGATGATGATGCTGGTGCCCCAGCCGCGGTGACAACATTCCAGCGCTTGGCGCATCACGGTCGTGTTGCCGGTGCAATCGAAACTATAATCGGCCCCGCCATCGGTCAGCGCCACCAGATGCGCGACAATGTCGTCCACATCCTTGGGATTGACGAAATGGGTCATCCCGAACTTTTTGCCCCATTCTTCACGGTCGGGGTTGATGTCGACCCCGACGATCATGTTCGCGCCCGCCATTTTCGCACCCTGCAGCACGTTAAGCCCGATGCCGCCCAGCCCGAACACGACGACATTATCGCCCGGTTGGACCTTGGCGGTGTTGGTCACCGCGCCAACGCCGGTGGTGACGCCGCAGCCGATGTAACAGCTGGTTTGAAATGGCGCGTCCTCGCGGATTTTGGCGACGGCAATTTCGGGCAGGACGGTGAAATTCGAAAAGGTCGAACAGCCCATATAATGATGGATCATCTGCCCTTTATACGAAAAACGGCTGGTGCCGTCGGGCATCAGGCCTTTGCCCTGCGTCGCGCGGATCGCGGTGCACAAGTTGGTTTTTCCACTCAGACAGCTTTTGCACTGGCCACATTCGGGGGTGTAAAGCGGGATGACATGGTCGCCCGGCACGACACTGGTGACACCCGCGCCCACTTCGCGCACAATCCCTGCGCCTTCATGGCCCAGCACGCTGGGGAACAGGCCTTCGCTGTCGAGCCCGTCGAGCGTATAGGCATCGGTGTGGCAAATGCCGGTCGCCATAATCTCGACCAGCACTTCGCCGGCCTTGGGGCCTTCAAGGTCAAGCTCGACAATCTCGAGCGGCTTTTTCGCTTCAAAAGCGACGGCGGCGCGGGTTTTCATGGGGAGGCTCCTTTTCTGCTCTCTCAATCAGGCAATCGGGCGGCCAATGCAAGCCATCAATCCCCCCTGCGGCGCAGCACAGGGGCGGAAACGCGCCGAATGCGGCAGACCGCCCGCCGCGCCGGAGGAGGCCGGTTGGCATCGCTCTGCTGCCCCCTCCCCCCGCGCATCATTTGCCCTCTTCGTCTGTATTTTTATTCCAAAGGTCACAAAGGTCACACTACGTCCCCCCTCTGTTTCGCCTTTCCCGCCGCGCCGGCTGTCGGCCAGACAAGAAGGGGGGAGGACGGAGCATCGAAGAGGCGAATCTTTGCATGATCGACAGGCTAAACCCGCGACACGATGTAGGACAGCCTGTTTATGCACGGGCACGGATCAGGGCATGTCTGTCGGTGAGGGGCGGGCCGTCGATTGCCCACCGGTCCTTTTACCGGGCCATAGACCCAATGTGCGGTCCCCGACGCGCGATGCAGCGGTTCCAGTCCTGCCCGCTCAACATTCAACCACGCTGACCGCCAACCCGCCCTTGGACGTTTCCTTATATTTATCACGCATATCGCGGCCGGTCTGCATCATCGTCGCGATCACCTTGTCCAGACTGACCATATGCGTACCATCGCCGATCATGGCAATGCGGCTGGCGTCAATCGCCTTGATCGCGCCCATCGCATTGCGCTCGATACAGGGGATTTGCACCAGTCCGCCAATGGGATCACAGGTCAGCCCCAGATTATGCTCCATGCCGATTTCGGCGGCGTTTTCGATTTGCGCATTGCTGCCGCCGAGCGCCGCCGTCAGCCCCGCCGCCGCCATCGAACAGGCGACCCCGACCTCGCCCTGACAGCCGACCTCGGCCCCCGAAATAGAGGCGTTTCGTTTATAGAGCGCGCCAATCGCGGCGGCGGTGAGCAGGAAGGTCCGCACGCCCGCAGCATCGCCGCGATAACAGCGCCGGTAATATCGGATGACCGCCGGAATAATCCCCGCCGCGCCATTGGTCGGCGCGGTCACAACGCGGCCACCCGCAGCGTTTTCCTCATTGACCGCCATCGCCCACAGGTTGATCCAGTCCATCAACGCCATCGGCTCGGCCAGCGCATGATCCTGCTTGGAGCGAATATCGGCGGCGATTTTCGGTGCGCGCCGTTTGACCTCCAACCCGCCGGGCAAAATGCCTTCGCTTCCGCAACCGGCATCAATCGAGGCGTCCATCGCAGCAGCCACGGCATCAATTCCGGCCTCGACCTCGGCACGCGGCAACCGCATTTCCTCATTGGCGAGCATCATTTCGGCAAAGCTCAGGCCAGAGGCTTCGCCCATGTCCAACAGGTCAGCGCCCGAGGTGAAGGCATAGGGCAGATCAATCTCGTCCTCGCCGCCGCGGCTGTTGCGCCCTGCTTCATCCTCATCGACGACAAAGCCGCCGCCGATGGAAAAATACATGCGCTTGGCGATGATTTCGCCGTCGCTGTCGCGCGCGGTAAAGGATAGCGCATTGCTGTGAAAAGGCTGGCGCTGGCGCCGTTGAAAATGGAGGTCACGCGGCGGATCGAACGTCACCGTCCGCTGGCCCAAAAGGGCGATGATTTTCTCGCCATTGGCGCGCGCCCAATGCGCCTGAATGGCGGAAAGGCTCGTCGTTGCAGGCACCTCGCCCGCCAGCCCCGCGACAATCGCGGTGTCGGCGGCATGGCCCTTGCCGGTCAGCGCCAGCGATCCGTAGAGATCGACTTCGACATGCCGCGTGGACTCCAGCAGGCCCGCCTCGTCGAGCCACAGCGCAAAGCGCCGCGCCGCGACCATCGGCCCGACCGTGTGCGAACTCGACGGGCCAACACCGATTTTAAACAATTCGAACAGGCTGATGGTCATGGCGGCGCTATAGGATAAGCGCCGCCATATCGAAAGGCATCAAAAGCGGATTATTCGCTCCGCCAAAAGCGCTTAGCCGCCATAGGTCCAGACGTCGCCGCGCGCATAATTTTCCGCGGCGAAATCCCAGTTGAGCAAGCTATCCACCGCCGCTTCGACATATTTGGGGCGTTCATTCTTGCGGTCGAGATAATAGGCATGTTCCCACACATCGATCACCACCAGCGGCGTGATACCGGCGGTCAGTTCGGTTCCCGCGTCATGCGTATCGGTGACCGACAATGTGCCGTCGCGTGACACCAGCCACGCCCAGCCCGAGCCGAAATGTGCGCCAGCCACCGCTTTCAGCTTGTCGTTCAGCGCCTCGAGCGAGCCGAAATCGCGGTCGATGGCGGCGGCCAGATCGCCGGTCGGCTTTGAGGCTTGGGGCGCAAGGCTGTGCCAGTAAAAACCGTGGTTCCACGCTTGTGCGGCATTGTTGAACAAGCCCTTGTCGCCATTGCCCTCGGCGGCATGGATGATTTGCTCAAGCGACTTGTCGGCCAAATCGGTGCCTTCGACAGCCTTGTTGACCTTGTCGACATAGCCTTTGTGATGCTTGCCATGGTGGGTCGCCAATGTGTCGGCGGAAATATGCGGCGCCAATGCGTCATTGGCATAAGGGAGGGGAGGATGCGCAATAGTCATGTGTAACTCCAATTGGTTGAGGGGGGAGTGTCCTTTGAACGCGCCTTCAACGGCTCGCGTTGCACCCCATGCAAAAAATCAGCGGTCACCTGCAACCGCAGAATGACATTTTCGACCAATTTTCTTGTTGGTAAAAGGTAAAGCCAACCGGCAAATCACCTATCAGGCCAGGTCCGGTCAACGGACTCTCATCAGCCTGTCTCCCA
This sequence comes from Sphingopyxis sp. 10G20-10, assembly GCF_057365075.1. Classification (NCBI taxonomy): domain Bacteria; kingdom Pseudomonadati; phylum Pseudomonadota; class Alphaproteobacteria; order Sphingomonadales; family Sphingopyxidaceae; genus Sphingopyxis; species Sphingopyxis sp. 10G20-10. The sequence goes on from NZ_CP195117.1 coordinate 2,514,619, forward strand.
GCGCACCGGCAGCTTGATCTGACACACCAGCCCCTCGCTGTCCCAGCGACGCTCGATGCTCCCGCCCAGATTGTTGCGGACGCTGCGGTCAATCAGCGAAGTGCCAAAGTTCAATTGCGTCGGCGGCCCGGTCAGCTTCGCTCCGCCTGATTCGGTCCAGATCAGCGAAAATTCGCGCGGGCTGGCCTGTGGGTCGTCGAGCGTCCACCCGATGTCGACTTGCCCTTTCTCGCTCGTCAGTGCGCCATGCTTGGCGGCATTGGTCGCCAGTTCGTTGAACAATAAAGCCATGGCGACCAGACTGTTTTCGGGAAGGACAAAGTCGGGACCAGTCCAGCGGATACGCGGAAAGGCGGCCTCCACCTCGCGCATCAGGGCGTGGATCGAACCGGTCAGGAAATTGGCGCCCAACAGCACATTCTGGGCGCGGTTCATCGCATCGAGCCGATTGCTGATCCGGTCGGCATAATCATCAATATCGCGCGCCGAATGGCGGGTCAGCGAGATGATGGCACCAACGGTCGCAAACAGATTGCGCATCCGGTGGTGCAATTCGCGCATCAAAAGGTCGCCATATTCCTGACGATTATGCTGCTCGGTCACATCATAATTGACACCGGTCAGGATATGTTGTCGTCCCCCCTGCCCCCATTCGGCGCGTCCCGCCAGCCAGCGCAGGCCCAATTGCGGGTGAAGAATGCGGAACTCGTTGGTGAAGGGCTCGATGCCCGCAATCGCGGCATCAAGTTTCGCACCCACCTCTTCCCGATCATCGGGGTGGATGCGGTCAAAGGCACCTTGCCGGCTGTCCAGAGCTTCACCGCTATCGGCACCCCAGACTGTCTCATACGCCCCTTGCCAATCCACATGATTGGTCCGCGTATCAAGCTGCCAGATAGCCACCGAAGAAAAATTAATCGCTTGATCGAGCATCACCTTGGCCGTTTCGCACTCAATCGCGGATCGCCGCAACTCGGCCTCAGCCATGATGATATCGGCAAAATCAGACAGCCGCGACAGCTCTTTCGCATCCAAAGCCGCGCGCGGCTTGGTATCCAATATGCATAGGGTCCCCAATATTTCGCCATTATAGGCTTTGAGCGGGACACCCGCATAAAAGCGCGCAAAGGGCTCCCCCGTTACCAGCGGATTGTCGCGGAACTGTTCGTCTTCATGCGTGTCGGGAACGATCAGCGCCTTGTTACCGGACACGACAAATTGGCAAAAACTAATGTCGCGCGCAGTTTCACGGACCGGCAATCCCTGCGCGGATTTGAACCATTGGCGGCAATCATCGACCAGCGACACCAGCGCGATCGGCACATCGAACAAATCTGCGACCAGCTTGGTAATCCGGTCGAAAGCCGGTTCTTCATCGGTATCCAGCAACTGATATTCATACAGCGTTTCAAGCCGGTGACGCTCGTCGCGTTCGTCACTTTCGTCACATGCAACCGCTTTTGAAGTCCGCGCCGTCAAATCCCTGTCTCCGAGCCTTGGTCCATCTCGATCGCCTGACCTATCTTGGCATGAATTGCCACTGTGACAAAGCTGGCGCGCAACTGGCAAGCACAAGCGTGACTTTGTCCACTATCTTACCCGCCAAGGAGCGCCGTCACCCCTGCGTCCCAATGCTACGCGCAGACGGGGGGCAAGTTGCACTGATGAGGCACGCAAGCTGCCACTCTCGCAAGAACATAAGGCGCGGGAACCAGTCCCTGCTCCCGCGCGTTGTCATAACTGATCCGGGAGGGATTACATGTCATTTGCAGAAGATATTCGCAGCCATTTGCCATTTTTGCGCCGCTATGCCCGCGCGTTGACCGGCAGCCAGCAGCATGGCGACACATTTGTCCACACCGTGCTAGAGGTTATCGTCGCCGCCCCTGACGAATTTGGCGAAGGCTATGGCACGCGGATTGACCTATATCGGACCTTCCACCGCATCTGGGAAACCAGCTATATCGAGAGTGGCGATGTCGATTCCGACGATCCGGATGTTCGCGCGGCACAACAACGCCTCGCCCGCATTACGCCGCTGGGACGGCAAGTGTTTCTGCTCACCGCGCTGGAAGGCTTTACCAGTGCCGAGGCTGCGGTCATCACCGGCACCAACATCGTTACGGTCGATGACCTGCTCGCCGAAGCGGTCGAGAATCTGGAACGCGAAGCCCACACATCGGTCCTCATCATCGAAGATGAATTGCTGATTGCCATGGAGCTGGAATCAATCGTCCGCAGTCTGGGTCATGACGTCGCCGCCATTGCCGCGACCCACCGCGATGCGCTTGCCGCCGTGGCCGAACATCAGCCGGGGCTGATTCTCGCCGATATTCAGCTCGCCGATGGTTCGTCGGGGATCGAAGCGGTGCAGGACATTATGAGCAGTTCGCCCGTCCCCGTCGTCTTTATTACCGCCTTTCCCGAACGGCTTTTGACCGGCGACCGGGTCGAGCCTGCCTTTCTGATATCCAAACCCTTCCGCAACAATATGGTGCGGGCAGCCATCAGCCAAAGCCTGATCTCGGTCCCCCAACCTGTCGCCGCTTAACTGCTGCATCGACACGCGCTGCATCGACACGCACGGTCGCGCGCATATTGGCAAGCGATGCCTCCTTTTGTTCAAATTCCGTCCGCTAGCGACGACGTGGACAGTGACTGTTGCATTTTCGTCACGATTCCGACCCTTTTTCTCAGGGCAGGGAACTTGCTCCTTTGCTTGTCGTTGCCTGTCTATGGACCGCGTCATTCCTGATAAGCTGGTTAGTCACCAAACACCGAGCCAAGAACAAAATGGCGTGGTAAGGACACCCGTGCGTCGGCCATCATCCTTTCCGGGTACCGACTGCGACAATTGGCACCGCACCCTTACGGGTCGCCAATCTCCAAGTCCGATCACGGCAAAGCTGCGCAGCATCTATGGTAAGGTTTTGACCGAAAAGATGCCCGACAAATTAGCCAATCTCTTGTCGCAGCTCGATTCAAAGGCCATGGACAAGGAATGACAGACGGGAAAGTCGCAGCGCAAACGGCATCGGACACCCGATTGTCGGATGGCGAGTTCAAGGCCTTGCTGGCCGATGTTATCCCGCATCTGCGCGCCTATGGCCGCAGCCTGTCGGGCAACCCCGACCTCGCCGACGATCTGACTCAAGATACGATGGTCAAGGCCTGGGCGTCACGCGAACGATTTGAGCGCGACACGTCGATCAAGGCCTGGACCTTCGTCATCCTTCGCAACACATTTTTGTCGCAGATGCGCCGCAACAAATTTCGCGGCGATTATGACGAACAAATGGTCGAGCGCACGCTAGCCACGCCGGCCGCGCAAGAGGATAGTAGCCAGATTACCGACCTCCAACGCGGGCTGATGGAGTTACCCGAAGACCAGCGCGAAGCCCTGATCCTCGTTGGTGCGGGCGGCATGTCCTATGAAGAAGCCGCAACGATTTGCGACTGCGCGCTCGGCACCATGAAAAGCCGCGTGTCGCGGGCTCGCAAAGCGCTCGAAGAAATCATGGAGAGCGGCCAGTTCTCGCAATCACGGTCGGGCACCATGCCGGCCAGTGAAGCGATGTCGGCGATTATGGACAGCGTCGAAACCATCGCCGCGCGCCACGACGACATGGCTGGTTGAGACCCTCGACCTTAGCAGCCGCAACCGGCATATTGGTCGAGCAACCCAAACCGGAGGACATGATGCGCCTGCTTAATCCCCTCTATGCCGCCGCCCTTATCCCTGCGATTTTCATCACGGCTTGTTCGACCAGCGAAAGCGCCGGTGCCCAAGGCCAGGCAAAATCCGAATCGATCGACACCAGCGGCGCGCAACCGGCGACCCCGCTTGGCCAAGCCCCGTTCACGCTCGAAACAATTGCCCATTTCAACGAACCTTGGGCGATGACTTTCCTTCCCGCCTCACCCTATGCTCTGATTACCGAGAAATCGGGCAAACTGAAATTATGGGAAGACGGCGGCGAAGTCGTCGATGTCGCGGGCGTCCCCAATGTCGCCTATGGCGGTCAGGGCGGGCTGGGCGATGTCATTCTCGCTCCCGATTTTGCTACGACGAACCATATTTACCTCAGTTGGGTCGAGGCCGGAAGCGGCGGCACCTATGGCGCGGTGGTCGGGCGCGCGACGCTAGACCGCAACGGGCCGCCGACCCTCAAAGACATGCAGATCATCTGGAAACAGGATCCCAAAGTAGCAGGGCGCGGCCATTACTCGCACCGCATGGCTTTTTCTCCCGACGGCCAATATTTGTTCATCACCTCGGGTGAGCGACAGAAATTTGATCCGGCACAAGACATGGCGCAGAATTTGGGGAAAATCATCCGGTTGAACCCCGATGGCAGCGTCCCCGCCGACAACCCCTTTGCCGATCAGGGCGGTGTCACCGCACAAATCTGGTCGCTTGGCCATCGCAATCTGCTGGGCATTGCCTTCGATGGCGCCGGGCGGCTGTGGGAACAGGAAATGGGGCCGAAGGGTGGTGACGAGGTCAACCTCATCACCCGAGGCGCCAATTATGGTTATCCCGTCGTGTCAAACGGCGACCATTATGACGGCAAACCCATCCCCAACCATCCAACGCATCCCGAATTCACCGCGCCCAAGCTGTGGTGGAACCCGTCCATCTCGCCCGCCGGGCTTATCTGGTATGGCGGCGATGTCTATCCGGGCTGGAAAAACAGCCTGCTGATGGGCGCGCTATCGGGGAAAGGCCTGATCCGCATGGGCATCGGCGGCGACACGCTGCACAAGTCGGACCGCTGGGATTTGGGCCAGCGTATCCGCGAAGTCGAGGTGCGCGATGACGGAACCATCTGGCTGCTGTCCGATGGCGACAAGGGCGAACTCATAAAGCTGGTCCCCAAGGCGGCAAGCTGAACGCCCACGCTCCGCCAACATAACAACAGTCGGCGCGCATCACCTGACCGGTCATCAGCAACTGTCCACCGCAAATGCCGCGACGGCGGAACAATCTTGGCCCTCATGCGCTGTTCAGTGCGAAATCGCTGGGGTCCTATCGTTCAAACCTGAGAAACCAACGCGCTACCGCCACGGCGAAGGGCTTGTTCATGCCTTTGCCACTCGCGCTGCACGGTCACAGGGGAAGACGTCAAAACTCCGGCACGACCGTTCACCCGCGACTCAAAAAGGCGCTTCCCGAGAATATGAATATCTTTCAACGATTTATGTCATCTTCGCATGATATGGCCATCGACTTGGGGACCGTAAACACTGTCGTTTATGTCCGCGACAAAGGCATTGTCCTCAACGAGCCGTCCGTCGTCGCGCTCGAAACACGCGACGGTGTCCGGCGCGTCAAGGTTGTCGGCAATGAAGCAAAGCCGATGATGGGCAAGACGCCCAGCAATATCCAAGCCATCCGCCCGCTGCGTGACGGGGTGATCGCCGATATCGATATCGCCGAACAAATGATCAAACATTTCATCGACAAAGCCCATGGCGGACCCAGCCGTTTTCGTCAGGGCAACAGTGTCGTCATTTGTGTTCCGTCGAGCTCGACAATGGTCGAACGCCGCGCCATCCGCGACGCCGCCTCCAACGCCGGGGCCACAAGAGTCCAGTTGATCGAAGAATCGCTCGCTGCCGCCATCGGCGCGGGAATGCCTGTCACCGAACCTCGCGGGGCGATGGTTGTCGATATTGGCGGGGGGACGACCGAAGTCGCCATATTGTCGCTCAGCGGCATCGCCTATAGCAATTCGGTGCGCGTCGGCGGCGATAAGATGGACGATATGATATCCTCCTATATCCGCCGCAAACATAATCTGATGATCGGCGAAATGACATCCGAGCGCGTCAAGCTGGCCATTGGTTGCGCGGTCGCGCCCGACGGCAAGGGCGAAGTGATCGGTGTAAAGGGACGCGACCTTGTGAACGGTCGCCCCGCCGAAGTCCGCGTGTCCGAAGCAGAGGTCGCTGAAGCACTGTCCGAACCCGTGGGACAAATCATCGCTGCGGTAATGATGGCGCTGGAACAAACACCCCCCGAACTATCCGCCGATATCATCGACGAAGGCATCACGCTCACCGGCGGCGGGGCGCTGCTGCGGCGCATGGATCAAGCCATAGCGCAGGCAACAGGGCTTTCGGTCAAGGTCGCCGACGACGCCCTGATTTGCGTGGCCATGGGTGCCGGTCATGCCTTTGAAAACCCGCTCTATCGCGGCGTCCTTATCGCCGGTTGATCGGGGTGGCGGCTTGGGATCAGGCGACGATTCTAAAATGACTCAGCCTATCCTTGACGGCGTGCTATCATGCACTATATAAAGTTGCATGAAACGCGATAGCCGACTTTCGGGCGTGCTCCACGTCCTGCTCCACATGGCGGAACAGGGCGTACCGACAACCTCTGAACAGCTTGCTCTGGCTATGCAAACGCACGCTGTGGTCGTTCGCCGCGTCCTCGGCGGGCTGCGTGACGCAGGCTTTGTCCATTCTGAAAAAGGGCATGGGGGCGGCTGGATCATCGCTCGCGACCTTGCCACCATCACCATGCGCGACGTTTATGATGCGATCGGTCGCCCGACGCTGATAGCGATGAGCCACCGCACAGAATCCCCCGGCTGCCTAGTCGAACAGGCGGTCAATGCCGCACTTGACGCCAGTTTTAACGAGGCAGAGGCGCTGCTTCTCGCGCGTTTCGAACAAGTGACACTGGCCGAACTCAGCGCCGACTTCCACTCTCGCATGACCGCGCACCCTATCTCTGCACAGGAGCATATCCATGGCTGAAGGCGTCTCGCATTTCCTCGATAGCTTCAAAGACCCGGCGGCGGTCGCCCATTATAGCAAAGGGCCGCGCCGCTTTGTCCCGGGCCTCGATGGACTGCACCGCATGACCGGCTTGCTGCTGGCCGAGCGCACGCCTGAGGATGCGCATATCCTGGTCCTCGGCGCGGGCGGTGGTCTCGAACTGAAAGCGATGGCAGAGGCGCATCCGGGCTGGCGCTTCACCGGCGTCGACCCCGCCGGTCCGATGCTTGATCTCGCGGTAGAGGCGCTCGGTCCTGACGCCCACCGTGCCGAATTGATAGAGGGTTATATTGACGATGCCCCCGTCGGCCCCTTCGATGGCGCGACCTGCTTGTTGACGCTCCACTTCCTTGAACGCGAAGAACGTGTCCGCACCGCCGCTCAGATCTGCGCGCGCCTGAAACCCGGCGCACCGTTTGTCGCCGCACATGGCAGTTTTCCGCAAGGAGCCGGCGAACGCGACCGCTGGCTCGACCGCTATGCCAATTATGCCATCGCCTCAGGCGGCGATCCCGACCAAGTCGCCAAGGGACGCGAAGCTGTCGCCACGCATGTCGCGATGCTAAGCCCCGAGGCCGACGAAGCGGTGTTGCGCGCTGCAGGCTTCACTGGCGTCGAACAATTTTACGCCGCTTTCACCTGGCGCGGCTGGGTGGGGTATGCTTAGGTCATAACCTGCTTAAGTCAAAAAGGGTGCGACAATATCCGCCGTCACCCGCAACGGTCTGCCGCTCGCCTTGTCAAGCAGCGCCCAGACGGTGCGGGCGCGGACATGCACTTTGCCGTCGCTGCCCGTAAACTCCATATAGCGATCGAATTTTGCGCCCTGCGGCTTGTCAGCGACCCATGTTCGCCCGGTGACGCTTTTGCCCGGACCCAGTGCGCGCAGATAATCAATCTCGTGCCGCACCACGACCCAGATAGTGGCGTCTTTGTGCGCGGACGGCGCTACGGCGTCCCAATGCGCGGTCGCAACCTGTTGAATCCATTGGACCCACACCGCATTGTTGACATGACCCAGCTCGTCGATGGTTTCAGGAGTGGCTGTCAGTTCCAGTTCGAACGTCTGCATGTGGCGTGCCTCAGGCAAGCTCGACCGTCGTCACCATATAGCCCGCCGCACGGAGCGCTGTAACGAGCGCGTCGAGATGGTCGCGGTCGCGCGCTTCACATTCGATATCGGTAATCAGCCCCTTGGCGGGCAGCGTCGTAAAGATGCGCTGATGATAGATTTCGACGATATTGACCTGCTGTTCGTCAAACACTTTCATCACATGGAACAGCGCACCGGGCCTGTCCTGCAACCGCACCCGCAGCCGCGCCAGCCGTCCCGACCGCGCCAGATCGCGCAGTAGCACATTGGCAAGCAACCGCGTGTCGATATTGCCGCCGGTCAGAACCAGTCCGACCTTGCGCCCGGCAAATTCTTCGGGATGGGCCAACAGCGCGGCCAGCCCTGCCGCGCCTGCGCCCTCGACCACCGTCTTTTCGATCTGGAGCAACAGGCTGACCGCCCGTTCCAGATGGCGTTCGGCCACCAGCACAATATCGTCGTTCAGCGCGGCGACAATCTTGCGCGTATAGCTGCCTGGTTGCTTGACCGCGATTCCTTCGGCCAGCGTATCACCTTCGCACGCCATGTCGACGCCGTTCAATTCGGCATACATCGACGGATAAAGCTCGGCCTGCACGCCGACGAGGCGGATATCCTTCTTGATCCCGCGCGCCGCCGTTCCCATGCCACTAAGCAGCCCGCCACCACCGATCGGAATGATCAGCGTATCGAGTTCGGGGACATCTTCCAGCATTTCCAGCGCCACCGTCCCCTGCCCTGCGGCGGTATGCGGATGGTCAAAGGGATGGACAAAGGTCAGCGAGCGTTCGGCCTCCAACTCGCGTGCATGGGCATAGGCATCGTCGAATTTCTCGCCGAACAGCACAATCTCTGCGCCGTGGCTCGCGGTCTGATAGACTTTTACCTGCGGCGTCGTGTTGGGCATGACGATGGTCACCGGCACACCCAGCCGCTTGCCATGATAGGCCAGCCCCTGTGCATGATTGCCCGCCGAGGCCGCGATGACCCCGCGACTGCGTTGTTCGGGGTCCATCCGCAACAGCGCATTGAGCGCGCCGCGCTCCTTATAGGCAGCGGTAAATTGCAGGTTTTCGAACTTCAGCCACACTTCTGCACCGACCATTTCGGACAGCGTCTGTGAATGCAGCGTCGGCGTGCGGACCACGGCGCCCTTAATCCGGTCGGCGGCGGCGCGCACATCGTCAAGAGTGATCGCCGGACAATCGGCAACAGCGGGCGGGGTTTCCTGATCAGCCATATGCGCTTGGCCGTAGCCATTAGCAGCGGCGAGGGAAAGGGGTTGATTCTACTTTGGGCACCAGCGCACGCCCCATCTGGCGCGCGGGGCAATCCATGGTTATGACCCTTGGCCATGAGTGACGAAAAGAAACGCATCGCCTTTATCGGTACCGGCGTCATGGGCGGGCCGATGGCCGGCCACCTTGCCAAAGCCGGACACCAACTCACCGTCTTTAACCGCACGCGGGCAAGGGCCGACGCATGGGTCGCGCAATATGGCGGCAAGGCCGCAGCAACACCGGCCGAAGCCGCAGCCGACGCCGATGTGGTGCTCAGCTGCGTCGGCAATGACGATGATCTGGCGCAAGTCACATTGGGCCGCGACGGCGCGTTCAAGGCGATGCCCAAGGGCGCGCTGTTCATCGACCACACCACCGTATCGGCACGCATCGCGCGGCAATTGTCGGTCGAGGCCGCGAGGCTGGGTCTGATGAGCGTCGATGCCCCCGTCTCCGGCGGCGAGTCCGGAGCGCAGGCCGGCACCCTTGCGATTATGTGCGGCGGCACCCCCGCTGCCTATGCTGCTGCCGAACCGGTGATGCGCGCCTATGGCGCCCGCATGGTCCATATCGGCGGCCCCGGCGCGGGCCAGACGACCAAGATGGTCAACCAGATTGCGATTGCCGGAACCATTCAGGGCCTGTCGGAGGCGGTGCGTTTTGCCCAAGCCTCCAAGCTCGATACCGACAAGGTGTTAGAAGCGGTGTCGGGCGGCGCGGCGGCGAGTTGGCAAATGCTCAACCGCTGGGCGACAATGGCCAAGGATGAATTTGATTTTGGCTTTGCGGTCGACTGGATGCGCAAGGATCTGGGCCTCGCGCTCGAAGAAGCGCGCAGCAATGGCGCAACGCTTCCGGTGGCGGCGATTGTCGATCAATTTTACGCCGATGTGCAAAAGGCGGGTCACGGTCGCAGCGATACCAGCGTGCTGGTGACAAGGTTGCCGAAATGATGCGCACAGACATCTCCCCCCTCCCCTTCAGGGGAGGGGCAGTGAGACTTGGTTCGGCGAATGCCGGACCTAGTCGCAACGGGGTGGGGGCCAGCGGCCTATCGCTCGATTGCCAGCCCCCACCCGCTGCGACTAGCGAGCAAGCTCGCAAGTCTCGCCGCCCTCCCCTAAAGGGTAGGGGCTTGATTGCAGCCACCATTCTGGCCACCCTCGCGCTTTCCGCCCCCGCTTATGCCGACACATTGGTCGACAATGTCAACGGCATAACCCTCGACAAAGAGGGCAAGCTCGTCCGCTTTACCGGCCTCGTCATCGACAGCGACGGCAAGGTCAAACAATTGCTCGACCGCAAGGACAAGCGTCCCGAACGCCCCGATTTTAAAGAGGACGGACAGGGCCGCACCCTCATCCCCGGCATGTTCGATGCGCATGGTCATGTCATGGAATTGGGGTTCCAGCTGATGCAGCTTGACCTCAGCCAGACCAACTCGCTGGCCGAGGCACAGGCCGCGATCAAAGCCTATGCCGACAAGAATCCGGACATGCCGTGGATCCTTGGCAGCGGATGGAACCAAGAGGAATGGGGCCTTGGCCGGTTTCCGACCGCCGCCGACCTCGATGCCGCCGTGTCCGACCGTCCGGTCTGGCTCTATCGCGTCGACGGCCATGCCGGCTGGGCGAACAGTGCCGCCATGGCCGCTGCCGGCGTTACAGCAGCAACCAAAGCGCCCGACGGCGGGCGCATCGAAAGAGACGGTAGCAAACCCAGTGGCGTCTTTGTCGACAAGGCGGCCGCACTGATCGACGCCGCCAAACCGCCGCTTTTTGGCCGCGACTATGACCGCGCCTTTGCCAAGGCGCAGGCACAATTGCTGAAATGGGGCATCACCAGCATCGCCGACATGGGCACGACCCTGCCCGAATGGCAGGCGTATCGCCGCGCCGGTGACAAGCACCAACTCGCGGTCCGCATCCTCTCTTATGGCCGCGGCATCGAAAATATGTCGATTATCGCCGGGTCCGAACCCACGCCATGGCTCTATAACGACCGGCTCCGCATGGTCGGCGTGAAGCTCTATATGGATGGGGCGCTCGGGTCGCGCGGGGCGTGGCTCAAACAGCCTTATTCGGATGCACCGGACCAGAAGGGCCTGCCGCTGCTCACCCAATCGGCGCTGCGGAACAAGATGGTGCGCGCCACCATGGACCATTTTCAGGTCGCGGTGCACGCCATCGGCGACGCCGCCAACGCCGAAGTGCTCGATGCCATCGCCGATATGGCCCCCGATTTTCCCGGCGACCGCCGCTGGCGCATCGAACATGCCCAAATCCTCGACCCCGCCGACATTCCGCGTTTTGGTCAGCTGGGCGTCATCGCCTCGATGCAGCCGGTGCATCAGACCAGCGACCGCCTGATGGCCGAGGCACGGCTTGGCCCCGACCGGCTGGCCGGTGCCTATGCGTGGCGCAGCTTGCAAAAGGCGGGCGCGCGGCTGGCCTTTGGATCGGACGTTCCGGTTGAAAGCGCCAACCCCTTCCCCGGCCTCGCCGTCGCCATTTCGCGCACCGACGCCAAGGGCGAACCCTTTGGCGGCTGGCATCCCGAAGAAACGGTCAATCGCGAAACCGCGCTCGACGGCTTTACCCGCACCGCTGCATATGCCGCCTTTGCCGAGGATCGGCTGGGGACGTTGATGCCGGGAATGCGCGCCGATTTCCTGATCGTCGACACCGACCCGATGCTCGCCACCCCCGACCATATCCGCGCCATGACGCCGCGCGAAACCTGGATCGGCGGCTATCGTTATTACCAGCGGGGCGACTAACGCGGTGGCCGTAACCCGCCTTGTCCCGCGCCGCGTCGCCAAGCCATGGGGCCGCACCGATATCGGCCCGACCTTTGACGCGGGCGGCGAACAAATTGGCGAAATCTGGTTTGAATTGCCGGAAGGAAGCGCCAATCCCGCGCTGCTTATCAAATATCTGTTCACATCCGAACGCTTGTCGGTGCAGGTCCATCCCGACGATGCCCAAGCCCGCGCATCAGGCGCGCCGCAAGGCAAGGAAGAGGCGTGGGTCATCCTCGACGCCGCACCCGATGCCGTGATCGGCCTTGGACTGGAGCATCGCGTCGATCCCGACCAACTGCGCTCCGCTGCGCAGGATGGCAGCATCGAAGCCCTGATCGACTGGAAACCCGTTGCCGCTGGCGACCATTTCCACGTCACCCCCGGCACCATCCATGCGATTGGCGGCAACATCAACCTGATCGAGGTGCAGCAATATGCCGACATCACCTATCGCCTCTATGATTATGGCCGCCCGCGCCCGCTCCATCTGTCCGCCGCCATGGCCTGCGCCGACGCCGGTCCTTATCTGACCCCCAATGTGCGGACCCCGCTCAGCGTCGGAATCGACCGGCTGGTTGACGGCCCCAAATTCGCGCTGATCGACGCGCATTGCGAGGATTTTGCGGAAATGCCCTCACTGGGCGTCGAAGACTGCGTCTGGTTTATCCCCATAGACGGCACCGGCACCGTCGCCGGTCAACCGTGGCAAGGCGGCGAATGTTGGCTACTCGACACCCCCGACGACCGGGCCTCTTTGACCGGCGAAGGAAGGGCCTTGTTCGCATGGGAAAGCTGACACCTTCACGCCGCGCGCTCATCGGCTCGCTCGCCGCCTTGCCTATCGCCACGGCAGCAGCAGCCCGCAAAGAGCGGCCGTCGCGCAAGCGCAAACCCGCCCGCCCGCTCATTCCGCATGTCGATGTCGCGATTATCGGCGCAGGTGTTTTCGGGGCATGGACCGCTTGGCATTTGGTGCGCGCCGGATATTCGGTGCGGCTGTTCGACGCCTATGGCGCGGGCAATGCGCGCGCCTCGTCGGGCGGCGAAAGCCGCGTCATCCGCCTCTCTTATGGCGGCGATACGCTCTATTCGGACATGGCACAGGAATCGCTCGGCCTCTGGAAAGCCCTGTCAGCGACTGCCAGCGCCCCGATTTTTCACCCCACCGGCGTCCTCTGGTTCTCGCCCGCGACCGACAGCTATATGGCCAATTCGCTGGAATGGCTGCGCGTCCATCGCATCGACCATGAACAGGGCGACGTCGGCTGGCTGCAAAACAAGTGGCGGCAGATCCAGTTTTTTCAGGGCGAGGCCGGGTTTCTGGAAAAAGACAGCGGCGCGCTGATCGCCGCGCGCGGGGTTCAGGAAGTGATTGCCGACGCGCAAATCGCTGTCGAACCGCTGGTCATGCCCGCGCCCCTGACCGCCAAGCGGATCAAGAAGCATGTCCTGCCCGACGGCGGCACCGCGACCCATCTGGTTTACACCTGCGGTCCGTGGCTCCCCGAACTCTTCCCGCAGCAATTGGGCGGCAAGATCGTCGCGACGCGGCAAGAGGTGTTTCATTTCGGCGCCGCACAGGGCGACACGCGCTTTCAATCGCCGCAGCTTCCGACATGGGCCGACTTCAACCAAGGCCGCATCGTCTATGGTATCCCCGACCTCGAAGGCGCGGGCTTCAAACTCGCTTTTGACGCGCATGGCCCGCGCATCGACCCCGACACGCTCGAACGGCAAATCAGTCCGCAAGGCCTGACGCAAGCACGCGCCTATCTCGCCCAGCGCTTTCCCGCCCTCGCCAACGCGCCGTTGCTCGGCAGCCGCGTCTGCCAATATGAAAACAGCAGCAATGGCGATTTCCTGATCGACCGTTTGCCGGGGCAGGAGCATGTCTGGCTCGTCGGCGGCGGTTCGGGTCACGGCTTCAAACACGGCCCTGCGGTCGGCAAGCGCGTCGCCGCGCATATCCGCGACGCCAAGCTGCCCGTCGAACCGCGCTTCAGCTATGCCAGCAAGGGGACGGTGGCGGCGCGGACGGTGTTTTAGCTTCTGTTCGCCCTGAGCTTGTCGAAGGGCCGTTCTTTCCTCCATAGGTCATAGCGAAGGGCGGTCCTTCGACAGGCTCAGGACGAACGGGGAACAAGGTGCGCCTAAACAACTGCCACAATATCGACGATTTCCGCGCCCTCGCGAAATCGCGCCTGCCGTGGCCGGTGTTCGATTATATCGACGGCGCCGCCGATGACGAGGTCACACGCCGCCGCAACCGATCCTCCTATGACGACTGCGACCTTGTCCCGCGCGTTCTTGCCGGCGTCGAACAGATCGATATGCGCACCACCTTGTTCGGGCGCGACCTCGCCATGCCGCTGTTCCTCGCCCCAACCGCACTGCAACGCCTGTTCCACTGGCGCGGCGAGCGCGCGGTGATGCAGGCCGCCGCCGAAGCCGGAACCATGGCGGGGATCAGCAGCCTCGCGACGATCAGCCTCGCCGAAGCGGGCGCGATGTCCGACGCGCCCAAGCTGTTCCAGCTTTATGTCCACAAGGATGAAGGGCTCAACCGCGCCATGCTCGACGCGGCAAAGACGGCGAATTTCGATGCCGTCGCCGTCACCGTCGATACGATTGTCGGCGGCAATCGCGAACGCTGCCTCCGTTCGGGCTTCACCTCGCCGCCGCGTTTCACCGCGTCCTCTGCCTTGTCCTATGCGATCAAGCCGCGCTGGACGCTTGACTATCTGCTCCGCGAAAAATTCAGCCTGCCCAACCTTGCCACCCATGTCTCCGAAGGGTCAAGCGTTCCCAAATCGGTCGCCGATTATTTCACCACCATGCTCGACCAGAGCCTCGACTGGAAACGCGCCGAGGCGATCCGCCAATATTGGGACGGCCCCTTTGCCCTCAAAGGCATTATGGCGGTCGAGGATGCCCGCCGCGCCGTCGACATTGGCGCGAGTGCGATCATGGTGTCGAACCATGGCGGGCGGCAATTGGACGGCAGCCGCGCCCCCTTTGACGCGCTCGCCGAAATTGTCGATGCGGTGGGCGACAAGATCGAGGTCATTTGCGATGGCGGCATCACGCGGGGCACCCATGTCCTGAAAGCGTTGTCGGTGGGGGCCAAAGCCTGCTCGGGCGGGCGGCTCTATCTTTACGCGCTGGCGGCGGCAGGCGATGCCGGCGTCGCCCGCGCCATCGCCCTGCTGCGCGCCGAAATGGAACGCGGAATGAAGTTGATGGGTGCCAAAAGCCTCGCCGACTTGGGGCCGGATAATCTGCGCTGGCGGTGAAAACAAGGAATGTGCCCCTGCGAAGGCAGGGGCCTATCACCCGTTGCTGCTAAGTTGAACCGGCAGGAGATGGGTCCCCGCCTTCGCGGGGACACGCATTCCCAGTAAAGGCTTAGGCCGTGGCCTCCGCCTCCACCTCTTTCTTGCCGACCCCGCTCCAGTCGACATTGCGGGTCATATACATCACCCCGGCCAGCGCCACGAACATCAGCACCGATCCGATCAGCAAGGCATAGGCCTCCAGATTGAGCAGCGTATAAAGCAAGGCATAAAGCCCGATCAGCAGCGCCGCGAGGAAGCGCGCCCGTTTCCAGCTTTTCAGCACCGCCGCGCTATAAAATGTCAGCAAGCCGATAATCGCCGCCGATGCCGTCATATAAGCGGGCATGAACCCGATCACCTCGGCAAAGGCGAGCAGCAGCACAAAGAACAGGGTCAACGCGATGCCGGTCAGCAGATATTCGGCCGCCGCCACCCGTGCGCCCGCAATCACGTCGAACATCAAAAAGGCGACAAAGGTAAAGCCGATGAACAAAAAGCCATATTTGATGCTGCGATCAACCTGACTGTACAGGTCAACCGGCTCGATCAGGCTGATTGCCACCGCCTTGGCAGTGCCGCCCGAGGTGCCATCATCCGCCGATTCAACCATCACCGGCGCTTCATACGCGCCGCGCTGGCTGGCGCGATAGTCGCTGGCATTGGGCGGCGACAAATCATTGGTCAGCACCTGTGCCTGCCCCAGCGCAAGGTTGGGAATGGCATAGGTGGCCGTGAAACCGTCGGCACCAATTTTATGCTTGGGCAGGAAATCGCCACCAAAGCTCGGGTTGGGCCAGCTTGATTTGACCGTCCAGCGCGTATCCACCCCGCGCGGGATCAGGCGGAAATCACCCAGACCGCGCACGCCGATTTTATAATCAACCGTCAGCGGCTCGCCGCCCGCCCAGTCGACAAAGGCATAGGTGCCGCTGTTCCCCGTCGCGCGCAGACCCTTGCCCGGTTGCAGCTCAAGCGCGGTGCCGTTGACCGCCACGCTGTTGCCATCAACCAGCCCGCGCGCGTCGCTGATCCCCAGTCGCACCTCGGCGCGGTCGAGCATCAGCGCGTCGCGATTGACGCCAAAGCGCGCAATGTCGGCGGGCAGGACAAAGCGCGCCTGTCCGCCAATCGTCGATTCATAAACGACCGTTTCGTAAATCGCCTTCTTCCGCTTTTGCGGCTTGATCACCACATCGGCCTTGTTCGACTGCGGCGACAGATACAGCTCGCGGATTTTGGCAACGGTGCGCGTCACGTCCTTGCCATTTTCATTGACCGTCGTCGTTTCGGTGGTGCGATAGGGGATGACCATCACCGGCCCGCCAATCGTCTGTTGCCCGCCCCAACCCTGTCCGATCGATGTTTGCGCGGTTTCGGCCTGTTGCTGGCGATCCCACACCAACCCGTAAACCATCATCAACGGCACCATCAGCGCCACCGCGATCAACACCGCAATCGCCAGCTTGTACCCCGGATTACGTTCGGTTTTTCGGGGAGTGGCGGGGGCGGCGGGCGCGGCGGAAACGGATTGGGTCATGCGAGATCGCTCCTCTTGGCTCAATTCGTCGACGGAAATACACGGTTCATCGATAGGGTCAAGCGTGTTGCGACCGGTTGATAACACAAAAAGCGCGGCCCACTGGACCGCGCTTTTTTGTCACAAGCGGCTGATTCGCCGCAAATCGGGAGGCGGCTTCCCCTGAGACCGCCTCCCAAGCCGACGTCAGAAAGATGCATCGAGCGAAAAGATAACAGCGCCGTCAGCGCCGATCGCATCCTTATAGCCGAGCGCCTTTGGCTCATTCGTATTCACATAGCTGATGCCAAAGGTCAGCATCTTGTATGCCGCGGTGGCACCGACCGAATAGTCGAACACCTTGCCGTCAAAGCCGCCCGGAAACGCATCACTCCATGCTTGTCCAACATGGGCGTTCAGACTGATCGGCGTGTTCGGAATATCCGCCGTTAATTCGCCATGCACATATGTGGCCGCCGACTTGGCGCCCAGCGGACGACCTGGGTCCTGAACATTGGCGAGGGCCGATTGCTTCCACGCATAATTGATACCGACCGTGGCATTTACCGGGCCTATGCCGCTCGACAGGTTCAGATAGGGCTCGAAGAAATCGGCACCCGACCCGCCATGTTGCGGATAAAGATAATAGAGCAAACCGCCGTCAACGGTTACGCCGCCCAAGTCTTTGGTATAACCGGCATAAAGGTCGATTTCGGTGTTCCCGGCAAAACTGACGCTCGACGCCCAAGTGCCGACATATAGGCCGCTTTCATGGTTGAGATTGATGGTGCCCTGAATCGCCGGGTCTTCGCTGCTCTGGCTAAAGCCGCGGAAGCGATAATCGGACACCAGCGTCGCTCCACCAGAAATGGTGACCGGGCCGGTCGTTTCATCTTCTGCATGAGCGGCGTTAGGAAGTGCCGTCGAGGCGAGTAACATGCCAAGGCATGCGCGGGAGAAAGTTTTCATGGATGATCCCCAATAAGGTGAAAAGATCGTCCCTGCCTGCTGCCTGACAGCCAGCCTCTATCCGGGCCAGTCGGGTCATGCAGACGCCATCTTGTCGATTATGTTGCGGCGCACAACAAAAAACTCGCCTTTTTCGGGCTTAACCGAGAAACTGTAGCAATAATGCAACAATATCGTTGCATCCAGCCCATATCCTGAAATAATATTACACAGATCGCGGGACTAGAAGGATAGCCCGAGCGACAAGACCAGCGTCGGGTCCGACAGCCTGTCGACCGCCTTCACCCCGGTCTTGGCAACGTCTGTATCCACATATTTGATTCCCGCCGTCACCGAGCCAAAGTTCGCTGACGCTCCCAGCGACCAGTCGAAATAGTCGCCGCCGCGCGCAAACGCGCCAAGCGCCCCGCTCGTATGACCAACCGACGCCGCCAGCGTCACCGGCGTATTGGGCACGCCCCCCGACAGGCCAAGGTTCAGATAGAGATTGTCATCGCCGCCAAGCGCCGCCTGATCCCAGGCATAGGCGACCGTCCCCGCCGCTTCTACGGGACCGAGAAGATAAGAGAGCCGCATGGCTCCTTCGCCATAGTCGCTGGCACCAAAAGCCTTTTGGGCACCGGGGTACCAATAATAGGTCATCCCGATGTCAAGCCGTGTTCCGGACGCAATCTCGGTCTCGTAGCCACCAAAAATATCGACCTCTGCCTCGCCAAGGGTCGGGCTATCGCCGAGGGTCGAGCCCCAGGCACCCAGATATAGGCCACTGTCATGGCTGACGCTAATCATTGGTTGAACCGCGATGTCGCCGTCCGATTCGGATAGGCCGCGAAAGCGATATTCTGACACGACATCGATCCGGCCCGACACCGATACCGGGCCCGTCGGCACGCCTTGCGCGGCGGCAGGGACTATGGTCATCGGGGTCAGGAACAGGGCGACGACGGACAAACGCAACATGCTACATCCTTGGGGCTTGAGGAGGGCAATACTCTTGGCGGGACGATTGCGCGCATGCAACAGCTTTGCCAAGCGCCGGTCGGACCGCTAAAGAACGGCTCACCCCTCATAGGAACCTGAACAGCGATGAGCGACCATAATCCCGGCCTGCGCCCCTGGCGCGACATAGCGCGACGCGAATCGCGTCAGATCATGGTCGGCACTGTCCCCGTCGGCGGCGGCGCGCCGATCAGCGTTCAGACGATGACCAACACGCTGACCAGCGACGCGGTCGCCACCATCGACCAGATCCGCCGCTGCGAAGAGGCGGGGGCCGACCTCATCCGCGTCTCCTGCCCCGACACCGACTCCACCGCCGCGCTGGGCCGGATCGTCCGCGCCGCGCGCATCCCGATTATCGCCGACATCCACTTTCATTATAAACGCGCGCTCGAAGCCGCCGACGCCGGTGCCGCCTGTCTGCGCATCAATCCCGGCAATATCGGCAGCAGCGAGCGCGTCGGCGAAGTCGTCCGCGCCGCCAAGGCCAACGGCTGCGCCATCCGCATCGGCGTCAACGCGGGCTCCTTGGAAAAGGACCTGCTCGAAAAATATGGCGAGCCCTGCCCCGACGCTTTGGTCGAAAGCGCGCTCGACCATATCAAGCTTTTGCAGGACCATGACTTCCACGAGTATAAGGTCGCGGTCAAAGCGAGCGACGTTTTCCTCGCCGTCGCCGCTTACGCCCAGCTTGCCGACGCCATCGACTGCCCGCTGCACCTTGGCATTACAGAGGCGGGCGGGCTGATCGGCGGCACGGTCAAATCGGCGCTCGGCATCGGCAATCTGCTCTGGGCCGGCATCGGCGACACCATCCGCGTCTCGCTCTCCGCCGAACCCGAAGAGGAAGTGCGCGTCGGCTATGAAATCCTGAAAAGTCTTGGCCTCAGAACCCGCGGCGTCCGCGTTGTTTCCTGCCCCAGTTGCGCGCGCCAAGGCTTTGACGTCATCCGTACCGTGCAGGCGCTGGAGGATGCGCTCAGCCACATCAAAACCCCGATGTCGCTCTCGGTCCTCGGCTGCGTCGTCAACGGCCCCGGCGAAGCGCGCGAAACCGACATCGGCATCACCGGTGGCGGCAACGGCAAACATATGGTCTATCTGTCAGGCGTAACCGACCACCATGTCGCCGACGCCGACATGATCGCCCATGTGGTCAAACTCGTCGAGGCCAAAGCGGCAGAGATCGAAGCCGGCACCAGCGAAACGATGGATGTGCGCCACGGGAAAGCCGCATGACCCTCAGCATCCGCCCCGCCACGCCCGCTGACACGCCGCTCATCGCACAGTTCATCCGCGACCTTGCCGCCTATGAAAAAATGACTGACGACGTGCGCTTCGACGAGGCCGTGCTCGGTGAAAATCTGTTCGGTCCGCGCCCCTATGCCGAAGTCGTGATCGGCGAAATCGACGGGACGCCGCAGGGCTTTGCGCTCTTCTTCCATAATT
Organism: Sphingopyxis sp. 10G20-10; assembly: GCF_057365075.1. Classification (NCBI taxonomy): domain Bacteria; kingdom Pseudomonadati; phylum Pseudomonadota; class Alphaproteobacteria; order Sphingomonadales; family Sphingopyxidaceae; genus Sphingopyxis; species Sphingopyxis sp. 10G20-10. The sequence continues at coordinate 2,534,852 of NZ_CP195117.1, forward strand.
TCTCGACCTTTGAGGGGCGGCCGGGGATTTACCTTGAGGACCTGTTCGTCCGCCCAGAAGCGCGCGGCTCTGGCCTCGGCAAGGCGCTGTTGTCGCATCTCGCCAAGCTGTGCGTGACACGCGATTGCGCCCGCCTCGAATGGAGCGTCCTCGACTGGAACGCCCCCGCCATCGGTTTTTACAAAAGCCTGGGCGCACAATGGATGGACGAATGGACCGTGATGCGCGTCGATGGCGATGCGCTGGGCAGTCTCGCCAGCTAATCCAGCGCCCGCCACGCCAGATCGGCAAATTCGCACAATAAGGGCCGCGTGTCGCGCGGGTCGATAATATCCTCGACCCCAAATTTCTCCGCCGTGCGAAACGGCGAACGCACGCGGTTCAGCCGCTCGCGGATTGCCTCCAGATGCGCGGCGGGGTCCTCTGCGGCCTCCAGCTCGCTTTTATACGCGACCTCGACCCCGCCCTCGATGGGCAGGCTGCCCCAGTCGCCCGACGGCCAGGCAAAGCGGTACTGAAAGCGCTCGGCATTGCTCATCGCGCTGCCCGCGATGCCATAGGCGCGGCGCACCACCACCGACGCCAGCGGCACGGTGGCGCGGTAAATCGCGTTCATCGCCTGCACGCCATAACGGATCGTCCCCGTCCGTTCGGCCTCGCCGCCGATCATGAAACCGGGATTGTCGACCAGATGGACGATGGGCAGCCGGAACTGGTCGGCGAGCTTTACAAAGCGTTCGGCCTTCTCGCTCGTCTTGGCATCCCATGATCCGCCCAGAAAAGCGGGATCGCTGGCCAGCACCGCGACCGGATAGCCGTCGAGCCGCGCAAAGGCGGTAATCGCCGCCTGCCCCCAGCGTCCGCCCATGATGAACAGGCTGTCCTTGTCGACCACAGCCTCCAAAATCCGCCGCATCGAATAGACCTGCTTCGCCTCACGCGGGACGATCGACAACAACGCCTCATCGCGCCGGTCGACGGGGTCGCTACACGCCGTCCGTTCGGCGCGGCCATGGATCGAACTGGGCAGATAAGACAAAAACCGCCGCGCCGCCGCAAAGGCTTCCGCCTCGCTCGCCACTTCGTCATCGACGACGCCGTTGCGCGTATGCACATCGCTGCCGCCCAGTTCTTCGCGGTCGAGCGTATCGCCAATCGCCGCTGCCACCGCCGGACCCGCCGCGAACAATTGCGACAATCCGCGCACCATGATGCTGTAATGGCTCGCCACAACCCGCGCCGCGCCCAGCCCCGCCGTCGGCCCCAGCGCCAGCGCGACCACCGGCACCGTGTCGAGGTTGGTAATGATCTGGTCCCAACCCGGAACATGCGGGATATAGGTGTAACCGATATTCTCCAGCGTCCTGACCGACCCGCCACCACCGGTGCCATCGATCATCCGGATCAGCGGCAGGCGCAGTTCGTGCGCCATCGCCTCGCACTGGACGAATTTGCGGTGCAGCGCCGCATCGGCCGCGCCGCCGCGCACGGTAAAATCATCGGCGCTGGCGACCACTGGCCGCCCCGCGATATTCGCGCGCCCGAAAATGAAGTTGGACGCCGCCAGATCAATCAGCTCGCCCTGCTCATCATAGCTGCCGCGTCCGGCGATCTTGCCAATCTCGCGAAAACTGCCCGCATCGACAATGCCGATCAGCCGCGCCCGCGCATCCATCTTGCCGCGCCCATGCTGACGCGCGACCTTTTCCGCACCGCCCATTTGCTCCGCCATCTCGCCGCGGCGGGCGATCTCTTCGACTTCTTTTTCCCAGCTCATGCAATCAAGCTAACGGACGTTGACGGAAACGTCATGCCATTTCGTCGCTCAAAAAATCCGTTCGTGCTGAGCTTGTCGAAGCACCGTGCTTTCTTTGCGGCGTCGCGGGAAAGGACAGCCCTTCGACAAGCTCAGGGCGAACGGATCAGGATAGGCCAAACCCCACTTGCCCCGCCCCCGCGCCCTGCCTATCGTCGCGCGCATGATCCGTTCGTTCTTGTTCGCCCTCCTCGCTCTCAGTCTCAGTGCCTGCACCACGACCCCGCCCCCGCATCCAGAGGCGCGACCCTTCACCGCCGCGCCGACGCCAGCGACCGAAGTCGATGCCGCCTTCGCCCGCGCGACCGCCGCGAACAAGCGCGTCATCCTGATCTTCGGGCTCGACAATTGCCACGACAGTCGCGGGCTCGCCGGTTGGTTCGACACCACGCGGTTTCAGGCGATGCTTCAGCCGCTTTATGAAATCGTCTGGATCGACGTCGGCGAGGCACGCGACCAAAATGCCGATCTCGCCAAACGCTTTGGGGTTGCGCCAATTGTCGGCACCCCGACCGTGGTGGTCGCCAGCGCCGACGGCACGCCGCTCAACCTGTCCGACGCGGGAAGCTGGCGCAACGCCGCCAGCCGCAGCGAAGAGGATATTTATAACTATTTCGAAAAATGGGGTCACGAATGAAAATACTAACCGCCGCCGCCTGTGCGCTCGCCCTCACCGGCTGCGCCGCCGCTCAATCGCGCGAAGCGCATGTCGCCTCCGCTCCGGCGCAACCTCCAAAACCCTTGTTCGAGCCGACCGAAGTCCGCTCGACCGGTTCGGTCACCGTCGATGGCGTAGCGATACCCTATCAGGCGGTCGCGGGGACGATCATCGTCCACCCCGCAGGCTGGACCGACACCGATACGCTCGACGCGCCCAAGGATGCCGACGACGGGCCAAAGCCCGAAGCGTCGATGTTCTACACCGCCTATTTCAAGGATGGCGCGCCCGCCGCGAACCGCCCGATTACATTTCTGTTCAACGGCGGCCCCGGATCGGCCAGCGTCTGGCTGCACATGGGGGCTTTCGGTCCGGTGCGCGTCGAAACGGTCGACGGCCACCACAATCCCGCCGCGCCTTACAGCGTCATCAACAATGACCAGAGCCTGTTGGACGTGTCCGATCTGGTGTTCATCGACGCCCCCGGCACCGGATTCAGCCGCGTCGCGGGGAAGGATAAGGACAAGGCCTTCTTTGGCGTCGATCAGGACATCCACGCCTTCACCATCTTCATCCGCGATTTTCTGACCAAATACAGCCGCTGGAACTCGCCCAAATATATCTTCGGCGAAAGCTATGGCACGATGCGCGCGGCGGGCATGACGCTGGCGCTGCAAAAACAGGATATCGACCTTAACGGCGTGATCCTGCTCTCCGATATTTTGAACTGGGATCTCATCCCCGATGACCCACAGGTCAATCCGGGGGTCGACATGCCCTATATCGTGTCGCTGCCCACCTATGCCGCGACCGCCTGGTATCACAAACGCGTCGCCAACCGCCCCGCCACACTCAAACCCTTCCTCGCCGAAGTCGAACAATTCGCCACGCATGATTATGCCGTCGCGCTGCTCAAGGGAAACCGGCTCACTGACAAGGAACGTCAGGCGGTTGCGGCCAAGCTGTCGGCCTATACCGGCCTTTCGGTCGCCTATCTGCTCAAGACCAATTTGCGGATCGAATATGGGGCGTTCCAAAAGGAATTGCTCGCCGATCAGGGGCTGACCACCGGCACGCTCGACACGCGCTTTACCGGCGCGGTCATCGATCCGCTGAGCAAGGTTTCAAGCTATGACCCGCAAGGCAGCGCGATCGGCGCGGCCTATACCGCCGCGCTCAACAACTATGTCCGCGACACGCTCCATTATGGCGATGGCAAACATTATGAGGGCGGGCTCAATGTCTATGGCAGCTGGGATTACAAGCATCAGCCCCCCGGAGCCGGTCAGCCGCTCATCGCGCTTCCCAACGTCCTTCCCGATCTGGCGGTCGCAATGAAGCAGAATCCGACGCTGAAGGTGATGGTCAACGGCGGCTATTACGACATCTCGACCCCCTATTTCGCGGGCTGGTACGAGCTGCAGCATCTTCAGGTGCCCGCCGCGTTAGAGGATAATATCAGCTATCATTACTACCCCTCGGGCCACATGATCTATGTCAACATTCCGCAGCTCAAAGCCTTCCGCAGCGACGTCGCAGCCTTCATCCGCTCGACCGATAATGTGGCGGACTGAGAATGCAGGCAAGCGGACCATTAATAAAGCAATTGTGGGTAGCCCCTTATCATTTGTTAACCATTAATTTTTAGGTCGGTCATGCGAGCGATCCCTGTTCGCAAAGGACAATCGCGCATGACCCGAACCGCCAATCTTCGTCGCCAGCATGATGCGGCCCTCGAAATCGTCGAGCAGCTCGCCGCTGACATCGAAATTGCGCAGCCAAATGAGACGCAGCTCTATAAAATAGGCCTCACGCTCGCAAAGCTGACCGGCATCTTGCGCATCCATTTCGCTATCGAGGATCGCACGCTTTATCCTCATATGACCTCTTCTGACCACGCTGAGGCAGCCAACACCGCCGCCGCATTTCAAAAGGAAATGGGCACCCTCAGCGCGACCTATTCGGACTTTGCCGAACGATGGAACAGCCGGACCATTGGCGCCGCCTTCCCCCAATTTTGTTCAGAGGCGCGGTCCATTTTGGCAGCACTCTCAAACCGGATTGAGCGCGAAAACACGATCCTATACCCGCTGGCCGATGCGATCAGCGACGACCAGACGCGCCGGACCGCCTGATCGGGCATCGCGACAAAATACCGCTCCGAAATTAGGGTGCGGCACGTCTTTATAATCACCTGCAACCAACCTGAGGCGCTTTACGAAATTCTCGGCTAAGCATCGGCCATGTCGAGTGATTCGCCCTCCCCTGTCCTCCCCGTCCTGATCGCGACTTTGGGCATCGGCACCTATTCGATGATGGACGTGCTGATGAAGGGGCTGTCGATCGACATCGGTGCCTATAATGCGGTGTTGTGGCGCAATCTCGCCGGATCTATCCTGTGCGGCATCGCCTTTTTTGCCCTGCGCAAAAGCTGGCCCGCGCCGTCGGTGTTGCGCGTCCATGCCGTGCGGTCGGTCATTGTTGCCGGGATGGCGCTGACCTTTTTCTGGGGTCTGGCGCGGCTTCCGATGGCAGAGGCGATTGCGCTCTCCTTCATCGCACCGCTCATCACGCTTTATTTGGCCGCGATCATGCTGGGCGAGCAGATTAGTTCGCGGTCGATCCGCGCCTCGCTGCTCGGACTTGCGGGCATGATCGTCATCATCGGCGGACGCATCGGCGGTGAGGATCACAGCCCCGAGGCGCTGTGGGCCGTGGGCGCCATTTTCCTGTCGGCCCTGCTTTATGCCTATAATCTCATCCTCGCACGGCGACAGGCGCAAATGGCCAAACCGCTGGAGATTGCCTTTTTCCAGAATATGTTTGTCGCGATGGTGATGATGCTCTTTGCCCCCTGGTGGGCCGTCGCCCCCACGCCCGCCAGCAGCCCGGCGCTGTTCGGTGCAGCGGGGCTGGCGGTCATCTCGCTGTTGATGCTCAGCTGGTCCTATGCCCGCGCCGAGGCGCAGATTTTGGTGACGGTCGAATATAGCGCCTTCATCTGGGCCGCGCTGTTCGGCTGGCTGGTTTTTGGCGAGCATGTGACCGTGACGACGCTGACGGGCGCGGCGTTGATCGTCATCGCCTGCCTGATGGTCGCGCGCAAAAAGCCCCGTGCCGTTCCGGTGGAGCCGGCAGCGGCCTGACCCTCCCCTCCCGCAAGCGGGAGGGGGGATCACACAGCCGCGCGCTTCAGCCGGTCGTTGATCGCCTTGCCCAGCCCGTCGGCCGGTATCGCCGCCACCGCAATCCGCGCCTTCGCGCTGGCATCGCCCGCGTGCAGCGCATCAAACAGATGCGCCGCCGCCGCGACCAGGTCGCCCGTCGCGCTCAGTTGATAATCACCCGCCAGCGCGCCAAATCCGATGCCATATTCGTCCGCCGCAAAATCGCCGGCGTTCAGCCGTAAGGGCTTACCCGGCGCATAATGGCTCGCCATCTGTCCCGGCGCGCTGATCGTGTCGCCCTGCCAGACGACCACAGGCACCCCGCTCGCCTCGGCCAGCATCGCGTCGGTCACCGGCCCGGGACGCAGCACTTCGATCCGTCCCGCATTCACCCGCACAATGGTCGATTCCACTCCCGCCGCGCACGGCCCGTCATCGATCACCAGCGCAATCCGGCCGGCAAGGCTGGCCAGCACATGCGCCGCACTCGTCGGGCTGATCCGCCCGCTCGCATTGGCGCTCGGTGCCGCGAGCGGAGCACCGCTGGCCCGCAACAGTGCCTGCATCGCGCGATGCCCCGGCACACGCAGCGCAATCGTATCCAGCCCCGCCGTGGCGATGCTCGCGACCGGACAGTCGGGCGTGCGCGGCACAACCATCGTCAGCGGCCCCGGCCAGAACGCCGCCGCCAGCGTCCGCTCGCCCTCACCCAAAACACCCAGTGTTTCCGCCTCACTCACGTCCGGCACATGCGCAATCAAAGGGTTAAACCCCGGCCTTCCCTTCGCTTCATAAATACGCGCCACAGCTTCGGCGTCACGCGCATCGGCGGCCAGCCCATAGACCGTTTCGGTCGGCACCGCGACCGGCTGTCCCGCCGCGATCAGCGCCGCCGCGCGCGCCACCACGCCCTCGTCATAGCGGAGCACTTCGGTCATCATCGCATCATTTGAGCCACCAGCCATGCCGCGCTATAGCCCCGCGCAACACAGAATCACCAGCAAAGTTGGGAACCCGCATGACCTATACGCCGCCCACGACCGAACAATTGTTCGTCCTCAACCATATCGCGCGGATCGGCGACATGGCGGCGCATGACACATTTGCCGACGCGACCCCCGATATGATCGAGGCGATTGTCACCGGAATCGGCGATTTCGCCGCCGAGGTTTACGCCCCGCTCAATCGCGTCGGCGATACCAACAACCCGATATGGCAGGACGGCAAAGTCACCATGCCGCCGGGGTTCAAAGCCGCGTATAAAGAATTTGTCGACGCGGGCTGGGGCAGCATCGACGGCCCCACCGCTTATGGCGGACAGGGCCTGCCCTTCACGCTGGCATCGGTGATTATCGAGGCGCTGGGCACCGCCGACATGGGCTTCACCCTGTGCAACATCCTGACCCCCGGCGCGATCCACGCGCTGATGGCCTATGGCACCGAGGAACAGCGCCAACGCTGGCTGCCAAATCTGGTGTCGGGCGCCTGGAACGGCACGATGAACCTCACCGAATCCAGCGCGGGCAGCGATGTCGGCGCGCTCCGCTCGACCGCCGAACCGGTGACGAGCGGCGACCATGCAGGTCTCTATAAGATCAAGGGCCAGAAAATCTTCATCACCTTTGGCGAGCATGACCTGACCGACAATATCATCCATCTCGTTCTCGCCCGCACCCCAGGTGCACCCGAAGGAACGCGCGGTATCTCTTTGTTTGTCGTGCCCAAATATCGCCTCGACCGCGACGGCAACCCGACGATCAGCAACGGCGTCCAATGCGTATCGATCGAACATAAGCTCGGCATCCACGCCTCGCCGACCTGCGTCATGGCCTATGGCGAGGGCGAGGATTGCCTCGGCGAAATCGTTGGCGCTGAAATGGGCGGAATGCGCGCGATGTTCGTGATGATGAACAATGCGCGGCTGATGGTCGGCTGTCAGGGCGTCCAGATCGCCGAACGCGCCACCCAGCAAGCGCAACGCTTCGCCGCCGAGCGTGTCCAGTCGGCGCTGGCGGGCAGCGCCGACCGCACCCCCGTCACCATCGATCAGCACCCCGACGTCAAACGCATGCTCTGGCACATGCGCGCCCAAACCGAAGCCGCGCGCGCGCTCATCTATTACGCCTCGGCGCAGGTTGATTTCGGAAAGCTCGGCGACGAGGCTGCCGCTTTGCGCGCCGAAGTCCTGATCCCGCTCGCCAAGGCGCATTGCACTGACATCGGCTGCGAAGTCGCCAGCATCGGCATTCAGGTGCATGGCGGGATGGGCTTTATCGAGGAAACCGGCGCCGCCCAGCATTATCGCGACGCGCGCATCGCCCCGATTTACGAAGGCACCAACGGCATTCAGGCCGCCGATCTGGTCGGGCGCAAACTCGGCATGGCGGGCGGCGACGGCGTGCGCAGCCTGCTCGACGACATCGCACGAGGGGCCGACGGCTTTCCCGAGCTGACACGACTGGCAGAGGCGGTCCGCATCGTCACCGACACGCTGGAAAAGGCCGACACGCCCGACCGGCTGGCGGGCAGCTATCCTTATTTAACAATGCTTTCGACGGCAACTTGCGGCTGGTTAATGGCGATCGAGCATCGCGCGGCACAAACGGCACTCGACAGCGGTGAAGGCGACCAAGCCTTTCTAAAAGCCAAACGCGCCTCAACGCGCTTCTACCTCGATCAAATCGTCCCCGCAGCGACCGGCCTCGCCGCCGCGGCCATGGCAGGCGACGACGCGCTCCAGCCGCTTCCGGCGATGGCCTGAAACCGTTGGAATAGGCGACATTCGAGACTGTCGAACAATCATCGTTAACGCAATGATAACCATAGAAGCCTAGGCCAATCCGGCAACAACCGGAGACGTGTGTGCCTAAGCTGCGTAGCAACATGATGATAAGCTGGCGGGCTTTCGGTCTGTCACTGCTGTTATGCAGCATCATCGGCTTTGCATCGATTGGTGAGCCGGTCGATCGCGTCTTCGACTCTGCGGTCGGTCGCTTCGCCTATCGGCCCGTTTCAAACGACATCGTTGTGGTAGCGCTTGATGACCGTACAATAAATCAATCTGCCAACGCCGATTTTTCGGCTCTCCAATATGCCAAGGTCATTAATGCGATCGACAAGGCCGGCGCAAAGCGCCTGTTCATCGATTTCTATTTTGATCGGCTTTATACGAGTCCCCAGTTTCCAAATCTGGCGACCGCCATCAAAAAGATGAAGAATCGTGTGGTTCTTGCTGTGCCAACGCAGTCAATACCAAACACGAATCGCACGACATCAGTATTTCCCAGCACTGCTTTCGGTCAGGAAGCCAAGATAGCCAGCATCGCTTGGGATTATGAATTCTGGCAAGTGTGGAGCGTCCCGATTGCGTACCGGGCTAATGGCAAATTGTTGCCAAGCTTTTCGGCCTTGCTCGCCAACAAACGCGCGGATCATCCCGAAACTTATCGGCTCGATTTCAGTTACGACACCAATACAATTACACAGTATAGCGTCAGCGACGTCATGTCTGGGAAAGTCAGTGCCCAACAGCTTGCTGGAAAAGATGTAATCTTCGCCCCGACTGCGTCCATATTTCAGGATGCCCATTATTTGCCGGGTCACAACAAGGTGCCGGGCGCGTTCATTCACTTGATCGGGGCGGAAACTCTGAAACGAGGGAATCCTGTCAACCTCGGCTGGCTTCCCTCTTTGTCGCTCACAATCCTGTTCGTTATGGCATGGATGCTTACCAAAACTAGTCGCTGGTTCGGTGCCACAGCTGCCGTAGTGGTGCTATTCTCGGTCGTCGCCAAAATTCTGATGAGCACAATGTTGGTGACCATATCAGTTGGCACGAGCGTAATATTCCTAGCCACCATTGGCATCATTGTAGCGCGTAATCGCCGCCGTGTTTCAGCGCAGCGCGAAAACCCCGTTTCAGGTTTGCCCAATTTCGAAGCCATGCGGTCTGAACTGCCCTTCGGCAGTCATACGGTTATCGGCGCAAAACTGGTCAATTTCGAAGATCTCGCCGCTTTCTTGCCCGGCGCAGGAAGTCAGCTATTGATCGAACAGGTGAGCCGCCGCCTCCAGTTGGTGTCGGGCGGGACACAGCTATACCATGACCTTGATGGCACTTTTTCTTGGCTGGTTCCCTATTATCAACATAGCCAGATCGAAAACCAGTTGGCTGGGCTGGCAGCGCTGTTCAATGCCCCACTCACGATCGGAGAGTTGCGCGTGGATGTCGCCATTGCTTTTGGCATCAACGACGAATTCGAAGGGTCCAATGCCCAGCGGCTCGCCGCTGCGCTGGTGGCGGCCGAAAAATCGATCCGCAACCGCTCTCTGTGGACAAAATATGCCCCGCGTCAAAAAGCGGATGCGGGTTGGCAACTTAGCTTTCACTCGCAGCTTGAGGATGCGATGGCAGGCGGGGACATTTGGGTCGCCTATCAACCGCAATATGATTTGGAAACGCAAACGATGGTCGGCGTCGAAGCTCTCGCGCGCTGGACCCACCCCGATCGCGGTTCTATTTCGCCCGACGAATTTATTACCCAAGCCGAAAAGAGCCAGGACATTTACCGCCTGACATTATTCGTCATGGATCAGGCAATCCATTCGGCGGCGCAACTTCATGCCCTCGGCCAACCCATCCATATGTCGGTCAATATGTCGGCCACTCTGCTTGACCACGCTGATCTGGTCGGAACTATTCGTGTCATGCTGACCGCGCATCACTTGCCACCAGAAATGTTAACGATTGAAGTGACCGAAACCGCGCAGATCGAAAACAGCGCACAGGCCCGAAAAACGCTGGCTCAGCTTCGTCGCGCAGGCATGCGCCTTTCGATTGATGATTATGGGACCGGCCAGTCAAACCTCGAATATCTCACCGAAATTGAGGCGGATGAAATCAAGATCGACAAGCGATTCGTAATGACCATGCGCGATTCGCCGCGAAACTTAGAAGTGGTCAAATCAACCATCGATTTGGCGCACAAACTTGACGCAGTCGCTGTCGCAGAAGGCATCGAAGACGCCGCCACCATGGCCCTACTCAATCGCCTTGGATGCGACATAGGGCAAGGCTACCATCTTGGTAAACCACAGTTATTTTCCGAACTAACAGCCAAGCTTGACGGGACGCTCTCCGAAAAATCCGCCTAAACGTTAACCTTTGAAGTTAATTCTTGGTTTACCTTATCAATTAAGGTATATGCCGCGTTAACTGCTGTTTTTTTCGCAGTGACAGAGGGAGATAACTCATGGGTTGGTTTTGGAGCTTTCTTGGCGGTGCCGGTACCGGAAGCGGTGGCGGTCGAGCTTAAATTAGCGAAAATATTCAAAAAGGGCCTCGGCATTGCCGGGGCCTTTTCTTTTGTGCGAGCACGGTTCCGCCCTCCGTTTCACCCATGTCATAAACACTGCCTCCACGGGTATCAGCGGCGGCCTTTCATCCGGCCACGACCTGTGCGTCGCGGCCCGACGCACAACGGCCTCCAAATGGACAGGCCCGCCGACAAAAAAATTTCTGGCGCGACTGATACGCAACACCCATTTTAGCCACATCGCGCTCTATCCCGCAGGATCGCTGGCCTTAGCGCCAATCGCCCAACATGGGACGCGGCGAGACGAATCAGAATAGCGACGAACCGAGTCCTTAAAATGTCATTTACCCTCTTGCGTCGCTGGCGCGACGTGGCACTATGGGTTGTGGGTCGACCGAGGGGGAAGCCCAAGAAATAGTATTTGACCGTAAACTGCGGAATCCCGTTGCTCATCCTGTCGATGCGCGGGCGGACCCTTTTTGCGCTCGAAAATAGAGTCCCCTCAGGGACCAGAAAACTGCTAGGCTGGGGTTTCGCCCCGAGTCGAACAAGACAGGAACAGATGCGCAGCGCGCGTCAGGACAAAACGGGGAAGAGATAATGGATTTTCGCGAGACGGACCGGGTGGAGAATAGCGACGTGGCGACGGCAGAATTGGACAAGACAGAGGCATCGCCCGAGGCGACTCAAGAGACGCTAAGCGTGCGCGAACCGGAGCCTGCCGAAACGCCCGCGATCAAACTCAACGAAGACGCCGGCGACCCCAAGGTCCACACGCGCCGCTTCACCATCGTCACCGACTCCAGTCGCGATGCCCTGCTCACCGATTTCGGCAAGGAAACGCTGCAGGACCGCTATCTGCTCCCCGGCGAATCCTATCAGGATCTGTTCGCGCGAGTCGCGTCGGCCTATGCCGATGATCAGGATCATGCCCAGCGGCTCTATGATTATATCTCGAAGCTGTGGTTCATGCCCGCAACGCCAGTGCTCTCGAACGGCGGCACCGGACGCGGCCTGCCGATCAGCTGCTACCTCAACTCGGTCGACGACAGCCTTGAGGGCATTGTCGGCACGTGGAACGAGAATGTGTGGCTCGCCAGCCGTGGTGGCGGCATCGGCACCTATTGGGGCGCGGTACGCGGCATCGGCGAACCCGTCGGCCTGAACGGCAAGACCAGCGGCATCATTCCCTTTGTCCGCGTGATGGACAGCCTCACCCTCGCGATTTCGCAAGGCTCGCTGCGGCGCGGTTCGGCCGCCTGCTATCTCGACGTCAACCACCCCGAAATCGAGGAGTTCCTCGAGGTTCGCAAGCCGTCGGGCGATTTCAACCGCAAGGCGCTCAACCTCCACCACGGCGTCCTGATCACCGACGAATTCATGGAAGCTGTCCGCGACGGCGCTGATTTCGACCTCAAGAGCCCCAAGGACCAGAGCGTCCGCGGCACCGTCAATGCGCGCGCCTTGTTCCAGAAGATCGTCGAAACGCGCCTCGCGACCGGCGAGCCCTACATCATCTTCATCGATCAGGTGAACCGCATGATGCCCAAGCATCACCGCGACCTGGGGCTGAAGGTTTCGACCTCGAACCTGTGCAGCGAAATCACGCTGCCGACGGGCCGCGACCATCTGGGCAATGATCGCACTGCGGTCTGCTGCCTCTCCAGCCTCAACCTCGAAACCTGGGACGAGTGGAACGGCGACAAGATGTTCATCGAGGATGTCATGCGGATGCTCGACAACGTCCTGCAGGATTATATCGACCGCGCCCCGCCCGAAATGGCCCGCGCCAAATATTCGGCCAGCCGCGAACGCTCGGTCGGGCTGGGCGTCATGGGCTTCCACAGCTTCCTCCAGGCCCGCGGCCTGCCGTTCGAGGGCGCGATGGCGAAATCGTCGAACCTGCGCGTTTTCAAACATATCCGCGCACAGGTCGATCAGGCCTCGATGCTGCTCGCCAACGAACGCGGCCCCTGCCCCGACGCCGCCGATCAGGGCGTGATGGAACGGTTCAGCTGCAAGATGGCGATCGCGCCCACCGCGTCGATCAGCATCATCTGCGGCGGCACCAGCGCGTGCATCGAACCGGTGCCCGCGAACATCTATACGCACAAGACGCTGTCGGGCAGCTTTGTGGTCAAGAACCCGCATCTGGAATCGCTGCTGGTCGACAAGGCCAAGAACAGCGACAGCATCTGGAACTCGATTCTCGAACGCGGCGGCAGCGTCCAGCACCTCGACTTCCTGACGCAGGATGAAAAGGATTGCTTCAAGACCAGCTTTGAAATCGATCAACGCTGGCTGCTCGAACTCAGCGCCGACCGTACGCCCTATATTGATCAGGCGCAGTCGCTCAATCTCTTCATCCCCGCCGATGTCGAGAAGTGGGACCTGCTCATGCTCCACTATCGCGCGTGGGAACTCGGCATCAAATCGCTCTATTATCTGCGGTCGAAATCGGTGCAGCGCGCGGGCTTTGCCGGCGGGGTCGAGGCCGACAACACCGCCGAGCTGGCGAAATATGAATTGCCGTCCACCGATTATGACGAATGTCTGGCCTGCCAGTAAAGCCCGCGCCAGCCTTAAGCAAAACCACGACTATTTAACCCGAGGATCGACCCATGTCCCTGACAGAATCCCGCAAAACCTATAAGCCCTTTGAATATCCGTGGGCGTTTGATTTCTGGAAGCGGCAGCAACAAATCCATTGGGTTCCCGAAGAAGTGCCGCTGGGCGAGGATTGCCGTGATTGGGCGCAAAAGCTGTCCGACCATGAACGCAATCTGCTGACCCAGATTTTCCGCTTCTTCACCCAGGCCGATATCGAGGTGCAGGATTGCTACCACGACAAATATGGCCGCGTGTTCAAACCGACCGAGGTCAAGATGATGCTGACCGCGTTCAGCAACATGGAAACGGTGCACATCGCCGCTTATTCGCACCTGCTCGACACCATCGGGATGCCCGAAAGCGAATATGGCATGTTCCTCGAATATGACGAGATGCGCGCCAAGCATGATTATCTTGGCACCTTTGGCGTCGACAGCGACGAGGATATTGCGCGCACCCTCGCCATGTTCGGCGGCTTCACCGAAGGGCTGCAACTCTTCGCCAGCTTTGCCATGCTGATGAACTTCCCGCGCTTCAACAAGATGAAGGGGATGGGCCAGATCATCAGTTGGTCGATCCGCGACGAAAGCCTGCATTGCGAAGGCATTATCAAGCTGTTCCACGCTTTCTGCGCCGAACGCGGCTGCCTGACCAAGGCGGTAAAGGAAGACATCATCGATTGCTGTCAGAAAACGGTGCGGCTCGAGGATGCGTTCATCGACCTTGCGTTCGAACAAGGCCCCGTCCCCGGCATGACGCCCAAGGAGATCAAGCGCTACATCCGCTACATCGCCGACTGGCGGCTGGGCCAGTTGGGGTTCCAGCCGATCTATATGATCGACGAACATCCCCTGCCGTGGCTCGCCCCGCTGCTCAACGGTGTCGAGCACGCCAACTTCTTTGAAACCCGCGCCACCGAATATTCAAAGGGCGCGACGCGCGGCGACTGGAACACCGTCTGGTCCAGCTTTGACAACCGCAAGAAAAAAAGCATCGAAGAAGTCGTCACCAACGACACCGACGGCGACGACATGTTCAAACAAGCCGGCGTAGCCGCAGAATAATCCCGCAAAAAAAGCCCCTCCCCTTCAGGGGAGGGGTTGGGGGTGGGGGCCAGCGACCGTAAACCAACGTCCGCGCTACCGCCCCAAACCAAACCCCACAAAGCGACCCCGAAGCCCCCGCCGCCAAAATCAAAAAAGGCCCCAGCGCATGAGTGACAAGAAACCCAAACTCCTGATCCTCAGCCAGCCCCAGCGCGCCTGTCTGGAAGGCCTGTCCAACCGCCGCCCCCAACTCCCCACCGACCCCTTGCGCGACGAACTCATCGCGCTGAATCTGGTCGCGGAAAAGGACGGCAAATACACACTAACCGCGCAGGGCAAAAAAGTGCTGTCGGCGGGATCGAACCGCAGGAATGCGGGCGGTTTTTCGGTTTAAGGGGCGAATTGACAATCAAATAGCGCACGCGTGATATGATACGAAATTGCGCACCTCATGGTATGGTAGACTATTGCAAAATTCTACCTCACCTGCTAGGCGGAGCCGCCTAGATGGAACGAAATGAGAACACGAGGTTGCCAGCATGGACAATAGGGTTGTAGCAACTCGTCTCGTCCTACGAGAGCTTAAGTTTCAAGGAGCAGTAGATTCTATAACTGATAGAATTGAAGCGCAAAAATTAATTTTTCTAGCGCAACAACTCGGCGTTGGTTTAGGCTATTCCTACAGCTGGTATGTAAAAGGTCCTTACTCACCAAGCTTAACAAAGGCTTATTATTCTGCGGATTGGGGCATAGAAAACGACGTTCTGAATTCTTTTAAACTAACACCGTCTTCAAAGGCGGCGATTGACCGAATAAATCATGTCTTGGAGAGCCGGCCTGTCACATTGCCCTCATGGCAATGGGCAGAAATCTTAGCATCAATGCTGTACTTGAGAAAAGTGACGGGCTTAGAAGACGAAGGTGCGCGACAACGTATAAATGATCAGAAACCTCATTTGATGAATTATTTTGATAGTGCAAGAGACGTATTAAATAGCGCTCACATGCTCTAGAGAAAGTTTATCAAGTGAAAGGTTACAATGATAAAACTATTACTGATCCGTTGTATGGCAATCTCGGCCTCAGTAAAATAGAAGCAAAAATTGTTTCTTCACCAGTTTTTCAGCGACTACATAATGTCCGACAACTCGGTCTAGCACATCTCGTTTTCCCCAGTGCAGGCTATTCACGCTTTGCCCATTCCGTAGGAGCCTGTCACAACGCAGGGCGGCTATACCATGCGATCTGCGACAACTCCTCCAAATCTTTTGACAGCGATGAATATCAAGCCCTCCGATTAGCAGGTCTTCTACATGACGTTGGCCACTATCCTTTTTCTCATGCCACTGAAGAGGCCATCGGATCGTTCTACGTTGAGGATTCCGTCATTGAAATTCCTAAACCTACAACCCTTCTCAGCTCTACAGAAAACAGAATCGATCGATCTGGTGGATTCTTCGAGCACGAAGATGTTGGAGAACAAATACTTTTGAACGACCCTCAAATTTCTAAAATACTTGCGAAATTCGGGTACCCAAAATCTGATTTGTCAAAAACATTTGAAAAAAATGGTGAAAATAAGCTAATAGGCATAATAAGTTCTGAACTAGATTGCGACCGTCTAGACTATCTTGTTCGAACTTCTAAAATAAGTGGATCCCCATATGGAACTGTTGATTCAGACTTTATTATTAGTAGGGCAACCATAGATTCTGAAGGAATATTCTGTTTCGATGGAAAAGCATCTTCTGCTATAGATCATTTAATTATATCAAGATATTTCGACTATATGCAAATGGTTTACCATAAAACTGTTTCTGCTTTAGAATGGAGTCTTAAACAGTGTGTTGAAGCCTTACTTGTTGAAGGATTAGATAAATTTGATAAGTCCTCCATTGTAAAAATGATAAATGATGGATCATGGCAATATTTAGATGATTCTAGATTACTTGAGAAATTTAAAAAATTAGAAGAGGTTTTTGCTTCTCGTCCTAATGCAGATGTTCTTCATTCTCACATAAAAGCGGTATTAAAGAGAAGGCCGGCTAAGCAGGTATGGTATTGGTCCGAATTCATCGACAAAAATAACGGGAACCCCGAACGAATGCTATCGATTGCACGCGAAGCAACTAAGCGGATCGCCGACAGCAGGGGGTTGGACAGAAATAGGTTCTCAGCTAATTTACTGAAGTTTCCACTTACAAAATCCCTTCCTGTTAGCAATAATACAGATAGAAAAATTGTAGATCTAGTTCAGTCTGTAAACATACTTTACCGTGGAAAGAAAAAATCTAGAGCTTTGGTGGACAATCCCGCTACTATACTTCATTCTCTAGCAGGAAAGGTCCGTGCGATTGTTAATGTATTCTACCTTCCTATGGATGGGGAACTGATTGATGTGAGGGATGAGATTCGTAGACAGATGGTGTCCGAGTGCGGTGCGATCTGAGAAAATACTTAAGACGAGGATTGGTTTAAGTTCAGAAATCACGGTGATAGGCGCAATAAAACCCCATAAAAGTCACGCCACTTTAATCCCCCCTCAATTCACCGTCACCGCTCCCGTAAACCCCCGCACCCCTGCCACCGCGAACTTCACCCCGCCGACCACCGCCGTTGGCGTGTCCTCCAACAGATAAAGCTTCACCAGCTCCCTCGTGACCTCGCTATCATCCTCGACCACCAGCCGGATCGACCAGATGCCCAGTTCGCTGCGCGCGATAATCACGTCGCGGATCGCGGCGAGCGGCCATGATGTGTCGCGTCCGCAATACAGCCGCGTGCCGTCGTGCGCGATATAGCTGGTCCGCATACGCCACGTCCGGTGGAAATCGACCAAGATATAGGCCGTGGCCGCGATCAGCCCGGTCAGCACCAGATTGCTGAACAACAAATTGGCGACAACCTCCCCGACGCTATAGCCGCGCGCCTGTCGCCCGATCAGCCCGACCAGCAAAACCACGCACAGCAACTGCCCGACCAGCAACGGCTTTGACCTCAGCCGGCCGATCACGACAATATGGCGGTTCCAATGCTTCATCGCCGCGCATGATAGCAGCGCCGCCGTGCATCGCCAGCCCGCGACGCAGGCCATGCCCCGATCATTCAGGGCTGTCCTACATTATCGCGCTATGCTTCACCCTTGCCGATGACCAAATCACCATCCCCTTCGCCCGCAACCCGCGCCCTGCACCCGACGTCGCCAAAACCGGCTGAGGGGTCAAACAGAGGGGGTACCTAGTGTGACCTTTGTGACCTTTCGAATATAATATCGCGCTCGCCCTTGCACTTGTCGCGCCCGACTGTATGAGTCCGACAATACACTAGGGGAGAGAATTTATGTCGATTACCGCCGCCGTCCTGTCCGTCCTGCTCGCCTCGTCGGCGCCTTCCGCGACGGCTCCGATGCCCATTCCGACGGGCGACGACCTGAAGCACCGCATCGAACTGCGCGACGCACAGCTGTTCTATGGCGCGTTTGAAAAATGCGATCCGACGGTGTTTGAAAAGATCATGATGCCCGATTTCCGCATGGTGCATGACAAGGACGGGCTGTTCGCGACCAGCCGGGACAAGATGGTCAATGACTCGCGCCGCGAATGTGCGGCGCGCGCGCCCGGCGGCTCGCACGAGGGCTATCGCAACCGGCGTGAGATTGTTCCCGGGTCGCGGATCATCCGTCCGATGGGCGACTGGGGCGCGCTCGAGGAGGCGTCGCACGTCTTTTACGAATGGAATCACAAAGAATCGCACTGGGACCTTGTCGGCGGCGCGCGCTATATGAACCTGTGGCAGTGGGTGCCCGCCGAAGACCATTTCCGCATGTTGGAAAGCCTGAGCTATGACCATGGCCAGACCCTGCCCTACCCCCCTCCGCCGATCGACGACACCCCGTCCGCCGAATAGGCGGGGCCGCAGGGGATGGTGAGGCTGGGCTGTGGTGCTGCTGGGGGCGCAATGCCACAAACACGCAAACACGTGCCATATTGACACGATGCGCCTTCGCTCCGACAAAGCCCCCTTCCGGGGGGAGAGACTTCATGAAATTTACGCCATTCAGCACCAGACTGGTCGCCGTCACCGCTTTGCTCACGCTGACGGCTTGCGGCGGGGCGGGCGCGGCCGATACGGCCAAGATCACAGAAGCGGTCAAGGCCAATGCAGAGGGCGTGGCCGCCGCCTATAACGCGCACGACGCCGCCAAGGCGGCCTCCTATGACGCGCCCGATTATCTCGGCCTGTTCCACGGCACCGATCCGGTGTCGGGAATGGCCGCCGACGAAGCCGAAATGAAGCTGCAGATGGAAGATCCGGCGGTGAACTGGACGCTCAGCGACGGCAGCGTCACCGTCTCACAGGCCGGCGACATGGCCGTCTATCAGGCCGCCTATGTCTTCACCTATACCGACCCCGACACCAAAAAGCCCGCAACAGAGCGCGGCAACTGGGTCGCGATTTTCAAGAAACAGGACGATGGCTCGATGAAGCTGTGGCGCAGTCTGGGCATCGACACACCCGCAAACAAATAACAGGATAGCTTGCCAATGAAGACAACCCGCCTCCTCGTGCCGCTTGCGCTCCTGCTCGGCTGCGCCTTGCCCGCTCTGGCCAAAGAGGCCGCAGCGCCCGACCCGATGGCGGCCTTTCACCCCGGCTCGCTCATCCCCGCCTATGGAAAGGTCACCACCGTTGCCGACGCCGACGTAAAACCCGCTGCCGATACCGAATTTCACGTCGCATTTGACGTATCGACGGGGAAAGAGTCGACGCTCAACCGCACCCTCGAAGGCGCCGCGCGATTCCTCAACATGCACGCAGAGGTCGGCGTTCCGGCCGAGCATCAGCATCTGGCCATCGTTGTGCACGGCCCGGCCATTTTCGATGTCAGTAGCGCGGCAGCCTATGCCCGCAAATATCCGGGATCGACCAACCCCAACGCCGCGCTGGTTGCGGCATTAAAGGGTCAAGGCGTGCGCATTATCGTTTGCGGACAAAGTGCAGCAGCGCAGGGTGTGGCCAAGGCCGACCTGCTCCCCGGTGTCGAACTCGCGCTGTCGGCGATGACCGCACACGCTTTGCTTCAACAGCAAGGCTATACGCTCAACCCCTTTTAGGCGGCTTCGGCCAAAATCTTGTTCTCGATCACCCGCGCAAACACATCAGCGTCCTGCGCGCCGGGAATCATCATCCGGCCATTCAGGATGAAGGCGGGTACACCGGTAACCTCATTGTCGGCCCAATAGGCCTCTTCGGCGCGGACGATGTCACCAAATTCATTGCCCGCCAGAATCGCGGCGGCGCGTGCGCTGTCCAGCCCGACCGACGCGGCGACATCGACGAGCACATCATGATCGCTGATGTCGCGGTTGTCGGTGAAATGAGCGGCAAACAGCGCCAACTTCAGCTCCGTTTGAATCCCCGTCGGCTCCTGCTGATCGGGGGCTTCCATCGCACCCGCCCAGGTCAACAGCCGATGAGCGTCGAAACTATTGGCCATGCGGAAACCGGGTCCGCGATTAAAAGTGATGCCCAGTCCTTCGCCAATTGCCTTCATCTGACCGCCATTGGCGCGGCTCTGTTCGGCGGTGATGCCATATTTCTGCATGACATGCTCGGTGGCATCCTGCCCCTCGGGCGGCATGTTCGGGTTCAGTTCGAACGGATGCCATTGCACCCGAAAGCGCAACCGGTCGGCAAATTGCTCCATCACCTGTTCAAATTTGCGAAAGCCGATGATGCACCAAGGGCACATGACGTCCGAAACAATATCGACAGAAAGCTGAGGCAATTCGAGGTTGGGCGTGTCTGGATTGGGCATGGGGCGCGTCCTTTCGCACGGCGCGGTTCTATCCCGCTGTTCCCGGACCCTAATCCGACAATAGTATGAAGGCTAGTGTGCCGCCCTAGCTTTTGTCGCGACGGTCGTCGCCCGAACGACGATCCTCTCCGCTTCGGCGCTCCGGCCCTTTATAGTCAGGATCGGCGTTCTTGCGCCGCTCTTCCTTTCGCCGAACGCCGTCGGCACGGTTTCCATTGTCCTTCTGCATCTCTTGGTCCCTACTCTCCGGTGCGACCCGCGCGAGTATGCGCCTCCCACAGTGGAGGAGACCCTATTACCACAAAAATATGGGCCAGTGGTTAAGAAAAAAGCAGAGCTTTAGTTACAGAGTTTCAGATGAATTTGTATCGTTATCTGATATGTTTTTGGCACCCGACAATATCCACCAACCACCAACCATCAACGCGACAGTCAATGCTTCGATAATCATCGCCTGACTGATTGCGCCGGACAAAAGGTCGCCGCTGGCAAGGCCGATAAACCGCGAGATCAAGGCGACGCCATAAAGTGCCGCGGGTACCAGCAAGGCTCGCGTCCAACCCGGAACCAGCGCACCGAGCGCAGCGCCGCCGGCTGCCACCAGAAAGAAGCTGCCGAAATCCGCCCGCACCGTGTTCCGCGCAACTCCGTCAATGGCGATGCCGAAAGTCTCCTGAAACACGGTGGGATCAAAGATACCACGCAAGGCCAGCAAGGCGAAAAAGGCCGCCCACAACAAGATCACGCCGCGTAATACCCAATTGATCATTTTCCTTCTCCCACTTGCGGGCAGCAGGCTGAACTATTGGGTGGAAATGTCAATCGGTGGTCAGATCGGGACGCCCATGGTTTCGTCAATCCAGCCACCACCAAGAACGCGGCTGCTGTCACCCGCGTCATAAAGAACGGCCGCCTGACCCGGCGCGACGCCATATTCGGGTGCGTCAAAGCAAAGCATGTCGCCGTGCAGCCGCGCCGGAACCGGCCGCGCCATGCTGCGGACCTTGGCAAGCACTGGCCTGTCTTCGACATCGGCCAGCCAGTTGGGTTCGGTCAATCGCGCTGCGGTGACCGCAAGCGCGCGGCGCGGGCCGACGATAACCTGCCGGGTCGGTGCATCGATGCGTACAACATATAGGGGCTCGGCCTGCCCACCGATGTCGATACCGCGACGCTGCCCGACGGTATAGTGGATCAGCCCCTTGTGCTGCCCCAACATGGTTCCGTCGATATGAACGATATCGCCCTGATCCTCTGCATCGGGGCGCAGCTTGCGAACTAACGACGCATAATCACCATCGGGCACAAAACAAATGTCCTGACTGTCAGGCTTTCCTGCAACCCCCAGCCCCAGGTCGCGCGCTATGTCGCGCACCACGGACTTTTCCAGCCCGCCCAGCGGAAAGCGCAGAAAGTCGAGCTGATCCTGCGTCGTCGCAAACAGGAAATAGCTCTGGTCGCGCGCCGGATCTATGGCGCGATGCAGTTCGGCCCCCTCGCGCGCCATAATGCGGCGGACATAATGACCGGTCGCCAGACAATCGGCGCCCAGATCCTTGGCGAGCGCAAACAAATCGGTGAACTTCACCCCCATATTACACCGCACGCAGGGAATGGGCGTCCGGCCGGACAAATATTCATCGGCAAACTGGTCAATCACCGTGTCGCGAAAGCGGCTTTCATGGTCATAGATATGATGAGCGAAGCCCAGCCGGTCGGCGACCGCGCGCGCGTCGCTAATATCCTGACCCGCACAGCAGGCCCCCACCCGCTTCGCCTTGGCACCATGATCATAAAGCTGCAGTGTGACACCGATCACTTCGGCACCCGACTGTGCGGCCAGCGCAGCCACCACACTCGAATCAACCCCCCCCGACATGGCGACCATGATTCGCCGCGCGCGCAGCGGAGCGGCGAGCTGAAAATCGATCTGAGCCCGGGTGGCTGCGGATTCCATTAGCATGGTCATGAGCGCGATTTAGGCGTGGTCATGGCAAAATGCCAGCTTTGCCGCGCCTCGCGAGTCACATTCCTGAAAATATTGCCAGAAATTAAGCTTCGCTAACGACCCATGAAGCCCGTCTTTACGTGACCTTAGGCCTGTCTGCCTAGAAGCAGCTTATGCAGTTCGAATCCTCCATGGACCCCAACGCCCTTGGTGCAGATAGTCTGGTCAAACCGGGCTTCGATATCATCATGGCCGTTTCCAGCGCCCGCCAGGCGGCATCGCCGACCGTGCGGCGCGTCCATGAATGGCAGGCCGCCAATGCCAATAGCGCATTGCCCGCCGCCCGTCGCAGTCTTCTTTCTGGTCAGCCCACCAGGTGCCCGACGGCGGCAGGGCTGGCCCGGTTTTACGATCTGTCGGGCGACGTGTCCTACGCAGCGCAAAATATGAACAGCCCGTTTACCAGAGCGTTTCAGCCGATGTTGAAGACCTTGCCCGTACAACCGGATTTGGGGGGCCAACCGGACCGTACCGATGAAGAGAATATGGATTGATTATGATTGAAAACCAGAAAATCAGGCCCGCTCAGGTCATCGGCCCTCTTGGAGAGCCATTGACCGTCGATTCTTTGCCGCCGGCAACGACGACCCGCTGGGTCGTGCGCCGCAAGGCAGAGGTGGTCGCAGCCGTCAACGGCGGATTGCTGACCGTCGACGAAGTATGTGAACGCTATTCTCTAACGCTGGAAGAATTTGCCAGCTGGCAGCGGTCGATCGACCGCAGCGGGATGCCCGGTTTGCGCGTCACGCGGATCCAGCATTATCGCGATCTGTATGAGCGCCAACAGCGTTTCTGATCGCACCAGTTTTGAGTAAATCGCAAAGAGGTCGCTGCCATGCAGCGGCCTCTTTCGTCGTAAAAGGGCAACTGCTCACCGTCGCGTCACCCTTCTGATAGCGGCACTCAGCTTTGGTTCATCTTCGCCCGCTAAGTGGGTAAATAGTCAGATTTTATCTGAGAAATGGTGGCTGTGAATGTGCATCATCCCAAAGCAGGCTGTGCAAAGCGCGCGACATAATATTGCAACCATGCGGGCCTGCCTCGCGTTATCCCCTCGAGTCACGAAGGGAGATACTCATCATGCGTAAAATCTATGTAACACTCGCCGCCGCTTCGGCCCTTGCTCTTACGGCTTGCCAAAGTCCGGCAGCCGACAAGGTTGAAGACAATGCAGAGGCTCAGGCCGACGCCATCGACAATCAGGCCGATGCTATGCCCGATGGTCCGGCCCAGGACGCGATGGAAGATAAGGCCGACCGAGTCGAAGAAATGGGCGAAGAAAAGGCCAACGCCATGGACGACAATGGCGAAATCGCCCCGTCTGAAACCGGCGTCGGCGACACACAGACCAAATAAGTCTGCCTCCCCTAAAGGGCAGAACCACGGGCGTCGGAATCGCTTCCGACGCCCGTTTTCATTCTGGATTCCCGCGGCTGTGATCACGGTCACCGCGCGGCAGGTCGCGTGCGGCTAAAGCTTGGATGTGGCCTTGGGGGTTCCGGTTGATGGAGGGTCATAACTGCACCCCCCGTTGTCGATCGGCACTTTCGATGACGGGGGGACCAGTTTCTCAGGTAACGGCTGTGCGCACGGCGAACTGTTCATGCTGCCATTCACCGCTGGCCATGACTTCGACCAAAGCAGCGCCCGCCCGCCATATATCAACATGGCTGAGCGTTAGCGGTGTCAGGCCAAAGCGCAACACGGCTGGATCGCGGAAATCGCCGATGACGCCGCGTGCGATAAGCGCCTGAACAATTTCATAGGCGTGGGCATGATGAAAGCTGATGTGGCTCCCGCGCTGCGTCGGACTAACAGGCGTCACACAATCCAGACCCGCCGCGCCACCCGCCGCCAGCATAATATCAAAAAGCGCCGCCGACTTTGTAGCCACATCATCCATCGCAACCCCGTCCCAAAGATCGACCCCCGCTTCCAAAGCCTGCATCGACAGCATGGGCGGCGTACCTGTCAGCCAGCGTTTCATTCCGTCCGCCGGGGCATAATCATCGGTAAAGGCAAAGGGTGCGGCATGCCCCATCCAGCCGGACAGCGGGTTGCCAAGCCTCTGCTGCCAGCGCTGTGCAACAAACAGGAATGCCGGCGCACCGGGTCCGCCGTTCAGATATTTATAACCGCAACCGACCGCCAGATCGGCGTTCGTCGCGTTCAAATCGACGGCAATGGCCCCGGCGCTATGGCTCAAATCCCACAGCATCAAGGCCCCAGCCGTCTGCGCACGTTGCGTCCAATCGGCCATATCAAAGCGCTCGCCGCTTTTATAATGGACATGGGTCAGCAACAGCAGCGCCGTATCTTCGTCCAGCGCCGCAGCCAATTCCTCACGCGGAACCACGCGCAACTCCGCACCCGACACGCTCGCCACCGCCCCCGCCGCAATGTGAAGATCGGTGGGAAAATTTCCGACTTCGCTGACCACCACGCGCCGCGCCGGATCCCGCCGCAATGCCGCAACGATCAATTTGTAGAGATTGACCGAGGTGGAATCGGCCACGATCACCTCTGTCGCTGCGGCCCCGATCAGCGGCGCAATTTTCGCTCCGATTCGCGCGGGCGCATCGATCCAGCCGTCATTCCACCCGCGCACCAGCCGCTCGCCCCATTGCTGTGTCACCATGTCGGCGCACGCCGTTATGCTCGCCCGGGGCAGCATCCCCAGTGAATTTCCGTCAAGATAGATGATGCCGTCGGGCTGAACGAAACGCGCACGGAAGGGTGCCAGCGGATCGGCAGCATCCAGCGCCTCGGCGTTGACGAGCGTCGTCACGGCTGATCCTGCCTCATCCCCAGCGCCGCCAAAATCGCCGCGCGCTGCTTACCCCAGCTCGCACTCTCCGGCGTGATCAGCTCGACATGACCCTCGGCAGGCGTAGTGATTGTTTCGACTGTCATCCCGCGCTTCGCCATCGCGCGCGCATAAGCCTCGGCATAGGCTGGCGGCGCAATCGGATCGCGGTCGTTGTTGAACAGGATTTCGCGCGCCGTCCCTACCGGCATTTCGGAGGGCGAGGTGTGCGCATATTCGCCGCGCGCCATCGCCGCAGGAGCTTCGGTTCCGCAAGGATGCCCGACACGCTGTTCGCCCGCGCGCAAATCGGGTAGCCCGCCCTCGCTCATCGCAACATCGATGCGGATCGGATGCTTGCCGCGCAGCGCATCACCAGCCGCCAGTTGCGGTCGCCGCGCCAGCCAAAGCGCCAAATGCCCGCCCGCACTATGCCCGATCGCGACACGCGGCCCGCTGGTTTTCAGCCCATAATCGCCGCCATTGGCAGCAAACAGGTCCGCCGCGCGCCCGACATCGTCATATGTCTGCGGATAGCCACCACCGCGGTCGACCCCACGATATTCAACGTTCCACACCCCCACCCCGTGCGCGCGCAGGTCATTGGCGATCCAGTTCATGATATCGCGCTCGGCAATCGCGGTTTGCCAGCAGCCTCCGTGGATCATGATCACCGCCGGATGCAGGCCGTCGCCAACCGGCCGCCACACATCAACCAATTGCAACGGATCATCGCCATAGCGCAGCGTCGCATCAGGCGCTGGCTGTTCGCGCCCCAACAGGTCGCTCCAGCTCATGATCGGCCCTGCCATCTCTTTCCCTTCCGTCTGCTGCCGCGGCGTGTCCGCCTGCGAACAGGCGACAAGCAATAGGGCGAGCGCAGGAAGGAGGGCCTGCACTACCCCTCATCCCCCATCCGCAACGCGGCAATAAACGCTTCCTGCGGAATATTGACGTTCCCATATTCACGCATCCGTTTTTTGCCCTCTTTCTGCTTTTCGAGCAGCTTTTTCTTGCGGCTGGCGTCGCCGCCATAGCATTTGGCGGTGACGTCCTTGCGCAGCGCGGCGATGGTTTCGCGGGCGATCACTTTGCCGCCGATGGCCGCCTGGATCGGGATTTTGAACATGTGGCGCGGGATCAGGTCTTTGAGGCGCTCGACCATGCCGCGCCCGCGCGTTTCGGCGGTGCCGCGATGAACGATCATGCTCAGTGCATCGACGGGTTCATTGTTGACGAGGATGCTCATCTTGACGAGGTCGCCGGCGCGGTGGCCGATCTGGTGATAGTCAAAGCTCGCATAGCCGCGTGAAATGCTTTTCAGCCGGTCATAGAAATCGAACACCACCTCGTTGAGCGGCAGATCATAGGTAATCTGCGCGCGTCCGCCGACATAGGTCAGATTCTTCTGAACCCCGCGCCGGTCCTGACATAGTTTCAGAATCGAGCCGAGATAATCGTCTGGGACATAGATCACCGCCTCGATCCACGGCTCCTCTATCTCTTCGATGCGGTTGGGGTCGGGCATGTCGGCGGGGTTGTGAAGCTCCAGCTCCTTCGCCGCCTCGTTCTTGGTATGGCCAAGCTTGAGCTTGTACACCACCGACGGGGCGGTGGTGATGAGGTCGAGGTCATATTCGCGGGTCAGCCGTTCCTGGATGATCTCCAGATGGAGGAGCCCCAAAAAGCCGCAGCGAAAGCCGAAGCCCAGTGCCGCGCTCGATTCCATCTCGAAACTGAAAGACGCATCGTTGAGCCGCAGTTTCTGGATGCTTTCGCGCAGTTTTTCAAAGTCGTTGGCATCGACCGGGAACATGCCGCAGAACACCACCGGCTGCACTTCCTTGAACCCCGGCAGCGCCTTTGCGGCGGGTTTCTTGGCGTCTGTCACCGTGTCGCCGACGCGTGCCTGCGCCACATCCTTGATCTGCGCGGTGATAAAGCCGATTTCGCCCGCGTGCAGCTCGGTCAGATCCTCGCGCTTGGGGGTGAAGCAGCCGACGCGGTCGATCAGATGGGTGGTGCCCGCCTGCATGAACTTGATCTGTTGCCCCTTTTTCAGCACGCCGTCGATGACGCGGATCAGGATGACGACGCCCAGATAGGGGTCATACCAGCTGTCGACGAGCATCGCGGTCAGCGGTGCCGTCGAATCACCCTTGGGCGGCGGGATGCGCGCGACGATGGCGTCGAGTGTTTCCTCGATGCCGATTCCCGACTTGGCGCTCGACAGGATGGCGTTGTCGGCGGGCAGGCCGATAATATCCTCAATCTCTGCCTTCACCTTGTCGACATCGGCGGCGGGCAGGTCGATCTTGTTGATAACCGGCACGATTTCATGGTCATGTTCGATCGATTGATAGACATTGGCCAGCGTCTGCGCCTCGACCCCCTGCGCCGCATCGACGACCAGCAACGCGCCCTCGCACGCCGCCAGCGACCGCGATACCTCATAGGCGAAGTCGACATGCCCCGGCGTGTCCATCAGGTTGAGCTGATAGGTCTTGCCGTCCTTGGCCGGATAGGACAGCCGCACCGTCTGCGCCTTGATGGTGATCCCGCGCTCTTTCTCGATATCCATATTATCAAGGACTTGCGCCGACATTTCACGGTCGGTCAGCCCGCCGGTGAATTGAATCAGGCGGTCGGCCAGCGTCGATTTGCCATGATCGATATGGGCGATGATGCTGAAATTTCGGATAAGGCTAAGGTCGGTCATCGCAGCCCGTTAGCAGGGGCAAGGCGGCGTGTCAGCAAGGATGAGCGCGCAACGCTGCGCCGCACCATTTTAATCGAAAGGTCACAAAGGTCACACTAGGTACCCCCTCTCTTCCCCCTTCCCGCCCGCGCCGCACCCGGCGCAGGGACAAGCCACCCCGAAACCAGCAAAAGCTGCGGGGGCAAGCAAAGGGCCACCTGTCACCAAAAGGGCGGACCGGCGGCGGCATCGACAAAAGCAAAGAGCCAGAAAGAAGGATGGCATAGCGCGATATTGTAGGACAGAAGTTTGTGAGCAGGGACAAGGACGCCGTTCGCCGCCCGCGCAATCCCCGCAATCCCCGCAATCGGCTTATTTGACAGTCGCCCTGTAACCGCCCCATCCTGCAGCCCGAACCCGACGCATCACCCATTCCCATGCACCACAGGAGACGATCCCTATGCTGAAAAACATTTCGCTCGCCGGTCTGCGCGTTTCAACGGCCCTGCTGCTGATTTTCTGGGGGGTGGTGCGGCTCAGCAAGCCGGAAGTGGGGGCGCATGTCAGCGCCAAATATTATGGCGGCGTGGGCGCGATGCCATGGGTGCAGACGGGCTGGGGTCTGGCTTTGCTGATCATCGGGCTGCTCGTGGCGTTGGGCCTGTTCCGCAAAGTCAGCCTGACCGCGCAAGCCGTGGTGCTGGTCACGGGGGCGCTGTCGATCTGGAAATATCTGCTCGACCCGCTCGGCCTGTGGCTGCTCGCCCGCGAAGACGCGCAGCTTTTATTCTTTCCCTCGCTGGCGATGGCGTTCGCATCACTGTTGCTCGTCGCGATGCGGGACGAGGATCACTGGTCGCTCGATAGCTGGCTGATGCGCCGCCGAGGGGTATAGCCGCCCCGCGCGTCGGCCCTTGCCCTTTTTCGTATCGCCCGCCACTGTGCCCGCCAAGAACGGGCATGGTGCGCGGGGGACGATAGGCATATGGATATAGGCGCTTATTTAGAGGCGGTGCGCGCGCAGTTCGACAGCGGCCACGCCACCGAACATAGCTATCGCCCCGCGCTATACACCCTGTTCCAGAGCATTGATCCGGCGCTGCGCGTCGTCAACGAACCCAAAAAATCCGACGGCGGTATGCCCGATTTCCTGTTCGAGCGGGACGGGGTGCCGTTCGGATGGGCCGAGGCGAAGGATGTCGACAAGGACGTCATCAAACTGAAAGGCTATTCGGTCGAACAGCGCAAGCGGTACGAGGCGGCCTATCCCAACCTGATCTATACCAACGGCGTCGATTTTGAATTTATCCGCGACGGCGAACAGGTCCATTTTGTCTCGATCGCCGACTTCCTGACGGGATTGCAGCCCAATCCGGACAAATATGAGGAGTTGGAGCGCCAGCTTCGCCTGTTCGCCGAACAAAAACCGATCAGCATCAGGTCGGCGGCCAAGCTGGCCGAAATGATGGCGGCGAAGGCGGCAATCATCAAGGATGAAATCGGAATAGCACTGGCCGAAGACCCGGATTTCCGCAGCGGGCTGGGCGGCCAGTATAAAAGTTTCAAGGCCAATTTGCTGCCCCATCTGACGCCGGGGGAATTTGCCGATATTTATGCCGAAACGATCACCTATGGCATGTTTGCGGCGCGGTTCCACGACGATGATCTGGACACATTCAGCCGCCAAGAGGCGATGGAGCGATTGCCCGCATCAAACCCGTTTTTGAAAGGATTGTTCCGCTATATCGCCGGAACCGACCTGCCCCGCCGTCTGGAATATATCGTCGACGATCTGGTGCATGTGATGCGCGCCAGCGATCCCCATTCGCTGTTTGAAGGATATGGAAAATGGGATGCGCGCAACGACCCGTTTATCCATTTCTATGAAGATTTTCTGGCCGCCTATAATCCCAAAAAGCGCAAGAGCCGTGGCGTGTGGTACACCCCCGAACCGGTGGTTGATTTCATCGTCCGCGCCGTTGATGATGTGCTGAAAAGCGAATTCGGGCTGGCCGACGGGCTGGCCGATACCAGCAAGGTGACGGTCGACTGGGACACGGGACTGAACCATCCCAAGACCGGCAAGCCGATGACCGAAAAGCGCGCGGTGCACAAGGTCCAGATCCTTGATCCGGCGACCGGCACCGGCACCTTTTTGGCCAAGGCGGTGAAGTTGATTTCGGATCGGGTCAAAAGCCGCGCGCCGGGCAAATGGTCCAACTATGTCGAACAGGATTTGATGCCGCGCCTGCACGGGTTCGAGCTGTTGATGGCGAGCTATGCCATGTGCCACATGAAGTTGGACATGATGCTGACCGAGACGGGGTATAAACCCAGCGCCAAGCCCCCACGCCTGTCGGTGTGGCTGACCAACGCATTGGAACCCGCCGAGCGCGACATTAAAGACCTGTTCTTTCAACCGCTGGCCGATGAAGCGCGGGGGGCGAGCGAGGTAAAGCGGCAAACGCCGATTATGTGCGTGATTGGGAATCCGCCCTATTCGGGAGAAAGCAGCAATAAGGGCAAGCACATCATGAATTTGATGGAAGCCTATAAGAAGGAGCCGGGCGGTAAGGAGAGACTGAAAGAGCGCAACCCGAAGTGGATCAATGATGATTATGTGAAGTTCATCCGGATGAGCGAGGATTTGATTGCCAAAAATCCGTCCGGCGGGGTGTTGGGGTTTATCACCAATCATGGCTATCTCGACAATCCGACCTTTCGCGGGATGCGTTGGCATTTGCTCAAGACATTCGACAAGATTTGGGTGCTGGATTTGCATGGAAATAGTAAGAAAAAAGAGGTTTGCCCTGACGGATCGCCTGACAAGAATGTGTTCGATATTCAACAGGGCGTGGCGTTGATCGTTGCAGTGCGAAAAAGCTCAGAATCTAAGGGCCTGGCCGAGGTTCGTCATATGGATCTATGGGGCACTCGCGGCGTGAAAAACGAAGCTTTGTTGGCAGGAAGCCATGCAAACGCATCCTATGTTGAGCTTCTGCATAATGCCCCACAGTTTCCCTTCGTCGTTCGCGACAATGATCTTGAGGAAGTTTACAAGGTAGGCTTCGGCGTCGCTGAGTTGATGACTGTCAATTCCGTAGGGATTGTCACCGCTCGTGATGCGCTCACTATAGACATAGAAAAAGAAACACTCTGGCATCGAGTGGAAGACTTCGCATGCCTCGACTCTGAAACATTACGACAGAAATACGCACTCGGCAAAGATGCCCAGGATTGGAGTGTTCCATCGGCTAAGACAGACGTTGAGATAAATTTTTCTCAAAAGCGACTAATTCAAATCGCCTACCGGCCTCTCGATAAACGCTGGACCTACTACACCGGAACTTCGCGTGGCTTTCAATGCCGTCCTCGCGGGCAGGTGATGCGTCATCTTGCGTGGCACAAAAACCTAGCAATTATGTTGCCAAAACAAACGAAGGATCAAGTCGGCGGCCTCGTGAATGATGGCGTCGCTGGTCACAAAGCATTTAGCGGCTTCGACATAACCTCCAATTTTCCGCTCTATCTCTATCCAGATGGCGACGCCGATCAAAGAGACGCTTTCACATCAGAACACCGCACCCTAAATCTAGACCCCAAACTCTACGCCACCATCTGCACTGCCGCCGGAATCGACCCCGCCGATACCGCGATGGCGCGCGATGCCGACAGCCCCCACCCCAACCCCTCCCCTGAAGGGGAGGGGCTTTTCGATTTCCGTGCCGCCACCGGCGATGCGCGACCGAGTGAGGTCAAGGTTTTCGATTATATTTATGGCGTGCTTCATTCGCCCGCCTATCGCGAAAAATTTGCCGAATTTTTGAAGATTGATTTTCCGCGCATCCCCTATCCGGCGTCGCCCGCTGTGTTTGCGCATGTCAGTGAAAAGGGGGAGGCGCTGCGCCGCTTGCACTTGATGGAGGCGGGGGCGATTGGGGATGCGCCCTATCGTTATTTGGGGGAGGGCGATGATGTTGTGGCGAGCGGGTTTCCGAAGTTTGAGGGTGCTTCCTCCCCGGAACGGGGAGGTGGCGGCGAAGCCGTCGGAGGGGGGCTTGCGTCCGGCGCTGCGGGTGCGGAAGCCCCCCTCCACCATCCTGCGGATGGTCCCCCTCCCCTTGCAGGGGAGGAATTGGGGCGGGTTCTGATCAACACAGATCAATATTTTGAGGGCGTGCCCACGATTGCTTGGGATTTCCACATTGGCGGGTATCAGCCGGCGCAGAAATGGTTGAAGGACCGGCGCGGGCGGGTGCTGTCCTGGGATGATATTGGCCATTATCAAAAGATCGTCAAAATCCTGATCGAGACCGACCGGATCATGAAGCAGATCGAACTGCCGCTGGATTAGGATTTAAGGTCCACCCACAGCACCAACCCCGCTGGCGGCGCGTCTGGTGGCGCGTCGGCGGCGTGGCGTTCGGCGTCGGCGCGGGCTCTGGTCAGGATGGCGGGGGGGACGTGGGCGCTGTGATAGATGTGGTCGGCCTCTCCCAACAGGCGCGCGTCGCGCAGGCTGAGGTCGTCGGGGTCGGGTGAGCGGAGCCGGATGGTTTCGAG
Organism: Sphingopyxis sp. 10G20-10; assembly: GCF_057365075.1. Classification (NCBI taxonomy): domain Bacteria; kingdom Pseudomonadati; phylum Pseudomonadota; class Alphaproteobacteria; order Sphingomonadales; family Sphingopyxidaceae; genus Sphingopyxis; species Sphingopyxis sp. 10G20-10. The sequence continues at coordinate 2,567,357 of NZ_CP195117.1, forward strand.
GCGCGATGGCGGGCTTTCGTCGTCGCTGGCCAACCAATCCGCGACCTGATCGGCGGCGGCGGGGTTGAGCGGGTCTAGCGCGCCGCCCGCGGCCAGTGCGCTGTCGATGGCGCGGCGGCGGTTGGCGGCGGCGGGGTGGCGTTGGCGCAGGGCTTCGCGGGCCGCGAACAACGCCTGTGCGAGCGCGCCGAGGCGGGGCGGGAGCAGCGCCTCTATCCGTTGACGCACCGCCTTTGCCAGCCCTGCCGATGCGCCGCCGGTGCCGATGGCGATGGTGACGGGGGCGCGGTCGACAATCGCGGGGGTGGTGAAATCGCACAGGTCGGGCCGGTCGACGACGTTGACGAGCAAGCCGTGGGCGCGCAGCGTGGTGGCGGCCTCGCGCGCCTTTGCGTCATCGTCGAGCGCGACGAAAGCGATGGTGGCGTCGGCCGTCCACTCGGTGACAATCCGCCCCCCTGCCCGCTCGATCAACCGCGCCTTTGCCTCGGCGGCGGGGCCGTTGCCGACCAGCACCACCGTCCGGCCGGACAGATTCAGGAAGATGGGAAACTGGTGCATGATGTGTCTATAGCAAGCCCCTTCCCCTGAAGTAGAGGGGAGAAATTTCAGTCTATCCAGTCGGGGACGCGCTCTGCGGCCATGATGGTGGAGGCGGCGATGCGGTCTGCGACCTTGATATAGCGGTCGCCGTCGACGAGCACTTCGGGCACCAGACTGCGGCTGTTATAGGTCGACGCCATCGTCGCGCCATAGGCTCCGGCAGTGCGGAATATGGCCAGATCGCCCGACGCGACCTTGTCGATCACGCGGTCGCGGGCGAAGGTGTCGCCGCTTTCGCACACCGGCCCGACGACCGAGGCGGTCATCGTCTCTCCGCTCGGCTGAACCGCGACGAAATCATGCCACGCATCATAGAGCGCGGGGCGCGCCAGATCGTTCATCGCGGCGTCGACGATGACGAAATCGCTCGCCGCGCCGGGCTTGACCCACAATACCTCTGTCAGAAGGACGCCCGAATTGCCCGCAATCACACGGCCCGGCTCGAACATCAACGTCACGTCCCAATCGCGGGTGACGCGCGCGACCATCGCGCCATAATCGGCGGGGCTGGGCGGGTTGTCTTCGGGTTTATAGGGCACACCCAAACCACCGCCGAGGTCGACATGGGTGATGGCATGGCCCGCAGCGCGCAGATCGGCGACGAGGCGACCGACGCGGGTGAAGGCGGCCTCCAACGGGTCGAGGCTGGTCAGTTGGCTACCGATATGGAGCGCGATGCCGCGCAAATTCATACCGGGAAGCGCCGCCAGTCGTCCGAAAATCGCCGGTGCGCTGTCGATCCCGACGCCGAATTTATTCTCTGCCTTGCCGGTCGAGATTTTGGCGTGGGTGCCGGCGTCGACATCGGGATTGACCCGCAACACCGCCGCTGCCTTGACGCCGCGCGCCGCCGCTATCTCGGCCAGCGCGACGCCTTCGGGTTCATGTTCGATGTTGAACTGGCCGATGCCACGGTCGAGCCCCTGCGCCAGCTCTGCCCGCGTCTTGCCGACGCCCGAAAAGACGATGTCGGCGGGGGCCATGCCCGACGCCAGCGCGCGCTCCAGCTCGCCGCCCGACACCACATCGGCGCCATAGCCCTGCCGCGCCAATACGCGCAGCACGCCAAGGTTGGGATTGGATTTGACCGCAAAGGCCAGATGCTTGCGCGGCACATCTGATAGTGCGTCACGAAACACCTGCGCATGACGCTCCAGCGTCGCGCGCGAGTACACATAAACGGGAGTGCCGACCTCTTCGGCAATGCGGGGCAGCGGAATATCTTCGGCGTGGAGGACGCCGTCACGAAGCGAAAAATGGTCCAATTGTCAGTCCTCAGCCGGGTGGGGGCAGGTCGAAATCGTCGGGCGGGCGTTGCTCGGAACGTTTGAGCAGTTCGTCGCTGCGCGCGGGCACCGCCTGCGCATTGGGGGTGACCAACTCGGTCGGGGTCGGCGCACGGCTGGCCCCTGCGGGAACGACCGGCGGCGATTGGTTCGCGAGCGGTTTCAGGTCTTCGCGTTTGCCGCACGCGCCAAGCGCCGCGAGCAGAGCCAGCCCGCCCGCCGTCACCATCATGCTGTGTCGAAACGCCATAAGCCTAATCCTCGATTCCGGCGCGCAGTGCCTCTATCGCTTGTCTTACCCTTTCGGGCGCGGTCCCGCCATAGCTGGTGCGGCTGGCGACTGAGGCTTCGACCGTCAGCGCCGCCAGAACCTCTGGCGTTATCGCGGTGTGGATCGCAGCGGCATCGGCAACGGGGAGTTCCGGAAGATCGACGCCGAGCGATTCGGCGCGTTTGACGCAAGCGCCGACGACATGATGCGCCTCGCGGAACGGCAGCCCTGCTTCGCGCACCAGCCAGTCGGCCAGATCGGTCGCGGTCGAATAGCCCGACGCGGCGAGGCTGCGCATCCGGTCGGTGCGAAATTCCAGCGTTTCGACCATGCCGGTCATCGCCGCGGTGCTGAGCGCCAGCGCGTCAAAGCTGGTGAAGACGGTTTCCTTGTCGTCCTGCAAATCCTTGGAATAGGTGAGCGGAAGGCCTTTGAGGATGACCGCCAGTCGCTGGAACGACCCCAGCAACATCGCCGCGCGCCCGCGCACCAGTTCGGCAGCGTCGGGGTTGCGCTTTTGCGGCATGATCGAGCTGCCCGTCGACCAAGCGTCGGGCAGGCTGATAAAGCCGAAGGGCTGACTCGCCCAGATCACGATTTCTTCGGCCAGCCGCGACAGGTGCAGGCCCGCTATCGCGGCATGGGCGCAAAATTCCAGAGCGAAATCACGGTCGGACACCGCATCGATGCTGTTCGCCATCGGGCGGTCAAAGCCCAGCGCGGCGGCGGTGGCGTCGCGGTCGATGGCAAAGCTGGTCCCCGCCAGCGCCGCCGCGCCCAAGGGCGATTCGTTGAGCCGCCGCCGTGCATCAGCGAAACGGCTGCGGTCGCGCGCCAGCATTTCGACATAGGCAAGCAAGTGGTGGCCCAGCGTCACCGGCTGCGCGACCTGAAGATGGGTGAAGCCCGGCATGATGCTGTCGGCATGGTCGGCGGCGCGGGCGAGCAGCGCGCTCTGCATCGCTTTCAGCCCGTCGTCGATGCGGTCGATGGCGGTGCGCGTCCACAGACGGAAATCGGTCGCGACCTGATCGTTGCGCGAGCGCGCGGTGTGGAGCCGTCCGGCGGCATCGCCAATTTTTTCACGCAGCCGCGCCTCGACGGTCATATGAATATCTTCGAGCGCCAGATCAACGGGAACGCCGTCGCGGGTGAACTCTTCGGCAATTTCGGCCAGTCCGGCGTCAATCGCGGCTGCGTCATCAGCGCTGATAATCCGGGCATCGGCCAGCATCGCGGCATGGGCGCGACTGGCGGTGATATCTTCGGCCCACAGCCGTTTGTCGATGGGAATGGAGGCGTTTATCTCTTGCATGATAGCCGCCGGACCGCCACCAAAGCGGCCACCCCACATGCTGTTACTGTCCGGAGTATCCGTCATCCGCCTGTTCCCGACTTTCAAATTCCCAATCCTGACGCTGGTCTTGGCCGGATCGATGATCGCTGGATGCGATAGGCAAAAGCGGGAGGACGGGCAAGCCACCCCCGAAAAAGCAATTGTTTCGGCGCCCGAAGCTGGATCAGCCGGTGGGGACGAGAAATTCCACCATGTCGTCGATCGCAGCCACGCTGGAAAATCCGCTCCGACCGCGAGTTTCAAAGGCCCCGACGATCGCATCGTCACACTGGCAGAGTTTCGCGGGCGGCCTTTGTTGGTCAACCTGTGGGCGACCTGGTGTGCGCCCTGCGTCGCCGAAATGCCGACGCTCGACCGCATGGCGGCGAGCATGGATGACCGGATGACCGTGCTGGCTGTGGCGCAAGACCTGCAAGGCGCCGTGGCCGTCGACCCCTGGTTTCAAAAAGCCGGACTGACCACGCTGCAACCCTATCTTGACCCGCAAAATGGCCTGCTCGATGCCGCGAACAGCGCATTGCCGACGACAATCCTTTATAATGCGAGCGGCAAAGAAATCTGGCGTGTCGTGGGCGCGATGGACTGGCAAGGCGCGGAGGCGCAGACGCTGTTGGCCGAAGCGCTGAAGTGATGCGGCACAAGGTGGCCTGACATGTATAATCTCCTCCCTACCCTTTCGGTCATCGAGGCGTCGTCCTTTGTCGCCTCGCCCACCGCCGGATTATATCTGGCGCAAATGGGGGCCGAGGTGATCCGCGTCGACCAGATGGGCGGCGGACCCGATTTTGGCCGCTGGCCGCTGGCGGAGAATGGTCGCTCGCTTTATTGGGAGAATCTGAACCGCGCCAAAAAATCGGTCGCACTGAACCTTGGAATGCCCGAAGGACGCGAATTGTTGGCCGAACTGATCCGTAAAACGGGGCAGTGCATCACCAATTTTCCTGTGTCGGGATTCATGGCGCATGAAAAGCTAAGCGCTGGCCGCGAGGATTTGATCACCGTGCGGGTGATGGGCATGGCCGATGGCGGCCCCGCGCTCGACTATACGGTCAACAGCGCGGTGGGCTATCCCGACCTGACCGGCACCGGGCCTGAGCCCGTCAATCATGTGTTGCCCGCATGGGATTTGCTGACGGGTTCCTATGCCGCTTTTGCCTTGCTTGCGGCAGTCAGCCACCGGCAGGCGACGGGATTGGGACAGGAAATACGCATTCCGCTGTCCGATGTCGCAATCGGTACTGTCGCCAATCTGGGCAGTCTGGCTGAGGTCATGACCAGCGGCGCCAATCGCGAGCGGCTGGGCAATGCGGTGTTCGGCGCATTCGGGCGCGATTTTGTAACGCGCGATGGTGTGCGGTTGATGCTGATGGCGATCACACCTCGCCAATGGGCGGGTTTGGTCAAGGTTCTCGATATAGCCGCAGACATTGCCGCCATCGAAGCGCGCCATGGCGTGAGCTTCGCCAGCGACGAAGGCGTGCGCTTTGTCCATCGTGACACGCTGTTTCCGCTCGTCGAGGCCAAGGTCGCCGGGCGCGATTATGCAGAGCTGGCCGCAGCGCTTGATGCCGTCGGGGGATGTTACGGCCCCTATCAAACGATGCTCGACGCCGCATATGATGCAAAACTGGTTGGAGACAATCCGATATTCGGTGCGACCGACGACCCCAGCGGTGCCGACTATCCCGCTGCCGGAGCCTTTGCGACCATCCCGCAACTCGACCGCCAGCCCCCCCGCCCTGCCCCCTTGCTGGGGGCCGATACAGATGCTGTCCTCGAAACCCGGCTTGGCCTGTCGGCTGGACAAGTGGCGCAGCTTCACGACAAGGGACTGATCGCCCAAGCCTGAGAAAAGGAATCTATCATGACGCTTCGCCGCGCCGCCATCGTTTCGCCGATCCGCACCCCCGTGGGTAAATTCCTCGGCAGCCTTGCCCCTGTTACGGCAGGCGAATTGGGCGCCGTCATCATAAGGGCGCTGGTGGACCGCACCGGCATCGATTCAGAGCGCGTCGACGATGTCATCTTTGCCCAAGGCTATGGCAATGGCGAGGCCCCTTGCATTGCGCGCTGGTCGGCGCTGGCCGCCGGATTGCCGATTTCGGTTCCGGGCTATCAACTCGACCGGCGCTGTGGATCTGGTTTGCAGGCGGTGATCGACGCCGCGATGATGGTGCAAACCGGCGTGGCCGACATGGTGATCGCGGGCGGGGTCGAAAGCATGTCGAACGTCGAACATTATTCGACCGATCTGCGCGGCGGGGTGCGCGCCGGCAATGTCACACTACACGACCGGCTGACGCGTGGCCGCGTCATGTCGCAACCCGCCGAGCGGTTCGGGATAATTTCGGGGATGATCGAAACCGCCGAAAATCTGGCCAAGGACTATGACATCAGCCGCGAGGCGTGTGACGCCTATGCCGCGCAAAGCCATCAGAAGGCGGCAAAAGCATGGGACGAAGGATTGTTCGATGACGAGCTGGTGCCGGTGTCGGTGAAGCAACGGCGCGGCGATCCGATCTTGTTCGCGTGCGACGAAGGCTTTCGTGCCGACGCGACCGCCGAAAGCCTGGGCAAGCTGCGTCCGCTGGAGGGCGGCGTGGTGACGGCGGGCAATGCCAGCCAGCAGAACGACGCCGCCGCCGCCTGTCTGGTGGTGGCCGAGGACAAGCTTGATGAGCTGGGGCTGGAGCCCATCGGCTGGTTCCACAGCTGGGCCGCCGCAGGATGCGATCCAGCGCGTATGGGCATTGGCCCCGTCCCCGCCGTCGAGCGCCTGTTCGCGCGCAACGGGTTGGACTGGGGCGATATCGATCTGGTCGAATTGAACGAAGCCTTTGCCCCGCAGGTGTTGGCGGTGCTGAAAGGCTGGGGATGGAGCGACGACGATAGCCGCCGAGAAATCCTAAACGTCAACGGGTCGGGTATTTCGCTGGGGCATCCCATCGGCGCGACCGGCGGACGCATCCTTGCCAATCTGACCCGCGAAATGCGGCGGCGCGGCGGACGCTATGGTCTGGAAACCATGTGCATCGGCGGCGGTCAGGGTATCGCCGCGATCATCGAGGCGGCGTGATGGCGGATTATGCCGACATTCGCGCCGAGGTGGCGAAGCTGTGCGCGCGCTTTCCCGGCCCCTATTGGCAGGCCAAGGACAAGGCGCGCGCTTACCCGTCCGAATTTGTCGCCGCGCTGGGAGAGGCGGGCTATCTGGCGGCGCTGATTCCCGAAGAATATGGCGGCGCGGGATTGCCGATTTCGGCGGCGGCGGCGATATTGGAAGAGATTCAAAGCAACGGGTGCAATGGCGGCGCGGTCCACGCACAAATCTATGTCATGGGTACTGTCTTGCGCCACGGTAGCGAAGCGCAAAAAGCGGCGTTTCTGCCCAAGGTGGCGACCGGCGAACTGCGGTTGCAAGCCTTTGGCGTTACCGAGCCGACGAGCGGGACCGACACGCTGAGCCTTAAAACCTTCGCCAAGAAAGACGGTGATGATTATGTCATCAACGGACAAAAACTGTGGACCAGTCGCGCCGAACATAGCGACCTGATGATATTGCTGGCGCGCACCACCCCCAAAGAAGAAGCCGCCAAGCGGACCGACGGGCTGTCGGTGTTCATCGTCAATATGAAGGAGGCGCTGGGCAACGGGCTGACCATCCGCCCCATCGAGACGATGATGAACCATGCGACGACCGAAGTTTTCTTCGACAATATGCGCGTCCCCGCCGCCAATTTGATTGGCGAGGAGGGCAAGGGATTTCGCTATATCTTGTCGGGCATGAATGCCGAGCGCTTGCTGATCGCCGCCGAGTGCATCGGCGATGCGAAGTGGTTTATCGAGAAAGCGTCGAGCTACGCCAAGGAGCGGGTATTGTTTGGCCGCCCCATCGGACAGAATCAGGGCGTCCAGTTCCCCATCGCACGCGCCTATGCCCAGATGCGCGCCGCCGAATTGCTGGTCCACGAAGGGCTGCGCAAATATGAGGCGGGCGAGAATTGCGGCGAAGAGGCCAATATGGCCAAGATGCTGGCCGCCGAGGCGAGCTGGGCGGCAGGCGAAGCGTGCATCCAGACGCATGGCGGGTTCGGCTTTGCGGTCGAATATGACATTGAACGCAAGTTCCGCGAGACGCGGCTGTATCAGGTCGCGCCGATCAGCACCAATATGATCCTGTCCTATGTCGCCGAGCATGTGCTGGGGATGCCGCGCAGTTATTGATACGGGGGCCGCATAAAAAGAGGGAGCAAGCCCGCGTCATGCGGTCTCGCTCCCCCAGGTGTCGGCAACCCACAGGTCAGATTGCCGACGGGTCGTTCATATGAGGACTCAGCGATTGTCCGGAGCTGCCGCTTCCTGCTGTTTGGCCGTGTTCTTCAGCTGTCCCTTGGTCATCCCGGTGACGAGCACGTCACCCGACCCGTTGAAGCTGGAGGCCGGCAGGGTGGCGGTACGGTTACCGACTTCGGCGGTCACATTCTGCACCACGCCCTGGCTCGTTTGCTGAACCCCCTGGACATAGCCGATGACTTTGCCACGCGGATCGGTGATCGGCATACCGGGGGCGACGGCAAACATACCGTTACCGCTGGCGGCACCGCTACCTTGCGCGGCAAGCTGGCCGAGGCTGCCCTGGAAAATGCCAGTCGCACCGCCCGCTGCCGAGCCTGCACCATTGGCCATTCCCGAAGCGCCCGAAGCGGCACCCGTTGCTGTTCCGGCTGCGCTTCCGGCAAGGCTGGTTGCCTGATTACGCGCCGAACCGGCGACGCCGCGTGCCGTGCCTATGGCATTACCGGCGGTATCGCGGACGCGACCTGTGGCATTGCCGGCGGCCTGTCCAACGGCGTCGGTGCCGATCAGCTGGGCATCAGCCGAAGCATTGCCCGACCCCTGCGCCGACCCATTGGCCGATCCGCCGAGCGTGTTGCCGACAATGTCACCAGCGCCATTGAGCGAGCCAGTGCCGCTGGCGTTGCCGCTGCCCGAACCCTGAACGCGGCCCTTGCGTGAATCAACATGCGTGCTGCCACGCCCCGAACCGGTGATGTCACCAGTACCGCCCAAGGTGCCGGTCGTATTGCCGATGGTATCGGTCGGGTTGCCAATAGGAGCACCAATCGGGCCGCCAAGCGTACCGCCCAACGTGCCACCGAGACTGCCGCCCAGACCGCCGCTGCCACCAAGCAGCTGCGCCGAGGCGGGGCTCGCCATTGCCATGGCAGAGGCCAGCGCGATGGCGGTCGAACTCAATATAAATTTCGTCATGATCATTCTCCATGTCTGAAAGCCCGGAGGGGTGGGCTTGTCTGGAGAACGATGGCGGGGGTGACTTTATTCCAAAAAAATTTGGCCGGATTTCAACGAATGGCGCAACTGCCGCAAATCAGGCCATAGCCATAGACTGAATCGCGGCCTTTTTTGCCCAGATCGCGGGCCTCGGCGATCAAGGCGCGGACAGCGGATTCGATATTGTCGATTGAGGGTGCCGGATAATAATGCGCGAGCCGTCCGGCGACGAGCGGGGCGGCGAAGGACGTCCCGCGCAGCCGGTCGGTCGACGTCGCGCCTGTCGCCATCAGGACGCCGTCACCGGGGGCCGCAAAATCGACATGGGTGGTACGTCCGGCCTCTGGCAGAGCATGATCTTTTGCATCCACGCCGGTTACCGCGAGTACGCCCTTATAGGAGGCCGGAAACGAGGGCGGGGCAGCGGGGCCGTCATTGCCGACCGCCGCGACGATCAACATGCCGCGCCCCTGCGCGCGCGAAATCGCGGCTTTGAGCAATTTATTGTCGGGGCCGACGAGGCTGATTGTTGCCACCGGCACGCGGCGCTCGGCAAGCCAGCCCAGCGCGCGCGCGATAGCTGTGGCGTTGCCGCCTGCCGGATCCTTGCCATAAACATCGGCGGCGAGCAGCGATGCCCCCGGTGCCGCGCCATGCACCGTCCCGCGTCCGATAATCAGCGAAGCGACGGCGGTGCCATGGCGACTGGCGACGGGCGCACCGCGCGCAAATCCGCGCTGCTCGACGCGACCGGCAACCGACGGATGCGCCGCGACGCCGCCATCAATCAATCCCAGCGCCTCACCGCCAGCCGCCGCAGAGGTGGCGAGCATGGCACCGGGAAGCACGCCGCCGGGGCCGCTAGTGAAATAGAGATTATCGGCATCCACCTGTGCATCAGGAAGCAATTTGGCGAGCTGTTTCTGGGCGCGAGCGAGCGAACGGCCATCGGGAATGCGAAATCGTGCAATGACCATATCCAGCCCGTCGATCCTGTCATGATCGATAAGGACAAAGCCTTTAGCGGCCGCGCGCGCGATCATGGCATCATCGACGCCAAATGCGGCAACAATACCGCGCACTGCGGGCTGTCCGTCGCGGTCCAGCTCGACTGTTTCGCGATTGGTGCGGACAAAGTCGGTGATCCGGTCGAGGCGCAGGTCGGCCAGCGTTTGCACGGTGGAGACGAGTGGTTTGGCATCAACGGGGGGCAAGCCGGGAAGTGTCCGCGCGACATCGGGGATTTGCACTTGCGGCAAGCCGCCAAGCTGTGCCGCAACAAGGGTGGGGCTCGCCATCGCAAGGACTAGACCGCCGAGGGTCGCAAGTTTTGACAAGAGGCGCATGGTTGCTCCTTTAGCAGCGCCGCCTGAGGTCAGGATGAACCAGTTAAAATCGATCCGGCGCAGAAATAATTATCATGTAGGGGAAGAAACGATAGGGTGGCGGCGTTTCTTCCCCAGAGGTGAAATTAACGCCTGTGCAATTTGAACAGAAACTGGTGGAATTACTGCCCAGACTGCGGCGCTTTGCCCGCGGGTTGACGCGCGACGCCGCGCAAGCAGACGACCTGTGTCAGGGCGCTATTGAAAAGGCGCTGAACGCCCGCGACCAGTGGCAGGACGGGACAAGATTGGATAGCTGGATGTATCGTATCACGCGCAATTTGTGGATAGATGACCGTCGCGCCGCCGCGCGCCGGGGGCCACATGCCGTGATTGACGATGAGATTGTGCAGATTGCGGGTGATGGACAACAACAGATGGAATCGGCGGTCGGCTTGAGCGACGTCGACGCCGCCATGGCGAACCTGCCCGACGAACAACGCGAGGTGGTCCTGCTCGTCCTTGTCGAAGGCTATGCCTATCGCGAGGTCGCCGAGATATTGGAAGTGCCGATCGGCACAGTAACATCGCGACTGGCGCGCGGACGCGAAAGCCTGATGCACATGTTGGGAGAAGCCGCATGACCTATGACGCAGCGACCATCGCCGCCTATGTCGATGGCGAACTCGACGACCTGGCGGCCCGCAAGCTGGAGCGCGAGGCCGAGACTGACAGCACCCTCGCCAAGGCGATCGACCGGCATCGTGCGCTGAGATCACGTTTGAGCGCCCATTATGATCCGGTGCTGGGCGAATCCGTGCCCGACCGACTGACCGCCCTGTTGGCGGGGGACCCCAAGGTCGACACAAGTTTACCCGACAGACTGGCGGAGAAACAGGATAACGCCAAAGCGCGTCCGCGTTTCAATGCTGTGCAAAGGGGCGCGATGGCGGCCTGCCTCGCCCTCGGCCTGACGCTTGGCCTTGGTCCGCTGTCACCGAGCGGACCGGTGACGACCGAAAAGGGCGCGCTGATCGCGTCGGGTTCGCTTGCCAAAGCGCTCGACACGCAGCTTGCATCAAACCAGGCCGTCGATGCCGATGTACGGATCGGGCTCAGTTTCAAGGCCAAGGACGGACGCTATTGCCGCACCTTTGACAGTTCCGCCATTGCCGGCATCGGATGCCATAAGGACGGGGTTTGGCAACTGGAACAGACAATAAGCGGGACCCACCAAAGCGATTATCGTCAGGCAAGTTCGGGCACACTAACAAGCGCCGCCGCCGAGATGATGGCAGAAGCGCCATTGGATGCAGCCGACGAAACGGCAGCAATGGCATCGGGTTGGCCTGAGGCCGCAATGCCGGAGTAAACAGGCTCGCCGAAACGAAAGCTATAGTTTGGCAGCTATAATCCGCTAGCCGACACGCTTTATGGTCCAAACATCCTTGGAATCCACCTCATTCACCACAGTCCACACGCCCTGTGCATCAATCGTTTGCATGAAGCAGGTCGCCTCGGTCTCACCGTCGTTCGTGATACAAATGCGGTTGGGTGAATCCTCCGTATATGTCCCTTTGACGGTTTTACCATCAGCGCCAGTCGTGGCTATCGTGCCATCCTCTGCCGTCTTTTGGGTCAAAACAACCCCATCGGCGGACGTCACTTCAAAGGTTCCGGCGATCGGCCCGCCATCGGTTGCTTTCGGCCCGGTCACAGGTGCCACAGTCGCGGCATTTTCCGCCTCAGGTGCCTTTGACTTTTCAGCGCCAGAGCAGGCAGTTAGCGTTAGCAAAGCAACGCCACTGATCAGTATGATATTTTTCATATCCATATCCCCTTCGCTTGAGAAGCGGTAAGCTAGCACTCAATATCCTTGTTAGCCAATTCAATCATCAAGCCTGGAAATCAGAACAGCGGCACCCTGGATCACAATAAAAAAGGGCGGGCGCATTTCAGCACCCGTCCTCATTTACGGCTCAAAAGATTTTCTCTATTATTAGCCGACAGTTACGCGTCCTGCGCGATAGCCTTTTTTGCGCATCTTTTTCACATAATCCTTGTCGGCATCGACCAGTTCGTTCGCCCATTCGTCCCAGGCGTCCCATGTGTCCTCGCGGTCAGAGGCACGGGCGAGATCGCTATTCAGCTCTTTATCGGCCTCGTTCACGTCGGCGAGATAATTATACCAATATTTATTCTGAATCCCGGCAATCGGGCTGTGGCGAATTTGGGGGGGCTCAAATCCCGGCGGCGCCGAATAGCCCGTGGCACCGGCAAAGACAGCAGCCGGCGCGGCCAACAGCAGCGCGAATGTTGCAAATTTCTTCATCGAACGTCCTCCTTGGTTGATGTGCGTTCCATGAGTACAACGAAGCAACGACCTGCTTTCATCCCGAGCCGTCCGAATTTTCGCACATTATCCAAATTTGGGCGTCGAAGTCACCCGTCCTGCCCGAAGTCCCGACCTTATCCGGCGTCTGCCTCGTCGCCGACCGACGAACGGAGCAGGCCGCGGAAGACTTCGCTGGCGCCGCGTTTTCCTTGCGTTACGTCAAAGACGTCGCGCGCGATTGGCATTTCAATGCCATATTGATCTGCCAACGCGATTACGGTCGGCGCGCTTTTGACGCCCTCTGCCACCATATGCATGTCGGCGATGATGGCGTCGATTGCGCGTCCCTTGCCCAGCTCGACCCCGACATGGCGATTGCGGCTGAGCGGGCTGGTGCAGGTGGCGATGAGGTCGCCCATGCCGGTGAGGCCGGCGAAGGTTTCGGCGCGACCGCCCATCGCAACGCCCAGCCGGGTGATTTCGGACAGCCCGCGCGTCATCAGCGCCGACCGCGTGTTGTCGCCTGCCCCCAGACCGTCGCCCATGCCGACCGCGATGGCGATGATATTCTTGAGCACCCCACCCAGCTCGCAGCCCAGCAAGTCTGTGTTGGTATAGACGCGGAACAGGCCCGAATGGAAAACCGGCTGGAGCGCGCGGACGACAATCTCATCCTCCATCGACAAAACGCTCGCCGCCGCCTGTCCGCTCATAATCTCGCGCGCCAGATTGGGTCCGGTCAGGACGCCGACGGGATGGCCGGGAAGAATCTCCTCGATCAGCTGCGTCATCCGCTTGCCCGATGACAGTTCAAGCCCCTTGGTCAGGCTGATCACCGGCACCCACGGACGCAGATGCGCGCGCGCCTCCTCCAGCACCGCGCGAAAACTGTGCGAAGGGACCCCCATGACTAGGACATCGGCCCCCGCCACCACATCGGCCAGACTGTCGGTTGCGTGCAGCGAAGCGGGCAATTTTATGTCTGGCAGATATTTGCGGTTCTCGCGATCCGTGTTGATGCCCGCAACCGTTTCAGGGTCGCGCGCCCACATCTTGATCGGCGCATTGCGCGATACGATGGAGGCAACGGTCGTTCCCCAACTCCCGCCGCCCAGCAGTCCAACATTCAATCGCATCCTGTCCCCTTTGCCTTTTGGGGAAGAGTGGCGAGAATTTCAGTGCTTGGCAAGGAAGGCGCGCTGGATAGCGGCGGTCGTCTTTGGGTCCTCGACCATCGGGACATGGCCGACATGCTCCATGATATGCGCTTCGCTGTCCACGATCCCCGCCTTGAGTTCGGCCACGCAGCTGACGTCAATCAGCCGATCATGACGGCCCCAGATGATGAGGGTCGGTACTTTGACCGCCGACAGTTGCGCGTTGAGCGGCGCATCGCGGCCTTCGGTGGCGATGACCCAGAAAATCTTGTCCAGCAAGTCACGGTGGCGCAGCGTGTCGCCAAAAAAAGCCGGTTTGAAACGTGACGGCAAATATGGCGGTTTGTGTACGACCATTGCCATCAATCGATCTGCATCGTCGAGATCGGTAAGGATGAGCGGGTTATAATCCTCATTCGCCGCCTGTTTCTGCAGATCGCTTTCATGTTCACCAATGACCCCGGCGTTGTTGAGCAGGGTTAGTGTACGCAAGCGGTCGGGATATTCGATGGCATAGCGCAGCGCGATCCAGCCACCCATGCTGTTACCGCCAAGGTGCGGCGTTTCCAGCCCCATGGCGTCCAGAAAATCCTTAAGCCGCGCAGTCTGGCTGCTGATGTCCCATGCCAAATTCGGGTCGCGGTCATTTTCACCAAAACCCGGGAGGTCGGGTGCGATCAAGCGAAACTCGCCGGTCAAATAGGGTGCAATCATCGCCCAATTATCTTTGTCGCCCGCAAATCCATGCACCATCACCAGCGGCACCCCGTCGGGATCACCGCCTTCGAGATAGGGCCAGACACGCCCGTCGATAGTGAGATATTTTTCGACCAACTTGCCGCGTCGACGAAGCCATTGGCGCCCTATTGCAACGATCTGGTCCGGAAAAAGCCAATAGATAAGAAACAGCAAGATCAAAAATGCGGCGATGATGATTAGCAGTTCTTGCATGGCTTTGCCCCCTATTCTGGCGCAACATGTGCGTCGAACCATGCGAGTAAATCGTCCAAGACAGCGTCGCGTTCCGGTTCGTTGTAAATTTCGTGAAAAAGGTCGGGATAAATGATGAGCCGCTTGTCGGTCGATCCGACATGGTCAAACAGATATTGGGAGCCTTCGGGCGCGGCGAGACTGTCTTTTTCGCCATGCTGTAACAGCAAGGGCAGCGTGATCTTGGGCGCACCATCGCGCGCCGTCGCCATCGCGTCAAAAAATTCCGATGCCAGTCTGGCACTGAGCTTGCCGGTATAAACCAACGGATCGGCAAGATAGGCGGCAACGACTGCGGGGTCGCGGCTGACTCCGTTGGAATCGAGCCCCAGCACGCCCATTTTCGGAAAGAAGCGCGACAGGAAACGGCTGATCCAGATGGTCAGTTTCGACGGTGGCGCGCCCGGCACAATCGCCGGGCCAGACAGCGCTGCGGCGACAAAATCCTGCTGGCGATTGATCAGTAGCAAGGTAGAAATCAACCCGCCCATACTATGGCCGAGGAGCAGACGTGGCGCATCGCCATGATTGACCGAGACCAGCGTTATCAGCGCGTCCATCCCGTCAAGAAATGCCGAAAAACGCGGGACATATCCCCCCTGTCCGTCCGACCGGCCGTGGCCGATATGGTCGATGGCATAAACCGCATATCCCGCGTCGGTCAAACGTCCGGCGACATACTCATAGCGACCCGCATGTTCGGCATAACCATGCGCCAGCACGACGATTGCGCGCGGCGTGCCAGCCGGAAGCCAGCGTGTTGTGTGAATTCGCGCCCCCGCACCAGTTGATCCTTTCGGCAAGATGAGGGTGGCATCGGTCAAGGTCAGCGCACCGGTCTTTTCAGCGCCCGGTGGCCGGGACCATCGTCTCCCGATTTGTCGATCTTGAACAATATCGCCTCCAGCGCGCGGCTGATCGCCGTCTGGGTCCGCACCATTTCCACTTTGGGCCAAGCGGTGCGCAGCCCCGTGTCGATCAACTCGTCTATATCCGCTTGCCCCAGATCACTCAATATTTTGGTCGGCGACCAATATTTGGGCGGGCGGATGATGTTGATGTCGCCGGTATAATCCTGATTGATCACCGAGCGCGCCATATTGGCGAGGCTGTTGAGCGGCGGCACCATTTCCAGCGGCTTTTGAAAGATCATCATATTGGCATTGAGCCATGCCTTGAACGTCATCATCGAGGCATGTTGGATCGCCTCGATTGGCGCCATTTGCTTGCGGGTATCGGTGGCAAAGGGCAGCGCGATCGGGTTGGCCTGACTGACGATATGATGGTTGACCCCATAGAGGCGTTCGAGCCGCTTGGTCGGCACATCATGCGTCACCGAGCCGTCGACCCAGCGCCGGTTGGGCAGATAGGGAACGCGCCGCCCCTTGTCGTCGCGCGCCGCGAGCTTCACCGGCGGAAAGACGCCGGGCACCGCACATGATGCCAGCACCGCTTCCCTGATCAGCACATTGGGCGAAGTGATGGCGTTCAGCAGGCGGCCATTCTGATATTTTTCAGCCGGGGCGACTGAAACATTGAGGTGGCGCCCACTGATCTCATAGGCCTCCTGAAAGGTTAGGTCGGGAATGATGTCGGCCAGCCGCGCACGGACCTCGTCGGATGCCAGCCGCCGAATTTTTGGGTCGGCATTGGGGTTGGCGAGCGCGGCGCTGTCCAGATAGGCCCCGATTTTGCCTTCCTTTCGGGTGCACACTACCGCAGCAATAATCGCGCCACCGCTCGAACCGGACAAGATGGAGGGCAAGACGCTTTCCGACCACAGCGCCTTCACCACGCCCACATGGAAAAACATGTACGACCCCGAACCACTGAGCAGCAGAGCCGAGCGACCATAGCAATGCTGGGCGCGGCGTAAAAAGTCGCGCTTTTCCTCACGCGGGATAGCGCGCGAAGCGGCGACGGTGTGGAGCGCCGCAACGACCTCTGCCACATAGGCCTCGATCAGTTTTTTGGTGCCAAACTGCGCCTTGGCATAGAGCCGTTCATGGCCCATGCCGTCGATATTACCGTGGATGCCTTCGTTCAGTGCAAAAAGCAGTCCCTTGGCGTCATTCTTCGCGGACAGCGCTTGCAACCGTTCGAGCCGTTGCCGGATCATGCGATAGTCAAAATGTCGACTTTCGTCGCTGTCGCGCCACTTTTGCGCGCCCGATTTGCGGTCATGGTCCTGCGCGGCTTTGGACCAACTGGTATAATCGGATGCGGTCATAAGATCGCGGTCGGCGCTGAGCGTCGGAGTGAAAAACATGCGGTCGTCCTGCAAGACATGGTTTATTTTTTCTTGGTTTTGCTGGTTAGGTTCGGTTTGGCAACCGGTTTCGGCTTGGCTTTTGCTCTTGTTTTGGGCTTGGCCTTTGCCTTGGGCACAGCTTTTTTCCGCGCCTTCGGCCTTGCCGTAGCGGCTTTTGTGGGTGTCTCGGTTGGGGCAGCCGCCAGCAGCTCGGCGAAGCTTTTCTCGATACACTCGCGAAAAAAGGCGATGTCGGGCATGATCGCGCGGTCCGATATGACCGAAAAGCTGATTTTGCCATTATAGCTCGGCGTCGCGATGAACAGCCCCATATTATTGGCCAGCGGTGCCATGCCGAACTGATCGGTAAGCAAAGCCCCCGCCATATAGAGCGGAACCTGCGCGCCGGGGACGTTCGAGATGAACAAGTTGGTCTGACGCACAGCAAAGCGTTCGTTGGTCAAAATGCGCGCCACCGCCGCCATCGTCGCGCCGGGGATATGTTGCGACAGATCGGTCATCACCCGCGCGCTGATCCCCGCCTTGGCTTCCTTTGCCTCGATCGTATAGTCGCGCACCGCCGCGAGCCGTTTCAGCGGATCGGCAATATCGCTGCGAATGGGCACGCTCATCGCCGACACCTGATTGCCAGGCTTATCGGCCTTTCCGCCTTTGCCGCGTAGGTTGATCGGCGCAACCGCGACAATGCTCTCCTTGGGCAGTTCCTTATGATGGGCGAGATATTTGCGTAGCGCCCCTCCGCAGGTGGTGAGCACAACATCATTGACCGTTGCCCCCGGCACTTTCTTGCGGATGACCGCAAAGTCGGCGAGCGCAAAAATGGCGGCGTCGAACATCTTGTGCGGCCCGACCGGCGCGTTGAACCGCGTTTCGGGCACACCGGCAGTCGTTCCGCCCTCGCTGACCGTCTTGCGCGCCGCCGACAGAATGGCGGGCGACATTTTCATCAGCGCATTCACAAATTTGACCGGCGACTGCATCGATGAGCTCCACGCCCGCGACAGCGCCTCTACACTCGACGGCGGCGCGCCCAGTTCCTCGATTGGCGGGGGTTCTGCTATCGCTGGCGTGCCCTTGGCGTCGATATCACTCATCGCGATGAAGGCATGGGCACCCGACGCGCCATCGACCGCGGCATGGTGGACGCGGTGGAGCATGGCAAAGCTGCCCGGTGCGATGCCGGGGATGCGATCAAGCCCCTCGATGACATAAATGTCCCACAAGGGGCGGTTCATATCCATCGGTTTGGAAAAATGACGCGCGGTGGCGATGCAGAATTGCCGCCAGTCGCCGGGTTCGGGCAGCCGCGCATGGCTCATATGCGCCTCGATATCGAAATGTTCGTCCTCGACCCAATAGGGATGGTCCATGTCGAGCGGCAGCCGGTGGAGCCGGCGCTTGAACAGCGGCGATGTGCTGGCGCGGCTTTCGACATGACGGATGATATCGGTGAAGCGCACCTTGCCGCCCGGCGCGGTGGACGGATCATAGATATAGGCGCCCATGATATGGGTGAGGTTGTTCGAGGTCTGTAGATAGAGGAATTGGGCATCCTGTGCGCTCAACTGTTTGATCATACCCGTCTCTCCTGTTCATCCGCCAGCCGGTCGGCCAGCGCGAGCGTAGCAAGGCGCATCGATTCCATCTGATGCGACAGGCCGCGCAATTCGTGCAGCAAATGCCGCCGTGCGGTTTGGATTTCTGGCGTCGCTGCGCCGGTCAGGCCGCTATGGCGCATGAAGGCAAAGCCGTTGGAAAACAGCAACTTTCCGATGGCGGCCTCGCTGCTGATCCGGCGCAAAAGAAAGGCTTGCTTCCCCTCGGTCAGCGCGTCGGAGAGCAGCGCGGATTCGTCCACCTCTTGCCCCAGCGGCTGGCGCGTAAGCAGATCGGCAACCACCGAATAGGCCTCGGCAAAGGGCAACAGAATGGCGTGACCGACGAGCGGCTGGCAACGGCGGAGAAGCTGGCCAACGCCGCGATCACCGCCGCCCAGCCGCTTTTTCCATTGCGGATCGATGCGCGCCAGTTCGGCCTCTAGCGCAGTATGATGCGCCTCACGCGGCGGATAGAAAAATTCGAATTTGAACAGGTCGCGCAAGCGGTCGATGCGCGCCCAAAAGGCGGTGCTGCAATCATCACAGTCGGTGTCACGCAGCTGGAATAGCGCCAGTTCGATCATCGCGCGATCAAGGAAATGATGCGCGATGCTGTTACGATAATAGCTGGCCATCAAATGTTTGGCAGGGTCGATGCTGTACACCCGCTCGCTGCCATGATCGTAACGGGTAAGCAGGCCGCTGGCGACGAGCGTATCGACGGTGGCGCTGAGTTCGTCGCTATCCCCGGTTTCCAGTTCACGACTGAGGCGAATATTGCGCTCGCGCGCCCAGCGGATAATCTGGGTGATGGTCGCGATCAACTCGGTCACCGTAGCGCCGCGCGGCGCGGTGCCGAGCAGCATCAGGCACATGACCGAAGTGACGGTGAGCGGGGTAACGCGATTGGCCTCGACCGCGACCGCGAAGGCAATTTTTTCCAGCGCATGTTTATCCTCGGGACCGGGCGCCTGCGCGATCACCACCGGTTCGCCAATGTCGATGCGGATGCGCCCCGACGGTTCTTTCAGACTGCGCAAATAGCCGAGGAACCATGCCAAAGATTCCGGTTTTTTGGTGCGCCCGGTTTGTTCGGCGGCATATTCCTCGACATCGCGAATGAGGTCGAAACTGGTCACAAAGGGTACGAAATGAACATCGCGTGTCGACGTCGCATGGGCGGCATCAAGGACATATTTCATCAAGCCATAACGCGGCGGCATCAATTTTCCGAGACGCGACCGCGTCCCTTCAAACGCCCAGGACAAGGGAAAGCGTTTTTCGAGCAGCCAGGCGATATAGTGTCGCAGAACCGCTTTATAGACGGCCAGGCCCTGAAAGGACCGGCGGATAAAAATCATACCCGACCGGCGGAAAAAGGTGCCGGCCACCGCAAAATCCAGATTGGCCCCGCCAAAGCTGTGTAGCATCGGCATGTCATTTTCATAAAGCAGCCGACTGGGCGTCGCGCCATCGATATAGGTTTTGTGCGTAAACAAGATGCAGGTCGGGTGCTGGCGCAGCGTCGCGCGCAGCCGTTCGACCTCGACCTTGTCGATCTGCATTTCGCTGTCATAACCCTGCCCGAACATGAAACGGTCAAAGCGCGAGCGCAGATCGAGGAACAGCGCACTCGGGCGGGCAATGACCTCTTTCATATAAGGGCGCGCTTCGCGAAACAGATCGCCAACTGGCTTTCCAGCATCACGCGCCAGATCAGCGAGCGCGGCGCGGAACTTGGGGCTGGTCCGCAGCCCGTCAGCGACGAAGCGCGGCACTTTGTAACGGCTACCACGGATGCCGCGTTCGGCGACATCGAGCGCAAGCCC
Organism: Sphingopyxis sp. 10G20-10; assembly: GCF_057365075.1. Classification (NCBI taxonomy): domain Bacteria; kingdom Pseudomonadati; phylum Pseudomonadota; class Alphaproteobacteria; order Sphingomonadales; family Sphingopyxidaceae; genus Sphingopyxis; species Sphingopyxis sp. 10G20-10. The sequence continues at coordinate 2,587,672 of NZ_CP195117.1, forward strand.
CGCCTGCCGCGCTACAAAGCCCGCAAACTCCTTATCATTGGAGCCCTGTCCATCTCCCCCCGTCTGAGCAGCGAAACGCGCCTGCAATTGCTCAAGCGTCGCCGCCTCGCCCACCAACACCTCTGCACGGCGCGGATCGCGCATCAGGATCAAACGGGCGCGTAGTGATCCCGGGTTACGGGGATCACCGAAAATCAGGTGTCGGAATTTCAAGGTCCGACTGCGTTCAAAACCCGGAATACGCCAGGCTATACGCAGGGGAACGACCATCTGCGAAGACGTGCCAAGCCGCGTTTGCAGCGCTTCCAACGGCAGGTCATGGTCGCTGTCGGCAATTGGTAGGCTGACTGATAGGGGCGCAGTCGTATCGTCCATCCGGCTCGATGGCGCATTGATCCAGTCGAGCAGGACGCGACGTTCAACGCGATTGCGAATGTCGAGAATGTAAAGCCAGTTGGCCGCCCCGGCACCGGCGGTTGCGACCGCTGCGCTGGTCGCTGCCTCTGCCACCGATCAGGCAGCCTTTCCCTTGCGCGGCGCAGATTTTTTGCCGGGGGGTTTCTTGGCTGCCGCTTTCTTGGCGGGGGCTTTTTGGGCGGGCGGGCTTTTGGGCGGTTGTTCGGGCGGTGCTGGATCGGTTGCCGGTGCCACCGATTGCGCCACGGTCTCCTCTGGCTGGCCCAATGTGCGCAGAAACATGTTGCGCACGTCGCGAACATGGGCGTTGAGCTTTCGCGCGCTCCAGCCGCTGACATCAATCGGCGGCAGCACCGTGACCCGAACCGTTGCGGGGCGCATGACAAATTCATTCTTGGGCGCGACGTCGGTCGCATTGTGGATGACGACCGGCACAATCGGCACGCCGGCCTGCATCGCAAGGTGGAAGGCACCCTTTTTGAAAGGTTCGAGCTTGGCAGTGAGCGAACGTGTGCCTTCGGGTGCGATGCAAATGGACTTGCCATCGACCTTTATCGCGTCGACCAGCGGCTCCATCGCCTTGATCGCGCTTTTGCCGTCGGCGCGGTCGACGAACACAGTTCCCGCCCATTCCATCAATTTGCCGAGGATCGGCACGTCCTTCACTTCCTTCTTCGCCACCCCGCCCATATCGCGGCGGATCAGCTTGGCCATGATCATCACATCGGCCTTGCTTTGATGGTTGAAAATGAACACGCACGGACGCGCGACCCACAAATTCTTCTCGCCCTCTACCTCCAGATCGACGCCGGTAATCGCGGTGGCGAAATCACCGAACAGACCGGTCGAAAAATTGGCCGCTTCGCGCCTTGATTTGGTGAGCGCCCAAATCGGAAGACCGGCGGCAAAAGCCCCGACCAGTGAGGTGGTGGCGTAAATTGTGCGCGCATAGTCGGTCCAGCCGGGCGTGCCGCGACTTTCAAACCGCTGCACCGGCCAGCCGCGATCATCGGCTATGCCCTTGAGCTTGAGATTGGGATTGAGCGGGCGCGGTTTGCCGACCCGTTCGAGCAGCTCGATATCGTCGTCGCTATCCGAATAGAAAAAACTGTCGTCCAGATCGAGGCCGAATTCGTCGGCCAGCTCTTCGGCGGCGAGCACCTTGCCTTCGCCAAAGCAAAGCGGGCGGATAATCTCTCCGGTGAAAACGCCGTGTTCGATCTCATAGGCGCTGCATTTGATGTGCGAGATGCCAAGGTCACGGGCGGTCGGTTCAATTTGATAGATGGTCGCCGACGAAATAATCGCGACGGTGTGGCCCTTGGCCTGATGCGCCTCGATTATCGCGCGGGTTTCGGGATAGATTTTTCGGGCGATATGTTTGGCGTAAAGTTCCTCGCCAAACTGGTTGAAGCTGGCCTCGTCGACGCCCTTCATAAATTTGGCGGCGGCCGACATCAGCCCCGAAAAGCCGATATTGCCAAGGCTATGCTGCGCGATGACCTGTGCGGTTTCGGCAATTTCCTCCACCGACATTTCGCGGCGCTGGAATTTTTCGCGCAACATCGCGGTCGCCGAATAGCCCGAGATGATCGTGCCGTCGAAATCGAACAGCGCCGCAATATGCGCGCCGGGTTCCGATGCGAGCACTTCCTCTAGATGATGTTGCGGCCGTGGCACTTGCGCCCTCCCTATCAGCGGCTTTCCCGCCGCTTTGGCAAAGCACAGTGGCAGTTAATGTCGCGTATATCAATGGCGCCCGAGTGCGGCGGCTTCGCGCGCCAAAGCCTCTATCTTGCCCGCATCCAGCGGTCCCGACGGCACGACCCAGCTGCCGCCGACACACAGGACAGCATCGAGCGCGAGCCAGTCGGGCGCGGTCGCGGCGCTGATCCCGCCGGTTGGGCAAAAGCGCAACTGACCAAAGGGTCCGGCAAGCGCCTTCAGCGCGGGGATGCCGCCGCTGGTGACCGCCGGAAAGAATTTGAAACGCGAAAGGCCCATGTCCATGCCGCGCATGATGTCGCCGGCATTGGCGATGCCCGGCAGAAAGGGAATGCCGCACTGCACCGCCGCCTGCCCCAGATTGTCGGTAAGACCGGGCGAGACGATGAACTCGCTGCCCGCGTGGATCGCGCTACGCAGCATGGCGGGGTCGAGCACGGTTCCCGCCCCGACAACCGCGCCTTTGACCGACTTCATCGCCGCAATGGCGTCGAGCGCGGCGGGGGTGCGCAGCGTGACTTCGAGCACCGGCAGGCCGCCCGCGACCAGCGCCTCTGCCATGGGTACGGCATCCTCGACGCGGTCGATGACAATGACGGGGATGACCGGCGCGAGCGCCATGATCTGGTCGATGGATTGACTCAACTGATTGTCTCCATAGCAGCTAGTATCGCCGATCCGCCCTTCTCCGCCTCATCGGCGTGAATACGGAACAGCGCAAAAAGTTCGCGGCCGACACCCAAAGCAGGTGGCGGGGCGGTGGCGGGGGTGCGTGCCTCCCATTCGGCAGCATCGACGAGCGCGGTGACGTCGCCGGTTCGGGCGCAGACGCGCACGATGTCGCCATCGCAAAGCCGTGCGAGCGGGCCGCTGACGCCATCGATGCCGGGCAAGGCTTCGGGGGAGAGGTGGATGACCGCGGGCACCTTGCCGCTGGCCCCCGACATGCGTCCGTCGGTGAGCAGCGCGACGCGGTAGCCCTTGTCCTGCAGCACGCCGAGCGCGGGGGTGAGTTTGTGCAGTTCGGGCATCCCGTTGGCGCGCGGCCCCTGAAAGCGGACAACGACGACGGTATCTTGGTCGAGTTCGCCCGCTTTGAAGGCGGTGAGCACATCATTCTGGTCGGCGAAGATGCGGCACGGGGCCTCGATCGTCCACCGATCCTCCGCCACCGCGCTGGTCTTGATGATCGCGCGGCCCAAATTGCCCTTGAGCAGCCGCATCCCGCCATCGGGGAAAAAGGGCGCGGCAACGGGACGCAATATTGCATCGTCGCGGCTGTCGACGGGGGCGTCCTGCCACGTCACACCGTCGCCATCGGCAACAGGTTCGCGGCCATAGTCGGCCATGCTACCACCGACGGTGAGGATATCGCCGTGGAGCAGCCCGGCCCCCAGCAATTCGCGCACGACAAAGCCGATGCCACCCGCCGCCTGAAAATGGTTCACATCGCCCGATCCGTTGGGATAAACCCGCGCCAGCAAGGGCACGGCGTGGCTTAGCTCCTCAAAATCCTGCCAGTCGATGATGATGCCCGCCGCGCGCGCAATGGCGGGGATATGAATAGCATGGTTGGTCGACCCCCCGGTGGCGAGCAGACCGATGACGGCGTTGACGATCGCTTTTTCATCGACGCACTGCGCGAGCGGACGATAGTCATCACCGCCCCACCCCATCGCGGCAACGCGATGGGTCGCGGCGCGGGTCAGCGCCTGCCGCAGCTTGGTACCCGGATTGACGAAGGCGCTGCCCGGAATGTGCAGTCCCATCAGCTCCATCATCATCTGGTTGCTGTTCGCGGTGCCGTAAAAGGTGCAGGTGCCCGCGCCATGATAGCTCGCCGCCTCGGCCTCCAGCAATTCGTCGCGGCTGGCCTTGCCCTCGGCATAAAGCTGGCGGACGCGCTGTTTTTCCTTGTTCGCCAGCCCCGATGGCATCGGACCGGCGGGGATCAATATCGTCGGCAGATGACCAAAACGCAGCGCACCGATGAGCAAGCCGGGGACAATCTTGTCGCAAATGCCGAGCAGGGCGACGCCTTCGAACATCGCATGGCTGAGCGCGATGGTGGTGGCTTGCGCGATATTGTCACGGCTGAACAGCGACAGGTCCATCCCCGCCTGCCCCTGTGTCACCCCGTCGCACATCGCCGGAACGCCGCCCGCAACCTGTGCGGTCGCCCCGACTTCGCGCGCGAACAGCTTTATCTGTTCGGGATAGCGGCCATAGGGCTGATGCGCCGACAGCATGTCGTTATAGGCGGTGACAATGCCGATATTCATTTCACCACCGGCGCGGATCGCGGGCTTGTCCTCACCCGACGCGGCAAAGCCATGCGCGAGGTTTCCGCACGACAACATGCCGCGATTGGTTCCGGCATCGCGCTGGTGCTTCATCAGATCGAGATAGGCAGCGCGGCGCGGCGCGCTGCGGGCGATAATGCGCTCGGTGACGCGCGCGATGGCGGGGTTAAGATCAGTCATGCCAACTTGCCCCGTCGCGTTCGATCAGCGCGATGGCCGCACTCGGCCCCCAACTGCCCGCCGTGTAGGTTTGCGGGGCAAGCCCCACCGCGTCCCACGCATCGCGGATCGCGTCGATCCATTGCCATTGCGCCTCGACCTCATCGCGGCGCACAAAAAGCGTCTGGTCGCCCTCGATAAAGTCGAGGAGCAAGCGTTCATAGGCAATGCGGCGGCGTTCGCCGGCGAAGCTGTGCGATAGCGACACGTCGAGGTTGACCTCTTTCAACTTCACACCGTCGCGGTCGAGCCCGGGCTGTTTGGCCATCACTTTGACCCGGATATTCTCTTCGGGTTGCAGGTTGATGATCATCACATTGGCATCAAGATTGGGAGCGCCGACGCGGGCGAAGATATTGTGCGGCACCGGTTTGAACTGGATCAGCACTTCGGATTTACGCTCGGGCATCCGTTTGCCGGTGCGCAGGTAAAAGGGCACACCTTTCCACCGCCAATTGTCGATATAGGCTTTGATTGCGACGAAAGTTTCGGTGTTCGACGGCTGCCCCAGCTCGTCCGCATAGCCGGTGACCGCCTCCCCGCAGACCGCACCGCTGCTATACTGGCCCTTGACGCTGTGCGCTTTCACATCGTCAGCGGTCATGCGGCGCAAGCTGCGCAGCAATTTGACCTTTTCGTCGCGCACAGCGGTCGAGGATACGCTCGACGGCGGCTCCATCGCGATGATCGCTAGCAATTGCAGCATATGGTTCTGGACCATATCTTTCAGCGCGCCGACCCCGTCATAATAGGAAACGCGCCCTTCCAGCCCGACCGTTTCGGCCACTGTGATCTGGACATGGTCGATTGCCTGGGCATTCCACAACGGCTCGAACAACATATTGGCAAAGCGCAGCGCGAGCAGGTTTTGCACCGTTTCCTTGCCGAGATAATGGTCGATGCGGAACACGCGGTCTTCGGCAAAGGCATCGCCGACTGCGGCATTGACCGCACGCGACGAGGCAAGGTCATGGCCGATAGGCTTTTCCATCGCGATCCGGCAATCGGCGCAAGCAATACCCGCTTCGGCCAATCCGGTGGCGATCGGCCCGAACAAGGATGGCGGCGTCGACAGATAAACGCCAACCGCCCGTTCGCGGCGCGGCCCCAGTAAGGCCGCGAGTTCGGCAAAACCCTTCCCTGCCCCGACATCAACCGGGCAATAATCGATGCGGTCGAGGAACGCCGCAATTGCGCTTTCGTCGATCCGGTCGGCGGCCAGATGATCGACCAGCGCCTGACGCACAACCGTCTGGAAACCGGCGCGGTCTATCGCTGTGCGCCCCGACCCGATGATCGTCATCGCATCGGCCAACAACCCATCGAGATGCAGATTGAACAGCGACGGAAACAGCATCCGCTGCGCCAGATCGCCCGTCGCACCAAATAACAGCAATGTTTCGACTTTACCGGCCACACACGTCCCTTTCGCCAATCACCAAAGGGGTGGCCCATGATGCGTGCGATTGCAACGCGCATACGTAACTGTGATGATGGGAAGATGGCGCGCCCGGCAGGATTCGAACCTGCGACCGCCCGCTTAGAAGGCGGGTGCTCTATCCAGCTGAGCTACGGGCGCCCTTAACTGATCACGCGCGGGCAGATAGCGTGGTTTGGGCGCGGCGCAAAGCCAGTTTGCATCTTGCCCCGCTCGTCGGCTCTGCACCACGATCAAACCCGGCGTTCCGTACCCATCCATTGTGGCGCTTCCATCGCTGCGGGTCCGGTTCTAAGCAGCGATCATGATCGAGTCGATCCCGCCCACCCGCACCAATGCCGCCGCAGTCCAGCATTTCCGCTATTACGACCTTGTGATGGCAGCTTTTGTCGCCATCCTGTTGTTGTCGAACATCATCGGAGCGTCGAAACCGTCCTACATCCCCATGCCCGACGGCGGGCAATGGTCGTTCGGAGCCGGGGTGCTGTTCTTTCCCATCAGCTATATTATCGGCGATGTCCTGACAGAGGTTTATGGCTATGCCCGCGCGCGGCGGGTAATCTGGACGGGCTTTGCCGCCTTGATCTTCATGGCCTTCATGGCGTGGGTGGTCGTGTCGCTGCCCCCCGCAAAGGGCTGGCCGGGGCAGTCATCCTATGAATTTGTATTCGGTAACAGCTGGCGGATCGTGCTGGCGTCGATGGTCGCCTTTTGGGCCGGTGAATTTGCCAACAGCTATGTTCTGGCGCGGATGAAAATCTGGACCGAGGGACGCAAATTATGGATGCGCACCATCGGATCGACGGTGGTCGGGCAAGGGCTCGACAGCCTGATCTTCTATCCGCTCGCTTTTTACGGGCTGGCGGGTTGGCCGCCGGAACAATTGGTTCAGGTTGTGGTTTCGCAATGGCTGATAAAGACCGCGTGGGAGGCTTTGCTGACTCCCGTCACCTATGCCGTTGTGGGCACGCTCAAACGCCGTGAGGGGTTGGACGTGTTCGATGAAGGCACCGATTTCTCTCCGTTTAAGGCATAAATCTGATCATGTTGGACTTAACTGCGATTGCCGGCCTGTTCGAATTGAAGAAATCATGGCTGGTCAGCGCATCGGGGCTGGGCAAGGACGCGCTGCATATTTACGCTGGCATGACGCTGTTCCTGTTGATCCGCCTGTTGTATCGCCGCCGTGGGGGCTGGGTGCTAGCGTGGCTGGCGGTGTTGGCGATGGCGTGCGGCGGCGAATTTCTGGATGTTGTGGCCGAAGGGAAACGTGGCATCATCCAACCAGACGCCGCCCATTGGCACGACATTTGGAACACAGCATTCTGGCCGACGATTTTGTTGTTGGTCAGCCGCTGGCTTCCTTATCCGAAAGCGCGGAGTCCTGAGCGGAGTCCTGAATCGTCAGGCGAGAACGCCGAGGGCGGCCTCAAAGAGGCGTAGCCCGTCGGTGCCGCCGTGCGCCGGGTCGATGGCGCGTTCGGGGTGCGGCATCATGCCCAGCACATTGCCCGCATCGTTGAGCACTCCTGCGATATCGCGCGCCGATCCGTTGACATGATCGACATAGCGGAACGCCACGCGCCCCTCACCCTCGATCCGGTCGAGCGTCGCAGCGTCGGCGAAATAATTGCCGTCATGGTGCGCGACGGGGATGTTGACCACTTCATCGGCGGCATAACTTGCCGTAAACAGCGACTGGCTGTTCTCGACCCGCAGCGGAACGGTGCGGCAGACAAAATGGAGCGCGGCGTTCCGCATCAACGCACCAGGCAATAGCTGCGCCTCGGTCAGCACCTGAAAACCGTTGCACACGCCCAGCACGGGAACGCCGCGCGCCGCCGCCTCGACAACGGCGCGCAGGATCGGCGACCGCGCCGCCATGGCACCCGAGCGCAGATAGTCGCCATAGGAAAAGCCGCCGGGAAGCGCGATGAAATCGGTGCCGTCGGGCAAATCCGTCTCGCGGTGCCAAACCATCGTCGGCGCGTGACCGGTCACCTGTTCGAGCGCGACCGCCATGTCGCGATCACAGTTGGAGCCGGGAAAGGTAATGACCGCGGTTTTCATGGGGTTTTCTTCCCTTGCGTCAGACGCGTTCTATACGGTAATTTTCAATGACGGTGTTGGCGAGCAGTTTGGCGCACATCGCGTCGAGATCGGCGTCGCTGACGTTATCGGCAACCTCCATCTCGATAAAGCGTCCGGCGCGAACATCCTCGACACCCGAAAATCCCAGTCCTTCAAGCGCGTGGTGGATCGCCTTGCCCTGCGGGTCGAGCACCCCGGGTTTGAGCGTCACATAGACCTGAACTTTCATGGGGCGAACCTTTGCGGAAGCGGGCGGGAAGGATGGGCGCGCCTATGCCCGCGAATTGGACGGCGGGCAAGGGGGCAGGTCGGGGCAACGGCCAAGTCGCGTCCCGAACATTACCAATTTGTCATGATTTGGCCATGCAGAGGAGAGGTGGCCCAGCCTAATCACAACTCAGCGGCCCGCCATCCCCTGGACCGCCAGACAAAAGGAATAGGTTATGAAAGCATTTCGTTCGCTCGCTGTGGCGTCGCTGATGGGTTTGTCGGCCGTTGCGATGGCGGCCCTTCCCGCCAATGCGGCCACCACGGCCAAATCGGCCCAATGCCGTGATGCCAAGGGTCATGTCTCCAAATGTGACAAGAAGGCCAAGCCGGCAAAAGCTATGCATCGTGCAAGCAAGGCAAAGCCGGCGACCACTCCCGCAGGCTAACGCTTCGTCACCCATATTTGTCAGATCCGAGGCCCGCGCAAGCCGGGCCTCGGATTCATTGAAACCGCCTAGGCATTCAGCCACAATTCGACGCGCAGTCCCGGCAATTCGTCACTCAGGACCATCGTTCCTCCGTGCAAGCGCGCTGTGGCTTCGACGAGCGTAAGTCCAAGACCTGACCCTGCGATATGGCGTGCCGGGTCGAGACGGCCAAAGCGGCGCACCGCATCGGCGCGGCGATCGACCGCTATACCCGGCCCGTTGTCCGCCACCCAGATTTGCAAGCCATCGCTATTACGTCGCGCACCCAGTGAAATGCGGGTCGCGCCGTCGGCATAGTGAAAGGCATTGTCGATTAGATTGGCGAGCGCCTGATTGATCAAGTCGCGGTGAAGAAAGCCGGTCAGACCGGCATCCACGTCACGGGCGAGGTCAATATTGCGATCTTCGGCAAGTGGCCCGTAAATTTCCTCGAGATTGGCGAGCAAGGCACTGACGTCGACGTCGCTGAAATTTTCTCGCGTCATGCTGGCCTCAGCCCGACTGATCTGAAGCGCGGTCGTCAACATGGCGAGCAGCGTATCAGCCTCTGCCGCGACCTTGCCCAGCGACAGAGCTGTGCGGGCGTCATTGTTGCCGGACTGGGCTTGCTCGATCACCGATTTGAGGCGCGTGACCGGCGAACGCAGGTCGTGCGCCAACCCGTCGGTAACCGTTCGCAGTTCGACAATCAGCACCTCAATCCGGTCGAGCATTGCATTGATGCCGCGCGAAAGACGGTCGAAACTGTCGTCGCTGCCATCCAGCGATATCCGGGCCGTCAGGTCACCCGCCCGCACCGCCTCGACCGTCGCCCCCACTCCGGCCACCTTTTGATTAACGATCCGTACCAAAACCAGCGCGATAACCAGCGCCAGCGGCAAGGCCAGCAGCAATGCGCTCCGCAATGCCTGACGGTTGGCGCGCAACAGACTGGCATTGCCCTCGATCACATGACCGGTGAGCAGGCGCGCATGGTTGGGGAGCAGTGTCGCGACAAAGCCGATCGTTTCGGCGCGCTCGCGTCCGGTCCGGAACAAGGTCATGACTTTCCAGCGTGATCGGGTCGAAATGTCGACGGGCCAGTCATCCAGATTGCCCGCGACGCGATTGCCATCGGGCGCCAGCAACAGGATTGCGGCATTGGTTCCGTTGGTCAGGCTCAAGCGGTCCTTGATCCCGATGATCAGCGCGGCCTCGCCGCCGTCATAATAATGGGCGAGCAAATCGTCGCGCAGCTCATCGACCAGAGCGATTTGTTCACCCTGAAGGATGCGGGCGCTGGCGGTGCGGGCATAATAAAGCGTTGCCGCAACGGCGAGGCTCTGGAGGATGAACAACAGCGCAAGAAAGCGCATTGTCGTCGACCGCCACGCGAGAACCGGAAAGTTCCGCATCGTGCTAGCTGACCGGCCCCAGTCGATAGCCCGCGCCGCGAACAGTGTGGAGCAAGGGACGCGGTTCGGTGTCGTCAATCTTGCGGCGCAGGCGGCTGATATGAACGTCGATGACATTGGTTCCGGGGTCAAAATGATAGTCCCAGACACCCTCTAGCAACATGGTGCGGGTCACCACTTGGTCGACATGGCGCAGGAAAAATTCGAGGAGCCGATATTCGCGCGGCTGCAGCTCGATGCGGCGCGCACCCCGGCTAACCCGTCGTGACAAGAGATCAACGCTGAGATCTTCACAGGCCAGCGTCGTGGGCGCACTCACGCCACCTCGTTTGCGGATCAGCAAATTGACCCGCGCCAACAGCTCGGCAAAGGCAAAGGGCTTGACCAGATAATCATCCGATCCGGCCTGAAGGCCACTGATCCTGTCGTCAGCAGATGCCAACGCGGACAAGAAAATCACCGGCGTATCGACATGGGCGGCGCGCAAGGCGCGGAGCACTGCCAGACCATCCATACCGGGAATCATGCGGTCGAGGATGATGGCATCAAAGCCACCGTCGCTGGCCTCGAACAAACCGTCGCGTCCGTTATTGACCCGGTCGATTGTAAACCCGGCCTCTGAAAAGCCGCGCACCAGATATTGGGCGGTCTCGTCATCATCCTCAACCAACAGCAATTTATGTCCCATTGATCCGCTTTCACACAGACAAGATGCAACGCCGGTGACGCCGCCAATGCGCACATTCCGCAGGCCGACCGCCACCGTCAGTGGCTGGATGTCTCCGCGCAGATGAATGGGTGCCGAACAAATGCGGCTGTGCGCCGAATCGCGGGGCCGCCTTCGAAACATTGTTCAAAGCCCCGCGCTCCCTCTCGATAATCATTCGCAACTTTCCCATTGCGAATCGGTCGCATTATCGGTAGAAAGACCTTATTGAGAAGGATTCGCATATGGTTGTCTGCGTCTGCAATGCAATAAAGGAACAGGATCTGCGCGAAGTGGCGCGGGCTGGCCAATTGCGGTGCGCCAAGGCCGCCTATGCGCAATTGGGTCGCAAACCCAAGTGCGGACAATGCCTGAATTTCGCTCGCAATATCATTTGCGACGACGCCGCCACCGCCTGATTTTTGTTGAAAATCCGCGATTTTTTGCCTTGGGCCTAGCGCTGAGGAGGTCTATAGTGTCGGCCACATTCTCCCGCACATAGATTGGCAGGCACATCATGCAAGGCGACGAAAAAGTCATCGAATTTTTGAACGACGCGCTCAAGAATGAGCTGACGGCGATTAATCAATATTGGCTGCATTACCGGATGCTCGACAATTGGGGCGTAGCGCGGCTCGCCGAATTTGAGCGGCATGAATCGATCGACGAGATGAAACATGCCGATCAACTCGCCGACCGCATTCTCTTTCTGGGCGGGCTGCCCAATTTCCAGATGCTCGGGCGGCTGCGCGTCGGGGAAACGGTCGAGGAAATATTGAAATCCGATCTCGCGCTTGAGGAAGAAGCGATCCCGTTGCTCCGTGATGCCATCGCGCATAGCGAAAGCGTCCGCGACTATGTCAGCCGCGATCTATTCGCCTCCATTTTGGAAAGCGAAGAAGATCATGTCGACGAGCTGGAAAAACAGTTCGACCTGATCGAACGGATGGGAATCGAAAATTACATCCAGCTGCAGTCAAAGCCTGCCGGCGAAAGCTGAACCGATACAGATATCGGAATAGCCGCACCCCGCAGCCCCTGTTTCCAACAACTTGGGCGGCGGGGTGTTTTTTTGCTTGTCATTGCGAATTATTCGCAATAGCATTAACTCCTCAGTCCCCTCCTCCGGCTGGCTGTCGCTTGCATCGGCAGCCAGCCATTTTTCTCACGTCTCCGGCCCGGCATCGGGATTGTTTATAGCCTGGACCGCCCCACCAAGGATGCACCATGCCAAGCTGCGACCTGATTGACCGGCTGACCCGGTTACCCAAAATGCGGCAGGTACCGGTCGAGGCGGCGCAAGCCGTGCTCGCTTTGCGTTTCAGCATATTATGCCACCGCGCCGACCGCGATCCGTTCCCCGAACTAAAGCGTCGCTGGGGCAATGCACAGGCGGCGCAGCGCTATCAATTGGTGGTCGAGGCCATAGGGCAATGCTGGCCCGAACCCTTTGCCGTCGCCCCGCCCTGCTGTCCGCAGCTGAGTTTTGACGAGGCGATGCTCGCCGATATGGTTGTGGCTGTGAACCGGGGGAACAGGGCGCGCTTTGACCGGATCACCGGCGAGATGTTGGGCGCCGACGCGCGCGCCTTGCTCTATCGCACGCTCGAAATCTTTGACGACGCGCGCGCGTCGGGTGCGACCTAACCGCCCGCTCTTCGTTCGTCGCCGACCGGTATCATTTCTCTACTTTGTCGCTGACAGCTTTGATGACCAGCGCCTTGTTATCGACAAGATATTGCTTGGCCAGCGCCTGAAGCTCGGCAGGCGTTGCCGCTTCGACTTCGGCAATACCTTTCCGGCTGCGATCGAGCCGATCGGCGTGGGTGGTCGCCTGCGCCACATAGCGTAGCCAATAACTATTTTCGCGCCGCGCCTTGACCATCGCTTCGACGAGCGGTTTGCGCGCACGGTTCAGCAAATCGGCGTCGACGGGGGCGTCGCGCAGTGATTTCGCGATGTCAAAGATTGACGCCTGGGTCGCGGCCAGATCCTTGTAATCGACATTGCTGGCGGCAACCAGATGACCATAGCCCGGATAATCGTCCGACAGGTCAGCGCCTGCACCGGGGCTATAGCTTTCGCCCAAGCGCTCACGCACTTCATCTGTAAGTTTCAATTGCATGACTCGGGCAAGCAGGTTGAGCCGCATGGCTTCGCGCAAATTGCTGTCATCGCGCGCGGGCCAATAGACGCGCAGTTCGGCCTGATTCGCCGGACCCATGTGGGTCAGCGTGCGGGGGCTGGTGTCGGTGGCATAGGTCCGTTGCCGCGCGTCGGTGCGCGGATCAAAACTAGCGCGCCGTTCGGGAAGCGCGCCAAAGGTCGCCGCAATCGCGTTGATCGCCGCCTGTTCGTCGATATCACCAACCACTCCGATTTCGATTGCTCCATGTTGCAGACTATCAGCGATGGCTGGCTTGAGATTGTCCCAGTCAAGCTTCATCATGGCCGCGAGCGGCGGCGTCTGTTCGCGCGGATCATCATTGGCGAGAATACCGTCCACATCGCGGCCCATGACCGCAGCGGGCGTGGCATCATTGGACGCATATTGCTGTGGCAAATAGCGACGAATGAGCGCCAGCCCGTCGGCGCGATAGCCCGGATGGGTCACAAAGGCGGCCATCAGATCGGCCTGCAGCCGGAAATCCGCCGGCGATGTTTGAGCCGTACCGCCGAAAGCGTCGGATCCGCTACCAAAGGCCGGATCGACCGTCGTTCCCGCCAAAATGGTGCGCAGATCGTCAAGGCTGTGTGCCTCCAGTCCGCCAACATAAAGCGAACCGGCGAGGGCCACCCGTGTCGGATCGTCGCGGGTTTCCAGCAGGTCACCACCATCAACGCGCACCGACAGCAGGACATTGTCCTTCTTGAAATCGGTCTGTTTAATATTGAGCATGACATTATTGGCAAAACGGACGCGACGGATCCCCAGATCGGCGATGCGTTCGTCACTGACCACCTTCCCCGGCTTTCCAAAGTCGGTATAGGCAAAGGCCGCCGCCTTAGTGACGGCTGGCGCGGCAACCGCAACCTTTTCGGAGGTCTGAAGCGCAGCGAGGACGGCCTCTGTCCCGCCGGGGATGGGTTTTTTGGCGGTTACGCGGACCAGCGGTGCGCTCAGCCCTGCCATGCGTTTGTGAAAGGCCGCGCTGACCGTTGCGGCGTCGAGCGATGGCGCGACCGCCGTGAACAAGGCTTGCGATGTTTCGGGCCTGGTGAAGACAAATTCGCCCTTGGCTGCACTCACCAATATGTCCGCCAGCTTTTCGCTGCGCCGTGTGTCGACCCCCGCGACCGCATTACGCAATCCGGTGCGACGGTTGGCAAGCTGTTCATCGACCTCTGCCTGGGTAAAACCAAATTCGATCGCGCGGCGCTGTTCCTGTTCGATCAGGTCGAGCGCCTGTTTCCATGCGCCTTCCTTGGCGATGGCGCGAACCCCCGCCTGGTCAAAGACTTTCCAGCCTTCGGATTCCTGAAAAGCGCCCGCAAGGATCGGAGAATCCTCGGCCAGCGCCAATTTGCCCAAGCGGCGGCTGAGGATCGCTTCGCCCATTTCTTCGGCAAGTGTGCGCGCACGCTTTGCTTTGGTGTCCGGTTCTTCGACCCACGGCTTAAACGCGGCGATGCTGACCCCGTCGTTGATCGCCGGGTCAATGAAGTCATCGGCGGCGCTGGCGCGCGCATAATCAATATGACCGATGTCGGGGTCGGGTCCGGCGGGGCCGCGCCCCTTCCAATCGGCAAAGCGTGCCTTCAGCTTGGCCTCCATCACCGCCGGATCGAAATCGCCGACAACAACCAGCGTCGCGCGCTCGGGCCGATAATAATGGTCATAAAGATCGCGCAGGCGCGATGCAGGCGCATTTTGAATGACGTCGAGCGTCCCGATCGGCAAGCGATCGGCGACGTGCATCTTTGGCATTTGGAACGCGAGTTGATCGACAAGGCTGCGCAATTGAAACGTATCGCGCGCGCGCCGTTCTGAGAGGATAACGCCGCGTTCGCGGTCAATCGCTGCGGGATCGAGCGTCAGTTCGCTCGCGGTTTCGCGCATCAGCATCAACCCGGTGTCGACAAGGTCATCCGAAGCATTGGGCAGGTCGAGCTGATAGACTGTCTGGTCAAACCCTGTCGACGCATTGGTGTCGGCGCCAAAGGCCAGCCCCTTGCGCTCGAGCAGCTTGACCATTTCGCCTTCGGGAACATGGGTCGATCCGTTGAACGCCATATGTTCGAGGAAATGCGCGAGGCCGCGCTGGTCCTCTGACTCGGCGAAACTGCCGACATCGAACCGCATCCGCATCGCGACGCTGTCTTTTGGTGTGCTGTTCTTGAGCAGCGCATATTTCATGCCATTGGGCAGCACCCCAAAAACGACATTAGGGTCGACGGCAATGTCGCTATCGGCAAAATTCCACGCGCGCGCAGCAGCCGTCTGCGGATTGATGTTCGCGTCAACAACCGGGGCTGTGCTGGCTGTTTGCGGAGCCGCTTGCGGCGTTGCGAAGGCAGCAGAAAAGAGGAGCAGGGGCGAAAGGGCCGCCGCAGCGCGCCATAATATGGAGGATTTCATAGCCACTCTGTGGGCCAAGGCAATAAAGGGGTCAAGTCGCGGGCCAGCAACAGAATAGTTGCTTTTCGACCAACGACGACCGAGCATCGACCAACAGCGCAAAAATTCAGACGTCAAAAAATCAAACGTCAAATAACGTCAAATAGTGAATCCTGCGCCCTACCCGCCTTTTTTCTTGCGGTGGCTGTCGAGGTCAAGAACAGCGTTATCGCCGCCTTCGGGCAGCAGCCCCAAACGCCGGGCGACTTCCTGATAAGCCTCAACCTCTCCACCAAGGTCGCGGCGGAAGCGGTCCTTGTCGAGTTTTTCGTTGGTCGTCATGTCCCACAGGCGACAGCCATCGGGGCTGATTTCGTCGGCGAGGATGATGCGGCTGAAATCGCCGTCATAGAGCCGGCCGAACTCGAGCTTGAAATCGACGAGGCGGATGCCGACCGCGGCGAACATGCCGCACATGAAATCATTGATGCGGATCGCCATGTCCTGAATATCGTGCAATTCTTCCTGACTGCACCAGCTGAAACAGGCGATATGCTCTTCGGCGACCAGCGGATCGCCCAGCGCGTCATCCTTGTAGCAATATTCGATCAGCGTGCGCGGCAGCGCGGTGCCTTCTTCGATGCCGAGGCGTTTCGACAGCGTTCCCGCCGCCGTGTTGCGCACGATGACTTCAATCGGGACAATCTCGACCTGCCGGATCAGTTGTTCGCGCATGTTGAGGCGGCGGATGAAATGATGCGGGATTCCGATATTGCCGAGCAGCGTGAAGACATGCTCGCTAATCCGGTTGTTGAGCACGCCCTTGCCGTTGATCGTGCCGCGTTTCTGCGCGTTAAAGGCGGTCGCGTCATCCTTGAAATATTGGATCAGCGTCCCGGGTTCGGGGCCTTCATACAATATCTTGGCTTTGCCTTCGTAAATCTGGCGACGACGGGCCATGGGCTTCACTTTCTGTCGAGATCAAATAACAGGCCCCGGCGAGAGCGACTCAAGCGAGGCGCTACGCCGGGGCGATGGCCGCCCTATAGCGCGGCATCATCGGCGCGTCATCCTCCGCGTCACCGCCGTACAGACAGGCTTGCGCGCCGCGTAATCACTGGCACTATGCAACCCATGACAAGCTATGACCAGATTCGCCTCGACGTGACCGAGGGCATTGCCCTCCTCACGCTCCATCGTCCCGACCGGATGAACGCCTTTACGACCCAGATGATGCAGGAAATCGTCGCGGCGCTCGACGAATGTGATGCCGACGACAAGGTGCGCGCGGTGATTTTTACCGGATCGGGCGACCGCGCCTATTGCGCGGGGGCAGACCTCAGCGCGGGCGCCGCGACCTTTGACTATGCCAAGCGCACCGACAAACAGGTACTGGCCGATCCCGCCATCACATCCAGCCCGGTCGGCGAAGATGGCAGTATCGACTGGTCACACCCCCTGATCCGCGATTCGGGCGGGCGGGTGTCGATGCGGATTTTCGACTGCAAAAAACCAGTTCTGGGCGCGATCAACGGCGCGGCGGTGGGCATTGGCGCGACCATGACGCTGTCGATGGATGCCCGCATGGCCAGCGATAACGCGCGATACGGCTTTGTTTTTGCACGGCGCGGGATTGTTCCGGAAGCCGCATCAAGCTGGTTCCTGCCGCGCCTTGTCGGCATCGCGACCGCCGCCGACTGGTGCTATTCGGGACGGCTGATCGACGCCGAGGAGGCCCATGCGGCGGGACTGGTTCAATCGGTCCACGCGCCCGGCGAGTTAATCGACGCAACAATTGCCAAAGCGCGGCAGATGACATCCGACAGCGCGCCGGTGTCGGTTGCGATGACGCGGCATATGCTGTGGCGGATGCTCGGCGCGCCGCATCCGATGAGCGCCCACCGCTGGGACAGCCGCGCCATCTTCGCCCGCGGTCGCAGTACGGACGCCGCCGAGGGCGTCGCCAGCTTCCTCGAAAAACGCCCCGCCAGTTTCACCGACAGCGTCGCCGAGGATTACCCGTGGTTTGCGGAGTTTGAGGATAGTCCGCCTTATAGTTGAGAGGGGGGCTCTTGTGCTCGCGCGGAAAGCAGCATGTGGGTGAGCAAAAAATCACAGATGACCGTTAGCGACCAATTGCGGCCGCTCAATGCGTAAGCAGCGCTACACACAAACGGACATTGAAGCCCTACCCAAGTTAGCGTAGTTACTTGCGCATATGGAGTTTCAAGGAGTGTTCCACCATCGGGTCGGCGGCAGACGCGACCTCCAAAGGATAGCTCGCCCACACAAGTTGGCCGCGCTCCGGGTTCTTCCAGAAGTACACGATCCATTTCTCGCCAGCTTTAGCAAGCGGCTGCCCATCATCGCATGCCGCACTTCCCCAACCTCGCTCGAATGTCACCGTGTTCGGCTCAAACGAGCCACGTAGTAGGAGGTCAACGCTTGCTGTCGCCGACCACGGATGAGCGTCCGAAATGGGTTGTTGCGTGTATTTCGCCTCGGTAATAGTAACAACAGCGACCGACGAGAAAATTCCTTTCTCGTAAGCTCCGTGCAAATTCTCTTCGGCAGACAAGCGAACGCGGCAAGCCTGAACTGGTACGCTGGCCAACGCGAGGGCGCATCCGATAGTGGTAGCGAGCCGAGCGTATAGCATCATCGTTCTCCCTGACATTCTTACCCTTGGCTTGTACGATACATGTGCTTCCCTTAACGGCCGCTTTCCATCTAGCGACGACGATAGCTGCCTGTCAGGGTTCCACCTTAATTGCGGACCTTCCCAATTGCATAGCTTAGCTATCCTCTTAATCCCCAACACCCAAAGCTACGCCACATCATATTTCCGCCGCCCCCGCTGCACCGTCATGCTGTGCGTTTTTGCCCCCAGCGTCTTGGCACGGATGCTGTCCATCATATGCCAGTTGGCGGTCACTTTATCGGGCGACAGGGTGACGCTCACGTAACCGCGTTTTTCGGTGTTCGCCCATTGCAGTTGCGGCGATGAGGCGCGCAGGGCCGATACCCGCGCCGGATCGGCCACCCCCGGTGTATAGGTTTCAAAGCCGGGAGACGTAACGCTGTGGCCGCCGATTTCGATGCCTGCCGGTCGCTTATCCTGCTCCAGATCAAACGCCCAGGCGTTGTGGCTGTCACCCGACAGCACAACCAGTTCGGCATCGGCGGCCTGTGCGGCGGACAAAAAGCGTCGCCGCGCAGCGGGATAACCGTCCCAACCGTCCATATTGAGCGGAAGCCCCGCCTTGGCCGCCATTTGTGCGGTTTGGACGCGGCGCAAAATCGGTTCGGGCAAGGTCGGACCGAACCAGTCCTTGGCCGCTGGCGGAGTGAACAGGCTGCCCATGACGACCTGTTGCGCGCAAACCTGCCAGCGCGTCCCCGACGTCACCGATGATTTCAATGTCGCGGCCAGCCATTGCTCCTGCTCGGAGCCCATCAACTGGCGCGCGGGGTCAATATAGGCGGTCTCGCTGAAGCGCTTTAGCGTCGTCTCGGGATCGCTGCCGGTCGCGGCGATGGCATCGAGGTCGAATTGCTGATCGCGCGCGGTGACGCGGGTTTCAGGCATGATGATCGTCGCCAAATTGCCGATCTGATAGTGGCGCCAGCGGCTGTCGCTGACCGGCAGCCATTCACGATAGGCTTGTTCCGCCGCTGCCATACGTGCCGACCAAGCCCCCTCGCCCGCATTATGATTTTCTGCGCCGCCTTTCCATGTGTCATTGGCAAATTCATGGTCGTCCCATTGGGCCACCATCGGGAACAACTGGTGCAGTCGTGCCAGATCGGGGTCGCTGCGGTAACAGGCATAGCGCAGACGATAATCAGCGAGCGCGATCAGTTCGTTGGTCGGCTGAATATCGCGTCCGGGCAGCGCTTCGCGGGCCGAAGGATATTCGCCGACCTTATATTCATACAGATAGTCGCCGACCTGAACCACCAGATCGATGTCGTTCCGCGCCGCCGCATGGCCATAGGCGTTGAACCAGCCGAAGGGCAGGTTCGCGCAGGAAAAGAGCGCCAAGGTGAAGTTGCTCGTCGCACCTTGCGGCAAAGTGCGCGTTCGGCCCACCACTGATTTCGAGCCATCGGGCGCGACAAAGCGATAATAATACCAGCGATCGGGCATCAAATTGTTGACGACAATCTTGGCCGTGAAGTCATGCGCCGCCATCGCGGCCACCGTTCCCCCGCCGCGAACCTGCGTGAAATCGGCGCTGTCCGACATTTCGACCGTCAAACTGGTATCGCCCGCCGCCGCATAGCGCGTCCACAACAGCACCGAGTTGGGGCCGGGCTCGCCACTCGCGACGCCGTGGGTGAAACCCTGCGCCATCATCGCCGCCGCCGCACCGGGAAGCGACAACGCCGCCAGCCCGACAGTGCCGAGTTTGATGAGATGGCGACGGTTTATTTCAGCCCAAAGCGGGTGCATTACATCTTCTCCTAATTACCGGTCCTACCGGCTATCCCATCGCCCCTAATGTCAGCAGCAACAGCCCGAACAACAGCACCGCCATGACGCAAAAGACAAGCAGCAACAGGGTGCGAAACAGCGCAGCGCGCCGCGACGAGCGATAGGCACCGCGCAACTGGCGATACATATGAAGGGGGACATAAAGCGCGGCGAGGAACGATATAAGCTCGCCAAAAACTGTCAGGTCCAGCAGCCGCACCGCCACAAACAAGAGCAGCATGAAGCTGATCGAATAGGTGATGAAAACGAAATGGTCATAGGTGTGGAACCGGCGACTGAAAGGATAGAGCAGCCATAAAAACGGCAGCGACAAGGGGATCAGCGCCCAGGCAAATTTATAGGCATTGGCCTGAAGCTTGTAGAGCATCAGCCCCGGGTTATCCTTTGCCTTTTGCAAACCATGATCGACAAAATTGATGCCGGTTTCAAGGTTGAGGATGTTCTGATTCTCTTCTTGCGGCTGACCCTTTGCTTCATCAGCGGCCTTGTCCTTGCCTAATCCCAAAACGTCAGCCGTTCGGACCAGGGTTGCGCGCTGGTCGGTCAGGTTCGCCGCGTTGGCCGGCGAAAGATCAGCCGCAGCAAGTTGCTCGTCAATCTTTGCCAGCTCTTGCTGGATCTTGGCGCGCGCAGCCACTGTTTGAGAAACATCGGCCGCCGCAGCTTGCAGACTCGGCGTGGCTCCGCCGCCGCTACCGACAAATGCGAGGACCGCATAGGTCAGGAATACCGCGAACAGGAACAGCGACAGGGGCGAAATAAAGCTCGCCCGCTCGCCATGGATAAAGCGCCGCGTCAGATCGCCCGGCCGCCAGGCAAGCATCGGCAATGTGTTCCACAACTTGCCCTCGAAATGGAAAACGGCATGGACCAGATCATGGCCGATGGCCCCGAAACTGCGGTGGATGACCGCGCGTTGTCCGCAATGCTGACAATGGCTGCCGACCAATGATGTGCCGCAATTGAGGCACCGTGCGCGCATCGCCGCATGGTTGCCCGCTCCATGGGTCGGCTCAACGGCATGGCCCACCAGCCCCGCCGTCACCGCATCCCCAATATCGCCGATATCCCCGCTCATGCCGCGCACCCTAGCATCGCGGTCGGGCTGCGCAACGGGACTTTCGCGCCGGTGTCAAAGCGTGGTAGAGTGGGGTATGACTGTAGAAACCCTCTCCCCCCCGCCGCATGTCGGTGATGCCGACAGCTTGATCGCCAAAATGGGCACAAAAGCCCGCGCCGCCGCCAAGCAACTTGCCATCCGTTCCACCGCCGCAAAGGCACAGGCACTGCAATCTGCTGCGTCCCATTTGCGCGCGCAAAGTGACACCATCCTGACCGCCAATGCCGCCGATATGGACGCGGGCAAGGCCAGTGGTCTGTCCTCGGCGATGCTCGACCGGTTGCGGCTCGACGACGACCGGCTGGCCGCGATTGCCGATGCCATTGATGCGGTTGCCAAACTGCCCGATCCGGTGGGACAGCAAATCGACAGCGTCACCCGCCCCAACGGGCTGGAACTCAGCCGCGTGCGCGTTCCGCTGGGCGTGCTCGGTATCATTTACGAAAGCCGCCCCAATGTCACCGCCGATGCGGCGGCGCTGGGGCTGATGTCGGGCAATGCCGTCATCCTGCGCGGCGGCAGCGAAGCCGTGCATTCGAATCGCGCCATCCACGCCGCCATCGCCGACGGGCTGGTCGCCGCCGACTTTCCGGCTGAGGCGGTCCAGCTTGTCCCGACGCAGGACCGCGCCGCCGTTGGCGCCATGCTGCGCGCGCAGGGCCTGATCGACATCATCATTCCGCGCGGAGGCAAGGGACTGGTCGCCCGCGTACAGAACGAAGCGCGCGTTCCCGTGCTCGCCCACCTCGACGGCATCTGCCACCTCTATATCGACGGTGCCGCCGATCATGACAAAGCCGTGGCGCTGGCGGTCAATGCCAAGATGCGCCGTACCGGCATTTGCGGTGCGACCGAAACCATCCTGATCGACCGCGCCTTTGCCAATCCCGGCGCCATCGTAACCGCGCTGCTAGGCGCTGGCTGCGAAGTGCGCGGCGACGCCGCGATTGCCGCGCTCGATGCGCATGTCACACCCGCCGATACCAGCGACTGGGACGCCGAATATCTCGACGCCATCGTCACCATGGGTCAGGTCGACGGCTTGTCGGGCGCGCTCGCCCATATCGACGCCCATTCCAGCCACCACACCGACGCGATTGTCACCGAAGACAGTGCCGCCGCCGAGCGGTTCCTGACCGAGGCCGACAGCGCGATCGTGATGCACAATGCCTCCACCCAGTTCGCCGACGGCGGCGAGTTCGGGCTGGGCGCGGAAATCGGGATTGCGACGGGGCGGTTGCACGCGCGCGGTCCTGTGGCGCTTGAGGGGCTAACGACCTATAAATGGCAGGTGCGCGGGACCGGACAGGTGCGACCCTGACCAAGCGGGCGAACTTGCGCAAAATCCCCACCGGTCTTCTTGGCGGCAGTTTCAATCCCGCGCATGGCGGACATCGCGCGATCAGCCTGAACTGCATCGATGCGCTCGCGCTGGACGAGCTGTGGTGGCTGGTGTCACCGGGCAACCCGCTCAAACCCGCGAAGGGCATGGCGCCGCTGCCTGCGCGAATCGCTTCGGCGCAGCGCATGGCACGGCGTGCGCCCATTCGCGCCACGGGAATCGAGGCCGAATTGGGCACGCGCTACACCATCGATACGCTCAAAAAAATGGTGCGGCGCTACCCCGACCGACAGTTTATCTGGATCATGGGGGCCGATAATCTGGCTCAACTGCCCCGTTGGCGCGACTGGCGGGGGATTGCACGGTTGATGCCGATTGCGGTTGTCGCGCGTCCAAGCTATAATGGCCGGACCCATGCAGCCCGTGCCATGGGTTGGCTGCGGCACTTTGTCCGCCCCGCAGACCAGAAAAAGCATTGGACAGACTGGAGACCGCCCGCCCTCGTGTTCCTGCGATTTTCGCCCGATGTGCGATCCGCAACTGCGATACGGCAGGCCAACCCCCGCTGGTTCGAACAATATTCTGGTCGCGCGCCCCGCGATCCGCTGACCCGTTCGCGCCTGCGTAGCCCCACAAAGAAAGGACCGCTTTGATCCCTGCCGAAATGGATGCCGCGCCTGGCGCCGCACCCGCCAATGACAGCGTGGATAAACTCCACGCACTGATCCTCCACCAACTGGACGAAGATCAGGCTCAGGAGACCATCTCCATTCCGCTCGCTGGAAAAAGCAGCATCGCCGATCATATGGTGATCGCGAGTGGCCGGTCGACGCGCCATGTTTCCGCCATCGCCGACAAGCTGGCGCAGCGGATCAAAAAGGAAGCCGGACGCAGCGTGCGTGTCGAGGGATTGCCCAATGCCGATTGGGTGTTGATCGATGCCGGCGATGTGATCGTCCACCTGTTCCGCCCCGAAGTCCGCAGCTTTTACAATCTGGAACGCATGTGGTCGTTCGGCGACGCCCCGCCTGCAGCGGCGGCGAACTAATGCCTCGCGCCCGCTAGCCATACAGTGGCGGGCATGAAGCTCCATATCATCGCCCGCGGGCGCATAGGGCGCGGGCCAGAGGGCGATTTGGTCGAACGCTATATGAAACGCGTGTCCTGGCCCCATAAAATCACCGAATTGCCCGACAGTGGCGGCAAAATTCCTGCCGCGCCGTCCAACAGCCGCACCATATTGCTCGATGAAACGGGTGAGCAAATGGGATCGCTCGACCTAGCCAAACTGCTCGAAAGCTGGCGCGATACCGGGGTGCGCGAGGCGCGTTTTCTTTTGGGTGCCGCCGAAGGCTTCACTTCCGATGAACGGTCAGGTGCCGACAAGACCATCGCCTTTGGCCGCGCGACATGGCCGCACCTGCTGGCCCGCGCCATGCTGGCGGAACAATTGTGGCGCGCGGTGAGCATTATCGCCGGACATCCCTATCACCGCGAGGGCCAGCAATGAGGCGCCCGCTGGTCATATTGGGGGCTGTAGCGGCCATGCTGGGCGGCGGGTTGGCGCTCGCGCAGAGCGACATTTTCGACCCCGAACAGATCGCCCAAAAAGAACGCGCGCAGCTGATAGCCGCCAAACATCAGTCCGCCGCCGCGATGAAACGCAGCAACGAGCTGGAAGGGCAAGCCAAGGCCGCGCGCAGTGAAGCCGACCGGTTGAAAAAACGCAGCGCCGCCCTCGCCGCGCGTATCCAATCCGCCGAGGCCGACATCAGCGCCGGCGAAGCGCGGGTCAAACTAGTCGGTCGCAGGCTAGCAGAGCAGCAGGCACGCCTTGCCGAGCAGCAAAAACCGCTGCTCACCCTCACCGCATCACTCCAGCAATTGAGCCGCCAGCCACCGCTAACCGTGCTTGCGCAGCCTGGCTCCTTGCGCGACATGATCCATGCCCGTGCCATACTTGACGCCGCCATGCCGGTAATCAACCGCCGCACCGCAGGCGTGCGCCGCGAACTGGCGCAATTGCGCGAAGTGCGCGGGCAACAGACGGTAGCGCTGCGGGTGTTGAGTAGCAGCCGGTCTCAATTGACCCAGCGACGCGACGAACTGACGCGGCTGGAAAATGTAGGTCGCTTGCGCTCGCAGGCGCTGATGAGCAGCGCGCAGCTCGAATCGGACCGCGCCCTGGGGTTGGGCGAAAAGGCGCGCGATATTGTCGAATTGATGGACGATTTAGAGGACGACAGCGTGACCCGTGCGCGTCTGGCGTTGCTTGCTGGTCCGCTGCCGCGCCCCAGAGACCCGACCAATGCCAATTTTGCTGACGCCGCCCCACCGCCCCCGCCCGAAGAGCTGAGCCGCGGTGCCTATCGCCTGCCCGTAGTGGGTCGCATCATCACTGGTCTGGGCGAAGTGACCAAAAGCGGTGTGCGGTCGCGCGGGCTGACCATTGCCGCCCGTCCCGGCGGTCAGGTTGTCGCCCCTGCCGCAGGTCGCGTGCTGTTTGCAGGCGATTATCGTGGCTATGGAAAAATCATCATCATCGATCATGGCGGCGGCTGGACCTCGCTGCTCACCGGCCTCATCGGCCTGTCCGCCAGTGTCGGCGATACGATTGATGCCGGAACCCCGATCGGACGCGCCGGATCGAACGACAGTAACATTACCGTCGAATTACGCCGCAGCGGGCGCCCGGTCGATATTGTCGCGATGTTGGGATAGGGTGATTAACACCTCCGCCCCGCCCTGCCCCGTTTCGGGATCGGCAGCTTGACCTCGTCGCAATTGCGTTGGAGACTGGCGACAGAAGGTTTATAACCGACTCCCGATATCTCTTGTTGAAAGATGACCATGGCCGAAACCACTCCCGCCCGCGCGTCGCGCAAAAACCGCTTTGCCTTCTGGCAGGGGGCCGCTGCGCTCAGCACCCTCGCGCTGGTACCGTTGGCGACGGGCGCGATGGCCACGGTGGATGCCTCGACGCAAAATGAAATCTCGCGCTTTATGGACGTGTTCCTCGAAGTGCGATCCAACTATGTCGAGCCGGTCGATGATGACAAATTAATCGAAGGCGCAATCAATGGGATGCTGGCCAGTCTTGATCCGCATTCGGGCTATCTTGATGCCCGCGACTATTCGAACCTGCGTACCCAGACCGACGGCGAATATGGTGGGCTAGGCCTGTCGGTGACGATGGAAGATGGCGTGGTCAAAGTGATCGCACCGCAAGCTGACACCCCGGCCGACCGCGCGGGCATCAAGGCGGGCGATTATATCACCCATATCAACAAGGAACTGATTTTCGGCCTGACGCTCGACGAAGCGGTCGAACAGATGCGCGGCAAGCCGGGCACCAAAATCGACATCACGGTCGTTCGCGAAGGCCATGATAAGCCGCTCGAAATGGCAATTACCCGCGAAATCATCGACCTGAAGCCGGTAAAATGGGAAGTCAGCGGCGATGTCGGCGTGCTGACCGTTTCCAGCTTTTCGGCTGACGCGACCACCGATCTGAAAGCCGCGATGCTGGCGGTCGAAAAATCGCTCGGACACCGCCCACGCGGCTGGATTCTGGATCTGCGCTCCAATCCGGGCGGCCTGCTCGACGAAGCCGTCGGCGTGTCGGACCTGTTCCTCGAACGCGGCGAAATCGTCTCGCAACGTGGCCGCCGCAAGGGTGATATCGAACGCTATTTCGCCGAGCCCGGCGACTATGCGCATAACTCGCCCGTCATTGTGCTGATTGATTCGGGCTCTGCCTCCGCATCGGAAATTGTCGCGGGCGCGCTGCAGGACCAACATCGCGCCGTGGTGATGGGCGAACGCAGCTTTGGTAAGGGATCGGTGCAAACCGTGTTGCCGTTGACCGACACGACGGCGCTGCGCCTGACCACCGCGCGTTACTACACGCCATCGGGTCGCAGCGTTCAGGAAGGCGGGATTAATCCCGACATCCGCGTTCCGCAGATCAGCGACCCCGATTATGCGTCGCGACCCAAGTTCCGCGAAAGCGACCTGCGTCGTCACCTCGTCAATGAAAAGCGCGTCGATAACAGCCTGCTTGAAAAAGATGAGAAGGAAGATCCCCGCTTTAGCGCCAGCCCGGAAGAGCTGAAAAAAGAGGGTATCAAGGATTTCCAGCTTCATTATGCGCTGCAAACCATCGGCCGCATTTCGCCATCGGCTCCGATGATGGCGCAGGGCAGCAAGACGCCCGCCAAGCCGACCCGCCGCAACTAGAGCAACCGCGATGCTCTCATCCCGATACGCCGCACCCATCGTCGCGCTGATCGCTCCGATTCTGCTTTATGGCGGTGCACTGGTGTCGCAATATGGCTTTGGCCTTCACCCGTGCGAAATGTGTTATTGGCAGCGCTGGCCGCATCAGGCCGCCATGTTGCTCGCCGCTGTCGCGCTATTGCTCCGCCGAAATCCTGTGGCGATGCGCGGACTGACGCTGCTCGCCGCCATCGCCATTGCGATCAGCGGAGTCATCGGCGTGTTCCATGCGGGGGTCGAATATGGCTGGTGGGAAGGGCTGACAACATGCAGTTCGGCGACCAGCGGGCCAATTTCGCTCAATGACATCATGGCCGCTCCGCTCATTCGCTGTGACGTGGCGCAATGGACCTTGGGGCCGATCTCGCTTGCCGGATTCAACGCGATTTTCTCGATCGGCGCGGCGGCGCTTGTCTTGACCTTGCTGCGTCGGCAGCCCACATCTTCGGTATGACGAGCGAAAAAACGCAAGCCCCGAAAGATGCCTCCATGGATGCGCGCAAAGCGTCGATGATCCGCGTCGATCAGGCGGGCGAATATGGGGCCACACGCATCTATGCCGGTCAGTTGGCGGTGATGGGTGATCGCCACCCCGCCGCGCGCGACATCGCCCATATGGCCGAGCAAGAGGAACGGCATCGCCGCTTTTTCGACGATATGGTGGCCAGGCGCGGGGTGCGCCCGACTGTATTGCAACCGATATGGAATGTCGCGGGTTTTGCACTGGGGGCGGCAACCGCCGCTTTGGGGCCGCGCGCTGCCATGGCCTGCACCGCCGCCGTCGAAACCGAAATTGACCGCCACTATCGCGACCAACTCGACGAGTTGGAAGACAGCGACCCCGAACTCAGCACCGCCGTTGCCGATTTTCGCGCCGAAGAGCTGGAGCATAAGGCGGTTGCCATTGCTTCCGGCGCCGAAAGCGCCCCCGGCTATCCGCTACTCAGCTTTGCCATCCGCGCCGGCTGTCGGGCAGCCATTGCGCTGTCCAAGCGTATCTAGATGTGAGGAACGGCGCATCTGTTCATGGCGGGTGCAGCCAGCCACTGGCACGATGCCAGCATAGACGAAGGATTTTATGATGACCCGCCCGCAATTAGCCGCCGCAATGATATTGGCCACCACCCTTTTTGCTCCGCCCCTTGCCGCGCAGGAAACAGGGCCAGAGGGTGAGAAGATCAATCAGGTCATCGTCTATGGCGACGACAAATGCGAACAAAGCAGTTCCAACGAAATCGTTGTGTGCAGCCGCTTGCCCGAGGAAGAGCGTTTTCGCGTCCCGAAGATGTTTCGTGGCGGCAGCCCGACCGACCCGCGCAATCAGGCATGGGCCAATAAGGTCGTCGCACTGGAACGCGTTGGCCGCTTTGGCACCGACAGCTGCTCACCGACCGGACTTGGCGGCTTCACCGGCTGCACCCAAGCGCTGGTCGCGGGGGCCGAGGCTGAAACCAAAGCCGCCGACAAGACCGACTGGGAAGCCATGATCGCCGACGAGCGCGCCAAGCGTATGGCGGGAATCGACGCCGCTGCGGCAAATGTCGAAGCCGCCGTTGAAGCGGACCAGAAAGCCATGGTGGAACGCCAGCGCAAAGCCGCCGAACTGGAAGAACGCGGCGGCGCACCAGCCCCTGACGCAAGCGACGACAGCGACAGCGAAGGCAACCCCGACGCCGAACCGCTGCCCATGCCAGAGCCGCGATAAGGCCCGAGCCCAGACCTCGATTCTGACCCTAGTTATTGCGGGGCGTCCATAGAGGCTTGTCGCCGCCATTTTGTAGCAAGCGGAAAAGCAGGCCTAGGACTACACCCACGCCAATCGCAATTGTTAAGTCTATGACGACGGTCAGGACCAATGTCGTGACAAGCAATATGCGATCGGTCATGGGAGCGCGCCAATAGTGCGGCCATTTCTCCACCTCCGCCATGTTCCACGCCGTCAGCAACAAGATGGCCGCCAACGCCGGCATCGACAGCTTGCCAACCCAGCCTGCCGCCAGCAGCATCATCAGCAGTATCGTTAGCGCATGCACCATACCCGCGACCGGGGTTTTGCCGCCCGCGCGCACATTGGTCGCGGTGCGCGCTATCGCGCCGGTCACCGGCATGCCGCCGAAAAATGACGAGGCCAAATTGCCATAGCCCTGCGCCATGAGTTCGGCATTGGGACGATGATGCCCCTCGATCATCCGGTCGGCAACAATGGCCGATAACAGGCTTTCAATCCCTGCCAGAAAGGCGATGACAAAGGCCGATGGTAGCAATTGAACAAGACGCACGACCGTTATATCCGGCACAATGACGGCCGGGAAATGGGTCGATAAAATGCCATAGCGGGACTGAATGGAATCGACCGGAAGCGCCAGCCAGATTGCCAGAAGCGTGGCGAGACAGACCCCGATAATCGGTCCGGGCAGGCGCGGGGTCCAGCGGCGCATTCCGATCATCACAATCAGCGCGGTCACTGCGATGCCCACCGCCGCCGGACTGATACTGGCGCGCGCGCCCCATAGGGCCGCCAGCTTGGGCAGAAAATCGGCAGGCAGCGACGCAATCGACATGCCCGACGCGTCCTTGACCTGACTAAAGGCGATGATGATGGCGATACCGATGGTAAAGCCGTCGATGACGGCTTCGGGGACATGGGCGATTAATCGGCCAGCCCGAAAAAACCCGGCGATCATCAGGATCACTCCGGCCATTAAGGTTGCCAGAACCAACCCGTCATATCCATGACTGGCAATCACGCCATAAACCACGACGATGAAAGCGCCGGTCGGCCCGCCGATCTGAACCCGGCTTCCACTCGACAGAGATATGACGAATCCGCCGATGATGGCGGTCACAATCCCCTGTTCTGGTGTGGCACCTGACGCGATGGCAATCGCGATACACAGCGGAAGCGCCACCAAAGCGACGGTAATCCCTGCCTGCACATCGCCCCGGAACAGAGACCAGCTATAGTCTTGGATGGTCGTCCAAATTTTAGGCTGTCGCATGGGCGGCCATTATCAACTGGATTTCTGCGCCGCCACCCAATTTTTACCCTGCACATCGCGCACGTCGTGCGGCACTGCGCCCTGAACCGGCAAAGCACAGCCCAATGCCAGCAGAGCAAAACCGACCATCAACCCCGACTTGTGCATTCCCCTGTCCTCCCTCATGGTTATGGGATCATGGAGTTACGGAGGGGTGCGTAAATGGCCAGTCGGCTGAGTGGATTCTTTGGCGCAAAAGGTACGCGCTATACAAAGTCGAAACAGCCCGACATGCTGGAGCGTA
Organism: Sphingopyxis sp. 10G20-10; assembly: GCF_057365075.1. Lineage (NCBI taxonomy): Bacteria > Pseudomonadati > Pseudomonadota > Alphaproteobacteria > Sphingomonadales > Sphingopyxidaceae > Sphingopyxis > Sphingopyxis sp. 10G20-10. Next base: position 2,617,741 of record NZ_CP195117.1, read on the forward strand.
TCTGCGGCCTGCTTGCGCTTGTCCTTTTGGGCTTCGTCGTTGTGGCAGTGGCGCGCGGCCGCGATCAATGGGCGCAAATTCCATGGCAAGTCTGGCTGCATCTCATCACGATTAGCGCAGCGCTTGCAATCACGCCCTTTATGATGCTGCGCCGCAGGGGCGACCGCCTCCACCGCATGATGGGATGGGTCTGGGCGTCGCTTTTGTTCATCACTGCGCTGGTCAGTTTCAACATGCGTTTCATCAACCCCGGCGGATTTAGCCTGATCCATATCCTGTCGGTGCTGACCGTCATTGGCGTGCCTGTGCTGGTCATTTCCGCGCGCCGCCACGATGTCCGGCGCCACCGCGGTCAGGCGCGGGGCTTTGTTGTTGGCGCGCTGTTGCTGGCCGGTTTTTTCACCTTTCCCTTTAATCGCCTGCTGGGGTCATGGTTGTTTGGCTAAGCGGAGCCGGACACTTGTTTCTGATTGCATATGGTCCGCTCGGCGTAACTCTGTTGCGAAAATGGGGCCAATGGAGAGGATATATTAACCGAATCGGCGCATCCTCCCTTGACTCGATGATTTTTGGCTGAATACGTAGGGTTTATGGGAATCGCCAGCCGGGGAGGCTGAAACATGGCATCAACATTCGGACCACGCCTATGGGGGCGTTCAACGCAAAGCGTACCAGCGGCGCGCAGTTTGGGTCGACGAATGACGTGGCACGCCGCCGCCGCCCTGCTGGCCTTTACTGCTCTGCAAATCTGGCTTGTGACCAGTGCCGTCGCCGATGGCGCACCGACCGCTTTCACCGTCATTTCTCTTGTCATGCTGATCGCACTCGCGGTGCCGCTGGCCCGGCGGGTTGAACGGCACTGGTATCACCTCAGCCGTCAGGCCCTCGCCAGCTGGGGCCTGCACGCCCGGTTCCGCCGCGATGTTCGCCGTTTGTGGGTTGCCGCTCTGGCCATCCCCTTTTTGTGGGTCAGCGGGGCGCTCGCCGCCACGCAGGCGATTGCTGCAATCGCGAGCTGACGGCACGCCGTTCAAAACTTTGGCCTGACAGACGATATCCAATAAATTTTGACGCGCCGCGCGCCGAAGTATAGGGCGCGCCCATGCTCACCGTCGAAGAAGCCCTAGATCGCGCACAGATGCTGTGCGGTGCCGCCACCCGCGCTGGCGCCGACGCCGCCGACGCCCTTTATTATTGCAACGCCTCCACATCGGTCTCGATGCGGCTGGGCAATCTCGAAGATGTCGAACGATCCGAGGGGCAGGACATCAGCCTGCGGGTCTTTGTCGGCCAACGCAGCGCCAGCGTTTCAACCGCCGATATGGATGAAGGCGAGTTGGCAAGCCTCGTCGAACGCTGCGTCGCCATGGCGCGCGAAGCCCCCGAGGATATTTATGCTGGCCTCGCCCCCGCCGACCGCTTGCTAAAAGATACACCGCCCAACCTTGATCTTGATGACGGCAGCGAAGCCGATCCGCAGGCACTGCGCGAAGCCGCTCTCGCCGTCGAAGAAGCTGCGCGCGCCGTCGCGGGCGTCACCAACAGCGAAGGGGGCAGCGCCAGCCACAGCCGCACCCGCTTCGCGCTCGCCACCAGTCACGGGTTCGTCGGCGGCTATGGTGCCAGCGGCCACAGCCTGTCGGCCAGCGTCATCGCAGGCGAAGGCGCCGCCATGCAACGCGACTATGGCTGGCACAGCGCCCATTATGCCGAAGATATGGAAAGCGTCGACGCCATCGGTCTGCGCGCCGGTTCGCGTGCCGTCGCGCGGCTCAATCCCGGTAAAGCTCCCGTCGGCAAAGTGCCGATATTCTTTGATCCGCGCGTAGGCAGCAGCATCGTCGGCCATTTGCTCGGTGCGATCAGCGGCCCCGCCATCGCGCGCGGCACCAGCTTTTTGCTCGGCAAGGAAGATCAGGATCTGTTCGATTCCGCGATCATCATTCGCGACGAGCCGCATCGCCTGCGCGGTCTGCGTAGCCGGGCCTTTGACGGCGAAGGCCTGCCGACCGCAGCGCGCGACATCGTTGCCAATGGCCGCATAACCGGCTGGTTGCTCGATACGGCTTCAGCGAAGCAACTTGGGCTGGCCCCGACCGGACATGCGAGCCGAGGCGGCGGTGCATCGGGCGTGAGCACGAGCAACCTCCACCTTGCCCCCGGCGCGCAAACGCCCGCCGCGCTGATGGCCGATGTCAGCGAAGGCATCTATGTCACCGAATTGGCTGGCCAAGGCGTCAATCCCGTCACTGGCGATTATAGCCGCGGCGCGACGGGCTTTGCCATTCGCGGCGGCCAGATTGCCGAACCCATCGCCGAATTCACCATCGCCGGCAATTTGATCGCCATGTTTGCCGCGATGACCGCCGCCGACGACCTGGAATTTCGTCACGGCGTCGATGTTCCAACCCTGCGTATTGACGGCATGACCGTCGCCAGCAGCTAGGGCGCACGTACCAATGCTAGGCCGCAACCTCGAAGCCATGATCGCCGCCACGCGCGAAGTCGGCGACATGGCGATGGCGCGCTTGCGGGGCGAGGGCAAAGCAGTTGATGTCCAGTATAAATCGCCCAACAATCCTGTAAGCGACGTCGATCTGGCTGTTGATGCGCGGTTGAAGGCCGTTCTGGGCGCGATGGTGCCAGAGGCGGGATGGTTGTCCGAGGAAACCGCCGACAACGCCGATCGGCTGTCGTGCCGCGCCATGTGGTGCGTCGATCCGATCGACGGCACCCGCGATTTCATCCGTGGTCGTCCCGGCTGGGCGGTGTCGGTGGCGTTGGTTGTTGATGGCGCGTCCGAGCTGGGCGTGCTCTATGCGCCCGCGCTGGATGAATTATGGGTAGCACAGCGCGGCAAAGGGGCGGTGCTGAACGGCGATCCGCTGCGCGCCAGCCAGCGTCAGAAATTTGCCGGATCGCGCGTCCCCGCCGACGCCCTGCCCAGTGTCGACAGCGATCTGGTCATCGTGACCAAGCCGAACAGCATCGCGCTACGCATGGCACTGGTCGCCGATGATCGCGCCGATCTGGTCGCGACCTTGCGCTGGGGTTATGAGTGGGATGTGGCCGCCGCCGCGCTGATTGCCACAGAGGCGGGTGCTACCGTGACCGATGCTTTTGGCGCGCCGCTTGTTTTCAACACCCCGCGCGCCCAGGCCTTTGGCGTAATTGCCTGTGCGCCAGCCATCCATGCTGCAGTCGTCGACCGGTTGGCGGAGCGCGCCAAAATGCTGGCACCAGCCGGTTAGCAGGCTTGACATCGGGGCCGACTCACCGTAACGGCCCAGCCATTCCGACATCATATCCGGACGGCGAAGCGCGCCTGCGCATCGTGGTCCGTTTTTGCGTTGGAACCAGACGCTTTGAGATGGGACCAATTGCCAACGGTCCTGTGGAGCAGGAGAAAGAAACACATGGCACGTATTGCGGGCGTCAATTTGCCCACCAACAAACGCGTTATTATCGCGCTTACCTATATCCACGGCATCGGTCGTCAGACCGCCGTCAACATTGCCACCAAATTGGGAATCGACCACGCTCGCCGCGTTCAGGACTTGTCCGACGCCGAAGTGCTGCAGATTCGTGAAACGATCGACGCTGACCTGACGGTCGAGGGTGATCTTCGCCGCAACACGGCGATGAACATCAAGCGCCTGATGGACCTCGCCTGCTATCGCGGCTTGCGTCATCGTAAAGGTCTGCCGGTTCGTGGCCAGCGCACGCACACCAATGCGCGCACCCGCAAGGGCAAGGCCAAGGCTATCGCTGGTAAGAAGAAGTAGGGTCTGGCCCTTCGGGACCGAAACGCTTTTTCTTCGCCGGGACTGCTCATTTCCTAGCACCACCGGCATACACACAGATTTTCAGGATACGGGAAAAATATAATGGCTCGTGAACCGCAGCGCCTTCGTCGGCGCGAACGCAAAAACATCTCATCGGGTGTCGCCCATGTCAACGCGACCTTCAACAACACGATGATCACCATCACCGACGCACAGGGCAATGCCATTGCCTGGTCGAGCGCCGGTACAATGGGATTCAAGGGCAGCCGCAAGTCGACTCCCTATGCCGCACAGGTTTGTGCCGAAGACGCTGGCAAAAAGGCCGCCGATCATGGCGTCCGCACGCTGGAAGTCGAGGTCAAAGGCCCCGGTGCTGGTCGTGAATCGGCGCTTCGTGCGCTGCAAGCGGTGGGTTTCCACATCACATCCATCCGTGACGTGACCCCGATCCCGCATAATGGTGTCCGCCCGGCCAAGCGCCGCCGCGTCTGATGCCTTTTTCCCGGACCGGCGGCATGTGCCGCATGGTCCGTCTATTGAATTCACGCCGGACGGCTTGGCTCCACCCCTCGCCCGTTCCGCCAAAAGCAAAGGGAAAACCATGACTGTCAATATCCGGAACTGGCAGGAATTGAAGAAGCCCAGCAACCTGGAAATCAAGGCTGGCAGCGACGGCAAGCGTAAGGCAACTTTTGTTGCTGAACCGCTTGAACGTGGCTTTGGTCTGACGCTGGGTAACGCGCTGCGTCGCGTTCTTCTGTCGTCGCTTCAGGGGGCGGCGATCACGTCGATCAAGATCGAGAATGTTCTGCATGAATTCTCGAGCCTGACCGGCGTGCGCGAAGATGTCACCGACATCGTCCTCAACGTCAAGCAAATCGCCCTCCGCATGGAAGGCGAAGGCCCCAAGCGGCTGCAGCTTTCGGCCACTGGCCCCGCAACGGTCAAGGCTGGCGACATCATGGTGTCGGGTGACATCAAGGTGATGAACCCCAGCCATGTCATCTGCCACCTCGACGAAGGCGCGACGCTCAACATGGAATTGGTTGCCGACAGCGGCAAGGGCTATGTCCCCGCGACTGCCAACCGCCCCGCTGATGCGCCAATCGGCCTGATCCCCGTCGATTCGCTTTATTCGCCGGTGCGTCAGGTTGCGTACAAGGTCGACAATGCCCGCATCGGGCAGGAACTGGACTATGACAAGCTGAACCTGACCGTCGAGACCGACGGTACGGTCACGCCCGAGGATGCCGTCGCTTATGCCGCGCGCATCCTTCAGGACCAGTTGCAGGTTTTCGTCCACTTCGAAGAAGCGATGAACGACAGCGGCCTGATCGGCGTGGCAGCCCCCTCGGCAACCAGCGACGAATCCGATGTCAACCAGCTCAACCGCTTCCTTCTCAAGAAGGTCGACGAGTTGGAACTGTCGGTGCGCTCGGCCAATTGCCTCAAGAACGACAATATCATCTATATTGGCGATCTGGTGCAAAAGACCGAAGCCGAAATGCTTCGCACCCCGAACTTTGGCCGCAAATCCTTGAATGAAATCAAGGAAGTGTTGTCGTCGATGGGTCTGCGCCTTGGCATGGACATCCCCGGCTGGCCGCCCGAAAATATCGAGGAAATGGCCAAGAAGCTTGAACAAGAGCTGCTGGGTTAAACAGATTAAGCCCTTCTCCTTCAGGGGAGGGGCAATGAGACTTAGGTTTGGCGTAGCCGGGCCTTAGTCGCAGTGGGGTGGGGCAATGGGCCTTGCGCAATGCCGACGGCCCCCACCCGCTGCAACTAGCCAGCAAAGAAGCTGGCGAGTTTCGCTGCCCTCCCCTGAAGGGGAGGGTGAAATCACTACGGGAAAAGGTTGCCCCGCAAGCAACCTGGTCTGGGCTACCTCATACGGGCCTTTAACAAACGAAGGACGATATCATGATTCATAAAACCGGTGGCCGCAAGCTTCAGCGCACCAGCGCGCACCGCACCGCCCTGTTCCGCAATATGTCGGCCGCACTCATCAAGCATGAGCAGATCCTGACCACCGTCGCCAAGGCAAAGGAACTGCGCCCCTATGTCGAAAAGTTGGTCACGCTGGCCAAGCGCGGCGGGCTTGCCAATCGTCGTTTGGCGATGGGTCGCTTGATGGACGATGCACAACTGTCGAAGCTGTTCAGCACAATTGCCGACCGCTATGCAGACCGCAACGGCGGTTACACCCGCGTCATCAAAGCCGGCATCCGCGCTTCGGACGCCGCTCCGATGGCGATTATCGAATTTGTCGACCGTGACGTTAGCGCTAGAGGCCAGGATTCAGGCCCGGCGATGAACGCAGAGATGGAAGAGGCGTAAGCCACACACTCTCTCGCCTTCACAGGCAAAGACCAAGGGGACCGAAAGCACCACGCTTTCGGTCCCCTTTACTTTGGCCGAAGCGCGCGAAGGCGCTTGCCCTCGCTCCGTACCGTCCTACATTGGCAGCACGCCTGACGAAAGGAGCGCCCTGTCATGCGACCGCGCCCCCTTCACGCCTTGCTGGCGCTCACAGCCCTGATGATGCCATCAACCGGGGTGTTGGCGCACGACAGCCGGACAGCCATCACCATCGCAAAGGACAAGAGCATCGCCTATCCCGACACCCGTCGCGACGCTATCGTCGAAACCCAATTTGGCGTCGCGGTTGCCGATCCCTATCGTTGGCTGGAGGATGACGTCCGCGTCAATCCGCAGGTTGCCGACTGGGTGACGCGCGAAAATGCGGCCACGCAAGCCTATCTGAAAAACCTGCCGGGACGCGACGCGCTGGCGAAGCGGATGACCGAACTGTTTGATTATGAACGCTTTGGCGTCCCGCGCAAAGCCGGGAGCCGTTATTTCTACACCCGCAACGACGGGCTGCAGCCGCAATATATGCTCTATGTCCGCGAAGGGCTGAGGGGAGAGACGCGGGTTCTGATCGACCCCAATGGCTGGGCTAAGGACGGCGCGACGGCGCTCGGCGAATGGGTGCCTTCCGAAGATGGGAGGCACTTGCTTTATGCGGTGCAGGACGGCGGCACCGACTGGCGCATCCTGCGCGTTCGCGATGTCGATAGCGGCGCAGATCTGCCCGACGAAATTCGCTGGGTGAAATTTTCGAGACTGGCATGGGCCAAGGACGGCAGCGGATTTTACTATTCGCGCTTTCCCGCTCCCGCCAAGGGCGCGGCGTTTCAGTCGCTCAACGAAAATCACGCCGTCTATTTCCACGCACTGGGGACGCCACAAAGCGCCGATGTCCTAATCCATGCCACGCTCGACCGTCCTAAACTCAACCATGGTGCAGAGGTCACAGACGATGGGAAATATCTCCTCGTCACCTCGTCTGAAGGAACCGACGAGCGCTATGGCCTGACGCTCTACGCGCTTCGTAAAGGAACAAGAAAGCCGGTCATACTGGTCGCCGATTTCGCCAATGACTGGAACTATGTTGGCAACAAGGGGCCGCATTTCATCTTTTTGACCAACAAAGATGCGCCGCGTCAGCGGCTGGTCGAAATGAACATCAAGCATCCCGAAAAACTGACCGAACTGGTGGCCCAAACCGCCGGAACACTGGTCGGCGCGACGCAGGTCGGCGAGCGCATCATCCTGTCCTATCTCGGCGATGCCAAATCAGAGGCGCGGATGGTCAGCCTGTCAGGCAAGCCGATTGCCGAAATCCATCTCTCCAATATCGGGTCAGCCGCAGGGTTTGGCGGCAAACCGGATGATCCCGAAACCTTTTACGCCTTTTCCAGCTTTGCACGCCCGACAACCGTCTATCGTTTCAACACGGTCACCGGTAAGAGCGAGATTTTCGCCGCGCCCAAGCTGAATTTTGACCCCGATGATTTTTCGGTCGAACAGCGCTTTTACCCATCAAAAGACGGCACGAAAATTCCGATGTTCGTGGTGATGAAAAAGGGCCTCGACCAGAGCAAGGGATCGCCGACGCTGCTCTACGGTTATGGCGGGTTCAATATTGCCCTGACGCCAGGCTTTTCGCCGACGCGGCTTGCATGGCTTGATGCGGGCGGCGTTCTGGCCATCGCGAACCTGCGCGGCGGCGGCGAATATGGCAAGGCGTGGCACGATGCGGGGCGGTTGAGCCACAAACAGAATGTGTTCGACGATTTCATCGCGGCTGGCGAGTTTCTGATCGCCAACAAGATCACCGGCAAGGGCCAGCTGGCGATAGAGGGCGCGTCAAATGGCGGGCTGCTCGTCGGTGTCGTGACCAACCAGCGGCCCGACCTGTTCGCCGCCGCGCTGCCCGCCGTCGGGGTGATGGACATGCTGCGCTTTGATCGCTTCACCGCCGGCCGATATTGGGTTGATGACTATGGCTATCCCGGAAAAGAAGCTGATTTCCGCAACCTGCTCAGCTATTCACCCTATCATAATATCAAGGACGGCAGCGCCTATCCCGCGATCATGGTGACGACCGCCGACACCGATGACCGGGTCGTGCCGGGGCATAGCTTTAAATATGCGGCGGCCCTGCAACATGCCGATATCGGCAGCAAACCGCACCTGATCCGCGTCGCAACGCGCGCAGGCCACGGCTCTGGCAAACCGACCGACAAGATTATTGCCGAAGCGTCGGACAAATATGCCTTCATCGCCCGGTGGACCGGACTGAAGATTGCACCGTCTGAAGGGTCTGCCCGCGCCCCCATGGACGCGGCGCAAAGCCAGTAGCGCCTATTTTGGTGGCAAGCGGTCGCGAACTTCGCCCAGACGGTCGTTGATGCTGAAGATCACCATGTAAATCTCGATCAATATCCGCCACACCAGCGTTCCAAAGAGCAGGCCGACGACCGAGAGAATCAACATTCCCAGTCCAGATGCAACCGAATAGGCCAGCATACTCACGGCACCGATCAGAGCGATAACGGCCCAAACGACAATGCCAACCAGTCCTAGCCAATAGACAAGTTTCAAAATTGTCGGTGCGACCATCTTGTCGAACTTGAAAAGATCGCCAAATTCAAATCCACCCATCATTCTTACTCCCCATGTTTACCGAAGCGACGGAACAGAACTGCACCCAGCGCTTGGTTGGTAAAGTCTCGCATGTTTCCGCTATTCTGCAAGACCTGATATCGGCGAGCGGATATAGCGACACAACCCGCCGGCTACGGCGTCTCAATTTTGGAAAGCCGCGCCATGTCCTTTGCCTTTGCCCCCAGCGCCACCACAGCCAGCGAGCAATGGCGCGAGGTGGGTGATGCCGCGACTGCGCTGACGGCGGGCGAGTCCGACGGTATCGCCAATATGGCCAATGTCGCCGCCCTGCTGTGGCAAGCCATCCCCGACCTCAACTGGGCAGGATTTTACCGCTTTGACGGCAACGAGCTGGTTCTTGGCCCCTTTCAGGGCAAAGCGGCGTGCATCCGCATAGCGCTCGATAAGGGCGTCTGCGGGGCGGCGGCACGCGACCGGACGAGCCAGCGGGTCGAGGATGTGTTCGCTTTCCCCGGCCATATCGCCTGCGACGCCGACAGTCGCAGCGAACTGGTCGTACCGATTGTCGTCGATGATCGGCTGGTCGGCGTCCTCGACCTCGACAGCCCGCATCCCGGTCGCTTTTCCGATGTCGATCAAGCGGGGGCCGAAGCGTTGATCGATCGCATCGCCCATACGCTGGGATAGCCCCTCCTGCCCCAAAATGGGACGCAGGTGCGAAGGTAAACGGATTCGCGGAAAAGCGATGAATTTGCTAACAGACTGTTAACCAACCGGTTGTCGCCAACGGGGCAGACGATCAGGAAAGGCGGGAGTTAGCCATGCGCACGATATTGTTATTGGGAGTTGCTGCGGGGTCGCTGTTGCTGGCCGGTCGTGCGACGAGTGCTGAGGTGCCAATGACTGACGCACAACCGCAAACGACCTTGAATCAGTCGGCATCCTATCATGATGGCCAGCTGGATTATCGCATTCCCGCACCAACTGATGGCCGCGTCTATACCGGCTATCCCGACCGCATTCCCAGCGAAGTCGATTATCGCAACGGTGGCGGTGGCTATGATGCCGAAGGACGCTGGACCGGCACCTGGAACGGCACCTATGAAACCCCCGAGGGTCGGCAATATCACGGCACTTATGAGGGCAGCTATGAAGGCCGCGCAGGCACCAGCTATGCGCCGCCGCGCGGCGATTATCGCGCAGGCTATGACGCCGATATGGAACGGCGTTGCGGTCAGGGCGGGCAAATTGGCGGCGCGGTCGTCGGCGGTCTGGTCGGCGGTGTCGCGGGCAATCGCATCGCCGGACGCGGAAACCGCACCGCCGGATCGTTGATCGGTGCCGGCGTCGGCGCCCTGGCCGGTGCGGCAGTGGGCAATGCCAGTGACCGCAAGCGTTGCGACGAATATTATGCCCGCCGCGACAGCTATGCGAATGGCGGCTATTATCAAGGCGGCGGATATCATGGTGCATCCGGCACACGCGTCTATCAGCAGGGCGGCTATGGCTATGGCTATTATTCGCCCGGCGTGGTCGTGACCACCATCATTACCGGCGCGCCCGTGGTGACCGAAACGGTCGAGACCACGACCAAGACCAGCTATGTCAATGTGCCGGTGCGCAAGCGCCGCGTTGCCAAAAAGCGGACCTGGCGTCCCAAACCAAAGCCGCGTTGCAGCTGCTGAGATTGGTACATTTCGATGACGTTGAGCGGCCCGCTTCCCCGACCGGTAAGCGGGCCGTTTGCGGTATCGGACTCGTCTCGTCGCGCCATATCAACGGTTCAGCGCCGCGAAAGCTTCGCGCCGCTATACCATCATCATTGCGGGCCGGATTTCGAGCGCCCGCCCCTTGGGGATGAACCTCGATGCGTAGATTAACCAGCTTTTCCACCGCCGCCGCCATTGTGATTACATCGGTCGGACTTTCCGCAACCTCCGCCGAAGCGCGCGGACGCCATGGCGGATGGGGCCACCGCCACCATGACCGGGTCGATGCCGGCGACGTTATCGGCGGCATTTTGATCCTTGGCACCATCGCCGCCATCGCGGGCGCGGCAAGCAAGTCAAAGGATCGGTCACGGCAAGACCGCGACTATCGCTATGATCCGCCTTATCGCCCCGACGACCAACGTGATCGCAATTATGAACGCCCCGATGAGGAGCGTATTCCCGCGAGCTATCCGGGCAGCTATGACGCAAATTCGCGCGCCAGCGATGCTTGCAGCTGGGCCGTCGAGGGAGACATGGGCGACGGCGCCCGCGTCGACAGTGTCACCGATGCACGTCGCAATGGCGAAGGCTGGTATGTGACCGGCACCGCCTCGACTTCGGATGGCGATGTGCGCAGCTTTGGTTGCACTTATCAGCAAGGGCGCGTCGTCGACGTCCGCTTTAACGACTGACCACCGCGCAGCACAATTCAGCGCATCAAAGGCTCTTTCTCCCTATGCGGTGAAAGGGCCTTTGCTTTGCCTGACAAAGCCTCATCCTTCGCATGAACCTCAGGTAAACCAAGTCTGAACCGCGGATAAGTGCGGGGTTCAGGGGGAGGTCACGGTGCCCCTGCTATACCCTTATCAACGGGTCGCAATTCTGCCGCCTGAAGGTGAAGGAGACCGAACCATGGCTATTCAGCCCCTATCGAAAGCCGCAATTGGTGCGGCCGTTGCTGGCGCAATGATGATCAGCGCCGCCCCTGCCCAGGCACGTGATCGCGACCATGACGGAATTAGCGCTGGCGAAGTGATCGCCGGTGCAGTTGTGATTGGCGGACTTGCCGCCATCCTGTCGAGTAGCAACAAAAACCGCTATGACAGCCGCTATGACAATTATCGCGGTGACCGCTATGGCAATGGTTACAACAACAACCGCTATGGCTACAGCCGCTCGGCCGTGAACAAATGCGTACGCGCCGCCCAGAACCGCGCCAGCCGCTATGGCCGCGCCGATGTGACCCAAGTGACCGGCGTTGATCGCAAGCGTTACGGCTATAAGGTCAAGGGCCGCCTCGTTGTTCAGAACCGCTATCGCGGTCGCGGTGGAAATTATGACAAAGGCAAATTCAGCTGTGTCGTAAACCAAGGCCGCGTTCAGGATATCCGCTTTTCCGGCCTGCGTCGCTAAACACACCTCATAACAAACACCTGAAATACTAACCCGCCCATGCCCGACATGTGGCGGGTTCTTTTTTTGCCCCGCTTGCAACATGGGCTTTGTCATCGCATGAAGCAGTATGATCAAAAACAGCCTGCTCGCAGCCCTGTTGCTGGCGACCCCCGCCGCAACATTTGCCCATGACAATCAGACCAGTGCCGATCCGGCGCGCCTGAAAATGCTGGTCGAAAAACTCGTATCATTCGGCACGCGCCACACCCTGTCCTCCCCCACCGATCCAAAACGCGGCATCGGCGCGGCACGCAGCTGGGGCGCGGGCGAGTTTGCCCGCATCGGCAAGGACTGCGACGGCTGTCTGACCGTTCAACGGATTTCCGACCGTTTTGAAGGCCCCAGAGCCCCAGACGGTGTGATAGTCGAGGATGTTCTGGCCATTCAAAAGGGGACCGGCGACCCCGCCAATGTCATCATGATCGCGGGTCATATTGACAGTCGCGTCACCGACCCCATGAACGCAACCAGCGATGCCCCCGGCGCCAATGATGACGGATCGGGCAGCGCACTGGTGATGGAGGCGGCACGCCTGCTGTCGCAAAAGCCGCATCGCGCAACCATCGTTTTTGCCCTGCTGTCGGGCGAAGAACAGGGATTGTGGGGCGGGACGCTTCTCGCGCGCCATGCCAAGGAACAGGGATGGAATGTCGTTGCCATGCTGAACAATGACATTGTCGGTGGCACCCATGGCACCGACGGGACCATCGTCGACAAGCGCGTGCGCGTCTTCAGCGAGGGCATCCGGTCGTCCGAAGACTTGGACGCACAAATGGCGCGGCGCGGCATTGGCGGCGAAGATGACGGCCCATCGCGAGCGCTGGCCAAAGCGGCGTTGCGGGTCGCTAAGGCCTCACCTGCTATCGGGCTGGAGGTTTTGGCCGTGCGTCGTCCCGACCGCTTTCGGCGTGGCGGCGACCATTTGCCGTCGCTCGCCTTGGGCTATCCGGCAATACGCTTCACAGCCGGAATCGAAGATTATGATCACCAGCATCAGGATCTGCGCACCGAAAATGGCCGCAAATATGGCGACACCGTCGACGAGATGAATTTCGGCTATCTGGCGCATGTCACCGACCTGAACGTCGCGCTGGCGGCCGAGCTGGCCGATGCACCGTCCGCCCCGACGGGGGTTTTTATCGATGGCGCGGTCAGTTCGGATACGACCATTCAGTGGCAACCGGTCAAAGGCGCCGCTGCCTATCATGTCTATTGGCGCCGCGGCGACACGAGCGCATGGACCGACAGCCGACTGGTGCCTGCCACCGCCCCCACAAAGCTGGTGTTGAAACATGTCATCATCGACGACAATTTCTTTGGGGTGTCGGCCGTGTCAAAAGATGGTCAGGAAAGCCTTGTGACTTTCGCGGGTATTCCGCCGCGCCCCTGATAGGGTGCTACACGAAATGGTAAACTTTCGACGTTAATGATCGTGATGGGACCACAATCGGCCCGGGGACTATCTTCCCGGGACAGAAAATGGTCGCCTATGTCACCCAGGAATGACATCGCCGCAACGCAAAGCGGCACCAACTCAAGACAACCGCGTCAATCGCGGCTGGTGAAAGCATCGCTGAGCAGCGACCGCTTTGGCCGGGTCGATGTGCGCGTCCGTAACGTGTCCGAGTCAGGAATCGGGGGACTCAGCGATCTCGCTTTGCAAAGCGGCGAACGGGTAACGGTTCATTTGCCAGGTCATCGACCGATGCAGGGAATTGTCCGTTGGTCCTATGATCAGCGTTTCGGAATCGAAACCGATTCCTCCATTCAGATTGCCCAATTGCGCGCGGCGCATGGCAGCAATTTGCCGTCGACCGACAGCAGCGTTGAATTTCGGATCCTTCCACCGGTCAAGGGCGATTTTCGTCGTCCGTCCGTGAAGCCACGATATGACAAAGTCCAATCCCAGTATATTTGCAAAGACTGGGACAGCTAGGGTCAAGACGAGTCCGCGTTTCAGATAAATGAACCGTCCACAACGGAAAACCGGCGCGGATTTCTCCGCGCCGGCGCCCCCAGTCAGTCTTGGGTAAGTTTGGTTTTAAGCGACGCGGCGCACTTCATTGCCTTCTTCGTCGATGTCGCGCAGCACATAGCCGCGACCCCAGACGGTCTCGATATAATTTTCACCTTCGCAAGCGAGCGACAATTTTTTGCGCAGTTTGCAGATAAAGACGTCGATAATCTTGAGTTCGGGCTCGTCCATTCCGCCATAAAGATGGTTGAGGAACATTTCCTTGGTCAGCGTCGTACCTTTACGCAGGCTGAGCAGTTCGAGCATTTGATATTCTTTGCCAGTCAGATGGACGCGCATACTGTCGACTTCGACCGTCTTGGTGTCGAGGTTGACGGCGAGCTTGCCCGTCTTGATAACGCTTTGGCTGTGCCCCTTTGACCGGCGGACAACCGCATGAATGCGGGCAACCAGTTCGTCGCGGTGGAACGGCTTGGTGACATAATCATCGGCACCAAAGCCAAACGAGCGCACCTTGCTATCCATTTCGGAAATGCCCGAGAGGATCAGCACTGGCGTCTGAACTTTGGACGTGCGCAATTTCTTGAGCACATCATAACCATGCATATCCGGCAGGTTCAAATCGAGCAATATGATGTCGTAATCATAGAGCTTGCCCAGATCCAGGCCCTCTTCGCCCAGGTCGGTCGTGTAGACGTTAAAGCCTTCGGTCGTAAGCATCGTATCGATTGCTTTTGCGGTCGTCGGCTCGTCCTCGATCAACAATACGCGCATTGGACACCCCTTAAATGGTTCCCCTGATGACCCCGTAGATCGGCCCGGCTGGCCTTTCATAGTGTCATCACCCCGACCCCAATGCAGGGCCGCTGGAACATTAACCATGAAACTAATGAAGGGAAAAGGTTAATTTTGATTTAATCTAATGAATCCGGCGAGTCGCTTGCGGCGCAACTGTGCCGGAGTGCCTCGACCAGATAGTCGGAGAGGGCCGTGACCCGCGCCGGACGCAGGCGCGATGGCGGTGATACAAGGTGCAATCCCGACGGTGCCAGAGGCCATTCAGGCAGGATGCGGACCAGCGTTCCATCGGCCAATTCTTTGGCGGCAATGAACTCGGGCATCATCGCAACACCCTCTCCTGCGACAAGCAACGGCACGACTATATCGCCATTGTTCGCAAACATCGGTCCGGTCGGAATGACCGTCGCCTGTTCATCCCCGCGGACAAAATGCATCGGCATCGCCCGATCACGATGACCATAGCCGATCAGCCGATGGCGGCTGAGATCGAGCGGATGGCGCGGGGTGCCGTGGCGTTCCAGATAGGCGGGGCTGGCCATCAGCGCCCGCGGCACGGGAGCGATGGTCCGCACCAAGAGGCTGCTGTCGGGCAGGTCGGCAATCCGCAACGCCAAATCAAATCCCTCCCCGATCACATCAATCTGCGCATCGCTGAGCACCACATCGATCTGCACCGCCGGATGCTGCGCCAGAAAGCGCGCCAGCGGTTCGCCAAGCTTGCGGATGCCAAAGCTCATGGGAACGGTGATACGGATCGGCCCCGACAAATCGGCGCGGTCATCGCGCGCAGCCTCGGTCGCCGCCGCCGCCGCCGCGACCATCGCTTGCGCCTGTTCCAGCAAGCCAGCGCCCGCCGTCGACAATGTCACCGAGCGCGAGCTGCGGTGGAACAAGGTGATGCCCAGCGATGCCTCCAGACGGCTGACCGCTTTCGACACGCTCGCCTTTGACAGGCCGGTTGTCGCTGCGGCGCCGGTAAAGCTGCCATTTTCGGCCACGGCGGCAAAGCAGGCCCAGCCTTCAAAGTCAGGAAGCATCATGCGGATTACCTCTAAAATGGAAACGATATGTTTCAATCTACGCTATTTAGGAAACGATGGAAGTCGCTATTTAGGGTTCAACAGCAACAAAGCGCGGGTCGCCGGACATATCCCGACCCGCCCAGACGAAAGGACGAAACATGATCGAAGTTCGCAAATTCGACAGCCTCGGCCACGCCAACCACGGCTGGCTTGATGCCCGTCATCATTTTTCCTTTGCCAATTATCACGACCCCGACCGCATGGGCTGGGGCGCGCTGCGGGTGTGGAACGATGATGCCATCGCTGGCCAGTCGGGCTTTCCCCCGCATCCGCACCGCGACATGGAAATCATCACCTATGTCCGCACCGGCGCCATCACCCACCGCGACAGCATGGGCAATGAAGGCCGCACGGTCGCTGGCGATGTGCAGGTGATGAGCGCGGGAACCGGCGTGACCCACAGCGAATATAATCGTGAGGACGAGGATACGACGCTGTTCCAGATCTGGATCATCCCCGATTCCGCCGGGGGCAATCCCGGTTGGGGCGCGCGGCAATTCCCCAAGGCCGACCGGTCGGGGCAATTTGTCACGCTGGCCAGCGGGATGGACGGCGATGATGCTTTGCCCATCCGCGCCAATGCGCGGGTTGCCGCCGCCACGGTGAACGCGGGCGACACGGTTCAATATGAACTTGCGTCGGGTCGCCACGCCTATCTGGTGTCCGCCACGGGCAAGATCCGCGTCAATGGTGTCGAGGCCGATGCCCGCGATGGTATCGCGATCCGAGATGTCGACACCATCATCGTCGAGGCGATCGACGACGCCGAACTGGTGCTCGTCGACAGCCTTTAACAAGCTCCCCCGGGCTGCCGCCTGTCCCCTCCTTAGTGGCGGCGGCCCACCCCCTCTTCAACATCACAGGAGATATAAGATGACACAGATACTCCGCATTGACGCCAGCGCCCGCCATGTGGGTTCGACCACCCGCGACCTCGCCGACCGCCTGATCGCCAAGCTCCAAGGCTCCGAATATGGTGCCGAGGTGGTAGTGCGCGACCTCGCTCTCAATCCGCCGCCGCTGCTGACACAGGACTGGGTCCACGCCAATTTTACCGACGACGCGGCGCGCAACCCCGATCAACAGGCTGCGCTAGCAGTATCGGACGTGCTGATTGCCGAACTAGAGGCTGCTGACACCATCGTCATCGCCGCCCCCATCTATAATTTCGGTGTCCCCGCCGCGCTCAAGGCCTGGGTCGACATGATTGCCCGCGCACGCAAGACGTTCCGCTATACCGAAACCGGCCCTGTCGGGCTGTTGACCGGCAAGAAAGCCTATGTCGTCATGGCATCGGGCGGCACCGCGGTTGGCAGCGCAATTGATTTCGCGAGCGGTTATCTGCGCCATATATTGGGCTTTGTCGGCATCTCCGATGTCGAAATTGTCGCGGCGGACCAGTTGATGGTCGATGCCGACGCCGCGCTGGCCAAGGCCGGTACCCATATCGACAGCATCCCCCTCGCGGCCTGACATCCCCCATCCCTCGGGCCGTGCGATCCGGTGTCCGTCCCCTTGGCAGTCGGGGCGGGCACCGGATTAGTGTCATGACCAAGCCGCGCCTTTCGCATTGGTCGTCCGCGCCTTCTGTCCTATAGGCCGGCGATGCTTTTAACCGATCACATCCTGTTCCTCGATGGCGAGTCTATCGTCATCGACAAACCGGCGGGCCTTCCCGTCGATCCGCCGCGCGACGACAGCATCAGCCTCGTCAATCATCTCGACAGTCTGCGCTTTGGTTTCAAGCGCTGGCCACTGGCGGTGCACCGGCTTGATCGAGACACATCAGGCTGCCTGCTTCTCGCCCGCAATCCCAAAGCGCACGCCCGCTTCACCAAGGCGTTCGAGGCGCGCGAGGTCGAGAAATCCTATCTCGCCATCCTCGACGGCATCCCCGAAGGCGATGGCGGCACCATCGACATTCCCTTGCGTAAAATATCGTCCGCCGAAGAGGGCTGGCGCATGGTCGGCGGCAAGGCGGGAGAACGTGACGTCAAGGCAGCAACATCACTATGGGAAAAACTCGCCGTGGTCGGCAATCGCACGCTGCTGCGCTTTCGCCCGACCACCGGCCGCACCCATCAATTGCGCGTCCATGCACTCGAAGGTCTGGGCCATCCGTTGGTCGGCGACCCCGTTTATGGCAATGGCGGGCCAAAAGGACAGACACGCCTTCACGCCGAACGACTGATCGTTCAACGCGGCGAAAAGCCGCCGATTATCGCCGAAGCCCCCTTCCCCGCCAGCTTTATCGCGCTGGGCTTTGCCGCGCCGGAAGGCGCAGAGCCGACCCGTGGCTGATATTCCCGAGTCCGCGATCAGCGAGAAGTTTCTCGCGGGAACCGGACCGGGCGGGCAAAATGTCAACAAGGTCGCCACCGCGTGCCAATTGCGCGTCAATGTTTATGCGCTCGGCCTGCCCCCCGACGCCTTTAAGCGATTGAAATCTCTGGCCGGAAGCCGGATGACGAGCGACGGTGAGCTCATCATATTGGCGCGCCGCTATCGCAGCCAGGAGGGCAATCGCGCCGACGCGCGCCAGCGCATGTCCGACTTGATCGATGCGGCGCTCGTCCGCCCCGAACGGCGGGTCAAGACCAAGGTCAGCAAGGCCGCCAAGGCGCGCCGCGTCGACAGCAAAAAGGCCCGCGCGTCGGTGAAGGCCGGACGCGGACGGGTGCGCAGCCACGATTGAGCGACGGGTCTGACGACCGCCTATTGCTTTTCCGAAGATTCAGCATGTCTATTTACTTACAAGTAACTAGCGCGGCCTAAAACAGCCGCAGGATCAGCTAGTAGGGATCGCATTTCACTGTGCTGGAAAAGATAATCACCCCGGAAAAGAAGGACAAAGAAGTCCGCGGCTCCGCACGGGCACCTGTCAAGGCGCGCGCCCGTTTTCGTGAGGCCGGGCGCAATCCTTTTGACGTCGAACTGCACGACCTGTCATCGACGGGCTTTCGTATGGTGACGTTCAGCCGCCCGCATATCGGCAGCAGCATCTGGGTCACATTGCCCGGACTCGACACCCGCGAAGCCATTATCCGGCGCGCCAACAACAATGATTTTGGCTGTGAATTTGTCGAACCGCTGTACCCGGCGGTCGCCGAACATCTGCAACGGCGTTTCCGTTAACCGGTTCGAGGCCGCGCCCTATACCGGCGCAATCTCTGACATCGTCAAAATATGCTTCCACTCGCTGGCGCGCACCGGCGCGACCGACAGGCGTGACTGACGGACCAGTTCCATATCGACGAGCTTGGGATCGGCTTTGATCGCGGCGAGCGTCACCGGATTCGCCAGCGGGCGGACCGGCGCGACACGCACCACCACCCAGGGTGACCCCGGTTCGGCGGTCGGGTCGGGAAAGGCGGTTTCGGTAATGGTCATGATGCCCACGCACGCCTTGCCGATATTGCTGTGATACAGGAACGCCTCGTCGCCAACCTGCATCTTTTTCATGTTCAGCTTGGCGGTGTGATTGCGCACGCCGTCCCAGATGCCGGTGCCGTCGGCGACCAGATCATCCCAGCTATAGGCGTCGGGTTCGGATTTCATCAGCCAATATTGTTTTGTCATGCCGCCCTTCTAAACATTGCGCCGCGATTGAAAAGAGCGAGCCTCTTTCCCCGCGCGGTAGAGGCTCCTACATGCGGACTATGTGAATCGCGGGCGGCCTGCCCGCCCCAAAATGGATAACCCGATGACGGCTGCTGTACCGATGATTTCCATGGCCCTTCCGGCCGACACATTTGCACAGGATTTTGGCGCTTCGTTCGAACGCTTTGGCTTTGCGATGATCGCCGATCATGGCATCGACCCCGTGCTGATCGACCGCGCGTGGGACAAGGCCAAGGCCTTTTTCGCGCTGCCCGAAGAGATTAAGCAAAGCTATTTCATCCCCGGCGGCGGCGGCGCGCGAGGCTATACCCCGTTCGGCACCGAAATCGCCAAGGGCGCAACAGAGGTCGACCTCAAGGAATTCTGGCACGTCGGCCGCGACCTTCCCGAAGGCCACCGCCTCGCCGCGCAACAGCCGAACAATATCTGGCCGCGCGAAGTGCAAAGCTTTCGCGATACGTTCGAGACACTGTTCGCCGAATTCGACCGCGTCGGCGCGCAATTGCTGTCGGGAATCGCCCGTTATCTGGGGCTGGCATCCGATTTTTTCGACGACACGGTGGCCGACGGCAACAGCGTCATGCGCCTGCTCCACTATCCCCCCGTCGCCGCGCCCGCCAAGGGCATCCGCGCCGAGGCGCATGAGGACATCAACACCATCACCCTGCTGCTCGGGGCCGACGAAGCCGGCCTCGAAATCCTCGACAAGGACGGCAGCTGGCTCCCCGTCGCGCCGCCGCCGGGCGCGATGGCGGTCAATGTCGGCGACATGCTACAACGGCTGACCAACAACCGCCTGCCGTCCACCACCCACCGCGTCCGCAACCCCGACGCGGGGCGGGCCAGTATCGCGCGTTATTCGATGCCGTTCTTTCTACATTTCCGGTCGGATTATATGATCGAGACGCTGGACCAATGCGTCGATGCCGCACACCCGAACGCCTATCCCGGGCCGATTACGGCGGATGAGTATCTGCAGCAACGGTTGCGCGAGATTGGGTTGGTTAAATAGGGTCGACGATGATTCCCCTAGGGCCGTCAGCTAAATAATCTTCTCGTCATGCTGAACTTGTTTCAGCATCCACGGCCTGACCCCGCGCCCTTAGGCCATGGACCCTGAATCAAGTTCAGGGTGACGTTTCAGAAACGCGCGTGGATGGCCGCAATGGGGTGAGCAGCTGCCTTTTATATCAATCGACAACCTCAAGCCGCCGACGTGTAAGATTGTGCGAAATAAATGCCGCGAGGGCCCAAACAGGAGTGAACAGCAGCGATGTTGCCGCGGCACCAATTAGCATCCAGAGCCAGACCGGCTGATAGGGAATGCGCTCGACCGGGATACTGAAATACCAGATCGCGAACCCCAAAAACGACAGAATTGCTGGAAAGTAGGACCAAGCCATCAATGCGTTTTTGCGAGTTTTTGATTTGGGGATGAACGCGATACAAATGCTGCCGATGATCGCTAACGGAGTTGAAGCGCCGACAACCAGCAAAATCATCGCAAGATCGTTGCCATACATATCTGGTTCGCCTCGCCGTTACCGAACTACGTTAGAGTTTGGCTCTCAACGACTGCAACTAGGTCGCAAGCAGTCATACCTCACCGCCCCGCCCCGCCCAATAGTCAAACACCACCTTCTGCTGTTCGCGAATAAACCGCGCGGCCTCTGCGCCTTCCCACGGGCCGGTATAGCCGAGGAGCAGCGGGATTCCGCCGACCCACCAGCCTTGGCCCGGCAAGCCGTCGCTTTCGCGCACCACCAGCACCGCCATGTCGGGCTGTCCGTCGAGGGCGCATAGCCGGTCGACTTCGCCGAGCGTCTGGCACACGGCGCGCATTTTGGGGCGGCTGAAGCGGAACCCCAGATCGCCGAGCAGTTCGGAGTAGCTGACCACACGGCTTTCGCGCGCCGCCTCGGTCAGGATCGCGCGGATGCGCGGCGCGTCGCTCAGCGCATGGGCGTCCGCCGCGACCGGCGCGTCGCCCAGACCCTGATCTATGCCTTTTTGGGCGGCCATGGAATAAATCCTGATGTGCGTTGAACATAATCGGCATAGGCGGGGCGTGTCTTGTGCAACCCTTTTTCCAGCAGCGCCTTGCCCGACCAGCGCGTCAGGGTAAAGGTCAGGAACAGCGGCCCGATCAGGCTGGCCAGCCCCACCCACAGCCCGGCATCGGCGGCGAGCAGCCAGATCCCCCACCATGTCAGCGCATCGCCGAAATAATTGGGATGCCGCGTATAGCGCCACAGGCCGGTGTCGAGCACCTGCCCCTCGGTCGCCGGATTGGCGCGAAAGGCGCGCAGTTGCGCGTCGCCGATGCTTTCAAACGCCACGCCGGCCAGCGCCAGCGCCACCCCGACCCAGCCGAGCGCGCCCACCGTCTGCATCGGTGCAGCCGCGCTCGCCCAGATACCGATCTGCACGGGCAAGCAGGTGATGAACAGCAACGGTGCCTGCATCAACCACGCCATGACCAGTGCGGCGCGCGCCCAGCTCCAACCCTTGCGCTCGACCGTGCCGCCGATGATGCGGGTATAGCGCGGGTCCTCTCCCTCGCGTCGCCAGCGCAGGAACAGATGCGACGACAGCCGCAAGCCCCACAGCGCCACCAGCGCCAGCAACAAAGCGCCGCGCAGCCCGCCAAGGCCGGCCTGCGCCACCGTGGCCAGCGCAACGAGAACCATGCCGAACGCCCAGAAACTGTCGATGAAGGATACATCGCGGATCGCCACCGACACCCGCCACAAGATCAGGATCACAACGATCAGGCCGAGGAAGTTCATCCCCAGTAGCATCGGTAAAGCTGTCATGCGCCGCCTCCTGCGTCGTCACCCAATATGGCCTCGATCGATTTGACCGCACGCTCGGGTTTTTTGGGGATACAGCTGCGATAGACCTCGAACACTTTGGTCATGTCGGCACGAAAATCGCCCGTGGGCCAGATCATCGGACCCAGCCCGCCGGTCTTGGTCCCATAATCCATCATCCCGACGACCAGCGGCACTTTGGCCGCGACCGCGATATGATAAAATCCGGTGCGCCATTTTTTGGTCTGACTGCGCGTGCCTTCGGGGGCGACAGTCAGCATGAATTCGGCGCGGCGCGCAAATTCGTCGACCATCTGCTGAACATAGTCGCGTCCGCCCGTGCGATCGACGGGGATGCCGCCCATTTGTTTCATAAATCCCGCCAGCGGCCATTTGAACAGCGACAATTTGCCCATGAAATGCGGGCGAATCCCGATGTCGGCGGTCAGCCCCAGAAAGTTGACAAAATCCCAGTTGCTGGTGTGCGGCGCGGCAATGATGACAAAGCGGCGGGGTTCGGGAATCTCCCCCACCGCGGTCCAGCCACGCATCCGGTACAACAGCAGCAACAACCGCCGCACGCCGCGCGCCACCCATCCCGGTGGATCATCTTCGATAGCCGTCACACCCTCTCCTTTTCCCCGACACAGGCTTGGGCGAAAGCGTGAAGCGGTGCAAGCCGCTCTCTTGTCTCTTTCGCCCTTTGCCTTGTGACGCACAGCTTGCTATCGGCGCGCAACCATGGCGAATTCCACCGATGATCCCGACAGCGACAAACCCGTGACCGGCATGACCGACACGCCGTTCGGCAGCGCGCTGTCCGAACGCTATCTGGTCTATGCCTTGTCCACGATTACCGCGCGGTCGCTGCCCGATTTGCGCGATGGTTTGAAACCTGTTCACCGCCGTTTGCTGTGGGCGATGCGCGCAATGAAGCTCGACCCGTCGCAGGGGTACAAGAAATCGGCGCGCGTCGTCGGTGATGTCATCGGTAAATTCCACCCGCATGGCGACACCGCGGTTTATGACGCGATGGTCCGGCTCGCACAGGATTTCTCGCTGCGCTATCCGCTTGTCGACGGACAGGGCAATTTCGGCAATATCGACGGCGATAACGCCGCCGCCTATCGCTATACAGAGGCGCGGCTGACCCGCGTTGCGGTCGACCTGATGCAGGGGCTCGACGAAGGCACGGTCGATTTTCGTCCCACCTATAATGGCGAGGATGAAGAGCCCGAAATCATGCCGGGGCTGTTCCCCAACCTGCTCGCCAATGGCGCCAGCGGGATCGCGGTCGGCATGGCGACCAATATTCCGCCGCACAATGCCGCCGAGGTGATCGACGCCGCGCTGCTCTTGATCGAAAATCCCCGCGCCGAACTCGCCGAATTGCTGGCCCATGTGAAGGGACCGGATTTTCCCACCGGCGGCATCATCGTCGACAGCGCCGAAACGATCGCCCATGCCTATGAGACCGGACGCGGCGGGTTTCGCATCCGCGCCCGCTTTTCCACCGGTCGCCTCGACGATGGTGGCTGGGAAACAACGGGCATTGAGAAATTGTCGGGAGGCACCTGGCAACTGGTCATCAGCGAAATCCCCTATGGCGTCGCCAAGGGCAAACTGATCGAACAGATTGCCACGCTGATTGCCGACAAGAAACTGCCGATATTGGAGGATGTGCGCGACGAATCGGATGAAAATCTGCGCATCGTCCTGACCCCCAAAAGCCGCAACATCGACCCCGACATATTGATGCAAAGCCTGTTCCGGCTGACCGATCTTGAAAGCCGGTTCGCACTCAACCTCAACGTCCTTGACGCAACGCGCACGCCCAAGGTGATGGGGCTGCACCAGTTGCTTACCGAATGGCTGGCGCATCAGATTGTCGTGCTGGTCCGCCGCGCCGAGCACCGGATTGCCAAGATTGACGACCGGTTGGAACTGGTCGCGGGCTATATCACCGCCTTTTTGAACCTCGACCGGATCATCGAGATCATCCGCAACGAGGATCAGCCCAAGCCGGTGATGATCGCCGAATTCACGCTGACCGACCGTCAGGCAGAGGCCATCCTCAACATGCGGCTGCGCAGCTTGCGCAAGCTGGAGGAAATGGAGCTGAAGCGCGAACAGGCCGACCTGACCGCCGAACGCGCAGATCTGGTCAAATTGATCGAAAGCCCGGCGCGTCAGCGCACGCGGCTACGCAAGGATCTGGAAAAGCTGCGCGCGGTTTACGGCCCCGACACGAAACTGGGCGCGCGGCGCTCGACGCTAGCCGAGGCGGCACCTGCCCGCGACATACCGCTCGACGCGATGATCGAGAAAGAGCCGATCACCGTCATCCTGTCCAAACGCGGCTGGGTGCGGGCGCAGCGCGGCCATGTCGCGTCCGATCAATGGGCCGACTTCAAGTTCAAAGACGGCGACGAGATGTTATTCGCCGCGCACGCCCAGACCACCGACAAATTGCTGATCGCTGCCAGTGACGGCCGCTTTTTCACTGTTGGTGCCGACAAGCTGCCCGGTGGGCGCGGCTTTGGCGAACCGTTGCGACTGATGGTCGATATCGACCCCGAAGCACGCATCGTCGCGATGATTCCGGCCAGCGCCGAAGGCCGCTTGTTGCTTGCCTCGACCAGCGGGCACGGCTTTGTGGTGCAGATGAGCGAAGTCGTCGCCGAAACGCGCAAGGGCCGCAATGTCGTCAATCTGAAGCCCAAGGCGCAACTGATCGTTGTCCGCGCGCTGGCCAGCGATGACGACAGTGTGGCGGCGGTGGGCGACAATCGCAAACTCGTCGTTTTCCCGCTGTCCGAAGTGCCGGTGATGACACGCGGCCAAGGCGTCATGTTGCAACGCTATCGCGACGGCGGGCTGTCCGATG
Source organism: Sphingopyxis sp. 10G20-10 (assembly GCF_057365075.1). NCBI lineage: Bacteria > Pseudomonadati > Pseudomonadota > Alphaproteobacteria > Sphingomonadales > Sphingopyxidaceae > Sphingopyxis > Sphingopyxis sp. 10G20-10. The sequence goes on from NZ_CP195117.1 coordinate 2,642,849, forward strand.
CGACCAGCTTTGCCTTTGCCGAAGGATTGAGCTGGGCGATGGGCGGCGACAGCGGGCGCACCCGCACCGAAACCGACCTGACCGCGTGGCGCGTCGCACGCGGCGCCGCCGGGCGGATGCCACCAACCGGCTTTCCGCGGAATAATCGCTTCGGCTGACCGCATTTTATTGTCGCCGTAAACAGCATCTTAACCCCGATGCTACTACGCCCGCTAGGAAATGGGTAAAGGTCGCACTCAACCCGACATCGCTGTCAACAGCGATCCGGCACAAAGCCGGCCGACACTATATGTCGGCTGGATTGATGCGTTGCCCGTTCCCGCCGCCCTGATTCGCCCGCTCAAGCGTGGCAGTTTTCGGCTTCATGCCAGCAATGCGGCCTTTGACCGGCTGAACCTGTCACCAACGGCCACCGACACGCCGATCGAATTGACGCGCGCTGTTGAAAGAGCCGTCTATGAGCCTGTCGAGAATATCAGCTTCGCCTGCCGACTGGGCGATGGTGTCGGCGCGCGTGAATTGCGCGGTGCCATCGGCCTGTTGTCGGCCGATGACGGCAGCGAAACCCTGTTTCTGCTGACCCTGATCGATCGCACGCAGGAGTTGATGGTCGAACGCAATTTGCGCCGCGAACTGGTGTCGGACAGCCTGACCGGCCTGCCCAATCGCACCGGATTCGAAGAGATGATCGAACGACGGCTGGAGGATGAGCAGTCCGATGACCATGCCATATTGTTGCTCGATCTGGCGCGGTTCAGCCGCATCAACGAACATGTCGGCCCGATGGCGGGTGACGAGCTGATTATCACCGTGGCGCGCCGTTTGAAATCCAGCCTGCGCAGCGGCGACATATTGGCGCGCACCGGCGGCGACGAATTCGCCATTTCGTCGCGCATCACCGGCGGCAAGGCCGATGTGCGCGAAATTGCCCGCCGCATCCGTGGCTGCTTTGACCACCCGTTGCGGATCGGTGAACTGCAGGTCAGCGTCGATTGCGCGGTCGGTTGCGCCATCCAGGCGAAGGGCGAAGGTGACATTGCCGACCAGCTGCGCCACGCGCAAATCGCGCTAAAGCGCGCCAAACAAACCGACCGCATCGAGATTTACGAACCCGAAGCCGCCCTATTGTCACTCAACCGCTTCGGCCTCGAGACTGAATTGCGGAGCGCGATCGAGGATGATCGGTTGCATCTGGAATTTCAGCCACTGATTGAATTTGAATCGGGCAAAGTCGCCGGATTCGAGGCTTTGGCGCGATGGAATAATGCACGCGGCAACATGATCTCGCCCACCGAATTCATCCCGGTCGCCGAAGATTCGGGGCTGATCGTTCCACTCGGCCAATGGGCGGTCAACAAGGCTGCCGAAACCCTGGCCTATTGGGACGCCCAAAATGGCGGGACGGTGGTCGATTGCCATGTTGCTGTGAACGTATCGGCGATACAGCTGGTACGCGACGATATTGCGGCGGTCCTGCGACAGGCACTGGCGGCCAACGGCATTACCGCCGACCGGCTGATGTTCGAACTCACCGAAAGCGCCATTATTGGCGATCCCGACCTTGCGCTGTCTGTGCTCAACGAATTGAAGGCGCTCGACGCGCGGGTCGCCATGGATGATTTCGGCACCGGCTATTCCAACCTGGCCTATCTGCAACGCCTGCCGCTCGACGTGCTCAAAATTGACCGCAGCTTTGTCGACCGGATGGTCGATGACCGCGAAAAAGTGGCGATTGTCCGCACCATTCAAAGCCTCGCCGAAACGCTCGGCATGAAAACCACGGCAGAGGGCGTTGAAACCACCGATCAGGCACGATTATTGTCGGCACTCGGCTGTGATTTCGGTCAGGGATTTTTGTTCGCCCGGCCGTTGAGCACCGACGATGCCTTCGCCTTTTGGCGCGCCTCGATCGATCAGCCGATATTCTGATCGAGCAGCGCCGCCACGCGCGCGGCATCGGGGAAATCTTCGCGCACCCACGCGGCCTCAACGCTTTTCAGGATGCGTGCCACATCAGGCCCCACTGCAATCCCGCGCGCAACAATGTCGCCGCCCTTTAGCGGCAAGACGGGCGGGTCCCAGTTCCGCAACTGCTCTGCCGCAACCCTTGAGCTGGTGGTATCGCCATAGAGCAAATGGATATCGCGCGCCGCGTCCTCGCCATAGTCATAGGCAAGCTGACGCACCGGACGCGCGGCGGCGTCGGCCTGACCGGCCAGCAACATCAAATGTTTACGCTGCCGCGTCGACAGGCGCAGACGGTGGGCGACCCCGACAGCGGCCTCTTTTCCGCCCGCAAGCAGCGCCGACAGGCGCCGGATAGCAGACGCACCGGCGCCAGCGGCCTCTTCATTGCGGAGCAGCCGGTCGAGGGCGCGGTTCAGGTCGGGATTGGATTCGGGAAGCATCGTCGCAAAAATACCGTCCGCTGCCATCTGCGCGACAATCGCACGCGGATCGGGCAGCCCCAATATCTTGAGCAACTCGTCCGCCACCCGCTCGCGCGACAGGCTTTTCAAGGACTCGCGCGCCGCGACAACCGCCGCGTGCGAAATGGGGTCGAGCGGCCCTTTCCCGAAACGCGCGGCAAAGCGATAAAAGCGCAAAATGCGCAGATGATCCTCGGCAATCCGCGTCGCCGCGTCGCCAATGAAAACCACGCGTCCCGCCTTCAGGTCGTCGAGTCCACCAAACCAGTCGCTAATCTCGCCGGTCGCGGGGTCGGCATAAAGCGCGTTGATCGTGAAATCGCGCCGCGCCGCATCTTCTTGCCAGTCATCGGCAAAGGCGACCGTCGCGCGGCGTCCATCGGTCGCCACATCGCGCCGCAAGGTCGTGATTTCGTGCCGGTCGCCATCGGCCACTGCCGTCACGGTGCCATGCGCGATGCCGGTCGGCACCACCTTGATCGCCGCCGTCTCTAGTCGCTCGGTCACCTGCACGGGGGTCAGCGGAGTAGCCAGATCGACGTCGGTCACCGGCAGGCCGAGCAAAGTATCGCGCACCGCTCCGCCGACATAGCGCACCGCGCCGCCCTTACCCGACAGCGCGGCAACAATGCGCTGCAAACCGGGCGCATCGCGCCACGTCGCTGCGGGCAACCGGCTCATTTGTGCCAGCCCGTCGGCATCCGCCGCGCCAAATTGATGATGATACCCGCTGTCACGCCCCAGATCCGTCGCCCTTGCCAATCCATGTCATAATAGCGGCGCGCACGGCCCTGCCAATGCGCCTCATGCAGCGCATAATTATCGGCATTGAATAATGTGTCGAGCGGCACTTCAAACCAGTCCTCGACCTCGTCGGGATTGGGCTCAAACACCAGATCGGGCGGGATCACGCCCAGCACCGGCGTAATCAAGAAGCCGCTGCCCGACCGATAAGCCTCGGTCTGTCCGGCGACCATCACATCGCGCGGGCTTAGCCCGATTTCCTCTTCGGCCTCGCGCAGGGCGGCATCGACGGCATCGCGGTCACCGGGATCAATCTTGCCGCCCGGAAAAGCCACTTGTCCCGCATGATTGCGCAGCCATTGCGGACGCTGGGTCAGGATGACGCCGGGGTTGGGACGATCGGTAAAGGCAATCAGCACCGCGGCATCGCGCACCTTGTCCGCTTGCCCCGCCAGATAGGCTTCATCCTCGCCCGCGTCGGGTAGTAAATGGTTGAGCGCATAGCGCAATTTTTCCGACAGCATCAGGCGGCCACCAACGGAAAGCATATGCCATCGGACCAGAGCGCGGGCGGGTCGCGTCCCTCGGCCAGAGCCATGTCGACCAGTTCATAATAGAGCGGGCGGCTGATCCGCGCCTGCAGCCCGCCGCCCTTGTCGCCGCGCACATGGAGTCGTGGGTCGGGGTCGGCGGGATCATCGCCAAAGCTCAATCCATGGTCGGGTCCCGCCAGCACCAGGTCGTCGGTGTCGAGCCGGAACAGCAGACGGCGTTCCTTGCCCTCACCCTCGCTTTTCAGTTCGACAGCGCGAAAGGCGGTATCCTCGACAGCAATCGCCAGTCGTTCGCCCGGCGTCACCAACACATGGCTGCCGTCGTCCTCGCGCCGCAAAATAGTCGAAAACAGTTTGACCATCGCGGGGCGGTTGATCGGGTCGCCCTGATGAAACCAGCGGCCATCGGCACGAATTTCCATCTCGCTGTCACCGTTGCGCGTCGGATTCCACTCATCGACCGGCGGCAATTTGCGCGCCGCCAGCAATTCGGCGGCCTCGGTCAGCGAAAGCTGTGAAAATTCGGCGGGAAGCGAAGGAGCGGGGCTGACCATCCCTCCGACATAGGCGGACAGGCGCGCGGCGCAAGTCCGACCGGTCAACGCGGACCGATTGTTCCGCCCGCTATCGGCACCTTGTGCACGCCGATGTCCCGCGCAAGCAGGCGATGCGCCTCAAAAGGCCCCGGCAAGTCCCATGCGCCCGTCGCCTCGGCGGTAAAGCCAAAGAAGCGGCTGTAATATTCGGGATCGCCGACCATCATCAGCGCTGCATCTGCGTTGCGCTCGGCCGCTTTCAACATATGCGCCATCAACAGGCGGCCATGGCCGTCGCGTTGCTGATCGGGCATCACCGCGACCGGCCCGACCATCACCAGCGGCGTGACGCTGCCATCCGCCGCGCGATGCGCGACCGGCCAGCACTGGATCGTCGCGATCAGCGCGTCATTTTCCAACAGGGCAAAGCTCAGCGCCGGAATTGCGGCCATCCCCGCGCGCAGGCGATAGGCGGTGCGGCTGTGGCGATCCGCGCCAAATGCGGCGTCGAGCAACGCCTCGACGCTGTCCGCATCAATCTCCGACAATGGAAGTAACTCGACCAACGCCCACCCTTTCGCTAATGCGGCGGCGCTTTAGGGGGCGAGCGGCCATATTGCAAAGCGCAATATCGCCCGCCCGATCGACAGGATGATGGCGTGACTGACCAATTATGGCTGGAAGTGGACGGGTTGACCGTTCAGGTGCTGACCGGCGTTTACTCCGAAGAAACCCACTTGCCGCAGCCGCTGCGCATCTCGCTGCGCGCGCGACTTGGCATGGCCGATCATTATGATCCGACAACCCCGCTCAGCACGTCCAAAAGCTATATGGACCTGAAATTCGCCGCGACGCAGGCGATTCCGACCGACGTCCATTTCATTTTGATCGAAAGCGTCGCCGACCATATCATCGACACGCTGTTCCTTCAGGATGACAAGGTTCAAGAGGTTGAAGTGAAGATCGTCAAACTCGCCATCGCCGAAGAAGGCGAACAAATTGGTATCACCATGCGGCGTGCCAGAAAATGACCGGCCAGCCGCCGCTGGCGCTCGTCACGGGCGGGTTGCACCGCGTCGGGGCGGTGATCGCGGCGCGACTGGCGCGCGCGGGCTATGCGCTAGCGCTGCACAAGCGTAGTCCCGCCGAGGCTGACAAGGTGCTGGCCGATGCGCTGGCCGAAACGGGGGTTTCGGTTCACCGCTTCCGCTGCGACCTAGGCGATGCAGCGGCAGTTGACTCGCTCATCCCCGCCGTGACCGCGCATTTCGGGCGTGCGCCCGACCTGCTGGTCAATAATGCGGCTCATTTCGCTGAAGGCGGGTGGGAGGATCTGAGCGCGAGCGATTTGGCTACGATGATGCATGTCAATCATCATGCGCCGGTGATGTTGGCCAAAGCGCTTGTAGCGGCGAGCGCGCCAGATACGCGGCCCGCAATCATCAACATCGTCGACCAGCGCGTCGCCAATCCGGTCCCCGACCAGATCGCCTACAGCCTGTCCAAACAGGCACTGTGGCAAGCAACGCGCACGCTCGCTGTGGCCTTCGGCAACCGCGCCCGCGTCAACGCCGTCGCCCCCGGCCTGACCATCGCCACCGACGATTACAGCCCCGCACAAGTCGAACGGCTTGCGGCGTTGATGCCACTCGGCGCGCTTCCGACCCCCGACCAGATTGCCGATGCGGTCCTGTATCTCGCGAAGGCCGAGGCAGTGACCGGCCAAACCATCTTCGTCGACGGCGGCGCGCATCTGGCGCCGCAGGGCCGCGATTTCGTGCATCTGGAGCGGGATTAAAGCCAAAAGACCCGTTCGTGCTGAGCTTGTCGAAGCACTGCTCTTTTCTGCGCGAGGAAGGACAGCCCTTCGACAAGCTCAGGGCGAACGGGGTTAAGGGTGTTCCCTCAATAAATATGCACCGCCTTGGTCACCAGATAGCCGTCCAACCCTTCGGGGCCGCTTTCGCTGCCGAACCCCGATTCCTTGATGCCGCCGAATGGCGTGTCGGTGGTTGAAATCACAAAACTGTTCACCCCGACCATCCCGCTTTCGATCATCTCGGCGAGTTGGTTGATGCGGCGGCCATTTTCGGTGAAGGCAAAGGCGGCGAGGCCATAGGGGAGCCGGTTGGCTTGCTCGATCGCCTCGTCGAAATCCTTGAACGGCCGCATCAGCGCCATCGGACCAAAAGGTTCATGGTTCATCGCATCGGCCTCTAGCGGCACATCGGCAATCGCTGTCGGCTGAAAGAAAAAGCCCTTGTCGCCCGCTTCACCGCCGGCAACGACGCGCGCGCCCTTGGCCTTGGCATCGGCAATCATCGCTTCGAGCGCGGGGGCGCGGCGGCTGTTGGCCAGCGGCCCCATCTGTGTGTCGGTGTCCAGCCCGCTGCCGACCTTCACCTTGGCGGTGCGCTCGGCAAATCCCTTCACAAAAGCGTCGTAAATGCCTTCCTGCACATAAAAGCGCGTGGGCGAGATGCAGACTTGGCCTGCGTTGCGGAATTTCTGCCACACCACGCGGTCGAGGGTTTTTTCCAGATCACAATCGTCAAAAATCAGCACCGGCGCATGACCGCCGAGCTCCATCGTAATCCGCTTCACCCCGTCGGCGGCGAGTTTCATCAGATGCTTGCCGACCACGGTCGATCCGGTGAAGCTGACCTTGCGGATCACCGGACTGGCCAGCAGATGACGACTGATATGATCGGGAACGCCATAGACGAGCTGTGCGACACCGGCGTCGATCCCCGCGTCGGCGATGCACTGCATGATAGCGCTGGTACAGCCCGGCGTTTCTTCGGGCGCCTTGGCAATGACGACACAACCCGCAGCGAGCGCAGGGGCGATTTTCTTGGCCATCAGATTAACCGGAAAATTCCACGGGCTGAAGGCGGCGGTCGGCCCCACCGGCTGTTTCAGTACCATCGTGCGCTGCCCCGCCGGACGCTGGAGCACGCGGCCATAGATGCGTTTGCCCTCCTCGGCGAAATAGTCGAACAATCCCGCCGCCGAGGCAACCTCGCCGCGCGCTTCGGCAATCGGCTTGCCCTGTTCGAGCGTCAACAGCGTCGCAATCGGTTCGATGCGGTCGCGGATGTTCGATGCCACCTTGTGGAGCAGCGCCGCGCGCTCGTCCTGCGTCTTGGCGCGCCAGACCGGCCATGCCGCGTCGGCCGCGGCCAAGGCTTCGTCGAGATCCGCCGTGGTGGCGACAGGCAGATCGGCGATGGTCGCGCCGGTCGCCGGATTATACACAGGCGCCACATCGCGCCCCTCCCCGCTCCGCCACGCGCCGTTGATGAACAATTTCAGGTCGGCATCATAGGTGGCGGTGGTTGCAGTCATGGAGGGATCCTTTGGTTTCATCTGTAACGATGACCCCGATATAGGCGCGCTCAGCTGTAATTAAAGCTGATACTGATCCGCTCGCCCTTGCCCTTATGCGGAACCACCTCGTGCCGCAGCCAGCTTTCCCACAAAAACACACGCCCCGCCGCGGGTTCGGCATAGACAAAGGGGCGAAGCTCCTCGGGCGCATCGTCGGTTCGCTGCGGCGCGGCCATCATCATCGCCAGACGCGGATCCTCCAGCTTGAGCGCGCCAGAACCGGGCGGAACCGCAACGTAAAAAGTCCCCGACACAATGCTGTGCGGATGGATATGCCCGCTGTGGGTGCCGCCGGGTTTCAAAACGTTGACCCACAAGCTGTCGAGTCGCAGCGGCTTGGCCAGATCGAAATGGCAAGCGGCAGCAAAACCCTTCACCTGCCTGTCGAGCAGGCGCTTCAGGTCGGCAAAGGCAGGGTCGCGCTGCGGCAGGTCGGACAGGCTGGCGTAGCTGGTATAGCCCTTATAGCCATGGTCGCGCGACCAACGCCGCCCCGCCACATCCTCTTCGGCCAGCAGGAAACAGCTTTGCTCCAGTTCTGCGAGCAGGTCTGCGTCGCCGACATCGGCCTCCCAGAAATTGGTCACAAAGAGCGGGCGAACGGTCATGCGGGGGTTCTTCTCATCACGAGGTAGATGGGAACCCCGGCAACCAACAGCACGGCGGCCCAGCCAAGCGCCTCGGCGCCCGCCCCGATCAATGTCCAGCACCCATAGATCAGCCCTCCCGCGACCGTCAGGCCAAAGCCGGCACTTCGCGTCAGGGTGCCGCGCCGCATCAACCAGCCCGCCGACAGCGCGCATCCAACATAGACCACCAATATGACCGACGTCGTTATCAGGATCAGGAATTCAAACATCTCGGACGTCGTTTTCGACATATTGAGCAACAAGACGGCCGTGAGGACGCCGGTCGACAATATATGGGCGTTGACCGGCACGCCCTTGGCATCCTTGCCCGCCAGCCAGCGTGGGAACAGGCCGTCGCGCGCCAGCACGGCGGGCAGTTCGGCCTGACACATGATCCAGCCATTCAGGGCACCAAGGGCGCTGATTGCGCCGAATGCCGCAATCACAAGCCCTGCATTGACGCCCCAGAAACGGTCAAAGAAATCGGCAAAAGGCGCTTCGGACACACTCAGCGTGGCGGTGGGAAGCATCAGCACCACTGCTGAACAGACGAAGATATAGATCAGCCCCGCGCCGCCCGTTCCCAGCATCGTCGCGCGCGGGATCGTGCGTTCCGGGTCGATGACCTTATCGGCGGGAACAGTGGCCGCCTCCAACCCCAGCATCGCCCATAGCGTCAGCGTCGTTGCGGCGGCGATCGAAGATATCCGAATGTCAGCGGTATGGAATGGCGCAATGGTGGTGGTGCCCTGGGTTCCCAAAATCCACAGCGCCAGCAGGATAATCGCAACCAGCGGGATGATCTTTAACAAGGTTGCGACCAGTTGGAGGCGCCCCGCCACCCTTGCCCCGCGCAGATTGATGAGGGTGAACAACCAGACAAAGGCAATAGTCGTCGCCACCGCCACGCCGGGCGCGGTAAGCGCCGGAAACAGGCGGCTGAGATAGCTGACCCCCGCTGTCGCAATCGCGGCATTGCCCATCCACATCGATATCCAATAGGCCCAGGCAACGGCAAAGGCCGGGCCATTACCAAAAGCCGACTGCGTAAAAACATAGGGGCCTCCGGCTTCTGGCATGGCACCTGCCAGCCGCGCGAATATCGCGGCCAAGCACAGCGATCCAGCGACCGTAATCAACCAGCCAAACACCGAATTCCAGCCCAGCGGCGCAAGACTGGCAGGTAAAAGGAACACACCCGACCCGATCATGCTGCCCATGACCAGCGCCAGAGTGGCCCATGTGCCCATGCCGCGCGGGGCTTCGGCTGATTTCAAGATCATCGAGCCACTCCTGTCCGGGGGTTGAAAACGAGACTCGCGGAACAGGCTATTTTTGTCATCATCCGCACGTGGCACCCGAACACGCCCTCGGTCAAGCAGCCTTGAATTCACACCATGACACTGGCAGCGTGCGGGCCATACACAGGAACTTGCGGGGAGATTAGGGACATGATGGAATTGATCGCGGACGGACTGCGTTTCCCCGAAGCGCCTGTGGTGATGCCCGATGGCAGCATTGTCGTAACGGAAATTGCGGCGGGGCGGATCACGCGCTGCTGGCCCGATGGCCGCAAGCAAGTGGTGGCAAAGCCCGGCGGCGGCCCCAATGGACTCGCTATCGGACCCGATGGAAAACTCTATTGCTGCAACAATGGCGGCTTTAATTGGGCCGAAGAGGGCGGTTATTTGACCCCGCACGGCATTGCCGACGATTATTCCGGCGGACGCATCGAACGCATCGACATCGACACCGGCGCGGTCGAGGTCCTGTATCAATCGGGCGACCATGGCATCAATCTGCGCGGCCCCAACGACATCGTTTTTGACGCGCATGGCGGTTTCTGGTTCACCGACCATGGCAAGGTCGATTATGCCAAACGCAGCCATGACATTGTCGGCATTTTCTATGCCAAGGCCGACGGCAGTTTTATCGAGGAAGTCATCTTTCCGTCGAATAATCCCAACGGCGTCGGCCTGTCGCCCGATGGCAAGACGTTGTTTGCCGCCGAAACCTACACCTGCCGCCTGATGAAGTTTAACATCACCGCGCCGGGCAAGGTCGCGCCCGATGCTGGCCCCGGCGGACCCGGCATCCCTGTGTATCGCCCCGCCGGCTATAAATTTTTCGACAGTCTGGCGATGGAAGACTGTGGCAATGTGGCGGTCGCGACGATTGGCGAATGCGGGATCAGCTGTATTTCTCCCGACGGCGATCTGGTGGAATTCGTATCGACCGACGATATTTTCACCACCAACATCGCCTTTGGCGGCGACGATATGCGCGATGCCTATCTGACCCTGTCCGGCACCGGTCGACTGGTAAAAACCCGCTGGAGCCGTCCCGGGCTGACCCTGCAATATTAAAGGAAAAATGATGACCAACTCCCCCTGGGCCATCGACATCGACCGCGACAATATCGCTGACGCCAAGTTGGTGGAGGAAGCCGCCGCGCCGCTAGAATCGGGCACGATCCGCGTCGTGATCGACAGCTATGCGATGACCGCGAACAACATCACCTATGCGGTGTTCGGCAAACCGGCGGGACTGTTCGGCAATGACCAAGGCTATTGGGATTTCTTTAGCGAAGGCGATGCGCCGGGTCGCCTGCCCGTCTGGGGTTTTGCCACCGTCACCGAAAGCGCGGTCGACGGGGTCGCGGTGGGCGACCGTTTCTATGGCTATTATCCGATGGCCAGCCACGCCGTCCTCGTTCCGGGCAACATCGGACCGCATGGCTTCACCGACATCACCCCGCGCCGCACCACATTGCCGCCCATCTATAATCAATATCAACGGATCGAGGCGCTGGGCGACTATCGTGCCGCCGACCATGATTATTGGCCGGTTTTCCGCCCGCTATTCCTCACCGGCTGGCTGATTGCCGACCAGTTTGAGGATGAAAGTGATTATGGCGTCGAGCAAATCTTGATCGCCAGCGCGTCGAGCAAAACCGCCATCGGGCTCTGCTATTCGGTCCAGCAACGGGCGGGAAATCGGCCCCGGACCATCGGGCTGACCAGCAAGGCCAATGTCGAGGCGCTGGCGGCGCAGAATATCTATGACCGCGTCATCGCTTATGACGAAATCGCCGCGCTTGATGCCCACAAGTCATCGGCTTTGGTCGATATGGCGGGCAATGGCGCGGTGACGCGCGCGGTCCACACTCATTTCGGCGACGCACTCAAAGCCTCGATCGTCGTCGGCAAATCGCATTGGGACGCCGACAGCGAACAGGCCGCGCTCCCCGGTCCCGACCGTCAGGGCTTTTTCGCGCCGGGCCGCAGCCAGAAACGCATCGCCGACTGGGGCGGGGCGGCCTTCGGGCAGAAAATTGCGTCCGCTTGGCTCGGCTTTATGGAAATCGCGCCGCGTCTTGCCACCATCGACAAGCGCAGCGGCGGCGACGCGGCGCTGGCAGCCTATCAGGAAATGCTGTCGGGCAAGGCTGATCCCAAGGCGGGGATTGTCGTCATTCCATGACCATCAGCGCCGTGATTTTCGATTTCGGCGGGGTCATCACCTCGTCGCCCTTTGAAGCGTTCAACCGGCTGGAGGCGGAGCGCGGATTGCCGCATGATTTTGTCCGCCGCGTCAACAGCGCCGATCCCGACGACAATGCCTGGGCCAAATTCGAACGCGCCGAAATCGACTCCGCCGCATTCGACGCACTCTTTGCCGACGAAGCCCGCGCGCTTGGGCAGGAACTGGAAGGACAGGCGGTGCTCGATGTGCTGGCGGGCGCAGTGCGTCCGGCAATGGTCGCGGCGCTTGATACGCTGAAAGCGCGCGGCTTTACCCTTGGCTGCATCACCAACAATGTGCCGTCGGGCAAAGGCGCCGGAATGGCGCAAACCGAGACAAAGGCCGCCGAAGTCGCCGCCATCATGACGCGCTTCGACCATATTATCGAATCGAGCAAAGTCGGCGTGCGCAAGCCCGACCCGCGCATTTATCAGATGATGTGCGACGCACTGAACCTGTCCCCCGCCGCCTGCGTCTATCTCGACGATCTGGGCATCAACTGTAAACCGGCGGCTCAATTGGGGATGCGGGCGATCAAGGTGACAAGTGGCGATCAGGCGCTTAAGGAGCTCGGACAGATTCTTTCGCTGGAGTTCTCCCACCCATGAAGAAAAGCTACTCTGATGCCGCTACGGCACTCGACGGTCTATTGTTCGACGGTATGCATATTTGCGCGGGCGGCTTTGGCCTGTGCGGCATCCCCGAACGGTTGATCGACGCGATTCGCGATGCGGGCACCAAAGACCTCACCATCGCCAGCAACAACGCCGGTATCGATGGTGAAGGCCTCGGCAAATTGCTCCGCACCAAGCAGGTCAAAAAGATGATCAGCAGCTATGTCGGTGAGAATAAGGAGTTCGAGCGCCAATATCTTGCGGGCGAGCTCGAAGTCGAATTCTGCCCTCAGGGCACACTCGCCGAACGCTGCCGCGCGGGCGGCGCGGGCATTCCCGGCTTTTATACCAAAACCGGTGTCGGCACGGCAGTGGCCGAGGGCAAAGAGGTCAAAAATTTCGACGGACAGGATTATATCCTCGAACGCGGCATCTTTGCCGATCTGGCGATCATCAAGGGCTGGAAAGCCGATGAAAGCGGTAATCTGATCTTTCGCAAGACCGCACGCAATTTCAACCAGCCGATGGCGACCGCCGCCAAAATCTGTGTCGCCGAGGTCGAAGAAATCGTCCCCGTCGGCAGCCTCGACCCCGACTGCATCCACCTGCCCGGCATTTACGTCAAACGGCTGATCGTCGGCGCGCCTTATGACAAGCGGATCGAGTTCAGGACGGTGCGCGAACGGGAAGACGCCTGATGCGCGGCGCCGCGACTGCGCTCAGCCTGCTACTCGCGGGCTGCGCCACAACCACCCCGCCCGTGCCCGCCGCTCCACCGCCACCAACCGCAACCGCCACACCGCCGGTGCCGCTGCAATATCTTTATGGTTCGGCCGAAGCGGCGGCGCTAGTCCGCCAGACTTATGCCCGACTGGCCAGCTATGCTGTTGCGCGCGCCCAACAGCGTCCGGAAAGCAGCGTCGTCCTCGCCCCCGGCGCGACCATGGACAATCCCCAGTTTGAATCTTGCGGCGACAAGCCCTTTGCCGCGGTATTCGATGCCGACGAAACCCTCGTCTGGAACCTCGGCGCGATGCGCTACTTTGCGGAACAGGGCACCAGCTTTGATCCCAAGGTCTGGGACCAATGGGAAAAAACCGGCGCGGGCAAAGCAGTGGCCATGCCCGGCGCGGTCGAAATGGTGAACAAGTTGCGCGCGGCGGGCATCACCGTCATCGCCAACACCAACCGCAGCGCCGCCAATGCGAAAGGCAGCGAAGATACGCTGCGCGCCGCGGGCCTCGGCGAGTTCAAACATGGCGAGACGCTGTTCCTGATGGGCGACGATGCCGGTGGTTCGAGCAAGGACCCGCGCCGCACCACCATCGCGTCGCGCTTTTGCGTGATTGCGCTCGCGGGCGACCAGCTCGGTGATTTCAGTCAGCAATTCAATGACAAGAGCCTGTCGGGCGCGGCCCGCACCGCCCTCGCCACGGGTCCGGCCGCCAGCGCCCTTTGGGACAGCGGATGGTTCCTGTTGCCCAACGCCGTTTATGGTCCGTGGCAAAAACTGGACTGGGACGATATTTTCTCCAACGCGAACAAATGGGAGCCGCATCCATGAGCTGGACCCGCGATCAAATGGCGGCCCGCGCCGCGCAAGAACTGCAAGACGGCTATTATGTCAATCTGGGCATCGGCATTCCGACGCTCGTGGCGAACCATATCCCCGACGGGATGGAAGTCACGCTCCAATCCGAAAATGGTATGCTCGGCATCGGCCCCTTCCCCTTTGCTGGCGACGAAGATCCCGATCTGATCAATGCGGGCAAACAGACGATCAGCGAGCTGCCGCAATCGGCCTATTTCAGCTCGTCGGACAGCTTTGCAATGATCCGTGGCGGCCATATCGACCTCACCGTGCTGGGCGCGATGGAAGTCGCCGAAAATGGCGATATCGCCAACTGGATGATCCCCGGCAAGATGATCAAGGGCATGGGCGGTGCGATGGATCTGGTCGCCGGTGTCAAAAAGATCATCGTCGCGATGGAGCACACGTCCAAACATGGCGATCCCAAGTTCATTCCCGCGTGCACGCTGCCGCTGACGGGCAAGAATGTCGTCGATATGATTATCACCGATCTGGCCGTGTTCAAACGCCCCGATCATGCCAGCCCGTTCAAGCTGATCGAACTGGCGCCCGGCGTGACAGCAGAGGAAGTCGCGGCCAAAACGTCGGCTGAATATGAGGTCGCAGTCTAAACACAATATAATGCAGCGGCTTTTTGCCTTTCTGGTCGCAATCGTCGCGCTGGGATTGATTGGCTGGTTAGGTCATCACGCCTTTGGCGGCGAACACCCCCTTGCCAGCGTAGCGATCCCGATCAAGGCCGCCGAAAAGCTGCCCGACACGCCCGCCCAATGGCGCGGTCGGATCGACTATCGCGCGCTCGACCGGCAGTTGACCGACCTTTCGCAGCGGCCCGAAATGGCGGGGCTGGCGGTGGCGGTGGTCGAAGACGGCGAATTGCGTTTCGTCGGCACTTATGGCGTCGCCGATGCATCGACCGGCGTGCCGGTCACGCCGTACACGCTGTTCCGCTGGGCCTCGGTTTCCAAAACCGCAACGGGTGCGTTCGCGGCTGCGCTGGCCGAGGATGGCACCATCGACCTCGATCGTCCGGTCAGCAACTGGCGCACGACACTGCGCCTGCCCGGCGGTGCCGAAACACGACTCACGGTCGCGGACCTGCTAGCCCAGCGCACCGGCCTGACCAAAAACGCCTATGACGAAAAGCTGGAGCACGGACAGGACCCTGCGTCGTTGCGGGTCAGCCTTGCCGGTGCACCGCTGCAATGCGAACCCGGTACCTGCCACACCTATCAGAATATCGCTTTCGACGCCGCCAGCGAGATATTGGCCGATGCCGCGAAAGAGTCCTTCTCCGACGCTGTCGAGAGCCGCTTATTCCGTCCGCTCGGCATGGTCAGCGCGGGATATGGGATGGAGCGGCTGACGGAAGCCAAAGATTGGGCGAGGCCGCACGGTCAACACCAAGTGCTTCCGGTGAAGGAAGCCTATTGGCGCATTCCCGCCGCCGCCGGAGTCGAGAGCGATATCGTCGATTTCGCCAAATGGATGCAGGCGATGATGGGCACGCGCCCCGATGTGCTGCCGGAACCGGTGCTACAGATTGCCCACCGTCCTCGTGTCGGCACGGCGCGCCTTTATGGCGGGGCCTTGCGCGGGGCCATTAGCGATGCCGACTATGGCCTTGGCTGGCGCAGTTTTACCTACGGCGGCCTCCGGCTTGAAGGCCATTCGGGTGCGGTTTCGGGCTATCGCTCGACAATGATTTTCGAACCCGCCACGCGAACGGGCGTCGTTGCCCTGTGGAACAGCGATTGGGGATTCCCCTTTCGCATCCCTTTCGCGGCAATCGACAGCTATCACAAACGCAAAGACACCCGCTGGCTCGACGCAAGCGAGCTGCCGACCCTGAAAAACATCTCCAGAGTCGCCCCGGTTGTAGTGGATACGAAAAGGTAATTGGCTTGCCCCGCTATTCGCTGCCTGTGTATCAGGCGCGCGTCGACGGCTGGCAGGAGAATCATCGATGCGCGTGCTACTGACCGGTTCGTCGGGCTGGCTTGGGCGCACGCTCGCTCCGCTACTCAGTGAAAACGGCCATGTCGTCACCGGACTCGACGTCGTGCCCGGTGCATATACGCAGGTAATCGGGACCGTAGCCGACCGCGCACTGATCGACAGGACGATGGGCGAATATGGCATCGACGCCGTCATCCATGGCGGCGCACTGCACAAGCCCGACATCGTTCGCTACTCTCGCCAGGCCTTTGTCGACGTCAATATCAGCGGCACGCTCAACCTGATCGAAGCGGCGGTCGCGGCGGGCAATGACCGCTTCCTGTTCACCTCGACGACCTCGCTGATGGTCCGCGACGATGTGCGCGCTGGTGCCGGTGAAGCAGGTGCGTGGTGGATGGACGAGGATTTCGGACCGCTGGTGCCGCGCAATATCTATGGCATCACCAAACTCGCCGCCGAACAGGCATGTCGACTGGTCCACCGCGAGCATGGCATCAATGTCGCGATCCTGCGCACTGGGCGTTTCTTTCCCGAGGATGACGATACGCTGGCGGTACCGAGCGGGCTGAACCTCAAGGCCAATGAATTGCTGAACCGCCGCCTGACGGTCGAGGATGCCGCGGCGGCGCATCTGGCGGCACTCGAACATACGCCCGATATTGGCTGCGACACCTTCATCTTGTCGGCGCCGCCACCGTTCAAACGCGACGAGGTGGAAGAACTCGCCCGCAACGCGCGCGCGGTGATCGCGCGCCATTATCCGCAGGCTGTGGCGCTCTATGCTGCGCGCGGCTGGGTGCTCCCCGAGCGCATCGAGCGCATATATGATCCGTCGAGCGCCGAACGGCGGCTGGGCTGGCGGGCCAAGACCGATTTCGCTAGCGTGCTGACCGCGTTGGCCGACGGCGCAGCACTGCCCTTCGCGCACGATCCAAATTACATGTCGCCTATCGTCGCGCCACGGGAGGAAATAAGTTGTACGAGCTGATCACCGCCAACCGCAATTATTCCAGCTGGTCATTGCGCCCATGGGTGCTGATGACCGCGCTCGACATTGGTTTTGAAGACCGGATCGAGCCGTTCGCTGCACCCCAAAATTACGACGCCTTCCGCAGTTTTTCTCCGACCGGTCAAGTGCCCGCCCTGATCCATGAAGGCCGCACGATCTGGGATTCATTGGGAATCACTCTCTATCTTGCTGACCGGCACGACGGCGTCTGGCCGATTGAGCCTGACGCCCGCGCTTGGGCGCAAGCCGCAACGTGCGAGATGCACAGCGGCTTTGGCCCGTTACGCAACGAATGCACGATGAACGTCGGCGTGCGCGCCACGCCGGGGCCAATGTCCGACGGCCTCAAGGCCAATCTTGCACGTCTGAACGAATTATGGGCAGAGGGATTGGATCGATTTGGCGGGCCATGGCTCGCGGGCAAGAATTTCGGCGCGGTCGATGCCTTCTACGCCCCCGTCGCTTTTCGCGTCCGCACTTATGGTCTGGATGTCGGCCCGGCTGGTGCAAAATGGGTCGCCGCCATGATCGCCCATCCGGCGATGCTCGACTGGGAAGAGCAGGCCCTCGCCGAAAGCTGGCGCGAAGCAGCCCATGAAGAAGAATTGCGCGCCTGCGGGGCCATCACCGCCGATTATAGAACGCGCTAGTCCGTCAACGCATCGCGCACCACGGCAACCCCCGCCTCGCGCTGCAGCTTCAGCTCTGCCTTCAGTTTCGCCGGATCGCGCGCGAACACGAAACCGAAACTGACGCCGCCTTCTTTGCCCAGAGTCGCATGGTGCAGCTTGTGCGCCTGCACCAGCCGCTTGGCATAGCCGCGCCTCGGCACCCAGCGAAAATAGCGCTGATGGACCAGCCCGTCGTGGACGAGCGTGTAAATGATACCGTAAAACAGGATGCCCAGCCCGATCCACGTCGCGGGCTCCCACGCGCGCGCGCCCAAAATCATCGGACTGCCCAGCGCAAACATCGAAATGCTCATCGCGGCACCGACCAAAGCGAACTGGTCATTTTTCTCTAGCCGTTTGTCGTGCGGCTCATGATGGTCACGATGCCATCCCCAGCCAAAGCCGTGCATGATATATTTGTGGCTCGCCCACGCGACCCCCTCCATCGCAACGATGGTGACCAAAATCAGCAACAGGATGGCGAGCGAGGACATGCGAGCGATATAGACTATCTTGCCGCCGCTACAAAGGCTCCTCGCCTCAACGAAGCAGCGCTCACCTGCGACCGATAATTGCGTTTTTTATCGCCACTCGCTTGCAATGTTGTCGAGTAGGGCTAAGTGAACCGCATGACCAAACCCCGCACACTTTATGAGAAAATCTGGGACGCGCATGTTGTCGAGCGCCGCGATGATGGCACCTGCATCGTCTATATTGATCGCCACCTTGTCCATGAAGTCACCAGCCCACAGGCCTTTGACGGACTGCGTGCCAGCGGGCGCACCGTGCGGCGGCCCGACCTGACACTGGCGGTCCCCGACCATAATCTGCCCACCACGCCGCGCCTCGACGCCGCAGGCAATAAGGTTCCGATTGCAGACGCCCAAAGTGCGGCACAGCTTGCGGCCCTGGAGGCCAACGCCCCCGCATTCGGCATCCGCTATATCGACGCGACCGCCGCCGAACAGGGCATCGTCCATGTCGTCGGACCCGAACAGGGCTTTTCGCTGCCCGGCACCACCATCGTCTGCGGCGACAGCCACACCGCTTGCCATGGCGGCATCGGCGCGCTGGCCTTCGGCATCGGCACCAGCGAGGTCGAGCATGTGCTCGCGACCCAGACCCTGTTGCTGCAACCTGCCAAGACGATGGAAGTCTGCGTCGAGGGCGACGTCGGTCCGGGCGTCACCGCCAAGGACATCATCCTGCACATCACCGGCACCATCGGCGCGGCGGGCGGTTCGGGCCATGTCATCGAATATACCGGCAGCGCCATTCGCGCGCTGAGCATCGAGGGGCGGCTGACGGTCAGCAATATGGCGATCGAGGGCGGCGCGCGCGCGGGCCTTATCGCGCCCGATGATGTGACCTTTGCCTATCTGAAGGGCCGACCCATGGCGCCCAAGGGTGAGGCATGGGACGCGGCGCTCGCCTATTGGCGCAGCCTCGCCACCGATCCCGGCGCCACCTATGACAAGCGTGTTACCATCAACGCCGCCGACATTGCGCCCAGCGTCACCTGGGGCACCAGCCCCGAGGATGTGGTGCCGATCACCGGCGTCGTTCCCGATCCGGCCAGCTTTGCCGATCCGTCCAAACAGGCCGCTGCCGCCAAAAGCCTCGCCTATATGGGCCTGACCCCCGGCACGCGGATGCAGGATGTGACGGTCGAGAATATCTTTATCGGCAGCTGCACCAACAGCCGGATAGAGGATATGCGCGCCGCCGCCGCCGTGCTCAAAGGACGACACAAGGCCGAAGGCGTCAAATGGGCCATCGTCGTCCCCGGCAGCGGCCTCGTCAAAGCACAGGCCGAGGCCGAGGGTCTGGACCGCATCTTTATCGACGCAGGCCTTGAGTGGCGCGAACCCGGCTGTTCGGCCTGTCTGGGGATGAATCCCGACAAGGTGCCCCCCGGCGAACGCTGCGCCAGCACCAGCAACCGCAATTTCGTCGGCCGCCAAGGCCCCGGCGCGCGAACCCATCTGCTCAGCCCCGCAATGGCAGCAGCAGCAGCGGTCACCGGCAAACTCACCGATGTGCGGGAGTTGACGTCATGACCCCGATCACCACCATAGAAGGCCGCGCGATTCCGTTCGGGCTCAAAAATGTCGACACCGACGTCATCATACCCGCGCACTGGCTCAAAACCATCAGCCGCGAGGGTATGGGGCGAGGGGCGTTTGAGACGATCCGTGCCGAATCCGGCAATATTTTCGACCAGCCCGAATTTGCCGACGCGCCGGTCCTGATCGCGGGTGAAAATTTCGGATGCGGATCCAGCCGCGAACATGCCGCCTGGGCCTTGCTCGACCGAGGAATCCGCGTCGTCATCGCGCCAAGCTTTTCGGACATATTTTCGGGCAATGCGGTCAAAAACGGCATCCTGCCGGTCGTGCTGCCGCAAGCCTCCATCGACCGGTTGATGGAGGTCGCAAACAGCGATCCCATCCATGTCGATCTGGAACAGCAGACCGTCACAACGCAGTTTCAGGACCGTTTTACGTTCGAGATCGATCCGTTTCGCAAAATGTGCCTGCTTGCCGGACTCGATGAAATCGCCCTCACTGAAAAAAGCGACAAAGCGATAGGTACGCACGAAGCACGCATTGCCAGCAACCAACCATGGCTGCATGGTGTTGCCTGAACAGGGATCGGCCACGGTCGGGTCCCTCAACCCACACTAGGAGACTAAGATGAAAGCCCTGTTGTCGCGCGCCACCGGCGGACCCGAAACGCTCGAACTGGGTGAATTGCCGCGTCCCACCGCCGGACCGGGTCAGATTGTCATCGATATTGCGGCTTGCGCGGTCAACTATCCCGATGTGCTAATTATCGAGGATAAATATCAGTTCAAACCCGAGCGTCCCTTTGCCCCCGGCGGCGAAGTCGCGGGTATAGTCGCAGAGCTTGGCGAAGGCGTAACCGAATTCAAGGTCGGTGACCGCGTCATTGCCGGTTGTGGCAACGCCGGCATGGCAGAGGCCATCGCGGTCGGCGTCAACAACACATATCACCTCCCCGAAGCGCACAGTTTTGCCGAGGGCGCGTCGCTGTTGATGACCTATGGCACCAGCATCCACGCCCTCGCCGATCGCGGCCATCTGAAACAGGGCGAAACCTTGCTTGTCCTTGGCGCATCGGGCGGCGTCGGCATTGCGGCGGTCGAATTGGGTAAAGCAATGGGCGCCCGCGTCATTGCGGGTGTATCGAGCGAGGCCAAGGGGCAAATTGCCCGTGACGCCGGGGCCGACGATGTCGTCATCTATGGTCATGCGCCGTTCGACAAGGACGAGTCCAAGGCGCTTGCCAGCCGGTTCAAAGAGGCCGTCGGACCCAAAGGCGCCGATGTCATTTACGACGCCGTCGGCGGCGATTATTGCGAGCCTGCGTTGCGCTCGATTGCATGGGAGGGTCGCTATCTGGTGGTTGGCTTTCCCGCCGGCATCCCGCGCCTGCCGCTCAACCTGACCCTGCTCAAAAGCTGCGATGTGGCGGGTGTTTTCTGGGGAGCTTTTGCGGCGCGCGAGCCGGAGCGCAACCGCGCCAATATCGCGCGCCTGTTCCAGCTTTGGGGACAGGGCAAGATTGCACCCAAGGTTACGGAAACCTTTGCCCTCGCCGATGGGGGCAAGGCGATTGCCAAGCTCGGCGACCGTACCGCCGTCGGCAAACTGGTCATCACCATCTGAAATATCGACCCGACCCTGAACTAACAGCAACTCTGCGCGGCCTAGTGACGGCATCAGGCCGCCTGTCGGTGCGGGTGGCGCCAGGGGCAAGGCGAGATGAAGTGCGATTGAAGGACGGCATAGTGCAAGCCCGCGTCACTGCACCGCCCGCGGACGGACAGGCCAATGACGCGGTTCTGCGGCTGCTGGCGGCGGCGCTGGCTCGACCGCGCTCTGCTTTGAGCCTTCTTCAAGGGGCCACGAACCGCAACAAGGTCGTCGGCGTGGATAAGGCCTAAATTCGACATTAGTCAGGGTTAACCCTTTATCAGGGGCTGCGCGCTATATTCGAACGTCGGATATTTTATCGCGCAAGGCAAATTTATGGCGAAGCGTCGCTCACCTTCAAAAGAAAGTGCCGCAGGAATCGGCTACATTTCGCGCACCCGGCGTGCGCAGCTGGTTGCGGAATTCGAAGGCGATCTGGGTATCGACCATAAGGCCCGTGCGAAAGCCGCCTATGAGGCGCATCGGTGGCAGGTCATCAAGACGATCATCGTCTGGACAATCGCGCTGATGTTTTTTGCCATCGCCTGTCAAAAACTATGGGTGATGGGTCAAAAGGTCGACACACCCTTCTCTGAAATCAGTCCGATCGGTGAGTGGTTCTAACAGCAGTCCACTACCGAAAACCTTACCTCAATACACCCGCGCTTTCGGTTCGATATAACTGACATCGTCGGACAGCGTATATTCGTGGACCGGACGGTAATCGATGGTCACCTTGCCGCTCTTGCCCCCCCAACCGTCGAACCAGGCTGCGGTGTGCTTCATCCAGTTCTTGTCGTCGCGGTCCTTAAAATCCTCATGCGCGTGGGCGCCGCGGCTTTCCTTGCGGTTATAGGCGCCATGCAGCGTCACCGTCGCCTGTGCGATCAGATTGTCGAGTTCCATCGTTTCAACAAGATCGGTGTTCCAGATCAGGCTGCGGTCGGTCACGCCAACATCCTGCATCCGGGCATAGGTAGCGGTCAGTTGCTTGACGCCTTCGGCCATCAATTCGTCATTGCGGAACACGGCACAATGCTTTTGCATATTCTTTTGCATCTCGACGCGGATTTCCGCCGTCGGTGAACCGCCGCTGGCATGGCGGAAATGGTCGAGGCGGCCGAGCGCCAGATCGGCGCTATCCTTGGGTAGCGCATCCTGCTTGGCGCCGGATTTAACCGTTTCGCGTAGCCGATGTCCGGCGGCGCGGCCAAAGACGACCAGATCGATCAGGCTGTTCGATCCCAGACGGTTGGCACCATGTACCGACACGCAAGCGGCCTCGCCGACCGCGAACAAGCCCGGAACCACGGCATCGGGGTCGCCATCACGGATGGTGACGACTTCGCCATGATAATTGGTCGGAATACCGCCCATATTATAGTGGACCGTCGGCGTGACCGGCAAAGGTTGGCGCGTCAGGTCGACGCCTGCGAACACCTTGCCGCTCTCGGTAATCCCCGGCAATCGCTCGGCGAGAACCTTGGGGTCGATATGGTCGAGGTGGAGATAGATATAGTCACCGTCGGGACCGACGCCGCGCCCTTCGCGCATTTCGAGCGCCATCGAGCGGGAAACGACATCGCGCGACGCCAGATCCTTGGCGCTTGGCGCGTACCGCTCCATAAAGCGCTCGCCCTCGCTGTTGGTAAGGTAGCCACCCTCGCCGCGTGCGCCTTCGGTAATCAGCACGCCCGCACCGTAAATGCCGGTCGGGTGGAACTGGACAAACTCCATATCCTGAAGCGGCAAACCGGCGCGCAGCACCATGCCACCGCCATCGCCGGTGCAGGTATGCGCCGAGGTTGCGGTGAAGAAGCAGCGGCCATAGCCGCCGGTCGCCAGCACCACGGCCTGGCTGCGGAACCGGTGAATGCTGCCATCCTCCAGACACAGCGCAATCACACCGCGGCACACGCCATTTTCCATAATCAGGTCGAGCGCGAAATATTCGATAAAGAAGTCGGCGTCATATTTCAGGCTCTGTTGATAGAGCGCGTGCAACATGGCGTGGCCGGTGCGGTCGGCCGCAGCCGCCGTTCGTTGGACCGGCGGACCTTCGCCCATATTTTGCATATGGCCGCCAAAGGGGCGCTGATAAATGGTGCCATCGGCGTTGCGGCTGAACGGCACGCCAGCATGTTCCAGTTCGTAAACCGCCTGCGGTGCTTCGCGCACCATATATTCGATCGCGTCCTGATCGCCCAGCCAGTCGGACCCCTTGACGGTGTCATACATATGCCATTGCCAGTGATCGGGGCTGTTGTTTCCCAGACTCGCGGCAATACCGCCTTGCGCCGCAACCGTGTGGCTGCGCGTCGGAAAGACTTTGGTGATGCACGCGGTCCGAAGGCCAGCTTCGGCAGAGCCCATCGTGGCGCGCAGGCCGGAGCCGCCCGCACCGACGACGACAGTGTCATAGACATGGTCGATAATCTTATAGGCTTCGGTCATGCCCCGGCACCCCCGGCAAAGGCCATGCGTGCGATTGTGAACAGGCCATAGGCCGCCCCCGCGATGGCATAGAAATTCAAGATGACGAGCGACAGGATGCGCGGCGTTTCGCCATGGACATAATCTTCGATCAGCACCTGCAATCCCAATCGCAAATGCCAAAAGACGCTGACCACAAGCAACATCAACCCCAGCGCGACCATCGGCGTCGAGGCCCACATCGCAACTTCGCTATGCTCGGTCAGCGGCAGGCGCAGCAACGACACGACAAACCAGGTGACGAGCAGCAAATTGCCCAGCGCGGTCAGCCGCTGTTGCAGCCAATGTTGCGATCCGTGGCGCGCCGACCCCAGTCCGCGCACCTGTCCGAGTCTGGTCCCGTTACCCATTGAGCATCCCCGCAAAAATTGAGAGCCAGACCGCCGCCGTGGCGAACAAACCAGCCAGAACGACGATGATCGACCACAGCTTGTTCTGCTTCAGCTCATATCCCGCGCCGGTATCCAGAACAAAATGACGGATGCCGGAGAACATGTGCTGGAAAAAGGCCCAGGTCAGCCCGATCAGCACCACTTTGCCGAGGATGTTGGTGACCATATGAAAGGTCCCGCCCGCCGGATCGTGCCAGACACAGGCAATAAAGGCGGCATAGGCATCAGGCCCAGCCGCCAAAGCACCCAGCCACCACAGGAACATCGACGCGCCGACAATCGCCAGCCCGTCACCGCTCGCGCGATGGAGAATAGAGACCAGCATTGCCGGCCCCCATTTATAAATTTGCAAATGTGGAGAGAGCGGCCGTGCGCTCTTGTCCGTGCCAGCCATGGTGGCTTCCCCTAAAAATGGTCTGCTGAACCGATGGGCCGGTTTAACGCGATAGCCACGATATGCAATTGCTTAGCGCCTTATTGGCGACGCAAAAGGTCAAAAAAGGGCAACCGGACATTGGACAACACGGAACCGACCGCGCCAGACCAATGACTCAGTCCTTGTCGCGGTTCGCGTAAATCAGGGCAGCGAGCACTGCTGCCGAACCGATGCCGATCCCTGCCGCCGTCTTCCAGTTCACCGGACGTTTGGCCGATTTATCCTTGGACTCCGCTTTGGCAGCCGCGTCCTTTTGCTGTTGAAGCCGCCGCGTTTCGCGCAAAACTTCATTCTCGGATTCGTCTTCGGGGAGAGGGTCGTTGGCGACGGGTTCGGTCATGCGTTTCCTCTTTCGGGCTTATGCCAAGGCTTGTTCCACCGGCACATAATCGGTGCCGACGGCTTCCGATACCGCTTCGAACGTCACCTTTCCATTCCAAACGTTCAATCCGTGCGAAAGATGCACGTCGCGGCGCATCGCTTCCTGCCAGCCTAGGTCGGCAATGCGCAACGCATGAGGCAAAGTGACATTGTTGAGCGCATAGGTGCTGGTGCGCGCGACCGCGCCCGGCATGTTCGCCACCGCATAATGAACAATGCCGTCGACCACATAAGTCGGGTCATCGTGCGTCGTCGCATGGCTGGTTTCAAAACAGCCGCCCTGATCGATGGCAACGTCGACCAACACCGATCCGGGGCGCATCGTGCTCAACATCGCGCGCGTCACCAGCTTGGGTGCTTCGGCCCCCGGAATCAGCACCGCGCCGATGACCAGATCGGCATCGGCGACACATTCGGCCAGATTGGCGCGGTTGGAAAAGCGGGTTTTGGCGCGCGACTCGAAAAAGGTGCCGACATGTTCCAGCACTTCGGGGTCGCGGTCGAGGATGGTGACATCGGCGCCAAGGCCCGCCGCCATTTGTGCCGCATTAAAGCCGACGACGCCGCCGCCGATTATGCACACTTTGCCCGGCGCGACGCCCGGAACCCCGCCGAGCAGCACGCCGCGTCCGCCATGCGCCTTTTCCAGCGCCGTCGCCCCGGCCTGAATCGACATGCGCCCCGCCACCTGGCTCATCGGCTTGAGCAGCGGCAGCCCGCCATAGGGGCCGGTCACCGTTTCATAGGCAATGCACGTCGCGCCCGACGCCATCAGGTCGCGCGTCTGGTCGGGGTCGGGGGCAAGATGCAGATAGGTATATAGAATTTGTCCGTCGCGCAGCATCTGGCGTTCGCCCGTTTGCGGCTCCTTGACCTTCACCACCATGTCACAACGCGCAAAAATATCGGCGGCAGTCGCGACGATCTCGGCCCCTGCCTCGACATAATGTTCATCATGGGCGCCAATGCCTTCGCCAGCCCCCGCCTGCACCAGCACCTGATGGCCATGCGCGTGTAACTCACGCGCGCTTTCGGGTGTCAGGCCGACCCGATATTCATGATTTTTGATTTCCGTGGGGGTGCCGATAATCACGCTTGGTTCTCCAACTGGTTTCCTGTGTAACCATTAGCCGCGAATGCCCCCGACTGTATAGCGTTGTCGTTACGTCTTGGCGTGAATTTTTCGCACCTGGTTAACGACGCATTTACCAGATGTAGGCCATAGGTCAGTCCCCGGTTTGCGCGTGGTCACCCAGGGCCAAACGACCATGCGCCGAAGTATGCAACAAAGGTACAATATTGTGGCGAAGGAAAATCCCATTCACAGACTGGAAGTCGACCCCGTTTTAATGGCCGACCGCTTCCCCTTTTACGATCTCGACGGCCAACTTTCGGCCAATGCCGCAGAGATTCACGGGATTATCGCAGGCCGCGAAGTGGAAATGGCGACGGCCTATTGGACCGCTTTTAACGCCCTGCCCGACAATGATCGCAAGGCGGACGGTGCCTTGCTGACCTCTTATATCGCGGGCAGTGCCAAACATATTAGCCTGAAACTGTCGGATGCCGCTGGTCAGGCCGCCGCAACCATTGCCTGTCAGAACGCCCATATGTCGCTCTATGTCGGCATCCCCATTGCCGCTGTTCTGTCATGCGTATGCGAATGTCATCGCCTGGCCCTGGATTATGTCATTGCCGCCTGTCCCGATGATCCGGCGCGGGTGGGACGGCTCGGCGGAGCCATCCAACGGCTCGCCATGCTCGAATTCGACATCATGCTGGCCTATTCCGAAAAGCTCAATCGTGCCGCAGCGTCGAGCGAACGACGTCAACTCGCCGGTGATTTCAACAAGTCGATTGCCTCGCTGGTTCAGGATACCGACGGGGTCCGCCAACAGCTTGTCCAACAGGCATCCTCGGCAGATCTGGCCGCCAAGGGCATGATCGCCAAAACCAGCGAAGTCGCCGCCGCATCCGAACAATCGGCCATGGCCATGCGCGAAGCCGCCTCGACCGCCGCCGGACTGATCCGCGCGATCGAAGACGCGCGCAGCGAAGTCGAAGCCGCCGCCGATATTGCCACCAAAGCGTCGGAACAGGCGGGGGAAGCCGTCGCCATGTCCGAAACCCTGTCGCGCCATGCCGAATCGATTGAATCGATTCTCGGCCTGATCCGCGAAGTGGCGGGACAGACCAATCTGCTCGCCCTCAACGCCACCATCGAAGCTGCACGCGCCGGCGAAGCGGGGCGCGGTTTTGCCGTTGTCGCGCAAGAGGTCAAAAACCTCGCCAATGAAACCGCCCGCGCCACCGACGACATCGCCGGAAAGATCACCGCAATCCAGCACGCCACCAAAGGCACGGTTCAGGCCAACCAGTCGATCCAGTCGACCGTCCTCGACGTCCAGACCTCAGCCGAGCGCATCCGCGACGCGATGGACGCGCAGGCGCAAACCGTCACCTCGATTACCGCCGCCGTCGATGAAACCGCGCTGGCCGCCGACAGCATGTCATCGACCATTGCCGCCATCCGCAACGATTCGGGCGTTGTGGCGACCGAGATCAGCTCGTTGACCGACGCCTTTGGCACCATGGGCCAGCGCCTCCACGACCTCAGCGAAGCGGCGGGGCAGTTCAGCAAGCGCGTCGCCTGACCGTCATTTACCGTTCCGTCCCAACCATTTAACGCCAGCAACTAGCCACCATCGCACGAGGCCGCTAATCGGGGCGGCATGACCAAGAATATCCTGCTCACCGGCGCATCACGCGGCATCGGGGCCGCCATTGCTTCTGCACTGGAATCGCCCGACATTCGTCTTGTCGCGCTGTCCAGTGCTGACGGCGACCTTGGCGATCCGGCTGTTCCGGTTCGGCTGTGGCAGGAATGTCTCGATCGCCTTGACGGGCGAATCGACACCCTCATCAACAATGCCGGCATATTCGAACCCAATCCTATCGAGAACAGCGATGCGGAATGGCGCGACGGCTGGAACCGCACGCTTCAGATCAACCTGACCGCCAGCGCCGAATTATGCCGCCTTGCCGTGCTGCATTGGCAGGAACGCAAAGGCGCGGGTCGCATCGTCAATATCGCCAGCCGCGCCGCCTATCGCGGCGATGGCCCGACCCAGTGGCACTATGCCGCATCCAAAGCCGGAATGGTCGCGATGACCAAAACCATCGCGCGTGGCTATGCCGCACAGGACATCCTCGCTTTCGCCATTTGTCCGGGATTTACGATGACCGGCATGGCCGAGGAGTATCTGGCGAGCCGTGGCGGCGACGCCTTGCTCGCCGATATTCCGCTGGGCCGCGTTGCCGAACCACAGGAAATTGCCGAAATGGCGCGGTGGTGCGCGCTCGATGCCCCGCCCTCGATGACCGGAGCCGTCCTTGACGCCAATGGAGCCAGTTATGTTCGCTAAAGCATCCCTTGCTGTCCTGCTGGCCCTCGCCGCCTGCACGCCCGCAGCCACCAATATGGCCATGCCCGCGCCAAGCCCGACCGCCGACGCCGCCACATTGGCGGAACAGTGCAAGGGCCATGACGGCTGGAGCGACCCCGCACCGCCCGCAACCATTTTCGCCAATGTCCATTATGTCGGAACCTGCGGCATCACCGCGCTGCTCGTCACCTCACCCGAAGGCCATGTGCTGATCGACGGGGCCACATCAGAGGCCGCCGAGGGCATCGCCGCCAATATCGAAAAACTCGGATTCAAACTGAGCGATGTCCGGCTGATCCTGTCCAGCCATGAACATCTGGATCATGCCGGCGGCATCGCCGAGCTGCAACGCCGGACCGGCGCCAAACTGGTTGCGCGCGCCGCAGCCAAGGCGACGCTGGAAAGCGGAATTGCGGAACCCGAAGATCCGCAATCTGGCCTGTTCCCGCCCTTTCCCGGCGCGCATGTCGGGCAGGTGGTCAGCGACGGCGAAGTCGTGCGATTGGGGCCGCTGGCCTTCACCGCCCATGCAACCCCCGCCCATTCACCCGGATCGACAAGCTGGAGCTGGACGAGCTGTGCGGCCAAGGATTGCCGCAATATCGTCTATGCCGACAGCCTGACCGCCGTCTCCGCCGACGGCTATCGCTTTAGCAACCACTCCGCGCTGCTCGCTCGCTTCCGCAAAAGCTTTGATACGGTGGCGGCGTTGCCCTGCGACTTGCTGCTGACCCCGCATCCGGGCGCCAGCGCGATGTTCGACCGTTTCGCCGGCCGCGCCCCGCTGTTCGATCCGCAGGCGTGCAAAGCCTATGCCGCTGCGGGGAGCAAGCGGCTCGATGGCCGGTTGGCCAAAGAGGCCGCTTCAGCGCCATGAGCTGGATCATCTCGCTCCCCTGCACCCGCGACGAGGCCGAGGCGCTGAGCGGCGAGGTGGCGGAGTTCGATATATTGGCCGACCCGCCGGTCATCGTGACGCGCGAAATCGACGAAGCGGCAGGTCTGTGGCAGCTTGACGCCTATGCCGAAACCAAGCCTGCGGCGGCGCTACTGACGCTTATACAATCGCTGGTCCCCAGCGCCGCTGGGCACAAGCCCAAGGTCGAAAAATTGCCCGACGAAGATTGGGTAACGCTCAGCCAACAAGGGTTGGAGCCGGTGCAGGCAGGCCGCTTTTTCGTCCACACCAGCAGCCACGCCGACCGCGTTCCCGCCGACGCCACCGCATTTTTAATCGACGCCAGTCAAGCGTTCGGGACCGGCGGGCATGATACGACCGCGGGGTGTCTTGCGATGCTCGACCGGCTCGCGCGCAAGGGAGAGCGTTTTCGCAATGTCGCCGATATCGGCACCGGCACCGGTCTGCTCGCCTTTGCCGCGCTATCGCTGTGGCCAAGCGCGCGGACGCTGGCATCGGACATCGACCCCGCGAGCATCCGTGTCGCCGCCGACAATGCCGCCATCAACGGCGTGCGGACCGGTCATGGTCCCAATGCGCTGCATCTGTGCGTCGCGCCGGGCACCGATCATGGCGACATAAAACGCCGCGCGCCCTATGATCTGGTGATCGCCAATATCCTCGCCGGCCCGCTCATCACCCTTGCCCCCGACATCAGCAGCATCACCGCCCCGGGCGGGCACCTCATCCTTGCGGGACTGGTAGCGCGCCAGCAAGCGGCGGTGGTTGCCGCCTATCGCGCGCAGGGTTTCCGCCTGATCCAAAGCGGCGGCAGCGCCGAATGGCCCAGCCTTCACCTCGCCAAGCGCGCACGCCACGGCTGGCGCCGCCCCGACCGCGCACGTCATCGCGCCAGTCCGTCGGACGCCAGTTTCGGAAGCTGGTAGAGCGCCTCAGCTTTTGGCGAGCGCATAATCCTGCGTGCCACGGGTCATCACCGCATCGTCGGGCAATATGTCGGCGACGGGAATCGCGGGTAGAGCGTCATTGGCGGCATAAAGCGGCGCAAAGTCGGTGTTCACCGTGACATCGAGCAGCGAATCGAGACTGTCGATGACAAAATAATTCTGCTGGAAATCGTCGATACGATAATCGGTGCGCATCACCCGCGCGAGGTCGAAGCCGATGCGGTTCGGGCTCTCGCTATCAAGCGCAAAGACGCTTTCGGCATAGGAGGACACAATCCCTGCGCCATAGATGCGCAGGCCCTCGGCCTCGCGGATCAGGCCGAATTCGACCGTGTACCAATAGAGCCGCGCGAGCTGTTTCAGCGCGTCATATTGCAGGCTGCGAAGGCCACCCTCGCCATAGGCGACCATATAATCGCCAAACACCGGATCGGCGAGCATCGGGACATGGCCAAAGACATCGTGAAAGACATCGGGCTCTTCCAGATAATCGAGCTGGTCAGGAGTGCGGATAAAATTGCCCGCCGGAAAGCGCCGATTGGCCAGATGGTCGAAAAATACCGCATCGGGCACCAGTCCCGGCACCGCCACCACCTGCCACCCCGTCGCAGCGGTCAGTCGCGCATTGAGGTCATGATAATCGGGAATCCCGGGCTTTTCGAGCCGCAGCACATCAATCCCGCGCAAAAAAGCCTCTGCCGCGCGTCCAGGCAGCATCTCGGCCTGACGCGCGAACAGCCGGTCCCACATCGCATGTTCATCGGCGGTGAAAGCATCCCAATTCTGCGCAATCGTCCAGTCGGGCGCAGCACCCGGCGGCGGAGTTTCATGGACGTGGGTATCAGGCTTCTTCATGGAAGCCATCTTTAGCATAAAGGAAGTTTCAAGTGAAACCTGTGGGAGAAAATGCGCCGGTGTCCATTAAAATGAATGATCGGTCGACCGCTCGCCCAGCAATTTTATCCGGCCATAGCCGCGCTTGACTGCGCCAGCGGCCGTCAATTCACCCAGCGCCGCACCCAGCGTGACGCGCGACACGCCCAGCAAATCGGCCAATTGCTGTTGAGTCGCCGTCACCTCGTTCGCCGTTTCACTATCGACAGCCATGCTTTGTAGCAGCGCGAGCAAGCGTTGCGGCGTCGTCAGCCGCCGCTCGTCGTCGATGATGTTGAGCGCGGCGGCCAATTGCCGTGACAGAGATCGCAGCAACAGTTCGGCCCATCCGACATCATTGGCCATCAACCGGCGCAGCAAAGGCCGGTCAATGGCAATCAGCTTCGCAGGCCCCGTCGCCAACACATCGACCTGCCGCCGCACACCGGTAAAAAAGGCCAGCTCGCCAAACAGATCGCCTTTTCCCAGCACCGCGAAATGGGTAAAATCGCCTTCGCTCGAAAAACGGCCGACGGTGACATGCCCCTCGACCATCGCCCAGATCGCGTGACCGACATCCCCTTGATGCTGGACAAACTGGCCATCGGCAAAGCTTTGCACGCGGGCACGCGCCGTCAATTGCAGCATTTCGCCATCAGACAGCCTCGTCGCCCGATCCATTTCGGGGAAATGATAACTTCTTTGCATTCTGGCTTTGGAACCTGTGACAAAGAGGGGGCGAAGGCAAGCAGAGACTCGCCGCTTTTGGGACAAGGAGCCGACGAACATGGAACTGACAACGGCACAATCGAGCTTGGTCGTGATGGGTATTTACCTGACCTTCGGACTGCTCGAACTCGCTTATACGCGCCTCTTCGGCAAGCAGGAGCAGTCGCGGCACGACGCGATTATCGAAGTGGTGAGCACGTTGATGCTGCTGGTCATTACCCAGCCGCTCATCATCTTCGCCGTCGGCACCCTCGGGCACCTCTGGTTCCCCAGCTATGCCAATGCGCTTTCCGGCCTTCCTTTATTGGCCGTCGCGGCGCTGTTCCTCGTCTTTGAAGATATGATGCAATATTGGTGGCACCGCGCTTCGCACAGCTTTTCGTGGCTCTATAATCTGCACCGCGCGCATCATAATGCCCGCTATATGAGCGTCCGGCTCGTCTATCGGAACAACATCATTTATTATGCCATGATGCCCAGCATCTGGACCGCCAGCATCCTTGTCTATCTGGGCCTCGGCTGGTTCTATGCTTTCTATATCATCGTCAAAATGCTGGTGATTATCGGCGCGCACAGCGATGTGGCGTGGGACAGGCCGCTCTATAAGATCAAGGCGCTGTCGCCGATCATGTGGGTGGTCGAACGGACAATCAGCACCCCCGCGACGCACCACGCCCATCATGGCCGCCATCTCAGCGACGAAACCGTCCACTACAAAGGCAATTTCGGCAATCTGCTGTTCTTCTGGGACGTGCTGTTCGGCACCGCCAAGATTACCCGCCAATATCCGCAAAGCTATGGTGTCGAAAATCTGCCGCCCGCGACGCTGGGCCAGCAATTGCTGTGGCCGATCTTTCCGGAGAACAAGGATATGGATGCGAACATAGCAGGGGCCACCCCCGCCCCGACCCAACCGCGTCCCGCCGTCGCGGGCTGATCCTTTCGGGTCCGCAGACGGCATGGCCCGGCATCCTTCGGAGAGGGGGATGCCGGGCCTTTTTGCGCTCAAAGCCGCACGGGCAAGAGATCAATAGGCCTTTTGCCAGCCCAGCATCAGTGACCAGCGCCCCCGCATCTGAGGACCGTTCAAATCCTGCCAGACGGGCACACCCAGTTCGATACCAAGCCGGTGACCGGCCAGCGCCCCGTGCGTAGCCACAAGATTAACCCCGGCCAGCAAGTCGAGACGCTCGCCGCCCTGAAAGTCAGGATTTGCCGTCTGGACCGGCCCGATAATCGCGGGATCGAGGCCGCGCACACGGCCAATATTCTGATAGCGCGCCCTGCCTGAAAGGCTGACGAACGAGGCGGGGCGATAGGACATCCAGCCGGTCGCCTCCACTCTATCGCCCTGACGATATCCCCATTTATTGTCACCGAGGCGAACCACACCGGACGCCTGCAACCCGCCGCCCCATTTGCCGCGGTGCAGCTTATAGGTCAGCGCCGGTTCGGCGTCCCAGCTTCCCGACCCGGTCTGCATCGCATAGGGAACCCGCACAGTCGGGGTCATGTTCATCGGGGTCAGGATGGTGGCCATCTTGTCGCTTGATCCGGTGGGCAGGCTGATACCCGCTTTCAGCGTCAACTCGTCGGTTGCCTGTGCATCGGGATCGGGATGCCCCAGCAAAGGCACCAACACCGACACTTTGGTATCGCCAAAACCCTTTGGGTTGGTGGCAAATCCACCCAGAACATTGGTCCCCATACCGCCCTGATAGGTCTGGTGAACCATTTCTTTTTCAAGATAATTGGCCATCACCATCAAGGTCAGATGGTCGCTGGGCGCATACATGACCCCCGCCATCACCATGTCGACGCGCATGTCGAGCGGCACGATACGCAGCGTCGGCGGCTGGCCGGGTGCGCCAAGGAAACGATTGGGTATCGTGGTCACGATGTTGTCGGGCGAAACGCTGTCGGTCCCGATCTGGTTGCCCGACATATCCATGTGCATGGCGCGCAGCGAAAACATGACCTCGCCCTTTTTGTGGGCGTGGTCCGCCATGACCCCGATGGGGGCGTGTTCGTCGGCGCGCGTTTCATGGGCGAGCGCTGGGGCCGCATAAGCGGCAAGCACCAGCGCAAGGCCGGTGGAATAGAAAATTTTCATGTCAAATATCCCGTTTGATTCAAGTCAGCCACCACTGGGCAGCGCCAAAGATCAAACGGTCAGCGGCGGCCCGGTGCTCGGCGGCAACGGCGAGGCCGCACCGGGGTTATATCCGGTTGTTGCGGGCGCAACAGGCGCGGCAAAAGCTATGGCTCTACGTGCCAGCACCGGCGCCGATTCGGGGAGCGGCGCGCCATGGGCGGCCACCGCAAAGGGGCAATGTTCCTTGGCTTGCGACGGGTGATCGTCCAGCCCGCGCTTGTTCAGCGGGATGGTGATTGTTTGCCCGCCATAGCCGCCGTCGCTGCACATACGCACGGTGATGCTGCCATCGGCGTCGGTGCTGGTCATCCAGCCCGCCGGCATCAGGACGCGCACCGCGAACATCGCGACCAAGAGCAGCTGAAACAGTCGGTTGTGGCGCAGCCTTTTCCCCATGGCCGCGCGCCTAATGGGCGGCGGCGGCGGCGTCAATCTTTCGCGATGACATCAGCCGTTTTGCCTTTTCGAGTCCACGGATAGAGGAATTGTTTGGCATAGCTTTTGGGGACATCTTCGGGGATGCCGTAATTTTCCGGCCAGCGATCCTTGGGCAAATGGAATGTCCCGAATATCTTGTCGAGCCACGGAAAATGGATCGCGAAATTAACGTCAAAAGCCTCGGCCTCCAGCCCATGATGCCAGTGATGGAAACGCGGCGTCGCAATCCAATGCCCCAGCCGGTTGAAATCGCCCCCGACATTGGCGTGAAGCAGCGACGACCAGACATAGATGAAACCGATATAGGCCTGCATCACCGACGCGCCGAACCCCAATGTGAACAGCGGCAGCGATGTGATCGAGCGCAGCAGGATGATCTCGACAAAATGCATCCGCGATCCGGCGAGCCAGTCCATCGATTTGGCGCTGTGGTGGATAGCATGAAACCCCCACAGGAACGGGATTTTGTGGAACAGGCGGTGATACCAATATTGCGCCAGATCCGACGCGACCAGCACGATAGCGAACTGCACCAGCCACGGCAGGCTGGCGACACCAGCGCGAAAGACGTCCCAGCTGCTCGTATTCTCGTTGATGATCGTCGACGGCGCGAGCGCGAGGAAGCCCAGGATCTGCACGAACATCGTGCTCACCAGATAATAGAACAGGTCCTCGCGCCATTCGGTGCGGAACAGGCGCTGCGTGCGTCGATGCGGGAACAGCCGCTCCAGCGGCGCAAACATGAATCCGGTGATCAGCAAATTGACGACAAAAAAGTCGAGGCCAAAGAAGATTCCCCAACTGCGCGTCTCGGCGGGCTGAACATTCGCCCCACCGATCAGTGTCGCGGCCAACGCAATCACCAGCGCCGTCGCGCCCAAAGCCTTGCGCGGACGCAACAGCAAGCTGAGCAGCGCCAGCGCATAGCTCGCCAGCAGCACCAGATGCACCACCCCGCGAAACCCGCCCCAATCCTTGACGATATCAAGCTCGGGCGTCGCAAACCAGTCGGGAAAGCGCAGCGCAATCACCAGCCCGAAGCCGACAATCGCAAACAGCAGCGCGAAAAATCCCGACAACCACCCGCTACCAAAGCGCCGCACTTCGGTATGCGATTCCAGGTCGCGCATCAGCTGCTGACCAAAACTGCCTTTTGCCATAAATTGCCCCCCAATATCGTCACCCTGAAACAAGTTCAGGGTGGCCTAAACAGGCATAAAGCTACCCCGCCGCTGCGACGATCTCTGCCCACTCCGCCTCATCAATCACGCGAATCCCCAGCGCGCTCGCCTGCTTCAGCTTGGACCCCGCGCCTGGCCCGGCCACCACCAGATCGGTCTTGGCGCTGACGCTGCCCGATGTCTTGGCGCCCAACGCCTCGGCCTGTGCCTTTGCTTCGTCGCGGCTCATCGTTTCCAGCTTGCCGGTAAAGACAATGGTCTGCCCCGACACAGGACTATCGCGCGTTTCCACGACATAGGGTGGCGGCGAGACTTCGCTCAACAGATCATCCCAAGCCGCCTGATTATGCGGTTCGTGAAAGAAATCGCCCAAGGCTTCGATCACGGCAGGGCCGATGCCGTCGATTGATGTCAGGTCGGCCAGCGCCTCGGCGTCCTCGCTCTTTGCCCGCTCTGCCACATCGCGCATCGCGGGCAGCGTCTGAAACGCCTTCAACAAATCGCGCGCCGTCACTGCACCGACATGACGAATACCCAGCCCGAACAGCAACCGCGCCGCATCGGGTTTGCGCTTGGCCTCGATCGCGGCGAACAGATTGTCGACCGATTTCTCCTTCCACCCCTCGCGCGCCAACAATTCGTCGCGATGTGTCTGAAGGCGGAAAATATCGGCAGGACTGTTCAGCCAGCCGAGCTCGATAAACTCCGCGACGCTTTTCTCGCCCAGCCCCTCGATATCCAGCGCGCCGCGACTGACGAAATGGCGTAAGCGTTCAAATTTCTGCGCGCCGCAGATCAGCCCGCCGGTGCAGCGCACATCGACCTCGCCTTCCTCGGCGACGGCTTCGCTGTCGCAGACGGGGCAATGGTCGGGAAATTCATATGCCACGCGCGTCTCGTCGCGGGTCAGATTCTCCACCACCTGCGGGATCACATCACCCGCGCGCTGGACGACAACCCGATCCCCCGGCCGCACGCCCAGCCGTTCGATCTCATCGCGATTGTGCAGTGTGACATTCGATACCACGACCCCGCCCACCGTCACCGGAATCAGCCGCCCGACAGGGGTCAGCTTGCCGGTGCGTCCGACCTGTATGTCGATCGACTCCAGTGTCGTCTGCGCGCGCTCGGCAGGAAATTTATGCGCGATCGCCCAGCGCGGCGCCTTGGCGACAAAGCCCAGCCGCGCCTGCCAGTCGAGCCGGTCGACCTTATACACCACCCCGTCGATATCATAGGGAAGCTCGGCGCGCTGCGCCTCTATGGCGCGATAATGGGCCAGCACCGCATCGACCGTCTCGCATCGCGTCACCAGCGGCGACACCGGCACGCCCCAGCTTGCTATCGCCGCCATCACCTCTGCCTGCGTCTCGGCGGGCAGCGCGCTGACCTCGCCCCAGCCGTGTGCCCAATAGCGTAGCGGGCGTGCCGCCGTGACACTCGCATCTTTCTGACGCAGCGATCCGGCGGCGGCATTGCGCGGGTTGGCGAACAATTTTTGCTCCGCTTTTTGCTGCGCAGCATTCAGTGCAGCAAAATCATTCTTCGCCATGTAAATTTCGCCGCGAATTTCAAAAAGTTCGGGGACTTCCCCCAACAGCTTTTGCGGCACATCGGCCACCATCCGCACATTGGCGGTGACATCCTCACCCACGCTGCCGTCGCCGCGCGTCGCCGCTTGCACCAGCACACCCTTTTCATAGCGCAGCGAACAGGACAGTCCGTCAATCTTGTCCTCGGCAGTCAGCGCGACCGGCGCATCCTCAGCCAGA
Source organism: Sphingopyxis sp. 10G20-10 (assembly GCF_057365075.1). Classification (NCBI taxonomy): domain Bacteria; kingdom Pseudomonadati; phylum Pseudomonadota; class Alphaproteobacteria; order Sphingomonadales; family Sphingopyxidaceae; genus Sphingopyxis; species Sphingopyxis sp. 10G20-10. Next base: position 2,680,381 of record NZ_CP195117.1, read on the forward strand.
TTCAGGAACCGCCGCACCCGCGCCACAAACTCCGCAACATCCTCATCGCTGAACGCATTGTCGAGGCTCATCATCCGCTGGGCGTGGGTGATCTTCGCCAGCGGTGACGCCTCGACCGCTGCGCCGACCAATTTGTTCGGGCTGTCGGCACGCACCAATTGCGGAAACGCCGCCTCCAACTCATTGTTGCGCCGCACCAGCGCGTCATACTCCGCGTCCGAAATTTCCGGCGCATCCTCGGCATGATAGCGCCGATTATGATGCGCAATCGCCTTCGCCAGACGCATCAATTCATTGGCGGCTTCGGCTTCGCTGATCCTCACTGGCTCGCTCATTTTATCCTCGTGCAATCACGAAAGCCGTCATCTGGCGGCGGATGCGGAACCCCAAGGATTCATACAGCGCAATCGCGCCAGCATTATGGGCATAGCTGTGCAAAAAGGGCGTTTCACCGCGCGCTACCATTGCCGCCATCACATGCGCGATCAGCGCGCGGGCATAGCCGCGACCGCGAAACTCGGCATAGGTGGCGACCCCGCTGACTTCGGCATAGTCGCCCACCAACATGCGCTGCCCCGCCATCGCGGCGAGCCGCCCTTCCTGCTTGATCCCGTAAAACTGTCCGTATAGCCGCGTTTTTGCTCCCCACGGCCCCGGCTGCGCATGATCGGCCAGCGCCGCCATCGCATCGGCGTCGTCCACACCAAGTGTCACGATCTGCGCGCCCGCAACGACCGGCGGCGTTCCTTCTGCTACCATCTGCGTCAGCGGTGCGGCTTTCACGAGCCGCACACCCGCCGGCATCGGCCAATCCTCGGCCTCGGGCAGCCACATCTCGCCATCCGCCGGAATCAAGGCCGCCAGCGCCGCCTGAGCCTCGTCGCTACGGTCGGCGGCGGCCCCGAAAGGCCCATAATCCCGATCAATCCGCACCGCCCGCGCATCCCCCGTCGCCAAATGCGCCTGCCGCCCGGTCAGGCAATTCCATATCGGCCGGTCGAGGGGGTGGTGGCTATCCGTCAAAGCCCCTCCCCTTTAGGAGTGTCAGGTGAACCATGCCCCGCATGGTTCAGATCAGTCCGGGGGCCTGATCGACCTGACACTGGGTTGGGGTGGGGCCATCGGTCAGCGCAATGTTCAAGTTCAACCATCAACATTTGCAACACACCGTCCATATTCTCCAGCACGTCCAGATTTGTTACCTGAATAACATTGATCCTCGTGTGGGTCCGACGCATCAGCTCATTTGAGTTCTCGGCTACGTAGATCATGTTGGCCAATAAATCTTTGTTAAGGGCAGAAGTCGGCGCCCCTCTTCATCTAGGCGATCATATTGCTCAACTATAGATCGCGCCAATTCGTCCAAAGACATTAAATGCGTTACAGTTGAAGCGCGTTCGGCTTCATAATGTGCATCGCGCGAAAAACCGCCTGTACTTACGTATAGTCCGCGGTCATCTGGATGCCTTCCGCCAAGAAAACTCCTAATTTCTTGAGCTCCCATTTGCCCTTTGCGATGCTTCACTTCTACAACAATGCGGGGCCGTTCGAAACCGAACCCGTCCTTCGACGCAATGATGTCTTTTCCGCGATCCGGTCCATTTGGCGACACTTTGGTGCGATATCCGATCGCCCTTAAAAGAGAAGCAACAATATCCTGCATTTCATCCCAGTCCAATGAAAGCAGCCTGTCCTTAACTCTCTCAATTGCCAACTCTTCGAGCCCATCGAAAGGGTCAACGATATCATCTAAAACGGCTTCTTCTACGTTGTTAGTTTTTGTAACGACCTTACCGTCGGCTAGCGCGTTGATCTCGGATACAGCTGAATCTGCTAATTTGAATAATGTCAGAATTGCTCCCAATTTCCCGCGAGCAGCGTTAGAAAGGGCATCCCTGGAAACTGTCGCTTTCCAGTTCACTTTCCTTTGGACTGGCAATGCTTCAACTTCTTGCGGAGCGAACTGAGGAGCCCCGGCAACCACTCCAAGATGATATAATCGGTCACTTGGATCATATGTCAAAATTGGATCACCAATTTGCACTTCGTTTATGAAGCGCCACATTTGTCCTGCGCTGACCTGATTCTGTCTATCGGTTCTGTCGGGGTAGGCTTCGACAACCATATGATGAATTTCTTCATAGGATTTCGCTTTGGAGTAGTCCCCAGCTTCCTTCCACCCAATCGCTACAATAGACCGATTCACGAATTCATGGGCTAGAGCGCTTCGACGTCCAGCATTCACCTTCCACATTTTATTCTCCCTGTCACACCACCTCCAGCAATCGTTCAGCCTGCGCCCTTGCCTCCGCCGTCACCTCGGCCCCCGACAGCATCCGCGCGATTTCTTCGCGGCGACCGGCCTCGTCCAGCTCGTGCACACTGGTCCGCGTCACCACGCCTTCGCTGGATTTCGCAATAACGAAATGGCCCGCGCCCTTGGCGGCGACTTGCGGGCTGTGCGTGACGGCCAGCAATTGTTTGCCCGCGCCCGCCAGTCTGGCCAGCCGCTCGCCGATGGCGCTCGCCACCGCGCCGCCGACGCCGCGATCGATTTCGTCAAAGATAATCGTTTCCGCCCCGCCCTCTTCGGCCAGCGCGACTTTCAATGCCAGAATGAAGCGCGACAATTCGCCGCCGCTCGCAATTTTGATCAGCGGCGCAAAGGGCGCGCCGGGGTTGGTTGATATCAGAAATTCGACGCGGTCCATGCCGTCCGCGCCCCAGCGTTCGGCGGGCAGCCGCTCGACCAGCGTCTGAAAGCGCGCGGCATCGAGCTTGAGCGGCACCAGTTCGGCCGCCACTGCCGCATCCAGCCGCGCCGCTGCCTTGCTGCGCGCATCGGACAAGGCGCCCGCCGCATGGGTATAGGCCGCCGCCTTCGCCGCCACTTCGGCCTCCAGCTTGGCCAGCCCGTCCTGACCGCCCTCGATCGCATCGAGCCGCGCGGCAAGGTCACCCGCCAGCGTCGCCAACTCGTCAGGCTGAACATTATGTTTGCGGGCCAGCGCGCGCAGTTCGAACAATCGCGTCTCGGCTTCGTCCAGCCGCTCGGGGTTGAATTCCAGCGCCCGCGCCGCTTCGGTCAGCCTTTGCTCGGCCTCGTCGGCCTCGATAATCGCGCGGTCGAGCGCGGCCAGCGCTTCGGCGAGCAGCGCATGGTCGCCCGCCAGCCGGTCGAGCCGCCGCGCCGCGCCGCGCAATTGCGCGGGGCCGCTGTCGCTGCCGTCAAAGGCCGCCATGATGATGGCCAGATCATCGGTGATGCGCTCGCCCTTTTGCATCGTCGCCCGTTCTTCGGACAGCGCGGCCTCCTCGCCCGGCTGCGGTGCCAGCGCCTGCAATTCGGCGACACAATGGACCAGCCATTCGCGGTCACGTGTCGCCTCGTCCAGTGCTTCGCGCGCTGCTGTCAGCCGCGCCTCGGCACTCCGCCAGTCGTGATGCGCTGTCGCCACGGCGGCACTGTCGCATCGGCCAAAGCTGTCGAGCAGCGCGCGATGACCGGCGGGGGCCAGCAGCCCGCGATCATCATGCTGGCCGTGAATTTCGACCAGATGCGCGCCTACTTCACGCAGCAGCGCCGCCGAACAGGGTTGGTCATTCAAAAAGGCGCGGCTGCCGCCATCGGCGCGCAGGGTGCGGCGGACGAGCAGCGGTTCGCCGGCTTCGACATCAATTTCATTTTCGGCGAGCAGCTTCGCCAGCGGCGAATCGGGCATCGGTGCCACAAAACTCGCCGTCACCTGGGCCTTGTCGCATCCTTGCCGCACCAGCGCGCTTTCGGCCCGCACCCCCAGCGCCAGCCCCAGCGCGTCGAGCAAGATCGATTTGCCCGCCCCCGTCTCGCCGGTCAGGACGCCCAGCCCCGGTTCGAAATCAAGCGCGAGGCTGTCGATCAGCACGATATTGGTGATGGACAAGGCGGTCAGCATGAGAGGCTTCTACCGCAGAACAAAGCGCGAATCTATTCCTTCGCGTTCATGGCAGGCATCAGGCGCTCGGGGCGTTCTTCTGCATCAGCTTATAGGCGCGGCTATACCATTCGTTGCCGGGATAGTTGGCCCCCAACACCGCCGCCGATTTCTTGGCTTCTTCGGGAATTCCCAAGGCCAGATAACATTCGGTCAGCCGGTACAGCGCCTCGGGCGTGTGGCTGGTCGACTGGAATTTGTCGACCACTTCGCGAAACCGGATCGATGCGGCCAGCCAGTGCGAACTGCGCTGGTAAAAACGGCCGATTTCCATTTCCTTGCCCGCCAGATGGTCGTTGACCAGATCAATCTTCAACCGCGCGTCGGCGGCATAGCGGCTGTCTGGATAACGGCGGATCACTTCGCCCAGCGCAGATTGCGCCTGCTGGGTTATTTTCTGGTCGCGCGTCACATCGCTGATCTGCTCATAATAGCTGAGCGCAATCAGATAATAGGCATAGGGCGCGTCCTTGTTGCCGGGATGGATCGACAGGAACCGCTGTGCCGAACTGATCGACGGATTATAGTCGCGACCCATATAATAGCTGAAACTGCTCATCAGCTGGGCGCGACGCGCCCACGGCGAATAGGGGTGCTGGCGCTCGACCTCGTCGAACAACGCCGCCGCCACCTTATAATCGCCCCGATCAAGCTTGTCCTGCGCCGCCCGATAAAGCGTGCTGACATCGCGGGCGATATATTTGGTGTCTTTCTTGACCCCGCCCCCGCCAGCACAACCGGCGAGAGTCGTGGTCAAAACAAGCGCTGCGGCGATTGAGCGCAGCATGGTGCGCGAGTGAGTGCGATGAGTCATGCGCGCGGTATAGCCACAGCGCAGATGAACGCAAAATAAATGATGGCCCGATGGTGGCAATTAATCGTCAGTTTGCCCCTCGTCGGACATCTGACCGGAGTTTTTGACGATACAACCGGCAAAACCGGCCTCATCGGGGGTGAGTTTCACGGCGGGAACCCGGCGGGCCGATGTTATCGTCACTTTGGGATCGAGAATCTGGCCCTTCATCACGCCGTCGCCATCGGTCGCCGACACCGGGCCTGAAAAGATTTTCATCGCCACATCGCGCCCCGACACAATCTCGCCAAAGACGGCAAAGCCCGCATTGTCGCCGCTGACCGTCGGGTCGGCGTCGAATCCGGGAATATCGCTCAGCACCAGAAAGAAATCGCTCGTCGCATCGCCGGGCCGCAACCGCGCCATCGACACTGCGCCATTGCAATTGGTCAGCCCTGTGGTCGTGGTCGCTTCATGCACGATGGGCGGATAATTGAGCCGCGCGTCGGCACGATTGCCCGCTTGCACCAACTGGCTCGTCGCCCCCCAATTGCGCGTCGTGCGGTAAAATTGAAATCCGTCCATCCGCTTCGAATCGACATAGCGCAGGAAATTGGCGGTCGAGATCGGCGCGCGCTTATCCTCCAGCCGCAACAGGATGGTCCCCGCATCGGTGGTCAGCGCCACATAGGGCCGCGTGTCGGGCGCAGCCACCACCGGCGTCGCAGGAGCGGTCGGCTCGGTCGCAGGCTGCGCGGCGGTCGCAAACGCCAGCGTGATGGGCAAAAGAAGGGACGTCAGGATCATCGGGCTCGCCTCGGTAAAGGGGATGGAAGCTGGCAACAAACTAGCCGCTGCCACCCGCCGCGCCAACCCACATCGTGACGGAGTGATGAGGCACCTAGGGGGACATCATCCGACCATCCATCAGGGTGTTGCATCGAAATCGCATGGCCACTTCCCGTTAACCATTGCCCGATAGGATTGGGGACATCGAAGCTCGACCCGAATGTGGAATCTTTTGTCTTGAAGAAGCTGTCCCCATCGCGTGCCGGAACGCAGCACAACATTCTTGCGGCAACAATGATTGTCCGTAACGAAGAACGCTGCATCAGCCGATGCTTGGAAAGCGTGCGGCCGTGGGTCGACAAAATGGTGGTTCTAGACACAGGCTCGACAGACAAGAGCATCGACCTGGCCCGACAGGCCGGTGCCGAAGTTCACGAAATGGCCTGGCCCGGCAGCTTTTCGGACGCCCGCAATCGGTCACTTGAGCTCGCCGACGCGGACTGGAACATCGTTATTGATGCGGATGAGTGGATCGCGACCGGTGCTGAGCATCTGCGCTCATGGTGCCAAACGGCGGAAAGGCTGGGCGCTGTTTGCGTGCATAGTTCTTTTCAGATCCCTGACAGCGCCGGTGCCGAAAGGTCGCTCGTCGAAAACCGCAATTGGATTACGCGACTGCTCCCGCGCGGCGTGCGTTTTGAAGGGCGGGTTCATGAGCAGGTAATCTCAAGCCTCCCGCGGAGGACAGTCGACCTGCACCTTGGTCACGACGGATATCTTGACGCGCAGATGGATAACAAGCGCGCCCGCAATCGCCCGTTGCTTCTGCGCGATCTCGAAGATCGCCCCGGCGATCCGTACATCCTTTACCAGCTTGGCAAAGAGGCTGAAATAGATGCTGAATTCCACGCTGCATGCGAATTTTACCGGCAGTCCATAACGGCCTCTTCCGGCACGGCGAATTGGATGCACGATCTCATCGTTCGCTATCTTCATTGCCTGGGACAAAGCGGCGATCTCGATACCGCGTTCAACTTCATTCGACAAAATATAAAGCGTTGGGACACCTCACCCGACTTCTTCTTTGTCTTCGGGAATCTCGCTCTCGACCAGGCCATAGCCGATCCGGCATATGCTCTGAACGAATGGATCCCCATGGCCGTTGCCGCTTGGACGCGCTGCCTGGAAATCGGGGATCAGCCGTCGCTTGAAGGCAGCGTTCACGGGCGAGGCAGTTTCCTTGCCCAAACAAATCTGGACGCTGTCCAATCGCAATTACGCGGCATCGCGGCCTAGGATCAGGACCCATTAATCGCGCGCCAAGCCACATCGTGACGGGATGATGGGGCGGGTGCGAAGCGGTGTCATTGATCGCGACGGCTCACGATCATCAACGACCCTCCCCACCCAGTTCGCATCGAGCGAAATCGAGATGCCCTGCGGCTTGGCGCAATGTTGATGGGTGTCTCGACTTCGCTCGACACGAATGGGTGGAGCTATGGTAGCAGTCGACCATAGATGACCGTTCTGATCATGGGAAAAGCATTCGAGAGTTGCCCCTTTTTACGCAGCGACAACGACTTTCTGCGTGATGAAGGGCGCAACGACTTTCACAGTCTGATCTACATAGAGCGCCTTTTCACCCACCGGCGCGATGTAGTGCATCGCCTCCTGGGCATCGCGCATGGAAGCGCCACGGGCGATCATCCAGGTGGCAAGATACTGGGAGGCAAGGCAGCCCCCGGCAGTCGCAACATTGCCGTGCGCGACGAAGGGCGCGTCAATTACCTTCACGCCCGCCTCGATCACCCAAGGCTTAGTCGTGAGATCGGTGCAAGCAGGCAGATCACCCACCAAACCGAACTTCGCGAGCAACAGCGTCCCTGAACACTGCGCACCAATAAGCTGGCGCGACGGATCGAGATTGATCCGGGACAGCAGGTCAGCATCAGCCGCAATTTCACGGGTCTTGATACCGCTACCGATAAGGACGGCATCGGCTTCAGCCGCAAACTCCAAGGGCTTCTGCCGTTGGACGGTGACCCCGTTCATAGACGTAACGTGATCGGTCGGCGAGGTGATATGCGCTGCCCAACCTTGCGCCTTCATGCGATTGAGGATTGCCGCCGCGATGAACGAGTCCAGTTCATTGAACCCTTCGAACGTCAGAACTGCAATCTGCATGAACACCTCCTCTGGCAATTATTGTAAAAGTCCGCTTTGCCGAAGCGGGAACGAAAAGCACGGTTGCTATCATGCGGCGAACGCTGCAACCGGATAAATAGCTAACCACCCCATAGCAGACATCCGACACACTGTCTCACCGCTCGCAAAAAAAGGGGCCGCCATGGCGACCCCTTTTCTTGTTCGATTGCGAAGCGTTTAGTCCTTCAGAAAATCGGGCACATGGCCCTGATCTTCGGGACCGGCGTCGCTGCGTTCCTTGCGCGGGCCACGGTCGCCGCCTTCACGACGCGGGCCGCGATCACGGCCACCGCCGCCACGCGGGCCACGGTCGCCACCATCACGACGCGGACCACGATCACCACGCGGTTCGCGCGGCGGGCGGGTGTCTTCCAGTTCTTCGCCACTTTCCTGATCGACGACACGCATCGACAGGCGCACCTTGCCGCGCGGATCAATCTCCAGCACCTTGACCTTGACTTCCTGGCCTTCGCTCAGAACGTCGGCGACCTTTTCGACGCGCTCATTCTTGATTTCGCTGACGTGGACCAGTCCGTCCTTGCCGCCCATGAAATTCACGAATGCACCGAAATCGACAAGGTTGACGACCTTGCCGTCATAGATTTTGCCGACTTCGGCTTCCTCTACGATACCGGCGATCCATTTGCGGGCCGCTTCGATCTGCGACAGGTCGGACGACGAAATCTTGATCAGACCTTCGTCATCAATATCGACCTTGGCACCCGTCGTTGCGACGATTTCGCGAATGACCTTGCCGCCCGTACCGATGATGTCACGGATCTTGGCTTTGTCGATCTGCATCGTTTCGATGCGCGGCGCATGTTCGGACAGCTCTTCACGCGTGTGGTCGAGTGCCTTGGCCATTTCACCCAGGATGTGCGCACGGCCTTCCTTGGCCTGATGCAGCGCCTTGGTGAAGATTTCTTCGGTGATGCCGGCGATCTTGATGTCCATCTGCATCGTGGTGATGCCCTCGGACGTGCCTGCCACCTTGAAATCCATGTCGCCCAGATGATCTTCGTCACCCAAAATGTCCGACAAAATGGCGAACTTCTTGCCTTCGAGGATCAGGCCCATCGCGATGCCCGAAACGGGGCGCGAAATCGGCACACCGGCGTCCATCATGGCCAGGCTGCCGCCGCAAACCGTCGCCATCGACGACGATCCGTTTGATTCGGTGATGTCGCTGGTGACGCGGATCGTATAGGGAAATTCATCCTTGGTCGGCAGCACCGCGTGCAGCGCACGCCAGGCCAGCTTGCCATGGCCGACATCGCGGCGGCTCGGCGCCCCGAAACGACCGACTTCACCGACCGAATAGGGCGGGAAGTTATAGTGCAGCATGAAATTCTCGTAGCGCAGACCATTCAGCCCGTCGATCATCTGCTCGCTGTCCTTGGTGCCCAAGGTGCAGGTCGCGATGGTCTGGGTTTCGCCGCGTGTGAACAGCGCCGAACCATGGGCGCGGGGCAGGAAATGCGCCTCGCCGACGATCGGGCGGATCTCGGTGGTCTTGCGGCCATCGATGCGGGTGCCATCCTTCAGGATCGCGCCGCGAACGATTTCGGCTTCCAGCTTCTTGACCATCTTGCCAGCGGTCATCTGCTTTTGGCCATCGGCTTCGGCAAAGGCTTCCTTGGCCTTCGCGCGGGCATCGTTGAGCAGGCCCGAACGCTCGGACTTGTCGGTCACCTTATAGGCGGCGGCGATATCGTCACCGATCAGCTTGCGCAGCTCGGCCTTGATCTCGTCATTGCCTTCGCTGGTGGCCAGATCCCAAGGTTCCTTGGCGGCTTGCTCGGCCAGATCGATGATTGCATCGACGACCTTGCGGCAACCGTCATGCGCGAACAAAACCGCGCCGAGCATGACTTCTTCGCTCAGTTCCTTGGCTTCGGATTCGACCATCATCACGGCGTCTTGCGTCGCAGCGACCACAAGGTCGAGCTCACCCTCGGCAACCTGTTCGTCGGTCGGGTTGAGGATATATTCGCCTTCGACATAACCGACGCGCGCGGCGCCGATCGGCCCCATAAACGGCACGCCCGACAGCGTGAGAGCCGCAGACGCGGCCACCATCGCCAATACGTCGGGTTCATTATGGCCGTCATAGGACAAAACCTGACAAATGACGTTGATTTCGTTGTAAAAACCTTCGGGGAACAGCGGACGGATCGGACGATCGGTCAGGCGCGATACCAAAGTTTCCTTTTCGGTCGCACCGCGTTCGCGCTTGAAAAAGCCGCCGGGAATACGGCCCGCGCCCGAATATTTTTCCTGATAATGGACGGTCAGCGGAAAGAAATCCTGCCCATCCTTCACGCGCTTGGCGGCCGTAACGGCTGCCAAAACGACGGTTTCGCCAAGTGTCGCGACAACCGCGCCATCGGCTTGGCGGGCAACCTTGCCCGTTTCGAGGGTCAGCGTTTCACCGCCCCACTCGATCGATACTTTTTTCACATCAAACATAGTATTTCCTTCGCCCGCCTGGCCCTATGCCGGGCGGGGCCTCTTGGTTCCGGGTAATCCGACCCGGGGCGGTGCGGAGCGTTTCAGTGCCCCTATTCGATGGAACCAGCGCCGAATTGCGGAGGTTCCCCTCATTTCCGTTCACCCTGAGCTTGTCAAAGGGCTGATTTTCTCTGCGAGGTCCGAAGAGAAGGACGGTCCTTCGACAAGCTCAGGACGAACGGATAAAATAGGGGCGGCTTCGCATCGAAGCCGCCCCCATGAATTACTTACGCAGGCCGAGCTTCGCGATCAGGTCTTGATAGCGGCTCTCGTCTTTCTTTTTCAGATAGTCGAGCAGGCTGCGGCGCTTGTTGACCATCATCAGCAAGCCGCGACGGCTGTGATTGTCTTTATGGTGCGCTTTGAAATGGTCGGTCAGGGTGACGATGCGGTCGGTCAAAATGGCGACCTGCACTTCGGGGGACCCGGTATCGCCCTTTTTACGGGCATGTTCTTTGACAACTTCATTCTTACGCTCGGGCGTAATCGACATAGGTTTTTCCTTCGAACATCATGACTTACACATTAAAGCCGCGAACGACTTTCAGCGCGCCTGCCAAAGCCTCTATCAAGGCCACGGGGCGATTTTCATCATCCCGTCCCCAATACAGCCCGTCATCCGCGCTAACCCCGGTCCAGACACGACCCTGACGGATCGCCCCTGCCGCCTCCGGGGAAAGGTTCAGAGCCGGGATGTCGACCAGCCCTGCCTCGAGCGGCAGAATTACTTCTGATTGCGGCGCGCCTTGACCGAATCCGTTTAATTTGTCCAGCGAAATCGCCTGATCCAGCGCGAAAGGCCCCGCCTTTGTGCGTCGCAGCATGGTGACATGCCCGACCGTCCCGACCGCCAACGCAATATCGCGGGCGAGGGAACGGATATAGGTGCCTTTGGAAACATGGGCGGACAGGGTGACGCTATCGAGCCCCTCCCCTTCTGGGGAGGGGCAGCGAGACTTGGCAGCTTGCTGACTAGTCGCAGCGGGGTGGGCATCGCTGCCCTGCGTAAGACCGCGGCCCCCGCCCCCGGCCTCTCCTCTAAAGGGGAGGGGAGATAAGGCATAAATCGTCACCCCCCGCGCCTTCATCTCGACCTCTTCCCCCGCCCGCGCCAAATCATAGGCGCGCTTGCCATCAACCTTGATCGCCGAAAACGCAGGCGGCACCTGTTCAATAGCGCCCGTAAAGCGCGGCAGCACCGCCTCCACATCGGCCAGCGTCGGACGCACATCGCTGGTCGCCACCACCGCACCCTCTGCATCCAACCCATCGGTCTGCGCTCCGAACACCACCGTAAATTCGTAAATCTTGCTGGCATCGAGCATCCGGCCGCACAGCTTGGTCGCCTCGCCCAGCGCAATCGGCAGCACGCCGGTCGCCAGCGGGTCGAGCGTCCCGCCATGCCCGACCTTGACCTTGCCCAGCCCCACCTCGCGGCAATTGCGTTTTACCGCCGCAACTGCCTGAGTCGAACCAAGGCCGACCGGTTTGTCGAGGATGATCCACCCGTTCATGCACGGCGCCTTGCGGGCCGCACCCGCGCTTGTCAATTTTGCATTGCCGCCTGTCCGGCGTCATGCCCCGTCTTTTGATCCTTCAGCCGATCCTTGCGCGACGGTGGCTTGTCGGCAGTCACAAAAGAGGAAATGGCGCAGCGCTGGCCCCGAACGATAATGGTGCCAAATTTGTCGAGCCGCGCCGTCCCGCGCGTATCGATCCCAATGGTCTGCGCAAAGGGCAAGTCGATGCACGGACCGAAGAAGGTCGCATAATACCAGTTGCGCCGACTATCCTCTATCCACACGCCATCGTCCTCGTCGGCCTCGAAATTGCGGATGGTGCCATAATCGGGAAAGGGAATATTGGCCTCGACCCCGATGACCCGTGGGGTCGGGGACGGGTTGGCCGCCGACGCTGACGAAAGGGGAAGCAGCGCGGCGGCCAGTAGCAATGTGAGCGTCTGTTTCATTCGATCCGCCTAACATGGCCTGACTGAACGGGTGCTGACTCCAACAGCAATATCTGCAAAAAATCATCCGGCGCGCGATGCGGGCGGACTAACCCGCCGCGTGCCGGTCGAGAAACCACATGGCCAGCAACACCGGCGGCACGGCAAGGATGGTCGCGATGGCGGCTTCCATCTGTCCGACCTTGGCCAGCAAAATGAAAAATCCGGGGATCAGCGCCGGAATCGCGATCAGCAAACGACGCCACAAGGTTGCGGCAATCATTCGCCGTAGCAGCACGTCGCCAAGGGCGATTATCAGGAATATCAGCAAAGCATCCGCCAGAGCGAAGCCGAGAAAAGAAATCACCATCACTCTTTGTCCTGCAACATCCCCCACTCGTCGGCCAGCATCGACCATAGCGCCGTATCGCGGCAATGCCCTGTCCAGGTGATACGCTCGGCGCGCAACGTCCCTTCTTTGGTGCATCCCAGCTTGGCGACCGCCGCCTGACTCCGCGTGTTGCGTTCGTCGATACGAAACTCCACGCGGCGAATACCAACGGCAAAGGCATGGTCGAACATCAGCGTCTTGACCCGCCGGTTGAACCCGCTGCTCCGCTTTGCGGGAATGATATAGCTGTTCCCGATTTCCACCGTCTGCGCAGACACGTCGGGACGCAGGAAGGCGGTCATTCCCACCAGCACATCACCGTCGAAAATCGCAAAGGGCATCCGGCTTGCGTTGCCGGTCAGCGCGGTAAAACTGGCGTCAAAATCTTCCGGACCATAATTTGACGCGTAAATCCGCCACACCTCGACGTCGAGCGCGCAGGCGGCCCGCAAGCCATCGCGGTGCGCCTCGACCAACGGAACCAGACGGATGTCGGCATCGCCGATTGCGACGTGCAGGCGGTCAAGCATCGGCCGCTTCGCGCCGCTTTTCCATGAAATGGCGTCGGCACATTGCGACATAGCGGTCATTGCCGCCTATTTCGGTCTGCGCGCCTTCTACTACCGCGCGCCCTTTTTCGTCGACGCGCAGGTTCATCGTCGCCTTGCGCCCACATTCGCACACGGCCTTTAACTCGACGAGCGCGTCGGCGATCCCCAGCAAGGCTGCCGATCCTGGAAAAAGCTCGGCCGAAAAGTCGGTGCGCAGGCCATAGCAAAGCACCGGAATTCCTGCTTCATCGGCCAGCCGCGCCAGTTGAAACACCTGTTCTTTCGACAGGAATTGCGCTTCATCAACCAGCACACAGGCCAATGCGCGCTCGCGATGCTCCGCCGTCACCGCACCCCACATATCGGTATCGGGCGCAAATTTATGCGCCTCTGTCGCCAATCCGATCCGCGACGTCACCTCGCCCTCGGCAAAACGGTTATCCAGCGCGGCGGTCCACAGCATCGTCTGCATCCCGCGCTCGCGATAGTTGAAATCGGCCTGAAGCAACGTCGTCGACTTACCGGCGTTCATTGAGGCATAATAGAAATAAAGCTTGGCCATGGCGGCAATCGATAATGCGGAACGGCGGCCAGCGTAAGGGCCAAAATCGGGCAGCACCCAACTTGACTCGGCCTTGGTCCACCCACATGCTGATCTCCAAAGATAAAAGGGAGAGGCGCCATGCGTTTGATGCCGATGGCCGACGCGATGTTCCTGATGGGCGAAACGCGCGAAACGCCCATGCATGTCGGCGGAGTCAATCTCTACACGCTGCCCGACAAGGTCGATGAAACCGAATGGTTGAACGAGATGCTGGCGCTGCTTCGTCAACAACAAGGGCTACGCCGCCCGTTCAGCGATGTCCTCAAACTCACGCCGCTCGGCCAATATGGCCCGATCCGGCTGGAAACCGACCGCGACATCGACATGCACTATCATGTCCGCAGCGCCGCTTTGCCCAAGCCGGGCCGCTATCGCGAAATGTTCGAACTGGCGTCGCGGCTCCACGGCGCGCTGCTCGACCGGACGCGCCCGATGTGGGAGCTGACGCTGATTTCGGGCCTGCCCGACCGCCAGATCGCGACCTATTTCAAAATCCATCATGCGCTGATGGACGGCGCTTCGTCGATGCACTTCACCAATGCGATGCTGTCCGCCGACAAAAAGGCCAAGCCGACCTGTTCGCCGATGTCGGTCGAGGCCTTTAAGGCTTACAAAAAGCGCTTCCCGACCCCCAAAAAGCCGCCACGCCCCAACCTCATGGATATCAAGGCCATCGGCGATTTCCTGAAGGAGCAATGGGGCAACAGCGTCGGCGTGACCAAGGCGATGAACCAATATCTCGCCGCGATGTTCGGATTAGGCGGCGATGGTTTGACGACGCCCTGGTCGGGCGTTCCGCGCACCAGTTTCAACCGCAACATCACCGGCGCGCGCCGCTTTGTCGCGCAAAGCTGGTCGCTCGACCGCGTCCGCGCGATGGGCAAAGCCTATGACGGAACGATCAACGACGCAGTCCTCGGCATGTGTTCGGGCGCGATGCGGCGCTATTTGCAGGCGCTCAACGAACTGCCCGACAAGCCGCTCAAAGCGATGGCACCGGTGTCGATCCGCCCCAAGGATGACGTCGATTCGGCCAATTCGGTCGCCGCCGTCACTGCCAATCTCGCCACCAATATCGACGATCCGGCCGAGCGCATGGCGGCGATCCAGGAATCGATGAACGCGGCCAAGGCACAATTGCGCGCGATGACTGCGGCGCAAATTCAAATCTATACCGCCCTGACCCAATTTCCCGCCATGCTGACCGCGCTCACCCGCACCGCCGACCGCTTTCCGGCTTACAGCGTCACCATCTCGAACGTCCCCGGCCCGCGCGAACAGCTATATTGGAACGGCGCACGCCTCGACGGCATGTATCCCGCGAGCATCCCCGTCGATGGCATGGCGATGAACATCACCCAAGTGTCGAACAACAAGAATATCGACTTCGGCATCACCGCCTGCCGCCGCAGCGTCCCGCACGCGCAGCGCATGATCGACTATCTGGAGGAAGCGCTGGTCGAGCTAGAGGAAGCGGCGGGGATCAAAGGGAAATAAAGTTTCTCGCAGAAGGACGTCATTGCGAGGAGCCGAAGGCGACGCGGCAATCCAAAGTGTGCAGTAACCGCTCTGGATTGCTTCGCTGCGCTCGCAATGACGAATTTGCGGACCCTTAGCCGCTCTCGCCACGCGTCAAATCGCGCGCCACCTTGGGGTCGCGCAGCAATTTCTCGATATGGCTCGCCTCGTCGAAACTTTCGTCCGACAGGAATTTCAGCTTCGCGGCATATTTCATGCTCATCTTTTCCGCGACGCTCTTTTGCAGCCAGGCCGTGTTGGTGCGCAGCGCCTTCAGCACCGCCTCCTCATTCTTGCCGAGCAAGGGCTTCACAAATACCGTCGCGTGGCGCAGATCGGGGGACATCCGCACTTCGGTGATGCTCACCGGATGCTTGGTCAGCAATTCGTCATGCGCATCACCGCGCGCCAATATTTCCGACAATATATGCCGCACCTGTTCGCCCACACGCAGCACGCGGACCGATGGCCCCTGTTCCGGTTCTTTCTTCATTTCGCCTTCTTATCCTGCTCATCCAGCTTGGCAATGATGCGCGCGATAGAGCGCATGTTGCGTGCCGTGCCCTTGCACGCCAGTCGCCGTTCGATAAAGGGCGCCGTCAACCGGCTGTCCCCGACGCTTTCGCCGAAATCGATAAACAGCGCCCGATCACCCAGCGCCATCCGCTCATTGCCGCGTTGGCCCTGATCGGCCACCAGCGCTTCAAACGCCTCGGCTTCCGGTTGAGTTTCAAGAAACATGGTGTGGACGAACTTGTCCTCATTCTGTCCGGCAAAAGGATTGTCGGCAATCGCGTCGGTCAGTTCACCCTTGTCGCGCACCAGCGCCGCGCCGGTCATATCGAACCGGTCAAACATCATCAGGGCCAGCTTCTCTTCCAGCCCGCGTGTCGGACGCGCGTCATGATCGAACAGCACATTGCCGCTCGCCACCACCGTTTCGACGTTGCTGAACCCCTCGGCCTCGAACGCGCTGCGCAGATCGACCATCTTCAGCCGGTTGCCACCGACATTGATGCTGCCGAACAAGGCGACATAGCGGGTCATTGCTAGCGTCCTTCGCTATGTCCCCGCACGGGCGGGGACATAGAATCATTGGCTTTACAGCGTGCGTTCGCGCTCTTCGACCTCGAACACTTCCAGATTGTCTCCGGCCTTGATGTCGTTGGTATCACTCAGCACAACACCGCACTCCAGTCCGGTGCGCACTTCGGCGACATCGTCCTTGAACCGTCGCAGCGACGCGATGGTCGTCGCCGAAACGATAACATCTTCGCGGGTAAGACGGGCGAACAGGCCCTTCTTGATGCTGCCTTCGAGGACGAGCAGACCAGCGGCCTTGTCGCGCTTGCCGGCGGGGAAGACGTCCTTGACCTCGGCGCGGCCGACGACGGTTTCGATCCGTTCGGGGCCTAGCTCGCCGGCCATCTCCTTCGCGATTTCTTCGGTCAGGTGATAGATGACGTCATAATACATGAACCGGACTTTTTCGCGGTTCGCGATTTCGCGCGCCTTGGCATTCGGGCGGACGTTAAAGCCGATGATCGGCGCATTGGTTGCCGCGGCCAGCGTCACGTCGCTCTCGGTAATCGCTCCGGCCCCTGAATGAAGGACGCGGACGCGGATTTCGTCGGTCGACAGATTGTTGAGCGCATTGACGATCGCTTCGACCGACCCCTGCACATCGCCCTTGATGACCACCGGAAACTCGATGACATTGGCTTTGTCGGCCAGCGCGGTAAACATGCCCTCCAGGCTGACGGGCGCTTGCGCGGTCCGTTTCTTGAGCGCCTGTTCCTGGCGATAGGCCGCGACTTCGCGGGCACGCGCCTCATTCTCGACGACGGTCAGCGTATCGCCAGCCATCGGCACACCGCCAAGGCCCAGCACTTCGACCGGCATCGACGGCGTCGCCATTTTGATCTGCTTGCCCTGATCGTTGACCAGTGCGCGCACGCGACCGCTTTCGGCCCCGCAGACAAAAATGTCGCCGACCTTCAACGTGCCGCGACGGATCAATACCGTCGCCACCGGGCCGCGACCCTTGTCGAGTTTGGCCTCGACCACCGTGCCATCGGCGGGGCGGTCGGCATTGGCTTTCAGCTCCATGATTTCGGCTTGCAGCGCAATCGCGTCGATCAGCTTGTCGAGGTTGGTGCCCTTCAGCGCCGAGACTTCGATATTCTGAACATCGCCGCCCATTTCCTCGACGATCAGCTCATGTTCCAGCAATCTCTCGCGAATTTTTTGCGGGTTCGCGCCATCCTTGTCGATCTTGTTGATCGCAACGATGATGGGAACACCCGCCGCCTTGGCATGGCTGATCGCTTCGATCGACTGTGGTTTCAACCCGTCATCGGCTGCCACCACCAAAATGACGATGTCGGTGACATTGGCACCGCGCTGGCGCATTTCGGTAAAGGCTTCGTGGCCCGGCGTATCGAGGAAGGTGATGATCGAGCCATCCTTGGCCTTCACCTGATAGGCGCCGATATGCTGGGTTATGCCGCCGGCTTCGCCCGACACGACATTCGCCCCGCGCAGCGCGTCGAGCAGTGAGGTCTTGCCATGATCGACATGGCCCATGATCGTCACCACCGGAGCGCGCGACGTCAACAGCGCCGGATCTTCGCCATCATCAGCATCATGTTTGATGTCGATGTCGGCTTCGCTCACACGTTTGATTTCATGGCCAAATTCCGTGACCAAAAGCTCGGCCGTGTCCTGATCGATGGTCTGGTTGACCGTCACCGGCATACCCATTTTGAACAGGGCTTTGACCAGATCGGCCCCCTTTTCGGCCATACGGTTCGCCAGTTCCTGCACCGTGATGGTGTCGGGAACGACAACGGCGCGGACCTGCTTTTCGCGCGGACCCGAAGAGGTCGTGTGCGAACGCTTTTCCTTTTCGCGGGCACGCTTCAGCGCCGCAAGGCTGCGGGCGCGGGCGCCTTCATCCTCGTTCAGCGCGCGAGCAACGGTCAGCTTGCCCGACTGGCGACGATTGTCAGAGACACCTCCGCCGCGCCGTTCGGGCTTGTTGGGCTTGGGTTCGGGGCGCTTGGGCGCTTCCACGGGCGTAAAGCGACGCGCGGCGGGTGCCGGACGCGCAGCCTTGGGCGCGGCAGCAGCGGCGGGTTCGCTCGCTTCGGGCGCATCCTCGGCCTTGGCTTCGGTCGGCTCGGGTTCGACCTCGGCTGCGGCGGATTCTTCAGCCTTCGCCTCAGCAACCTCTTCGCGGTTTTCGACGCGGGCCTTTGCGGCTTCCTGCGCGCGCTGCCGTTCACTTTCTTCGCGGCGGCGGGCCTCTTCGAGCGACGAAAGGCGTGCCTCTTCGGCTTCGCGCAGCAATTGTGCCTGCTTTTCCTGACGCGTCATCAGGCTGTCGGCTTCGGACGCCTTTTTGGGGGCGGCCGGTTTGGGCGCAGGCTTGGGCGCGGGCGCGGGCGCGGGCTTTGCGACCTCTTCCTTCTCCGGCTCGGGCGCAGGCGTTTCGCCCGGGCGTCCGATGGCGCGCCGCCGCTTCACCTCGACGACCACCGTATTCCGGCGACCGTGGCTGAATTGCTGCTGCACCTGTCCGGCCTCGACTGTCCGCTTCAGCCCCAGAGGCTTACGGGTTAATGTCGGTTTGTCCTGTTCGTCACTCATCGAAAACTTCTATTCCTTCAAAACGCGTCGTTTTGGTGAGAGCCCTGCGGCCCCGCCATATTTGCTTGATCGGGACCGTCACCATTCGCGTTGCGATTGGCGGCGTCACTAGCCCATCCAGTGAAAAACTGCCAGCGGCTCAAATGTGCCAGCACGCGGGTTGCCGCGCGCGGGTCTATCAGCGCCAAATGCACCGCATTTTCGCGCCCTAATGCCATAGATAAGGACGATCGGTCCACGGGCAAGGTCATGCCTTCGCGTCCCGACCCCTCTTCATCGCTGCCGACACGCCAGGCCTGCGCCAGTTTTTTGCGTCCATCCTCGCCGGCATCAGAGGCGTGGAGGAGCAATTGCACCTGCCCTTTGCGCGCTGCGGTTTCGATCTTGTCATTGCCCGAAAGCAACATGCCCGCGCGCGCCTCCAGCCCCAACCGGTCGAGTGTGGCCCGTTCCAGTTGCGCCGCGATCAACGCGCCCAGATCGTCGGGAATCGTGATGGCAACCTCTTTCAGCGTGCGGGAAAGCTGGCCCTTGAGCTTGCCCTTGGCCTGCGCGGCGTCGAGCGTTTCTCGGGTCACACCGATCCACGCGCCGCGTCCGGGCGCCTTGCCCAGCACATCGGGCGCAATCCGGTTATCCGGCCCCAGCGCCAGACGCACGAGCTGGCCCGCTGGCGCAGTTTCGCCAGTCAGCACACAGCGCCGTTCGGGCACATGGTGGCCGCGCCGTCCAGCGCGGTCGGTTTCGCCTATACTGTCATTGTGCGGGGTCCGCATCGGCGGCCTCCCCGGCTTGCGGAGCGTCGGCTGCTCCAGAATCATCAGACTTTTTATCGTCCGTTTCTTCGTCATCGAACCAGTGCGCGCGCGCCGCCATGATGATCTCGTTGCCCTGCTCTTCGGACAGGCCATATTCGCCCAGCACGCCGCCCTTGTCCTCGGCGCGCTCGCGCGCCGGTCCACGGCGGTTGTCCTGCCGCTTCTTGGCGATCAGTTCATCGGTGGCGAGGTCGGCCAGATCGTCGAGCGTCTTGATGCCCGCTTTGCCCAATATCACCAACATGCCCTCGGTCAGATGCGGCATGGTCGCCAGATCGTCCTCGACGCCCAGTTCGCGGCGCTCGGTGCGCGATGCTTCTTCGCGGCGCTCCAGCGCTTCGGTGGCGCGGCTCTGCAATTCGGCGGCCAGTTCTTCGTCAAAGCCTTCGATCTCGGCCAGTTCTTCGGGGCCGACATAGGCGACTTCTTCCAGCTCGCTAAAGCCTTCGGCGACCAGCAACTGCGCCAGCGTCTCGTCGACATCCAGCTCTTCCTGAAACATCGTCGACCGCTCGACAAACTCGCGCTGACGCTTCTCGCTCGCGTCGGCTTCGGTCATGATGTCGATCTGGCTGCCGGTCAGCTGGCTGGCGAGGCGGACATTCTGGCCGCGACGACCAATGGCAAGGGAGAGCTGATCGTCGGGGACGACGACTTCGATGCGGCCATCCTCTTCGTCGAAAACGACGCGCTGGACCGTTGCCGGCTGAAGCGCGTTGACGACAAAGGTCGCCATGTCTTCGGACCAGGGAATGATGTCGATTTTTTCGCCCTGCATTTCCTGCACGACCGCCTGAACGCGGCTGCCCTTCATGCCGACACAGGCGCCGACAGGGTCGATGCTGCCGTCATAGCTGATGACGCCAATCTTGGCGCGGCTGCCCGGGTCGCGGGCTGCGGCCTTGATCTCGATGATGCCGTCGTAAATTTCGGGCACTTCCTGCGCGAACAGCTTTTTCATGAAATCGGGGTGGGCACGGCTCAGGAAAATCTGCGGTCCGCGGTTTTCGCGGCGCACCGACAGGATCAGCGCGCGGACGCGATCACCAATACGCATCAATTCGCGCGGGATCTGCTGGTCGCGGCGGATCACGCCCTCGGCGCGGCCCAGATTGACGACGATATGGCCGAACTCGACCGATTTGACGACGCCGGTGATAACCTCGCCGCCGCGATCCTTGAACTCTTCAAACTGACGCTCGCGGTCGGCTTCGCGCACCTTCTGGAAAATCACCTGCTTGGCCGACTGGGCATCAATGCGGCCCAGGTCAACGGCGGGCAGCGGGTCGACGATGAAGTCGCCGATGGCGGCATCGGCCTGCAATTTCTTGCCGGCATCCAGATCGACCTGCTTGAAATAATCCTCGACGCTCTCGACCACTTCGACGACGCGCCACAAGCGCAGGTCGCCAGTTTCGGAATCGAGCTTGGCGCGGATGTCGTTTTCGGCGCCATAGCGGGCGCGCGCGGCGCGCTGGATCGCTTCTTCAATGGCTTCGATAACGATGCCCTTGTCGATCATCTTTTCGGATGCGACGGCATTGGCAATCGCGAGCAGTTCAGCCTTGTTGGCGGAAATGGCAGTGGCCATCAGTCCTGTCCTTCTTCTTCAAATTCTTCCGCCCCATCGGACGAAATCGGAATGGTTGCAGCAATTAATTTCTCGGTCAGCACCAGCTTCGCCGTGTCGATCGCATCAAAGGGAAGCTGATGCTCCACCCCCTGTTTGTCGGTCAGCGTGATGATGCCATCCTCAATCCCGTGCAGGTCGCCGTTGAACCGTTGACGACCGTCGAGTTTGTCCTTCAGCGCAATCCGCGCCTCATATCCCGCCCAGTCGGCAAAGTCCGCAACGCGGGTCAGCGGGCGGTCGATCCCGGGCGACGACACTTCCAGCCGGTACGCATGGTCAATCGGGTCTTTGCCCGCTTCTTCCAGCGCATCAAGCTGCTCCGAAATCCGCCGCGACAGCGCCGCGCAATCCTCGATCGACAATTGCCGCGTTGCGGGCCGCTCGGCCATCACCTGCAACGTCGGATCGCTCTCGCCGCCAAAAAAGGCGACGCGCACCAACGCCAGGCCCAGCGCCTCGGCTTCGGGGGCGATAATCGCGGTCAGGGCATTCAGATCGGCCAAGGACAGCTTTCAAAATCAAACGACCGGAAAGCACGTAGAAACAGCCGCCGCGGCCCGCGGCCTCGACGTCCCAACTGGCTAACCATGTCAAGAAGTGCGCCGCATATACGCCGAAGCGCCTGAGTCGGCAAGGGGGGATGTGAGGTGGTGGCCTGCACGCCGCCCCGCAGCCGCACTGCGTTATAAAAAGCGCCGCGCGCGTTCGCGCCAGTTGTCCGCCAACGGGGCTAGGTCGGCCAGCGCAGCGGTCAGGTCGGGCCGGTTTTTGGCCTCGCCGCCGATCAACAGCCCGAACACCAGCGCGACCGGCCAGTCGGGATAGGGGCGCTCGACGAACTCCAACGCATCGCCGACACGAACATCGCCCGCTTCGATAACACGATAATACCAACCGCATTTGCCGGTCGTGACCATCTTGGCCGGCATGGATTTTAGGCCGAACCGATGCCCCATTTTCCAGCACGGCTGCCGTCCCTGACTAATCTCCACCAGCGCCGTTCCCAGCCGGAACCGGTCGCCGACGCACACGTCCTCCTCGGTCAGGCCGGTGGTCGCAATATTCTCTCCAAACGCCCCCACCGCGTCGAGCAAGCCATGCTGCGCCAGATCCTCCTGCCAAAAGGCATAATGGTCATGCGGATAATGATGGATCGCTTTGTCGACGCCGCCATGATGGACCAGATCGGCCTGCTCGTCGCCTTCCAGCCCCATCGGACCAACCGACAGCCGTTCTGTCACCGGAGTTTTGGCAACCGCGCTGGGTTCGCCATCCTCACCAAAGCTGGCGACCCGTCCGGTCAATAGGGCTTCAATAGTAAGGGGCATCCGCTGTCGCATAATCGCCTGTTGCGCCGCCCGCAATGATAAGCCGCGCCGCCGGCCCGTTCACAATACGGCGCAACGCAGTTGACCCCCGCCATCGCAAGGGGTTTATGATGAAATCGCTATGACAGATGCCCCGCCACTCGCTACGACCCAGTGGTTCAACTCGCCCCCGCTGACGCTCGAAGCCTTGCGGGGAAAGATCGTCGTGCTGGGAACATTCCAGATGCTGTGTCCCGGCTGCGTGTCGACCGGCCTGCCGCAATTGCAGCGCGTCCATGATGGCTTCGACCATAACCATGTCGTCGTCATCGGCCTCCATACCGTGTTCGAACATCATGCCGCGATGACGCCGCTCGCGCTCAAGGCCTTCATCCACGAATATCGCCTCAGCTATCCGGTCGCTGTTGACGAACCCTCGCCCGACAGGGATGTTCCGGTGACGATGGCGCGCTACGGGTTTCAGGGCACCCCGTCGCTGGCGCTGATCGACAAAGCCGGACGCCTGCGCCTCAACCATTTCGGCCATAAGCCCGACCTGCAACTTGGCGCGGCGATTGCCCAGTTGCTGACCGAAACCGATGCCCTGCTCCCGCAAGAGACGGGCGCGGCGGAGGCGAAAACATGCACGCCGGGACAAGAGTGCAACTAGCGTCAGACCCGATCCCTCGCCCGACCCTAACGCCGCCTGATGCTGTAATCGATCCGGATCCGCACCCAACTGCCCACCAACGACCGTCCACCGACGCGGGGAGGCCGCACCCTGAACTGCCATGCTGCGGCGAGCACCGCGCGATTGATCTGCGATCCGAACGGATATTCGTCGATCCCGACGCAATCCTCGACCCGAAAATCCGGCGCTGTGCGGCAAGCGATCAGGCCCCAGCCCGGGCCGCTGGCGGTGGACAAGTAACCGCTCAGCTCGTCAGGGCTCGGCTCGCGATACCAGGCCGCGGCATAGAGCGGCTCGCCATTCGGGGCCGTTCCCACCCGCGCCGTGTCATTGGAGGAGGCGCTCCTCTTGTCGGGTGGCCCATAAACCGGCGCGGCCGCTGGCGGAGGGGCGCTCTGCGGCGGCGCCTGCGAAGGGAGCGGTATGATGGGCACCGGCATGATCGGCGCGGGTTTGGGGGGCAGCGGTTCGGGCGGCGGCGGCTTCTCGGGTGCTGGCCGCTGCGGCTCGGGGCGCTTTTCGGACCGCTCAGGGGGCTTCGGCTTGGGCGCTTCCTCCGAAATCTCGCTGGCCTCCAGACTCACCGTGCTGATGCGCTCCTCCCTTTTCTCCGGCTCTTTTCTAAAGCCAAAAGAGAGCAGCAGGAACAGCAGCAGCGCCGTGATCAGGACGGCCAAGCTTATGGCAAGCGTGCGGCGCCCCACCCCGATGCTGAGCTGTTCGACATAGGGAGTGGCTGGATCAGGGCTCAGCGGACGCAATCTTTGGTGGCATTGTCCGCTGGCCAAAGTGCCCGGGACTACAGCGGCGAGCGATAGTTGGACCCCAGAGCGTTGACAAGGGCGAACGCCGTCAGGTGAGCGAAACTTGCCGCGTTGCGTTGCATGGCATGACATGCGTCAATTATGACTTGACACTGTATTGTTATGCTTTACACATGATGCATGGAAATCGAGAGCATCAGGCACAAGGCTCTTCGCCGCTTTGCAGAGAGCGGCAACGCGAAAGGCGTCATGCAGCCGGATCGCATCCGCGACATGCTTGCGTTTATATCTCAAGCCGGTTTTTTTGACGATCTCGCAACGCCGCCAAACTTCGGGTTTCACCCCCTGAAAGGAGACCGTGCCGGAGCTTTCGCAATGACCGTAACCCGTAACTATCGGCTTACATTCATTAAAATTGATGATCAGACCATCGCCGATCTTGATTTAGAGGATTATCACTAATGGCTATCCAGCTTCACCCTTCGTTCGCGGTTCACCCCGGCCCGTGGCTTCGCCGTAATATCGTCGAGCCCTATCATCTCAACGTCTCGACTTGTGCCGCACATCTGGGCGTCACCCGCGCGTCCATGAGCAACCTGCTCAATGGTCATGCGGGCCTGTCGGCTGAAATGGCCATCCGCTTTGAAAAAGCCTTTGGCATCCCATCTGCCACGCTTGTCAGGATGCAGGCCGCCCATGAACTAGTCGCAGCAAAAAAGGCGGCCAAAAACCTGAAGATCGAGCGACTGCCAGAGCCTGCCTGATCAGATCGGCATAGCCTCCTTTGCCAAGGGCCGTTCGATTGGATGCTGTCAACTTACTGAAATTAGATAAATTCTGAGAGAATGGCATGTTATGTAAGTTGAGGCTAACTAGTATTATGTCCTCGGAATTTCGTTCCGCGGAATTCCGAAAATAGAATTAGAACTGCGGCTCCACGCCCGACTCGACCTTCTGGCATTTGCCAACATAGGTGCCACTCTTGCCTTGAATAGAGATAACGCCGGTTGTCCGATCAATATGCACCTTGGGATGATTGAGGAAGTTGACCCCTGCGGATGCTTCTATCGTGCGATCTGATATCATTAGGTCGCGAAGGCCAAACCAACCTGCGTTGCCTCCACGAACAACGGGAAGGACAACACGGGGAAGTCGAATACGCCCTTCGTTGCCGTGTAATTCCACGTCCACTTGGTCGACATAATCCTGTGTTCTGGTCCCATTTACCGAGGCGCTGAATGACCCATCGTATGAGCCGCGCCCATAGTTATAGGAGCCGGATTGTTCGCCGCTGATTGTGGTGCTGTCGGGCTTAACCGCTGTTCCCCCGCCCATGCAGACTAAAAGCATCGCTGCCGCTGTTGTTGACATGATTCCCCCTGAGTCGGATTTTTACAAGAAACGATTTAAAACCCAATTACTTGGCGTTCGTTACATAGCCACTTTCCTCTCACAAGGTATAATTGGACACCAATTCTGGGGACACAATACTAATTAAGCTCACGTCCCAGTCCGCTTTGCGCCTTCGCGCCCTTGCGTGAAACAAAAATCGCTGTCCTACATTATCGCGCCATGCTTCATCCTGTCTGATGAAACCCTGCTCCCCCCTCGCCATTTCGTTTGTTCGCGCCGCGTCGCCGCAGACCCTCGCTCCCTTCACCCGAAATGGCGAAACGAGGGGGGGCCTAGTGTGACCTTTGTGACCTTTCGCCGCTTTTACCCCTTCGCCCCTGCCTGTCCCCCTGCGGGACATCGCGTTTGTGCCGCAACAATTTGTTCGTCACTCGGCGCATAAGACAGCTTGGCAAAGCCATCCCGCGAATCGGTCGCGGGCGGTTTTGCGCTGGATGACAAAACCGCATGAAGCCAGAGTTGAACCTGACGGCCCGTTCGGCCTGGCTGAACCCCCGGCCCCAACGCACCGGCCCCGACCGGCGCTTTTGGGCAGGGCTGGCGGCGGCGGTGATTGTCGCTTGCTTGCTACTCACCTTTGCCAGCGGCAGTTTGCGGGCGCATATTCAACGGCCCTATCAGGTCAGTGTTCCGGTCAATTTCAAACCCTATGACCCCGAACTTTGGGCGATCCTCAGCGCCGATAATTATGACGAGGCGTTGAAACTCGATCCGACGCTTCCCGATCCACGCAGCGTCGGCTTTGCCGATGCAACCGCACAGCCGCCCGCAGACCCCGCGCTGCTGCGCGAAGAGGCCTTTGTCGGCCCTGCGGCCAAAAGCTATGCCTTTCGCGGCGTCACCGCGACTGACCGTGAACGCGCCCATTATTGCCTGACCGCCGTCGTTTATTATGAGGCCGCGTCCGAAAGTGACGACGGGATGCGCGGCGTCGCGCAAACCGTGCTCAACCGCGTCCGTCATCCCAGTTTCCCCAACACCGTGTGCGGCGTGGTGTTTCAGGGGTCACAGCGCGCGGGCGTGTGCCAGTTCACTTTCTCGTGCGACGGCGCCAT
Source organism: Sphingopyxis sp. 10G20-10 (assembly GCF_057365075.1). Taxonomy (NCBI): domain Bacteria; kingdom Pseudomonadati; phylum Pseudomonadota; class Alphaproteobacteria; order Sphingomonadales; family Sphingopyxidaceae; genus Sphingopyxis; species Sphingopyxis sp. 10G20-10. Next base: position 2,706,997 of record NZ_CP195117.1, read on the forward strand.
GGCGCGCGCGCCCAGCCGCGCCGGATGGCTGCGCGCCAGCCGCATCGCGACCGAAGCGCTGGCCGGCAAAGTCTTTGCCTCGGTCGGCCTCGCCACCCATTATCATACGCAGGCGATCTGGCCGCGCTGGGGCAAAAGTCTGGTGATGACCAATATCGTCGGCGCGCATATCTTTCACCGCTGGCGCGGGCGATGGGGCGAACCCGATGCGTTTCGTGCCCCCTATGGCGGGCGTGAGCCGGTTCCCGGCCCCTATATGCCCGTCGCGCAACAGCTTGCCGCGCTGGGCAAGGGCGGGGTTGCCCCGACCGACCTGCTGCCCGCAGGAAGCGGCAGCGTGACGACGCCACTGCCAGCCACCGCACCCGCGCCGACACCGGCCGCGATGTCCCAGCTCAACCGCGACATCGGCACGCCCGTCGCGCCGCCCAAGGCTGCGCCCCCGCCCGCCAGCTATAAAGACCCCCGCCTCAACCAGTCGGGACAGGTCCGCGACGAATTTAGCGGCAGCGGAACATGGATAAAATGACCCGCATCGGCTAGCCTCCAAGGCTCGGCAATCAAGGAGACGGACGATGGGACATGTCAAAGGCATCGGCGGGCTTTTCTTTCGCGCCCGCGACCCCGACGCACTCAACGCCTGGTACAAGGAGCGATTGGGGATCGGCGGGGGCTGTGTTGCCGACGCCGATATGACGAGCAATGAATGGGTGTGGCAGGTCGCGGCTGGTCCGGTGGTCTTTGCGCCGTTCAAGGCCGACACCGACTATTTCCCGGCCGAGCGTCAGTATATGATCAATTTGCGCGTCGACGATCTCGACGCCGTCCTCGCGCCGTTTCGTGCGGCTGGCGAAGAGATTATCACCAAGGATGAATGGAACGATCCCGCCGTTGGCCGCTTTGCCCGCGTCCATGATCCCGAAGGCAATCCGATCGAGTTATGGGAGGTGCCGACGACCGATAGCTAAGCGCCAAGCGCCGCCGGAAACTACCGTCCCTGGCTGCGCCAGCGTTTGACCACGCGATCCAATATCTCGATCTCGCCGCCGGCTTCTTTCCACAATTTGGAAAAGAGCGGATCGCTCGACGCCGGACGTTTGTCTTCCTCCAACGTGTCGAGATAGACGCGGATCGGGATCGAAACACCCTCGCCGCAGATGATGCATTCGCGGTTTCGCAGTGCCGGGATCGAATCGATAAAGCCGCGCGCGCCTTCGGGCATCGCGGCCTTGACGAAATGTTGGTCGCGCTCGTTGTTCAGGCGCATCGATATGATCGTGCCGCACTGTGACAGCACGCCTTCGGCCAGATCGGACGGACGCTGGGTAATCAGCCCCAACGACACGCCATATTTGCGGCCTTCCTTGGCGATGCGTTCCAGAATCTTGCGAACCGCCTGCCCCTGACCAATTTCCTTGGCCGGAATATAACGATGCGCCTCTTCGCAAACGAGCAGGATCGGGCGCTGCGGCTCGCCGCGCGACCAGATCGCATAGTCAAAGGTCAGGCGCGCCAGCACCGCGACCACAACCGCCGTAATATCGGACGGCACCCCCGACACATCGATGATCGAGATCGGGCGACCCTCTGACGGCAGACGGAAAATCTTGCCGATAAAGTTCGCCATCGTGTCGGCCACCAACATGCCAGAGAACATGAAATTATAGCGCGGGTCGGCGCGCATTTCCTCGATCTTGCCCTTGATACGCATAAAGGGCGCGCTCGATGTCGCCTTGTCCAGACGACCCATTTCATTCTGGATAATCGCCAGCAGGTCGGACAAAAGATAGGGCACCGGGCTATCAACAGTCAGCTTGGTCATGCCTTCGGCCAGCCGGTTCTTGGCGCGCGCTTGCAGCAGGCATTTGGCCAGCACATCGCAATCGCTCTGCCGCTCTTTGCCCTCGGAGGTGATAAACACTTCGCAATGCTCTTCGAAATTCATCAACCAATAAGGCATGGCCAGATTGTCGACGTCGAACAGCGCACCCGTGCCTTTGAACGCCGCCGAATATTCGCCATGCGGATCGACCATGACAATATGGCCCTGCGGCGCAAGCTCGCAAATCTTGTGCAAGATCAGCGCGGCGCTGGTCGATTTACCCGTACCCGTTGACCCCAGCAAAGCGAAATGCTTGCCCAGCATCGCATCGACATACAGCGAACCACGAATATCCTTGGTCGGATAAACCGTGCCAATCTCGACATGGGCGCGATCGTCGGCAGCATAGATCTGTTTCAAATCGGCGCTGGTTGCGGCAAAAACCTGGCTACCCGGAACCGGGTAGCGGGTAACACCACGGCGGAAATTATGGATGCGACCGGTAATTTTCTCTTCGTCGCCTTCGCCCAGAAAGTCGATCGAGGCAACGATCAGGCCATTGCCTTTTGGGTGCAGTTGCTGGTCGCGGATACTGGCGAGCAACCACACATTGCCGACATGCACCTTGACCTGCGCGCCCACCTGGCCCGCCATGGCAACCGCCGGATCATTCGATTCAGCCAGACGCGCAATCGCTGCTCCATCGAGCAGAATGCGCGAGTAAGAACCAGAAATTTCAATAACTTCACCGACGAGCAGGTCGTCGCGACGCATCGGCGCATCGGCTGGTGTTGCGCCCAACCGAATACGTTGAATGGGCAATTCTTCGCCCGATTTAATCTCGCTACCCTGCATATCCATCGATCTACCCCCACTCGGAAAATCCCAGAGTTGCTAAGGCTTATGGCAGGCGATGGTAAATAAAGCGCTTATGACGATGGCAAGCTATCGGCGACGAAAGATCGCCGACGCGGCATATCCAAGCACAAGCGACAACAGCACGGCGACAAGGCCGTAGAGAAAACCGTGCCTCTGTGCCGCCAGTGCAACAAAGCGCTCAAACCCGGCTTTGCGGATTTCAACGTCTCGAGACGCCACTGCAAGCACGCGCCCCTTGCTGATCAAATAGGTTTCGGCGCGGTACGTCCCCACCGGAACGCGCGCAGGCACCGGAATGCGCGCCCGATAAAGCACGCCTTCGCTAATCTCGACCGCGGCGGGATTTTGATAGAATAGGCCGAGCCGACGATAGAGATCGATCAACCCACGTTCGAACCGTTCCAGCCGCCGCGGTTCGGAAAAGCCCGTCGGCGACATCGACAGGTTGCGCAGGCCCAGTTCATAGATAGCGGCGGTCCGTTCATCTATCAGCTGGTCGATCGGGCGCGACGATCCGATAGCATAGAAACCGGGCAAGGTCCGCAGTCGCAAACTGTCGGCATTGACCCATATCCCGGCCACCCGTTTCTTTTCCCGCACGACAATGGGCCGAACGGGTCCTTTAAGCACAACAACAATGTCGGCGCGGTCATCAGGTAGCCGTTGGCCGGGGTAAAGAATGGCGCCAAACAACAGCAATTCTTCGCCAGAAAAACTATATTGGATGTCGATCGCGCGGCTCGAAACATCGGGCACCAAACGCGGGTCGGCGGCATATCCGGGGACTGCCGCCACCCATGCCGCCAAGGCAAAGATCAGCAAGGTGCAAGCACGCATCATTGCACGCTGAAGATATCGTCAGGACGAAAAACCAGCCCCAGTGCCATGAACATCGCCATCACCAACACAATACCGGCCAGCGCCATACGCAGATATTCGGGGCGCACACGCTGGGCAAAGCGAGCCCCGATCTGTGCCCCGATAACGCTACCCAGCAGCAACAAGGCGGCAAGAACGATATCGACAGCGCGCGTCGTCATGGCGTGCGTCATGGTCGAGACAATGGTGACGAACAAAATCTGGAACAGTGAAGTGCCAACGACAACTTGCGTCCCCATACCGAGCAAATAGATCATAGCAGGGATCATCACGAAACCGCCACCGACACCCAGCAGCATTGTCATCATCCCGACAGCTATCCCCAGAATCAATGGCGCCAGCGGCGAGATATAAAGTCCCGAGCGGTAAAAGCGCCACCGCAGTGGCAGGTTGGCCACCATGGGGTGATGCCGCCTTTTGCGCGCAGGTGCTGGCACTCCAGCCTTCAAATGCTTATGCGCGATCCAGGCTTCACGCCCCATGAAACCGCCGACCGAGCCAAGTAACATCACATAAAGCAGTGCGATCACTGTATCGATTTGCCCCAGGGCAGCGAGTAGTTTGAACAGCACTGCGCCGATCAGCGACCCGATCAGGCCGCCACTGACGAGCACAGCCCCCATGCGAAAGTCGACCCCGTCGCGTTCCAGATGAACCATCACACCTGATACGCTGGCACCTGTCACCTGCGTTGCCGCCGACGCAGCAGCCACGGTCGGCGGAATACCATAAAGGATCAAAAGCGGTGTGGTCAGAAATCCGCCACCCACTCCGAACATACCCGACAAAAAGCCAACCCCGCCACCAAGCATGATGATGACCAGGGCATTGACCGACAAATTAGCGACGGGAAGGTAAAGGTCCATGGGTCCCAAGCACAAATACGGTCCCGCGGCGGGTACCGAATAGGGCGACCCTAGACCATTTTTACAACGCTTGGAATCGACTTGGCGACTACGCCCTACAATTTTCAGAAACCAGCGGCCAATGTCAGCGCCAGCCCGCTGGTCGGCAAGGCATTGCCCGCGACCCGTTGGCGCCAATCCAAGGCAATCAGGACGCCCTTGCCGATCTTGGGCAAACGAACCGAGAGGCGAGGACCGACGTCGACACGTGATGCATCGGGCTGAACAGCCCCGGCAGCAAAGCCTCCCGCACGCAGCGGCGTGCCGGCAATACTGCCCATATCGTGCATCGCCGACACTGCGCCGTCGGCAAAACCGTCGCGGCTGCGAACTCCGACAATGCCCGCCTCGCCATAGGCATCCAGCCGGAATCCGTGCGGCAATGCCGCCTCGCTGACCCCGCCGCTCACCATTACCGCAAAGGCGTTTCGCCCTCGCCGCCCGGACGCGACACGCCGTTCGACGGCCACATCCACCGGCACGCGTGCAAGCGGCGCGAAAGCAGCCCCAATGGCGACCTCGCTTTGCGCCACATCGCCAACCGCCGCAGTAGCGCGGCTATAGGCGCGCAAGCGTCCTGAAGCGCCAAATCCATAGGCCAGCCGCACACCCGCCTGACTTGCGCCCAATTGCGGTGACAGTGACACACCTCCGGGCGAATCCCGGTTTTCTCGCAGATAGACCCAGCTGCCGAGCGACCAACCGGACAGGCCCTGCGTCATCCAGAATTGCGGGGCATTGCCTGTTGCAACCGTCACACCCGATCCACGCCTTCCACCAGACTCACGTGAGACAAAGGCGGACATTCCCGTTGGGCGCTGCGTCCCGGCAATCAATTGGTTTTCCATCGCAAAACGCATAAAATGACGATTGTCTGCCAGCCAATTTGCCGCAGATCCTGCGGCTCGGCCTTTGGTGCTGATGGATGGAACCGCCTCTGCCACACGCACAGGAACCACTGGTCGCGCGCGCGTTTTCGGCGATGCCGTCGGGAGCATCGCCTGCGCGTTGGCGAACTGCGGCGGCATCGGCCTCGCCGCGAAGCGATCCATTGCCCGCGCCGGATTGGGGTCAGGTAACGGATAGGCAGGCGACCAGTTTGCCATCACCCGCATCAGCGTCCAACCACTGATCAATAGGACGATGAAGCGCAATCCCCGCGCCTGACGCAGCGTCGGACCGGATGCCATGAGAACCATCATGGTCGGAGCATCCGTTGCGGCGCCAATTCATCCTCTGCTGCTAGGCCGGGGTCATGCGCAGTCTTGTCCCACACCACAGAGCGCGACAATAAAATCCGGCAATAAAGGGCCAGGGCCCGACGCGCAGCAAGGATGGCGATAATATTGGATATAAAAGCACGCGGAACCGACAGCACCCCCTGCTGCCAGCCATAACAGCGCGCGGTAAAATAGCTTCGCATCGACAGCCGCCAGAGCAGAAGGGCAAGGTTAAACGCCAGTAACAAGCGCAGCCCGTCGCCCAGTGGCAGCATAGTCCACCCCAGCACTTCCTGCCCGGCCAGCATAAGGCCGGCCAAGCAAATAGCCGCATAGGTTGCCAGCAGGATGACGGCGGCAAGTGGCGCCCGCCGATCGCGCCATAGCATCCACCGCACCAGCCATTGATACTCGCCGCGCATCGCGGCCCTGTCGGGGTTCGGGGTCAACCATCCGAGACGATCCCAGCCGGCAAAGGCAATTCCGGCAATCCAGCGCGCCTTTTGCCGCACCGCGGTTTCGACATTTCGCGGGAAAATACCGCGAGAGACCACCCGACTGCCATCACCGTCCCGATCATCGACAAAAGTCGACGACAGGCCATGCTGGCTAATCGTCAGTCCCATCTCATAATCTTCGGTCAGACTATCTGTCCGGAACGGCTGGCCATCACGGTGCAGCGCCAGCAAGGCCAGCGCAGGGCGCGATATGGCGCATCCCACACCCGCCGACGGCAGTGGCAGGCGGAGGCGCGCGCGCAGCGGCAGTTCCTTACCATGCGCTTCGGCAAATTCGTCGGCATAATGGCCCGCAATCCAGTGCGATGCCGGGTCCAGAGACGGAACAACGGGGATTTGGACCATGGAATGATGGGCCAGATGGCGGCGATATAGCGCAGGCTCGCCCGCATGGACCAGATCTTCGGCATCATGGAGAATGATCGCGGCGTGGCGAAAATTCCCGTTACGTTCATCCTCGATCATCGCTTGCCAAAGTTGGTTCAGATTATCGGCCTTGGTTGTTGGCCCATCATGCGCCGAAATCACCAGCCGCAATTGCGGGGCATGGGCGGCGAGTTGCGACACGGCAAACAAGGTCGCGGCGTCATTGGGATAACAGCCGACATAGATGCGCAGATCTTCGTCGCGCCAGTTTTTTAATGATTTGGCAAGCGTTGTGCCGATGACCGATTCTTCGTCCCACACGGGAATGAAAACAGCCAATGCCCCCGATACAGGCGACGCTTCGGTGCTTGATGTCGGCTGGTGGCGCCCGCGCGAATCGCCGCCTGTGCCTAGCCAAAGGGCGTCAAAGAGCAGGTCATCAAGGCCGATGAGCAGAATGCCCACAGACGCAAAAAACATCAGCTCGTGACCGGTGCCGAGCACCAGCCATTCAACCCAAGCGGTCGAATGTTCCACCCGGCGCCCCCCACAGCATGAATGACAAATGCCATCCCCCGAAACAAAGTCTAACGAAATCAATCAGCTTGTAAAGGGTGACGAAAGCCGACGGACAAGCTAGAAACGCCTCACAAATCACTCTCCGGGTCCTGACCCCAGCTAACAGGAATATTTCGTCTCCATGCCCTCATCGAATAGCAACCGCTCCGCACTGCGCGATTTTCTGGAAAGCGAAAGCGCCGGCGGAATATTGCTCATTATGGCGGCGGCCATGGCAATGCTCATTGCCAATTCGGCGATGGGCGACGTGTATCTCCACTTTGTGCATCAGGTCACCGGTCCAACGTTGAGCGACAAATTGGGGCCGATGACGGTCCATTTGTGGATCAACGACGGTTTGATGGCGATATTCTTTTTGCTCGTCGGCCTCGAGATCAAGCGCGAGTTCGTCGATGGTCGGCTCGCCAGCTGGGACCGGCGACGCCTGCCGATGATCGCGGCTGCGGCCGGCATGGCGGTGCCTGCTCTGCTCTATCTGTTCTTCACCAAATCGATTCCGGGGCTCAGCCACGGTTGGGCTATTCCGGCGGCCACCGATATAGCCTTTGCAATCGGTGTCCTCGCGCTGCTCGGCAAGCGCGCGCCAACATCGCTCAAACTGTTCCTCGTGACCGTTGCGATTGTCGATGACATGGGTGCCGTCGCAATCATCGCGCTTTTCTATACCGCCCAGCTCGACCTGGTGGCACTGGGCGCGGCGGCGGCGATTCTGGCGGTCATGTTCACCTGCAATCGCATGGGCGTGCGCAGCCTGCCGCTCTATTTGCTAATGTTCGCGCTACTTTGGTATGCGATGCTGTTGTCGGGGGTTCACGCAACGATTGCGGGTGTGCTGGCGGCGATGACTATCCCGATTGAAATCACCCCCGGTCGCCCCGACAGCAAGACGTCGCCGCTGCACCGTCTGGAACATGCGCTACATCCGTGGGTCGCCTTTGCAATTGTCCCGCTGTTCGGCTTTGCCAATGCGGGTGTCGATATGGGCGGAATGACGCTCGAACAGGTGTTTGCGCCATTGCCCGTGGGCATCGCCGCCGGCCTGTTCCTCGGTAAGCAGCTCGGTATTTTCGGCAGCGTCTGGCTGTGTGTGAAATTCGGGATTGCGGGCAAATTGCGCGGCGCGACATGGCTTCAAATCTATGGTGTGGCGCTGCTTTGCGGTATTGGATTTACGATGAGCCTGTTCATCAGCGGCCTGGCCTTCGCCGGACAGGATTTGCTGATCGAAGAAGCCAAGATCGGTATTTTGATGGGGTCGATTGTGTCCGCCCTGGTCGGCTTTGCCGTGTTGCGCTTTGCCCCGCTCCACCCATCCCACCAAGAGATCGAAGCCGACGAAGCATCGGAAATTACCGCCGACGGCGATGTTGCCGATACGTGCGAAGACGGCACACAGGCACCCTCTCCCGCATGATTAGCGGCTTGCCTATGCTGTGGCTGGGACAGTCGGGATCGCCCCGCCGCCCTCCGGCAGGTGTGGCCCCGCGCGGCTGATGGACCGGGCGCGTTTGTGCGCGCCGTTCTCATCATCTGCTGCACATAATCAAAGGCCATGCCCATGCTTCTCGATAAAACCCAAGTCCACACGCTCATCGAAACCCCCGACATGAAAGATTATGGGGTTTATCTGAACGTCGACCGATTGCTCCAATGCCAAAAGCCGCTCGCCGATCTTTGCACCCCCGACGAATTGCAGTTCCAGATCGTTCATCAGGTCGAGGAATTGTGGATGAAGCTCATGGCCTTCACCCTCGCCGAAATCGACGGGTTCATGGCCGAGCGTCAGACAATGCGCGTGCTCAGCCTGTTCGACCGCGTCCACCGGCTGATGCAGATGATGACCGACCAGCTCGCGCTACTCGAAACGATGAGCCCGTTCGATTATCAATCCATCCGGCTGCAACTCGGCAACGGCTCGGGACAGGAAAGCCCCGGCTTCCAACTTCTGCTCACCCTACCCGCACCGCTTTGGGCGCAATATAAAGCCAGCTATCTCGACAAGGACGGGCGCAGCGTCGCCGACGTCTATGATACCGGCTATGCCCATGACGACGCCTATATGGTCGCCGAGGCGCTGGTCGAGTTTGACGAACTGTTTCAGCTTTTCCGCGCCCACCACATCACGCTGATCCACCGCTCCATCGGCATGGGGTCGAAATCGCTCAAGGGCCGTCCGGTCGAACTGCTCAACGCCGGCGCGCGGCACCGTTTCTTTCCCGAACTTTGGGACATTCGCGCCGAAATGACCGACCGCTGGGGCGCCGCGCACGGCGTCAAACGCGATAGCATCAGCAGTACCCCCGGCCACGGCAGCGGATTATGACCGACGCGCTGTTGTCGCCCGCGGTCGCAGCGCGCTTTCATCTTCCGCCCAGCGGCCCCTATCTCAAAAGCCATGCAGCGGGCGCCCAGCCGCGCGGCGCACTCGATGCGTTGCAAAGCAGACTGATCGACCCGTGGCGCGCAGAGGGAGAGGCTTGGGGTCCGTGGATGGACGCGATTGATGACTGGCGGACTACGCTGACCGCGCTAATCGCGGTCGAGGCTGCCGACCTCTGCCCGACCGCCAGCGTTGGCGCGGGTCTGTCGCGGTACCTGTCGGCCTTTGAAGCCGCAACCGACCGCCGCACCATCCTGCTCGCCCCCAGCGCCTTTCCGACCATCGGTTTCGTCGCCAGCGGGCTTGCCGCACGCGGCTGGAAAACCCGCTATCTGCCCGACGAGGCCGATGTCCGCGATGCCGCCAACTGGGCGGCGGCGCTCGACGATGATGTCGCACTGGTGATCGCGATGCACGTTACTTCAAACAGCGGCGCGCTGGCCGACATTACCGGAATCGCGGCGGCAGCGCGGGCGGCGGGTGCGCGCAGCATTGTCGATTGCGCGCAGTCGGTCGGCGTCGTGCCCGTCGCACCGGCGGCATGGGGCGTCGATGCCGCGATTGGCAGCTGCCTCAAATGGCTGTGCGGCGGCCCGGGTGCGGGCTGGCTGTGGGTCGCACCGCACGACCGCACCGCGCTCGACCCAGCCGAGCGCGGCTGGTGGAGCCATGAAGCCCCGTTTGAAATGGATATCCGCGATTTTCGCTATGCCCCCGATGCCCGTCGCTGGTGGGGCGGAACCCCCGATGTCGCGCCCTTCATCCTCGCCGCGACCGGCATCGCAGAAATTGCCGCCATCGGCGTGCCCGCAATCCGCGCCCATAATCAAGCGTTGCAGATGGCCTTGCGCGACGCTCTCGAATCGCGGACGCCGCAATGGCATTGGCCACAAGGCACCATCGGCGGAACCTTGTGCATCGACGTTAGCACCGATCAGCCGCGCATCGCCGGAGCCATAAAGAATCAGGGAATCCACGCCGATTTTCGCGGGTCTATTCTCCGCCTGTCGTTCCACGCCTATAATGGCATGGCCGATGTAGAGACGGTGGCGCGCGCACTGGGCTAAAGCGTGGTGACTTTAGGTCGCTTATTGTCGTCATTGCGAGGAGCGAAGCGACGCGGCAATGACGATTCGAAAACCGATCATCACGCTCTAGGCTCAGATATCCACGACAATCTTGCCGAAATGCTGGCCCGATTCCTGATGGCGGAAAGCATCGGCCAATTTGGCGAGCGGGAAATGCTGGTCGAGCACAGGTTTGATTCCGCTGACATTGATCGCACGTATCATATCCATTTGATGCTGGCGGCTGCCGACGGTTAGCCCCTGCACGCGCAGCTGGCGGGCCATCAACAACGCGGTCGCCACCGGCCCCGCAAAACCGGTGAGCACGCCGATCAGGGCAATATGCCCGCCAATCCGCGTCGCTTTCATCGATTCATTCAACGTTCCGGGGCCACCAATTTCGACAACATGGTCAACGCCCAGCCCGTTGGTCAGGCCCAACACCTTATCGCCCCATTGGGGAAAGGTGCGATAGTTGATGACATGGTCGGCGCCCAGCTCCGTGAGCCGCTCCAGCTTGGCATCCGCCGAACTGGTGGCAATCACCGTCGCGCCCAGCGCCTTGGCGAATTGAAGCGCAAAGATCGATACGCCGCCGGTGCCTTGCACCAACACGGTCGCCCCCGGCTTGATCCCGCCATCGACCACCAGCGCCCGCCACGCGGTAAGCCCCGCACAGGTCAGCGTCGCCGCCTCTGCCGCCGAATAGCCGGTCGGCGCGTGGGTGAAGGCGGTCGCCGGAGCCACCACCGCTTCGCGGGCATAGCCGTCGACACCGTCGCCCGGTACCCGCGTGAACGCGGTGAGCGGCGGCGTGCCATCGGTCCATTCGGGAAAGAAGGTCGAGACGACAAGGTCGCCAACCGCAAATTCATTCACCCCATCGCCCACCGCAACAACCTCGCCCGCACCGTCGGACATCGGGATGCGATTTTCGGCGGCCGCGATCATCCCTGTGACCACGGCATAGTCATGATAATTCAACGAGGAGGCGCGCAGCCGGACATGAATTTCGCCCGCCCCTGGTGCGCCGGGATCGTCGAGATCCGTCAGAACCAGAGTGTCGAGCGACGCCGGCGCGTGCAGTTGAATCGCTTTCATATCTTATTCCGCCGCCATCGCCATGGCGACGCATTGCGGTCCGCGAATAACACCGCCCGGCGTCGGCCCCTGCATAGCACCATCGCGGAACGTCACTTTGCCCGATTTCACCGTCGCGACATAGCCATCAGCCTTTTGCAACAATCGCTTGCCACCGGCGGGAAGGTCAAACGCCAGCCATACTTTGCCCAGCTTGATTTCATCCATGTCGATGACGTTGAGATCGGCGAGATAGCCCGGCGCGAGCAGCCCGCGATCTTCCAGCCCATAGAGCAAAGCAGTGTCGCGGCACTGGCGCTTGATCGCATGTTCAAGGCCAATGCGGTTGCCGTTGCGGTCCCGCACCCAATGCTGAAGCATGAAAGTCGGCGATGCCGCGTCACAGATGGTCCCGCAATGCGCGCCGCCATCGGACAAGCTGTTCACCGTGTCATCGGCCTGTTGCAGCGGCTCTAGAAAGTTGAGGTTGCCGTCGCGGTAGTTGAGGATGGGGAAATAGATGAAACCCTTGCCATCATCCTTCATCAACAGGTCATAAGCATATTCCGAGGGCGACACGCCGCTCGCCGTGGCCCGCGCCATGATGCTTTCGTCCATCTTGGGCTCATAGTTGAAGTCGGGGTCCATTTCGAACTGCACCGGCCAGCCGCCCGCGACGATGTGCAGAAAATCGATGATGTCGCTTTCGGGAAAGACATTGTCCTCGGATATCATCCGCGCCTTGAACGCCGGATCTTTCAGCTTTGCCAGTTGCTGATCCCAGGGCAGCGTTTCAATCTCTTCCCATGCGGGCTTGAACCGGAACGGATGGACCGTTCCCTGCCACGCCATGATGATGCCGTTGCCGCGCAGCGCGATTTGCGCGACGATATTGGCACCGCGCGCATTTTGGGCGCGCATCTCGCTAATCTGTTCTTCCAGCGGCAGCTCCTTGGCGATCGATTGCAGCGCGGCAAATGTCACCGGCAGGCCGGTTTCGCGGCTGAGGTCGCCCATCCATTCAAACTCGTTCCACTCGCGCTTCAGATCGCTCGCCATCTCGAACACACCATGACCGACACGCCCCATCGCGCGGCCAATCACGATCAGTTCTTCGGCGGTCGCGGTGGTGCCGGGAACCAGCTCGCCATCGACAGATTTGTGGAGCACCGTGCGGCTGGTCGAGAAACCCAACGCGCCCGCGCGCAGCCCCTCTTCGACGATGCGCGACATTTCAGTCATGTCCTCGGCGGTTGGCACCGCGCCGGGTTTTTCGCGGTCACCCAGCACATAGGCACGCACCGCGCCGTGCGGAACATGCGTCGCGACATCAACGGTGCGCGGCAATTTTTCCAGCGCATCCATATATTCGGGGAAAGTCTCCCAATCCCAGCTCATCCCTTCGGCAAGCGCGGTGCCAGGAATATCCTCGACCCCTTCCATCAGGCTGATCAGCCAATCGTGCCGGTCGGGACGCGCGGGGGCAAAGCCGACGCCGCAATTGCCCATGACCACGGTCGTGACGCCATGCCAGCTCGACGGTGCCATTTCGGCATCCCATGTAGCCTGCCCATCATAATGTGTGTGAACATCGACAAAGCCGGGCGTGACGATTTTACCCGCAGCGTCAATCTCTTCGCGTCCAGCCGCAAGGTCTGCGCCAATCGCCGCGATCCGGTCGTCGGTAATAGCCACATCGGCGACAAAGGCCGCACTTCCCGTTCCGTCCACGACAGTGCCGCCGCGAATCACCAGATCATACATATCCGCTCTCCCGATTATTTGGTTTCGGGACGAAACCTATCAGCAAAACCGGAATGTGCAAATAAACGCGCAGGCCCTGCGACGAGGCGCTATGGCTGTGCGGCGAACAAAGCCGGTAAAGGAACATCATGGCCGACGATGACTATGTGTATGACGAAGCCAGCGGCGAATGGCTGTCACCAAGCGATGCCGCCGCGCGCGATACAGCGGCGGCGGCCGGCCCCGAAGTCCGCGACGCCGTCGGCAACCTGCTCGCCGACGGGGACAGCGTAACGCTCATCAAGGATCTCACCGTCAAAGGCGCAGGCCAGACATTGAAGGTCGGCACGGTCATCAAATCAATCCGGCTTACCGGCGACGCGCGGGAAATCGACTGCCGCCACGATGGCATCAAGGGGCTGGTGCTGCGCGCGGAGTTTGTGAGGAAACGGTGAATTGAAAGGTTGACGTCAACCTTTCCAATCATCGTCAAATCTTCCCCAACGTCTCACGCCGCGGCCCCAGATATCCGAACAGATAGGCCGCGACCTTGCGCATCTGAATTTCCTCCGCACCTTCGGTAATCCGATAGCGGCGGTGGTGGCGATAGATATGCTCGAAGGGAGTGTGGCGCGAATAGCCGATGCCGCCATGCACCTGCATCGCGCGGTCTGCGGCCTCGCAGCACAGGCGGTTCGCCCAATAATTACACATGCTGACCTTGTCCGACAATCGGTGCTCGACCTCTTTGTGCGGCATATTGTCCATGTCCCACGCGGTTTTGCGAATCAGCAGCCGCAGCATTTCGGCCTGCGTCGCCAATTCGACAAGCGGGAACTGGATCGCCTGATTTTTGGACAAAGCCTCACCAAAAGGTTTGCGCTGCCGCGCATATTTGACGCTTTCCTCGATACAGAAAGTCGCCGCGCCCAGCGATGATGCCGCCTGGCGGATGCGGTTCTGGTGAACAAAGCTTTGCGCCAGCGCCAGTCCGCGCCCTTCCTCGCCCAACATCGCGCTGTCCGGCACCCACACATCCTTGAAGGTCAGGCGCGGGTGATCGGTGGGCATGTTGAACGTCCACAGATATTCATCGATGCTGAGCCCCGGCGACGGATTGGGGACGAGCAGGCACGTGATCCCCCGCGCATCGCCATCCGCGCCGCTGGTCCGGCAAAATGTAGCGCAATGAGTGGCGACATGCATCCCGGTGATCCACATTTTCGGACCGTTGATCAGCCAGCCATCGACACCGTCGCGGGTCTCGCGAACTGCGCGCGTTTCCATATGCGTCGCGTCGCTGCCATGCTCAGGCTCGGTCAAGCCAAAGGCGGTGCGGCGCTCTCCCGCAAAGCCGCCGAGAATGAACTCCTGCTGTTGCTCGGGCGTGCCAAATTGTTCGAACATCTCCACAAAGGGGAAATTGCCGACGATACTATGTTCATTCTGCAGATCATTGTGCAGCCCCAGCCCCTTGGCGGCCAGATGTTCGCGGATCACCGCCATCCACAAATTCGATCCCCCTTGCCCGCCATATTTTTGGGGGGCCGAGAAGCGCCAGAGCCCCGCCGCATCGGCGCGGAGCGTCGCCTGTTTCAAAAGCTGTTCCCATTCGTGGCGCGGCAAGCCCTGATTGTCCCAATCGGTGCGGCTATGTTCGCGCCGGTGGTCAAAGAAGCGGATATTGTCGTCGACCGCCTCAAGCGGCTTGATCTCGGCCCCGATAAACGCATCGAGCGTATCGAGATATGCTTGCAAGTCGGCGGGAATCGCAAAGTCCATAAATCATCCTTTTCTAAACTATCCCTGCCCACACCACAGGTCGCGCGCATGGGCGAGCGCGCTATATTTGGGGCTGTCGACCGCGCATTTATCAAGCGCGGCGCGGCGTAACTTTGCCAGCAGCCCCGGTTCGGAAAGCGTCGTTTCGCCAGCCAGCAGCGCGTCGGCAAGCGCCCGATCCTCTGCCCGCACGCCCGAGCCTAGGTCGCGCATCACAATGCCGAGGGCATTCATCGCAACGGCAACCTGAAACTTGTCATGCCCCTCGGCATGCGGCTTGATCGCCTCGTCCAGCCAGTCACGCACCGCCCGCACCATTTCGCCATTGGTTGGCTCGCCGGTGAGCGCAGATACGGGCGATGTCGACGCGGGCAGTGCCCTCGCGCGCTCGGCCTCAGACGCTTCACTTTCGAGCAACAACAGCAAATCCAGTTCCTGTTCGGCTGTCCGTCGTCCGATTACCACCCGCTCGACCGTGGTGTCGGCACCGCAGCGCCACGCCTGTCCCATCTGCAGACAGCCGAGTGCCCACCACAGGGTGCGATAGACAAGCCAGAAATGAAACCGGTCGCGGTCGACCTGCGTCCCGCCAGCCGCTTCATAGGCGGCGAAATATTCTTCCAGACTGCCGAGACCAAAGGCAGGCTGATCAAGCCGACCGAACCGCCACACCGTCATACAACCGAACGCCAGATCCTCATGCGCGTCACCCAAATGCGCTAGTTCCCAGTCGAGCACGGCGGCAAGCCCCTGCCCATCGACCATGATATTGCCCATGCGATAATCGCCATGGACCAGCACAGGCGGGGCGTGCGAGGGCAGATTCTCCTCGCACCACCGAATCGCCAGCGCGATAATTGGTCGGTCTCCGCCAAAGCTGACAAATTGCGCCTTGAGGTCGGCCAGCGCCGCAGCAGTGTCCATCACCGGAATCGCGGCGGGAATGACGTCGCGCGGCAATGCATGGATATGCGCCAACTCGCGCGCCAAGTCGTCAAGCAGCGAAAGCGGCGGCGATGCGAGTATTTTGGCCGGGTTCACCTCGGCGATCACCCGCTTCATAACATAACCGGTGCCCAGCCCGTCGCCCTCCGCCAGCACGCCGACCACCTCTGGCGCCAAAACGCCGCCCTGATGCGCCACCATCACCAGCGCCGCTTCATCAGCATGACCAAAGGGCCGCCCCGCCATATAGTCCGCCGACGGCGCACGGCGCAGGACAAAGGCGCCCGATCCGGTCTCACCCGCCCAGTCAAAAGCCCAGCTTTCCATATTCGCCCCGCCCGACAGGCGGGTGAGACCGAGAACTTCTCCCGCCCCCAGAAGACGCGTCATCAATTCGCCAAGTTTGGATGCAAGATCGGTCATGCCATCATCGTGCGAAGCTGTGACGCGCAACGCAAGCAACAAACTGCACTTTATGTTGCATTGCCCTCACCACAATGGCGACCCGCAGTGGAATAGAATAGATTGCGCACCAAAGAAAAGGGCGGCACCTTGGGCCGCCCTTTTCAATTCAGTTGATGTCAGTCGCAGTCAGATCTTGTCGGTCAACTCCGGCACGGCGTTGAACAGATCCGCAACCAGGCCGAAATCGGCGACCTGAAAGATCGGCGCGTCCTCGTCCTTGTTAATCGCGACAATTGTTTTCGAATCCTTCATGCCCGCAAGATGCTGGATCGCGCCCGAAATACCGATGGCGAAATACACTTCCGGCGCGACGATCTTGCCGGTTTGGCCGACCTGATAGTCGTTGGGGGCATAGCCTGCATCGACGGCGGCGCGGCTTGCGCCGATACCGGCACCAAGCTTGTCGGCCAGCGGCTCGAGAAGTTCATGGAATTTTTCACTCGAAGCAAAGGCGCGGCCACCCGACACGATAATCTTGGCCGAGGTAAGTTCAGGGCGATCCTGCTTGGCGATCTCGGCCCCGACAAAGCTGGAAATACCGGCATCACTGCCGCCACTCACCGCTTCGACTGTGCCCGACCCGCCGGTCATGGCCGCCTTGTCGAAGGCGGTGCCGCGAACGGTAATCACCAGCTTGGCATCGGAGGATTCAACCGTGGCAATTGCATTGCCGGCATAGATCGGGCGGGTGAAGCTCTTGTCACCTTCGACCGACAATATTTCAGAAATCTGCATGACATCGAGCAGCGCGGCGACGCGCGGTGCGATATTCTTGCCCGTCGTGGTGGCGGGGGCGAGGAAAGCGTCGTGCGACCCCATCAGGTCGGCCACCAACGGCGCGATATTTTCGGGCAAATTGTGGCCGAAGGCTGCATTGTCGGCGACATGAACCTTGCCGACGCCAGCGATGCCGGCCGCTTCCTTGGCCACAGAATCTATGCCTTCACCGGCAACGAGCAGATGGACTTCGCCAAGCTTTGACGCGGCGGTGACCACGGCCAGCGTGGCGTCCTTGACGGACTTGCCGTCATGTTCGACCCAAACGAGCGTTTTCATGAGTGCACTCCCATCGCTTTCAACTTCGCAACCAGTTCATCGACGTCGGCAACCTTGATGCCCGCCGAACGAACGGGAGGAGCACTGACATTGACGGTCTTGAGCCGCGGTGCGGTATCGACGCCATAATCGGCAGGCGTCTTGTTATCGAGCGGCTTGGACTTTGCCTTCATGATGTTGGGCAGCGACGCATAACGCGGCTCGTTCAAACGCAGGTCGGTGGTGACAATCGCAGGAAGTTTCAGTTTGACCGTTTCCAGTCCGCCATCGACTTCGCGCGTGACGCTGACATGGTCGCCATCAACATTGACGGCGCTGGCAAAAGTGCCCTGCGGCCAACCGGTGAGCGCACCGAGCATCTGGCCCGCCTGGTTGCTGTCGTCGTCAATCGCCTGCTTGCCAAGGATGACAAGGCCGGGCTCTTCGGCGTCAGCAATCGCTTTCAGGATTTTGGCGACGGCGAGCGGTTCGACTTCATCATCAGTCTGCACCAATATCGCGCGATCAGCGCCCATCGCCAGCGCCGTGCGCAATGTTTCGGTCGCCTTTGCCGGGCCAACCGATACCGCGATGACTTCGGTCGCAACGCCTTTCTCTTTCAGGCGGATAGCCTCTTCGACACCAATTTCGTCGAAGGGATTCATCGACATTTTGACATTGGCGAGATCAACGCCGGTGCCGTCGGACTTGACCCGCGGCTTGACGTTGTAATCGAGTACCCGCTTGACGGGGACGAGGATTTTCATGGCTGCTTCAGCTCCTCTTCAGAATGTTGCACTGCGTCATAAGTGTGCTTTACGTATACGTCAACCTAGCGCACCGCAAAAGCAAAGCGCGGCCAAGTCCGTCTGAACCTTAGGCGGCGCGCACCTCGGCGACAATTTTGCGTGCGGCATCGCCCAGATCATTGGCGGCAACAATCGGCAACCCCGAATTCGCCAGGATTTCCTTGCCCTTGTCGACATTGGTGCCTTCGAGGCGAACGACCAGCGGAACCGACAAATTCACTTCTTTCGCCGCTGCGACAATGCCGTCGGCGATGATGTCGCATTTCATAATGCCGCCGAAAATATTGACGAGAATGCCTTTGACCGCCGGATCGCCCAAAATAATCTTGAACGCTGCGGTCACTTTTTCGGTCGTCGCGCCGCCACCAACATCAAGGAAATTGGCCGGGAATTCACCGTTGAGCTTTATGATGTCCATTGTCGCCATCGCCAGCCCTGCACCATTGACCATGCACCCGATATTGCCGTCGAGCTTGATATAGGCGAGGTCATATTTGCTCGCCTCGACCTCTGCCGGGTCTTCTTCGGTCAGATCGCGCAGCTCGGCGATATCCTTGTGACGGAACATCGCATTGCCATCGAAGCCCAGCTTGGCATCGAGGACGAGCAGCTCGTCACCGTCTTTGCCTTCGCACACCGCGAGCGGGTTGATTTCAATCTGCTCGGCGTCGGTGGCCTGAAAGGCTGCGTAGAGACCGGCCAGAACTTTGGCGGCCTGTTTGGCCAGATCGCCTTCAAGCTCCAAGGCGGCGGCGACGCTGCGGCCATGATGCGGCATCAGCCCGGTTGCGGGGTCGATGGTGATGGTGTGGATTTTGTCAGGCGTGTTGTGCGCGACGGTTTCAATATCCATCCCGCCCTCGGTCGAGGCGACAACCGCAATTCGGCTCGACGCACGATCGACGAGCAGCGCGAGGTAGAATTCCTTTTTAATGTCGGCGCCGTCGGTGACGTAGAGACGGTTGACCTGCTTGCCATGCTCGCCGGTCTGGATCGTCACCAGCGTATTGCCCAGCATATCGGTCGCCGCATCGCACACTTCGTCAATCGTTTTGGCAAGACGAACACCGCCTTTGGCATCGGGGCCGAGTTCCTTGAACTTGCCCTTGCCGCGACCACCCGCATGAATTTGCGATTTCACCACATAGAGCGGACCGGGCAATTGCTTCGCGGCTGCAACCGCTTCCTCGACACTCATCGCGGCGATGCCCTTGGGGATCGCGACGCCAAATTTCGCGAGTAGTTCCTTGGCCTGATATTCGTGAATGTTCATAAGAGAGGGCCGAGCCTTTCGAGTCTGAGAACGGTGACAATTGGCGTCGCATAAGCACAAGTTGACCGCCAAGACCACCCTTTCACACGGAGGAAGGGCAACATCAGATATGTGTCAGGGTTCAGCTAAGGGCGCAAATGGCTGCAGAACTGGTGGCGACCCCCAGAATCTCGGGATCTTGCAGCGCCCGAACCTTGAACAAGAATTTCTTGAGGCCAATCTCGTTCAGCTTTTCGTCGCGCAGACTGCCCAGCGATCCGATGCGTTTGAGTTGCAGATAAGACAGCCGATCAACCATGCGGTCCGCCATACATGCGGCCATTTGTTGCGACAGCCCGGCATTGACCAGCCCGTTGCGTAACCGTGCTTCGGGCGTCGCGCACGCCGTAAGCGTCAAGATCATCAGCCCCGTCACTAACAGCTTTGTCATCGCGTTCTACTTTCCGTGAAATTCGGCTACCGCTCCGGAAACGGACTGCATCAACCGCATCCGGGCGGGAACGCTGGCGGTCGTATCGGCCAGCATAACAACGATGGCATAGCGCGTTCCGTCGGGCGCAGTTGCAATCCCGACGTCATTATAGCCCGCGGTTTTTCCAGCGTAATTTTGACCTGTGCCAGTTTTGTGCAGGAATTTCCATCCGTCGGGCAGCCCCGCCTTCAGTCGTTTTGGCCCGCTTCTAGTGTGGCTCAGCGTATCGAGCAGATATTTGCTCGAATCGGGCGACAGCAATTCGCCGCGGGCCAACTCGGTCAACGCATGGGCGATAGCCAACGGACTCGCGCCATCGACCGGATTAGCAACATAGCCGTCAAAGGCGGCCTTGCGCTTTGAGTCGGGCAATTTGGCGCGCGCGGCCTGAAAGGCGCGGCCGGCGGAATAGCTTTGGTTCCAGGTCAGCCCGGCCGTACCGCTTTGCAACAGGCGTTCGCCGGGACCGAAACGGATTGTCCCCAGTTTCTTCTTTTCAATAAAGTCGCGCACCGCCTCTGGTCCGCCGACGGTGCGCAGCAAGCTGTCATTCGCCAGATTGTCGCTGGTTGTAATCTCCAGTTGGATCAGGTCGTCAATCGTTAGATCTATTGATCCTTCCTTGTTGACCCGCGCCGCAAGTGGCTGGTGAAAAACGACCAGATCATCAGGACCGATATGCACTTTTTGGTCGAGCCTTAGCTTGCCACGATCGACAGCATCCAGAACCGACATCGCAACCCACAGCTTCGATACGCTTTGTTGCGGGAACAGGTCATTGCCGCGCCGTGACATTGTCCAGTTGCCGTCGATCCGCTGGACCGCAATGCCTGTTTTGCCCGGAAAGCCACGCCACAGGTCGAACAAACGGCTGTCGAGTCCGGCGGGCGGGCGGGCGAAGCCCGGATCAATAGGCGGAGTGGAGGTCGTCGCGTCGCGTCGCGGAGGCCCGATAGGAACCGTAACAGCATTATCGGGTGTGCGCGTGCCCGCTTGCTGGCGGGGCGGCACATCATTGGCTTGGCTGCTAACACAGCTAGCCAGCAGCGCCGCCGACAAGAGGCTGGAAAACAGGCGTTTGCCCGAAAAAATAAACCGCATTCAATCCCCAAATCACGCCCCCGATGGTCGGAAGCCGAACAATAGTTCTTAGAGAGTCCTGCCATAGGCGGTTGGCGCGCCAGCACCAGTGGGAAAGACGTAATTTGCGACGAACGATTCACAAGCCGCGACCAGCGGCTTGGCGGCGCACTCAGGGCGCGGGTGTCGCGCGAACCAGACCGGGGAACAGCGACTTGAACGCCACCAGCTTTGGGGCGTCCCATAACCGGATATAGCTCGAATTGGGATGAAGCTTCATATAGTTCTGGTGATAGGCTTCGGCACGATAAAAGCCTTTGTAGCTTTCGACCTTTGCAACAATCGGCTTGGCAAAATATTTGCCCTTGCCGATTTGTGCCAGATAGGCGTTCGCCACCTTGCGCTGGGTCGCGTTCATCGGGACAATCGCGGTGCGATATTCGGTGCCGCGATCTGGCCCCTGACGGTTCAAGAGGGTTGGATCGGCAACGACCGAATAGAGCACACGAAGCAGCGTGCCATAGCTCACGACATGGGGATTATAGACGATGCGCACCGCTTCGGCATGACCGGTCGTTCCACTGCCCGTCTGGGCATAGGTCGCAGTGGCCTTACTGCCGCCATGATAGCCCGATTCGACCGAAATCACGCCTTTGACGTTGGAGAACACGCCCTCAACGCCCCAAAAACAGCCGCCCGCCAGCACCGCCGTTGCGCGGCTGGTCTTAACCGTCGGATCAACCACCGCAGTCGGTAGTTTAACGACGGTTTCAGCCTGCGCGGGCCAGACATGGGTAAAGATGGTCAGGCCAGCAAGCGCCACAATCACATGGCGCGTAAAGGTCATTTCAAACCTCAAAAGGGCAGCGCCAGTGCAGGCTGTTGGACCATGACGAACATGGCGCCCACGGCAAAGCCAGCGAGCATCGAACGGAGCCAATCGGAACGGAGCATGGAGAGCATGGGAAACCTCACTTCTTGTCATTTGCCGGTTCGCGGGTTTGCCCGCTTTGGTTACACCGACAGTAATCGCACGCAGCGACTGGCTTGACAGTGATGGCGGTCACCCTGCCCCAGAACGGCTTACTATCTGATGAACCGGATGCTCATTTGCCCGAAAACAAGCAAAGGCATCCCGGCCAAGTGTGACGGCTGCGGTGGCTATTGCAGCGCTGCGCAGGCCTGCTGAATACGCACACAAGCTTCCTTCAGCACCGTTTCCGACGTCGCATAGGAGACGCGAAAGGCAGGCGACAGGCCAAAGGCCACGCCCGGCACAGCGGCGACCTTTGCGCTGTCTAGGAAATAATCGATCAGCGTTGCGTCGCTGTCGATCACGGTTCCGTCAGGTGCGGTCTTTCCGATGCAGGCACTAGCATCAGGATAGACATAAAAGGCGCCGTCCGGAACCGGGCACGACAGACCCGGTGCATCGTTGAGCATGGCGACAACCATGTCGCGCCGCTTGCGGAACGCTGCATTACGATCTTCGAGAAACTGTTGCGGCCCACCCAATGCCGCCAGCGCCGCAGCCTGCGCGATTGAGCAAGGGTTAGATGTCGATTGCGATTGCAACTTGCCCATGGCCTTGATCAACCAGGCGGGTCCGCCCGCAAATCCGATGCGCCATCCGGTCATGGCATAGGCCTTTGAACATCCATTGATGGTCAATATGCGGTCGATCAGGTCGGGGCAGCGCTGTGCGAGCGTCGAAAAGGCGAAATCGGCGTACCAGACATGTTCGTACATATCATCAGTCATCACCATGACATGGCTGTGGCGGCGGAGCACTTCGCCCAGCGCATCCAGCTCTTCGGGCGAATAGGCCGCGCCCGACGGATTCGAGGGCGAATTAAGGATCAACCAGCGCGTTTTGGGCGTGATCGCGGCATCAAGCTGTTCGGGCAAAATCTTGTAATTTTGGGCGGCCGAACCGGCGACAAAGACCGGCGTGCCGCCTGCAAAGGCGACGATGTCAGGATAGCTCACCCAATAGGGTGCAGGGATAATCACCTCGTCACCGGCATCGACGGTCGCAACCAGCGCGTTGAAAAGCGTATGCTTTCCGCCAACATTGACCGTGATCTGGTCGAGCCCGAAATCCAGATCATTGTCGCGGCGGAACTTGCCGCGGATGGCTTCCTTCAACGGGACCTTGCCATCGACGAGCGTATATTTGGTCTGTCCAGCGCGGATCGCTTCAATCGCCGCTTCTTTGACGAAATCTGGCGTATCAAAATCGGGCTCACCCGCGCTGAGGCCGATGACATCGACACCCTGCGCTTTCAACGCCGAGACCCGCGCCGTCATCGCCAGCGTAGCAGAGGGCTGGATGCGCCCGAGAGCGGCGGACAGATGCGGCTTGATCGACATGACAAAGAATTCCTAGAGCGAGGGCGAATAATCGGGCGGTAAACAGCGCTTGCTTGTCAGAAAATTGCGCGGTGTCGCGCCTATAACGTCCATGGGTAAATCGCAAGCGGTGCAACGCAAAATTACGATTGCAACGGTGCGGCCCCTGCCATTTCACCCGCGCCGCTCTGCAATCGCGCCGGTATCAGCCCGCGCAATGAATTGCCGATAAAAAAGCCGCTGTCCAGATCGGCAAGCCGTAGATGCGATTCGACCGCGCGGCCTTTTTCGATCAATTCGGCGCGCAGCACCCCTGGCAAAAGCCCGACCGAAACCGGCGGGGTCAGCAAATGATCATCGCGTTCGATAAAGATGTTGCTCCAGCTGCCCTCTGTCACAAAGCCATGGTCATCGACAAATATCACCTCTGCCGCGCCGCTGTCACGCCTGGTGGCGTCATAGGGCGCGCGCAAACTTGTCTTGTGCGTGACGCGGAAATCATCGGCGGCAATCGGCATCGGGCGCACCGCCACCGGAACCGGAAGCTCGGCAAGGCGTGGCATGGGCGACACCTCGACCGCCAGCGCCCCGCGCGGGGCAAGGCGCATCCGCACCCGCGCCGCCGCGCGCAGACGAAAGGTAACCGCCTGCAAGCTGTTGCGCGCGCTGTGGCGGTCAAAGCTAAATCCGAATTGCTCGGCGCTCGCCTTCAGGCGTGCCAGATGCCCTTCCAGTCGTTGAACCCCGTCGATCGGGTCAAAATACATCGTTTCGATGAGATCGAACCCGCCCCCCGCTGCCGTCACAAATTCCCCCTTCGCCAGACATTCTCGCCATTCTTCTGTCGGTTGGCTATCCGCTACGATGCCAGACCCTAGCCCCAGCGTGGCGCGATTTGGTCCGCTGTGCAACCCGGTCGTTGTTGGAAAGACAAGCGTGCGGATAGCAACATTGAAGGCGGCATCGCCGCCGGGTTCGATAAAACCTATAGAACCGGTGTAAATACCGCGCGGTTGAAGTTCCAATTTATCGATGATTTCCATAGCCCGCACCTTGGGCGTGCCTGTGATCGAGCCGCAGGGAAATGCCGCGCGCAGCACATCGACGGCTCCCTTGTTGGCGCACAAGCGCGCACTGACATCGGACACCAGTTGATGAATTGTCGGGAATGTTTCGACCCGGAACAGGTCGGGGACCGAGACCGAGCCCGGCACGGCGACGCGAGAGAGATCATTACGGATCAGATCGACGATCATCAGATTTTCGGCGCGTTGCTTTGGGTCGCGCGCCAGATCGCTTATCGCTTGGCTGTCGGCAACATGACCCGCGACCCGTGCCGCAGTCCCCTTCATCGGGCGCGCCAAGACGTCGCCATCACGCAGAGTAAAGAACAGCTCAGGCGACAGGGACGCAACGGATTGACTGCCCGTCCAGATAAATCCGCCATATCCCGCTTTAGCCGTGCGCCGCAGCCGCGCATAGACGCCGAGCGGATTGCCCAAAGTCGCCACTTTGGCTGAGAAAGTCAGATTCGCTTGGTAAATATCCCCCGCGGCGATGAGATCAAGCAAGTGGCGGACCGACGCCAGATAGGCCTCACGTTCGATGCCCGGCTCAACCGCGCCGATCCAGGCGCTGTCGGGATCGGGTAACAGATCGGCGATTTCATCTGTATCGAACCGGCGAACGCGTTCAAACAGAGCGAACCAACCGAGGGGCGCTTCGGATTTCTTGCCTTTAACTGCTCCACGCCAAGCCGATGAAAAACCCTGCCCCGCCGCATAGGCCAAATAGCCGGCCGCATAGAGTCCGCGCGCTTGGGCACCCTGTATTCGGTCGAGGAGTGCAGGAATGTCGGACGCATGGCTGGCTGTTATAATCTCCACGGGGTCCGTGAAGAGTCTGGCCGCCGCTGCACCCTGCTGACGGGCATCATCGAATAGCGCAAATAGTGGGCAATCAGGCCCCGGAACCGGAATTTTCGCACCTCCAGACACTGTCATGTCAATTGGTCAGTACGGCAACAGTGGCGCGTCAGCGGTCGCGTTTCATGCGCATCGAGCGCTGACCATCGACCGAAGCAAAATAAGTGCCCATGCTCGCGGTCTTGATCAGGACCTTCTGCCCCGGCTTTGGGTCACGCGCCAAGCGCTTGGTATCGATCTGCACCCAAACCGCACCGTCATCCATGGTGATCGTATATTTTCCTGAACGATCAATCCGTACCGATTTTACAACCGTTTCAATGCTTTTGACCGCATCTTCGTCACCATCACGACCAAAAAAACGGCCGAGATTTGGGACAGCGAATCCAAAGAGTCCGCGGCGGGTCTCTTTGACCGTCGCACGATCCGCAAAGCTGATTTCACGATTGGCATCGGCAGTTGATAATTCACCGACTTCGCGGTCGTAACAGGCAAGCCGGGCAGTTGGGTCAGCTATGGCGCGACAATCATAGAGTTCCTGAATTTGCGCAGGACGCGCAAGAGGCTCCTCGACCTTCGCCTTGGCAGGGCCGCTGACGGCCAGAGACAAAAGTAAAAGCGGCAGGCCAAGCCGCCACGATGATAGATGCAACATAGCGATCCTTTGCGACAATAATGAGACTGCCTAGCGACCACACGACAATGCCGCAAGCGCCGCGCCGATTGCGGCCATGACAAGCTATGCCTAGAGTGGCCGGTGAAGGGAAGGTTTCTTATATGGACAAGGCGCAGAACTGGACGACTGATTATGCCCACCCTACACCCTGGGATCAGACATTTGCGCCCCTGTCGCTGCCGCAGATGTTGGCCGACAGTGTGGCGCGTTGCGGCGATGCACCGTTGGTCGATTTTATGGGGCGGCAGTTCAGCTATGACGAGGTGGCGAGCGGCGTGGCGCGAGTCGCCCGCGGCTTACAACAGCACGGTATTGGCCCCGACAACCGCGTCGGCCTGTTCCTGCCCAATGTCCCGCATTATGTCGCGGCCTATTATGGGGCGCTGTTGGCAGGGGCGACGGTGGTCAATTTCTCGCCGCTTTATACGGTCGAGGAACTAGCGGCGCAGGTCGAGGATTCGGGGACCGATACGCTTGTCACCTTGTCTGCATCCGCATTGTTGCCAACCGCGCTTAAGGTGCTCGAGCAATCAAGCCTTCAGCATCTGATCGTCGGCTCGATCGCGGGCGCGCTGCCGCCCGCCAAATCGCTCCTCTATCGCATGATGCGCCGCAAAGAAGTGACAGCGCTACCAGACGACAGGCGCATCACACGCTTTTCTGCGCTCATCGACAATGATGGCCAGCCCGATCCGGTGGCCATTGATCCCGAAACGCATGTTGCGCTGATCCAATATACCGGCGGCACGACGGGGACGCCCAAAGGCGCGATGCTGACCCATCAGAATCTGACCGCCAATGCGCGGCAGATCAATGTGATCGACCCCGACCGGCAGGCCGAGGACCGCATCCTGGGCGTGTTGCCAATGTTCCATGTGTTCGCCAACACCTGCGTCCTCAATCGCACCGTGGCCAATGGCGGGACGATGGTGCTGTTGCCGCGCTTTGATGCCAAGGCCGCGCTGCGCGCCATTACCCATAACAAGATTACCGCGCTGCCCGGTGTCCCGACCATGTATCAGGCGCTGCTCGATCATCAAGACATTGGCACAACCGATTTTTCCAGCCTGCGCATCTGCATTTCGGGCGGCGCGCCAATGCCCGCCGAACTGCGCGAGAAATTTGTCACTACAACTGGCGCGGCCCTGGTCGAAGGCTATGGCCTGACCGAAAGCGCGGGCGTCGTGTCGACCAATCCCTATGACGGTCCGGTCAAGGCTGGCACTATCGGCCAGCCTCTGCCAGCCACACAGTTGCGCCTCGTCGACAAGGAAGACCCCGAACAGGATGCGCCCGCCGGAGAAGCGGGAGAGCTGGTGGTCAAGGGACCGCAAATCATGCGCGGATATTGGAACCGGCCCGAAGCGGACAAGGACAGTTTCAACCGCGACGGCTGGCTTCGCACAGGCGATGTCGCCACCATTGATGAGGATGGCTATGTCCGCATCGTCGACCGGTTGAAAGACATGATCGCGGTCGGCGGTTTCAAAGTCTATCCCAGCGTCATCGAGAAAAGATTGCACGAGCATCCGGCGGTCAAGGAAGCCATCGTGCTGGGTATCAAAGATGATTATCACGGCGAAATGCCCAAAGCCTTTGTTACGCTGGAAGAAGGGTTTGACATCAGCGGCGAGGCGCTGAAAAAATGGCTCAACCCGCAACTGGGCAAGCATGAGCGAGTCACGGCTGTGGAGGTACGCGACAGTCTGCCCAAGACGATGATCGGCAAGCTCGACCGCAAGGCGCTGCGCACCGAAGAAATATCGTCAGCCAAGGCCTGAAGGCCCGGATCGCTTATTGCGGAGCGCGACGCGACCAGACAGTGCGTTGGTAAAATGTGACCCCGAGGGTGACGGCACCGTCCAGTTCCAGATGATGCAGCCGACCAGGCGGTATCAAGATGCTGTCGCCTGCCTGCAACCGGGTCGCACCCCCCTCTTCGGCATCTTCCCAGACAAAGTTGACCGCGCCGTCCTCGACCTTCAAAACGCCCCAACATCCAGCCTTGAGCGAATGCGCTTTTTTCAATCCGGCCGGTACTGTTTCCGCCGTAAAGGGGCCGAGGCTGCGATAGGCATTGCAGTCTTCGGGAAGGTCCAGAGGCGTAGAGTCGGCCGGTTCGATCATCACCCCACCCATGCACGAATCCCCACAAGCGCGATACCGAAAAGGGCGAAACAAATCGGGATCGTAAGGATTTGCCCGGCAACAGCGGTCGGCGACATGGAGCCACCCCAGGTTTCCAGCTCACAATTCTGGCCGGGCGCTGGCGGGCGATGCTCCTTTCCATCGAGGCCAATCAGAATAGCCCCCAGTCCAAAGAAGATGACCGTATAGCCGATGCAGATGCTGATCAGGAAAATCGCTTCGGTTCCGCGACCGGTGGCGGCAAGAAGACCTGCGAAGAATATACCATAGCAGATGAACATGATCCGCCAGATATGCCCTGGGATCTGGGTGTCATTGCTTTCGGGATGCGCGGGTACAGGCCGGTTTTCGGGATCGAGCGGGTGCAAATTGATAGGAGACGGCGCCTCGACCGCCGCATACATGTTCGTTTCATCAAGCATCGGCCAATCCTTTCATGGCTTGCATATCGCTGCGTCCATCGCGGTGGATGCGGATGCCGGTAAGCAGGCTGTCGGCGATCATCCGGGCGCGACCCGCGATCAGATCCGTCGCTTGCGGATCGCGTTCGATCTCGTCGAGCGTGGCGTTGAACAGGGTCAGCCAGTGCATAAAATCATCGCGTTCGATCCCAGGAATCGCGATATGTTTGACCATCGGATTGCCGCGAAACCCTCCGCTTTCATGCAGGACCGAACTCCAAAAGGCGGTCATGCGGTCAAGATGGGTATCCCAACCCTCGATCCGCGCCGCGAAAATCGGCCCCAGCCGATCATCCTCACGGATTTTGGCGTAAAATTGCTCGACCATGTGGCGGATAAAGCCGGGGTCAATCTGCATCGCTTCGGCAGTTTCTCGTTTGCTCTTGCGCGCCTCGGCGGCATGGGGGGTGACGGTCATGATGATGCGCCTATGCTATAAGTGGTATATAGTATGCTTCTTAATCGGCTTTGCAATTAAAAGCAATATCCCATATGCAACTTAAATGCGACTAACCCTTCAATCCGATTATGCGATGCGAACGCTGATGATGCTCGCCGCCCGCGGCGACGTGGTGGCCGTCGACGAGATTGCACGAGCCTATGGCATTTCGCGGCATCATCTGATGAAAGTGGCGGGGCGTCTGGCCGAATTGGGCTATGTCATCGCGCGGCGCGGCCGTGGTGGCGGCCTGACGCTGGCGCGCGAGCCAAAGGACATCAATGTCGGCGCCGTCATCCGTGACATCGAATCGCTCGACACTTTTGTCGAATGTTTCGACAAGGCAACAAACCAGTGCGTCGTCGCTGATGCATGTGGCCTGCAATCGGCGCTGTCGCTCGCAGTTGGGGATTTTCTGGCTCGACTCGACAGCTTTACACTCGCCGATTTGACCCCCGATCCGCACGGATTCGCACGACGACTGGCCATTCCCACCGAAAGCGCGAACAGCAGCGGCTGATTTCCCTTTTATCGTCAAGGTCGGACCAGCCCCATTCAGGCTGCCCGCTGGCACGTTAACTCGCCCCACTTATTTTGCGCGACACGGCAATGTTATATTGTAACCTTGGTGATGTTATGCCATATCGTAGACATCAAGCGTTTTTCCGGAGATTCGGGTGACCCAAGTCGCCAGCCTTGCCTTTTTATTGTCGCGCCTCGGTGCGATCTATAGGGCTGCGCGCGAATCCAAGGGGCCGCTGACGCCTTTATCCGGCGATCAGCTCGCGATGGGTCTGTCGGGATTGTGTCTGGTCCATTGTCTGGCCAGCACCATATTATTTGCCTCGCTCGCCTCGGTCGGCGGGCTATTGATCAATCCGCTGTTCCATGAAATCGGGCTGGTCGTCGCGATCGGCTTTGCGCTGGTGACGCTTGTCGCGGGAGTGCTCAGCCATGGCTATATGATGCCCTTTGCCGTCGGCAGCTTTGGCCTGGGCATGATGGGCGGCGCCCTTTCGCTCCCGCATGGCGGCAACGAAGCGCTGGCAACGATGATCGGTGTCGCCATTGTCGCGCTGGGCCATGATCTTAACCGTCGCGCCACGCATTAGGGGTTAGCCCTTAGCCGCCCTTCCGCTTGCGGGTGTGCAGCAAAAAGCCTAAATGGGGAGATACAGGAAAAGGTGCGCTTTCGCGCCTGACCGTTGATGGCGCGCCATTGCGCGTAAAGGAAATGCCATGGGCAAACATGATCATCCACATGTCGAAGCCAGCGGCGCGCCGCTGGCCGAGGCTGCGCAAACCGCACTAGAAGCGGGCGGCGAAGCGTGGACTGATATGCGCGCGGCAATTTTCGATGCCGTTGCCGCGATTGGCAAGCCCGCCAGCGCCTATGAAATCGCCGACATTGTTTCGCAAAAACGCGGGAAGCGTGTCGCGCCCAATAGCGTTTACCGCATCCTCGACCTGTTCGTGGCCAATAATCTGGTCCGCCGTCTCGAAAGCGCCAATGCCTTTGTCGCCAACAGCCATCCGGGATGTTTGCATGATTGCATTTTTCTGATCTGCGACAATTGTGGGTCGGCGGTTCATGTCGATAACGACAGCCTGTCGAGCGGTGTCCGCGCTGCCGCCGAGGCGACCGGATTTTCTGCTGAACGCCCGGTCATCGAAGTCCGCGGGCGCTGTTCGGACTGCCAGTGACGGCGCAACTTATAGGGCCAGTCACGTTCAACCTATGATCGCAACGCTGAACCATTGGATCGAGGGACAGCGCTCCCGGCCTTCGGCGCCGACGCGCTGGTGGATAGCCACCTTCCTGTTGGGCTTTGCCACTTTGGCCTTCAGCCTGTTCCTCAACACTATTTTTCCGCCGAGCGGCGCGGCTATCCCGCCCGGTTATGGGCCGCCAGTCATCGCCTTTGAATTTGTTCGCAATCAGGGCGATCTGCTGTCCGTCTTTGGCTCGGTCGATGACCCATTGCAGCTGGCAAGACTGCGCGCCATGCGGGCGGGCAATGAGCAGGATTATGGGTTCATGCTGCTTTATGCCGGCTTTCTGGCGAGCGGGTGCATGGCCTTGTGGAGAGATGTCCGGTCGCGCATTGCGCTGGCCGCGGTGGCATTGCCTATCATCGCGGCGCTTTGCGACGGCTATGAAAACTGGCTCCTGTTCGACATCCAGACCGCCTTCACCCTTGGCGATTATTCGCCTTCGATGAGCAGCCTGCCCGTGCCGGTAATGGCCAAATTCCTGTTGCTGGCTGCTACCAACGTCGCCATCGGCACAACGCTGATGCAGATGCCACGCGGCTGGCGCGCACTCGGAATAATGATCATCATCCCCTGTTTTGCCACCGTCATGGCCCTCATCGCACCCGCCGCCTTTGGCTGGACGCTGACCGTTGCGACAGGATTTGGCTGGCTGGCGCTGTTCGGCATGGCTGCAATCGGCAGCTGGTCTGCACTGGTCCGAAAAATGCCGCTGGTGCAGTTCAACCCGATGCTGATTCCGCACCGCGCGGCGAATTCTGATACATCGGCACCTGCGCCACCCCCACCTCGCACTCAAGCTTTTGGCCGGCGCGGAATAGACGGCAAACCCTAACCCCCTTTTCGTCACGCGTCGGGCGGTCTAGGACTCACTGCATACGACCCCAGGGGGAAAGGCCCATCATGTCCCAAGTCACCATCCGCGAAGACGACCTCATCGAAACCGTCGCCGACGCGCTTCAGTACATCAGCTATTTTCACCCGATGGATTATATCCGCGCGCTGGGTGCCGCCTATGAACGCGAAGTATCGCCCGCCGCCAAGGACGCGATGGCACAAATCCTGTCGAACAGCCGGATGTGCGCCGAGGGGCATCGCCCGATCTGTCAGGACACGGGCATCGTCACCATCTTCATCAAATGGGGCATGGACTGCAAGCTGGACAGCCCCCGCAGCCTGCAACAGGTGGTCGATGAAGGGGTCCGCCGCGCCTATCTGCACCCCGATAACAAGCTGCGCGCCTCGATCCTCGCCGATCCGGCGTTCAGCCGCGTCAACACAAAGGACAACACGCCGTCGGTGATGAATGTCGAAATGGTGCCGGGCAACAAAATCCACATTGACGTCGCGGCCAAGGGCGGCGGGAGCGAGAATAAGTCGAAGTTCAAGATGCTCAACCCGTCGGACAGCATCATCGACTGGGTGCTCGATACCGTCCCGCAAATGGGCGCTGGCTGGTGCCCGCCGGGGATGCTGGGCATCGGCATCGGCGGCACGGCGGAAAAAGCGATGTTGCTCGCCAAACAATCGCTGATGGACCCGATCGACATGACCGAATTGCTGGCGCGCGGGCCATCTTCGCCGATCGAGGAATTGCGGATTGAACTCTATGAAAAGGTCAATGCGCTGGGCATAGGCGCGCAGGGTCTGGGCGGACTTTCAACCATTCTCGACGTCAAGATTTTGGACTGGCCAACCCATGCCGCGTCCAAACCCATCGCGATGATCCCCAATTGCGCCGCGACGCGCCACGCGCATGTCACCCTCGACGGCAGCGGCCCCGCCTATCTGGAGCCGCCCAAGCTCGCCGACTATCCAGAGATTGACTGGACACCCGACAAGGCGGCAAAGCGCGTCGATCTTGATACGCTGACCCCTGAAATCGTCGCGAGCTGGGAACAGGGCGACCGGATTTTGCTCAACGGCAAGATGCTCACCGGCCGCGACGCGGCGCATAAGCGGATTGCCGACATGCTGGCGAAAGGCGAGGAACTGCCCGTCAGTTTCAAGGGCCGCGTTATCTATTATGTCGGTCCTGTCGATCCGGTGGGCGAAGAAGTCGTCGGTCCCGCCGGCCCGACCACCGCGACGCGCATGGACCAGTTCATGGACATGATGCTGAACCAGGGCCTGCTCGCCTGCGTCGGCAAAGCCGAACGCGGTCCCGCCGCTACCCAGGCCATCGCCAAACATGAAAGCGCCTATTTGATGGCGGTCGGCGGCGCGGCCTATCTCGTTTCCCGCGCGATCAAGGGCAGCGAAGTGGTCGGCTTTGCCGATCTGGGCATGGAAGCCATTTACGAGTTTGAAGTGCAGGACTTTCCCGTCACCGTCGCGGTCGACAGCAAGGGCCAGAACGTCCACGTCAACGCGCCAGCTCTGTGGCAGAAACGGATCAGGGAAGAGGGATTGCTGGAAAAGGTGTGAGGCGACCCATAGTTCTACCGTCACCCCGGCGAAGGCCGGGGTCTCTCCGCCTTGGCATCACACAACGGCACCGTAGAGATTCCGGCCTTAACCGGAATGACAGGTTGTTGACGACTGTGTGCGATTTTCTGTTGTAACGACACATCTAGCCTAACCCACACCCGTTTCCGTTCGTCCTGAGCTTGTCGAAGGACCGTTCTTCCTGCAAATACAAGGGCGAGCGAAGAGAACGGCGCTTCGACAAGCTCAGCGCGAACGGGAGGGGGAACCGCAGCGATGAAACAGCCCATCGACCTTTATTCACCGCTGTCGCCGACGGAAATTGCGAGTAAGCTGAAGGCGATTATGGATGATGACATGCCTGACGCCAAGGCGCGGGTATATGGCGGGGGCACGCAACATGACATGCAGCTGCGCTATGTGCGGCGCAACTTTCGCGACAGCACCGCTCCGGCGCTGAAGGCCGAAATGGAAGAATATGAGGGCGGAACGCGGATCACAGGCAATCTGGGGCCGTCACCGATGGCCAAATATTTCCCGCTGATCTGGTTCGGATTCCTGTCGATATTCATTCTGTTCGGCGTCTTTGCAATGATGTTTATTCCCGGCGCGCGGCTCTTTGGGCTGATGTTCGCAGGGACACCAATTGTGATGGCGGTGATAGGCATAATGGTCTTTCGACTTGCGCCCGATACCGACGGCGATGCCGACAAGATTATGGCATTCCTGCGCCGCGAACTCGACGTGCGGCCGATTCCCTAGACCCCATCCTTTCGCGCCGCGCGCATCCGTTCGAACCACAGCTGCACATCGCTGACATCGTCGCCCGGTTCACGTGGGGCATATTGGGCAAAGGCGGCATAGACCTCACGCCACCGTTCCTCCATTCGCACGACATTATAGGGGTGGCTGACCAGATAATAGGCGCCCGCCTGCATCTGGGGGAAAATGCGCGCGGCGAAATCATCGGCGTCCATCGGCCCGTTGTCGGCATCACCCGCCAGTTCGGTACGAACCCAGCCGGGAATGATCACCCCCAGCTCGATATTCGCCGGAGCCTCGCGGCGCAGCACATCCATCATGCCAAGCACGGCGTGCTTGCTCGCCACATAAGCACCGCCCGAACGCGGCAGTGCGTTAAACAGACTGTTTTCGGATGCGGTGACATAGATGGCTGACGGCAGGCCATCATCACGAAAGCGCCGACCAAAGATGCGGATGCCATTCCAGACGCCCCAGAAATTGACCTCATACATGGCGCGCGCTGCGTCCATATCCATATCGAGCACAGATAACCGCCCGCCGCTGGCCCCGGCATTGTTGATGATGATGTCGGCGCGGCCATTTTCGGTCCATGCAAAATCGGCAAGCGCCTCGACCGACGCCGGATCGGTGACATCACCGACAAAAAAGCGTGCATCGATGCCCGCCGCGGTCAGCTCGGCCACCGCTTTTTGCAGCCGGTCCTCGCGCGGTTCGAACAGAATCAACCGCCCGCCAGCCGTTCCGATTTTCTTGGCAAGCGCCAGACCTATGCCGGTTGCGCCGCCTGTAATCACGCAAGTCTTGGCTGCAAAATCCATGGCGATGATTCCCTTTTAATACCAAGCCTAGGCGGCATTGGACCAAAGGGTCAATCGGCGCCGCTTGTGGCAGGGCCTGATCTGCGCCACTAGGGTCGAGCAAAGGGGCGAAGCCATGACCTTCACATTCCATCCCATCGGCCATGTGCGCGGCGGGCGCGCCGAGGCGATTGACGATGACTGGGGCGCATCGCGCTCCATGATCGAGCTGGACCCCGACCGCTTTACCTCTGACGCCTTATTGGGCCTCGACAGTTTCAGCCATGCCGAGGTCCTGTTCCTGTTTGATCGCGTGCCTTTGAACAAGATCGAAACCGGCGCCCGCCATCCGCGCAATCGCAGCGACTGGCCGCGCATCGGTATTTTCGCTCAGCGTGGCAAGAACCGCCCCAATCGCATCGGCTTGACCACTGTGCGCATCATCGCGGTCGACGGCCTGACACTGACCGTCGAGGGTCTCGACGCAATCGACGGAACACCCGTGCTCGACATCAAGCCGATGATGGCGGAGTTTCTGCCGCGCGAGGCCGTGCGACAGCCCGACTGGTCACACGAACTGATGCGCGAATATTGGAAGAAAGACGGATGAGCACCAAGCCCGATGCTCTCCACAAACCTCGCCCATTAAAATCCATAGACCAGTGAGAAGCGCGACACGCTATCGGCTTTTCTAGCCCCCGGCGGCGGCCGAGTGTCGATGTCGACCGAATAACCGAGTCGCGCCGAAAACTTGTCCGTAAATTTCGCAGTCAGCGCTGTGAGCGAGCTAATCGTGGTATTGCCCTGTCCCGCCAGCGTCGATGCTTTCTCGGTAAAGCGCAGTTGCGGCGACAATTGCCAGGCAAAATCAACTCCCGCGAGCGCGCGTAACTGACTTGTACTGCCGCCGCCGACGAACTCCGTCACCCGCAATGCAGGTCCGGCATTGACGTGAAGCAACAGTTTCTTGGTATCGAACAGCTTGTGCCCCAATCCACCCGAAGCCGACCAGCGCGAAGAATAACCCTGAAACCGGTCACGCTCCCACCGCCCCAATCCAAAGGCATAGGTGCGGTCGTCAATGAGATACTGAGGCTCCACCTCGGCCAGAAACTTCTCGGTCGTTGTCCGACCGTTGCTGCGCTGATAATCGACGCGCCCACTGAATTTATAAGTCCAGTTGACGCCTTTGCGCGCCAACGCCAATCCCGCGCTGACCCCTGTGCTGTTACTGTTGCCGCTGCTGTGAGACGCACCGATCCGGCCCTCGCCGTGCCAATTGTCGAGCAAGCCAGCTTGCGCCAGCTGTTCGCGCTCCTCGGCTTTGGCAGAGGCATCGGCTTGTGCCTTCGCGGCAGTAAAATCGGCCAGCAGCGCATCAATCTCGGCTTCGTCGTCAGGATTGGTCAGCTTGGCCAATTTGGCCACTGTTTCGACATCCTTGGCCTGACCGCTGGCGATAGCAGCGTCGATCATCGCCCGCACCGGCGCGGGAAGCGCCGCATGAGCGGGTTGCGCGGCGACAAGAATCAACGCGGCAGAAAGCCGGGGGAGAGTTTCGAACATGGGGAACCCTTATTATTTGCAGGACTAGATGCCCAAACGGGCGGGTGCGCCAGTGGGGGCGCCGTCCCTAGAACCAAAATTTCGCGCTACTGGTGGCATTTCTGGCAACAAAACACCACATAGTAGGGCATGATTATCGCCATTATCGCCATTTTTTGCGCCGGCATCGGCAATTTCGCGATGCACCGCGCCTTTATGGAAAGCGACGACCCGCTGATTCAACAGATGGTCAAACCGCTAACCAGCAAGGCCGGGCCGCACATAACCTATGTCTTTGAGTTTCTGTTGCTCGTTGGTGCGATGGCGCTGGCAACGCGCGGCTGGTTCGCGGCGCTGATGCTTTATGGCCTCTATACGATTTTCAATGCGATGGCGTTTAGCTGGGTGATGAACCGGCCGCGTTAGTCATTCGGCGGTCACCATCCCCTATGCCACCCCGTGATACCACCACACGCCGTCACGGTCTTCACGGCGGACGCGGCCTTCAACCTCCAGCCGTTTCAGATGGGCCAGCGCCTCGCCGGTTGCCAGACCAGCATTATGCTCGGCAATAGGGCGGTTGAACAGCATCGAGAAGCAATCAACCGCGCGCAGCGGCTTATCCGCAATCGCCACTGCCAGCTTGTACAGCCGCATCCGGTGCTCGTCGCGCAGCGCCGTCAATCGGACGTGCAAGCCCTTGAACGGCTCGCCATGCGCGGGGCAGGTGATAAGATCGGACGGCAAAACGGTGAGCAGCTTGTCGATCGAGGCCAGCCATTCGCCCAACGGATCGGCGTCGGGTTCGGTGATATTGACCGACACATTTGAACTGATCCGCGGCAACACCTGATCGCCCGATACCAGCACGCCCTCTTTCTCATTCCACAGACAGGCATGTTCGGGGCTGTGACCCGAACCGACCACGACCCACCATTTATGCGCGCCCATGTCGAGCCGGTCACCGTCTTTCATCCGCACATAGCTGGACGGGAGCGGAAAGATCATCCGCGCGAACATTCCCCAGCCGCGCGCTTTCATTGCTTCGATTGCCGCATCGTCCCAGCCCGCCGCACGCGATTGGGCGAGCATCGCGTCGGGCACCGTATCGCTGGCGTCGGCGACAATCATCCGCGCGGTGAGCATTTCGCCGCGCGTCATCCACAGCTTTACGCCATGCTTTTTCGCGATCCAGCCCGCGAGGCCGATATGATCGGGGTGAAGATGGGTGCCGATGACGCGGCTGATCCGTTGGTCTTTAAGCGCACCGGCATAAAGCGCCTTCCATTCGTCCGAACAGATGGTCAGACAGATGCCGGTATCGACCACCGCCACGCCATCCGAATCGTCGAGCAGCCAGCTGTTGATATGACCAAGAGAGCCCGGCATCGGGATGCGTGCCCAGCTGATCCCGTCGGCAATGCGGATCGTCTCACCCGTCGCGGGCGCGGCGTCGCCCCACGGATAGGTCAGTCCGGCGAGGCTGGTTGCGGTGTAACTATCGTCCTGCGTCAGCGAAGCGTCGGGCGATCCCGACGCCGCGGGAATGCCGTCATCATCGGCGCTGACACGCGGGTTCGACATGCTGCGGGTTTAACCCTCCCCGCCCGCAGGCTCGACGGCCTCGGCTTCGGCAAGCTCTGCGGCAGCCGAAGCGGCTTCGGCAGCAGCGGCAGCGTTCGCAGCCGTGCGCTCGGCCCGCAGCTCGGTCAGCAAGGCTTCGCGGTCGCCCTCGAAACGGTTATCCTCGGGTGCCTTGATTCCGGCCTTTTTAGCGGCTTTAGCGACCAGCGCGTCGAGTTCACGCTGCGAACAGAGACCCAGCGTTACCGGGTCCTTGGCAACGATGTTGGCGCTGTTCCAATGACTGCGTTCGCGGATGGCGTTGATCGTGTTGCGCGTCGTGCCGATCAACTTGCCAATCGCGCCGTCGGACACTTCGGGATGATTTTTGAGGATCCAGGCGATGCCGTCGGGCTTGTCCTGACGCTTGCTGACCGGCGTATAGCGCGGGCCGCGGGTGCGGCGGATCGTGTCCTGCAGTTGCTGCGTCATTTGCAGCTTATAGGCGGGGTCTTTTTGACCCTTTTCAATCTCTTCCTGGCTCAGCTCATGCGCGCGCACCGGATCGCGGCCGGTATATTTGGTCGCTGCGGTCTCGTCGGCAATGGCCTGAACTTCAAGAATATGGATACCGCAATATTCGGCAATCTGAATAAAGGTGAGGCCGGTATTGTCGACCAGCCAGGCGGCGGTCGCATGCGGCATCAACGGCGTGGTTTGGGCGTTAGCCATGTCGAAAAGTCTCCAAGCGGAAAAGAAAGGGCCGCCCCTCGCAGGGCGGCCATTTGGCGTGTGATGTAGACCCATTTGGCAAAAGGAGCAAGCGGCTTGCTGGCCGTCACTGTGTCTTATGTATGCTATGGGGGGAAGCTGTCTGTCGGCATTTAAGCAACGGATGGTCATTAGCCGTCATCATACGCCGAGCCATTCCAATCCGCCGTCGAGTTCATCCGCCGAGTAGTCGACTTGCAAAACTCGACGATGTCTTATCACGCTGGCAGCCTCGGAAGCATGCAAGATTGGTGTTGCATATACCCACACGTCACCAGCATGTGCGAAGCAGAAATAGGTGCCGCACTGGCGCACCACCTCATCGTACTCACTAACTGGCACCCGTCCGAACTTATGGGAACCGGGAGCGATCAACAGCGGTGAATTGCCTGTAAGGACATCGTCGAGATGAACTCGAAGCGTTATCATGCGAGTAAGCAGCTCGAATGGAGGCGCGACATGCTGCATCCCCCCTTTCCTTGTCCAAGGCCCGTAACCTTCAACTTCAATTCGTTGTTTGACGCAGATTGTGCGATCCTGATGCCATGCCAGCGACCAGTTTGTTTTTGCATTCTTGTCGAACAGGATCGCGCGCACGGGGCGGCATCGTGACCCAAGAAACTCTAATGCAAGTGAGCCTATCGAACCTTCGGGGGCCAATATCGGCGTGAGCGGCTTGATGCCATGAATCCGGACCCCAGCCTGTTGTGTGGGAAGATCATGCAACGCAGCTCGAATGTCTGGGAGTGCCGCCAAAGAAGCAGCATGAAAATGTTCCGCGCCATCCTTTGCAAGGGTTAGGCGGCGGACTTCTGATGAGTGGTCCATAGCATTATCTAGGGCGCTTTACCGCGTCAGGGCAATGTCTGGTTTCAGGCACCCTCAATTCGCCTTTAAACGATAAAATGTGGGTCGTTTGCAGTCATTGCGGCACCCTCTACGCTTGCATCAAATCAAATTATCGGGCCGTGCATGCGTCCAAAATCCGCTGCTTAGACCGGCCGCGCGCCCTTGAACTTCGCATAGCCTATGTTGAAGCCAATCCATACCAAAGATGCCAAGGCGGTCACAGCGGCGACGTTGAAGAGAAAGAATTTCGCAGGGGTCAGAAATTCCTTGGTGAACAACAGCCCGTCAACGCCCTTCAGGGCCAGCAATTGCACACTATTCTCGATGACGTCGGCACCAAAAACCAGAAAGGCCGGAATGGCGAGAACCACCCCGACGCGCCCCGGAAACCGCAGCGCCAGACCCGCAAAAAAGGCTCCATACGTCAGTGGGAATGCGTAATCGAGCAACAGCGTCATCCAGAATGACTGTTTTTCTGGGCCGCGGTCATCGACGCCAACAAAGCCGTCGTATCCTCAACCGATGACAGGCGGTCCAGTAAGACTCCGCCCGTCGATGGCGTCCACACCGAGAAACCGAAAACCAACGCAATCGCGATAATCAGGCTCGCGAAGATAACCTTTGGTCGTCGCAGAAAGTTGAGCATCGGATGATTCCTTCATGGTCGCGCGGATCCTAGCGGAGGATTCTCACCAGAAGAGCGAAAGCATATCAGACCAACAGCACAATCTTTCCCACATGCTCGCCGGCCTCCATCCGTGCGTGGGCGGCACTGGCTTCTGCAAGCGGGAAACTCTGGTCCATCGCGGGTTTCCATTCGCCCTTGGTCAGCATCGGCCAGACACTGCGGGAAATTTCGTCGGCGAGCGCGGCTTTGAAACTGGCACTGCGGGCGCGCAGGGTGGACCCCGTCAGCGTCAAACGGCGGCGCATCACATCGCCCACATTGATTTCGGCTTTCATCCCGCGCTGAAACGCAATCGAGACATGCCGCCCATCATCGGCCAGACAGGCGATATTACGCGGAACATAATCGCCGCCGACCATGTCGATCACCGCCGTCACCCCCGCGCCGCCGGTAAAGTTTTTGACCTCCTCGACAAAATCCTGCTGCGAATAATCAATCGCCAGGTCGGCACCCAGCGCCGTCGCAGCAGCGCATTTTTCGGCGCTGCCGCAGGTCACGATCACCTTGATATCAAACAACTTACACAGGCCGATTGCGGTCGTCCCGATGCCGCTGGTGCCGCCATGCACCAGCACCGTATCGCCTTCGCAAACCCACGCGCGCTCGAACAAATTATGCCACACGGTGAACATGGTTTCGGGCAGCGCCGCCGCCTCTGCCATCGAGTAGCCCGCAGGAACCGGCAAACAGCTCCCCACAGGCGCCAGCGCATATTCGGCATAGCCGCCCCCCGCGACCAACGCGCACATCGCCTGCCCCAACAGTTCGGGATCTTCGCTCGGTCCGACCGCAACCACCGTCCCCGCAATCTCCAGCCCCGGCAGGTCGGAGGCTCCCGGCGGCGGCGGGTAATATCCCATGCGTTGCAGCACATCGGGGCGATTGACCCCGGCGGCGGCGACACGGATCAAAACCTCTCCCGCGCCCGGTTGGGGCACGGGGCGCGTTTCGGGTTTGAGCACATCGGGCCCACCGGGCTCTGATATGGCAATGGCTGTCATGGATTCGGGTAGCGCGACCAACACGTAAAACTTTCCCCCCAAGCTGAAGTGCGCCCTTATTGACAGGCGTAGCGCTGCGGTCAACAATCCTGCCCATGATGGACGCAGACGAACCACGCCGCCGCGACGATGTGCTGGATATTCTGACCAAACAATCGCTCGACCCGCTGTCGGTCGACGAGCTGCATGATCGCATCGCGGTGCTGGAAAGTGAAATCGAACGGACGCGCGCGCGCATCGATTTTTCCAAAAGCCACAAATCGATCGCCGACGGATTGTTCAAAAAGGGCTAGCGCACTGGCTCAATCTACGGTCTTTTTTCACCAGTCGTTAAC
Source organism: Sphingopyxis sp. 10G20-10 (assembly GCF_057365075.1). Classification (NCBI taxonomy): domain Bacteria; kingdom Pseudomonadati; phylum Pseudomonadota; class Alphaproteobacteria; order Sphingomonadales; family Sphingopyxidaceae; genus Sphingopyxis; species Sphingopyxis sp. 10G20-10. Next base: position 2,748,811 of record NZ_CP195117.1, read on the forward strand.
CATAAATCAAGCTTCACCCTGCTATTTCTAGGTCGCTGACCGCTTTTCCCTTGCAGGCTGGCGGCGGCATCGCCACCTTGTTTGCGTGGGCCGGGCTCTCCCTCTCCGGCCCCGTTAGGAGAAAGCCTATGCCGTCCTTTTCGGAAAGCCTCGAAAAGACCCTGCACAACGCGCTGAAGGCCGCGTCGGACCGTCATCACGAATATGCGACGCTGGAGCATCTGCTGAGCGCGCTGATCGACGACGACCACGCCGCCGAAGTCATGCGCGCCTGCGGCGTGGCGCTCGACGAATTGCAAGGCGCGGTCGTCCATTATCTGGACAGTGAACTCGACAGTTTGAAGGTCGAAGGCAATAGCGACCCCAGCCCCACCAGCGGATTTCAGCGCGTGGTTCAGCGCGCTATCCTGCACGTCCAATCGTCGGGCAAGGATGAAGTGACCGGCGCCAATGTGCTCGTCGCGCTATTTTCCGAACGCGAAAGCTATGCCGTCTATTTCCTTCAGCAGCAGGATATCACACGCCTCGATGCCGTATCCTATCTCAGCCACGGCGTCGGCAAGGGCGGCAAAGCGTCGCCGCAAGCCGAGCCTGAGGACAAGGAAGAAGGCAAGGACAAGGACGACGCCAAGGGCAAGGGCAAAAAGGAAACCGCGCTCGACCAGTTCACCGTCAACCTGAATGAAAAGGCGAAGAACGGCCGCGTCGATCCGCTGATCGGACGTGGTGCAGAGGTTGACCGGACGATCCAGATATTGTGCCGTCGCTCGAAAAATAACCCGCTCTATGTCGGCGACCCCGGCGTCGGCAAAACCGCAATTGCCGAAGGTCTGGCACGCAAGATCATCGAAGAAGATGTGCCCGAAGTGCTGCGCCCCGCCGTCATCTATTCGCTCGACATGGGGGCGCTGCTTGCCGGCACCCGCTATCGCGGTGATTTCGAGGAGCGGCTGAAATCGGTGGTGACCGAGCTGGAAGGCCTGCCGCACGCGATTTTGTTCATCGACGAAATCCACACCGTCATCGGCGCGGGCGCGACCAGCGGCGGCGCGATGGATGCGTCGAACTTGCTGAAACCCGCTTTGTCGGGCGGCATCATCCGCTGCATCGGGTCGACGACCTACAAGGAATTCCGCAACCATTTCGAAAAGGATCGCGCGCTGCTGCGCCGATTCCAGAAAATCGATGTGGTCGAGCCGAGCCTTGAGGACACCAAAAAAATCCTCGCCGGTCTGCGCAGCGCATTCGAAAGTCATCATCAGGTGCGTTACACCGCCGATGCGATTGACGCGGCGGTCGAATTGTCGGCGCGGTATATCAACGACCGTAAATTACCCGACAAGGCGATTGACGTGATCGACGAAGTCGGTGCGATGCAGATGCTGGTCGCCCCATCAAAGCGGCGCAAGACGATCACCCCCAAGGAAATCGAAGCGGTGATTGCCACCATGGCGCGCATCCCGCCTAAATCGGTATCGTCGGACGACAAGCGCGTGCTGGAAACGCTCGAAACAGATTTGAAGCGCGTGGTGTTCGGCCAGAATACCGCCATCGAAGTGCTGGCCAGCGCAATCAAGTTGTCTCGCGCGGGTCTTCGCGACCCCGAAAAGCCGATTGGTAATTATCTGTTCAGCGGCCCCACCGGCGTCGGCAAGACCGAAGTGGCGAAGCAGCTCGCGAGCATTATGGGCATTCCGCTTCAGCGGTTCGACATGAGCGAATATATGGAGCGCCACAGCGTGTCCCGCCTGATCGGTGCGCCCCCGGGCTATGTCGGCTATGATCAGGGCGGCCTGTTGACCGATGCTATCGACCAAAACCCGCATTGCGTGCTGTTGCTCGACGAAATTGAAAAGGCGCATCCCGACCTGTTCAATATTTTGTTGCAGATCATGGATCATGGCAAACTCACCGACCATCACGGCAAGACGGTCGATTTCCGCAATGTCATTTTGATTATGACCACCAATGCCGGTGCCAGCGACATGGCGCGTGAAGGCATCGGGTTCGGCCAGCTCAACCGCGAGGACGTGCAGGAAGAAGCGGTGAAAAACCTGTTCACACCCGAGTTCCGCAACCGCCTAGATGCGATTGTTCCCTTTGGCTATCTGCCCCCCGACGTGGTGGCGCGGGTGGTGGACAAGTTCATTCTTGAGCTCGAACTGCAACTGGCAGACCGCAACGTCCATATCCAGCTCGACGATGCGGCGCGTCAGTGGCTGACCACCAAAGGCTATGACAAACTCTATGGCGCCCGCCCGATGGGCCGATTGATCCAGGAAAAGATCAAACAGCCGCTGGCCGAGGAATTGCTGTTCGGCAAACTGGTCCATGGCGGAGAGGTCAAGGTGAAGATGAAGAAAGGTGACGATGCCAAAGTCGGCAATCCGCTCGCCTTTGAAATCGTCTCCGCTCCGCCAAAAGGTGCCAAGGGCAAAGCAAAGGCCAAGCCCAAGGCGGACAAGGCAAAAAAGACGGCAGAGTAAGTTAAGAAACTGCCTTTCAGGGCGAGGGCTTACCCCCCTCGCCTTTTTCTCCTCCCATCCTTATATGGGACGTCATGTATAATTACGCTCAAGTCACTGCCGCTGATGCGGCTTCGCCTGTCGCGGTTCGCGATGGCACCATCAAGCTGCACGATGAAGCAGGCTTTGCCGGAATGCGCAAAGCGGGACGGCTGTCGGCCGAAATCCTTGATGCTCTGGTTCCCTTCGTCCAGCCGGGGGTGACAACCACCGCAATTGACGATCTCGTCCGCACGATGATGATCGAAGGCGGCGGAATTCCCGCAACGCTGGGCTATCGCGGCTTCACCCACAGTTGCTGCACCAGCATCAACCATGTCGTGTGCCACGGCATCCCCGATACCAAAGCGCTGCGTGAGGGCGATATCGTCAATATCGACGTGACGACGATCATCGACGGCTGGCACGGCGACACCAGCCGCATGTATCTGGTCGGCGAAGTCCCGATCAAGGCGCGGCGACTAGTTGATGTGACATATGAATGTTTGATGCTCGGCATCGAACAGGCCAAGCCCGGCAACCAGATGGGCGATGTCGCCCATGCCATTCAGTCTCATGCCGAAAAACATCGCTATTCAGTCGTCCGCGATTTTTGCGGGCATGGGGTGGGCCAAATGTTTCACGACGCGCCAGAGGTTGTCCACGCCGGACGCCCCAGCACGGGACCCGAACTGAAGCCCGGTATGTTCTTTACCATCGAACCGATGATCAACACCGGAAAATATGCCGTGAAAATGCTCAGCGACGGCTGGACCGCGGTCACCCGCGACCGTAGCCTGTCGGCTCAATTCGAGCATAGCATCGGCATAACCGAGGCGGGGGCGGAGATTTTTACAGCCAGTCCCAAAGGGTTGAACGCTCCGCCGTGGCAATGACCTCCTTCTCCCTTGATGGGAGAAGGATATGCAGCCTTGTCGCGAAGCGATTAGGCGGAGTTGGATGAGGGTGAAGTCTCAGCCTTGCACGATGCCGCAAAGCTACCCTCCGCTGCGACTAGTCAGCAAGTTCGCAAGTCTCGCGCCCCCCCCCATCAAGGGGGTAGGATAATTATAGGGCTATCCCCCTAAATCTTTTCTTGCGAATCTCTTTCGTCGGGCGCAGTCTTGACGCGAACGTCAAGCATAGGCGTCGAGGGAGAGCGATGATGAGAACAAAGGTCGGCATGGCGGCGCTATTGGGCGGCGCGGCATTGATGCTTTCGGGCTGTAATGCGTCAACAAATGACAGCGCAACCGCAGGCGCTATGGACGCCGCCGAACAGGCGAGCGCCACCTTGCTCAAAACCGGCGGCAATGGCGATGACTGGGCGGGTATCGGCTATAGCTATGACGAGCAACGCTTTAGCCCGCTGACCGACATCAACGATGGCAATGTCGGCAAGCTGGGCATCGCCTGGTACGCCGACCTTGACGATGCGCGCGGGCAAGAGGCTACACCCGTCGTCGTCGATGGCACGCTTTATGTCAGCCATGCCTGGTCCAAGGTCGATGCCTGGGACGCCGCAACCGGCAAGAAATTGTGGAGCTTTGACCCCAAGGTGCCCGGCACCAAGGCGGTCGACCTGTGCTGCGACGTCGTCAATCGCGGGGTCGCCGTGTGGGGTGACAAGGTTTTCGTCGGCACTCTCGACGGGAGGCTGATCGCGCTCGACAAAAAGACCGGCAAAGAGCTGTGGTCGTCACAGACTTTCGATCCCACCAAACCCTATTCGATTACCGGCGCGCCGCGCGTGGTCAAGAATATGGTGCTGATCGGCAGCGGCGGCGCCGAATATGGCGTGCGCGGCTATGTCACCGCCTATGACGCCGACACCGGCAAGCAAGTCTGGCGCTTTTATCTCGCGCCCAATCCGAACAAGGAAAAAGATGGCGCCGCCAGCGACGCCATCTTTGCCTCCAAGGGCAACGCCACATGGTCCGACACCGGCGAATGGACGAAGTCAGGCGGCGGCGGCACCGCATGGGACGCCATCGTCTATGACAAGGATCTCGACCAGATTTACATCGGCGGCGGCAATGGCAATCCATGGAACCATGGCACGCGATCGAATGGCGAGGGCGATAACTGGTTCCTGTCGTCGGTGGTCGCGGTCGATGCCGATACCGGTGCCTATAAATGGCACTACCAGGAAACACCGGGCGAAAGCTGGGATTACACGGCGACCCAACCGATCATTTTGGCCGAGCAAGAGGTCGACGGTAAACCGACCAAAGTGCTGTATCACGCACCCAAAAACGGTTTCTTCTTTACCATCGACCGTACAGACGGCCATCTGATCGACGCCAAGCCCTTTGTTGACGGGATCAACTGGGCCACCGGCTATGACATGAAGACGGGACGCCCGATCGAAAATCCCGACGCGCGCTTTTACAAGACTGGCAAGCCCTTCATTGCCATTCCGGGGGCGCTGGGTGCGCATAACTGGCACCCGATGAGCTATAACCCGAAAACCGGCCTTGTTTATATTCCGGCACAGCAAATCCCGCAGGCCTATATTCAGGACATGACCGAACTCGACAAGCGTAAGGTGCTGGGTTTCAACATCGGCGCGTCGCTTTCGGCGTCAATGATGCCCGATGACAAGGCGGCATTCCGCGCCGCCATTGCCGCAACCACGGGCCGACTCGTCGCCTTTGACCCAAAGGCGGGCAAGGTTGCCTGGGCGGTAGATTATCCCGCCGCCTGGAATGGCGGGACGATGACGACTGCGGGCAATCTGGTGTTTCAGGGCACCAGCCTCGGCCGGTTCCGCGCCTATGCTGCCGACACCGGCAAACAATTGCTCGACCTCGACATGCAATCGGGGATCGTCAGCGCGCCATCGACATTCAGAGTCAAGGGCGTGCAATATGTTGCCTTCATGACCAGCAAGGGCGGCGCCTTTCCGCTTGTCGCGGGCGTGGCCGGAGGCGCATCACGCAAGGTTCCCAATATTCCGCGGCTGGTGGTGCTGAAACTGGACGGCAACCAGACATTGCCAGCGCTACCCGCGAACAACATAATTGCATGGAATCCGCCGGCGATGACGGGCACACCGACGCAGATTGCTGCGGGCAAGGTACATTTCGGGCGCTATTGCCTCGTCTGTCATGGCGACAGCGCAATTGGCAACGGCTTTACCCCTGACCTGCGCGTTTCGGCTGTCCTTTCGGATACCGACACATGGAAATCTGTGGTCATTGATGGCGCGCTGAAAGAACGCGGCATGGTAAGCTTTGCCAAGGTGCTGAAGCCCGAAGATGCCGAAGCGATCCGCCAATATGTCATCGAACGCTCGAACTGGACCAAGACCAATCTGCCCGACGCAACGGCGCCGGTCGGGCGTTAGTCCAGCGACGACCCGAGCGACCACCCTGCCTAAATAAAAGGCAGGGCAAAGCTGTCGTTGCCCATATTCTGGGCAGCGGCGCAATCTTATGTCGAAAGACTTCGCCGAAACCCGCGATTCGGCAATTGGCACGGCTTTTGATTGGTGCAACATGGCGGAACACCGCTCCGACTCCCGGAATGACCGGACCAGGCCCGCCTGATCCGGCCTTATCCGCAAGCGGCAGTCGGCCCAAAAGGGGGAAGCAAGGCGTGAAAAAAATTGAAGCCATCATCAAGCCGTTCAAGCTCGATGAAGTGAAAGAGGCGCTGCACGAAGTCGGAGTCAGCGGGATTACCGTGACCGAGGCCAAGGGCTTTGGTCGGCAAAAAGGCCATACCGAGCTGTATCGCGGTGCCGAATATGTTGTCGATTTCCTGCCCAAGGTGAAATTAGAGGTCATCGTCGAGGATGGTCTGGCCGAACGAGTCGTCGAAGCGATCGCCGCTGCCGCGCAAACCGGTCGCATCGGCGACGGCAAAATCTTTGTCCTTCCTGTCGAAACCGCGCTGCGCATCCGCACCGGCGAACGCAATGAGGACGCCCTGTAATCTCCACATTTGCGGGCGGCATTGCCGACCCTCCCCTGTTTAACCATCCCCGGTCGATCCGGGCCATAGTCACAAAAAGGAAGCACCGATGGCCACGAAGCCCAAAGACATTATCGCGCGCATCAAAGAGAATGACATCGAATGGGTCGATCTGCGCTTTACCGATCCCAAGGGCAAATGGCAGCATCTGACAATGTGCGCTGGCGTCATCGACGAAGACGCGCTGGAAGATGGTTTGATGTTCGACGGGTCGTCGATTGCCGGTTGGAAGGCGATCAATGAAAGCGACATGATCCTGATGCCTGATCTCGACGCCGTTTATGACGACCCCTTTTCCGCCACCCCGATGATCGTCATCTTTTGTGATATTATCGAGCCGTCGAGCGGCGAAGGCTATTCGCGCGACCCGCGCACGACCGCCAAGCGCGCCGAGGCCTATCTGGGGTCGTCGGGCATTGGCGATACCATCTATGTCGGCCCCGAAGCCGAATTCTTCATGTTCGACGATGTTCGCTTTGAAAACAGCTATAACAAGTCGAGCTTTGAAATCGACGATATCGAACTGCCGACCAACACCGACCGCCGCTATGAGGGCGGCAACATGGGCCACCGGCCGCGCATCAAGGGCGGCTATTTTCCTGTCGCGCCGGTCGACAGCGCCGTCGATATCCGTGCGGAGATGGTGTCCACCATGCTCGAACTCGGCCTGCCCTGCGACAAGCATCACCATGAAGTTGCTCCGGCACAGCACGAACTGGGGCTGACCTTTGGCACACTGACCCAAACCGCCGACCGTATGCAAATCTATAAATATGTCGTCCATCAGGTCGCCCATGCCTATGGCAAGACCGCGACCTTCATGCCCAAGCCGGTCAAGGACGACAACGGATCGGGGATGCACACCCACATGTCGATCTGGGAAAAGGGCAAGCCGCTGTTTGCCGGAAACGGCTATGCGGGTCTGTCCGACATGTGCCTCTATTTCATCGGCGGCGTGGTCAAACATGCCAAGGCTTTGAACGCTTTTACCAACCCGGCAACCAACAGCTACAAACGGCTGGTTCCCGGCTTTGAAGCTCCGGTGCTGCTCGCTTATTCAAGCCGTAACCGTTCGGCCTCGTGCCGCATACCCTATGGCGCGGGGGCCAAGGCAAAGCGCGTCGAATTCCGTTTCCCCGACGCGATGGCAAACCCCTATCTTTGCTATTCGGCGCTGCTGATGGCGGGGCTTGACGGCATCCAGAACAAGATTCACCCCGGCGAGGCGATGGACAAAAATCTCTATGACCTTCCGCCCGAAGAGTTGAAGGAAGTACCGACGGTGTGCGCGTCCTTGCGCGAAGCGCTCGACAGCCTGAACGCCGATCATGACTTCCTGCTAAAAGGTGACGTGTTCAGCAAGGATCAGATTGACGCCTATATCGCCCTGAAATGGGAAGAGGTTTACGCCTGGGAAATGGCGCCGAGCCCGGTCGAATTCGACATGTACTACAGCGCCTGATTTTTCCATCGCTGCACGAACCGGGGCGTCCGGAACCTTCCGGGCGCCCTTTTTCGTTGACGACTTAGGGTCTTTCCGGGGTGGATAGAGGCACCGTGACGGAGCGGATGCCATCGCCATGCGTTGATGGGGCAAAGGAGCTTTCCATGCCAACCCCACTGTCCGCCATCGCCATCAACTGCACCCTCAAGGCAGTGACGACCAGAAAATCGTCAACCGATGCCATGATCGCGGTCCTCGCCGAACATTTCGCCGATCTTGATGTGACGCTGACCGAAACAATCCGGATCGCTGCCCACAATGTCAAATGGGGCGTGTCCTCCGATGAGGGAGCGGGGGACGACTGGCCCGCCATTCGCAAGCGCATATTGGCCGCCGACATCTTGATCTTTGGCACCCCGATCTGGATGGGTCAGGCCGCTTCGGTGGCCAAGCTCGTTCTCGAACGGATGGACGCCTTCTTGGGCGAGACAGACGATAAGGGACGGATGCCCAGCTATGGCAAGGTCGCGGTCGCGGCGATTGTCGGCAACGAGGATGGTGCCCATAACGTCACGGCGCAGTTGTTCCAGTCGCTCAACGATACGGGTTGGACCATCCCCGCTGTTGGCGCCTGTTATTGGGTTGGCGAGGCAATGCACCATGTCGATTTTCAGGATCTGGAGCATCGTCCTCGAAAAGTAACCGAAACCGCCAAGATGGTCGCCAGCAACGCCGCTCATCTGGCACGCTTGCTCAAGCAGGCACCCTATCCGGGCTGACGCACGGGGTTGCGCGGGCGCGGGCGTGGCGGCACAACAGGTGTCCAGACAGGAGCCTGCCCGCATGAAACCCCTTTCGCTTGCCATGATGTTGTTCGCCGCCCAACTGGCACTCGCCCACACCGCCGACGCGCGGCTGTCCAAGGTCGAAACCACGATCAATCGCACCGTCGAAGCCGAACATCCGCGCGCGGTCGCGCTGCTCGAGAAATTGGTGAACCAGAACAGCGGCTCGCTGAATCTGGATGGAGTTGAAAAGGTCGGTGTGATGATGCGCGCCGAGCTGGAGCCGCTGGGATTCGATGTGGTGTGGAAGCCGATGCCCGAAACCGCACGTGCAGGCCATTTGATCGCCACGCACAAGGGCAAGCCCGGTACCAAGCGCCTGCTCCTCATCGCGCATCTCGACACAGTGTTCGAACCCGACTCCCCCTTTCAGACCTTCACCCTCAAGGGCGATTTTGCCGAGGGGCCGGGCGCTGCGGATGACAAGGGCGGGATGGTCGTAATGCTCAGCGCGCTACGCGCCATGCAGGCAGCCGGCACGCTGAAAGACGCCAATATCGAGATCCACATGACCGGCGACGAAGAAGACGCCGGCGATCCCATCGAAAAGGCCCGCGCAGACCTAATCGCTGCAGGCAAGCGCAGCGATGTTGCGCTTGATTTCGAAGGGCTGGTCATCGTCGATGGCGCCGACATGGGCTCGATCGCACGGCGCAGCTCGGAAAGCTGGACGCTGACTGCTACTGGAAAGACCGGGCATAGCTCGCTGATTTTCAACGATGAATATGGCGATGGCGCAATCTATGAACTGGCGCGGATCATCACCCGCTTTCGCAACGAATTGCCCGAGCCCAACCTGACCTTCAACGTCGGCCTGATCACGGGCGGGCAACAGGCCACCCTTGACGCCGGGGGCATTCGCGCGACCGCCAACGGCAAGACCAACATCATTGCCGCCACAGCCGTCGCGCGCGGCGACATGCGCACCTTGTCGGCCGCACAGGCCGAGCGGGTGAAAAAGGAAATGGCCGCCATTGTCGCTGACCATGCGCCGGAAACCAGCGCGACACTAAGCTTCGATCCGGGCGGCTATCCGGCGATGGCACCGACCGACGGCAATCGCGCTCTGCTCGACAAGCTCAATGCCGTGAACCGCGATCTGGGGCTGGCCGAAATGGCGGCGCTCGATCCGCTGAAGCGCGGCGCGGGCGACATCAGCTTTGTCGCCGCCGATGTTGATGGACTCGCGGGGCTGGGGCCTTATAGTTTCGGGGACCACGCCCCCGGCGAAACGGTCGATCTGAACAGCATGATTCGGCAGGCCAAGCGCGCAGCCATTTTGATGTCACGCCTTTCCGCCGAAAAGCGCTGAACGCGGCACTATTCGCGCACTGACGCGCTTGATTCCTTCGTCGTGACCATTAGGTAGCAATGGAAGACGTATTTTTACCCGCCGATTGGAGACAGACAATGAGCAGTTTTGAAACGCATCTGAAACAAAATTACATCGGCGGAAAATGGGTGGACAGCCAGGGAGGCAAGGAACATCAGGTCATCAGCCCGTCGACCGAAGAGGCAACGACCACAATCATGCTGGGCACCCCCGTCGACATCGACGCCGCGGTCAAAGCGGCCAAGGCGGCCTTTCCCGCTTTCTCGCAAACGACACGCGAAGAGCGGCTGGCGCTGCTCAACAATATTATCGAGGAATATAAAAAACGCATTCCCGATCTCGCCAAATCGATGGCCGCCGAAATGGGCGCGCCGGTCAGCTTTGCCGCCGCAGCACAGGCCCCCGCCGGGCTGGGCGGTTTCCTTGGCACGATGGCCGCGCTGAAGGATTTCAGCTTTTCCGAACAGCAAGGTTCCAACATGGTGGTCTATGAACCGATGGGTGTTATCGGGATGATCACGCCGTGGAACTGGCCGCTCAACCAGATTTCACTGAAGGTCGCCCCGGCGCTTGCGGGCGGCAATTGCATGATCCTGAAACCGTCCGAAGAATGCCCGGGCAATGCGACCATCTTTGCTGAAATCCTCGATGCTGCGGGCGTGCCTCCGGGCGTGTTCAACCTGGTCCAAGGTGACGGCCCGACCGTCGGCAACGCGATTTCGTCGCACCCCGGCATCGAAATGGTCAGCTTTACCGGATCGACCCGCGCGGGCATTTTGGTTGCCAAGGCCGCCGCCGACACGGTCAAGCGCGTCCATCAGGAGCTGGGCGGAAAATCACCCAATCTGGTCCTGCCCAACGCCGATCTGGCCGCCGTGCTGCCCCCGACGGTGCAGGGCGTTTTGGTCAACACCGGCCAAAGCTGCATCGCGCCGACGCGCATCCTGGTCCAGAAGGATCGCACCGATGAAGCCATTGGCGTCATCAAGGCGATGTTTGACGGCACTCAAGTGGGCGACCCCTTGGCCGAAGGCGGCCATATCGGTCCCGTCGTCAACAAGGCGCAGTTCGACAAGATTCAGGGGCTGATCCAGTCGGCCATCGACGAAGGGGCCAAGCTGGAGACCGGCGGCACCGGTCTGCCGTCGAACGTCAACCGTGGCTATTATATCAAGCCGACGGTCTTTTCGGGCGTCACCCCCAATATGCGGATCGCCCAGGAAGAAGTGTTCGGCCCCGTCGCCACGGTGATGAGCTATGACACTCTCGACGATGCCGTCGCGGTTGCCAATGACACCGAATATGGCCTGTCGGCGGTGATTTCCGGCGATCCGGCTGAGGCCGCCAAGCTTGCCCCCAGACTGCGCGCCGGCATGGTCGCGGTGAACAATTGGGGTCCGGCAATGGGTCAGCCGTTCGGCGGTTACAAGGCATCAGGCAATGGCCGCGAAGGTGGCTTGTTCGGTCTCAAGGACTTTATGGAAGTCAAAGCAATCAGCGGCATCCCCGCCTGATCGACCGGCCTGATCAACAGGACAAGGGGTGAGCGAACGACATGGTCGACGCGCTCACCCTGATCCTGCTTTTCACTATCGGATATGCCGCGCTGCGAACCAGCGTATGTATGGTGGCTGCGGCGCGCGAGATCGTTACCGATCGCCGCGCCAACCGCCTGACCGGATTTCTGTTGGCCGCCGTCTGCTCCGCTTTGGCGATGGCGGCGAGCACGGCCCTTGGCCGCGACCCCTTCACGATGATTCCGGGCTATCCGGCGAGCGGCGCAGCGATGGCGGGCGGCGCGTTATTCGCTGTGGGCGCGGCGGTCAACGGGCGCTGCGCCATGGGCACGCTGGCGGCGCTGGCGTCGGGTGAACTGCGGCATATCGCGACCTTGATCGGCATGATCGTCGCAGCGGGCTTTGCGACACCGATTGTGCATGACGCCATCGCAATAATGGCCGCACCGCCGAGCACGCCGTCACTGTTGGTCCATAGCCCTATTTTGGTGACGGCGTCCGGTGCGCTGGCCTTCACCATATTGCTGGCCGTGTTGCTGGGCCGCAATTTACGCCGGGCGCGAACGCCGCGGCTCTGGTCGCCATTGTTCGCGATGAGCCTGATCGGGGTTGCGTCGGGGCTGCTTTTCGCGATCGACGAGCAATGGCCCTATACCTCGCTCATCACGGCGCTGGCCGCAGGCGAAACCGGCGACGCCATGCGGCGGATCGGACTAGCGATGATCCTGCTCGCGGCGATGGCAGTCAGCGCATGGAGTGGAGGAATCGTCAGCCTGAATCTTGGCACCGCGCAAAAATGGGTCGGCGCAACACTCGGCGGATTGTTGATGGGGGTCGGTGCCAGTCTGGTTCCCGGCGGCAATGATGCCATGCTGATGACGGGTGTGCCGTTACTGCTACCCAACCTGATCGTCGCCTATATCAGCATGATCATCGTGCTGGTGGCCATTGAATGGGTGCGTTTCCGCCGATCAGGGGTTTAACTTGGGCGCGTCTGGCTCTAGGCGCCACTATCGCTTTTTTGGGAAAACCGCCATGCTCACACGCTCTCCACTTGCCCCCGCTGCCTTCCCCGCCTTGCCCGCCGTGGTAGGTGTGACGTGCCGCGTCGCACGCGCTGGCTATAAAGCATGGGATCGCGCCGACCTGACGCTGATCACTTTGGCACAGGGCAGCGCCGTTGCAGGCGTCACGACGCAGAGCCGCTGCGCCTCGCCCGAGGTGGAAACCTGCCGCGCCCATTTGCCGCAGGGCCGCGCCCGCGCGATGATCGTCAATGCCGGCAACAGCAACGCCTTTACCGGCGATCAGGGTCGCGCAGCGGTCGAGATGCTGGTTTCCAAGGTGGCGGGCGAACTGGACTGTCCGACCGAGCAGGTGTTTCCCGCCTCGACCGGGGTGATCGGGGTTCCGTTGCCGATCGACATTGCCGAGGCCGGACTGGCCGCCGCTTTCGCTGCCGAGCCCTGCGACTGGGAGGCGGCGGCGCAGGCTATCACCACCACCGACACCTTTGCCAAGGGTGCGAGTGCGACTGCCATGGTCGGCGGCACCAAAGTGACGCTGGTCGGCATCGCCAAGGGGTCGGGGATGATCGCCCCCGACATGGCAACAATGCTCGCCTATCTCTTCACCGATGCGGCGGTGGCTCCGGCGCTGCTGCAGGACATGCTGGCCCGCGCCAATCGTGCTACCTTTTCGTGCATCACCGTCGACAGCGACACATCGACGAGCGACACCTTGCTTGCCTTTGCCACCGGCGCGGCGAGCCATCCCATATTAGCCAGTATGGACGATGCGGGGGCCGATGCCCTTGCGGCGGCTCTCGGAGCGATTTGCCGCGACCTCGCGCACCAGATTGTCCGCGACGGTGAAGGCGCGTCGAAATTCATCACCGTGTCGGTGGGCGGCGCGGTCGATGATGCCAGCGCCAAAGTGATTGCGATGAGCATCGCCAATTCGCCGCTCGTCAAAACCGCCATTGCCGGTAGCGACGCCAATTGGGGTCGCGTCGTCATGGCGGTCGGCAAGGCCGGCGAACCCGCCGAACGCGACCGGTTGAGCATCCGCTTCGGCGCGACACAGGTCGCCGCCGAGGGGCGCGCGGTGCCCGACTATGACGAAACGCCGGTTGCAGCGCATCTGGCGGGCGATGAGATCGACATCGGGGTCGAGCTAGGCCTCGGCGATGGCCGCGCGACGGTTTGGACGTGCGACCTGACGCATGGCTATATCAGCATCAACGCGGACTATCGCAGCTAGTTATTCGTTCGCCATCGTATGCAGCCAATCGGCGTGGCGCGGGGCCTTTTTGGTCTGGCTCCATTCGTCGAGCATCAACGGAGCAACGCGCCTCAGTTCGGCATATTGTTCGTCGGTGCCGATGTCGCAGGCCAGTTCGACGCGGTGGCCGTTGGGATCGAAGAAATAGATGGATTTGAAGATGCCGTGATGCGTCGGGCCGAGCACGTCGACGCCTTCGCTTTCTAGATGCGCCTTCGCCGCGACGAGTTCGTCATAGCTGCCGACCTTGAACGCCAGATGCTGCACCCATTCGGGCGTGTTTTCATCGCGCCCCATGTCGGGTTGATTGGGCAGTTCGAAAAAGGCGAGGATATTGCCGCCGCCGGCATCGAGGAAGACGTGCATATAGGGGTCATAGGCGCCGGTTGACGGCACATGATCCTCGGCAAAGGCGGTGGTGTAGGTCATGCCGAGCATGCGTTCATACCAGTCGACCGTCTGCTTGGCGTCCTTGCAGCGATAGGCGGCGTGGTGGACGCCGCCAAGTTTGACCGGCGAGCCGCTCATTTCGCAGTCTCTACTTCCAGCGCGCCGCGGCGGATCTGGTCCATTTCCATCGATTTGAACAAGGCGGTGAAATTGCCCTCGCCAAAGCCTTCATCCTTTTTGCGCTGGATGAATTCAAAGAAGACGGGGCCGATCACGGTCTGGCCGAAAATTTGAAGCAGCAGGCGCGGGTCGCCATCCTCGGTCGAACCGTCGAGCAAGATGCCGCGCGACTGCAGATCCTCGACCGGCTCGCCATGGCCGGGCAGACGATCGGCGAGCATTTCATAATAGGTGTCGGGCGGGGCCGGGGCAAAGGGGTTGCCGATCGCGTGAAGATTGTCCCATGCCTGATACAAATTGTCGCAGCTGAACGCGATATGCTGAATCCCCTCGCCATTATAGGCGCGCAGATATTCCTCAATCTGGCCGCCGCCGCCAGCCCCCTCTTCGTTGAGAGGGATGCGGATCTTGCCATCGGGGGCGGTCATCGCCTTCGACGTCAGGCCGGTATATTCGCCCTTGATGTCGAAATAGCGGATCTCGCGAAAGTTAAAGACGCGTTCGTAAAAGGCCGCCCAATGCGCCATTCGCCCGCCATAAACATTGTGCGTCAGATGATCGATCACCTGCATCCCCGCGCCCACCGGATGCCGGTCGATGCCCTCTTCATAGAGGAAGTCGATGTCATAGATGTTGAGGTCATTGCCGCCCTCCTTGCCCGCATAACGGTCGATCAAATAGATGATCGCGCCGCCGATGCCGCGGATTGCGGGGATACGCAATTCCATCGGGCCGGTCTGCGTCTCGACCGGCTCTGCCCCGCGATCAAGCGCGCGTTCATAGGCCAGCTTGGCGTCCTTGACGCGGAACCCCATGCCGCAAGCCGAAGGGCCATGCTCGGCGGCAAAATAGGCTGCGGGCGATTTGGGTTCATAATTGGCGATCAGGTTGATGCCGCCCTGCCGCCACAGCTCGACATCCTTTGACCGGTGACGCGCGATGCGGGTGAATCCCATTTTCTGGAACACAGGATCGAGCAGACCCTTTTCGGGCGCGCAAAATTCGACGAATTCAAAGCCGTCGAGCCCCAGCGGATTGTCGAACAGATCGGCCATCACCAAAGTCTCCGTTTCAATATGGTTTCATTTGTAACTATTATCTGTCGTGTCGGCGCGCGAGTCAAGTCCGGACGGCGTTGGGAGCGCCCCTATTTGCCGAAGTCTGTCCGCCGTGAAATTTGGTTGCGCAAGCCGATCGGGACTTGGACCTGATAATAATATTTGTCCGTCGGCGTCCCGTCGTCCTTAAAAAATCCTATTTTAACACGACTGGCAACACCGCGCACGAATATCGTCCGGCCCTTGAAATAATGCTCTGCCGCATCGGGGCCATTGCCCGCAATGATGGCCATCAAACTGGCCGGGATATTGATAGTCAGGCAGTTGCGGTCACGATAATCCGTCTCTGAATTAAGATAATAGCGGCCATTCTGGAGACCGACCGCTTTAACCTCCATCTTGAATGTTCCGGCAATCCCAGCCTTTGGCGCCAAATAGGATGCATAAGTGACGGCTTCGACAGGCGAGATACAATCTTCACTGCAATAAACCTGCCTATCAACCACATGATTCCGTTCATACGCGCCCACAATCATCGGAGGAGACGGCATCTGCGGACCAGCCGCAAACATGAGCAGGGTCCAGATTGAAATCATGGTTGGTGGTCGCCTCTTCAGTCAGAGTTTTTAAAACCGCAACTTTGCTTGTCGGACGCTGCCCGTCAATCCCCCCCGACAAGCCGCGTAGCGTCAGACGCTTTCGGTCTCGACCGCTTCCAAGGCTTCGAGCCATTTCGCTTCGGCGGCTTCGACTTCGGCGGCAACCTGACCGCGTTTGCGTGCGAGGTCGCCCATGGTCATTTTGGCCAGCGCCGGGTCCGCACCGGACGGATCGAACATTGCGCGATCAAAGGCGGAGACTTTCGCGGTGAGCTTTTCGACCTCGGCTTCTAACTGCTTGGCCCGTTTACGCAGGTTCGCCTGGGCTTCACGCGCTTTGGCCGCTTCCTGGCGAGCGGTCTTGGCATCCTTGGGCTTTGACGCGGGTTTGCCTGCGTCATCCTTGCCGTTGCCAGTGCTTTTGCCAAGGATCAGCGCGACATATTCGTCCATGCTGCCGTCGAAATCGCGCGCCGTGCCATCATCAACAAGCACCAAGCGGTCGGCGGTGAGTTCGAGCATATGGCGATCATGGCTGACGAGCACGACCGCGCCGTCAAAACCATTGAGCGCCTGAACCAGCGCTTCGCGCGCGTCGACGTCCAGATGGTTGGTCGGTTCGTCGAGGATGAGCAGGTGCGGGGCGTCGCGCGTGATGAGCGCCAGCGCCAGCCGCGCGCGTTCGCCGCCCGACAATTTGGCGACTTCGGTGGTCGCCTTTGGCCCCGAGAAGCCAAAACGGCCGAGCTGCGCACGGATCGCGCCTTGCGTCTTGCCCACCATTACCCGCGTCATATGGGCGAGCGGCGTGTCGTTGCCGTCGAGTTCTTCGACCTGATATTGGGTGAAATAGCCGACGCGCATCTTGCCCGACGACGCCATCGCACCCTCCATCGGGGCCAGTTGTGCCGCGAGCAAACGCGCCAGTGTCGTCTTGCCATTGCCGTTGCGCCCGAGTAGCGCAATGCGGTCATCTGGGTCGATGCGCAGGTTGAGGCGGCTGAGGATCGGCGTGTCGGCGACATAGCCCACACTCGCCAAATCAAGCGTAATCAGCGGCGGTTTCAATTCATCGGGGCTGGGGAAATCGAACACCAGGCTCTGATCCTCGACCAGCGCCGCAATCGGCTGCATCTTGGCGAGCAGCTTGGCGCGCGATTGCGCTTGCCGCGCGGTCGAGGCGCGGGCGCTGTTGCGTGCGACATAATCCTGCAACTTGGCGCGCTGGGCATCCTGTGAGGCTTTGGCGGCGGCGAGCTGGGCGATGCGTTCGGCACGTTGGCGCTCGAACGCATTATAGCCGCCGGGATAGAGCGTGACCTTCCCGCCTTCGAGGTGGAGGATATGGTCGACGACATTGTTGAGCAGGTCGCGCTCGTGGCTGATGACGACGAGCTGTCCCGGATAGGATTTGAGGAAAGTTTCGAGCCACATCGTCGCTTCAAGGTCGAGGTGATTCGAAGGCTCGTCGAGCAACAGCAGATCGGGATGCGAAAAGAGCAGCGCCGCGAGCGCGACGCGCATTTTCCACCCGCCCGAAAAATTGTCGAGCGGCTGGCCCTGCATCTCTTCGTCAAAGCCCAGACCGATCAATATGCGCGCAGCGCGGGCGGGTGCGGTATAGGCGTCAATCGCTATCAGCCGTTCGTGAACATCGCCCAGTTTGTGCGGATCGGTGATGGTTTCAGACTGCGCCAGCAGTTCCGCTCGCTCGGTATCGGCGGCGAGAACGGTGTCAAAGGGGGTGGCGGTGCCGTGCGGTGCTTCTTGCGCGATATAGCCGATGCGCGTCTTGCGCGGCATGTCGACGCCGCCCTCATCGGCCTCCAGCTCGCCGATCAGCACTTTCATCAGTGTCGACTTGCCCGCGCCATTGCGGCCGATCAGCCCGACACGGCTGCGCGCCGGCAAACTTGCCGTTGCACGATCGAGGATCGTCCGCCCGCCAAGGCGCACCGTGATTCCGCTGAGGGTCAACATGCGCGCGCCCCTAGCATGGTGCAACGCACAACCCAAGGGGTCGGGTGCAGTATCATGCCAACCCCGGCACTGGGCAGACCGAATCGGGCAACGCCGTGGTGGCGCGCGGTACCGTGCTGATCGGTGGTTTCACCCCTGTCATTCATTCGGAAGGTCACAAAGGTCACACTAGGTCCCCCCTCTCTTTGCCTTCCCGGTCGATTTTCGCGGCATCGGGACAGGATGCGGAATGGTGTAAGAAAAAGGTGACTCGCAATGCATAGGCTTTGCATGAAGCATAACGCGACAAAGTAGGACAGCCCTTGGGAGCCTAGCTAATGCGCCGCGCCCATCGATACCTGCTTGGGAAGCGGTGCCAACCACACGGCGATGGCGGCGATCACAAAGATGACGCCAGTGGCGAGGAAAAGATGGACGACCCCCAGCGTCGCCGCCTGCACCTCGACCATCCGGTCGATCGCCATACGCGCCTGTTCAAAGGTCATCCCGACCCGTTCGAGCGCCGACTGGGTAGCCGCCGGATGGTTCAGCGAAGACACAATTTCGGACCGGGCGACGCTGCTCGTCCGGTCCCAGGCGGTTGTCGCGATGGCGGTACCGATCGCGCCGCTGAGCGTGCGCAGGAAACTCATCAGACCGGCCGCCGATGTCTGGTCCTCGTCCGGTACGCTGCTGAGCGCGAGCGCGGTCAGCCCGACGAAGAAGAAGGGCATTCCTATCCCCTGCAGCAAATGCGGCATCGAAAGCGTCCAGTAATCGACGTCGGCATACCATTTGGCGCGCAGGATCGAGACAAAGGCCATCCACAGGATCCCGGCGCTGATCGAGATGCGAATGTCGATCTTGCCGATCAGCCCGGCCGCGACCGGGGAAAGCAACACCGCGAACACCCCGATCCACGCAACGATATAGCCCGTTTCGGTCGCCGTGTAGCCGATGACGCTTTGCAGCCATAAAGGCGTCAGCACGACCTGCGCGAAAAAGGTTCCAAAACCGAGCGACAGGGCGAATGTCGACATGGTGAAACCACGAAAACGAAAGACGCGCAGATCGACGACCGGATTGGCGTCGGTCAATTCCCAGATGATGAAGGCGACAAAGCTGATCGCGGAGACGATCGCCAGCATGACAATCCAGCTTGATCCGAACCAGTCATGCTCGCGCCCGGTGTCGAGCATGATCTGAAACGCGCCGACCGTCAGCACGAGCAGGATAAGCCCGACGACGTCGATCCGCGCCTTGAACCGCTTTGTCTCAAACGGAGACAGCAGGCTGGATACACCAAATGCGCAGAGGGCAACGACGGGCAGATTGATAAAGAATATCCACGGCCAGCTC
Source organism: Sphingopyxis sp. 10G20-10 (assembly GCF_057365075.1). Lineage (NCBI taxonomy): Bacteria > Pseudomonadati > Pseudomonadota > Alphaproteobacteria > Sphingomonadales > Sphingopyxidaceae > Sphingopyxis > Sphingopyxis sp. 10G20-10. The sequence goes on from NZ_CP195117.1 coordinate 2,768,260, forward strand.
CAATTATCGCTGATCAGTCCGCCGAGGATCGGGCCGACAATCGGCGCGGTGGTGGTGGTCATCGCCCAGATGGCCAGCGCGATCCCCGCCTGTTTACGCGGGAAGATGCGCAGCAGCATGATCTGTGACAGCGGCATCAACGGACCGCCAGCCAGCCCCTGTAATACGCGGAACAGCACCAGCGCGTCGAGCGTGCGCGATACGCCGCACAAAAAGGAAAACAGCGCGAATCCCAGGATCGAGACCAGAAACCAGCGCACCGTGCCAAAGCGCATGGCGAGCCAGCCCGTCAGCGGCACGCTGATCGCATCGGCCACCGCATAGCTGGTAATGACCCACGTCCCCTGCGTCGGAGAGACTGCAAGGCCGCCCGCGATATGCGGAACCGACACATTGGCGATGGTCGTGTCGAGCACGACGATAAAATTCGCCAGCGCCAGCGCGAACGCGGCGGCCAGCAGCCGCCCGCCCGTCAGCGGCTTCGGTTCGGCGGAGGCTCCTATAGGAAGGGCGGCGCTGGCCATGGTCTTTCCTGGCGCTCTTTACTTGCCGCGCGTGTCGATTGTCGCTTCCATCGACAGGCCGACACGAAGCGGATTCGCTTTCAATTCCTTGGAGTCGAGCGCGATGCGTACCGGCAGACGCTGCACCACTTTCACCCAATTGCCCGTCGCATTCTGCGCGGGAATCAAGGCAAAGGCCGCACCGGTGCCGCCAGCGATTCCGACAACCTTGCCATGATAAACAACATCGCCGCCATAATAGTCAGAGGTCAGCTCGACCGGTTGGCCAAGGCGGATTTTCTCGAACTGGCTTTCCTTGTAATTGGCGTCGACATAGGCGGTTGCGATCGGAACGATCACCATGATCGGTGCGCCCGCCGCGATGCGCTGACCCACCTGCACCTGACGGTTGGTCACAATGCCGTCGACCGGCGCGCGGATGACCGTGCGGGCGAGGTCCAGCTTTGCCTTGTCGAGCCGCGCCTGCGCCGCCGCAACGTCGGGCGCGGTGTCGATCGTCGTTCCGCGCACCACCGCCTCGCTCGCGGCAAGGTCGCCGCGCGCCGACCCGCGCGTCGCCTGCGCCGAGACGATGCCTGCGGCGGCGAGGTCGCGCGCAGCAATTGCCTGCTGAAGCGCGGCGCGGGCGGTGGTCAGTTCTTCACCCGAGACCGCGCCGGTATCGGCAATGCTTTCCCGCCGCGCCAGTTCGGCGCGCGCTTTTGTCACCATCGCATCGGCATCGCGCAACCGGGCCTGCGCCTGTGCAATCTCTGCCCCCCGCGCCGTGACGCGGGCGCGGGCGGCGTTGGCCGTGGCGTCGGCTTGCCCGTAATGCTGGCGCGCCTGACGCAAGGCGGCTTCGGCATCGGCGAGCGCGATGCGTTGGTCGGCATCGTCGAGGGTAACGAGAATATCGCCCTTTTTCACGGCTTGCGTGCCGCTGACATGCACCGATTTGACCGGTCCCGAAACCAGCGCGGTGACCGTCGCTGAATCGGCTCCGACATAGGCATTGTCGGTCGAGACACGCCCCGCCTGGGTCAGGAAATACCAGATGCCCCACAGCGCCGCGATGGTCAGCACGACGATCGCGAGGATGCGCAGCAATTTCTTGCGCTTGGCCAGACGCTCGCCATTGGTAGCGGGAGTGGTCTCGGCGATTTCGGGGGCGGCTGTAGCCGTATCATCGGCCATCGTCATTCTCCTGTTGTGCTTTGTGCCCGATAGCCGCCGCCAAGCGCGCGGATGAGGGAAATATCGAGCGATTGCTGGCGCGCATCGAGGTCAGCCACCGAGCGGCTGAGTGCCACCATGCTGTCCTCTGCGGTCAATTGTGCGAGCTGGTTGGAAAGTCCGGCGCGATAACGAAGCCCGGCAAGCTTCGCCGCCTCAGCAGCGGCTGTCAGCGCTGCACGGCGTTCGTTCAGTTGGCGTGCCGTGGCGGCCCGGCTTGCCACAATGTCGGCAACATCGCGGAGCGCCCCGATCAGCGTCTGGTCATAAGTGGCGACGGCGCTGTCATATTCGGCGCGCGCGCCGCGATAGCGGGCCGCGATGCGTCCGCCGTCAAAAATCGGCAGGCTGATCGCGGCACCGCCATTGCCATATTTGGACCCGGCGTCGAACAAATTGCCAAGACCTAGCGACTGAAAGCCGACGAGCGCCGACAAGCGGATGTTCGGATAAAAGTCGGCACGCGCGACATCGATGCGCTTGGCGGCTGATTCGGCGCGAAGCCGCGCAGCGACAATGTCGGGACGCCGTCCGACCAGTTCGATCCCTGCATTATCGGGCAGGCCCACGTCAGGCGCGTGAAGTTCTGGCCGTGTAATCGTCCGTCCGCGATCCGGCCCCGCACCGATAAGGGCTGCGATGCGGTTGCGGGTAAGGCTGATCGCTTCTTCGGTCGCCGCAATGTCGCCGCGCGCGGCGGCGGCCCGGCTTTCGGCCTGACTCGCACTCGCCTGATTATCGAGGCCCGCACGGGTGCGGTCAGCCGTCAGTTGCGCGCTCGCGCTGCGCACACGCAGCGCTTCTTTGGCAACGTCTAGCGCCCGATATTGACCGGCGAGATCGATATAGGCGGCGGCGATGCCGGTGGTCAGCATCAACCGTGCCTGCGCCGCATCGACCCTTGCCGCTTCGGCTTCGGATGTTGCGGCGGCGAGCGCGGCGCGGTTCTTTCCCCACAGATCGAGGTCAAAGGCAAAGGTCGCGGCGACATGGCCGGTGTCCTGCACACCGTCGGGCACGAATTGCGGAGGGATACCCGTATTTTTGCTTTGTTGGGTACCGCCCGCACTTGCCTCGGCGCCGACGCTGGGCAGCAGGGCCGCACCCGCCTGCCGCGCCATCGCGTCGGCGGCGCGCACCCGTGCGGCGGCGATGGCGACATCCGGGGATCCTGTCAGCCCTTCGGCGATCAGCGCATCAAGCTGTGCGTCACCAATCGCGTGCCACCAGCCCTTAGTCGGCCATTCGTTTTGCACATCTGCAAATGTCGCGCGCGATTCGAACGACCCGGCACCCGCCAATGCTGGCCGGGAACCAAGATCGGGAACGCTCGCGCAGCCAGAGAGCAGGCCGACTATCACGACTGTGGCGGGGAATATTCTATGCATGGCCTCTAACGATACTATGTGGTATCATTGGCCAATGGGCCTGAGGAAAAAGAATGTCAATCGAAATGATACCAGACAGTACGGTTAAATTGGACGACGCTGCGGCGGCGCGGCGCAAAGCGTTCGTCGATGCGGCTCGTGTGTTGTTTTTTGCCAATGGCTATGCGGGGACAACCATGTCGTCGATCGCCTGTAAGGTGGGCGGATCGAAAACAACGCTCTGGACCTATTTCCCGTCGAAGGAGGACCTGTTCGCCGCCGTCGTCGATGATATCATCGAAAATTATGGCACGGTGCTCAAGCTCCCCTTACCGGTCGACGAAGATGTTATGAGCGTTTTACGCCGCTTTGCGAATGCCATGGTCAACACATTGATGTCGGACACGCTGCTCTCACTCTATCAACTCGTTGTCGGCGAAGCGCAGCGCTTTCCTAGCCTTTCCAAGACATTTTATGACCACGGCCCCCGCCGCGGCAAGGCGCGGTTGGCCGCGTGGATGGAAGAAAAAATGGCCCGAGGCGAATTGCGCCAAAGCGATCCGTTGCAGGCCGTGATGCACTTCGCCGGGTTATGCCAGTCGGGAATGTACCAGTTTGCCATCCTCAACCTGCCCGATGCGGACCGTCAGGACCACGACCGCATCACGGCCGAGGTGGAAGCCGCCATCGACACTTTCTATCGCGCCTGGAAACCCGACACCCATGATTGATATGGCTGCGCAGCTTTCAGACCATGAATTACGCCCCTTGCCAGTGAGACCAAAATGACCAGTACCGCTTTCTATCCGATCGGCACGCCCGGCCAACCTTGGGGTGAGGAGGAGCGGAACCAGTGGCGGGCAAGCCAGCCGCGTCAGCGCCGCTATGACAAGGATGTGGTGCCGCGCATCGAAGCGCTGGCCAACCGCTTTGAAAGTCTCGCCTACGGTCAGCTCGATTACGCCGGTGAGGCCTACACGCTCTTCGCCCTTCGCAACGGCCCCCACGACCCTGCCCTGCCGACAGCTCTCGTAACCGGCGGCGTGCATGGGTATGAAACGAGCGGAGTCATAGGGGCGCTTCAATTCCTGGAAACCCGCGCGGCCGACTATGCTGGCAAAGTGAACCTGTTGGTGGCGCCATGTGTGAGCCCTTGGGCTTATGAGCGCATCAATCGCTGGAATTATGATGCCATTGACCCCAACCGCAACTTTCGCGCGGATAGCGACGCGCGCGAGTGTTCGGCTTTGGTAGAGCTGGTCGCTTCGCAGACCGGACCATTTCTGCTGCATATCGACCTGCATGAAACAACCGACAGCGACGAGGGCGAGTTTCGTCCCGCCTTGGCCGCGCGTGATGGCAAGGGTTACGAGCCGGAGGGCGTTCCCGACGGCTTCTATCTGGTGGACGACAGCGACAATCCGCAACCGGCTTTCCAGCAGTCCATCATCGCGGCGGTCGAACAGGTCACACATATTGCTCCGCCGGATGACGATGGCAAAATCATCGGATCGCCCGTCGTCGGACACGGCGTGATCGAATATCCGCAAACCCAATATGCGATGTGCAGCGCCGTAACCGGGGCGCGTTTCACGACAACCACCGAGGTTTATCCGGACAGCGCGCGCGCCACGCCTCAGCAGTGCAACGAGGCACAAGTGACCGCCGTATGCGCGGCACTGGATTTCGCGCTTGCCCATGCATGAACCGGGAGCGATGGCGGCCTAAATACCCCACCCCTGCGGACACAGATTTTCCGCGCCTAACCTGTCGCGTCGACGGCCTCATTGTCGTTGAGACGTTCCGTTCATTGCGATAGCTTGCTACGCGACAGGGGGCGCGCGCATGATGCAGGTGATTTCGATGCGAACCATGCTGGTTGCGCTGGCGCTTACCGCCTTGTCGGCGCTGGGCGTCCTTGCCGCGCTGTCGGCGATTGGCCCGAACTGGGAGGCCTATGCCCCGGCCACTTGCACGGCGACACATTGTTTCTGCGAGCTGCCGCGCATCGGCGCGCTCGTGTTGCAGCCCGCCAACAGCTGGTCATCCTTTGGCTATGTCCTGATCGGTTTCCTGATGATGGGCCGCGCTGGCCAGCGCGACGGGGCGTCGGCAATGCCGCCGATCGCGGCGCGCACCCTGGGACTGACGGCAATCATCGTCGGGCTTGGCTCGGCGCTGATGCACGCGACGTTGACCTTATGGGGCCAGTTTCTCGATGTGCTCGGCATGTATCTGGTGGGCTCATTCTTGCTGGTACGCGCTCTGGCGCGGTGGCGCCGCATCCCCGATAGCCGCGCGATCGCTCTTTATGTCGCGCTGTGCAGCTTGCTGGTCGCGGTATTGATCATCCTGCCCGAGGTGCGGCGCTGGCTGTTCGCGGGGCTGTTGACCCTCGCCATTCTGGTCGAACTGGTTTTTGCGCGACCGTTGCGACCGGCCGCGCGTCTTTCCTACTATCTCGGCGGCATCATCACCATGGCCATGGCGTTCGGGATCTGGATTCTCGACCAGAACGGCGTCGTCTGCGCACCGCACAGCCTGTTGCAAGGCCATGCGGTCTGGCACGCACTCGGTGCGGCCTCGCTATGGATGTCGTTCAGCTATTATCGCAGCGAGCGTTTGGCGGGCGACCTCGGCTCGCTGTGACCTATCACCCAGCGATTGGGTGCCCGACGCCCTGCCCGATATCTTTGCGGCGAAAAGCGTCAGCCTTTGGTTTTTGAGCACGCACCATTTGACAAACGCCAGCCATCGACGCCACATCTACGCGATGGGGAGAAACAGGTGACCGCCAAAATGTCGCGCCCGACCAGCTTTGATGTTGCGGACCGCGCGGGCGTGTCGCAGTCGACCGTATCGCGCGCGCTGCGGGGCAGTCCGGGGGTCAACGCCGAAACCCGCGCCCGCGTCGCCGCCGCCGCGCGTGAACTCAACTATGTCGTCGACCGCCACGCCTCTTCGCTCCGCCTCAAAAGCAGCGAAACATTAGCGCTCGTCTGCATCTGCCGCCCCGGCGAGGATCGCAGCGCGATCAACCCCTTTTACTTCACCCTGCTCGGCAGCATCGCGGCAGCCACCTCGGCGCGCGGGTTTAACCTGCTCGTCTCGTTTCAGGAAAGCGCCGACAATTTCCGCTCCGATTTCGTGACCAGCGGGCTGGCCGACGCGCTGATCGTCATCGGCACCACCAGCAACACCGCAGCCTGGGATTATTTCGCGCAGCAACAGGCGGCGGGACTGGACTTTGTCTGCTGGGGCAGCCCCGGCGGCGATTTTCACTGGATGCGTAGCGACAATGACACCGGCGGGCGTCTTGCCGCCGAGCATCTTGTCGCCGCAGGTCGTCGCCATTTCGCCTTTGTCGGCCCTGCCGATTCCGCCCCGCGCCAGTTTGAGGAACGCCTTGAAGGCTTTGCCGCAGCACTCGCGGCGCACAAGCTCACCCCCATCGGCTGGCCCGCCGCCCCTGCCCTCGACCGCCATGCCCAGGGCGTCGCCGCCGCCCACGCTCTGCTGACCGCGCACCCCGACACCGACGCCATTTTCGCCGCCAGCGACATGCTCGCGCTCGGCATCTTGCAGGGGCTGAAGGAAGCGGGCGTGCGCGTGCCCGAACAGGTCGCGCTGGTGGGCTTCGACGGCATCCGCGCCGGCACCCTCGCCGACCCCGCGCTCACCACCTTAGAGCCTGACCTTGATGCGGCGGGCGAAGCATTGGTCGCGATGGCGCTGGAGGACAGCGACTATAGCCAAAGCGGCGCCCGCATCCCGGTTCACCTCGTCGCGCGCGGCAGCGGTTAGCCTGCGATTAAGACAGATGGGCACGGGCCATTTGATCGGGAAGCGCCGGTGATCGCCGAATTCAACACCTGCAAATCAGACGAGCAAATATGTCGACGCCACAAAAGGGCTGAGCAGAGGCACAGGCTGTACCTAACAGGTTGGTGACTACGTCTGACTAAATTAATTTGGATGCGCGAGCATTTGCTCTCATAGGTCTTCATGCTCCCGCACCAACTCGCTTGCTATGTGCTTACAGTTCGAACGCAGAAAAGCCCCGGCAATTATATACTTGACTTAGCAGACGGTCTAAGGCATTGTTTTCCTACAGACAGGGAACAATGCGATGACAAACCTTACCGACCCTATTTTCCACAACGAAGAAGCAGCCAGCGCGCACATCGAAGCGTCGCGCTGGGGCGGCGAGCCAGTTTGCGCTCATTGTGGTTCGACCAACATCACTCGCATGGGAGGCAAGACGCAGGCTGGCATGTTTCAGTGCAACGATTGCCGCGACAAGTTCACCGTTCGCACCGGCTCGGTCATGGAGCGCAGCCACGTTCCCTTGCACAAGTGGTTGCTCGCTACTCACCTGCTCGCGTCGTCTAAAAAAGGCATCAGCGCCAGCCAAATCGCCCGCAATATCGGCGTCACTTACAAGACCGCATGGTTCCTATGCCACCGTATCCGCGAAGCGATGGACGGTGCGGACAATCGCGGGCCTTTGGGCGGTCATAACAAGGTCGTTGAAGCCGATGAAACCTATGTCGGTGGCAAGGCTAAGAACCGCTCAACCCGTCGCCCTGCGCCTAAGAAGGCCGTTGTTGCCCTTGTCGAGCGTGACGGCCACGTTCGTTCCATGTTGCCAACGTCAATGCCAAGCATCTGCGCGGCCTGATCGTTACCAATGTTGACCGCGCCTCTTGGTTGATGACTGACGAAGCGATGGTCTACACCAAAGTTGGCCGCGAGTTCGCCGGTCATTCGGTCGTCAATCACAGCGCCAAGGAATATGTCACCAAGGGCGGGTTTCAGCACAGCAACACTGCTGAAAATTTCTTCTCCATTTTCAAGCGCGGCGTGATCGGCACCTATCACCATATGAGCGAAGCGCACCTTGGCCGCTATACCCGCGAGTTTGATTTTCGTTACAACACTCGCGGGATGACCGATGGTGAGCGCGCTGCGCTCATTCTCAAGGGCGGTGAAGACCGTCGCTTGACCTATCGGCGGATTGACAGGCTCGCCGCCTAAATACGCTGTCACGGTTCGCCAAATAGGCGAGCGCCGCAAACGCTACTTAGTTTGACTCGACTCTCGCCGCTTCCTCTTGTTAGCCTCGTGAGGCTTGTGGGGGGTGGCGAGCATCTTCTTTAGCGCCGCCTCGCGACGGGCCACCGTTTCAGCTTCGGAATAGGTTTCGAGTTTATCAGATTGACCGGACATTATGGACCCCAAAGCTATACACAAATCCCTTAGCCGACTTCAAACCGCAACTGATGCCCTTCAAAGATTAGAAACCGAGAGAGACCCCAAGCGATATGCGTCGGATTGGTATGTGTTCCTGGTTGCATGGAAGGCCATCTATACCATTCTTGAACAAGGTTCAAAAGCTAGTCCCGTTTCCCGACAATGAACCGCCCCGGGATTGTCGGAGGCTCCAACTCTTGAGTAGATGGAGTCCTTATGAGCAAGACAACGAACAAGTTTTCACCGGAAGTCCGCGCCCGTGCGGTGCGGTTGATATTGGATCACGAAGGCGATTATCCGTCCCGCTGGTCAGCGGTGGTGTCGGTTGCGGACAAGATCGGCTGCGCGCCGCAGACGCTTCACGAGTGGGTGAAGAAGGCGGAGGTCGATAGCGGTAAGCGCGCTGGCGTGCCAAGTGATACGGCCGACAAGCTGAAGGCGCTGGAACGCGAGGTCCGCGAGCTGCGTCAGGCCAACGAGATTCTTCGCAAGGCATCAGCATATTTTGCGCAGGCGGAGCTCGACCGCCCGTTCAAGCGATGATCGCGTTTATCGATGATAACCGCGAGCTTCATGGGGTCGAGCCGATCTGCAAGGTCTTGCCGATCGCCCCTTCCACTTACCGCAAACATGTCGCGCAGCGGCGGGATCCATTGCGCCTGTCGGCGCGGGCGAGACGCGACCTGGCGCTCAAGCCCGAGATCGCGCGCGTGTTCGCCGAGAACTTCGCTGTTTACGGCGTGCGCAAGGTCTGGCGGCAGATGAGGCGTGAAGGGTTCACCATAGCTCGCTGCACCGTTGAACGGCTGATGCGCGATATGGGTTTGCACGGGGTGATCCGTGGCAAGCCCGTCGGCACCACGATCAGCGATAAAGCTGCGCCCTGTCCGCTGGATCGCGTCAACCGGCAGTTCCATGCCCCGGCGCCGAACAGGCTGTGGGTCTCGGACTTTACCTACGTCTCGACCTGGAGCGGGTTCGTCTATGTCGCATTCGTGATCGACGTCTATGCCCGCTACATCGTAGGCTGGCGCGTCAGCCGGACAGCACATACCAGCTTTGTGCTCGATGCCCTGGAGCAAGCTTTGCACGACCGCCGACCGGTCCATCGTGGCGGACTGGTTCATCACAGCGACCGCGGATCCCAATATGTATCTATAAAGTATACTGAACGCCTCGCAGAAGCCGGCATCGAGCCGTCGGTCGGCAGCGTCGGCGACAGCTATGACAACGCTTTAGCGGAGACGATCAATGGCCTTTACAAGGCCGAAGTGATCCACCGCCGCGGACCATGGCGTTCCTTCGAGGCCGTCGAGTTCGCCACACTGGAATGGGTCGATTGGTTCAACCATCGGCGTTTGCTGGAGCCAATCGGCAACATCCCGCCCGCCGAAGCCGAACAACAATACTATGCCATGCTGGACGACACCGCCATGGCAGCATAACTTATACCAAATGGCCTCCGGCAATCCCGGGGCGGTTCAATATAGATGCGGGAGCCGATCCGAATGAGGCAGGCCTCGAAGCCGTTGCTCTTGCCGTTATAAATCCACCAGCGGACGGTCTTCTCGCCAAAGGCTGGGAAGGCCGAAACCAACTGGTCGATTGTCAGGATGTTTTCGCTATCCATGGTCAGACCCTTTCATTGTTAGTGATTGGTCTGCCTACTTATGGTGGCGGGCGGAAATCTGCCGTTCTTTGGCCTGACCCTGTCAAAATTGACAGGTCGGAATGGCGGGCCAGACATACTGTCGGTTGCTGTATATGACTGGAGGGTTCCGCCCCTTCCCGTCAGCTTTCTTGAGCATCGATCTAAGCCACTGAGTTGCGCAGTTCGTCTGCGAATTCCGTGAGCGCCGATGAAGCACCTTCAAGCGCTGTAAAGGCATAGGGGTTGAGGAATTGCCGCCCCCAGAAGAAGTTGCGCTCAGTTTCGGAAAGCCTTGCCTCAGCGCATACTGCTGTCCAATTGTTGGCAATGCAGCGCAGTTGGTTTTCAATGATGTTGATCGCCTCATTCTGAGACAGTAGGAAGTGGTGGGATGCCTCAATACAGGTCTGGACACGGCTAGCGCGGTTTTCGTCGGTAATGAGCATTGCCTGTGTCGCTTCCTGCCCCGCCCGCCCCTGCGGGCAAATGTCATACGCGGGGGTGAGCGATAGCATTTCGCCGTCCCAGAAAGCTGCGTGGTTACGGGCGTGGTCGTCGGTGTTCCCCGAGAGGATATTGAACACGATCCGCGAGAACAGCTCCCGCAGCGTCTCTTGAGGGTCTGTGAAGCGGTGGCGGATGATGTCGGCAAGATCGGCATAGCTCGCGTAGCGTGCCATCATTTCGTCCAGCCCCAGCATCGTCAGCGCTGAGACCATCATCTTGCGTTGCCAGGCTGCGCCAACCTTGAGACGGTCGAAGCGCTCAACCAGCAGCACATCCTTGCCAGAGGCATTCACGAGTGAAACCGGGGCAACATTGAGGCCGCAAAATTTAGCGAGGCGCATGGCGACAAATTCAGCTTTCACCACGCTGTAGACATCGGACGTCGACGAGAACTTCGCGACATGCTTGATGGCACCATCCTCGATAAGTGCCTTCGGCCGCGCGCCGCCAATCGAGCTACCATGGTGCAATGCCTGGTCAAGTTCGGGGGAGAGGGGGATACCCTTCTCTACCCTTTGGGCGGACTCCATTAGTTCTTCGAGTGTGGCGTTCGTGAGAGAGCGCGGCACATACTCGCTAGGCGAGAGCTGAAAATCGAGCGCACCAATACGATCCGAACCTGACTCCAAAAGGAAGGTCAGTTCGGAAAGCTCAAGATTGTCGAGCTCGTTGCCTTTAATGCCAAACTTTTTGTTAAGGATGACACGCCGTCCCCATGCGTCCGGCGCAGCGTCACGGAGGCTGCTCGGCATGGTGAGGCCGTCAGGGAGCGGGAGCTCTCCTGGCTGGAGCGGAAGTTCGGGCAGGTATAGCGGGATCGCGTCCTCGCGTTCAAGGTAGCTCTTACCGTAGTTGAAGTGGACGAGACCGTTCTCTGCACTCAAGCGCCCAGCAACGATGGGCTGGGTCGCATCAGGCAACCAAACCCAGACGTAGGCCTCATCGTATTTGGGCAGCTTAGAACTCATCGACGACCTTCTTTCTGGTCTTGTAGACGTGCTTGGGAAGGACAGCGATGCGGTCGTCCATGCGATCTGAAAGGCGATTGATGCCCTTCTCGTCGCTCTCGAAGAGCTTCACGCCGACCAATGCAGCTGCTTCAAACATGATACCGATTTCCACCTTGGGGTCGCCTCGCTCCATGCGCTGAAGTGTGCTGCGCGCAATGCCCATACGTTCGGCCAGTTCCACCTCGGTCATCTTGCGCTGCTTGCGCCCATGACGGATCATCTTGCCCAGCAGGGCAATTCCTTCAGTCGTGTAGCGTGCATAGGTGCGCTTTGGTGTTGACATTGTTCAAACCCGTTTGATTTACTCATAGGTCAAATCTACGCGATTTGACCGCCTCATAAGTCATTATGGGTGTAAGCGATAATGATGTCAACTATATTGACCGACACATAGGTCAAATCAACGCGATATGACTGTTATATCGGTCAATACGCAGATCCTTCGCTTATCGAAGGAATCTGCAAATCTCGAAGCAAGGGCATTCAGAGCGCCAAAACGAAAAGGGCCTGGCAATCGCCAAACCCTTGGGAGATGGTTGCGGGGGTTGGATTTGAACCAACGACCTACAGGTTATGAGCCTGTCGAGCTACCGGACTGCTCCACCCCGCGTCATCATTCAAAATATGGGCTGAGTTTGCAGAATTTTCAACAGCCACCACTCGTAAGCGCAAAATTCCCCCCACATATTCATGATCATCGAATTGGCTATGAAGCTCCTTGTTGAAAGGAGGTGACTTCATGGTGGAAGATCAGGGGAGTTTGGAAACAAGTTTCGAAACCAGCTTCGAAACCGGGCCGCAGCGCGCGGTACGCATGGATGTGATCCCGGCGGGCCGGGCGCGGCGATCATGGTCAGGCGAGGCGAAGGCGCGGATTGTTGCTGCGAGCTTTGCGCTAGGTGCCAATGTCGCTGAAATTGCGCGTGCCAATGACATCATTCCGCAGCAGCTTTATCGGTGGCGACACTTGTGCCGCAAGACTGACAGCATGGGCTTTGTCCCGGTGGTGGTCGACCAGGCAGGCGGCCCTACACCCGTTGGGTTGGCGGGCGAGATCGTGATCCGGACGGGGGCGATATCAATCCATGTACCAGAAAGCGTCACGGCTGAGCATATTGAGCGGGTTATAGCAGCGGCAAGGCAACTGGCATGATTATCCCGCCTGGACTGCTCAAGGTGATGGTCGCGACCAGGCCTGTCGACTTCAGGAAGGGAGCGATCAGTCTTGCCGCGCTTGTCGAGCATGAGCTTGGCATGAAGCCGTTCTCGGGCACGGCGTATATCTTCCGTTCGCGGCGCGCGAACAGGATCAAGCTGCTGGTCTGGGACGGCACCGGGCTGGCCCTGGTGAGCAAGGTTCTCCAGACTGGAGGCTTTTACTGGCCGCGGGTTGGGGACGGGGCAATGCGACTGACGGCGAGCCAGGCATCGGCGCTGTTTGAGTGTCTGCAATGGACGCGAATGCACAGTCCGCCGGTGAAAAAGCCGCTGCTTACACGCTAGGTCGCACGCCTGATTCCGCTGGTCGAAAAGTGATTGCGAACGGGACGGAATGTGCCAGAAATAGCGCATGTCCGTCACTCCTGCTGACCTTCCCGACGATATCGCGATCCTGAAAGCCATGGTGATCGCCGGGCTGGAACGCGAGGCGCGGATCCAGCATCTGCTCGATCTGATCCGTCGCACGACGTTCGGCAAGCGCTCGGAAAAACTGAGTGAAGACCAGCTGACACTTGCGTTGGAAGACGTCGAAGTGGCGCAAGCCGAGCTGCTGGCGCTGGCCGAGCAATCGGACGCTGCGGCAGGGCGCAAGAGCGAGCGGACACGCAAGGAGCCTGGAGCGCCGCGGGCATCGCTGCCCGGGCACTTGCCGCACATCGAGGATGAGATCCTTCCTGACGAAACCGAGGGCCCGTGCTGTGGCGGTGCGCTGCATTGCATTGGCAGCGACATATCGAAGCGTCTCGATGTCATCCCGGCGCAGTACCGAGTGATCGTGACGTCGCGTCCGAAAATGGCCTGCCGGGTATGCAGCGACGGGGTGTTCCAAGCGCCGGCGCCCAAGCATATCGTGCCCGGCGGCCTTCCGAGCGAGGCGCTGATCGCCGATGTCATCGTCAAGAAATACGCCGACCATGGACCGTTCTACCGCCAGGCGCAGGCAATGCGCCGCCAGGGGATCGAGATCGACCGGGGCACGATGTGCAACTGGGCGGGACGCAGTGCGGCCTGGCTCGCGCGGATCACCAACCAGATGAAGGCCGAACAGCTCTCGAGTAGCCGACTGTTCGTTGACGAGACGACCGTCAGGGACTGGCGCCGGGCACCGGCAAGGTAAAGATCGGCTATTTATGGGCAGTGGCGCGTGACGACCGCGCTCATGGCGGAGCGGATCCGCCGATGGTGGCCTACAGCTACATGCCAGGCCGTGGGAAAATATGGGTTCAAAAGCTGCTCGGTGACTACTGCGGTATCGTCCAGTGCGATGGCTATGCTGCCTATAAGCATATCGAGGCGTCTGATCGCAAGGGCGGCCCGGGAACGCTTGCCTTTTGCTGGGCCCATGTAAGGCGTGGCTATATCGACGATGCCAAAGACGGCCATGCAACGGTTGCAGCCGAAGTGCTCCGGCGGATCGCGAAGCTCTACGAGATCGAGGCGAGGATCCGCGGCTTGAGCGCCGAGGAACGGCTGGTTGTCCGCCGCGCGGAATCGGCACCGGTGATCGCGAATATGCAGCCCTGGCTGAAAGACATGTTGCCCAAACTGGCGAAAGGGTCGGGGACGGCCGCAGCCGTTGGCTATACCCTCAATCACTGGAAAGGCCTGGTCCGGTTCCTTGACGATGGTCGGATCGAACTCGACACCAACACCGTCGAGCGATCGATGCGCCCCATTGCGCTTCAAAGAAAAAATGCGCTGTTCGCGGGCCACGTTCTTAGGGCAGAAAACTGGGCGACAATCGCGACGCTCGTCGAAACTTGCAAGCTCAACAATATCAACCCGCAGGCCTACCTGGCTGATGTTCTCGCAAGCATCGTAGACCGCACAGACGCGGATCCCATCGATGATCTGCTTCCATATAACTGGGTCGATAGTCGCGCTTCGGCCACGCGCAGGCCGCCTAACCTATCCCCGTGGGGGAAAATTTGCGCTTACCACCACTCGACCGCTGGCTGCTGAGATTTGCTGTCGGCAACTGTGCCAATTTTGATCTTACTGTGCCAAAATTGTGCCAAATGCAAAAAACAAGGGGCTAGCTTTTCAGCTAACCCCTTGATTTATTTGGTTGCGGGAGTTGGATTTGAACCAACGACCTTCAGGTTATGAGCCTGACGAGCTACCGGGCTGCTCCATCCCGCGCCACCAATATAGCAGCCCGCATTGCGGGCTGCAAAAACAGCTACGGGGCGACATTTCTGTCGCCCCGCTAACTTTGTGAATGGGTTTCCCGTCAATCTGTCCGCACGTCGGCTACAATGCCTGGCGACGTCCTACTCTTCCGTTGCTTAAGCAGCAGTACCATCGGCGCTGTCAGGTTTCACGGCCGAGTTCGAGATGGGATCGGGTGGATCACTGACGCCATGGTCACCAAGCAATGAAGCCGGCGTGGGTCAAATTGGGGTTTCAATCGATGTCCGTGCATATCTTTATAAAGGCTGCGAAAAAATCATCCACAAATCGCGGACAATATATCAGAATTGTCGTTGATGGTGGGACTCTTCAAGCGCGAATAGAGCAATTAGTATCGGTTAGCTCCACGCGTTACCGCGCTTCTACATCCGATCTATCAACGTGGTGGTCTTCCACGGCTCTATGAAATCTTATCTCGAGGGAGGCTTCCCGCTTAGATGCTTTCAGCGGTTATCCCGTCCATACATAGCTACCCTGCTGCGCGGCTGGCGCCACGACAGGTACACCAGAGGTATGTTCAACCCGGTCCTCTCGTACTAGGGTCAACTCCTCTCAAATTTCGACGCCCACGGCAGATAGGGACCAAACTGTCTCACGACGTTCTGAACCCAGCTCACGTACCACTTTAATTGGCGAACAGCCAAACCCTTGGGACCTGCTCCAGCCCCAGGATGTGATGAGCCGACATCGAGGTGCCAAACGATTCCGTCGATATGAGCTCTTGGGAATCATCAGCCTGTTATCCCCGGCGTACCTTTTATCCGTTGAGCGATGGCCCTTCCACTCGGGACCACCGGATCACTATGACCGACTTTCGTCTCTGCTCGACTCGTCAGTCTCGCAGTCAGGCAGGCTTATGCCATTGCACTCTCGCAGACGGTTTCCGACCGTCCTGAGCCTACCATCGCGCGCCTCCGTTACTCTTTAGGAGGCGACCGCCCCAGTCAAACTACCCGCCACAGAGGGTCCCTGATCCAGTTTCATGGATCGAAGTTAGACATCAGAAAACAACAGGGTGGTATTTCACATTATGGCTCCACATCAGCTGGCGCCAATGCTTCAAAGCCTCCCACCTATTCTACACAGTTCTTTCCTAATGCCACTCTGAAGCTGCAGTAAAGGTGCACGGGGTCTTTCCGTCTAACCGCGGGTACTCCGCATCTTCACGGAGAATTCAATTTCGCTGAGCATCTCCTGGAGACAGTGGGGAAGTCGTTACGCCATTCGTGCAGGTCGGAACTTACCCGACAAGGAATTTCGCTACCTTAGGACCGTTATAGTTACGGCCGCCGTTTACCTGGGCTTCATTTCGCGGCTTGCACCACTCCACTTAACCTTCAGGCACCGGGCAGGCGTCAGGCCCTATACGTCGTCTTGAAGCCGACTTAGCAGAGCCCTGTGTTTTTGCTAAACAGTCGCTACCCCCTGGCCTGTGCCCCCTCATAATGGTTGCCCACTATGAGGGCCTCCTTCTTCCGAAGGTACGGAGGCAATTTGCCGAGTTCCTTCAGGAGACTTCTCTCAAGCGCCTTGGTATACTCTACCATTCCACCTGTGTCGGTTTAGGGTACGGTCTATAATGGAGGGGCTATTTCCTGGAACCTCTTCAAAGCCTGCTCAATCCAATAAGAGCAAACAATTTACGAGATCCGTCACACACCTCCAGGCCCACGAATATTAACGTGGTTCCCATCGACTACCCCCTTCGGGCTCGTCTTAGGGGCCGGCTTACCCTGCTCAGATTAGCTTTAAGCAGGAACCCTTGGAATTTCGGCGACAGGGCATCTCACCCTGTTTATC
>NZ_CP195117.1:2790000-2876364 GCF_057365075.1 Sphingopyxis sp. 10G20-10
GATGATCTTTACGTCGGTCCAGATTCTCTTTTCGCCCGTCACCAATGCGATGGGAAAGCCCGGCATTGCGGTGCGTTCCGCCTTGTCGGGCGCGGTGCTGTTTCCGGTCGCGTTTCTGATTGGGTCGCGATTCGGGCTGATCGGCCTCGCCTGGGGCTGGCTGATCTCCATGCCGATATTGTTGCTTATCACCGCGCGGCTGTCGTCGCCGATCATCGGGGTGACGCTGCGCGATATTGGTCGCGCCGCTCTCCCCGGCCTCGCCCCCGCGCTGGTCATGGCGGTCAGCGTCGGCTTGCTGGGTCAGTGGATCGGCGCGACAGGTCTGGCGGCACCGATACGTCTGATTGTGCTGGTTGGAGCAGGCGTGCTGATTTACCCCGCTCTGTTGTGGGTATTGGAGCGCGAGGCGATTGAAGAAGTGAAACGACTGATTTTTCGTAAAGCGCAGCCGCCCGCTAATCCGCCGGTTCAGGACGCGATATAGTCACGCATCGCAGCGGCCTCTGCCTCGATGCGGTCGATGCGATATTTGACCAGATCGCCAATCGAGACAAATCCGGTCAGCTTTCCATCGTCAACAACGGGCAGGTGGCGAATCCGCCGCTGGGTCATTTGGGACAGCGCGCCCATGACCGCCATTTGCGAGTCGCAGGTCACCGGCGTCTTGGTCATCACGTCATCAAGGGTGCGGTCGAGCGCCTCGGTACCATAGGAAGACAAGAGGCGGACCAGATCGCGTTCGGAAAATATGCCGACAATCGTTTCACCCTCCATCACCGGAACCGCGCCGATGCGATGCTGGGCCAGCAAGTCGATCACAGCGCGCACCTGATCGGTTTTGCGCGCTAAAATCACAGGGCCTTTGCGGCCGTGCAGGATCGCTCCGATTGTCATATTTATCCATTCCCCATGTCGATTCTTTAGCGGCCAAGCTTAGCATATTTTACCGCAAAGCTGAAACGCCGGTCACCCCATTGCCCCTTGGCCTGCGCGGAGAGTTGGTCCATGGGGCGGCCATGGCTAAATATTCACCGCTCGACAATCCGACCACCGCACAGATCGCCTGGAATCGCTATCGACGGCTGATGCGCTGGATGACCATATTGTCCGTCACAGCAGTCGTGGTGGCGCTGGTCGTGCTGCGCTGGATGATGGGCACGCAATTGTCGATCCACATGATTATCGCCACTGCCGCCGGAATCGGGCTTTCGATCATGCTGGCGGCGGCGCTGATGGGGCTGGTGTTTCTGTCGAGCGGATCGGGGCATGACGAAGCGATCGAAGACCGGCTTGCCGACGAGGATCATTTGAAATGACCGACTCCGTCCAGAACCTGCCCTCGCGCGGCGACCCGATATTGCGCGTCGTCCCCCAGCCCGCCGACATCAACAGCAACGGCCATATCTTCGGCGGCTGGGTGCTGTCGCAAATGGATATAGCGGGCGGCATCGTCGCGGCGCGGATCGCCAAAGGGGCCACCGCCACCGTGGCCATTCAGACGATGGAATTTCTCGCGCCTATTTTGGTCCGCGACATTGTGTCGGTTTACGCCAGTCTGGAAAAGCGCGGACGCACGTCAATGGGCATCCGAATCGAAGTCATCGCGACGCGCGATCGCGGCGAGACAGAGGTCAAGGTGACCGAAGGGTTGTTCACATTCGTGGCGCTCGACGAGAATCACAGGCCCCGCGCGCTGCCGCCAGCCTAGCTGTCATCCGCCATATGATAATTCAGCGTCCGGCTGGCATTCGCTGGCACGGTAACGAACCAAGTGTGCAGGCCATCCTTGCGCCGCAATTTGCGTAGCTGTGACCCAAGCATACGGTCGTCGCTGCCATAAAAGGCCAGCTCTACCGCAACGGCGAAGGGGTTCGCATTGGTGATCGTCGCCCGATAATAATCGTCGCGATTCTTGGGCGGCAGGAAATTTTCGACCTGCACCTGAACCTGATGGCTTGTCCCGACCAGCAAATTGACTGTCTCGCCCACCGCATGATCGCGCAGGTTGCCCTCGCCCGCGAGCAATTCCTGTCCCTGCACCGGTTCGAGCACCGCGACCTTTCCGCTTGGCAAGGGAACTCCAAGCTTCTCCGCTTCCTTATTCTGCATCCGCAGCACCAGTTCGGTCGGCATCGGGTCGCCCGTCTGCTTTGGCGACAGGGTCAGGCGATAGATGCGACGGAACGGCACATCATCCTTGACCAACAGTGCGACCTGTTTCTGTGCATTGGCGGCGACGGTGACGGGGATCGGGACGCGATAAAGTTTCAGATCGCCCAATTCTTCCTGCACCGCGATGGCGGCGGGGGCCTTCATCATGCCTTCCATACGCCGCGAGCCGGTAACAACGATGCTCTCGGCCGCAGCGTCCATCATCGGCGCTGGCGATAGCAGCGGAGCAGATGGTGGCGGAGGGGCGCCATATCTGCCGCTGCCCGTGGGGAAACAGGACAGGCGAAGCGTCGGGGTTGCCGGAGCCTCGACCAGCGCGGCGAAATTGCTGTCGATGTTGAGCGTCCCGGCGAGCGCAAACAGTTTGGCGTCGGGGAAGCTTTCTTCATTGCTGTTGGCAACAGTCAGCCAGGCGAAGAGGTCGAGCGTCCTGCCATCCTCTCGCATATGCGCGACATAATTGGCGGCCCAGTCAAATCCGGTGGCGAGATAGGTCAAGGTGACGGTGACGCGCTGCGCCGTCGGGCTGCGCGTTGTGACCGACAGCGTCGGCTTGGCCGACAGGCCTTTGGGAACGCCGTCATAGATCAGCGATTCGGGCAAGCCGGTGCAGCGCAGCAATTCAAAACCCGTCGCCGTCTGGAGCACCACCGCGCCATCGGGGCCTGAACGGATAATCGCGTCTTCCTCGCGCACCGCGCCGGTCGCGCGGTTGGTACGGCGGAGATGGACGTGATTGCCCAATGTGCCGTCGAGCAGGCTGGCGGGCGACAGCAAGGCCGCATCGCGATTCTTCTGCACCACCCCGCCCGGCAATCCGGTGACAATGGCGCTGACCGCCACCATCCCCTCGGCCACGCCTTCGAATCGCAGTGTGGATTCGCCCGCAGGCAGGTCGATAGTCCGTGTTTCGGTGATAAGAGCAAAGCCCCGAAGCCAGTTGAGGTTGATCGCGCCGCCCGCATCGCGTTGGGGATCACGATAGACGCTGACCGAAAGCGATTCAGGTGCGCTGGACGTAACAACCGTCTGCGCCGCGACGGGCGGCGCAACGGTCAGCAACGCGAGGGCGATTAGCCAGCGCATCAGCGACGCATCAATATCGCGTTTCAAAGGTTGCGGTGACAGTCGTCTCTCCATTGGCGGGGATGGTGACGATCCATTGCGTCCCGTCGCTGTCGAGCCGGTCGCTTTTCTGGCTTTCGGTAATGATCCGCGTTTCGGACCAATACCAGTCGAGCCCGCGTTGGGTCAGCTCGAGCGTCACCGGCTCGCTGCGCGCATTGGTGAGCAGATAGGACATCGACGAACGCCATTTAGATTCGGAAAGCCGCTGCCGCGAAACGACCGTCGCCTTGACCTTCACATCAAAGGCATCGCCGGTCTTGAGCGCCAACTCGCTGCCCATCGGGGTGTGGCCGATGCTGTTCTCGCCGATAAACTGCGGTTCGCCGCGCAGGTCGCGCTGATAAAACCGCACCGTCCCCGCCGGCAAAGCATCGCCCAGCCCGCCCTGCGCGCTTGACGAAAATTTGATCATGCTTGCCGCGCTCTCCGGTTCGGTCATGTTGGCAAAGCCGTTCAGCGTGAACGCATAGACTTTGCGCGCGGGCACGCCCTGCACATCCAGAAAGCTGACCTGCTTGGTCTGGGCATTGGCAATCGTCGTGCGTTCGGCGAGCGGATAGAGATAATAATCGCCAAGCTGTTCACGCGGCGCCGTTTCGGTGCCTGCCCGGCGAATATTGTTCTGCGTCGGCGACGGCGGGCGATACCCCCCTCGCGACCGGCCATTCGTCGCTGCACTCGCAGGCGTCCCCGCTACTAGCAGCGCGCGGGCATTGTCAAAGGTCGTGCCGGTTCGGTTGGTCAGCGTCACCCACCCCTGCACATCAATCGTTCCCGCCTTTTCATCATAGAGCGAGACATAGTCGGCGACCCAGCCCAGCCCGTTGGTCAGATAGGACAGGGTGGCCGGTCGCGTCCCCGCTTTGCGGCTGTCGAGGGTGATCGACAAAGTCGGCTTGGCGCGCAGATTGGGCGGTATCTTGTCAAAAATGACCCGCACCGGCAGCCCGTCGTCGCGCAGGATTTCGATTTTCCCGCCGATTTGCAACACCACACCGCCGTTGACCGCGAGCACCTTGGCGCGCTCGCGCGTTTCAACGCCTGTGGCGGGATTGATACGGAGCAGCGTCACCATTTCGCCCACCGCCTTTTGCATCAAGGCATTGGGCGACAGCAGGTCATAGTCGAAATTCTGTTCAACAATCGCCGTTCCATCGGCACTGAACGACACGGTTTCGGGCCGTATCTGCGCCGAAACATCGGGAAATTCCTGCCGTGTGCGACCGCTGGGCAGGTTGAGCCGCCGGACGTCCTGAACCAGCGATTGCCCGCCATTATAGATGGTAACGGACAGATCACCCTGCGCATTGGGTGCAGACCCATCCTGCGCCGCGACCGAGCCGCTGCTCGCCAGTCCGGCCAGCATCAGCATCGCCCAGCCCGTTGCTTTTCCACGCATATCCACTCTCCCGCTATGCCAAGCAGAAGACTATGTCAGGAAAGGTCCAAAGACCAGCGCCAAGCGCGCAGCCGCTTATTCGGCGGCTTCGCTACCTTCATCACGCTTGGCCAGCGTCCGGCGCGGACGGCGAACCTTGGGAGCCGGTGCATCGTCGCCAGCCGGTTCGGCGTCCGCAGCCTTACCATTGCCATTGGCCGTGCGACCGATAGCGGGCGGCAGAGCGGCGCTGTCAATTCCGGTTGTTTCGCTGGCTTCTGCCGTGCGCGGGGCACGGGTCGTGCGACGGGGGCTGCGCGGTGCAGGCGCAGTTTTCGCCTCCGCCTCTTCGCTGTTGCCCTTGGCATCGTCGCGCTGATCGCTGTTGCTGTCGTCGTCGCGGTTCCGTGTCTTTTTGGCGCGGGGTTGCTGGCGCGGGGCGCGATTGTCGTCGTCACCCTGTTGACGGTCGCGTGTCTGGCGATCGCCACGATTATCGCTGCGCCGTTCGTTGGAGTCAGAGTTGTTGTCGCTGTCATCGCGATCATTGTCGTCGGCATCGTCATGACCGTCAAAATCTTCGACCCCGCGCAATTCGCGTTGACGATCGTTCGGACGATCCTGCCCTTGCGAGCGCTCTTCCTGCCGTTGACGAAAATCGCTGACAACGCGGAAATAATGATCCGCGAATTGCAGATAATATTCGGTCTGGACCCGATCCCCCGCCAATTGCGCATCGCGCGCCATGTTGCGGAATTTCTCGATCATCTGGGCGCCGTTGCCCCGCGCCCGGCTGTCGATCCGGTTGGCCTGATCCATGCCGCCGCGTCCACCGGACGACTGGCGATTGTTGTTATTGTTGCGGCCGCGACGGCGACCGCTTTGTCGGTTGTTCATATTCAACTGAGACATCCTGTCGAAATGCTAATGCCAAACCCCTTTTGGCCGATCGCGCTTCGGGCGCTGATCGAATCCGCGAACCATCGCGGGACGTTGCCCTTCACCGTTTATGGGGCCGTAGCCCGCACAAACGCCGCTTGTGGGAAACAAACCTGCCGGACCAGTATCGATGCCAGTGCACCGCCAAAGGGACCCCGATCAGGTCTGCACCTAAACGTCTATCGCGCTTTTTGACGGAAACCAAGAAAATTCTTGCACGGCGGCTTAACCATGGACCGACAGGATCAACGCGCGGTCGCGCCCGCCAAGGTCCTGCCGACAGCGAACTATGAACCCGACAGCAGTGGCCAGCGCCGTCACAGCAACGCGCTGCGCACCGCCGATTTCCAATATGGCGATGCCCTGCGGCGTCAGCAGGCGGGGCAGGTCGGGGATGATGCGGCGATAATCGGCCAGCCCGTCCTCCCCCGCAAACAAAGCGGCGTGGGGTTCATGCTCGGCGACATCGGCCATCAAGACTTCGGCGTCGGCAATATAGGGCGGATTGCACAGGATGAGGTCGAAACGATCGCACAGGCCGTCGCCCCAGTCGCCGCACTGAAACGCGGCCTGATCCGCCAACCCCAGCGCATCGGCATTGGTACGGGCATAGGATAGCGCCGTAGCCGACGCATCGACCCCCAACCCCGTCGCCGCCGGAAATTCGGTCAGGGCGGCCAGCAGCAGCGAACCCGGCCCAGTGCCGAGGTCGAGGATGCGCTGCGGAGGCTTGTCAACGAAATGCGCAACCGCCGCCTCGATCAGCGTCTCGCTGTCGGGGCGCGGAATCAAGACTCCGGGTCCAACTTCCAGCCGCAACGACCAGAATTCGCGCCAACCGATAATATAGGCGACCGGTTCATGGGCCGCGCGGAGCGCAACCAAAGCGGCATAACAGTCGGGAACGGAGAAACGCGCAGGATCTAGCAATAGGTTTTGGCGCTCGACCCCCAGCGCATGGGCCATCAAGACTTCGGCATCGAGGCGCGGTGTGTCGGAAGTCTCAGCCAGCCTTAACACGGCCTCGCGCAGGGCTGTCGCCACCTCCCCCTCCCGTTTGCGTGAGGGGGTCGGTGGGTGGGCGCGGCCTTGTGCTTTAGGTGGTTCGGACATGCCCACCCCTAGCCCCTCCCGCTTGCGGGAGGGGGACTAATCATTCAATCCCGCCAGACGGTCAGCCTGATCCTCGGCGATCAGCGCGTCGATCATCTCGTCCATCGCGCCTTCCAATATTTCGGGCAAGCGATGCAGGGTCAGGTTGATACGGTGGTCGGTAACGCGGCCTTGCGGGAAATTATAGGTGCGGATGCGTTCGGACCGGTCGCCCGATCCCACCATCAGCTTGCGATTGCCCGCACGCTCGGCATGTTGCTTGTCGCGCTCCAGTTCATACAGCCGCGTGCGCAACACCCCCATCGCCTTGGCGCGATTCTTGTGCTGGCTGCGCTGGTCCTGCTGGATGACGACGAGGCCGGTGGGCAAATGGGTGATACGGATCGCGCTGTCGGTGGTGTTGACATGCTGCCCGCCCGCGCCGCTCGCGCGGTAAATATCGATTTTGAGGTCATTGTCGTTGATTTCGACATCAACCTCTTCGGCCTCGGGCAGCACCGCGACGGTGGCAGCGCTGGTGTGGATGCGCCCTTGGCTTTCGGTGGCAGGCACCCGTTGGACACGGTGGACGCCGCTTTCGAATTTCAGTTTGGCGAACACCCCCTGCCCCGCAACGCTGGCGACGACTTCCTTAAAGCCGCCCGCTTCGGATTCGCTGGCAGAGATCATCTCGACCTTCCAGCCCTGCGCGTCGGCATAGCGGCTGTACATACGCAGCAAATCGCCCGCGAACAGCGCCGCCTCGTCGCCACCGGTTCCGGCGCGAATTTCGAGCATCGCCGAACGGTCGTCGGCCACATCCTTGGGGAGCAGCTTGATCGCCAGATCCTGTTCGGCGGCGGGCAGCGCCGCCTCGATGCTCGCCAATTCCTCAGCCGCCATCGCCTTCATTTCGGGATCGGCCAACATGGCTTCCAGATCGACCAGCTCACCACGCAGCCGCACCACTTCACGCGCAGCCTCTGCGACCGGCTCCAGCTCGGCAAATTCCTTCGACGCCGCCACAAAGTCGGCGGGCGCCATATCCCCCGTCGCCATCCGCGCCTGCAAAGCAGCGTGACGCTCGATGATCGCGGCAATGCGTTGGGCAGGGATGGAGGTCATTTACTCGCTATCATTTCAAAAAATCGATTCATTAAATGCGTCATGCTGAACTTGTTTCAGCATCCATGGCCTGACGCCGCACCCTTAGACCATGGACCCTGAAACAAGTTCAGGGTGACGACTAAACTCAACAAGGATCAGCTTGCCAACAAATCCCATGCCGTGCCGCTTTTGGCCGGCTGCCGAATTTGGAATTTTTCTCGGAACGCGCAATCTATCTTGTTCGCAACAGACATTACCTCGTCGAAATCTTCTAAACTTTGTGAGAGGCGTACATACGAGATTGTTCCATCAAACTGAGGCCCATCCACTTCAAGAATATACCGCTCACCTGACTTTCTTAACTTGTCGAAGAGCTTTTGTGGGCTCCGAAAATTCATCGGGACGGAACAGGCGATACCAACAGCCCTCAACAGAGCAGCTATTTCATGAGCAAGGCCCAGCATTTCGGGTTTTCTTGGTATGATGGGGACAAATAGCGTCTTATCAGTCCCAAACTCCAAAAGCATCGCCAGCCGCTCGATCCCCGCAGCCCAGCCGACCGCCGCCGTCGGCGGTCCGCCTAGCGCTTCGATCAGCCCGTCATAGCGACCGCCGCCCAGCACTGTGCCTTGTGCGCCCAGCCGGTCAGTGACAAATTCAAACGCGGTGTGGCGATAATAATCGAGGCCGCGGACCAGCCGCGCGTTGCGCTCCCATGCGACACCGGCAGCATCCAGCCCCGCCGTCACCGCGCCGAAAAAGTCCTGCGCTTCGCCAGTCAGATAGGCGTCAATGTCGGGCGCGCTGTCGGCAATCGGGCGGTCGCGCGGGTCTTTGCTGTCCAATATCCGCATCGGATTCTTGTCGAGCCGCGCCAGACTGTCCTCGGACAAGTCACCACGATGCGCCTCGAAATGTGCCACCAGCGCGTCGCGCCACGCATCGCGGCTTGCCGCATCGCCCAGCGTATTGAGGGTGCAGCTCACGCCCTCGTTGATTCCCAACTCCTTGAGCAGTTGATCGGCAAAGACGAGCAATTCGACATCGGCGAGCGGGCTGTCGCTGCCCAGCACCTCGGCATCAAGCTGATGGAACTGGCGATAGCGACCCTTTTGCGGACGCTCATAGCGAAACAAGGGGCCGTGCGTCGCAACCTTCAGCGGCGCATGTTGCTGCCAGCCGTTGGTGATGTAAGCACGCGCTATGCCGGCGGTGAATTCGGGGCGGAGTGTGATCGAATCGCCGCCGCGATCGTCGAACGAATACATTTCCTTCGACACCACATCGGTCGTTTCACCCAGGCTGCGCGCGAAAACGGCGGTCGGCTCGATCACCGGC
This sequence comes from Sphingopyxis sp. 10G20-10, assembly GCF_057365075.1. Taxonomy (NCBI): domain Bacteria; kingdom Pseudomonadati; phylum Pseudomonadota; class Alphaproteobacteria; order Sphingomonadales; family Sphingopyxidaceae; genus Sphingopyxis; species Sphingopyxis sp. 10G20-10. The sequence continues at coordinate 2,799,158 of NZ_CP195117.1, forward strand.
ACTTCGATGCGCTTGAAACCATAAAGCCGCCGCACCCGTTCAAATGTCTCGACGACATGGGTGAAGCGATCGGCGAAGTCGCCGAGCATATCCTGCGTACCGCGAATGGCCTGCGGGGTCGGAATACGGGTGGACTTGTCCTTGCTCATGGTCGCGGCGTCTAATGGCTTTTTGCCGAAACGCAAAGTGTCTCGCGCATAGCCCCTCTGGACCTCGCGGCCATTTATCGGCAGAGGGTTGCACCATGAAAAATGCACTGCTCGCCGCATCGGCCATGATCGTCGCCCTTCCCGCCCATGCTCAGGATAGCAACAGCCGCCCCGAACCGGCCGTCACGCCGCTGACCATCCCGCTGCCGGTCGACAAAGCCTATCCCGGCACGATGCAGTTGCGCGTCGATGCCAGCGACGTGGCGCGCGGAATTTTCCATGTCCGGCAGACGATTCCGGTGGCGAAAGCGGGCAAGCTGACATTGCTCTATCCCCAATGGCTACCGGGCAAGCACGCTCCACGCGGAGCCATAGCCGAGGTTGCGGGGTTCAAACCATCGGCCAACGGCAAACCGCTGAGCTGGACGCGCCAGCCGACCGACGTTTATGCCTTTGAAATCGACGTGCCGTCGGGCATCAAGAGCATCGACCTCGCCTTTGATTTCCTGTCGCCGACGCGCAGCAACGAAGGGCGCGTCGTGGTCACACCCGCGATGATGAACCTGCAATGGGAGCAGGTTAGTTTTTATCCCGCCGGATATTTCACACGGCAGATTCCTGTGCACCTGGATGTGACTCTGCCCGCTGGCTGGACCGGCGCGAGCGCGCTCGACGGGCTGAATATTTCAGGCAATCGCTATAGCTATGCCGTCACCAGCTATGAAACCTTGATCGACAGCCCGATGTTTGCGGGAAAATATTTCCGCAAATGGGATTTGGGGCATGATGTCACGCTGAATGTCGTCGCCGACGAACCCCAATATCTGGAGGCCAAGCCCGACCAGATCGCCACCCATGCCGCGATGGTCGCCGAAGCCATTGCCCTGTTCGGCACCCGCCATTTCGACCATTATGATTTCCTGCTCGCTCTTACCGACGAAATGGGCGGCATCGGGCTGGAGCATCATCGCAGCAGCGAGAATAGCAGCGACCCCGACTATTTTACCAAATGGGACGATAATGGGACATTGCGCGGGCTGTTGCCGCACGAATTCACCCATAGCTGGAACGGCAAATATCGTCGGCCTGCCAAGCTGTGGACCCCCGATTTCCGCACCCCCATGCAGGACAATCTGTTGTGGGTTTACGAAGGCCAGACCAGTTTCTGGGATCTGGTTCTGGCGGGCCGGTCGGGGATGCAGACGCCAGCGCTCATCCTTGGCGAATGGGCATCAAAGGCGGGATATTACAGCAATCAGGCGGGGCGCGAATGGCGCTCGGTCGAGGATACAACCCACGACCCGATCACCGCCGCCCGCAAACCACGCCCTTTCATCAGCTGGTCGCGCACCGAAGATTATTACAGCGAGGGGTCGCTGGTGTGGCTGGAGGCCGACATGCTGATCCGCACCAAAACGAACAATGCCAAAAGCCTCGACGATTTCGCACGCGGATTTTTCGGCGGCAAGGACGGCGATTGGGGCGAAGCACCCTATGAATTTGACGATGTGGTCGCCGAACTCAACCGCGTCTATCCATACGACTGGGCCACATTCCTGCGCGACCGGCTTCAGACTGCTGGACAGCCAGCGCCGGTGGGCGGATTTACCCTGGCGGGATATCAACTCGTCTGGCGCGACACCCCCAATGTCTATGATCGCGACAAAATGACGGCGGGAAAATATGTCGACCTGACAGGATCGCTGGGCATGACTGTCGATTCGGATGGTGATGTCGGCAGCATCATGTGGAACGGTCCGGCGTTCAAATCCGACATCGTCAATGGCACCAAGATCGTCGCCGTCAGTGGCCAAAGCTACAGCCGCGAGCGTATCGAAGCCGCCATTCGCGCCGCCGCCGACGGCAAGACACCGGTGACACTGCTGCTCAAACGCGGCAGCCGCTATCGCACCGTCGACATTGCCTATCATGATGGCCTGCGCTGGCCGCATCTGGAGAAAGTCGGGAACGGGCCCGACTGGTTTGACCGCCTGTTCGCGGCAAAGCGCAAACTTTAGCGCGGCGCGTCTCGACTTCACGCTGCACGTGGGGCTAAGGGGCGGGCGCAAACAATAAAGGACGCTCTCCCATGCGCATTGACTTGATTCCCGCCGGCGATAATCCGCCCGAAAGCCTGAATGTCTTGATCGAAGTTTCGATTGGAGGCGAGCCGGTCAAATATGAATTCGACAAGGCATCGGGGGCGTTGTTTGTCGACCGATTCCTGCACACGCCGATGCGCTATCCCGCCAATTACGGCTTTGTCCCACATACATTAGGCGAGGATGGCGATCCTCTCGATGCATTGGTTGTGGCGCGGTCGCCTATCATTGCCGGGGCGGTGGTCAAATGCCGCCCGATCGGCGTTCTCAAAATGGTCGACGATGCCGGCGGTGACGAAAAACTGCTCTGCGTCCCGATCAACGCCACTTTCCCCTATTATTCCGAAGTCGCCAGCTATCAGGATATGCCGCCGATCGTGCGCCAGCAGATCGAGCATTTCTTTGCCCATTATAAGGATCTGGAACCGGGAAAATGGGTCGAGCTCAACGGGTGGGGCGACGTCGACGAGGCCAAGCGCATTATCATGGAATGCGTCGAGCGGGCGAAGCAGGCCGAAGCCTAAAGCCTATCCGGCCTGTGATGGAGCGGCACCGGGCCGCTCCATCTATTTGGCGGGTTTCGGCTTTGTCGGCTTGGCAACGCGCACCGGCTTCTTCGCCTCTTCGGGCAGGGTTCGGACGTGGACATCGCGTTGCGGGAACGGAATTTCGATGTCCGCTTCCTTAAACTTGTCCCAGATGCGTTGATACACATCACCCCGGATATTGCCGAGCCCGCCTTCGGGATCGGTAATCCAGATGCGTAGTTCATGGTCGACGCTGCTGTCGCCAAAGCCGGTGATCCAGCACACGGGTTCGGGCTTGTCGAGCACGCGTGACGATTCGGTTGCGGCCTCCAGCATCAATTTCTGCGCCAGCCGCAGATCGGCGTTATAGGATACGCCGACCGCAATACGAAGCCGCACCTTGCGGCTGGAAAAGCTCCAATTCTCGACCTCCTGGGTCATCAGATTTTCGTTCGGAATCAGATGTTCCTTGCCGTCGCGGGTAATCACCGACACCGCGCGCACGCCAATTTTATTCACCCAGCCAAAGCTGTCGCCAACCGCGATGACATCGCCCGGCTTGATCGACCGGTCCATCAACAGGATGATGCCCGCGATCAGATTGCCGACGGTTTTCTGCAGACCAAAACCAACCGCGAGGCCGAGCGCGCCCGAAAAGACCGCAAAGGCGGTAAAGTCGATACCCAGCATATCGATGCCGACAAAAAACGCCGCGATGATGATGGCGACACCGGCGATTTTCTCGATAAGCAGCTGCTGCGTCGCGTCAAATTCGCGGTTGCCTTTGACGATGCGCCGCAAGACCCGGTTGGCGATACGCACCAGCGTAAACAGGATGATAAGTGTCAGCGCGATGTTGATTAGCGACAGCACCGAGAAATTGCGATTGCCCGCAGTAAAACCGACGCTGGCCAGACGTTCCTGCAAGATTTCCAGCCCGCCGACAGCGCGCGACAACATCGTCACAAGCACGACGAAGGCGGCTATCAGGGCTGGTGTGTTGCCGATGCCAACGCCGACAATCAGGTTGCGAATAAGGGCTGCGGCGCTGACCGCCAGCACGATATTGAACAGCAAAACAGTGTAAGGGTGCCAGGGCCATACCGCGAGGGTGATGCCCACCATCAGCAAGGCGGTGAGCCAGCCGAGCACTGTCCCCGCTCGTTCGGTCAGCGGCCCGGGGGCGCCAATATCCTGGCCATGCAGCCACTTTGCCAGCCGCGTGCCAAAGCTCCTTTTGATCAGCCAGCCTGCCGCCAGCGCAACCCCCGCCAATGCTCCGGCGATCCCTAGCTCGACCAGTTGCGCCTCGGCGAGAGCGGGAAAGCCCATGCGGACCAGAAAGTCATCAATATTGATCATGGTGTCATCGCGGCAAAGCCGCGCTCCAAGTCTGCGATGAGGTCGGCGGGATCTTCAAGCCCGATCGACAAGCGGATGAGCGGATCCGGGTCCGACCAAGCTGTAGCGGTACGGAGGCTGGCGGGATCGGTCGGAAGCGCCAGACTTTCAAAGCCCCCCCAGCTAAAGCCGATGCCGAAATAACGCAGCGCGTCGATAAAATGTTCCCGCTCCGCCGCATCAGCGCCCGCCAGCGTAAAGCCGAACAACCCGCTCGCTCCCGAAAAATCACGCGCCCACACAGCATGGCCGAGGTCGCCGGACAGACCGGGATGCAGCAGGCGTCCCACCGCCGGATGCTCAACAAGCCAGCCCGCAACCGTGCGGGCATTGGCGTCATGCCGCTCCAGCCGCACATCAAGCGTCCGCAATCCGCGCAGCATCAGCGCACAATCATCGGGCGAAACCGCTTGCCCCAACTGATAAGCCGCGTGGCGCAATCGGGACCAGACGGCTTTGGTTGCGGTCAGTGACCCCATCATCGCATCACTATGGCCGCCGACATATTTGGTCAGGCTCATCATCGTCACATCGACGCCGTGCGATAGCGCCGGAAAGAACAGCGGTGTCGCCCAGGTGTTGTCGAGCATCGTCACAATATCGCGCGCGCGGGCAATCGCGGTGATCGCCGGAATATCCTGCACCTCGAACGTCAGGCTGCCCGGTGATTCGAGGAAGATCAGCTTGGTCTGCGGGGTGATGAGGTCGGCAATCGCGCCGCCGACCAGCGGGTCATAATAAGTAGTGGTGACGCCAAAGCGCGCCAGCATCCCGTCACAGAACAGCCGCGTCGGTTCGTACACGCTATCGACCATCAACAGATGATCGCCGGGTTCGAGCAACGCGAGCAGCCCGGAAGAAATCGCCGCAACGCCCGAAGGGTAAAGCAATGTCCCCGCCGCGCCGGGTTCCATTTCGGTCAGCGCATCGGCGAGCGCCCACACCGTCGGCGTTCCGCGCCGGCCATAGAAAAGCTTGTCATGCGTCGCATGACCCCGCGCCTTTAAGTCGGCGACATTGTCATAAAGGATGGTCGAGGCGCGCCACACCGGCGGATTGACGACCCCGCCGCCAAGCCGCGGGTCGCCCGTCCATTCGGGCCGCCGTCCGCCCTGCACCAGCCGCGTTGCCGACCGGCGGCCGTCTTTGTCCTTATTTTCAGGTCCGGCCACCGCTTCGGCTCAGGCCGCGCCCGTCGCCTTTGGAGTCGCAGGATCGGCGCCCCATTCCAGCCAGCTGCCGTCATAAACAGCAACATTTTCGTGGCCGAGCAGATGTGCACCAAAGGCCAAGACGGTCGCGGTCATCCCGCTGCCACAGGTGGTGACGAGCGGTTTGTCGAGATCGACACCAGCAGCGTCAAAGGCAGCCTTCAGATCATCACCCTGTTTCCAGGTGCCGTCGGCGTTGAACAGGCTGCTGTGCGGCAAGCTGCGCGAGCCGGGGATATGGCCGGGGGCAAGGCCGGGACGCGAATCGCGCTGCTCGCCGGTAAAGCGCTCCGTCGGGCGGGCATCGACAACCTGTTCGCCGCCGCCATCGACATTGGCGAGCATTTCATCCTTGGTGCGGACGGCCTTGGCATCGCGCCACACGGTGAAGTGGCGGTGGCGCAGCGTCTGTTTGCCCATTTCGAGCGCGCGGCCTTCAGCCTTCCATTTGGCAAGCCCGCCGTCGAGCAGCGCGACATCATGCGCGCCAAACAGTTTCAGCAGCCACCAAGCGCGCGCCGCACTTTTCAGCGGGCTGTCGTCGTAAATCACGATGCGGCTGCCATCACCAAGACCCAGCGACTGCATCCGGCTGGCAAATTTTTCCGCCTGCGGTGCCATATTGCCGATGGGATCATTGGTGTCGGTCAGGTCCGACAGGTCCATGAACACCGCGCCCGGGACGTGCCCGGCCTCATATTCGGCGCGCGCATCGCGTCCGGCGTCATCCATAAATTTGGTCGCATCAACGACCCGCAGGTCGGATGCCCCCAGTTCGCGTTCCAACCAGTCGGTAGAGACCAAAGCGTCCATTTCATGCTCCTGTTATGACCGACCGACGAGTCCCGGCACTGCCTGTCCTCGCCCATCCGCCTAGATGTAAGGCCTTTTCCGGGGAGGGCGTCAGCCTATGCCCCCCTTGACGCTTTTTCAAGCGCAGTGGCGCTCTGCCCCACTCAATGCTGCACTGCAACACAAAAAGACGGCGCGCAACGCCATCAGGCGGCCTGATCCGGCAATCACTGGCTGCGTTGCATCGTCGTGGCGTGGGCGCCCGCAGGCTTGACGATATAGGCCGCCTGGTCGAGCCGCAGCGGCCCCAACCGGTCGCTGCCCGGTGCTGACGTCCGCCCCAGAACAAAGGCCTGCGCCACCTGACCAAAAGCGTCGGCGGGGCCGTCCCAATGATAGGTGACGTCGATCGCCATGACAGGGACGAGCATGGGCTTGCCGCCCATCATGATCGGTTCGATACCGCCGCGCGGCAGATTGACCTCTGTCGTCAGCACTTCGCGCGCGCCGACAGCGATGCTGATGTCGTCGCGAAGCACGCTTCCCCCCGCTCCGTCATAAAAACGCGCAAGCACCTCCTCGGGCATCGCCGATCCCTGTTGCAGCGCCAGACGCGTCAGAACACCGACCGCATCGGTCGTCCCCTGATTCTGGATGGTCAGGACGAAATTGACCATAATATTGGTAGCGGTGACGTTGATCCGCAGCACTTCGAGCGACAGCGACAGAAACGCGCGGCGTTCATCCGTCGGGCGCGTGACGAGCGGTGACGGTATGCGATGACCGGGATCGACGCCCAGCGCGCGCGCCGCCGATTGCGACGGATTGGCTGCTGCGGGTTGCGGGGTTGCGGGTTGTGCTGGCTTGGGTGCCGGACTTGGCGCTGGCTTGGGCGCAGGCGTCCGGGACAGCGGGGGCAAGGCAGACTCTGCCGGACCGTCAGCCGCCACAGCGCGCCGTTTGCGCCAGAACAACAGGCCGCCCGCCACGAGCAATATTGCCGCCAAAATCCATAGCCAGCCAAAGCTGGGCGATTCGGTGGGTGCGGGCGTTGCGGGCGCGGGCGCAGCATCGTCGCTGTTGAGATCGGACGGCGGCGCGGCGAGCGGATTGTCTGTGTTGGGTAGCGAATCAGAGGCCGAAGCTGCGGGTGCTGGTGCCGGAGTTATCGCAACCGGACGCGCGGCGTCCCGATTGGCGGCGCGCGATGGCGCGGGCTCTGTACGCGAAGGCGATGGTGCGGGTTGCGGACGCGACTGGCTGGTCGTCGGAGCCGATGATCTGGATGGAGTTTGCGACGGAGCCGGCGTGACGTCAGGCGGCGTAATCTTAGGTGTGGGCGTCGGAGTCGGCGTAATCCGGCGATCATTCGGCGAAACGGGCGGCAAGCCATTGTTCGACGGCCCCTGAACCCCCGGCGCGCGGCCATCATCGGCGGGCGGTAGCTGGAAACGGCCAAGCGGACGGGTCGTTGTCGGGCCAAGGACCGGTTCGGAAGCAGGGGGCGTGGGCTGGTTGTCCTGAGCAAAAACCGTCGTCGCTCCGCCCACCATCAGCGCAAGCGCCGTCAGCGACAGCAACGCCGTCGTTCGCTTCCCCGCGTCACCGATCATCTTGTCCGCCATATTTACTTGCGCCCCCGAAACCACCGCATGTCCTTTGCGCGGCTGAATTGGCGCTGAACATGTCCTATTTACTGCCGATATCACGAGAGGAATGACATCAGCCGTGCGGCGGACTAGACGAAGTGCATGTCCGAATCCACCCGCCCCCCGCTTTCGCCGGTCCATCTGGGCCAAACAAGCGACCTGCCGACCTCTCCCGAGGCTGCGACGCTCGACTATGTTCCCAATCCGCGCGTCGGAGAGCTGTACCTCACCCGCTTTGCCGCGCCCGAGTTCACCTCGCTCTGTCCGGTGACCGGCCAGCCCGATTTCGCGCATCTGGTGATCGATTATGCGCCCGGCGATACCATCGTCGAATCAAAATCGCTCAAGCTTTTCCTCGGCAGTTTTCGCAATCACGCCGCGTTCCACGAGGATTGCACCGTCGGCATCGGGCGACGTTTGTTCGACGAAATGCAGCCGCAATGGCTGCGCATCGGCGGTTACTGGTATCCGCGCGGCGGCATCCCCATCGACGTTTTCTGGCAATCAAGCCCGCCACCCGCCGGTCTGTGGATCCCCGATCAGGGCGTCGCGCCCTATCGCGGACGGGGATAAATTCAGATTCATCTATGCGCAGCGACGTATTGACACTATTGTAAGCGATATGACCGCTTTTGCCCTTCCCCACGACCATGCCATCAAGGTTGGCGCCGACCAGATTGATTTCATGGGCCATGTGAACAACGCCCATTATCTCAGCTGGGTACAGGACGCCGTGTTGGCGCACTGGCGCAGCATCGCGCCGCCCGATGCGGTAGCCGAGCATCTGTGGGTCGCTCTGAAGCATGAGATTACCTATCGCCGCCCCGCCTTCCTCGACGACAAGGTGATCGCAACGGTCATTTTGGAAAAAGTGCAGGGCGCCCGCGCCTTTTACGAAACGATCATCAAGCGCGGCGAAGATGTGCTGGCCGAGGTCAAATCAAGCTGGTGCTGCATCGACGCCGAAACCCTCCGCCCCGCCCGTCTGGCGAGCGAAGTGGTGGCGCGATTCTTTCCGGGCGAGAAGGTTTAAGACGCGGCCTCGGCGCGGCCAACGTCAGGCTGCCCTATCGCATCACCCCCGTACTGATATCGCTTTTCGGCAAGGTTTCCGCGTGATCGAAGCGGACAACTGGTTTTCAACACTTCATCAACGATGCGGGTCTAGGGTCAGGACCTGCCATGGGCATGAAAGGAGTCGATTCTGCGTGCGACCTCATTATCCCCTGCCCCTTCATCACAGCTGGCCATTGGCCGACCGCACCCATCATTTCTCTCTGGAGTGGCTCGACGAGATCGGCGAATATCCGCTGCTTTCCTTGACGACCGGAACCGGCCCTGACCCAGAAGCATTGGCGCGCCACGGTGTCGGGTTATGGCAGTGCGACCTGACAGACAACCGTCTGAACTGGTCGCCAACCACCTATGACATCTTTGGCATAGCCCGCGATACCGAGGTTTCCCGATCATTGGCCGTGTCGCTCTATTGCGAGGAGTCGCGTGCGGCGATGGAGCGGCTGCGCGCGCACGCCATCACCCACCGGCGCGGCTTTACCGTTGACGTCGAGATTGCACCAAATCCGCGGCAACCACGCTGGGTGCGCCTGATCGCCGCACCGATCTGTGAGGGCGACGAGGTGGTGGCGATGCATGGATATAAATGCCGGATGCCCGGCTAGAAAAAGCTTAAGCCGGATGTCGGCAGGGATGCTGAACGACAGAACCAACCATCGCCTGCCTATCCGCGCTTCCTATGCCGCCTCAAACCGGATCGGCAGGCGTTTCAGCCCGCCGACGAACACCGATTCTACCCGCGCCGGTTCGCCGTCCAGCTCGACACGCTTCAAACGCGGCAGCAATTCTTCCAGCAATATTCGCATTTCCATCCGCGCCAGATGCTGGCCAAGGCAGACGTGCGCGCCGTGGCCAAAGGCGATTTGGGGATTTTTCGCGCGGTCGGGGTTGAAGGTGAAGGGGTCGTCGAAAACATCTTCGTCGCGATTGGCCGAAACATAGTTGAGCATCAGCCAGTCGCCCTTGGCGATTTTCTGGCCGCCGATGTCGACGTCTTCGCGCGCGCTGCGCATGAAATGTTGCACCGGCACCGACCAGCGTATCGTTTCCTCGATCAGCCCCGCCTTGTCGCTCGCGGCGTCGCGATAGCGCTCGAACAACGCCGGATTTTTTGCCAGCTCCATCAGCGTGCCCGCGGTCGAGGCGCTGGTTGTGTCATGTCCGGCGGTGGCGACGATCATATAATATCCCGACATTTCGCGGTCGGGAATCGGCGCGCCGTTGATTGTCGCATTGGCGATGATGGTGGCAATATCCTCGCGGGGTTGCACGCGACGCTCGGCGGTCAGCGCGGCAAAATATTGGGTGAAATCGGCGATGACATGGTCCAGCATCGCAATCGCCTGCTCGCTCGATGTAATCGCCTCGCGGCTGCGGTTGAGTTCGGGGTCGGTGGGGCCGAACAATTGCTGGGTGAGCATCAACATGCGCGGCTCGTCCTCGCGGGGCACACCCATAATATCCATGATGACGCGCAGCGGATAAAAGGCGGCGACATCGCGTGCAAAATCGCATGTTCCGTCCATCGCCAGCATCGTATCGACCGTTTCGCGGGCGATCTGCCGCACCCGATCTTCGACCATTTTCAGATTTTTGGGCATGAACCAGCTTTGCGTGAGCAGCCTGTATTTCATATGGTCGGGCGCATCCATCTGCACCAACGAACGGATGAGGTGGCCGTCGTTGTTCGGCGTCGCGGCGCGCGCCAGCGCCTCTCCCGCCCGGTCAGTGAGCACGGTCGGGCGGATGCCGCTGGCAAAGCGCGCCGGATCGCGGCTGATCGCCATGATGTCGGCGTGGCGGGTGACGAGCCAGAAAGGGTCGTGCGAGTCGGGACTGGCGACCGCAAGCGGCGCATGGGCGCGCGCCCAGCGAAACTGTTCGTGCAGCGGGTCCCATGCCGCATAGGCGGCGGGGTTGGTCACGGCATTCGCGATCTCGGCGGGCAGCGTGGTGTTTGTCATGGTGCAAGGCTGCCGCAATATGGGTCGTCTGTCGAGCGCGATAGGTCGCCTGTCGAAAAGGGACATTGCGCGGCCCCTATGCGGCGTTTAGCCAAAGCAAGAAAATATCCGGGGAAGATAATATGAAGACTTGCTGCCGTAACTTACTACTCACCACGCTGTCGCCGCTCGCCCTGATCGCCACGCCGGCATTGGCCCAAACCAGCGGCCCTGCTGCATCGGCGGTTGTCGCCGCCCCGCTCGCCGATAGCGTGCCCAGCCAGCTCCCCCGCAATGCCCGCCCGTCGCATTACGACATCAGCATCACCCCCGACGCCACGGCGCTGACCTTTGATGGCCACGCCGACATCGACCTCGACCTGTTCGCGGCATCGGACAATATCGTCCTGAACGCGGCCAATCTGAAAATCGCCAGCGCGACGCTGACCAAAGCCGATGGCACCACCGCCATCCCGATGACCGCAACGATGGATGCCGACGCGCAAACGGTCACTTTTACCGCGCCCGCCACTCTGGCACCGGGCGCTTATCATCTGACAACAGTCTATACCGGCATCATCAACACCCAGGCGAACGGCCTGTTCGCGCTAGATTATCAGGACAAGAAAACCGGCGACCCGCGTCGCGGGCTGTTCACCCAGTTCGAAGCCCCCGATGCGCGGCGTTTCGTCCCCAGCTTTGATGAGCCGAGCTATAAAGCCACATTCTCTTTGACCGCAACCGTTCCTGCCGATCAGCTTGCGGTCAGCAACATGCCAGTGGCCAGCGAAACGCCGGTCGAGGGCGGTAAGAAAAAGGTGGTGTTCCAGACCTCGCCGAAAATGTCGTCTTATCTGTTGTTCTTTGGTGTCGGCGATTTTGAACGACTGGCCGAAAAAAGCGAGAGCGGTGCCGAAGTCGGCATTGTCTCGCCCACCGGATCGGGCGAACAAGCGCGCTTTGCGCTCGATAGTCTGGGGCCGCTATTAACCTATTATGGCGATTATTTCGGTCAGCCTTATCCGTTGCCCAAGCTCGACAATATTGCCGGCCCCGGCCAGTCGCAATTTTTCGGCGCGATGGAAAATTGGGGCAGCATTTTCACTTTTGAACGCATCCTGCTCAACGACCCGGCAATTACCAGCGAAAGCACCCGACAAGCTATTTTCGTGGTTCAGGCGCATGAAACCGCACACCAGTGGTTCGGCGATCTGGTCACCATGGCGTGGTGGGACGATCTGTGGCTGAACGAGGGTTTCGCCAGCTGGATGGAGACCAAGGCGACCGATCATTTCCACCCCGACTGGCAGCCGATGCTGAACCGGGTTGCGGGACGCGAATATGCAATGAGCCTCGATGGCTATGCCACCACCCATCCCATCATCCAGAAAATCCGTACCGTCGAAGACACAAATCAGGCCTTTGACGCCATCACCTATCAAAAGGGTGAAGCAGTCATCACCATGCTCGAATCCTATGCCGGAGCCGATGTGTGGCGCGATGGCCTGCGCCGTTATTTCGCCGAGCATAAATATGGCAATTCGCGCACCGATGATCTGTGGAACGCAGTCGAAGCACAAGGCGCCAAAGGCCTGACCGCCATCGCGCATGATTATACCAATCAGGGCGGGGTTCCGCTGATCCGTGTCGGTGCAACCCAATGCAACGCCGGAACGACCAGCGTCGCGCTGACCCAGGGCGAGTTTTCGCGCGACCGCGCCGACAGCATCGACAGTCTGGGTCATCGCTGGCGCGTGCCGGTGCTCGGTCAGGCAGGCGATGGCAAAATCGCGCGACAGGTCATCAGCGGCGGCGCTGGTACGCTGACCCTGCCCGGCTGCGGACCCGTGCTGATCAATGCGGGGCAAGCAGGCTATTATCGCACCCTCTATACGCCCGCCGCGCTGACGGCGCTGCGCGACCGCTTTGGCACATTGGCAGCTATCGATCAGCTCGGTCTGCTCGGCGACAATTTCGCGCTGTCACAGGCGGGATATCAACCGATGGGGTCCGCGCTTGATCTGCTCGTCGCGACACCGTCCGACGCCAGCCCAAAAGTGCTGGGCGATGCAGCGGACAGATATGCCAGGCTGTATGATTTGTTCGACGATCAACCCAAGGTGCAGCAGCAGATTACGGCAATGGGCACAAAGGCGCTGGAGCCCGCGATGCAGCGATTGGGTTTCGAACCGCATGACGGCGAATCGGCGCTCGATACCGTGCTACGCTCCGACTTGTTAAAGGCGCTAGGCACGATGCGTGATCCGGCGGTCCTCGCCGAGGCCCAACGGCGCTTTGCGTTGCTCGACACCAACCCCGCCGCCCTCGACGGCCCGCTCAAGACGCGCTGGCTGGCGATCATCGCGGCGCACGCCAATCAGGCCGATTGGGACAAGCTGCGCAAGCTGGCGCAGACCGCCAAATCAACGGTTGAAAGCAGCGCATTTTATGGCCTGCTGGGTACAACGGTCGACAAGGGTCTGGCGCAACAAGCCCTCGACCTTGCGATCACCGATGAACCCGGCAAGACGGTCAGCGCGGCGATCATCAGTGCGGTCGCCCGCGGCCATGCCGATATGGCGTTCGATTTTGTGATGGCGCATCAAAAGGAAGTCGATGGACTGATCGACGCTTCGGCGCGCGCACGCTTCCCCAGCAAGCTGGCCCTGACATCCACCGATCCGGCGATGATCACCCGACTGGAAAAGATTTCCGCAGATATGCCCGCCGATGTCCGCAAATCCTATGCGCGCACAATTGCGGTCCTGAAAGAACGGGCGGTCAGCAGGCCACGGACCAAGTCCGAAGTCCAAGCTTGGCTCGCGGTCCGATAAGAAAATGAGTTCAGGCCGTCACGGCGCCACTGGCGTCGGGCGGCACCCTCGCATCGGGCATAGCGCTCTGCCATTCGGCTTGCGCGCGGCGGATCATCGCCTTTAACGCGCTGGCCTGATCGGCCCACGCAGCGGCGCATTCGGGCGTCCATGCCGCGCCCGCCGCCGCGCCCAGTTCGATCAACGCCATATCGATAAAGGCATCATATTCGGCCATCGGCAGCGCGCCATAATTGCGATGCGTGACCACCAGTTCGGCGACCAGCGGCCAGACCCAGCTTTCGCCGCTGGCCAGCCCGAACATGATCTGCAGCGTTTCATCGGTCATCCGCCGCGATGCTGCATCGACATTGATGAAAGCCGTGCGCCGGTCGGGAAAGGCGGCGAAGAAGCGATCAAACAGCCTATGGCGTATGTCGATACCCGCCTCGGCGACGGCCACCAGACTCGCCTCCATCAAGGCGGCGGCCTCAGTCATCCGGCGGACTTCATCTCCGAACGGCCTTGCGCCTTCACCGCATCAATCCGCCCATCAGGTTGCGCGCAAAGCGACCCAACCCGGGGATGCCGATGCTTTTGCCTAATTCGGTCGCCACCGTCCCGGCGGCGGCGCTGGCGGCTGACGCTTTGGGATTGGATCGGCTCTTTTTCCCCAAAATGGCGGCGGCGGCCAAAGACCCTGCCGACGACAGCACCGCACCGCTGACAGCTTTGCCGACCTTACCCCATAGACTTGTTGTCTTGCGTTCGCGCTTGCCCACCTCTTCCTTGCCTTTCTCCGCCACTTCTACGGCGGTTGCGGCGGCATCGGCGGCCTTTTGCGCGATGACCTCCTCGGCGCTTTCGCGGTCGACGCGGGTGTCATATTTGCCCTCGACCGGAGAGATGGATTTGATGATCGCGCGTTCTTTGGGGGTTAGCGGGCCGGCGCGCGAACAGGGCGGCTTGATCAGCGTGCGCTCGACTGGCGACGGCGCGCCATCGGGCATCAGCAGCGAAACGAGCGCTTCACCGACGCGCAATTCGGTAATCTCGCGCGCGACGTCGATCTTGGGATTGGGACGGAAGGTGTCGGCGGCGGCCTTGACCGCTTTTTGATCGCGCGGGGTAAAGGCGCGCAGCGCATGCTGGACGCGGTTGCCCAACTGTCCGGCCACATCTTCGGGAACGTCGATGGGGTTTTGGGTGACGAAATAGACGCCAATGCCCTTGGACCGGATCAGGCGAACGACCTGTTCGATCTTGTCGGTCAGCGCCTTGGGCGCGTCGTCGAACAGCAAATGCGCCTCGTCAAAGAAGAACACGAGCTTGGGTTTATCGGGGTCGCCTATTTCGGGCAGCGTTTCAAACATCTCGCTGAGCAGCCAGAGCAGGAAAGTGGCATAAAGCTGCGGGCTCGCCATCAATTTGTCGGCGGCGAGGATGTTGATATAGCCGCGCCCCTGATCGTCATTCTGGATCATGTCGTTGATTTCAAGCGCGGGCTCGCCGAAAAATTGCGCTCCGCCCTGTGTGTCGAGTGTCAGCAGCTGGCGCTGGATGGTGCCGATGCTCGCCTTGCTGACATTGCCATATTTGGTCGTCAGTTCGGCGGCATGTTCGGCGGTGAAGGACAGCATCGCCTGTAAATCTTCCAGATCGAGCAGCAACATGCCTTGTTCGTCGGCGAACCGGAACACGATGTTGAGCACGCCTTCCTGCGTCTCGTTAAGCCCCATCAGGCGTGCGAGAAGCAGCGGCCCCATTTCCGAAATTGTCGTGCGTACCGGATGTCCCTGTTCACCGAACAAGTCCCAAAAGATCACCGGATTGTCGCGATAGGCCCAATCCGTGTCGCCGATTTCGGCGGCACGGGCGGAAAAAATCTCGTGCAGCTTGCCGGTCGGACTGCCCGCCATAGCAAGGCCCGACAGATCGCCTTTGACGTCGGCGACGAATACCGGCACCCCTGCGGCAGAAAAGCCCTCGGCCAGATCCTGCAGCGTCACGGTCTTGCCGGTTCCGGTCGCCCCGGCGATAAGGCCGTGACGGTTGGCGCGTTTGAGCACGAGCGACTGGCGTGGTCCATCCTTCGCACCACCACCGCCCAAACCGATGTAAATCTCGCTTGCGTCACTCACCCTGTCATCCTTCGCATTTGGTTCTGATCTCAAGCGTCAGACCCTAAGGCGAAGGCGAGGGAAAGCAAGCAATCAGCCCATCACAAAGGCATTGAGTTTATTGCCGTCGAGGTCACGGAAATAACCGGCATAAAAACCGTCGCCACGCGGTCCCGGCGGACCTTCGCAGGTTCCGCCCTGCGTGATGGCAATGTCATAGAGCCGCTGGACCTGCGCCTGATCCTTCGCCGCCAAAGCCACCATCACACCATTGCCGACCGTCGCCTCTTTGCCGTCAAAGGGTTGAGTCAGCCCGATGCCGGGTGCGCCATCGGCCGCGCCCCACGCGATAAATGTGTCAAATTCCATCATTCGCCCGACGCCCAGTTCGGCGGCGATGGCATCATAAAAAACCGCGCCGCGCGCCAGATCTTTGGTTCCAAGAGTCACATAGCCGATCATCATCATTCTCCCGATTGTGCGGGAGAACATATGTCGAACATGGCTAGTGAGTCAAGCCGCTCGGGGCGCCGGACCCTATGGTCCGACGCCCGCTATTGGTCTGCAATCACTCCTTGATGCGGATCGCGATAAAGGCCGAAGGCGAACCGCGCCGGAGGATTTCCAGCAAGATGGCATCGCGGCCCGCCTTTTTGGCGTCGGCAACCACCTTGGCCAAAGCTTCGCTGCTGGTCACCGATACGCGATTGGCGCTGACAATCACATCACCGCGCCGCAAACCCTTGCGTCCGGCGTCGCTGCTCGAACCGACGGCGCCAATCACCAGACCCTTGGTATCCGTGTCGACCCCGATCGCACGAGAAATCTCCACAGTCAGGGGTTGAACCGACATGCCCAGCTCTGTCTGGACAGTTTGATCTGCCGTATTGGTCGGCTCGTCGGGCATCGTCTGCTTTTCTTCGGGGTCGAAACTCGCCTGTGCGAGCTCATCCTCGGGCGGACGTGTGCCAACGGTGGCGTTCAGCGACAGTTTCTTACCGTCGCGCACCACTTCAATCGGGATGCGTGTGCCGGGCGAAATATTGGCCACGATGTACGACAGCGACTGGTCGGGGCGCACTTCCTTGCCATTGACGTTGGTCACGACGTCACCGCGCTTCAATCCGGCCTTTTCTGCCGCCTGATCGGGCTCGACCCGCTGGACGAACTCACCGCGATCCTTGGGCAGGCCAAGCGCCGCAGCCAGATCTTCGTCAACCGGCGCAATGCCGATACCCAGATAGCCGCGCTTGATCGTTTCACCAGCCTTCAGCGCCTTGATCACCGGAATAGCGGCAACAGCGGGAATGGCAAAGTTGACGCCGATATTGGCACCAACGGGTGAGATCAGCATATTGTTGATACCGACAACATTGCCCTGCAAATCGAACAGCGGCCCGCCGCTGTTGCCGCGGTTGATCGCGGTGTCGGTCTGGATATAGCGGTCATAGGCGCCGCCGCTTCCGATATTGCGCTGCACCGCCGAGATGATGCCCGCGGTCACGGTCGAGCCGAGCCCAAGGGGATTGCCGATTGCCACCACCCAGTCACCAACGCGCGCGCGGCTGGTATCTTCGGCAAAATGAACAAAGGGCATGCCGGTCGCGTCAATCTTGAGCAGCGCCAGATCGGATGCGACATCGCGGCCGACGATCTTTGCCTTATATTCCTTGCGATTGGTCAGCGTCACCGTGACCTGATTCACTTGCTCGCCGCGCGGACCGCCGGTGATGACATGGTTGTTGGTGACAATATAGCCATCGGCAGAAATCAGAAATCCCGATCCGCCGCCCTGCTGTTCCTGCGTGATCGGCTCGCTGGTTCCGGCGAACGGATTGATGCGGCGGCCCAGCGTCACTTCCTGCTTGGTGGCGATATTGACCACGGCGGGCTGTAATTGCTCAACAAGGTCGGCGAAACTGTCGGGCGCGCCCGAGCGCGGAACGACCTTTGCGATCTCGCTGCGTTCATTCTGCGCCACCTGCGCGCCCAGCGGCGACTGGGTCGTCAGCGCAAGCGCGGTGCCGCCCACCAGCAAAGCCGAAGTAATGCCATAAACATAACGCACGATCGCAATTCCTCTTCTTACATGAAAATTCTAGTCCCCGGTGGCGGCTCTGTGCCGCGTGGCGGCTGAACGGAATTTGAACATGAACGCTGCTTGCACAACTTGTTCATCCGCCGCCCGACCGCCGCGTGGCTGACCTAGCCCCCCCGAAAGCGTTTCAGATAGGCATTGTCCGGCGACAATATGACCGATGTCTCACCCTTGTTGCCTTCGCCGAGGAACGTCTGGCGATAGCTTTGCATGGCGCGATAAAAGTCATAGAAATCGGGGTCCTTGCCAAAGCTGGCGGCGTAGATATTGGCGGCCTCACCATCGGCATCACCCCGAATGATCTGCGCTTCTTTCTGACCCTCGGCGCGGATCGCCGTCGCCTCTTGGCGGCGTGCGGTGCGCATCCGTTCAAAGGCCGAATCGAGCGGCGTGCCTTCGGGCAGGTCAGCGCGCTTGATCCGCACGTCGATGATCGTGGCGCCATATTTGCGGGCTTCGCGGTTGAGCGCGGTCTGGATATTCTCCATCACCTTGCCGCGCTCGGGGCTGAGCAGAGCAGCAAAGGGCCGCTTGCCCAGTTCGTTACGCAGCGACGACCCCAAAATGGTCCGCAGCTGGTCGGTCAACCGGTCCTCGGTGCGGATCGATGTGTACATACGCGCCGGATCAGTGATGCGAAAACGCGCATAGGCATCGACATTCAACCGATATTGGTCGGTCGAAAGCACCTGCTGACGCTCCATATTCACGCCCAGCACGCGCTTTTCGATGATCTGCACATTGTCGAGAAAGGGAACACGGGCGAGCAGCCCGGCACCCGATGCGCCAAATTGCTGGTTCGGTTTATACTGGTTCTTGATCCCGACAATTTCACCATAACGCAGGACGATGGCTTGCTTGTCCTCGGGCACGATGCTCAGCGTCGATGTCGCGATGACCAGCACCACGACCAAAGCGATCAGCAAACGGATCGGACGGTTTTTCAGATTATCCAACATATTATTGACCCTCCCCGCTTGGCGCCGAAGGCACAGTCACGGCCCGCTTCCTCAGTTCTGGCAGCGCCAGATAGGGCGTCACGCCAGGCGCCTCGACGATTGTCTTGTCGACATTCGATAGCACCGATTCCATCGTTTCATAATAAAGACGGCGTTTGGTGACCTCAGGGGCAAGCTTGTACTGCTCGTAAATCTTGTCGAACGCCGCCGTGTCGCCGCGCGCGCGTTCGAGCACTTGCCGTTCATAGGCGCGCGAATTGTTGATGTTCGATTCGCGTTCCTGCTGCGCCACGGTCACTTCCTTAAAGGCTTCGTTGACCTGCTGCGGCGGATCGGCCTGACGGATTGCAATGCCCTGAACGCTGATTCCCGACCGATATTGATCGAGCAGCACCTGCATCCGTTGCTGAACTTCGGCCTCGATGGCCGAACGACCGGGGCCGATGGCCTGCACCAGATCATAGTTGGCGACGGTCGCACGCATCGCGCTCTCGGCGACTTCACGCACCGTGCCTTCCTGATCCTTGATCTGGAACAGATAGAGTTCGGGGTCCTTGATCAGCCAACGCACTTCATAGGCCAGATCGATGATATTCTGATCGCGCGTCAGCACGAAATTTTCGTCATTGGCGCTCGGCGACCCGATGCCAAGAGTACGAATTTGCCGCACATCCTCCTGCTGGACACGCTCAATCGGCGCTGGCCAGGTAATTTTGAATCCGGGGTCAAGGGTGCGCGAATAGCTTCCGAGGCGGGTGACCACAGCCTCTTTTTCCGGTGGCACCACATGAAAGGATGAGCTGAAAATCCAGACCAGGACAAAAGCCCCGATGCCCCAGCCCCACAATTTTCCGCCAGCCGGAAGGCTGGGGCCGTCACCGCCGCCGCCCGAACCGCCGCCGCCAAAACCGCGGCCGCGCCGCAGCAGTTCGTCGAGCGCCGACGGGCCGCGTGGTTTGCGTCCGGTGCGGATATCAACCGGGTCGGGGCTGGTCCAGGGGTTGCGCGGGCCTGTGCCCTTGCCGCCATCCCCGCCGCCTTTGTCGCCGCCGCCCCACGGGCTGTTCGCCATCTGGCTGATCGAAGAGAAAAAACGCCGCAAGCCCCCCGGGCCACGATGCGTCATGCTATCGCTTTTTTTATTACTCATTCCTCATTTATAGGGGCGCTGGGCGCGATTAACAGGGGGTCCGGCACGAAAATGGGTGGCATATCTGTCGCGCGCTCTTATCTGCCGCTACTATGACCAATAAAAATCAAGCCAATATCGCCCAATTGACCAAGGCCGCCGCCGCGCTCAGCGATGGCCGCAGTTCGGGCCTGCGCCTGCTCGATGACGACGGAACGCTGGCGGTGGTGCTGGATGTCACGGGCATCGACGCCGCCGACCGCAGCCCGCTCGAAGAAAAATTGCGCGCCGGACTGCTCGCCGAAGCGGGGGTCAATCAGGTCCGCATCGCCATGACGGCGGAAAAGAAAAATATGACGATCATCGCCGTCGGCAGCGGCAAGGGCGGGGTCGGAAAATCGACCCTCGCCGCCAATCTGGCGGTCGCCCTGCACCGTCAGGGGCGCAAGGTCGGGCTGGTCGATGCCGATATTTACGGCCCGTCGCAACCGCGCCTGATGGACAGCGAAGGCACAAAGCCTGAAGCGCGCGGCTCGAAGCTCGTCCCCGTCCCCAACAAATGGGGTGTGCCGATGCTGTCGACCGGCCAGATCGCCCAGCCGGGACAAGCGATAGCCTGGCGTGGCCCGATGGCGGGCAAGGCGCTCGAACAACTGGTCGACGCATCGTGGGGCGATATCGACACACTGATCGTCGACCTGCCGCCCGGAACCGGCGACGTCCAGCTGACGATGATTCAACGACACAAACCGGCGGGTGCAGTCATCATATCGACCCCGCAGGATCTGGCGCTGATGGACGCCACGCGCGCCATCGGCCTGTTCGAACAGGCCGAGGTGCCGATTATCGGGCTGGTCGAGAATATGGCGGGCTATGCCTGTCCGCATTGCGGCGAGGTCAGCGATCCCTTTGGCAATGGAGGAGCCGAAGCGGCGGCAAAATCTATGGGCATCGCCTTTCTGGGCCGCATCCCGCTCGCCATTGATATTCGCACCTCCAGCGACGCCGGAATCCCTCCGGCGGCCGCTGACAAGGCGCTGAGCGAGCCCTTTCATGCCATCGCCGCCCGCATCGCGCGCTGGCTCGACAACCGCAAGCAAGGAGCCTGACATGGCGATCAATGACGAAGGCGAAATCCGCGAATTGCTGTGCCAGCCGCGCCGTATCGCGGTGGTCGGTGCCTCGCTCAACCCCAAACGCGCCTCAAACTATGTCCTGCTGTTCCTGAAAGAACAGGGGCATGATGTCATCGCGGTCAATCCGGGCCATGTCGGTAAAGACATCCACGGCGCGCACGTCGTCGCCAGTCTGTCCGACATCGAACCGCCGGTGCATCTGGTCGATATTTTTCGCAACAGCGATGATGCGGGGGGCGTCGTCGACGACGCCATCGCGCATGGTGCCAAAGCGGTGTGGATGCAGCTCGGCGTCATCAATCAGGCCGCCGCCGAAGCCGCCGACGCGGCAGGGCTGACCGTGGTCATGGACCGCTGCCCCAAGATCGAGATTCCGCGGCTCGGCTTGCTGCGCTGATCGTCGACGCGAAAGACCCCAAGCGATTTTCTTTGCGCCCGTTTAAGGGCCTCACTATCAGCAACGGGCATGAGCCGCATTCGCGACAGCCTGTCTTCAACCTCCTCGCCTTTTCCGGCGGTTAGTCGCCGTTCGCTTTTGGTCGGGGCGGGTGCCGCGGGAGCTTTGGTGGTTGCCTGGACCTTCTGGCCGCGCGATTATGCCCCCAACCTTGGCGCCGCCAAAGACGAGCATATCTTCAACGCCTATCTGAAAATCGGCCACGACGGACATATCAGCGCCATCGTCCCGCAATGCGAAATGGGTCAGGGCGTCACCACTCTCTTGCCGCAGATCATGGCTGACGAACTGGGTGCCGACTGGCGGACCATCGCGGTCGAGATGGCCCCCATCAGCCCGCTTTACGCCAACAGCCTGCTCATCGACGAAGACAGCGCAGCGATCACCCCGCGCTCGCTGGTCCCCGACTTTGTCAGCGACACGCGCAGCTGGATGCGTCACGAATTTGGCGTCCGCGATGCGGTGATGCTGACCGCAGGGTCCAGCTCGGTCCGCATGTTCGAGGCCCCGTGCCGCGACGCCGCCGCACAGGCGCGCGCGCTGTTGATGATGGCGGCGGCTGACCGGTGGGACGCCGACTGGGAAGAATGTGACACGCAGGATGGCTTTGTCGTGCTGGGTAAGAAACGACTGCGCTTTGGCGATCTGGCCGCCGTCGCGGCGACGCTGACCCCACCCGACGAGCCCGTCTATCGCGCCAACAGCGCCGACCCGCTGTACGGCAAGGAACTGACGCGGCTCGACCTGCCGGCAAAGGTCGATGGGTCGGCCAATTATGCCGCCGACATCCGGCTGCCCGACATGGTGTTTGCCGCCATTCGCCAAGGGCCGGTGGGGGCAACACGTTTGAAATCCATCGACCGCAAGGCCGGATTGGCAGTGCGCGATGTGCTGCAAGTCGTTGAGCATGAGCGATGGGTTGCGGTGGTCGCGCGCAACTGGTGGGCCGCGCATCGCGCGCTCGACAGTTTCGCGCCGGTGTTCGAAACCGATGGCCCGCCCGTGTCCACGACGCGGATCGAAAGCCAGCTCAAGGCTGCGATCAAGGGCGACGGAACGCGCATCATCTCGGTGGGCGACACGGCAGAGGCTTTTTTCGGCCGCGCCGCGCTGCACGCCGACTATGTCGTTGCTCCGGCGCAACATGCCGCCATCGAAACGCGCAGCGCCACCGCCGCACCCGACGGCAGCCGGTTGCGCGTCTGGGTGGCCACACAGGCTCCGGCGCAGTGTCGCGCCGCCATCGCCAACGCGACCGGCCTCGACGAGGCGCAAATCACGCTGTTCCCGCTGATAGCCGGAGGGTCGTTCGGCGCCGCGCTCGACCATAGTGTCGCAGTGCAGGCGGCAATAATTGCACGCACCATCAAGCGTCCGGTTCAGCTGACTTGGTCGCGCGCCGAGGAAATCATGCGCGACCTGCCGCGCCCGCCCGCCCGCGCCCGTCTGTCGGCCAGCCTGAATGCAGAGGGCGGGATTGATGCGCTGTTGGCGAAGATTGCTGTGCCCGCGGTCGGCCATGAAATTCGTCGTCGCCTGATTGATGGCGAGCATCCCGATGTGGCGCAGCGGGCATCGGCGGGAATCAGCGACGCATCGGCGGTCGGGGGCGCACGGCCACCCTATGCCATTCCGCATATCGCGGTCGACCATATGCATGTTGATATCGGCCTGCCGGTCGGGCGCTGGCGCGGCAATTCGGACAGCTACACCGCTTTTTTCATCGAATGTTTCGTCGATGAACTGGCCGTTCACGCGGGCACCGATGCGCTTTCCTATCGCATGGCAATGCTGGGCGGCGCGCCCTTGCTTGCCCGCTGTCTGCTCACCGCGACCAGCCTCGGCGGCTGGGAAGGCGGCATTTCCGGAACCGCGCAGGGCATCGCCTGCCACACTATGCGCGACAGCCATATCGCCCTGATGGCGACCGCCCGACCCAGCGACAAGGGCTTGCAGGTCGAACAATTGGTCGCGGTCGTTGACTGCGGGCGCATCGTCAATCCCGCCATCGCCCGCCAACAGATCGAGGGTGGGCTGATCTTTGGCCTCGCCGCCGCCGTCGGAGCGGTCACCGACTATGAAGGCGGCGTCGCTACCGCGCGCAAACTGGCGCAGCTTGGTCTGCCGCGCCTGTCGCACACACCCGAAATCCTGATCGAATTTGTCGACAGCGACCGCGATCCCGGCGGGATTGGCGAAATCGCGGTGCCGGTCGTCGCCCCCGCCATCGCCAATGCGCTCTATGCCGCCACCGGGCGGCGCATCCGGCGCCTGCCACTATCGGCGAATCCCTTATGAGCGCTTTGCCGCCTTCGCACCCCGGCGTCACACCGCCGCGCATCGGCGTTCTGCTGGTCAATCTGGGCACACCCGATGCGCCCGAACCGGGGGCGGTGCGCCGCTATCTTGCCGAATTTCTGTCCGACCGCCGCGTAGTCGAGATCCCCGCCCCGCTCTGGCAACCCATCTTGCGCGGCATCATCCTGACCACGCGCCCCAAGAAATCGGCCCATGCTTATGCACAAGTGTGGACCGAGAAAGGGTCGCCGCTCGCAGTGCACAGCGCAGCGCAGACGGCGGAGTTGCAAGCGCGTCTGGGCGCGGATGTCCGGCTGGCCTTTGCGATGCGCTATGGCCAGCCCGCCATCGGCGCGATGATCGACGCGCTGGTGACGGAGGGGTGCCAGCGCATCCTGATCGCGCCGCTCTATCCGCAATATTGCACCGCAACGACGGCGACGGTGGCAGACGCCGTGGGGGCGCATTTGGCGACGCTGCGGTGGCAGCCCACGATCCGCAGTCTGCCGCCCTATTATGATGATCCGCTGTATATCGATGCACTGAAGGCGTCGGTCGAGACGGGGCTGGCGGCGCTCGATTTCACGCCCGATGTGCTGCTCGCCAGCTTTCACGGGATGCCTCAGCGCACGCTGCGACTCGGCGACCCCTATCATTGCCAATGCCGCAAAACGGCGCGCCTGCTGTCCGAAGCGATGGACCGGCCGATCGAGGTTGCGTTCCAGTCGCGCTTTGGCCGCGCCAAATGGCTCGAACCCGCTACCGATACCGAACTTGTCCGCTTTGGCAAGGAAGGCAAAAAGATTGCCATTTTCGCGCCCGGATTTTCCGCCGACTGTCTGGAAACGCTGGAAGAACTGGCAATCCGGGGACGCGAACAATTTACGAGCGCGGGTGGCGCGCAATTTGCCTATCTGCCCTGCCTCAACGCCGAGGCGTCGGGGATGGCAATGCTAGAGGCACTGGTGCGGCGTGAACTGGCGGGATGGCTGTGACGGTTGAAGCGCTGGCGCTTTACGCCAGCACCTTCGCCATCATCCGTTCTTCTTTCTCGATCCATGGGGCTAGGCTGGGGCGGGCCAACGTCGCCGCGCTCCATGCCGCTACCTTGGGATGGGTCGCGGGGTCAGCGACAATCCCGCAATGGCGAAGGTTCACAAAACTCGACGCCACCGCAATATCGGCCAGGCTGATCGCATCGCCAACCAGAAAGCCGCTGGCCGGAATTGCCTCCTCCAGATACGCGAGCAGCTTTGGCAATTCTTCGGTCTCGGCCAAATCAGCCGCCGCCAGATCGCCTTCGCGGCCCAGAAATTTGGGCGAAACAATGCGGTTAAAGAACATCTTGCCACCACATGCGGCGAGCACAGTATCGCCAAACTCGTCCCACCAGATGACGCGCCCACGCGCCTCTGCATCGGACGGAATCATCGCCGGATCGGGATATTTGGCTTCCAGATAGTGGATGATCGCGCTCGAATCGGCGAGCCGATAGTCGCCGTCCTGCATCGCGGGCATTTTGCCCAGCGGAGATGCCGCACGAAAATCGGGATCGGGATCGCCGATACCGACGCCCTTGACCTCAAACTCCAGCCCCTTTTCGCCCAGATAGCCCAGCACCTTGCGCACAAATGGTGACACCAACGACCCGTAAATAATCATGCTTCAACTCCTGCCTTGCGGCCCATGTTACGCGATACGTTGCGCGTTGCAACCCAAGTCCGAGCGGCGATGGAAAACGTACAATGCGCTTGCTAATCCTTGAATTGCATGGAACAAATTTGCCTCGGGGACGCGGCGACTGCGGCCAGCTAGCAGGATAAAGAAAATGCGCCCATTTCCTTGGGCAGATCGGCTGATGGGGCTGCTGGTTCGCTTTGTCGGACTGGTTATCCTGCTGGCCACCCTCATCGCGGCGGTCGGCAGTTTTCTCTATAACCAGAAACAAGAGGCCGATCAGGCGAGCCGGTTGGCGATGCAGATCAATGTACGCCTTCAGGATCAGCAGGCGGTGCTCGAAAGCGTCCGCGCTTTTTATCAATCGAGCGCGCCGGCCAACGGTCCGGCGATCCGTCATTTTCTGACCGATCTGCAGCCGCAAGTTCGCGCTCCGGGAATGGAGGGCGTCGGGATTGCCGTCGCCATGCAACAGGCAACCCCGGCGGCGGTTGAAGACCGGCTCGTCAAAAATTACGGACGCACCATCCCTGTCTGGCCGGACAGCGATCAGCCCATCGGTTTCCCTATCGTGTTGATCGAGCCCGACAACGAACGCAACCAAAGGGCGCTGGGTTTCGACATGTATAGCGAACCCGTCCGCCGTGAAGCGATGGAGCGCGCCTGGCGCTCGGGAAAGCCCGCCGCCAGCGGCCTCGTCGAACTGGTGCAAGAGGGTAAGGAGGTAATGCAACCGGGATTTCTGATCTACCTGCCGCTCTATGCCCGCCATAACGAAGCGCAGGTTGACGGCATAGCCCAGAGCAGTGCCGGCGTGCCCACAACCGCTACGACCGACAGCGTTTACCCCGGCACGTCGGAGCAACAAGCGCAACCGGCCGAGGGTTTCGTCTTTGCCCCGTTTCGCACCCATGATCTGATGAAAGCAGCGCTCGGGTCGCAACTGTCGTCGATAAAGGGCATCGAAGTACGCGCCGGAACGCGACCCGACGCGCCTCTGGTTTACAGCAACGGCACGATGCACTGGGGGGCGCATAATCAACGCATCAAGGTCGCCGACCAGACATGGTCGATACGCCTGTCCTATGGCCGCTTTACCGGGCGGCTCGGTCGTCCACTCGGCATATTGATCTTTGGCATCGCGCTAGCGCTGGTCGCGGCGCAGCTGCACGATGTGCAGCGCCGCCGCATCGGCGATCTGCAGGAGCTGGCCGAAGAACGGGCGCGCCATGCCGAGGACCGCGAGCTGATGATCGGCGAAATGGCGCATCGGATGAAAAACGCCTTTGCGCGCATCGGAGCCCTCGCGCGCATCACGCTGCATGAATCGGAAAGCCTGACCGATTTTGAACAGCAATTCGACGGCCGATTGCGCGCCTTGTCCAACGCCAAGCAACTGCTCGTCACCGGCACGGTGGATACGGTAGAATTGGGGGCGATCGTTCGCAAAGAGCTGCAACTCGCGGGCTGGCCCGGCGTAAAGGTCGATGCCATATCCGGCCCCACAGTCGCGCTCGATGACGAAGCGGCGCAGGCCATCGCGCTCGCTGTCCACGAACTCGCGACCAACAGCGTCAAATATGGCGCACTGTCGGGCGTGGGCGATCTTACTGTCGATTGGCAACACGAAGGCGACGAAGTCTCCTTGCACTGGAGCGAAAGCGCGCTTAGCGAGACGCCTGTGTTTGATCAGGAAAATTTCGGCTCGCACTTCATCCGGTCGCTCATCGAGCGCCAGCTCAAGGGCGGATGGACGCGCACCGCGGGCGACCACAGCCTGACCATAAGGATCCACTGGCCGCTCAATGTCTGAACCGCGCACCGACTGGCAATTCTGGATTGATCGCGGCGGTACCTTTACCGATGTCGTGGCACAGCGCCCCGATGGCGCCATCGTCACCGCCAAATATCTCAGCGAAGACCCCGCCCGCCCCGGCGACGCGGCCGTCAACGCAATCCGCGATCTCACCAACTGCCCCACGGGTGCGATTCCCGCCTGCGCCATCCGCATGGGCTCGACCGTCGCCACCAATGCGCTGCTCGAACGCAAGGGCGCGCCGACCTTGCTCGCAATCACACAGGGTTTCGGCGACGCGCTCACCATCGGGACGCAGGATCGCCCCGACCTGTTCGCCCGCGCCCATCACCGCATCGCCCCGCCCCATGCTGCGGTGATAGAGATTGCCGAGCGCGTCACCGCCGACGGCGACGTCGTCACTCCGCTCGACCCCGACGCCGCCCGCGCCGCGATGACCGCCGCGCACAAGGGGGGCCTCGACAGCATCGCCATCGTGCTGATGCACGGCTATCGCTACCCCGCCCACGAACAACAACTCGCCGCCATTGCGCGCGAAGTCGGCTTCACCCAAATCTCGACCAGCCACGACGTCAGCGCGCTCATAAAACTCATCGGGCGCGGCGACACGACGCTCGCCGACGCCTATCTCTCTCCCATCTTACGCCGCTATGTCGATCAGGTCTGCGCCGCGCTGGGCGATGACATGGCACCGCAGTTCATGAAAAGCTCGGGCGGACTGGCGGCGGCGGATAATTTCCACGGCCGCGATGCGATATTGTCGGGGCCGGCGGGCGGCATCGTCGGCATGGTCGGCATCGCCCAAGCGCTCGGTCTGTCGCGGCTCATCGGGTTCGATATGGGGGGCACTTCGACCGACGTCAGCCATTATGCCGGCCGGTTGGAGCGCGACAATGAAACGATGGTCGCGGGCACCCGCATCCGTGCCCCGATGCTGCGCATTCACACCGTCGCGGCGGGCGGCGGCTCGATCTGCCGCTGGGACGGCGCGCGCCTGCTCGTCGGTCCCGAAAGCGCAGGCGCCAACCCCGGCCCCGCCGCTTATGGGCGTGGCGGCCCGCTCACCGTCACCGATTGCAATGTCCTGCTCGGCAAGATCAGCCCGGGCCATTTTCCGCGCCTGTTTGGGCCGCAAGGCGATCAGCCGCTCGATACCGACGCGGTCGCCGCGCGCTTTGGCGCCCTCACCGCCGAAGTGAACGCCGCCACTGGCCAATCACTCACGCCACAAGCCCTTGCCGAAGGGCTGCTCGCCATCGCGGTTCAGCAAATGGCCAATGCAATCAAGCGCATCTCGATCGCGCGCGGTCATGATGTGACACGGGATTATGCTCTGGTCGGTTTCGGCGGCGCGGGGGGGCAGCATGTCTGCCTCGTCGCCGATGCGCTCGGTATCGGGCGCATCCTGCTCCACCCGCTTGCCGGCGTGCTGTCGGCTTATGGTATGGGCCTCGCCCGTCCGTCAGCCATTCGCGAGCGCACGATCAACATCGCACTCGACGACGCCTCGACCGCCATCCTCGATCAGGTCGAGGCAGATCTGACCACCGAAGCTGACGCGGAATTGGCAGACGAGGGATCTCGAACAGTGGAAATCCTGCTCTTCGTCCGCCTCGCCGACAGCGACAATGTCATCGAACTGCCGCGCGCCGCTCCCGACGCCACCGCCAAAGCCTTTGCCGCCGCCTTTCGTCAGCAATTCGGTTATGCCCCGCACGACAATCTGGTCATCGACCGCATTCGGGTCGAGGTCAGCATCGCCGCCGCCACCGTCCCTGCCCTGCCGCGCCCGACAGCGAAAAGCGCACCCACCCCCGAAACCACGCGCGTCTGGCTGGCTGGCGGATGGCGCGATACCCCGCTGCATCAGCGCGACCATCTTCCCGCCGGCGCGCATATTCCTGGCCCCGCGATCATCGTCGACGCCCTGTCGACCACCTTGGCCGACACCGGCTGGGACGCCGAAGTCATCGCCGATGGAACGCTGTCGCTCACAAAAAGCCCCTCCCCTTCAGGGGAGGGGTTGGGGTGGGAGCTCGGAGCCACAGCTGAGGCCGAAAAACCCCACCCCGTTGCGACTAGGTCCGGCCTTGCCGAACCAAGTCTCACTGCCCCTCCCCTAAAGGAGAGGGGGGATTCTGTTGCTCCCGACCCCGTCCGGCTCGAAATTTTCAACAGCCTGTTCATGGCGATTGCCGAGGAAATGGGCGGCGCGCTGCAACATAGCGCCTCGTCGATCAACATCCGCGAACGGCTCGATTTTTCCTGTGCGTTGTTCGATGCACAGGGTCGGCTTGTCGCCAACGCGCCGCATATGCCCGTGCATCTCGGTTCGATGGGCGAAAGCGTGCGCACCATATTGCGCCAACGCGGCCCCGATGACGACGGGCGGCCCCGCGACGGACGCGGCCTCCGCCCCGGCGATGCCTATGCCCTCAACGCCCCCTATGACGGCGGCACCCATTTGCCCGACATCACCGTCGTCATGCCGGTATTCGTCGCCGATCAGCGCGACACACCCGCCTTCTTTGTCGCCGCCCGCGGTCATCATGCCGATATCGGCGGCATTGCCCCCGGGTCGATGCCGCCCGACAGCCGCACAATTCATGACGAAGGCATTTTGTTCGACAATATGCTGATCGTCGACGACGGCGCCTTTTGCGACGATGCCGTCAGGACGCTGCTGACATCGGGCGCGCATCCGGCGCGCAATCCCGCCCTCAATATCGCCGACCTCAAGGCGCAGGTCGCTTCGTGCCAGCGCGGTGCCAGCGCGCTCGTCGATCTGGCCGCCACGCAGGGCACGGACACCGTCACCGCTTATATGGCGCATGGCCAGCATCAGGCCGAAACCGCCGTTCGCCACCTCATCGCGCGCCTCGCTGATGGTCATTTTCGCTATGCCATGGACAATGGGGCCGAAGTCGTCGTCGCGGTCCGGGTCGATCAGGCCGCGCGCCATGTCACTATCGATTTCACCGGATCATCGCCGACGCAGGACAATAATTTCAACGCCCCCTTGCCCGTCGTCCGCGCCGCCGTTCTCTATGCGCTGCGCACCATGCTCGACGATCCGATTCCGATGAACGAGGGCTGCCTTGCCCCCGTCACGCTGATCGTTCCCGAGGATTCAATGCTCCACCCGCGCTTTCCGGCGGCGGTGGTCGCGGGCAATGTCGAAACCAGTCAGGTCATCACCGACGCGCTGTTTGCCGCTTTTGGCGCCATGGCGGGGTCACAGGGGACGATGAACAATTTCACCTTCGGCAATGACGATTACCAATATTATGAAACCATCGCCGGCGGGTCAGGCGCCGGCCCCGATTTCGACGGCACCGCGGTCATCCAGACCCATATGACCAACAGCCGCATGACCGACCCCGAAGTCATGGAGACCCGCTTTCCCGTCATCGTCGAGGAATTTTCGATCCGGCGCGGGTCGGGAGGCAAGGGCGCGCATCGGGGCGGCGACGGCGCAACCCGCCGCATCCGCTTCCGCACCGCCATGGACGCCAACATCCTCGCCAACCGCCGCAAAATACCGCCCACCGGCCTCGCCGGTGGCGAAGACGGCGCACCGGGTCGTAACTGGGTCGAGCGCGTCGACGGCCGCATCGAAACCTTGGCGGCCACCGGCAGCGCGCGTCTGGAACCCGGAGACATTTTCGTCATCGAAACCCCCGGCGGCGGCGGTTATGGCAAGCCAAAGGGAGGCACCTGACTCATGTGGGTCCTGATCGGTATCATTGTCATCATCGCGGGCTTTCTGCTCCGCTTTAATCCGCTGCTCGTCATCATGACCGCCGCACTCGCGACCGGACTGGCGGCAGGGCTCGATCTGGTCGCGATCATCGCTGCATTCGGCAAAGCGTTCAACGACACCCGCTATGTCAGCATCGTCTGGATCGTCCTCCCTGTCATCGGCCTGCTCGAAGCTTTTGGACTGCAAAACCACGCTCGCACACTGATTGGCCGGATGAGAGGAGCGACGCTGGGGCGGCTGCTCGCCGGGTATTTGCTGCTGCGTCAGGTCATGTCGGCTGTCGGGCTGACCTCAGTCGCCGGCCATCCGCAAACCGTCCGCCCCCTCGTCGCACCGATGGCCGAAGCCGCCGCCGACGCCAAAAACCCCGCGCTGACCGAAGGTCAACGCGAAGAAGTCAAGGCCTATGCCGCCGCGACCGATAATGTCGGGCTGTTCTTTGGCGAAGATATCTTCCTCGCGATCGGCTCCATCCTGCTAATGAAGGGCATCCTCGAAGGCTATGGGATCAGCCTCGAACCGCTCCACCTGTCGGTCTGGGCCATCCCGACCGCCATTGCGGCCTTCCTGATCCACGGCTTCCGGCTGCGACGGCTTGAAAAACGCATGGCTGCTCCTGCGGAGCCAAACGCATGATTACGCTGGAATTCGTCTATGTCTTCGCAGGGCTGACGTTTGTGTTGTTTGCTGTGCTTGGTTTCCTTGACCGCAGCCATCCCAAGCGGATCGGCAATGCCATTTTCTGGGGTCTGCTTGCGCTGTCGATGTTGGCGGGTGACCAGCTGGGCGATTTCGGCAACGGGCTGCTCGTCCTGGCGCTCGTCGCCATTGCGGGGGTCGGGGCCATCGGGCGCGGGTCGGGCGGCGAGGTGCCCGCAGAGGAGCAGGCAGTGCGCGCCGCCAAACATGGCCCCTTCCTGATGCTCGTCGCGCTCATCATTCCCGCGGTCGCGCTCACCGGCACTTTCCTGTTCAAATGGGTGCCCGGCCTCGTCGAGGCCAAACAGACGACGCTCGTCTCGCTCGCCTTTGGAGTCATCATCGCGCTGGGCGTCGGCATGGCGCGGCTCAAACCGCCGCTGCTGCTCCCCGCCCAGCAAGGCCGCCGCCTGCTCGATGCGGTCGGCTGGGCCGCGATCCTGCCGCAAATGCTCGCCAGTCTGGGCGCGGTGTTCGCGCTCGCCGGTGTGGGCGATGTGGTCGGGCAGCTGATCGGCACCGCCATCCCGCAGGGCAGCCTGTTCGGCGCGACGCTCGCTTTCGGTCTCGGCATGGCGCTGTTCACCATGGTGATGGGCAACGCCTTTGCCGCCTTTCCGGTGATGTTCGCTGCGGTCGGTATGCCGCTGCTCATCACCCAATATCACGGCAACCCCGCGGTCATCGCCGCCGTGGGTATGCTGGCCGGTTTCTGCGGCACGCTGATGACCCCGATGGCGGCCAACTTCAACCTCGTCCCCGCCGCGCTGCTCGAGCTCAAAAACCCCTATGGCGTCATCAAGGCGCAAATCGGCACCGCGATTCCGCTGCTGGCGGTCAACATCGCCATCATCTATGTCTTTGCCTTCCGATGACGCATCTCACCCCCGAAACCGCCCAATTGTTCGCCGGCACCACCCTGTCGCACCTGGGCCGCGAATATCCGTACAAGATGGATCTGGTGCTGTCGGGGCCAGAGGATGCAAAGCCGCCGCGCGCGCATCACCCGATTTTCCACGGCAGCTTTGACTGGCACAGCTGCGTCCACGGCTGGTGGCAGATATTGCGCCTCCTCCGCCTCCACCCCGCCATTGCCGCCGCGCCCGACATCCGCGCCCGCGCCGACGCCATGCTGGTGCCCGACAAGGTGGCGGGCGAGCTGGCCTTCCTCGCGCGCCCCACCGCCAGCGGATTTGAACGCCCCTATGGCTGGGCCTGGCTGCTCGCGCTGCACGCAGAGGCAGAACGGCACGACGCGCCCTGGGCCGCCGCCCTCGCCCCGCTCGCCGCCGCCTTTGCCCGGCGCTTCCACGCCTTCCTGCCCAAGCTCAGCTATCCCTTGCGCGTCGGCACCCATTTCAACATCGCCTTCGCGCTCACCCTCGCGCGCGATTGGGCAGCGCCGCGCGACCCCGCGCTCGTCGCGCTCATCGATGCCCGCGCGCTGGCATGGTTCAGTGACGACAAGGCCTGTCAGGCGTGGGAGCCGGGCGGCGACGAATTTCTCTCTCCGGCACTCAGCGAGGCGCATTTGATGAGCGTCATCCTGCCCCCCGCCGCCTTTGCCGACTGGTTCGCCGCCTTTCTGCCCCGCCTCGATCAGCGCCAGCCCGCGACTTTGTTCACCCCCGCGCATGTCTCCGACCGCAGCGACGGCAAGATCGCGCACCTCGACGGGCTCAGCCTCAGCCGCGCGTGGAACTGGCGCGCCATCGCCGCCGCGCTCGGCCCCGCGCACGCGCTCGCCCCCATCGCAGAGCGTGCCGCGCAAGACCATCTCGCCGCCGCGCTGCCGCATGTCACCGGCGATTATATGGGCGAACATTGGCTCGCGAGCTTTGCCCTGCTCGCGCTCGCCGGTCTGTGATCAGGTCATGGCCTGTCAGGCCGTTCAGGGGGAGGCGTCCGAGCTAATCCTTGGGCCGCCGCGCCGTCACCTTGATCTCGACCACGCCGGTGGGTTCATACAGCGATGTTATCCCGATCGCGGTCCACGCCGGAAAGGGCGCCTTGATATAGCGGTTCTTGACCTCGGCAAATGCGTTGATCTGTCCCGCAAGGTCGGTGTGATAGGTCGTCAGGTCGACCACATCGTCCCAGCCGGCCCCCGCGCGCGCCAGCGTCGCACCAATCGCGGCAAAGGCGCGGTCAAAGGCGGGTGCCAGCCCCTCCTCGCCCGGCCGTGGCGCCGCGATCACCCCCGACAGGTAAATCGTGTCGCCCGTCACCACCGCATCGGCATAGCCCACAGATTCCTGAAAGCTCAGCGCCTGCGGATCGGTCGGCATCAACGAAGTCTTCGCTTCGCCCGCCAGCGCTGGGGAGGCGACGAGTGTGGTGGCTAGGAGTGCTGCCCAAAGAAATTTTCTCATCATTCATCCCCAATAGACAGATAGCCAGAAATGCTGTCGTCAAAATCCTACTGTGACAGAGGCGTTGCATAGTGGCAATCAGGGCTGAAAATGTATGTGACTGATTGAACTATCTGTTGACAGTAGCACGGCTTGCTCTGACAGCAGAGCTTATGCCGATTACTTTAGGTGACATCGTTGATGCCCTTACTTCGCTAGGCGGAGAAGCCCACTATCAAGACTTAACTGCCCATGTTCTGGAACATGCGGAACCACCATTTCCAGCCGATCCGGCTGCCAGTGTTAGGGCACGTCTTCAAGAACGTTGCTCCTCATATCAAGCCTATCTTGGTCAAGCTGATCTGTTCGATAGCGAACCTGGTAGCGGTATCTGGAAATTCCGGACTTCCGTTTCGTCTTCCCTGCCCAATGATAATCGGCTGAGGGAGGAGTCAGGCGAATATGTTGCTGATGAAGGTAGTCAGCAGCTTAAGTCTCATTTGGTGCGCGAACGCGACCAAGAACTTGTGCGCCAATTCAAGGCTCGTCTAACAGACCCTCGCTGTGAAGCATGTGACATGAGCTTTGCCGAATTCTATGGCGAGCGTGCAGCGGGCTATATTGAAGCACATCATCGCATTGCAATTGCCGCAAGTGACGAAGGACGCGAAACGAAGCTATCCGATTTGGCTGCGCTTTGCTCTAATTGTCATCGGGCTATTCATCGCAATTATCCGATGCGTGTTGAAGAACTCGCTGATATTTTATCAAGACCGGACAGTTTTGCCTCCGAAATGAAGACAGTCAGAGCGGTTCGCCAGAGCTGGAAGGTCGCTGTTGAGGCCGCAATCCACCGCCTAGTGGAAAAATATGGCAGCAAAGAATTTTCACGCCAATTGCTCATTGATGACGAACTGGATTCAATTGCTGCCTCGGTAAAAAGTGAAGGTGCCACGCCAGCCCAAACGCTGAGCCGTGTACTTCAAGAATTACGAGACGCACGAGTTATATCATTTGTTGAAAATGTTGGCACATACAGACTTAACTGACTGTATTAGATCATTTTATTGACATTATCTGGCTTGCGATCAACCATTGCAAATGGCTGCATCAATGCTCTGCGATTATATGAATGAATATGTGGCGGCGGCCATTCGCGGCAGCAGGCTATTGCATGCTGACGCCTATCTTGAAATCTATCGAATCGAGAACAGACAAGCCGCCGACTATTGGTTCTATCGCTCGCACTGGTGCGTGAAGGAAAATCCATGGTTTGATGATTATCGTCGTTCGGGACCATTGCTGCTGCTACGCAGTCTAAGGAGGAAACGCGACTATCTGCTAGCGCCAGCCCATGGAGAAATTCGCAACCGGCGAAATCGTAGAGTCAGCTTGGTGCGGTTCGTAGCCGATCATCCTTCGGCTTACTTGCCATTTCGTCGCCTCGGCATTTATTGGAACGAATTGAGCGACGATAGTGGTTTAATCATTTTCGCGCCGACCAAAATGTCCGATTGCTCATAAAAGTTACTGTGACATCCGAAAAACTGCCCAGATACAATAGACGCAATTAGCTGTTCAATATTCCCTCAATAGCTTCGCGATCATTGATTTGAACGACGATAATATCACCCCTCAAACCAAATCATCCATCGCTACCCCCAACGCCTCGGCCAGTTTGCGCACCGTCGCCACCGACCCTCTGCTGCGTCCCGCCTCGATGTCGGCGATCTGTACCCGATTGACGGCCGATTTTTCCGCCAGCTTGACCTGTGACAGGCCACGCACGTCGCGATAAACGCGCAGCGGGTTTTCCCCGGCGATGAGGCGCTTGGCAAATTCGGCAGGGATCAGTTCGTCGACACCCGATGCGAGAGCGGCCTTGGCCGCGTCATAGCTGCGCAGATCGGCCAGATCGTCGGCCGCATCACGCAGGCGGTCATATTCGGCCTGGGGAATCGTCACCATCTTGTTCACCGCATCACTCCTTCATTCATACACGCTGCCGCGCGGGCCGATTTCCAGCACCGCGAGGACGACGCCATCGTCCATAATAACGCGCCAATCCCCGACCCGCAGGCGGATGCCGTCACGACCTTTCAGCGCCTTGACATTGTTTGCCTGTGACGCGGGATCGGCGGCATAGGCCTCGATTTTGGCGACGATCCGCGTTGACATATTCGCGGGCATCCGCGCCAACGCCTTGATCGCGGATCGCGTATAGCTGATCGGCTTCATGGCGTTTATGTAGTTTGCAACTACATTGTAGTCAAGAACTACATTCGACAGTGGGTTGAGTCCGTCGCGATTATGGACCCCGCACACCCCCTCCCCCCTTGCATTTCCCCCCTTTCGCGGCCTAGTGCAGCGCAACGTATTTAAACCCGCGCGCGCGACTCTCTTGGCCCCGCTCTCCCGGCTGGGCGTGGGGGTCTTTCCCCGCCGCGCCACAACAGGGACATGGTTTTATGACTAGCACCGGCACCGACACTTTGGGCACCCGCGACACGTTAAGCGTTGGCGACAAAAAATACGCCTTTTACAGCCTGGCCAAGGCGGCGGCGAAGCTGGGCGATGTGTCGCGCCTGCCCTTTTCGATGAAGGTGTTGCTGGAAAATCTGCTGCGGTTCGAAGATGGCGGTTTCACCGTATCGACCGACGACGCGCAGGCGCTGGTCGATTGGCAAAAAGACCCGACATCCTCCAAGGAAATTCAATATCGCCCCGCGCGCGTGCTGTTGCAGGATTTCACCGGCGTTCCCTGCGTCGTCGATCTGGCCGCGATGCGCGATGCGATTGCGAAACTGGGCGGCGACACGTCAAAGATCAATCCGCTGGTCCCCGTCCACCTTGTCATCGATCATTCGGTCATGGTCGACGAATTCGGCACGCCCAAGGCGTTCGAGAAAAACGTCGAAATCGAATATTACCGCAATGGCGAACGCTATGACTTCCTGAAATGGGGATCGAAAAGCCTCGACAATTTCAAGGCGGTGCCGCCGGGAACGGGCATCTGCCATCAGGTGAACCTGGAACATATCGCGCAGGCGGTGTGGTCGTCGAACGATGCCGACGGCACGATGGTCGCCTATCCCGACACCTGCGTCGGCACCGACAGCCACACGACGATGATCAACGGGCTGGGCGTGCTCGGCTGGGGCGTCGGCGGGATCGAGGCAGAGGCGGCGATGCTGGGCCAGCCGGTGTCGATGCTGATCCCCAAGGTCGTCGGGTTCAAACTGACCGGCAAGCTGGCCGAGGGCGTCACCGCGACCGACCTGGTGCTCACCGCGACGCAAATGCTGCGCGCGCATGGCGTTGTCGGCTGCTTCGTCGAATATTATGGCCCCGGCCTCGACGGGCTGACTCTCGCCGACCGCGCGACGCTCGCCAATATGTCGCCCGAATATGGCGCGACATGCGGCTTTTTTGGCATTGATGACAAGACGCTCGATTATATGCGCCTGACCGGCCGCAGCGAAGAGACGCTGGCGCTGGCGGAGGCCTATGCCAAGGCGCAGGGGCTGTGGCGTCATGCCGATATGCCCGATCCGGTGTTCACATCGACCCTCGGGCTCGACATGTCGACCGTGGTGCCCAGCCTTGCCGGACCAAAGCGCCCGCAGGACAAGGTGGTGCTGACCGAGGTTGATGACGAATTCCACGCCGACCTCAAATCGGTCTATGGCAAGGATTCGCCCGCGCGCGTTCCCGTTGCGGGCGCCAGCCACGACATTGGCGACGGCGACGTTGTCATCGCCGCGATCACCAGCTGCACCAACACGTCGAACCCCGGCGTCATGGTCGCCGCGGGGCTGGTCGCCAAAAAAGCAAATGCGCTGGGCATGAAGCCCAAGCCGTGGGTAAAAACCTCGCTGGCTCCGGGGTCACAGGTCGTCACCGACTATCTGGTCAAATCGGGGTTGCAGGAGCATCTGGACGCGATCGGTTACAACCTTGTCGGTTATGGCTGCACCACTTGCATCGGCAATTCGGGGCCGCTGGCGCCGCCGATTTCCGAGGCGATCAACGGCAACAACATCGTTGCCGCCGCCGTCCTGTCGGGCAACCGCAACTTTGAAGGCCGCGTGTCGCCCGACGTGCGCGCCAACTATCTCGCCTCGCCGCCGCTCGTCGTCGCCTATGCGCTGAAAGGCACAGTGACGCAGGACTTCACCACCACCCCGATCGGGCAAAGCAAGGATGGTGTTGACGTCTATCTCAAGGACATTTGGCCGACGAGCCAAGAGGTCGCCGACACGATTGCGACCAGCGTCAACCGCGACATGTTCGAAGCCCGCTATGCGCATGTTTATCGCGGCGACGAACATTGGCAGAAAATCGACGTCGAAGGATCGGACACCTATCAATGGCGCGCCGGATCGACCTATGTCGCCAACCCGCCCTATTTTGACGGCATGGAAATGACCCCTGCGCCCGTCGCTGATGTCATCGACGCCAAGCCTTTGGCGTTATTGGGGGATTCGATCACCACCGACCATATTTCGCCCGCTGGCGCGATCAAGGCCGACAGTCCGGCCGGCAAATGGTTGATGGAACATCAGGTCAACCGCGCCGACTTCAACAGCTATGGCTCGCGCCGCGGCCACCACGACGTCATGATGCGCGGCACCTTTGCCAATATCCGCATCAAGAATGAAATGGTCCCCGGAATCGAGGGCGGCATGTCGCGCTATGGCGACGAAGTGCTGCCGATTTACGACGTTGCCATGCGCCACAAGGCCGACGGCACGCCGCTGGTGGTCGTCGCCGGCAAGGAATATGGCACCGGCAGCTCGCGCGACTGGGCGGCCAAGGGCACCAACCTGCTCGGCGTCCGCGCCGTCATCGTCGAAAGCTTTGAACGCATCCACCGGTCGAACCTCGTCGGCATGGGCGTCCTGCCGCTGCAATTTCAGGACGGCGACACGCGCGAAACACTGGGCCTGACCGGCGACGACAGCTTTACCATCACCGGCATTGCCGACCTGAAA
This sequence comes from Sphingopyxis sp. 10G20-10, assembly GCF_057365075.1. Taxonomy (NCBI): domain Bacteria; kingdom Pseudomonadati; phylum Pseudomonadota; class Alphaproteobacteria; order Sphingomonadales; family Sphingopyxidaceae; genus Sphingopyxis; species Sphingopyxis sp. 10G20-10. Next base: position 2,838,316 of record NZ_CP195117.1, read on the forward strand.
CCGCGCCAGATGGTGACGGTAACGGTGACTCGTCCTGATGGCACGAGCTTCAGCTTTGACACGCTGTGCCGCATCGATACCGCCAACGAGATCGAATATTATATGAATGGCGGCATCCTCCAATATGTGCTTCGCAAGCTGGCTGCATGACAAACGAAGAGGCGATCCCGGCCGATAAGGCCAAGGAGAAAATGAAGGACAAGGTCGCCGATAAAGTGACCGAAACCGCGCAGCAATGGCGCGGTTCCTTGCTCCGCCGGATCGTCTATTTCCGCGCCAACTGGCGCCACGAAGTATCGCAGATCGACCAGTCGGCGGTCGTCGCCAAAATCCGCCCCGACAGCGCCTGGTCGACGCGATACGCCTTCATGATCTGCATGTCGGCGGGCATTGCCATTATCGGCCTGCTGCAAAACAGCGTCGCGGTAATTATCGGCGCGATGCTTATCGCCCCGCTGATGGGGCCGATCATCGCGCTGGGCTTTGCGATTGCCACCGGCGATTTCCGCTGGATGAAAGAAAGCGTGCGAACCCTGTTGATCGGGGTCGTTCTGGCGCTGATCTTGTGCGTCATATTGGTCAAGGCCTCGCCAATCGAGGCGGTCACCAGCGAAATCGCGGCACGTACCCGACCATCGCTCTTCGACCTTGGCGTCGCGCTCTTTTCCGCCCTCGCCGGCAGTTATGCGGTGGTGCGCGGGCGCGAAGGCACGATCATCGGCGTCGCCATCGCTACCGCCTTGATGCCGCCGCTCGCGGTCGTCGGTTTCGGCCTTGCCACCGCACAGTGGAACATTTTCGGCGGCGCGCTGCTGCTGTTCTTTACCAACTTCATGACCATTGCGCTGTCGGCGGCGATTGTCGCGCGCGCTTATGGTTTTTCGGCGCGATTGTCGCCCGACACCTCGCGCTGGCAGACCGTGATCATTATCGCCTCTTTCCTGCTGCTCGCGCTGCCGCTTGGTTATTCGCTGCGCCAGATTGCGTGGGAAGCCACAGTGCAAACGCAGTCCAAGGCCGCAATCCGCGACGTGTTTCCCAAGAATAGCCGCGTGACGGACCTGCTCGTCGACGCCTCGACGTCACCCATATTGGTGCAGGCATCGGTCCTGACACGAACAGCCGAAACGGCGGCGGATAGTCGCGTCAAATCGGCCCTAGAAATCCGTCTCGGGACCGCCGCCTCGGTGACGATTGATCAGTATCTGATCGGGTCCTCGGTTGATCTGGCCGCCGCGCGCAACGACATCGAACAAATGCGCGACGCCACGGCGCGCGGTATGCACGACAATGCAGAAATCAGCCGCGATCTGGCGCTGCTCGCCGGAGTCGACCCCAAGGCGGTGACGGTCGACAATGTCAAAAAACGCGCAACAGTCCGTTCAGCGCGACTGCCCGACGCCGGACTCGCCGCCTATCGCGCGCTAGAAATGCGCCTCAGCCGCGCCCGTCCCAGCTGGGCGGTTGAACTTGAACCGCCGTTGTTGCCGCTGCCCTCTGTTACCGTGGCCGACGGGAAAGTCGCCGATGCGTCGGCGGCCAATTACGCCTTGCTGCTATGGGCCATCCGCCGCGCGCCGATCTCGGTCGAGCTCAAAGGAGCCGGCGCGCTTGTCGTGCAAAAACGGCTCGCCGCCGACGGGGCAGTCGTAACAGTCGCCGAGGACAGCGACGAAGGCGACGGCGATGTGACCGCCAATTGGCAGACCGCCGACGCCGCTCCTTGACGATAGTCATATCGTAGCGCGATATTTGCCTTATCGCCTTCCGCTATGTTAGTCAGAGGCGAAACTGCGGAGCTGCCCGACTCTATTGGACAGTATAATCGCGGAATATTTCAGGTCGCATTTCGCAAGAGGGGAATTGCGCATGAAGACCTGGGTGAAAGTCCTGTTGGGCATTGTTGCGGCCGTGACGCTTATCACTGGCATCGCCATTTACGCCACAAGCGGCATCACCGATACGGCCGACCGCTTTTTCGCCGCCACGCGCGCGGGCGACATGACATCGGCCTATGCTTTGACGTCGAAAAGCTTGCAGAAGGACAATAGCGCCGAAAAAACGACGCGGTTCATTAAGGCCTATGGGTTCGACAAAGTGGCCAAAACGAGTTGGTCCTCGCGTTCTATAGAAAACAGTATCGGAACCTTGAAAGGAACAGCGACAACCAGTGAAGGTGCGGTGGTCCCGCTGACCGTCCGCCTCGTCAAAGAAGACGGCGAATGGCGGATCAATGCGATCGAGGCCGAATGGGCGGGCATGAGGTCACAGGGCGGCAGCTCCATTTCCGATCCGCCGCCCCTCGACACGCAGATCAGCATCACCCGCCTTATGACTAATCGCTTTGTCGAATCGCTCGATGACCGTGATTTTTCTTCGTTCCACGATCATTGGGTCAACAGCATGACGCTGAGCAAGCTTGAGGCCAGCTTTGGCAAAGCCCGGGAGGAAAAACATGAGCTGAAGCTGCTGCTGGACGGGCACCCTACAATCGAAGCAGCTAAAGTCCTGAACAGCAGGGGCGTTCTCGAAATCAAGGGCTATTATGATATCGCCGATGGACGATATCAATTCACCTACAAGCTTCTTCCTGACGGGAAGGATTGGAAAATTGCCAGTTTCGAATTTCAGCTGCCAGATTCACCGGAGGCATAGAGCACCAAAGCTTTGCGCTTATCCACCGGTCTTGGCTCGGCATTTTCCGGTTATGGTGGGCGCTGACGGGCTCGAACCGCCGACCCTCTCGGTGTAAACGAGATGCTCTACCAACTGAGCTAAGCGCCCCTGATCGGGAGCGCGCCACTGCCACAGCTTGGCGGGGCTGGCAAGATGCAAGATTGAATCCCTAGTCGTCGAGCGCCTCGAAATAGCGGTCCAGCCCTTGTGCCGCCGTATCGCCCAGCGCGATAAAGATGCGGCGGCCATCGTGCGGATCGGCCTCACGCACGAACATGTCGCTATCGGTCATCGTCTTGATCCAGCGCAGCGCCGTGGTCGCAGGAACCGCGGCGGCGATGCACAGGCTCGACACCGCCACCGGCTGTTGTTCCAACCGCGCGGCATAAAGATCGAGCAGCATGTCCCAGGCCGGGTCGGCAAACAGGTCGGCGGGAAAAAACTGTTCGCGCATCCGCCGTTCGCGAATGATGCGCCGGACACGCTTTGCCTTGTTTCGCAGCACCGCCCCGCGTTCTTCGGGAACGAAGCTGCGCGGCCCCACGGCAAAGTCGCGCACCGGCGCCTGGACGTGCGCGGCCAGTCCGATCCGGTCGTCCGGCTGTAGAGCATAGTGTGGCGCGGCAAAGCCACCCGCCCTTTGTCCAGCCAATTCACCAAGGGCACGGGAAATCCGTGCAACCTCTTCCTGCAACTGGTCGATCCGTTCCAAACTGCCATCGCGTGTGACATCATGGACCATAGTGGCGCGACCGTTCTGAACAGCGGCAAGTGCCAACAGCCGGTCGGCATCGTCACAATCTACAAGATATTCCACGCGCACCGCCGACCCGAAACTCGCAGCCATCCGGTCGAGTCCCGCCAACGACGTTTCACACAAAAGGCGGCACCCACGCTGCGTAATCGCCATGCTCAGCTCGGCAAGGTCCGCGTCGCCGATAGCATCCGCCGCAACAATCCAGACGATATCGGCAAGCGCCATACGGTCCAGATGCGCAGCAGCAACGGCGGGCGCGACGGTGGCAACCACGTCGATATGACCATGCTTTGCCAGCGTCTCGCGCGACCGATCCTCCATATGAGATCCGACCAGCAACAGCCGCGGTTGCGGGCCGCCATCGGCAAAGGCGAAACCATCCCCAGTCCACCCCGTACGTTCAACCGGCATCACCAAATCTGCCATCGCCATTCGCCCCTCTCCCCATAACTCAGTCCGCCTTGGTGCCCTTATGCCGTCAGAGTGGAACAAGACTCGATTTGTTCGCACCGATTTGCCACCATTTTGGACAAAGCCGTGTTGAGTCTTGATGATCGGTCGGCAGACCCTGTTGACCTTTCTCCATTTTGGACCTGTTCTGTTCCAAAGGTCAATCCCGGTTTTGGCTGGCCATCCGATGCGTGACCTTAGACGTTCGCGGGCAATTGAATCGCCGCTTTGCCAGCCGCCGCTTTTGCGGCTAGGGCGTGGCGGATGAACAACCTGTTTCCTGTGATGATCGGCGGCGCAATCGGCGCCGGAGGACGCCACCTGCTGGGCCATTTCATGTTGGCGCGGCTGGGGCCGGGTTTTCCGTGGTGGACGATGACCGCCAATATCGTTGGAGGCCTCGCAATGGGGCTGTTGATCGGCTGGCTGGCCCGTAGCGGCGGGACAGAGGCGATGCGGCTGTTTCTGGGCGTCGGCATGTTGGGCGGTTTCACCACCTTTTCATCGTTCAGCATGGAATTCTGGCTGTTGTTTGAGCGCGGTCAGACCGGGCAAGCCGCCTTCTATGTGCTGGCGTCGGTCATTGGCGCGATTGTCGCTTGTGGCATCGGTCTTTTCGCCATGCGGGCTCTGCCGGCATGAAGGACGATAACGCCATAATCGATGCCGAGGATGACGGCATTCGGCTTGACCGCTGGTTCAAGCGCCACCGGCCGGGAACGCCGCACGCGCTGCTGGCGCGCTGGGCGCGGTCGGGGCAAGTCACGCTCGACGGACGCAAGGCGGATGTGTCGGATCGCATTGCAACGGGGCAAAAGCTGGCCATGCCGATGCCGCCGGTTGAAACCGTCGCCCGCCCCGCGCGCAAGGGACGTGCGCTGACCGACGCCGATGTCGAGTTGGCAACGTCGATGCTCATTCATCGCGATGCCGCCGCGTTGGTCCTCAACAAACTGCCGGGTCTCGCCACGCAAGGCGGCACCAAGACCGAACATCATGTCGACGGCCTGCTCGACGCCCTGAAATTTGACGGCCCCGTGCGCCCCAAGCTGGTCCACCGGCTCGACAAGGATACGTCGGGCGCGTTGCTGGTCGCGCGTACACCGCGCGCGGCTGCCTGGTTCGCCAAAGCCTTTTCGAACCGTAGCGCGCGCAAAACATATTGGGCGATCATCGTTGGCGTCCCCGACATCGCACAGGGCGAGATCGACCTGCCGCTCGCCAAGCAGCCCGGTTCGGGCGGCGAGAAAATGCACGTCCATGACGAGGGGCTGCCTTCGCGCACCCGCTATCGCATCATCGAACGCGCGGGCAACAGCACCTGCTGGGTCGAGCTGCAGCCCCTGACCGGGCGCACGCACCAGTTGCGCGTTCATATGGCGGCCATCGGGCACCCGATTGTCGGCGACGGCAAATATGGCGGCAAGGGCGCGTTCCTCACCGGAACGATCAGCCGCAAGATGCACTTGCACAGCCGGCGGCTGCGGATCGACCATCCCGACGGCGGCGTCATCGACATCAGCGCCGAACCGCCCGAACATTTTTCTGCCAGCCTCGATGCGCTGGGCTTTGACTTGCTGCTCGGCGACGTGGGTAGCGGCGCCGAAGAGCGCGGGCCACCGCCCAAGGCCGCAATAAAGGCCGCGGCCAAGGCGCATAGCAAACAGATCCGCAAGGCACGCCGCGGCGAACGGCGCGGACGGACGGGTGACAGCAAGCCAACCGACTTTGTTGGAAAAACCGGCAAGGAAAGAGCACCCAAGCCCAAATCCGGCAAACCTTCGCCAAAGCGGCCCGCAGGCAAGCGTCCCAGCGCCAAGAAGCATCCAGCCCGCCCCGTCAAGCCACGCTGATGCATCCCAATCCTGCTTTTCGCCCCAAGGATGAGGCACTGGCTGCGCTGTTGGTGCGCGAGATCGGCTTTGCGTCCCTCTTTGCCGCCACGCCCGATGGCCCGCGCGTCGCCCATGCCCCTATTCTGTTGAGCGAAGACGCCCGCACGCTGCAATGTCATCTGGCGCGCGGCAATGGCCTGACCCGCCACCTTGATGGCGCGACGCTGTTGGTCGTGGTGCAAGGCCCCGACGCCTATGTCAGCCCCGGCTGGTATGAGGGAGCCGATCAGGTCCCGACCTGGAACTATGTCGCCGTCGAAATGGAGGGCCGCGCCCGCAAGCTCGATACGAACGCCCTGATTGCTCAGCTCGATGCCCTGACGGCGCAGCATGAAGCACGCATCGGTGCCACCCCGCCCTGGACACGCGAAAAAATGTCGCCCGCCAGCTTTGGCCGCATGACCGACGCGATCATCGGCTTCGAGGTCGAGATCAGCGCGTGGCGACCGACGCTGAAACTGTCGCAGAACAAACCCGCCGATGAACGCGACCGCGTCATCACCGGCCTGACAGCGCAGGGCCATGGCGCAATGGCAGAGTTGATGCGCCACCTTGGCGGCGATAGGGTGGGCGCATGACACAGGCAGCCGACGACCTCGCCAAAAAACGCTATCTCGCGCTCTCGATGATGCGTGTCATCGGCATTGCGATGTTGATGGCGGGTTTCCTGCTGATTGCCGGACGCTGGTCCATCACCGGACCCGACGTGGACCGCTGGGTCGGCGGCGCGCTGGTTTTGATCGGCGCCTTTGATTTTGCCGTGATGCCAAAGCTGTTGGCGCGTCGCTGGAAATCTCCGGGCAACTGAATGAAACGCTTTTGGACCAAGGCCAGTGCCGTCGCCGAAGGCGAAGGCTGGGGTATCGTGCTCGACGGGCGGCCGGTTCGCACGCCCGCGCGCGCGCCGCTCGTGCTGCCAAGCGCGGCGCTGGGCGAAGCGATTGCCGCAGAGTGGCAGGCGCAGGGTGACACTATCGCGCCTGAAACCATGCCGCTGACCGGAATCGCCAACGCCGCCATCGACCTTGCCGCGCCCGATCTGCCACGCTTTGCCGAACCTATCGCCGCTTATGCGGCAAGCGATTTGCTTTGTTATCGTGAGGATCGCGACAGCGCGCTGCTGGGTGAACAAGCAAAGTTGTGGAACCCGTTGCTGGCATGGGCGGAGACGCACTTCGAAATTGAATTTGTGCTGACGCAAGGCATTTTGCCGGTGGATCAGCCAGTCGTGACGGTGACAAAGCTGCGCGACCATGTGCTCACGCACGATGCCTTTCGCCTCGCGGCGCTGGCACCCTTGGTTACCATTGGGGGGTCACTGGTCGCCGGACTGGCGCTGACCGAAGGTAGCTATGATGCCAACAGCTTATGGCAAGCCGTCATTCTTGACGAACTCTATCAGGAACGGCGCTGGGGGATTGATGCAGAGGCTCAGGCGATGCGCGACCGCCGCGAAATAGAGTGGCTGAACGCTGCGCACTTTATCAGCCTGCTTTAGTCCACAAAACTGGGCGCGCGCTTCTCCATATTCGCCATTACCGCTTCGATCTGGTTCGGCTTACGAATAATCGCCGCCTGTTCTTTGCTTTCCAGCAGCAGCAGATCGGAATCGCTGAGATCGCCCAGCGCATTGCACAGCCGTTTGGCGCCGCGGATCGCGTGCGGATTCTTGCCCGAAATCGCCTGCGCCAATTCCATCGCCGCCGCATAAGGATCATCCGAGGTGCGCGTTGCCAAGCCGAATTCGACCGCTTCGGCCCCTGAAAATTCGCGGTTGGTATAGGTCAGCTCGCGCAGCACATCGTCGCGAACCATGCCGCGCCACAGCGGAAAACCTGCCATATCGGGGACCAGCCCCCATTTCAGCTCCATGATCGCGCAGCGCGTGGCGGGATGGATGATGCGAATGTCGGCGCCCGACATGATCTGACACCCGCCGCCCATGGCGACACCATGCACCGCCGCGATCACCGGCACCGGCAGCGCACGCCAGCCCCAGGCCACATATTGCGGCACATTGGCCCCATCGGCGTGGCGCGCCATCAGGTCGTTGCCCGATCCGCCGCCCGCCATACTCCCCATATCGAGCCCGGCACAAAAGGCGCGTCCTTCACCCGACAGGACAACGACGCGAAGGCCGGCCATGGTCTTCAGCTGGTCGATGGCTTCGGTGATGCCCGCGAACATGGCAGGGTCCAGCGCATTCATCTTGTCGGCGCGGATCAGCCGAACATCGGCAATGCCGCCATCGAGCATGGTGATGGAGACGCGGTCTTTCATAGGTCCGTCCTTTTCAGCGCCGCCTCAACCAGCGGCAATTGGTCATTTCCGAAATACATATCGGTTGTATCAACAAAGAGCGTCGGCGAACCATAGCCACCGCGCGCAATCAATTCTTCGGTGTTGGTGCGCAGCCGCGCCTTGACCGCGTCCGTGGTCGATGCAGCGCGTATAGCGGCTCCGTCCAGACCCGCTGCACGGGCAACGGCTTCGAGAGTGTCAGGGTCGTCGAGATTCTCTTGCGCGCCAAAATAGCTGGCAAAGGCGGCGCGGGCAAAACCGATCAGCGCGTCCTGATCATCCTCTAACGCACAGCAAAACCGCATCGCGGCAACGCTTTTCGCGGGATGATATTGGGACGGGAAGTTCATATCGACGCCCGCGAGGCCCGCCCAGTCTTTCAGCACCTTCCAGCTATGCTGAAGCTTGCGATTATCGCTTTGTTCGCGCGCGGCATAAACGCCCGGATTAACCGCATTGAACACCCCGCCAACCAAAATCGGACGAAAAGTCGCGATCGCGCCACGGCGGTCAATCAGGTCATGCACATTGGCAAAGGCCAGATAGGTCCAAGGTGAGGACAGGTCGAAGAAGAATTCAAGAGTACGGGGCATGGTTGATCCTTAACGTGACTGGCGTGGGTTTGGAATGGTCGCTCAGGCCACAGGCTCCAACTCCGCTTTTTCAATGGCGCGGTGAAAGCGCTTGGCCGCCGCAGGATCAAGGCGGTCTTCGAACAAGGACAGTTGCCGTTCGACGGTCCAGCGTCCTTCGGCGAGCGCCCCCTTGACCAACGGGTCTGCCTCGCGCTGAAACTCCAGACCATAGCGCAAAATAATCAGCGCATTGGTGCAGAGGTCGGCGAGCCGGTCGCGCGGCCAGTCGAGAAGGCCCTGATCAATCATTGCCCCCAGATAGGCGCGCAACTGTTCATGCGTGCGGTCGAACCATTCGGCAATATGGTCCAGCACCACCGGACTATGCTCGCCATAATCGGCGCGGTCGCGATAGAGGAAACGATAGGCGGAAAATTCGCGCAACACGCTACCCAGCCAGTCCACATAGGCTTCGATCACATCGCTTTCCGGCGCGGGCCGCATCGCCAGCCGCACATCAATCGCCTCGGCAAATTCATTGCTGATCGCATCCAGCAACGCACGCTTGCTGCGGAAATGATACCAAAGATTGCCCTCGGCAATGCCAAGATCGGCGGCAATGGCGGCGGTCGAAACCGTGCCGAACCGCTGTTCATTGAACAGGTGCCGCGCCGTGACAAGAATGCGGTCGCGGGTTTTCATTTGCTTTGTCATGGTCTGCCGCAATCAATAATGTTCAAGCTGCACCTGAAGCGATTTATAGCCATGGACGAAACAGGCGGACACCCGCACCGGTTCCGCCATCACCTTCACGCGCAGCCGCCGTTTCGCCATTTCCTCCAGCAAAGTCACAAGCTGCAGTTCGGCAACGCGGGCGCCAACGCAGCGATGAATACCATAGCCGAACGCCAGATGCCGCCGCGCATTGTCGCGGTCGACGCGCAAAGTATCAGCATCGTCGAATACGCTTTCGTCGCGGTTCGCCGAAATATACCACAGCGCCACCTTGTCGCCCTTTTTCATCAAATGGCCGTCGACCTCGGTATCTTCCATAACCGTGCGCCGCATATGCGCGAGCGGGGTCTGCCAGCGGATCAATTCGCTCACCGCATTGGGAATCAGCGACGGGTCGGCCTCCAGCTTGGCGCGTTCGTCGGGAAATTGCGCCAGGCCATAGGCATAGGCCGACATCGAATTGCGCGTCGTATCATTGCCGCCGACAATCAGCAGGATCAAATTGCCGATAAATTCCTGCGGGTCCATTTCCTTCATCGCGTCGGACTGGAGCATGACCGAAATCAGATCCTTGCCCGGATTGGCCGCCTTTTCCTGCCACAGCTTGGCAAAGGCCATTCCCATTTCTTCCAATGTCTCGTTGCGCGACTGCAACCCGCCCGGCGACCGGATCAATTCAACATCGCCGCCGACGTCGGACCAATGGGTCAGCTTGTCACGCTCTTCCCAAGGGAAATCGAACAATTTGGCGAGCATTCCGGTGGTGAGCTCTATCGAGACCTTCTGCACCCAGTCAAAAGTTTCGCCGATCGGCAGGCTATCGAGCACTTCGGCGGTGCGTGCCTGCACTTCCGCTTTCATGTCGGCGACTTCGCCAGGGCCAAAACTGGGCGCGACGGTGCGGCGCTGCGCAGTATGGTTGGGCGGGTCCATCGCGATGAACATGGGCAGACGCTTCTCATGTTCGAGCATTCTGTCCGAATCAAAAGCGACCGAGATGCCGCCATATTCAAAAGAAGAGGAGAATATCTTGGGCTGCGCCTCGATATGGACGATCGGCTTATAGGTCGACACCGACCAATAGGATCCAAAGTGCGAATCCTTTACATAATGGATCGGCGCTTCGGCACGGGCGCGACGGAACGGTTCTTGCCAGCGGTCCTCGGCATAAAGTTCGGCGCGGCTGACATCGAACGGATCGAGCGCTTCAGTCGCATCGGGGGCAAGCGTAGCCATGACAATTCTCCCAGTTATTTTTTTAGGGTAATAGCCCTAAATCGGAAAAAGAGCAATGTCTTTGACCCTCCGAGCTGCCTCAATCTCCGAAGAAATTCAGCTCTAGAACGATGTCATTGGGATCGTGCAGGAATATCTGGCGCAAATTGGCGGCTGGCACCGCGTTGACGGTAAAACTGATGTCGCGCTCCTTCAGCCGCGCGGTCATGCGGTCGAATCCCTGACACCCCAGCGCGACATGATGAATCGCGCCCGTGGGGCCGGGCACCACGGCGCGATCATAGGCGCGCGGGCAATCGACGCTGTTCAGGTGGACAATCGCCCGCCCTTCGCTGTCATACATCCACTGCACCATATCCGGCCCAACGGGCAACGGCGCATCGCGGCGCTCCAGCCCCAGCACATCGGCGTAAAATTGCGCCGTGCCATCAAGATCGGTGGTGATGACATTGAAATGGTCGAGCGCGATGACGGTCATGCTATCCTACCCTTTGGATTTTGCCCAATATTGGTCGCGCAAAAGCCGCTTGTAGAGTTTGCCGGTGTCGTGACGCGGAAGCTGCTCAAGAAAATCGATGCGCCGCGGAATCTTTACCCCCGACAATTTCTGGCGGGCAAAGGCGATCAAATCGTCGCGCAAGGCATCATCGGCTTCGGCCATATCGGCAGGCTGGATTACCGCAATCACCTCTTCGCCCATTTCCTCGTGCGGACCGCCGATGACTGCGACATCGGCAACTTTGGGGTGGGTGACGAGGTGATTTTCAATTTCCTGCGGATAGATATTCACGCCGCCCGAAATGATCATGAAACTTTTGCGGTCGGTGAGGTAGAGATAACCCTCTTCGTCCATCCAGCCGACATCGCCGAGCGTCGACCAGCCTTTGCTGTTACGGCTTGAAGCGGTCTTTTCGCTATCACCATGATATTCGAAAACATTCTCGCTCTCGAAAAACACTGTGCCTTCGCTGCGCGGCGGAAGTTCCTGCTCATTATCCTCGCCCATGATGTGCAGGATGCCCGTCACCGCCTTGCCCACCGATGCCACGCCTTCGCGGTCGGCGAGCCGCTGCCAGTCCGCGGAACCGACATAGGTCAGCCCATTGCCTTCGGACCCGGCATAATATTCCTCGATCACAGGCCCCCACCAATCGATCATCGCGCGCTTTACCGGCACCGGACAGGGCGCAGCGGCGTGAATCGCACAATTGAGCGTCGACAAGTCATAGCGACTGCGCACGTCATCTGGCAGTTTCAGCATCCGGACAAAATGGGTTGGCACCCACTGGCTGGTCGTCACCTTGTATTTTTCGATAAAGGCGAGCGCATTTTCGGGATCAAATTTCTTCATCAGAACCACCGTGCCGCCTATTTTATGCACCGCCATCGACCAACGCAGCGGTGCCGCGTGATAAAGCGGCGCGGGCGACAAATAGATCATGTCGGGCGAAAAGCGGAACAGGCCCAGCGCCAGCATGATCATGGAATTGCTCTGCGCTATCGCTGGATCTTCGGGCAGTGGAATCCTCACCCCTTTGGGTCGACCAGTGGTTCCCGACGAATAGAGCATGTCAATTCCGGCGCGTTCGTCGGCCACCGGAGTTGCCGGCATGTCCGCCGTCGCCTCTTCCCAGCGCGCGCAACCCGCAATGTCACCACCCAGCGAGTAGCGCGGAATTTTGGTCTGCAATTGCTGCGCCGCCGCCGACAGGCTGGCCGACACAACCAGTAATTTCGCGCCCGAATTCTCCAAAATATAGTCGGTTTCGTCCTGGGTCAGACGCGACGAAATGCACACATAGCGCAGTCCCGATCGCTGCGCGCCCCAAGTCAGCCCATAATAATGCGGTGTATTGTCGAGCATGTAGGCGACAACATCGTCATGCCCCAGTCCCAGAGAGCGGAACAACTGCGCCGCGCGATTTGACGCCGCATCGAGCGCACCATAGCTGATCGTCTCCCCCGTTTCGGCCAGGATAACCGCCGGCTTGTCAGGATGGGTCTGTGCATGAACGGATGGATGCATTGGTATCGAGTCTCCCGTTGCTATTCGTCTTATTATGCAACCGAAGTAAAGCACCGCGCCCACGCGTCAAGCATCATGGGCGACATCCTGTCATTGCGCCGCGTCCATGCTGTGCTAACTCGTTGACCATGACCCAAGACGAAATCCTCGACTGCGCCTTTGCAACCCTGCCCGACCTTGTCAGCAGCCATGCCCGGGCACGCCCTGACGCTATAGCGGTCGCCGACCCGGCGCGGCGTCTCAGTTGGTCCGAATTGGATGCGCTGACTGATTGCGTTGCGGCGCGCTTGCAAGCCGATGGGTTTGCGCAGGGAGACAGAACCGCCGTCGCAGGGTTCAACAGTGTCGAGCAAGTTGTGGTGATTCTGGGCACGTTACGCGCAGGCGGTGTGGCCGGACTGATCACCAACAGCGCAACCGGCGAGCAAATGGCGGCGATGGTGCGCGATACCGGGGCGGCGCACCTGTTCCTCGATACCGCTGCAGCCGCCAGCCTCAACGGACAGGATTTCGGAGCGCCCGACCGGATTGCGATGGACGACAGCGACGCGGGGACGCCGCTGAATGATTGGATGGCACCGGCGGGCACCAAGCCGGAACCGGTGCAGATTCAGCCTGAAGACGGCTTCAACATCATCTATTCTTCCGGAACCACCGGCACGCCAAAGGGCATTATCCACAGCCATGCCATGCGCTGGCAGCATATTCAGCGCGGCGCACCGGCCTATGGCCCAGCGGCGGTGACAATCCTGTCGACCCCGCTTTATTCCAACACCACCATGGCCAGCTTTATGCCGACATTGGGGTCGGGCGGGCAGGTCGTGTTGATGAAGAAATTTGACGCGCGCGGCTTTCTTGACCTCGCTGCCCGCGAACGCGCCACCAACTGTATGCTCGTACCGGTACAATATCGCCGCATCATGGCGCTGGAAGATTTCGACCAGTTCGACCTGTCCAGCTTCGTGATGAAATATTGCACCTCGGCCCCCTTTGCCGCCGCGCTCAAGGCCGACGTGATCCAACGCTGGCCGGGCGGTCTCGTCGAAATTTATGGACTGACAGAGGGCGGCGCGGCCTTCCTGCTTGAAGCGCATAAATATCCCGACAAATTGCACACTGTCGGTCAGCCGGCCCCCGGCCATATCGCCAAGGTGATCGACGAGGATGGCAAGGAATTGCCGCAAGGGTCGGTCGGCGAGATTGTCGGGCGATCCCCCGCCATGATGACCGGATATAACAACCGCCCCGACGCGACCAAGGCGATGCACTGGCACGATAGCGAGGGACATCTTTATTATCGCCACGGCGATATCGGCCGCATCGACGAGGACGGGTTTCTCACCCTGATGGACCGCGCCAAGGACATGATCATCTCGGGCGGTTTCAACATCTATCCCAGCGATCTGGAGGCTATATTGATCGCCGACGACCGCGTCATCGAAGCGGCGGTGGTCGGGGTCGCGAGCGAGGATTGGGGCGAAACGCCCGTGGCCTTTGTCGTCCTGAAACCCGACACCGATGCCGAATCAATCCGCGCCGACGCCAATGCCAAGGTCGGCAAGACCCAGCGGCTCAGCGCAATAAAGGTGATGGCAGAACTGCCGCGTAGCCCGATTGGCAAAGTGCTGAAGCGCGAATTGCGCGACGGCTATTCGGGGTAAAGCCCTGCCGCCCGAATAGCCGCAAGCGCAGACGCCAACCGGTCATCGCCCGCACCGCGCACCCATGCCCACCGCAGCCCCCGCCGCTCAAGCTCCGCGATCGCAATGTCCATAAAGCGATGGCGCTGTGCGGCGCTCCCGAAAAAGCGCGTGCCATCCTCCCGCCACGGCAGGTCGAGCGCAGGCACCAGATAGAGGTCAGCGACATCGTCCCACGCATCAATCTCGGGCAATCGCTGTCCCAGCAACATCACTGCCCAGGCCTGGGTCATGAGCGGATCGGTGTCGGACAATAGCCAGTCGGTTGCCTTGGCTCGCGCCGCTTCGGTCGCCGCCATATGGCCGCGAAAAATGGCGCGCAAATCATCGGCATCAAGGTCGGTGCCATGCGTCTCGCAATAGCTGCGCCCATATTCATCGACGACCTGTGCGCCCAACACCTCCGCCAGCTTATATGTCAGCGTCGACTTGCCAGTGCTTTCGGCCCCGTGGAGGCAGATGTGGTAGCTCATGCCAGCGCCGCTGCGCCCCGCGCGCTCTTTTGCCAATGGATCAAGCCGACGACTGACATCAGCAAAAATACGACATAAAGCCCGCTGGTCAGCATCAATCCGCGCCACGCGAAGAGGGGAATGGCAATCAGGTCGACGGCAATCCACAGCCACCAATTTTCAACGCAGCGCCGCGCCAGCAACCATTGTGCCGCAATGCTCATCATCGCGATGCCGCCATCGATCCACGGCGCCGCCGCATCGGTGTAACGCGCCATCGCGGCGCTCCACACCAGCCATGCCAAGGCGACAACTGCCGCCAGTTTGACGCGCGAATCCTGTGTCATCCAGCGCACAGGCACCGGCGATGTGCCGCTGGCGCGCGCCCAATTCACCCAGCCATAAATTTGCACGACAAAGAAAAAGCCTTGCAAGATCATATCGCTATAAAGTTTCGCGTCGTGAAACACGATCGCATAGAGGCTGACCATTGCGATACCGAACGGATAATTCCATACGCTGCGCGCCACGATCAGCGCGATATTGGCCAGGCCAAGCGCGACGGCAATCCACTCGAGCGTGCTCACCCCGCCGGCACCTCGTGCGGACGTGTCCACAGGCCGTCGCGGCTGATCCGGCGGCGTGGTGGCCGGCGCAGGACCGACCAACCGGCCCGCGCGATCCAGCCGAACTTGGCGCGCCGGCTGGTCCGGGTGCGATGATCCCAAGCCTGATTGCCACGTGCGTGCACCTCGCGGGCGATATCGCCATAAATCCCCGCTGCGGCGAGCACCGCCCAGCGACTGCGCGGCGGCAATTTGCGTGCGCCCCAGCGCGCCGAGGCTTCATATTCCTCAGCCATTTCGGCGAGCCATTTGGCCATGACCGCCAGCCGTGAGCGAAAGGCGGGGTGCATATGCTGGCCCGGCGGAATGTCGAGTTCGACCATCCAGTCGACCGGCAGATAACAACGATCCGCCGCCGCATCTTCGGCCACATCGCGCGCGATATTGGCAAGCTGGAACGCCATGCCAAGGTCGCTCGCACGGTCGAGCGTCACCTCGTCATCGGGCGCCACCCCCATCACCAGCGCCATGGCGACGCCCACGGCCCCGGCGACATGATAGCAATAGCGCAGCATGTCATCCTCGCTGCGTGGCCGCCAGTCATCCGCGTCGAGGGCAAATCCAGCGATAATATCGTCGATGACCGCGCGGGGGATGGCGACTTGCGTCAGCAAATAGCCGAGCGCGTCAAAGGCCGTGGCGCCCGTCGGCTCGCCAGCAAAGGCCGCATCGGTTCGGCTGCGGATAGTGGCCAGCGCTGCGGCGGCATCATGGCCCGGCGTCATCTCCCCCCCATGGTCCTGCCCATCGGTCAGATCGTCGGCGGCGCGGCACCAAGCATAAAGCAGCCACACATTCTCGCGCGTTTCCCGGTCGAACAACTGGCTGGCAAGCGCAAAACTTTTCGAACCACGCGCAATGCTGTCGCGCGCAAAAAGATGCAGCGGAATGGGGTCGTAACTCACCCCCCGTAGTCCCGCGCCAAAATCATCACAAATCGTCCGCCTTCATCGCGAAAATCGGCGCGTGGGGAACATAAGCCATCATCTTGTCGAGCAGATCATCAAGCCCCGCATCGACAATCATGATTCCGGCGTGCGCGGGACGGATAAAGCCGACGTCGATCATGTTGCGGTTGAACGCGATCAGATCATTGTAGAAACCCGCCGCATTCAGCAGCCCCACCGGTTTGGCGTGATAGCCAAGCTGTGCCCAGCTGATCGCTTCCCACAATTCGTCCATTGTTCCGACGCCGCCGGGAATGGTCAAAAACCCGTCGCAGAGATCGGTGAACATGCGTTTGCGCTCATGCATCCCGCTGACGACATGCAGTGCTGTGCAGTCGCGATGGGCCACTTCGGTGCCGACCAGTGCGTCGGGGATGACCCCGATCACTTCGCCGCCCGCCGCCAGCGCACTATCGGCAACCGCACCCATCAGCCCCAGCCGCCCGCCGCCATAGACGACGCCAATGCCGCGCTCGGCCAGCGTGCGCCCGACATGTTGCGCGGTTTCAATATAGATCGGATCGGTAGGGGTCGCGGACCCGCAATAGACGGCAAGACGTTTCATAGCCACCTCCCGCTTGCGGGAGGGGATAGGGATGGGTCAGAATCAGTTTTCATCATTTCCCTCTCATGCCCACCCCCGGCCCCTCCCGCAAGCGGGAGGGGAGAAATCAGCGCACATCGCCTAACATCAACTTCGCCGTCGCTTTTGCGCTACCGACCACACCCGGAATCCCCGCGCCCGGATGCGTGCCCGCGCCAACGAAATACAGATTGTCGATCACATCATCGCGATTATGGGCGCGAAACCAAGCACTTTGCCACAGCACCGGCTCAAGACTGAAGGCGCTGCCCAGATGCGCGCTGAGGTCGCGGCCAAAATCGGCCGGCGTATAGTGAAACCGGGTGACAAGATTGGCGCGCAACTCCGGCAGCACGCGATGCTCGACCTCGTCCAAAATCGCATCGGCAAATTGCTGACCAAACGCCCCGTCCCAATCAACCTTGGCCTTGCCCAGATGCGCGACCGGCGCCAGCGCATAGAAACTTGCATGGCCGGGCGGGGCCATCGTCTTGTCGGTCGCGGTCGGGTGGTGGAGATAGAGCGAGAAATCGTCGGGAACGACGCCATTCTTGTATATATCCGTGAGCAGCCCCTTATAGCGCGGCCCGAACAATATGCTGTGATGGGCCACGTCGGGATAGTCGCCCTTGACCCCGAAATGGACGACGAACAGCGACGGCGACCAGCGCTTTCGCGCCAGCGACTTCGCCACCTTCCGGCCGCGCGGATGGTCGCTGAGCAACGTCGCATAATTGTGCATCAAATCGCTGTTCGACGCGACCATGTCGGCCTCGCCACGCCAGCCGCTTGCGGTTTCCACCGCCGTCGCGCGATTGCCCTCGGTCGCGATCCGCACCACCGGATCGGCCAGCCGCAACTCGCCGCCCAACCGCTCGAACAGCGCCACCATCGCCGACACCAGCGCATGGGTGCCGCCGCGCGCAAACCACACGCCGCCTTCTTTTTCGATGGTATGGATCAGCGCATAGATCGAGCTGGTCGTCATCGGATTGCCGCCGACAAGCAGCGTGTGGAACGACAACGCCTGCCGCAGCCGCTCGTCGGTCACATAAGAGGACACAATCGAATAAACGCTGCGCCACGCCTGATATTTCATCAGCGCAGGCGCCGCCTTGATCATCGAGGCAAAGTCCAGAAACGCCGCCGACCCGAGCTTGACATAGCCTTCCTCATACACCCCCTTCGAATAGGTGAGGAACTTGTCATAACCCGCGACATCGGCGGGGTTGAGCCGCGCGATTTCGGCGTGAAGCGCCGCCTCGTCATTCGAATAGTCAAAATTTGTGCCATCGAGCCAGTTGAGCCGATAAAAGGGCATCACCGGATCAAGCGTCACATCGGCCGCCATATCGCTGCCCGACAACTCCCATAATTCGCGCAGACACGGCGGATCGGTAATCACCGTCGGCCCCGCATCAAAGGTAAAGCCGTCGCGCTGCCACTGATAGGCGCGCCCGCCGGGCTTGTCGCGCGCCTCGACGATCACCGTTCGCACGCCCGCCGACTGCAACCGGATCGCCAGCGCCAGCCCGCCAAATCCGGCCCCGATGATGATGGCAGCGCGACTCATATCCAGTCAAAATCCTTCAATGCCACGACCGCCTTGCCCACCGGAACAGGCGGCTTTCCCGACAACAGCCGCACCTTGTCGGTCAGGCTTGACTGCCCGGCGTAAAAGCGCGCGATCAGGTCCGGCGACAGGCGATAGAAACGCTCCAATATCCTGTATCGCTGCGCTGGTTCGGCGGCGCGGAACAGCATGGCGTCGAGGAGGCGATAAAAGCGCTGACGCCGCCATGTCGCGGCGGCGCACCCGCGCATCCGGTCCGCAAAATCGGCGCGATCAATCAGCGTGGGCAGCGCGCTGGCGCTGCGCACCGCATCGGGAAGCGAATAGCCGGTGGTGGCGTGAAACGCGCCCGCGCGCGCGCCGATACGCGCCACTTTGTCCTCGCGCGGCCAGACGCGGTCGAACGTGCCCGCAATCACGACCGGCAGCACCCCCGATTCCTCGCGCGTTGTCGCGGTCACTTCCCATTCGCGCGCGGCGGCATAAGCCGCAATCCGCGCACGGATGGTCGAAAAATCCAGATCATGGCTGTCGCTATAATAAGTGTCCTCGACAAACACAGTCTCGGCATCAAAAGGCAGACAATAAACAAAGCGATAGCCGTCGACCTGCGCCACGCGCGCATCCATGACCGTCGGGCGCGTCAACCCATGCCCGCCCGCAATGGTCAGCATCTGACCGACAAATTTCTGCCAGCCACAGGTCAGCCCCGCATTATCCCCGCCCCCGCGCGCGTCGATGACATGGCGCGCGTCGACCCGCGATTGATCGGCCAGCAACACATGATCGGGCGCGATGGCGATTGCACGCTGTTCGATGATATGGCCGTCGGACATCGCCGCCGCGACTGCCGAGGCCAGGGCCTCGCCTGTGATGCTGTTATATCCGGTCGCAATAGTCCGCGCATGGGCGGGAAAAGCGACATCATAGCTGTCCCAATGCCGCGCAATCAGCGGTTCAACGAGCCATCGGTCGGTGGGTGCCACATCGCTGTCGAAAAAGGACCAGATATGATTGCCGCCAATGGCACCGCCCTCGATCAATCGCACATCAAGGTCGGAGCGCTTGGCCGCTAGCGCCAGTGCGGCAAGCCCGCCCGCCAGACCGCCGCCAACAATCGCAATATCGCAAGAGAGGGTGCCGCGGGGCGTCATCCCGATGCCCTAGCCGAGCGGTGGGAGGGGGGAAGCAAATTGCCGCGATCCTTGCGCATCAGGACGGCTGACAAGGCTTCAATTTTCCGGCACTATTTCCCTATGTCGCCAACGCCCGTCTCGATCCTCCTCTCCGCGCTCGCGATGACGCTGATCGTCGGCGTTCGCTATCTGTTGACGAGTGGCGGTTTTGCGCTCGCAACCCGCTGGAAACAGCGCGGGCTGTATCGCGGGCTAGAAGGGCAAATGCGCCGCGAGATTGGCTGGAGCCTCGCCAGCGCCACCATATACGGCATCCCCGCCGGAATCATCGCCTGGGGCTGGCAGACGCAGGGCTGGACGCGCATCTATACCGATGTCCATGCTTGGCCGCTCTGGTATCTGCCGGTCAGCCTGTTCGCCTATCTTTTTGCGCACGACACATGGTTTTACTGGACGCACCGCTGGATGCACCGTCCCTGGCTGTTCCGTGTCGCCCACGCCGTCCATCACGACAGCCGTCCGCCGACCGCTTGGGCGGCGATGAGCTTTCATCCAATCGAGGCGTTGACCGGCGCTATCGTGATTCCACTGCTCGTGCTGCTGATTCCGGTCCATGTCGTCGTCTTGGGCATTATTCTCGCTATCATGACGATAATGGGTGTAAGCAATCATATGGGCTGGGAGATGTTTCCGCGGATCATGGTTAACGGGCTGTTAGGACGGGGACTGATAACAGCAACGCATCACCAGAAACATCATGACATGTATCGGGGAAATTATGGTCTCTATTTTCGCTTCTGGGATAAAGTCTGTGGCACCGACCTTGGTCTTGGCCATTTTCAGCGCCAGCCTGATCGCAGCGAGCGCGCCGCCACCCAGCCTTGATATCAGCGTCACCGGCCTGCGCAGCATGAAGGGCAATGTCCTGACATGCGTCACCGCGACCCCCAAATATTTCCCCGATTGTTCCAAAGACCCGCAGGCGGCGAAAATCACCGTCACGGCGCTGGCGGCAAAGGATTTTCAGGTCATTTTGCCGCGCGACGGCACCTATGCCATCGCGTTGCTGCACGATGAAAACAGCAACCGCAAAATGGACAAGGCGTTGTTCATTCCCAAAGAGGGCTTTGGCTTTTCCAACAATCCGGCAGTGGTCACCGGACCGCCCAAGTTTAAATCGGCGGCGTTCAAGGTGACGGGCGACACGCGCGTCGCGATCAAGATGAAATATATGTTCTGATGCCGCCTATGCACCAATTGCACGGCCGCAATTTCTAACGCGCGAACAGCATCCCATCGTCGGCAAAGGCTTTGAACTCCAACGCATTACCCGCCGGGTCGCGCACGAACATCGTCTTTTGCTCACCTGCCTCGCCCGCAAAACGCGTATAGGGCGCGATGCCAAAGGCGACGCCCGCATTCTCCATCCGTTTTGCCAGCACATCGAACTGATCCATCGTCAGCACCACTCCGAAATGCGGCACCGGCACCTTGTGCCCGTCGACTGCATTACTGCCCGCATCGCCCCCGCCGACGATGAGATGCGTCACAATTTGGTGGCCGAAGAAATCAAAATCGACCCATTGGCCCGAACTGCGTCCCTCGGTGCAGCCCAATATACCACCATAAAAGCGGCGAGCTTCCACCAAGTCATCGACGGCAAAGGCAAGATGAAACGGGCGTAATGTCATGCTTATCGGCTCACTCTTCTTGTACAAGCGACTGCGTCGCCACTCTTTACAGGCCAAATCTCCTCACAACCACACCCTTTGGTAAGCCAATTGCGGCAAGCAGGCATGACGACTAAGACAGCGGCGTGACCCGCATATCTTCCCGCATCGCCACGTTCGCCGACCGTTTTCCAAAGGCGACCGCACTTGGCCTTGGCCTGATTTCTGCGACGGGCTTTGCCCCGCTCAATCTGTGGCCGCTGACGTTGATCGCTCTGGCGGCGTGGATGGCGCTGGTGGCGCGATCACCGCGCGGTTGGCGCGCAGTCGGGATCGGCTGGGCTTTCGGGGTTGGCCATTTCGCGCTGGGCCTCAATTGGATCGCCACATCCTTCACCTATCAGGCCGCGATGCCGGCATGGCTGGGGTGGGTCGCGGTGCTGGTGGTGGCGCTTTATCTTGCGGTTTATCCGGCGTTGGCGGCGTGGGGGGCATGGTGGCTCGCCAGTCGCACCGACCCTGCCCATGTGGGGACGAAGCTCTCCTACTTCATCGCCTTCGCCGCCCTTTGGGTGCTCACCGAATGGCTCCGCAGCTGGATGTTCAGCGGCTTTGCGTGGAATCCGCTCGCGGCCTCGCTCTCCACAACCCTGCTTCCCAATGTCTTTCTGACGACAATTGGCACCTATGGCTTCGGCGCCATGGTCATCCTGTTGGCGGCATTCGTCGGTTGGGCGATTATGGCCGCAACCCGCATCAAGAAATTGCAGCGGCCCCAGTCCGGAACGATGGTCGGGCTGGGCTTTGCGATAGTATTTCTCGCACCCGTCCTTGTGGCAAACTTATTCCCGGCTTTGCTGGACACAGTTTTCGGTGCTTATAGTTCCCCTACATCGGGCGTCCCCATCACCGTCGTGCAGCCCAATATCGGGCAACAGGACAAATGGGTCGGCGCGAAGGCCGACGCCAATTTCGCCAAGCTCGCGCGATTGACCGGCGATCCCGTCGACGCCCCGCCACGCCTCATCCTGTGGCCCGAAGCAGCGATCCCCGACTATCTCGAAACCGGTTATCCGCTCGTCTATTATGACCGCTCGCCGGCAGAGTCGCGCGGACGGCTGACCAATTTGATGCGGCCCGATGACCTGATGCTACTCGGCGCGCTCAAGCTGGAGCTTGATCCCAAAACCGGCGAAGCCATCGGCGCGCGCAATGCGGTGATGATCGTCCATCCTGACGGCTCGCTCGGCGCGCGCTATGACAAGTCGCATCTTGTCCCCTACGGCGAATATCTGCCGATGCGAGGGCTGTTGTCGGCGATCGGCCTGTCGCGGCTCACCCCGGGCGATCTGGAATTCTGGCCGGGTTCCGGCCCCCGCACACTCGACCTCGGGCGGTTCGGAAAAGCGGGCATTCAGATCTGCTACGAAATCATTTTTTCGGGACAGGTTGTCGACCGCACGCATCGCCCCGATTTCATCTTCAACCCATCGAACGATGCGTGGTTCGGAGGATGGGGACCCCCGCAGCATCTGGCGCAGGCCCGGCTACGTGCTATCGAGGAAGGCCTGCCGGTCGTGCGGGCAACCCCGACCGGAATCAGCGCCGTTATCGACGCCGATGGGCGCGTCCTTGAATCTATCCCGCAACATGTGGCGGGCCGCATCGACACCAATCTGCCCCCTCCCCATCCGCCGACCCTCTTTGCCCGCTATGGCAACATCCTGCCGGTCACATTTGCTCTGTTGTTGCTTTTCGCAGCCATTGCCATTCGCCGCCGGGGTCGCTAACAGGCGCTCACATAAAGCATCCTTTATATCTGTTATTTGAGGCTCCCCATGCGCAATTCATTCCTCTTCACGTCCGAAAGCGTGTCCGAAGGTCATCCCGATAAGGTTTCCGACCAGATCAGCGACGCCATCGTCGACCTGTTCCTGTCCAAGGACCCCGAAGCGCGCGTCGCGTGCGAAACGCTGACGACGACACAGCTGGTGGTTCTGGCAGGCGAAATCCGGTGCAAGGGCGTGTATGAAAACGGCGCTTGGGTCGATGGCGCTCTCGAAGAGATAGAGGCAACGGTTCGCAAAACGGTCCGCGAAATCGGATATGAGCAGGATGGTTTTCACTGGGACAAATTGGTCCTTCAGAACAACCTCCACGGCCAGTCGGTGCATATCGCACAAGGCGTTGATGCCAATGAGAGCAAGGACGAAGGCGCTGGCGATCAGGGTATCATGTTCGGTTATGCGTCGGACGAAACCCCCGATTTGATGCCTGCGACGCTCGATTACAGCCACAAGATTCTGGAACGCATGGCCGTCGACCGCAAATCGGGCAAGGCTCCGTTTCTGGAGCCCGATGCCAAAAGCCAGGTCACGCTGCGTTACGCCAACGAACGCCCGGTCGAGGCAACCGCGATTGTCGTATCAACCCAACATGCGCCGGGATATTATTTCCACAATGATGAGGGTGATGAGGCGAAATATGCCGAATTGCGCGACTATGTGAAGGGCGTGGTGGCCGACATTTTGCCTGCCGAGCTGATTACAGCCAGCACCGTCTATCATATCAACCCGACGGGCCGGTTCGAAATCGGCGGTCCCGATGGCGACGCGGGCCTTACCGGACGCAAGATCATCGTCGACACCTATGGCGGCGCCAGCCCGCACGGCGGCGGCGCTTTTTCCGGCAAAGACCCGACCAAGGTCGATCGTTCGGCGGCCTATGTTACCCGCTATCTGGCCAAAAATATCGTTGCCGCTGGCCTCGCGCGCCGCTGCACGATCCAACTGGCCTATGCGATTGGCGTGGCCGAACCGCTGTCCATCTATGTCGACCTGCACGGTACCGGAACGGTCGAGGAAGGCCGGATCGAAGCGGTCATTCCGCAGCTGGTCCGGCTGACGCCCAAGGGCATCCGCACCCATTTGGGGCTCAACAAACCCATTTATCGCCAGACCGCCGCCTATGGCCATTTTGGTCGCACCGCGAACGGTGAGTCTTTCCCGTGGGAACGCACCGACCTGGTTGACAAGTTGAAGGCTGCGCTCGCCTAAACGCGGCGCTTAGCCCAAGCCTGCAAGCTTTGGAATGGGATCGACCGGCCCGGGATTCCCGGCAATATTTTGTGCGGCAATCACGCGATCACGACCCTCTTCCTTAGCTTGATAGAGAGCGCCATCAGCGCGATTCAGCAGGGCACTGATCGGTTCGCCGACCATTCGCCGAGCTAGCCCGATACTGACGGTAATTCGCAGCGAATGCTGCTTCGGTTTGATCTCGAAATCTCGAAAGGCCGACGCCATTGTTTGGGCAAGTGCCGCCGCTGCTCCGGCCTGTTGGGCAAAGATCAGTATCGCAAATTCTTCGCCGCCGACGCGCATGACTTGGCCAAATCCCTCAACCTTGCTGGCGAGAAGTCCGGCAACCTGAACCAAAGTGTCATCGCCGACACTATGGCCAAAATCATCATTGATCTGCTTGAAATGATCAATATCGATCATCATCGCAGCACCGATCAACATCTCCTGTTGTTCGGCTTCAATAACGGCAGCCAGCGCACGGCGATTACCAATACCGGTCAGCGTATCGACGCGGCTTTCCTGCATGTGGCGGGCGATGATGTCAGACCCGACAGCGACCATAAGTATGAGCGCCGCCGATACCGCCGTCAGGCAATTCAGCAAGTAAAAGACGATCTCATATGTTGATATGTCACTGGTCAGATCGGCACCCACCGCTTCCGGGGCGATCAACACAAAAGCCAAACGCCCCATATAGGCGGCTGTGATCCCGACATTCAGCCCGACGATAACGCGGTCGAGCTGGGTTGCGCGATAGCGGGCGCTTTTAAAGATCACGCTGCCAAGCAGCAGAACCGCGACCAGATTGAGCACCACCGTGCAGGCAAAGACATTATTGGTCGTACCAATGGTGAAATGGAGCAGCGCCAGCAACCCGGCGATCATGATCGCGCCCGATGTTTTCCACGGCAAACGATCCCGATGCCGCGCGAGAAAGCCTTGCATGAAAAGGAGCAAAGCGACCCAATGGCAGACAAAGGAAACAACACCAAACATTGGCGGTAACATGTCCGACAGGCTGTTAAAGGTCATGCCGATGCTGGCCACCAGAAAAGCACCAGTGCACCAGCGCGCCGCCACCGCCGTTGGTTCAACCCATGACACATAGCCAAAGGCCGCCGCGAACAGCAGAAAAAGGGCTGGGACGACCAATAACATGGATAGCGAACCAATCATGAATTGGCACATAGAAACAAAGGTTGAATTTCTGGTAAAACCTTCGACGCCTTTAGATAACTTGCACGGGCGTTGCCCGACTATTAGGCGACATCCCCATGACAGCAAACAAATCCGGCGATCCCACCACAATCAACCGACTCTATGGCCGTTCCAAGGGCAAAGCCCTGCGCGCCGGCCAGTCAGAACTGATCGAGTCATTGCTGCCGAAAATTGCCGTACCCGTCGATGGTGACGTTACCGCATCGCGGCTTTTCGGTGAATCGCGTCCGCTGCATTTCGAAATCGGTTTTGGCGGCGGGGAACATATGGCGGCGCGCGCCGACATGCTCCCCGACCATGGTTTCATCGGCGCCGAACCCTTTATCAACGGCGTGGCGCAGGCGCTGGTTCATGTCGCGGGCGATCATGGCGCTCGCCCGCCGCTCGGCAACGTCCGCATCCACCATGGCGACGCGCTAGAAGTTTTGCGCCGCATTCCCGATCAAAGTCTCAGCTTTGCCTATCTGCTCCACCCCGACCCTTGGCCAAAGGCGCGACATGCCAAACGGCGGATGATGAACGATGGCCCGGTCGACCTGATCGCAGCGAAACTCAAACCCGGCGGCGAATTTCGTTTTGGCACCGACCATCCCATCTATGTCGAACATGCGCTGATGATTATGCGGCGGCATCGCGCGCAATTCGAATGGCTGGCCAAGGACGCTAGAGATTTTCAGACACGCCCAAGCGGCTGGCCCGAAACCCGATACGAGGCCAAGGCCCGAAGGTTGGGCCACGAGGTCTGGTACTTTCGCTACCAACGCCGATAGCTCAAAATTCTGCTCAATATAGCGCAGTTTTGGGCCATTTCCCTGCACTGCCGCATTGTGTTACGCTTTGGCGTTCAGGCATCTCTCGCCCTATCTAGCTTGCGGACCGACCTATGCCCTCTCCCTCTGATCTGAATCGTATCATCCTGATCGGTGGCGGGCTGATTGGCAGCATGACGATGCTTGCGATCAGGCAGCGATTTCCCGACCTGGAGATATTTCTGATAGGCGAGGAGCCGCAATTTGGCGGCAACCTCATCATGCCGATCTTTGAAAGCGACATATTGTCGGAATTCGAACCGACCATCGAGGCGCTTATCGTTCGCCGCTGGGGCGCCTATTATTTCTCGACCCCAGAGAAAATTGAAAAACGCGATGGCAATGTTGCCATTGTGTCTCCGCAACAAGTTTATGCCGAATTGCTCGAAACATCACCGATGGACTGGCTGTTCCCCGGAAGAAAAGTCACAGAGGCATCTGCGGCATCGATAACGCTGGTTAACGGAGAGAAGATTACCGCTGATCTTGTCCTCGACTTGCGGTTTGCTCCCGGCAATGCGTCACCACTGCTCACAAATTGCACGGTGACCCAAAGCGATTTCAATTTTCCAGAGCCACATTGGCTGGAATTTCCGGTACTGATTGATAGCATTGCAAGTGACGCAGAAGACCAGCAGAGTTTCCTGCAATATGTCCCGCTTTCAAGAAACATATTACGTGTTATCAATGTCCTGATTCAAGGCAGCGGCGCGCCTGTGGTGACTGATGTCCCGAGTCCTGTGTCGCCCGACGTCGAGACCCTTCACACGGCAACCGAGACATTTGCGATCAGAAAGCCACCGGTGTCGGCACCGGATACTCAAGCAAAGGCCATCTTTACTGGACTCGGGCGCGGCCTGCAGTTCACCGATGCAGTGAAATTTGCGGCGACCATACCAACCCTGCTTGAACAAGGAGAGCGGCGGCCGCACATCCTGTTGGACAGTTTCAGGAGCGGCTGGTGAGGCCGCAGACACCCAAGGCGTCAAGCTGGGATAATCGACAGCTCTAACCGGTCGGTGTCAAACCCGTTTTCACCTGGAACGGCCGCGATGACGCGTTCCCGGATGCGAGGCCCTGTCGCGCGGCTGAGAATGGCCTGACCGGACCCGTTGAGTATGATTTCATCGCTTCCCGCGATAATCTTGGCTCCCTGCAACGATCCGGGCGCATAGTTCACCACCAGATTATAGCCAGCGGGAGCATTGCAATATTCGCGGAATGTTCCCAGCGAGACAGCGTCGCCGCTGATGGCGCCATAGCCCATGCCTTGTTGCCGGACGGTGCAATGCACAGCCACGACAAGATGAAGATTATATCCGAACGAAGCTGCCAATGCAGCCGTTGGAGACACTGCGAGCGCTACACTCGCCATACCGAGCGAAAATTTTCTTATCATCCGTCACCCTTCCCGCCTGTTGGCCGAAACTTGGGATGATAATTATGCTCGCAAATCTAAGAATTCAGTTAAGCCAAAGCCCAGAAAAACGTGGGAAATGCGCCGTTAACCATCGTGTGCCGCCTATCGCGCGGTCACCGAGATGGAGATGGTATCATTATAAATTCCGGCGCGACGATTGGAAACGTCGCCGATGAAGAACTGGATCGGTAAAGAATCGCGGCGAAACCCGGATTCGGTCGGACCAGAAAGCCTACTCGGCCCCAAAAGGTTGACCGAATTGCCGCCGATCGCAATCGAATAAGGGACAAACCATCCGCTCGAACCCAGACGAAGCTGCCCGGAATTTTGGGACGTCACGCTGATATCATAGCGTCCAGTGCTGTTGACGCGAAGTTGCAGCGGAACGGGTGCGGGTCCTCTCCTGAGCTCGCCAAGGTCGACAACGGCGTGGCCGTTATCCATCGTGAACGCACCGGCAAGCCCGATCCGGGCCGACGGCAAGACATTGATGCCAAGCACCAGTCGGGTGCCGCCATAAGACCGAAAAACACTGTCCTGAGCCTCTAGCGTCACATCTTGCGTAAATGTTCCGGCGAGCCGCACATCATCGGGGTCGGCGGCAAGTTTGTAGAGTAAGGTCCGCGATTCACGCGGCGAGAGCGAAATCTGACGCTGTTGGGCGGTTCGCAGGGACCGGCCCGCACGCGGCGTTACATCCAGAGAATCGGTGAGGTTGATCAGAGCATAGCCGATCCGTTTGCCCTGCCCCTTTGACAGCCCAAAGGGCGGCTGATCGAGCTGGAATGTCGGGGCAAAACGGCAATCTGTGGTTCCGTCATTGCGAAAGGTCACCCCAAAAGTACCCTCGGCAAGCGAACCGCCGAACGGATCATAGCCCTGAATCAGCCAGCTCGACGGGCTGGCGGTCACATTAATGATGCAATCGGAGCCCGGCACACTCGCGCTGCCGGTCGGTGCCTGTGCCAGCACGGGTCCGGCCACAAGGGCGGCGGCGAGAAAGAGGAATGGACGCATCATCGATGGCTCCTAATGTTTCGTGCCCGGCCGAACGGTCCCGAGCTTGACTAAGCCGTCGGAATCGGCGGGCACAGCGAATTCAAAGCTGCGGTCGATCGTACCATTAGGCCCGTATGTTTCCACCAGATAACGGCGACCCGGCAGAAGGCCCGATATAGCAAAGCGCCCGACCGAATTGGTAAAGAAGGGATTCGGCTGCGGGTTTTCACCCTCTTGTACATCAAGAAGTGTTACGCGTCCGCCGATAAGAGCGACGGGATTATCGGCCCCGCGAACGAGCGTACCCATCGCGCTGACAAAAGCGTCGGTACCAATCCGCAACGCATAGCCGCTCTTGTACGGGGGGTGAACGCGCACAACGCCGGGGCCAATGTCATAACCCGTCGGCGGATCCTCGACATCATATTGCACCGACTGGGTGGCATAGGACCCCAAGAAGTTGTTCACTGCCGCGCCAAGGGCGCCGCTGCGGCCGATATAATTATTCTCGGCGATCGATTGCCCGGCAACGACAGTACGTTTGCCCAGATTCTTGTGCGGTTCCAACAACATAAAGCTGTCATTAATCCGCCGACCCACACCAAACATGCCGTCGGCATAGGCCAGCGTGGTGCCGACACGGACGGTCGTAGCATTCACCTGGCTGAAGTCCGACAGGCTAGGCCCAAAGGTCGCGTGGCTGGCGAAAGCATCGAAGCGATTGCCCGAATAGGCCGCATAACCTTGCGCGCGCACATTGTCGTCCGACCGCGAGACTATGCCGCCAAATCCAACGCTATTCAACTGGTTCAGACCGCTTTGATTATAGGAAAGTTCACCCAGATTATCGCGGCTTTCATACCGCGCCTCGGCACGGCGGCGATAATCGGGCTGGAAGACCAAGCCGATATTGACGCTGAAGCCGCCACTATTGGAAAAGGCAGATGGGAATTTCGCATAGTCGACGCCCGCGCGGATCGACCATTTCCGGTCTAGGCGATAAAGCGTGTTTACACCGACGCGATAGCTGTCGCGAATATTGCCCCGACCTTTCAGATAGGATGCAGTTGCGGTGGCAAGAATACGAAAACTGAACTGACGTGTATATTGCGACGACAGCGAGAAAGAGGTGGAATTGAACGCGTCGGGATTACCGAGCGTCGCATAGTTAGGCGAAATATAATCCGCCCGGACCGAGAAATTGTCGGCGAGGCCGCCCCGGTCGACATAATATTCATAGTTCACGCCAGCGGAGAAGCCCTGACCCGCAGTCTTGGAATTGCTGCCTGCTCCATCCAGCAGGACGCGACTGCCGTTACCAAGCACAAACTGGGTTTGTCCGGTCAGCGTCTGCACATCTTCGCTGAGTTGCAAGCCAACGCCCACGGCCGGACGATTGAGGAAGGCCTTGCGAAAGAAACCGGTGAAGGCGAGCGGCCCACGATAGTCGGGCGCGCCACCGAACCTTTGGCTGGTCGGGCCAAAAAAGGCGCCATATTCAAAATCGCCGGGATCAAGATCAATCGGATCAAGATATTGCTGATAGGACAGATTCTGGATGCTGCCTGTATTGTCGGTGACTTGAATATCAACATCATTGCTGCCCGCGACAAGCGGTAGCGAAGCGAAGTCATAGCGTCCCGGCTGGAGCCGCAATTCGCGATAGAGGGTGCCGTTGCGCAAAAAGCGCACGGTGGATTCACGTTGCAGGATCAACTGGCGGTTGGCCTGCAATATGGCGGACCGAAAGGTATTAAAGCGCCGCTTTTGCCGCAAGACGCCAATGCCGCCCATCTGGACATAGGATTGCTGGCCGCGGATTTCGGGGTCCAGATCGCCGAGGAACCAGCGCCGGAAATCTTCGGGTTGATCATAGACCAAACGCGCATAATTGCGTTCGAACTTATATTTGTCGCCGCCCAGACCAAATTGCTGACTGAAATGGGCATCGCCTTCGAACACGACACGACCGAACCGCATCGCGCCGTCAAAATTGATCGTTGGCGGCGTTGTCCCGCCCTGTTCCCAAACATAGGTTTCGGTCACGTTGAGGTTGAGATAAGCCGAAAAGCCCGCAGGTTGCAGCGTCACCTCATTCTGGTCATTTTTGGGCGGCGCGAAAAGATCCTGCACTGCGCGCTGTTCAGCGGACACATCAACCACGACCACCGCCAAAGTGCTGGGGTCATAGGTGAGCTGGACGCCGGTCTGATCCAGATTCTCGGGACCAAAGCTCGTCAGCCCATCCAAATGGGATGTTAACTCGGCTTGTGCAGGATCGTTCAGGATCGGTCGCATCAGGCGGATGAAGGTCGCCGATTCCAGCAGGAAGCGATCATCGGCCGTCAACCGCATCGGAATCTCGCCCAGACTGCGACTTTGAAAGGTCAGCGGCACCGTCATATCGATGTCGCGGTCATAGGGATTGATGTCGGGCCGGCCATGGGCGCCGATCGGCACCTGCGGAAAGGTGGTGGACGGCGTCGGCTCTGGCGTTGGAGCCGGGCCAGGCTGGCCAGGCAGCGGAATCGTCGTTGGAGCCGATTCCGGCGGCGCTTGCGTCGCAGGCGGCCTGCTCTGCGGCAACATAATCGTTTCCTGAGCGGCGGCGGTGCTAACCCATAGAGCCGGCAAGGCAACCGAACAAAGGGCGAAACCCAACCTCACTGGATAAACGACAATCGGATGGGGTCTTGATTAAAGCCCGGAACCGGAACGCGGAAGGTCCGGTCGCCCAACGCAGGCACATAGCCTGTGCCCACGGCGCGATTAAGCTCTTCAGGAGAAATATCGACACGCAACTTTACACCGTTGGTATCGGTGCCTTCCAGACGCCAGCCAAAGTTCGACATCATCGCATGGCGGCGGCCCGCATTATGCAGGGTGATTTCCACCCCGTCCTGCATCGGCGGCAGCTTGTCCGAACCGGATTCTGCGGGCGGCTGATACATGACTTGTTTGACCGAGCTGGCCTCTACATCCGGCTTTGCACCGGGAGGCGCCACGACGACCAAGGCCCGCATGTTATAGAGAATTTGCACCTGAGCATCGAGATTATCACTCGTCGTCGGTTCGAACGCGACGGGCAATTGTTGCACGGACACATAATAGGCTTGTGATGCCGCAAGATCAGGCTCGCCGACCCATTGCAGCCGGACCACCTGACGTCCACCGGGGGGCAGCACGCCCTGTGGCGGGAATATCAGGAATTTATCGTCTGCCGGTGTTTCGTGAATCGTGCCGTCGGCGTCAATCGTCATCAAAAAGACGCGTGTTTCAAAGGCCAAATTGCCCTTGTTGATGTTTTGGACTTCAATACGGGCAATGGCTCCGCTGCCCTGCGATTCCATTTCCACCACCATCGGTGACACACGCATGGCAAGGGCCGGGCTGACCACAGCGATAAGGGCGGCAAGCGCAGCAAAAATTGCCAAGAACGCGCGCGCAGACCGCCGCAATTTGGTCAATATCATCATATTCCCCCGCCCCTTAGATAGAATCATAACCTAAAGCCTAGGTAAAGAAAGGGGAAAGATTGCTCTTCCCCCTTCCCTCACATTAGCAATTCAGACTTTTAGATCGCGCGAAGCGTGACCGTGGTCCGACCGGAGTAGCGACCTGCAACAAGGCCCTTCCCCGTCACGGCCGGGGCCGTAATGGTGATGTCCATCGACGAACGCCACGCACCCTGATTTCTGGTGCCGGTGGAGCTGTTGAGGCCAACACTGAGATTCTGCGGCGAACCTGCAGACGGTCCAGACTGGCTCGTAACGCCAGTCCAATCCGCACGCACGCGGTACGGAATATTCGCCTGGAATTCGTTGCTGTCGTAACCACCAGGATTGTTGTTCACGAGACCGAGAGCATTATCCTTATTGATTTCCACAACATTGTTGGTGTTGCAACCAGCGGTCAGTGTCTCGATGTTGGCAGTCGCAGGGCCAACCATTTCGAAAGCGCGGTTAACATTTTCATTGTCGCCGGTGCGAACACCGATCGTGCCAAAATCAATGTTGCGGGCGCTCGAGTTGTTGCCGGCATAGAAGGAGCAATCCTTGTTGACCGTGCCGTGGAGACGGAAGCGAACATTTACGCGACGGGTTGCAGCTTCGCTGTCACCAGGCGCAGAAGCTTCCGCTGTATAGCGCGTGCCGATATTAAGAAAGCCGCGTGCCAAATCCCACAGAATGGTTTCACCCGCGCCCGGATTCTCAGACGTGATGTTGAGTCCCAGAACTGGCACAGTTGCCGCATAGTGAGTTTCGTTCGTCTGCGCCGCAGCAGGCGACGCAATGGCAACAAGCGCGATAGCGGCAGCACTGCCGCAAAGGATATTCTTCATAGCTTTTTCCCTCTTGTAAACCGCCCCGCCCCTAAAGGGTTGGATGCGGATTAACTGCACCGAGTGATTGAAGAACCGGAGAAACAGCGGTGCCTGTTCCTTCGGCCAACGCTCGCAAAAACCCCGCGAGCGATTTTTCAGATCGGAGAGACCGTAATCGTGATCGTCTCCGAATAGTCGCCAGCCAACAGCCCGGCCTCACCCGTGGGCATGCCCAGTTCGACCGACAGAAACATTCCGTCCGTCGCGATGCCGCCGTTGCTGGAAATAATGCCGCCCGCCTGAAGCTGGCGGCTGCCAAAAGTGCGCGTTACCATCTGTGTCGATGGGTGACGCACCGGCATTTGAACGGCCAAGGAATAAGGCAGTGAACCGCCATAGGCTCCTTGGCCGTTGGGCATTTTGGTGTTGGTGAGCGCGCCGGTCGCGCCCTTGATCGTCATGGTGAAGGGAACATTGCAATCGAACGCCACCCGCGTCTGAGCCCCCAGGCCGCGCCGTTCCAGATTGCCGAAATCCATGTCGCCGATGCTGCCAATCGCACAATGCTGGCGGATCGCTCCGCTGACCGCGATGTCGAGCGATCGGACATTTTCGATTTCACTGGCGCTTGCGGGCGCAGCAAAAGCCACCGCGGCAAGCGCAATAAATAGGAATCGCATTCGTTCCCCCCAAAAAAACCTAACGCCGGTTGGCTACCTATTAGAAGCCTGGGGCATTTAGATGCCCGAGAGAGCTGCGACCCGACTCACTCCCTCCGTTAAGACAATGTTAGTATATTAAATTAAACCAAATCACACCCAAAAAACGACATAAGTGCGCGAAACGCGATTCCTTCAATGCCCATAACGTGCGAAAAACATTGCCGATCTGGGCAATATAGCGGTTAACAGCAACAGGCTGTCGTCGCGGGATTTGGCCCGATGTGCTGAAATGAAACAGCGCGTCGTTAAACGTTAAGCCTAATAATAGATGAATGCGGCATGAATCTGCGGGTTGTGGCCATGAAATAAGCGAATCCACGTTGAGTCGCTGTCGATTCGCGCAGAGTCATGGAAATTGTTTGACTCTAACTCGCGGCAAAATGAGGACGTGCGTGCGTCCCGCGAATCATCATATAGGGCGATTCGCCACGCTAGATTGGCGCATCGGATGGTTTCCTCTATCGACATAGCTTTGGTGCGCGGTTGCAGCGCCGCAGGATAAGGGCGACATCATGAGCCAATGGGACGCATGGATCGGACGCAGGATGGAACAGCGCGATGTGCTGACCCCTGCGCTGTTGGCACGCTTTCGGGCGACGATTGATAGCGAAGAGGCGGGCGATGCCGGACCGCAGGCGATCCACTGGTGCCTGTGCCTGCCCGACGCGCCGACCGCAGCCCTGGCAAGCGACGGCCACCCACAGCGCAGCGACGATGCGGCGGGCATCCTGCCCCCCATCGCCCTGCCCCGCCGCATGTGGGCGGCGAGCACGATCGACTTCCATCGCCCCATCCATGCGGGCGACACGCTTTCGCGGCAATCGACGCTGGCCGCCATCACCGAAAAGGCGGGGCGTTCGGGCCAGCTTGTCTTTGTCGAGATCGATCATGACACCCATGTCGGCGACCAACTAGCGGTGCATGAGCGCCAGACCATCGTCTATCGCGAAGCCGCGCCGACCAGAGAAAGCGCCGCCGCGCCACCGGCCATGACTGCCGCGCCCCCGCTCGATGGGTGGGGCTGGCATCGCTGCGTCACACCGTCGGAGGCATTGCTGATGCGCTATTCGGCGCTGACATTTAACAGCCACCGCATCCATTATGACGCCCCCTATGCGCGTGACGAAGAAGGCTATCGCGCGCTGGTCGTCCATGGACCGTTGATTGCCACGCTGTTGCTCGACCTTGCGGCGCGGGAGTTGGGACGTAATGCGCTGGCCCATTTTTCCATGCGCGCCGCCGCCCCCGCTTTTGTCGGCGAGCCGCTGCATCTGGTCGGCAAGACTGTCGGCGGTGCAATCACATTGGCGGCGCTTGGCGGCGACGGGCGCACGATTATGACGGTCGACGCCACCTTGAACCGAGCAGCCTAGTTAGAGCGACTGCCCGTCATCGACCGTGATGACGCTGCCCGTGACGCCGAGTGACGCATCGGACGCGAGGAACAATAAGGGCGCATGAAGATCGGTCGGCGGACGCGTGCGTTTGCGCGGGAACGACGCGACCAGCGCCTTGCCCGTATCGCTTTCCAGCAAATCTGCCGTCATTTCGGACTGGAAATAGCCCGGCTGGATGATGTTCACATTAATCCCGCGCCGCGCCCATTCGCGCGCAAAACCGCGGCCCATATGGCGCACTGCCGCTTTGGTTGCGCCATAAACCGATGTCGCCGGATAGATTTTGTCGGCGGTGATCGACCCGATCAATATGATCCGCCCACGCCCTGTTTCACGGCTGCCCG
This sequence comes from Sphingopyxis sp. 10G20-10, assembly GCF_057365075.1. Classification (NCBI taxonomy): domain Bacteria; kingdom Pseudomonadati; phylum Pseudomonadota; class Alphaproteobacteria; order Sphingomonadales; family Sphingopyxidaceae; genus Sphingopyxis; species Sphingopyxis sp. 10G20-10. Next base: position 2,873,970 of record NZ_CP195117.1, read on the forward strand.
CTTTGTCGAGCCGCTTGGCGCCTTCGCGTGCAGTCAGGAAGACGCCGCGCAAATTGGCGGAAATCAACCCGTCGACATCGTCCATCGTCAGACTCATCGCCATTTTCTCTGTCGCGACCCCGGCGTTGGCGATGATCGTGTCGACCGTACCAAAGGCGGCTTCGGCGGCATCATAGGCGGCAATGGTCGAGGCTTCGTCGGTGACGTCCATCGTCACCGCCACCGCCTCGCCGCCCGCCGCCGTAATTTCCGCGACCTGTTCGGCGAGCCGGTCGGCGCGGCGCGCCGCGAGCACTACCTTGGCCCCCGCTGCTGCGAGCACTTTGGCAAATCCGGCGCCAAGACCCGATGACGCGCCCGTGACCAACGCCACCCGTCCGCTGAGATCAAAGATAGGAGCCTGCGTCATGCCTGTGCTTCCAACATATTGCCAAGCCGCCCGCGAATAATGGCCTCTGCGTCCCCAACGATGCGATTGATCAGGACTTCACAGGTCGGAATGTCATGAATCAAACCCTGAATCATCCCCGCCCAGAACACGCCCTTTTCCATATCGCCGCTTTCCAAAAGCTCGCGCCCGGCAGCCCCGTTGACCAGTTCCTGCACGTCACTGAACTGCGCGTCGGGTTGGGACAGGCGGCGGACGACTTCCTCCGACACGTCGCTTTTGCCGACACGCGCGCTATTCTTGAACTGACGAAAGATCAGGAAACTGCCGCGTTCGTCATTGTCGATATAGGCTTGTTTTACATTGTCATGGATGGGCGCTTCCTGCGTGGCACAAAAGCGCGTTCCCATGTTGATGCCGTCGGCCCCGAGCGCGAGCGCCGCCGCAAGCCCGCGCCCGTCGCCGAAACCGCCCGACGCGAGCATCGGGATTTTGACCTTGTCGGCGGCGGCGGGAATCAGGATCAGCCCCGGAATATCATCCTCACCCGGATGGCCAGCACATTCGAAACCATCAATTGAAATGACATCGCAACCGCCGCGTTCCGCCGACAGGGCGTGGCGAACGGCGGTGCATTTGTGCAGGATGGTGATGCCATGCGGTTTGAAACGGTCCCACATCTCGCGCACGGCGGGCGTCCCAGCTGTCTCTACAATCTTGATCCCGCCGTCGATAATCGCATCGGCATAGGCGTTGTAATCAGGCGCATTGATGGTCGGAAACACGGTCAGATTCACCCCGAAAGGCTTGTCGGTCATCGACCGGCAGCGTTCAATCTCTTCGCGCAGCGCTTGCGGGCTGGGCTGGGTCAGTGCAGTCAATATGCCAAGCCCGCCGGCATTGGACACCGCCGACGCCAGCTCGGCATAGCCGACACTTTGCATTCCGCCCTGAACAATCGGGTGCTCGATCTCGAGCATCTCGGTGATCCGTGTCTTGAAAGCCATGTTCATCTCCTGTGCGCCACGCAGCTGTGCCACGCGATTTTCATCTCATATAGTGGCAAAATCGCTTGACGTTTACGTCAACGTCCGGTTGATTGAAAGTCAAACATGGCGGGCGCAGGGTCGACAGACTTATATGCCGGGACAATCGCACCCGAACAGCCGTCCCATTCGCCCCATATATCGGCCAGAGGAGAATCGACTTGAAAATTGACGCATCCACCGCTGCTGTTGTGACGGGCGGCGCATCGGGTCTGGGCCGTGCCACAGCAGAAGCGCTGTCCGCCGCCGGGGTGAAGGTCGCGATTTTCGATATCAACGAAGATCTGGGTCGCGAGGTCGCCGACACCATTGGCGGGCTGTTCGTGCGCACCGATATCACCGACGAACAATCGGTGGTCGACGGCTTTGCCGCAGCACGCGCCGCGCAGGGCCAGGAACGCATCTGCGTCCACTGCGCGATGGTGTCGCGGCGCGGCAAGACCTTGGCGTGGGACAAGGCCAGTGGTGGCTATAAGCGCCTGTCGACCGAGGATTATGAATTCGGGGTCAAGGGCATATTGGTCGCCAGCTATCGCATCGCTTCACTGTCGGCGCTGGGCATGACCAGTCTTGAGCCGCTGGAAGATGGCGAGCGCGGGGTGATTACGCTGACCGCATCGGTCGCGGCTCAGGACGCGCAGATCGGCCAGACCACCTATGGTTCGGCCAAGGCCGGGGTCAACGGGCTGGTTCTGCCGATGGCGCGCGACCTGATGGACCTAGGCATTCGGGTCAATGCGATCATGCCCGGTGTTTTCAAAACACCTCTGGTCGCCAATTTGCCCGAACAGGTTCTGGACAGCCTTGGCGCTGCCGTCCCCTTTCCCAAGCGCCTCGGCAAACCAGAAGAATTCGCCAGTCTGGCGATGGAGTTTGTTCGCAACACCTATTTCAACGGCCAGGCCATCCGCCTCGATGGCGCAATCCGCATGGCTCCCCGCTAAGTCTCCCCTCTCGAAAG